>CAVVYA010000013.1:0-229398 GCA_963752345.1 uncultured Alphaproteobacteria bacterium
GTGGCGATGCCGTTGCGGTCCATCTCCTCGACCGAACGCTGCGGCGTCCACTCGAGAAGAAGATCGGTCCGTCGGATCGTAGCCGCAATGGCCACGCGCGCGCCCTCCGCCCAGGCGGGCGGCGTGATGTGGTGGTGGACATCGATGAAGCCCGCCGCCGGGTCTCGCGAACCGGCCCCGGCGGAAGCATTGCGTGCAGCGTCAGTCATGATGGTTTGCCCGGCGTTCTTGCGCGGCGATCGGTGTCAGCCCCGGTTGCCCGCGGGCATCGATGCCAGGGACGCCAACAGGCGCCCATGGCCGACGATCGGCTCGCGGATACCCAGAGCCGAGAAGGCCGCGAAGAAATTCGCCGACGTGCTGGCAATCACCGGGACGCCCGTGTCGCGCTCGATGATGTCGATGACGTCGCACACCGGCCATTGCGGGCACGGCATATAGAGTGCTTCGGCACCGGGCGCGTCCTTCAGCGTATCGACCGCGAGACGGTAGATGTCGGCCATCGAGATGCTGTAGATGCGTTTGAAGTCGACCAGATGGCTGGCGAGCTTGCTGACCTTGAAGCCGTAATCGGTGAGGAACTTGCCAAGGTCGTTCTGGGTCTTCTCGGGATAGATCGATGCCACCGCGACGTTCTTGGCGTTGAGGTGGAACATGCCGTCGACCGCCGCCTTGATGGTGGTGGTGGAGGGATGCCGGTCCGTTTGGTGATGTGATCGACGACTTCCTGGTCATATCCCTTGCCGCGGCTGAACACCAACGGCCCGCCGCCATGGATGATGAAATCCACGGCACGTGACGCAAGATCGTCCACGCGCGGATCGATCTGGCTCAGGCCTCTTTCGTATTCGCTGGAGTCCCAGTCCTCGATGTTGCAACTGACGGCAACCAGGCCGATGCCCTCGGGCGCGAATTTGTAGAATTCATAGGCAGCCGTCTCCATCACGGACGGCGTGACATAGCCGATGCGTTTCCTCCAACCGAACATCGTTCCTCCTTCATGCCGGACGCAATATTGAGCTTTTGCGCTGCGGCGGATTCAGTTTACGCTCCTCTCAGGGTTATAAGAGGCCGCCTTCGCCCGGTCCACATGAGAGGGAACGTCACCATGAGTATCCGCAGAGCGCTGATCGGCTTTCCGACATTGGGCCTTTTGATGTTCAGCGCGGCAACGGTGCAAGCCGATGCCGTGTCGGACTTCTACAAGGGCAAGGACATCAATCTGTTCATCGGCTCCGCGACCGGCGGCGGCTACGATACGACGGCACGGCTTCTGGCACGCCACTATTCGCGCCACATCCCGGGCAATCCCGGCATTATTCCGCGCAACATGCCAGGCGCCGGCAGCCTGGCCATGACAAACCACGTCTCCAACATCGCGCCAAAAGATGGCACGGCGATTGGCGCACCGCAGAACACCGCCGGGCTGGAGCGGCTCCTGCATCTCCTGTCGCCCGAAGGCAAGAATGCCAACTACGATGCCGAAAAACTGAACTGGATCGGCAGCCCGTCGCAAGACATCTTCCTGCTCGTCGCCTGGCATACCGCGCCGGTGAAGACCTTCGACGATCTGAAGAAGACCGAACTCATCGTCGGTTCTGCCGGCCCGAGCACCGACCACAGCATCACCGCGCAGCTGTTGAACAACATGTTCGGCACGAAGATGAAGATCGTCGCCGGCTATGTCAGCGGCCAGGAAGTCATGCTGGCGATGGAACGGGGCGAGGTGCAGGGCAATTCGGGACGGGCCTATTCGAGCCTGATGTCGGGCTGGTCGGATTGGGTGCGCGACAAGAAGGTCAAAATCCTGCTGCAGATGGGCATCGAGCCGCATCCCAATCTGCCCAATGTGCCGTCGGCGACCCAGATCGCAACGACGCCGGAAGACCGCCAGGTGCTCGAGCTGATCTTTGCCAAATACCAGATGTCGCGGCCCTATTTCGCGCCGGCCGGCGTACCCGCGGACCGCGTCCAGGCGTTGCGCCGCGGCTTCGATGCGGTCATGAAGGATGCGCAATTCCTCGCCGACGCGAAAAAGACGCAGATCGATATCGAGCCGGTCACCGGTGAGGATGTTCAGAGCTTGATCGAGCGGCTCTATCGAGACTCCGGCGCCTCTCGCCGCCCGCGCACGCGAGTTGCTGAAGCCGCAGCAATAGCCGTGTACCCGTAAGCGGAGAAGCCGGGCAGCGAACCCGGCATCACGCCACCCCGACCCTCACTCATCGAGGAAGGGGATGTGAGGCCACTCCACCCTGATTCCTCCCGCTGGCGGGGGAGGCTCGGTGGGGCTAGCGCTCGCCGCCACGAGCGCCAACGGCTACGGCAATTCGGCGAGCAGGCGGCCGTAACCGCGTATCGGCTGACGCACGTGCAGACGCTTCTGTATTTCCCAAGACTGGCAGATCGTCGCATGCACGACAGGCACCTGCAGGTCTTGCTCCAGCAATTCGACGATCTCGGTGGTGCGCCAGCCGCCGCCCTGGATATAGATGCCGTCGGCGCCGCGATTTGCCAGGAACAGCCGGCGGATGTGGGCATAGACCTCGTGCGGCGAGATCTGACCCACCTGATCGAACGGGACATCGAGCGGTTCCATCGACGCCACCTTGAAGCCGGCCTGCTTCATGTATTTGATGACGATCTTGTTCTGCAGCGCCGAGTAGCTCGCGCCGATGAATTTCTTGATACCGAGCGCGCGCATCGCCGCCGCGTGGGTCTGGCCGTCGGTGACGATCGGCGTCTTCAATTCCTTCTCCCACTTGCGGATCAGCGCCGCCTCGCCTTCGACACCGAGCATCATGAAGGGCGGCGTGCCGCCGAGGCGGATCATGTCGACACCCTGCTCGGCGAGTTCACCCGCGTAGCGCTTGTAATGATCCAGCGCCTCCTTGAACTCCGTCTCGTTGCCCTGCCGGATGTTAAGCAGAAGCGGCACGACGCCGATGCCTTCGGGCAGCAACCGGATGAGTTCTTCCAGCGATCCTGGACGCCGCGTCGGCTTGACCAGCCCGACAACGCCCCGCCACAGCGTGTAAGCCATTTATCCTCCCGAATTTCTCTATCGGCCGCCGGTCGTGTGATCGACGACGACGCGGTCCGCATCGACCACCGTCTTAAAGGCCGTGTAGCCGCCGTCAACCAGAAGATCGGTCGCGGTGACGAAGGAGGCCTCGTCGGACGCCAGATAGAGCGCCGCCGCGGCGATCTCTTCGACCCGCCCGGGCCGGCCGAGCAGATGTTTCGGGCCGTGGCTTTTGATGGCGTTCTCCTTGCCGCCATACCGGCGGCTGGACCGTTCCGTCAGGATCGCACCCGGCGAGATGGAATTGACCCGGATGTTGTCGGACGCATGGTCCATGGCGATGATCTGCGTGAGACGGATCAGCGCCGCCTTGCTCGAGCAATAAGGCGCGCGCCCCGGCACGCCGAGATGGCCCAGTTGCGAGGCAATGTTGACGATGGCGCCGCCGCCCGCGCGGCGCAATTCGGGAACCGCGTATTTGCACATCAGGAACGGCCCGCCGAGATTGACGCTAAGCGCCTTGTTCCACTCCTCGAACGGCAGCGTCTCGACCGTGCCATCCGGCGTCACCGCGGCCGCCACATTGACCAGGATATGCAGCGCACCAAATGCCGTGACCGCATCCTCGACGGCTCGTTTCGCATCTTCGGGCCTGGCCACGTCGCAAGCCAGGCCGATCGCGGCGTGGCCCTCTTTCTGAAGGCCCGACGCGAGCGCCTCGGCCTTGTCGCGCACGAGATCCGCAACGGCGACCCGTGCGCCCTCGCGGGCAAAACGCTGGGCAATCGCGCCGCCGATTTCGCCCCCACCGCCGGTGATCAAGGCAACGCGACCTTCGAGTGGCCGATGCGTGTCCACGGTTCTCTCCCTCCCAAGGATCGAAGCGCCTCCCTTTCGCGTCCATGCTGCCGTTCGACGCGGCCGGAGAACTTTGCGTGCTTCGGATCCAGTGTGTTGTGAATGGCGCGCATGACGCGATGCCGAATGCACCTCGCGCTTTTTGCGCAATCTCAAGCTAACAACGAAAGTGCCGCGATGAAAAGGCTCATCGTGGCGAAAGGCAGCCGCCTCACGGCGATCGCCTACGTAGTCGAGGATGGAAGATTCCTTGGCATTCCCCCACGATTATTCCTATTTTCTCCGTCCGATTTCGATTGCAGGAACGATATGACCACGGACATCAAGCGCATCGCCGCCATCATCGCCGCAGAAATCAATGCGAGACCCGAGCAAGCGGCGTCGGCCATTGGACTTCTGGACGAGGGCGCGACGGTTCCATTCGTCGCGCGCTATCGCAAGGAAGTGACGGGCGGGCTGGACGACACGCAGCTTCGAACCCTGGCGGAGCGGCTTGTCTATCTGCGCGAATTCGACGCGCGCCGCGAGACCATCCTCGGCTCGATCCGCGAGCAGGGCAAATTGACCGGCGACTTGGAAGCGAAGATTGCCGCCGCATCCACGAAGGCGGAACTCGAAGACATCTATCTGCCCTATAAGCCGAAGCGCCGCACCAAGGCGGAGATCGCCCGCGAGCGTGGCCTCGGGCCATTGGCGGAAGCAATCCTGGCGGATCGTGCCGCAGTGCCGCTGGAACTCGCCGCCGCCTACGTCACCGACGACGTGCCGGATGTGAAGGCGGCGCTCGAAGGCGCCCGCGATATCCTGTCGGAGCAATTCGCGGAGAACGCCGATCTGGTCGGCACGCTGCGCAATTACATGAAGGAACGCGCCTTCCTGCGTTCGCGCGTGGCCGATGGCAAGCGGGAATCCGGCGCGAAATTCTCCGACTACTTCGACCATGCCGAGCGCTGGGCAACCGTTCCCAGCCATCGCGCCCTGGCCATGCTGCGCGGCCGCAACGAGGATGTGCTGTATCTCGACATCGAGGTCGATGCCGATGACCCCTCGCCGATCAAGCCCGTGCAGCGGATGATCGCGGAGGCCTACGCAATTCGCGGGCAGCTTCCCGGCGACCGGTGGCTGATGGAGGTTGCCGGCTGGACCTGGCGGGTCAAGCTGTCGCTCAATCTTCTGGTCGACCTCATGCGCGAACTGCGCGAGCGGGCCGAGGAGGAAGCGATCCAGGTCTTCGCGCGCAATCTCAAGGATCTTCTCCTGGCCGCACCAGCCGGCTCGCGCGCCACCATGGGGCTGGATCCCGGCATCCGCACCGGCGTCAAGGTGGCGGTGGTCGACGGCACCGGAAAGCTGCTCGCGACGACCACCGTCTATCCGTTCCCGCCGAAAAACGATGTGCGTGGCACCCAGCACGAGCTGGCCAGCCTGGTCCGTAAGCATGGTGTCGAGCTGATTTCCATCGGCAATGGCACGGGCAGCCGCGAAACCGAGAAACTGGTGGCCGGCATGCTGGCGGATATGCCCGCGCCGAAGCCGCTGAAAGTGATCGTCAGCGAGGCAGGCGCATCGGTCTATTCCGCGTCGGAGAGGGCGGCGCGGGAGTTTCCGGCGCTTGACGTGTCGCTCCGTGGCGCCGTGTCCATCGCGCGCCGTCTGCAGGATCCTCTCGCGGAGCTGGTCAAGATCGAACCGAAATCGATCGGCGTCGGCCAGTACCAGCACGATGTCGACCAACACCGGCTGGGCCGCTCGCTGGAAGCTGTTGTCGAAGACGCCGTGAATGCCGTCGGCGTCGACCTCAACACCGCGTCTGCCCCGCTGCTGGCCCGCGTTTCCGGGCTCGGCGAATCGCTCGCCGAAGCCATTGTCGCGCATCGTGACGCGACCGGACCTTTTGCCAGCCGCAAGGAATTGCTCAAGGTCAGCCGGCTCGGCCAGCGCACCTTCGAGCAATGCGCCGGATTCCTGCGCATTCCCAATGGAAGCGAGCCGCTCGATGCTTCAGCCGTGCACCCCGAAGCCTATGGCGTGGCGAAAAAGATCGTTGCCGCCTGCGGGCGCGACGTACGCGCGCTGATGGCCGACAGTGCGGCCCTGAAGGCGCTCGATCCGCGCGTGTTCGTCGATGAGCGTTTCGGACTGCCCACAGTGCGCGACATCATCGCCGAATTGGAGAAACCCGGCCGCGATCCGCGCCCCGGATTCAAGACGGCAACCTTCGCCGAGGGCGTCGACGACATCAAGCATCTGAAGCCCGGAATGCTGCTCGAAGGCACGGTCACCAATGTCGCCGCGTTCGGCGCCTTCGTCGATATCGGCGTGCATCAGGACGGGCTGGTACATGTTTCGCAACTCGCCGACCGCTTCGTGAAAGACGCCCACGAGGTGGTCAAGGCCGGCGACGTGGTGAAGGTGCGCGTCGTCGATGTCGACATTCCGCGCAAGCGCATCGGCCTGTCCATGCGCAAGGACGGTGAAGGTGGCGCGTCGCGGCCGGCCCCACGCGACCCCGGCAAGCCTCACCAGCGCGTCCAGCCGCCGCCAAAGCCGCCACAGCGCGACAAGCCGGCTCCTCAGGGGACCCTGGGGGCGGCTTTGGCCGAAGCGTTCAAGCGGAAATAGGCGGACGCGCCTCCTGTAGGATCGCCCCGCTCGCAACATCGGGCAGCCATGTCCCCCACTGGCGGGGGGAACCGCCCGTTTCTGACAAGTTCGTATCGACGCGGAAGGCTGCAGACGTGGCCCCGATTGTGCAATCGGTCCTCGAATTCGCCGCTAGTCCCCTCCTGGGCGCTAAGAGGAGACGGTCAGGTGGCACACCCAGAAGCCATGCAGCGGTTTCTCATGGCGCATGCAGGATGTGTCGTTTTGGCGAGCATCGATCATGCTGACGGGTACACTTTCCGCGGCCCTGATGCTCGCGGCGCTATTGGAGGAGAGCGCAACGTTGTCGAGTGCTTGAACCATTACGTCCAGAGCGCCGGGCTGCCAATGTCACTCAACCGCCAGGTTGACAGCATTCATTACGGCAACAACGAAAGTTGTAACTGCGCTGCTGATAGCACCCCGCCAAATGCTGTCCAGGCACCGCGCCTTCGTCCCTATCGCCAACTACGCCGAACCGCTCTTCCGGGCAACGCGTCGCGAGGCGGATGCAATGCGGTTGAAGTAGGACCTTGCTGGAACTTCGATCCAAGCATAGGACGCGGCGGACAGCACCACCAGGAGGAGAATGACAGCGCCGGCCGCCAGGACCTGTGCCGCTGGAGAGGAGAGGTGCACCAAGGTCACCTTCTGACCGGCAAGCACGTATGGAAACTTCAGTGGCACTTCTAGATGGGTTTCCATAAGGGTAACGCCACGCGACAGCAACACAAACAATGGCCAATGCACGAGGTAGATGGAAAAGGACCATCGTCCCAGGTACCGCAACGGGCTTCGCTGCATAATGTGAGATATGACACCGCCTTCGTGGGCGAATATATAGATGAGAATCCCGAAGACCAAGGGCGCCAGCAACGTGATTGGGCGCCAACCCGCAACGACCAAGAAGCCGCACGCGAGAAGAATTGCCGGAATTTCCCAGCGAGCGAACGATGACGCAGCACGAGAGCGCCACAGCCGATACACGAAAACGCCCGCCACGAAACCATACAGGCAGCGGAATAAACCGAAATCCGTCGTGACCTCCAGGTATCGGCCCTGTGTCAGTAGCGCCAGCGTCGCGGCGCTCAGTGCACCAATGATGGCCAACACCCAATAGAGCCGCCTCGGTGCGTTGAGCACGACAACGCCAAAGATGAGATTCGTCCATAGCTCCGCCGCGATCGACCAGCTCGGGCCATTGATATTCGGTCGCGCGATCGTACCGAACGTGTGCAGAAGGAAGAAATTTTGCACGCTCTCGATGGAGCTCCACCCTGGCCCGAATGCGGGCGAACGAGGATCGACCGACAGAAGCGCTTTCAGCACCTCCAGAAAAAACAAAACGATGAACATGGCCACGTGAAGAGGCCAAAGCCGGCCGATGCGGCGAATTGCGTATTGTGAAAGCGCTTGCCCGCTCGCCAACCTGTCTTGATAGGCGTGGGCTATGACAAAGCCCGACAGCACAAAAAAGAAATCCACGAAGAGGTAGAAGTGCGAGATGACCTGTGCCTCGGATATCGGCAGATACAGGAACTGCTGGCTGAGGTGCATCATCGCAACGAGAACGGCGCATATGCCGCGCCAGGAATTGAGGACGCCGAAATGGTGGGTTACGGCCATGTCTAATCCCGCAATGATCGAGTTGCGGGAAATGGCGCAGCGAAACTGGCCCAGGTCTGGGGCCGCCGGCCGGTGTCGGCCCAGCCTTGGACGTGTCTAGTCGCCGACAGAGCGACAATGACGATGATGGAGAAATCCTTGGGGTGATTTACCCAAGTTATGCGGGAGTGCTGAACTGATGCCATGCCCGACCTCCATTGAGGTCTCGATACGGACGACCCGCAGGCCATGATCGGCGAGCGAGTGCTACGGCTCGCAGACGCGAGCGGATCGTCCGTTCTTCAGGGTGGCGTGAGTTTCAAGACGCTCTCCGATTGGCATGGAGTGGCTATTTGAAGCCTACGCCGTCCCCCGGCAAGCAGCGTGCGTGCAAAACGTAGCTATTTCGTGTCGGTGGCTTCGTTGCTGGCGCCCCGCTCGAAGCCGAAGCAACAGCGTTCGAGACACTATCGAAAGAGGCAGCTTCTAGACTCTAGCCGCCCGAGGCGCAATGGAGAGCGGTTAAAGCGAAAAATTGGCGGAGGGGGTGGGAGTGCCCTACCCCCGCGATATCAATGGGTTGGTTTGGCAAACGCCCGATTTCTGTCCCGCTGTATTCAATAGCTTATTTGGCGGTCTGGCAAACCCTGTGGGCGCGTTATGACCCGGAGCAGCGATCCTTACGACGACCCATACCAGGTGGCGCGGCGCGAGGCCAACCGCGCACGCGAGGCGCGATGGGCACGCGAGCGCGCCGAAGAATTGGAGGCCACGCTTAACCGCCTCAATAAAACCTACGCCTTGTGCTCGCTGCGCGGCGCGGCGCGGGTTCTGAAAGAAACGTTTGACGAGGACGGCAAGCCCCTAACGGACTTCTTGCGCGTGGATGACTTCCGCCTGGAAACCGCAAACCAGGAAATCACGCTGGCAGACGGCAAGACGGCGCCGGCCGGCGAGGTCTGGCTACGTCATCCGAACCGGCGTGCTTACCGGGCGGTGGTCTTTGCCCCTGGTTGCGATGTGCCTGGTTGCTATAACCTTTGGAAAGGATTTGCCGTCGAGGCGGGCGGCGGCGGCGATTACAGCCTGTATAAAAAGCATCTGCTGCAGAATATTTGCGGCGGCGATGAGCGCTTGGCCGCCTGGTTGTGGGCCTGGTTGGCGGCGATCGTCCAGCATCCGGATCGGCCGTGCGGCGTTGCGGTCGTGTTGCGCGGGCGCGGGCTCGGCAAATCGTTGTTTGGCCAACTGTTCGGCGAATTGCTCGGCCCGCACCACGTAACGGCCGACCACCCCACGCACATCACCGGCCGGTTCAACAGCCATCTGCAACAATGTTTGTTGCTGCAAATCGACGACGCAATTTTGGTCGGCCACGACACGCTAAGCCGTTTAAAGGGTTTGATCACGAGCCACTCGCTGATGGTCGAGCGCAAAGGCATTGACGCGCACCAGGCGAAAAACTACATGCGCCTTCTGATTACGTCCGCCCAGCGTTGGGTTGTCCCCGCCGGCATAAACGAGCGACGGTTTGCGGTTTTTGATGTGACCGATGGCACGGCCGAAGACCCTGGTATGTTTGCGGCGATGCGCGAGCAGATGGCGAACGGCGGCCGCGAAGAATTGTTGGGCGAACTGCTCGACGCCGACATAAGCGGCGTCGATCTGCGCCAGCCACCGATGACCCAAGGCTTACGCGATCAAAAGGTTGAGTCGCTACGCCCCGAACAGCGCTGGTGGCATGAATGCCTCTACCGTGGGGCGCAGCTACGCGGCGGTGGCTGGCAGCAGTCCATTTCGCACGACGCGCTTTATCAGGACTATGCGGAAACTTGTGATCTGGTTGGGGTGCGCGACCAACGCGCTTGGCAAACCGGTCTTGGTATTGCACTCCGAGAGCTTTACCCGGCGTTGGGCGAAAGCCGGCCTACGCTGGTGGCCGGCCGCGATCAGCGTGGCCAACCAATCAAGCGCCGGCAGCGCTGTTACTTGTTTGGTAGCCTAGCGAATGCGCGCGCGGCCTTTGAAGCGGTATTGGGCACGCAGATTGATTGGCCCGACGATAGCGGCGGCGCCCCTGACGCCCCCTGACGGGCGGTTGCCGGCCCGCCCCACGCGGCGCTATCATGGGTCCCTAGCTACAGCCCCCCGAGTTTGATGCCCAATCCCTAGCTAGCCATTTGCCGCCGCCCCGCGAGGGTGCGAGCTTTGCGAGGGTTTACGCGGGTAACCTCGCTGCTAATTCCCCATAACACATCAATGCCTTACGGGAGGGAGCGAGGGATGCGCGCATTTTGCGGCCGATTTTTAAGTTGCATAAACAGTCAGTGCCTTCACCCCACAACTTGGTTTTTAGGTTGGACAGGTTGGACAAGTTGGACGGATGCTTATTCCAACGGCATTTCTCTGTGGCCAACCTACAATTGTAGGTTGGCCAAGGTTGGATAGAACCATTTGAGCTGTACACCGCTCCGGATTACGGCTTTAACTCGGTCCCAATGCTTGACAATGAGGCGACGCGCGCAAGCTGGGGGGGCGGGTCGAAAGTGTAGCAAAATCAACTACATACCGGTGCCCCCGCACCACGTATCATCGCGGTGAATTGCAGGATTTTTTTATTTGGCGCCCGCTGGTGGGCTAGGCAGCGCCGCCGAGAACGACTTTTGAGGCTCTTGCCAAAATCTCGCGAGCCGAACTTATGCGGCCTTGCTTCCCGGTTTGATGCCCTCGCTATAGGCGACGAACACCTCCAGGCTGTAGAGCCTAAAAAACTTAAGATACCGGTGCAACATACCCAACCCAATGAGCAGAGCAATCAGCGCCCACCAGAGCTGCTGGCTGATATGCGCGGACCAACCGGTCCGGGTCCACTCAACGACCGCATCGCCCGCGATGAAGCATGCGCCCACTAACCCGATGAACGCCATGTTGCGGCAGAAGCCATAGAGCTTGAGGAACGCATCCATACGGCCGTAGGCATTGGCGTCCTTTTTGGCCACCGGGAAGGCACACCAGAATACGGCTTCGCCCGTCACATCGCTGCCGCGATCCGCGGCCGCCCGCTCGCGCACCTTTTTGCGCAGCCCGGGGTCAAGCGGATTGTAGTAGTCCTGAAGCAGGGTCCACCTGAGAAATCGCCGCCAGCCCAGTTTACGGCTGTCCATGAGCACCACAGACGGCCGCCACAGGACATAGTTGATAAACTGCCGCTCAATGAGCCAACCAGACGGCGCCGCGAAAATCTGCCCAATGATGTACGCGGCTGCGACGGTGAGGGCACCGGAGGAGACCGTCCACTCCGCGCCCAGAACATAGTGGGTCGCGAAAATAATGTCCCAGACGACAAAGGCGGCCAAGCCGCTCGCTACATACGCGAAGACGTCGTAGTCGGAAAAACGAATGAACTTATCCATCGGCGGTCGCCCTCAATTCAAACTCCACGAGCCGGAGCCGGCGAGGAAACGGCTGTCGCTCCGTCCTTCTCCGACGGCGGCTCGGCCAGGATGGCCCGGTATCCGGCAGGGGTATGGATCACCAGCACCGATGGCATGAGCCGCGCGAGTGCCACGGCTTCCGCCGTCGCGCGGTCCTGCGATGAAGGGCCGGAGGCCTGAAGGTGACTATGCCATGTGCCCAGGCAATAGAGACTGTAGTTGCAGGACTCCGCATAAGCCTTTATGGCGCCGCGAACGCCGCGCGTCCCCAGTACAAATTCCGCGGCCGACCGGCGGCTGTCGTCCGGCGCGGAAAGCACATCCACGATATAGAAGGTTTGCGCAGCCTCGGAGAAGCGGCCCACCAGGATTCCGCCTGTTTCGACGGCTGGCCAGCGGGCCACCTCGTCAACGATCTTCTGATGGGCCCGGTCGGCGATTCGGACCGACCACGATGGCGCTCCATCCATCGCAAGAGTTACGCAGGGTCGTATCTGGTGAGCCTGCCAGGCCTGGCTCATGCCGTCTTCCGCGATTGTGCCCAGGAGGATGCGGCCGTTTTCGGGCGGCAGCCCCGTCCGTTGCAGGGCCGATATGGCTTCCGCCATGGGTGCTGCGAACATGGAAATGCGCGCATCCGACATCACCATTGTCGCCGATCCGCAGCCTTCGCCGACCAGCTGACGTTCCAGAGCGTTGGCGGTCCCGAACACCAAGCGCTGCGTATCGATGTTGTCGCGCATGAGCGCGTAGGCCTCGGCAATGAGGTCCCCGGTGTTGGGGTTTCGCCCGGGGCCTTCGACCGACACGAGGCCGACATGACCATGCGCGAACAGTGAGGTTTCGATCACGCGCGGAATTTGCATTGTTGGCGGGACGGACGCCAGCGCCTCCCGCACGTTCAGCGACGCCGTCGAATTCACAACCGCCCAGTGTTTTTTGGGCAAGAGCCGCTTCGCGAGATCGGGGTTGCGAACCACAGTGACAATGTCCTCGACGTGTCGCTCCGCGGTCTGGCCCAATCCCGCAATGGCATCGACCAGAGCCCGAGCCTTAGAACGTATCCATGATGTCTGCATCGCAGACTTCGCCGGCACCAACGCATGCCGAGCGGCGTTATGGGGGGTGAGATTCCCGTGATCGATCACGATGTCCGGTGCGCGGCCCGCTCGCGCCAAGTGAAGGGCGATCTTTGATCCCAGGCTGCCGGCGCCGAGCTGCACCCATTTCAGCGCCTCGTCGGGCCGATCGTCACCGGACAAGCGCCGCAGAAGTGGTACCGCGATCGCGTGACGGTGCCCGGCTGGGCGCACCGCTGTGGCATCACCGGCGGGGAACAAACTCGGCGCGCTGATATCAACCAAGTACGGGCAGAGCTCTAACGGGCTGTCGCTTCCGATGAGATGGCACGGCCGCCGAGCACAAAGGATGACGGCAACGGGAAATGGTCTTTTGACGGAGTAGCCGCTGACGCAGCGCTCAAGCCAAGATATCGCACCCCGCAGCGGCGCTGCGCACCCGTAGGCGGTGGCTCGCTCGACCAGCTCGGCGTAGTTGGTGACCGTCTCAGGCCGATACCGGTCCGCAATGACCGGCTGACCCGAAGGGTGTTTCCCTGGCCAGACAAATATCGCCAAGGCATGGCCGATCGCCACATCGCCGTCCTGGGACTCTCGCTCCTTAAACAGTTCGCCAATTGCCTCCCGGTTCAGCTTGAGCGGCTCTTTGCCGATCTCGCCATGGATGGCAAATTCCCCGCCATCGATAGCATAACGCAAATAATCGAATCGAAATGCGGCGTGCCCCTCATCTCGCTTCACAAGGGAACGGAGGTGAGCGGCATCCGCGACCATGAAATCACGCAGGCTGTCACGCCGGACCGGCTCCCAGCCGTGCTTCCGGTCGATCAGTGTGTCGAGCGCGGCATTCTCAAGCCACAGGACGAGTTGGTTGAGGATCGCGGCGAGCCCTTGCTGTTGCTGCTGCAGGAGCTCGGAGAGGAGCCCGTCGTAGATACAGGGCACCGGTGGTTCGTTGGCCGGGCCTGGATTGACGTGAGCCAGCGAGCGGTCGAAATCGGCCCGCAAAGAGATCACGGGCGGCCGCAGCGGAAACGCGGCAGGAAACACCAGGGTCACTGGTTCCTCCGACCGGACTCCATTCGGGCTGACTCCATCCGCCATCCAGGCATTGGGAAGGCCAAGGCGGACCAAAACCTCGACGGTCGCCGCACTGGTCGCAGCATCAACCGTGACGGCGAGAATGGTCTTGATAGCGGGATGGGCCCTTACGAGGCGCAACGCTCGCGCAATGGCCTCAGAAACCTCCGCCCCGCCCTCGTCCACTTCGCCCTCGCTCAGCCGTGGGCCAGCGGCTGACCGCCCACCGCGCCAGAGCCGACGATGGCGGCCGCTGTCAGGGTCTTGGTCTTGAGCCGCGGGCCGTTCCGCCCGACCTCGAATTCCAAGGTGGTGGGCTTGCTCTCGGGTTCGCCGACGCATTTGAACGAACCGCCGGCGTCGCGGGCAATGTCCTGATACTCGCGCTTTGCCCGGATGCACGGCGGGTCATTGTCGTCGTCCTTGATGGCCTTGCTGCTTGCCACGATGACCGCGCCCTTGCGGGTTTGCGACAGGGCCTTGCGCGCGTCTTCGGACACCTCGGCGTCCTCACCCTTCTCGCTCCAACTGTCGTAAGACAGCGAGTGCCAGGAGCAATGGTGCGGTGCCTGGAGAATGTCGTAGGTCAGCCAGTCCGGGCGGCCGGAATGCCGCTGCCACAAGCTCTCCCAGATCGCCACCTCCGCGTCGCCACCGGTCAGGAAGCGGGCGACGTCCGGCTGGCCGTCGCCGGCGAGCGAAATGTTGAGGATGGTGCTGGAATGATTCTTTGACCGCGTCGCCTCCTCATCCTCATCATCGCTCTTGGGTCGCGGCGCCAAGAGCCTCGCCGACATGGAGGAATCGTATTGGCCGTTCACCCGAGCGAAGACCTCATCGACCTTCACCAAAATCGCCGTGAGGTCGTTCGTTTTGCCGCCCTCATCCTCGCCGAGAATTAAGATGCGATCGCCGTCCGAAACGCCGCCTCCCGTATCGCGAAACCGCTTCACGCGCCGGCGTGCCTCGCTGGTGAAGGCCGCAGCATCGTCGCACAGGACATGATCTTTGGAAGCGCGCCGGAACACCATGGGCGAGGACCAGAGTTCGCGGATGAAGATCTTGTCGGCCAACTTCGACCAGTCGGCCGGAGCGCCGAGATGGAAATGCTTTTTCAGCCCGGTGCAATGGTCTTTGTCCGGGTGACTTAACAGGAACGCATCCACGTAGAGGCGACCTTCGCTGTCGCGCACCAGACGATCGCGCAGCTGTTTCGCCACATCGGGGGTGTCGTCATCCGGATCATCGGCCGCGGCCCGGATATCGACATCGATCAGCACCTTCCGTCCGCTCTCGAGTTCGAGGAGCGTCATGTCGCCGTTGCCGACTGGAAAAAACGTGATCTTAGCCGCCATGTCTCACCTCAAGAATGGGCGGGTGGCGTCCCTCATGCCAGCGGCCCCCGTTGCGAAATTCCCGATCCTCGCTTCAAGGAGAGGATACCATATCTAGTGGCTCTTAAGCCTAAGATGCCCCGGATATGCGGCATTGGAATTAAAGTATGCCAACTCAGAACCCAAAATGAGACCTTGCGTTCCCGTTGTCAAGGAAAGAAAGTGCGCCTATTCTGAACTGGCTGGATGAGGAGAGTTGGTGGTGGCGACAACGCTGGGCGAGAAGATCCACAAGCTGCGAAAGCAGAAGGGCTACACGCTTGAAAAGCTCGGCGAATTGACGGACTCGAGCAAGAGCTACATCTGGGAGCTCGAGAACCGGAATCCGCCGCGTCCGTCCGCGGACAAGATCGCGAAAATTGCGGCTGTTCTAGGCGTGACAGCCGACTATTTGGTCGACACAAACGAGTCGTCCCCTGCCCCGGACGTGGTGGATGAGGCCTTTTACCGCAAATATCGGAACATGGATCCGGATACCAAAGAGAGGATCAGACTCATGGTGGAGGTCTGGGGTGACAAAAAATGAGTCCGCCGTTTGGCCCTGAGCGGTGCGCCAACGAAATCACCCTCCTTCTCAACCAAGTCCTCGGCGCCGATCGCTTCCCGGTCGACGTCATTCCGCTTGCCCGCGAGTATTCGGCCCAGCGCTTTCCGAACGATTCCATCACGCTGGTCGAAGGCGCCCACCTGCCGGGGTTTGACGGCGCGCTCTATCGCGCGCCAGCCGGCAAGTCAGGATGGGGCATCATCTATAACAACGGCATTTCGTCGGTGGGCCGGATCAACTTCACCCTGGCGCACGAATTTGGCCATTATCTGCTGCACCGTTCTACAAACCCAGAGGGTATGAAGTGCAGCCAGCGCGATGTCGTTCAATGGGATTCGCCCTACGGCCAGATCGAGAACCAGGCCAATCGGTTTGCGGCAAACCTGCTCATGCCGCTGGACGATTTCCGGCGCCAAATCGATCCTAAGGCGAAGATCAATCTTGATCTGATTTCGTTTTGCGCCGAGCGCTATCGCGTGTCGCTCATCGCCGCCATCCTCCGGTGGCTGATCTATACGGAGCGCCGTGCCGTCCTCGTCGTTTCGCGCGATGGATACATACTTTGGTCACGGTCGAGTGATGCGGCGTGGAAGACGGGTGCCGTCTTCCGCACAAAGGGCGCGCCGGTCGAGATTCCAGCCGCATCGCTCGCTGCCATCCAGAATTCATCCGATGAGGGTCGCACTGGGCGCAACCTCGCGCCGGGCGTGTGGTTTAACGAGGAGGTCCGGGAGATGACCATCTTTGCCGAGCAGTATGACTTCGCTCTGTCGTTGCTGCTCCTTGAGGATGTGGACCGGTATGCCCGTCGGGAGGAAACAATCAGCAGCTAGCAAGTTGCGGATGGACGACGCCGGCCGCTGACTTGCGGGCGGCATTTGGCCAGAACGGCCACGGCATTTGCTCAGTCTTGTCCTATCCCCGGGGGAATAAAGTGGCCGCATGAGCCACGCAAATGACCCAGCCAATTTTGAATCGCCTCCGTCGAGCTGAGGGAGACAATGAATCCCTCCTATCCAGACCGATGGACAATCGCACAGAAGGAAGGCGATTCTGTCGATCACACGGTGATCCGCTGTCGGAGGGTGTGTATGCCAATAGAGTACAAACTTTCAAAAGTGGTTATCCGTTGTTTTCGCGGCATCGAGAAACTCGAACTTGTCTTCCGCGATAATTTTCCTTCGGTTCTGATCGGCTCGAACAACGCTGGCAAATCAAGCGTCCTCAAGGCTATTGCGCTTGCGTTGAACGGCGGCGGGTCGCACCTGTGGACTTTTGCCGAGACGGATTTCTTCTGCGACGAAAAAGGAAAGCGCTCTAAGGAGTTCCTTGTTCAGGTGCACTTTCGTTCGGCCCGTGACGACGGATACCCTGCCGTTAAAGGAGTAGGGAAGCCGGATCTCGTCCATGGGGTGCAAGTAAAAGGGACCGTGCGCAAGGACGGCCGTATTGTCACAAGTAGAACATTGTTCGATCGCGATGGAAAATCCATTGCCATATCCACCCGCACACCGTTGGCGGAAGCTGAGAAGAAGAAATGGGCCGAGCACGACGTTGGCTTTCGAAAGGTCAATGCCCGCCTTGAGGATATTTACGAGCACACGCCCGAGGTCTGGCTCTTTACACCACAGGACATAGAGGCGTCGCTGTACGTCTGGAAATCAGGCCCTATTGCCAAGCTGTCAAAGCTGATGGCGACCAAATTCCTTTCCGAGGAGTGGGTGATGGAGCGAAGCGATGGCGCTAAGAGCAACATGCCCAGCACGCTCTATAAGGCGCATGCCTTTTTCAGAGAGGCGGTTGAGGCTTTTCCATTCTGGAAGAGTGATATGAAGCCAAGGCTTGAGAGAGTCTTCAGTCGGTACGTCGGCTCGCATGCGAGGATTGACCTTCGGCCTGACACCCAAGCAATTGAAGATTGGCTAGCGCAGCAGTTGGCCGTGTCGCTGGCGGCAGATCCGAATAGCATCACGACGCCGTTGAGGAGAATGGGTGATGGCTGGCAGAGTGTAATCAGGTTAGCTGCGCTCGAGGCGCTAACGGAATATCCCGATCTCGTCAGGGAGCGCGTGGTGCTGTTGCTAGAGGAGCCGGAAACTCACCTCCACCCGCACCTGCGCCGCAAGATCCGGAAGGTACTCAGCGAACTATCGGCTAAGGGGTGGACGGTCGTGTATACGACGCACTCATCCGAACTGGTATCCTTTGATGCAGATCAGGTGATCACGCGAATGGTGCGCTCCAAAGGCTCAGTGAGTAGCAAGAGCGTGCACACTGACAAAATTAACCCTGACGCGAAGCTACAATCCAAACTCGATGAACGTGGCGCCCATGATTTTCTCTTCGGCGCCGGCGCAATCTTTTGCGAGGGTAAGGACGACAGCTTCGCTATCCGCCTCGGATTAGAGAAAAGCGATGTGGATTGCGACGCACGGGCAATCAGCGTCACCCAATGCGGTAGCGTGACAGCGATGCCAGCATTTGCCGAGATCTCAGCCGCACTTGGCATTCGCTGGTGCGCCGTGACTGACGAAGATTTACAGGCCGATGGTACCGTTAAACCGATGACGGGAAAAGCACGAAAGGCCATTGAGAACCACCGTGGTGCCGCCGACCAACAGCTACAATGAACTCATGACCTGGAGCACTGTTTGGGCATCGCAGACGGAAAGGCTACGCCAGAGGTTTCTCTGTCGAAATTTGCAGGTGCCGCATGGAGGACTGACTATCCTCTCTTCAGAGCCGTTCTTGCAGATGTGGCGACATGGATCGACCCCTCGCTCAAGGTCTAGCCAAAGCTGCTGAGTGCTAGGAGTGGATCTTGGGGAGCTGCCGCTCGAACAGGGGCAGCGCGCCTTTCCGCTCATGCGCGAGCTGTGGTCGAAGACCAGGCGCCGTCCAGCGAAGCCCGCTTAATTCGAGTTAGGATTACTCTCAGCAGTCTCAGATGCGGGCAGCGGGATGACGGGTTCGAGTTCCTCCTGCTCCAGCAGGTGGGCCTCGTCGGACCCCATAAACCGGACCAGATCCGCTACGACTGATAGGTCGTCCACGAAGTCCTTGAAGACCGCGGCAGGGCTTACCGGTGAGCCGTGCTTGACGGCGAGGGTTGGGCTCATGAGATGCAGCTCCAACCGCCTGCCCGTTATAGCGAGAGCTCGCTCGATGCGGTAGGCGATCTTGATGCCGCCCGCGTCGATGTCGCCCCAATGATAGATGCGGCAGTCGGTCGCTCGGGCGAGCGCGATAATCGCGGCCAGCGCCGAATTACTCGGAAAGCCACCCGTGTAGATGACGACCCCGCCTGTCGCGGCCTCTCGAACTTGTCGGTTGAAGCTGGCGAGGTTCTCGACCGTAAGCAGCCATTGCGGCTTGCTGTCGACGCCGAGATGCGCGGTCATCTCCGGCGCGATGCCGATATAGGGTTCCGCAGGGAGCCGATTGCCCTTGTAGGTAACGGGCCCGGCGACGAGGCACGGGTGCGGCATTCGGTTTACGCCGAAGTATTCCAGCATGTTCGAGGCATCGAGATAGTCGGGAATAACCACCGCCATGCGCACAACATCGGCAATGCGGCCGATATTGTTCTCGACGAATTTCGAATTCCCGGTCGCGCGCCTGGAGAACGTCCGCCGATCCATACCGTCGTCGCGGCTCCGCGAAAGCAGTCTGGCGGCCGCCTTGAAGACGCCGATCACGTCCTCGACATCGTCTGGGCCGAGATCGCGGATGAGATTGCGCTTCTCCGACCAGGCTGCTGTCACGCGCTCGATTACGCCACGGAGCTCCGGTGTCAGATTCGGCAGACCGGCCTCCAGCGCAGCTCGCGCCACCGTTGCCACGTCTGATGGCTTTCGGCGTCCAAGCATCCGATAGAGCGGCTCAGGGTCGAGCAGCACGACCTTCTCGATGTTGTGGCTGTTCTCCCGGCGCCCGTAGACAAGCTCAACGCACTTCTCGTCCGCCGCACGCTTCAGGATCTCATGGAGGTCTTGCAAGTCGTCGTAGAGCAGCGACACCTTCGGCAGGTGCTCGATGACGCGGTTCTGGCGGTCCGACTTAACCTCGACACGGTCGAGCAGACGGCAGAGGGCTTGCTCGGCAATCTCCCGGCCGCTCAGCGATTCTGGGCTGCGCGCCACCGGTCACTCCGCCGCGGTCGACACCGGCGCCGCGGCGGCCAATTCCTCGCGGAAGCCCTCAACACCCTTTCGGTTCGGGTTAATGGCGGCCATCTCCTCCCGCGCCCTCTCCTTCGGGAAGTCGGAGGCGATGTAGACCGTCTCTGTCGCCCTGGACTTGCTGACCGTCACGATCGTGTCGAAAACCTCGGTGAAGGTCGGCCGCTCGCCTTCGGGTGCAGCGACCATCAGCTGCAGCCCGAGATCGGCGAAGAACCGCACCAGGGCCTGAGTGTTGGACACATCGAGCTTGTTGAAGGCTTCGTCGAAAAGAACGAGGCCCATGCCGCTCGGCCCGCCTGGCGGATGACCGCCCGGGAAATAGGCCATCGCCATCGAAGCAGCCATGGCGACGTAGAACGGCGCCTGGGCTTCACCGCCGGAGGCGACCGAAGCGCGCGCGCTCAGGCTCATCCATCCACGTGCCTTGTCCAGCTCTTCGTCCGCCTGCTCCTCGGGGACCATGTAGAGGTCGAACGAGTAGTATTGCCGGTAATCTTCCAGTCCCTTGCTGCCCTCGGCCTCAAGATAGTCCTCGAGGTCGGCCATGGCTTCACGGATCACCGGATCATCGTGGCGCTTCTCGATGATGGCCTGAGCCTCGTCCGGGTTCTCTTTCACCGCAACGGCGAGCTTGCGGATCTTGTCGAAGGCCGGATCAGCCTTCTTGCCGAACTTGTAGACCTGACCGGTGAAGCGGTGTTTCCGCAGATGGCTATTGAGAGCCGAGAGCTGCTGGTCAAGCATCGCGAACTTCTCGCTCAGCCTGCTCAGCAGGTCTTCCTTGATGGCTAGGACCATTTGCTTCTCGGCCTCCTGGGCGCGTTCGAGGTATTCGCGCAGCTCGTTGGCTTCAAGACGGCGGTATTGGCTGACCGCCCATGAATAGTGAACGGAATAGGGAGCATCGGCGGCGTGACCGTATTCGATGGTGTACGGGCGGCAGTAGCTTTCGATCATACGGTTATGAGCATTATTGCCCATATTCGTAATCTTCTCAGCTGTCAGCTCCTTAAGCTTGGCTACCGCCTCGTCCTCAGCTTTCTTGTAAAAGACCAGAGCCTCCTCAGGTTTACCTTGGAGCGTGATCTTGTTACCCATGAACGGGTTCGCAGGGACGATGAACTTCTCGCCGCCCGAAGAAACATAGGCGACGAGCGTACGAACCTCCTCGTTGTCAATCGCCTTGATGGCTGCCCGCTTATCCTTGACGGCCTTCTTAAGTTCGAGTTGGGCGGTATTGCGTGACTGCATTAGCTGCCCTTCCGCACGAGAGAGTTTGATGACCTTATCGTTCTGCTGCTCGATCTCATTTTTGCGTTCGTCGATATATTTGCGTAGTTCCTCAATTTCTTCCGCTAGCTCGCGATCTTCATCCGACAGCATGGCGTTCTTGCGTTCGTCGATATCGCGGTTCTTCCTCAAGACCTCACGATATGAGAACTCTAAAGCGGAGAGGTCGACTTTGATGGAGGCTGTGTTCGTTGCGATGATCCCAGCCTGCGTCAGCTGGGACAGTATCCGCTGCTTCTCGGCGATGATTTTTTGGATTTCCTCTAGCTCCCTATAGGCGAGCTCCGCGGTGCGAGAACGCGCTGTTCGGCCGAGAACAGGGTGATAGTCGCGGTCCCGGTGCACCTGATAGTCGAGCCGGGAGGTGGCTTTCCCGTTGCGCATAATTCCGCGATTGGAACGCTCAAGCTCTTCCTCCGTCTCGACCATTTGCATTCCGCCGAGGTGCAAGGCCAGATATGCCGCCGCATGTGGGTTTTCGCTGCGCACGGCAGAGGACAGGTAGCCCGCTCTCCGCGAGGCACCCACTTCCGAGGTCCGGGTGGTCTTCACGAGGCGGCAGTTGTGGAGATTTTTAATGTTGCGGTTCTTATAGAGAGTGGCGTTGGCCCGGGTCAGATCGCGCGGCTCGACAATGAGTGCTTCGCGTCGAAGTCCGAGAACCACCTCGGCCGCGTACTGCCAGGATTCGTCCTCGACTTCGACTACATCGCTCAGCGGGACGGCATTGATGCCCTCCTCTTTCAAGAGCCGCATAAATTCTTGAGTGTGTTCGCCAAGCATAGCGCCGCCCTGCTTGGCCCGTTGGACATTGTTCTGTTGCGTATCCCGGCGACGCCGGAGTTCCGCCAACGAGTTTTCGAGGCCTTCCTTGATAGGCGCGAGGCGTTCAGGGAGGCCCGCCAGACCCTTCAGCTTGCCCAGATGCTCGGAGACGGCGGATACACCATACTTCAGCCACTCCGGGCCGGGCTCCGCGCCGATGATCGCCAGAGCGGCATTGGCGGCGGCGATGCTGGGAACGAATGAGCCCGGAAGATATTCGCGGATCGTCATCAGATTACTGGTGGCGCGGAGCACATTCGTCAGTTCCTTGACCGTTTCCTCGATTTTGTCGCGTTCATGCTTTAGCAGTTTTCGTTCTGTTTCGAGCTGGGCGAGGCGCGCATCAGCGCCATTTTGCGCCAACAACGTCCGCTTCTGCTCCAACTCATCCTCTTCGCTCCGGAGGCGAGCACTGAGAGACGCCTTGATCTGCTCGGCCTCGGCCAGTTCCTTGGCGGCCGCGTGCCATGCACGGCTGGTGTTGCCGTAGATCAAGCGCCTGCGCTCGACGGCTGCAAAGAACCGGTGAATTTCCCACGTCAGGCGCGAGAGCATGGACCGGCCCCAACGTTCGAACCCGCCGACGACGCCTTTAAGGACCGCGAGTTTTTCTTCGACCGCCTTCGCAGCCGCCGTGTAGTCGCGCCAGCACGCGACCTGGGCGCGGACTCGGTCGATGCTGAGGTCGTCCTGTTGCAGGATGAAGTCCCGGACGAACTTGGTCGGATTGTTGACCGCCTCGAATGATAGCGAATTGAAGAAGGCGTCGAGGAAGCGGGTCGCATCCGGCTGCTGTCCGCCGCGACGCATGATAGCCAGCATATCGCTCACGAACCGCCCGGAGCTAGTACGGTATTCCCGGAGTTCCGGGCAGCGCCGCTTCAACTCAGCGACGATTTCGTCCCATGGCCTGTCCTCAGGGTCGGTTGTGTCCTTCGTGAACCAGTCCTGGGCGGAGAACGCGATTTCGGGCGCAATGAAGCGGGTGACCACGATTTCGCGGGAATCGCCTTCGCGCGCGGTCATCACGATGCCGACGCCGACGTGATGCGCGGTGCCGTCAGCGCGCTCCTCGGTGAAGGTCAGTCCTAGAATGGTCTCGCAGGACGGACTGCGCTTTGGCACGCCTCCGTCCTTCTTGGGGACGAGGTAGCCGAGGCAGTAATCGATGATTTTGCGATCCGACTTCGTCTCGGCCGACGGATTCAGGTCCACCCGGTTGTGGTTGGCGCCGCCGATGACGGTTTGAATGGCATCGAGCAGCGAGGACTTGCCTGAGCCGGTTGGGCCGACCATGCCAATCGCTCCACGGAAATCAACGTCCTCGCAGGAGCAGAGATACCAGTTCTTCATGGACAGGCGGGTCAGCTGATACATCAGAGGCTCTCCTCGGCCGCGACTTCCGCGTCTTTACTCGTCGGGTGTGCCGCTTTGGCCGCCTTGCTGAGATTGGCGCCTTCGCCGGCGGGCGCCACCGGGATATGGGCTTTGGCAGCTTCCATGGTTTCGATGACCCTGAGGACATAGCTCTGGGGCACAACCACCTCGACGCCGGGCAGGATCGTCAGCGGGGTGACGTTCTCCACTGGGTCCTTGTCGCCGATTTCGACAACGCCCTTCCGCTTCAGGAAGTGAAGGATGGCACCGATACGAGGCCAGTCGATTTCGATGTCACCGATGACCTTCAGTTTGTCGTAGATCTCATTCGTTGAGGTTTCCACATGGCCGGTGTCGCTGTACTGCTTGTTCTTGAAGGCTTCTTCGTAAGTGATGCGGAGTGCGAGAAGGACGGCCGTTTCATCCTTGCACAGGCGGCCGCTCTGATAATCGTAGCGCGCCCCGGTGTTCGGCACCTTCAGGGCAATCATGCCGGATCGGGTATCGTGATGGAACTCGAGCCCCATCGCGCCGAAATAGCGCCGGAAGAAGTGCTGGTTCTCCGGCTTTGAGAGGATGCGGTAGGACGGACCGATGGCGTGCATACCGGGATAGATGCACTGGCGCAACATCATGATCTGGATGCAGCGCGTGATCGCCTCCTCGCTCTGCTCTTCCTGCTGACCGCGGCTGGTGCGCTGCGAGCTCTCCCGCTCGACGAGCTCGCGGAATTCCTTCAGTTGCTCAATCATGCTGCGTCTCCAGTCGCGACCCGGCAGATCGCGAAGTCGGTGAATTCAAGCCAGTCGTTCTCGGCCATCCTGGTCGTGCGCTCGATCCGGTATCGGCGGGACAACACGCCGTCGAACATGACGTCGGTCTCCCGCAGACGCTGGAACACGACGAAATCGTCGACATTATCGATCACGAGTTCGCTCGCCATGACCCGGTCCCGTCCATCCAGGACGTGGTCTAGGAAGGCACCGACCCGCTGCGGGGTTACCGTCATGCGGCGCGCGAACTCTTCCTTCGCCTTCTCGAAGGCAATGACCGCCGGATCCGGGAGGTTCGCCCGGAGTTTGGTCCGTGCGATGTCAGCCCGCGGCGCCCGCTGCTGATAAAGGGAGTCCTCACCCAGCGGCCGCTCGTAACGGAAAATGAAGCTTAGGGTATCGACCTCGCCGTCGAGCGGCAGATCGGAGGCCCCGAGCGCGCGCAAAGCCTGCGTCGCCCGATCTAGGAGACCGGCGTCATCGCGATCCATGTACCGAATGACGGTATGGACACGGCGCTCTATGCGGGCCTGGGTATCATCGATGATATCGAGTTGGTGGACGATGTTGTCGAAGGTCCGGTGGACCTCCGCCAGCTCCTGCCGGATAATCTCTTCCGCACGCTCTTTGTTGCCTGCCCGCCCTTCTCTGACGTAGCCCTCAGCGAGCCGGGGCATAATCAGCGTGTCATCCTGGATTTTGCGGACCAGATCCAGGATGTTGACGCGGAAGCGGAACGGATTGTTCTTAGTGCGGAGCGACTTGTAGTCCGTAATTAGGTGCTTCGTGACATAATCCGCAAAAAAAGCGCGGAAGAACGCCCGGTGGCTGTCTTGCTTTATGATCTCGTCTTCGACGCGGCGCATTTGGGCGGCTAGCGTGCGCACATGCTGTACGAAGTCGCGCGAGAATTTCCAGGCGTTGCGGATGTTCTCGGAGCGCTCATCGGGATAGTTCCTAGCGTGATCGAGGTTGCCGAGGACGTTCAGGACCACGCCGCCGTAGGAGCGCATATCTCCGTTGGCAATCCGCTGCAATTCCCGCAGCAAGAGGCGGCCTTCCGGGCTGAGATCAACGATCTTTC
Source organism: uncultured Alphaproteobacteria bacterium (assembly GCA_963752345.1). GTDB lineage: Bacteria > Pseudomonadota > Alphaproteobacteria > SMXQ01 > SMXQ01 > CAVVYA01. Next base: position 25,199 of record CAVVYA010000013.1, read on the forward strand.
GGTACCGGTCGCGCATCTCGATGAGCCAGCCGGAGTCCCGCAGCGTGCGGTATGCCGTGTAGCGACGGACGTCCTGTCCATTCGCCTCGCGGAGAACCAGCCTTTTCACCTCGTCGTCATCTGCTTCCGCATCTGCATCGAAGGCGGTCTCCGGTGTGGTGTGCCGGTCGATGAAATCGCCGATTTCGCTGATGAGATCTTGCACCTTCGGTGTGTCGCCGATGGAATCGAACGTCTGTTCGTACAGGTGCAGAAGGAGCGCTGCATAGAAGCGGCGGTTCGCGGCGGCCAGAGGACGGAAGATTTGGTCAGGCAGCTGATCAAACAGCGGCATGGAATACGTCTCGTGGGCCTGATAATCCGGTGGCCTCGTAGGGGTTGGAGCGACCGAAATGGAGCCGCAACATCCGGCGCTCGAAGGCGACCAGCAGTTTACCCGGTGACGCGAACGGGGAAGACTTCACGCACCGTGCGAACTTTGGGTGCAGCGCAGATGGATGATTCTCAGTTAGGCGTCGATGATGGATCAAACTATTGACGTCCACATTGATGTCGATATCACCAAGACTGAGGGAACCGCTTCTATAGATGAAGAGATGCGGATTCTGCCAAGGTCGAGGATGAGCCTTGCGTTTAAGCTCACAATCTTCCTGCCCGTAGAGCAGGAAATTGCGCAAATCCCTTTGCAGCCTCGGCAGGCTCACGACACCCCCACATCGCGACGCTGGTAATCAATTTCCTTAGGCAATTGTACCCTATGCAAGCACTATCTAACAAAAGGTGAAAGCCGCACCTCTCTTGGTTAACGAGCTCTACTTGGAACACGGGGCGCCGGCCAAAGGACATTCCAGGCCGAGATAGGTGGATGGCGGCAAACTCAGGTCCCTCTGTGGAAAGCTGCTTCACATCTTCCAGGAGGCGGCCTGGCGACACCCGCAGCGCGGCAGCTATTTCATGGAAAACCAGAACAGTTGGATTCCTTACCCCGCGCTCGATGCCGCTGATGTAGGTCCGATGTAAGCCACATTCGAACGCGAGTTCTTCCTGGGAAAATCCGCACTGCTTCCGAAGCTTTCGGACGTTAAGCCCGACCCTGCGCCGAGCAGGAATTTAAGGACAGATCGTTTAAGCACCCTGGTCTGCGCTGCCGGATCGCGCATCCACCGATCACCCGAAGGTGCAGGAGCTTCGCCAACTTTCCGAATGGTCTGAGGGTCATGTCTGGACCAACCCTGAGCGACATGGCGCGATGAAGGCGCAGATCGACTGGGTTCCGCACTCGGTGGCCGTCGGTCCGGCCTACCCAGGGCCGAACGCTCGCTCTCGTGCGGGTCTGCGGCGGATCGCAGTCGTTCAATGCGGCCAACCAAATGCGCATCCTGGGTCGCTGGATGCGGATGATCACCATCCCGAACCCAGTTCTCGGTGGCGAGGCATACCAGGAATTCGATGACGCGGGACGGATGAAGCCATCGTCCTACTATGACCGCATGGTCGATGTGATGGAGGAGCTGGTGAAGTTTCACGCCGCTGACCCGCGATGTCTCAGGTTACCTGACCGACCGCTACAGCGAGCGCAAGGAGGATGCCCTCGAGCTGGAGCAGCGCGTCAACCTGAAAGCGATTTGAGCATCAGGGCAACAAAGCCTCGATGATCCGACACTCGGACACCTGCCCGCCTTTGCACTGGTGCGAGAGGCGGTCCAGTTCTTCCCGAAGCCGCTGAAGGTCCGAGATCCTCTGCTCAACGTCTTGGCGCTGCTGCACGACGATCTCATCCACGGCAGCGCATGACCGTTCTGGCTGGTCAACTAGTGACAGCAGTAGTCGCACGGTCTCCAAAGGAAACCCAAGGTCACGCGCACGGCGGACGAATGTGAGTCGGCGGACGTGGTCTTCGTCGTAGGTTCGGTAGTTTCCTGCGGTGCGGCCTGGCTCCGCCAGGATGCCGATCTTCTCGTAGAACCGGATCGTCTCCGCCTTGGTGCCGGTGGCTTCGGCCAACTTGCCAATGGTGATACCGGCGAGCATGGAATCTCTCCTTGACCTTGTAGCGACTACAAGGTGCATCTTCAGCCCAATCGATCGTTCCGCGCAAGGAGAGCGCCATGGCAGCGTCATGCTGCGAGAGCAGTTGTTCCTCGTCCAAGCCGCCCGTTGATAGAACCTATCGCCGAGTTCTCTGGGCCGCGCTCCTGATCAATGCCGCTATGTTCCTGGTCGAGATCGTGGCTGGCGTGACTGCAGGGTCGGTTTCGCTGAAGGCCGACGCCATGGACTTCCTGAGCGATGCAGCGAACTACGCGGTGAGCCTCTTCGTCTTGGGCATGGCGATGACATGGCGAGCGAGAGCTGCACTGGTGAAGGGCATCTCGCTGGGCATCGTCGGTCTGTGGGTGGCGGCCAGCACCTTCTCCAATGCCATCTCGGGCACGGTGCCAGAGGCCGAGATCATGGGGGTAGTCGGGTTCTTGGCGCTGGCGTCGAATGTGGGGGTGGCCTTCATGCTCTACGCTTTCCGTGAAGGCGACGCGAACATGCGTTCCGTGTGGATTTGCTCCCGCAACGACGCCATTGGCAACGTCGCTGTCATGCTCGCTGCATTGGGCGTCTTCGGCACCGGCACAGGCTGGCCCGACATCGCGGTGGCAGCGATCCTTGCGTCCCTCGCTGTGTGGGGTGCTACTCAGATCATCCGCCAGTCGCTTGCTGAACTCCAGTCGCAGCGGCACATGGCTTCGCCGATACATGGGGCATGACCACGGAAGAACGGAATCGGCAGCAGCACTGGGAAGCCGTCTACGCGGGAAAGACTGAAGACGCGGTCAGTTGGTTTCAGGCGGCACCAGCGATCTCCCTGGACCTGATTGACCGACCGCAAACCCATCGAGCATCGAAGATCATCGATGTTGGGGGCGGCGCGTCCCGCTTGGTGGACGCATTGCTGGATCGTGGCTTCAGTCAGGTGACCGTATTGGACATCGCAGCTCCCGCTCTGGAGATGGCAAAAAAGCGCGTCGGCGCGAAGGCATCAGCGGTGACATGGGTTGCTGCCGACATCACGCGGTGGGAGCCAGCGGATGCTTATGATGTTTGGCATGATCGTGCGGTGTTTCACTTCCTGACCACCGACCATGAACGAGCAGCCTATAAGAAGGCTCTCCGAACGGCTCTTCGGCCCGGTGGCATAGCGTTCATTGCTTCCTTCGCGCTTCATGGCCCAGAGCGGTGCAGTGGGCTTTCCGTTCAGCGGTATTCACCGGAGAGCTTGGCAAAGGAGCTTGGCGACGGGTTTCAGCTTATCGATAGCATGGGCCATGACCACGAGACGCCGTTCGAAACTGTGCAGAAGTTCCAGTTCAGTTATTTTCGCCGTCTGTGACCAGCTACCGAAAGAAGAGGTATTTCACCAAGGCAGCGATGGCCAGAATCAACGCAACGATGACAACCAGCCAAAGGACACCCATGCCCCAAATCATCGTGCTACCGCTCATCATGTCGTGCATCATCTCGGCCTCCCGTTGGCCTTATGGCCCAGTGATGGTCGTTAGTAAGCATTGATGCAGGCACTCCGGCTAACTGCCGGACAGCGAACATGGATTAAAGACAAGGTCGGGCTGGTAACAATGTCTTTACCCTGCGGAGAAGTAAGGGCCCTGACAAGCAGGCCCGATCTTGCTAAAGATGTCGTGTGACTCGAAAGCTCATCAACATCCTGGCAGTCTTTGCCCTCATTCTTGGTGGCCTTGGGCCCCAAGGGGTAATGGTGGTAGCTGCCGGCGAGGCCATGGCGGGGGAGCAGATGGCCATGGCTGACTGCGCTGCAATAATGGGAATGAGCAGCGATGAGGACATGGACTGCGGCGCGATGAGCGATGACGGCAGTCAGAACCTCCCAGCCAAGTGCGCTTTGAAAGACTGCTCACTGCGGAGCTGCCAGGTTACGGCGTTTCAGGTATCCGTCTCATTGATCCGCTATTCCATTCCAGCTGGCGCACCCGGGTTGCGACCGGATGCGCCTAGCTATCCTTCGGCTGCTGGCAAGCCACCACTCCGTCCTCCCCGTTCATCGATCCTCTCGTAGTCTCTCGCGTCGCTGCCTGACATAGGCGGCGCAACGCGCAGTCGCGGATATTTGCGTCCGCTTTACTGCGCGGCTGCTAACGCAAGTCGAGGATCGAATAATGAAGAAGTTTCTCACCGTTTTAAGCGGCGGCTTGGCGACGACGATCGCCGCTGCCCTGATTGTCTTTTTGCTATCTTCGGCCATCAAAGCCGCCATCGCGCCGACTTGGGAGGCCGTGAAGACGGAGGTCTCTTTCGGGAAATCGGTCCGACTGGAAGTCCGGCTGAACGGCGGCAACGCTGCGCCTGGCACCATCACCGTCACCTCCAGTCGCATCGACATGGGTCCGGACGGCATGCCGACAATGTCGGCGCCATTGCGCCAGGTCCAATCGACGACGCCGGGCGTGCTCGCATTTGAAGCCGATTTGCCTATGGCTGGCCGCTGGGCCTTGACCCTCACGACGCAAAGTCGAAGGGCAAGCCGAGCCCGTGAATGGGGCGGTCGTCTTCACCGCTCAGGAGAAGCGGTCGGAGGCGGCGCCTCCAGCCAACTCCTCCCAAGAACGGCGCATTGTTTATTACCGCAATCCCATGGGCCTGCCGGACAGTCTCTCCGGTGCCGAAGAAGGATTCGATGGGGATGGACTACATCCCCGTCTATTCCGACGAGGTCTCAGGGCCGGCCGGCACAATTAAAATCACGCCTGAGAAGGTGCAGAAGGCTGGCGTGCGAACCGAGCTTGTCGAGCGGCGCGACCTTTCGCGAACAGTCCGCGCGGTCGGCACGATCATGCCCGACGAAAGCCGTTTGGCCGTGGTCGCAGTCAAGTTCGGCGGCTTTGTCGAGGAACTTCTCGTCCCCACGACGCGGTGTCGAGGTGCGCGCCGGCCAACCGATTGCCCGCGTCTGGATTGAAAGCACCGAGATCCTGCAGAAGCAGGCTGACTTCCTCACCGCTCTTCGCGGCGGAGCGTCAAGAGGCGGTGACATCGAAAGCACGGAACGCAATCTCCGGCTGTTCGGCATTCCTAGCTCAAGCCATCGATCAATTGCGGCGGACCGGCGAACCGGTCCGATCCGTGGTCTTGAACGCTCCGGCAAAGGGCACGGTCTTGGAAAAGCCCGCCATGGTGGGTATGCGCTTCAATGCGGGAGATACGCTGTTCCGGATGGCGGATCTCTCGACCGTATGGGCCATGGTCCAGGTCTCCGAGCGGGATCTGGCCCTCGTCCGCCCGGGCCAAATGGCCACCATCAACCTCAAAGCCTATCCCAGTGAGTCCGGTCGAGGGGCGCGTGGCCCTGGTCTATCCCGAGCTGGATATGGCGACCCGCACGGCTCGGGTCCGCATAGAGCTGTCGAACCGCGAAGGATCTGCTCCGCAGTGGCCTCTATGCCGAGGCGACCATTCGAGACTTCCATCGGCAATGGACCGATCATCGCCGTGCCGGGGTCGTCGATCATCGACAGCGGCACGCGCCAGGTGGCTTTCGTCTCCAAGGGTGACGGAACATTTGAGCCGCGCGATCTCGCTCTGGGCAGCCGCGGCAATGGATATGTCGAAGTCCGCGAGGGACTGTCGGAAGGCGAGACGGATCGTCACGTCACGGCAATTTCCTGATCGATGCCGAGAGCAATCTGCGCACCGCTTTGACGGCCTTTACCCCGCCGGAGATGGCCCAGTGATCTCTCGCCTGATCCGCTGGTCGGCGAGCAACATCTTTCTCGTCCTGATTGCGGCCGTGTTCGCGACGCTTGCCGGCGTCTACGGGCTGAGCCGCATTCCGCTCGATGCGATCCCGGACCTTTCCGATACGCAGGTCATCATTTACACGGAATACGCGGGCCAGGCACCTCAGGTCATCGAGGACCAGGTGACGTTTCCCCTGACCACGGCAATGCTCAGCGTGCCACGTTCGCGCGTGGTGCGCGGGTTCTCGTTCTTTGGCGTGTCTTTCGTCTATGTGATCTTCGAGGACGGCACGGATATCTATTGGGCCCGCAGCCGCGTGCTCGAATATCTCAACACTGTCGCGCAGCGCTTGCCCTCCGGGGTTACGCCAACGCTCGGCCCGGACGCCACGGGCGTCGGCTGGGTCTACCAATATGCCGTGACCGGCGAGAACCGGGATCTGGCGGAATTGCGCTCCTTGCAGGACTGGCAAGTGCGCTTCGGGATCGCAAAGGCCGAAGGGGTCGCCGAGGTCGCGAGCGTCGGCGGCTTCGTCAAGCAATATGCCATCGTCGTCGATCCTCTGCGTATGAAGGCGCTCGGCATCACGCTGGAATCGGTTCGCAATGCGGTCCGGGCCGCAAACATGGATGTCGGCGGCCGAACGGTCGAGCTCTCCGAAACCGAATTCATGATCCGCGGCCGGGGCTATATCAAAAGCCCGCAGGACATCGAGCGCGTGATGTTGAAGGCCGAGAACGGCACACCCGTTCTGGTCGGAGATATCGCCAAGGTCGAGCTTGTCCCCGATGAGCGGCGTGGTATCACCGAGCTGAACGGCGAAGGCGAGGTCGCCAGCGGCATTGCCATCCAGCGATATGGCGCCAATGCCCTCGATGTCATCGATGCCGTGAAGAAGAACCTGGAAACCGTGGCGGCAAGCCTGCCTGAGGGCGTGCAGATCATTCCCGTCTATGACCGGTCCGACCTGATCCATCGCGCCATCAAGACTCTTACAACCACCTTGATAGAGGAAAGCATCGTCGTCGCCCTGATCTGCTTCCTGTTCCTCCTTCACGCCCGCAGCGCGCTGGTCGCGATCATCACCCTGCCGATCGGCATACTAATGGCCTTTGCTGCTATGAATGCGCTCGGCATCGGCTCAAACATCATGAGCCTGGGCGGCATTGCCATTGCGATCGGCGCCATGATCGATGCAGCGATCGTCATGGTCGAGAACGCGCATAAGCGCCTGGAGCATGCGCCGCCGGACATGCCCCGCACGGAAGTGCTCATTCGCGCTGCTCAGGAGGTCGGACCAGCCCTGTTCTTCAGCCTGCTGATCATCACCGTCTCGTTCCTGCCGATCTTCGCGCTCGAGGCTCAGGAAGGGCGGCTGTTCAAGCCGCTCGCCTACACCAAGACCTTTTCCATGGCCGCTGCCGCTCTGCTCTCCGTAACCTTGGTTCCGGCACTGATGGTCCTCTTCATTCGCGGGCGCATCGTTCCCGAGCAGCGGAATCCAATCAACCGTCTGCTGATCTGGCTCTACCGCCCCATCATCCGCCTGGTGCTCAAGGTGAAGATCCTGACAATCGTCGTTGCGCTCGTGATCTTGGGGGCCACGATCATTCCGATTCAGCGCCTCGGCATCGAGTTCATGCCCAATCTCAATGAGGGCACCCTGTTCTATATGCCGACGACCCTGCCTGGCTTGTCCGTCACCAAGGCCGCTGAGCTTCTACAAACCCAGAATAAGATCATCAAGACCTTTCCCGAGGTGGCATCCGTCTGGGGAAAGGCCGGCCGCGCGCAGACCGCGACGGACCCGGCGCCGGTCGAGATGTTCGAGACGGTCATCAACTTGCACCCGGCCGAACAGTGGCGGGCGGGAATGACCGTAGACAAGCTCATCGCCGAAATGGATACCGCGTTGCAGTTCCCGGGTGTCAGCAACGCCTGGACCATGCCAATCAAGGCGCGGATCGATATGCTATCGACGGGAATTCGGACGCCGGTCGGCGTCAAGATCTTCGGCAAGGACCTGAAAGAACTGGAAGACATCGCCCGTGACGTGGAACGCGTTGTGCGAACCGTGCCGGGAACGTCCAGCGCCTATGCCGAGCGCGTCAACAGCGGCTATTTTCTTGAGATCGTCCCAGACCGCGAGCAGATAGCGCGTTACGGCCTGTCCATCGGCGATGTGCAGCAGACCATCGGCATGGCAGTCGGCGCCGAGCCCGTCACCACCACGATAGAGGGTCGGGAACGCTATTCCGTCGTGCTGCGCTATCCGCGTGATGTTCGCAGCGATCCCGAGGCAATGGCGTCGGAAGTGTTGGTTTCGCTTCCCAACGGCTCCGCTATTCCCCTCGGCTCAGTCGCCGCCATCCATCGCACGCAAGGCCCCACGACCATCCGCACCGAGGACGGCCAGCTTGTCGTCTACGTATACGTCGATATCCGTGATCGTGACCTCGGCGGCTATGTCGCCGATGCACAAAAGGCGGTTGCTGAGCAAGTTTCCTTCCCGGCGGGTACCTACGTCACGTGGAGCGGGCAGTTCGAGTATCTGGCACGCGCCGAAGCGCGGCTGAGGATCGTCGTGCCGGCCACGTTATTGGTGATCCTTCTTCTCCTCTATCTGAACTTCCGGCGCATGTCAGATACGCTGATCGTCATGCTATCGCTACCATTCTCGCTCGTGGGCGGTTTTTGGCTAATGGACTGGATGGGCTTCAATATGAGCGTCGCGTCCGCCGTGGGCTTCATCGCCCTTGCCGGCGTGGCTGCCGAAACCGGCGTTATCATGTTGATCTATCTCGACCATGCGCTCAAGGAGGTGCGAGAGGATTGCCGGACCAAGGGGCGTGCCTTCACACCGTCCGACCTGCAGCATGCCATTATGACCGGCGCTGTCGAACGTGTGCGGCCGAAGATGATGACCGTCAGCGCCATCATGGCAGGCCTGCTGCCCATACTCTGGAGCACCGGCGTTGGTTCGGAAGTCATGCAGCGGATTGCAGTGCCAATGGTCGGTGGTATGATCTCGTCTACGCTGCTGACATTGATCGTCATCCCGGTACTCTTTGCGATGGTCCATGGAATGAAGCTTCGCGGCCCTGCCGCGTTACGCTTGCGGACCGTCACTGAACACGGCTCGGAGTGAAGGAGAACGCCATGCGCGCATACGCCGCCATCTCGGTCGCTATCCTTTGTCTATTCTCTACGGTTGTCGCGGCAGCCGATGCGACGAAAACCGCAGTCCTATACAAACTCGCGAGTTGCGAGTGCTGCGAGGGATACGCTGACCATTTGCGCCAAGCGGGGTTTACAGTGACCGTTATCGAGGTCGATGATCTCGCTCCCATCAAGGCGCAGTATTCGGTTCCCGCCGATCTTGAGGGTTGTCATACCACGCTGGTGGGCGGCTACGTCGTGGAAGGCCATGTGCCTGCACCGATCGTGCAGCGCCTGCTCAATGAGCATCCCCCCATCCCAGGCATTTCCTTGGCGGGCATGCCGTTAGGATCACCAGGTATGGGCGGCGAAAAGTCGGCGCCATTTGTTATCCGTGTGCTGGGGGGTCAAACCGCCGCGGTTTACGCAGTCGACTAGAGGAACGCCCGGCGGCCACCGCTCTCGTGAGCTGGCTCCTGCGACGATGCGCTCGGTGATGCTCGACGGCACGGCCTCGGATTCCGCACGTACTGCGGGGTGACGGCTGGCATGATCCAGCGCTGTTTGTGACTTCGACAAGCTTAGTGCGTTCCGTGACCTCCGGTGTTGCCCGGTTGGTGCGATTGTGGGTCAGCCAGCTGCTTATACCCGCGCAACACATCGTACATGACCACTTGATCCGCAGTCAGAATGGCCTTGGTGTCTAGGTGCGCTGAGAGGTGTATGGCGCGCAGACGACTGCGGAGTTCACCTATCTCGAGTGTAAGCGCACTGAGCTTCTCACGATCGACAGTCCCTTCAGCAAAGAGTCGATCGAGGCGGCCCTCCTGCTCGATTATTTCGGCGCCCACTGCCTTTGCGTCAGTTGTCATGCGCTGCTTCACTGATTGAAGCGCCGGAATCTGGTCGGCATTCAGCCTGAGATCAGCCGCGATGTCCAAGACATGGGTGGGACCGGGATAGCCATTGAGTTCGGCCGGCTTGGCCAGCTCCATGCCCTGACCTTGGACCAAGCCATCTATCTCGGCGTCGGATAGTGCTTTGATCGATCGCGTTTGCTGTCCGGCGTATGGCGAGATGTCCGCAAGAGCTAAGGACGAAAGGAGCAGCGAGGCGGCAATCACACTGAAGCGAAACATGATCTTTCTCCTTTTCGCGATCGCGAAGGGAACCCAGCCTGTGCAAAACAATCCATTCAGTCGCGCGTTATAGGCCTGCCGATGCTCTAACCGTCCACCCTCTCGCGGGAGATTGATCCATGCACGTCAGGGAAATGATAAGCACACATCCCCATGTCCGGGGTAATACCAATGACGCACTTATCCCTTGTATCGAGGAGTGTTACGACTGCGCTCAGACCTGCGTGACATGTGCTGATGCTTGTCTGGGCGAAGAAGAGGTGACTGAACTCGTCCAATGCATTCGCCTGAATATGGACTGCGCGGATGTATGTGCGGCAACAGGCGCCGTGGCGACGCGCCGCAGCGGTTCTAACGAGACCGTAATTCGTGCTATGTTGGACGCTTGTGCCACGGCATGCCGTTTGTGTGCGGAAGAATGTGATCGGCACTCCAACGAGCATGAGCATTGCAGGATTTGCGCCGAGGCTTGCCGGAGTTGCGAGCAAGCTTGCCAAAAGGCAATGCAGACCATGAGCCACTGACGCAGCAGGCGCGCAGATAATTGATAGCGAATCTGCTTCGTCTACTTCCGCTTAGGGCTCGCGGGTTTGCGAAGCTCACGTTCTGCGTTTGGCCGCATGCCTTGGCTCCGGTTTCTTCAAAAGCCCCACGGTGTCCGGCGGCTCCTGACGATCGGCTAAATCGTCCAAAAGCGGGCACGCGGGGCGATCGTCACCGTGACAGCTTTCCACCAGGTGCGCTAGCGTGCGGACCACGCTTTGCATTTCCTCGATCTTCTTGTTGAGGGTGTCGATATGCGCTTCGGCGAGTTTGCGAACGTCGGAGCTCGACCGTTCCTTATCCCGCCAAAGTGCGAGAAGATTCGAAACCTGTTCGATTGAGAATCCGAGATTACGGGCCCGCTTGATAAAGCGCAGCGTGTGGATATCGGACATGGTGTAGACCCGATAACCGGATTCTGTCCGGGTTGGGGGTGTGATCAGGCCGATGCTTTCATAGTAACGCACCATCTTGGCCGATAGATGGGCCGCTTTGGCAGCGTGACTGATATTCATACTACCCTCACCTTCAGGAATACCGTTGGCTGGAGCGCCGCTCTCAGCCAACTCGGCATTCAGAACCAGAAACGGATGCCTACTAGGACTGACAGCTCGTCCACTTCCTCGCCCTCGCCACGAGCGATGTTGGCCGTTTCGCCGAGCTTGCGGTGCCATGTCATGCCGATATAAGGGGCGAATTCCCGGGCCAACTCGTAGCGCAGCCGTAGCCCGAGTTCGATGTCATTGAGGCCCTGTGCCACGCCCAGTTCGGGCACGTCCTGGAAGGCCAGGTTGACCTCCGCCTTCGGCTGCAGGATCAGCCGCTGAGTGATGAGAAGATCGTATTCGGCCTTGAACCGGGCAGAGAGATCACCGTCCTGGCTTATGAAGCCATTTAGGTCGACTTCGAAATATCCGGGAGCCAACCCTTGCAGCCCAATCACGCCATAGCTTCGGGAGGGCTCCGGACGGAAATCATGGCGAACGCCGGCCTGAATGTCCCAGTAGTACCCCACGAGGCGGGAATACAGGACCTGCACCTCTGCATCGTCCACCCCATGACCGGGCTTAAGGGCGCCCTCGGTTTTGAGGCGGATCTTCTCGTAATCCCCGCCGTACCAGGCCTGCGCATCCCAGGCGATAGCGCCATTGCCGTCTTGGAAACGGTATTCGAGCTGCTCGACGAGAAGCTGCCCATAGAGCTGCCCACCATGCTCTGCCTTGTGGGATGGGCCGGACGGTTGCGAATGATCGGAAGCGGTTTGTGCGATGGCCGGCGCAGCCAAGGACATGCACGCGACAGTGCCGGCGATCATCAGGTAGGAACGTGTTTTTTTATGCATTTTTGCGTTCCTACTCTGCCGCCGCCGACTGGCGCACGACCGTAACCTTGCGCATCATCCCCGCTTCCATGTGATAGAGCAGATGACAGTGAAACGCCCAATTTCCCTCGGCATCCGCCGGGATATCCACGTCGAGCGACGTGCCTGGCTTGATGTTCACCACGTGCTTCATCGGATCGCGGACGCCGTTGCCGACGCGCGGCAACATCCACATGCCATGCAGATGCATCGGATGATTCATCATGGTTTCATTGATGAACCGGAAGCGCACCCGCTCGTCGTAGCGAAGCACGATCGGCTGGGCCTCGCTGTATTTGCGTCCGTTGATGGACCAGAAGAACCGCTCCATGTTGCCGGTAAGCCGGATTTCGATGATTCGATCCGGTTCGCGGGCGTCATAGGGCGAGGCGAACGCCTTCAGATCGCGATATGAAAGAACCTTGGCCCCCGCTGGTGCGCCGGTATCGTTGGTGAGCGGGTCAGGCGCCGCGCCAGAGCTGGCACCATGGCCCACGGCGGAATGGTCCATGCCCGGCATGGCACTCATGCTCGGCATCGCGTGCCCCTCATGACCGCCTTGTGCCGGGGCGGCCGCTCCCACGGCTGTGCCGGGCGCCGTCTGCCCCTTGTGCTTACCGGCTTGCGCTTCGGCCGGCCGCGCGGCGCTGCCGCCATGATCCATTCCGGGCATGCTACCGTGATCCATCTCCATGGGGGCCACGTGCCCTCGGGCGTCGGCTTCCGGGTGCTCCGTTCCCCGCTCCAGGCCGGTCGGCCCAAAACTCGATCCCATTTCGGCCATCGTCAGGAGCGGGCGTGGACGATGTGCCGGGATTTCGCCGACCATCCCTTCGCGCGGGGCAAGGGTGCCGCGAGCGAACCCCGTCCGGTCCATCGATTCGGCCAGTATGGAATAGGCTTTGTCATCGCGCGGCTGCACGAGCACGTCGTAAGTCTCGGCCACCGCGATCCGGAACTCGTCGACGGGAACCGGCTGCACGTTGTTGCCGTCAGCCTGCACGACCGTCATCTTGAGCCCAGGAATGCGCACATCGAAGTAGCTCATGGCCGCGGCGTTGATGAAACGCAGCCGTACGCGCTCGCCAGGCTTGAACAATGCGGTAAAATTTTGCTCGGGCGATTTGCCGTTGGTCAGGAAGGTGTAGCCGCTGACATCAGCGATGTCCGTGGGGTCCATGCGCATGCCGCCCCACATCTTTCGGTCAGCTAGGGCGGCGCCGAAGCCATCCTTCCGGGCATCCCGGAAGAAGTCCATCAGCGTGCGCTTATTATTGTTGTAGTAGCCGGGGTAGAGCTTGAGGTTCCGTATGATCCGGTCGGGATTCTCGTCCGTCCAGTCCGACAGCATGACGATGTACTCGCGGTCATAGCGGAAAGGCTCCCGCTTCGAGGGTTCGATAACGATCGGCGCGTAGATTCCCGATTGTTCCTGGGTCGCAGAATGGCTGTGGTACCAATAAGTGCCAGCCTGAACGAGCGGGAATCTATAGGTGTGCGTCTCCCCGGGTGCGATGCCCGTAAAGCCGTTGCTGACACCGGGAACGCCGTCCTGCTCGCTGGGCAGGATCAGACCATGCCAATGGATCGAGCTCGGCTCCTTCAGGCGATTGGTCACGCGGATGGTGACGTCCTCGCCCTCCTTGAAGCGCAGAACCGGCCCAGGCAACTGGCCATTGATCAGCATGGCCGGGCGCTCGCGCCCGGTCACGTTGATCGTGTGAGTATCAAGGACGAGATCGTAGGTCGCCGCGCCCGCCGGGGCCGACAGAACCATGGCGGCTGCGAGAATGGCGTAGCGCCAATCGCGAACCAAGGGAACATACAGTGTCATCGCAGGTCTCCGAGGCAACCAGTTCAACGGGTGAAGTCGACTTTGCCGACCATGCCGGATTCATAGTGACCCGGGATGTTACAGGCGAACTCCAGCTCCACAGCCTTGGTGAACCTCCAGACCAGCTCCTTTGTCTCGCCCGGCGCAACGAGCACGCTGTTCGGATCGTCGTGCTTCATGGATTTTCCGCCCGGCATCTGCGAGTGATCCATCTTCATCATCTTTTCGTCCATACCGGTTGGGGTGATCATGCCGTGCTCAACCATCATCGCCATTTCTTTCTGATGTTCCGCATGCATGCGCGGCAGTCCCCAGGTTGAACTCGTGCAGGAGCTGCCCGGCATTGCTGAGGACGAAGCGCACCGTTTCGCCGGCCTTGATCTTGATGGTTTCCGGTTCGAACGCATTGTCGATCAGCTTCACCGGAATGGTCCTAGTCGAAGCCGTCGCCTTCGCGGGTTCACCGATGGCGGAGGTGTTGTGAGTATGTCCTGCCGGGCCTTCGGCGGCCCGCGCGGTCGCGGTGAATGCGAGAGCGCCGGCAGCGGCGGCAGCAATGAGCAGAATATTTGACGTAAGTGTGGCGTGGGATGACATGATACTTCCTCGTATGAAAGGCCTGTTGGGCTTCTTAGTGGACGTGAAATCAGCAAGCTCAACAATCGACGGCAGCTGGATGAACCCATACGGCCGCGCAGACTGGCAGGGTCAAGCCCGGCCAGCAGGGTTGTTGTGCTTAGCTACGAGGAGGGGGTGCGGGAGGGGAGATGTGCCGTCCGTGGCGCTGCGACGCCATGGCGAACTGAGCTGGTATACCTGGTAAGTGCCCAATCAGGGTATCGCCTGTCCCGGTGAGAGCCGTAGCCGCGCACGCGGCTGCGCAGCAGGACATGCAAGTGCCAGGGCAATGATCATCCGAGCCGTGGCCCAGATCAGCGATAGCTTCCATAGGAACGGCTATCGCTTGTGCGTCGGTTGAGTGCTGGACGACTGGGCTCGCATGGTGTCCTGGCTCCGCCCGCACGTTCCCAACGCCCAAAATCGTAAGCGAAAGAACCAGCGCAGAAAAAAGCAGGGACAGGCGTTTCATGGAAGCTCAGGAGCTATGTCTCGTGACGCTAAGAGGACCCGGGCACTGCGTCAAGGTCTTGCCCTGGGCTCCTACGTCTCCACCATGAATATGAAGTTTCCTACGGTGGTAAGGTCAAGGCATTTGTGGCCGCATGGCCGTCATAGCCAAGATAGGTGGTGTCAGGAATTTCCCACGAGCCTGAACTTGAGAGTGCCGGTAGCGTTTGCGTACGGACCCGCAAGGTAGGTCTGTGGTGGTGATCAAAAACCTATGATCGGATCGGTACTCCAATTCTTACGGCGACTGAGGCTGTTTTTCACGGCGATGCTCGTCGTCGCCATGGTTGCTGGGCAGGGCGGCGCTTTTGCACATTGCCCAGACCTACCGTCGTCGGAGACCGAGCATCATCACGATAGCGAGATGGAACAGGAGCATGCCGGGAGTGCCCTCCAGGATCATGCCGCTAAAGCGACCCCAATCCATGATCATCACGACCGCTCATCTTCGGACAAGCGTGTGAACATGTGCGTCGGGACAGCACTGGCGATCGTTGCCCAGCCCACGTCAGATGCTCCCATCGACTTTGTCCTGCTCCACAGCACGCGGGAATGCCAAGCAGCGAGTGGCCGCTCGATCGAGCCCCAGCCCGAGCCGCCCCGAGCCTAACTCTCGTCACGATGACGTGCCGAGCTGCATCAGAGCAGCCGGACATAACACGCTTGCGCGCCAAAGCCACTGGCCTGGTATCGCGCAAGGCTGACGGGAAGGTATTAACATGACCGTAAGTGGTGGCGATACGCGAGTCGCCTGGGTCGATCACGCCAAGGGCATTTGTATTTTGGCGGTGGTCGGAATGTACGCGACGATCTATGTGCAGGCGCTGGCCGGCGCCGAAGGGTGGATGCAACATTGGGCCGATTTCGCGAAGCCCTTCCGGATGCCGGATTTTTTCTTACTGTCCGGACTCTTCCTGTCGCGCACCTTGGATCGACCCTGGCGGGACTATCTGGACACCAAGGTCGTCCACTTCATGTATTTCTTTGCGCTGTGGACTACCATCTATTTTATCGCCTCACTTTTGGACGGTGACATCCCTCTGAACCGGAATTTGCTGACAGAGTATCTGTGGTGGTACGTGGATCCCTTCCATATGCTCTGGTTCATCGCCATGTTGCCCGTCTACTTTTTGATGACGCGGCTCCTGAAGTCAGTGCCCTGGGTTATTATTCTTGTCCTGGCCGCGACGCTGCAAATCTGGGGACCTGAAACGGGGTTTCGTCAACTCGACCGCTTTGGCGAGCGCTATGTGTATTTCTACATCGGCTACCTGTTCGCTCCGTTCATCTTTAGGGTGGTGGAAAAGACGAAGACCTACCCGGCGCGGGCTCTTGCCCTCCTGGCTTGCTGGGCACTCGCCAACGAGGCGCTCGTTCTACTTGGCCTCTCTGGAAAGCCGGTTGTGAGCTTGGCACTCGGCGTCGCCGGCGCATTCGCCGTGATGATGGCAGCAAGCCTGCTTTCACGCGTGGCGTGGATGGATTGGCTGCGCTATCTGGGCGAACACTCGATCGTCGTCTTTCTCGCATTCTTCGGCTTTATGGTTGTGAGTGCGAGGGCTTTGAACCTGATTCACATCGCCTGGGATGTCGGCTTGCTAACACTGCTCACGACCATGGGCGCTATCTTCGGCTCGGTCGTCATGTACTGGGCAGTGCAGCGCACGCCGTTCCGGCTGCTTTTCGAGCGGCCGTCCTGGGCTACGGCCAGAACGCTCGACCGGCCGGCTACGGATAGCAAAACACGCATTTCCAGGGTGCCGGCGCCATGATCGAGGATTTCCGCGAGTTGCGCTCACTCAGCGACGGGAGGGCTAAATGATGCAGGATATGATGGACTGTGGCGCCATGATGTGGGGAATGGGGCTGTTTGGGTTGCTTCTCGTCGCGGTCGTGGTACTCGCGATCGCAGCCCTGATAAAATATCTCTTCTTTCGGTAGCAATTCGCCGACGGTCACATCGTATAGCTAGTCCCTACGGGATGAGCGGCCCCCCTGGGAACAATCGACGATTACGCTGACAGGCCCGTCTGGCCTGATCTATACGTTGTGCGGTCATCGAGGCGACGCCGTGCGTGACACGTGCCCGCTGAGAACCTCGACAACCGGACATTCGGGCGCCGCACCTCCCTCGCACTGTGCGACTGTTTCGTCCAATGCCTGTTCTATACGGCGAAGATCGGCGATCTTCCTGCGAATGTCGTCCAGGTGTCCCAGGGCAGCGGCTTTCATCTTGCCACAGGTGTAGCCGCCATCAACCAACCCGAGAAGATTGCGTATGTCATCAAGTGTAAACCCCATCTCACGTCCGCGCCGGATGAAGGTCAGGCGCTTGAAGTGGTCAGAGAGATACACCCGATGTCCAGCAGCGGTGCGCTGCGGTTCAGGGAGTAATCCGATTTTCTCGTAGTAGCGGACCGTTTCGATGCTGACACGAGTCAGTCGGGACACCTCGCCGATGCGCAATTCTGGCTTTTTCACCACGAGATTCCTCTTGCACCTGGAGTAGCTACAGGTCCCATGGTGCGGTCCATGGAAGAGCCTGTCAACAGAACTGCCGTTCTTGGCGCTACATCCGCCAGTCTCCTGGTGAGCATCGGCGCGGTGTTTTCCGCATCATGCTGCGCTTTGCCTCTCGCCCTGTCGGTTGCTGGCATCGGCGGCGCATGGCTCGCGGGGCTGACCGAGTTATCCTTCTACCGAAACTATTTCTTGGCCGCAGCGGCAGGTACCTTGGTCTTGGCATGGGGCGTGTTGTTGTGGCGTCGACAAGGGGTGTGCAGAGAAGACGGCGCATGTATCGCACCGACGCGCCCTTTGCTCACCTACGGCACACTCGGCCTCTCGACGCTGCTGGTCGTCGTGGCGGCAGCATGGGGATGGCTGGAGCCGGTCATCATGGCCGGTCTGATGCGGATTGCGGCGGCGTGAGACAATCTGATGGACCTACAATCTATCATCACCTGCCCCGCTTGCGGACACCGACAGAGCGAAACCATGCCGACCGACGCTTGCCAGTTCTTCTACGACTGCCGCGGTTGCGGAGCGGGTACTGCGCCCCAGCGCGGGAGATTGTTGCGTGTTCTGCTCGTTCGGCTCGGTGCCGTGTCCGTCGGTGCAGCAAACACGAGAAGCAACACCCACAGCCAGAGCTTGTTGTGCCAACTGATCGGAGGTGCGTGATGGCTGACCGCTTCGATCTCTTCGTCATCGGGACTGGAACAGCGGCGCGGGTCGCGGCATTACGCTGTCGTGCGGCTGGTTGGCAAGTAGCCGTGGCTGATCATCGCCCCTTCGGCGGCACCTGCGCCTTGCGGGGTTGCGATCCCAAAAAGCTGCTCGTCAGCGGAGCCTCGGCCTTCGACCATGCGCGGCGGATGCACGGCAAGGGCATCGCTGGAGAGGTGCGGATCGATTGGCCTGAGTTGATGGCCTTCAAGCGGGCATTTACCGACCCGGTGCCGAGAAAGCACGAGCAGACCTATGCTGAGAGGGGCATTACCACGTTCCACGGAATGGCCCGGTTCACCGGACGAAACAGGATCGTTGTTGCTGGCACCACCATCGAAGCTCGGCATTTCCTGATCGCCACTGGGGCAAGACCAGCGACCCTTGGCATCCCTGGCGAGGAACACCTGATCACCAACGAGGAGTTTCTTTCGCTCGAAGCCCTCCCGCATCGGATGGTCATGGTCGGCGGCGGCTACATTGCCGCCGAGTTCTCACACATCGCCGCAAGGGCTGGCGCGCAGGTTATTATCCTACAACGCGCAGCGCGAATGCTGACCCACTTCGAGCCGGAACTGGTCTCCTGGCTCACGGAGAGATTCGAGGACATCGACATAGGCGTGCGAACCAGAACCATCGTCAACGGCATTGAGACAACCCCAAGTGGGTACCAAGTTTATGCCACTTCTGCCGATCAACCCATCAAGATCGAAACGGACACGGTCGTCCATGCAGCAGGACGCGTTCCTGCTCTCGACCACCTCGATTTGGATGTTGCAGGGGTGGCGGTGAAGGACGGACGTTTGCATCTCAACGAGTTTCTTCAGAGCGTGTCAAATCCGGCTGTGTACGCCGCAGGAGACGCGGCCGCCGTAGGGCCGCCATTGACACCAGTGTCAAGCCACGACGCAAGGGTGGTAGTTGCAAACTTGCTTGAGGGGAACCGGCACAAACCGGATTACCGTGGCGTGCCGAGTGTGGCCTTCACGATCCCGCCGATTGCGGCAGTAGGATTAAGTGAAGCCGAAGCGCGTCGGCAAGGCCGCACGTTCCGCATGCAGCACCAGAGAGCGTCCGATTGGTTCACAGCGCGACAGGCCGCAGAGTCGGTCTATGGCTTTAAAGTGCTTGTCGAAGAAGGCACCGACCGGGTTCTTGGCGCTCATCTTGTTGGACCGCACGTCGAAGAGGTGATCAATTTATTCGCCATTGCCATTCGCAATGAGCTGACGGCGGCAGCGCTGAAGAACACCATCTTCGCGTATCCAACTGGTGCTTCCGATATCGGCTACATGCTTTAGTGCAGAAGTCTCCGCACATCAGTGGCGGACGAAGACGACGCTCCATTTAGCCGCTGCCGCAGTGAATTGTATTGAACGTCCTCGGCAATTCCCCAGGCGTAAGCCGGCGTCTGTATTGCTCCAAGATTAGGTCCATCTTTGCGCCGGTGGTATCTCCTGGCGCCGCTGGGCCGATAAAGATCGGCCCTAACGACGTCATTGAGCGGATCGCGAAGGCGGAGGAAGTTTGGCCCGCTTGACGTGTGCGCCTGACACCCGCTAAATTTTTGGTCAGGGTTACGCCGAGAGTTCCCTTCCAATCAACCTCGGGACCGCGCAAAGCAAGGCATGGTAGGGCGGGGTATGGCGTTCCGGGGATTGGCAGCGCTGAGCTGGGCCGGTGGGCCATGGTTTGGCAAGGCATGGACGGCAAAGCAGTGTCACGCGGGCATGGACGCCACAGCAAGGGAAGCGCCCCATGAGGGCAAGGCCAGCAAAGGCAAACGCCCAAGGCAAGCAACGCCGGGAAGCGGCTCCCTAGGGGCCGCTTCTGTTTTTGTGGTGTCGCATAACAGCAACCAAGGAACGATCTTTCCAGGAACGATCATTCCTACCCGTGTGCCCATAAATTGCTCTTTGCTTTTTTTGTCGGAACGGTCTTTCCTCGCAACCGCACGAAGCGGTATCCATGGCGCTTCCTAATCAAAATACATAACAGGGGCGCCGATAGCGGGGGCATGCGCTATGCGGATTCTTATTGTCGAGGACGAGCCTGTCCTCGCAGTGGAAATGGAAATGATCCTTTTGCGCGCCGGCCATACAATCATCGGCATTGCCTGGGATGAAGGGGCGGCGGCGGAGATAGCGAGCGGCCACCGCGCCGATCTGGCCTTGGTGGATTTCCATCTGGCCAACCAGACGTCGGGTGCCGTGGTGGCCCGCCAGCTGCGCACGCGCTATGGAACGCCATCGCTGTTCGTCTCGGCCAGCCCCGCCGAGTGCCGCATGGCGGCCGAGGACTCGGGTGCGCTTGGGTGCTTCGGCAAGCCCTTCAGGAGCAACGGCCTGATCGAGGCGGTCGCGGTCGCCGAGCTGCTCATCCGTGGCCAGGAGCCGCAGGGATTGCCGAAAGGTTTGGAGCTCTATGAGACCGGTTGGCCCCCGCGCGTCTTGATCGGTGAATAAAAAGGCCGCAGCGGACAAACCCCTGCGGCCTTTTTTTTACGCGAAGTTAGACCGCTCACGTCTTGGTGGGGCCGGCGGATTGTTTCAGGCGCACTAGAACCGTTTCGCGGAATTCTTGCCAGCTGCCTGAGCATGCCGCCGTCGCCGCATCCTCGGCCGACAGGCCGGCCACCATCAGCTTGCGCGCGGTCGCTGTTGCAAGTGACGCAACAAGCGAGTCTAGGGTAACTTCCCGGATAGCCATCAGTGACGCTCCTATCGTCAGTGGTTGGTCAGGCCGGGAGCGGTGTTGCGAGCACCGCCCCCGGCCGCACGCGACGAGTGAAGGCGGCCGCGCGTTAATCGTCTCTTACTTGACGTGGCCTGCAGTGGGCCATCCGTAGTGCACCACACAGGCGGCCAGCATGCCAAAAAATGTTTAAAGCATGGTAACGAATAGGAACTATCGTTCCTGGAACAATAGTTCCATATTGGTTGCTATACGCCATGGACCTGAAGGACACCATGGCGACCAATTTGCGCCGCCTGCGCCACGCTGAAAATGTGACGCAGGAAGAATTGGCGGACCGCGCCGGCCTGAGCGCCCGCTATGTTGGCTCGGTTGAACGCGGTGCCGTATCGTGCAGCGTTAGCGTGTTGGGGCACCTCGCGAAGGCCTTGGGCGTCGACGCTTGCGAGCTGATCCGCATCCCCGCACGCCGCCGCCGCTGATTCATCAGTATTGCACCTGAATTGCTCATGACAGACGCGCCGCCCGTTGTGGGCGAATCCAGGTCAACAATAGGCCGGCGGGATCAACCCCGCCGGCCTTTGCCGTCTTCGCGCTGTGCGCTCCCGCGCTAAGCCTTGGTGGCCCGGGCCTCCAGGGCGGTTACGCAAAGATTACGGTAGCGATCGAGCGCCTTGGGGCTGGTGCTGACCGGGTTGATCGGGAAACCTTTGAGCGCCTTGAGGTCGCCGGCGTCGGCCAGCTTGACCAGCTGGGCCAGCTTGTCGCGGTAGCGGGCGTGAGTCTCGGCTTTGAAGTCCGGCGGGGTTGGCATCTTGCCCGCCTGGGCACCGGCCACGGCCTGGGCGCGCGCGCCCAGCGGCCGCGGATTCTTCTCGCGCGGCTTGCGCTCGACTTTCGCCTTAGGCTCTTTCTTCGCTTTGGCCTTCTCGGACGGCTTGGCTGCCGGCAGGTTGGCGCTGGCGGCCGCCTGGGTCAGCCGGTAGCGCCAAAGGCCGCCGGATTCGACCAGGGTAAAGTCCTTCCCCTCCATGCAACCGCGGCCCGCTTTCATGAGCTCCTTCTTGGCGGCGCGGCGGGCGTTGCTCTTGTGATTGTAGGTCTCGCTCTGCATGACGACCTCCTTGGTTGGTTGATAGTCGTTGGACACGAGAACGCTGCGGCCATCGGCGAACAGGGCGTAGACCATCGCCCGCCGATTGCTGGAATGGACGGCGACAAGGTTGCGGCCGACTTGCCGCGCCTCATCGATCGTGTGGGCATGGATCTCGGCGTAACGGCCGCGGCCCAGGAACAGAGTCACGGTGTAGCCAATGGCGTTCGGGATGCGTGCCTGGGTGGCGATGTCGGCCGGATGCATTTTGCTGGCGGCGGCCGCCTCGATGAACTTCCGGTGGGTTGTCATTTGGCGGGTTCCCATGCCGTTCCGTCCGGTGCACAGAGGAAAGCTCGACTGGCAACCAAGAGCGAGCCCGAAGGCATACGGGAGACACCGGACACGCGGCGTTGCCGCTGTCAGCTGGTCGCGTGAGTCCGCTGGAGCACACACAGAAGACGGCGGCAGAACTCGGCCACGCGACTGGCGTTCTTTCTCGGCGCGGTTAGATCGGTTACTGCCGCCTTCCCAGATATGCCGCAGAGGTGCAGCAGTGCGCCCACCACTTAGGAGCGTAGATATTTCGGTTCCAGCCGCGAAGAGGTAGCATTCGAGACTCAAGTTTCTTTGTAGAGCGCAAGGATGAGCCTTTACCGACTTGCGGACGTATTCCGGAATCTAGTGCTCGATGACCCGCAGGTGCGGGACTTGGCCAGCGCAGCGAAGCTGGATGACCGCGTACAAATCATGCTCAGTCGCATGTGGTACACACCGGTGTGCCGGTACTGGCCGACCACGGCCGACCAAGATTTGAAGAGAACGGCGGCCGGCAATTCGCCTGTCGGCACATTGGACAAGAATTCCCGTCCGACACCGGAGATGGCTGCTGCCCTCACGGCGATTGCTGACCGATACAGCGCAGCTTTAGCGCCGTTGCGCTCTGGCCTCGCAATCGCGCGTGGACATCTCATTACCGGTCAATCCGAGGTAATCAGCGCCGGGATATGGAGTCACCCGCAGTTCGGGATCGATTTTGTGAACGGCGATCTCGGTAAATTTGCCGAGCCTACGCAAAGTAGCGTCGGGTTGACTTTTGAAGCTCTGTGGTCCGCGGTAACCATTGAGGGAACCTCAAACTTTTGGTCGCCGAGACCCGTAACACAGGATATACGCAAAAAGAGCAGCGCTGCCTTGAGGAGAGTTGAAAAAGCCGTAAAGGCGATCTGGCCGGATGGCGATATGGCTGCGCTCTCGGCGAAGGAGCGCAACACGCAGATCAAAGACTGGCTTCGCCGCAATGCGCTTAGCCAAGTGAGTGACCGTACAATCCAGAGATACTTCAGTGATCGGGACTGATTCGCGCCATTTAGCGCCATCTGTCGCCATGGCGGCAGATGGCGCTACTCGCTCCCGCCTTATGAACTAAAATTCCTAACAGAGAAGAAGGCGTTTCCAGCGGGCGGGGCACGCGAAGCCCGCCGGAGAAGTCATGACTGTCAGGTTCGAGAATGAATCAACCGCAAGGCCCTTTCAGAAGAGCCATGAGCCCCCGAGGCAGCGTCCTTCCAGAGTCGCTGGCGCCCCGGGGGCTGTCGCAGAGTCGAATCGGCGGCTTACCTGGGAATTTCGGCCACCCTGTTCGATGCACTGGTCCAAGAGGGCGTCATGCCAAAGCCGAAGCGCCTGCATGCGCGGGCCGTATGGGATCGCCGGCGATTAGATGAGGCGTGGGATGCCTTGCCGGACGAGAACGAGGTAAACCCTTGGGACAAACCGCCAGCGCCATGAAAACGAACCAGATTT
This sequence comes from uncultured Alphaproteobacteria bacterium, assembly GCA_963752345.1. GTDB lineage: Bacteria > Pseudomonadota > Alphaproteobacteria > SMXQ01 > SMXQ01 > CAVVYA01. The sequence goes on from CAVVYA010000013.1 coordinate 48,946, forward strand.
ACAGACTTTTCAATGGCCTCGGATGGCCGGTATCCATCGAGACCCAAACCCACCTGAGCTATCGTCGGGCGAACCAATGATGGGGGCCCACATGACGAAGATTCGATTGCAATTCATCCATGAGTTCCGTGATCGCCACGGCAAGGTCCGGCGCTACTTCCGGCGGCCGGGATTCAAGCGCATTGCCCTGCCCGGCTTGCCCGGCTCAGACGATTTCATGGAAGCCTACCGCCTGGCATTGGCTGGCCAGGTGCCGCAGCGCGCGGTCGGCGCGGGCCGCACGATTCCGGGAAGCGTGGGCGCGCTCGCCGTTTCATATTTTTCATCGGCGGGTTTTCAGTCCTTGTCGCCTAGCACGCAAACCACTTATCGCGGCATCATCGACCGGTTTAGGGTTGAACACGGCACCAAGCCGGCGCGCTTGCTGCTTCGCCGGCATTTGGTCGCGATTATGTCCGACAAGCTCGCAACGCCATCGGCCGCCAACAACTGGCTCCGGATGATCCGCCAGCTGATGCAACACGCGATCGAGACTGGGTTGCGCGACGATGATCCGACCGCAAACATCAAGGCGATCAAGGTCCGCGGTGGCGGGTTTAAGCCATGGAGCGACGAGCAGATTGCCGCCTATCGCGCCCGGCACCCCATCGGCACCCGCGCGCGGCTGGCCTTGGAGCTGTTGCACAGCACGGGCCAGCGGCGCGGCGATGTCGTTCGCATGGGGCGCCAGCATGTGCGCAACGGCACGCTTTCGATCCGCCAGCAAAAAACCGGCATGCTGGTCGAGATCCCGATCCTGCCTGATCTCAAAGCCGCGCTGGATGAGTTGCCGGCGGATCAGTTGACTTTCCTCATGACGGATTTCGGCAAGCCATTTACCGCCGCCGGCTTTGGCAACTGGTTCCGCGAGCGTTGCAACGAGGCGGGCTTGCCGAACGGTTACGCGGCGCACGGATTGCGCAAGGCGGCCGCCACGCATCACGCCAACATGGGCGCGACGGCGCACGAGCTTTTGAGTTGGTTCGGCTGGACGACGCTGAAGGAAGCCGAGCGCTACACGCGTGGCGCCGATCGCAAGCAATTGGCGCAAGGCATGGGCGTGAAGCTCATATCGGGAACAACCATTGGCAAACCCACGTAAAAGGTTTGCCAAATCCAGGGCTAACGTCTTGATGACCCTAAGCAAAAAAGTGAGGTTGGCGGAGGGGGTGGGATTCGAACCCACGGTACCCCTCACAGGGCACAACGGTTTTCGAGACCGCCCCGATCGACCGCTCTGGCACCCCTCCGCCGGGGAGCGCCTTCACCTATAGGTGACGGCGCCAAAAATCCAGAAAAACCGTCCGGCCGGAATCGGAAAATCGATGCCGCGGCGGTCGCGAGCCGCGATCCGAGCGGACGGTGGCCGCTGTCGCATTAACGAAGATTTAAGGGCGCGGAGCCTAACTCATGGAACCCGGAGGTGCAACCGATCAACTCTTTTCCTTGCATCGGCGAGCGAATCGCATCAGAACAGGCGCGCTATCGGCGCAACAGGCGCCCGATGAACGGCGGCGCGTGGGGTCGAAAAAGATTGACACCCCGACCCTCGCCGTTATATTTCCGCAACTTTTTACTTGACAGTTAGGTTGCGCTTTACAGCGCAGCGTTGATTGAGACGGGATATGGATATGTTCGCGGTCATCCGCACAGGCGGAAAGCAGTACAAAGTCGCCAAGAACGACGTCATCGTGGTCGAGAAGCTTCTGGGCGATGCCGGCGACGAAATCGATTTCACCGACGTGCTCGCGCTGAACGACGGCGAAGCCATGAAATTCGGTGCTCCCGTCGTGAGCAATGCCCTGGTCACCGCCGAGGTGCTCGAGCAGGCGCGCGGCGACAAGATCATCATCTTCAAGAAGAAGCGCCGGCAGAACTACCGCCGCAAGAACGGTCACAAGCAAGAGCTGACCGTGCTGCGCATCCTCGACATCCTGGCCGACGCCAGCCAGCGTCCGGCGAAGAAGGAAAAGGTCAAGCAGACCCCGAAAGCGGATCACACGGCCGAGGCAGCGGCCGCTCCCGCCCGGGCACGGACGGGTAAGGCCCCGGCCAAGAAAGCGGCTCCGGCCGCCAAAGCAAAGCCGGCCAAGAAGCCGGCAGCGAAAAAATCCCCCGCCAAGGCATCTCCACGTAAATAAACAGGAGACTAGACATGGCTGTGAAACGCAAAGCTGCTAAGAAGACCGTGAAGAAAAAGTCGACGGTGAGAAAAGCCGCGACCCGCAAAGCCCCCGCGAAGCGCAAGGCCGCGAAGCGGAAGACCACGGCGCGCAAGAAGAAGTAAGCGCGCCTCAGTAAGTTATTGAGGAGAAGGTTCCATGGCACACAAGAAAGCAGGCGGCAGCTCCCGCAACGGCCGCGATAGCGCGGGCCGGCGGCTCGGCGTCAAGAAGTTCGGCGGCGAGATCGTTGTCCCCGGCAATATTCTTGTGCGTCAGCGGGGTACCAAATACCACCCCGGTCCCAACGTCGGTATGGGACGGGACCACACGATCTTCGCCACGGCTGAAGGCGAAGTGACGTTCCGCCGTAAGGAAAAGGGCCGCACCTTTATTTCGGTGACGCCGCGGGGCTAGTATGCCCTGACCCATTCCCTTACGAGGGAGTACACGGAGAAGGGGAATGGCAAAACCATTCCCCTTCTTTTTTTGTGCCGCGCGCCAATGTCTTAAGTCAGAACGAGGCGGCAAACCGAAGTCCCTGACCATGAAATTTCTCGACCAGGCCAAGATCTATGTCCGGAGCGGCGACGGCGGTGCCGGCGCGATGAGCTTCCGGCGCGAGAAATACATCGAGTTCGGCGGTCCGGACGGCGGCGACGGCGGCAAGGGGGGCGATGTGATCGTCGAATTGGTCAATGGTCTCAATACCTTGATCGATTTCCGCTATCAGCAGCATTTCAAGGCGCAGAAGGGCCGCGGCGGCGCCGGGCGCAACAAGAGCGGCGCCAAGGGCCAAGACCTGATCATACGCGTCCCCGCCGGCACGCAGATCCTGGCCGAGGACAACGAGACCGTGGTGGCCGACCTCGACAAGCCGGGCATCCGCATAACGCTCGCCCAGGGCGGCCGCGGCGGCAAAGGCAACGACTTCTTCAAATCCTCGACCAACCGGGCGCCGCGCCGCGCCGACAAGGGCGAGGAGGGCCTGGAATACTGGTTCTGGCTGCGCCTCAAGCTGATCGCCGACGCCGGCCTGGTCGGCTTGCCCAATGCCGGCAAGTCGACCTTCCTCGCGGCGACCACGCGGGCCAAGCCGAAGATCGCCGACTATCCCTTCACCACGCTCACGCCCCAGCTCGGCGTCATCGGGGTGGACGACGAGGAATTCGTGCTGGCCGACATTCCCGGCCTGATCGAGGGCGCCCACGAAGGCCAGGGGCTGGGCGACCGCTTTCTGGGCCATATCGAACGCTGCGGCGTGCTGCTCCATCTGGTCGACGGCACCCAGGAAGACGTCGCCGAGGCCTACAAGGTGGTCCGCGGCGAACTGCGCCAATACGGCCACGGCCTGACCGACAAGCCCGAGCTGGTCGCGCTCAACAAGTGCGACGCGCTCGACGCCGACGAGATCGAAACCAAGCGTAAGGCGCTGACCAAGGCGGCGTTCGGCCGCAAGAAGGGCCACGTCTTCACCTTGTCGGGCGTCACCGGCCAGGGCGTGCAGGACGTGTTGCGCGCCGTGCGCGACGTGGTGCACCGTGAGCGGGACAAACAGGCGACGGCCTTAGCGGGGGAATAATGAGCGCTGCGAAACGGGGGTTGCGCGGCACCGACAAGCCGGGTGGCGACAAGCTGAGCGGCGGGAAATTGGCCAAGGCGCGCCGGCTGGTGATCAAGGTCGGCTCCGCCCTGCTGGCCGACGAGGCCGAAGGCTCGGTGCGCCGCACTTGGCTCGCCAGCCTCGCCGAGGAAATCGCCGCCATGCGCCAGCGTGGCCAGGACGTGGTGCTGGTGTCGTCGGGCGCGATCGCGGTCGGCCGCCGGCAGCTCGGGCTCAAGCCCGGCAAGCTCGCGCTCGAGGAAAAGCAGGCGGCCGCCGCCACCGGCCAGATCCGGCTCGCCCACGCCTATCAAGAGGCATTGGCGCGCCACGACATCACCGTCGCCCAGGTTCTGCTCACGCTCGACGACACCGAAGAGCGCCGGCGCTACCTCAATGCGCGCAGCACCATGACCACCCTGCTCAGGCTCGGCGCCGTGCCGGTGATCAATGAGAACGACACGGTCGCCACCAACGAGATCCGCTTCGGCGACAACGACCGGCTGGCCGCGCGCGTCGCCGCCATGATCAGCGCCGACACGCTCGTGCTGCTCTCGACCATCGACGGTCTCTATACCGGCGATCCGAACGTCGATACCGCCGCGCGGTTCATTCCAGAAGTTCGCGTCATCACGCCCGAGATCGCCGCCATGGCGGGCGACGCCTTGCCCGGCAATTCGTCGGGCGGCATGGTGACCAAGCTCGCGGCGGCGGGCATCGCCATGTCGGCCGGCTGCCGCATGGTGATCGCCGACGGCCGTCAGGCCAGTCCGCTCGGCCGCATCGACGGCGGCAGCCGTGCCACCTGGTTCCTGCCGGCCGACGAGCCGCGTTCGGCGCGCAAGCATTGGATCGCCACCACGCTCAAGCCGTCGGGTACCCTGACCGTCGACGACGGCGCGCTCGGCGCGCTGCGCCAGGGCCGCAGCCTGCTGCCCGCCGGCGTGGTCGCCGTCGAGGGGCGTTTCGACCGCGGCGACGCCGTGCGCATCGTGACGCGCGACGGACGCGAGATCGCGCGCGGCCTGACCGCCTACGACGCCGCCGATTCGCGCCGCATCATGGGGCACAAAAGCCGTGAAATTGAAGCCCTTCTGGGCTACCGTGGACGCGACGAAATGATCCACCGCGACGACCTTGTGGTGCTCGACAAGGTGCCGCGCGAAGAGCTGGCGACATGACGATAGCAGCCCAGATCCGCGCCGACGGCAGCGACGCCGCCCAGGCGCAAAGCCTCGTGACGCAGCTCGCCAAGGCAGCACGCGTGGCAGCGCGCGCGCTCGCCCAGGCACCGCGCACGGCGAAGGATGCGGCATTGCACGCGGCGGCGGCGGCGATCCGCGCCCGCAAACCCGAAATTCTCGCGGCGAATGCCAAGGATATGGCCGCGGCCAAGGAGCAGGGCCTGAGCGCCGCCATGCTCGATCGCCTGCTGCTCGACGACGCGCGAGTCGAAGCCATGTGCAAGGGCCTCGAAGAGATCGCCGCACTCGAGGATCCGGTCGGCCAGACCATCGCCGAATGGACGCGCCCCAACGGCTTGAAGATTTCGCGTGTGCGCGTGCCGCTGGGCGTCATCGGCGTGATCTACGAATCGCGGCCCAACGTCACCGCCGACGCGGCCGGGCTCTGCCTCAAGGCGGGCAATGCGGTGATCCTGCGCGGCGGCTCCGAAAGCTTTCATTCTTCGGGCGCCATCCTGCAGGCGCTGCAGGACGGCTTGCGCGCCGCCGGTTCTGCCGATCGAATGCATCCAGAGCGTGCCGACGCGCGACCGCGCCGCGGTCGGCGCCATGCTGACGGCCAATGGCCTGATCGACATCATCGTGCCGCGCGGCGGCAAGTCGCTCATCGAGCGCGTGATCAGCGAGAGCCGCGTGCCGGTGATCAAGCATCTCGACGGCATCTGCCATGTCTATGTCGACGGCGCCGCCGATCTCGCCATGGCGCGCCAAGTGGTGCTCAACGCCAAGATGCGCCGCACCGGCGTATGCGGCGCGGCCGAGACGCTGCTGATCGACGCGCGCGCGGTGGCGACCCACGCCAAGGCGCTGATCGACGATCTGATCGGCGCCGGCTGCGAGGTGCGCGGCGACGCGCGTCTGCAGGCGCTCGACAAGCGGGTCAAGCCGGCGAGCGCGCAGGATTGGGGCACCGAATATCTCGACGCCATCATCTCGGCGCGCGTGGTTGCCGGCGTCGAGGAGGCCATGGCCCATATCCGCGAGCACGGCTCGCAGCACACCGACTCGATCATCACCGAGGACACCGCGACCGCCGAACGCTTCCTCGCCGAAGTCGACAGCGCGATCGTGTTGCACAATGCCTCGACCCAGTTCGCCGATGGCGGCGAATTCGGCATGGGCGCCGAGATCGGCATCTCGACCGACAAGCTGCACGCGCGCGGCCCGGTCGGCGTCGAACAGCTCACCAGCTACAAATACGTGATCCACGGTTCCGGTCAGGTCCGTCCGTGACGGCCTTCGTCCCTGCGACGCGAATGGCGGCGCGCCACGCCGGCGCTGCCCGGCGGCCGTCGCCCATGCGGCGTTTCGCCGCTTGAAACCCGCCACCGGTTCTCTGCGCGGCAGTGCGGTCGCGGGCCTGCGCGTCGGTCTGCTCGGCGGCTCGTTCAATCCGGCCCACGCCGGCCATCGCCACATCAGCCTGCTCGCCCTGAAGCTGCTTCATCTCGACGAGCTCTGGTGGGTGGTGTCGCCACAAAACCCGTTGAAGTCCAGCGCCGACATGGCGCCCTTCGCCGAGCGCCTGGAACAGGCACGCCGGACGGCCAACCACCCGCGCATCCGGGTCACCGCGATCGAAGCGCGGCTGAACACCCGCTATACCGCCGATACCGTGCATGCCCTGCGCAGGCGGTTTCCCCACACCCGGTTCGTCTGGATCATGGGGGCCGACAACCTGGCCCAGATCCCGCATTGGGAACGCTGGACCGAAATCTTCGACCAAGTGCCGATCGCGGTGTTCGACCGGGCAACCTATTCGTTCCGGGCGCTGGCGGGCAAGGCGGCACAGCGCTTCGCCAGGTGCCGCATCGATAGCCGCCATGCGGTCGATCTGGCGGATCTGCAGCCGCCGGCCTGGGTTTACTTCCATGCCCGGCGCCATCCCGCCTCGGCGACCAGCATCCGAGCTCGCCGCTCCAAAGCGCGCTCTTTGCCCCGGCCCGGGTGAATACCTATATAGATACCGTGACGGAAACAGCGTGATGCCGGATATCGCCGGCAACCAGACCAAGGAGACACCCATAGCCCGCAAAGCCCTGAGCAAACGCCAAGCTCCCTCCCCCGCAGCCGGCCTGCTTGCGCTCATCCAACGCTCGCTCGACGACGACAAGGCCGAAGAGGTCGCCGTCATCGACATGGCCGGCAAATCCGCCATCGCCGATTTCATGGTCATCGCCACCGGGCGGTCCAGCCGCCACGTGGCCGCGATGGCCGACCACCTGCGCGAGCGGGTCAAGCCGGAGATCGGCCATGCGCCGCCGATCGAGGGGATGACCCAGGGCGACTGGGTGCTGCTCGACGCGGGCGATGTCGTGGTCCACCTGTTCCGGCCCGAGGTCCGTGCGTTCTACAATCTCGAGAAGATGTGGAGCCATCCGCTGCCCGAGCAGGAAGACGTCATGGCCGGCCTGGTGAAGGAGAGGGCTCCGAAACCGGCACCGAAAAAGAAAGTCGCTGCAAAGACGGCAGCCGCTGGCAAGGCAACCGCGCGCAAGAAGGCGGCGTCGCGAGCAAGGCCGGCCTCGACACGGCGCCGGGTGGCGGGCTAACCGCCGCCCCCGCACGAGCCGATGCGCCTCTGGCTTCTCGCCGTCGGCAAGGCCCGCCCGGGGCCCCACCGCGACCTCTACAATGACTATGCCAGCCGCCTGCGCTGGCCGTTCAAGCTCATCGAAGTGGAAGAGAAGCGTAAGCTCGCGCCCGCCCAATTGAAAGCGCGCGAGGCCGAGTTGCTGCTCGCCCAACTGCCCAAGGGCGCGCTGCTCTGCGCGCTCGACGCTGCGGGCAAGGCGGAGACCAGCCCCGGTTTCGCCAGCCTGATCGGCCAATGGCAGGACAGCGGCGTGGCGGACGTGGCGTTCGCCATCGGCGGCGCCGCTGGTCATGGCGCGGCGCTCCTCGCGCGCGCCGACCGCAAGCTGTCGCTCGGCGCCCTGACTTGGCCGCACATGCTGGTGCGCAGCATGCTGACCGAACAGCTCTATCGCGCCCAGCAGATCCTGGCGGGCCATCCCTATCATCGGGAATGACCGGCGATATGTCGGAAATATTCAGCCGCCCGCCCTACCGCACCGCGGCTGGATGGCTTATATAAGAAGGGATTTTGCCACCCCCGATACAGGTAAAAAGCGCGTCCGATGAATGAGATGAGCCCTTCCCGGCGCGCCGGCGCCACGCCCCGCCGCCCCGTCGTCCTGTGTGTGCTGGACGGTTGGGGCCACCGTGAACCGCCGACCGAGGACAATGCCATCCTGGGCGCGCGCACGCCCAATCTCGACCGCATGACCAAGACCTCGCCGCTTGGTTTCCTCAATGCCTCCGAACTGCATGTCGGGCTGCCGCCCGGCCAGATGGGCAATTCCGAGGTCGGTCACACCAATCTCGGCGCCGGCCGCGTGGTGATGCAGGACCTGCCGCGTGTCGACCTGGCCATTGCCGACGGCTCGCTCAAAGCCAATCCGAATCTTCATGCCTTCATTGCCAAGCTCAAGGCGAGCGGCGGTACCTGTCATCTGATGGGCCTGATTTCGCCAGGCGGCGTGCATTCGCACCAGGATCAGATCGCGGCGTTGGCGCGCTTTGTGGCGGAGGGCGGCGTGCCGGTCGCTGTTCACGCCTTCCTCGATGGACGCGATACGCCGCCGCAAAGCGCCAAGGCCTATATGGCGAAGTTCCTCGCCGATACGGCGGGGTGCGCCACGATCGCCACGGTGAGCGGCCGCTATTACGCCATGGACCGCGACAACCGCTGGGAGCGCGTCGAGCGCGCCTACCAGGCGATCGTGTCGGCCGAGGGTAAGCGCGCCTCCGACGCGGAGATGGCGATCGATGCGTCCTATGCCGAGAAGGTGACCGACGAATTTGTGCTGCCGACCATGATCGGCGGCTATGCCGGCATGCGCGACGGCGACGGTGTGCTGATGGGCAACTTCCGCGCCGACCGTGCGCGCCAGCTCTTGGCCGCGCTGCTCGACCCGGCATTCAATGGATTTGCGCGTGCCAAGATCGTGCGCTTCGCCGCGGCGCTCGGCTTGGTCGAATATTCCGCCAAGCTCAACGCTTTCATGACGGCGCTTTTTCCGCCGGTGCCGCTGACCAAAATTCTCGGCGAAATTCTAGCGGAGGCGGGTAAGACCCAATTGCGCATCGCCGAGACCGAGAAATACGCACATGTCACTTTCTTCTTCAATGGCGGCGAGGAGCGGCAGTTTCCCGGTGAGGAGCGCATCCTGGTGCCCTCGCCCAAGGTCGCGACCTATGACATGAAGCCGGAGATGTCGGCCTACGAAGTCACCGACAAGCTGGTCGTCGCCATCGAATCCAAGAAGTTCGATTTCATCCTGGTCAATTTCGCCAACACCGACATGGTCGGCCATACCGGCGACTTCGGCGCGGCGGTAAGATCCGTCGAAGCCGTCGACACCTGTCTCGGCCGCATCGAAGCAGCCCTCGCCAAGGTCGGCGGCGCCATGATCATCACGGCCGATCACGGCAATGCCGAAATGATGAACGATCCGGCCACCGGACAGCCGCATACCGCGCACACGACGAACCCGGTGCCGGTAATGCTGGTCGACGGACCGACCGACGTGGCGCGCATCGCGCCCGGCGGCAAGCTCGCCGATGTGGCGCCCACCATTCTCGACCTCATGGGGCTGCCGCAGCCGCGCGAAATGACCGGCCACTCATTGCTGATCAAGGCGGGAGGCCGCCTTGCTGCGGTCGAGTCCGTGAACGTTTGACATCTATTTGAACCCATTCATCTTCGCCCTCGCGGTCGCCACCGCTTCGACGTTTACAATTCCCGCCGGTTCGCAACCCGCAACCTCGGCGCCGCCGGTTCGCGCCGATGTCGTCGGCGAGCGGCTGCAGGACATCGAAAAGGCGCTGCAGGAAAGCCGCCAGCAGGATGGCAGCCTGCAGGAGAAAGCCAGCGAACTGGCGCGCGAGGTCGCCGAGTTGCGCGGCGAGCTGATCCGCGCCGCGCGCGCCACCCAGGAGCATGAGGCGGCCCTCGCCGAACTCCAAGCGCGGCTCGCCGAGCTCGACGAGGAAGAAAAAATCAAGGCGCAGGCCCTGGTCGGCCGGCGCCAGCGCCTGGCGGAATTGCTCGGCGCTCTCGAACGGCTGGCGCGATTGCCGCCGGAAGCAATGATCGCGCTGCCGGCGGCACCGCAGGATACGCTGCGCAGCGCCATCCTGCTGCGCGCCGCGGTGCCCGAGTTGGAAGTCCAGGCCAAGGCGCTGCGCCACGAGATCGAGTCGCTCGCCGTCGTGCGCGACGACATCATCAGCAAGCGGGCGGACCAGCAGGCCAAGACCCAGACGCTCGGCGAGGAACGCGCGCGACTCGGCGCGCTGCTGGCGCGCAAGGCGATGGTCGAAAAGCAGACTCTGGCGGAGCGCCAGAAGGCCGCGGCCACCGCCAAGTCATTGGCCAGCGAGGCGAGCGATTTGCGCGAACTGCTGGGCCGCATCGAAGCCGAGCGCGTGGCACGCGAGGCAGAGACGCGAAGGGCCGCGGCGGAAGCGGAAACGGCAGCGGTGGCGGCCCGCGCGGCGGAAGCCGAGGCCAGGGCGCGCCGCGAGACGGCGGAGGCGCCGCGGCGGTCCGGCGCGGGCGAGAATGAAATTGCCCCGCAGCCGACGGCTTCCGGATCACCCCCAGCCCAGCCTCGCATGGCTGCGCTCGGCAGTGTCCACCCCGGCACGTTCAGCCAGGCGCAAGGTCGCCTTGCGTTTCCCGCCCAAGGCCGTATGGTCCAGGCTTTCGGCGAGCGTTTGAGCACCGGCGGGGACGCCCGTGGTATCACTTTGGAAACTCAGCCTGCCGCCCAGATTGTGGCGCCGTATGACGGTCAAGTGGTGTTCGCCGGCCCGTTCCGCGATTACGGGCAACTCTTGATCATCGAACATGGCGAGGGATATCATATGCTTCTGGCGGGATTTGAGCGCATCGACAGCGCCGTCAGTCAAACGCTGTTAGCCGGTGAGCCGGTCGGCGTCATGGCCCGGCCGATGGAAGGAAATCCTCGTCTTTACATCGAGTTGCGACACAACGGCCGGCCGATAAACCCGTTGCCGTGGCTGGCGACCCCCATTGGTAAGGTTAGCGGATGATGAGAAAGACACTGTTTGCGGCGACGTTGGCTGCCGCGGCTGCCGGCGCGGTTTTGGTCCTGCCCATGCCCTCGCCCTTCGCGCAAGGGGCGAAGAATTCCGATACCTACCAGCAGCTCAATCTGTTCGGTGAGGTATTCGAGCGTGTGCGTTCCGATTATGTCGAGGACGTCAACGATAAGGAACTGATCGAGAATGCCTTGAACGGCATGCTCAGCGCGCTCGACCCGCACTCGGGTTATCTCAACGAAAAGAATTTCCGCGATATGCAAGTGCAGACCCGCGGCGAGTTCGGCGGACTCGGCATCGAAGTCACCCAGGAAAACGGCATCATCAAAGTCGTGTCGCCGATCGACGAGACGCCCGCGGCGCGCGCCGGCATTCTGCCGGGCGATCTGATCACGCGCATCAACGGCGACCAGGTCATGGGCCTGAGCCTGCAAGATGCGGTCGAGCGCATGCGCGGTCCGGTGAACAGCCAGATCAAGCTGACCATCCGTCGCGCGGAGCGCGAACCTTTCGACGTCACGCTGACGCGCGCCATCATCACGGTGCAGTCTGTGCGCTCGCGCATCGAGCAGAAGGATGTCGGTTATATCCGCATCACTTCTTTCAACGAACAGACCTCCTCCGGCCTGACCAAGGCGATCGAGAAGATGAAGTCCGATACCAAAGGCTCGCTGCGCGGCCTCATCCTCGATCTGCGCAACAATCCGGGTGGCCTGCTCGATCAGGCGGTGGCCGTGTCCGATGCGTTCCTCGACAAGGGCGAGATCGTCTCGACGCGCACGCGGCGCGCCGACGACGCCCAGCGCTTCAACGCGCGCCCGGGCGATATCGCGACAGGCTTGCCGATGGTGGTGCTGATCAACTCCGGCTCCGCTTCGGCATCCGAAATCGTCGCCGGCGCCCTGCAGGATCATCGCCGCGCCATCGTGATGGGCACGCGCTCGTTCGGCAAAGGCTCGGTGCAGACCATCATCCCGATGCCCGGGCACGGCGCCATGCGCCTGACGACGGCGCGTTACTACACGCCGTCGGGCCGTTCGATCCAGGCCACGGGCATCGAGCCGGACCTCGAGGTCGAGCAGTTGCGCGTCGAGACCGTGTCGGAAGCGGACCGCCGCCGCGAATCGGACCTGCGCGGCGCGCTACGCAACGACACGCGGCCCGAGGAGCAAAAGGAAGCCAAGCCGGCGCCGGAAGGCTCAGTGCCCGCCAACTCCGCAGTCGATTATCAGCTCACGCGAGCGGTCGACGTGCTGAAGGCGATTTCGCTCTACAGCAACAAGGCGGCCCCGTAAGGGCCGCCTTTCCCTCCGGTGCGTTGGCCAGGGGGATGGAAAACTCGTGACTGATCGCTCATCTAAAAGTCGCACGGACCGTGGCCGGTTGGATGTCGTGGCCGTCATGGCGACGGTACTGTTCGGGCTTTTTCTCGGCGCCATCGCCTGGCTGATTCTGGTGCCCGAGGACGCCGGCACCGGAAGGGTGAGCGCGCCGGCGGTGACAGTCGCGCTGCCACCGCCGACAGAGCAGCCCGAACCAGCGGCGCAGCCCGAAGCTGGAGGACCATCGGTCGCGACTCCCCAGCCGTCGCAACAGGCGGCGGCGCCGGAGCTGCCACAGCAGCCCGCGGCGCCTGAGCCGCCACAGCAGCCGGCGGTGCCGGAGCCGCCACGACAGGCCGCGGCGCCTGAGCCCGAACCGCCCGCCGCTATCATTGATCTGCCCGCTGCGGTCGCTGAGGCACCCACACCGGAGCCAGTGCCCCCAGCACCTCAAGCCGAGCCGCCGGCGGCCGCACCGCCCCCCGTCGCCCAAGCGCCGGCCAAAGAACCAACCCCGCGCGCCGCCAAGCGTCGCCGCGATTCCGGCACCGCCCGTCTATCAGCCGCCCGAGCGGCGCACCCCGGCGCCGGCACCGGACGGGCTCGCCCCGGCGCCCGATCCGGATCTGGTGGAGAACACCCGCGACGGGCCGCTGCCGGTCATCGGCAAGGACGGCCGCCGGCCGTGGCAGGCTTATGCCCGTCCGTTCGACGCCAACGACAAGCGCCCGCGCGTCGCCCTCATCATCAGCGGCCTCGGTCAATCGGCCGCCGCCACCGAGGCCGCGATCCAACGCCTGCCCGGCGCGGTCACGCTCGCCTTCGCACCCTACGCCAAGAATCTGGACCAATGGATCGGCTTGGCCCGCGCCGCCGGCCACGAAGTGCTGCTGACAGTGCCGATGGAGCCGATCGGTTATCCCGACAACGATCCTGGCCCGCATACCCTGCTCACCAGCATCAGCGACAAGGACAACCGCGAGCGGCTGCTCTATCTGCTGTCGCGCTTCCCCGGCTATGTCGGGGTACTCAATACCATGGGCGCGCGCCTGACCACCGCGCCGCAAAGCCTGCGGCCCATCCTCGAAGAGATCAACAACCGCGGCCTGATCTTCGTCGATTCGCGCTCCAGCCTGCGCAGCGTCGCTGCGTCGCAGGCGAGCGAGATCGGCCTGCCGCGCGCCATCAACAACCGCTTCATCGACATCAAGGCGGCCCGGTCCGAGATCGACCAGCGGCTCGACGAGCTCGAGCGCATCGCCAAGGACGGCGGCTATGCGCTCGGCATCGGCTCGCCCTATCCGGTCACCATCGAGCGCGTCGTGCTGTGGGCCCAGGAACTCGAAAGCAAGGGCATCGCCTTGGCCCCGGTCTCGGCGCTGGTCGACAAGCAGCCCGATTGAGTCCTAGTCTTGGCCATGACGCCGAGTGACCCGTCCACCGCTGATCTGCCCTACCGCCCCTGCGTCGGCATCATGCTGCTCAATGCGCGGGGGCAGGCTTTCGTGGCGCGGCGCATCGACATGCCATCCGAGGCCTGGCAGATGCCGCAAGGCGGCATCGACGAGGGTGAGACGCCGCAGCAGGCCGTCATGCGCGAGTTGCGCGAGGAAGTCGGCACCGACAAGGCCGAGATCATCGCCGAGAGCGATCACTGGCTGGACTACGACCTGCCGCCCGAGCTGGTCGGCAAGCTGTGGGGCGGACGCTACCGCGGCCAGCGCCAGAAATGGTTTGCCCTGCGCTTCACCGGCCGCGACGACGACGTGAACATCGCGACCGAGATACCGGAATTTCTCGATTGGAAATGGGCCGAGCTCGACCGCCTGCCGTTGCTCATCGTGCCGTTCAAGCGCCGGCTCTACGAGAAGATCGTCGCCGAATTCGCGCCGGTCGCGCGGCAACTCAAAGCCGACTCCGAATTCCGCTGAATCCTGACAGCATGACATGTGATGGTGGGTGCCCGGAGGACGGACACCGCTCGTCACCGTCGCACGCGACGGCTTCACCAGGATGGCCCGCCGTCGTGCGTAGATAGCCGTCATTCGAGCATCCACGAATCGACGCTTGCCAACGGTCTCGGCCTTGACCGGACAGCCTTGGGACAAGCAGGGGCACGAGGAAACAAAGAAGCCTTCTGAAAAAAATGGCCCGGTCGAACCGGGCCATAGCGACAAGAATGCGTGACAGGCCGTGCGGCTTACGCCGCGGCGGCGTCGCGGCGCTGACGGTAGGCCATGAAGCGCCAGGCCACCGTGCTGATCACCCGATGGAGCCAGCCGTTCGGCTTCAGGCCGGCCGCCTTCAGGGTCATGGCAACGCCGCGCTCGACCACGCCAGGCCGATAGTAGCGAACGGCGCGCCGCATATATTCCCGGGAGTAATGCGCGCGGTCGTAGGGTTCACCGCGAACCGTTCGCGGCATAATAGGCATAGGCGAGCTCGTCATCCTCGCTCTCGGCGATGCGCGTGAGCGCCACCTTGAGCCGCTGCCATTGGTTGAGCTCCTCTTTCTCGAGGTAGCCGCGCAGATGGCTATAGAACAGCTTGTAGTGGCGCAGCTCGTCGGCCGCGATGTTCTTGCAGATCGCCTTGAGCACCGGCTCCTCCGCGGCATTGCCAAGCGCGGTGTAGTAGGAGCTGGTGCCGACCTCGACGATGCAGCGCGCGACCAACTCGCTCGCGCGCGAGCCGCGTACCGATTTGGTGGCGTCGAGCGGCAGCTTGTAGCCGGCGGTGAATGTCTTGAAACACGAATCGAAATGGAAGCTGGCGTCGGCCAGTGCGGCCCAGCGCCCGAGCACGTCGCCGTGCTGCACTTCCTCTTCGGCCCAGGCGCGTGCCGCGCCCTGGAAGTCGGGATCGTCGGAGAACACATTGCAGAGATACACGGCGTAATCGTCGCCGTTTTTCTCGACCATGCTGGCCGCCTTGACGATCTTGAGGATATCCGGATCGACCTTGGACGGGTCGAAGCGGTCCCACGGGATATCGTCCTGACACCAATGTTTCATGACGGCCCCCAAAATTTTTTCTCTTGGTAAAAATTATATGGAGGGCTACGCACGGATTGCCAGCGCTAAAAAGTGGCGGGAATCATACGCCTGCTCATGGACGGCGCAGGTGACACAAGATTTAGCGGTTGGTCTCCAGCACACCCACCGCGAGCATCGCCTCAATCCGGGCGATTTCCTCGTTAATGCGCGCTTTTTCATCCTCACCGTCGGCGGCCGACAGGCGGGCGCGCGCCGCAGTGCGGCGGGCTTCCAGATCGGCCATGTCGATGTCGCGCACCGGCGATGCTTCCTCGGCCAGCACCGTGCAGCGCGAGCCATTGACCTCGGCGAAGCCGCCCGCCACGAAGATGCGCTCGCGGATATTCTTGGCATCGATGCCGCCGTCGTAGATCTCGATCACGCCCGGCCGCACCGTGGCGATCAGCGGCGCATGACCGGGCAGCACACCGAAGTCGCCTTCCGACCCGGGCACCACGACCATGTCCACTTCGGCCGAGAACAACAGCCGCTCCGGTGCCACCAGCTCGAACGATACCTTGTTGTCCGCCATCGGTCGGTTTTCCCTACGCCCCGTTGATCCGTACGATCAGGCCGCTCAGGCGGCCTGGGCGGCGAGACGCTTCGCCTTCTCGACAGCCTCTTCGATGGTGCCGACCATGTAGAACGCCGATTCCGGAAGATCGTCATACTGGCCGGCGACGATGCCCTTGAACCCGGCGATCGTGTCGCTGAGGCTGACGAGCACGCCCGGCGTGCCGGTGAAGACCTCGGCGACGTGGAACGGCTGCGACAGGAAGCGCTGGATCTTGCGCGCGCGCGACACCACCAGCTTGTCCTCTTCCGACAGCTCGTCCATGCCCAGGATGGCGATGATGTCCTGCAGCGACTTGTAGGTCTGCAGCACGCGCTGCACGTCGCGCGCAACCTGGTAGTGCTCCTCGCCGACGACGCGCGGGTCGAGCATGCGCGAGGTCGAATCGAGCGGATCGACGGCCGGATAGATGCCCAATTCGGCGATCTGGCGCGACAGCACGGTGGTCGCATCCAGGTGCGCGAACGAGGTCGCCGGCGCCGGATCGGTCAAGTCGTCGGCGGGCACGTAAATCGCCTGCACCGAGGTGATCGAGCCCTTCTTCGTGGTGGTGATGCGTTCCTGCAGGGTGCCCATGTCGGTCGCCAGCGTCGGCTGGTAACCCACCGCCGAGGGAATGCGGCCGAGCAGCGCCGAGACTTCCGAGCCTGCCTGGGTGAAGCGGAAGATGTTGTCGACGAAGAACAGCACGTCCTGGCCTTCCTCGTCGCGGAAGTATTCGGCGACCGTGAGGCCGGACAGCGCGACGCGGGCGCGGGCGCCCGGCGGCTCGTTCATCTGGCCATAGACCAGCGCCACCTTCGAACCCGGGCCATCGAGGTTGATGACCTTGCCTTCGATCATCTCGTGATAGAGGTCGTTGCCTTCGCGGGTGCGCTCGCCGACGCCGGCGAACACCGAATAACCGCCGTGCGCCTTGGCGACGTTGTTGATCAGCTCCATGATCAGCACGGTCTTGCCGACGCCGGCGCCGCCGAACAGGCCGATCTTGCCGCCCTTGGCGTAGGGCGCGAGCAAGTCGATGACCTTGATGCCGGTGATGAGAATTTCCGCTTCCGTCGACTGTTCGGCAAAGGCCGGCGCCGGGCGGTGAATCGGCAGCTTCATTTTGGTGGTGACCGGGCCGCGCTCGTCGACCGGCTCGCCGATCACGTTCATGATGCGGCCGAGCGTTTCGGGACCGACCGGAACCATGATCGCATCGCCGGTGTCGGCGACGGGCAGCCCGCGAGTCAGGCCGTCGGTCGAGTCCATGGCCACGGTGCGCACCGTGTTCTCGCCCAGGTGCTGCGCCACTTCGAGCACGAGGCGGCGGCCCTGGTTGTCGCACTCCAGCGCGTTCAGGATCGCCGGCAGATCGCCGTCGAACTGGACGTCGACGACGGCGCCGATGATCTGGGTGATTTTGCCGACTGATTTGGCCATGGTCTGCTCCGGTAAAACGCGTGTGTCTGTCGCGTGAATCTGTGTAATTGCCGCCAGCCGTCAGATGGCTTCGGCGCCGGAGACGATCTCGATCATCTCCTTGGTGATGTAGGCTTGCCGCGTGCGGTTGTAGTTGAGCGTGAGACGATTGATCATCTCTCCGGCGTTGCGCGTCGCCGAGTCCATCGCCGCCATGCGCGCGCCCTGTTCACCGGCGTAACTTTCCAGCATGGCGCGGTAGACCTGCACCGCCAGATTGCGCGGCAGCAGCTCGGTGAGAATCGTCTCCTCGTCCGGCTCGAATTCGTAAACCGCCGGGACGCCGGATTCCGTGGCAGTACCCGGCGCCACGGCCGGTACCGGGAACGGAATGAGCTGCTGAATCGTCAGTTCCTGGGTGATCGCCGACTTGAAGCGGTTGTAGATCAGCGTGGCGACGTCGAAGTCGCCCGCCTCATACAGGCTGGTGAGCAGCGCCGCGACATTGGTGCCTTCCTCGAAGCGCAGACGCGGCCGGCCGACGCCGTCGATGGTCTGCACCAAAAGACGTCCGAATTCGCCCTTGAGCGCGTCGCGGCCCTTGCGTCCGATGGTCACCAGCTTGACCTCTTTACCTTCCGCCAGCAGCCGGCGGAGGTGCGCCCGCGCGCCGCGCGCGATCGAGGCATTGAAGCCGCCGGCCAGCCCGCGATCCGAGGTCATGACGATGACGAGATGCACGCGGTCCGCGCCGGTGCCCGCCAGCATCTTGGGCGCGCCCGCGCCTTCACCGATGCCGGCGGCGAGCGAGCCCAGCATGCGCTCCATGCGCTCGGCGTAAGGCCGCGCGGCCTCCGCCTGCTCCTGGGCGCGACGCAGTTTCGACGCCGCCACCATCTTCATGGCGGAGGTGATCTTGCGCGTGTTCTTCACGCTGTTGATGCGGACCCGGAGGTCCTTGAGACTGGGCATCGGCTGTGGCTCGCTGTCCTAGAGGCGCTGGCTGCTCAGGCGAAGTTGCGTGCGTATTCGGTGAGGAGTGCCTTGAGCTTCTCTTCGACGTCCGGCGCCAGATCCTTGGTGGTGCGGATGCTGTCGAGAATGTCGCGACCCGATTCACGCGCCAGGGACAGCAGGCCCTGCTCGAAGCGGCCGATGTTCTTGACGTCGACCTTGTCGAGATAGCCACGCACGCCGGCGTAGAGCACCACGACCTGTTCCTCGACCGGCATCGGCGAGAACTGGGGCTGCTTGAGGAGCTCCGTCAGGCGTGCGCCGCGCGCCAGCAGGCGCTGGGTCGAGGCGTCGAGGTCGGAGGCGAACTGGGCGAAGGCGGCCATTTCGCGATACTGGGCGAGCTCCAGCTTGATCGAGCCGGCGACCTTCTTCATCGCCTTGATCTGGGCGGCCGAACCGACGCGGCTGACCGAGATGCCGACGTTCACGGCGGGACGGATGCCCTGATAGAACAAGGTGGTCTCGAGGAAGATCTGGCCGTCGGTGATCGAAATCACGTTGGTCGGAATGTAGGCCGACACGTCGCCGGCCTGGGTTTCGATGACCGGCAAGCGCGGTCAGCGAGCCGCCGCCGTTGGCGTCGTTCATCTTCGCCGCGCGCTCGAGCAGGCGTGAGTGGAGATAGAACACGTCGCCCGGATAGGCTTCGCGGCCCGGCGGGCGGCGCAGCAGCAGCGACATCTGGCGATAGGCGACCGCCTGCTTCGACAGATCGTCATAGATGATGAGGGCGGCCATGCCGTTGTCGCGGAAGAATTCGCCCATGGCGCAGCCGGCGTAGGGCGCCAGGAACTGCAGCGGCGCCGGCTCCGACGCGGTGGCGGCGACGACGATGGAGTATTCCATCGCGCCCTGCTCTTCCAACGTCTTGACGATCTGCGCCACGGTCGAGCGCTTCTGGCCGATGGCGACGTAGACGCAGTAGAGCTTTTCCTTTTCGTTGCCGGTGGCGTTGACGCGCTTCTGGTTGATGATCGTGTCGATCGCGACGGCGGTCTTGCCGGTCTGGCGGTCGCCGATGATCAGCTCGCGCTGGCCGCGGCCGACCGGGATCAGCGAGTCGATCGCCTTGAGGCCGGTCTGCATCGGCTCGTTCACCGACTTGCGCGGAATGATGCCCGGGGCCTTCACTTCGACGCGGCGGCGTTCGACACCCTGAAGCGGACCCTTGCCGTCGATCGGATTGCCGAGGCCATCGACCACACGGCCGAGCAGACCCTTTCCGACCGGCACGTCGACGATGGCGCCGGTCCGTTTGACGGTGTCGCCTTCCTTGATGTTACGGTCGTCACCGAAAATCACGACGCCGACGTTGTCGGTTTCGAGGTTCAGCGCCATGCCCTGGATGCCGCCGGGGAATTCGACCATCTCGCCGGCCTGGACCTTGTCGAGGCCGTAGATGCGCGCGATGCCGTCGCCGACCGAGAGAACCTGGCCGACCTCGGCGACTTCGGCTTCGGTGCCGAAATCCGCGATCTGTTGCTTGAGAATTGCCGAAATTTCGGCCGGACGGATATCCATCAGCCAATCCCTTTCATGGCGAGCTGTAGCTTCTGAAGTTTGGTGCGCAGCGAGGAATCGACCATGCGCGAACCGACGCGCACGATCAGCCCGCCGAGCAGGCGTTTGTCGACCTTGGTATGGAGCGTGATCTTGCTGCCGATGGCCTGGCGCAGGGCCTCGGTCACGGCGGCAACCTGGGCTTCGGTCAGCGGCGCGGCCGAACTGACCTCGGCGGTCACCTCGCCACGGCTGGCCGACAATTTGGCGACATAGCCGTCGATCACGCTCGACAGCGCGAACAGGCGCCGGTTCATGGCGAGCACGCCGAGAATGTTTCTGGTCAGCGCATGGAAGCCGGCGCGTTCGGCGAGTGCGGTCATGGCCTTGGCCTGCTGCTCGCGCGCGATCACCGGCGAACCCACGAGACGGGCGAGGTCGGCGCTTTCCACCGTCATCTTGCGGAGCGCGAGAAGGTCGTCGGCGACCGCGTCGAGCGCGTTCTGCTCGGCGGCCAGATCAAACAACGCAGTGGCGTAGCGCCCGGCGAGGCCGGATGCGCCAGTCTTGGAAGACGGCACCTGGAAAGGCTCCCGAAATGTACCGGAAACAAACGGCCGGCAAAACTGGGTTGGGCGGGACAAGCGGCTATAAGACCATCGTCGCCGCCTTTAGGGCGTGGCTTACCTACCACAGGCCCCCAGGGGTTGCAACCGCCGCAACGTCATGAAGAAGCCGCGATTTTTCGCAAGGCTTCCGGTCACCGCGGCGGCCCGACCGCGATCACAAACCGCCGCTTGGCGCTTAGAAGAAACTATAGGGGTCCATGTCGACCTGGACGCGGACCGAGGCAGGTTCCGGCGCGCTGTCGAGCCAGCCGCGCAGCGCGGCCTGGAGCGGATATTTTTTCGGCGCCTGGACCAGGAAGCGGCGGCGGTGGCGGCCGCGCAGCAGACTCATCGGTGCGGGTGCCGGCCCCAGGATGCGCAGGGTGGCTTCATGCGGCGCGGCGCGGGCCAGTCGGCGGGCGTAGGCGTCGACCGCAGCGGCGTCCCTGGCCGACAAGATGAGCGCCGCCAGCCGGCCGAACGGCGGCATGCCTGCGGCCTGACGGGAGGCGGATTCGGCGGCGAGGAATTCGTCGCGCCCGCCATGGGCCATGGCCTGCAGCACCGCATGGCTGGGATCGTAAGTTTGCAGACAGACATGGCCGGGCTGCTCGGCCCGTCCGGCCCGCCCGGCCACCTGGGTGAGGAGCTGGAAGGTGCGTTCCGCCGCCCGCAGGTCGCCGCCCGCCAGGCCGAGATCGGCATCGACCACGCCGACCAGGGTGAGACCCGGGAAATGGTGGCCCTTGGCCATGACCTGGGTGCCGATCAGCAGGTCGACCTCGCGTTCGGTGACCTTGCGCACCAGTTCCTCGGCCGCGTGCGCCGTGGCCAGGGTATCGCTAGCCATAACGGCCTGGCGGGCGTCGGGGAACAGCATGGCGGTTTCTTCCGCCAGCCGCTCGACGCCGGGCCCGCACGCGGCCCAGCTGCCCTGGGCCTGGCAGTTCGGGCAGTTCGGCGGCAGCGTGACCGCATGGCCACAGTGGTGGCATTCGAGCCGCCCGCGCTGGCGATGCTCCACGAGCCAGGCGGAGCAGTTCGGGCATTGCAACCGATGGCCGCAGGAGCGGCATAGCGTGAGTGGCGCGTAGCCGCGCCGATTGAGGAACAGCATGGCTTGGCCGCCGCCGGCCAAGGTCGCCGCCAGCCGTTCGCGCAGGACCGGCGAGAGCCAGCGGCCGCGTTCCGGCGGGCTCTTGCGCATGTCGATCAATTCGATGTCGGGCAGCTTGGCGCCGGCATGGCGGTCGGGCAGATGCAGGATGCCGTAGCGGCCCTCCTGGGCATTGACCACGGTTTCGAGCGACGGCGTGGCGGAGACCAGGACCACGGGGATGCCACCCAGGCGCGCGCGCACCACCGCCATGTCGCGCGCGTTGTAGAGCACCCCGTCTTCCTGCTTGAAGGAGGAGTCGTGCTCTTCGTCGACGATGATGAGGCCGAGATCGGCGAACGGCAGGAACAAAGCCGAGCGCGCGCCGACGACGACTTTGGCGCTGCCGTCCGCTGCGGCCCGCCAGGTCGCGCGCCGGCGACCGGGTGGCACTTCGGAATGCCACACGGCGGGTGCCGCGCCGAAGCGCGCCTCGAAGCGTTCGAGCCATTGCGCGGAGAGCACGATTTCCGGCAGCAGCACGAGCACCTGTTTGCCGGCCGCCAGCGCCGCGGCCATGGCTTCAAAATAGACTTCGGTCTTGCCTGAGCCGGTCACGCCATCGAGCAGCGTCGCGCTGTAGCCGTTCTGCACGCGCTCGCGCAACGCCTGCGCCACGCGGGTTTGTTCGACCGACAGAGTCGGTCCCTGCTTGCGCCAATCGGGCGGCTCGAACGGCGAGCGCGAAGGAACGGCGACGGCGGCGAGCGCGCCCATCTTGACGAGTCCATGAATGACCGAGGCGCCGACGCCCGTTTCACGGATCAAGTCCGGCAGCGCGCGCGGCGGACCATCGGACAGCAGATCGAGCACACGGGTGCGCGCCGGCGTCGATCGCATGTCACCGGATGCTTGCCAGCCGGCAACGCGGGTGTAAGCTGTCGTCGGCGACAGGGGCGATAGTGCTTCGGGCACATTCAGCACCATGCGCAACACGGCGCCGGGCGGCGTCACTGTGTAATTCGCCACCCAATCGATGAAGCGGCGCTGCACCGTGGCGATCGGCTGCACCGGCAGGCGCGCGATTACCGATTTCAACTTCGCGCGTGACGGCGCATCGTCGCTGGCGGGATCGCGGTCCCACACGACGCCGATTCTTTCCTTGCTGCCGAGCGGCACGCGTACGATATCACCGGGCTGCAGCTGCTCGTCGCGCGGCGCAAGGTAATCATAGGCCCCGGCAAGCGGCAGCGGCAGCAGAACGCTGACGCGCTCGGCTTCGAGAACGGGATCGTCCACGCCGGGTAAGGTGCCCGCGGAACTGGCGCGGAGTGATGCCATGGGATACAATCTAGACCAGAAAACGGGTGACGCTAAAGTTTAGCGATTTGTCAGCGAACTGACGTCATAATCCCGTCATATTGGCGGAATACGGTAACGCGGAACAGACGATGAAATTCTTTATCGACACGGCAGACACGAAGGAAATCCGCGAGCTTGCCGCGACCGGCATGCTCGACGGCGTCACCACCAACCCGTCGCTGATCGCCAAAAGCGGCCGGCGGTTTCTTGATGTGATCGCCGAAATCTGCACGCATCGTCCCAGGCCCGGTCAGCGCCGAAGTGGCCGCCACCGATTTCGAAACCATGCTGGCGGAAGGCCGCAAGCTCGCCGCCATCGCGAAGAACGTCGCGGTCAAGGTGCCGCTGACGCCCGACGGCTTGCGCGCCTGCAAGGCACTGTCGGATGAAGGGCGCATGGTCAACGTCACTTTATGCTTCTCGGCTGGGCAGGCCATCCTCGCTGCCAAGGCCGGCGCGACCTTCGTCTCGCCGTTCGTCGGCCGGCTCGACGACATCAGCCAGGACGGCATGGGGCTGATCGCCGACATCTGCCAGATCTACGCACAATACCCGAGCTTCCGCACCGAAGTGCTGGTCGCCTCGGTGCGCCATCCCGGCCATTTGATCGAAGCCGCCAAGATGGGCGCCCATGTCGCCACCATTCCACCGGCGGTACTGCGCCAGCTCTACCAGCATCCGCTGACCGACAAAGGCCTCGCCGCCTTCCTCGCCGACTGGAAGAAGACGGGCCAGAGCATTCTCGGCCCCGAGACGGCGGCCGCGGAATGACAGGTCGCTCGCACGACGCCGGCCCCGCCAACGTCGCAGCCGCGGAAGCCCGAAAGACCAGCACCGACGTCGCGGCCGAAAGCGAGGCCGATCACGTCGCGACTTACCTGCGCCGTCATCCGAATTTTCTCAACGACTATCCCGAGCTGCTGGAAATCCTGCAGCCGCCCAAGCGGCATCAGCATGGCGAGGCCGTGGTCGATCTGCAGTCGGCGATGATCGAGCGGCTGCGCAGCGAAAACCGGCGCGTCAACGAATCCCAGGCCGACCTGCTGGCGACCAGCCGCGCCAACATGACGACCCAGTCGCGCATCCATGCCGGCGTGCTCGCGCTGCTCGAAGCCACCACCTTCGAAAACCTGATTCAGGCGATCACCACCGATCTCGCCGTGCTGCTCGACGTCGACGTGGTGGCGCTCTGCGTCGAGGCGCCGGATTCCCACCCGCGCCGCGATGTCGCCGGCGTCCATATGCTGGCGGCCGGCGAAGTGGATGCGATTCTGGGTCCAAGCCGCGACATTGTCCTCTCGCCGACTTCCCACAGCCTCAATCCGCTCTACGGCGCGGGCGCGAGCCTCGTCCAGTCGGAAGCCCTGCTGCGCCTGCGGCCGAGCGCGCGCGCCCCCATGGGCCTGCTCGCACTGGGCTCGCGCGTCGAGGGGCGCTTCGACCCGAGCCAGGGCACCGAGCTTTTGGGCTTCCTGGCACGCATCCTGGAGCTTTGCATCCGCACGTGGCTGGAGCTGCCACGCGAATAGAGTTGGCACTCGAGCATTTTCGAGCGAAGCGGAAGAAAATGCACAAGATCACGAGTCAGAGCGGCTGCGCCACGCCATGACGAGCGTAAATGCTCTGGATCCGGCGGTGGCCGAGGCGGTCAGGGAATGGCAGGGTTGGCTGGCCGACGAGCGGCGTGCATCGCCCCATACGCTCTCTGCCTATGTCTCCGATCTGGCGGCATTCTTCGATTTCCTGACCGATCATCTGGGCGGCGCGCCGAGTCTCGTCGATCTGGCGGGCCTGCGTCTGGCTGACTTCCGCAGTTGGCTCGCCCATCGCCAACGCGACGGCATGGCGGCGGCCTCGACGGCGCGCGCGCTGTCCACGGTGCGCGGCTTCTTCCGCCGGCTCGAGCGGCGCGATCTGGCGCACAACCCGGCTCTGCGCGTGCTGCGCACGCCGAAGCTGCCCCATTCGGTGCCCAAGCCGCTCAGCGAAGCCGGCGCCAAGGACGCCCTGGCAATGGCGGGGTCGGACGCCAAGCAACCCTGGATCGCCAAGCGCGATGCCGCCGTCCTGATGCTGCTTTACGGCGGCGGATTGCGCATCGGCGAGGCGCTCGCCCTCAATCAGCGCGACGCCCCGCCGTCGGGCGGCGGCAAGACGATCGTCATGACCATTCTCGGCAAGGGGCGCAAGGAGCGTGTCGTCCCGGTGCTGCCGGTTGTCGCCGAAGCCATCGCCGACTACCGTGCCGCCTGTCCCTTCGTGCTGCAGCCGGACGCCCCGCTGTTCGTCGGCGCGCGCGGCAAGCGGCTGGCGGCCGGCGTGGTGCAGAAAGAGATGCGCCAGATCCGCATCGCGCTCGGCCTGCCCGACACCGCGACTCCCCACGCCTTGCGCCACAGCTTCGCCACCCATCTGCTCGGCAATGGCGGCGATCTGCGCACGATCCAGGAATTGCTCGGCCATGCGTCGCTCTCGACGACGCAGCGCTATACCGCGGTCGACAGCGCCAAGCTGCTCGACGTCTATCGCGCGGCCCACCCGCGCGCCGGCAAGCGGGCCTAAAGCGTTTCCGCCGAGGTGGAAAACCGGTTCGGCGTTGAACAACGCGATTAAATCGAGACCGGAGAGCACGGTCCGCTTCCATCGAAGCGGATCATGCTTCAGGCCCGGCGGAATTTCTTCTTAACGCGGCCCGGCAGCCCGTTCAGCCATTTCTCGGCAGCATCGAGTTTGGCGCCCCATTGCGGATAGCGCTTCACGAACTTCCGCCGCAAAACCCGTGCGCGCGCCGATCCTTTCGAGAACAGAATCAGCGAAACGAACAGGAACAGCACGCCCTGCAGGATCGGCAGGAACAGGCCGAGGATTCCGAGGATGAGGAAGAAGAATCCGCCGGCCAGATAAAGCTTGCGCTTGAGCGCGAGCGGCATCTTGCGGCGCGCCATCGGTCAGCGACCTGCGGCGACGGCGGGAGGCAATTCACGCCCCGCCTGACCTTCCCCACAAGAGGGGAGGAACTTGGGATGGAATCTCCGTTCGCAACCTGCCCCGCAGGACGAACTTGCCGAAGTGTTGGGCTGGGAGATCGCACCCCCCACCCTAACCCTCCGCCCGCAGGTGGAGAGTGAACATGCGTCGTGGCGAGAGATTCCCTCCCCCTCGACCGGGGCGGGTGAGTGTGGAGCGCGTCAACATCGCGTCGCTCACATGTGGATCGCGCGGCCGGCGACGGCGAGCGCCGCCTCCTTGACCACTTCCGACAAGGGTCGGGTGGCCGTGGCAGGTGCGCGCGATATCCTCGGACGAGGCGCCGAATTCGATGGCGATGGCGATCTCGGCGATGAGATGGCTGGTGTCCGGTCCGACCATGTGGCAGCCGAGCACCCGGTCGGTCTTGGCATCGGCGAGAATCTTCACGAAGCCTTCGGTCGCGTTCATGGCGCGCGCGCGGCCGTTCGCCGTGAAGGGAAACTTGCCGGCCTTGTATGAAATGCCCGCGGCCTTGAGCTCTTCCTCGGTCTTGCCGATCGCGGCGACCTCGGGCCAGGTGTAGACGATGTTGGGAATCGCGTCGTAGTTCACGTGGCCGGCCTGGCCGGCGATGATCTCGGCCAGCGCCATGCCCTCGTCTTCCGCCTTGTGGGCGAGCATCGGACCTTCGATGCAGTCGCCGATGGCGTAGATGCCGGGACGTTGGTCTGGAAGTGCTTGTCGACGACGACGCGGCCGCGGTTGTCGAGCTTGACGCCGGCGCTCTCGAGCCCGAGCCCTTCGGTGTACGGCTTGCGTCCGACGGCGACGAGCACCACGTCGGCCTCCAGGGTCTCGCTCTTCGCCGCGCCATTGCCCGACGGCTGCGCCGGCTCGAGCGTCAGCGTCACGCCGGCCTTGCCGGGCTGCGCCGCGGTCACCTTGGTCGAGAGCTTGAAGGTGATGCCCTGCTTGCCGAGGATGCGCTGCATCTGCTTCGACACCTCGCCGTCCATCGGCGGCAGGATGCGGTCGAGGAATTCGACCACGGTGACCTGGGACCCGAGCCGCTGCCAGACCGAGCCGAGCTCGAGCCCGATGACGCCGCCGCCGATCACCACCATGCGCTTGGGCACGGCGGGCAGCGACAAGGCGCCGGTCGAGGACACGATGATCTTCTCGTCGATCGTGATGCCCGGCAGCGAAATCACGTCCGAGCCGGTGGCGATGATGATGTGCTTGGCCTTGTAGGTCTGCTCGCCGCCGCCATTGGGTTTGACCTTCACGACCGCCGGCGCCGGCGAGCGAGCCCGCGCCCTTGAGCCAGTCGATCTTGTTCTTCTTGAACAGGAAGCTCACGCCGTCGACGTTCGACTTCACCGTCTTGTCCTTGTGCGACAGCATGCCCGGCAGATCGAGCTCGACTTTGCCGGTCTTGACGCCGAACGCGGCCAACCCGTGCTGGGCCTCCTCGAATTTCTCCGAGGATTGCAGCAGCGCTTTCGACGGAATGCAGCCGACGTTGAGGCAGGTGCCGCCGAGCGTGTCGCGCTTTTCGACGCAGGCGGTCTTGAGGCCGAGCTGGGCGGCGCGGATTGCGGCGACATAGCCGCCCGGCCCCGCGCCGATGACGATCACATCGTAGGAGGTTTCGCTGCTGCTATCGGCCATGGCGCTGTCCATCAAGGGGAAATGTGCGCCCCGTGGGTCACGGGACACGGAAGAATTCGCAAAACCGATCCGGCGTCGGACGCACCCGTCAGACGACGCACAGGATGATCAGACGTCGAGCACGATGCGGCTGGGATCTTCGAGCAGTTCCTTGACCCGCACCAGGAAGGTCACGGCCTCGCGGCCGTCGACCATGCGGTGATCGTAGGACAGCGCGAGATACATCATCGGCCGGATCTGCACCTGGCCATCGACGGCGACCGGGCGGTCCTGGATCTTGTGCATGCCGAGGATGCCCGACTGGGGCGGATTGAGGATCGGCGTCGACATGAGCGAGCCGTAGATGCCGCCGTTGGAGATGGTGAAGGTGCCGCCGGTCAGGTCTTCCATGGCGAGTTTGCCGTCGCGCGCCTTGCGGCCGAGCGCGGCGATGGTCTTCTCGATCTCGGCGAGGTTCAACCGATCGGCATCGCGCACCACCGGCACGACGAGGCCCTGCTCGGTGCCGACCGCGACGCCGATATTGTAGTAATTCTTGTAGACGATCTCATCGCCCTGGATCTCGGCGTTGACCTCCGGCATCTCCTTGAGCGCGATGACGCAGGCCTTCACGAAGAAACCCATGAAGCCGAGCTTGACGCCGTGGCGCTTCTCGAACACGTCGCGATACTGGGCGCGCAGCTTCATGACTGTGGTCATGTCCACCTCGTTGAAGGTGGTCAGCATGGCGGCGGTGTTCTGCGCCTCCTTCAGGCGCTCGGCGATGCGGCGGCGCAGGCGCGTCATCTTGACGCGCTCCTCGCGCGCGCCGGGCTGCGATGGCGGGGTTGGCTGAGGCGGCGGCGCCGGTGGCTGCCGGGCCTCCGGTGCGCGAGCCTCGGGCGCCTTGCCCTCGCTACCCCTGGGCTGAGGCTGAGCGCTCACTTTGCTCGCATTCATGAATTCGAGGACGTCTTCCTTGGTCAGACGGCCATCCTTGCCGCTGGCCGGAATATTGTTGGGGTCGAGCCTGTTCTCCTCGACCATCTTGCGCACGGCGGGCGCCAGCGGCATCGCCTGGGTCGGCGGCGGCGGCGCGGAATGAGCGGCCGGCTTGGCGGCCTGTGGCGGGTGCTGCGCGGGTGCGGCCTGAGCGGGTGCGGCAGCGGCCTGGGCCGGCGCGGCGGCTTTCGCCGGGGCGGGCCCCTTACCGGCGGCGCCGCCTTCGGCGATGCGGCCGAGCACGGCGCCGACACCGACTTCGGCGCCGGAGTTGGCGACGATCTCGTCGAGCACGCCGGCGCTCTGGGCATTGACCTCGACTGCGACCTTGTCGGTCTCGAGCTCGACCAGCGGCTCGTCAACTTCGACGCGGTCGCCGACGTTCTTGAACCATTTGGCGACGGTCGCTTCGGTCACGGATTCGCCCAGGGCGGGCACGACGATATCCACGTTACAGCCTCTTTGCCTGAAATGCCGAGCGGTCGCCGGCACGGACCGGCGGCGCGTCAGCGGAGATTATTTCACCACCAGCGCTTCGTCCACCAGATGCGCCTGCTCGATATTGTGGCGGCGCAGCAAGCCGGTGGCCGGCGAGGCGGAGTCCGGGCGACCGACATAAACCGGCCGGCGGGCCTGGACCTTGAGGCCGGCCAGCACCGCTTCGATGCGACGGTCGACGAAATACCAGGCACCCATGTTCTTGGGTTCCTCCTGGCACCACACCACGTCCGCATTGGGATAGCGGCCGAGTTCCATGGTCAGGGAGTTGGCCGGGAACGGATAAATCTGCTCGACACGGATGATGGCGACATCGGTGATGCCGCGCTCTTCGCGGGCCTGATAGAGATCGTAATAGACCTTGCCGCTGCACAGCACGACGCGGCGCACCTTTTCGTCCGGCACCAGCTCGATCGGTTCGCCAATGACACGGTGGAAGCTGGTGCCCGGCCCCATGTCGGTGAGCTTGGATACCGCCAGCTTATGACGCAGCAGCGACTTGGGCGTCATGATGACGAGCGGCTTGCGGAAATTGCGGCGCACCTGGCGGCGCAGCACATGGAAGTAGTTCGCCGGTGTCGTGCAGTTCACGACCTGCATGTTGTCGTCGCCGCAGAGCTGCAGATATCGCTCGAGGCGCGCCGAGGAATGCTCCGGCCCCTGGCCTTCGTAGCCATGCGGCAGCAGCAGCACCAGGCCGCTCATGCGCAGCCATTTGCTTTCACCCGACGAGATGAACTGGTCGATGATGACCTGGGCGCCGTTGGCGAAATCGCCGAACTGGGCTTCCCACAACACCAGCCAGTTCGGGTCGGCGATGGAGTAGCCGTAGTCGAAGCCGAGCACGGAGGCTTCCGACAGCGGACTGTCGACCACTTCGAACTGCGCCTGCTTGTCGCTGATATGCATCAACGGCACGTAGCGGTCCTCGGTTTCCTGATCGACCAGCACCGAATGACGCTGCGAGAAGGTGCCGCGGCCGCTGTCCTGGCCGGACAGGCGGACGGGCGTCTGCTCATGCACCAGCGTGCCGAATGCCAGCGCTTCCGCCGTCGACCAGTCGAATTCCTCGCCGGTCTCGAACATCTTGGCTTTCTGCTGGAGCTGCCGCGCGATGCGCGGATGCACCTTGAAGTCGCGCGGCAATGTGGTCAGCCGCTCGCCGACTTGCTTCAGAACATCGATATCGACGGCCGTGTTGCCGCGCCGGTCGTCGTTCGACGCCGTCGCGAGGCCGCGCCACGCGCCTTCGAGCCAATCGGCCTTGTTCGGCTTGTAGCTTTTCGCAGCCTCGAATTCCGCATCGAGCCGCTTGTGAAAATCGCGCTGGAGCTGCTCGGCTTCCGCTGCCGTCAGCACGCCTTCGGAAATCAGCTGGCGGGCATAGATTTCCTGGGTCGTCGGATGGGCCGCGATCTTGCGGTACATCAGCGGCTGGGTGAAGGATGGCTCATCGCCTTCGTTGTGGCCGTGGCGCCGATAGCAGAACAGGTCGATGACCACGTCCTTCTTGAACATCTGGCGGTATTCGGCGGACAGCCGCGCCACATGGACGACGGCTTCCGGATAGTCGCCGTTGACGTGCAGGATCGGCGCCTGGACGGTCTTCGCCACATCGGAGGGATAGGGCGAGGAACGCGAATAGCCGGGCGAGGTGGTGAAGCCGATCTGGTTGTTGACGATGACATGCACCGTGCCGCCGGAGCGGTAGCCGCGCAGGCCGGAAAAGCAGAAGGTCTCCGCCACCAGGCCCTGGCCGGCGAAGGCCGCGTCGCCGTGCATCAGCACGCCCATGACCTTCTCGCGCGCGACGTCGCCACGCTGCGCCTGCTTGGCGCGCACTTTGCCGACCACGACGGGATCGACCGCTTCGAGGTGCGAAGGATTGGGATTGAGCGAGAGATGCAGGTTGCGCCCCTCGAACTCGCGGTCGCCCGAGGTGCCGAGGTGGTATTTCACGTCACCCGAACCGCCGACGTCCTCGGGATTCGCGGGATTGCCCTGGAATTCGGAAAACAGCGCCCGGTAGGACTTGCCCATGATGTTGGTGAGCACGTTGAGGCGGCCGCGGTGGGGCATGCCCATCACGATCTCCTCGACGCCGAGCCGGCGCGACGTGTGGATGATTTCCTCGAGCGCCGGGATCATGGATTCGCCGCCTTCGAGGCCGAACCGCTTGGTGCCGGTGTATTTCAGCTGCAGATACTTCTCGAACCCCTCGGCCTGGGAAAGCTGACGATAGATCGCCTTCTTCTCGTCCGGCGACAGGCGCGGCTGGTTGCGCGTGCTCTCGACCCGTTCCTGGATCCACGCCTTCTCGGCCGGATCCTGGATATGCATGAACTCGACGCCGACCTTGTCGCAATAGGTCTGGCGCACGATCTGCATGATCTCGCGCAGTGTCGCGGTCTCGAGGCCGAGCACGTGATTGATGAAGATCGGGCGGTCCCAATCGGCGTCGGTGAAGCCGTAGGTTGCCGGATTGAGCTCCGGGTGATCCGGCGTCGGCGTCAGGCCGAGCGGATCGAGATCGGCCATCAGATGACCGCGCACGCGATAGGCGCGGATCAGCATGAGGGCGCGGATCGAATCCAGGGTGGCTTCGCGAATCTGGTCGGCCGACGCCTCGGGCTGCTTGGCGGTCAGCGCGGCGGCCGGCGCCGCGGCGGGCTTGCCTTTCGCCTGTAGCGGGGCCGGATCGAGCCACGGCGCGAAATCGCTCGCCGACGCCATTGACCGGCGCGCGCTTCGTCTTGGGCGCCCAGCTCGCGCCATGATGCTCCTTGAGCACGGCGCGCGCGTCGTCGTTCAGGCTGTTGAAGAAGCGCGCCCAGTCGATATCGACCGCGTTCGCATCCTGCAGCCATTTCGCATAGAGATCTTGGATGAAGGCGCTGTTGGCGCCCGAAAGAAAACTACTGTCGCTGATATCCGTTGCCATTGTCCGTGCACCTTGGCTCGCGCCACTCGTCCTTGCCGATCACGCCGCTATAGCCCGCGGCGAGAGGTCAACCTTTGCCGGTCAGGACCTTCAACATCGTGCTGCCGAGACTTGCCGGCAAGTCGGCGACCGTGATGCCGGCCGAGCGCATGGCCGAGATCTTGTCTGCTGCCGTGCCCTTGCCGCCGGAAATGATCGCGCCCGCATGGCCCATGCGCCGGCCCGGCGGGGCGGTCACCCCGGCAATAAAGCCCACAACCGGTTTCTTTTTCTTTACCGATTTCAGGAATTGCGCGGCTTCTTCTTCCGCCGAGCCGCCGATTTCGCCGATCATGATGATGCCTTCGGTCTCCGGATCGTCCAGAAAAAGCTCAAGACAATCAATGAAGTTCGTGCCGTTGACCGGGTCGCCGCCGATGCCGATGCAGGTCGATTGACCGAGCCCCGCCGCCGTGGTCTGCGCCACCGCCTCATAGGTAAGCGTTCCGGACCGCGAAACAATGCCGATTTTGCCGCGGCTGTGGATGTGGCCGGGCATGATGCCGATCTTGCATTCGTCGGGCGTGATGACGCCCGGGCAATTGGGGCCGATCAGGCGGGTCTTGGAGCCGGCCAGCGCGCGCTTCACGCGCACCATGTCGAGCACCGGAATGCCTTCGGTGATGCAGACGACGAGCGGAATCTCGGCGTCGATCGCCTCGAGGATGGCGTCCGCCGCGAACGGCGGCGGCACGTAGATGACGGAGGCGTCGGCGCCGGTCGCGGCGACCGCCTCGGCCACCGTGTTGAACACCGGCAGGTCGAGATGCGTGGTGCCGCCCTTGCCCGGCGTCACGCCGCCGACCATGCGGGTGCCGTAGGCGATCGCCTGCTGGGAATGGAAGGTGCCTTGCGCGCCGGTGAAGCCCTGGCAGATGACTTTGGTCTGGGCATTGACGAGCACGGACATCAGGCGGCCTCCTTCACGGCTTTGACAATCTTTTCGGCGGCATCCGCCAGATTGTCGGCCGAGACGATGGGCAGGCCGGACTGATTGAGCATTTTCTTGCCGAGCTCGACGTTGGTGCCTTCGAGCCGCACGACGAGCGGCACATGCAGGCTGACTTCGCGCGCCGCGGCGACGACGCCTTCGGCGATCACGTCGCAGCGCATGATGCCGCCGAAGATATTGACGAGGATGCCTTCCACGTTGGGATCGGACAGGATCAGCTTGAACGCCGTGGTGACGCGCTCGCGCGTCGCGCCGCCGCCGACATCGAGGAAGTTGGCGGGCTCGCCGCCGTAGAGCTTGATGATGTCCATGGTCGCCATCGCGAGGCCGGCGCCGTTGACCATGCAGCCGATGTTGCCGTCGAGCTTGACGTAGTTGAGGTCGTGCTTGGCGGCCTCGAGCTCGGCCGGATCTTCCTCGTCCTCGTCGCGCAGCTCGACGACGTCGCGGCTGGCGGAACAGCGCGTTGTCGTCGAAGTTCATCTTGGCGTCGAGCGCGATCAGCTCGCCCGCGCCGGTGACGACCAGCGGATTGATCTCGACGAGCGAGGCGTCGAGGCCGATGAAGGCCGCATAGAGCGCCTGCATGAACTTGACGGCGCTGTTGACCTGCTTGCCTTCGAGGCCGAGGCCGAAGGCGAGCTTGCGCGCATGGAACGCCTGCAGGCCGGTCGCCGGATCGATGGCGACGCGCAGGATCTTCTCCGGCGTCTTGGCCGCGACCTCCTCGATGTCCATGCCGCCTTCGGTCGAGGCCATCAGGGTGACGCGGCCGGTGGCGCGGTCGATCAGCATGCCGAGATAGAGCTCGCGCGCGATGTCGCAGCCTTCCTCGATATAGACGCGCTTGACCTCTTTGCCCTCGGGGCCGGTCTGGTGGGTGACCAGCTTCATGCCGAGCATGGCCTGCGGCCACGCCCGGCACGTCGGCGCGCGTCCTTCACCACCTTGACGCCGCCCGCCTTGCCGCGGCCGCCGGCATGGATCTGGGCCTTGACGACCCAGACGGGGCCGCCCAGCTCGGCGGCCACCTTCTCGGCTTCCTTGGGAGTGTAGGCGACGCCGCCGCGGGGCACGGCGAACGCCATATTTGGCCAGCAGGCTCTTCGCCTGATATTCGTGAATATTCATACGCGTCCGATGGTTAGCGGATTGCTGCCGGCCGGGAGCCGGCCATCAGCGCCTCAGAAACACACATGACCAGCGCCGGGACTTCTATCCCCGGCAGCCGGCTGAGGCACTCGGCAATTTAGCACCGATGAAGCCCCGATCAACCGTTAACGGTTTAGGGCTAATGAGGAAATACACAGACGAAGACAACGGCGAGCGGGACTGAACTGTATCGTGCCCGGTCCGCCGGCCTGATCGGCGGGCGGACCGGGCCACGAAGGCCGGTCCGGGTTGCGAGCTGGGGTAAGAACCCCGCCGCATCCCGGACCTAGATCGTTACTTCTTCTTCTTGGCGGTGGTCTTCTTCTTGGTCGCGGTCTTCTTCTTGGCAGTCGTAGCCTTCTTCTTCGCAGGTTTCTTAACCATTTCTGCTCTCACCTAAGTTGGTTGAAACTCCGCTGCATTTTTACGCGTCTTCCGATTCTACCCTGGTTGGGCCGTCTTTTTTTGCAAGGACTTGGCCACCGTGATGAGCCCTTCCACGGCTGCAACGGATTTATCGAACATGGCCCTCTCGTCCTTGTTCAAAGGAATCTCGATGATGCGCTCAACCCCGCCAGCGCCGATCACGACGGGCACGCCCACATAGAGCTCCTTGATTCCGTACTCTCCGTTCAGATGGGCGGCGCACGGGAGCACCCGCTTCTTGTCCTTCAGATAGGACTCCGCCATCTGGATCGCTGCCGCGGCCGGCGCGTAGAACGCCGACCCGGTCTTCAACAGCGCGACGATCTCCGCCCCGCCGTCGCGGGTGCGCTGCACAATCTCCTCGAGCCGCTTCTCGGTGGTCCAGCCCATCTTGACCAGCTCGGGCAGCGGAATGCCGCCGACGCGTCGAGTAGCGGACCAGCGGCACCATGGTGTCGCCATGGCCGCCCAGCACGTAGGCCGTGGACGTCCTCGACCGAGACCTTGAACTCCTCGGCCAGGAAGTAGCGGAAGCGGGCGGCGTCGAGCACGCCCGCCATGCCGACCACCCGGTTGTGCGGCAGGCCGGAGGCCTCGCGCATCACCCACACCATGACGTCGAGCGGGTTGGTGATGACGATGACGAAGGCGTTCGGGCAATGCTGCTTGATCGCCTCGCCGACCGTGGTGATGACCTTGGTGTTGATGCCGATCAGATCGTCGCGGCTCATGCCCGGCTTGCGGGCGACGCCGGCGGTGACGATCACGACGTCGGCGCCCTTGATGTCGGCATAGTCGTTGGCGCCGCGGATGCGCGCATCGAAGCCTTCGATCGGCGGAGGACTGCGCCAGATCCAGCGCCTTGCCCTGCGGGAGGCCCTCGACGATATCGAACAGCACGATGTCGCCCAACTCTTTCAGGCCGGCGAGGTGGGCGAGCGTGCCGCCGATATTGCCGCCGCCGATGAGGGCGATCTTCTTGCGAGCCATCAACACTCCTTCAACGCAGATACGTTCGAGCACACGGTCAACAGGCCGGCGAGAACTTCGCGCGCGAACAGGCCGAGACCGCCGGCTGAACAAATCTCAGCGCGCATAATTATCCAAAAATGCAAGGTAGAAAATAAAAAAGTTGTGTTTCGGGTCGGAAATCGTATCGCGCGTGACATCGCTGCCGATTCGGCGATCGGGCGAAGCGACGAGTCGAACTCGCCGCTTCGCGCGTCCGGCAAATCGCGAAATCAGAACTCCCCAATCGAGTCCGATATCGACCGCGGGCGCCGATTGAGTCATGCGCCCGACCGAAACGTAATCGACGCCGGTCGACGCCTTGGCGCGGATCGTTTCCAGATCGATTCCGCCGGAGGCTTCGAGCACCGCGCGTCCCGCAACGACTTTCACCGCCTCGCTTCAGCTCGGGCACGTCCATGTTGTCGAGCAGGATCATGTCGGCGCCGGCCTCGACCGCCTCGCGCACCTGCTCGAGCGTGTCGCACTCGATCTCGATCACGGTGAGCGCCGGCACCTTGCGCTTGATGGTCTTGATGGTCTCGGTGATGCTGCCGAAGGCCGCGATATGGTTGTCCTTGATCAGGACGCCGTCATCGAGCCGGATGCGGTGATTGCGGGCGCCGCCGATATAACTGGCGTATTTGGCCAGGTTGCGCAGGGTCGGGATGGTCTTGCGGGTGTCGATCAGCGTGGCGCCGGTGCCCTCCACCAGATCGGCGTAGCGCGCGTCAGCGTGGCGATGCCGGAGAGATGCTGGACGATATTGAGCGCGGTGCGCTCGGCCGACAGGATGGCCCGGGCGTTGCCCTCGATGCGCGCCAGCGATCGCCTTGGGGCCGACCTTGTCGCCGTCCTTGGCTTCGAGCGTTCACCTGGATGTCGGGATCGACACGGTGGAACACCGCGGCGGCGATATCCAGGCCGCAGACCACCACCTCCTGGCGCGACATGCATGGCCACCTTCAGCGTGGTCCTCTCGGCGACGGTGACGTTGGTGGTGAGATCGCCGCGGCCGATATCCTCGGCCAAGGCGCGGTCGATGAACTCCTCGATTTCCTGGCGGGACAACTGCATCGTCGGTCTTTCTTCTGCTTGGTTTTGCGGTTCGATGGAGCGCCGTGACGGAGGGGAGGCGGCGTCAGCTGCATGAGCTGGGCGGCCGCCGGGCGGGAAGCCGGCGGCGCCGGCCGGGGCCGGCGGGGACATGGCGAGCATGCGCTCGAGCGGCTTGAGCGCGGCGCGGCGCAGCGCCTCGGGCACGCTCGATCGCGCGGCGCCATGTTGACCATGGCAGAGGTAGAGCTTCTCCAGGGTGTTGAGCGCCATGAACGGGCAGTCGTTGCACGCGCACTTGCCGTCGGCGCCGGGCGCGCCGATGAAGCGCTTGTGCGGCGCCTGCTTCTCCATCTGGTGGAGGATGCCGGGCTCGGTCGCGACGATGAATTCGTCGGCCGGCGAGGTCGAGCACGTAATCGAGCAGCGAGCGGGTCGAGCCGATGTGGTCGGCATGGCGCAGGATGGCCTCCGGGCACTCGGGATGGGCGATGACCAGCGGCGCCGGGATGGCGCGCCTTGAGCCGCACCAGCTTGCGCTCGGAGAACGTCTCGTGGACGATGCAGGTGCCCGGCCACAGCATCATCTCGCGGCCGGTCTTCTTGCGCGAGGTAGCCGCCGAGGTTCTGGTCGGGCGCGAACAGGATCGGCTTGTCCGGCGGGGATCTGGCGGACGATCGCCTCGGCGTTGCGACGAGGTGACGATGATGTCGCGACAGCGCCTTCACCTCGGCCGAGCAGTTGATGTAGCTGACGGCACGTGATCGGGATGCGCGCCTCGCGGAACGCCTTGAACGGTCCGGGCGGGCAGCGATCCGCGAGCGAGCAGCCGGCCGTCGAGGTCGGGCAGCAGGACGGTCTTGGCCGGGGGTCAGGATCTTCGCGGTCTCGGCCATGAAGTGGACGCCGCAGAACACGATGACGTCGGCGTCGGTCGGCGGCGGCCTTGCGCGAGCTGGAGCGAGTCGCCGACGAAGTCGGCGACGTCCTGGATCTCGCCGTCCTGGTAGTAGTGCGCCAGGATGACCGCGTTCTTCTCGCGGCGCAGGCGGTCGATCTCGGCCTCGAGGTCGAGCGCGGGATCGATATCGCCGGTCGTCCGGTGCGGCTTGGCACCCCGGAGCGCGGCCGGAAGCAGCAGACTGTCAGTCATCGAATGTACAGCCCCGCAACGCGCCCGTCCCGACGTGACGAGCTCATACCCCAAAGATGGCCTCGAACGGCGGATCGACGCCCTTCTCCCCGCCACCCGGCCGCAAAACGGGTCGGGCTAAGACATGGGGAGCCATTCTGCTACTGCAAGCCAGGGCCGCTTGGCAAGTGCGGAAGACCGCCGCCAGGGGCGCGGCCGGCGCATATGTCGGCCCCGGCGCGCCGCCGAAGGCCCGCGCGAGCGGCGGCCCGGCCCCCGGTCGGCCGGCGGGGCCGGCCGGCGGCCCGCCAGGGAGCGGCGCCGGCCGCCTCAGGTCAGGTGCGGCGCGGTCAGGTAGCCGTCCGACTGCATTTCCAGCAGGCGCGAGACGGTGCGCTGGAATTCGAAGGCGAAATCGCCCTCGGCATAGAGCTCGTTGGGCGCCACCTCGGCCGAGCAGATCAGGTTGACCTTATGCTCGTAGAGCGCGTCGATCAGGGTGATGAAGCGGACCGCGCTCGTTGTGCTCGGTCGCGGTCGAGGCGCGGGATGCCGGCGAGGATCAGCGTGTGGAAATGCGTCGCAAGCGCCAGGTAGTCGGCCGGCGCCCAGCGGCTGGGCGCAGAGCTCGTCGAAGGTCGAAGCGCGCCACGCCCTTGGCGGCGCGCGGCACCTGCAGCTTGCGGCCCTGCACGGTGAGCGTGCAGGGCGCCGGCGCTGCCGTCCTCGCCGTCGGTCAGCGTCGCGAAGGCGTCGTCGAGCGCGGCCGTCGGCGGCGGCGTTCGAGCGGCGTGTGATAGACCGGCCGGCCGCGCAGCCGCTCGCGGCGGTAGTCGACGCCGCCGTCGAGCTCGAGCACGTCGAGCTTCTGCTTGATCAGCGCGATGAAGGGCAGGAACAGCTCGCGCTGCAGGCCGCCGTGATAGAGCTCGTCGGGCGCGCTGTTGGAGGTCGCCACCACCACCACGCCGCGCTCGAACAGCGCCTCGAACAGCCGGCCGAGGATCATCGCGTCGGCGATGTTGGTGACCTGGAATTCGTCGAAGCAGAGCAGCCAGGCCTCGGCCGCGATCTCGTCGGCGAGCGGGGGGATCGGGTCGGCCTCGGCGCGCCTTGGTGCGCTGCCGCCAGCGTGTGCAGGCGCTGGTGCACCTCGCTGCATGAAGGCGTGGAAATGCACCCGCCGCTTGTGCCGCGCGGCACCGGCGCATGTCGAAGAACAGGTCCATCAGCATCGACTTGCCGCGCCCGACCGCGCCGAAGAGGTAGAGGCCCTGGGGCGGGTCCTCCTGGCGGCGCGACAGGCCGAGCCGCGCCTTCCAGCCGGCGAGGGCGCCCTGCCGGCCGAGCGGCACGTAATTCTTCAGCGCCTGATGCAACCCGTGCAGCTTCTCGGCGGCGAGATCCTGGGCCGGATCGGGCCGCAGCTGCCCCTTCTTCCGGCGCTCGCGCAGCGCCGCGACGGGATTGTCCGGCGCGGCGGCCTGGCGGGACTCGGACGAGGACGAGGACATGACGGCGAATTCGCTCGGAAGCTGCGGGCGCGCGGACTGTAGCGGCTGCACGGGGCCAGGTCCAGCGGACGGGGAGCGACACTGTTCGCGTCGTAGCCCTCCCCGCCGCTGGTTCTATGGGCTTCCGAACCAGGTCCGGGGGACGAGTTGAGTTGAAGAGCAGACTGGCGAGGAACGGCACCCGCCTGAAATGGCCTTTCGATCCGGGATCGAGTTCGGCGGCCCGACGGAGAAGAAGGACAGGCGGGCTACCGCGCCCGCACGAGATGGCCGATCGATCCCGCGATCGCGGCCGGGGAAGGCCGTGACAGTCAAAAAATCCGGCCGTGCGCCTATTGCGCGCCCGGCACCGGCAGCTCGAGCGGGATGCCGCGGCCCAGTTTCTTGCAGATGTCGTAGACCCGCTTGGCGATCGCCATGTCCGCCGCCGCGGTGCCGTTGTTGTTGGCGTGGTAGGTGATCTGCGCGTCGCTGGTGCGGCCCGGGAAGGTGCCGGCGGCGAGCTCGCCGAGTTCGTGGATCTTGTCCCAGGTGATGATGCCCTTCTCGAGCGGCTCGATGAGGCCCGCCTGCTGCTCCTGCTCCACCGATTCGCGCCAGTTGGTGATGATGACATCGGCGCGCTGCACGGTGACGTCGTCGTTCTCGCGCCGGCCCGACTGGAGCCAGCCGCCCTTGACCAGGGCGTTGTTGGAGCCGACCACGGTGACGATATGCTGGCCGGGCTCGATCCAGTTGCCGTCGAACACCGGCACGTTGGAGTTGGTGGCGCAGATCACCACGTCGGTCCCTGCATGACCTCGCGCGGCGTTTCGACCGGGCACGAACTCGGCATCGACCAGCTCGCCATGCGCTCGCAGAACTTGCGCCGGTTCTCGGCGATTGCGGCTGAACACCTTGTAGGTCTCGATCTTGCGCTCGTGCTGGAGCGCCAGGATCTTGTGCAGCGCCTGGCCGCCCGCGCCATAGACGCCGGCCACCTTGGAATCTTTGCGCGCGAGGTGGCGGAAGCCGACGCCGCTGGTCGCCGCGGTGCGCAGGGCCATGATGGAGGAAAAGCCGATGCGCTTGTCGGTGATCTCGCCGATCATGACCGAGAGCAGATGGCTGGTCTCGGAATCCCACAGCAGATAGACCGGGTGCTCGCGATAGGGATAGACCTGGTTCTTCGGATCGTGCGACACCGATTCGCCGCGCGTCAGCGAGCCGATCACGCCGAGCCCGTCGACGCCGCCGGGGAAGTTCGACACGCGCACGTTCTTCTTCGAATGGACGCGGCGGCGCGGCGCGTTGATGATCGGGTTGGCCGAGGCCTCGCGATAGCCCTGCTCGACCAGGTCGATCGCCTCCTCGACCGTGATCACGTCCTTGATGTCCTGCGGCCGCAGCATGAGGACCGTGTTGATATTGGACCCGTTCATCGCGCTCTCCCTGGCAGGCTTGTTATGGCGGGAAGTCTAGGGGCGTCGGGCGGGACCGCGCAACGCCCCTTGCTTGTCCCGTCACCGGCGATCCGCTATCCTGGGGGCCTCGGGCTCGCAGACGCCCGACCAGACGGGTTCCCGTCCAAGTCTGCATCGTTCCCAAGCGTGGGGAAGGTGCGGCTTGCCATCGGTCTTTCAGACATCCTGATGCTGCCCATCTCCCTCGCGCCAACGCAGATGGAGACGGCTATGAAATGGGTGACCCGCGAGCGTCCCAAGATCGACAGAATCGCCTGCCCCTGGCTGGTGGCCCGGTTCATCGACGACGATCCTGAATTCCTCTTCGTGCCGACCGACCGCGTCTTCGCGGTCGCCGGCAACACGGGCGCGATCCCGTACGACATCCCGGGCGCCGAGCTGTCGCACGACGGTCCGTTGTGCAGCTTCGATAACATTCCTCGAGAAATACGATCTCCGCGATCCGGCCCTGCAGCGCCTGGCAGTCATCGTGCGCGGCGCGGACACGGGCCACCTGGAGCTGTCGCCGGAGGCTCCTGGCTTGCTCGCGATCTCAGTGGGACTGTCCGCGTTCTTCCCGGACGATCAGGAAATGTTGAGCCACGGCCTGGTCATCTATGACGCGCTCTTCACCTGGTGCCGCGACTGTCGGGCGGAAACCCACAA
The DNA here is from genome assembly GCA_963752345.1 of uncultured Alphaproteobacteria bacterium. Taxonomy (GTDB): domain Bacteria; phylum Pseudomonadota; class Alphaproteobacteria; order SMXQ01; family SMXQ01; genus CAVVYA01. The sequence goes on from CAVVYA010000013.1 coordinate 90,493, forward strand.
TTGGCCGCCGCAGGTGTGACCGGGACCGGCGGGCAGACCAGGCTCAGGCGAGCGAGCGGAGCAGCCTGAGGGCGCCCTCACGCGAGCCGCTGTCGGCGGCCTCGTGGAACGACGGCCGGCCCTTGCCGGTGAAGCCGTGCACCGCGCCGGCATAGACCTGCACCGCAGCTTGCGGGTTGCCGGCGAGCGCCTGCCGGGTGCGCTCGACCTCGTCCATGGGGATCGAGCTGTCGCTGTCGCCGACATGGATCTGCAGCGGCGCGCGCAGGTTCGCCGCCTCGGCGAGGTGGGCGCCGATGTTGGTGCCGTGGAAGGTCACGCCGCCGTCGGCGAAGCCGCGCGCCACCGCGAGGAAGGTGAAGCGTCCGCCGAAGCAGTAGCCGAACACCGCGACGCGGCCGTTGCCCTCGGGCAGCTTGCGCGCATGGGCCACCGCGTCGGCCAGATCGGAGACGCCCTGCTCCACGGCGAAGCCCGCGTTGCGGGCATAGGCCTTGTCGCGGTCGGCGCCCTCGCGCCCGAGCGGACCGGGCACGGTGCGGAAGAACAGGTCGGGGACGAGGACGGGGAAGCCTGCGTCGGCATAGTCCCAGGCGATGGCGCGCTCGCCCTCGCCGAGCCCGAAGATCGGCGGGATCATGACGACGACCGGCGCCTTCGGCCCGGGCTTGGCGATCAGGTCAGCCGGCAGGGCGCGGCCGTCGCGCGTCTCGATCTCGATCTTGCGTCCCTGCTGCATGCCGTCTTCCCCCCACTGATGCGGCCCCGCTGCGGGGGCCTGCATCGTTTCATCCAGCCTCGGGCGCGCTGTCCCTGGGCACCGAGGCGACGTCTTGAAGCGCTGAGGCGCGATTCGGACACGCGCGCCTGAGGCGCGCCTTGCCGCGTTTACGCGCGACGCACCACCATGAGTTCCTTGATCTCGCCGATGGCTTTCGCCGGGTTGAGGTTCTTCGGGCAGGTGCGGGTGCAGTTCATGATGGTGTGGCAGCGATAGAGGCGGAACGGGTCCTCCAGCGCGTCGAGCCGCTCGCCGGTGTATTCGTCGCGCGAATCGGCGATCCAGCGATAGGCCTGCAGCAGGATGGCCGGGCCGAGGAAGCGGTCGCCGTTCCACCAGTAGCTCGGGCACGAGGTCGAGCAGCAGAAGCACAGGATGCATTCCCACAGGCCGTCGAGCTTGGCGCGCTCCTCCGGGCTCTGCAGCCGCTCGCGGTCCCGGCGGCGGCGTGTCGGTCTTGCAGCCAGGGCTCGATCGACTGGTACTGCGCCCAGATGTTGGTGAGGTCCGGCACCAGGTCCTTGACCACCGCCATGTGCGGCAGCGGATAGATCTTCACGTCGCCGGCGATCTCCTCGATCGGCTTGATGCAGGCCAGCGTGTTGGTGCCGTCGATGTTCATCGAGCACGAGCCGCAGATGCCCTCGCGGCACGAGCGGCGGAAGGTCAGCGTGGTGTCGATCTCGTTCTTGATCTTGATCAGGGCGTCGAGCACCATCGGGCCGCAGGTCGACATGTCGACCTCGTAGGTGTCGAGCCGCGGGTTCTCGCCGGTGTCCGGGTCCCAGCGGTAGATCTTGAAGGTGCGCACGGTCTTGGCGCCGGCGGCGGCCGGGAAGCGCTTTCCGTCCTGGACCTTCGAATTGCGCGGCAACGCGAATTCAACCATCGACTCTGTCCTTGCTCTCTCTCTTCGCTCGTTCGGACGCGATCAGTAGACGCGTTCCTTGGGCGGAATGACCTCGACCTCGTCGGTCAGCGTGTACATGTGCACCGGCCGGTAATCGAGCGCGACCTTGCCCGCTGTGTCGCGGTAGGCCAGCGTGTGCTTCAGCCAGTTGACGTCGTCGCGCGCCGGATAGTCCTCGTGGGCATGCGCGCCGCGGCTCTCGTGGCGCGCCTCGGCGGAATACATGGTGACGACCGCCTGGCCCATCAGGTTGTCGAGCTCGAGCGCCTCGACCAGGTCGGAATTCCAGATCAGCGACCTGTCGTTGACCTTGAGCGTCGACATGGAGGCCGCCGCCTGGTCGATCAGCTGCTTGCCCTCGGCCAGCACCTTGGCGGTGCGGAACACGGCGCAGTTGTTCTGCATGATGCGCTGCATGGTCAGGCGGATCTCGCGCGTCGGCGTGCCGCCGCTGGCGTGGCGGATGCGGTCGAAGCGCTCCAGCGCGCGCTCGGTCGCCGAATCGGGCACCGGCGCCAGCGTGGCGCCCGGCTTGAGCGTCGCCATGGCGCGGTGCGCCGCGGCGCGGCCGAACACCACGAGGTCGAGCAGCGAGTTGGTGCCGAGCCGGTTGGCGCCGTGCACCGAGACGCAGGCCGCCTCGCCGACCGCCATCAGGCCGCGCATGGCGGCGTCCGGATCGGCCGCGGTCGGGCGCAGCACCTCGCCATGATAGTTGGTCGGCACGCCGCCCATGTTGTAGTGCACGGTCGGCAGGATCGGGATCGGCTCCTTGGTCACGTCGACGCCGGCGAAGATCTTCGCCGTCTCGGAGATGCCGGGCAGCCGCTCGGCCAGCACCTCGGGCGCGATATGCTCCAGATGCAGGTGGATATAGTCCTTGTTGGGACCGACGCCGCGGCCCTCGCGGATCTCGATGGTCATGGCGCGGCTGACCACGTCGCGCGACGCGAGGTCCTTGGCAGACGGCGCGTAGCGCTCCATGAAGCGCTCGCCCTCGGCGTTGGTGACATAGCCGCCCTCGCCGCGCGCGCCCTCGGTGATCAGGCAGCCCGAGCCGTAGATGCCGGTCGGGTGGAACTGGACGAACTCCATGTCCTGGAGCGGCACGCCGGCGCGCTGCGCCATGGCGTTGCCGTCGCCGGTGCAGGTGTGCGCCGAGGTGGCAGGAGAAATAGACGCGGCCGTAGCCGCCGGTGGCGAGCACCGTGGTCTGGGCGCGGAAGCGGTGGATGGTGCCGTCGTCGAGGCACCAGGCGAGCACGCCGCCGCAGCCGCCGTCCTCGTCCATCAACAGATCGAGGGCGAAATACTCGATGAAGAACTCCGCCTTGTGCTTGAGCGACTGCTGATACAGCGTGTGCAGGATGGCGTGACCGGTGCGGTCGGCGGCGGCGCAGGCGCGGCGCGCCATGGCCTTGCCGTATTCCAGCGTGTGGCCGCCGAACGGCCGCTGGTAGATCTTGCCCTCCGGGGTGCGCGAGAACGGCACGCCGAAATGCTCGAGCTCGATCACCGCGTCGATCGCGTTGCGGCACATGTATTCGATCGCGTCCTGGTCGCCGAGCCAGTCGGAGCCCTTGACCGTGTCGTACATGTGGTAGCGCCAGTCGTCCGGGTCGAGGTTGCCGAGCGCCGCGCTGATGCCGCCCTGGGCCGCGACCGTGTGGCTGCGCGTCGGGAAGACCTTGCTGATGCAGGCGGTCTTGAAGCCGGCCGCGCCCATGCCGAGGGTGGCGCGCAATCCGGCGCCGCCGGCGCCGACGACGATGACGTCGTAGTTGTGATCGATGATCTGGTAAGCCTTGGGCATCGGAACGACTCAGCCCCCGAAAGCGATCTTGAGAACGGAAAAGATGCCGCCCAGCGCGAGAAGGGCCGCGGCGAACTTGACCACCACGATGCTGGCGATCTTCGCCGCGTCGTTGTGGACGTAATCCTCGATGATGACCTGCAGGCCGAGCTGCAGATGCCAGAAGCCGGCGGCGAGCAGCGCGGTCATCAGGATGGTGTTGAGCGGCTGGCGCAGCCAGGCGGTGAAGGCGGCGTGATCGGCGCCGACCAGCCCGACGATCGAGGCCACGAACCACAGGATCAGCGGCACCAGGGCGACGGAGGTCAGGCGCTGGACCCACCAGTGATGGGCGCCTTCCTTGGCGGAGCCCAGGCCGCGCACGCGGCCGAGCGGCGAGCGCAGGCGTTCGACGGAACCCGGTTCGCTCATCAGCCGTCCCCCACATGCTCAGGCCGACGATCCAGGCAAGCGCGGTGAGCAGCACGGCGGCGGCGAGCACGGCGAGGCCGCTGGCATAGGCGGTCTTGAGCTCGAAGCCGCGGCCGGCGTCCCAGAACAGGTGCCGGATGCCGTTGGCCAGGTGATAGAACAGCGCGAGCGAGAAGCCGAACAGCAGGAGCAGGCCGAGCCACGAGCCGACGAAGCCCTGGGCGCGCGCATAGGCCTCGGGGCCGGTGGCGGCCGCGGTCAGCCAATAGACCAGCAGCAGGGAGCCGAGGCCGAGGCCGACGCCGGTGATGCGGTGCAGGATCGACAGGGACATGGTCCACTGCCAGCGATAGACCTGCAGATGGGGCGAAAGCGGGCGATTGGGTCGAGCAGCCATGGAAAAGCCTAGGGCAAAGGGCCAGTCATGAAGCGGTCCGGCGGACGCCGGTCGAGTGGATCCGGCGCAAGGCCGGTGGACGAGTCCGGCGAACCGGCCGGTGTACGCGGGCGGCGCGGGCCACGCGGGCCGCGCCGGAAAGGGGTGTAGCGTCACCGGCTTAGCAAGTCAATGAGCCGCCCCGAGCCGAGCGTTGCCGCGGCCGCATGCCTGCCATCCCGCGACCTCCGGGAACTTATACAGCACTGTCCGCGCATGGCGGCGTGACACGACCCACCGGCAAGCGAGTCCGAAACTTGGCGCACGCCGTCCCTCGTGGCCGGACGATCCTGCGCGACCGGCTACCCCGCTTCGTAGAGAGGGCGGGTTGGGTGTTAAGGAATGACGCCTGCTGCGCTCCGCACCCTCACCCGGCCTATCGAGGAGGTGCGAAGGCACGGGGGGCATCACGTCGGCGGCCGGCGCGCGGACCCGTTACGCCGCGTCGTCACTCCGCGTCGTCGGCGCCGTCCGGCAGGGCGCCCTCGCCCACCGGTCGGTCCGAATGACCGAGGGCGCGCTCGGGCTGGATGCGGTCGCGCACCATCTGCTTGATCTCGCGGCTTTCCGGGAAGCGGCCGCGTTCCTTGCGCGACCACAGCAGTTCGCCGTCGAGGCGGATCTCGAAAATGCCGCCGGTGCCGGGCAGCAGCGCGACCTCGCCGAGCTCCTCCGAGAAGGTGGTCAGCATCTCCTGCGCCATCCACGCGGCGCGCAGCAGCCAGCGGCATTGCCGGCAGTAGAGAATTTCCAGGCGCGGTTGACGGCTCATCGCACGACTCGTTCGCTGACAGTGTGGAATAGAAATGCGGGCTCGAGTGAGATCAACATGTTAAGCGCAGCACGCCGCAAGCGTGTGGATAACATTGTGGAAGAACTGTGTGTCCATTGTGCAGAGATGTCCTTGTTATGCACAAGATTTTTCTTGGCGCCGGCCCGTTTGATCTTGTCGTCATCACGCGCTCCGGGAATTATGATGGCGATACGTGAAGGTTCCGGGCAAGTAGCGTGTGGAGCGTCGCGAAGGCTTCGGCCTCGCCTCCACGAGCGAAAGTCCGGGGATGCGGCGGTCACCGGCGCGAGCAGGTCATCGCAGCATCCGCACCGGCGGAAGGCGTCCGTGAGGACGCCGGCCTCGCGGCGAAGCGGGTCGCACCGATGAGCTTCGAGGAGCAACGCCGGACGGAACGCCTGTCTCTCGACGAGACCGGCGCTTCGGAGCCGCCCGGTTCCCCCAGGACCCGCCGGCTCATGGACGGCCGTCGAGAGACGGCCGACCGCGTGGAAGGCGAGGCTGTGTGGTGATGTCTCTTCGCGGAGATCGTCGCAGCAGCGGACCCGCCGCGCGAAGCGCCCGGGATAGGAGAGAGGAAGGCGTGCCGGGAAGACCGGTTTCGCGAGAAACCGTGCCGAAGGACTTCGGCCCATCTCCCCACAAGGAGGTCGTGGCCGAGCCCACCGGGTTGGTTGACGCATCTCTCCCTGGGGACGTGTTGACCGGAAAGGGGGCGACCAACGTCCGACGACTTTCCGTATCGGGAGTCAGGCCGGCTCCCCGAGGCGTCAGGTCGGTGTCTTGCCGGGCACCACGCGCAAGTTTCTTCGGAACCTGTGCACCTGACGCCTCTTTCTTTACGCGGTTTGCCCGCCCTGATCAAGCGACTTGTGTGGATAACTCCAGAAAACCCCAACATGTGGTGTTCGGGTCGACGACACGCTAAAGTCGCCCCGGCTTCCGCAACGCGCATGGACTGTTGTCAGCGGCGCCGAGGCTGGGATAAGAAGCGCGGGCGCGTAACCAGAAACCAGCGGCGCGACCGAGACATCGCACGCCGTCGCGGTTTTCCGCGCCACAGGGTCGAGTGCGCGAGGCGAGGCGCGGGAGAAAAGCGGCGGAGATGGAAGTCTCGATTTTTTTCATCAAGGGAATCTTCGTCGGTTTTGTCATTGCCGCGCCGGTCGGCCCCGTCGGCATCATGTGCATCCATCGCACGATCGCCCAGGGCAAGCTCGCGGGCTATGTCTCCGGCCTGGGCGCGGCGCTCGCCGACACCTTCTTCGGCGCCATCGCGGCGTTCGGCTTCGGCTTCATCGCGGGACCGCTGATCGAGCACAACAACTGGCTGCGCTTCGTCGGCGGCAGCGTGCTCTGCCTGATCGGCCTGCGTTCGGTGCTGACGCGCAAGCTGCCGCCGCCCGCGACGCGCGACCGCAAGGGGCTGATCGGCGATTTCGTCTCGGCCTTCCTGGTGACGCTGACCAACCCGATCACGGTGATCTCCTTCGCCGCGATCTATGCCGCCATGAACATCCCGCATCTCGCCGACAACATCCGCTGGGGATTCGCGCTGACCATCGGCGTGTTCGTCGGCGCCGCGGTCTGGTGGCTGCTGCTGACCGTGGTGGCCGGCGCGTTTCACGGCAAGGTCGCCGAGCGCGGCGTGCTGTGGATCAACCGGGTGAGCGGCGCCATGATCCTCGCCTTCGGTGCGCTGCTGCTGATCTCGCTGGTCAGCATGGACAACGACAGGCTCGAGCACCGGCTGACGCCGCAGGAGCGCGGCCAAGCCCCCATCGCCCTGCCGCCCCCGGCCTAAAGCCTGATCCGCCGCGATCGAGCCGGGTCAGTCTCCCCGGGCCTGATCTGGCCGAGTCTCGACGCCGAACCGGCTTCCGCTTCGCCGGACGACGCCCCGGCAATCCGCCGATCGGAAACAGAAAAGCCGCCTTCCGGCGGCTTTCTTTTGGCGATGGTCGCGACGTGCGCGAATCGGTCGCAGGCCAGTTCGAATGCCCGAGGCCGGCAGCCGTCTTGCGATCGAGCGGCCTCAGGCTGCCTTTCGCATATACGTCTTGATCAGCTCTTCGGCGATCTGCACGGCGTTGAGCGCGGCGCCCTTGCGCAGATTGTCGGCGACCACCCACAGGCTGAGCCCGTGCTCGACGGTCGAATCCTCGCGGATGCGGCTGACGAAGACCAGGTCCTCGCCGGCGCGTCTCGACCGGCGTGACGTAGCCTTCGTCGGCGCGGCTGATCGATCACGGCGACGCCCGGCGCCTCGCGCAGGATGTTGCGCGCCTCGTCGGCGGAGAGCGGCTTCTCGAACTCGATGTTGACCGCCTCGGCATGGCTGATGAAGATCGGCACGCGCACGCAGGTCGCCGTCACCTTGATCGCCGGGATCGAGGATCTTCTTGGTCTCGACCACCATCTTCCATTCCTCCTTGGTCGAGCCGTCGTCCATGAAGACGTCGATGTGGGGAATGACGTTGAAGGCGATCTGCTTGGTGAACTTCTCCTTCTTGATCGGATCGTTGACGTAGATGCCGCGGGTCTGGTTGAACAGCTCGTCCATGGCGGCCTTGCCGGCGCCCGAAGTCGACTGGTAGGTCGCGACCACGACGCGCTTGATGGTCGCCAGCGTCGTGCAGCGGCTTGAGCGCCACCACCATCTGGATGGTCGAGCAGTTCGGGTTGGCGATGATGTTGCGCTTGGCGTAGCCCTTGAGCGCCTCGGGATTGACCTCGGGCACCACCAGCGGGATGTCCGGGTCCATGCGGAAGTGCGAGGAATTGTCGATCACCACGCAGCCGGCCTTGGCGGCGCGCGGGGCATGGACCTCGGCGGTCTTGCCGCCGGCGCGAGAACAGGGCGATGTCGATGCCCTTGAAGTCGAAGGTCGCGAGGTCCCTGCACCTTGAGCGTGCTGTGTCGCCGAAGGAGACCTCCCTGCCGATCGATTTCGAGGAGGCGAGCGCGATCACTTCATCGGCCGGGAACTTGCGTTCCGCCAGGGTGACAAGCATTTCGCGCCCGACATTGCCGGTGGCGCCGACGACGGCAACTTTGTAGCCCATGGTTCTGGTCCGCGACTGAAGGGCCCCGCAGGGCCGGAAGTGGCATGACTTAACGGCAAAAACCCGCCGTTTCAAGGGTCGCGAGGGCGGTTGGCGGGGCGAGCGGGGCGGAACTCCGCTCTGCCGCAGGCCGTTGCTGGAATGCTGCACCCGGGCAATCCGCGGCCGGAGCGGACCCGCGACCCACCGCAATCCGGCCGGAGCGGACCCGCGACCCACGCGTCCGACGATCCGTCCCTGTCCGACCGGGACGCCGTCGAGACCGGTCCGCGCCACGGCGCTTGAGCCAAAGAAAAAGGCCCGCGGCGATGCCGCGAGCCCTCTTCGTCCATGCCGGCGCCGCCGAGGCGGCTCGCGTAGGCGTGCAGCTTCTAGGCCGCGAGCTTGTCGAGCTCCTTGGTCACCGCTCGCCCATCTGGCGTGGTCGAGACCAGGGTCTTGCCCGGCTGCATGATGTCGGCGGTGCGGAAGCCGCGCGTTGAGCACGTTCTGGACCGCCGTCTCGACCAGGTCGGCGTCCTCGCTCATGTCGAAGGAGTAGCGCAGCAGCATGGCGAAGCGAGCAGGATCGGCGCCAGCGGGTTGGCGATGCCCTTGCCGGCGATGTCGGGCGCCGAGCCGTGGATCGGCTCGTAGAGCGCCGTGCGCCGGCCCGATGGCGTCCGGCGGCGCCGAGCGAGGCCGAGGGCAGCATGCCGAGCGAGCCGGTCAGCATCGCGGCGCAGTCGGACAGCATGTCGCCGAACAGGTTGTCGGTGACGATGACGTCGAACTGCTTGGGCGCGCGCACCAGCTGCATGGCGCAGTTGTCGGCATACATGTGGCTGAGCTCGACGTCCGTGATATTCGGCCTCGTGCAGCTTCGTGACCTCCTCGCGCCACAGCACGCCGGACTCCATGACGTTGGCCTTCTCGACCGAGGTCACCTTGTTGCTGCGCTTGCGCGCCAGCTCGAAGGCGACGCGGGCGACGCGCTCGATCTCGGCGGTGGTGTAGACCTGGGTGTCGACGCCGCGGCGCTCGCCGTCGGGCAGCGTCTCGATGCCGCGCGGCTCGCCGAAATAGACGCCGCCGGTCAGCTCGCGCACGATCATGATGTCGAGCCCGCGCACCAGGTCGGGCTTCAGCGTCGAGGCATCGGCCAGCGCGTCGAACACCGATCGCCGGGCGCAGGTTGGCGAACAGGCCCAGCTCCTTGCGCAGGCGCAGCAGGCCGCGCTCCGGCTGCTTCTCGAACGGCAGCTTGTCCCATTTCGGGCCGCCGACCGCGCCGAACAGCACGGCGTCGGCCGCTCATGCGCGTCGTCCATCGTCTCGTCGGTGCAGCGGCGCGCCGTTCGTCGTCGATGGCGGCGCCGCCGACCAGCGCCTTCCTCGATGTCGAAGGTGACGGCGCGGCGCTTGTCCATCCAGTCGATGACGCGGCGTCACTTCGCGCATGACCTCGGGGCCGATGCCGTCGCCGGGCAGGATCAGCAGCTTCTTGTTCGCGGCCATCATGTGGCTTGTCCCGTCTGAAGTGTCTTGTTACTCGTCATGGCCGGGCCAAGCCCGGCCATGACGGCTAGGTGGTCGCTTACGCGTAAAGCCAGGGCTGCGTTGTCTTGCTGCTTCGTCTCGTAGGCGTCGATCGCGTCCTGTCGTTCTGCAGGGTCAGGCCGATGTCGTCGAGGCCGTTCAGCAGGCAGTGCTTGCGGAACGGGTCGACGTCGAACTTGATCTTCTCGCCGTTCGGCCGGGTGATCTCCTGCGTCTCGAGATCGACGGTGAGGCGGGCGTTGGCGCCCAGCTCGGCGTCGTCCATCAGCTGGTCGACCGGTCTCCTGCGGCAGCTGATCGGCAGGATGCCGTTCTTGAAGCAGTTGTTGTAGAAGATGTCGGCGAAGTCCGGCGCGATGACGCAGCGGATGCCGAAGTCCAGCAGCGCCCAGGGCGCGTGCTCGCGCGACGAGCCGCAGCCGAAATTCTCGCCGGCGACCAGGATCTCCGCCTTGCGGTAGGGCTCCTGGTTGAGCACGAAGTCGGGTCTCTCCTTGCCGTCCGGTTGTAGCGCATGTCGTCGAACAGCGCGCTTGCCGAGGCCGGTGCGCTTGATCGTCTTGAGGAAGCGCGCGGGGATGATCTTGTCGGTGTCGACATTGATCATCGGCAGCGGCGCGGCGATGCCGGTCAGCGTGGTGAACTTGTCCATCGGTCGCGCTCCCCTTCGGCTTAGAGCTCGCGCACGTCGGTCAGGTGGCCGGTGACCGCGGCCGCGGCGGCCATCGCCGGGCTCATCAGATGGGTGCGCCCGCCGGGGCCCTGGCGGCCCTCGAAGTTGCGGTTCGAGGTCGAGGCGCAGCGCTCGCCCGGCGCCAGCTTGTCCGGGTTCATGCCGAGGCACATGGAGCAGCCCGGCTCGCGCCATTCGAAGCCGGCTTCGATGAAGCATCGGTCGAGCCCTTCCTCCTCGGCCTGCTCCTTCACCAGGCCGGAGCCCGGCACGACCAGCGCGCGCACGCCGTCGGCGACCTTGCTGGCCCTTGGCGACCGCGGCGGCGGCGCGCAGGTCCTCGATGCGGCCGTTGGTGCAGGAGCCGATGAAGACGCGTCGATCTTGACGTCCTGCAGCTTGCGTGCCCGGCGTGCAGGCCCATGTATTCGAGCGCGCGCACCATCGAGCGGCGCCGGCTCTCGTCGCTCGACCGCGGCCGGATCGGGCACCGCGCCGGTGATCGGCAGCACGTCCTCGGGGCTGGTGCCCCAGGTGACCTGCGGCACGATCTCGTCGGCGCGCAGCGTGACTTCGCTTGTCGTAATGCGCGCCCGGATCGGACGGCAGCGTCTTCCAATAGGCGACCGCCTTGTCCCACTGCCTCGCCCTTGGGCGCCATCGGGCGGCCCTTCATATAGTCGAAGGTGGTCTCGTCCGGCGCGATCAGGCCGGCGCGCGCGCCGCCCTCGATCGCCATGTTGCAGACCGTCATGCGGCCTTCCATGACAGGGCGCGGATCGCCTCGCCGGCGTATTCGATGACATGGCCGGTGCCGCCGGCGGTGCCGATCTTGCCGATGATGGCGAGGATGATGTCCTTGGCGCCGACGCCGGGCGCGCAGCTTGCCGTCGACCGTGATGCGCATGTTCTTCGCCGGCTTCTGGAGCAGCGTCTGGGTGGCCAGCACATGCTCGACCTCCGAGGTGCCGATGCCGAAGGCGAGCGCGCCGAACGCGCCGTGGGTCGCGGTGTGGCTGAATCGCCGCAGACGATGGTCATGCCCGGCTGGGTGAAGCCCAGCTCCGGCCCGATGATGTGCACGATGCCCTGGCGCACGTCGCTCATGCGGGAAGTAGTGGCATGCCGAACTCGGCGCGCGTTGTCCTCCAGCGTCTCGACCTGGATGCGCGACTCTTCCTCGGCGATGCCCTTCACCCGGTCCGGCGTGGTCGGCACGTTGTGGTCGGCGACGGCGAGCGTCGCGTCGGGCCGGCGCACCTTGCGGCCCGACAGGCGCAGCCCGTCGAAGGCCTGCGGCGCTGGTCACCTCATGGACCAGATGGCGGTCGATATAGAGCAGGCAGGTGCCGTCGGCGTCGCGCTGCACGACGTGGCTGTCCCAGATCTTGTCGAACAGGGTCTTGGGCTGTGCCATTGACTTCTCTCCAAACAGCCGGACCATACCCCGGCCACATCGCTACGTCAGAGATGGGGTGGCGCGGCATCATCGTAAAGCCGCGCCCTGGTTCCCATCGGCCGAGATCAGGCCTGCGCCGGCGCGGCCTTCGCCTTCTTGGCCTTCTTCGCGGTCTTGGCCTCGGTCGCGACAGACGCGTCCGCGGCACCCGCCTCGGCCGGCAGATCGCTGGCCGACGCCACGTCGGTGTCGCGGAAGGTCTGCTTCTCGGCGATGCGCGCGCGCTTGCCGGTGCGGCCGCGCAGGTAATAGAGCTTGGCGCGACGCACGTCGCCGCGGCGCACCACTTCGATCTTCGACCACGTTCGGCGAATAGAGCGGGAAGACGCGCTCGACGCCCTCGCCGTAGGAGATCTTGCGCACGGTGAAGGAGGTGTTCAGGCCGGCGTTCGAGCGCGCGATGCACACGCCTTCGAAGGCCTGGACGCGCGAGCGGTCGCCTTCGACCACCTTCACGTTGACGCGCAGGGTATCGCCCGGGGCGAAGTCCGGCACGGCCCGGTCGGCCGTGAGCTTGGCAATCTGTTCTTGCTGCCAGCTGCTCGATGAGGTTCATGGCAGCTACCTTTTTTTACCTATGCCCGGCCGCAGAATTACGGACGTGTGGGCGGTTGATGGTTGCGCGCGACATAGCGGTCCCACAGGTCGGGACGCCGGTCGCGCGTGACTTGCTCCGCCTGGGCGAGCCGCCAGGCGCGGATTTTCTCGTGATGGCCGGACAGCAGAACCTCCGGCACGGCGCGGCCGCTGCCAGCTCTGCGGCCGGGTGTAATGGGGATATTCGAGCAGACCCTGCTCGAAGCTTTCCTCGGTCAGCGACGCGGTGGCGCCGATCACGCCGGGCAGCAGGCGCACGCAGGCGTCGATCAGCGTGATCGCCGCCGGCTCGCCGCCCGACAGGACGAAATCGCCGATGCTGATCTCCTCCATGCCGGCGCGCCTCGATGACGCGCTGGTCGACGCCTTCGAAGCGGCCGCACAGCAGCGTGATCGCCGGCGCCGCGGCCAGCCGGCGCACGGTCGCCTGGTCGAGCAGCTTGCCGCGCGGCGTGAGATAGATCACCGGGCCTGTCGCTGGCGCTCAGCCGAATCGAGCGCCGCGTCGACCACGTCGGGGCGCATGCACCATGCTGGCGCCGCCGCCGAACGGCGTGTCGTCCACCGTGCGGTGCTTGTCGGTGGCGAAGCTGCGGATGTCGACCGCGTTGAGCGCCCAGATGCCCGTCGGCAGCGCGCGGCCGGCGAGCGAATGGCCGAGCGGCCCGGGAAACATCTCCGGGAACAGGGTCAGCACATTGGCGGTCCAGGGCGCGGTGCGCGTGCTCATGACTTGCCCGCCTCCTCTTCGCCGCCCGGTTCGCCTTCGCCCGGCTTGTCGAGCAGGCCCTCGGGCGGATCGATGACGACCTGGCCGGCGGCGAGATCGACCATCGGCACCACCGCGTTGGTGAACGGCACCACCACCGAGCTGCCATCCGTCGCGCGCGATGTCGAGCAGATCGCCGGCGCCGAAATTGTCCACGGCGCGAACCGTGCCGAGCCGCTCGCCGGTCGACCAGCACGGCCGTCAGCCCGATCAGATCGTGATGGTAGAACTCGTCCGGCTCGGCCGGCGGCAAAGCCGCGCGCGGCACGTAGAGCCGCAGGCCGCGCAGCGCTTCGGCGGCATTGCGGTCGGCGACGCCGTCGATGCGGCAGATCACCACCGACTCGCCGGCGGCGCCGCCCGGCGCGCGCAGATGCGACAGCCGGAACTGGCGCGCACCCGTCTCGTCCGACAGCGCGCCGTAGGCTCCGACGCTCAGCGGATCGTCGGTGAAGGCCTTGATCTTCACCTCGCCCCTGATGCCATGGGCCGCCGCGATCGCGCCGACGCAGACGCGCGCTTCGGCCGCGCCGGAAGCAGCCTTCCGGGCGGGTGAAGCAGCGGTCTTGTTCGACCCTTGGGTCGAAGCGTTGCGCAGTTGCGCGGCCATGATGTCGAGCGTCCTTGCGGTGCCTGGCTCGTTGTCGCCTTAGGACGCCGGCGCTTCGGCGGCAGCCTCGCCAGCCGGCGCTTCGGCGGCGGGCGCTTCGGCGGCGGCAGCGGCGGCCTTGGCGCGCTCCTGCGCCTTCGCCTTCGGCGCGCTCTGCTTCGGCGTCTCGTTCCACTTCGGCATCGGGATCAGCTGGGCCTCGCCGAGGAAACGGGCGACGCGGTCGGTCGGCTGGGCGCCGACCGACAGCCAATGCTTGATGCGCTCGACGTCCATGACGACGCGCTTCGGATCGTCCTTCTCCACCATCGGATTGTAGTGGCCGAGCTTCTCGATGAAGCGGCCGTCGCGCGGGCTGCGCGAATCGGCGACGACGATGTGATAGAACGGGCGCTTCTTGGCGCCGCCGCGGGTCAGGCGGATGCTCAGTGCCATGAGTTGCTGTGCTCCTGGTTTGAATTCGTCGGTTGATGTGGATATTCGGTTCGTTCTGCGGTGTGTCGTTAAAGCCGGTGCGGCATGGCCGCGGAATTCAGTGCGGCATGAGGCCGCGCAGGCCGTGACGCTGCAGGCCCTTCTGGCCGAGCTTGCTCGCCTTGCTTCATCATGCGTGCTCATGTCGAGGAACTGCTTGACCAGCCGGTTCACTTCCTCGACCTGGTGCCCGATGCCGGCCGCGATGCGGCGCTTGCGCGAGCGCGTTGAGCAGCTTGACGTTGCGCCGCTCGGCCTTGGTCATGCGCTGATGATCGCCTCCTGGCGCGCAGATCATCTTCTCGTCGATCTTGGCCTGGGCGATCTGCGCCTTGATCTTGCCGACGCCGGGCAGCATGCCCATGATGCCGCCGAGACCGCCCATCTTCTTCAGCTTGCTGCAACTGGTCGCGCATGTCGTCGAGATCGAAGCCGCCCTTCTGCATCTTGGCGGCGAGCTTCTCCGCCTCGGCCTGGTCGACTGTCTTCCGCCGCCCGCTCGACCAGGGTGACGACGTCGCCCATGCCGAGGATGCGCGCGGCGATGCGATCGGGATGGAAATCCTCCAGCGCGTCGAGCTTCTCGCCGACGCCCATCAGCTTGATCGGCTTGCCGGTGACGGCGCGCATCGAGAGCGCCGCACCGCCGCGCGCATCGCCATCGACGCGGGTCAGCACGATGCCGGTGATGCCGATGCGCTCGGCGAAGGCCTTCGCGACGGTGACCGCGTCCTGGCCGGTCATGGCATCGGCGACGAGCAGGGTTTCGGTCGGCTTGACGATGTCGCGCACGCGCGCCGCTTCGTCCATCAGCGCGTCGTCGATATGCAGGCGGCCGGCGGTATCGAGGATGACCACGTCGTAGCCTTCGCGCCGCCCGGTATCCATGGCGCGCGCGGCGATCATCTCCGGCGGCTCGCCCGTGACGATCGGCAGCGTGGCGACGTTGGCCTGGATGCCGAGAATCTCCAACTGGTCCTGCGCCGCCGGGCGATGCACGTCGAGCGAGGCGAGCAGCACCTTCTTCTTGTCGCGCATCTGCAGGCGGCAGCGCGATCTTGGCGGCCGAGGTCGGTCTTGCCCGAACCCTGCAGCCCGACCATCATGATCGCCACCGGCGGCACGGCGGTCAGGTTGAGCGCCGATTCGTCGGCGCCGAGCATGGCGACCAGCTCGTCATGGACGATCTTGATGACCATCTGGCCGGGCGAGACCGAGCGGATCACCTCCTCGCCGACCGCCTTCTCGCTCACCTTGGCGACGAAATCCTTGACCACCGGCAGGGCGACGTCGGCCTCGAGCAGCGCCACGCGCACTTCGCGCATGGCCTCGGCCACGTCGGCCTCGCGCAGCGCGCCGCGGCGGGTCAGCCGGTCGAAAACCCCGGTCAGTTTCGTGCTCAGACCTTCAAACATGCAGTCTTTCCAATGCCTTGGCTCAAGGAGGCCGTGCTTTTGCCGCCGCGCCAAGCGAAAAACGCCAGTGCGCGACACTCGCGGACTGGCGGC
Source organism: uncultured Alphaproteobacteria bacterium (assembly GCA_963752345.1). Lineage (GTDB taxonomy): Bacteria > Pseudomonadota > Alphaproteobacteria > SMXQ01 > SMXQ01 > CAVVYA01. Next base: position 106,332 of record CAVVYA010000013.1, read on the forward strand.
CACTCGCCCCCTCAGGGCTGGCGGGACAAGAACGAAACTGCTCTTGAGCGGGCGGAAGTTAGGCCGGGGAGGGCGGAAGAGTCAAGAAATCGGGTGTCTGGCCTCGCTCCCGCTCCGACGATCCCGCCACAATCCTCAGGCCGAAGAGGATAGATGCCCCACGACCGGCTCCGGCGCACCTTTCCAGGTCACGCGATAGATGCCGCCCTGTGCGACCGACTGCACGGCGTGCGGCCAGAGCGCGACCACGCAGGTGCTGCCGGCATGGCGCACCGACGGATAGATGATCCCGTTCAATCCTTGAGCGCGGACCGCATCGGCGAGTGCATTGCCCGGCGGATAGCCGATTGCCGTGTCCGGGTCCAGATACACCGGCTTCGGCGTCACCCGCCGGAGATCGACGAATTCGCCGGCAAAGCTCGCGAACATCTCCACATAATCCACGATGGCATTGAAGTCGCCCGCCGCGCCCAGGAATTCTCCCATGTGAAAGATCACCTCGCGCAGGCAGGTGTCGACATGCAGCGCCGCGTACCACGCGCCCCGGTTCGGTCCACTGAAGCGGCTCAGTTCACGCGGCTTGGCATAAGCGAAGCTCGCATTGATGAAATGGGCATGGGGAACGCCATAGACGAATTCCTTGGGGTCGATGCTTGCGGTACCTCGGTTTTGCCCCACCATACGCGCACTGGTCGCACCTTCGAGCTCGGCGAGTTCGGTGAGCTCGGCGTCGTTGTCGACCAGCGGGCGCAGCACAGCCGCGCGCAGGCGCGCGGTGGTCACGAGTCGGACGGTGCGGGGAAACGCCGCCCGGACGACGGGCAGGCCATCGAGCATGGACAAGCTAGAGCCCGCCGCGCACCGCGTCGACGTAGCGCCGAATCTCGATCATCTGCGGAATGCCACCGGCGATCATCGCATCGATCGGGCTGGCGCGATGGAACAGAGGGCCGGTGTTTGCCAATCGTGGCCAACGCTCCGCCATGTCGTCCGCGAACAACAGATGCAGTCCTTTGAAGATGCCGACGAGCGCCGACACGCGAGTCAGTTGATCCTGGCTCAGATGGCTGTCCCAGGTGCCGCGCTTGATTCTTTCCCAGGTGCTGGTCGAGACGCCGAGCAGGGCGGCCGCCTCCTGTGTGGTCAGCGACCAGCGCTCGGCCAGCCGGCGATAGGCTTTCAAGGCGGTTGCCGTGAGACGCCGGCGATCAGCCTCGTCGGAGAAATCCTGGACGTCCGCCGGTGGTCGGAGTGCGTCTTGCTGGGCTGGCGGGTTCATCGGCCCTCCATCAATTGAGGGCTAAATATACATCAAATGATGGACCTGTCCAGAGCCTTTAGTTCGCGGGACCGCCCAGGGCGGCCAGGGCCGTGCGCAGGTAGTCGGGCAAAACCAAAGCCTTCTTCGCGAGATATTGCGCGATGCCGGCATCCGCCGTGGCGCGGGCATATTCGCGGGCGGCGGAGAACGGCTCGTGGTCGCCCATGCCGAACCACACCAGCCCGACCAGCTCGGAGCGCTCGGCCCGGGTGAGGCCTTCAATGAAGCTGACAAGAGCCTGCCCTTGGGCCGATCCGCCCGAGGGGACATCCTGGGCGACCTTGTCGGCATCAAGATTGGCGCCGAAGGTGCCGGTCAGGTGGGTTTTGTAGGCATCGGTCAGGGCGATGACCCGGTTGACCTGCTCCAGGGTGAGGTCGCGCAACTGTTCGGCCGTGGCCGTGTCGGCTGACATGGGGATTTCCGCCATTCTGGTCGTTGAACGAGCCATGATGCCGCAATCGGACGGCGGGGCGCAATCGCCGGCCGGCAAATTCCCGAATCCCATTGCCTGCACCGGCGTCCGGGCCATATAAGGCCGGCATGGAGCCGGTTCCTTTCATCAAAATGCACGGGTTGGGCAACGATTTCGTCATTATCGACGCCCGCAAGCGCGCCTTCGCGCTCGATGCCGCCCAGGCGGCCGCCATCGCCGATCGCCGTCGCGGGGTCGGATGCGACCAGATTATCGTGCTGGAAGCGCCAAAAACGGCCTCCGAGGACGCTTTTATGCGGATTCGCAACGCCGATGGCAGCGAATCGGGGGCTTGCGGCAACGCAACCCGCTGTGTCGGGGCGCTTTTGATGGGTGAAACGGGCAAAACCCGCGCCGTTATCGCCACCAAGGCCGGCGAGCTGGCCGCGCAAGGGAACCCGAACGGCGCGGTGACGATCGATTTCGGCCCGGCCCGGCTCGACTGGCGCGAGGTGCCGCTGGCGCCAAACCCCAATGGCGCCCAGGACACCCTGCACCTCAACCTGGCGCTCGGCCCGGTGTCGGATCCGGCGGCCTGCTCGCTCGGCAATCCCCACGCCACCTTCTTCGTGCCGGACGCCGAGGCGGTCGATCTCGCCACCCTCGGGCCGCCGCTCGAATTCCACGCCACCTTCCCGGAGCGCGCCAATATCGGCTTCGCCCAGGTCATCGCGCCCGACCGCATCCGCCTGCGGGTGTGGGAGCGCGGCGCCGGCATCACCCAGGCCTGCGGCACCGGCGCCTGCGCCGCCCTGGTCAATGCCCACCGCCGCGGCCTCACGGGCCGCAAGGCGACCGTCGAGCTCGACGGCGGCGCGCTCACCATCGAATGGCGCGAGATTCCGGACAGGCCACGTGCTGATGACCGGGCCGGTGGCGGTCAGCTTCCGCGGCACGCTCGATCCCTCGCTGCTTTCCCAATCCGCCGTCCTGGTCGCCTGAGGCCGCCATGGCCACGGTACTCGACAAGCCCGATGTATCGCCGTCCGTCGCGACGCCGCGCGATTGCGTCCCGTGCGGCGAACCCAACTCGCTCGCTCCCACTTCGCATGACGCGATCGAGGTGATGACCTTCGGCTGCCGGCTCAATGCCTACGAATCCGAAGTGATCCGCGCCCAGGCCGCGGCGGCCGGCCTGAGCGACGCGGTCGTGGTCAATACCTGCGCGGTGACCGCCGAGGCCGAGCGTCAGGCGCGCCAGTCGATCCGCAAGCTGCGGCGCGAACGGCCCGACGCGAAGATCATCGTCACCGGCTGCGCCGCGCAGATCGATCCGCAGCGCTTCGCCGCCATGGCCGAGGTCGACCATGTGCTCGGCAATGCGCGAGAAGATGAAGGCGGAGAGCTACGCCGCGCTGCTCGCCGACGGGCCGGCGCCGAAGCTGCAGATCACCGACATCATGGAATTGCGCGAGGCGGCGGGCCATCTGGTCGAGGGCTTCGCCGGCAAGGCCGGACCCAAGGCGCGCGCCTTCATCGAGGTGCAGCAGGGCTGCGACCACCGCTGCACCTTCTGCATCATTCCCTACGGGCGCGGCAATTCCCGCTCGCTGCCGATGGGCGACATCGTCGAACAGGTGCGCCTGCTGGTGGCCAACGGCTATCCGGAGGTGGTGCTGTCGGGTGTCGATATCACGAGTTACGGGCCCGATCTGCCGGGCCGCCCGATGCTGGGGCAGATGGTGCGCCGGCTGCTCGCCAACGTGCCGGAGCTCAAGCGCCTGCGGCTTTCCTCCATCGATGTCGCCGAGATCGACGAAGAGCTGGTGTCGCTGATCGTGAGCGAGCCGCGGCTGATGCCGCACCTGCATCTCAGCCTGCAGGCCGGCGACGATATGATCCTCAAGCGCATGAAGCGGCGCCATTCGCGCGCCCAGGCCGTCGATTTCTGCGCCCGCATCCGGGCCGCCCGCCCCGACATTCTGTTCGGCGCCGACCTGATCGCCGGCTTCCCGACCGAGAGCGACGCGATGTTCGAGAACTCGCTGCGCCTGGTCGAGGATTGCGGGCTGACGTTCCTGCATGTCTTCCCGTTTTCGGCGCGCAGCGGCACGCCGGCGGCGCGCATGCCACAACTGCCCGTGTCGTTGCGCAAGGAACGCGCGGCGCGCCTGCGGGCGGCGGGCGACGCGGCGCTCGCGAAAAGCCTGCAACAATTCCACGGCCGGACGGTTTCCGTATTGATGGAAACCGCAACCCAGGGCCGCAGCGAGCATTTTGTGCCGGTGATGATGGCCGGCGCGCATAAGGCCGGCGAGGTCATCGCCGCGCGCATCACCGGCAGTGCTGAAGGCAAGCTGACGGCGGCCGCAACTCCATGATTGGACGATTTTTCCGTCGCTCCAGCGACAAGCCGGCGTCCGAGGTGAAACCCGAGGCCGAGGTCGCGCCCGACAACGAAATCAGGTCCGACGCTGAGACGACGGCCGATGCGGGGGTGAAACCCGAGCCGGACACCAATCCCCAGGCGGATAAGCCCGCGGCCGAGGCGATTCCCGCGGCAACCGCGAAGCCCGAGGATAACGGGAGAAAGGGCGGCTGGCTGTCGCGCCTCAAGGCCGGCCTGACCCGCTCCTCGAGCCAGATCAGCGACGGCATCACCGGCATCTTCCGCAAGCGCAAGCTCGACCAGGCCGCGCTGGACGAGCTCGAAGAGCTGCTGATCCGCGCCGACCTCGGCCCGGCGACCGCCGCCATGCTCACCAAGGACCTGGCGCGCGACCGCTTCGATAAGGAAATCGCCGAGGACGAGGTCAAGGGCGCGCTCGCCGATTCGGTCGCGGCAATCCTCAGCCCCTTGGCCAAGCCGCTGGTCGTCGACCGCACACGCAAGCCCCATGTGGTGCTGGTGGTCGGCGTCAACGGCTCGGGCAAAACCACCACCATCGGCAAGCTCGCGGCGCATTATCGCCGCCAGGGGCTGTCGGTGATGGTGGCGGCGGGGGATACCTTCCGCGCCGCGGCGGTCGAGCAGCTCAAGGTTTGGAGCGAGCGCTCCGGCGCCACGTTCTTCGCCAAGGACACGACGGATGCGGCGGGACTGGCGTTCGACGCGCTGAAGGCCGCCCGCGATCAGGGCACCGAGCTGGTGCTGATCGACACCGCCGGCCGGCTCCACAACAAGGAGCATCTGATGGCGGAGCTCGACAAGATCGTGCGCGTCATCAAGAAGATCGATCCGAGCGCGCCGCACGATGCGGTGCTGGTGCTCGATGCCACCACGGGGCAGAACGCGCTCGCCCAGGTGGAAATTTTCCGTTCGCGCATATCGGGCCTGATCGTGACCAAGCTCGATGGCACGGCGCGCGGCGGCGTGCTGGTGGCGCTGGCCGAACGCTTCGGCCTGCCGGTGCATGCCATCGGCGTCGGCGAAGGCATCGACGATCTCGACGCCTTCACGGCGCGCGACTTCGCACGGTCCCTGATGGGCCTCAGCTAGGCCGTTTCGGCCTAATCTTCAGGCGATGATATTGAGAATGCTGCCGCGCGGCAGAGGATTCAGCAGCGGGCGGCCGTCATCAGCGAGCGTGGCGGCCGGCGGCGTGACGATGGACGGGGCGGCTTTGGCCGCAGCGGGCGCCGCGGCGGCGGCGCCCTGCGCCGGCAGAGAGGCCACGAGGTTGAGCAGCGCGGCGTTCGGAGGAATTTGCATAGGCGCCAGTTTAGCCATGGATGCGTTAAGAGTCAGTTAACGTTGTGCTCACCGCGCCAAATAAAGATCGTTTGCCGCCTGGCGCCATTTACGGTTGTTTAAGGAGCCTGGCTGTACCTCTTTTGGCAGAGGTATGCCGAAGATTTACTTGGTTTTTTCGATCCTGTTTCAAGACCCAGCGGCGGCTTCGGCCGCTAGCGAGCGCAATCGATGACAGAGTGGAAAGCAAGCCTGCCCGACGACGACTTGGAGGCGCTCTTCAAGTTGGCGCGCGACAAGAGTGCCGCCGGGCGCAAGGCGTTGGTTAATGCCGTCAGCGATCTGTTCTTCAACAACAAGGATGTGCTGACCGATCGCGAAAAGGCGCTGATGACCGACATCCTGCGCCAGATCATTCACGACGTGGAAATGTCGGTCCGCCGCGAACTCGCGGAACGGCTCGCCGATGCGCACCAAGCGCCCCACGAGCTGATCCTCGCCCTCGCCAACGACGAGATCGAGGTCGCGCATCCGCTGCTGATCCAGAGCGATATCCTGCACGACTTCGACTTGGTGGAAATCATCCACCACCGCACGCTCGAGCATCAGCTTGCGATCGCCATGCGCAAGACCCTGACCGAAAGCGTCACCGACGCGCTCGTCGAAACCGGCAACGAAGACGTCGTCGCCAAGATGATCGAGAACCCCAGCGCGCGCATCTCGAAGAGCACGATGGAATATCTCGTCGACCAATCGAAGCGCGTCGACACCTACCAGAACCCGCTGCTCAAGCGCCCCGATCTCGAGCCAGAGCTCGCCAAGAAGATGTATTGGTGGGTTTCCGCGGCGCTGCGCCAGCACATCGTCAAGAATTTCAAGGTCGATGCCGCCGATCTCGACGAAACACTCGAGAGCACGGTGAAGAACGTCATCCATCGTCACGGCGTGAGCGGCGAGGCCGAAAATTCGAAACCCGCCAAACTAGCCGACCGTCTGGCCGAAGACGGCAAGATCACGCCGCGCATGCTCGTCCAGGTGCTGCGCCAGGGCGAGATTCCGCTGTTCGAGGCAATGTTCGCGAAAATCAGCGGCCTGCGCCCGCGGCTGCTGCGCCGCATGCTGTTCGAGCCGGGCGGCGAGGCCCTCGCCATCCTGTGCAAGGCGGTCAGCATCGACAAAACCGATTTTGCCAGCATCTTCATGCTGAGCCGCAAGGCACGCAACACCGACCGCGCCACCAACCCGCAGGACCTCAAGCGTATCCTCGAGCTGTTCGATCGCATCCAGCCCGACGCCGCCGACCGCATGCTGAAAAAATGGCAACGGGATTCGAATTTCCTGAACGCCATACGCGTCGTGGAATCTGTGGCCAACCCCGGCGATGACAAGTAAGCCGGCACCACAGATCATCGCTGCCGTTCAACCTCGCACGGCAGAATCCCAGCAGGCCGATTTGCCGGCGCCGGCAGGCCTGACGGCTATTCCAAGCAGCGGCTTCCCGGTGGAAGCCATGCACCTGCTTCACAACGGTCCGCCGATGTACATGGCGAGCCTCGACGGCCGGCTTATCTACGCCAATCAGCAATACCGCAGGCTGCAACGGGTGATGGCGGAGAAACGCGCCGGCTTCCTGGCCATCGATAGCATGCCGGCGTTTCCCATCACCGAGATCATCCGCGAGATCGCCGCGAGCGGGCGCACCATCCGGCGCGAGGACGTGATCGAAAACACGAGCGAGACCGAGTTCTTCAGCTCGCAGCATTTTCCGGTGCGCGATGACCGCGGCAGCCTGGTCGCCATCGGCGGCGTCTATCAGAATGCGACCCGCGAGGCTCGCGCCTGGCTCGAAACGCTGGCGGCACGCGACCGTTTCCGCGACGTGGCGCGGTTGGTGCTGGACTGGGTCTGGGAAACCGATCCGGCGTTCAACTTCACCTATGTGTCGGCGCGCATCATGGATGTGCTCAAGCTGCATCCACGCCACCTGCAAGGCACGAGCCTGTTCACCCTGGGCCGGTTCAAGGCGGCGGGCGTCACGCCCGACGGCCAGATACCCGGTCACGATCAATCCGACGCCAACGCCGCCCCTCTGCCCGACCGCAACATGCGCTCCTCGTTCCGCGATGCGCTGTTCGAAATCGTCAGCAAAGACGGCGAGGTTCAGTTGTTCCTGATGAGTGGCCTGCCGATGTTCGACGAGCGGACCGGCGCATTCAAGGGCTTCCGCGGCACCGCGCGCGACATCACCGCCGAGATGGAGGTGCGGCGTACGGCGGAGCAGAGTCAAAGACGCCTGGCCGATACCATCGAAAACATCTCCGAGGGACTCGCGCTGCGCGATTCCCGCAGCCGGCTCAATTTGTGCAATTCGAAGTTCCGCGAAATCTTTCGCGACATCGCCGACGCGGTGACGATCAAGACGCCCTTCGCGCATATCCTCGCCGCCGCCAGGGACGCGGGCCTGGTGGCGAGCCCCAAGGAAGCGCTCGACCAGTGGATCGCGCAGGCTGCTCCAGGGAGTCGCTTGCCCGCGCCGCTGGAAATTCAGCTGTCGGACGGCCGCTGGCTCAAAATCAACGAGAGCCGCAGCACCAAGGGCGGCGTGCTCACCATGCTGAGCGATATCACCGAGATCAAATGCCGCGAAGAGGCACTGATCGCAGCCAAGCTGGATGCCGAACGCGCCAGTCACTCGAAGGGCGAGTTCCTCGCCAATATGAGCCATGAACTGCGCACGCCGCTCAATGCCATCATCGGTTTTTCCGAAATCATGCTGACGGAGACCTTCGGTCCGCTCGGCAGCCGCCGCTATCTCGAATACATCAAGGACATCCACGATTCCAGCCGGCACCTGCTGGGCGTCATCAACGACATTCTCGACATTTCGAAGAACGAGGCCGGCAAGTTGCAGCTCAATGAGGAGGACGTCGACCTCATCGGCGAAATCCGCAGCACGGCCCGTCTGTTCGCCGAGCAAGCGATGGAGGGCCGGATTGCGCTCAAGCTGGACCTGCCGAAAGCCCTGCCGCGGGTCTGGGCCGACGCGCGCAAGATCAAGCAGGTCCTGCTCAATCTCATATCGAACGCCGTCAAGTTCACGCCGGCGGGCGGCACCGTCTCCGTCCGGCTATTTCGGGAGAGTGCCAGCGGCGACGTCATCGTGGCGATAACCGACACCGGCATCGGCATCGAAGAGAGAGACGTCGAGAAAGTGTTTTCGGCCTTCGGACAGGTGGAAAACAGCATGAGCCGCCGTCACGAAGGCACCGGCCTCGGACTGCCCCTATCGCTCGCGTTGGTGGAGATCCATGGCGGCAAGATCGCGCTGCAGAGCAAGGTCGGCGCCGGCACCACCGTCACCGTGCGCCTGCCGGCGAGCCGCGTGCGCGCATAGCGCCGCAGGCAGAGGATTTCATCGCAGAATTATGCTAGGCTCGAGCCATCGCCAGTTCTGGCGAGGGGGGTTCGCATAGAGAGACCTCGCGGCCCGTAGCCTGGCCGACGTCGTCCGCATTTCGTCTGATCCGTTTAACGCGTCTCAGTTCGCAATGTTGGGGGAAACCATGACTTTCACGAAGCTCGCCGCGGGACTGGTTCTCGCGCTGGTTCTCGTCGCGTGCGCGGGCGTCAATTTTGTCAAGCCAGCGGACAACCAGCTGGTGTTCGGCTCGACCACGAAGAGCCAGGTCGTCGCCATGATTGGCCGCGAGCCCAACGGCAAGGGCCAGAAGGTCTCGAATGGCGAGACCGTTGAGATCATCTCCTACGCCTACGCCAATGTCGGCAGTGGCGCGGTGTTCGAGAGGCGTAACCGCCGCGCGCGCCCTGGGCTTTTATTTCCACAATGACCGGCTGGTCGGGACGGAATTCACCAGTTCGTTCCACGAGGGCCATACCTACTACGATCCGGAGAAGGCGAAATCCATCAAGAAGGGCATGGGCCGCGCCGAGGTGGTGACGCTGCTCGGGCCGGCAGGCGGGGAGTATCGCTTTCCGCTGATCGCCGACACCAAGGGCAAGGCGCTCGTCTATGTCTTCACGCAGACCAAGGGATTCTCCTCCCAGCAGAACGTCCTGGTCGTCGAGTTGGACGATGCCGGCACGGTGCAGAAGTCCGACTTTACGCAGGTCGGCCATCTGTAGGTCACGCGCGGCGGGCTGACGGATGCCTGAGCCGCCCGAGTACGCCACGCCGCGTAGAGAGGGACCATGAGCGACACGGCTTCGAACCGCTACAATTCTTGGCTGATCATCGCGATCGGCTTGCTGCAGGGCTGCGCGCTGGGCGGGCTGGTCTGGTTGGAACCATCGACCACTTCACAGCCTTGGCTTCAGTATTCTCTCTGGGGGTGGGCGCTGCTCGTGCCGCCCACCGCGCAATGGCTGATCGCACACCGACGGCAGCGGGGATACTGGGTTCTGCTCGTGGTTGTCGCCGCGGCTGTCCCGGCCGTGTGTTGGGAGCCGCGGAGCGCCGTCCTGGCGGAATTGCACGATCAGGGATCGAGTACCCTGTTTGTCGGCGGAATTCTCGCTTGGGCGGCGCTGGTGTCGCTCGCGAGCGCCCTATTGCGGGGCGGCGGCGTGCGCGACTATCCCAGCCTCTTTCGCCTGACCTGCCGGACGCTGCTCATGCCGGCAGGCGCCCTGCTCTTCACACTGATGTTCGTGCTGCTGCTCTGGCTGTGGGCCGCGCTGTTCAATGTCATCGGCATTACGTTCTTCCAGACGCTATTCCGCAGTGATTGGTTCATCTGGCCCGTCCACGGCATCGCGTTCGCCATCGCCACGGCGATCCTGATCGATCGGCCGGCGCTGGTGGACGGCGTGCGCCGCGCCGGCACAGCGATCGCGGCGGCTCTGCTGCCTGTCATTGTCATCATCCATCTGCTCTTTCTCGGCGGCCTGGTGGTGGTCAGTTTGGACATGCTGTGGGCGACACGACACGCAACGCCGCTGGTATTGATGCTCTTGATCGTGTTCCTCATTCTGCTCAATGGCGCGCATGAGGAAGGCACGAAGCTCGACTGCCTGCCGCGCCTCGCAGCGGGCTTCGTTCGGTTGGCGATTCTGCTATCGCCCATTTACGTCGCCATCGCCGCCTATTCCCTGTGGCTGCGTGTCGCGCAATATGGCTGGTCGCCGGACCGGGTCGTCAGCGCCTGCGTCATAACTTTCATCGGCTTGCTGGTGCTGGCCTACGTCGTCCAGACGGCGCGCAAGCCCCTGTTTACCCTGCCGCGGCTCGCCATGGCCAACGCGGGCGCGTTGGCCGCCTTGGTGATCGTCGGCATCGCGGTGAATTCGCCCTTGCTGTCGCCCAAGCGCATCGCCGCGGCGAGTCAGGAGCACCGGATCTTATCAGGCGACACGCCCACGCCCAGCGATTGGGACAATCTCGCCTTCAATCTCGGGCGCTATGGCCGGGACGCGCTGAGCCGCTTGGCCGCGGGCGCGCGAGACGACGAAACGCGCAAAGCGGCAACAGCCGCGTTGGCGGTCTCGCCGCATGACCGCTACGCCTACGGGCGGTCGAACGCCGCTCCCCAGGCGAAGAACTTCTCGGTCATTCCCGGCGATCTCCCGCCGCCGACCGAATTGGTCGAAGCCTTGCGCACGCGCTTGGCCTGGTCGGTATCAAGCTGCAGAGACACCTGCAAGCTTCTGGCTATCGACATCACGAGAGACGGCGAGGCCGAAATGGTCCTGGTCGACGGCAATCTTCCTGTCTATCGCCGACAAGAGGACCGTTGGATTTATTTCGGCAGACTGGCCAAGCCGGACGACCTGCCGGCATTCGGCCCTGAGCGATCGGGCCTTACCGCCGGCTTGCGCGACGGTAGAGCCAAGACCGTGCCCGCCGAATGGCTCGATGTCGAGGTCGACGGCGTACGATTGCGCCTGAAGTAGCAGCGCTTACTTCCGCGCCGCCTTCTCCAGCGCGACCACGCCGGGCAGTTCCTTGCCTTCGAGCCATTCGAGGAAGGCGCCGCCCGCGGTCGAGACGTAGGAGAACTGCTCGAGCACGCCGGCATGGGCCAGCGCGGCGACGGTGTCGCCGCCGCCGGCGACGCTGAGAAGCTTGCCCTGGCGCGTCAGGCTGGCAACGATTTGTGCGACCGCGTTGGTGCCCTGATCGAACGGTGCGAGTTCGAATGCGCCGAGCGGGCCATTCCACACCACGGTGCGGGCATTGACGAACAGCGAGTCGAGCTGCTCGACCGTGACCGGGCCGACGTCGAGGATCATGGCATCCGCGGGCACTTTATCGACCGGCACGACCTGATGCGGCGCATTGGCCTTGAACTCGCGCGCCACCACCGCGTCGATCGGCAGCACGATCTCGCAGCCGTTTCCTTTCGCGGTTTCGACGATGTCGCGCGCGGTGCCGGCGAGATCGCGCTCGCACAGGGATTTGCCGACCTCGATGCCCTGCGCGAACAGGAAGGTGTTGGCCATGCCGCCGCCGATCACCAGCTTGTCGACCTTGCGCGTCAGGTTGCCGAGCAGGTCGAGCTTGGTCGAGACCTTGGCGCCGCCGATCACCGCGACGAGCGGCTTCTTCGGATTCTCCAGCGCATTGCCGAGCGCCTCGAGCTCCGCCTGCATCAGGCGGCCGGCATAGGCCGGCAACAGAGCGGCGAGTGCCGCGATCGAGGCGTGCGCCCGATGCGCCGCCGAGAAGGCGTCGTTGACGTAAATGTCGCCGAGCCTGGCCAGCCGGGCGGCGAAATCCTCGTCATTGGCTTCTTCAGCGCGATGGAAGCGCAGGTTTTCCATCAGCGCCAGCTCGCCCGGCTGGAGCTTGGCCACGACGGCCTCCGCCGCGGGCCCGACGCAATCCGGTGCAAAATGCACCGTGCGTCCGAGCACCTGGGACAAAGGCTCGACCAACGGTTGGAGCGACAGCTTCGGATCGGGCCCTTTGGGCCGGCCGAAGTGGGAGAGGAGGACGATCTTCGCGCCCTTCTCCGCCAGCTCCTTCAGGGTCGGCGTCAGCCGCTCGACGCGGGTCAGGTCGGTGACCTTGCCGTCCTTCATCGGGACATTGAGGTCGACGCGCACGATGACGCGTTTGCCGGCGACGTCGGCTTGATCGATCGTCTTGAACTTGGGCACGGGCTACGTCCGCTGTCTCGTGTGTCTTAGCCGAGCTTGCCGACCAGGTCGGCGACATCCACCATGCGGTTGGAGAAGCCCCACTCGTTGTCGTACCACGACAGGATGCGCACCAGCCGTTTGTCGATCACCTGGGTCTGTGTGAGATCGAAGGTCGAGCTCGCCGGGTTGTGGTTGAAGTCGATCGAAACCAACGGCGCCGAGTTGGTCATCAGGATGTTCTTGAGCTGTGGCGTCGCGGCGGCATCGGTGATCGCCTTGTTGACTTCCTCGACCGTGGTGTCGCGCTTGGCGTCGAACTTGAGGTCGACCAGCGAGACGTTGATGGTCGGCACGCGGATCGCGGTGCCGTCGATCTTGCCCTTGAGATCGGGCAGCACGAGGGTCACGGCCTTGGCGGCGCCGGTCGAGGTCGGGATCATCGACATGGCGGCGGCGCGGGCGCGGCGCAGGTCGGAGTGCAGCGTGTCCTGCAGCCGCTGGTCGCCGGTGTAGGAGTGCACGGTGGTCATGAAGGCGCGCTCCATGCCGATGGCCTTGTGCAGCACGTAGGCGACCGGCACCAGGCAGTTCGTCGTGCAGGAGGCGTTGGAAATGATCTTGTGCTCGGGCTTCAGCGCATCGTGGTTGACGCCGTAGACCACGGTGATGTCTTCGTTGGTCGCCGGCGCCGAGATGAGGACGCGCTTGGCGCCCGCGTCGATATGCTTCTGGGCCGACGCGCGGTCGGTGAAAACGCCGGTGCACTCGAGCAGCACGTCGACGCCGAGATCCTTCCACGGCAGCTTCCCGGGATCGCGCTCGGAGAAGTTCTTGATCGGGCCGTTGCCGAGGTCGAGGCTGTCCTTGCTCACCTTCACCTCGCCGGGGAAGCGGCCATGGGCGGTGTCGTAGCGCAGCAGGTGGGCATTGGCCTCGAGCGGCCCCAGGTCGTTGATCGCCACCACCTGCATGTCCTTGCGGCCCTGCTCATGGATGGCGCGCAGCACCAAGCGGCCGATACGGCCGAAACCATTGATCGCTACACGAACCGCCATGTCTTCCTCCGATTATTCGCGAATGGTGATTGATTACCGCGTTGTCAGGCCTTCAAGCGCTGACGCGCCGCCTGGACCGCAGCTTCGGCGGTGATGCCGAAATGCCTATAGAGATCTTCGACCGGCGCCGAGGCGCCGAAGCTCTTCATGCCGATCATGGCGCCGTCCGGGCCGATATAACGCTCCCAGCCGAAACCGCTGGCGGCCTCGATGGCGACGCGCACCGTGCCGTCGCCGAGCACGCTCTTGCGGTAATCGGCCGGCTGCGCTTCGAATAGCTCCCACGACGGCAGCGAGACCACGGCAGCGCCGATCCCGTCGGCCTGCAGCTTGCCGCGCGCATCGAGCGCGATCTGCACTTCCGAGCCGGTGGCGAGCAGCGTGACGCGGCGCTTGCCGTCGGCTTCGGCCAGCACATAGCCGCCGCGGGCACAGAGGTTTTCATCGTTGGGGGTCGTGCGCACTGGAGAAACATTTTGTCGCGTCAGAACAACGATGGACGGGCGACTCCGTTCCTTGAGCGCGATCTGCCAGCACTCGGCGGTCTCGACCGCGTCGGCCGGCCGCAGCACCAGCAGATTGGGAATCGCGCGCAACGCCGCCAGATGCTCGACCGGCTGATGGGTCGGTCCGTCTTCGCCGAGCCCGATCGAATCGTGGCTCATGACATAGATGACGCGCAGACCCATGAGGGCCGAGAGGCGAATCGAGGGGCGGCAGTAGTCGGTGAACACCAGGAAGGTGCCGCCGTAAGGGATAATGCCGCCGTGCAGCGCCATGCCGTTCATCGCCGCCGCCATGCCGTGCTCGCGCACGCCGTAATGGATATAGCGGCCGGAGAAATCGTCCGGCGTGACGACGGCCTCGACCTTGGTCTTGGTGTTGTTCGAGCCGGTCAGGTCGGCCGAGCCGCCGATCATCTCGGGCACCTGGGCGGTGACGACTTCGAGAATTTCCTGCGAGGCCTTGCGCGTCGCCCAGGTCGGCGGCTTCTCGGCGAGCTTGCGCTTGTAGTCGGTGAAGACCTGATCGAAGCCCTTGGGCAATTCGCCCTTTATCAGCCGTTCGAATTCGCCGCGCTTCGCGCCGTCGAGTTTGCCAAGGCGGGCTTCCCATTCGCGCCGCGCCGAAGCGCCGCGCGAACCGGCCTGACGCCACGCCGAGAGGATGTTGTCCGGCACGAAAAACGGCTCGTGCGACCAGCCGAGCTTGCCGCGCGCCGCGGCGACTTCCTCAGGCCCGAGCGCCGCGCCGTGGGTCGCGGCGGTGCCGGCCTTCTTCGGCGCGCCGTAGCCGATGATGGTACGGCAGGCGATGAGCGACGGCCGGTCCGTGGTCTTCGCCTTGACGATGGCGGCGGCGACCGCTTCCGGATCGTGGCCGTCGACCGCGGCGGTATCCCAGCCCGACGCCTTGAAGCGCAAGATCTGGTCGTCCGATACCGACAGCGACGTCGGACCATCGATCGAGATCTGGTTGTCGTCGAACAGCACGATGAGCTTGCCGAGCTTGAGGTGGCCGGCGAGCGAGATCGCCTCGTGGCTGATGCCTTCCATCAGGCAGCCGTCGCCGGCGATGACGTAGGTATAGTGATCGACCACGTCCTTGCCGAAGCGCGCGGTCAGCAGCTTTTCCGCGAGCGCCATGCCGACCGCATTGCCGAGCCCCTGGCCGAGCGGCCCGGTGGTGGTCTCGATGCCCAGGGCGTGGCCGTATTCCGGATGGCCGGCGGTCTTCGAGCCGAGCTGGCGAAAGCGCTTGATCTCCGCCATCGTCATGTCCGGATAGCCGGTGAGATGGAGCAGCGAGTAGAGCAGCATGGAACCGTGGCCGGCCGACAGCACGAAGCGGTCGCGGTCGGGCCAGGCCGGGTTCGTCGGGTCGAATTTGAGGAAGCGGGTGAACAGGACGGTCGCCACGTCGGCCATGCCCATGGGCATACCCGGATGGCCGGAGTTGGCCGCCTCGACCGCGTCCATCGCCAAAACCCGGATGGCATTCGCCATCTCCTGGTGCGTGGCGCCCAAGACCTCACCTTCCGGCAAAACTTCCTCCTCGAGACACGCTGATGGGCCCAATTCCGACGGCGGGCCCGAAGGCCGCCCGAAATCCGCCAAGGGGCCGAAAAGAGAGTCGGTTCATAAGGCACGGACGGCGGTCCTGGCAATGGGCGAATTGGGAAAAGAACCAGCCACTTGCCCGTACGGCCAATCCGACCGGGGCGATCCCACGTAGAAACCAAACCAAGGCACAGAAGGCCGTGATGTCCTATACCGACGCCCTTTCGCCAATCGTGCCGTTTGGTTCGGCCCGCCGAGCCCCCCGGAAACCTGCCCGGGGCGGCGTCAGGCGGGTTGTGGGATCGGCCGGCATCGCTTTAGATAGGATGATGAGCAGGTCAGACGGGGGAACGCGGCTCGAGGCCGCAGAGCTGACCGCACTGGTCCAGGCGATTGCGCGGGACCGGGACAGGGCGGCCTTTGCCGCGCTGTTCGGCCATTTCGCGCCCCGGCTGAAGACCTACGTCATGCGCCTGGGGGCCAGTGCCGCCACGGCGGACGAATTGGTTCAGGAGACCATGTTGACCTTGTGGCGCCGCGCCGACAGCTTCGACCCGCGGCAGGCGAATGCCAGCACCTGGATTTTCACCATCGCCCGCAACAAACGGATCGACGCCCTGCGGCGCGAGAACCGGCCGGAGCTCGACCCGAGCGACCCGGCGTTCGCCGTGCGCCCCGGTTGCCGCAGCCGACGAGGCGATGGCCGCGAGCGAGAGCGAACAGATGCTGCGCCAGGCCATCACGCAACTGCCCCAGGAGCAGGCCGACCTGCTGCGCATCTGCTACTACGGCGACAAGTCGCACCGCCAGATCGCGCTCGAGCTCGGCTTGCCGCTCGGCACCGTGAAATCGCGCCTGCGCCTTGCGCTGGGCCGGTTGCGGCTCGCGCTCAAGGACAGCGTATTATGAGCGCCGCCATGGCCTATCGGCCGCAGCATCATCCCGACGAGAGCGTGCTGATGGACTTCGCCGCCGGTGCCGCGCGCGAGGCCGGCGCGGTGCTGATCGCCACCCACCTGGCGCTGTGCCCGTGCTGCCGCGACATGGTCAAGAAGCTGGAAAGCCTGGGCGGCGCGCTGATCGAGGACCTGCCGCCGAGCGCGCTGGCGCCGCGCAGTCTGGAAGCCGTGATGGCGCGGCTCGACGAGCCGGTTGCGGCGGCCAACCAGCGCCCGCGTCCGGGCCCGCGCGCCACGGCAATGGCCGGCGCACCGTCCGGCGTACCGAACCCATTGCGCGATTATCTCGGCGCCGAGCTGGCGGCGCTGGCCTGGCGCAAGATCGGACCGGGCGTCGCGCAGGTCGACGTGCCGGTGGCGAGCGCGAGCAACGGTGCCCGCGAACGGATGCGGCTGCTGCGGATCGGGGCAGGTTCGGCGATCCCGCGCCACACCCATCGCGGCACGGAAATGGTCCTGGTGCTGTCCGGCGGCTTCCGCGACCGTGGCGAACGGTTCCTGCGCGGCGATTTCGCCATGTCGGACCAGCATGTGGATCATCAGCCGGTCGTCGACGAGGATTCCGACTGCGTCTGCCTGTCGGTGACCGACGGGCCGCTGCGCTTCACCGGCCCGCTCGGCCGCATCCTCAACCTCTTCGTGCGCTTCTGAGCCGCCTGACGAACGGCACATTCCCGTTGCGCCAGCAGGCGGGCGGATCGTAAACCTAGCTGACCGGCGGATTCGCCGCTCCCTTCCGCAAAAATCCTGTCGTCAGCAAGGCATGTCCGAATTCGCCGATCTCCAGCGCCGTTGGCCCAAGGTTCTTCTCGGCCTTACGGTGGCTGTCGCGGCGGGCTTCCTGTTCAATTGGCTGCGCACGCCGCTGCCCTGGATGATCGGGCCTCTGCTCACCGTGGGTGTCGCCAATCTGCTCGGCGCCAGGCTCGACATCGTGCCCTATGGCCGCCAGGCCGGGCAGCTCTGCATCGGCACCGGCGTCGGCCTCTATTTTACGCCGTCGGTGCTCGCCGCGTTGCTGGGCAGCGCCGGGTGGATCTTCGCCGGCGGCATCCTGGTCATGCTGATCGCCGCGAGCAGCGGCTTGCTGCTGGCGAAAGTCTCCGGCATCGACCGCACGAGCTGTTTCTTCGCCACCGTGCCGGGGGGCGCCGCCGAGATGGCCCTGCTCGCCCACCGCTATGGCGGATCGGTGCCCGCCGTCGCCATCGCCCAGTCGGTGCGGGTCGCGCTGCTGGTGCTGATCATTCCGCCGATCCTGACCTATGCCGGGTTCGCCGACATCGACCGCGCCGCGGCGCGCGTGCTGCATCCCGTGGTGCTCGACAAGCTGGCGCTGCTGCTGGCGATCAGCGTGCTGGCCGGCGGCGCCTTCGCCTATTTCAAGCTGCAGAATCCGTGGATGATGGGGCCGCTGATGGCCGCCGCCGCGCTGACCGCCCTCGGCCTCGATCTGTCCGCCGTGCCGCGCGAAGCTCACCAACACCAGCCAGATCATGCTCGGCATCGCGCTCGGCATGCGGTTCGAGCGCGATTTCTTCATGGCCCACCGGTTTTTCATTCCGTTCGCCATCTTCAATGCCGCCTACCTGATCGTCGCCTGCGCCGCGCTCGCCTTTGCCGTCGCCTGGCTGTCCGGCATTCCTTTCGACACCCTGCTGGTCGGCCTGGCGCCCGGCGGCATCGCCGAGATGGCGATCACCGCCCAGGCGCTCGGCCTCGGCGTCGCTACGGTAACCGCGTTCCAGTTCGTACGCATCGTGCTCGCCAATTTCGGCTCGCCGATCATCTTTCGCGGCCTGCAAAAGATCGGCGGGCCGCCGCCCGACAAGCCGACCCCGCCGCCGCGGATTTGAGGGCCGGACCTTCCGTCTCGTGTCGCCTGATTTGCCTTGCTCGCCGTTCCGGCTTATGAAGGCTGCCGGTTCACCAAAGCGAGGTTCCATGAGCGGCGAAGCCGTCACCATCGGCGGTCCCTGGTTCGAGGATTTCCACGTCGGACAGACGTTCGACGCGCCATCCGTCACCCTGACCACCGGCCATGCGGCGTGGCATCAGGCCCTGTTCGGCGACCGCCTGCGCCTGGCGCTCGACCAGACGCTGTCGCGAATCCATCACCGGCACGCCCAGGCTGCTCGCCCATCCCGCGCTGGTGTGCAATTTCGCCATCGGCCAGAGCACCTATGCCTCGACCCATGTGAAGGCCAACCTGTTCTATCGCGGGTTGCTGCTGCGCCGGCCGGTCTATATCGGCGATACCCTGACCACGGTGACCAAGGTTGTGGCGCTGCGCCAGAATGCGGCGAAGCCCGGGCGCGCCGCCACCGGGCTGGTGGCGCTCGAAATCACCGTGACCAACCAGAACAGCGCCACCGTGCTGCATTTCTTCCGCTGCCCGATGATCGCCTGCCGCGACGAGAACGCCAGCCACCGGCAAGGCCGACAGCCTCGATGCCATCCCGGAAGAGATTCCCGAGGCGGCGCTGATCGCCGCCGTGCCGAAGGATTGGCGCTTCGACTTGTTCCGCAGCCGCAACAGCGGCCGCCATTTCGCCGATCTGCAGGTCGGCCAGCGTTTCGCCGTCGAATCGCGCAACTCGGTCAGTTCGGCGCCCGAGCTGGCCCGCATGACGCTCAACATGGCGATGACCCATTTCGACGCCGCCGCCAGCACCTACGGGTTGCGGCTGGTGTTCGGCGGCCATGCCATCGCGCTCGCCGCGGCGCAGACCACCCGCGCCCTGCCCAACCTGGTGACCATCGTCGCATGGCGCGGCTGCGACCATCTGGCGCCGGTATTCGAAGGCGACATGCTGGCGACGACCGTCAGCGTCGAGGCGCTGCATCCCTTGCCGAACGGCGGCGGCCTGGTCGACCTGCGCGCCCTTGTCCGTGCCGAACGCAGCGCCGAAGCGCAGGCCAAAGGCCAGCCGAGAGAGGCCGACGTGCTCGACTGGCGCTTCGTCGCCGTGATGGCGTAAGACCATGGCAGGCATGCGATGACAGGTATCTTGGCCGGCATGCGGGTGGTCGAGGGCTCGGCCTTCGTCGCCGCGCCGCTCGGCGGCATGACGCTGGCGCAGATGGGCGCCGAGGTGATCCGCTTCGATCCGATCGGCGGCGGCATCGACTACGGCCGCTGGCCGATCACCGAGGACGGCACCAGCCTGTTCTGGGCCGGGCTCAACAAGGGCAAGAAATCCATCGCCATCGACATCCGCTCGCCGCAGGGGCGTCGAGCTCGCTGTCGCGCTGATCACGGCACCCGGCGAGGGCGGCGGGTTGTTCCTGACCAATTTCCCGGCGAGCGGCTGGCTCGACTACGAAAAGCTGAAGCAGCGCCGCGCCGACCTGGTGATGCTCAATATCCTGGGCCATTTCGACGGCGCCACGGCGGTCGATTACACGGTCAATTGCGCCGTCGGCTTTCCCTTCGTCACCGGGCCGGAAGGGCAGGACGAGCCGGTCAATCACCTGCTGCCGGCGTGGGACGCCATCACCGGCGCGACCGCCGCCGCCGGCCTGCTCGCCGCCGAGCGCCACCGCGCGCGCACGGGCGAGGGCCAACTGGTGAAATTGCCGCTGTCGGACGTGGCCTATGCCATGGTCGGCCATCTCGGCTTCATCGGCGAGGCGCAGGTCAACGGCGTCGAACGCGCGCGCTATGGCAACTATCTCTACGGCGGGTTCGGCAAGGATTTCGTCACCGCCGACGGCCGCCGCGTCATGGTCATCGGCCTGAGCCTGCGCCAGTGGCAAAGCATCATCAAGGCGACCGGGCTGGGGCCGCAGTTCGCCGAGGTCGGGCAAAAGCTCAACCTGGACCTCAAGGACGAAGGCAACCGGTTCCGCGCCCGCGAGGAGCTCGCCGCCGTGCTGGCGCCGTGGATTGCCGGCCGCACCGTCGCCCAGCTGGCGGAAGTCTTCGATCCCGTGGGGGTCTGCTGGGGTCCTTATCAAACTTTCGCCCAAATGTTGGCGGAAGATCCGCGCTGCTCGGCCGCCAACCCGATGTTCCGCGAGGTCGTGCAACCGGGCGTCGGCCCGATGCTGATGCCCGGCTCGCCGCTCGAATTCACCGCGCAAGGGATCGAAGGACGCGTGCCGGCCCAGCCGGCGCCCCGCCTGGGCGCCGATACCGATGAAGTCCTGGCCGGCGTGCTCGGGCTTTCGTCGGCAGAAATCGGCAGATTGCACGACGAAGGTGTGGTCGCCGGGCCCGATAACGAATAATTGAACCGGTGACGAGACGCCCGCATGACCGGATTCCCCCTTGAAATGCCGGCAAACGACCCTATTACTTCTCTCGCCACGGCGAGAGCCGAATGACGAAGAACACAAAGCGTTGATCTGCAGGGACGAACAGATTTTATGACGGCGATGATCACGATCGATCGGCTGAGCAAACGTTTCGGCCCGATCACAGCGGTGGATGGCGTTTCCTTCGCGGTCGCGCGCGGTGAGGTGCTCGGTTTCCTGGGCCCCAACGGCGCGGGCAAAACCACCACGATGCGGATGCTGACCGGCTTCCTGGCGCCTGACGGCGGGCGCGCGCTGGTCTGCGGCTACGACATCGTCACCCATCCGCTCGAGGCCAAGAGACGATTGGGCTATATGCCCGAGGGCGCACCCGCCTACGCCGACATGACGCCGCGCGCCTTCCTTGGCTTCATTGCCGACATGCGCGGCTATGCCGGCGCGGAAAAGCGCGCGCGCATCGACCGGGCCGCCGATTCGACCCATATCCGCGACGTGATGGAGCAGCCCATCGAGACTCTGTCGCGCGGCTACAAGCGGCGTGTCGGCCTGGCCCAGGCCCTGCTGCACGACCCCGAGGTCCTGGTGCTCGACGAGCCGACCGACGGCCTCGATCCCAACCAGAAGCATGAAATCCGCGAGCTGATCAAGCAAATGGCGCCGCAGAAGGCGATCGTCATCTCGACTCATATTTTGGAGGAAGTCGACGCGATCTGCTCGCGCGCGGTGATTATCGCGCACGGCCGCGTCGTCGCCGACGGCACGCCCGATTCTCTCGAAGCCCTGTCGCCGCGCCACAACGGCATCGCCATCAAGGTGCCCGCCGAATCCGTCGAGATTCTGGCCGGCGTGCTGCGCCGGCTCAATTCCGTCGCCGACGTGCAGTATGAGGATGGCGGCGTATTCGTCTATCCGAAGAACAAGCGGGACATTTTCGACGAGGTGCGCGTCGCCGTGCGTCAGCGCAGCGGCGTCGACGTCCGCGATATCTATCTGGAGCGCGGCCGTCTCGAAGACGTGTTCCGCATGGTCACGACCCGCCCCACGGAGGCCGCATGAGTCCGCTCGCCACCGTCTACAAACGCGAGCTCGCGGCTTATTTCGCGACGCCGCTCGCCTATATCTTCATCGTCATCTTCCTGGCGCTGTCGGGCGCGATGACGTTCTTCCTCGGCTCGTTCTTCGAGCGCGGGCAGGCCGACTTGGCGCCGTTCTTCGTCTTCCATCCGTGGCTCTATCTGCTGCTGGTGCCGGCGATTTCCATGCGCTTGTGGGCGGAGGAGCGCAAGAGCGGCACGGTGGAACTGCTGCTCACCCTGCCCCTCACTCCGGCGCACGCGGTGCTCGCCAAGTTCCTCGCCGCCTGGACCTTCGCCGGCATCGCGCTGGCGCTCACCGTGCCGATCTGGATCACGGTCAATTACCTGGGCTCGCCCGATAACGGCGTCATCGTCGCCAGCTATGTCGGCAGCCTGTTCATGGCCGGCGCCTACCTCGCGATCGGCAGCGCCTTTTCGGCGCTGACCAAGAACCAGGTCATCGCCTTCGTGCTGACCGCCGTGGTCTGCCTGATCTTCACCGTGAGCGGCACGCCGCTGGTGCTCAATTTCTTCACCGGCTGGGCGCCCGCCAACATGGTCGAGGTCATTTCGAACCTGAGCTTCATCGGCAATTTCGAGGCGATCTCGAAGGGCGTGATCGATCTGGTGGGCATGGTCTATTTCGCCTCCGTGATCTCGCTGTTTCTGTTCGCCAATATCCTCCTGATCAATCTTTACAAGGCGCGTTGAGAGTCATGGCGAAAGATTCATCGGCGAGTTCGCGCGGCTTCAGCCACGGCCTGGCGTTCGCGGGCCTGGCGCTGGCGCTCATCCTGTTCATCGCGGTCAACATCCTCGCGCGCAGCGGGCTGTCCGGCGCGCGCCTCGACCTGACCGCCGATTCGCTCTACACGCTGTCGCCCGGCACCCATGCGGTGCTGTCGAAGATCGACGAGCCGATCACGCTGCGCTTCTATTTCTCCAGCTCGCTCGGCAAGGAGCTGCCGGCGCTCGGCAAATACGCCACGCGGGTGCGCGATCTGCTTAAGGAATACGCCGCCATCGCCGGCAACAAGATCAAGCTCGAGATCATCGAGCCGGTGCCGTTCTCCGACGCCGAAGACCAGGCGGTGGCGTCCGGCCTGCAGGGCCTGCCGCTCGACCGCACCGGCGAGCTGGTCTATTTCGGGCTGGCCGGCGTGAACTCGACCGACGACGAGGAGCGCATCCCGTTCTTCTCGCCCGACCGCGAGGGCTTCCTCGAATACGACCTGACCAAGCTGGTCCACAATCTCGCCAATCCCAAGCGCAAGACCATCGGTCTGATGTCGGCGCTGCCGATCCGCGGCTTTCCGGGCACCATGATGGCGCGTCTCAATCCGGCCCTCGCCCAGCCGTGGCAGATGATCAGCCACCTGCGGCAACTGTTCGATGTGCGCCTGCTGGAAACCGATGTCGACGAGATCCCGAGCGACATCGACGTGCTGATGATCGCTCACCCGGCCGGCATGTCGGAGCGCACCATGTATGCCATCGACCAGTATGTGCTGAACGGCGGCCGCGCCCTGGTGTTCGTCGATCCGCTGGCCGAGGTCGCGGGCCGCATGTTGGGCCCGGGCGCCAAGGAAGTGCCGGCGACCTCCAACCTCAAGCCGCTGCTCGCCGCCTGGGGTCTCGAGATGGACGACACCAAGGCAGTCGGCGATCTGACCGCCGCGCGCCGCGTCAATGCCGGAAGCGACACCCGTCCGCAGCCGGTCGAGTACCCGGCTTGGCTCGCGCTCAAGAAGCAGAACTTCTTGACCAGCGATCAGGTCTCGGCCGACATCGAAGTGATGAACATGGCCTCGGCCGGGGCGCTCGTCGCCAAGCCCGATGCCACCACCACCATCCAGCCGCTGATCGTGAGCAGCGAGAAGTCGATGCTCATTCCCACCGAGAAGCTCAAGGGCAAGCCCGACTTCTTCGGCATCCTCAAGGAGTTCCAGCCGACCGGCGAGCCGTTCGTGCTGGCGGCGCGCGTCAGCGGCCCGGTCAAGACCGCCTTCCCCAAGGGGCAGCCGGAGGCCACAGAGGAAGAGGCCGCGGCCAAGGAAAAGAGGGAAAAGGAAGAGGCCGCCAGGGCGCTCGACGAGGGCGAGCCGGTGAAGCCGGCGAATAAGGAGCCCAAGCCGCAGCTCATGGAATCGAAGGGCCCCATCCAGGCGGTGGTCATCGCCGACGCCGACATGCTGCAGGACCGCTTCTGGGTCCAGCTGCAGGACGTGTTCGGCCAGACCATCCAGATGCCGGTGTCGCACAACATGGATCTGGTGACCAACGCGCTCGACAATCTCACCGGGTCCAACGATCTCATCGGGCTGCGCTCGCGCGGCGTGTCGCAGCGTCCGTTCGAGAAAGTGGTCGCGCTGCAACGCGACGCCGAAATACGCCTGCGCGCCAAGGAGCAGGAGCTCCAGGCCCAGCGCGAGCAGACCGAGAAGAAGATCGCCGAGCTGCAGCGCCCCGGCCAGGCGGCCGGCGCCCAGGGCGGCAGCGTCGTGCTGTCGCCGGCGCAGCAGGAAGAGATCGAGAAGTTCAAGTCCGAGCTGCTCAAGATCCGCCGCGACCTGCGCGGGGTGCAGCTCGAGCTGCGTCGTGACATCGCGAGCCTGCAGTCGCGCCTGTGGTTCTTCAATATGGCCGCCATCCCGCTGCTGGTCGCATTGGCTGCGGTGGGGCTCGGCCTGCTGCGCGTGCGGCGCCGCAAGCAGCGCATGCTGACCGAAGCAAAAGGCTGAGGACGATTCGATGAGTTTGCGCGCTTTTCTGGCACTCGCCCTGGCGACCTTGATCGCCGTCGCCGCCGTTATCGGCATTCACATGGCGCAGAACCGCGGCCCCGCGGCGCGCGAGCCGGGAACGGCGATGGTGCCGGAGCTGGCAGCCAACCTCGCCAACGCCAACCGCATCGTCATGACGCGCGGCGGCGAGAAGACCACCATCAAGCGCACTGCCGGCAGCGGCGACACGGCGACCTGGGTGGTCGAAGAATTCTCCGACTATCCGTCCCATCCGCTGCTGATCCGCGACGTGCTGGCCGGCCTGGCCCAGATCCAGACGCTGGAAGGCAAGACCCGGCGGCCCGACCTCTACAGCAAGCTCGATGTCGAAGATCCCACCACGGCGACGGCGAAGTCGAGCCGGCTGGAGGTGTTCGCCGGGGACAAGAAGCTCGCCGACATCATCGTCGGCCGGACCAAGAGCGCCATCGGCGGCCAGGAAAGTCTCTATGTCCGCCGTCCCGACGAGGACCGCGCCTGGCTCGCCAAGGGCAAGGTCGAGATGCCCTACAACCGCATCGGCTGGGTCAACAACCAGGTGCTCGTGGTCGACCTGCCGCGCGTCGAGCACGCCACCCTCAACAAGCCGGCCAAGGGGCCGCGCGTCCATGTCTTCAAGAAGAGCAAGGACGAACGCGACTTCACCATCGAGGGCATGCCGGCGGACTACGAGGTAAAAGACATCTTCGGCGCCGAAGACGTCGCCCGGGTGATCCAGCAGCTCAGCTTCGAGGACGTGCGGCCCGCCGACAAGCTCAAGATCGACACCGCGGCGCAGCCGTGGGCCGAATTCGTCACCTTCGACGGGCTCAAGATCGAGCTCTGGCTGCACGAAGCCGAGGGCAAGAACTGGGTGGCCCTGCGCGCCTCGGCCGTTCCCGGCACCGCCGCGTCCGCTCCCGCTGGCGAAACTGCGGAAGCCGCTCCGGCTGCCGAGGCGGCCGCGGACGGCGGCGAGAAGCCGATCGACGTGGCGGCTGAGGTCAAGACCATCAACGAGCGGGTGACCCCCTGGGTCTACGCCATCCCGTCCTACGAGAACGGCAACCTGCGCAAGACCCTGGACGACCTGATCCAGAAAAAGCCCGATCCGAAGACCAATTAGGCCTAAAACCGGCATTTGGCCGGTTTTAGGCGCGGAATGCAGCCCGCCGGCCCGCCTAGGGGCTTTGCGCCATAGACAGACGCCCTATCTATCAGCTATTTAGCGGCCCACGGCCGTCAACCAAGCCTTAGCGCTTTACGCTATAGCTTTTGGCTCCAATCAATTATTTTCTTTGGTCGGACAAAGACCTATTTCCAGTGCTCGGAGAAGACACGCGCCATGAGCAAAGTTTCGCCTGAACCCAAGATGTTCTACGAGCCCCATGTGTTCGTTTGCCAGAACCAGCGTCCGGCCGACCATCCGCGCGGCTGCTGCCGCGACAAGGGCTCACAGGAGATGCATGCCTATATGAAGGGCCGGGCCAAGGAACTTGGCATTCCGCACACCCGCATCAATCAGTCGGGCTGCCTCGAGCGCTGCGAGATGGGTCCCGCCATGGTGATCTATCCGGAAGGTGTGTGGTACACCTACCGCACCAAGGAAGACATCGACGAGATTCTGCAGAGCCACATGATCGAAGGCAAGCGCGTGCACCGTCTTCAGCTGATGAACGAAGACAAGCTGCCCAAGGACCGCGAAGCGCGTCTCGCGGCGACCAAGGCCGCCGCCGAGTGACGGCCCGCCCGGACAGATGGCCGGGCAAGCGAAATTTTCCACACAGCCGCGGGCAATCGGCCCGCGGGCGCTTTAGTTTTAGGAGTTGATAGCCGATGGCTACCCAGCCTGCGGATACGAAGTCGTTCTACGAAACCCACGTGTTCTGCTGCGTCAATCAGCGCCCCGCCGGACACCCGCGCAGCTGCTGCGCCGACCGCGGCGGCAAGGACCTGCACGGCTACATGAAGTCGCGCGCCAAGGAACTCGGCATCAAGAACATCCGCGTCAACCAGTCCGGCTGCCTCGAGCGCTGCGAGCTCGGCGCCGCCCTGGTGATCTATCCCGAAGGCGTCTGGTACACCTACGAGAGCCACG
Source organism: uncultured Alphaproteobacteria bacterium (assembly GCA_963752345.1). Classification (GTDB taxonomy): domain Bacteria; phylum Pseudomonadota; class Alphaproteobacteria; order SMXQ01; family SMXQ01; genus CAVVYA01. The sequence continues at coordinate 133,130 of CAVVYA010000013.1, forward strand.
AGGACGTGGACGAGATCCTCACCAAGCACATCATCAACGGCGAGAAGGTCGATCGCCTGGTGCTCGAGGTCGACCAGAAGCTGCCGCGCCCCAAGACCCGCACCGCGCTGAAGCTGCGCGTCAACAAGGTCGAGAACCTGACCGCCGACATCAAGCTGTTCGAGCTGGTGGCGCCTGATGGCTCTTCGCTGCTGCCGGAATTCGAAGCCGGCGCGCATGTCGACGTGGTGACCGGTGGCGGCCATCGCCGTTCCTATTCGTTGGCCAACGATCCGGCCGAGCGTAACCGCTACGTCATCGGCGTGCTGCGCGAGAAGGCTGGCCGTGGCGGCTCCGCCTGGATGCATGACAACGTCAAGGTCGGCGACACGCTGACCGTCATGCCGCCGCTCAACAACTTCCCGCTCGCCGAATCGGCGGGCGAGCACATCCTGATCGGCGGCGGCATCGGCATCACGCCGATGAAAGCCATGGTCCACCGCCTCAACGCGCTGGGCGAGAAATACACCCTGCATTATTGCTCGCGCTCGGCCGACAGCACCGCCTTCCTCAACGAGATCAGGGAACTGTGCGGTGCCAACGTGGTGTTCCACCACGACAACGGCGATTTTACCAAGGGCATCAAGTTTGCCGACGTGCTCGGCGAGCATCGCCCGGGCAGCCATGTCTATGTTTGCGGCCCGACCGGTTTCCTCAACGCGGCGCGCGCCGCGGCGGCCCATTGGCCGGAAGGCTGCGTGCATTTCGAGGTGTTCGCGCCGACCAACGCCAAGAAGGAATACCAGAACGAGCCGTTCAAGGTGACCCTGGCGCGCCGCAAGCAGACGCTCGACGTGCCGGCCGACAAGTCGATTCTCGAAGTGGTGCGCGCGGCCGGCGTGGTCGCCGAATCCTCCTGCGAGGAAGGCATCTGCTCGACCTGCAAGACCCGTCTGATCGCGGGTGCGGCGGATCACCGCGACGAGGTACTGACGAGCGAGGAAAAGGCCAACCAGATCATGATCTGCGTGTCGCGCGCCAAGCCGGGCGAGACCTTGATCCTCGATCTGTAACTGCGCCGCCTTGAGAAACGAAAACGCCCCGGCAAAACCGGGGCGTTTTTTTGTGCCCGCGTCTCGGCCCCGCGATGGTGAGCGCGCCGCGTCAGGTGCTGGTGGTGGCGTAGTGTTGGTCGCTGGTCTCGCACACCATATGGCGGAATTCGATGGGCGTGGCATCGATGGCGAACGACCGGCGCTCGATGTCCAGCACAGCCGTTTTCGGGGCGAGCTCCAGCAGTTCGGATTCCTGGTCGGTGGCGGCGCGGGCGCGCAGCTTCTCCTCCGCCTTGACCACCAGCACGCCGTAGTCCTGCTCGAGCAGCGCATAGAGATTCGCCTGCTGGGCCCGATTGTAGACGATGTCGAAATTGGGAAACCGCGCGGCTGCCAGCGCCACGGTCTCGATGATCTTCGGCCGTCCACTGAAACAGCGCACCCGCTGAATGCGCAGAACGCGGCCACCCGGCGGTAGCGCCAGACCCGTCGCCTCTTCCGCGGTGGCGTCATCCTCTTTGAAGGCGACAAGCCGGGTGGCGTGCGGCACCCAACGCTCGCCGCTGTCGAGCACCAGGCGAAAGAAATGCAGCGGCGTGTGGCGCGTGTTGCGCGCCGCGACGAAAGTGCCTTTGCCCTGCATGCGGATGACGGCGTTCTCGGCCGCCAGCTCGTCGAGCGCCTTGCGTACCGTGCCCTGGCTGACCTTGAATTCGGCCGCGAGCTTGAATTCGCTCGGCAGCAGCTCGCCAGGCCGCCAATCGCCGCGAAGCACCCGTTGGATCAGGAGCTCCTTGATCTGCAGATAGAGCGGATGAAAGTCGAGAGTACCTCCCGACTTATCCTCGGATTCGCGATGCTTGTTCACGAGGCCATATTAGGATGGTTGGATGAACATCCGCAATTAAAGTAAAATTAGGATTACCGACGGCCCTGTCTAGGGCGCGCAAAGACCCGATAAAGTCTGCATCTTCCGCCAGCGCGATGTCGATCCTATCTATTCTAAGGAACTCGTTCCGCCAGCAGGCAGTCGGCGTGCCGGTGGCATCCTCCGCGCGGCGGGGATCGCACTCAAGGGCCGCCGCCATGGCCCGACGCTGGCGCCAAGCCCACAGCCACAGCACGAGGCAAAGCGCCGCCCCGAACCCGAGCGGGATCGATAAGCCGAGACGGTCGGTGGCGGCGCCCATCAGCAACGCGCCCACGGCCGGACCGCCGCGCGCGATCAGGCCGTAGACGCTGACGACGCGGCCGCGCAACGCCGGATCGACGGCATATTGGATCAGCGTCTGATTGCTGATCGCGTGGATATTGAAGCAAAGCCCCAGCAGCCCGACCAGCCCGCAGCCGATCCAGAAGATCGTCGTCACGGAAAACAACAGCAGCACCGCGGACATGAACAGGATGCTGAGAATCATCACCCTGCTCAGTCCGGCGATGCCGGCGGAGCGGCTGGTCAACCACAAGCCGCCGGCCATGGCGCCGACGCTGTGGCAGATGAGAAGCAACGCCAGGCCCTCGGGCCCGCGCTCGAATACATCGGCCACGAAGCCGGGCAATAGATCCGTCACCGGTCGGGCGAACAGGGCGACGAGCACGAGAATGATCAACTGCCGTCGAATTCCCACATGCCTCAGCGCATAGTGCACGCCAGCCACCGCGTCGCTGACGATCGATCCTGTCGCCCGTTCGCGCGGCGGCAGCGGCCCGATGCGGATGACGTACAGCAGCGCGCTGAACAGCAGCATCGCGGCCGCGGCGACCGCGAAGGTCCAGCCGGTGCCCGCCGTCGCCATGATAGCGCCGCCAATCGCCGGACCAAGGAAGCGCGACGAATTGAACACCATGGAATTGAACGCCAGCGCGGAGGCCAGTTGCTCGCGGCCGACCAGGACATAGACCACGGTCATGCGCGACGGCCGGTTGAACGCCGTCAGGATGCCGCGGAACAACGTTATGACGAGCAGCAGCCATACATCCATGCCGCCGCTCAGGGTCAGGACGGCGAGGATGGCGGAGTGGAGGAAGGTGCAGATCTGCGTCATCCGCAGCACCTTCATGTAATCGACCCGGTCGACGATGGCGCCAGCGAAAATACCGAACAGGATCGACGGAATCTGATCGGCGATGGCCATGACGCCGAGCCAACCGAAGGACTGGGTGAGTTCCCACGTCAGCCAGCCGATGGCGAGCCGCTGCATCCAGAGTCCGATGTTGCCCGCCCAATGGCCGAAGACATAGAGGCCATAGTTGCGGTTGCCCAGCAGCCGGAACAGGTTCGCGAGGCCGGCAGGAATTTTCATGATCGAAGCGGCCTCGACGCCATCAATCCCCCCGACTGCCGGCTTAGTCTTTGCGGTGCTTGACGGCCGGCGTCTCGGCTTCGACAGCCGCCACCAGCCAGTTGCGCTGGCGCTGCGCCCAGGCCCAGAGGAACAGGCAAACGCCGGCGCCGATGGCGACCGGCAGTTGCAGGCCGAAATGTTCGGCGAATCCGCCCATCATCATGGCGCCGACCGCCGGCACGTCCTGCGCGACCATGCCGTAGACGCTGATCACGCGGCCGCGCAGATCGGGCTCCACGGCCGCCTGAATCAGCGTCTGATTGCCCACGCTCATGATGATGAACGCGGCACCAGTGAGCGCCGCCATGACGCAGCCGAGCCAGAACATATCGCTGATGACGAAGAGAAACAGCGCAAGAGCCATGAACAGAATGTTGACGATCGTGACGTTGGTCAGGCCTTTCATCCCGCTGCTGCGGCTGGCCAGCCACATTCCTCCGGCCATGGCGCCCAGGCCATGGAAGCTGAGCAGCATGCCGAGCCCGTGGGCGCCGCTGTCGAACACCTCGGCGGCAAAACCCGGAAACAGGTCGATCACCGGCTTGGCGAACAGCGAGGTGCCGACCAGCAGGAAGAGCTGCACGCGAATCGTCGGCTGGGCCACGATATAGCGCACGCCGTCGAGCGTTTCGCCCAGCATGGAGCGGCGCGCGCCGGACTCGCGTGCCGGCAACGGCGGGAAGTGCATGATCGAAAGACAAATCGTCATGGCGAACAGCAGGGTGGCCGACACAGTGAAGGCCAGGGCAGTGCCGTAGCGCGCGCCGCCCAAGGCGATGATGCCGCCACCGATCGCCGGACCGATGAAGCGCGACATATTGAAGATCATCGAATTGACGGCCAGCGCCGAGGCCAGCCGGTCGCGCCCGACCAGCGCGTAGACCAGCGTCATGCGCGACGGGCGGCTGAAGGCGAGCACGCTGCCGCGAAAGATCGTCAAGCCGAGCAGCAGACCGATATGCATGTGGCCGCTGAAGGTGGCGATGGCGAGCATCACCGAATAGGACACCGACAGCGCCTGTGAGATACGCAGCATCTTCAGGTAATCCATGCGGTCGACCAGCGCGCCGGCAAACAGGCCGAGCAGCAACGTCGGGATCGATTCGGCGATGGCGATGCCGCCCAGCCAGGCGGCCGAGTGGGTGAGGTCCCATGTCAGCCAGCCGATGGCGACGCGCTGCGTCCACATGCCCGTCGTGGCTGACAGATTCCCGAGGACGTAAAGGCGGTAATTCTTGTTCTGGAACGTGTCCCTGATCGCGCCGAAGCCGCCCGGAATCTTCATCCCGCACCGCCGGGAATTTTATCGCTGGTCTCGCCCGGCGCCCCCTCGGTCTCCAGCGCCTTGGCCATCCAGACCCGTTGACGCCACATCCACAGGCCGAGAAACAGACACATCGCCGCGCCGACGGCGACCGGCCACTGCAGGCCGAAATGTTCGGCCACGCCGCCGATCGTGATGGCGCCGAGCGCCGGTACGCCCTGATTGATCAAGCCGTAGGTGCTCACGACGCGGCCGCGGAATTCCGGGTCGACCGCCGATTGGATCAGGGTCTGGTTGCTGATGCCCTGCACGATGAAGGCAAAGCCGATCAGGGCGACGAGCACGCACGCCACCCAGAAGACCGTGGTCAGCGCAAACAGGAAGACGACCACGCCGATGACCATGACGTTGCCGAGGTTGATGGTGGTGAGGCCCCTGAGGCTGCCGCGGCTGGTCAGCCACAAGCCGCCCACCATGGCGCCGATGCCGTGAAAGGTGAACAGCATGGCGAGCCCCTCCGGCCCGCGGCTGAACACGTCGGCGGCGAAACCGGGGAACAGGTCGGTCAGCGGCTTGACGAGGATCGAGATCGCCATCATGAGGGCGAGCTGCGAGCGGATGCCGGGATGCGCCATGATGTAGCGCACACCCTCCATGGTTTCGGCGACCATGGAGGTGCCACGCGGCTCGCGCGGGGGCATGGCCGAAACCCGCATGGACGCCAGGCAGATCGTGAAAATGAAGAACATCACGGAGCCGAAGGCGAAGGTCCAGGCGGCGTTGCCGGCCGACAGAATGGCGCCGCCGATCGCCGGACCGACGAAGCGCGACATGTTGAAGATCATGGAATTCGTCGCGATGGCAGACGGCAGCAGGTCGCGCCCGACCAGCGTATAGACGAACGTCATGCGTGACGGCCGGCTGAACGCCAGAACGCTGCCGCGGAAGATCGTCAAGCCGAGCAGCACCCAGATGTCGGTCAGACCGGCGAAGGTCAGCACCGCGAGCGAGATGGAATACAACAGCGTAAGCGACTGGGTGATGCGCAGCAGCTTGAAGTAGTTGACGCGATCGACCACCGTGCCGGCGACGAAGCCGAGCAGGATGGTCGGCGCCGATTCGGCGAGCGCCATGCCGCCGAGCCACGCCGGCGAATGGGTGAGTTCCCAGGTCAGCCAGCCGATGGCGACCCGCTGCACCCACATGCCCATGGTGGAGGACAGATTCCCGATCACGTACAGACGATAGTTACGGTTGGCGAACGTCTGTCGTATGGCTCTGAGGCCGCCGGGAACCTTCATGGTTATCGCCCTGTCCCCGCGGCGCCGTGGTTGTCGTTGGCGTCGTGGTTCATGGTGCGGGACGGTACCCCGCTGTGGCTAAACCGGAAACCGCGACGCGCATGGCTGCGATGTCTTCCTCCATGGAGAGAAGGCGCTGAACGTCATCGTCGGTGATGAAGGTCACCCCGGTATTGTCCCTGTTCTGCTGTGCGTAGCGGTCTCATAGCGCCAACGGCGCGCGGGTGCAACCGCTCGGGCCACGACGATGTATCCGTTCGGTTCGGGAAAACCCCCGTCCCGCTGGGATTATAGACCAATCGATGGGCTGTCGATGTGCCGATTACGGCCTTACTGCAAGGCAGCAACCCCGCGCGGCGCCCCCCTCCTCCTGGTTCACCGATGGCGGATATCCGCGGCCGCCTCTCGCGCAGAGTTCCAGCGCGCCCTGCCTGGCGCCGCCATTTCGCCGAACATCGCGGATGCTGTGAAAGCCGGCGCCGGCGTGGCCCAGCCCGCACGTCGCCCATCGGACGTCATCCGCATCGTGCGGTGACGAAAGCCGAAGCTTAGAATTCCCCGAGCAGCCGCCCGTAGCCCTGGATCGGCTCCGGCACATTGCAGCGCCGCAGCGAGTCCCACACGATCGCCTGCAGCGCTGTCATGACGTTGACCCCGAGTGCCTGTTCGAGCGGATCGATGGCGTCGATGATCGCCCAGTGCGGGCAGGCAAAATAGATCGTGTCGGTGTCGGGCCAACGGCGCTTCAGCTCATGCCCAAGCCTGAGGGCCGTGCCGACGGGGATCTGCCCGAGCTGATGGAATTTGTATCCGGCGCCCAATGCGCCCGTCGGCTTCAGGCCGAATTCGCGGATGTACTCCATATGGCGCGCGTCATGGCTCGCGTCGTAGGGATGCACGATTCCGACGTGGCGGCTGTCGAGCTTGCCGAGCGCCTTGGCTTGGCAGGTCACGCTGGTCACCACCGGCACGCCGATTTCTTTCTCCGTCTCGCTGATCAGCTTCTCCACATTGCCCCAGCCCTGGGAGATGTTGATCGGCAGGCCACCGAACACCATCAGGTCGATGCCGGCCTGGGCCATCACCTTGGCGGCGCGCAGGCTGACCTCGTAGGCACGGTCGACCTCGTCGGCGCTGCGCTCGACCAGCGGCAGGGTATTGACCACCAGGGTCACGCCGCGCGGCGCGATTCGGTAGAATTCGTAGGGAAAAACCTCAGTCGCCGCCGGCGGCGAGGTATAGCCGATGCGTGCGCGATAACCATACATGACGCCGAATTCCTCCCAATCTGTTCGGCCGGTTGCCCGGCCTGTCGCGTTTGCGGGGGCGGGTCGAGCACCCCCTTCGCCCATTATGCCGCCAGATTCCGCGTGCCGCTCAAGCGGTTTTCTTCTAGGCTTCCACCAACGGCTTCAGTCCATCGTATCCAGTCATTGCAAGAACAGGGAGACGACGATGTGGTTTGCGAGCGCGCGAAAGCCTGTGTTGTTGACCGGAGCGGCGGCGCTCGCCGCCGGCCTCGTCGCGACGCTGCCGGCCCTCGGCCAGGACATCTACAAGGGCAAGCAGGTCCGCATGGTGATCGCCAGCGGCGCCGGCGGTGGCTACGACACCTATGCCCGCGTGCTGTCGCGCCACATGCCGCGCCACATCGCGGGAAATCCCAGCTTCGTCGATCAGAACATGCCCGGCGCCAGCGGCATGGCGGCGACCAATTGGGGTTACAAGGTTGCGCCCAAGGACGGCTCGGTGATCGTCTCCACCTATAACGCGCTGCTGCTCGAACCGCTGTTCGGCAACAAGTCGGCGCAATACGATCCGCGCGAATTCGAATGGATCGGCAGCATCAGCAAGCAGCAGAACATCTGCATGACCTGGCACACCAGCCCGGTCAAGACCATCGAGCAGGCCAGGGAGCGCGAGATCGTCGTCGCCGCCACCGGCGCCACGGGCAATGCCGCGACCTTGCCGAAGATCGTCAATGCCATGCTCGGCACCAAGTTCAAGGTGGTCGGCGGCTATGAGACCACGGAGAGTCGGCTCGCGGTCGAGCGCGGCGAGGCCGAGGGCATCTGCGGCCTGTCATGGTCGACGCTCAAGGCGTCCAATCCGGATTGGACGCAGAACAACCGCATGAACATCCTGCTGCAGACCGGCGACACCCGTCAGCCCGAACTGCCCAACGTGCCGACCCTGATCGAAAAAGCGCAGAGTGCCGACGACAAGCGGCTGCTGCAGGTGCTGTCGATGCCGGAAGATCTCGGCCGGCCGTTCTTCATGCCGCCGGGCACACCGAAAGAGATGGTCACCATCATGCGCCGCGCCTTCGACGCCACCATGAAGGACAAGGCGTTCATCGCCGAGAGCGAGAAGTCGAACCTCGAGGTCGATCCGGTCACCGGCGAGGAAATGCAGAGGAGCATCGCCCAGGCCTACGGCACGCCCAAGGCCGCGGTCGACCGCATGAGCGAATTGATGGGCCGCCAGACGAAGGGGTGAAGCGTTGCGTCGCTCACTTCTCTTTGTCTGATGGCTCAATGATCCGATACGCGCTGCTCGGCTTGATGCTGATCAGCGGATGGCCACATCGGGCGGCAGGCAAAGTCCCGCCTCTAACGGCAGAAGAGTCGCCGCCGCTTTGCGAAATCGGGACGGCGACTGAATCATTCGCGTCGCTCAAGAGCATGCCGCAAGCCTTGGTGCGGCACTTTGTTGCGCGTCTCGAGAAGCAAACCAACCGAGGATTTTCACCGATCGCGGACCGCGACGAATTTTTCTTTGAATCCGATGTCGTCGATTCTTCCCGCTCCTCTTTTCGCCGATTCATACAGGGCGGACATTCGGGCCCGCTCTGGGTTATTGCCAATGAGGTTGGCGGTTTCGCCCCTCATGTCGAAATCTTCGTATATGGAATAGACAGCGACAGCACAGAGCCGCGTTTTATCTCGAGCCAACAAATAGCTTTTGACCGCCGATGTGCGGCCTTCAATGCGCCTTGGCTAAGGGTATCTTAGACCCCAGCAAAATTCCCACTGGGCATTAGCGTGCAGCGGAGAGCCTGCAACGCCTTCAAAACTCCCGCAGCAGACGCCCGTAGCCTTCGATGCGGTCGTTGACGCCGGTGCGGCGCAGGGATTCCCAGGCGATCGCCTGAAGCGAGGACATGACGTTGATCTTGAGCTCCTGCTCGAGCGGCTCGATGGCGTCGACGACGCGCCAGTGCGGGCAGGCGAAATGCAGGGTGTCCATCTCCGGGTGGGCCTTCTGGAGCGCGCGGCCCCATTCCAGGGCGTTGTCGATCGGCAGCTTGCCGAGGCTCTTGATGTCCTTGCCGCCGGCGTAGAGGCCCACCGGGTCGAGCCCGAAGACGTCGCGCAGGTAGGTTTCGTAACGCGCGCCGTGCTCCGGCGTGAAGGGATGCACGGAGCCGACCTTGCGCGCGCCGAGGGCCTTGTAGGCCTTTCGTTGCAGCGTGGCGTTCGACGACACCTGCACGCCGATTTCGCCTTCGAGCTTTCTCAGCAGCTCTTCGAGCTTGTCGATGCCATGGGCCAAGTTGACCGGCAGGCCGCCGAGCAGCACCAGGTCGGCACCGCTTTCGGCCAGGATCTTGGCTCCCGCCACACTGGCGTCGTAGCTCCGGCTGAGATCTTCGCCGCTGCGCTGGCCGACCGGCAGGCCGATCATCATAAGCGACACGCCGTCCGGTACGATTTTGTAGAAATCGATCGGCAAGACTTCGGTCGTCACCGCCGCCGCCGTGTAGCCGATGCGCGCGCGATAGCCATACATGTGATTACTTCTCCCCGTCCAATGGCCAGGATAGCGGGCGCAATGCCACGCCTCAAGCGGGCGGTCAGCGCTTTGGCAGCAGCCCGTTGCGGCCGAGAAATTCGAATACGTAGGAATCGAACACCGCGGGCTGCTCCAGGAAACAACAATGGCCGGCGCCGGGCAGAATGCGGTGCTCGGCATGCCCGATCAGGCCGGCCGTGCGCGTGCCGCCGGGCAGCGCGCTGTCGTGTTCGCCATTGACGATCAGCGTCGGCGTCTTATAGGACGCGAGCTTGGGAGTGAGATCGGAGGTCGTGAGCGCGCCGAACACTCGGGCGATGCCGTCCGGATCGAGCGCCGCGCCGCGCTCGACGAAACCGTCGAGCAGATAACGCCCGGTCGGGCTGTCGGCGAACGTCGCAGTGACGCCATGGCGCAGATGGCCGAGATGATAGTCGCGCAACGTGCCGGCCGCCGTGCTGTCGCGATAGCCATTGATGCGGTGAGCCAACTGGCCCTGCGGTCCGCTGTTGCCGCCGACCAGAATCGCCGCCTTGAAAATATCGGGATGATCGCAGGCCAGCATAAGCGCGATCTTCGAGCCGATCGAGCAGCCCATCACCACGGCGCTCTCGATGCCTTCGTCGCGTAACACGCCCATCACGTCATCGCCCATATCGCGCAAGGTAAACGCGTCGCGCGGCTTGGCCGAGCGGCCCCAACCGCGCAGATCCATGGCGACAGTGCGGAAGCAGTCGGAGAAGCGCGCCACTTGATAGAGCCACAGGTTGTGGTCGAACGGCAGCGCATGAACCATCACCAGCGCCGGCCCGGCGCCCGCGGTTTCGTAGTAGATGTCCAACCCGTTGGCACGGCTGATCGGCATTCCTGAGTCCCCTTCTCCTCCATCCGTCATGGCGCGACTCGGCCGGGCCCTCTTGAGCAATCGTCACCCCGGACTTGATCTAGGGTGGTCCATTGGTCGTCTGCGGGCGCGCGAGCGGCTGCGCTCTTCAGTGGATCCCGGATAAAATCCGGCATGACGATGAGAATGATCCCCGCTTTGTGCGACCTTTGCGAGAGATGGCCCCGGTCGAGTCGCGCGATGACGAGAAAAATCAAAAATCCCTGAGCAGCCGGCCGTAGCCTTCGATGCGGTCATCGATGCCGGCGCGGCGCAGGCCTTCCCATAGGATCGCATTGATGGAGGCGAGCACCGTGATGCCGAACTCGCGCTCGAGCGTCTCAATCGCCTCGATCACCGGCCAGTGCGGACTCGGGAACATGATGGTGTCGGCGTCCGGGTGCGCCTTCATCAGCTTGCGTCCGAGTTCCAGTGCGCCATCGCGCGGCACCCGGCCGATCTGATTGAACGGCGCGCCCCACGCGGCGCTGCCGAGCACCTCGCAGCCGAACTTGACGCTGTATTGATCGATCCGCTCGGTGTCGCGCGACGCGTAAGGATGCGCCAGCACCAGCTTCTTGATGCCGAGCTTCGCCACCGCCTTGGCCTGGGCCGAGGCGCTGGTCGCCACCGGCACGCCGAGCTCGGCTTCGAGTTCGCGGATCATCGCCTCGGCATTGGCCGCGCCGCGCGACATGTTGATCGGGACGCCGCCAAGCACGATGGCGTCCACTTGGGAAGCCGCCATCTCGCGCGCCGCCTTCATGCTGATGTCGTAGCTCTGCCGGATCTCGTCCTCGCTGCGCACGGTGATGGCGAGGGTGGTGATCACCAGGGTCACGCCCGCGGGCACCACTTTGTAAAATTCATAGGGGAAGACCTCGGTGGTGAGCGGCGGCGAGGTATAGCCGATGCGGGCGCGATGGCCATACATACGGGCGCGGTCGAACGGCGGAATGGACTCGGGCGACATGCATTCTCCCTGCGGATTTTTTTCGCTGCTTGGAGTCCTTTGTGAAGCGCCGCGGCCCGGCGCGCAAGGGCGGTCGCGAAATGCGAAAAGCGGCTCTCGCGGCGCGCAAGGGTCAGGGGCTCGACCTTACCGAAACATCTGCCCCGCCCGCTTCTGCCCAAAATCTATGCAAATAGTTCTTGACAGGTTGTCCAATATATTGTGGCGTTGCCAGTTAAGTCCGCTAGATAGCGGGCTCCGGGTGGTTAATTTGCACCTTTCTTCCACAACATATGCCACCCGATAGGGTTCGTTCTGAGAAAGGTGCCAACAGAGGGGTAAAGACATGCCTTCCTATTTTGACAGGGTAAAAGGCTGGATCGGCCAGGTTGTCGAACTCGGCTTGCTGCTCGTCGCGCTGGGCATCGTGTTACAGATTCTGTTTGGAACAAAAGTAGGCTTCATCACCGGCGACATCGTCGGCAACCTGATCACGCTTATCAAAGCCCTGGGTGACAATGGACTCGCGGGCCTCATCGCCTTGGCAGTCATCCTCTGGCTATTCTCGAAGCGCCAACCAGCTTAGGCGCAACTCTCCACTGACTGGAAAGGGCCTGGCCGAGACGCCAGGCCCTTTTTGCATCTGGGCTTCAGCCCATCGCCCGCGAGGCTCCGGCACGATTGCCTTGCGCCGGAGAGCGGCATTTGTCATCTAAGGCGCGCGCCGGCGGCCCTCGCAATGATCGGACGCGGCAGTTCCCGGGAAATTTCATGCCTGACGCCCACCCACGGCTCATCCTGACCATCACCTGTCCCGACCGCGCGGGTATCGTCGCGGCCGTCACCGGGTTCCTCGCCGAACACGGTGCCTTCATCGTCGAATCCGCGCAATTCGGCGATCCGGTCGAGCAACAATTCTTCCAACGCATCGTTTTCCATCCGAATGGTCAGCTTTCCACCCCGGCTCAGTTCGCCGATGCGTTTTCCCCCGTCGCCGCGCGGTTCGGCATGACGTGGGATTTGCATGACACGAAGTCGCGCGACCGCATCCTCATTGCCGTGTCGCGCTTCGGCCATTGCCTGAACGATCTGCTGCATCGCTATCGCACCGGCTCGCTGCCGGTCGACATCGTCGGCGTCGTGTCGAATCACGACGACATGCGCGCCATCGTCGAATGGCACGATATTCCCTACCACTATCTGCCCGTGGCGCCGGGAACCAAGGCGGCGCAGGAGAAGAAACTGCTCGATCTGGTCGACGAGCTCGACATCGATCTGCTGGTACTGGCGCGCTACATGCAGATTCTGTCGAGCGCGGCCTGCGAGCGGCTCGCCGGCCGCTGCATCAACATCCACCACTCGTTCCTGCCGAGCTTCAAGGGCGCCCGTCCCTATCACCAGGCCCATGCGCGCGGCGTCAAGATCATCGGCGCCACGGCGCATTACGTCACGCCCGACCTCGACGAGGGACCGATCATCGAACAGGGTGTCGAGCGCGTCGACCACACCGCCGGCCCGGACGAGCTGGTCGCCATCGGGCGCGACATCGAAGCCGTCGTGCTGGCGCGCGCCGTGCATTACCACACCGAACGTCGCGTGCTGATCAATGGCGCGAAGACCGTCGTATTTCGTTAGCGGCCGATGCGCGGAGCGACTGCCACCCAGGACAAGCTACCCTTGATCGGCGCCGCCGTCGGACTTGGCGCGCCCGATCAGGGCTGCGCCGATGGCCCGGAAGCGCTGAGCGACGGCGGCCTGCTGCAGCGCCTGGCGCAGGCCGGGCTCGCCGCCGAATGGCTGAAAACCTTTTCCGCGCCGCGCCGCGCCGAAGGGATCGATGCGGTGGCGCGCCTCGCCGTGCTCGATGGCGCTTTGGCCGAGGAGACCGAGCGGCTGACCCGTGCCGGCCGGCATTTCGTGGCGCTCGGCGGCGACCATTCGGCCGCCATCGGCCTGTGGAGCGGTGCGGCGCGCGCCGTGCAGCCGCAGCGTTTCGGCCTGATCTGGATCGACGCGCATATGGATTCCCACACCTTCGCCACGACGCCGAGCCGCATGATCCACGGCATGCCAGTGGCCTGCCTGCTCGGTCATGGCGACGAACGGCTGACAAGCCTGACCGGCGGCGGGGCGGCGGTGGCGCCGGAGAATCTCTGCCTGATCGGCACGCGCAGTTGGGAAGCGGGCGAGGCCGCGCTGCTCGAACATCTCGGCGTCCGCGTCATCAAGATGCCAGAGGTCGACAGCCGCGGCTTCGACGCGGTGTTCCAGGAGGCGATCGCCATCGCGACCAACGGCACCGCGCGCTTCGGTATCTCGATCGACATCGACGCCTTCGATCCTGGCGAGATCACCGGCACCGGCCTGCATGTGCCCGACGGCCTCTATAAGGACGACGTGGTCCACGCGCTGCGACACTTGCGCGGCCAGACCACGCTGGCCGGCATCGAGATCGCCGAATACAATCCGCACCACGACCACAATGGCGAGACCGCCAAGCTGATCAGCGACATGATCGTCGCGTCCTTCGGACGCGCATAACCCGCGATGGCCGCAGGCCGCGCTCAATCGAACAAGGGGCCGTAGGCCGCGCGTAGCCCATGAATGGCCGTCGCCGGCGCATTATCGACAGGCGACCGTAGGCCGCGCCTAGCCAAAGAACATCCGCCTAGACTTCCTGTGCGGCTTGTACGGCTTGCGCCGCGGCGCGCCGTTCGCGCGCGAGCCGCGCCTCTCGGCGCATGATGTAGAAGGTGCTGGCCATGATGATGGCCGCACCGGTCAGGCTCCATTCGTCGGGCAGCTCGGCGAAGAACAGATAGCCGAACAGCCCGGCGAAGATCAGCCGCACGTAATCGAACGGCGCGACCGCGCTCGAACTCGCCGGTCGAGAAGGCGAAGGTGAAGGCGGTCTGGCCGATCAGCCCGAGAAAGCCGATCAGCACCAGGAGCGGCCAGTCGCTCGCCAGCGGCGGTACCCAGACCGCGAGCGCGAACGGCAGCGCGATCAGGCTGCCGACCGTGGTGAACCAGAAGATGATGATGTAGGGCGAATCCTTGCCCGACAGGCGCCGGATGATGATGGCGAGCGCGCCGGTCATCAGCGCGCCGGCGACCGCCACCAGAGCCACCGGATCGAAGGCTTCGGCTCCCGGCCGCATCATCACCAGAATGCCGGCGAAGCCGGCCAGGGTCGCGGTGGCGCGGCGCCAGCCCACGGCCTCGCGCAGGATGACGGCGGCGAACACCGTGGCGAACAGCGGGCTCGAGAACAGGATGGCCGTGGCATCGGCCAGCGGCATGTGGGTGACCGAATAGAACACGGCGAACATGGAAGCCGTGCCAAAGCAGGTGCGCAGCAGATGCATCCACGGATACCGCGTCGCCACGCTGCGCCAGCCGCGCCACAGGACCAGGGGAATGAGAAAGACGATGCCGAACGCGCCGCGGAAGAATAGCAGCTCCGCCGCCGGCAGACGGGAGCCCATGGTCTTGACGATGCTGTTCATCGAGATCAGCACGAAGCCGGCGAACACGAGCCACAAGGCGCCGCGCAGGTTGGGCGGAAGCTGCGACCAGCGGTGCTGCAAAGCCACAATAGGGGGAACCATTCGGGGGTCTACGCTGTTGAATTCACATGCCGTGCCACCGGCAGTCCTATCCATCGGGCGGCGCGCCGGGTTCGTTGATGGCACGTTGATTGACCGGGGCGGCGAAACACGGTTTCGTGCGCGCCGTTGCAAGCCGACCCGACCGGCACAATCTCATCATGGCTGGCGTGATGCAAGAGAGCGCATGTTCGGCCTGCCGGCATTTCAATGGCTTATGAGCAGAATCGCCGGTTGGTCTCGTCACTTTTTTGCCGCTCGCCCGCGGTTCAGCGGGGCCGCACGCTGAGCCAGAACGGTTCCGCATTGGGGAATTCGCATGAAAAAGCTTCTCATCGCCTTGGGCGTCCTGGTCCTGATCGTCGTGGTCGTCGCCATCGCGGCGCCGTTCTTCATTCCGGCCGAGACCTTCAAGAATCAGATCGAGCAGCGCGCCGAGGCGGCGACCGGGCGCAAGCTGACCATCGCGGGTCCGGTCAAGATTTCCCTGCTGCCGAGCGTCGCGGTGGTCGCCAAGGACGTGCATTTCGCCAACGGGCCGGGCTATTCCAACCCCGACATGGCGACGCTGGCCGGACTCGAGGTCAAGCTCAAGGTGCTGCCGCTGCTGTCCGGCGAAGTGGCAATCGACAGCTTCGTGCTCGACAAGCCGGTGATTCATCTCGAAACCGACAAGCAGGGCCGGCCCAATTGGCAGTTCGACAAAGCGTCGGCGCAGAAGCCAGCCCAGCAAGACCCGGCCCAAGCGCCCTCTGAAACGGATGAGGGCGGCGGCCTCAACGAGCTGCGCCTCGACAATGTGCGGCTCAACGACGGTCGCATCACCTATCGCGATCAGCGGTCGGGCGCCAACTACACCGTGGAAGCCATCAATCTGAAGCTGGAGCTGCCCGACCTGGACAGCCCCTTCCGGGCCGATGGCGGCCTGACGTGGAACGGCAAGCCGGTGAAGCTGACGGTCGATCTGACCAGTCCGCGCGCCATGCTCGACGGCAAGGCCAGCGACCTGGCGCTCGCCGTCAACGCCGATCTCGTGCGCTTCGATTTCAAGGGAAACGCGAGCAACAGCAACCCCGCCAAGGTCGACGGCACGCTCAGTCTCAACGTGCCCAACGTGCGCAGCCTCGCCGCCTGGGTCGGCCAGCCGCTGACGGTGGCCGGCTCGGGGCTCGGCCCGTTCGAACTCAAGGGCAAGCTGGTCGCGGCAGGGCCGAAGGTCAGCTTCACCGGCGCCGAACTGTCGCTCGACGCAATCCGCGCGCGCGGCGACGTCAGTCTCGACAGCTCGGGCAAGGTGCCATACGTGAAGGCCAAGCTCGACACCAACACCATCGACCTCAACTCCTATATGCCGCCGAGCACCGCACCGTCGAGCACGGGGCGGTCTTCGTCAACGCCGGACGCCGCCGCGCCCACGGCGCGCACGAGCGAGGGCTGGAGCACCGAGCCGATCGATCTCAGCGGGTTGCGCGCGGCCAATGCCGATCTGGCGCTGAGCGTCGAAGGTTTGATCATTCGCAAGATCAAGATCGGCCAGGGTCACCTTGGCGTGCAACTCAAGGACGGCAAGCTCCTCGCCGATCTCACCGACCTCGCGCTCTATCAGGGCAACGGCAAGGGCCAGGTAACGCTCGACGGCTCGGGCAAGGTGCCCGGCATCGGGCTCGACATGAACCTCGCAGGCGTCCAGGCCGAACCGCTGCTCAAGGACATGATGGACCTCGACCGGCTCACCGGTACCGGCAACGGGCAGATCCAGGTCAGCGGCAGCGGCGCCTCCCAGGCGGATTTGATGAAGGCACTCAATGGCAAAGGCGCGGTGAAATTCGAGAACGGCGCCATCAAGGGCGTCAATCTGGCGGCCATGGTGCGCAACGTATCGACCGCCTTCCTCGACGCCCAGGCGGGCCGCGCCCAGCAGACCGATTTCTCGGAATTGTCGGGCACCTTCGTGATCGAAAAGGGGATTTTGAAGAACAACGACCTGATTCTTCAGGCTCCTCTGTTGCGCCTGACCGGCGCTGGAACCGTCGACCTGCCGCAGCGTTCGATTCACTACAGGATTGAGCCGAAGGTCGCGGCCACCATCGAAGGTCAGGGCGGCCGCCAGGATGCCGGTGGTCTGGCGGTGCCGGTCGTGATCGAAGGCTCGTGGGACCACCTGAGCTACAAGCCGGATCTGTCGGCGCTGCTCAAGGATCCCCAAGGCGCGGTGGAAGGATTGCGCGGCATTCTCGGTGGCCAGGGCTCGCGGCAAGGCTCCGGCGGCAGTTCAAGTGGAGGTAGCGGTTCGAATTCTGAATCCGGTGGCACTGGCCAACAGGCGCCGCCGAACCCCGTGGATCAGCTCCGTGGCCTGTTCGGCCGTTGACGCTGGTCCATATTGACCCCTCATCCCCGGGGGTCTCCCTGCAGAACTGGGGGCGGACAGTTAGTCCGCCCCAGTTTTCTCTGGAGCTCAGCTTTCATGCGCGCGGCCGAACCGCACCCGCCGCGAGCGTCGGTCACGCCGGCGTCGAATAGGTTGTTCGGTAGACATTCACCGTAGCGACTGAGCTGCCCCCGCGACGACCAACCTCGCGCGACGATATAGCCGCCCTGCGACGTGATCGCCGATTTATTTTTTGGCCGGATCCACCCGCTTCCCAGCGAATCAGCAGGGCGCCACGGCCGAGTTCGGCCTTAGACGCGGTCAAACCGTTTGCCGCGGCTGTTTGCCCTGCCTACATGCATTTCGTCGTCTCGGCCGCCGTTTCCGTGCAGCCGGATTCCATGGAGAAGTGTCATGAAGATCGATCTGTCGGGCCGGCTCGCCGTTGTCACCGGCTCGACCGCCGGCATCGGCTTTGCCGTGGCCAGGGGCCTTGCCGAGGCGGGCGCGGAGGTGGTGGTCAACGGCCGCAAGCAGATACCGGTCGACCTGGCGATCGCTAAGATCCAAAAAGCGGCACCCGACGCCAAGCTGCGCGGCGTCGCCGCCGATCTGTCGACGGCGGAGGGCTGCGCCGCGCTGGTCAAGGCCATCCCGCGCGCCGACATCCTGGTCAACAACATGGGCGTCTTCCAACTCCAGGACTTCTTCGAAATTCCCGACGCTGAATGGTCGCGCTTCTTCGAAACCAACGTCATGTCGGGCGTGCGCCTGTCGCGCGCCTACCTCAAGGAGATGATGGTGCGCAACTGGGGCCGCATCATTTTTATTTCCTCCGAATCCGCCCTTAACATTCCCGAGGACATGCTGCACTACGGCGTCACCAAGACGGCGCAGCTCGCGATCTCGCGCGGGCTCGCCAAGATCGCGCGCGGCACCAAGGTGACGGTGAACGCGGTGCTGCCCGGCCCCACCCTGTCGGAAGGCGTCGAGGAGATGCTCAAGGACAGCGCGGCGAAGGCCGGCAAGACGATCGAGGAGACCGCGACGAGCTTCGTCAAGTCGGCGCGCCCAAGTTCGATTCTTCAGCGCACCACGACGCCCGAAGAGGTCGCCAATATGGTGGTATTCCTGGCCTCCCCCCTGGCCTCGGCCACCACAGGGGCCGCCATACGCGCCGACGGCGGGGTCGTCGAAACCATCGCTTGAATAGGCCGCGGTTGGGAGAACAGGAGGCGCCCGGTATTCGGATTCTCGCGCGGCCACATGACGCTGTCGAGGAAGTCGTGGTGGACGTTGACGAAGATCCAAAACACGAACATGAACAGCGTCGGCCCGAAAAATCGCGCCGGTTCGACGTTGGCCTGCAAGATCGAGGGCAAGCCAAAAAACCGAGGATGAGAGGCTCGTCGCGGTAGACCACGAGCAGATATTGCAGCGGTCCATGTAATCGTGGCATTTGACGCGTATTTCGTCGATCCTCGCGCCGCGGGCTTATGGGCGCTCACGAGGGTCGTGCGCAATGGCCATCCTGCCCTGCTATAAGATTTGCGCCGCGCTCGTAGCGCGAGAAAGTTGTGTTGCTCGCCTCCGGACGGGACTAGAGGTGAGAGGGGGGAAAGAACAATGACCTTGCATCCGCTCAGCGCCCGCCTCGCCGGCTGGGCCGCGCCCGCCACACGGCATTGGTCGGGCTTCAGCGCCAATGTGCGCGGCGCCGTGCTGGTAACGCTCGGCGCGCTCCTGCTGACCGGCATGGCGATCCTGGTCAAATTCCTCGGCAAGCGGCTCGACAGTTTCGAGATCCTGTTCTTCCGCTCCTTCATCGGCCTGCTGTTCATCCTGCCGCTCGCCTTCCAGTACGGCTGGGGCATCTGCCGCACCAAGATCCCGATGATGCATATGACCCGCGGTGGCATCGGCATCCTCGGTAACTTCTGTCTGTTCTATTCGCTGACCCATCTGCTGCTGGCCGACGCCATGGCGCTGCAGTTCTCGCGCCCGCTGTTCATGATCCTGCTCGCCGCCCTGTTCCTGCACGAAGCGACGGGCTGGAGGCGTGGGATCGCCACGCTTGCCGGCTTCATCGGCATTCTGATGATGACGCGGCCGTTTGGCGGCGGCTTCGAGCCGACGGTGCTGGTCGGCGCGCTCGGTGCGTTCTTCGGCGCGCTGGTGGTGGTCGCCATCAAGCAACTGTCGAAGACGGAGACGACGAAAGTCATCATGTTCTACTACGCGTTCTGGGGCGCGATCTTCTCGTTCATCCCCGCCGTCCTGGTGTGGCAGACGCCGACCTGGCACGAGCTGTGGCTGCTCGTCCTCGTCGGCTTCCTCGGTATCGCCGGCCAGAGCCTGATTACCCACGGCGTGTCCATGGCCGAGACCACCGTGGTGCTGCCGTTCGATTACCTGCGCATCGTCTATGCCGCGCTGTTCGGCTGGCTGCTGTTCAGCGAGGTGCCGGGGCCATGGAGCATCGCCGGCGCCCTGGTCATCGTGGTCAGCACGCTCTACATCCTGCTGCTCGAAGCGCGCAAGAAGTCCGCCAAGCGGCCACAGGCCTAACGAGTCCTTAACGCTGCTTTTCGCCACCGCGCCAGCGCGCGTCCCAATAATTACACAGCCCGATCATGGGCCGTGGCGCGGCCCTTGCATCGCTCAACGCATGTTGTCGAGCTATGGGGTGCCGGCGTGATGGACGTATCGACCAAGCTTCAACTCAGCAAGGCGCTGCGCAGCGAAGCCAAGCTCGTGCTCGCGACCATGTCACAATCGGAGTGCGCCGTTCTTGTCGAGCAGCGTCCCGGCGCGCCGCAACGCCCCATTCTCGACGAAGAAGCGGACAGATTGGTGCAACTCGGCCTGGCGGTACGCACATCCTATGGTGTCGATCTGACGATGCTCGGCCGCGTCGCCGCGCGCGTGGCTTACGAATCCCGCGCAAATGGCGCCGGCTTGGGCGTTCGCCGCGCATGACGGCGCGAGATTAGGCACAGGCGAATGGGTTGAACGCCAGAGCGCCGGCCCGGCTGCCGCCATAGCGGCAGATCTCTATGCACCGGCCGACGATCAGAAACGCTCAGCCGCGCGGCATGCCACTCTTGATTGCCTTCCGCAATTGGCTGCGGAACTCCTGGGTATCCTGGTGGCCATGCACGTCAACGCCATGCTGCACCGCCGCTTCGAGAAGTTCATTCTCGTCGTCGGCGGAAATCGCCACGGTGCAATTGTTCACGCTGGGATAGTCCCGGCAGTCGATATATCGCCTCGCCATCGGCCCCTCCTGTCGCTCGGGTTCGCTTCCGGCGGGGCTATGCGTCGGTTCCTATGCCCCGTCGCCTTCGACTACGAAGCCCAATTATAGCGGATCGCCGTGCGGCGGACAGCGGGCTTATACGCCTGACTGGCGCTCGCGTCCTCATAACACCTTCCACAGGCCGTCGACCAGAAGACCGAGCGCGGAGACCAGCAGGAAGGCCGTCAGGATGGCGTGGTAGCGCTTGGGCGACAGGTCGCGGGTGTAGTGGGTGCCGATCAGCACGCCGGCATAGATCACCGGCAGCATCAGCAAGGCCTCGCTGAACAGCTTGAGCGTCACCATGCCGGCGGCAAAGGTGATCGCGAAGCGCCAGCACAGCACCAGGGTGCCCAGCGTGATGGTGGTGTCGCGCAGGGTGAAATGGTCGCGGCAGGCATGCTTGAGATAGACCACGATGGCGATCATGCCGCCGGCGCCGGCCAGCCCATTGACGATGCCCGAGGCGGAGGCAAGCGTGAAGGCGAGCCACGGCGAGCGGATATCGCGCTTGCCGATCGCCCGATCGAGCAGCTTCAAGGAATCGATCACCACCACGCCGGTCATCACCAGGCCGAGAATGGCGGTCAGCCAGTCGCCGCTGATATGGATGAAGATCCACGCGCCGACCGCGGTGCTGATCGACATGGCGATGAGCACCGGCTTGGCGACCGGCCAGTCGGTGCGGCGCCAACTGCGCGGCAGCAGTTGCAACTGCGGGATGGTGGCCGCGATCACCGCGAGCAGCACCGCATGGTGCGGCGGCAGCAGATAAGAGCTGAAGGTAACCGACGGCGCCAGCGCGCCGAAGCCGATCGCGCCGCGCGCCATGAAGCAGATAAAATAGATGAGGGCAACCGCCGCGACGGCCCAGGCCGAAACGCCGGCGAACGGCTCGCCCAGGATGACATAGAGGGAATCGAACATTCAGGCTGGCAGCCGTAAAGGTCTTGATTTGTGTTGCCGGCCCGGCAAGTGACCGTCGTGGTCCGCCATTGATAAACCCGCCCGGCGGCGAATTGAACTACGAACTCGCCACGTGCGCACAGTGCGGTGGCCGCGTTTCACGCACCGGTCGATCCGGAAACCCTGCCGCTATGACCCGAAGACGCCCGATATGCCTACCAGAACCCGCTCGTTCCGGTGATCGCGGCGCCCGGGCGGACACAGGCTATGGCGACGATCACGCCGGGAATGATCGGCGCCAAGACCGCGGCATAGACGAGCGCAGTCAGCGGCGGTGCGTCCTTGGCGCCCAGGGAGCGCGCGATCTGGAGGGCTGCGGCCATGATCGTCGCCACCAAAGCGGCGATCGCCGTCCAGACGGGAATGGGGCCGCGCAATGGACCGGGCGCCACGGCCGTCTTATCGACAGCGCCGGAGATCGCGGCGGATAACCCCGAGGCAGAATGTCAAAAGCCCGACGAGAAACAACAGCGGCGGCTGGTAAGCCTTCGAATCGCGCATGGTGATCTCCTGTGCGTGAGTCATGGGGGTACCTTGCCGGTAAAGCCCTGCTCGATCCTGGACTGCCAACTCGTGCCCCAGATCTTGAGGTCCTCGATGTATTTGGTCCGCTTCGGATCTGCGGCGATGCCCGCCGCACTCCAATCCTCCGCATTGAGCGGTGGAAAGCCGGCGGTTTCCGGATTGAAGAAATAGGTGACATACAGCGCCTTGGCGCCGGCCGACCAGAAATACGACACGCCGACCAGCAGCGCCGGCACCTGAAGCGACGGCTTCACCGATTTCAGCTGGATGGACCAGCATTGCAGCCGGGTGCGGCGCCGGTTCTGGTCGGATTTATAGGTGTAGTAATGCTCGGCGCCGCTGCACACCGGCGAGTCGGTCCACCCGCCGTACGCGGAATCCGTCGAGGCGACCCAATAACCGATGAACGACTTGACCTGTTGCCTGGCCTTGTCGAGGTCGAGCGAGACGAACGCGCCGGACGTGACCGGAATATTGTAGTCCACGTCGGTGACTCGCGAATCCTGCAGGTCGACCAGCCGCCACGCGCCATCCGCCAAAGGCAGAACGATGCCGCCGAGCCCTTTGCTGAGCTCCACGTGGCCGCGATAGTCGTTGCCGACCTTGAGTTCCTGCGCCTGGCAAACGAGGGCTGCGACACTCATCAGTGCCGCGATCACGCCGATCCGAAACGCGTTGGCCATGACCCCTCACCCCCAATGGTGACCCGGAGCGGACGGATGACGCGACGGCGATTGTCTTCGAATCCTGTGGTGTCTCCCGACATGTCCGGTGAGCGCCGAACAAGCTTAGCGATCGCGCGGCCCCGGGGGCAATCGCCATGACGAAGGTCTTTCGCCGGGTGGAATGTCCACCCGGCGAGACGACAGGCACCCGCCGCGTCGCCTTCGGCACGGCTCGTCGTTCAGCACCGTGGCGCCTCTACTTCGCCAGCGGAGTCTCCCGCACCTGGAATTTGATCACCTTGGGACGCTCTTCCTTGCCGCCTTCCATGTGGAAGGGCGTGCGCGAGCCGATGGTGGTCCATAGGCCGCGGCCCTTCCAGCCGGCGTTGGGATCATCGATGCGGCCGTCGAGCCCCTTGGCGTAAAAGCCCATGGGATAGGCGACGCGCAGGGTGACGAACTTGCCATCGACCAACGCCAGCATGCCTTCGTTGGCATTGCCCGTGGTAACCGGCACGTTCTCGCCGAGCCCGAGCGTGTTGAACTGATCGACCCAAACGTAATAGGCCGATTCCGCGCTGCCCGAGTCGCTCAGGCCCTCGAACTGCGGGCCGGGATAGGGATAAGCAGTCCAGCCCTCGGGGCAGTGCTTGCCGGTCGCGGTCGGGCCGTTGAGCGGGCCCTTGCACTTGCGGCGGTCGAAGCTCGCCAGATGGCCGCTCGACATCGGCAGCCACACCACGCCGTTGCGGTCGATATCCATGCCGCGCGGGCCATAGGTATGGTTGGCCGCCTTCGGGTCCTGCCACGGCACTTCGTAGACCTCGGACAGCGCCGTCTCCGACGGGTTGGAGCCCGGCACCATGCGGATCACCGAGCCGGGGAAGCTGCGGTTCGAGCCCCAGATCGCGCCGTCCACCGGGCTGTAGGCGATCCCGTAGTAGCCGCCCGGCAATTGCTTGTCCTTGCTCGGGTCCACCGGATCGCGCACGCCAACCGCCTCGTCGCGCTTGCCGTTGCCGTTGGTGTCGAGCACCACCGCGGTCCAGCCCTGCGACTTCACCTCGTCGCCGGTCTCGAGGAACATCTTGGTGTTGATCCAGCCGACCACCGGCCCGCCGCCGCTGAACCACAGGGTGTTGTTGGCATCTTCGGCAAAGATCAGGTGATGGGTGCCGAAGCAGGTGTTGATCAGCGTGAACTTGCCGGTATTGGGATCGTACACCGAGGCTTGGCGGTTCGAGGTCTTGATCGGCGTCGCCTTGGCCGACGGATGCAGGTCGCCGTTATGGCAGAACTCCGGCGCCTGCGACGGACGCACCCGCGAGGTAAACCACACGCGCCCGTCCTGATCGATCATCGGATTGTGCACGCTCGCCTTGCTGTCCCAGATCAGCTCCTCGCCCCAATAGACCGAGGGCGCGCCGAGCTGCTGCTCCTCCTGGGCCGACGGCGTCTTGGGATCGCGCACCGGGATGCGGATCGTCGTCGCGGTATGGGCGAGCGGGTCGAGGACCGGCAGATCGTCGGTCGAGAATTCCGGTGCGCCATAGATCTTGCCATTGGCATTCACCGTCGGGCGACGTTTATCAGTGGCGATCTCATCGTGCATGTAGTGCTTGGGCGATGACCAGTCCCATGACGTCACCACCACGTTGCGCTCAATGCCTTGCGGACGCTGCGGCTTGCTCTTCGGCAGCGCGCCCTTGGCGATGTTCTCGCTCCACTCGGCATAGTCCTTGAGCGCGCGCTGCGCATCATGGCGCGCGATCTGCTCGGTCATGCTTCGCGCCGCCTGGCCCGACTGGATGCGTCGCATCCACGCCGCCACGTGATCGCCATCGACCTCCTGCAGGATCGACTTGGGGATCGTGCGCGTCGCCTCGTTGCCCATCTGATGGCAGCCGTAGCAGCCGTTGCTCTTGGCGCTGTCCATCCACTGGTAGAAGCTGCGCGCTTCCTTGGCGAGTCCGTTGTCGCCGGTGCCGGGAAACAGCGATTTGTCGGGCAGCGGCAGCATCGCCCACCAGTGGATCGCCGGATAGTATTTCGCCGCCGCCGCTTCGTCCGGCGCGGCGCTCGCCGTATGGTTGACGAGCTTGCCAGGCTCGGCTTTCTGCTTCGGCGAATCGACCAATCCGTAGCCGCGCACCCAGACGTCGTAACTCGCCTTTGGCAGATCGGGGATGACATAGCGGCCCTGGTCGTCGGTCACCACGATGCGGATGAAGCGAGTCGGCAGGTCGTGCGTTTCCGCGATCACCCAGACCCCGGCCTCGGGCCCCTTCGCGCCGGTCACCACGCCGCCGATATCGTCATTGTCGATGGCGACCGTCTGCTGGGCACCGAGTGGCGCCGATGTCACGCCGAGGTAGCCGGCCGTTGCCACCGCCGCCACGCACAGCGCCGCGGCGCTGACCGCCATGCGGCCGAAATCGAACCTGCTGGTCATTTTCGCCTCCCGGATTTCTTGAGCCTTACTGCGGCTCAAGTTGTGCCTGTCCCGGTTCGCTCCTGTTCGTTGCCACCATCATCCGAGGAATCCGCGAGGACTGCCATGGGAGCGTGTGGTCCGGAGTCGAACCTCGGCCCAAGTTTTTACCGCCCGGCGGGCAATGTCCATTGATGAATGCACGGTGGGGCGCGATAGACCCTCCCAATCCGGGCGAAAGGCGCGTCAAATCGGGCATCAGGATGCCGGGGCAGCCACATTGTACAGTCGCCGACCGGGCCGGGCCGGTCGGAAATGGCTAGGGCATGATCCGCGTCTATGAAATCGGACCATGCTCTCGAGTTGCATCGCGTTTTCCGCCGAACCGGTGTCCACTTCGGCGGAAAACGCTCCAGCAAACGAAAACGGCGCCCCGAAGGGACGCCGTCTCGTTACGCATCGCAGACGCGGACTGGTGCGTCTTACGCTTTCGTCATACGGCGGCGGATCGCGCCGAGGCCCAACAGACCCATGCCGAACAAGGCGAGGGTCGCCGGTTCCGGCACCGGGGTGTAGTCCCCGTGGTATCCTTCGCCGTAATTACCGTTGATCGAGAGGATCTCCGAGGCGTTCGCGACGCTGTCCTCATCCGCCTCCTTGCAGGTCGTCCCGACCAGGGGGCAAGAGCCCGCGAGCACATCGATGTCTTTGTTGGTGCTGCCTGGATTGGACGTGACCACGACGAGGCTCTCATCGTCAGAGTTGCCGCCATCGCCATAAGGAATTTCGATGTCGCCGTCCGTGTCGCCTTCGATGAGGGCCTCGACGATATCTTTGACGTCGGCGCGGACATAGTCCGGCGGACTGCCACCGCCCAGGGCGCCAAACGACAAGCTCTCGCCGTTCAACGAGCCGCCACCGCTGGAATCAGACCCTTTCCGATAGATCCAGGCGCCCAGCACCTGAGAGCCGACCGGCACATGGGCGGTCAACGCGCCGGTGTTGCCCTTCGGCCCAAAGGGATCCACCGAGAGATCGCCGTTCCCACTGAATGTTTGAAACGCGAGCATTGCCGCGTTGGCGGGCGTGGAAACACCCAGGGCCGCGAAAAGACCCAGGGTCACCAAAAACGAAGAAGTCCGCTGCCATCCCATGCCACCGCTCCTGACGCGCCTGTCGCTCGATAAGGGCCACACGGCTGCCCAACCATGACAAAGCGAGTTTCATGCCAAGAGGATCAAAGCGTTTTAAAACAAAGCGCTATGAGCATTAGCCGAGGCCAGTGCGCGGGTCATTGACAAGTCTGCCGACGATTTTGGGTGTTTTAAGCGGAAAAATACGGGTTTGTACGCGGGCAAACTGTCATGGCCTCCGACATAAGTAGGTCTACGGAGAGCGGCCCGCCCACGCCGCGGGCCAGAGGTGCTATTCGGGACTGAATATCAACGGCTTAGCCTGGAGCTATTTCGGGCTACTCCGGCAAGGGCAACCGTTTGGGGTAAGTAGTTTTGCCGCTATCGGCGTCGGGGACCGGTTCGCCTGTGCAGTCACAAGCCGGCGGACAAACGAAAAGCGGCACCCGAAGGTGCCGCTTCCGTTAAGCGCATAGACGACGGGGTTAGGCGGTTTTGCGACGGCGGACCACGCCGAGGCCGAGCAGCGCGACACCGAGCAGGGCGAAGCGTACCCGGCTCCGGCACCTCGTTGCGGATTTCGGCCACGAGCTTCTGCTCGATGGCAGCGGCGAAGTCGGCGAAGTCGTTAACGCCGATCACGAAACTGCCCGCACCGCCCTGGATATTGGCGGCATACCAAGCCTGGAGACTAGCGCCGCCGATGGCCAGACCATTGATCGCATCGACGCCGGCCGCCAGGGCCGCGTCGCGCGCGTCCGCGGTATTGGCGCCCTCATTCCGCTCACCGTCGCCCGACACGTCGATGACCTGACGCAGGCCTTCGAAGCCGTTGTTGGCAAACAGCGGCGTGGCGAAGTTGAGCGCGCTGCCGGGCGCGGTGTTACCGGACGAGGAACGAGCGGTCAGGGCGAGCGCCGCAGCGAAGGCATTGGCGCTGGCAGCACTGTTGATCAGGGTCCAACCCACGGTCTGGGACTGTAAGCCCGCGCCCGACCACTCAATGAAGTTGACGGCGATGGCGCCACCCTGAAACTCGCCGCAATCGCAGCCTGGACTGCGGCGCTCTGGAACGCCGAGATATAGCCGCCCTTCTGCAGGTTGTACTCGTTAGCGTCGACGCTGCCCGACACGTCAATCAGCAGGGACAGTTCGAGACCGACAGGCACGGCATGGGACGGCGTCGCGCTGAAAGCCAGTGGGATCGCAACGACCGCAGCGCCCAAAAGCTTTTTTAGATTTGAGTTAATCACGGTAAACCCCCTCCTCAGAATTGGTGTTCAAGAGCCAAGTGTTGCGTGCGCAACTGTATGGTCGCGGACGTTGCAACACTTATGCCGTTCCAGGGCTCATGGAGTAATCGCGTATATGTAATTGAAAAACATACGGTTGTCCTTGACGCGGCAAAAAGGGGCGTGACGAAAACATGTCGAAAACATGTAAGTATTTTCGACAACGTCACATTTTCCGACACCGAACTATCCGCTCGTGCGTATGGGTTATCCGAATGGCGGATCACGCAGCCGTTCGTCGATCGACATACTAAGCGCAATGCGGGTTTGTTCGACCGCGGTGGCGCGGCCTCGCGTCGTGCTTGCCTGCAAATCTCAGGCAGCGCTCGCGCTGTGGAGCACGCGTGACGCCGGCAGACGCACGGTGACCACGGTGCCCCTGCCATAGCGGCTGGCGATCGCCAGCGTGCCGCCGTGCAACTCGACCAGGGAGCGGGTGACGGAGAGGCCGATGCCGGTGCCGCCGGCGATCCGCGCGGTGCGGACATGGGCCTGAAAGAACGGCTTGCCCACCTGCGCGAGCTTATCGTCGGGAATGCCGATGCCGTGATCCTCGACGGCGATCGCGACTGCCCTCAGGATCGGCCGTGGCGCGGATCGCAATGACGCCGCCTACATGCGAGAATTTGATCGCGTTGCTCAGCAGATTGAGCAGGATCTGATGCAGCGACCTTTCGTCCGCCCGCACGACCGGCGCCGGATTCGCCACATCCAGGTCGATGCGTTGCTCCTTGCGGGCGGCGGCGGGCCGCACGGTGCGCACAGCACGCTCGATGACGGCAGCGATATTCAGCGTTTCCTCGCGCAGCTCATAGCGGCCCGCTTCGATCTTCGAGACGTCGAGCAGCCCGTCGATCAGCGCCAGCAGGTGGCTGCCGCTGTCGTGGATGTCGCCGGCGTATTCGGCATAGCGGGCGTTCGCCACGGGGCCCAGCCGTTCGTCGCGGATCATCTCGGAGAAGCCGAGCACGGCGTTCAGCGGCGTGCGCAGCTCATGGCTCATGCTGGCGAGGAAGACCGATTTCGCGCGGCTCGCTTCCTCGGCCCGCTTGAGCGCGCTGCGCAAATCGTTCTCGATGCGCTTGCGCTCGGTGATGTCCTGGATGACGCCGAAGATCGAAACCAGGCTGCCGTGGGCATCGTACTCGCAACGGCCGTCGATCCAGACCGTATGGTAGTGACCGCGCGCGTCGCACAGCCGGTATTCCAGTTCCTGGGCGCGATGCTCCTGCAGCAGCACGCGCAGAGCCTCGCGCACCGCCGCATGATCGCCCGGGTGCAGGATCTCGAACAGCGCGTCCAGGTGAAGCCGCGGATTGTCGGGCGACAGGCCGAAGAGCGGGCAGACGTCCTCGGATAACAGGTAATAGTCGGTCCCGAGCGTCCAGCGCCAATGGCCGACTTTCGCCATGCGCTGGGCCGAGCGCAGCAAATCTTCCTGGACGCGCAGCGCCTGCTGCTGCTGCCATCCCCAAGCGAGGGTGAGGGCGAGAAAGCCGGCGAGGGGGACGGCGACGATCAGGGCCGTGATGCCGATCATCGCCGCAAGAACCGGCATGCCGGCCCAGACGATGACCTCCCACACGCCGAGGCCGATCGGCACTGCCAATACGATCGCAATCGCCGTGATGATGGCCGTCACCACGCCGGCGCTCATTGCGGCGCAGCGCCGGATCAACCATTGCAGAAGCGGCACGGGACTCATGTGCGGACCGGGAGAAGCGGCATCCCATAGATGTTATTAACGCGCGCTTAAGAAAGACTTACCAACCGCGGGCCATCGCCGCCAACGGCGGCCGCCCGACGAGATTTAAAGTGCCCTGCCATCAGGGCATAACTATGGAACGGACGAGTGGCGGTCCTGTGCGACTGACGGGCTATTCACGCCCCGGCCGGGAATGAGCGAATGTGGTTCGCCGAAGGTGGACCGAATCTCTAGCACCGCCGCGACACATTTCACCCTCGGAGCGCGGCATCATTTCTTGAGTTGATCGACCGCCCGGTTAAAGCTCTGGCTCAGATCCTTGTAGGCGTCTGCGAAGCCCTGCTTCGTGGCATCCCAGGCGTTGCCGGACGCCTTGCCCATGTCATCGAGCTTGGCCGCCGTCTGCGCGCGTTTTTCCTTCAGCTCCTTGATGCTGCGCTCTTGCGCTGCCTTTGCTTCGCCCGACGATTTGGCGGCTCGGGCTTCCAGCTCTTCGATTTTTTCATCGGTCTCGCGCACCAGATTCTTGCCGTATTCAACCGCAGCCTGTTTCTTCTCGACCGTGAAGGTCTTCACCTGGTCCCAGGCTTCGCCCACTTGGGAGGCTGCGGAGACCGTATGGGCGGTGAGCAGACCCAACACCCCTGCCAGCAGAATGCCCGCCGTAATCGTTCGAATCATGACCGTTCTCCTAGGCTATGTGGCAGAGATATGTGAGGGACGATCCCCGCTTGGGGAGGAAGTACCATAGCACCTTCGGCTTTATCGAGCACCGGCCTTTGCTGCGCTGTTGATACGCCTTTCGCGCCCGGTCATCAGGCTTGCCATGGCCGCCCGCACCCTGACCGACACAGAATTTTGCGCCGAAGAGCATAGAGGGCGTGCCTCGGCGGAAACCTCGGGAATACCCATCAGATGAGCCGGCGATTCCGGTTTGCCGGCGCTCGGGGAAGTGCCAGACTGTCGCGAAGCCGTGGCACAAGCGGCCATATGGAGGACTGGGACATGCAAGTCTACTCGCTCAAGAGTTTTGCGTGCGTCCTTGCGGTTGCCATGGGCGCGCTCGTGTCTTCCGCCAGCCAGGCCGAAGGCCCGATCTCTTTCGACGGCAAAGTCGTCACCATGATCATTCCGGCGGGGGTCGGCGGCGGCACCGCGGCTGTCGGACGCTTGCTCGGCGACCATCTCGTCAACCATCTGCCGGGCAAGCCGAGGATCGTCTATCGCAACATGCCGGCGGGCGGCGGCATGGCGGCGCTCAATTATTTCGTGCGTGAGGTCAAGCCGGACGGCATGACGATCGTCGTCGCGGCGAACGCCGCGGCGGATCCGATCCGCTTTCGCCGCCCGGGCTCGCAATATAATCCAGCGACCTTTGCCGTCGTCGGCGGCGTCTCGCGCGGCGCCAGCCTGCTGATCATCAGTAAGCAGGCGCAGTCGCGCCTCACCGATCCTCTGGCGCAGCCCGTGGTGATGGGCGCTTACGACGCCAACCGCTCGGGCGAGCAGATGGCGCTGTGGGGCCGCGAGTATCTTCAGTGGAATCTGAAATGGGTGATCGGCTATCCCGGGACCGCCGAGATCACGCTGGCGCTGCAGCGCGGCGAGATCGACATGATTTCCACCGGCAACATGTTCCTGATCAACGAGCTGGCGCGCTCGGGCAAGTTCGCGGTGCTAGCGCAGACCGGCTCGCTGGTCAACGGCAAGCTGGTGCCGCGCACCGAATTCCCCGACGCCATGATGTTTCCCGAAGCGATTCGCCCGAAGCTCGACAGCACGCTCGCGCGCAACGGCTTCGATTACTGGGAGGCGATCAACGCCCAGGACAAATGGGTGGCACTGCCCGAGAAGACGCCGAAGGAGATCGTCGAGGTCTATCGCAGCGCCTTCCGCGGCGTGGCGCAGGACAAGGCCTTCCTCGAGCAGGGCGTCAAGATCATCAGCGCCGAATTCGCCCCCATCCTGCCCGAGGATCAGGAGAAGCTGCTGCTGCAGGTCGCCAACACGCCCGACGAGGCGCTCGACTATCTCAATGTCCTGAAGCGCAAGCAGGGCCTGCCGATCGACACGAAGGCGGCGAGCGAGTGACGCGCAGCGGATAGCGAAGGGGTCGACCAGCGGCGCAATTTGAGACAGCTTTTGGTGGAGGAAGCCATGTGCAAAGTCATCGTAGTCGAGGACGACGCCTTGCTCGCTTTCGACCTGGAAACCGTGCTCGCCAGCGGTGGATACCACCCGCGCGGGCTCGCTCCCTCCGTGGAAACCGCATTGGCTCTGGCCCATGACCAGCGCCCGCATCTTGCACTCATCGACGTTCGTCTGCGCGACGGCGGCGACGGTATTGCTCTCGCAGAAGAGCTTCACCGTCGGTGGGGCGTCCCGAGCATCATCGTCTCAGGTTTGCCACAACTGGCGGACGTCGGCGGACCCGCAATCAAGGGTTGGATCAGTAAGCCCTTTGATCCTGATGACTTGTTGTCCATGGTCGCCAAACACAGGCTCCCTTCCAGACACCATCAGGCTTCAGCCTGAACGCCGGACATCGGCCCTGGCTCAAGCGATGACGAAGTCAAAGCGCGCGGCAAGGCGATCGGTTTCGCGATTGATCTTCATCAGCAGCCGTTCATTGAACAGCCCATCGCGACTGTTTTGCGGCTCGTCCGGGAAATAGAGCTGTGTCGTGAGTATCCGGCCATTCGGTCTTTGGACCTTCGCATGATAGTGCCGCGTGCGACCGGGATACAGAGCCGGCACGATCGTCGAGAATTGCCAGTGGCCCGTATCGTCCGTGAACTGGTGGCCTCTCAGCTTGAACCCGTCATTGTCGTAATGGCCGTTTTCATCCGCGTGCCATAGCTCCACGAGGGCCGCGCGAACCGGGCGGCAGGCGGCATCGAGGACAAAACCCGACAGCACGATCTTGGTGCCATTCGGAGCATCGCCGGCGAAGTCGTTCCGCAGGGGCGTATTCGGCTTGAAGAACGGTCCTTCTGATTGAGACAGCGTCGGTCGATGATCGTCGCCGCAAGACGGCGTGAGCTCCGCTGGAACCCGTGACTGCGGGAAAGCGGAGGTTGCCGCCAGCGCCGAGCCCGCGACGAATCCGCTCAGAACCGCGCGTCGTGATGCCACTTTCATGGTGCTCTCCTTTCTGGAACGACCGGCTCTCTGCTTACGCAATAAATCGGCGTGATCGGCATCCCATGCAACGCCGGAGATTTCACCGTGGTCCGGCCTCTCCTAGAAGTGAACAGATTCGCGTGCCCTGATCTCCTGGCCACAGATCTACTCACTCACCTCGGGTTGCTTTGGGCATCATCGCCGCAAAACTGTCTTTATGCTGGGCACGATCCACCATAGGATCGTTACGCTTTAAAAGTCTGCCGCCCAGCCGGCACAGAACGTTTCGGGTCAACCGATGACGGCAAGAACAGGGAAGACACGCATGAAACCTGCCACGATTGCGACTGCGGTGGCGCTCGTTGCCATGACGCATGCTCTAACACCCGCCATAGCGGATGATTTCTATGCCGGCAAACGGCTGTCCATTGTTGCCGGCTTTGCGCCGGGTGGTGGTTACAACTCCTATGCGCGCGTGCTGTCGCGCCATATCGGCCGGCATGTCGCAGGCAATCCGACAACCATCGTTCAGAACATGCCGGGCGCCGGCAGCCTGACTGCCGTGAAGCACCTCTATACCACCGCTCCGCAAGACGGGACGGTCATGGCGATCTTCAATGGCGCGCTGATCCAGCAAGCCCTTTCCAACCCGGAACTCGGCGTCGATTTCACGAAGATGCGCTTCGTGGGCAGCGCAAGCGGCCTGCCGCTCCTGTGCTACGCCTGGCATGCGACGGGCATCAAGACACTCGACGATTTACGCACCAAGGAATTCATCATCGGCTCGTCCAGCAAAGGCTCCAGCTCCTATATCGGCGGAGCCTTGCTGAAATCCATGCTGCGCGCGCCGGTCAAAGTGGTGCTCGGCTATCCCGGCACGGCGGAGACGCTGATCGCCATAGAGCGCGGCGAACTGCATGGCGATTGCGGCGCCTGGACAAACATCTCGCCAGACTGGCTGGCCAACAACAAGGTGACGCCGATCGTTCGGTTTTCGCGCTCAGTCGGCACCGGCATGCCGGACATTCCGCACATCGCCGACGTCGTGAAGACCGAGGAGGAGCGGCAAATCATCGCGCTGGTTGCCTCGCCCTACGAAATGGGCCGCCTCTTCATCATGGGGCCGGACGTGCCGCCCGACCGGCTCGCGACCCTGCGCGCCGGCTTCAACGCCACCCTCAAGGATCCCGACTTTCTGGCCGACGTGGAAAAGGCGCGGCTCGAGGTGATCGGCCCGATGACGGGCGAGCAGGTCGAGGCCGGCGTCCGGGAGCTCTACGGCACGTCCAAGGACATCGTGGTCAAGGCGATGAAGGCCATAGAATAGCGAAGCCCTGCCCGGAAACGATCACGCGATAAGTGGCGTCCCCGGCGGGATTCGAACCCACGGCCCCGAGATTAGGAATCTCGTGCTCTATCCTGCTGAGCTACGGGGACACTGGCGGCGAAGATAACCCGGCCCGGCCTTCCCGGGCAACCGCAGGCTGGCTGCGGGTGAGATCGCTACCGTTGGGCGCGACGGCTTCGGCGCAGCAGAATCGAACTTCAGCGCAGCGGAATCGAGTACGTGAGGTCGAGCACTTCGACACCCGGGTTGTCGTCGTCGCCGAGTCCGGCATTCGACAGGTGATAGAACCGCAGGCCGACGCGCGAGCGGTTGTCGAAGCGGTAGGCGATGGTGATCGCGGAGCGGAATTCGATCGTGTGGCCGAGGTCCTTGCCGTCGCCTTCGCTGTAGGCGCCCACCGCGATGCTCGGCGTCAGCACCCAGCGGTTGCCGAAGAAGAAATCGGTGCCGAATCCGGCGTAGCCGTAGAGGCTGGCCTCGGTCGTCGCCATGGCGCCTATCATCGGCTGGAAGATCCACAGCCGCTTGCTGGACATCCATTCGATGCCGCCCGCCAACGCCTGATCGTCGTTATGGATGACGTCGAAATAGCCGAGACTGAGGGTGAGGAAGCTGGGGTCCTGGGCGATGGCGGCGCGTGGCGCAAAGCCGCCAACTCCACTGAACGCACCGATAGCGACCGCGGCGCCGGCGAGCAAACTCCGCCGCATCTGCGAGAGACTGACGCCCACTGCAACCCCCTTTTCCCCTGGCGGGCGGTCCATCCTTCACGGTCGGTATCCGAGCCCGGCACGTTCATTCTACCGATCCGCCGGGCTTTGGGAAGTCCGGCGGCAAGGCAGAAACCGCCCGTCAGCCCGTCAGGCGCTTGAATTTTTCCGTGGCGGCGACCAGACCGCGCCGGATTCCTGGCTCGCTCGCCGCATGGCCGGCATCGGGCACGATGACATAGTCGACCCCGCCGTGGGCGCCCCAGCTATGGGAATGGGGCCAGGCGCGCACCAGTTCGTCGGCGGTGCGGATCGGGCACACGATGTCGTAGCGGCCCTGCACCACCACGGCTGGAACGGTCGCCAGACGGTGCACATTGGCGAGCAGCGCGTTCTCCGGCAGGAAGATGTCGTTGACGAAATAGTGCGCTTCGATGCGCGCCAGGCCGAGGGCCATGCGGTCGCGGCCGAAGGCGGCCACCGTCTCGGGCGACGGCAGCAGGGTCGAGCAGGCGCCCTCATAGGTGCTCCAGGCGCGCGCCGCCGGCATATGGACGGCCGGGTCGGGATCGGTCAGGCGGCGATGATAGTTGCGCAACAGGTCGCCGCGCTCATGCTCCGGCAGATGGCCGGCGAACCTGCGCCAGGCTTCCGGGAAGATCGTCCGCATCTCATAGAGGAACCAGTCGATCTCCCACTGGCGGCAGAGAAAGATGCCGCGCAGCACGAGCCCGATGCAGCGCTCGGGGTGGGCCTCGCCATAGGCGATGGCCAGGGTCGAGCCCCACGAGCCGCCGAACACCAGCCAGCGCTCGACGCCGAGATGCGCGCGCAACGTCTCCATGTCGGCGATCAGATGCGGCGTGGTGTTGTCGGTCAGCTCGCCGAGCGGCTCCGAACGTCCCGCGCCGCGTTGATCGAACACGATGATTCGGTAGTGCGTGGGATCGAAATAGCGCCGGTGGTCGGCGGTGGCGCCAGCGCCCGGACCACCATGCAGAAACACCGCCGGCACGCCTTTTGGATTGCCGGATTGTTCCCAATACATGCGATGGATCGGGTCGAGCTGGAGATAGCCGGATTGGTAGGGTTCGATGGACGGGAAATAGTCGACTGCCATGACCGCATCATACGGGGGCCGGATTTGAGCGCAAGATGGCGCCCCGCGCCTGTTGCGGCGCGCGGTTGGTGCGCTCGCCCGCAGTCTTCTATACTCCGCCCATGATGATGCGGCGGCCAGCCCTGCTTTTTCTCATGGTCATGGGCCTCGTGGCGCCGGGCGCGACGCTCGCCTTTCCGTTGCCGGGCGAGGCGGCCGGCCGCGTGATCGAGGTCGTCGACGGCGACACGGTCAAGCTGGACAATGGGCGGGAGGTCCGCTTGGTCGGCATCCAGGCGCCGAAGCTGCCGCTCGGCCGGCGCGGTTTCGCCGTTTGGCCGCTTGCCGGCGAAGCCAAGGCAAAGCTCGAATCGCTGTTGGCCAGCAAGCCCGTAGCGTTGCACTTCGGCGGCGCACGGGAGGACCGCCACGGTCGCCTGTTGGCCCATCTCACGGGCGAAAACGGAACCGTATGGGCCCAGGGCGAGATGCTCAAAGCCGGCCTTGCCCGGGTCTACACGTTCGCCGACAACCGCGCCGTGGCGGCCGACATGCTGGCCCTCGAACGGGAGGCGCGGGCGGCCCGGCGCGGCATCTGGCGCGACCCCTATTACCGAATCCGCGAGCCCGAGGAAACTCGGCGCGACATTGAGACGTTTCAGATCGTCGAAGGACGTGTCCTGCAGGCGGCCATGACGCGCGATCGGGCCTATCTCAATTTCGGGCCGGATTACCGCACCGACTTCACCGTGGCGATTGCGCGGCGCGACCTCAAGCTCTTCGGGCGGGCGTTCGATGCCAAGGCGTTCGAAGGAAAAACCATTCGCGTGCGTGGCTGGGTCAAGTCCCTCAACGGTCCGATGATCGAGGCAACCCATCCCGAACAGATCGAGGTGCTGACTCCATGACCATGACCAGAGCCACGACCCAGGTTCCTGCCACGCTTTTCACGGGACGCCGCGTCCGCCGTGCGCTGGCCGCCGCCGCTGATCGCCCTCGCCGCCGCCCTGGCTCGCCGCCTGCGAGACCAATCCGGCAACCGGCGAGCGCATGTTCTCGCTGATGTCGCCGCGAGAGGAGCAGAAGATCGGCGCGGCAGGAAAGCATCCCAAGGCGGTCGCAGGAATTCGGCGGCCTCTACAAGCGACCCGAGCTGACGCGCTACATCGACAGCATCGGCCAACTGCTGGCGCGCACGACGGAGACGCCCAACCAGAAATTCACCTTCGTGGTGATCGATTCGGATGTCGTCAACGCCTTCGCCCTGCCCGGCGGCTATGTCCATGTCACGCGCGGCCTGCTGGCGCTTGGCTAACAACGAGGCCGAGGCCGCCGGCGTCATCGCCCACGAGATCGGGCATGTGGTGGCGCGCCACGGCGCGCAGCGCGTGACCGCGCGCGCAGCTCGGCGGCGGTGTCGGCGCGGTGCTCGGCGCCTTCTGGGCGGCGACATCGGCGCGCAGGTCGGCCAAGCTCGGCGCCGGCGCCTGCGTCGCCGCCTTTTCGCGCGAGCAGGAATTTGAGGCCGACAGCCTCGGCGTGCGCTACCTCCGGCGCGCCGGGTTCGATCCCGAGGCCGAGGCCGAGTTTCTCGCCAACCTGAGGCGCATTCCGCGCTCGAAACCAGGATCGCCGGCGCCAAGGATCCGGCGGCCTCGACATCATGTGCCACACACCCGCGCACGCCGGACCGCGTGCGCGCGGCGATCAAAGAAGCGGGCGCCGGCGGGCCGGTGAAGGATCCGATCGAAGGCCGCGACATCTATCTGCGCAAGATCGACGGCTTGATCTACGGCGATTCCCCGAACAATGGATTCGTGCGCGGCAACCGCTTTGCCCATCCGGTGCTGCAACTCGGCTTCGAAGTGCCGCAAGGTTTCAAGCTGATCAATCAGCCCGAGCAGGTGGCGGCCAAGGGACCGGACGGCTCGACCATCGTGTTCGCGCAAGCCGAGCGCGAATCTGCCGCCCGCAGAGTATCTGCAGAAGATGAGCGTCGGCGACGCGGCAGCTCAGCAATATCCAGCGGACGACGGTCAATGGCATGGAAGCGGCGACCGGCGCGGTGCGCGGCAATACCCAGCAAGGACCGGTTGAGCTGCGCATCGTCGCCATCCGCTTCGATTCGAAGTCGCTCTATCAGTTCATCTCTCATGGCCCCGGCTCAGGTGCGAGCCAGGGCCAACGACGCTTCCGGCGCACGGTCAACAGCTTTCACCGCCTCTCGGCCCAGGAGCTCGCGTCGCTCAAGCCCCTGCGCATCCAGGTGGTGACGGTGCGGCCGGGCGACACGGTGCAGTCGCTCGCCGCGCGCAGCGCTTTCCCCGACTATAAGGTCGAGAGGTTCATGGTGCTGAACGGCCTGAAGCAGGGCGAGGCGTTACGGCCCGGGCAATTGATCAAGCTGGTCGTCGAGGGGAACGCCGTGAAGCAGGCGGCGTAGATAGTCGACGGTCTGATCGTAGATGCCGGGCGAATTGGATTCGCGCGGCCCGGCGACATTGATCACCACGCCCTCTTGAAGCGGGCGAGCCAGTTCAGCACATCGACCGGATCGGGTTCGCGCGTCAGATCCACGGTCAGCGTCGGCTTGCCCCAGTCCGCCGCGAGATTGATCGTATGGCGGGTCCCGGAATCGAGCAGATGGGCATAGAGCACCAGCACGCCATCGGCGCCTTCCACGTTGAGCCGGGTGCGCTCGCCGTATTCCGCGTCGGCGGTCTCGACCAAGGGATAGTGATCGGGAATCGGGCCGTTCTCGGCGATACGGCCCTTCGGACACCAGCCGCCGCACGGAATGCCATAGGCCAGCGCCACATCGAGCGCGGCCCGATCGACGCCGGTCTGGCCGCCGGTGATGATCTTGCGCAGAAACCAGTTGCTCTCGCCGACCGGCTCTTCCATCAGATCACCTGACCGTCCGGCTGGTAGCGACCCTGGGCATCTTCGATCGCCAGGATCCAGATGTCCGGGTCGAATTCCCTCTGGCGTTTGAGATAGGCGTCCGCATCCGTTTCACTGACCGGCGTATCGCCGGTGGCGCGCAGCCAGATGCGACGTCCGTCCTTGTCGTAGCCGCGCGCCAGCACGAGGAAATTCCCAGCGCCGCGGTCGAGCTTGATCAGGATGGCGCCGGCATCCGGATCGCCGCGGCGCTCGACGATGAAAGGGATGGTGGCGCGGTCGCACAGACGCAACTGTGCCTGCACCCAGATGCCGCTCCGCAGACGCGCTTCATCGAGGCTCATCGGCCGCCGCCCAGACGACACGCGATTCTGGCGAGGCCGCGCCGGTGCGCAACGGCGATCAAATACCATGACGTCATCGACGGGCCCTCGCACCCGGGCGTTGAAATTCCGTCCAATCCAGCGCACTATAGCCCGATGCGGCGCGTCTCCCAATCGGCAAAACCTCGCCTGCGCGGCGCCACCCCGCGCATTCCAGCGGCCTTGCTGGTCGCGCTCCTGCTCGGCATGGCGGGGCCTTGCCTCGCCGCGGACGGCGACATGGTGCGGCTGGCCGGCGGCACCTTCACCATGGGCAGCGATCGCGGCCTGGCCGACGAACGGCCGCCCCATGGCGTGACCTTGAAGCCGTTCTGGCTCGATCGCCGGCCAGTGACCAATGCGGAATTCGCCGCCTTCCTGCAGCGCATCGGCGATACCAAGAACGACCGCGGTCAGCATCTGTTCGATTGGGATGACGGCGACGCACGGCTTCACAAGGTTTCCGGGCAGTGGCGCGCCGACGTCGGATTCGAGGACCATCCCGTGATTAAATCCAGCTGGTACGGCGCGCGCGATTTCTGCGCGATGCAGGGCAAGCGCCTGCCGAGCGAAGCCGAATGGGAATTCGCCGCGCGCGGCCGCGAGGGACGCACCTACCCGTGGGGCGATGCGCCACCCAGCCCGGCGCGGGCGCGCTACGGCGTCGGCTACGGCCAGACCGTGGCCGTGGGGTCCTTGCCCGACGGCGCCACGCCCGACGGCGTGCTCGACATGACCGGCAATGTGCATCAATGGACCGCGAGCATCGCCGCGCCCTATCCTTACCGTGCCGATGACGGGCGCGAGGATCCGGACCGTTTCGCCGATCGGGTGACGCGCGGTGGCGCCGCCGACACGCGCGCCGAGACGTTGCGCAACACATGGCGCGGCGCCAGCGTATCGCGCGGATCGCGCGGCGGACATCACAATATCGGTTTCCGCTGCGCGCGAGACGCGGAGTAGAGACGCGCGCGACTCGGCCTGAGTTCGCGGCGGGTCTCAGCTCACCAGTGCTGGAACTCCCTGCCCTCGATGGGGCAAGGAAATGAAGGTCTCCAATCGACGATCGCATTCGACAATGAAGAGCCGCGCCGCTTCGACAGGTCGTCGCTTTCACGCCTCGATGACATCGACCATTTGGCCGCGTGCGTCGAAGCAGGCGGCGGCCAGCTTGCCGCCGAATCCGGCGCCGCCGTCGACCGTGGTGGTGTAGCGCCCCGAGGTGATGGTGCCCGCGATGGTCTTGCCGGCCCGCTCGCGGGCGAAGCCGCGCACCACGCGCGCGTAGCCGTCGTAGGGCGTGGAGACCGGCAATTCCAACATCGCGAAGCCGGCGCTGCCCCACCACAGACTGTCGATCTGCGCCGCCAGCGGCAGGCTGGGATCGACACCGGCGCTGACGAACAGCAGCTTTCCATCGTCGGTAAAGGCGGCGCGCATCAGCGCCGCCATGAGATCCGCATGGCCCGGCGAGGCGTTCATGGCCTGGCGCAGCTTCTGGGTCCATTTGGTGATGGCGATCGCGCCCTGGCGCGCCACGGCGAGGCCTTCATCGGCGGTGCCGCCGTAGGCCGCGAGCGTCGTGCCGACGCCCTGAGCCAGCGTCCAATTGAGAACCTCGGTCGGACTGGTGGCGAACTGCAGCTGCAGCAGCTTCTGCCACATCTCCTCCTGGCAGCCGCGCAGGAACACCACGTCGGCCGCGAACATGCGGGGCTGGGCAATGAACCAGCGGCGAAAATCGATCAGTTGATCGAGCGTGGCGCGCACCTCGGCGCCGCGCCCGAGATAATTGCCGAGATAGACGATGCGGTCGCCCTGGTTCAGCCGTTGCGCGAGCAGGTCGTGCAGAGCCGCCAAACGGTCCGCTTCGCCATGAATGGAAGCAATAGCCCAGATGCGACGCGAACGCCGCAGGGTCGCAAAGACGGTTGGCTCAGCCATCAATCCTCGAGGCACGCGCGGGGGATGAGCGCGATGATCGTCCCCGCCGCCAGGAACATCCGGACGGCTGGGCTCACGCCGCCTTTAGCATATCTTCCAATTTCTGGGTAGCCGCGTCGCGGTCGATCTTTTCCACCGCGGCGAGCTCACGCGCGAGACGATCGAGCGCCGCTTCGTATATCTGCCGTTCGCTGTAGGACTGATCGGGCTGACCGGCATTGCGGTGCAGGTCACGCAGCACTTCCGCGATCGAGACCGGATCGCCGGAATTAATCTTGGCTTCGTATTCCTGCGCGCGGCGGCTCCACATCGCGCGGCTGGTGCGCGAGCGGCCCTTCAGGGTGGTGAGCGCGATGTCCATCTGCTGATTGGACGACAGCTTGCGCAGGCCGGAGGCCTTGGCCTTCTCGATCGGCACCCGCAGGGTCATCTTCTCTTTGTCGAACCGGATGACGATGAGGCGCAGCTCGAGACCGGCGATGGTCTGCGTTTCAATGGCGTCGACCCGCCCCACGCCATGGGTCGGATAGACGACGTAATCGCCAGCGGAAAAATCGATTTTGATGAACTCAGGCTTTTTGACCAACTCGGGCTTCTTTACTAACTCGGGTTTCTTGACTGGCTCGGGCTTCTTCGGCTCAGGACCCTTCGGCTGGGGCTTGTGCGCCGGCTCGGCCTTATGCGCGACCTTGGCTTCCGGCGCCGCCTTGCGGGCGTGCTCGGCCTTCTTCGGCAGCTCGGCTTTTTTCGGCGGTTCGGCTTTCTTGGCGACCGGCTTGGCAACCGGCGCTTTGCCGACCGGCTTTTTGGCCGGTACGGCGTTTTTGGCGGGCTTGGCGGCAGGTTTGCCCTTGGCGGGGGCCTGCTTGCCGGTCGATTTCTTAACGACCGCCACGAGCTTCTTATGGCCGGTGGCGGTGGTCTTCTTCACGGCGGCGATAGCCTTTTTCGCGACTGCGACGGCTTTCTTCGCGGGGGCGTTCTTCGCCTTGGTAACGCGCTTCACGGCTAACTCCTTCCAACAAAACGGAAATCCGGCGACGACGGGCTTCTCCACCCCACGACAAGCCGCGGACACGCCTTGTGTTCGAAGAAATACTGCCGGCCGGCGCACAGGCCAGCCAGGACAAAGGCTAGATGGGTTGTGTTCTAACCTTTGGACGTAAGATTGTAATACAAATTGACACAAATTAACAGGGCGTTAGCAACACGGTTGCGTGTTCCATCGGCTCAGCCCACTGAAAAGCTTGGCTAAATCCACCCTTCGAAAAAATTCATGGGTGGCCGAATGTTGGGCAGTCGTCAGCCTTCGCCGGGCTTCGGGCTGAAATGCTCGGCGAGCTTGTTCTCGACGGTTTTCCACTCGTCGGCATCGGGTGGCGCCGGCTTCTTGCGCGTCAGATTCGGCCACTGGCCGGCATATTCCCGATTGAGCTCGACCCACTTGTCCAGACCCGCTTCGCTATCGGGCAGAATCGCCTCGACCGGGCATTCCGGCTCACAGACGCCGCAATCAATGCATTCCTCGGGATTGATGACGAGCATGTTCTCGCCCTCGTAGAAGCAGTCCACGGGGCAGACCTCGACACAGTCCGTATATTTGCATTTGATGCAGGCTTCGGTGACGACGTAGGTCATGAGGTGGTTCCAAGTGCGGGTGAGGAGCGACTGCCTATCACAGCAAATCCCAGGCTGCAACAAGGCGGTGCCACTACCACAGTAAAAATATGCACGATGGAATTATTTTACAAGGCGATACGGGAAAATATGTCGAGCGTCAGTCCTCGCCCCTCAAGCGCAACAGGGCGCGGCCGTCGGCCTTGGTCGGCCGGCCGCTGCCCGGCTCCCGTTCGCCGACGGAAATCCGCGGCCCCGCGGCCTCGCGCGGCGGCGGCGGCGCGAGATCCTCGTAGAAGTCCCGTGCCAGGGTTGCCGACACCCGCCGTTCGCTGAGCGTCAGCACACGGATCACCCTGACGTGGGGGCCCTGGGGAAAGGTCAGCACGTCGCCGACGCGCAACTGGTGGTGAGCCTTGCGCACCGGCTGGCCCGCGATGCGCACACCCGTGCTCTCACAGAATTCGCTGGCCAGCGTCCGGCTGCGGAAAAAGCGCGCATGCCACAGCCATTTGTCGAGCCGCATGCTCGCGCCGCCGGCGGGCTTCGAGGCGCGCCGGTCATGACGAGCGCCGCCGGCTGCGGCGCGGCGGTTCCGTTTTGGGCGATAGCGCCTGCAGGCGCGCCGAGCTGCGCGCCTGCAACATCTCACCAAGTTGGGCGAAGGGCGAATCGCTCGGCCGGGCCGGTTTGCGCACCGCTTGCTGGGGCACGGATTTCGCCGCGTCCGGGCTCTTGCGACGAGACGGACGCCCCGGCTGCCGTTGGCCCGGCTTGCGCGCCGTGAAACTCATGCTGGTCTCTTGCTGTATGGCGCGGTAGCCCAGCGCCTCGAGCAGACTTGCCAGATCGGCACCTTCCGCGCCAGCAAGCTTGATCAGATCGGGTGTCGCCGTGAAGGGTCCCTGGCGGGCGAGCTTGCGGGTTTCGGCGGCTAACCGTTCGGCCTGGTCGAGGCGCAACGCCCGCGGCCCGAGGCGCATGTAGCCGAGCGCGCGAGCGAGGTCGGCCGGCAGATCCAGCTCGGGCGACAGCGTCACGACCGGCTTGCCGGACAACAGCGGACGCGGCAGATCGGGCAGCGGGTCGCCGCCGCGATGAATGCGCCACAGCAACGCGCGGCGCTGGATCGCGCGCGCCATGAAGAGACCCGGCAGAAACAGATGCAGCACGCCGAGGCGCGCGCCGAGCCGGGCAAGCTCCTTGCGCGAGGGAGCGTCGAGTGCGGCGACCTGCGCCGCCACATCGGCGCGCGGCACGGCACCGAGGCCTTCGGTGATTTGGAACAGGATGCCGCGCAGCGGGCCGGACATCTCCGCCCGCTCGGACGCCGCGCGCACCGCGAGCAGGGCTGCGAGGTCGCGCGCCACCTGATCGCCGAGCCACTGCGACAGCCGACGGCGCAGAGCCGATTGATGCTCGTTCTCCAGAAAATCGCTCGGCAGGAGCTCAATGTCGGGTGTCAGGATATGGCGCCCTGCAACAAGACGGGCCACGGGATCGCCGCGCCACTCGATGCGCCCGTCGTCGCCCAGCGCGAAATCGTTGTCGGTCGCGCCGCCGAAGGCGACGACGCGGCGATCGATTTCCTGGCGCAAGGCGCGGCCCGCGGCATTGAGTAGGGTGCGGTGGGCGCGGCTGTTGCTGGGATCGCTGGCCGCCTGGTCGGGCCGGAAGCGGAAGCCGTCAAGCTGGCCGACGTAGTGGCCTTCGACCGCAACGCCGCCGTCGGCGGCGACGGAGGAGAACAACGCGCCGGGATCCTTGAGCCGTCTGACCAGCAGCGCGGTGCGCCGGTCGACGAAGCGCTGGGTCAGCCG
Organism: uncultured Alphaproteobacteria bacterium; assembly: GCA_963752345.1. Classification (GTDB taxonomy): domain Bacteria; phylum Pseudomonadota; class Alphaproteobacteria; order SMXQ01; family SMXQ01; genus CAVVYA01. Next base: position 177,625 of record CAVVYA010000013.1, read on the forward strand.
CTCATGCAGCGCGTCGGACAGCTTGTCTTCGATGACGCGCGCCTTTTCTTGCCAATGGGCGGCGTCGGCGAGCCACTCGTCGCGATGGGACACGTAGGTCCAGGTGCGCACATGGTCGATGCGCGACACCAGCGTATCGATGTCGCCATCGGTACGGTCGAGCCGCGCGATCTGGCGCGCCACCCAATCTTCCGGCAGACGGCCTTCGGGGCTGACGAGAAAGCGGAAGATCTGGCCGAGCAGGCGGCCGTGGGATTCGCTCAGCTCCTTGCGGAAATCGGGGATCTGGCAGACCTCCCACAAAATCTTCAGACGGCCCGGAGCATTGGCGAGCGGCGCGATCTCCTTGTCGGCGGCGAACTGCGTGAGCACCAGCTGATCCATGGCGTCGCGCTTGCGCATCAGCTCCGGCTTCTCCGCCGGCGCATCGAGCGAGCGCAGCAGCGCGGTCAAGCTGCGGAAATCGAGCTCATTGTTGCGCCAGTAGATGCCCTTCACGTTGGGAAAGCGGTGGCTTTCGATCGCCTCGATGATATGCGGCTCGAGCGTGCCGACCTCTGCGGTGGTGCCAAAGGTGCCGTCGTTCATATGGCGTCCGGCGCGGCCGGCGATCTGGGCCAATTCGGCCGGCGCCAGGGCGCGCATATGGTGGCCATCGAATTTGCGGATGCCGGCGAAGGCCACATGGTTGACGTCCATGTTGAGGCCCATGCCGATGGCGTCGGTCGCCACCAGGTAATCCACCTCGCCCGCCTGGAACATGGCGACCTGGGCATTGCGCGTGCGTGGGCTGAGCGCGCCGAGCACCACGGCCGCGCCGCCGCGCTGCCGGCGCACCAGCTCGGCGATGCCGTAGACCTCGGCGGCCGAGAACGCGACGATGGCGCTACGCGGCGGCAGGCGGGTGATCTTCTTCGGCCCGGCGTAGGTCAGTTGCGAAAAACGCGGGCGGGCGACGAATTCGGCCTCGGGCACCAAGAGGGCGATCAGCGGCTTCATGGTCTCGGCGCCGAGCAGCATGGTCTCCTCGCGGCCGCGCGCGTGCAGCAGCCGGTCGGTGAAGATATGGCCGCGCTCGCGGTCGGCGCAGAGCTGGATCTCGTCGATCGCCAGGAAGCCGACCTCGCGCTCGAGCGGCATGGATTCGACGGTGCAGAAGAAATAGCGCGCGGCGGGGGGAATGATCTTTTCCTCGCCGGTCACCAGGGCCACGGCACTGTCGCCCTTCAGCGCGCGCACCCGATCGTAGTTCTCGCGCGCGAGCAGGCGCAGGGGAAAGCCGATCATGCCGGTGCGATGACCGAGCATGCGTTCGATGGCGAGATAGGTCTTGCCGGTGTTGGTGGGCCCGAGCACCGCGACGATGCGCGATCCGAGACGGGGGCGGTTGGAAGCCGGGCCGGAACGCGGGTCGGGCGGAAAGCGTGAGCTGAGGCTCATGCCCTCAAGATCGGGGCTCGCCCGGCGGAAAGCAAGGGTCCGAAAGGGGTTCGGGCGACCTGGCACGGGTGTTGGGCTGGAATCGGGCGGCTCTGCGGAGATGAGGCGCAATCCGCGGGGCGGCGACCCTGGAGGCGCCTATCGCGCTGCCGGCGGATCGCTAGTTGCCGCTCTCGCCGCCTGCGACCGGCATCGGCAATTTGGCCGCCGCCAGGATGCGCCCGCCCTCGCCCGCCTGAAGCAGAACGGCGCAGTTCTTGTAGCCCGCCGCGATCGCCTCGGCGAGATTGACCATCACGTCTGTCTGTTTGCCTTCCCATGTGGCGACCTGTTTCATGGAACGCACAACATTATGGTAGCTCAGGGTGCGACCGCGATTCTCGCCCTTGCCGATCTCGGTGGTGTGCTTGTCGTCATAGGCCACCAGCCACAGGGTGCCGGTCTTCATCTTGGATTTGGCCGGATTGGCGGTCTTCTTGTCCATCGGACGGGCGGGCAGCCCCACCTTGATCTCGTTCAAGCCGGCGCGCGAGACACGGATCGGCAATTTCTTGTCGATTTCCTTGCGCGCATCGACCAGCAGGCTTTCGATCCTGGCGCGCGCCGCGCCCTCGGCGTGGGCCTTGCCGTCGACCACCATCTGCGGCGTGAAGACGTAGCGGTGTCCGAGTTCCTGAACATAGGCGCGCTGGCGCTGGGTCATCTGCGGACTGGAGAACGGATCTTTCCAGCCCATATAGTTCCAGTAATCCACATGGTAGGACAGCACGAGCAGGCCTTTGCGTTCGGCGAGTTCGCCGAGAAAGGCGTCGGCTGGCGGGCAGGACGAGCAACCTTGCGAAGTGAACAATTCGACCACCACCACCGGCTCCGGCGTCATGGCGGCGCGCGCAGCAAGGCCCGGCCCGAGCGCCAACAGAGCCGCCCCAAGCACGAGGCTCCATGAAAATCGCCGGATGGCGCGCTGGTGGAAACGGTTCTCTGTCATTGTAGAAAGCTATTGGCGACTGGACCGCCGTTCCAGTCAATAGCTTTCACGAATGAGTGAAGCCGGTCCGACAAAAACGACGCGCCGCACGGGAAAAACCCAGGCGGCGCGTCGATTTCGTTCGCCTATGGCGGCTCGATCAGGCGGCCATCAGGCCGCGCAGCACATAAGGCAGGATGCCGCCGTGCCGGTAATACTCCACCTCGTCGAGGGTATCGATGCGGCAGATCAGATCGACCGTCTGCTTGCTGCCATCCTTGCGCGTGATGGCCAGCGGCAGGGTCATGCGCGGCTTGATTCCCGCTTCGACGCCGATGATGTCGAAGGTTTCGCTGCCATCGAGCTTGAGGCTCTTGCGGTCGACGCCATCGGGAAACACGAGCGGCAGCACGCCCATGCCCACCAGGTTGGAGCGGTGGATGCGCTCGAAGCTTTCCGCCACCACGGCCTTGATGCCGAGCAGCATGGTGCCCTTGGCGGCCCAGTCGCGCGAGGAGCCGGTGCCGTATTCCTTGCCGGCAACGACGATCAGCGGCGTGCCCTCTTCCTTATACTGCATGGCCGCGTCGTAAATCGACATCGCCTTGCCGTCGGGCATGTGCAGGGTCACGCCGCCCTCGGCGCTCGCCATCTCGTTGCGGATGCGGATATTGGCGAAGGTGCCGCGCATCATCACTTCGTGATTGCCGCGCCGCGCGCCGTACGAGTTGAAGTCCTGCACGCCGACCTGGTGACGAGTCAGGTACTGTCCGGCCGGACTGTCCTTCTTGATCGATCCGGCGGGCGAGATATGGTCGGTGGTGATGCTGTCGCCGAACAGGGCGAGCAGGCGCGCGCCGCGCACGTCCTTGACCGGCGCCGGCGTCTTCGGCATGTCGATGAAGTAGGGCGGCAGCTTCACATAGGTCGAATCTTCGTCCCAGCCGAAGGTCTGTCCGGTCGAGGTCTTGACCTTCTTCCAATCGGCGTCGCCCTCGAACACGTTGGCGTAGCGCGAGCGGAACATCTCCGGCGACATGGCGGACTGAATGGTATCGCGGATTTCCTGATTCGACGGCCAGATGTCCTTGAGGTAGACTGGCTTGCCGTCCTTGCCGGTGCCGAGCGGATCCTTGGCGATGTCGATATTGAGCGAACCGGCCAGCGCGTAGGCCACGACCAGCAATGGCGACGCCAGATAGTTGGCGCGCACCTGGGCATGCACGCGGCCTTCGAAGTTGCGATTGCCCGACAGCACGGCCGACACCACCAGATCGCCCTGATCGATGGCATTGGCGATCGGTTCGTTGAGCGGGCCCGAGTTGCCGATGCAAGTGGTGCAGCCGTAGCCCACCAGGTTGAAACCGAGCGCATCGAGATCCTTCTGCAGGCCCGCTTTCGCCAGGTAGTCGGTGACCACCTGCGATCCGGGCGCGAGCGACGTCTTGACCCACGGCTTGGTCTTGAGACCTTTGGCCACCGCATTGCGCGCCACCAGGCCCGCGCCCAGCATGACCGACGGATTGGAGGTATTGGTGCAACTGGTGATCGCGGCGATCACCACATCGCCATGCTTCAGCTTGTAATCGGCACCTTCGACCGGCGCTTGGCCCGCGGGATCGGCCTTGCCGGCAGCGCCGGACTTGGTCGCCTTGAGCATGTCGGGCAGCCCCATGCGGAAAGAGCGCGCCACGTCGGATAGCAGCACCTTGTCCTGCGGACGCTTTGGGCCCGCCATGGAGGATTCGACCGTGCCGATGTCGAGCTCGAGGGTATCGGTGAACAGCGGCTCGGGCGCGCCTTTGACACGCCACATGCCCTGGGCCTTGGCATAGGCCTCGACCAGCGCGACCACGTCGTCGGGACGGCCGCTGAACTTCAGGTAGCGGATGGTTTCCTCATCGATCGGGAAGAAGCCGCAGGTCGCGCCGTATTCCGGTGCCATATTGCCGATCGTGGCGCGGTCGGCCAGCGTCATGGAATCGAGCCCGTCGCCGAAGAATTCGACGAACTTGCCGACCACGCCCTTTTTGCGCAGCATGTTGGTGACGGTCAGCACCAGATCGGTCGCCGTGGTCCCTTCCTTGAGCCTGCCGGTGAGCTTGAAGCCGATCACCTCGGGCAGCAGCATGCTCATGGGCTGGCCGAGCATGGCGGCTTCCGCCTCGATGCCGCCGACGCCCCAGCCGAGCACGGCCAAACCGTTGACCATGGTGGTATGGCTGTCGGTGCCGACCAGCGTATCGGGATAGGCGACGGTTTCACCGTCGCGCTCGGCGGTCCACACGGTGCGCGCGAGATATTCCAGGTTCACCTGGTGGCAGATTCCGGTGCCGGGCGGCACCACGCGGAAATTGTCGAACGCCGTCTGCGCCCAGCGCAGCAGCGCATAGCGCTCCTGGTTGCGCTCGTATTCGAGCTCGACATTGGCCAAGGCCGAATTCGCGGTGCCGTAGGCATCGACCATCACCGAGTGATCGATCACCAGATCGACGGTCGACAGTGGATTGATCTTGCCGGCGTCGCCGTTCATGTCGTTCATCGCCTGGCGCATCGCCGCCAGATCGACGACGGCGGGCACGCCGGTGAAATCCTGCATCAGCACGCGCGCCGGACGGAAAGCGATCTCGCGGTCCGAACGGCGCTCCTTGAGCCAGCCGGCGACCGACCTCAGGTCGTCGGGACGCACCGTGCGGCCGTCTTCCCAGCGCAGCAGATTTTCGAGCAGGATCTTGAGCGAAACCGGCAGCCGCGAAATATCGCCGAGGCCGGCTTCCGCCGCTGCGGGCAGGCTGTAATAAACGTAAGACTTGCCGCCGACCGTGAGCGTGCGGCGGGTTTTCAGCGTGTCATGAGCGGCGTTGGCCAAGGCTTTCTCTCCGAGAATGCATGCGAGATCATGAATGAGAAACACGGCAGACGCCGGTTCGGATGCGGCTCCGCAGCAGCGAAGCGCGGATATATCTAACACCGGTCGCCCGCCGGCACAGCAGGAATCACAGCCGAACGAGCTAGGCGATTGGTGCCAAGGCCTGATCCTTTCAGCCGAGCGGGGCGGGCTCAAAAATCACAGTTTCGCCGCATTCGAGGCATAGTCGCGCCGCATTTTAACCCTTCTATAAGGGTGCTGGCGGTGGTGCGGTGCTGTCTCTGTCCCCCCACCTGATTGGACCGCAGACTCGAGCCGCCAGTCCCATTCCGGTCCTCCGGCCGGTTTTCGCGGTCTCCCGGTAGCCCCTGCCGGGCAGGCCTTTCTCAAGCGGCCATCGATTCGTCGATGGCCGCTCTTTTTTTGCCAACTTTCCGGTGCTGCCTGTCGGCCCCGTGGATTTCGGCGTTTCCCAGCACTCTGACATCCCACGCCGCGCCGTCTATGCTATAGGCATGCGCGACGGGAACCACGCCGAAACGGGATGGCTGCCATAGACAGATTGACCGGCAAAAGATTGGCCTGCGTGCGCGGCGAACGGCCTGTGTTCGCCGGGCTCGATTTCGCCGTGGAAACCGGCGGCGCACTGGTCCTTACCGGCGCCAACGGTACCGGCAAGTCGAGCCTGCTGCGGTTGATGGCCGGCCTGCTGCCGCCCGCCGCCGGCGAGCTTGTCTGGAACGGCGCGGCGGTCGACGACGAGGCGGAGCGCCACCGGGCACGCATCGCCTATCTTGGCCATCTCACCGGCGCCAAGCCTCTGCTCACGCCCATGGAGGATATCACCTTCTGGCTGCGCTTCCGCGCGCCCCGACTGAGCCGCGCGGAGACCACCGCGCGCGTCCAGGAAGCGCTGGCCTGGTCCGGCTTGGCCAGCCTGGCGGACATGCCGAGCCGCTTCCTGTCGGCCGGCCAGCGCCAACGCCTGGCTCTCGCGCGTCTCTCCGCCCATCCGACCGCCAAGCTTTGGCTGCTCGACGAGCCGACCACCGGCCTGGACGCCGCCGGGGTCGCCGCCCTGGCGGCCCGCATCGCGCTCCATCGCGCGCGCGGCGGCATGGTCGTGGCCGCCACCCACCACAAGCTCGACCTGCCTCAGGCCGAAGAACTCGACCTCGGCGTCTTCGCGCGGGCCCGCGCCCAGGCCGGCCTGGCCGCGGCCCTGCTGGACGCCGTGGCATGAGCGCCGCCCTCGTGCTGCTCGGGCGCGACCTGCGGCTCGCCCTGCGCCGGCCGGCGGACAGCGTCGTGGCCGTCGCCTTCTTCGTCATCGCCGCCGCGCTGTTTCCGTTCGGCGTCGGCGCCGACCCGGACATTCTGGCGCGCATCGCCCCTGGCATCATCTGGGTCACCGCGCTGCTCGCCACCTTGCTGTCGGTCGAGCGGCTGTTTCTCAACGATTACGAAGATGGCAGCCTCGACCAGCTCGCGCTGGCGCCGCTCGGCATGGCTTGGGCGGCGGCCGGCAAGGCGTTCGCTCATTGGCTGATGGTCGGCGTGCCGCTGCTCGTCGCCTCGCCGCTGCTCGCCCTGCTGCTCGGCATGGACCTGTCCGGCTTCGGCATCCTGCTGCTCGCCCTGCTGCTCGGCACGCCGACCCTGGTGCTGATCGGCATGGTGGCGGCCGCGCTCACCGTCGGCGCGCGGCGCGGCGGGGCGCTGCTGGCCCTGCTCGCCCTGCCGCTCGACGTGCCGGTGCTGATCTTCGGCGCCGGCGCGGTCGAAGCCGCGGTTGCCGGGACGCCCGCCGGCCCCCATCTTCAGGTTCTTGCCGGCCTGCTGCTCGGCGCCCTGGCGCTGGCGCCCGCGGCGACGGCTGCCGCGCTCAACCAAGCCCTGGAATAGACAACCCAGCGATGCGGTTTCTCGCCAACCCGAACCGGTTCCTCAAACTCGCCAGTGCCGTGCTGCCGTGGTGCGCCGGGGCGACCGCCCTGCTGTTCGCGCTCGGCCTCTATTTCGCGATCTTCGCCTCGCCACCCGACTATCAGCAGGGTGACAGCGTCCGCATCATGTATGTCCATGTGCCCGCCGCCTGGATGGCGATGATGGTCTATGGCCTGCTCGCGCTGCTCGCCGCGGCATCGCTGGTGTGGCGCCATCCGCTCGCCGACGTGATGGCGAAAGCGGCGGCACCGCTCGGCGCCGGCTTCACCCTGATCGCGCTGGTCACCGGCTCGCTGTGGGGCGAGCCGACCTGGGGCACCTGGTGGAAATGGGATGCGCGTTTGACCTCCGTGCTTGTGCTGTTCTTCCTCTATCTCGGCCACATGGCGCTGACCGGCGCGTTCGACGATGCGACGCGCGGCGCGCGCGCCGCGGCGATTCTCGCCCTCGTCGGCGTGATCAATCTGCCGATTATCAAATTCTCGGTCGAGTGGTGGAGCACCCTGCATCAGCCGGCGAGCATCCTGCGCCTCGGCGCACCGACCATTCACCCCACCATGCTCACGCCATTGTTCCTGATGGCCGGCGCGTTTCTGGGCTATTTCTTGTGTCTGTTCATCCTGCGCACGCGGAGCGAGCTCGCGGCGCGGCGCGTCCGCGCGTTGCGCCTGCTCGCGGCGGATGATGGAGCCAACGCCGCATGAGGTCACCCGTCAATCTCCTGGAGAACCGAATGTTCCAAAAAGTTTTCGTACCGCTGATCGTCGCCGTGGGTGTTTTCGCAGCCAGCTCGGCATCCGCCGCCGAGGGCGATCCGGTCGCCGGCAAGCGCGTGTTCGCCCAATGCAGCGCCTGCCACACCGTGGTCAAAGGCAAGAACGGCCTGGGGCCGAGTCTGCATGGTGTGGTCGGTCGCAAGGCCGGCACGGCCGAGGGCTTCAAGAACTATTCGCCCGCCATACAGAAGTCGGACATCGTGTGGACCGAGGAAAATATGGCGAAATACCTGAAGGATCCGAAAGGCTTCATTCCCGGCAATCGCATGATCTTAGCCGGCTTGAAGAAGGACGAGGATATCGCCAACGTCATCGCCTATATGGAACAGGCTTCGAAGGAATAGAAGGCATCCAATCGTCGATGGAACATCTCTCCTCTCTCATTCATCTGGGCGGTTACGGCGCCTATGTCTGGCCGGCCTATGGCTTCACCGCAGCGTTGCTACTCGGGCTGCTGCTGTGGACGCTGACGACGTTGCGCGCCAACGAGCGCCTGCTCGCCCGCCTGCAGCACCGCCCAGCCGCCGGCGAGTCCGTGACGATGCCGCCCGCCCGCGGGCCGCGCCACGAGGCGGCGCGCTGACCGCATGGCCAGCACGCCACCATCGCGCACCATCGCAACCGGACGCTCGCCCGCCGCGGCGCGCAAGCGCCGTCGACTCATGGTCGTCGTGTTGTCACTGGTGATGCTCGCGATCGCGGCGGGGCTGATCCTCACCGCGTTCCGCGACAGTATCGTGTTCTTCTATACGCCGAGCGAGCTGGCGGAAAAGCCGGTGCCGGCCGGACGCGCGCTGCGCATCGGCGGGTTGGTGGAAGACGGCAGCGTGGCGCGCGACGGCGACGTGGTCCGCTTTCGCGTCACCGATCTGAAATCCGCGCTGCCCGTGACCTACAAGGGCATTCTCCCCGACCTGTTCCGCGAGGGCCAAGGCGTGGTGGCGGAAGGCGCGCTCGGCGCCGACGGCGTTTTCCAGGCGCGCCAGGTGCTGGCCAAGCATGACGAAACCTACATGCCGCCGGAAGTCGCCGAGGCGCTGAAGAAATCCGGCGAATGGCGGCCAGAGGGTAGCGGCGCGAGCGGCGCCCCGCGGCAGCCGGGAGCATTGCAGCAAGGACCCGGCCGATGATTCCCGAGATCGGCCATTTCGCGCTCGCGCTGGCGCTGGTCATCGCGGCGCTGCAGAGCGTGCTGCCGTTGTGGGGCGCGGCGCGCGGTTCGATGCCGCTGATGCAATCGGCACGCAGCATGGCGACCGGCCAATTCGTCTTCGTGCTCGCCGCGTTTCTCGCCCTGACCTACGCCTATGTGACGTCCGATTTCAGCGTGGTCAACGTGGCGCAGAACTCGCACAGCGCCAAGCCGCTGCTCTACAAGATCACCGGCGTGTGGAGCAACCACGAGGGCTCGATGCTGCTGTGGGTGCTCATCCTGGCGCTGTTCGGCTTTCTCGTCGCCGCCTTCAGCGCCGGCCTGCCGCCGTCCTTGCGCGCTCGCGTGCTCGCCGTGCAGGGCATGATCGGCGCCGCCTTCCTCGCCTTCATCCTGTTCACCTCGAATCCGTTCCTGCGGCTGATCCCGGTGCCGCCCGACGGCCAGGGCATGAACCCGATCCTGCAGGACCCTGGCCTCGCCTTTCATCCGCCGTTCCTCTATCTCGGCTATGTCGGATTCTCCGTCGCCTTCTCCTTCGCGGTCGCCGCGCTGATCGAGGGCCGCGTCGATCCCGCCTGGGCGCGCTGGGTACGGCCCTGGACGCTCGGCGCCTGGTGCGCGCTGACGCTGGGCATCGCGCTCGGCTCGTGGTGGGCCTATTACGAACTCGGCTGGGGCGGCTTCTGGTTTTGGGATCCGGTGGAGAATGCCTCGTTCATGCCGTGGCTCGCCGGCACCGCGCTGCTCCATTCCGCGATCGTGGTCGAAAAACGCGATGCGCTGAAGAGCTGGACGGTGCTGCTCGCCATCCTGACCTTCGTGCTCAGCCTGATCGGCACCTTCCTGGTGCGCTCCGGCGTGCTGACCTCGGTGCATAGCTTCGCCAACGATCCGGAGCGCGGGCTGTTCATCCTCGCCATACTCGCCGTCACAGCGGGTGGTGCGTTCATTCTCTATGCGGTGCGCGCGCCGGCGCTCAAGGGCGGCGGACTGTTTGCGCCGATCTCGCGCGAGGGCGCGCTGGTGCTCAACAACCTGCTGCTCGCCACCGCCTGCGCGACGGTGTTCCTCGGCACGCTCTATCCGCTGTTCCTCGACGTCTTCGGCGGTCCCAAGGTCTCCGTCGGCGGACCTTACTTCAACGCCACCTTCGTGCCGCTGATGATGCCGGTGCTGATCGCCATGGTGATCGGTCCGCTGCTGCCGTGGAAGCGCGCCGACTTGATGACGGCGCTCGCGCGCCTGCGCCTCGCGCTCTTTTCCGCCGCTGCCGTCGCGCTGATCGTCTGGTGGCTGCAGGACGGCCCCGCGCTCGCCTTCGTCGGCATCGCACTCGCCACTTGGCTGATCGTCGGCTCGCTCGTCGAACTCGCCGAGCGCATCAAGCTGTTCCGCGAGCCGCTCGGCGACAGTGTTGCCCGTCTCGCGCGCACGCCGCGCTCGGCACTCGGCATGACCGTGGCCCATGCCGCCATGGGCATCGTGGTCGCCGGCATCACCGCCTCGACGGCGTGGCAGAGCGAGCATATCGGCGTCATGCGCCCGGGCGAGGCGGTAACCGTTGCCGGCTACAGCATCCTGCTGGAGAACGTCAACGAGGTACAGGGACCGAACTATGTGGCGCGGCGCGCGACCCTGACAGTGACGCGCAACGGCAATTTTGTCGCCACATTGACGCCGGAGAAGCGCTTCTTCCCGGTGCAGAACACGACGACCACCGAAGCGGCGATCCATACCACCTGGCTCGCCGACCTCTATGCCGTGCTCGGCGATCCCGGCTCGGACCAGACGCGCGACGCCGGCGGCTGGGTGATCCGGCTCTATCACAATCCGCTGGTGCCGTGGATCTGGCTCGGCGCCACGCTGATGTCGCTCGGCGGCGTGGTGTCGCTGTCCGACCGGCGCCACCGCATCGGCGCGCCGACCCGCAGCGCGCGCGCGCGGCGCGGCCCGGCGGCGGGAGCACCCGCCTAGATCATGCGCTGGGCCTATATTCTTCCCATCGGGCTGTTCGCGGCGCTCGCGGTCGCCTTCGCCGTCGGCCTCGGCTTGCGCCCCGACATCATCCCCTCGGCCCTGATCAACCAGGAAGCGCCGGCTTTCAGGCTGCCGCCGCTGCCCGGCCGCGACGACGGCGGCCTGTCGAGCGACGATCTCAAGGGCGACGGGCCGACTCTCGTCAATGTCTTCGCGTCCTGGTGCATCCCGTGCCGCGCCGAACATGCGCAATTGACCGCGCTGGCGCGCGAGCATGGCGTGCGCGTCGTCGCCATCAACTACAAGGACAAGCCGGACGAGGCCCTGGCGTGGCTCGCCGAGCTCGGCAACCCGTTCAGCAAGATCGGCATGGACACCACGGGCCGCGTCGCCCTCGACTGGGGCGTCTATGGCGTGCCCGAGACCTTCGTGATCGACAAGCAGGGCCGCATCCGTTTCAAGCATGTCGGCCCGCTGATGGATTATGATGTGACGGACACGATCCTGCCCGTCCTGCGGAGACTCAAGGATTGAGAACCGTCTGTCGTCTGCTCGTGCTGCTGGCCCTTCTGGCGCCGCTGCCGGCCTTCGCCGTGCAGCCCGACGAGGTACTGCCGAACCCGGCGCTCGAAGCGCGCGCGCGCGACATCAGCAAGCATCTGCGCTGCCTGGTGTGCCAGAACCAGTCGATCGACGATTCCGACGCGGATCTCGCGCGCGACCTGCGCATCGTGGTGCGTGACCGGCTGAAGGCGGGCGACAGCGACCAACAAGTCATGGCCTATGTCACCGCGCGCTACGGCGATTTCGTGCTGCTCAAGCCGCCGTTCAAGCCGGCGACCTGGATCCTGTGGTTCGGCCCGGCGGCGATTCTGCTGATCGGCGTTGCCGGCATCGCCGTTTACCTGCGGCGCCGTCCAGCCCCCGCTGCCGCCCCCGACCTGAGCGACGACGAGCGCAAGCGGCTGGCCGATCTGCTGAAGGACCGCTGATGGTGCTGTGGCTCGTCTTCGGCGTTATGGCTGTTGTGGCGGTCGGCTTCGTCGCCGCTCCGCTGCTGCGCCGCGCGCCGCGCGAAGATCCGCCTGAGCGCGCCGACTACGAACTGGCGGTCTATAAGGACCAGTTGCGCGATATCGAGCGCGACCGTGCGCGCGGCGTTCTCGACGAGGAGCAGGCGGCCGCGGCGCGGCTCGAAGTCGAGCGCCGCATGCTCGCAGCCGCAGCCACGGCGCCCGAGACGACCGCGCCGCCGGCCACGGCGGCGCGCATGCCGTGGCATCTTGCCGTGATTGTCGCGCTCATCCTGATTCCCGCCGCCGGCCTGGTCTATCTTCACCAGGGCGCGCCGTGGTTCGATCGCCTGTCGCTTGCGCGCGAACAGACCGAACAGCAGCAATTCGCCGCTCTGATCGCCGAACTCGAGCGGCGTCTGGCGGCCGCGCCCGACGACAAGCGCGGCTGGGTGCTGTTGGCACGCGGCTACGCCAGGCAGGGCCGCCTGGCGGAAGCCGAGGTCGCCCAGCAACGCGCTCTGGCGCTCGCCGCCGACGATGCGGAAGCGGCGGAAATCGCCGCCGGATACGGTCAGATTCTGATCGAGGAAGCCCAGGGCATCGTGACGCCGGCGGCACGGGCGGCGCTGGCCGAAGCATTGAAGCGCAATTCCGCCCATCCCCAGGCGCGCTACTTCACGGGCCTCGCCAAACTGCAGGACGGCGATGTGCCGGCCGCGCTCGCAGCGTGGCGCGCGTTGCTCGCCGATACGCCACCCGAGGCGCCGTGGCGCGACGGACTCGCGGAGCAGGTCAAGCGGCTGGAAGCGGAGGCCCCCGCGCCCGCCGATCCAGCGGCGCGCCAGGCGATGATCGAATCCATGGTGGCCGGCCTCGCCGCGCGGCTCGAAGAGACACGCGCGTCCGGTGGCGGCACGGCGGAGGACTGGGCGCGGCTCGGCCGTTCCTATCGCGTGCTCGGCCGCGCGGAGGCGGCGCGCGACGCCTATGGCGAAGCACTCAAGCGTCAGCCCGACGACATCGCCCTGCTGCGCGATTATGCGGTGGTGACGGCTGAGGCCGCGGGTGAAACCAGCGCGGCTTACAGCGCGGCACTCGAGCAATTGCGTGACCGGCTGCCCATGGGCAGCACCGAACGCGCCGCCATCGAACAGCAGCTCAAAAAATTCTAGTTCAGTGAGCGGCCGGCAGAGGCACGGCGGCGAGATCGGTTACGCCGATGTCCAAGCCGAATTGCGCGGCTCAGCGCTGATGTGAAGCTCGTCCGGCGCTGCCCGTCGAACCGGAACATTCATGAAAGCAGCCGGTTTCTTCCCCGTTCCGAACCCCCCATTCCGGGAAGGAAGGCCGCCGTGACCAATATCCTCGTGCTGTATTACAGCTCCTACGGCCATACAGAACGGATGGCCGAGGCGGCCGCCGAAGGCGCGCGGTCCGTCGCGAGAACCGATGTCGTAGTCAAACGGGTGCCGGAATTGATGCCGCCCGACGCCGCCAAGAGCGCTGGCTTCAAGCTCGATCAGGCGGCACCGATCGCCATCGTCGAGGAACTTCCGAGCTACGACGGCATCATCTTCGGTACGCCGACGCGATTCGGCAACATGGCGGCACAGATGCGCAACTTTTTCGACCAAACCGGCGGCCATTGGGCGAACGGCGCCTTGATCGGCAAGGTCGGATCCGTCTTCACCTCGACCGCGACCCAGCACGGCGGCCAGGAAAGCACGATCTTGAGTTTTCATATCACCCTGCTGCACCAAGGCATGGTGATCGTCGGCCTGCCCTATTCCTTTGCCGGCCAGATGCGGCTCGACGAGATCACCGGCTGCTCACCTTATGGCGCATCAACCATCGCCGGCGGCAAGGGCGAACGCCAGCCGAGCGCCAACGAACTCGACGGGGCGCGCTTTCAAGGCAAGCACGTGGCGGAGATCGCGGCGAAGTTGGCGCGCGCCTGACGCATCTTCGGATCGGCCCGATCCGACTTATCCGAGGACCATTTAACGATGCTGATGCCTGCCGGCGCTCCTGACTCGGTGGCCGAGCGCGAACCACGCGCCAGCGACTACATCAGGTAATACAACTGCATGTTCGGCGGCACACGCTCAGGATTTTGCTTTTGCAGAATTGTCGAAGCGACATCCACAGCGTCGACCAGTTCATCGGGTGTAAAGGGTTTGGCGAGGCATCCCAAGACGCCGATCTGCATGCCGACCTTTTGACAGTCGCCCGGATTGCCGGACACGAACACGCACGGAATACCATGACGTTCCCGGAGATGCCGCGCGATCACGGCGCCGGAGGCGCGGCGGGCCAGCTTCAGGTCGACCAGCGCAAGATCGGGCCTGGTCGCGGCGGCAATCCGCATCGCTCCGACTTCCTCGCGCGCCAACCCCACAACCATATGCCCGGCCTCGCTGAGCGACTCATCCATGCTCAATGCGACCATGACGTCGTCTTCGACAATGAGAATTCTCATTACATCCACGCATACCCATTTTCTCATAAGTCGCCTAGCCGGCGATTTTTTGTTCGGTCACGTACAATCTATAAACAGCGTAAGTGGGTACTTTGTTCCAAAGATTTTCGCCACAACGATGCCACAAGCCGAACAGGAACCCGGTTTTGAAGGCGCCGTTCTTAGGAGCACGTTATGTAGGAGGTGCTTTATGACTGATGATTTGAGGAACCGGGGGCCTATGGATCGCGCTCATATCAACATCCATGAAGACCACGAAGTCGACTGGTGGACCAGGAAACTCGGCGTGTCGTCCGACCAGATCCGCGATGCGGTCGCGCAAGTCGGCACGAGCGCCGAACTGGTCGCCCGGCAATTGAACCGAAGACTGCCCAAGTAAGCTCACCCCCGTTCTGGGATGCTCAGGCGGCGCGTGGTCCATAGAGCTCCATCTCTTCCGGCAACGAACCGCGCGGCCTCTGGCGGGCGATGAGCGCCTCGGCGATGTCCAGTGTCAGCAAAAGGGTGGCACGAGAAAACGGCTTGCGGAGACAACCCAGAGCGCCGACCCGCATTCCGACTTTCCGGCACGTATCCGGTTTACCGGAGACGAATAGCGTCGGTGTGCCATAGAGATTGCGGATCATGTTCGCGACCACGGCCCCCGACGCACCGAAGGCCAGATTCAAATCCAGAAGGGCCAGATCGGGTGGCTCAGCAGTGGCGATTTGCAGGGCGCCGTGCTCGTCGGATGCCAGCCCTACGACGACGTGACCGGCAGACGTGATCGTCTCCTCCATATCCGCTGCCAAAATACTATCATCTTCAACCAACAAGATGCGCACGACGACTCCTGAACGGCCTGAGTGATGGGTTGCTCTATGTGCCGATCATGAAACGACTCGTCCGTAGAGCCGGTTCCGCCTGTACGTGTTCGTGTCACTCTTCTTGAAACCCAGATGCCCGGCGAGGTTTCCGGCTCACCGACCCGGTGGCAAACCGTGCCCCATCAATTCCCGTTGTATTTCCGAGCGGTGACGGGCGCCCCCCACCAGAGCCGGTTGGGTCTGGTTAAGCCGGGGGAGACTTTCTGACCGCCGCATAGCGGACGCGGCTGAGCGGCGGCCCCACATGGCGCAGAACCACAGGCAAATGTTCGCCAAGCTGCCTCACTCGCTTCCTGGGCCCATGCGGCTCCCCAGGTCGCCACCTGCTGACCCTACGGCGCATCGACCCTTGTCGGCGGCAAGGGCGGTGCCCGCCGAACGCGAAGAAGCTCAGCGGCGCGTTCCCAGGGCAAGCACGCGGCCGAGGGCGCGGCGAAGCTCGTCCGCATAGCGAAAGTGGTCAGCGGCGCGTGAGTCCGGCGGGCAATTGGAACTGGCCCACCGGATAACCCGCGAGAAACGCGAATATCTCGTCGGATGGCAGCACGTCGGCACACGCCGTCTTTGCCGCCGCGCCGCCCTCGACGACCGGAAACCTCCGCCGACGAAGGTCGACAACCGCTTTGCGGCGGCAAGGCCGCATGCGCCACAGAACGTTTGTTCCACATGGCGCCGCCCCGCTACTCTGTCGCTACACCGCACATCCTGGCTCACAGCGCCGTTGTTCGCGGGCGAGCCAGCGCCGCAGGGCCGTCAATCGCCTCAATTCTGTGGAGAAACTATGCGTCGAGATTTTGAAGACCATTGCTGGAAGGACGTCGTCGACGCGGAAACCCTGGAGCTTTACCGCCACAAATCGGCGCGCGAAACCTTCGTGGGACGGAAACCCGCACTGATTGCCGTCGATCTCTATAACGCCGTCTATGAGGGCGGCGCAGTACCGGTGCTGGAGGCCGAGAAGATCTCTCCCGGCTCATGCGGAAAGTTTGCGTGGGAGGCGATCGAGCCGACCAAGGCGCTTTTTGCCGCCGCACGCGCGGCGGGCGTCCCGGTCGTCAATGTGACACGCGCCCCACGACCCGGCGTCGAGCGCACGCGGTCTGCGAAGATGAAGAAGACTCCCAGCACGGCCAAAAACCCGTTCGACTTCTTCGCGCCGTTCAAGCCCCTCGCAGGCGAACTCGTGATCGGGAAGGATCTGGCGAGCAGCTTCTTCGGCACGCCCTTGGGGTCCTATCTGCGCCAGATGGGCGTCGAAAGCCTGATCGTTTGCGGCGAAAGCACATCGGGCTGTGTGCGGGCCACGGTGTGGGAAGGCCATTCCATGGGATTCCATACCGTCGTCGTCGAGGAATGCTGCTTCGACCGCAGCGCCCTGGTGCACAAGATGAACTTGTTCGACCTGCATCATAAATACGCCGACGTGATGCATCTCGATGAGGTGCTGGCGCACCTTTCGGTCCTGGTGCCGGACCGTAAAACCGTTGCCTGAATGCTATTGGAGAGGATGAAGAGTCAATGAGAGCACGTGCTTTTTTTGCGGCCGGCGTTGTAGGGGCCGGTTCGTTGCTCGCCAATGCGGTGCCGAGCGAGGCTCAGTCGGTCGAGGCCTTCTACAAATCGCAAAATCAGATGTCGCTGATCACGGGATTTCGGGCCGGCCTCCGGCTACGACGTGTGGGCGCGTCTGGTGGCCCGCCATATGGGCCGGCACATCCCCGGCAACCCCACCATCATCGTGCGGAACATGCCGGGCGCGGGGAGCCTGACCGCCGCCAACCACCTGCACAACGTGGCGCCGAAGGATGGCACGGTGTTGGGCTCGTTCTCACGCAACCTGCCGGCGCAAGCCTTGATCGGACTCGAGAACGTCCGCTTCGACGCGCGGAATTTCGGCTGGATCGGCAGCCCGGAGCTGACCTTCGTGGTCTGCGCGGCGATCGCCTCCACCGGCATCGCCACGGTCGAGCAACTGCGCAAGACGGAGCTGTTCGTCGGCGGCACCGGCCCCGGCTCCGCGCCCTCCTTCATGCCGCTGGTGGTGAATCAGCTGGCTGGAACCAAGTTCAAGGTCATCGAAGGCTATCGCAGCTCGGAAGACGTTCATCTCGCTATGGAGCGCGCCGAGCTCGGCGGCATCTGCGGCGCGACCTACGATTCCTTCCTCCGCCAGGAGGGCGAGCGCGTCAAGGCGGGCAAGACGAAGGTGCTTTTCAATCTCGAAGAGCAGCGCAACCCGTTGCTCGGCGACGTGCCGTCGATCTTCGAATACATCACGGATCCGGAAAGCCGGCAGATGCTGACCTTCATGAACCTGCCGCAGGAGATGGGGCGGCCCTACGCCGCACCGCCGGGACTGCCCGAGGATCGGCTGGAGGCGTTGCGCCGCGCGTTCGATGCGACCATGACGGACGCGGACTTCCTCGCCGACGCGGAGCGGCAGAAGGTCACCGTAACGGCTTTGACCGGCGAGGAGGTCGAAAAGAAAATCAACGACCTCTACACCATCCCGCAACCGATCATCGACAAGGCGAACGCGCTGATGACGCGCAAGTAGCGCGCTGGCTGGTCGAACGGCGCAGGCAGGAGCCCTCCCCTGGGTGATCCACGGGAGGGCTTTTTTTGCCGAAAAATCCCTAGCCCGAAGGCCTCTGCTTCAGGACGCCGTCTGGCGCAAGGCATCGTCGATTGGTCCGCTGCAAAAAAGGAGTTGAGGGGCCCCAATAATTGTTTCGGCGGATAGCAATGGAGGCGGGTTAGGACGCAAGCCCACAAAACCCGCGCCGCCAATCTAAACGTGTTGCTAACACCGTCGTAACATCAGCAGCTGCGTAACAACCGCCGACCAGCCCAAGCTATGTTCTGAATTGTCGAAAAATTGGTGGTGCTTGGAGTTTGGAGCGAACCAGTCTCCGCTGAAATTCCCTGTTTCCAAGAGAATACAGGGACTTTCTATCATTTCGGACCCGTTATACCCGCCCGTTGCCCGCGGAATGCGCCCAATTCCGGGAATTTATCGCTCTATTCCCTACATCCAATAACAGGGAATTAGCCCAAGCCTAACAGGGAACCTGCGGGGTTCTAACAGGCCGATGCGATCTCTGAAAATCGTTGACCAGAGATGATCCGCGGGATGGCCGAACAACGCTCGCTGAGGGAGACCGGCACCATGGCCACTCAAACCTCCCAGGTCCGAGTTTTTTAGCGCGCCATAGGCGTGGACTCAGCCTTTCGCGGACGACGTTACTCTCTAGTGCAGGCTCCAGAGGGCTGATTTTCGAGCGACGCCAAACTCGCAAAGCACAAGGCGAGAGGCGTCCCATTTCCAGTGCGGTGAATCGGAGCAAGTTGGAATGATGTTTCCGAATAGTGGGACGGTAGTGGGATGGTTTCGCATGAAGTGGGACAGAAACGATGTTTAACGGGATAACCAACAGTAGAGCCGTAACGTGTATCAGTAATTGTGAACGGGCAGTGCCGGTTTCCACAAGTCTGTTAACAGGATTCTCGGATTAATTTGCATTTTTCCTTTGACAGCGATTGCGTGAATTGGAAATTCTCAGCGCGAACACGACGAGAACGCTGAGAAGGACCCCGCATGAGAGAAGAGCTATCCACTGAGAAGGGTGGGAAGCGATCGATCCGGACGATTGAGGAACGTCCAATCGCAGCACTCCAGGCATATTCCGGGAACGCCCGTACGCATTCCAAGCGCCAGGTCCGCCAGCTCGCGGACAGCATTGCGCGTTTCGGTTTCACAAATCCCGTTCTCGTGGGCGATGACGACAGCATCGTCGCCGGCCATGGCCGGGTCGAAGCGGCAAAGCTCCTCGGTATGACCCATGTGCCGACGGTGCGCCTGTCGCATCTGTCGCCGGCCGAGCGCAGGGCCTACATGATCGCCGACAACAAGCTCGCGCTGAACGCCGGGTGGGATCAGGAGTTGTTGGCGATCGAGCTACAGGCCCTGGTCGACCTCGACTTCGAAGTCGAGCTGACGGGGTTCTCGTTGGCCGAGGTGGATTTGGTGCTCGACGCCGTGAGTGAGCGCGATCCCACCGCTCCTAATGTGCCGGCAGACTCGATCCCGCCCATGCCGGCAAACGCGGTCACCCGGCGCGGCGATCTTTGGCAATGCGGCCGCCACCGCCTGCTCTGCGGCGATGCTCGTAATCGCGGCCGATTATGCGGCGCTATTGGACGGCAAGCTGGCCGATCTGGTCTTCACCGATCCGCCCTACAACGTGCCGATCGATGGCCACGTCTGCGGCCTCGGCCGCGTGCGCCATCGCGAGTTCGCCATGGGCATCGGGCGAGATGTCCGAATCGGCGTTCACTGCCTTCCTCGCGAGACGCTCGGCACATGCCGCCGCGACCTGCGCGACGGCGCGATTGCGTTCGTCTGCATGGACTGGCGCCACATGGGCGAGCTGCTGGCGGCCGGCAAGCAGGTCTTCAGCGAGCTCAAGAACCTCTGCGTCTGGAACAAGACCAACGGCGGCATGGGTACCTTCTACCGCTCGAAGCACGAGCTGGTTTTCGTGTTCAAGGTCGGCGACGGCCCGCACATCAACAGCTTCGGGCTGGGCGAGACCGGGCGCTATCGCACCAACGTGTGGGACTATGCCGGGATCAACAGCTTCGGTGCGGGCCGGACTCGACGAGCTGGCCATGCATCCGACCGTCAAGCCGGTCGCGCTCGTCGCCGATGCCATTCGCGACTGTTCGAAGCGCGGCGAGATCGTGCTCGATGCCTTCGGCGGCTCGGGCACGACACTGATCGCGGCGGAGAAGACCGGCCGCTGTGCCCGCCTGATCGAGTATCGACCCCGCTTATTGCGACACCATCGTGAGGCGCTGGGAGATTCTGACCGGCAAACACGCCACACATTTGGGGACAGGCGAGCGCTTCGAGGACATCGCCGAGCGACGGGCACAGAATTCAGCACAAGCGGAAAAAATGGCATGAGCAGGAAGCCCGACGACAAACCGGAAGCCGAGCACAGCGCCTCGAGCAAAGCTCCGAACCAGGCCTATGACGTCGGTTATGGCAAGCCGCCAGTTGCGACGCGCTTCGCCAAGGGACGATCTGGCAATCCGCGGGGCCGGCCGCCCAAGCCAAAGGCACCGGCGCTTCATTTGTCCGACGCTCCTTCCGACATGTTCCTAGCCGGAGAAGCCTATAGGCCAGTAACGGTGCGCGAGAACGGGAAGACTTTCCAGTTGCCCTTGTCGCAGGCCATCCTTCGAGCGATGTCGATGGCGGCACTTAAGGGCAACCGGCTCTCCCAACAGTACCTTCTTGAGCAAGTGGCGGCTGCCGAGGAGAAGCATTCCCAATACAAAGTGCAGAATTACGTCCGCCTCGCATCCCTCAAAAGCCAGCACGAGCAAATCTTTACCGAGCATAAACGCAGGAAGCTACCGCCGCCCGAGCTCCTACCGCATCCTGATGACATCGTCCTCAAGCCAGCTACAGGTGATGCCTTCGTCAACGGACCCGAAACTCCAGAAGAAGCTGGCCACTGCGCAGAAAACGTCGCATTGCGGGATCATCTGCTGCTGCGCGCGGCCCACGCCGAGAAAACCGGCAAGGGCCCGAAAGTCCAAGACGGAGAGAACATGTATTGCATGTATCTTCTCTATGCTTGTCTTCTCGACCAGTGTTTGCCCCGGCGCCTACGCTGGCAGGACGGCGATGCTCCATCGTGCATGCACGGTCACATGGGCCTGCCGCGACGTGAGCGCGAGCAGCGCATGGCTGCGGAATTCGCTAGCCTGAAAGAAACCAGACTGGAACCGCTCTATGTCACGCGAGAAATGGAACAGCAGATTAAGCGATCTACAGACCGATGGCTGAAGAGATCTCAGCGTCACTCATTCAGTGGCTAGGGGTGCAGAAGAGAAGCGCAATCATCGGGTATCTTCCAAGCTTTGGGGCGCCTCAGATGCGTCGAGAAGTCGCCGCGCATTGGGATGTATGCGTGGGGATGCTGGACATTCAGCCCTGAGCCAAAGAAGGAGCCCTATTACGGGCCCCTTCAGTCTCTGCCTTTCCAATTTCCATCTTTCTAAATGCGATAGATTGACGGTAACCTGATCTGCTTCATCGCATTAAATAGCCGTTGCGCGCGTCGATTGGAAACGCCGCAGGGGAGCTGGAATATGCTGTATGCGTGGGCCGATGATGTGAAGCGCCCGCCTCTGGCGAAGGGGACCGCACGATCTGCCGAGACACGAATCACCCATCCTTGGAGGGCTCTTGTGCATACAAACTCATATTTGCTGCTTGGGTATTACCGCGGTTAGCCTCGCTTTGTGAGTTGCAAAGGCTTTCACAATATTCTTGTAAATGATCCGCCAACCCTGACACAGAAGTGCCTCCCCATTATTGAGTTTGAGGACGAAGACGGTTTGACCTGTGAGTCCTCCAAGTCCGGCTCCAATTGCGGCACCCACTGGCCCCGCCACGACCAATCCAACGGCTGCGAAAGCAGCCATGGGGCCTTTGTTCAGAATTCGTCATTGATCTCTTCAATCTCGGCAATTTCAGAGAATTCTATCGGCGTTTTGCCACCAAAGAGCCTCCGTTGATTCTTGATAACCAGTGAGCTCTTCCAACCTTCCGCGAGCTCATTGCCTGTTTGGTCAATCCCGTTCAGATTTCCCGCCAGTATTTTTATAGTCATGCGAGCTTCTCCACTACCTGTATCCGCTAAGGAAGCCGCGACGGATCCAGAGCACAACGAAATAGAGGATAATAGCGTATGTTCGCCACATTTCATCGCTCCCGACAAGATTCTCCGCCGCAAACAGGTGGAAGCCCAAACCTGGTTTTCCCGATCCACCGTCTATGCGTGGGTGCGACGGTATTTTCCGTGCGCCAATATCACTTGGCCAAAAGGCTGTCGGGTGGCTGCAAAGCGAACTTGACGAATGGATGGCGCGCGCGGGTCTCCCGTAATCGTCCAGGCGCGTTATGTTCCCGTAGGAACGCCCCGCACACAAGGGCGCGGCGTTAGGTAGCAAAAGGGGCCAATGACGGGCCACCAATTGGCGCAATTCGTCATGGCGGACCGCGGACTTAACACGGCGGATGCGCGGCTGGTGAAAACCATCGGGAACCCGGCACGGCCTTCAGATTATTTCGTTCGAGCAGTTGGCGGTTCGCCTAACTGGGCATCCGCAGGCAAGTGGGACAAAACATCCGGCGAATTAGGCTCGAAGAGGGAGTTTCTCAGGAGGCCGCCACATTTGGCCAGGAGGTCATCGCGCAGGATCCACGCCATCATCGATGATGCTTTCAACCGCCCGCAAGACGGCTTTGAGTGTCTCGCGTGCATCCTCCAATTGTAGTGAGCCTGCATAGCGGTGCCGGCCCGCCTTTTGCAGAAACACGTCGAAAACAAGATCCGAATGACGCGCAAGAGCAATTAGATGCTCCCCGTTAGGCCCGCTGATTCCAGCAAACCAATATTTTACGGTCCGTTCGCTGGCGCCTGTCCATCGCATGGCCAATTTGATGCCTCGATGGGTCGTCCCGAGCTCCTCCCGTAGCGCGCCGGCAATGCCACTTACGTAATTAAGAACAGAATCATCGACTTGGCCTGATGGGTGCAGAACTTTGCCCTTTTTCGGCAGAACTTTGCCCTTCTTCGGACGCATGACTCCGCCCCTCTTCGCTAGATTGGTTGCGAGTCACAAACGCAGAATCCCTCTCGTGCGTCCTTGCGCATCACGTTGGCGCTGGCCGAGCTAGAGCAATCACGTCCCCTACAGGAGTTAAACGTGGTCGGTCCCGGCCAACGCAGTCCCGGAGAGGAGCCGAGCGAAACAGCCAAATCTGTGAGGGCTGCTCAGTACGTGCGGATGTCCACTGAGCACCAACAGTACTCCACCGAGAACCAGGCTGATGCTATCCGAACGTACGCAGAGCGCCGTGGGATCGAGATCGTCCGCACCTATACGGATGAGGGGCGCAGTGGCCTGAATTTCGGCGGCAGGAACGCTATCAAGCAGCTGATTGAGGAGGTCCAGCGCGGAAAAGTCGATTTCACATGCATTCTCGTTTACGACGTCAGCCGCTGGGGGCGCTTCCAGGATGCGGACGAGAGCGCCTACTACGAGTACATCTGTAAGCGCGCCGGCATCTCCGTTCATTACTGCGCGGAGCAGTTTGAAAACGACGGTAGCCCTGTCTCCACGATTGTAAAGGGTGTCAAGCGCGCAATGGCGGGAGAGTACAGCCGGGAGCTGTCCGCTAAGGTATTTTCCGGTCAATGTCGCCTAATCGAACACGGTTTTCGCCAGGGCGGTATGGCGGGATACGGACTCCGCCGCCGTCTGATTGATCAGAGCGGCACACCAAAGCATGATCTGGCCCGAGGTGAACACAAGAGTATCCAGACCGACCGGGTGGTTCTCGTGCCTGGACCACCTGACGAGGTGGCGATGGTTCGGTGGATGTATCGGACCTTCGTCGAGGACGGGAAGACTGAACATGAGATTGCCAATCTGCTTAACGCGCGCGGCGTACCCACTGATCTCGGTCGCTTCTGGACGCGTGGCACGGTGCACCAGGTCCTGATCAATGGAAAATACGTCGGCGACAACGTTTGGAACCGTGTTTCTTTCAAGCTCAAGAAGAAGCGGGTCCGCAATGGTCCAGATATGTGGATTCGGGCCAATGACGCCTTCGAGCCAATTGTGGATCGGGATCTATTCGAGGCTGCTCAGTCGATCATTCACGAGCGCTCAAGGCGGCTGACGAGTGAGGAGTTACTGAACGCCTTGAGACACTTGCTCGAGAAACGTGGTTATCTGTCGGGTCTCGTCATCGACGAGGCTGACGACCTGCCGTCCAGCAGCGCTTACCAGAGTCGGTTTGGCAGTTTGCTCCGTGCATATCAACTCGTCGGCTTCACGCCGGATCGCGACTACCGCTACGTCGAGATCAATCGAACTTTACGCCAGATGCACCCCACGGTCGTGGCCCACGCGGTCGCCGAGATTGACCGCATCGGTGGCAAGGTCGATCAAAACCCGCTTACCGACATCCTTAACATCAACGACGAGTTTACTGCATCCATTGTGATCGCCAGGTGCAGGGAAACGGCCACCGGCTCGCTGCGCTGGCATATCCGCTTCGATACGAGCCTGCATCCGGATATCACCGTTGCGGTACGGTTGGATCAGCCGAACCGCTCGGCACTCGATTACTACCTCCTCCCGCAGATTGACATGGCCGCGCCTCGCCTGAGACTTGCGGAGCATAACGGCATCTCCCTCGACGCCTATCGTTTCGAAAGCCTGGATGCTCTTTACGGCCTGGCGGCTCGGGTCCGACTTTTGGAGGTCGCATGAAAAAAACGTCGGCCATTCCATCTGTTCAGCTGATTCCGGTGGATCGGATCACGGTCGTCAACCCGCGGGAACGCAACAGGCGGATCTTCAGGGAGATTGTTGCCAACATTGAGCAGCTCGGCCTCAAGAAACCCATCACTGTGTCGCGGCGCGACCATCCCGATGGGCCTCAATACGACCTCGTCTGCGGCCAGGGGCGTCTCGAAGCCTATCTGGCCCTCGGGCAGCGCGAGATCCCGGCTTTGGTCGTAAATGCGGATGCCGAGGACTGTCTGGTGATGAGCCTGGTCGAGAACTGCGCCCGACGTCAGCACCGAGCTATCGACCTGCTACATGACATCGAGGGGCTCAAGCGCCGCGGCTACAAGGAAAGTGAGATCGCCCGCAAGACCGATCTTTCGTTGGAATATGTTCGTGGCGTCATTCGGCTTCTGGAACAAGGCGAACATCGCCTCCTGCGTGCGGTTGAATCCGGCCAGATCCCGGTGAGCGTCGCGGTGGAAATTGCTGAAGCAGATGACGCCGGCATTCAGCGAGCGCTACAGCAAGCTTACGAAAAACGGACTCTGCGTGGACGCAAGCTCCTCATTGCCAGACGGATCGTGGAGCAGAGGCGTCAGCGAGGCAAGGGTCGGACGCCGGCCCCAAAACGCAACAACATCCTATCGGCGGATGCGCTGCTTCGGGCCTATCGTGAGGACACGGACAAGAAGAGATTGCTGATCCGTAAAGGAGAAGCGACGCGCGATCGCTTGATCTTTGTGACTGAAGCTATGCGTAAGCTGCTTGCGGATGAGAACCTTGTCACTCTGTTGCGCGCCGAAGGACTCGACACCCTGCCGCGCAATCTTGCCGACCGGCTGCCGGTCGAACGGAAGGCCTGACCATGCCGCGTAAGACACAATTAGCTCCCGTACAGATGAGCTTCGAGGGAATCGGCCAACGGATAAGCGATTGCGGATATCCACCCACTCCGCATGGTCACCGAGACGATTAAGAACACTCAGAAATATGCCCAGATCGCCGCCTCCATCAGAGAGGTTGGGATCATCGAGCCGCCCATAGTTGCGCGCGACCGTGGCGAGCGGGGCAAGTACCTTCTCCTCGATGGACATCTTCGGATCGACATTCTGAGCGATATGGGTGAAACGGAGGTTGTCTGCCTGGTCTCGACCGATGACGAGGCCTTCACCTATAACCGCCGCGTCAATCGGATCGCCATCATCCAAGAGCACAAAATGATTCTGAAGGCGATCGATCGTGGCGTGGCCGAGGAGCGTCTAGCTCGGGCTCTAAACGTGAACGTGGGCGAGATCCGGCGCAAGAGCCGGCTACTGGAGGGCATTTGTCCCGAGGCGGCCGAAATCCTCAAGGACAGACATGTGCCCATTAATTCCTTCGCCGCACTCAAGAAAATGGCGCCTCTACGACAGATCGAGGCGGCCGAGCTAATGGTAGCCATGAACAAATACACGATCAGCTATGCGAGGTCCCTCCTCGCCGCCACTCCGCATGACCAACTGGCGGACGGCCTCAAACGCAAGGCCGTCAAGGGCGTGAGTGAGAATCAAATGGCGCTCATGGAGCGCGAATCGGTCAGCCTCGAGCGGGAATTCAAGATGGCCGAGCAATCATACGGCGCCGACCATCTCGACCTGGTGCTCGCCAAGGGTTTTTTGACCAAAATGCTTAGCAATGCGCGTGTGGTTCGATACCTGGCGCAGCATCACCAAGAGATCCTTACTGAGTTTCAGAAGATAGCAGAGCTGGAAAGTTCAGCGGCATAGTACGACAGGCTGGCATGCAGTCGATTCGTCACGGCCGCGCTGTGGGGACCGGACCAGATAAGCGCGGGGTCCGCAGGAGAAGCCGCACGGTTAGCGGATCTAGCTCGGAGCCCAGCAGGCGAGCGGACCGGCTTCTATGTGCCGGAGGGCGCCGACAAGTGGGACAAGGTTGAGCCGCTGCCGGCGTAGGAACGAGTTGCCGTCGATCCCCCGCCGCTATATTAAGACGGTGAAAAAATTGCGGCCGCACGAGCCGACCCGAATCACACCGATCAATTTTGCCGGATTAAAGACGTGTGGGCCTGGCACGTCGCTGAGGGCTATTGCCCGGCTTGCGATCGAGCGGCCGTAATTCCGCATCGTCTTCTAAAACGAGGACGAAAAGAGCATGACAGGCTGGTGGATATTGAGAGAAAATTGAAATACACGAGCTGCAACGGCATAGGCGGCAGCTATTCAGGGTGCGCAGCATACCTAATTCGCTGATCGAGGGGGAATGGAGCAAGACAGCGGGATCTAACTCAGAGGGAGGTTGGTCGGAATGGGCGACCTATGCCGGGTCGCACGGTCGCGTATCTCGGCACGGACCTACTCAGCGACCACTAACGATCAGAAAGAGCGGCGCACCCTTATCGTCCTTAATGATCTCGAACAGCATCATTAGAACAAAAAAAGAACGCTTGCGTCCACCAACGCGGAGCGCCATTAATTCTGAAAGCTGTGAAAGGCGCTATGCCCGATTCGATTTACCTCGATAATCAAGCCACGACACCCACCGATCCGCGGGTGCGTAAGGCGATGTTGCCGTTTCTCGACAATAACTTTGTTGGAAATCCACACTCCGAGCATTTTCTCGGGCGGCGTGTCGCAATGGCGGTTGAAGACGCGCGCACCAAAGTCGCTGCACTCATCGGTGCGCGCCCGCAGGAGATCGTTTTCACTTCCGGGGCGACCGAAGCGAATAACCTCGCGCTTCAGGGCATCGCTAGATCGCCGCATCGTCGTGGTAACCACATCGTTACCTGCGCCACCGAACATAAATGCGTCCTGGAGACCGCCGGCTATTTGGCGCGCAACGGATTCCATGTGGACATTTTGCCCGTCGGCCCGAATGGGCTCCTCGACGCCGCAGCGCTCCAAACTGCGATCACACGAGAGACCTGTCTCGTGTCGATCATGACGGCGAACAACGAAATCGGCGTGCTGCAACCGATCGAGGATATCGCGACGTTCTGTCGGTCGAACAACATCGTATTCCATACCGACGCGGCGCAAGCGGCAGGTAAGATAGCTCTGGACGTCAAGGCGTGCGGCATCGACCTGATGAGCTTGTCTGGCCACAAGCTCTATGCCCCTATTGGCGTGGGGGCGCTCTATATCTCCGAGGAAAGCCCGGTCGTTCCGGAACCTCTGCTCTGGGGAGGCGGCCAAGAGCGTGGCTTTCGATCAGGAACCATTTCGCCTTCGCTGAGCGTCGCATTCGGAGTGGCCTGTGCCATCGCGCGCGATGAACTCGAACAGGATGCGCGAGCCGCCGTCGCGCTCAGCAGTCTTTTTCTCGAGATTCTTCTCGCGCGCTGTCCCGATGCTCGCGTGAATGGTGACCGGAATCGTCGCCTTCCTGGCAATCTGAGTATTACGTTTCCGGGGTGCGACTCTGATCGGATTGTGGGCGCATTACAGCCAGACATTGCCTTGTCAACGAACGCTGCGTGTAGCGCCGGCGTCTTGCAACCGTCGCATGTCCTATTAGCTATGGGCCTGAGCGAATTCGAGGCCGCAAGCACACTGCGCGTTGGGTTCGGTCGGTTCAACACCTGCGCGGAAATTGAGGTCGCGGCCGAACGCCTCGCAGGCGTGGTGAATTGCATCCGCGACGGCAAGGCATTGGAAATCGCGGCAGTGTAGCCGGAGGCGGTAGCAGCAAGGTTTTACGAGCCGATTCGCTTGCTACTGGATGATCCGTCCAGTAACATGGCGAGGATGTTGCGGGGGGCAATCACAGATAGCAAGTTCAAAGGGCAGTTCTCCGGACACGAGACCTTCCCGCTGCGGCACCTTTGGCTTCGCAAAGCCTTCGATGCGGTCGAATCCGGCGCGCCACGAACCATCTTCAGCAGTCCCGAGTCTATCGTGACGTTTGGTGTCGGGAAAAACATGGCGCTCGCGATTCGTCATTGGGCGCTAGCCTGCGGGATCATTGAGGAGAAAGGGCCGCGGGTCGGTGCGACCGAACTCGGCCAAAGCCTGTTCGGCGGCGAACGTCCGTGGGACCCTTACATGGAAAGGCCGGCGACCACTTGGCTCGTGCAGTGGCAGGTCGCCGGCGATCCGAGAATGACAACCACTTGGTATTGGGCCTTCAACCATTTAGCGGCGCAGACATTCGATCATGACGCCTTGAGCGCATCGATTCTGCAATATGCCCGCGCGCGGCAATGGTCGCGCATTGCCGAGAAAACTGTGATGCGGGATGTCGAATGCTTCATCCGCAGTTACGTTCCGCGCGCAGACAAGACGACTGGTGAAGACGCGTTGGAGCCCGTCTTGGCCGAGCTCGGTCTCATCCGGCCGGTCGTAGGCCGCCTCTACGAATTTCGGCGAGGCCCCAAGCCGAGCCTACCAGATGGCGTCTTCGCCTACGCGCTGAACGCGTTTTGGAACCGGCACGCTCCAGCCGCGGCCACCTTGTCCGTAGAGGCCATCACCTACGAACCGGGTTCACCCGGGCGCGTCTTCAAACTCGACGAGAACTCCATTGTTGAGCGACTCACCGCAATGGAAGACGTGACGCGCGGCCGAGTCGTTTGGTCGGACACGGCAGGCGTGCGTCAGGTCCTTCGAGTCAAACCGGTCTCCAACCCACTCGGGCTTCTGGCCAGCGCATATCGTGCTGAAAACGACCGGCGGCGAGCCGCATGACGCTCGCCGATCACGTCTCGATTTCCCGCCGCTTCCAACGGTCCATCCGGCTCGATAGCGATTTCGCGCGTGTGGACGCGGTGCAGGGATTTGTCTGTCAGCGATCGGCAGCTGATGGACTTCTTAGTATGGCAAGCCACATAACGCAGACCGCCCAACGTGCCTTCACCTGGACAGGTCCCTACGGCGGCGGCAAGTCGAGCTTGGCGGTGAGTCTGGCCGGTCTGCTTGGACCGAAAGGCCCGATACGGACCGTCGCATCGGCAGCACTCGGCGCGGCCGTCGCGCAAGAGCTGCTGGACACCTACCAGCCAAGCCGAAACGGGTGGCTCGTTGTGCCGGTTGTGGGCCGCCGCGCCGATCCGGTCGGCGACATCGCCTCCGCCCTAGAGCAAGCCCGCAGGCGGGAAGGGGCGACGCGCGGAAGGCCACGAAGCGACGTGAAGAGCGCGCGCGAGCTCATCGACAGGCTTGTGCAAGAAGCCGAGGTCCGACCGCGTGACGGCGTTTTGCTCATTATCGACGAGATGGGGAAGTTTCTCGAAGGCGCTGCAGCGGACGGTGCCGACATCTATTTCTTCCAGGAACTCGCTGAGGCCGCTGCGCGAGCGCGCGGCCGTCTCGTCGTCGTCGGCATTCTTCACCAAGCCTTCGAGCAATATGCAAGTCGCCTTGGGCGGGACGCGCGCGACGAATGGGCGAAGATTCAAGGACGGTTTGTGGATGTGCCGCTTATCGCGGGCGTCGACGAGATTGTCGATCTGTTGGGCCGCGCCATCGTGTCGGAACGGAGCCACACCAAAACCGCCTATTCCGCCGAGGTGATCGCGCAATCGATCCGGTCACGGCGCCCGGGCATGCCAGCGGACTTAGCGGCCCGTCTGGACAAATGCTGGCCGTTGCACCCGGTCACGGCCGTCATGCTTGGTCCGATGTCCCGTCGACGATTCGGCCAAAATGAGCGCAGCGTGTTTGGCTTTCTGACCTCCGCTGAACCCGGCGGCTTTCGGGACTTTCTACGCGAGATGCCGGCTACGACAGGCGAGCTTTTCGGTCCTGACCGGTTTTGGGATTACCTGCGCATCAATCTGGAGCCTGCGATCTTGGCGTCAAATGACAGCCATCGCTGGGCACAGGGAGCCGACGCGATCGAGCGCTGCGAGGCGCGCGGGACCGCGCTTCATGTCAAGCTGGCCAAAGCCATCGCGCTGATCGAAATGTTCCGAAACGGCTCCGGCGTGGCGGCCGATCGCGCGACGCTCACAGCCTGCATTCCAGATGCCGCACCGGCCGTCATAGACGCTACATTAGCCGACTTGGAGCGGTGGTCAGTCATCGTATTCCGAAAGCATCTGGACGCATGGGCGATCTTTGCCGGCAGCGATTTCGATATTGACGGAGCAGTTGCTTCCGCTGCCGCACAAGCCTCCGGTCTTGACCTGGGGCGTCTTGCGCGTCTCATGGGCCTGCAACCTGTCCTCGCCAAACGCCATTACCACGAGACGGGCAGCCTGCGCTGGTTCCAGACCGAGCTCGTCCACGTCGCGGACCTTGGCCGGAAAGTCGATCGGGCCGGAGATGCCGCAGGCCATTTCGTCTTGGCCATTCCGGCCGATGAGGAGCAGCGAAAGACTGCCTTGGCGGATTGCCGCGCGGCGTCGGAAAGGGCGAGCGAGCAACTGGTCGCTGTCGGTCTGCCGCGCAATGCTTGGCGGCTCCGCGAGTTGGGAAGCGAACTCGTCGCGCTTGAAGCGGTGCGTACCGAGTCGTCCCGAACTCGACGGTGACAGGGTCGCCAGACGCGAGATCGCTGCCCGGATCGCGGCAGTGTCCGCCGAGTTCGATGAAGAGCTACGCGCGGGATTCGCCGACGCCGATTGGCATGTCGCCGGTGAGCGTATTCAACTGCCCGCGGGTGCCAGTCTCTCGCGGCTTGCCTCCGATCTCGCCGACCGCCGGTTTAGCCAGGCACCACGCGTCCACAGTGAGCTGGTCAATCGTGAGAGGCCGTCCAGCAACACCCAGGCAGGCGTTCGCGCCCTGATGCACGCGATGGTTTCGGCGGCCGACAAGCCAGGCCTCGGAATTGAAGGCTTCCCGGTCGAGCGCGGGCTGTACAGCACGGTGCTCGCTGCCGCGGGATTGCACCACAAATCCGGTGAATCCTACGGCTTCAGCAGGCCCACCAACAGTCGCATTGGGCAGACTTATAAGCCTGCCTGGGAAGCAGCCGAGGCGCTGTTTACCCGGGAACAAGGCCCGGTTCCGCTCGGGCATTTGTACCGCCTTTGGGCGGCACCGCCGTTCGGGATCCGCCGCGGTCTGATGCCTCTTCTGGCGCTCGCCTTCGTCATGGCCAACCGTCATCGTTTGGCGCTTTACGGCGAAGGCAAGTTTCAAGCGGAGATCGACGACTACCTCGTCGACATCCTATTGCAGGACGAAGATCTTGTCGCGCTCCGGCGCGTGGACGTGGACGCCTTCCGCGGGGCGATCCTCGAGAGCGTGGCTCGCGCGGTCAAGAAGGCGACGGGCCAAGGCTGCCCGCCCGAGCCCTTGGAGGTGGCCCGCCGCTTGGTCCGCTTTGCGCGCGATCTCCCTCCCTGGAGCCAGAAGACGCTGAGCCTGTCCGCTGCGACGGCCGAAGTGCGCCGCGTCCTTCTGCGGGCGGACGATCCGCACAAGGCGCTCTTTGTCGATATCCCTGCGATATTCGGCGACGGCGACGCCCCGGCGACTGCGGCCGGCATCGAGACTGCGCTGCGCGAGTTGAGCGACGCGTATCCCAAGATGATGGCCGAGCTTTCGCAGAAAATGTTGAATGCGTTGGGCCAAGCGCAGGATGATTTTGCGGAGCTTCATGAGCGTGCTCGCGTTGTGGCGGACCTGACGGGCGACCTGCGCGTCGACGCATTCGCCGGTCGGCTGGCAAGCTATCGCGGCCAGATTCCCGAGATCGAAGCGATCGCTAGCCTCGCGATCAATCGGCCGCCACGCGACTGGACGGACCGCGACCCAGATCAGGCCGCGCTGGCGCTGGCCGACTTTGCCCTCAAGTTTCGCCGCGCCGAAACGCTCGCGCGCGTTAAGGGTCGCCGGCCAACACGCGAGGCGATAGCGCTCATCATCGGCACCGGCGAAGCCGGGCAGGAGTTCGTGGAGGAATTCGAGATTGCGGAACGGGACCGACCGAAAGTGAAGGCCCTTGCCCGGGCGCTTCATAAGGTGCTCGCCCAATCGGGTGCAGATCGCAATGTCGCTTTAGCAGCCTTGGCCGAGACCGGTCTCGATGCGTTGGCGCCCCGAGAGAAGGTGGGCTAACGTATGGAGCGACACGTCTTGGGAATCTCCGGCGGGCGGGATAGCGCTGCGCTCGCCGTGCTGATGCGGCAAACCCGGCCCGACCTGGCGATCGAATATTTTTTCACTGACACCGGCAAGGAGCTGCCGGAAGTCTACGATTTCCTAGGCCGATTGGAAGGATTCCTTGGCGCACCGATCCAGCGGCTCAATCCGGACCGCGATTTCGATTTTTGGCTGCGGGAGTACAACAATTTCCTCCCCTCTCCTCGCACGCGTTGGTGCACCCGGCAGCTTAAACTGCGACCGTTCGAGCGATGGATTCGCCCCGACCTCGACGCGGGTACGACGATCTTCAGCTATGTCGCAATCCGCTCGGACGAGCCCCATCGCGAAGGCCTGATAGCTACACATCCGAACCTGCAAGTCGTGCTACCATTGCGCGAGCATGGCATCGACAAGAAGGGTGTCATCGATCTGCTTGATGCGGCCGGTGTTGGACTGCCGGACTATTATCGCTGGCGCTCCCGCAGCGGCTGCACGTTCTGCTTCTTCCAGCAGAAGATCGAATGGGTGAACCTAATGCGGGAACACCCTAAGGCATTCGAAGAAGCCAAACGTTACGAGAAGACTGCGCTCGAGCACGGCTCGCCATTCACTTGGAGTGATCGGGAATCCCTCGATAAGCTAGCTGATCCAGCGCGGGTCGAACAAATCGAACGCGAGCATAAGGCACGGATGGATCGCTTGAAAGCGCGCATGCGCCCAAACGCGCTAAGGCCGGCCGAGCCCGTCGACGAAGTGCTATTCGAGGACGAGGGGGGCGGTTGCCTCATTTGTCACAAATAATAAGAACCTGCCGAGGCGCACCATGACAGAAATCACCCAAGCGGCAATCTACAAGGAGCAATACGCCCATTTCCGCGCGATGAATGACATCCTCTACAAGAATTCCTCCGTTGTTCACCGCCGTCCTAGGTGGGCTTTGGTATTTTGCGGTCGTCAATCTCGAAAAGGACAAGTGGATTTCCTGTGCCGTTTTCACGTTTGCGGCGGTTGCGAGCGTGTGTTTCATCAACGTGATGCAGCGCTTTCGCATGGCGTTCAATTCGTACATCGACAATCTCAATCAAATGGACGGCGACATGAAGGTCTCGATCAAGCCCTCTTGTCTGCCGTCAACAATCGCCACCGTCCAACTTCTGCTCTGGGCGGCCGCTGTGGTCTCCGTGCTTGGCGTGTTTTTCGCCGCTCACCGCTAAGCGCTGCCGGCGTAGACTGGCAACACGGATCATCAGGTTATGCGGCCGGCGCAGGCTCGCACTCTCCCGGTTCGCGAGCTGCGTTCTGGTCACCGTAAACGATGGCCTCAACGGCTCGCTCTATGTCCTCGTCCGATAGAAATGGTGCTTGCGCGAAGACGATGCCGGGTTCTCCGTTGAGCCGGGCGGCCAAATGGCCAAGGCCCAACAGCGACTCTGCACCTTTTACACCAAGGGCAATCTCCGAGGTGCCGACGCTGGCGACCTTAAGAATCAGGCGGTTCCCTAGATTGTCGCGCAACTGCATCGGCATGACGTTCACGTCCGGGCGTTGCGCGGCAAAGATGAGGTGAATGCCGGCGGCGCGGGCCTTCACGCCCAATCGCTGCACATTGGCCGCCACGGCCTCCTTGTAGTCCTCCGTCAGCATCCATTCCGCGAATTCGTCGTGCACCAGAAACAGCATGGGCAAGCGCTCGCCCGGCGCTGCCGCGACATTGAAGGCTCGCAGATCGCGCACGCCGCTCGCGCGGAAGAGTTCGTAACGGCGCTCCATCTCCCCAACGATACGTTCCAGCTCCTCCTTCGCTCGCGTTTGATCAATGACGATGCCACCCGGAATGTGAGGCAGACGTTCGACCGCGGCGTAGTCCACGCCCATCTTGGGATCGATCAGGATGATCTGTGCCAAGGCACTCGAGTTGGTGGCCGCAATATCGAGGATGAGGCCCTGGATCAGCACCGATTTACCGCTTCCCGTAGCGCCCGCAATGAGGGTGTGCGGCTCGTGCTGCTGCGCGCCCCCGAAGGCCGAACCCAGATTGAGATACAGAATCTCTCCATCGAGCTCGCGCAAGCCGACTACGAATGATGTATTCGAGCCCGCGGCGTTGCGATTCAACTCGCGCCGCGCCCATACGTCCCACAAAGACACCGTTTGGCGCTGCGGCCGGGCCACCGCAACGACGATCTCGCCCGGCAAGGGCGAGATCGCGACCAGGCGAAGTCCGTGGGTCGTCAAGAGGGCCGACTGCTTGCCCTCGATGTCCTCCACCCGAAGCCGGTCAGAGCCCATGAACCGGATGAGCGCGGCATTGGGGGTGAGCCTGGTGCCCAGAATTTTCGCCTGCAATCCGTATCCCAATAAAGCCGTCCGCAGCTTCTGCGCGGTGCCGTCGAGCCACGCCTCCTCCGCTTCGGAAACGGAAGATCGTTGTAGGGTCCGCGCCTCGATCAACGAGGCGATATCTTGGCGCTGCTCCGGCTTTGACACTTCGGCAACTTGCGAGAACGGTCGAGTCCTCTCGCCAGATAAAGGCTCGGTTTCAATGGCTTCGACGTCCGGGATAACCGGCGCTGCCGGCTTCGGCGTGCCTCGCGGAGCCGTTCGTTGCTTCGTTGGTGCAGTGGCGACAGCAGATGGGCGTGCGGCATCTGGCTGACTGGTCCAGTTCACCCTGGGCGCAGGAGTACGAAATTCGGTGTCCTCCCAGGGATGATTGTCGCCCAGTCCCCGCCGCACACCCGCCAGAGCGGTGCGCGCCTCGTAGGCTTTGAGAAGATTGCGCACGTCATCACGGGTAAAGACTTCTTGCAACCCGTGAGGCACGTCTGCGATCGGCTCCTGCTCACCCGAACCCGCCGGCTCGGCCAACCCGGAAACGAAAACGTGCGAGTAGCCGCGCAGATCGATCGTGGTGACGCCCTGACGGATTCCGTCTCGCACCGCCTCCAGCGCGTCCGACTGGCCCAGCGCGGTAGTCCCGTCGAGCAGCAGGTCCGCGATCCTCGACAGCCACAAATCGCGGTCCAACCGTCCGGGATCGCCGAAAAGTGCTTCCTCAATGCGCTGAACGGTCTGACGAAGCTGTTGCTTGGATATCCGCCGCGCCTCGGCTGCCCCGTCGACGCCGACATACTTGGCTTCCGTCACAACCGCGCGCAGCGTCGTAAGCCCGGCGGCATCGCGACCGACGCTTAGCGCCAGGATGTCCGCGATCCCCTGCTCGCGTTGGCCGAGCCATTCGGCGTAATCATCCAGCAGGAACCAGGCGACCGTGGCCTGCGCGCCGAATTCCTCAGCGACTAAAGCCCGGCTCAACACTAGCCCGATGAGCTCGCCCGCCGACACGCCGCGCTTAGCCGCGCGCAGGACGATGTCGCCGGAAATACTGCAGGCATCGTCGATCATGCGCTGCGCCAGCGCCGACAGGCGATCATCGGGGAGGCCCAAGCTCAATTCGGCAAGCCGTCGCCGCACAAGGACTTGCAGGATGCGCAGCTCCGATGTCGACGAGACGATCATGTTGCGACCGTGCGTCCGCTGCCGCCGATAGCGGATCACGTTGATGCCCTGCGCGGCGAGCTGGCGCTTGTCAAGCAGGTCGTCATATGTCGCCACCCACTCCGCCAAACCGTGCACCTCATCAAACATCGCCTTCAGCGTCTGGTCCTGAAAGGATATCTGGCGCGCCGGAAGTACATGCTCGCCCGGGTTGTGCGACTGTCGCCGAACCACGTCCGCCACGGCGTCGAGATAAGCCCACCCATCGGCCGGTTGCCTGGGACAGGCGAGATAATTGGTCGCCTTCAGCTCGTCTTCGGCCGTAACGCGACGATAAGACCACCGCGCCGGGACGTGATCGAGCAGGCTCGGCATCGTCGCGGATGCAGGAACCGAGAACCACGCCTCCTTGGCCTGGCGTGAGACCACATCGTGCAGGAAGGCGACGTCGACGCTGCGGTGCTCGAGCGAAGGCGTCGCGCCTCCGTCGAGCATGACGCCGATCCGCAGCTTTGACATGAAATTTCGCGAGGTCTCGCTGACGACGAGCGCGTCGGGATCAGCTTCGGAGCCTTCGAGCAACTCCTTATAGATGCGATTGAGCTTGGGGCGGTCACGGTGCCGGACGAGAACGTTGCAGTGCATCTCGTCCTCGTCGTGAACCGAGCCGAGCGCGTTGACGGTGGCGAAGGGCAAACCGGCCGCATCGCAATTGTACAGCATGATGCTCAGATTAGAGCGTTCGTGCGGCTGCAAATCTAGATAACGCTCCAACAGGACACGAATTTGGCCTGCGGCCTCCCTCGGATCCACGTCCGTGGCGGCTTCGGCCTGATCGCGCACGGGCCGTTCCATCAAGCTGTAGTCGTTTACTGTGCTCGTCTCCGCCAGCAAGACTGGCTCTGCACCGTGATAACCGACCGCAATCTCTGGATAGAACGGGTGGGCCAGCTCCGCGCGCAAATCCGCAAAGAAGAGGCGCGAATCTCCAAAGTTGATTTGTTCAGCGGTGAGCAGATGCGCGACCAGACCGGCGACGCTGCGCGCCTTTACAGCGCTTGCCGCCAACCGCAAGGGATGCCACGGCGCGATGATCGCCGCCGGAGCGCCGCCGGTGATTGTGATGCACCCGAGTGACAGAACTGGCTCCCAGAGTTCCTGCCGATTGAGATCGCCGGGCGCGTGCTGCGCAAGCGCACGGAGGAGCGCTCCATACTGCTCAGCCTGACTCAACAAGAGCAGACATCCGCCACGCCGTTTTGGCGCCGGGCTTCGATCGCGGCCGCATACGCGACCCCAAAGCCATCCCACGCTGCGCCCACAGCAGCCGCGGCTTCGGGACTCAATCGGTCCGTTGGCCGCCGCCTTTAGCGCCTTCGGGAATTGCCGGCCGACATCGTAAGCAGGGTCGGATTTTGGAATCAACGACCCGGAATCCTGCCGATATGCCGGCTGTAGTGTCGCGACATCGCTCAAGGAGACGGACTGGAGAGAGCCCTTTCGGCTAACCGGCTGGCGCGCAACGCTCGACCGAGTCAGCGGACGCTTGACGCAGGCGATCAAGGTCATCGCAAAGCTCCAAGCCGATTGCGTCCGGCCGTCCCATCCAGATGAGCTGGACTGTCGTCCGGTCAGCCAACGCGCCATCGCCGACCTTCAAGGTGATGTCGAACTTGATCTGAAGACTTGTTCGTGACACCGAGACGTTGCGCTTGTACTTCTTGCGTCGTGACGCGGACTCAAGCAGCGCCTCGTATTCGAAGAGGTGAGACGTGTCCCATTTGACCGCAGCCCCCATCAGCGCAGGCAATCCACGGTAGCGTACGGCGAACGCCGTCGCGACATCCGCATTCAGTTCAAGCCATTGAGCTTTGGTGCGCCGCGTGGTCCTGATCTCAAGCGATCGGACAGAGCCAAGCGCGCCGGCTTGGCCATAGAGCCGTTCGAGCGCGCGCAACAAGCCTTCAAGAAGGTCGGTGCACTCAATCGGGCGGCCAAAGATGAAACGTTCCCACTTCGCACGAAGCGCGCGGTCTCGCCCAAGCTCTTCGCGATGGGCCTCGAAAAAGTCGCGGTCGTCGTCTCGCGGCTCCTTGTGAGATTTCGCTTCCTTGAGCTGCCGAAGATATTCCTTGTCGACTTCGCTGAGCCGGTCAGGCAGCTCAAACTCGAAGAACTGAATCGTCTCTTCGGCCAAGCTCGTCTTCTTCTGCCGTAGACCGGAGAAGACCTGAATGATCCCATCCGATTCCCATTCGAGCTCGGCGAGCGCGGCCGCTTCGTCCCGCCAACTCGGCGGGGCGTTGATGAATGCCTCGATGGTCGCATGCGCGGCCGGCGGGATATCGTCGCGCACTGCCTCGAATTGGGTTCGCAGCTCCTCCGCTTCAATCACCTGTCGCGGCGGTCTCTGCTTGAGCAATAGCGGCCGGCGATCAGTGATTAGCTTGTCGAACAGCTTCTTCCAACGCGCTGCCAGCGCCTGGTCTTTGGCGCGAATGGCCAGGAAATATCCGGAATCACGCGGCAATTGCAGTGCCGGAAGCGCCCAACCCAGCGCCTCGAGCAGCGGCTTCGATTCATCCGCGATCGAACGGCGCGTGAGCTCGACGTAGTTTGAGACCTGATGCAGCGTCCAGTCTTCGGCGGCGACAAGGCCGCGAAGCGCCGCTTGCCAGATTTCGAGCTGGCTCTCAGGGAGACCGAGCCCCGTCGCAGCCGCCTCGACCCACAGCCGGGGTTCCTCGGTGAGCTGCTTGGCGCCCAGCAGAGTGACATCCTGCAGAGACGCACCCTGATCGTCGTCGGTATTGGCGAGCAGCAGGGCCGGACGATCGCACTCCGCATGGCGCAGCGCGACCGTGCGTTCATCGGTGATCACGGCCGCAGGCAGGTCGAAGGCCGCCACAAGATCGCGCGGCACCGCGATTTTGAGCTTCGTAGCGGTTTCGCCATCCAGCAGAAGGGCCTGCACCACAGCCGCGACCTGTTGCCCGGTGAGCCGGTCCAGCATGAAACGCGCAAGCCCATCGCCTTCCGAGGCATTTGTCAGACGATCGCGCAGCGACGCCGCGCCCACAGCACCTAACAGTTCTGAGGCGTTCAAGGCTGCGCGCTCCTCTGGAATGGATTTTCGACATAGGCGCAGGAATCCGACAGCCGCTTCAGCAAGCCAAGGCTCGCTAGCCGCTCTTCCAGCCGTCGCGCGTTGTCTGAAAAATCCTCCTGATCAGCGGCGCCCGCCTCGATGAAGCCCCGTGCCTGCTGGTCGCCAATCACCAACCCGTAGCGATCATGGAGCAGAACAAGGAAATCCTTGAACTCCAGTCGCCGCTCGACACAGCATACAACCAGCGTCTTCAAAAGCCGATCGGTCGGGGCGTAACGCACGCGCCGGCTTGCTCGTCGCGACGACAGCCCAATCAGGCGCGCCCAGGTCGCGTGGACCTTGCCGACATGCTGCTTGTGGCGAACCACGGCGCGTCGAACAAGCTTTTCGAGCAATTCGCCGGGTTGCCCTTGCGCTTCATCGGCGTCGTCAAGGTCCGGCCAGTCGAAGGTCTTGGACAGAAGTTCAGCGGCGTTCGGTCCCGGCTCATCGGATTGGAGCGCCGCACGCCATTCGGGCGTCGTGGCGATCTTGCGAATAAACAGTTCGAGCGCCATGTTGCGGCAAGGCATTGTTGCCCTGAAAGGAGTCTGCTGATAGGTCGCGCACCACAGAGCGTTTCGGCGAGACGATTTCGCAAACCATGGAGATGGGATCCTGCTGCGCCAGGACCTCAGCCGAGCGTTGGAGCTGATATAGGATGAGGTGGAGGCCAGTCATCGTGACGATATGCGGGATCGCATCATAGGCCGGGATTTGCAGATCCAGGATTGCGATCCAATCCTCAGCCAACCGGTCGAACGTGGGATGGGAGGCGCATGGCAAATAGGCGCCGGCCCGTTCCTGCCGCGCGAACTGCACGTCGCCTTGCAGGGCTCGGAGCAGTCCATCATACGGCGCATCGACCTTCAGTATCCGCCGATCCAGACGTTCGCGGAGCTCTGCCACTCTTCGGCTCCTGCAAAGCATCAGATAGACGATCTCGCCGGTGCGTGCAAAGAACCGGCGATCCGTAGCGACGCCAGTCGCCGTGACGCTCACGTCCTCATAGAGCGCACTCGTCCCGAAGGGAAAGACGAACTTGGAACTCCAGCGCTTATTGCTGCCCCCTTCGATCGCGGAGCTCTGGAGGAAGGAAACCACCGAGGCAAAGTCCTGGAAGGTCTCGAAGCGCTCCCGGAGATAGGCAAAGTCCGGCCTGTCTAATCCACCCGCGTTTTGGGCCATCAAGGGCAGCCATGTCGCCCACATCGCCTCGTCGGACTGGCCTGAGGCAAGCACGGTCGTCATCTGCGGGTTGTTGAAGAGGAGATTGCGCAGGCGAAGTTGGGTTTGTGGCTTGTAGGACAGTTCGTTAAGGCGCTCCTCAGTCAGGGCACGTGACTGGCCATTCTCCGCATGAAGAACGCACAGGAATTCGAGCAAGGTCAGCCAGGGTGATTGCTCGTCATGCAGACGATGGCCCCAGATCGCCTCGTCGATCCACATCTCCGGACCCGTGCGGTCTTCATGGCCGAAGGGCTTCGCCAAAACTTCCATTGTGGTCAGGTCCTCACAGTAACGCGCCGCGGCGACGCGCGGCCCTCACTCCCGAGCTCGATAAACCGCAGGACCAATTCGCCGGCAGAGGCCCGGTCGTCCTCGTCGAGCACACGGCGCCGCTCGGTCGCACTCAAAAGCTTGGCCTTAAACGCCAGGAGATCTTCGTGGCACTCGAGCGAAAAGCTGCTTGGCAAAGCGCCTTCGGCAACCCGCCCCAAGAACTCGAACCGCGTCGGCGTCAACATCAGCCCGCTCGGTCCCGGGTCGTCGCCGCGCGACAAACGGACACTCAGGGCAATTCCGCCTCGGGCGCTCGGCGCCAGCACCGCTTCCTCTCCTCCCTGACGCCGGACCGAAATTAGCTCGTCAAGCAATGGGCTGGTCTTCGATTGGGAGTGGCTGCCCGAAGTGGCAAGAACCAGCTCGTCTTGGTTCTGTACGAGCATACCGGTGAACACGCGATTGAGGCCACGCATGATCATCGGCATGACTTGACGTGGCAGAGCCCTGCCGCTCTTGAGGCGTGCAGCGACATCTAGGTACAGGCCGCCATAGCGGAAGACTGTCAAATCCCAGAGGTCGAACTCATTCTCCCGCTGTTCGGGAAGCACGAAGAACATCCGCTGGCGCTGCGCGCGCAGGCGCGGCAGAAACTCCTCCCGCGCGCCGATATCGCTTCCCTCGAGATAGGAGCGTTGCGCTCGCGTGTAGGTGATCGTGCCGCCATAGACCGGGTCATTGATTACGAGATCACGGTAGGGCGCTTCCAGCGCTGGATCGTCGGCCCCGTAGACTAACAGATTGTCCACGCGGTTGCTGGCCTCGCCGCCGATCCCGAAGGCATTGAGCTTGCGAAAGAGATCGGACTTTTCAGCGCGCCGCGGCTTCAGGTTCTCGCCAAAGATATTGCGATAAACGCTTGCTTGGTCGAGCGATCCGCTGGCCAAAATATCTGGGACATCCGAACACGACATCAAGCCATCAGGCGCGTCAGGGTGTCCCAGCAGAATGTTTGCCACGAGCGCCAGTAATTGGCGTACAGGAAAGTGGACGCCATTCTGTTCGCTCAATTCGACCAACGCTGTCAGGCGCCGCTGGAGAAGTCCCGAATCCGCGCCGCCTTGGACGCGGGCGCGGTTTTCCCAGATCGGGCAAGTCTGCGCGTTCCGAATGGGACATGATTGGCATTGATCCCAGCCGGAATGGCCTGTCATCGCCGCGATGATCGTCCGGATCATCTGCGATGCGGGCGCTTGGCTCAAATCGCGCAGATTGAGCCTGACCTCGGGATCGGGATTCTCGCCGGTGACGAGAATTTCCTCGACCGCGCGCACCATGGCCTGAAGCTCCACCGCCTGTGGGGCTGCTTTCAGCTTCTCCAGGAGCTGTCCGTGGTTGGCGGCGATAAGATAGATACGGTCAGGGGCGGGATAGGTCACGTCTCGCGCCATTTCTGACAGCAGTGCCGCGCTCTCTTCCACGCGCAGCTCGCTCAGGTCCTTGACGACTACGAGTTCACGGGGCCCGAGCTGGAGCCTTTGGATTTTGTCCCCGGTATTCCATGCCGCGTCGGAGCCACCAAGCCGTACCCAGACTTCTCGGCAATGATAGGTTTTTCCGTCACCGGCTGTGCCGGTTAGGATTTCTGAGCGCGGCGCGTCCGAACGCAGATTATCGATGAGCTGGTCCAGGAATTGTGCAGGCAAAACAAGAGGTTCGATCCGGTGACGCCGCAACGCCCGCTGGATCGACTCGTCATACATGTTGTCATTGGTCGGAATCGGACCGTAGTTCCGGAGAAACCTAACCCAACGACTTGCCCCCGACGCCGACATTCCCCCTCCCGACTCGCATTATTCGGCGCTCGTAAAGAGGGCTATCCTCGTCCTTGCACCACCAGTGCTTAAGTCAATTATTGCATAATAACATCAAATTGCGCCCGAATGCTGCCAGAAAGTTCCATTTCTCGCAGCCTCTTAGCGGCGCCTGCGCCCTTCGGCCGTTGGCTTCGTAGCCTGGTGCAGCGGCGAGGGCCCCGCTTGCCATGCCGAGGCACGCCATCTCCGTCGAGTAAAGGTGCCATTGACGGATATTCATTCGGCACCTGAATTTTACCGGGCTTGAAATAGGACGCGGTGCGGCCCGGCCCGCGATCGAGCAGCCGCAATTCCGCATCGTCTAACCTGCTCGCCCGCATCTGCCTCGATGACGATCTCGGCCTCTTTGAGTCCGGCGGCGGCGCCATACACATCACTCAGAATCTTCAGCGCCTTCGCATCGCTGATCCTGGTGCGGCAGGGGCGGCGCAGGATGCGAATGAATCCCGTTTTGCCGCTGCCGTTGGTCCCGTAGATGACTGTCAGGCCGGTGCAGTTGAACGTTACGCTCGCCGTGGATGCGAGCTTGTTGACGTTCTTGATATTGCGAATGGCCTTGATTTGGATTTTCGGCGCGGCGGAGGCAGCGCCGAGGTGCCTCCCATCGAGCGGGATCGGAGCTGGCACGGGAATCGCCTGCGTGAACCCCGCCTCGTGCTTCACCATCGCCAGAATTTCTGCGATGTCGCCTTCGGCAATGGCTGGCGCACTCGCGAGTCTTCGCAATCCATCCTGCTGCCACCCGTCGAGCTTGGCTGCCCATTCGAGAATATCGGCAGCCGCTGATGTAGCGGACATAGCCCCCCGATCCACCGAACCCCTTCACAGATCCTAACAAGAAGCCTTTGGTCGACTACCTCCCATTGCATTTCTGCCGTCACCCACCCGCCTGCGGGGCTACCGACGAACAGCGGCACCGAAACGGCTGGACTTCCCGCCAGACAAGAGCGTGCATGCGGTCGAGACGGCTCCTCAGGACCTCCGCCTCGGCCTCACTGACAGCAACGCCAGCGGGGCTTCAGGTGGTGCAAGCGCCGCGATCCTAGCGGCGCCCGAACCAGGAGGTCCAAATGCCAAAGCTCACCGATACCCAGCTCGTGATTCTTAAGGCCGCGGTCTCGCGCGAGAATCAGGCTGTCCTGCCATTGCCGAAGTCGCTCAAGGTCAACAAGGGCACTGCTGCTAGCGTGCTGAAGATGCTGCTGACGAAGAGGCTAATCGAGGAACGGCCAACCGCTTCCCGCGCAGAAGCCTGGCGTCAGGACGATGCTGGTCTGCGTTATGCGCTCACAATTACCGACGCGGGTCTGGCCGCGCTGGAGGGTGGCCTCACAGCTGCAACCGAGAAGTGCTCCGGGACGCGCACACCGCGCAGTAGGCAGCCGAAGGAACCTGTGCTTGGCAGCAAACCTGGGGCGAATAGCCCAGTGGGCAAGCGCCCCGGCGGTAAACTCGAAAACATTCTAACGCTGCTAAAACGGCCCAAAGGGGCTCCGCTTGTTGAGCTGGAGAAAGCCACTGGCTGGCAGCCCCATAGCGTGCGCGCTGCGCTGACAGGCCTGCGCAAGCGGGACATTGCGATCTTGCGTGAGAAGCAGGACGGGGTCACCCGGTATCGCATCGCGGCGGCTTAAGCGAGGTCAGCATGGACCTGACAATGCTGACCGAACTCTCTCGCGCAGAGTTAGTCGCACGCTGGCAAGCCCTCTATGGCGCACCGCCGCCGAAGGGGATCAGCCGGCGTCTAATGGCGGGTGCCCTCGCCTATGCTCATCAGGCTAAGCAGCAGGGCGGCCCCAGCGCCGCCCTGTCGCGCCGATTGGCAAAGCTGATTGGGCTGATTGGCAGATCACCGATCACCGAGACGGCGGCGCCGCGGACACTGAACGCCGGCGCCCGACTCGTGCGCGAATGGAATGGCAAGACCCATACGGTGGAAGTGATCGACGGCGGGTACGCCTGGAATGGCATGCACTATCGCTCGCTCTCGGCGGTGGCGCGCGCCATCACAGGTGCACGCTGGTCGGGTCCCCGATTCTTCGGGATCG
Source organism: uncultured Alphaproteobacteria bacterium (assembly GCA_963752345.1). Taxonomy (GTDB): domain Bacteria; phylum Pseudomonadota; class Alphaproteobacteria; order SMXQ01; family SMXQ01; genus CAVVYA01. The sequence continues at coordinate 222,612 of CAVVYA010000013.1, forward strand.
GCACATGAGCCGCCGATCCATTCCGTGCGCCATCTATACGCGAAAGTCGACGGACGAGGGCCTCGACCAAGCCTTCAATTCGCTCGACGCTCAGCGATCGGCGTGCTCAGCCTATATCCGCAGCCAAGCCGGCGAGGGCTGGGTCGAGATCGAGACCGCTTACGATGATGGTGCCCAATCGGGTGGGAAGCTGGACAGGCCTGCGCTTCAGCGTCTGCTCGCCGATGTCTCGGCAGGTCGCGTTAAGGTGGTAGTCGTCTACAAGGTTGACCGGCTGACGCGCTCGCTTGCAGACTTCGCCAAGATCATCGAAGTCCTGGAAGCGCATGAGGCCTCCTTCGTCTCGATCACACAGCAGTTCAGCACCACCACCTCCATGGGGCGCCTCACGCTTAACGTGTTGCTGTCCTTTGCCCAGTTCGAGCGCGAAGTCACTGCCGAGCGTATCCGCGATAAAATCGCGGCGTCAAAAAAGAAGGGCATGTGGATGGGCGGTGTCGTGCCACTTGGCTACGACGCTGTCGACCGCAAGCTCATTATCAATGAGTCCGAGGCAGCGACGGTTCGCACCATGTTTGAGCTCTACCGTGAACACGCGAACACACGTCTCGTCAAGGAGGCCGCAGATCGGCTAGGCTTGCGAACGAAGGATACCTTCTGGCGAATGGCCCTCATCAGGGGGGACGGCCGTTCACCCGGGGGCATATCAACAAGATCCTGATTAACCACCTCTACATTGGCGAGATCTCGCACAAGGGCACCAGCTATCCCGGCGAACACGCGGCAATTATCGACCGCGGCCTCTGGGACGCCGTGCAAGCCCAGCTTGCCAAAAACGCGGTGACCCGGCGCACCCGCTCGAACGCCCGCGAACCCAGTTTGCTCACGGGCCTGATCGAAAAGGGCGACGGCGCTCGGCTGCGCCCGTCCCATACCAACAAACGGGGTCAGCGGTACCGCTACTACGTCACGAAATCTGATGGCAGTGAAAGCCACCGTCCGTGGCGCCTGCCGGCACCGGCACTAGAGCGAGCCATCGTCGATGGTATTTGCGGCTTTTTGGCCGACCGGCAGCGCCTCAGTGCAGAACTTGCACCGGACGTTTCCGCGAACATGCTTGAGTCGCTATTTACACGCGCGGCTGCTCTAAGCACTGAGATGCGCACCTCGGCACCGGCGTCGCAGCGGGAAATTCTGCTCCATATCCTACGGCGCGCTACAATCGCCCAAGACCGCATCACCGTTATCCTGCATGCCGTTAACCTGCAGGAGCGGGTTGGCCTCGACAACTCGGGCCCAAACGAAGACATCACCATTCAAATTCCGATATCCGTCCGACGGCGCGGGGTCGAGACACGATTGATAGTCGAAAGCGCCCCCGTCGCGGCCAAGCCAGATCAAAAACTCATTGAGCTCGTGGTCCGGGCGCATCGTTGGTTCGACGACATTCGGACTCGCCCCGCCGTGGCTCTGCATGAACTTGCAAAGCGGGACCGGGCCGATCCTGGCGACATCAGCCGCATCCTGTCACTTGCCTTCCTCGCGCCGGACATTGTCCAAGCGATCCTTGACGGGCGCCAGCCGCCAGAGCTGACTGCCGCGCGCCTGAAACGGATGCAGAGCCTACCCATCGACTGGCAGCAGCAGCGCCGGCAACTCGGGTTCGAGTAATGTGAGGCTTCGATCAGGGTGACAACCTGATCTGCTTGCCTATGTGTTCCCGCCAGAGCCCGAGTTGTTTGATTCGGTAATCGACGAGCTCAGACGATGTACCGAAAATCCCTGCGATCTGCTCCGACGAGAGCTTCTTGCTCACGGCGTTGATCAATGCTGCTTTCGGGAGGAGAGTCGCCGAGGCGAGATAATACGCGTCGTGCTCCTCCGTTTTATCGTAGGTTCTGCCGTACGCTTCGGCCACCCGAGCGATCTTCGTGAGCTTGTGGCCGAGCAGGATATGCCAGAACTCCTCCAGCACGGTGACTTGCTGGCGCTCGACGCTATGGCTGTCGTTCAAGAGAACAGCCCAATGTTCATTTTCCGGATCCAGCGGGACGGTCATTGCGGACCATTCGCTGCCAGCTTCCATCCGAAGCTGACTTATGATTTCGCGCATCCAAATAATTCGTCTTCCCAACCGGGATCACCTGAACGCCTTCCACCTCGATTCGAAGACTGTCCAGCGGTTCATCGCTCGTTAGACCTAGATCCGCTCTGAACTTTTTGGCAGCTTCTTCGAGCTCTTCCTTTGATAGTGAAACGCTGGCAGCTGACACGTTGTCATCCGTACCTTGCTGTGCTCTCCACTCGCCCTGCCCTCCGATCGATTGCCGCAGGCATTCGGCCGCTCTCAATAGAGCGCGCACGGTCGAGGACCGGATATTCTTTCCCGCCCGGAAATGCACGAAGGCAACGTTATCAAAACTCAGTCCGGCGCTTTCGGCGTCTGCACCAAGCCACTCCAACAGCCGTATTTTTGAGTTGTTGTCTGGCTGTCCTTCCCCACGTTCGATTCGCGCCAACGTCGAGAAGCTCACGCCTATTGCTGTGGAAAGAGCCCGGATGCTTAACCCCTCCACCTCACGCTTCTTCCTGACGGCTTCGATTAACTTCTTTTCAAACAATGATATCTTCCGTGCGAATAGCACACCTTGACACAGCCAAGCGTCGGTTGCATGCTGTGTGGATGACACAGACTCGCACATATCCGCTTGCAGGTGAAGCCGCCTTGTCGCCGGACTGTCGGGCCGTGTTGCAGCACGTCGGTTCTGCTTTGGATGAACACCGACAGCTTCGAGTCTCCACCCATGGGTTAGTCGCCGTGGATCAAGAATCCCCGACAGTAACCCCAGCCAAGGAGAATAGCGATGAACGACAAGGACAGAGAAGATCCGCAGCCAGATCGCGGGAAAGGTCCGCCCGAAGGAAAGGGGCGTCCCGAGGACCACGGCCGGCCGGTGCCGCATCACGGATCGGCGGCAATGTGCTCTGCGACGTCTACGAAAACCAAGTGACACGGCTTGCCGAGGCGTACCCAACGCTTCAGATTTTTCCGGACGACAACGGAATGTGGCTTTTCGCAAAAAGCTCGGTGATTTCGGGCTTGGCACGGGAAGCCACGTTTCTCGTAGCGCTTCCCTACCAATCAGGCCGCGGGCCCCGCGCGTGGGGCTTTTGGAGTGCCGCCGACCAATCTAGATGGATCGGACCCCGGCACACCAATTTTAAAGACGGCTCGATCTGCGCGTTCTCCCCGGACGACGGGGCATGGTCAGAGGGCGGAGATCTCAGGACGCTCTTGGACCTCTATACCGTGTGGGCGCTGCGCCATCTACATCTCGAAGTCTTCGGCCGATGGCCGGGGAAGCAATACGGCCTGTTCGGCGTCGACCCCTGGGTGGAAGCGTGGTACCGGCGGAAAGAGTGCAACGACGACGAGCTTTGCGGTTGCGGCTCTGAAACTCGGCGGTATTCCGAGTGTTGCAAGCCGTCGGACCTGCAATGGGACCCCATCCAACTAGCGTCGCTCTTCCAGCAGCAAGTTCCAGGCGGCTTCGCTAGTCGCCAGCCTCCGCCCGCCGTAGTGGCCTTCGTAGAAGGCGGTTCCACTATTCCGCGAATTGTAGACGTCCACCTTCAGTTCGCCTCTTAGGCTTTGACGGCCGAGTTCGCTCAGGTGGACCATAAGCCCGAAGCGACCTGAATAAATCTCCGAAGCGCATGTCGGGATCGAACAGAACCGACGCAACAATCAACGCTGCATCATTCCGCCCACGGCATCGGACGATCTCACAACCATACTTTAGCGTCGTCATCTAAGCTGACCGCTTGGAAGGCCAACGTTCGCCCAAAAGTATTGGCTGGAAAATCGGCCGACGGAGACGCGGGACCGTGTTCGGCCAAATTTGTCCTCTCCGGCCAAGACATGCCGTCTCTGAAACGACAAAACCCCCGGGCGTCCGGGGGTTTTTGCGAAATATCTCCGCATATCTATGTGCGGCAAGAAGGATTGGTGGAGCCGAGGGGGATCGAACCCCTGACCTCCGCATTGCGAACGCGGCGCTCTCCCAGCTGAGCTACGGCCCCCCACGCGGCGCCGGGCGAAACACGCAAGTGCTTCGCCGAACTGCCCTTTCGAGGAAGGCGGATAATGTTCGCGGGTGCCCGCCCTGTCAAGCGCGGCGCGGCGCAAACCGCTCTCTTCACGCCAGCGCCGCGGGCCGCCAGCGCCATAGGTGGTCTTGCGTGCCACGGGCGGGAACTGTAGGGTGACGCGGACGCGGCTGCCCCCTAGCCAAACGCTTGGGCGACCACAGAAATTTCTACGGAAAACCAGGCCGGCCTGGCGTCCTCCCGCCGCCGATGCCCTGGTCAGAGAAGGACCCGAAGGGACCATGAACGCGCTGCTGATCCTCATCGACACGGTGATCGATCTCTACATCTGGGTGCTCATCATCTGGGTGGTGATGAGTTGGCTGATCAGCTTCAATGTCATCAACACGCGCAACCGGTTCGTCTACATGGTCGGCGACTTCCTCGACCGCGTGACCGAGCCGGCGCTGCGCCCGATCCGCCGCGTCATACCGACGCTGGGCGGCATCGATCTGTCGCCTCTGGTCCTCATCCTGCTGCTCTATTTCCTGCGCAACCTGCTCTTCGAGTATTGGCCGCGCTGACCGCCGTACGTTTCCCGGCAAATCCCATGGCCGCCCCGGCAGCGCAGCCCTTTTCGCCCCGGGCGGACGGCGTGATCCTGACCGTGCGGCTGACGCCCAAGGCCGGCCGCGCGCGGATCGACGGCACTCGCGCGACACCCGATGGAACGGCGCTCGCCATCGCGGTCACCGCGCCGCCCGAAGACGGCAAGGCGAATGCAGCGCTGATCGCGCTGATTGCCAAGACGTTGCAGCTGCCCAAGTCGGCGCTGCGCCTGACCCATGGCGGCAAAAGCCGCAACAAGACCGTAACCATCGACGGCGCACCCGAGGAGTTGATGAACAAGCTGACCGAGATGATAACGGGAGTCGCCCGCCATGGCTGAGGCGCGGCTGATCGACGGCAAGGCTTTCGCCGAAGGTTTGCGCGGGCGCATCGCCGGCGCCGCCGCGGCGTTGAAACGCCATCATGGGCTGGTGCCGGGGCTGGCCGCCGTTCTCGTGGGCGACGATCCGGCGAGCCAGGTCTATGTGCGCGCCAAGGGCAAGGCGATGGAGGAAACCGGCATGGCCTCCTTCACCCACCGTCTGCCGCCGACCACGGGCCAAGCCGAACTGCTCACTCTCGTCGCCCAGCTCAACGCCGACCCGGCGGTGCACGGCATCCTCGTGCAATTGCCGCTGCCCAAGCAGATCGACCCGCAGGCGGTGATCGACGCCATCGATCCGGCCAAGGACGTCGACGGCTTCCATCCGATCAACGTCGGCCGCCTGGCGTCGGGCATTGCCGGTGGCGTCCATGGCGCGCTGGTGCCGTGCACGCCGATGGGCTCGCTGATGCTGTTGAAAGACGTGCTTGGCAACGATCTGAGCGGACGCGACGCGGTGGTGGTCGGGCGCTCCAATATCGTCGGCAAGCCAATGGCCCATCTGCTATTGGCGGAAAGCTGCACGGTGACGATCGCCCATTCGCGCACGCGCGATCTGCCGGCGGTGTGCCGGCGCGCCGACATCCTGGTCGCCGCCGTCGGTCGCCCGCGCATGATCCAGGGCGACTGGGTCAAGCCCGGCGCAGTCGTGATCGACGTCGGCATCAACCGGGTGCCGGGCGCCGAGCCCGGCAAGACGCGCCTGGTCGGTGACGTGGATTTCGACGCGGCGCGCCAGGTCGCCGGCGCGATCACGCCGGTGCCGGGCGGCGTCGGGCCGATGACCATCGCCTGCCTGCTGCGCAACACGCTGATCGCGGCATGCCGCCAACGCGGCATTGCGGAGCCGAACATCTGACCAACGCCGTCGGGCCGCACTGTTGGCCCAGACGTCGTTCGCGCGTAAACTCCCCCGCCATGGGGACGCTTCAAGCATGCTGAGCGAATTCGGCGAGCTTGCCGCCGCGGCGGCGCTCTTCGTCGGCGTCCATTTCCTGCTGTCGTCCATGCATGCGCGCAACCGGCTGAACGGATGGATCGGGCCGCGCGGCTATCTCGCGCTCTATTCCGTGACCGCGCTGGCTCTCTTCGTCTGGATGGTGTGGAGCTTCCGGCTCGCGCCCTACTTTTTCCTGTGGGGCTCGCCGCAATGGACACGCATGGTCGTGTTCGCCGTGATGCCGATCGCCCTGATGCTGATCGCCGCCGGCTACCTCACGCCCAATCCGAGCGCCGTGCTCGGCGACTACGTGCTGAAGCGCGCCGATCCGGCGCCCGGCATCTTCAAGGTGACGCGCCATCCGGTGATGCTCGGCGTCGCGCTGTGGGCCGCGGCCCATCTGCTCGCCAACGGCAATGTGGCGGGCATTCTGCTGTTCGGCAGCCTGCTCGTTCTGGCCGTGGGCGGCATCGCGCATATCGAACGCAGGCGGCGCACGAGCGGTGATCCGGCCTGGCAGCGCCTGACGGCAGTGACCTCGATCGTGCCGTTCGGCGCGATCATCGCGCGGCGCAACCGGTTCGCGTTCACCGCGCTCGATTGGGCCCGCCTCGCGCTCGGCCTCGCACTCTACGCCGCGCTGCTGTATTTCCACGGCCCGGCGTTCGGCGTCTATCTGGTGGGGAAGCCTTAACGACGGCAATCGCCGAGACGCACGGTCAAAAACACCATCATGCCCCACTCGTTCGGGGCATGACGGTTTTTCG
>CAVVYA010000014.1:0-172119 GCA_963752345.1 uncultured Alphaproteobacteria bacterium
TTCATCCCTGCCGCCCGGCGAGGCGGCAAAGGCGGCGCGCGAGGCGCCGGTGCTCCGGGAACCTCGTCGAGCGTCCGGCGGCTGACGCACGCGGCCTTGCCGCGCGACATCCGTATCGATAGCCTGCCCAGCGGGCCGGATCCTCGCCGATTCGCGGGCACTTTCGATGGGGAATCTCATGCTTATGATGCGGCGCGCCTGTGTCGCCGTTGGATTTGTCGCCTTCTCCGCTGTCGTCGCGTGCGCGCAGACGCTGACGGCCGAGACGCGCGGCCGGATCGAGTTCGCCGCGCCGACCTTCGCGACGCTCGGCGAATTCAGCAAGAATGCGCCATCGGCAAACGGAAAAGCCGCTGTCGACATCGACCTGCCGCAGGGCAGCGGCCCGTATCCGGCGATGATCGTCGCGCACACGGTGGGCGGCTGGAACCCCGACGTGGAAGGCGACGCGGTGCGCCGCCTGCTCGCCGCCGGCTATGCCGTCGGGGCGCTCGATCATTTCGGGCCGCGCGGCATTCGTCAGGCGGCGGTGAGTGGCTTCAATCCGCTCACCACCGCGGCGGACGCGCTGATCGCGCTCAAGCTGCTCGCCACGCACCCGCGGATCGACGCCCGGCGCATCGGCATCATCGGCTTCTCGCTCGGCGGCATGACGAGCATGTTGACGGCGTTCGAACAGGTCCGACACCGCTTCGCCGGCGACGCGCGGTTCGCCGCGCATGTCTCCTTCTATGGCCCGTGCAGCTATGTGGCGCTGGACGCCCGCTCTTCCACGACCGGCGCGCCGCTGCTGCTGCTCTTCGGCGACAAGGACGAGACGACGCTGCGCGGGCGCTGCGACCAGCTCGAAAGGCTCATGCGCGAAGGACGATCCGGCCAGACGGTGCGAAGCATCTGGTACACCGATGCCTACCATGGCTGGAACAATCCGAAATTCCGCGACGCGCGGTTCTTTCCCGAATTTCGCAGCGGCCGCGCGTGTCCGCTCATGGACGTGGGCGCACGCTTCGGTTTCATTCATGCTGACGGCGCGCGCGAGCCGTTCACGCCCGCCGCCCTCAACGATTGCGTGCGCAAAGGAGCCGGCTATTCGCTGGGTTACAGCGAGGCGGTCACGGAGCGGTCCTGGCGCGATGCGCTCGCGTTCCTCGACGGGCATCTGGAGAAGTAGCGCGCGGTCGAGCCGCACCCTGTGAAATCCCTCCCCTCGATGACGAAGGGCGGGATGGAGGCGAGCACGGCATGGACGTCCCCCGGCCCGCTGGCGCTCGCCCCCTTCGCCATAACGGTGGAGGGCGCGTCGCCGCGTTCTTTTACTTCAGCATCTCTCTCAAGCGATACAGCAGGTCGAGCGCGCCGCGCGGCGTGAGCTCGTCGGGGTTGACGGATTTGAGCTCGCGCTCGACGGCCGACGGCTCGCCCGCCTTCGCCGCTTGCTGCTGCACGGTGGCGGAGAACAGTGGCAGGTAGTCGGCGAGCTTGGCGACCGCCTTGGCCTTGCCGCCGGATTCGAGCGCCGTCAGCACTTCCTCGGCGCGCGCCAGCGCCGCCTGCGGCAGGCCGGCGAGCTTCGCCACATGGATGCCGTAGGAGCGGTCTGCCGAGCCCGCCGCCACCTCGTGCAGGAACACCACCGTGCCCTGCCATTCCTTGATGCGCAGCGAATGGTTGGAGAGCTGCGGCAGGCGCGCCGCCAGCGTCGTCAGCTCGTGATAGTGGGTGGCGAACAGCGCGCGGCAGCGGTTGACGTCATGCAGATGCTCGATCGTCGCCCAGGCGATCGACAGCCCGTCGAACGTCGCGGTGCCGCGGCCGATCTCGTCGAGGATGACGAGCGCGCGTTCGCCCGCCTGATGCAGGATCGCCGCGGTCTCAACCATCTCGACCATGAAGGTGGAGCGGCCGCGCGCCAGGTCGTCGGCGGCGCCGACCCGGCTGAACAGCCGGTCGACGGTGCCGATATGGGCCGAGTCCGCCGGCACGAAGCTGCCCATCTGGGCGAGCACCGCGATCACGGCGTTCTGGCGCAAGAAGGTGCTCTTGCCCGCCATGTTGGGGCCGGTGAGCAGCCATAGGCGGCTACCCTTTGCGGCGCCGCTAGCATCCCCCGGCGTGAGATCGCAGTCGTTGGCGACGAAGGCGCCCGACTGGGCGCGCTTGAGCGCCGCCTCGACCACCGGATGACGCCCGGCTTCGATGCGGAACGCGAGGCTGTCGTCGACCAGTGGCCGCGTCCAGTTCTGCTCTTCGGCGAGCGCAGCCAGCCCCGCCGTGACGTCGACCGCCGCCGCCGCCCGGGCCGCGCCGGAGATTGCCGCCGCGCGCGCCATCACCGCGGCCGACAATTCCTCGAACACCTGCAGTTCGAGCGCCAGCGCATGATCGGCGGCGCGGCTGATCTTGGTCTCGAGCTCGGCGAGCTCGATGGTGGTGAAGCGCACCGCGGTGGCGATGCTCTGGCGGTGGATGAAGAAGCGCTCCTGGCCTTCCGGACCCGGGGCGCCGGTCAGCTTTTCGGCCTGGTTGGGCCGCACCTCGATGAAGTAGCCGAGGATGTTGTTGTGGCGGATCTTGATCGGGATGCCGCAAGCCACCGCATAGCGCGCCTCGAGACCGGCGATCAATTTGCGGCTGTCGTCGCGCAACGACCGCGCTTCGTCGAGCTCGGGCTTGAAGCCGGGCGCGACGAAGCCGCCGTCGCGCGTGAAGGCGGGCAATTCCGCGGCCAGCGCCTGGGTCAGGCGCGCGACCAGGTCGCTCTCCGTGCCGAGCGCGCGGCAGGCGTTTTCGAGCGCCGCCGGAAAAGCCGCGAGCTGGGCCTGGCGTTCGCTCTGCGCCAAGGTGGCGCGCAAGGCGGCGCCGCAGGACAGGCCGTCGCGCAGGGCGGCGAGATCGCGCGGACCGCCGCGCCCGAGCCCGAGCCGCGACAGAGAACGCGCCATGTCGGGCATGGCATCGAGCAGTCCGCGCAACTGCATGCGCAAATTGCCGCGTTCGAGCAGATAGGCGACCGCCTCGAGCCGGCGGTTGATGCGTGCCACCTCGGTGAGCGGCGCCGCGAGGCGCGCGGCGAGCAGTCGTGCGCCGGCCCCGGTCAGGGTGCGGTCGATGGTGGCGAGCAGGCTGCCCTCGCGCGTGCCGTCCGGGCCCTGCGCCAGCTCCAGGTTGCGCCGGGTCGCCGCGTCGATCTCGATGACCGCGCCCGCCGCCACGCGGCGCAGCGGCTGCAGCGCCGGCATGCGGCCTTTCTGGGTCAATTCCACATAGTCGAGCAGCGCGCCGGCCGCCGCGAGTTCGGCGCGGCCGAAGCTGCCGAAGGCATCGAGCGCGGCGACGCCATAGAAGGCCTGCAGCCGGCGGCGCGCATTCTCGCTGTCGAACAGGGAGGACGGCTGGGGCGTCAGCGCGCAACCGCTGTCGTCGAGCAAAGTGGCCATGTCGGCGCGGCCGAACAGCTTGTCGATGACCAGCAGCTCACCCGCCGCGATCCGCGCCAATGCGGCGCCGAGCGCGGCCTGGGTCACCGGCTGGGCCTGGAACTCGCCGGTCGACAGGTCGAGCCAGGCCAGGCCGAATTCGCCGCCGGTCTCGGCCAAGGCTCCGAGAAAGTTGTTGCGCCGCGCATCGAGCAGCGAGTCTTCCGTCAGCGTGCCTGGCGTCACCAGGCGCACCACGTCGCGCTTGACGATGGATTTGCCGCCGCGCTTCTTCGCCGCGGCCGGATCCTCGAGCTGCTCGCACACCGCGACGCGGAACCCGCGCTTGATGAGACGCGCGAGATAGGCCTCGGCGGCATGCACCGGCACGCCGCACATCGGGATATCCTCGCCCTGGTGCTTGCCGCGCTTGGTCAGCGCGATGTCGAGGGCGCGGGCGGCCTGCACCGCGTCCTCGAAGAACAATTCGTAGAAATCGCCCATGCGGTAGAACAGCAGCGAGCCGGGGTGAGCCCGCTTGACCGCGAAATACTGCGCCATCATCGGCGACATCGCCTCGTTCGAGGCGGACACGGCGGATTCCGCGGCAGATTGCAGCAAATCGCCCGCGGGATCGTCGGGCGCGGGCGTCAAAGCCAAGGAGAGAGGCGCCGGATCGGTCACGCGGTCCTTCAATCTGTGGGCCATCGCAGTCGATGACGCATGGTGGCGGCTGGAGCCCGCTACCATACCGGCGACGCGCCAGCCGGGCAATCCGACAGAGCCAATGTGACAGAGATCGTTAAAATTTCCCCGTGACAGGGGGGCGGCGTATTGGCAAGTTGCGACAGCCAAGGGCCGTCGGTGCCTTGAACCCGCGCGTCGCGGACCGCGCAAGCCCCATCGAATACCCCCGCAGTTTACCCCAGGAACCGTTATGGCGAATTCGAGCGACCACGTAACCGACGAGGAGGCCCTTGAGCTCCATGCCATGGGGCGTCCCGGCAAGCTGGAGATTACGCCGACCAAGCCGCTGACCACCCAACGCGATCTGTCGCTCGCCTATTCGCCCGGTGTCGCCGTGCCCGTGCTGCGCATCGCCGAGGATCCGACCAAGGCCTACGACTATACGATCAAGGGCAATCTGGTCGCCGTCATCACCAACGGCACCGCAATCCTCGGCCTGGGCGATCTCGGCGCGCTCGCCGCCAAGCCGGTGATGGAAGGCAAGGCGGTGCTGTTCAAGCGCTTCGCCGACGTCGATTCCATCGATCTCGAAGTCGACACGCGGGATGTCGACGAGTTCGTCAATTGCCGTGCGCTTCCTCGAGCCGTCGTTCGGCGGCATCAACCTGGAGGATATCAAGGCGCCGGAATGCTTCATCATCGAGCAGCGCCTGCGCGAAGTGATGGAGATTCCGGTGTTCCACGACGACCAGCACGGCACCGCGATCATCGCCGCCGCCGGCCTGATCAACGCGCTCGACGTCACCGGGCGCGACATCAAGAAGTTCAAGATGGTGGTGAATGGCGCCGGCGCCGCGGCGATCGCCTGCGTCGAACTGGTCAAGCGCATGGGCGTGCCGCACCACAACGTCATCCTGTGCGACACCAAGGGCGTCATCTACCAGGGCCGCACCGAAGGCATGAACCAGTGGAAGTCGGCCCATGCGGTGCCGACCGAAGCGCGCACCCTGGAACAGGCCATGCAAGGCGCCGACGTGTTCTTCGGCCTGTCGGTCAAGGGCGCGGTGACGCCGGAGATGGTCGCCGCCATGGCGCCCAGGCCGATCATCTTCGCCATGGCCAATCCCGATCCGGAGATCACGCCGGAAGAGGCGCGCGCCGTGCGCGAGGACGCCATCATCGCCACCGGCCGGTCGGATTATCCCAACCAGGTCAACAACGTGCTGGGTTTCCCCTACATCTTCCGCGGCGCGCTCGACGTGCGCGCCACGCACCATCAACGACGAGATGAAGATCGCCGCCGCGCAGGCGCTGGCCGCGCTCGCCCGCGAGGACGTGCCCGACGAAGTGGCGGCGGCCTATGCCGGCCGCGAGCTGCGCTACGGCCCGGAATACATCATTCCCTCGCCGTTCGATCCGCGCCTGATCTCGGCGATCCCGAGCGCCGTGGCCAAGGCGGCGATGGACTGCGGCGTCGCGCGCAAGCCGATCACCGATATGGGTGGCCTATCGCCGCGCGCTGTCGGCCCGGCTCGACCCCACCGCCGCCGTGCTCAACACGCATCTTCGAGCAGGTGCGCGCCAATCCGCGCCGGGTGGTCTTCGCCGAAGGCGAGGAGGAAGAAGTGATCCGCGCGGCGCTCGCCTTCCGCACCGCCGGCTACGGCACGCCGGTGCTGATCGGCCGCGAGGACCGGGTCAAGGAGACCATGGGCACGCTCGGCCTCAAAGTCGGCCGAGGACATCGAAATCTACAACGCGCGCGCTGAATCCCGACAACAAGCGCTATATCGACTTCCTTTATGCGCGGCTGCAGCGCCACGGCGCGCTTTACCGCGACGTGCAGCGCATGGTGCAATCAGGACCGCAACGTGTTCGCCGCCTGCATGGTGGCGCTCGGCGACGCGGATGCCATGGTGACCGGCGTGACGCGCTCTTCCTTCGTCGCCTATAGCGAGATCCGGCGCGTCATCGATCCCAAGCCCGACCATCGCGTGATCGGCCTCACCATGATGCTGGCGCGCGGCCGCACGGTGTTCATCGCCGACACCCTGGTGCACGAGGTGCCGACCACGGTGGAATTCGCCGACATCGCGATCCAGGCGGCGGCCAAGGCGCGCCAGCTCGGCCACGAGCCGCGCGTCGCCTTCCTGTCCTTCTCCAATTTCGGCGATCCGCTGCGCGAGAAGGGCAAGCGGGTGCGCGAGGCGGTCGAATATCTCGATACGCTGCGAGGTCGATTTCGAATATGACGGCGAGATGTCCGCCGATGTCGCGCTCGATCCCGAGCTGCGCACGCTCTATCCATTCTGCCGCCTCTCGGGGCCCGCCAACGTCCTGATCATGCCGGCGCTCGATCCGGCGATCATTTCGGCGCAACTGCTGCAGGAGCTGGGCGGCGGCACGGTCGTCGGCCCGCTGCTCATCGGCCTGTCGAAGCCGGCCCAGGTGCTGCCCATGGGCTCGCGCGTCACCGACATCGTCAATGTCGCGGCGCTCGCCGCCTACGACGCGATCAAGTCCTGACCCACCCCCGGTTCGATCTCGATTTGACCGAGACGGCGAAACAGGGGACAACGCGGTAGGGGTGAAAACCATGCCGCAGCGTTCCGCCTTCCTGGCCCAGTGGCTTTCGGCGACCATCGCCGTCTGCCTGCCGGCTTTCGCCGTCCTGCTGATCATGGCCGCGCTCGGCGACCTGGCCTGGACCGATGCCGTTCTCGCGGCCGCGGCGACTGCCCTCGGCGTGGCCATCCTGGTGCGCCGGCATTTCAAGGACCTGGCGGATCTGATTGGCTATGTCGAGGCGCTCGCCGACCGGCAAGAGACCGCGACGCCCCATGTCGCCGGCGCGCTCGCCGGCAAGCTGCTGTCCGCCGTGCGCCGCCTGGAGCGCGCGTGGCAGGCGCGCGCCGACGCCCTGCGCAGCAGCATCGCGATCAACGAATCCCTGCTCGACAGCCTGCCCGACCCGATCATTCTGCTCGACGCCAACCGTCACATTCTATTCAGCAATGCCGCCGTGCGCCAGCAGCTCGGCGCATCCGGCATCGGGCGCGATCTCGCGTCCCTGGTGCGCGACCCGCGGGTGCTGGAGAGCGCGACGGCGGTGCTGCGGGGCGAGGCGCGGCGCGAAGTCAGCTTCGAGATCGTCGATCCGGCCGAACGGGAATTCGCCGTGCGGGTCGAGCCGCTGCACGAGGAGGCGCCCGGCGGCGGAGCCTGTGTCATCGCCATGATCGATCTCACCGCGATGCGCCGAGTCGAGCAGATGCGCAGCGATTTCATCGCCAACGCGAGCCACGAGCTGCGCACGCCGCTGGCCAGCCTGATCGGCTTCATCGAGACGCTGCGCGGCCCGGCACGCGACGACGCCAAGGCGCGCGAGCAGTTTCTCGATCTCATGCACCAGCAGGCCCAGCGCATGGCCCGCCTGGTGCGCGATTTGCTGTCGCTCTCCATCATCGAGATGAGCGAGCATACGCCGCCGTCGGGCGCGGTCGATATCGCGGGCCTGCTGCGCAGCCTGGTCGATACCTTGCAGATGCAGGCCCACAGCCGCGGCGTGGCCCTGGCGCTCGATTTCGACGAAACCCGGCCGATGGTGGTGGGCGATGGCGACCAGCTCACCCAGCTGTTCCAAAACCTGATCGACAACGCGATCAAATACGGCGCGGCGGACGGAACGGTGCGCGTGGAGGTCCGAACGGCGACCATGCCGTCGCCGGCGGCCGGCGGCGCGGCCGGTGCTGCGGCCGTCTGTGTCACCGTCGCCGACCAGGGCGAAGGCATCCCGCGCGAGCATATCCCGCGGCTGACCGAGCGGTTCTACCGGGTCGACGCCGCGCGGTCGCGCGCCGTCGGCGGCACCGGCCTGGGACTCGCCATCGTCAAGCACATCGTCAACCGCCATCGCGGGCAACTGCGCGTCGAAAGCGAGCCGGGGCAGGGCAGTGCTTTCACGGTCTGTCTGCCGGCCAGCGAAGCCCAGCGCTCGTAGAAAAGCGGCGAAAACCGGCGGTTTCCCTCACTTTACGACCCGCGGAACGGACTGGCGGAAACCAGCGGGCTGTCACACAGCCGTAACAGAACTGTAGTACTCGTGTCGGCAGGCGGACCCTAGACTGCGCGCGCGAATGGTTGGTTTCTCCAATCCATACCCTCCGGATGCCCCGCTTACCATGATGGGCTCCACCCCCTCTTCACACGGGAGTTTGCAGACATGCGCATGACAGCGACCCTCGTCGCGACGGCAGGCCTCATTGCCGCCATCGCGACCAGCAGCGCCAGCGCGACGGATATCTCCGGCGCGGGCGCCACCTTCCCCTATCCGCTCTATGCCAAGTGGGCGGACGCCTACAAGAAAGAGACCGGCGACAATCTCAATTACCAGTCGATCGGCTCGGGCGGCGGCATCAAGCAGATCATGGCCAGGACCGTGACCTTCGGCGCCTCCGACATGCCGCTCAAAGCCGACGAACTCGAGCAGCATGGCCTGGTGCAGTTTCCCACTGTCATGGGCGGCGTCGTCCCGGTGATCAATATCCCAGGCGTCAAGCCCGGCGAGGTGGTGCTGGACGGCAAGACGCTGGCGGATATCTATCTCGGCAACATCAAGAGGTGGGACGAGGAACCGATCAAGAAACTCAATCCGTCGGTCAAGCTGCCGTCCCAGGCGATCGCCGTGGTGCATCGCTCCGACGGCTCGGGAACATCGTTCATTTTCACCGACTACCTGTCGAAGGTGAATGCCGATTGGCAGAGCAAGGTCGGCGTCAACACCGCGGTGCAATGGCCGGTCGGCATCGGCGCCAAGGGCAACGAAGGCGTCGCCGGCACGGTCGGCAAGACGCGCGGCTCAATCGGCTATGTGGAATATGCGTTCGCCAAGCAGAACAAACTGCCGCACGTCCAGTTAATCAACAAGGACGGCAAGTCGGTTAACCCGGACGCCAAGAGCTTCCAAGCAGCGGCCGCGGGTGCCGATTGGGCGAAGAGTCCCGGCTATTACGTCATCCTGACCAACCAGCCGGGCGCAGCCAGTTGGCCGATCGCCGGCGCCACCTTCATTTTGATGCACAAGCAGCCGAAGGACGTCAGTAGCTCCGCCGCGGCTCTCAAGTTCTTCGACTGGGCCTATAAACACGGTGACAAGGCGGCCGAAGAGCTCGACTACGTGCCGATGCCGGACTCGGTCGTCGACTTGGTCGAGAAGACCTGGGCTGAGAACATCAAGGACGCTTCCGGCAAGCCCCTGTTCGCGAAGAAGTAAACTGAGTAAGAAGGGAAGCCGGGAGACCCCGGCTTCCCGAACGCTCACGAAAACGAGAATTGACCTGACATGGCGACGGAAATGGGTGCGGAGGCGAGGCTGTTGAGCGCGGACCGAGGCCAGGCCCTTAAGCGCTTCGCGTTCACCGATGCGATTTTCCGTAGTCTGACACGGGCCGCAGCCCTGACAGTGCTACTGGTCCTCGGCGGCATCCTGTTTTCGCTCATCGAAGGTGCCGCTCCGGCGCTCAAAGCCTTCGGCTTCTCATTCTTCACCACCAAATCCTGGAACCCGGTGACCAACGTCTTTGGCGCCGTAGCGCCAATCTACGGCACCGTGGTCAGCGCGATGCTCGCCATGGTGATCGCAGTGCCGGTCGGCATCGGCATCGCCATCTTCCTGACGGAGCTGTGCCCGCGCTCGCTGCGCCGGCCGATCGGCGTTGCTATCGAGCTCCTGGCCGGTATCCCCAGCATCATTTACGGCATCTGGGGCTTATTCATCTTCGCGCCCTTCCTGCAGGAATATGTCCAGCCGGGCGTCATCGATTTCTTCGCGGGCATTCCCGTTCTGGAAAACCTTTTCGCCGGCCCGCCCTATGGCATCGGCATTTTCACCGCGTCCCTCATCCTTGCCATCATGGTGCTGCCGTTCGTCGCGGCGATCACCCGCGACGTGTTCGAGACAGTGCCGCCGATCCTGCGCGAATCCGCCTATGGACTGGGCTGCACCACATGGGAAGTGATTCGCGGCGTGGTGCTGCCCTATACCCGCATCGGCGTCATCGGCGGCATCATGCTGGGCCTCGGCCGCGCGCTCGGCGAGACCATGGCGGTGACCTTTGTCATCGGCAACGCGCACCGCATCAGCGCCTCGTTGTTCGCACCAGGCACCACCATCTCGGCGACCATCGCCAATGAGTTCACCGAGGCGGTCGGCGAACTCTATTTCTCCTCGCTCATCGCGCTCGGGTTGATCCTGTTCTTTATTACCTTTCTAGTGCTCGCTGCGGCGCGTTACATGTTGCTGCGGCTCGAACGGCAGGCGGGAAAGTAGCCATGGCGCGCGATACATCCGCCCACCAGCCGACCGGGCTTTACCGCCGCCGCCGCATTCGCGACCGCATCTACATGGGCCTTTCCATCGCCGCGGCGGCTTTAGGACTGGGCTGGCTCACCATGATTCTCGGCACGTTGTTCTTCGAAGGTGTCGGGGGGCTCGACCTGCGGGTGTTCACCGAAATGACGCCCCCGCCGGGCGAAACGGGCGGCCTGCTAAATGCCATCGTCGGCAGCCTGATCATGACCACGCTCGCCGTCCTGATCGGCACGCCGATCGGCATGCTGGCCGGCACCTATATGGCGGAATACGGCCGCTACGACCGCATCACACCGACCATCCGTTTCATCAACGATATCCTGCTGTCAGCGCCGTCGATCATCATCGGCCTGTTCATCTACGAGGTGGTGGTCACGCGCATGGGCCATTTCTCCGGCATCGCCGGCGCTCTGGCGCTCGCCGTGATCGTCATTCCGGTCGTCGTGCGCACCACCGAGGACATGCTGCTGCTGGTGCCCAACCAGCTGCGCGAGGCCGCGGCCGCGCTGGGCGCACCGCGCTGGACGGTGATCGTGAAAGTCGCCTATGGCGCCGCGCGGGCGGGCATCGTCACCGGCATCCTGCTCGCCATTGCCCGTATTTCCGGCGAGACCGCGCCGCTGCTGTTCACGGCGCTCAACAACCAGTTCTGGAGCACCGATCTCAACGCGCCGATGCCGAGCCTGCCGGTTGTGATCTTCCAGTTCGCCCTCAGCCCCTACGAAAACTGGCAGAAGCTCGCCTGGGCCGGCGCCCTGTTGATCACCCTCGCCGTGCTCACCCTCAGCATCGTGGCGCGCGCCCTTTCAACTCGGAAGACCGAACGATGACGATCCTCGACCAGCACCGCGAAACCGCAGACAACGACCTGCATCTGCGGGACAAGATATCGATCCAGCGCCTGTCGTTCTTCTACGGCGAGGTGAAGGCGCTGCACAGCGTCAGCGTGCCGCTTTATGCCAATACGGTCACCGCTTTCATCGGTCCGTCGGGCTGCGGCAAGTCCACGCTGCTGCGCGTGCTCAACCGGATGTACGAACTCTATCCCAACCAGCGCGCCGAGGGCGAGGTGCTGCTTGACGGCAAGAACATCCTGGCGCCTGGCCAGGACCTCAACCTGCTGCGCGCCAAGGTCGGCATGGTATTCCAGAAGCCGACGCCATTTCCGATGACGATCTATGACAACATCGCCTTCGGCATTAAGCTCTACGAAAGCCTGCCCAAGTCGGAGCTCGACGACCGGGTCGAAGCGGCACTGCGCAGCGCAGCGCTGTGGGACGAGGTGAAGGACAAGCTGTCGACCAACGGATTCAGCCTGTCGGGCGGCCAGCAGCAGCGGCTGTGCATCGCGCGCACCATCGCGGTCAAGCCCGAGGTGCTGCTGTTCGACGAGCCGTGCTCGGCGCTCGATCCGATCTCCACCATGAAGATCGAAGAGCTGTTCGACGAGTTGAAGGCGCATTACACGATCGCGATCGTGACCCACAATATGCAGCAGGCGGCGCGCGTTTCGGAGTTCACCGCGTTCATGTATCTCGGCGAGCTGGTCGAGTTCGACCGCACCGAGAAGATGTTCACGACGCCGAGCGAACCGTAAGACCGAGGATTACGTCACCGGCCGCTTCGGCTGATCAAGGTCACAGGAACAGCACCATGGCAAGTCCAAGAACGATCACACAGTACAAATCCTACGACGAAGAGCTGAAGCACCTGCACGAGGATATCCTGCGCATGGGCGGGCTGGCCGAAGCGCAGTTCTCCGCCGCCATCCAGACGGTCGCCAAACGCGACACCGACCTGGCCGCGACGACGGTGAAGGAGGACACCAAGATCGACGAGCTCAACACCGTGATCGACAACCGCGTCGTGCGCATGCTGGCCCTGCGCCAGCCGATGGCCGGCGACTTGCGCGAGATCGTGTCCTCGCTCAAGATCGCGTCCGACATCGAGCGCATGGGCGACTATGCCGCTAACATCGCGAAGCGCTCCATCGCCATGGCCGAGTTGCGGCCGATCAAGCCGGTCAACGCCATTCCGCGCATGGGACGCCTGGTGCAGCGCCTGATCAAGGAGGTGCTCGATGCCTACGCCGAGCGCAACACCGAGAAAGCCGTCGCCGTGTGGGCGCGCGACGAAGAGGTCGACGACATGTACAACAGCCTCTTCCGCGAGACGCTGACCTACATGATGGAGGACCCGCGCAACATCACGCCCTCGACCCATCTGCTATTCGTCGCCAAGAACATCGAGCGCATCGGCGACCATGCCACCAACATCGCCGAAACGATTTATTTCGTGGTCAACGGCAAGCGCATCAGCGAAAGCCGGCCAAAAGGGGATTCATCGAGCTTCATCGTCCTGACGCCCGACGACCGCCGCGCGGGCGAGGACAAGACGGAGACCTAAGACACCCATGAAACCCCTGATCCTGCTGGTCGAGGACGAGGAAGCCCTCCTCACCATGCTGCGCTACAATCTCGAGCGCGAGGGGTTCGAGGTCGCCACCGCCATGAACGGCGAGGAGGCGCTGATCGCCATCGACGAGCGCCGTCCCGACCTGGTGCTGCTCGATTGGATGCTACCGCTGGTCTCCGGCATCGAAGTCTGCCGCCAGGTCCGCCGCAGCCCCGAGACGCGCGATCTGCCGATCATCATGCTGACCGCGCGTGGCGAGGAAGGCGACAAGATCCGTGCGCTGAATTCCGGCGCGGACGATTACATCACCAAGCCATTTTCGCCGACCGAGCTCACCGCGCGGCTCAACGCCGTGCTGCGCCGCTCGCGCCCGGCACTCGCCGCCGACCAACTGACCTACGGCGACGTGGTGATGGATCTCGCGGCGCACCGGGTGACGCGCCGGGGCCGGCCGGTCCACCTGCGGCCGACCGAATTCCGCCTGTTGCGTTTCCTGATCGAGCATCCCGGCCGGGTGTTTTCGCGCGAACAGCTGCTCAACGCGGTATGGACGCCCGACACCTACATCGAGCCGCGCACGGTCGACGTCCATATCCGCCGCTTGCGCAAGGCGCTCAACGCGGGCGACGCGGAAGACATCATCCGCACCGTGCGCGCCACCGGCTATTCCCTGGAAAGCGAAAAGCTCAGCGAAGCGGAACGCGCTTAAGCGTCCCCTCAAGGCTCTCGCTCATGTCGATGCGGGCTGCACCTGTGCCTGGCCATTGCGCCGCATGAGCACGAGCAGCAGCAGCAGGCCCGGAATGGCGGCGGCCGCCGACAACACGAAGAACGTCACCCAATCCACATGATCGGCGACCCAGCCGCCGCCCGACGACAGCGTCGTGCGTCCGACCACGGCGAGCGACGAGAACAGCGCGTATTGGGTCGCCGTGAAGGCGAAGCTGCAGAGCGACGAGATATAGGCGACGAAGGCCGCCGAACCCATGCCGCCGGTAAAGTTTTCGATCGCGATGGTGGCTGCCAGCATGGTCGTGTCGTAGCCGACGATGGCCTGCGCCGCGAACATCAGGTTGGAACCCATCTGCAGGATGCCGCACAGCAGCAGTGCGCGGAAAATACCGTAGCGCGCCACCGTCACGCCGCCCGCGACGATGCCGGCCAGGGTCGCGACGAAGCCGAACAGCTTGCTGATGGCGGCAATCTCGGCGAGCGAGAATCCGGTTTCGATATAGAACGGGTTGGCCATCACGCCAGCCACCGCGTCGCCGAACTTATAGAACACGATGAAGCCGAGAATGATCGCCCAATCCGGCCTTTTGAGCACATCGGCGAACGGCATGACGACATGGGCCTTGATCCAACCCGCGAGCCCTTCGGTGTGGTGGGCGGCGGCGGCGGCGATTTCGGACGCTTTCGGTTCGCGGTTGAGCAGGATGGTGACGATGCCGACGCCGATCAGCGCCGCCATGGTCATGTAGGCTGCCGTCCAACCGTAGAATTCGGCGATGAACAACGCCCCGGCGCCCGACACCAGCATGCCGACCCGGTAGCCGAGCTGCACCGCAGCGGCGCCGGCGCCCTGGCTATGTTCGTCGAGAATTTCGACGCGGAAGGCGTCGATCACGATGTCCTGGGTCGCCGACAGGAAGGCGACCAGCACGGCAAGCGCCGCGACGGTCCATGGGTCCTGCGCCGGGTTCATCAGGCCGAGCGCCGCGATCGCCACCATCAGCGCCGCCTGGCTCGCCACCGCCCAGCCGCGCCGCCGTCCGAGCAGCCGCGTCAGGATCGGCACGCGCAAACCGTCGACCAAGGGCGACCAGACGAATTTGTAGGCGTAGGGGATGGCGACCAGGGCGAACAGGCCGATCGTCGTTTTGTCGACGCCGCCCTTGGCGAGCCACGCCGAGAGCGCGCTGCCGGTGAGCGCCAGGGGCAGGCCCGACGAGAACCCGAGGAACAGGATGCACAGGATGCGCCGGTCGCGGTAGACGGCGAGCGCGCCAAGCCAGCGGTCGAGCGCCGAGCCGCCCGGCTTGGCGTTCATGTCAGGCCAGGGCCCCGGTGGGCGGCCGGCAGCGGGCCGAGCTTGGCGGCCACGAGGTCGGCGAGCGCGGTTTCCGGCCGCGCGCCGTAGTGGCTGATCACCTCGGCCGCGGCGATCGCGCCGATGCGGGCGCAGGTCGCCAGCGGCAGGGCGCGGGTATAGCCGAACAGGAAGCCCGCGGCGTAAAGATCGCCCGCGCCGGTGGTATCGACGACGCGGGCGACCGGTTCGGCGGCCACCTCGTGGACGTCCTTGCCGGCGACGATGACGGCGCCCTTTTCGCTGCGCGTCAGGGCCGCCACTTCGCAATGATTGCGCACCTGGGCCAACGCCTCGTCGAAATTTTCGGTCTGGTAGAGCGACTTGATCTCCGCCTCGTTGGCGAACAGCACGTCGACATGGCCGGCGATGAGCTTGAGGAAATCGGCGCGGTGGCGGTCGACGCAGAACGGGTCGGACAGGGTCAACGCCACCTTGCGGCCGGCCTTGTGGGCGAAACCGGCGGCACGCAGGAAGGCTTCCTTGGCTTCCGGCCGATCCCACAAATAGCCCTCGAGGTAGGTCACCGCCGTGGCGGCGATCAGGTTGGCATCGACGTCGACCGGACCGAGCGCGACCGAGGCGCCGAGGAAGGTCTGCATGGTGCGCTGGGCGTCGGGGGTGACGAAGATCAGGCAGCGCGCGGTCGGCAGGCCGCCGGCCGCCGGGACCGATTCGAAATGCACGCCGGCGGCGCGGATATCGTGGCGGAAGATGCCGCCGAGCTGGTCGTCGCGCACCTTGCCGATGAAGGCGGCGCGGCCGCCGAGCGAGGCCAGGCCCGCCATGGTGTTGGCGGCCGAGCCGCCGGAGACTTCGATCGCGCTGCCCATCAGGCGGTAGAGCGCCTCGGCGCGATCCGCCTCGATCAGGGTCATGGCACCCTTGACCAGTTCGTTGTGCTGGAGAAATCCATCTTGCGCATGCGCGATCACGTCGACGATGGCATTGCCGAGTCCGACCACGTCGAACGCGGCCGGGGCTTGATATCGGGGGGATTCGGACACGGCGGACGGAGACTCCTAACAAGCGGTAAACGAAACTGCGGCAGTATAGTCACAGAGGTATCAAGAACAAGAAAACGCTTGGTAAACGTGCCGTTTTGCTTTTGGCCCGGGCCTGCCCCTGCGGATATGATCGAACTTGGCTGGGGGGCCGACCGTGAGTAACCGCGTATAATCCTGCTCGTCCCGGCCGCGAATTCGTAACACGCCCGTTGCGCGTGTCAGTACCGGGGGACGTGCATGTTCGGCAAGAAGGGGTTCGACGGCGAGCCGCATGACGGCCGTCCGACTACAGCGGCGCTCGCGGCGGCGCTGTCCGCGCTGGCGACGCCGGCTGGCATCGCCCTCGCCTCCGCGCCCGCCAACAATTCCGCCGCTTCGCCCAATCGCCTGGTGGTGGGACGCAATCTCACGTTCGAAGGGGCCATTTCGACCTGCGACCACTTGGTGGTCGGCGGCAGCGTGGCCTGCGATCTCGATGATTGCCGGATACTCGACATCGCGCCCGACGGCAGCTTTCAGGGCGCCGCCGCGGTCGCCGACGCGGATATCGCCGGCACGTTCGAGGGCGAACTCACGGTGACGGGCCAGTTGCGCGTCCGCGCCACGGGCCGGGTGCGCGGCCGGATCACCTATGGAACCCTGGCCATCGAACCGGGCGGCCGCCTGCACGGTATCGTCGAGAGCGCGACGGAGGCGCCGCGGCCGCAGCCCCGCCCGGTTGTCCTGCCCCTGCATCCCATCAAGGCCCAAGGCTGTGACAGTCAGGCCTAAAATCCTCACGGCTGTCGCCCTCGTCGCGAGCCTGACGCTCGCCGCCTGCGGCGGTGTGCCGGGCAAGCCGGTCACGAGCGACGCGGCCAACCTGCCAACGGCGCAACCGCCCACCGCGACGACCGCGTCGGCGACAGCCGTGGAGCAGCCCGAGCCGGCGCGC
This sequence comes from uncultured Alphaproteobacteria bacterium, assembly GCA_963752345.1. Lineage (GTDB taxonomy): Bacteria > Pseudomonadota > Alphaproteobacteria > SMXQ01 > SMXQ01 > CAVVYA01. The sequence continues at coordinate 16,919 of CAVVYA010000014.1, forward strand.
CGCGCCCTGGTGCCGGTGGCCGAATTGCGCGGCATGACCAGCGAGCAGGTCAGCCAATTGCTCGGCACGCCGCAATTCCAGCGCAACGAGGCGCCGGTCGAATTCTGGCAGTACCGCGGCGACGGCTGCGTGCTGCACGTCTTCCTCTATCGCGGCCACGCAGGGCTGCGCGTTCAGTATGCCGAGGTGCGGTCGCGCGCCATGGCGGCCGGATCGGCGGCCAACCACGCCGTGATGGGAACACCTGCCGACGAATGTCTGGCAAAACTGGCGGCTGCGCGGCCGAGCGCGGCAAGCTAGACTTCCGCCATGGATGACAATCCCCTCGACAGGGCCGGCGGCCCGGCAATTCGCGCGCCTGCGCCGGACAGCGGCGCCCGCGCCGACAATGGCGCCGAACTGATGGCCGGCGCCCGCCACGAACCGTTCCTGCGCAATCTGTGGTATTTCGCCATGCCCGGCTCCGCGCTGCGGCCCGGCAAGCTGGTCGCCAAGACGCTGCTCGGCGAGCCGCTGGTCTTCGCGCGCGGCGCCGACGGCGCGCCCTTCGCCATGATCGACATCTGCCCGCACCGCGGCATTCCGCTGTCCTACGGCCGGCTCGACCGCGGCGAGGTGGAATGCTGCTATCACGGCTGGCGCTTCGGCGCCGACGGTCGGTGCACCGCGATTCCCTCGCTGGTCGACGGCCAGAGTCTCGACGTCGCCCGCATCAAGGCCAAGACCTATGCGTGTCGCGAGGTCCAGGGCAACATCTGGATCTTCATGGCCGACAAGGCCGGCGATCCGGCGACCGCGCCGCCAATCCCCGAACTGCCCGGCGTCGGCGCCGACCAGATCCACATCACCGACAGCCTGCGCTTCCCATGCTACGTCGATCACGCCGTGGTCGGACTGATGGACCCGGCGCATGGCCCCTTCGTGCACACATCCTGGTGGTGGCGGCCGAGCCATTCGGCGCACGAGAAATCCAAGCGCTTCGGTCCGAGCCCGCTCGGCTTCACCATGCTGCGTCATCGGCCGTCGAGCAATTCGCGCGCCTATAGGCTGCTCGGCGGGGCGCCGGAGACCGAGATCGCCTTCCGTCTGCCCGGCGTGCGCATCGAGCATGTCCAGGCCGGCAAGCACGTGCTGTGCAACCTGACGGCGGTGACACCGGTCAACGAGCGCGAGACCGAGGTCAACCACGTGATCTATTGGACGCTGCCGTGGCTGACGCCGCTCACGCCGCTGTTGCGCCGCTTCGCCCGCGCGTTCCTCGAGCAGGACCGCAGCGTGGTGGTGATGCAGCAGGAGGGCCTCAAGCACAAACCCAACCTGATGCTGATCGACGACGCCGACCGCCAGGCCAAATGGTACTACCGGCTCAAGCGCGAATGGGCCGCGAGCCAGGCCGAGCGCCGTCCGTTCGACAATCCGGTGACGGAACGCACCTTGCGCTGGCGCAGCTGAATGCGCGGCCGAGAAGCATGCGCACGTTTTTTGTCTTCGTCATGGCCCGATTTAGTCGGGCCATCCACGCGTTTTTGCAATGCTCAAGAAACAAAGACGTGGATGCCCCGGACAAGCCGGGGCATGACGAATTTCTAAAGCGTCGTCGTCTTGCCGGGGAACAGGCAGATGTCGCGGATGGGGCATTCCGGGCATTTCGGTTTGCGCGCGATGCAGGTGTAGCGGCCGTGCAGGATCATCCAGTGGTGGGCGTGGCCTTTCCACTTGTCGGGCACGATCTTCTCGAGACCGAGCTCGACGGCGAGCGGCGTATCGCCCGGCGCCAGGCCGGTGCGGTTGGACACGCGAAAGACGTGCGTGTCCACCGCGATGGTCGGCTCGCCGAAAGCGACGTTGAGCACCACGTTCGCCGTCTTGCGTCCGACGCCGGGCAGCGTTTCGAGCGTCTCGCGGTCGCGCGGCACCTCGCCACCGTGGCGCTCGACCAGGATACGGCTGAGCTCGATCACGTTCTTGGCCTTGGTGTTGAACAGGCCGATGGTCTTGATGTAGGGGATCAGCCGTTCCAGGCCGAGCTCGACCATCTGGCGCGGCGTCGTCACCTTTTCGAACAGCGCCTTGGTCGCCTTGTTGACGCCGACGTCGGTCGCCTGGGCCGACAGCACGACCGCGACGAGCAGCGTATAGGGATTGATATAGTCCAGTTCCGACTTGGGCACCGGGATGGCGGCCGCGAGCCTGGCGAACATCGCATCGGCCTCGGCCGATGTCAGCCGCCGCGCCGTCTTGCGCTCGGGCGCGCCGGGCCGGCCGTTGGCCTTGAGCGAGCGGCCAGGCGGTTTCGCCGACGCTCGACCGGCCGGCTTGGCGGTTTTGGCCTGGGGGCTTTTGGCCAGCCCGGCGCCTTTCACCGGAATGACGGGCTTGGCCTTGGGTTTGACGATCTCGGCGGCGCTGCTTTTGAGCTTGGCCTTGGCCGTCGGCTTGCGCGGGAGGAGGGAGCGAACCATGGCCGTTACTCTAGCCGCCGCTGGACCCCGCGCAAGAGGCGGAACCGTTCTCCGCGAGATCGCTCGCCGCCGGACTCGACTTGATTTACCGGCGGGCTTATCTCTAAGCCATGACCTCGCTGTCTCACGACGATATCGGACGAAACGCCCATGCTGTTCGATGCGGTACTGCAGCCGCACCGCAGCCTGAGCCCGCGCGGCTTCACCCTCCTGATGATCCTGCTCGGCGGCATCAGCTTCGCGGCCGGCATCAGCTTCATTTCGCTCGGCGCCTGGCCGGTGTGCGGGTTCTTCGGCCTCGACGCCGCCCTGGTCTATCTCGCGTTCAAGCTCAACTACCGCGCGGCGCGCAATTACGAGACCGTGCAGCTCACCGAGAGCGTGCTGCGCGTCGCGCGCGCCGGACCCAAGGGCCTGCGCGAATCCCACAGCTTCCAGCCCCACTGGGTGCGCGTCGAGATGGACGATCCGCCCGAGCACGCGAGCCAGGTCCGGCTGACCTCGCACGGGCGCAGCGTGATCGTCGGCAGCTTCCTGTCGCCCGAGGAGCGCGCCGATTTCGCACGCGCGTTGCGCGCCGAGCTCGAACGCTTGCGCCAGCCCAGCTTCAGCCGCTGACATTTTGACACACGCCGCCGCTACCTTCACCCGCTCGACGAAGGGCAATGTCGCGGGCCTGCTCGTCCTGGCGCTGATCTGGGGCGCCGCCTTCGCCCTGATCAAGATCGCGGTCGCCGATATCCCGCCACTCACCATGGCGGCCGCGCGCATCGCGCTCGGCGCCATTCTGCTGCTCGCCGTGCAGGCCATGGTCGGGCCGCCGCTCGCCGCGCTGCTGCGCCCGCCGGTGCTCGGCCGCTGGCGGCAATTCCTCGTGCTCGGCATGCTCGGCAACGGCATTCCCTTCGCGCTGATCGGCTGGGGCGAGACGCGCATCGACAGCGGGCTGGCTTCCATCCTGATCGGCACCATGCCGCTCTTCACCGTGCTGTTCGCCCATGTCTCCGGCGTCGAGCGCGGCCTGAGCTGGCGCGCCTGGGCGGCCATCGCTGTGGGCTTCACCGGCAGCGTCACCCTGATCGGGCCTGCCGCGCTGGCGGAATTCGGCGCCGGCGACGGCATGACGGTGGCGGCGCAGATCGCCGTCGTGCTCGCCGGCGCAAGCTACGCGGCGACCGCGGTCTATGGCCGCGTGCTCAGCCTCGCCATGCCGGTGCCGCTCATCGCCTCGGGCAGCATGACGGCGAGCGCCCTGGTCATGGTGCCGCTCGCGCTCGTGATCGACCGGCCGTGGGATTTGCGTCCCGGCATGGAGTCGCTGCTGGCCGTCGCGGCGCTCGGCGTGTTCGCCACCGGGCTCGCCTCGCTGATCTATTTCCGCCTGCTGCGCTCGGCCGGCCCGACCTTCGTCTCGCTGCTCAACTATCTGATCCCGGCGCTGGGCTTCGCGTTCGGCGTGGTGTGGCTCGGCGAGCCGGTCGGCTGGCGCCAGGGAACCGCCCTGCTGCTCATCCTGCTGGCCATCGCGCTGGTCCGTTCCAAGCCGGCGCAGCCCCCGTCATGGGCCCAGCCGGACGTTGCCCAACAGCGCTCCAAGCCTTAAGACTGTGCCGGCGATCGTTCGCGCCGACATCACCCGCAAGACAGGTCTCCCATGACGAAGGACACCGATACGAAACGCGCCCGCCTGCGCGACATCATCGCCGCGAAATCCCTGCTCACCGGGCGCAACTTCACCCTGGCCTCGGGCAAGCCGAGCGGATTCTTCTTCGACATGAAGAAGACCATGCTCGACCCGGAAGGCGCCAACCTGATCGCCGACCTGATGCTCGATGCGTTGGAAGCCGAAGACATCACCCATGTCGGCGGGCTCGCCATGGGCGCGGTGCCGCTGGTCTCGGCGCTCTGCGTCAAAAGCTTCGAGCGCGGGCGCAAGCTCGGCTGCTTCTATGTGCGCAAGGAAACCAAGGACCACGGCACCGAGAGCCTGGTCGACGGCTATCTCGAGGCGGGCGCCAAGGTGGCGATCCTGGAAGACGTCACCACGACCGGCGGCTCGGCGATGAAGGCGGTCGCCGCCGTCGCCGCGCAAGGTGCCCGGGCAAGCCTGGTGCTGAGCGTGGTCGACCGGCTGGAGGGCGCCGAGGAAGCCTTCCGCGCCAGCGGCCTGCGCCTCGCCGCGCTGTTCACCCGCGACGATTTCCGCTGAGCCGACGGTTTCCGCTGAGCTGGGCCACCGGCTCGTCTTTCAGCCGGTCAGCCTGGGCGGCTTCCCAGGCAATCAGCGCCCGCTTGCGCGGCGCGCCCCACTTGTAATCGTCGAACAGGCCGGTGCCGCGGATCACCCGGTGACACGGGATGAGCACGGCGATCGGATTGCTCGCCAGCGCGTTGCCGACGGCACGCGATGCGGTGGGCTGGCCGATGGCGCCGGCAAGCTGGCGGTACGACACCAGGCCGCCCGGCGGCACACGCATCAGCGCGCTCCACACCTTGATCTGGAAATTGCTGCCCTGGCACCACAGCCGCAGCCCGGTGCCGCCAGAAAATAGCGTGCCGGCGAGCGCAGCCGTGCCGGCTTGGTCGCGCTCCAGACGGGCGAGCGCCCAGCGCTGGCCGAGGCAGGCTTCCGCCGTCGCCGTGGTCGGGGCGTCGTCGAAGTCGAGCGCGCAGATGCCGCGCTCGGTCATGCCCACGACGAAGCGGCCGAACGGCCCGTCGTGGATGCCGTAGCGGATCGTCAGGCCGGCGCCGCGCGCCTTGAACTCGCCGGGCGTGACCGCCTCCAGCGAGACGAACAGATCGTGCAGCCGCGACGGACCCGACAGGCCGGCGTCGAGCGCCGCGTCGAGCACGCTCACGTTCGCCGCCAGCGCGCGCTTGGCGTGGTCGAGCGTGAGATAGCCGAGGAAGCGCTTCGGACTGATGCCCGACCAGCGGGTGAACAGGCGCTGGAAATGATAAGGGCTGGTGTGCACGGCGGCGGCGATCTCGTCGAGCGACGGTTGGCGCGCCGCGTGTCCGGCGATGAATTCGATGGCGCGCGCGATGCGCGCATAATCGCGCGCCGCAATCGCCAGGTCCTTATGGCCGCCAGCAGGGCTTTGAATATTCGCGATAGGCATCCGCGCGCCTCAAACCGATATCTTTGAGCATGCGATCGTCGAGAGCCATGAGCCGGCGGCGCTCGCCCCGGCGGCGCCAGGCATCGAGCACGAAACGCCAGGACCGCCGCCTGACGCCACCGGCATTATCCACGTTCGTCCGATCCAGCCTCGTCATGGCGCGAGACTAGGCGGTGGAACTCAGCCCGCCCACCCGGATCTTGCGGAGTTTTTCTCAGCCCTGGCTGAAGCCGAGTACGTCCTGCATGGAATAGAGCCCGGGCGGCTTGCCGCGCGCCCACAGGGCGGCACGCAGCGCGCCGCGCGCGAAGATCTGGCGCGACGAGGCCTTGTGGCCGAGCTCGATCCGCTCGCCATCGGCGGCGAAGATCACGGTGTGGTCGCCGACCACGTCGCCGCCGCGCAAAGTGGCGAAACCGATGGTGCCGGATTTGCGCGCGCCGGTGATGCCGTCGCGCGCCCGCACCCCGACATCCTTGAGCGACACCGCGCGGCCGGCCGCCGCCGCGTCGCCGAGCGCCAGCGCCGTGCCGGATGGCGCGTCGACCTTGTGGCGGTGATGCATCTCGACGATCTCGATGTCGAATTCCTCGTCGAGCAGGTTCGCCGCGCGCCTGGTCAGCGCCAGCAGAAGATTGACGCCGACCGAAAAGTTCGCGGCGCGCACGATGGCGATGTGGCGCGCGGCCTTGGCGATCTCGGCATCGTGCGCCGCCTCGAGCCCGGTGGTGCCGACGACATGGATGCACTTGCCCTGGGCGGCGAGCGCGGCATGGACGACGGTGGCGGCGGGCGCCGTGAAGTCGATCACCGCATCGGCCTTGGCGAACAATTCGACCGGGTCGGCGCCGATGGCGACGCCCAGCTTGCCGATGCCGGCCACCTCGCCAACGTCCTGGCCGATGACGGCGCTGCCCTCACGCTCGGTGGCGCCGATCAGTTGACAGCTCTCGCCCTGTGCCTGGACCTGGCGCACCAGCATCGCGCCCATACGCCCGGCCGCGCCGGTGATGCCGATCTTCAATGGCTCCATCTCTCCGCCCTTTCTCGAAACGCGGCGGATTTAAGCACGGCGTGCGGCAAAGGTCATGCGCAGCCTGTCAGGGCGGCGGAGGAGGCGGCGGGGGTGGTGGTGGCGGAGGCGGCGGCGGTGCCGTGTAGCGGAAGTCCGACGTGAACTGCGTCTTCCACACCATCTCGGTGGGCGCTTTCTGCGACGCCGCCTTGGGCAAGGCCCGCGGCGCCCGACCATAGCCTCCCGCGGTCAGCGGCAGCGGCATGGTCTCGAAGCCGAAGCCGGAGGTCCATACCGGATCGGTATCGGGATTGGTGACATGCAGCACGATGTCGAGCGGCTTGGCGGCGAAATCGGCATAGGGCATCGGGTAGTAGAACCCCATGCCCTTGGCGCCGGCGACCGCGGTCGACCAGCCGAGATCGTTCCACACGCCCTTGCCGTTGGACGGCTCGATCCAGGTGCCGAGGAGCTGCCGGCCGCTCTCCTGCCAGCCGCCCTGATTGTGCTCGACATGCTCGTTGTTGACGTAACGGTCGTGGGTCCAGTGCACCGTCAGCTTCCAGTCGGAATAAAGCCCGGTCAGCACATAGTCGGTCGGGCCGGCCTTGCTGCCGGTCTCCGGGTCGCGCACATAGGCCGTCTGGAAGGTGCCCTGGCACGGCGCCTTGACGATGTCGCTGCTGACCCAGAATCCTTTGTCGGTGAAGTTGGTGCCGAAGTTGATGGCGGTGTCGTAGGCGCCGGTGAAATACCGCTTCATTTCCAGCGGCACCGGATCGGGCGAAATCTTCGGCTCGCTCGGCGTGTTGGCGGGTCGCGACGGATTGTTGCTGCGGCTCGGCGAACCGCCGCCGAAACCAAAGCTGCGATTGCCGCCGCCGCCCAGCACGCTGCCGAGCCCGCCACCGCCACCCAGTCCGCCGACGACATCCTGGCGCAGCTTGGCGTCGCAGCCGACGGCGCCCTTGCCGCCGACCATGATCGGCTTCAAGGCGTCGTTGTACATCGCCACGCGCTTGGGGCAGTCGGGCGGCGGCTGGAGCTGCGCGAGATACGCGGCATATTCGGCTTGCTCCGCGGCGAGATCCTCGAGCCGGCGATAGGCACGGGTCAGGCCGGCGAGCGGATTGGGATCCGTCTTCAGGCTGTCCCGGATCGCGCTGATCCCGTCGGCCATCTCCTGGGGTGAGCCGCCGGCCAGCAGGACGCCCGCGAGGCGCGTGCGCTGCGGCTCGCCGAGGCCGGCGGCGGCGCCATCCCGCAAATAGGCGTCGATCGCCGCCTGCAGATCGCCGCGCGTCTTGTTCAGGTCGGCGATATAGGCGGTGAGCTGATTGATCACGCGCTGATAGGTCACCAGGTTGCACGCCGCCTTGGCGCGCTGCCCGATCGCGAGCAACTCTTCGCCGGACGGGCGGATCGGCGGACGGCCGGAGAGATCGAAATCGACGTTGGCGACGCCGTTCTTGTCGACATAGGCATAGGTCCAGCCGCCGGTGTAGTTGCCGCCGGCGTCCTTGCTGCCGCTCTCGACCCAGATCGAATAGATGCCAGGCTGCAACGGCCTGCCGCTCAAGACGTCGGCGTTGGCGCCGCCGACCGTGACGGTGCCTTGGCCGCCGGTTTCCAGTTCCATGGGCCCCAGGGGGCTGCCGCCGAGCGGCGCCATATCCACATAGGCGCCCTGATTGCCGGGACCGTTGACCTTCACGGTCACGCCGGATTGGGCCAAGGCGGCGGCGGACAGGATGATGATGGAAAGGAAAAGCCCGAAGGCGATGCGCGACCCGACGCGAACGAACTCGACCATGGCAAAGCCCCCCGAATTGCCGCCGCCGTTACGGACAAGTCTAGGCTGGGTTCGCGATGTGGACAAGACGGACCGGCGCCTGCCGGGCCGGCCGCCGCCGTCAGGCGGCCAACGGCGCCAGCCGGCTGGCGCGGCGATCCGGGCTGACCGGGCCGGCGGCTGCCGCCAGGGCGCCCGGCACGAGTTCGCGGCCGAGGAAGCGGGCGCGGACGACCGGTCCCGGCAGCACCAGGCCGCGGGTCGAGTCCGCGGTGAAGCCGAAGCGGCCGTAGTAGGGTGCATCGCCGACCAGCAGGAGCGCGCGCTCGCCGGAGGCCCGGGCGCGGCGGATCGCCTCGCGCATCAGCTTGCCGCCGATGCCGTGGTTGCGCCAAGCGGGCATCGACCGCCAGCGGCCCGAGCAGGGCGGCGCGGCGATCGCCGGCCACGACGGGCCACAGGCGCACGGTGCCGACCACCGCGTCGTCGCCGTTGCTATCGGGCGCCAGGGCGACGAGGCTCAGGCCGTCGAGCGGCGCTTGGCCGTCGCGCAGGCGCTGGCAGGTCTTCTGCCAGCGCTCCGGACCGAAGGCGTCGTCGAGCAGCCGCTCGATGGCGGGTGCGTGGGCCGCCCGCTCGGAAGCGAGCGTGATCACCGGGAGACCCCCTAGACGCAGTAGGTCTTCAGCGGCTCGAAGCCGTTGAAGGCCACCGAGGCGTAGGTGGTCGTGTAGGCGCCGGCCGAGCGGATCTCCAGCTTGTCGCCGATCTCGAGATCCTCCGGCAGGCGGTAATCCGCCTTCTCGTAGAGGATGTCGGCCGAGTCGCAGGTCGGGCCGGCCAGCACCACGGGCGCCGGCGCGCCGCTGCGCGTCGCCGAGCCGATCGGATACTGGATCGCCTCGTCCATCGTCTCGGCGAGACCGCCGAACTTGCCGATGTCGAGATAGACCCAGCGCTTGGTGTCGTCGTCCGACTTCTTCGAGATCAGCACGACCTCGGTCTGGATCACGCCGGCGCTGCCGACCATCTGGCGGCCGGGCTCGACGATGATGTCGGGGATCCGGTTGCCGAAGTGGCGGCTGCAGCGATTCGTCGATCGCCGCGCCATAGGCCTTCATGCCCGGGATGGTGCGGCGATAGCGCGTCGGGAAGCCGCCGCCGATGTTGAGCATGGAGAGCTGGACGCCGTTCTCCTCGCATTCGCGGAACAGCCAGGCGGCTTGCGCCACGGCCGCGTCCCACTGCGCCGGATCACGCTGCTGCGAGCCGACATGGAACGACACGCCGTGCGGGATGACGTCGCGCTTGGCGGCGGCGAGCAGCAGGTTGCGCGCCATCTGCACGTCGCAGCCGAACTTGCGCGACAGCGGCCAGTCGGCGTTGGCGCCCGAGGTCAGGATGCGGCAGAACACTTTCGAACCGGGCGCCGCGTCGGCGATCTTGCCGAGCTCGGCTTCCGAATCGAAGGCGTAGAGCTTCACGCCGCGCTGCATGGGCCGCCGCGATGTCGGTCTTCTTCTTGATCGTGTTGCCGTAGGAGATGCGCTCGGCCTTGGCGCCCGTCGCCAGGACCATGTCGATCTCGTTCAGGCTCGCCGTGTCGAAGGACGAGCCGAGCTTCGCCAGGAGCTTGAGGATCTCCGGCGCCGGGTTGGCCTTCACGGCGTAGTAGATCCCGGCGCGCGGCACAGCAGCGTGCAAGCGGCGGTAGTTATCCGCCACCACGTCGAGATCCATGACGAGGCAGGGAGTCGCCGGTCGCTGCTCGGCCAGGAACTTTTCGATCTTCTTGGTCATATACGCGGTTCTCCTCCTCGCAAGGCGCCGACTAGGCGACCCGGAAATTCTTGAACTGCCAGGGATCGGAGGAATCGATTTCCTCCGGGAAAAGCACGTTGCGGCCATCGAGCGGCGTCCAGTCGGAATAGATGCCGACCATCTCGCCGAGATACGGACGCGCCACCGTCATGACGCGCGCATGGTCGATGGCGTCGGCCTCGACCACGCCGGCGCGCGGATTCTCGATCGCCCAGACCATGCCGGCGAGCACGGCGGCCGTGACCTGCAGGCTGGTGGCGTTGTTGTGCGGCACCAGCTCGCGCGCCTCGTCGATCGACAGGCGCGAGCCGTACCAATAGGCGCCGCGCGCATGGCCCATCAGCAGCACGCCGAGCTCGTCGATGCCCTTGGCGATCTCGTTCATCATCAGCCGCTTGGTGCGCCTGGACCATCCAGTTCTTGCCGGCCAGCTCGTGCAGCGACAGCACCGCGTCGTCGCACGGGTGATAGGCGTAATGCACGGTCGGCCGGTAGCGCACGGTGCCGCCCTCGGCCAGCGTGTAGTAGTCGGCGATCGAGATCGACTCGTTGTGGGTGACCAGGAAGCCGTGGAACGGGCCCTTCGAGCGGCGTCCAGGTGCGCACCCGCGTGGCGGCGCCCGGCCGCATCAGATAGATCGCCGCGTCGCAGCCGAAATCGTGGCGCTGCGCGTCTTCCGGGAAGTGGCGCTCATGGCTGCCCCAGCCGAGCTCGGCCGGCTGCTAGCCCTCGCCGACGAAGCCGTCGATCGACCAGGTGTTGACGAACTCGCCCTGCTCCTTGGGCCGCTCGCTGACCTGGGTGTCGCGCTCGGCGATATGGATGACCTTGACGCCGAGGTCGCGCGCCAGCAGCGCCCAGCCGATGCGGTCGCGCGGCGCGCGCGATCTTGAGCTTGCTGTCGCTGGCGAGGTTGAGCAGCGCCTCCTTGACGAAGTGCGAGACCAGGCCCGGGTTGGCGCCATGGGTCAGCACCGCGGTCGGCCCGCCGGCGAAGCGCGGGCTGAGCGCGAGCGCGGTTTCGCGCAGCGCGTAGTTGGAGCGCTGCGACGGGGTCAGCGATGGGTCGGTGTAGCCGCCGGCCCACGGCTCGATGCAGGTGTCGAGATAGAGCGCACCGACTTCGTGGGCGAACTCGATGAGCGCCACCGACGAGACGTCGACCGAGAGGTTGAGCAGGAAATCGCCGGCGCCGAGCAGCGGCGCCAGGGTCGCGCGCAAGTTGTCGCGCGTCAGCGGCGAGTTGAGGAAGGTCACGCCATAGCCTTCGGCGATCTCGCGACCGCGCTCCTCGGCCGTAACGATGGTGATCCGGTCCCGCGGCATGTCGATATGACGCAGGATCAGCGGCAGGACGCCCTGGCCGATCGAGCCGAATCCGACCATGACGAGGCGGCCGGTAAAGGTGACGTGTTTTTGTTCCATCTCAACTCCTCTCTCCGCGCCGAGGCCCTTCAATCGTTCGGGTCTCGGGATAAGCACTTCCGTTGTCCCGGATAATCCGAAGCCGGGGGGACCACAGGCCAGCAATGTCTCTTGAGCACGGCACCGCACGCTTGGACCAACCTGCGGTCGGTCAAGGGGCGGTCATCCGTTAAGGCGCGGGAAGGGCGCCGGAGCGTGCCCGTTCATGTATCCACCTCCCTTAAGGTGCCGGTCCCCTGGGACCGACGGCCAGTCCGCTCTTCGCGACTGGCTTGCCGGCCCACTGGCGACCGGCTCCGAAAAGGACGCGTACACGTCGTTGCTTGAGCCTCCTGGAGAGGCGGGCACGTGCGATTGGCGTCTGAGGTGCGTAATTAGATTAATTGCGCACGCATGCAAGAAAAATTTTGGCCCGAGGCGAAGATTTCCCGCCGCGGGGCTCATGTGACAACGCCATCGTGTCGTGAGCGCAACAGATGCGCACCGACGCGATGGCGTTTGTTAAGGATGCGGAAAGAAGTGTGGCAAACCCGCGGCGCGGCGCTGGTGTCGCCGGGCGCTCCGCCGACTCAGTCGCGCAAGTCGTCCCACAGCTCCTTCACCTTCGAGAAGAAGCCTTCGGACTCGGGGCTCGTCTCGTCGCGCTTGCCCGCCTTGTCGAACTCGGCGAGCAGCTCGCGCTGCTTCTTGGTGAGGTTGACCGGTGTCTCGACCGCCGCCTGGATATACATGTCGCCGCGCGCGCCCGAGCGCATCACCGACATGCCCTTGGCCTTGAGGCGGAACTGGTGGCCGCTCTGGGTGCCGGCCGGCACGTTGACCTTGGCGCGCGAGCCGTCGACGCAGGGCACCTCGAACGAGCCGCCGAGCGCCGCGCTGACCATGCTGATGGGCACCCGGCAATAGATGTTGGCGCCGTCGCGCTGGAAGAAGCGGTGCGGCGCGATGCTGAGGAAGATGTAGAGATCGCCGGCCGGGCCGTTGCGCAAGCCCGCCTCGCCCTCGCCCGAAAGGCGGATGCGGGTGCCGTCCTCGACACCGGCGGGGATATTGACCGACAGCGTCTTCTCGCGCCGCACGCGGCCCTGGCCCTGGCACGAGCGGCACGGGTTTTCGATGACGCGGCCGACGCCATGGCACGCCGGGCAGGTGCGCTCGATGGTGAAGAAGCCCTGCTGGGCGCGGACCTTGCCGCGGCCATGGCAGGTCGGACAGGCGACCGGCTTGGAACCCTTGGCGGCACCCGAGCCGGCGCATTCCTCGCAGGCCGCCGAATTCGGCACGCGGATGGTCGCCTGCTTGCCGCTGGAAGGCTTCCTCGAGGGTGATTTCCAGATTGTAGCGCAGGTCGGCGCCGCGGGTGGCGGCGTTGCCGCCGCGGCGGCCGCCGGTGAACTCGCCGAACATCTCGTCGAAAATGTCGGCGAAGCCCGAGGAGAAGTTGAAGCCGTAGTCGGCCGAACGTCCGCCGCCGCCCTCGAAGGCGGCATGACCGAAGCGGTCGTAGGCCGCGCGCTTCTCCTCGTCCTTGAGGATGTCGTAGGCTTCGTTGATCTCTTTGAACTTGTGCTCGCAGGACGTGTCGCCCGGATTGCGGTCCGGATGATACTGCATAGCGAGCTTGCGGTAGGCCTTCTTGAGGGTCTCGGGATCGGCATCGCGGCCGACCCCGAGCAGTTCGTAAAAATCTTGCTTACTTGCCATGTCGCTGACCGGTGTACTCCGGGCGTGAGGAGATATGGGCTATCGAGGCGGTCCTCACGCGTGGTCCGACATTAAGCCGACTTGTTCTTTTTGTCGTCCTGGACTTCTTCGAAATCGGCATCGACGACCGTACCGTCGTCCGCTTTCTTCTCGGCGCCCGCGTCGGCAGCGCCGGCTGCGGCGCCGGCCGCGGCCTGGTCCTGGCTCGCCTTATACATGGCTTCGCCGAGCTTCATGGCGGCCTGGGCCAGCGCCTCGACCTTGGTGCGGATGTCGGCCACGTCGTCGCCGTCCATGACGTCGCGCAGTTCCTTGATCTTGGCTTCGATCTCGGTCTTCTCGGCGGCGCCGACCTTGTCGCCGTACTCCTTGAGGTTCTTCTCGGTGCTGTGGATCAGCGAGTCGGCCTGGTTGCGGACCTCGACCTTTTCCTTGCGCTTCTTGTCCTCGGCGGCGTGCGCCTCGGCATCCTTGACCATCTTTTCGATGTCGTCGCCCGACAGGCCGCCCGAGGCCTGGATGCGGATCTGCTGCTCTTTGCCCGTCGCCTTATCCTTGGCCTGGACGCTGACGATGCCGTTGGCGTCGATGTCGAAGGTGACTTCGATCTGCGGAATGCCGCGCGGCGCCGTCGGAATGCCGACCAGGTCGAACTGGCCGAGCAGCTTGTTGTCCGCCGCCATCTCGCGCTCGCCCTGGAACACGCGGATGGTCACCGCGGTCTGGTTGTCCTCGGCGGTCGAGAAGGTCTGGCCCTTCTTGGTCGGGATCGTGGTGTTGCGGTCGATCAGGCGGGTGAACACGCCGCCCAGCGTCTCGATGCCGAGCGACAGCGGGGTCACGTCGAGCAGCAGCACGTCCTTGACGTCGCCCTTGAGCACGCCGGCCTGGATGGCGGCGCCGAGCGCCACCACCTCATCCGGGTTGACGCCCTTGTGCGGCTCGCGGCCGAAGAAGTTTTTCACCGTCTCGATGACCTTCGGCATGCGCGTCATGCCGCCGACCAGCACGACCTCGCCGATCTCGGACGCCTTGAGGCCGGCGTCCTTGAGCGCGGCGCGGCACGGCTCGATGGTGCGCTGGATCAGATGTGTCGACCAGGCTTTCGAGCTTCGAGCGGGTGAGCTTGATGTTGAGGTGCTTGGGACCCGACGCGTCGGCGGTGATGAAGGGCAGGTTGACCTCGGTCTCCATCGAGTTGGAGAGCTCGATCTTGGCCTTCTCCGCCGCTTCCTTCAGGCGCTGCAGGGCGAGCTTGTCCTTGCGCAGGTCGATGCCCTGCTCCTTCTGGAACTCGCTCGCCAGATAGTCGATGATTTCCTTGTCGAAGTCCTCGCCGCCGAGGAAGGTGTCGCCGTTGGTCGACTTGACCTCGAACACGCCGTCGCCGATTTCGAGCACGGAAATGTCGAAGGTGCCGCCGCCCAGGTCATAGACCGCGATGGTGCCGGCCTTCTTCTTCTCGAGCCCGTAGGCGAGCGCGGCGGCCGTCGGCTCGTTGATGATGCGCAGCACTTCCAGGCCGGCGATCTTGCCGGCGTCCTTGGTGGCTTGGCGCTGGGAGTCATTGAAGTAGGCGGGGACGGTGATGACCGCCTGGGTCACGGTCTCGCCGAGGTAGCGCTCGGCGGTTTCCTTCATCTTCTGCAGGATGAAGGCGGAAATCTGGCTGGGTGAGTATTTCTTGCCCTGGGCCTCGACCCAGGCGTCGCCATTGTCGCCCTCGACGATCTTGTAGGGCACCAGGCCGATGTCCTTCTGGGTCATCGGATCCTTGAAGCTGCGGCCGATCAGGCGCTTGATCGCGGAGAAGGTGTTTTCCGGGTTGGTGACGGCCTGGCGCTTGGCGGCCTGGCCGACCAGGCGCTCGCCGGAGTTGGTGAAGGCCACCATCGACGGCGTCGTGCGCGCGCCTTCCGCGTTCTCGATCACCTTCGCGCTCGAGCCTTCCATGACGGCAACGCACGAGTTCGTGGTGCCCAGGTCGATACCAATGACTTTGCTCATGACGATCCTCTTGCTTCAGCAGGCCCTACCGGCCCAACACGGCGCCGGACAGGACCCCCATTCGGGATATCCGTTGTTCGGTTGAACGCTGTCCCCTCGGCCGCCCCCGTTTTCAGTGGCCTCGGGCTGCAAGCTATATAGGGACCCCGCCATTCGGCTGCAACACCGTAAGGCGCGGACGATGCGCGAAATACACGCGTGGAATTAATAAGTTTTAAAATCGGGCAGCATCCGATAGGGATCGCGTATCGCCGTCCCGCGACATTGCGAACGTCCGCCCTTCGGCGCCGCGCCAGCGCGCCGGCGAGGCGCCCCGCCGGGTCCGCGATGCCCAGAAAATTTTTCTGGATTTCAAAGATTTATACGGCTTTCGCCGCGGATTCCAAGGTGCGGCCTCAGGCATCGCAGGCCAGGCGGATACCGGCCATCTGCCAGCGCTGGTGGGGATAGAAGAAATTGCGGTAGGTGGGACGGATATGGCCGGGCGGCGTCAGCGCACAGCCGCCGCGCAGCACCATCTGGTTGATCATGAACTTGCCATTATATTCTCCGACCGCGCCGGGCGACGTGCGAAAGCCCGGATAGGCCGAATAGGCGCTCGACGTCCATTCCCAGACATCGCCGAACATCTGGCCCACGCCGGACCGGGCATCGCCCGATGGCTGCCGTGCCACCGGATGGAAATGGCCGCTGCCGAGCAGGTTGGCGCCGGCTTCCACAGGGATTCCCGCATTCTCGTGCAAGCTGCGCGCGCGCGGCGACTTCCCATTCCGCCTCGCTCGCCAGCCGGCGGCCGGACCAGCGCGCATAGGCGTCGGCCTCGTAATAGCTGACATGGCACACCGGCGCGGCCAGATCGAGCGGCCGCTCGCCGGTCAGGGTGAATTCGCGCCACGGGACATGAGACTCGTCGCTCAACCGCGCATCCTCATCGAGGCGCCAGTAGAGCGGGGTGGTGATGCCCTCCGCCTGCACCCAGCTCCAGCCGTCCGACAGCCAATGCGCGGCCTCGCGGTAGCCGCCGTCACGGATGAACTCGAGATATTCGCCGTTGGTGACGAGCCGCGTCGCCAGCCGATAGTCGATCAGGTGCACCCTATGGCGCGGCGTCTCGTTGTCGAAGGCGAAGCCGGCGCCCTCTCCCGGCGCCGGCGCCCCGATCTCGTGCAGCCCGCCGGCGAAATCGTGAAACGTCAGCGGCGGGACGCTCGACGGGGCCGGGGATTTGGCCTCGGCATAGACGGGCGCCAGGGGATTTGCGCCGAACACTTGCTTGATGTCCATCAGGATGAGCTCCTGATGCTGCTGCTCGTGGTGCAGCCCGAGTTCGATCAGCGGCGCGGCGCGCGCCGCGGCCGCGCTCGCCATCAGGCGGCGCATGGCCGCATCGACATGGGCGCGATACGCCAGAATCTCGGCGACCGAGGGCCGCGACAGATCGCCGCGCCGGGCGCGCGCATGGCGCGGCCCGACCGCGTCATAGTAAGAGTTGAACAGATAGCCGAAGCGCGGATGAAACGGCGCATAGCCGGCGAGCTGCGGCAGCAGCAGGAAGGTTTCGAAAAACCATGCGCTATGGCCAAGATGCCATTTGGTCGGACTGACGTCGGCGGTGGTCTGGACCTGCTGGTCTTCCGGCGTCAGCGGCGCGGCGAGCGATTCGGTCAGCGCGCGCACCGTGCGATAGCGCGTCGCGATGTCGCGAAGCAAATCGGCCGCGAATTGATTCGCCACGAACTGGCTTGCGGCCCCGACTTGTTTTGGCGACGTCGCCATGCGCCTCCTTTCATGCGCCGGCGAACCGGCAGACCCGTTTATGCTTTGGTATCCACCGTGCGGCCTTCGCCGCCCGGGCCACCCGCGTGGCCCGACGACGACGTATAAGCATCATTGGCGGCGAACGACGCCGTGCGATCCTCGGACGATTTGGCCGGCCCGCCCTTGCTGACGGCGACCAGGGCCGGCCGCAGCAGGCGGTCCTTCAACACATAGCCCGGCTGCATCACCTGCACGACGATGCCCGGCGGCTGGTTGGGATCTTCCAGCTCGAACATCGCCTGGTGATAGTTGTGATCGAAGGGCTGGCCGAGCGGCTCGATCTTTTTCAGGCCGAAACGCTCGAACGCCGCGAGCAGCTCGCGCTCGGTGAGCTCGATGCCGGCGATGAACGGCTTGAGCAAGGCGGCGACTGCCTCGTCCGCCACCGCCGGCTGCGAGTCCAGCGCCCGCCGGAGATTGTCCGCCACCGGCATCATCTCGCGGGCGAAGTTGCTGATCGCGTATTTCGCGACATCCTCGCGCTCTTTTTCGGCGCGGCGGCGAAAATTCTCGAGCTCGGCCACGGCGCGCAGCGCCTTGTCCTTGTACTCGGCCGCTTCCGCCCGCGCTTGCTCGAGCTCGGCATTGGCATTCGCCGAGGTGCGCCTGGCTTTCGGCCGCACGCTCGGGAATCGCGACGTCGTCCTCGGAGTCCGCCCTGTCGGGCGTCGGCGAGTCCGCCCTGTCGGGCATCGGCGGCACATCCAGCGTCGGCTCGCGGCCGCCGCCCGGATGGGCTGCAGCGTCCATTCTGGGTGGATTGTCGTTGTCTTGCGCAGTCATCGTTCGATCCATCAACTGTACGAAGTGAAAAAGAAAAGAGTGGGACTCAACCGACCGGTCAACCGATCAGGCGGCCGATCACCTTGGCGGTGTAATCCACCATCGGGATGATCCGCGCGTAATTGAGTCGCGTCGGGCCGATCACGCCGATCGCGCCGACGATTTTTTCCGCCGAATTGGCGAATGGCGCGACGATCATCGAACAGCCCGCGTTGCGGAACAGCTCGTTGCCCGCGCCGATGAAGATCTGCACGCCATCGGCGGTGGTCGCGAGATCGACGAGCTTGGCCATGGTTTCCCTGGTTTCGAGCGCCTGGAACAGGCCGCGGATGCGTTCCAGATCCTCAAGCGCGGTGATGTTCTCGAGCAGGTTGGCTTGGCCGCGGACGATCAGATAGCCGCCTTTCTGCTCGCCCGACCAGGTCGCCAGGCCCTGCTCGACCAACTGACTCGTCAAACGATCCAATTGCGCGCGGTGTTCCTCCAATTCGGCGATGATTTCGCGGCGCGCGTCCTTGAGCGTGCGCCCGACCAGTTTGGCGTTGAGATAATTCGTCGCCTCGATCATCGACGAGGCGGGAACCCCCATCGGGACATCGATCAGGCGGTTCTCGACCAGGCCGTTCTCGGCCACCATGACCACCAGGGCACGGCCGTTGGCGAGCCCGACGAACTCGATATGCTTGAGCGGGGTTTCCGCCTTGGGCGCGGTCACCAGCCCGGCGCAGCGCGACAGACCCGACAGCATGGTCGAGGCTTCGGCCAATGCCTCTTCATAGCTTTTGCCGGCGGCGCCGCACTTGCTCTCGATATCGTGGCGCTCTTCCTTGGTCAGCCCGCCCAGTTCGAGCAGGCCATCGACGAACATCTTGAGCCCGGCCTCGGTGGGCAGCCGCCCGGCCGAGGTATGGGGCGAAAACAGCAGTCCGGCATCCTGCAGGTCGGACATCACATTGCGGATGGTCGCCGGCGAGAGATGCGCGGCGAGGCGCCGCGACAGGGTGCGTGAACCCACCGGCTCCCCGGTCTCCACATAGGATTCGACGATATTGCGGAAGATCTCGCGGGAACGCTCGTTGAGTTCGGTGATGGCCGCTTTGGGTGCCGTGGTCATGACCGATCATAGGCTGTAAATCGTGGCCGGACATCGCTGAAATCCGGCCCTGGCCCGGAATCTAGTGACGGGGAACCCCCACGTCAACGGAGGCGGGTCTTAATCTTGTCCAATTCGCGGGCCCCAAGGGCCCCAGACGGGGTGACGGCCCTATGTCATCGTCATAAGATAGGAAGAACAGCCTTGGGGGAGACGCATGACGATCGAGGTCCTGGATCTGGCCGGCTACGCCAAGCGCGAGGAATCGCGCATCATGGTGATGGATACCCGGAAAATGCATGCCTGGGTGCATTATGCCAGGCCGGGCGAGCGCGAGGAGATGCATTGCCACAATCAGGACCAGACCATGCTGGTGCTCGAAGGCGAGTGCGCCATGACCTTTCCCGATGGCGGCCAATCGGTGCTGACCCCGGGCATGGCCGCGCTGATTCGCGGCGGCTCGTTCTATGCGCTGGAGAACACCGGCGCGGGGCCGCTGATTTTCATGGGCACCCGCAGCGGACCCCATGCTTCCAACAAGCGCATCGGCTACGACACCCGGCAGCAAGCACCGGCGCGCGGCCGCATGCTGCGTCACGAGCGGGGCGATCGATCCTCTGATTAGCGGCCGGCGCGGGGATGCTGGATGCTGGACGGCAACAGGGCGAGAGGTTAGCTTGCGCGCCAATCCTGTAAAACCGCAGCTGACCAGCAAGGACATCCCATGCGACCCTCCGGACGCGCCACCGATCAACTTCGTTCCGTCACCCTTGAGCCAGGCGCGGCCAAATACGCCGAAGGCTCCTGCCTCGCGCGTTTCGGCGACACCCATGTGCTGTGCACCGCGAGCGTGGAAGAGAAGGTGCCGCCCTTCCTGCGCGATTCGGGCCGCGGCTGGGTGACGGCGGAATACGGCATGCTGCCCCGCTCGACCCACACCCGCACCGACCGCGAAGCCGCGCGCGGCAAGCAGAGCGGGCGCACCCAGGAGATCCAGCGCCTGATCGGCCGCTCGCTCCGTGCGATCACCGATCTTCCGGCGCTCGGCGAACGGCAGATCCGCATCGACTGCGATGTGCTGCAGGCCGACGGCGGCACGCGCACCGCGGCGATCACCGGTTCTTACGTCGCGCTCTACCTGGCGCTCAACAAGCTGATCAAGGCGGGCAAGCTGAAGAAGCTGCCGCTCACCGATCAGGTCGCGGCGATTTCCTGCGGCATCTGCGACGGCCAACCGGTGCTCGATCTCGACTACGCCGAGGATAGCTGCGCCATGACCGACGCCAATTTCGTGCTCACCGGCACCGGTCGTTTCGTCGAGATTCAAAGTACCGCCGAGCAGACGCCGTTCGACAAGGCGCAGTTCGATTCGCTGTTGGCGCTCGCCCAGAAGGGCGTCGGCGAACTGGCCAAGCTGCAGCGCGCCGCGCTCGGACTCGCCTGACGGCGGGGCGCGCATGGCACGCAGCAAACCATCCGCGCTCGCCGGCGGCAGGCTGGTTCTGGCCAGCCACAACGCGGGCAAGGTGCGCGAGATCGCCGAGCTGCTCAAGCCGTTCGACGTCACGGTGATTTCGGCCGGCGAGCTCGGTCTGCCCGAGCCGGAGGAAACCGGCGCGACATTCGCCGAGAACGCCCTGATCAAGGCGAATGCGGCGGCACTCGCATCCGGACTGCCGGCGCTGGCCGACAATTCCGGCCTCGTGGTGGCGGCGCTGAACGGCGCGCCCGGCATCTATTCCGCGCGCTGGGCCGGACCCGACAAGAATTTCGCCGGCGCCATGGAGCGCATCGAGCGCGAATTGGCGGCGCGCGCGCGCACCCATGCGGTAGCGGATCGCCGGGCCTATTTCGTCTGCGCCCTGGCGCTGTGCTGGCCGGCGATTTCCTACGGTGGCACGCCGGTGGCGCGCGCGTTCGAGGGCCGTGTCGACGGCCGCCTGGTGTGGCCGCCGCGCGGCGCGCGCGGCTTCGGCTATGACCCGATGTTCGTCGCCGACGGCCAGACCCAGACCTTCGGCGAAATAGATCCGGCCATGAAGCATGCGATCAGCCACCGCGCCGATGCCTTCCACAAGCTGGTGGCAGCCACCTTCACCGAATCCCGCTCTCCCGCCGGCCTCCCGAGCTGTTGAGAGGGCGTGCTGTTAACGAATAAGGCGCGCAATTCCACATGTGTGGCGCGAGATTCCCTTGTGCCGCCTTAGTTTGGACACCGCCCGATGTGAGCCTTCACGGGTCCGGCGCCGCACGTTCCCACACCGCGCGCCGAAAACGAACGGAGAGCATCACATGACCAAGTCCTTCCTGACCGCCACCGCGTTCGCCGCTCTGATCGGTTTCGCCGCGAGCGGCGCGATGGCGCAGCAGAGCGCGCCGTCGCTCGACGCCCCCGCCATTCAGAAGTCGGCGCCGGTCGAATCGGGCAAGAGCGGCGCGGCGCCGGGCACGGTGCAGAACAAGTCGGGCGACACCATGAAGCAGGGCGCAACCGCGCCGCTTGATGGTAAAGCCAAACGCGACGCCGCCACCGTCAAGCCGGCCGACCGCAAGGCGAACCGTCAGGCGGCTCAGGCGTGCGCCACCATCAAGGACAAGGCGGCGCATGATGCCTGCCTGAATGCCCATGCCAAAAACGATGGCGCCAAGAACCAGCCGGCCAAGAATCCGGCAGCCGGCAAGGTCGACCAGAAGGCGGCGACCCCGGAGAAGGTGAAGCCGGCACCGCGCGTCGGTGGTTGAGTAAAGGCGGTTTCGATCCGTCGCAGTTGATCACGCGTTCAGCAGAGTTTGATCACGCGTAAAGTCATGGCAGCGTAAACAGCGTCAGTGAGGAAACGGGCCGCGATTGCGGCCCGTTTTCTCATGCGCGATGCGCTCAGTCGCCCACCACCGGGTCTCAGGAGACACGCCATGACCCGGTTGACAGTGAAACCCAAATCTCGCGCTACGAAGGTTCTCTGCGCGATGATGCTCGGCATGAGCCTCGGCGCTCTGCCGACTCTCGCGAGCGCCGCCGACCATGCCGCGCCGATCAGGCCGGCGGTGCCGGCTCAGTCGGCCGCCTCGCCGAATTCCTCCGCCGCCGACAGCAGCGCCCAGTCTGGCGGTGGCGGCGCGGCGCTGTCCAACTCCGGCGCGCCGGTGGTGACCGGAGCCTGGTGCGACCCGATCACCCATGTCTGCGAGCGGCATCTCGGGACCAGCAATAACTCGTGACGCCCAAGGAAAGCGGGCCGCCGCATCGCGGCCCGCTTTCTTTTACCGGCGCGCCAGGGCGGGAATGCCTATATTCACCGCCATGACTCCCGCCGCCGCGATCGATCCCGTGCTACCCGGCCCCCAGGTGCCGCTGGGCCTCTATGTGCATTGGCCGTTCTGCGTCTCGAAATGCCCCTATTGCGACTTCAACAGCCATGTGCGCGACGGGGTCGATAGCGCCGCCCATCAGGCCCGCTGGCGCGGCGCTTATCTGCGCGAGATGGCGTTCGAAGCGGCGCGCACGCTCGGCAACGGCGCGCCACGTCCACTGGTCAGCATCTTCTTCGGTGGTGGCACGCCATCCCTGATGGCACCCGACACGGTGGCCGCGATCATCGACCAAGCGCGCGCGCTCTGGGGCTTGGCGCCGGAGTGCGAGATCACCCTGGAAGCGAATCCGAGCTCGGTCGAGGCCGCGCGCTTCGCCGGGTTCCGCGCTGCGGGGGTCAACCGCGTCTCGCTCGGCATCCAGGCACTGCATGACGAGACTCTGAAGTTCCTCGGCCGCGCCCATGATCGCGCGCAGGCGCTCGCCGCGCTCGATACCGCGCGGAAGACATTTTCACGCGTCTCGTGCGATCTGATCTATGCACGGCCCGGCCAGACGGTCGCAGCGTGGCGCGACGAGCTCGACACCGCCATCGGTTTCGGCACCTCCCACTCTGTCGGTCTACCAGCTCACCATCGAGAAGGGCACGCCGTTCTATGCCGCGCATCGGCGCGGCGATTTCGTGCTACCCGATGAAGCGACCGCCGCCGCGCTGTTCGAGGAAACCCAGGAGCGCCTGGCGGCAGCCGGCTTGCGCGCCTACGAAATTTCCAACCACGCGCGGCCCGGACTGGAGAGCCGCCACAACCTGATCTACTGGCGCTCGGAAGACTATGCCGGCGTCGGTCCCGGCGCTCACGGCCGGCTGACCCTCGATGGCGAGACGCTCGCCACCATGCGCAAGCACAAGCCGGAAGACTGGCTGCGCGCGGTCGAGCAGGAGGGCAGCGGCTCGCAGGAAGAAGCCATGGTCGGGCGCGACGACCGCCTGACCGAGATGCTGATGATGGGCCTGCGCCTCGCCGAGGCCATTCCGCGCGAACGCTTCCTGCGCCTCGCCGGCGGCGAGCCCGAAGCCGTGCTCGATGGCGCGCGACTCGCGCGCCTGATCGACGGTGGCTTCCTGATGCTCGACGACGACGGATTGCGCGCCACGGCGGCGGGCCGCCAGCGGCTCAACAGCGTGCTGACCGCGCTGCTCGCTTAGAGTGTCGGCGGCTATTGCGTGAGTTTTTCGAAAGTCTGCGGCGCCGGGCTGACCACCCGCGAGCTGCGCGAGCCGATTTGCTTTACCGCGAGCCCGCGCTCGACGACGCCCGTCGGCAACAGACGGAAGATGCCGTCGACGCCGGCGAAGCCGTTCGGCGCGGCGATCGCTTCGCGGGAGAACGCGTCACGGCCGCCGCTGCGCGCCAGCACGACCGCGAGCGCCGTCGCATCGTAGCCGAGCGAGGCGCGCGGCGGCGGCGTCTGGCCGTAAGTCTGGCGGTAGGATTGCTGAAACACGCGGTGCGACTCCTCGGCCGGCGCCGGATACCAACCGCCGACCAGCGCCGGCTCGGTCCAGGTTTCCGGCGAATCCCATTCCAGCGGCCCGAGCGCATGCACGCGGCGCGGATCGATGTCGTAGAACAGCAGCAGCGGCGCGATGACCTTGAGCCGATCGCCGCTTTCCGGAATGATCACCGCGTCGAATTCCACGTCGCCCAGCGTCTCGACCCGCTCCAGCCGGCGCAGCGCCGCGCGCGAGGCCTCGTCGCCCTTCGCCGCGAGCTCCTTGCGTTGGGCGAGCAGGGCCGCGTGCCGCTGATTATAGTTGGCGAGCCGGCGCACCACCGGGGATACGCCCTGGGTGGTGAGCTGCGGGTCGTAGGTTTCGACGCGCGTCACCTGGGCATTGAGATTGCGCACCGCGTTCTGCAGGGCGGCGGTGATGCGATTGCCGTAGACCGAGTCGGGCACCAGGGCGGCGAAGCGCGTGGCGCCGCGGCCGGCGGCGTAATTGACCACGCGCTCGAATTGCAATTCCGGCGTGAAGCCGAGGACATAGACGTCGTCGCCGGCCACCGCATAATCGTTGGTGAAGGCGACCAGGGGCACGCCGCGGGCGCGGGTCAGCGGGGCGACTGCCTCGACCTCGGACGAGAATACCGGGCCGAGGATGAGCCGAGCGCCCGAATCGATCGCTTCCTGGGCGGCGCGTAGCGCGCCCTCCGGCGTGCCGCCCGTATCGCGCGGCGCCAGGGCGATTTCCAAGGCGCCGGGACCGCCATCGGGCGCGCCGCTGAGATCGAACAGCGCCATCTGCGCGGCGTTGAGCAGCGCCTGGCCAAAGCCGGCATGCGGCCCGCTGAGCGGCGCCAGCAACGCCACCGTGACCGTTTCACGCGCGCCGGGCGGCGGCGTGAGCTTGATATCGGAGTCCAATGGCGGCAGTGTCTCGACTTGCGGCGCGATGCCGCGCGGCGCCTGAGTGGCGTCCGGCGCGGGTGCCGTGGGCGCCGGCCGAACCGGCGCTTGGCGCGCGGGCGTACAGCCGGCGGCGAGGGCCAGGACCGGCGCCAGCAGGGCGACGGCTGCCCAGCGCCGCCAGGACGGACGCGCTATGGTGCGAGCGGTCGAGTCGGAGAAGCGAAAGGTCGGGAAATGAGCCGTCATAGACACCGTGAGGATAAGCGGCAGCGGGGGGATGGACTTTCTCGTGGTATCGGGCGACACCGAGGACATGGGCCGGACTGTGTCCCAACGTAACCAGGGCGCGCCGGCAAGTAAACCGGCAGCGGCGAAGAATCGGACCGCCCACGTCGGAAATGCCCTCGGGCGCCGGGACGCCACGGATGCGTCGCCGCTGGCGCCGGGACTTTATGTCGTCGCGACGCCGATCGGCAATGCCGAGGACATCACCCTGCGGGCGCTCACCGTGCTGCGCGCGGTCGACGAGGTGGCCTGCGAGGACAGCCGCGTCACCGCGAAGCTGCTGGCGCGCCATGGGGTCGGCGCCAAGCTCACGCCCTACCATGAGCATAACGCCGCCAGGACGCGGCCGCGGCTGCTCGCCAATTTGAGCGGCGGCGGACGCATCGCCCTGGTGTCCGACGCCGGCACGCCGCTGGTGTCCGACCCGGGCTACAAGCTGGTACGCGCCTGTATCGAGGCCGGCATCCCGGTCATACCGGTGCCCGGGCCTTCCGCCCCGCTCACGGCTCTTCTGGTCTCCGGCCTGCCGTCCGACCGCTTCCTGTTCGCCGGATTCCTGCCCAACAAGCCGGCCGCCCGGCGCCGGGTGTTCGGCGAGCTTGCCGCGGTTCCCGCGACGTTGCTGTTCTTCGAGTCCGCCCAGCGGCTGGCCGAATCCCTGGCCGACATGGCCGAGGTCCTGGGCGACCGACCGGCCGCCGTGGCGCGCGAACTGACCAAGCTGTTCGAGGAATGCCGGCGCGGCAGCCTCGCGGAATTGGCCGCCCATTACCGGGAAAGCGGCCCGCCCAAGGGCGAGATCGTCATCGTGTGCGGCGGCGCGACCGGCGCGGCTGCCGAGGCCGCCGCCGAAACACTGGATTCGCAGCTCGCCGTCGCCCTCGAACGGATGAGCCTGAAGGATGCCGTGGCCGCGGTGGCGAGCGCGACCGGCCTGCCGCGCAAACAGGTCTATGCCCGCGCGCTGCACCTCGCCGAGAAGGACACGGCGGAGGCCGACAAGCCGGGGAGCGGGCCATGAGCGGCGGCGGCGCGGGGCGGCCCGACCGGACGCGCGCCTGGCGCCATGGACGATGGGCGGAAACCGCCGCCGCCGCCCTGCTCGTGGTCACGGGCTGGCGGATTCTCGACCGTGACTGGAAGAGC
Source organism: uncultured Alphaproteobacteria bacterium (assembly GCA_963752345.1). Taxonomy (GTDB): domain Bacteria; phylum Pseudomonadota; class Alphaproteobacteria; order SMXQ01; family SMXQ01; genus CAVVYA01. Next base: position 43,118 of record CAVVYA010000014.1, read on the forward strand.
CCGGCCGGCGAAATCGACATCGTCGCGCGGCGGCGCCGCACAATTGCCTTCATCGAGGTGAAGACTCGCGAGGATCTCGCGGCCGCCGGCGAGGCGATCGGCCAGCGGCAGCAGCAGCGCATCCGGCGCGCCGCCGGACTCTATCTGGCGCGCCATCCCGCGCTCGCCGTGCTCGACGCGCGCTTCGACGCGGTACCTCGTCCTGCCATGGCGCTGGCCGGTCGTTCTCCGCGACGCCTGGCGTGAGTGATGACAAGTCCAGTCCGTGAGTCAATTGATGGGCGTGATGAGTAATTGTGGAACTTCGCGCGAATTCGCTGTAAATGCCGCTGCAGGACTGGACAAGCGCGCCGCCTTGTATGACTCTCGCACGAGGATTTAGATGAGCATGCTGTCGAACGACGCTTTGAGACTTCGCCGCATCATCGCAAGCCTGGCGCTGCTCGGCGCCCTCCCGCTGGTCGCCGGCTGCGCCGAGACCATCATCGGCGCCGGCGCCACCGGCGCGGTCGCCGCCTCCCAGGAGCGTGGCCTCGGCGGCGCCGTCGGGGACACGCAGATCCGCACGGCGATCAACTTCCTGTGGTTCGAAGAAAACACCGAGATGTACCATCAGCTGAACCTCAATGTGCATGAGGGGCGGGTGATGATCACCGGCGTCGTCGCCAAGCAGGAATGGAAGGACGAGGCGGTCAAGCGCGCCTGGCGCGCCAAGGGCGTCAAAGAAGTGATCGACGAGATCATCGTCGATCCCAAGGGCACCAGCGGCACCTTCGCGCGGGATTCCTGGATCGCCACCCAGCTCAAGACCAAGCTGCTGTTCGACAAGAACATCTATTCGATCAACTACTCGATCGAAACCGTGCGCGGCAACGTCTACATCATGGGCGTGGCGCAGGACCGCAACGAACTCGACCTCGTGCTCAACAATGCACGCAGTGTCGAATATGTCCGGCGCGTGGTCAGCTACGTGCTCCTCAAGGACGATCCGCGGCGCACCGGCATGCCGCCCGGCACCGTGACCCGCGGCACGACGGCGACATCGCAGCCGTCCGCTGGATCGGACTTCAGCGGCGCGAGCCCGGCGACGGTGCCGGTCAACAGCGGCTATGGCGACGCCGGATATGGCGGCACCGGCGGCCCGATCGGTGGCGCGGCGCCGCGCAGCGGCGGGTCCTCGATTCAGTCCGTGCCGCTGGAGCCCCCGCCTGGAGGCCAATGAGCGGCGCGGCGCCCGATCCCGGCGCTTCGCCCGGAGCGCCCTCCAGCGCCGAAGTCAAACAGGCGCTGCAGCGGCTGGCCGGCCTGCCCGATGACGACTTCGATCTCGCCGACGCCGCCTTGATGCTGGCCGCGCTCGAACGGCCGCGCGTGGGCGCTCGAGCGCTATCGCCACCATCTGCACGATCTTTCCGAGGCCGTGGCGCGCGACGCGATACGACGCCGGGGCGATCCCGCGAGCCTCGATGCCCATGCCGCGGCGCTGCTCGGCGTGATCGCGGGCGAGCATGGCTACCAGGGCGACGAGCTGACCTACGACGATCTGCAGAACGCCAACCTGATGCGGGTCATCGACCGGCGCAAAGGCCTGCCGGTGGCGCTCGGCATTCTCTATATCCATGCCGCGCGAGCCCAAGGCTGGACCGCCTATGGCTTGAATTTTCCGGCCCATTTCCTGATCGCGGTCGAGGCGGACGGCGCGCGCGCCATTATCGACCCATTCGCGGCCCGACGGCTCGATGGCGCCAACCAGTTACGGGCCTTCCTCAAGGCTGTGGCCGGGGACGCCGCCGAGCTCAGCCCGCAGCATTGCGCGCCGCTCGGCAACCGCGCCGTGCTGCTGCGGCTGCAGAACAACATCAAGGCGCGGCTCGCCGCCCAGGGGCGCAGCGACCGGGCGGCCGCCGTGCTCGACCGCATGCTGTTGTTCGCGCCGGGCGAAGCGGAACTGTGGCGTGAGGCTGGCGCGCTGCACGCCCATGCCGGCAACCTGCGCGCGGCGATGGCCGCGCTCGAGCATTATCTCACCATCGCCCATGAACCGGCGGCGCGCCACAGCGCCGCCCAGTTGCTCCAACAACTGCGCCAGCGGCTCAACTGACCGGCCGGTATTCCCCGGCTATCGCCCGGTAAATCGGCGCTCGACTCTGGCCCGTTCGCGCGTCCCGGGTCATAATCCGCCGTTCCGCGTCGTTTCCCCTTCCCCGCGTTGTTGTGAGGCTCACGGATGAGCTTGGCTGTCGCCTTTCAGATGGACCCCATGGCCGGCATCAATATCGATGCCGATTCGACCTTCGTTCTGGCGTTGGAGGCGCAGCGCCGCAATCACGCGTTGTTTCATTACCTGCCGCAGGAAATGGCGCTGATCGACGGCCGCGTCATGGCGCAGACACGCGAGCTCAAGGTGCGCCGCAAGCTCGGCGATCATTTTACCCTGGGCGAGCCGCAGTTGATCGATCTGGCGACCATGGACGTTGTGATGATGCGCCAGGATCCGCCGTTCGACATGGCCTACATCACCGCGACCCATCTGCTCGAGCATATCCACCCGGGAACGCTGGTGGTGAACGATCCGGTGAGCGTGCGCAACGCGCCGGAGAAACTGTTCGTCACCCATTTCGACGGCGTCATGCCGCCGACCTTGATCACGGCGGACCGCCAGCAGATCCTCGCCTTCCGCAAGAAGCACAAGGACATCATTCTCAAGCCGCTCTACGGCAACGGCGGCGCCGGCGTGTTCCACGTGCTGCCCGACGACGAGAACATGAACGCCCTGCTCGAAGTCTTCACCCAGCTCTACCGCGAGCCGATCGTGGTGCAGAAATACCTGCCGGACGTGCGGAGCGGCGACAAGCGCATCATCCTGATCGACGGCGAGGCCAAGGGCGCGGTCGCGCGGATTCCCGCATCGGGCGAGGCGCGCGCCAACCTGCATGTCGGCGGCCGCGCCCAGAAGGCCAAGCTCACCGAGCGTGACAAGGAAATCTGCGCCGCCATCGGTCCGACGCTGAAGGAGCGTGGTTTGATCTTCGTCGGCATCGATGTGATCGGCAACTATCTCACCGAAATCAACGTCACCTCGCCCACCGGCATCCAGGAGATCAACCGGCTCGACGGCACGCTGCTGGAGCGCGACGTGTGGGACGCCATCGAGCGCCGCATGGTCGGACGTCGCGAGCGCAGGCGGCCGGTCTGAGAATATCGGTCGAGACGATGATGACGCGTACCACCGGCCGCTTGCCGAGGTCGACCGGTTCTGTGGCGAATCGAATCGCCGGAGACCCTCGCCAGCGCCATCCCCGCCATGGCCGGCTTGGCTGACATGCCGCGCTGGCTCGGCACCTTTGTCTGGCTCGGAATTGTCGCGCTTGCGGGCGTTACCGCGGCTGGTTTCCACGGCGAGTTGTCGTGGATCCTCGATCTCGCCGCGCACTTCCGCCCGCATTTGGTGGCGCTCAGTTTTATCTGGCTGTTTCTCGCCATTTTCCAGCGCCGGGCCTTTGCCGCGATCGCCTGTGCCGCGCTTCTCACGCTCAACGCGGCGCCGATCATCCCCTATGTCACCGCGCAGGCACGGCCGGCCGACGAGGGCGGCAGCGCGTTGCGGGTGATGACCTACAACATGCAGGGACGCACCACGCAACGGGCCGCCTTCCTCGAGTTCGTCCACGCCGAGCAGCCCGACGTCATCCTGCTCACCGAAGTGCCGAACTACTACGACTGGCTGACCGACAGCCTGGGCGCCGATTACCCCCATCGCATCGACGGCAACAGCGGGCGGCCGCACGACTTGATGGTGTTCAGCCGCTGGCCGGTGGCCGGCTTCCAGATCGACCGCAGCGTGGACCGCGCCCTGCCGGTGCTGGCCGCCGACCTGTGCGAGGAAGCCCGCCAGGATCCAAGCCAGTGCGTCCGGCTGGTCGGACTTCATGCCATCGCACCGTTCGGCCCGGCCTCGGACAAGCAGAATGCGCAACTCGCGCTCGCCGCGCGCTTGCTCGCGAACGCGCCGCCGGGCCGCGCCATCCTGGCGGGCGACCTCAACGTGACACCCTGGGCGCCGGCATTTCGGCGGTTGAGCGAGGCGGCGGGACTGCGGGATGCGGCGCTCGGGCGCGGCGTGACGGCGACCTGGATGTCGCGCCAGCCGATGGTCGGACTCGCCATCGACCATGTACTCGCCAGCCCGCAGATCGGCGTGCGGGATTACGTTGTGGGTCCCGATCTCGGCTCCGACCATCTGCCGGTCGTCACCGGCCTCGTCCTGCCGAGACCGGCGCCCGCCATGGTCGGCCAGCCGAAATAGAGCTCGAGTATGGGCGGGGCGCCGAGGGGTGCCGCGCCCGACGCAAAATAAAAGCGGCGCCCGAAGGCGCCGCTTTCAACTCAGGAAATTGCGACCGCTGAGTTCTGAGGCTTAGGCTTTCGTCGAGCGGCGGCGGAGCATGCCGAGGCCGAGGAGGCCCAGACCGAGAACCGCGAGAGTGCCGGGCTCCGGGATCGTGTTGACGGATTCGACCAGGATGACCAGGTCATTGTAGTCGTTGTCCGTGCCGCCCGGGCCAACCGGCAAGCTGGCCAGGATGTCTTCCCAGGCCAGGATATATTCGTCGACGCCCCAGATGCCAGGCGCGAAGTCGGCGATCTGGATGGTGTCCTGAACAAGGCCGGTGCCACGGAACGTCACCATCTGGTCGGTGCCGCCCGGGTTCAAGGCCTCGTCAGAGTAGAAAAAGCTCCCATTCGGCAGCCTGATGTAATAACCGAAGGCGTTACCGGCGAAATTTCCGACGATGGAGTTTTCCACCGCCACGTTGCCATTGGCCAAGATTGTCAAAGTCACCGAGGCCGCGCCATTGCCAAAACCCGGGGTCGCTGCGCCGTCCCAGAGTTGCACCTTGTTGGCGGCATTGGCCTTGTCGAACACGCCGAAGGCCGTCTGGCTCTGGTTCGCCGAAATTTCGAAGATCATCGTGGCATTGCTGCCGCCCGAGCCTCCAATGGCCCAATACTGATCGCCGTGCATCTGCCCGGCGTCGACTTCCGCGGGGGTGTCGTAGCTATTCGCGCCGAGGCTGTCGAATAATTGATAGAGATGCACGTTCCCCGGATCGAAGCTGCCGGCGTGCTGGATGACCCCGGCAAATGCCGTCGAAGCGGCGAATGTGGTGCCAACGGCCAGTGCGGCGGCGGCGGTTAAAGTCTTAAAACCCATGATCAACCTCCTGAGTGTTCGCTGGCAGAACTCATGCATGGGTTGTGCCACAAGCAGGAATTGAGGAATGTCAGGAGCTTAGCCCACCGCCATCCGCCCCTGAACTGTAAAGCGGGGCGACACATTTCGGGGCCGGTGACGGTGTTCATTACACCCCCGAAATTGATAACTATTTTGGTGTACGTACATCGGCGAATTCGGCGCCATGAGGGCTTGCCGCTGGTCTCATCGCACCGCTAAAGTTTGCGATCACGCGGCATCGGTTCGGGGGGACAACGATGAACGGTTGCGTCGTTCGACAGGGCTTGACAGCAGCAGGCTGCGCCCTGTTTCTCGCCGCCTGCGCCAGCGCCGCGACCGTCCGGCAACAGCCGGTCGACGCAGGGATCGGGCGCAGCTTCCAGGCGCCCTATGAGCAGACCAAGGAAGCGGTGCTGACCAGCCTGACCCAGCTCAAGCTGACCCCCGTGGAACGCGAGGAGCGTCCCGCTGGCCACGCCATCCTGATCGGCCGTCCGCCGCACGGCTTCAGTTGGGGCGAGGTCGGCCGGATCTTCATCGAGAGATCCAGCGCGAAACCCACGACCGTGAGGGTGGTTTACGAGAAACGCATCGCCATGCAGTTCGCCAGTTCGAATTTCCCGCGCCAGCTCTTCGCGCGGATGGACCAAGTGCTGGCTTCGCAGGGGGTTACGGAAAAATCGACCGACGTCACGCCGGCCGTGACACCCGGTCCGTAAGCGGGCCGGGCCGCCGGAAATGGCCTGTTGCGACGTGGACACCCCGTGATGCCGCAGCCGCCGACCGGCCAGTTCTTCGATCGCAGCGGACGTGTGCAGCGCCCGCCGAAAGCCGCGCTGGTCGCCGAACTCAACGCCTTGTTGTTCGACCTCCCCGCATCGCCCGATCCCGCTCATCTGCCGCACGGGGATGGCCAGGTGGTGATGGTGGTTCCGGCATTCCTCACCGGCGATTGGGCGACGGCGCCGTTCCGCCGCTTCCTGCAGGCCTGCGGCTTCCGCGCGCCGGGCTGGGAGCTCGGCATCAATTGGGGTCCCACCCCACGCATTCTCAGCGGGTTGCGCGGGCGGCTCGATGCGCTCCGCGACCTGCAGGGCGGCCCGATCAGCCTCATCGGCATCAGCCTCGGCGGATTGCTCGCCCGCGATCTCGCCCACAGCCACCCAGGCGATGTCCGCCAGCTCGTCACCCTGGCGAGTCCCTATCGGCTACCCACGGCGGCCACCATCGAACCGCTGTTCCATCTCCTCGGGCGGTTTTATAGCCGCGATCTCGATCTGGCGCGCTTGGCGCGGCCTTTGACGATGCCTGAGCTCAACATTTTCACGCGCGACGATGGCGTTGTGGCATGGCAGACCTGCCGCCCCGATCGCGCTCCAGGCGAGGCCTCCGGAGGCCACGAAGTGCACGGCGCCCACCTGACCATCTGCCGCAATCCGCAGGCCATGACGGCCGTGGTACGGCAGTTGGCGGTGTCGCAGGATCGATAATCGAAGGCCGTGACCATCGACTTTGTTCGCGCTCGTCCGATGGCCAGGCTTGGGTAATCTTAACGAGGTGTTAAGGGCGGCGCGGTTAGACCTGACACCCCATGAGCATCGACGTCCGCACGCTGTTTATCGTGCATTCCCTGGTTTCCTTGACGCTCGCGGTGCTTATGGTCGTTTTCTGGCGCGGGCACCGGAGCACGCCTGGCCTCGCCCATTGGACAGTCGGCACCGCTTTGGTGGGTTTGGGCGTCCTCGGCGGGGCGCTGCGCGGCGTCCTTCCCGATTTTCTGTCGATCGTCGTGGCCAATGCTATCGGCGTCGTCAGCCTGGCCACGTTTTGGAACGGAATCCGCCTATTCGATGGCCGGCCGGCGCGCTGGACGGGCGCCCTGGCCGCGACGGCCGCCTTGGCCGCGTTTGTCGCCCACCAGACCTACGTGGTCGACGATATTCTCAATCGCATCGTGGTGATTTCCACCGTGCTCTCGATCGGCTGCCTGCTGTGCGCTTATGAACTCGTGCGTGGGCCGGCGCGCACGGGGCGGACGCCAGCCATGCTCGCGGCCGTGTTGTTCGGCACGGTGGCCGTAACGCTCGCGTTCCGCGCGGTATCGACCATCGTGGCGCCGGCCGAGCCCAATCTGTTCGCGCCTTCGCTCGCCCAGAGCGTCCATTTCCTGACCTCGCTCATCTGCAAAATCCTGATTGTCGTCGCGCTGCTGATGATGGCGCTGCAGCGCCTGCAGTGGCGGCTCGAGGCCCGCAATGCCGATCTCGACCTCGCGCGGATTCGGGCCGAGAAGGCGAATCGCGCCAAGTCCGAGTTTCTCGCCACCATGAGCCATGAACTCCGCACCCCGCTCAACGCGATCATCGGGTTCTCGGACGTGCAGCGCCGGGAGCTGTTCGGTCCGCTCGGAAATCCCCGTTATCGGGAATATGCCGACGACATTCATGCGTCCGGAACGCATCTCCTGGACCTCATCACGTCGATCCTCGATATCTCCAGGGCGGAGGCTGGAAAGCTCGAGATATCTCCCCGTCGCCCTCGACCCTTGCTCGGTGCTGAACGCCACCATGCCGCTCATCCGGGGCGCCGCGGACGCGAAGCGGATCCGGCTTTCCGTTGAGGTCCCCGAAACGCAACCCATCTGCCGGGCCGACCCGCAGGCGCTCAAGCAGATTTTTCTCAACCTGCTGACGAACGCGGTGAAGTTCACGCCTGAAGGCGGCGCCGTGGCGGTGCAACTGCGCGGTCCCGCCAAGGGGATCGTCGAGTTCACCGTGCGCGACACGGGTGTCGGGATCGCACCCGCCGAACTGCCGCGCCTGATGAAGCCGTTCGAGCAGGCGGCGCGCGGCTATTCCCGGCAGAACGGCGGCAGCGGACTTGGCCTGCCACTCGTCGATTCGCTCGTGCGGCTTCACGGCGGCACGCCTCCATATCGCGAGCACCGTCGGCGTGGGGACCAGCGTGACCGTCCGACTGCCGTCTCTGCCCAGCACCCATCTCGCGGCGGCGTCATAGCGCACCTGGGCGGGTCGACGGCCGCGGCGCTGCTTCCGCCACGCCTTGCTCCCCACAGGCTAGGCGGTCCCAACCCGATTGGGCTGCCGCGCCACGACCTTGCGCATCGACACCGCGGTTTCACGTAGCGATGCGTTCGGCATCGTCGTACAGCGGCAGATGGCGGCGAGCTGTCGCTGTGGCCAAGTTCGACCCGGGCGAGGGTGTGGCGCTCCGACGTCGCCGATCAATCGCCAAAACCTCCGGCCGTCGCGTCACCCTGCGCGACAAACGGAAACGGCCGCACCAGGACTGGTGCGGCCGTCTTCGACTAAGGAGTCCGTCGGCTGATTAGGCGCGGCGACGCCGGCGCATCATGCCAAGGCCCAACAGACCCGCGCCAAACAGGGCGAGGGTTGCCGGTTCCGGGATCCGGCCCGGAACGACGACTTCGCCGGCGCGACCGAAGCGCAGGCTGTCGATCGCGAAGCCGGCTGGCTCGGCGCCCGTCAGATCGAGAAACACGCCGGCGATCTGCGCGGTGCCATCGTCGGTCACGAGACCGAGGAACTCGATTCCCAGGCCCGTGTTGGTCACGGTGCCGAGCAGGGATCCATCGCGCGCGAACGCGGTGATGCCGGTGCTGCCAACCGCATCGAAGAAGCCGGCATCGAAACCGACGCCGGCCAGATCGACATCGAACAGGACGGCAACCGGGCCGTTAAACAGCGGAGTTCCAGACAGCACGGGAGAGTTCGGAGCGGCGCCGTCCGTGGTAATGAAGGTATCGGGCGACGCAGCGTCCAGCGACAACGGCCCAGTCGGGCTACCGACGACGCAAGCAGACGCCGACGCGCCCGGGCAGTCGACGCCCGGAGTCAAGCTCAGCGATTGGCCAGTGAACCAGCCATCAAAGGTTACGGTCGGAGAGCCGACACCGCCGCCGTAGGCGGCCGGTGCATAGGTCGGGTTAGGCGTTCCCACCGCGAATTCACTGAACGTGATCAACCCGGCACCGGCGACGAATGCGCCTTCGGTGACGCGGATGATGGCCGCATCCGCGGTAAATGCCGACACGAGCAGTCCGAAACCGCAAACCCCTGAAAGCAGTACTTTCCTCATGATTCCCCCTCTGTGTGCGACCAGCACTAATTGATGGCTGGATTAATGCACGATTGATGCCGCTCTTTTAGAATCCCTGTATTTCAATATGTTACGTTCGCACCGTCAGCGGGCTGGCCGGGCAAAGTGTAAATCGGGGCGACAGGGCGGCGCGATCATCGATCAGCGAAATAGGCCCCCTTAGTTTAAATTTATGCGCTAATTCAAATTATTGCGGTAGAATTTTTAGTTGATCTAAAGAGTTGCCAAAACTTTTCAGTTTGGTGACAAGCCGATGTCAATGTCGGAGGGCCGGCCCGTTCGGAAGTTGGGCCATCGATACAGCAGTCCAAAAACTGGCAGTTCGACGCTCATTTACGAACCCTTGTAATCTGCATCCTTGTGGAGCGTCACTTTTACTCCCTCGCTTTCTCCCGGATATATTGCCCTACGTCGTTGCGGGCGGTTGCTCGGAAGGAACTGCATTTTTGTCTCTCTACTCTATGGTCTTCGGTATTTCATTGCGGCTACCCACGCGTCGGCGCCAACGATGTCGCCACTGCTTACCGATCGACTCCGTCGTCATGGGCAATTTCATGGGCAATTTCATGGCTTCGATGGACTTTATTTGACGGCAGCCACGGCAGCTGTCATCGCAAGGGGCGGAAACATTGACCTCGCGCATCAACACCGTGGCGTTTCAGGGTATCGATGTGCTCGGCATCGACGTGCAAGTGCAGATGTCGGCGGGATTGCCGGCCTTCACAGTGGTGGGTTCACAAATGCAGCGCTCTATGCGTTCTCTAACTGACCCTCCTGTCTAACCAATGACAAGCTTTCTTTCGCCAATTGCCTGATGAGCTGGGGAAATGATTCCAGTTCGCTACGGAACCGCACTTCAATAGATCCGTCTGTTCCGACGGTGATCCGATCTATCACGATCTCAAGAACGCGCCTCAAGTCCTCTACCATCGGGCGTGCTTCGGTGCGATCGAAAGACAGTCCCAGCATCAAATGACCGATATGAGCAGCATGACGGGCTTCGTCTTCTGTTTCTGCCAGTTCGTTCTCTGCGCGTCCCAGGGTGTAGATAAGGTCTCGCACAAGTAAATCCTGTGCCGCCAGCTCGTCACCAACATGCCGTAGATCGGCGACGATCTTTTCGAGGTGATGCGCCTCCAACCCATAGCTCTTGGCAGCTACAAAACTATCGCTGTGCATGTCTCGTAGTTTCTGGAGCTCACTCAGACGAATTTGGGCGGACGTAAGTTGTTCTCGCGCTTGCCCGATCCGAGTGCGCGTGCTCTCCAGTAGGTATTCATACAAGTCATGTTCTTGCAGCTTAGGAACAAGATAGTCCGAGGTAGCGTCGAGCACGGTTGACACCGCTTTTTCGTGCCGGACATTTGGATTTTTGCACGAGGGCCCAGTCCGTCGACCGTTGCATGACCAGTAGTGAACATTGCGGCGTCCAGTCCGGTGTCGGTATGCCCGCGCGCACCCGCCGCAGAAGATGAGCTTCGTCAAAATGTGATTATGATTACCGGCCTTGCCTATTTGTCGCCGACTAGAAGCCGAATGGCGTGCGGCCTGATACTCGCTGCTGCTAATTATAGGCGCGGGGAAAATCTTCAGATTAACGCCACGCAATTCGCCGTGAGCCAGCGGGTTACTAGCAATTTTCTGAATGGCGCTGCCCTGCCATTCAGTAGCTCCTTCCAAAGTGCCGCCGGTAACCTCCAGCCACTCTTGGAGTCCAGTCCAACCGCCGAAATACCCCGGGCGAAGTCTCCTAATGGTCCCATCGGCTAATTTCACTCGAACCTTTGGAGGCGGGATGAGTTCAGCGTTTAATCGCTTTGCTATTTGCGTCCTGCCTCTGCCAGCTAGCGTTTCAGCAAAAATCCTTCTGACCACACCAGCCTCGGGCAGACATTGTTCAAGAGTGAGGTCAGGTCGGATGCGGTAGCCAAAAGGCGGCTCACCGTATACCCAAAAACCAGCTTGAAACTTTTTCAGCCGAGCTGGATGCGTGCGTTCCCGAATGCGCTTATGTTCCGCCTCCGCCATGCCAGAAATCAAGGAGCGGTAGAGCGGGTCCTCGAGTTGCGGCTCGCGCAGCGAGAAGTATTCGATTCCTGCGTTCCGAAGGTCCTTGAGGGCCGTGGCTATTACCGCTTCATCTCGACCGAATCGGTCCACTGAATAAAAGTAGACCTTTTGAAAGCGCCGTTTTTCGGCATCTTGTAGAAGACGACCGAACGCCATGCGGTCTGCCCGATCGAGAGCGCCACTGACGCCATCATCTCTATAGATCGAACCCGCTAGGTACCCGTGCATCCGTCCTTTTCCGCTCGCTCTTTGCAGCGCTCGATTTGCGTTTCTATTGATATTTTGTCCGCCCCGGCTTGTTGCAGGGTGCTGACACGGGCATAGATGGCGGCAGTTTTCATTTTCTCATAGGTGCGGTTAATGATGACAACGCATCGCTCTCAGACATGAACTAAGAATCTAAGTCACCTGCATACGTTCGCGCATCCACAAAGAGAGCGGCGGTATTTCATTTCCGGTTGCAAAGGTGAGAGGGGATAAAACAAGCAGACAGGCGAGGCGTTCGGATCGGACAGGGGGTGTGCTCGACCATGTTGCACCAGCGACACAGTTGCCTAATCTTCTAAGCGCTGACTTTGCACCCGGCAATCAGACCCCACATAAAAGGGCTATCGCCACATAGAGTGGCCCCTGCCGAGACTGCATTTTTCCGGACATCGAATGTTTTCATTACCCGAAACAATCAAGCCCAGAGCCGTTTTATCTGGCATGCGCGATGTTGCACCAGTTATGGAGTTCTACCGCCCACTCTTCACCGCCATGAAGAACGTATTTGTTTTCGAGGGCATCCATGATCTCCAACACGGAGAGATTACAAGGTCACGCGTCTCAACCTTGACCCAAGATGAGCTACTGCGCGTTTACCTGCTCCGGTTGTTGCGTCGGGTAGCGAAGATGGATCACCATGAGCTTTGGTTTGCCTCTATCAACCTGACATCCCATGAAGTCGCGAAGCGGCGGGACACCGAAGTTGTAAATAGCATGTTCAAGCGTATGGAGCCCTCTCCTTGGTGGGTCGGTGTCAAAATACCCGGCAGGGTTCACGGGCCGCACGCACACCTGCACGTGATCTGCGCTGTTCCAATCACCGTGAGGGCTATCACCCAGCTAGCCACCTTCGAAACGCGGCGAAATCGGTTCAAGCGCCGCAGCGCGCCTCGTTCGGCTTTCATCGAAAGCATATGGGACGTGCAAGGGCTATACGGTTATTTTTGCGGTCGCAAAAATCTTCGTGTCCCCGGCGCTAAGGTGATCGCATCCAAGAGAGTTAAATCCCGCACTGCCCTTTGCTGAATCAGAGCGCGCGCGGAGCGTGATTTTTGGTTTCTCCGCTGGGGGGTAGCTCCGCACCTCTGTATTGCCCCGTAGTCACCAGACAGCTTTCTAGCCGCTGACCATGTGGCAATCAGCCGCATAACGGCGTAAGCCGCGAGCAACTTACCCGTTCACGTTCCTCGTCGCTCTGTGTTGCAGCGCTTGCAGTCCCGGCGCGATGTCCATCACGGCACCCACCGACCGGTTTCGAAAGCTGGTTGACATTAAAAAAAACGGGCACCTACCCGGGTGCAGCACCATGGTCCTCTCATTGGCCAGCCATTTTCGATGGCCCCGAAATCGGATATCCGCGCAAACGAGTTAAATCTTGCGCTGTGCGCGTTTTAGCCCGCGTGCGCTGGGTCATAGCTTCCCACCGTGCAGATGCTCTCCCAGACTCACCGGAGAGCGTCGCAGCCTTGCGCTAGGCCTTCCAATGCTGCCGAAGTGCATCTACCAATTCAGCGCCAACCGGAGGTCATCACTGCGCAATGCGCCGACGGTGTCGCGCAGCTTCTCTTCGAGCTCCTGCCGGGTAGCTCGCTGTGGTCCCACTTAGGCCTTCGAAGAAATATGTCATCGGCACGCTGACCACGCGCGGATGACAGCGACGCGAGTTCCGTCTTTTTCGGGCTATGTCCTGATCTTTAGCCGCCATTAGCAAGCGATTTCCGTGCCCTTGGATGGCCTTGATTGGGCTAGGCGCTAGGGATGTAGGGCGCATGGGTTAGGCGCTTCCAGCGCTCAGTTTTCGAAGAGCGGCCCTGCGCGCTTCAATGACGCGGTTCCACTCACCAAACACGCCCAGCGTCTGGATGAGAACGCTCTGGATGACGCACAGGAATTCCTTCTCGGTGAACCCCAATCGCTCACCTCCTTCCTTTTGCCATAGCGGGTACAAGACCGAGAATTGATCACTCAAGGTCTTCTCGCGTGTGAGACCCATGCCGGTCGTGTTCCGGCTGATGGTCGCATGCGTCGTCCCGTATTTTTCTGCGAGTTTTTCCATTGAAGTCCGACTCTCCACGTAGTCTACTCGCATCATCAGCTTCTGCATCGGCCGTAACGGCCGCGATTTCATGTCTGTTGGCATGTGAGCTCTGTACAGCAAGTCGCCATGTACGCACAAGCGGGCAAGACGTACAGCGTGCCGGCATCTCCGCGCCTGCGCGGTGTTGGTCTCGAACTTGGGCGGCATGTGCAATGCGTTATCAGCTCAATCAAAGGCGCGTCATATGACGAATGAAGATCAAGTCGAGATGTTTAAAGCCGTAGTCACCTTCGCCACGCTAGCGATTAAAAGCATCATCGTGGTGAATGGCGCAGCGGTGATTGCTCTTCTGGCTTTTCTCGGAAACATATGGGACAAAAACGGCTCTGCCGCGATCATTACGGCGGCCGGTAGCAGCCTGGGCCATTTCGTTTATGGACTGATCTGTGGAGTTGCGACGGCGGCGTTCAGCTATCTTGCGCAGGTAGTGTTCGCGGAAGTTCAGCGGGGACCCAGCGGGCGCGTCTTGTCGGGAGAAGTGTTGCGAGTTGTCGCTGTCACGTTGGCGATTGCGGGCTTGGTATTCTTCGCGCTAGGCGCGCGTGATGCGCATAAAGCCCTGCTAATACCGCCACCAGTTGTAACCCCCCAACCCGTGGGGTGAACCAAAAATAGGGCCAGCTTTTGCCGTGCGCATTTTAGCCTGCTTGCGCTGGGGTAGTAGCTCGCCACCCAACAGCTGGGTTTCCAGAGTCACCAGCGAGCTTGTCCGCGGCCGTGTTGCAGCGGCCCGTGGCTCCGGCAATGGCTGACGTTCAAGAGTGCTTCCAACAGAGGCAGGCCGGCGAGCTCTCGCTGTCTGATTTCGCCGCAACGAGCCTCGGCGAGATACGGGAGTTTTGCGGCATTAGGTAGCAAACGCACCTAGCGCCGGGCCATGGCTCCGGCGCAACACTTCCCGAAATAATCACAAGTAAACCTGCCGCTCTCTACGGGTAGCGGGGGAATGACTGGCGGACACAAGATTTGCCCAGCGGAGCTCGACTTCGAACCTCAGGTAAGTCAGGCAAGTGATTGACTTCGAAGACTCTTCGAAAAACAATCCACAGCAAATAACCTGGGGGGACAGCGAAATGGGGAACAAGCTCTATTTCGGCGATAATCTTGATATTCTTCGGGAATACATCCCGGATGAAAGCGTTGATCTGGTTTACCTAGATCCGCCATTCAATAGTCAGCTTCAATACAACGTTCTGTTCAAAACGCCCACCGGCGATGGTGCGGGTGCGCAGGCCGGAGCTTTCCTGGATACGTGGCGTTGGAGTGATGAAGCTGAATGGTCATTCCTCGAAATCATGCGGCTTGGAGGCGGCACCGCTCGATTTATTGACGCGCTTAGATCGGCGCTGGGGGAGAGCGATATGATGGCGTATCTCGTCATGATGGCAGTGAGGCTCCACACTTTGCACCAGAAGCTGAAGCCGAACGGCTCCCTGGTGCTGCACTGTGACCCAACTGCAAGCCACTATCTCAAACTGCTGCTGGATGGAATCTTCGGGCCAGACAAGTTTATGAATGAAATTGTTTGGCAGCGATCCACGGGAAAATCGCTCATGACGAAGCGTCTCCCCACCAACCACGATGTTCTCCTCGTCTATGGAGGCGATAAGCGGGTGTGGAACAATGATGAAGCTTTCCTTCCCTACGACGCAAATAATCTCCCTGAGAAGACGGCGGAAAAGTACTGCCACGTTGATGCTGATGGTCGCCGATATCAATTGGATAATCTGATCAATCCAAATCAGGACCGACCAAATCTCACCTATGAATTTCTTGGCGTCACGCGCGTATGGCGATGGACTAAAGACCGCATGCAGAGAGCTTACAATGAGGGATTGGTGGTGCAGAGCGCGCAGGGTCGCGTGCCGCGCCTGAAGCGTTATTTGGATCAACAGCGCGGCCTGCCACTGAGTGACCTTTGGTCAGACATCCCGCCGCTTAACTCACAAGCCCGCGAACGCTTAGGCTATCCGACACAGAAGCCGCTAGCACTCTTGGATCGGATCATTCGGTTGGCATCGCTGCCGGGGCATACTGTCCTAGATCCGTTTTGCGGCTGTGGCACTACGGTCGAAGCGGCGCAGCGGGCGGGTCGAAAATGGATTGGTATCGACGTTGCCGTTCACGCGATCAAGGTCATAGAAGCGCGGTTGGACGAGCGATTCGACGGCAAGGCCAAATACAAGATGGAGGGGATGCCCGCGGGACTTTGAGTCCGCCGTGAAGCTTGCAGAACGGGACAAATACCAGTTTCAATGGTGGGCGAACTATCTTTTCAACCCCCATGCGCTACGCGAGCAAAAGAAAGGCGCTGATCGTGGCGTCGATGGAGAACTATTTTTCCCAAATGGTCCGGGGCGACCATGGGGCAGAATGCTAACCTCTGTTAAGGGCGGTGATGCAGTTGGTCCTGGGATGGTGAGGGATTTCCGAGGCGTTCTTGACCGCGAAAAAGCAGAAGTAGGTTTATTTATCTGCTTAAGGAAGCCGACACGAGAAATGACAAGGGAAGCCTCGTCGTCCGGTTTTGCTGACACCGTTCATGGGGATATCCCCCGATTGCAGATTGTCTCCATTGAAGAGTGGTTTGCGGGGAAACGCCCGGCGTTGCCGCCTCTGGAACATCTCCCATCCGCCGCGATTGCTCAAACAGTTCCGCGCCGTGCCGGTAGTCCAAAGGTGGATTCCAATCAGCCGGAATTGCCACTCAGTTTCATTGGGGGCAAAGAAGGGAAAGCCATTACTCGGCATTTCAATCCGGCTATGGTCAAGTCGCAGTCAGAAGCACGGCAGAAGAATCTGGCGGTCTGATCAGCTAGTTCGTGATCTCCCAAAGCTGGTGCTGCCCTTCCCGCTTGAGCGAGCGCATCAGCCCTTTAGTCCTGTGGTGCCTCAAGCAAGACTGCACTCGCTTGCCGACGGTTTTCACAAGCCGCGCATCCGCCCTGTTCAACCCGCGATCAGTCATGACGAACTGCGCCAATTCTTGGCCGGTCATCCGGCCTCTCTCACGGACGCAGAACACAATCCGCGACACTTCGCCTTTGAACGCCGTGTGACCGGCGGCAACGGTTTTGGCTTGATGTCTTCTGGATTGATATCGGGTACGACACGCCGCAGCAGATCCACACTTATCCAATGAGGGTCACTGACCGGGTAATGACCGAAGGGTCAGACTTCGCGCTGGGTGCGTTTTCGCTTCCGTGCGCTGGGGTAGTAGCTTCCTACCCACCTCCGCGTTCTTGAGAGTCACCGGAGAGCTTCTCCGCGGCCCTTGCTCTACGGCTTCCTGTGCTGTCGTAGCGCGTCAACCAATCTAAGCGCCAACTGCAGGTCATCACTGCGCAACGCTCCAATCGTGTTGCGCAGCTTCTCCTCGAGCTCCTGTTGATCCCGGGTGGCTCGCTTGGGCCCACTCAGGCCTTCGAAGAAGTAGGTCATCGGCACGCCGACTACGCCGGCGATGTCCGACAAGGTCTCCAAACCCGTTAGCGCGAACCCGCGCTCGATGTTTGAGACGGTCTCGACTGCTTTCCCGATTTTCTCGGCCAGCTCTTCCTGCGTAAAGCCCTTGCGCTGGCGCGCAGCCTTCACCTTAACACCGATATGAGACTTCAAGTCCATGGCCATACCCGGATTGTGATTCCGGGCTAGCGCTAAGAACACGATGCGAGATTGCGGAAAAAATAAGCGCCACGTATTTACATAGCGACAGGGATCTAAATCGCTGTGCCTCAGCTTGATCCTGGCGGAGGCCTGTTCATTACATACAGAGGGGTTTGTTGTATGCGTTCGTTGCTTTTGATCGTGCCCGCGCTGTTGCTGGCTGGATGTAACTCACCACTCAATACCGGCAGAGGTCTTCTGCCACGCACAACGCCATATCCCGCAGCCATAGCCCCCGCCCGCGCGCAACAGCCGGTTGATCCGAGAGCTGCCGCGATGGACAACGGCGCTGGTGTCATGAAACCTGCCCCGGAGTTCGCGGGCCAATTGTGGTCTGGAATGACAAATACACCGGAAAGGCAAAACGGCTTTATTTCGATGAAAAGGGCTGGGCGAACGACATCAAGGATGATGATGACGGAAATCAGTATTTCACTGTCCGGAATGACGGTCCTGCTGATGCGATCTACATGCGACCAGATGGCACGTTCCCGACCATCATAGAAGGCAGGGCTCAGACCGCTAGCGAGGCGGCGACGTTGATCGAGTTCGCCCGCGGCAATCTCAAAGAGTCGCACAAGCAGCAGTGCATTTCGAAGGTTAAAAGGGTCTCCTCGACCCGACATCCCTTGTCCTCACGCGGCCGCTGGCGATCAATGAAGAAGACATCGGACGCCGACCAAGAAGTGGAGTCCAACTGAAGGCATCAGTCACGGCGCGATCCCGAGGGGGCAGCATCGTCCCTGCGGCTATGCACTGTTTCCTCGTCAAGGACGGAAGTGCGCTTAGGATGCGATCTGCATTCTTGATCAACTGATTGCAGTCACCCACGCTGGGCTTTTCCGGCGTGGGTGAAAAACGCGAATTCTAGCCGTTGGTAGGAATTAAGTTTTAAGGAAATAGGGAAGCCCGACCCGGTCGATTCTGCGGCGCCGCTCAACGAAGGCTTACCCGGAGCACGTCAGCGGCCGATTTCATTCCGTGCTTTTCAAGATAGGGAAGAGATACTCGTAAGGTGGATGATTGGACTTGTAAGCGTCTGGTCCACCGACCGTGCTAAGGCCTCCGCCAGGTCCAACCGAAAGCCCACCTCCCGGTCCAACAGAGAGACCACCACCCGGACCGGCGCTAAGGCCGCCACCCGGACCGACGCTAAGGCCGCCACCCGGACCGACGCTAAGGCCACCACCCGGGCCTACCGAACAGCCACCACCCGGGCCCACCGACATCCGCCCGCCTGGTCCTGCAGATGCTCCACCACCTTCCCGCGCTCAGGCCGCCGCCGGGTCCAACCGATTGGCCGCCGCCCCGTCCCACTGGGATTTTCGGGGCTACATTTGTTCCTCGCGGTGTTAAATCGGGATAACAACACGACGTCACCAATTGCGGAGTTTGGCCGTAGCCCAGCTCTCCACAATGACCCTGCCCGAACCACTCCACCTTAAGGTCCGCCTCACAAACGTGGAGTTTTGACGCGCATTTGTCGTCATCTGCATCAAAGTCGATGCTTAAATGCGCGTTCTGCATCAACAGGACTCGCTGATGCATAACGCTGATGCCTGTAAAGCATTGATATTATTAGTTATTTCTTTGAATGCACAATTAGTGATGCGTTTTGATTCAAATCCAGGTCCGGGACTGTACAAAATTCGGAATAGCCTTTGTATATCAATCCATTAGGCTTATCGGTGACTAAAGGTAATCATTGGATCAAGGGGTCCTAACGCGAGCATTCCTGCGACTTGCGCTGGCTGCGCTCTTTCTTTGCAAGCCCTCTACGCATGGAGCCGTGGATGGAGGGCTAACTCACTCGACCTCCCCAGTGATGGGCAGACCCGCGGTTTTTAGGTAGGCAGCAATGGTACGCGTACCATCGCCTCAACACTGTAGGATTCCTTGTCGATTGGATCGTAAGCCCTCGCCGCCTGGACCGCTTGGGCAAGAGCAGTAGGGCTAACGTCGTCAATCGATCCGATGAAGATCGTCTTTTCGGTCTCGGTCATCGCACACCCCCGTAGAGCTAACGATGATCCGCCCAAGCGATCCCCAGCACAAGGCGTCGTTTAGAGCGTCTCTTGGAGGCGCGCGGCGATTTCCTGCGCATCGCTCCACAGCTTCAAGTCGTCTTCAATTAATCGAATTTTGGTCTCTCGTGAAAGCTGGTGGAGTTCGCCGACCGCCAAGCTTTTGATGTCCTCTCGTATTCCCTCAGGGATGGCGTAGAATCGCACAACCTCGCCCGCAACATCTCGGCCAAGCAGGCCAATCCTTGCGCCGCACCAGGGTGTGCTCATTGACCAGGAACGGCCACGCGCGCATTCCAGGCCTTCTAGATGACGAGCGCCCACCCTTTATGCGCGGCAAGCCCGATCTGTTGCCGGCGCTGCGGAACTTAGCGGCGATGTTGCGTGTGCATTCTCGAACTGTAACGGTCGGAGTGCCGCCCGATATTGCGTGGATGTGCCAGAGCTCGTGGTCCACGGCACGCACGAGTCTCCGCTGAATCGGAACGGTATTCTGGCGCTCTTGGCGGCTGGCCTGGTAGAACCTGTCGAACTGCTGCGCCGCGAGTCCTTCCCGAAGATCGTCGAAGCACTAAGACCACTCAAATTGCCGTCTCTCGATGAGACGGTTAAGAAATTCCGGGAGAGCTTGGCTTCCTATCGCGCGGAACGACGGCAGCATCTATGGAGATCAGCCATAGTAAAGGGCTCCCGACGTAATCCGGCCGATGCTTGAGAAGCTTGTCGGCTCGAGAGGGAAGACCTTCGAAACGTGTGTCGAACAAATTCTCTCTTCAGTAGGCGTTGAGTTCGTCCGGACAGATGATGGAAAGACCCCCGGTGCGGCAGATCTTCATCTCGGACCAAGCCATGTTGCTCCCGTCGTTATGGAGCTCAAGAGTGCCGAAGGCGATGGTGCGGTAGGACTCAATGAAGCGCTAGACGTTGTGAAGGGGGTCGCCGTCATCGGTCTCGATCATCTTTCGAAGGTGTGCTTAGCGAATCCTGGCTTCGATCCACACGTGCCCTTGCACTCACGCAATGTGAAGAACCTTGCTTTACTCGAGGCATCCGTCTTTGCGGAAGCGATTTCCATGTCGGCCGGAAGGAAATCGATACCGGCGAATTTCTACAGTGGCTTTCGCAGCCCGGTAATCTCACGGCAGCGAACCTGCGGACGCCAAGGACGACTCGAAGGAACGCAAGGCTCTGGCCTGTAGCGGCTTCCCAGCGGTGGATTCCGCCTAATATCACAAATCAAGACGTTCGTTTTGATTTGTGATGAGGCAAAAATCCGATGTCAAGGAAGCTAGTTGCTTACTATCGCGTGAGCACCGACAAACAAGGGGCGCTCCGGCCTCGGGCTTGAAGCTCAACGAAAGGCAATTTCCGAATACATTGCTGGTTGCGGTGCTGAGATCATCGCCGAGTTCGTGGAAATTGAAAGCGGCGGTCGTATGGACCGCCCCGGCAATTGGCCGCGGCACTTCGCCTCTGCAAGAAATCAAACGCCGCGCTGGTAATCGGTAAGCTTGATCGCTTGGCACGCTCAGTCGCCTTCGATCGCTGGGCTGATGGAGGCTGGGGTCGAGTTTGTGGCGTGCGACATGCCGCAAGCAAACAAGCTAACCATCCATATTATGGCAGCGATGGCGGAATATGAGCGAGAGGTCATCGGACAGCGAACACGTGCGGCACTGGCGGCGGCCCGCGAGCGCGGCGTAGTCCTGGGATGCAGAGATGGAAAAAAGCTCAGCCACCTCGGTGTATGTGCCTTGAAGCAAAGAGCGAATATTGCTGCTCAAAACATCATGGCGGTAGTAATACAACTTCAACGCTCGGGAATGGTCACCTACGCAGCCCTGGCGGAAGGCTTGAACGCGCGTGGAATCGCAACGCCCCGAGGCGCAGGATGGCACCAAAAAAGCGTGCGGCGCATCCTGATACGATGCCAAAGAGCCTAAGCAGTGCGACACGTGGAAATCATCTCCGCTACATCTGTGCGATGGACTATCCGTTAGATTCTGTCCCAGGACATTTGGCGGCGATCAAGTCCGCGCACGTATTCAGCTTATCAAGGTCGCTTCGAAAATACCGCAGTTCGCCTAAAACAACGAAGGACCACTTGAAAGTTTGTTCCGGGTCCCAGCCGCCAAACTTAAAGTTCCATTTCTTTTCAGAGATATGGGAATCACTTCCGTAAAACAGCCAAATGCTAAACGCACTCGGGTGCCCATACTGGCATAGGAATTCATAGTTATCCTTCGCACTGGGCATTCTATCCTCAAGCGCTTGGATGACCTTCGCAACTTTTGGAGCCCGGGCCGCTTCAGGTAAACCCTTCACGGTGTGGCGCATGGCCGTCCCGTCCACTAGAGCATATGCCTCCTCGCATTTCCCTGCTTCAGCAAGTGGGAGAAGCTCCTTAACGAGAGAATGGAAGCTGGCGAAATGCTCCAGCAAGCTGCGTGCGACAATCGCCGCAGGAAGGTAGAGTTCCTTTGATATTAGGGTCATTGTAGCCCGACTCAACTCGGCGATTGAGTAGCAAACCGTGTCGCCATAGGCGCGAATCCGACATGCTCCAAATTGCTCAATGCTTTGCGGTAACGGGAGACTCCTCCTCAATCCCTTTTCGAGTTCGTCCAGCTTGGCATTGATCAGATCGACAGCGTCCTTGCTCACGATGCCATGACCCGGCCGATCAGGGTCTTCTGGAATTCTGTCCCGGTCTAGCATTCGGCGTCCAATGTCTGATGATCACTGCACCACCAAATCGAAAGTGCCATCTCCATGTAGCTTGAGCGCTTCAGCTTTCTCCTGATCCGGCAGATTGATCGGCACGCCCCTCGACCGTCCTGGTTCCATCTCGACGGTGAGGAATCTGCTTTCGAGCGCGCGGTCGTCGTATGACCTCCGCATCCCCACGATCTTTGGTCCAAAGATCACGAATGCCTGCGGATTAAAGGTGTGTTGCTGCGTCACGTGTGTTCGAAGCACCGGAAAACCCTTCGCGTTTCCGTTATTCAGAATCTTCACGAGCTCCGCCTTCTCATCGGTGAACCGGAAATCCGCTTCGTCGAATATGAGGGTGCCCCTCCAGGTGTTGAGTGTATGGAAGATCGGTGAAACGGTTGATGCTCCGCTCGCGAAGAAGGCTTTGTATGCGAGTGATCCTATGACGATGAGCGCGCGAGTTTTCCCTGTGCCGTAATCGCCTCTGAAGCGGAGGTATGGAAGCTCGTTGAAGGCGTCATGGACCCACGACAGGAGGACGTACGCAGCGGACATGCCGAGTGCCTCCTCAGAGAGCGAAACATATCGCGCAATGTGCGCTTTGATCTCTTCGAGAAGCGCTCCCGTGCTTCCGTAGTCGAGCGGCTCCGAGGGGAGGAGTAGCGCATTGTGTTTGATGAGATTGTTTGCGGGATCGACGGGCACATAGGTGGCGTTCGGAGACGCATACTCTGACGCAGCCTCCATCGACGCGCCGCGCGCGATCACAAACGATGTTCGGGCGGTATGAGCGTCATACACGGTCTCCACAATCGTGCCGTCCTCAAGCAACGATACCGCTACGCAGGACTTTGCATTGCGCTTTACAGTCACCCAGGCATTGTGCCCGAGCCACGGTAGACGTGGGAGCCGGTAGGATGCACGGGTGTGATGCTTTTTGCCTGCTGTACCGATGGATATTGGTGGGTACGATGAGCAGGACAGCGATTCGCGCGGATTGGATCGGTACGTTAGAATCGCGCCCGGCGGTCAGCTCACCGCCACCTCACTATGCGTTATCTATTCTATTGTAGGAAATCGAGCGAGGCGGAGGACCGTCAGGTTCTCTCAATCGAGAGCCAGCGAGAGGAGGCGATCAGGGCGTGTGATGGAAGGCCGGACGTAGAGATCGTCGGTCGTTACGAAGAGAGCATGAGTGCCAAGGCGCCTGGCCGGCCGCTCTTCAATGCGATGATGCAGCAGATCGAACGTGGTGAAGCGGATGGCATCATTGCATGGCACCCTGACCAATCGGTTCCGGTAGGAGCTAACACGTCTATTACAAACGTTCCTATCGAGACGCCATCTGGTTTAAGAACAGTTTGCGAACCTCCCTTCCGAATCATAACCACTTGCTGCGGGGGGGTTGACGTTGGCTCGACGACGACCACGACTTTAATCGCCAGAGCAGGTGCTGTGGGCATCAGGAGAGAAGTCGCTAGGATTGAAGCATAAAGTGTAGTTCTGATGCTCATTTCGTCGCCTTCTTGAGTTGGAGTCCAAACAGCAGCAGCAGGTACATTCCCATTGCTTCCTGCGTGCGATTTAAAAAGGCCCTGATTAGCGCCATGCCAGTTGCAAACGCAGCATTGTCGCTTTGTCCCGCCGCCACTTCAAAAAGGCTGTGTCCGAGCAGATTATCCCTCACTGGTTGGGAGTTAAATGCACCCGACAGCAAAAATGATAGGGCAATTCCAAATATCAAAATCCCCATCAGCCAAATTGATTCCCGTGTCGATGTCTCATCTCTAAACGCAAGTGGCGCAAATAAGCCCATCATCGGTAAGAGTACCCGCCTCCTACTTGGGGAACACAACGACAGCGCGCTTGAAGCGCATAGGTTCCAAACCCTCCGTCAGTTGATTGCAACAATTAGAAGCTGGCCTGCGGAAACCCTCCGCTGATTAGATCGAAGGCGTCGCGCGCCTGCCCTCTCAGCTTGCGGTCCCAAGATATGGGCAATGGCGTGCGGCAGTCGGCCCGCTCGCAGCTTTGACTAGGGTGACTGCGCGGTACTCCTCGGCTAGGAACTGTTCGATTTGACGTTGTGGTCGTTGCTCGTCGGATTTTCCCGGCCACCAAGGCATCAGATTTCGATGAGCCCGCGCAGGGCTTTGGGCAGTGACGAACGCGCGTCTGGTCTGATATGAATTGGCCCTCATCGCGGGGACATCACGAAATGGCTCTGAGCCAGTCATTCTACATGGTGCTGAAGCAAGCCTTCCGGCAAGGCTTGCTGCCGCAACGAGGCGCGGTACTCGAATTCGGCGAGGCCAATTGGTACGGTGACATGCCATTGGACGTGCTGATCACCGATATCGAGCAGATGGTGGTTGAACCAACTCGTCGCGCTGCCATCCTCGCTGCGATTCGCACTGCCGCGCAAGGCGATCACAAGCACCGTTTGTTTCACCTGGCCAAAGCCGTCTATGGCGCGCTGTTTGATCCGACGCGGCTCGACGCTATCGATTTCAATGGCACGCCGTCGGCGCTGAAGCTCGATCTCAACGAGCCGCTCGCGCTAGGGCGCCAATACGAGGTGACTATCAACAACGGCACGGCCGAGCACATCTTCAATGTCGGGCAGTTCTTCAAGACAATGCACGACTGCACCAAGCCGGCCGGGCTGATGTTCCATGACGCGCCCTTCACCGGCTGGATCGACCACGGGTTCTACACGCTGCAACCGACCCTGTTTCTCGATGTGGCGGCGGTCAACGGTTATAAGCTGCTCGGCATGTTCTATTTCGATTGGCAGGCCAAGGTGCTGGAGAAGGTGCCCGGACGCGACGCCATCACTGCGCTCATTCAGAAGCACAAGGCGGAAAAGAACACCAATCTGATAGCGGTGCTGCACAAGGCCGCGACGGAGTCACCGTTCATTTCACCCTTCCAGGGCTACTACGCCGGTACGCTCACGACGGAGCAGAGGAAGGTATGGCAGGACGAAAGGTGACTGCAGTGAAGAACTTTACCATCGAAGCCGCACACTGAGTCTTCCTCAACTGGCGATCATCGGCGGAGCCACACGGCTTTGCAAGGTGACCCAGCGCGCGCCGCTTGGACGATGACGAGAGTGTGCCTGATCTGATATGAATGCGCTTGAGACAGGCCATATGGCTCGGAGTCAAACTGCAATCTTAAAATGATGAAGCAAGTTACCAAAATTAGCGTTACCGACGGCGATAAAAGGCGGGTCGCTGATATTGCGTTCCGAAGAGGGACGGCTGACGAGCGCTCACTCCGTGCCGTCATGGAACGCCGTCAGTATGATATTTCACATCTTAGGCGTCGTGATGAACTCCGGGAGCTTTATCAGCAGTCGCTAAAAAATGGCGGCACGCCGCTGATCGTCGACCTTGGCGCAAACATCGGATTGTCTGCCCTATATTTCAACCATGTCTGGCCTGGATGCCGCATCATCGCGGTAGAACCAGCGCCGGATAACCTTGTCCTGCTGGCTGAGAATACGAAACACCAACCAAATATCCGGGTCGTCCATGCCGGAATAGCATCCATGGATGGCTCGCTGAAGATTGAGGACGATACTGCTGACACGGACGCATTCAGGACGGTGTTTGGCAGTGGTGGTGATATCACTGCGGTCTCCATGCCGAGGCTCTTGCGCGAACACGATGGCGAACCTTTCATCTGCAAAATTGATATCGAAGGAGCCGAACGGGAGCTCTTTTCGAAGAACACGGATTGGATCAACCTCTTTCCTCTGATCATGATCGAACTACACGATTGGATGCTTTGCGGCGAATCTGCCTCGCAGAGTTTTCTCCAGGCCATATCGCGGCGGCGCCGGGACTTCATCTTCTACGGCGATACCGTATTCTCGATCCGCTGTTGAGCGTTGAACTGGTACGATCGATCACATTCCACGCGGCAAAACCTGCGGTGGATACCTTGGCTTGCTGAGCCATCTTTCTCTCAGCGTTGCACTTCCCTTCGGTCTCTGGACCATCGATGTTCGACACACGCAGCGCCGCTCAGAAGGCCAACTCTCACACGCCTTACCACTGGTTGCGCCGAGAAGCCTCAGTAAGGAGCGATAGCCCCTCGTATCCGAGCGTCAGGCTACCGCGGCAAAAGCAAGTCGGTAACTGGGAGACGTTGGTATTGCTCACCGTCACATAGTCGTCGAGCAGGGATAGCAGCGCCAACACGTCCTCAAGACTGTCATTCAGCGCGGAAAGATCATGGACCGGCGCTCCCGATGTGGCGGATAATGCGTCGATTTCGCCAATCTTCGGTGCGCGCTGGAGCGCAACGAGTGTACCGTCCAGCCGCCTCAGCACGGCACCCAAACGATCGAGTGAGATGACCTTTTGGAGTGTCTCCATCTGATCGGATCCGGCGCGCCAGGTGCGGATGGCGTGGCGGGAAGCGCGCGGGCTTGCTAGGATTTCCACCTGTCGGCAACGGAGCGACGATGCGAAAAATTTTTCTCGATGTGGGCGGTCACCTCGGGCAGACGCTCGAGGAAATCACCAAGCCCGTCTACCATTTCGATCTGATTTATTGCTTCGAACCGATGCCTCGGGAATTTGCCCTGCTTCAGGCACGGTATGGCCAAATGCCGAAGGTCGTCCTGCGGAACCATGGCCTAGCCGACAGCAGCGGGAACCGGCCAATTTACGGCACGAACGCCGATATGGGTGCATCCATCTACCGCACCAAGGCGGACTTGGACGATCCGGATGTCGTGACGGAGTGCTCCTTCGTGCGGGTATCCGACTTCTTCCGCGCCGAACTTGAGCCGGATGACCTGGCCGTCATGAAGCTCAACTGCGAGGGGTCTGAGACGATCATCCTCAATGACCTTCTCGACTCCGGCGAAATCGAAAAAATCGCCAATGTCATGATCAACTTCGATGTGCGAAAGATTCCCGACCGCGCCGGGGAGGAGCGCGCCCTGCTGGAACGATTCCGCGAGGCCGGCTTCACCCGCTACAGCAAGGCGGAAGACGTTATGCACGGCCCCACTCACCAGGCTCGCATCCGCGATTGGATCTTCAGCCTGGATTTTCATGAACAGGTGGTCGATTTATTCTGACCGATGAGGCAGGGGCGGATTTTGACCCGGCGGAGAAAGACCGCGCCGGCACCGAGCGAAGTGGATTTCCGGAAACGGCGGCTAATCCCGCGCGGCGCGGCGGGCCTTGGCGGCGCGCCAGGCGCGCACATAGTCGGTGGCGAGCCAGGACGCAGCGGCGAGCGCCAGCCCGGCCCCGATATGGGCGGTGAGCGCGTCGGGTGGGATCTGCGCGCCGCCCCGGAACAGCAGGCTGCCCGCGACATCGCGCACCACAACCCAGGCGAAAGCGACCAGCATCGCCACCTCGAAACGCCGGAACAGCGCGCCCCACAAAAGGCAGGGCGCGGTGATTAGCGGATCGGCGACGGACGCCGCCGCGGCGAGAAGAAAGACGAGCACATCCATTGTGTGGCCCGCGCAACCAGCCGATCACGAGCGCCTGCGCCCCTGCGCTAACGTTCGATCTGCCCTCATTAATATGGGGGGGTTGGGCTCGGAAAACCATTCGCAATCGCCTGCCCGAATGTGGACCGCACGGCCTGCAGTGCAACATAGCCGAGCAGGCTGCTGGGCCGCGGCGCGCTTTGTGGGACTCATCCATCAATGAAGGCTGCGAGCCTTTGCTGACGGTCGGGCCCCTTTGGGTAGGACGAGCCGTTTTCGACACGCCGAAGCGTTTCCTCGTCTATACCGAGCCGGCGAGCGGCTTGTTTTCTGGACAGCCCTAGCCTTCTGCGGCGCACCTTAAGACGGTCCCCCAAAGCTTCTGGTTCTGGATTGGGGTCATGGCCGAGAAACTCAATGATCTTCGGCCAGTGACGAGCTGCGGCTCTTGTGCGATCCTTTTCCCAGTTGATGAGAGTGAAGAGAGTCACCCCGATCTGCAGGGCAACTTGGCGCTGAAAAAGGCCTGCCTCTATTCTCCGGTTCTTGAGGTGCTCGCCTAACGTCGAAGGGCATAGAGAATACGGCCTTGGCCTTTCCGTTCTAAGACAAAGCTTTACGAATGGCATAAAGGCAACGCGTTCATGCCGCCGCGCTGGCTAGAATCGCTTCAATGATTGAAAGGTCCTTTGAGCTGGCACTTATAAATTGGCCAGACGTATAGAGCCGAAACTTGGCATGTGTCTGGCTCACGGCCGTGATTGCCAAGTTGTTTTTGAGCTTACTCATTGGCAGAAGCTCCCCGAGGATGGCTTCAATTGCCTCGCATAAGGGCTGCGTTCCGTACGGGGATTTTAGGAAAAGGCGCCGTGTCGCCGATAAGAAACGACGGGGAAAGATTTGCGTACCGTAAGTCCGAAATGTGCCGGCAATATCACTAGCAGCCACTCCATTCGCTACGCCGGCCGCGACCAAAGCGCCCGCGGAAGTTCCTATTACAACATCGAAGAAATCTCGGATCTTGCTTTTGGTCTCGCTTTCTATGCGAGCTAAAATCTCTGCCGTGAATAGGCCTCGATAACCACCTCCCGATAGCGCAAGGATTGGGGCTCAGCTAAAGCGCCCAAGCCGAGAGCTACTAGCCCTTTTCGTTTAAAGCCATAGTCTTTCCTCGTTCAAACCACTCCAGAATTTCTGAACCGCGTATCACTTTCCCCGCAAGACCCGAATGAAAAGCAATTTCGAGTTCTCCATCGTTCGCTACACCAAAATCCGCCAAAATCGTTTCTCCGTCTAATAACTCGAATAAAGCATAATCTCGGTTGATATCCGAAGCCTTCCTGAGGTGATACGTTGGTGTTCTAGCCATGTTTGAGACCCTATGGGTTAATGAAGCCTATGAAATTACCATTCTGACCCCAGCGCGCTCCATAACCATTCGGAATCTGATATTGCGTCACAGTCCCATACCGCGGCAGCTCCCGGGTCGTCTTCTCCCCTTGCCGCATTATTTCTTTTAATGCTTGGCTCGCAGCTTTGTTTAATTCCGCGTCAGTCTTTATAGACTGGCGCAGTGTTTCCTTTGTGAAACCGAGTAGCTCAGGGTGCTTTGTCACTCCCCTTCCTGCATTCGTCAGATCCGAGTTCTTGAACCGTTGGAGCGCATTTCTAAAGAGTGGATTGCGATTTCCAAGGCCCCTGGCAACTCTCAGGCCATGACCGACATTGCGGATTATTCCGAACGGAAGAAAACTGGAGGCTCCCGCTCCGGCTGCCTGCCACCAACTGACACAGGCCCATCGACCGTCGTTTTCCGCTAACTGCAACGCAACGTCGATCGCGATCGCCACACCGGCTATGAGGGCAAATTGCCCGAAGTTTTCGCCGGTCGGATCGACATATGAGACTGGATTGCCATCTACATATACGTATGTATTGAGTCCACCTTCCAACCCGATGGGATCGGACTGGAGGTATCGACCTGTGGCGGGGTCGTAGTGGCGCTGATAGTTGTAGTGGAACGCCGTCTCGATATCGAAGTATTGGCCGAGGAAGCGCTTGCTGTTATCGACGGTGCCGGTGATGGCATCCTCTTCGCCATTCAGCCAATGTCGCATCCCACACCACCGCACCGGTGTGGTCGCTTACCTTCTGTGGCGCGCCCAGATGGTCCGAATGAACGTAGAGGATATCCTCGGCCTGATGTGGATGGTATCGAGTTAATCAAAGAGATCGCGACAGTGGGTTGACGTGAAGATTAAGATTGCTATCAGTGCCAGATTTTTCGGACGCGGCGATTATCTATCGACAGTTCCACTTTTAGGCGCGGATGCCATCTTGGGAAAGCCGATTGACCAGGCGAAGGGAATTTAATCGAACTCGTCAGAGCGATGGTTATACGATGAGGGTTATCCATCCATGAACGCTGCCAGCTTTCGCCGACGGCCGGGCCCCTTCGGTAAGAGGAGCCGTTTTCGACACGCCGAAGTGTTTCCTCGTCTATCCCGAGGCGGCGAGCAGCTTGTTTTCTGGACAGCCCTAGCCTCCTGCGGCGCACCTTAAGACAGTTGAGCACAGGGTTTGTGGTTCTGGGTGAGGATCATGACCTAGAAAATCGATGATCTTCGGCCAATGCCATTATGCCAGCCGCTTTTGCTGCAGTCCTTTTCCCAGTTGATGACAGTGAACAAAGTCACTCCTAGTTGTAGGGCGACTTGACGCTGATAAAGGCCGGCCTCCATTCTCCGCTTCTTGAGGTGCTCGCCTAAGGTGGAGGGACATAGGGGATATGGCTTGGACCTTTTCGTTCTAAGACAAAGGCTTACGAATGGCAGGAAGGCAACGCGTTCATGCCGCTGCGGCTATCTCGGCGACCCGTCGCTGGCCTGTACGCGGGCGCCGCGCTGCGCCGCCGACTATCAGGCGAAGATCTCCGGCCCGCTGTTCGACCGCATCGATCTGCATGTCGAGGTGCCGGCAGTGTCGCCCGGCGATCTCACGTTGCCGCCCGCGGCGGAAGGCAGCGCCGAAGTGGCTTCGCGCATCGCTGCCGCGCGCGACATCCAACGCGAGCGCTATGCCGCGCAGGCGGCCGGTAACGGCGCGGCGCCGGTGCGCACCAACGCGGAAGCCGACGGCGAACTGCTCGAACGGGTCGCCGCGCCCGACAAGGACGGCCGCGATCTGCTGGCGCAAGCGGCCGACCGCATGAAGCTGTCGGCGCGCGGCTATCACCGCGTGCTGCGCGTCGCGCGCACGCTGGCCGATCTCGGCGGCGCGCCAACGGTGCGCCGCATCCACATCGCCGAAGCGCTGAGCTACCGACGGTTGGCGCCGGGACGCTAGAACCGCAATGAGCGACGGCACGACAGCGTCATGACCACGATGATTGGCGTTGCTTCCATGCTGCCACCCGGCTGGGCCATTGGACACGGGCCTCGACCGGCAGGGCGGGCCTGCGGCGACCGTCGACGTCGGTATTCCGAGGCATTCTTCAGGCGCCGAACGGCGTTATGCTGGCCGTGACGGCATCGATCGAGATGCCCCGCGCAAGCATCGGCTGCGCTGCTTGCGCGGGCAGCCCGCTTGAGGCGCGAACGGAGGCGGAGCAGGGCCGTGGCTCCGCCTCCTCTGCCTTTCAGGAATGTTGACCGCGTGGCGGAATCGGCCGCGGATTCTCGTCGCCCGGCGAGGGATCGCCCAGCGGCGCGGAATTCCCGCCGGCCGACCCTTGTGACGGCTGACCGGGAGATTGCTGCTGCTGCTGGGCCGATCTCGATTGGCGGGCTTGCTGTTGACCGCGTTTTTGCCGTCCTTTCCGTCCTGCTCCTTGCCCCCTCGCGCTCCTCGCCTTCTCTTCCCCGCCGGACTGTTGTTTGCCCGCGCCTGAGTCGGCCCGCCGCTGGGCCGGATGATCGGCCGAGGGATAGGCCGGATCCGGATGCCCGGGGTAAGGGTCGCCCGGATTGGGGATCATCGGGTCCTCCGGCCGCGCCGGATCGGGATGCTGCACCGTGGAACGGTCTTTCGTCATGCTGCGTCTCCTTTGCGCCGTGATGGGTTCCTGGTAAGAGAACAGCGGTCCCGTAATGAGGTTCCCCCGGCTTTCCTCATGGCGGGACCGTTCCCTTAACCGGATCGTCAAACGCCGGTTTGCGAGGTCACTGCAGCCCGCTGCCGTCCGAGACGAGTTCCACGCATCACCGAGGTTTCTGTTTTCATGTCCGACATGATTGCGCTCGCTTCCGATCCGACCGCCTGGATCGCGCTCGCCACCCTGATCGCCATGGAGGTGGTACTGGGCATCGACAACCTGATCTTCATTTCGATTCTGACCAACAAACTGCCGGCGCACCAACGCGCGCGGGCGCGGCGGATCGGCATCAGCGGCGCGCTTCTGTTGCGCCTCGGGCTGCTCGCCACCGCCGCCTGGATCGTGCAACTCACCGATCCGATCTTCGAAGCCTTCGGCCACGGCTTTTCGTGGCGCGATCTGATCCTGATCGCGGGCGGGCTGTTCCTGGTATGGAAGGCGACCAAGGAAATCCATCACAACGTCGATCCTCACCATGGGCCCGATATGTTCGACGCGCCGAAGGCGGCGCTCGGATTCGGCACCGCCATCTTCCACATCCTGCTGCTCGACCTGGTGTTCTCGATCGACAGCATCATCACCGCCGTGGGCATGACCGAACATCTGCCGATCATGGTCATCGCCGTGCTCGTTGCCGTCACGGTCATGCTGGTGGCGGCGACGCCGCTCGCCAATTTCATCAACGCCCACCCCACGGTGGTGATGCTGGCGCTCGGCTTCCTGCTGATGATCGGCATGACGCTGGTCGCCGAAGGCTTCGGCGCTCATGTGCCAAAAGGCTACATCTACGCCGCGATGGCCTTCTCGGCGCTGGTCGAGGGCCTCAACATCTGGTCGAACACCGCGCGCAAGCGGCGCGCGGAGGCGCGGCCGGAAAGCGGACGTAAGCCCGTCGCTTGGGATCTACCTCCGGGGCGGTACCACCAGGACGGATAAGGTGCCGCCCGCGAAACGGGGTTTCCGCTCCGGACGTGGAAATGTGGGCGACGCGGCGGCCCGCCCGATTGCCCACCGCCGCGCGCGCAACCGACCCAACGGCTCGCGACGGGGCGCTGAGCGCAAAAAGAATTCGACGGGAACGACGATTTCCAGTGATCCGTATTGAGGCTCGAGGGAATCGACGGCAGGGGCGACGCGCGCTGATCATGGCGATGACCTCCCGGTCCAATATTTCGTGTCCGGAGCTGCTTTCGAGCTCGTATCGCGTGACGTTCCCGCGCGGTCGATGACAACACGCAGCATGGCGCGTCCTGCTGGCGGCGCTGCTGCGCGGCGCGCGGATAGACCTTGTTGCGTTCGAGCTGTGCGCGAATCAGACCATGTAGTCGGCCGGCGGCACAACGGGAGCGGCGGCGCCTCCAAGGCCTGCCGCCGCGCAGGAGACGCTGACGTCGGCGCCGGCGGCACGGCTTCGACCGGCGCGTGAGGCAGCGCGGATTGTGGCGGCTTCGGCGCTTGCACCGGCTTGGGCAGCGGTCTGGGCTTGGGTGCTGGCGGCTTAGCGGCGGGCGGCGGCGGGGGCGGGGGCGCAACCTCGTGGGCAGCGGTGCTATGGATCAGACGGAAGCGGTTCTTCTCGTTTTACGAGAGGCGGCTCGGGCAGCGGCTCCTCGGGGATGGCGGTCGGCGGTTCCCGCATTGGCGGCGGCACGACGGCTGTTTGCGGGGCCACGGAAGCCAGGGTCGTGACGGTCACGACGATGGGCGACTCGGCCGCGGGGGGCACCGAGATCATGGGCGGCACCAGAGAGAACAGCAAGATACCGAGCGCGCCACCGTGCAGCAAGACCGAAGCGGGAAGCGCCCAATGACGGATAAGCGGACGCGCGCCGCCGGCATCACCGACCGCGCCGCCCCGTCGCAAACGATTCCGATTTCCTGTTCGGCATAGGGAAATCTTGGCGAATCCCGCCTGCCGATATGCCAAGCAAAATAATCATTCGTCATATTCAATCGCCTTGTGGCCACGCACATAGATGGTGATATCCGGCTCGGCCTGACGCAATTGCGCGAGACGCGGGATCAGCGCCTCGGCCGGCACGGGGTCATTGCCGATGTAGATCTGGCGATCCTGGTCGAGGCTGACCACCACTGGCCGCGGGTTGACCGATGCGCGCGGCGTCGGCTTCGGCAGGTCGAGCGGCACGCCGACCATCATCACGGTGCCGCCACCATGGAGATGGCGACCAGAATGACTGGACGAAGGGCGTGACGTTGATCTCCGCCATCGGGCGGTAGCCGTCAGCCACACCGTCGCCGTAGTCCGGGCCCCCCTGCGGCAACACTGCCATCAGCGCGCTGCCTCGCGCCGGCCCGCGGCGGCGGCGAGTCCACCGCGCGGCGGCGCGACAGCCGTTCACCGAGCTCGCCGATTGCCAGGTTCAGCTCATGGGCGATGCCCGACAGTGCGGCGGAAAACTTGTTGTAGGCGACCACGGCCGGAATCGCGGCGACAAGGCCGAGGGCCGGGCGAAGAGCGCCTCGGCGATGCCAGGCGCCACCCGGCGAGCTGGTGTCCTTGCTCGCGGCATCGCCGTGAAGCTGTCAGATCCCGCACGGTGCCGGACAGGCCCACGACGGCGAGGACGAACGGCGGTCGCTAGAAAAGGCAGGCCGCCTTCGAGCCGCTTCAGGGCGCCGGTCATGGTGGCCCGCATGGCCCGTTCGATTCGGTTGCGGCGGTCGGCCCGGCTTTCCTCGCCGTCCTCGTCACGAGATGAACTCAAGACGCTACCGCGAACGATGCCGGTAAATCGCCGGCACCGATGCGTTCCATGCCGGGAAGTCCGAACTTACGGGCGCGCCTGGGACGTCGCGCCGCCTTGGCAACCGGTTCG
This sequence comes from uncultured Alphaproteobacteria bacterium, assembly GCA_963752345.1. Taxonomy (GTDB): domain Bacteria; phylum Pseudomonadota; class Alphaproteobacteria; order SMXQ01; family SMXQ01; genus CAVVYA01. The sequence goes on from CAVVYA010000014.1 coordinate 77,731, forward strand.
CCAAGGACTGCAGGATGAATTTGCCGAACGCTCGGGGCGACCGGCGGCAGCATGTCGCCATACGACGAGACCGCTCGGAGAAATAAGGCCCAGAGGGAATGCTGCGCCAAGGGAGCCACGACATCGCCGGTCATGGATTGCCTTTCATGCGTTGGGGAGAGCGCCGAGCATCACACTGTATTGGTTTTTCATCCTCATCGGTATGAAAAATTGATAAATAGTCTTATTACCGGTTGACGGTCCCCTGCGTCGTATGATTTTTACTATAAAAATCACACTAGGGCTTCCGGCGTCGACGGCTGCATTCCGCTCCTCGGCTTGGAAAAGCCTTCTATTGGGGGATTCAATGCAGCATCAGAAACTGCGGGGCAATCATGCGGCCATCCTGGCTGCGTCCGTGACATTCGGCGCCGTCGCCTGCGGCGGCCTCCAGAGTGCTTGGGCGCAAAACGCAGCGCCGAGCCTGACGCTGCCGACGACCGAAATCGAGGCGCCGGTGCCGCCGGAAACGCTGCCGACCGACGCGGCAACCTCGAAAACCGTGTCCGGCGAAAGCATGCGCGAGCGGCCCGCCATGCGTCCGGGCGAATATCTCGAGATTACGCCTGGCCTGATCGCCACCCAGCACAGCGGCGAGGGCAAGGCCAACCAATACTATCTGCGCGGCTTCAACCTCGACCACGGCACCGACCTGGCGATCAGCGTGGACGGCATGCCGGCTAACATGCGCACCCATGGCCACGGCCAAGGCTATGCCGACATCGGATTTCCTCATCCCGGAACTGGTCGATACGCTGTCCTACCGAAAAGGCCCCTATTTCGCCGAGGAGGGCGATTTTGCCTCGGCCGGGGCCATCCATCTCGATTATGTCGACAAGCTGGAAAAAAACATCGTCTCCGGCACGGTCGGCAGCTTTGGCTACTATCGCGGTCTCGCGGCCGGCTCCGTTCCGATGGGCCAGGGCACCGTTACCGGCGCCGGCGAGGTCACTTTCTATGACGGTCCGTGGCAGAACCCGGACGATCTGCGCCGCTACAATGGCCTCCTGCGTTACGCGCAAGGCAACCGGCGGAATGGATTTTCACTGACCGGCATGGGCAGCTCGGCGGAATGGAATTCGACCGATCAGATCCCGTCGCGCGCCGTGGAGTTGGGCCGGCTCGACCGCTTCGGCGCGATCGATGCCACGGACGGCGGCGACACCTCCCGTTATAGCCTGTCGGCCCGCTGGGCCGAGAGCGAGGCCGGCAATTCGACCAAGCTTTCCGGCTATGCGATGCGCAGCAATCTTAACCTCTATCAACAATTTCACCTACTTTCTCGACGATCCGGTCAATGGCGATCAGTTCAAGCAGAAGGATGAGCGCACGACCCTGGGGCTGAACGCCAGTCACACCATGCCTGGCGAGGCTCGGCGGCAAAAAGCTGGAAAACACCGTCGGCATGCAAACCCGCTATGACGACATCGGGGTCGGCTTGTTCCGCACCGCCCAACGGGAAATCCTCTCCACGGTCCGCGAGGACGACGTGCAGGAGTTCAGCACGGGCGTCTATGGCCAGACAAAAGTGTTCTGGACCGATTGGTTCCGCACCACCTTCGGCCTGCGCGGCGACTGGTACCACGCCAATGTCGACAGCAACAATGCCGCGAACTCGGGCGACGCCAGCGATTTCATCGCAAGCCCCAAGTTCGGCGCCGTGTTCGGTCCGTTCTCCGGCACGGAGTTCTTCGCCAACGCCGGCCGCGGATTCCACAGCAACGACGTGCGCGGCACGACCATCACGGTCGACCCCAACGATGGCGTGACGCCGGTGCCCCGCGTGCCGATGCTGGTCAAATCCGAGGGCGCCGAGGTCGGCGTGCGCACCCGGGCCATCAATGGGTTGGATTCGTCGCTTGCCCTCTTCGTCCTCAAGTTCGATTCCGAGATCCTGTTCGTCGGCGACGCCGGCACGACGGAAGCCAGCCGGCCGAGCCGCCGCGTCGGCATCGAGTGGACCAACGACTACCGCGCAAACTCGTGGCTCGCCTTCGACCTGGATGCCGCCTGGACCAAGGCGCGCTTCACCGATGACGATCCCGCCGGCGACTATATTCCCGGCGCGCCGGCCTGGGTCGCGTCGGCTGGCGTGGAGCTCGGCGAACTGCTCGGCTGGTTCGCCGAAGGACGCTACCGCTTCTTCGGCGAGCGCCCGCTGATCGAGGACAACAGCGTCAAGTCGCGTTCGACGGGACTGCTCTCGGCTCGTATCGGCTACCGGTTCGACGACGGGCTGACCATCGCCCTCGACGGGTTCAACCTGCTCAACGTCAAGCGCAGCCAGATCGACTACTTCTACACGTCACGCCTGAACGGCGAACCGGCCGGCGTCGACGACATACACTTCCACCCGGTCGAGCCCTTGGGCGTGCGGCTGATGATCAGCAAGCAGTTCTAAAATTGGGCAAAGACTTCTCGGAAAGCCGATGCACGACCGCGGAACGAGTTCCGCATGAGGAACCCGGAAAACGGGGTCTGCCGAGCCCCGTGTCCAGCCAAGTGACGCCTCTTTGCGCCGGGGGAGTGTGCCCCCCGGCGCTTTTTATCGTCTTTGCCGGGCCATTCATCGCCACCTGCGGCCCAGGCACGACCCGCTACGCTGCCTTTTCCCGGTTGCGATCCCGGGGCCGACCTGTTACGACGAAAATCCTAATCGTCATATTTCCCGGGTCCTCCATGACACGCGCGCTCGCCAGGGCAGCCTTTCTACTGGCTGCCGGTCCGGCCGGGCGAGCGAGGAAGCGGGCGAAAGCGCCGATATCCTCGGTATGCGCTTGGGTTACGCGTTCGGAACGCAGTTACGGCTCTATTGAGACTCACAGGCACTGGAGGCGAGCATGGAACGCATCACCATATCGCTCGACGATGAACTTCTCGCGGAGTTCGACCGCTACATGCAGGAGAAGGGCTACTCCAACCGCTCGGAGGCGATTCGCGACCTGGTGCGCGAGCGTCTCGAACGCAAGCGGCTCGCCGAAGAACAGTCCGGGCGCTGCATCGCCAGCCTGTCCTACATCTACAATCATCACGAGCGCGAACTGGTGCGGCGCCTGACCGATGCGCAGCACGCCAGTCACGACCTGGTGCGCTCGACCTTGCATGTGCATCTCGACCACGAAAACTGCATGGAGATCGCGGTGCTCGAGGGCGAGATTTCCGCCGTGCGGCGCTTCGCCGATGCGGTGATGGCGCAGACCGGCGTGCGGCACGGCAAGCTGAGCGCCGTGCCGGTGGAGGCCCGCAGCACCGGCAAGCATGTTTACCTGCATCATTCCCACGGCGGGCAAGAGCCGCATTCCCACATCAAGCCGAAGACCTGACGCGCATCGGCGCGCGCATCGCAACCAGGGAGAAATCATGAGCACGCCTGAGCGGCGCAATGCCGCAGCTTTCTTGTTCTTCACCGTCCTGCTGCTCGCCGGCGCGCCGGCCTGGGCCCACGAGGGCGAAGGCCTGTCCGGCGGTTTCGTCAGCGGCTTTCTGCATCCGCTGTTCGGTCCCGATCACGTGGTTGCCATGATCGCCGTCGGCTTGTGGGGCGCTTTTCTCGGCGCGCCCGCTATATGGGTGCTGCCGATCGTGTTCCCGCTGGTCATGGCGTTCGGTGGCGTGCTCGGTGTGCTCGGCGTGCCGTTGCCCGCGGTGGAAGCGGGCATCGCCGCGTCGGCCGTCGTGCTCGGCCTGGTCGTCGCCTTCGCGGCGCGTCCGCCGCTGTGGGTCGCCGCGGTGATCGTCGGCGTCTTCGCCATTTTCCACGGCCACGCCCACGGCGCCGAGCTGCCGGAACTCGGCCAATGCGATTTCCTATTCGCTCGGTTTCGTGATGGCGACCGGCATGCTCCATCTTCTCGGCATCGCCTTCGGCCTGCTCGTGCGCTGGCCGGCCGGAAAACTCGCCGTGCGCGCCGCCGGTGGCGCGATCGCGCTGGCCGGCCTCGCGTTTCTCACCGGACTCGCATGATCCACCGGCCCGCAATCATCGCAACGCTTTGTCTTACGCTTGCGCTGATCGCCGCGCCTTTGCCAGCCGTCGCCCATGTGGCGATCGAGGGCGCCGACGATTTCACGGGCGGGTTGCTGCATCCCTTCTTCGTGCTGTCCCACCTGCTGGTGATCGTCGGGCTCGGCGTGCTGCTCGCGCAGCAGACGCTGTCGCACACCAGAGCGATGGTGCCGGCGTTCATGGTGTCCTTGATAGCCGGATTCGTGGCGGGCGGCCTCGCGATTTCCCTGCCGTTTTCGATGCGCGGGGCGCTGCTCGGCACCGCGCTCGTGGTCGGCCTGCTGGTCGCGGTCGCGCGGCCGCTGCCGCGGTTCGTGCCCGCCGCCCTCGGGGCCATCGCCGGATTCGCGGTCGGCATCGATTCCGTTCCCGATATCGGAACCTTGTGGACCACGCTGCTCGCGCTGACGGGAACGGGATTGAGCGTCAGCCTGCTGCTGGTCAATGTGCTGGCGGCCGCGAGCTATGCCCGGCGGCCGTGGCAGACCATCGGCTTGCGGGTCGTCGGCTCGTGGATCGGCGCCTGCAGCCTCATGGTGTCGGCGCTTGCTTTGCGCTAGTCGGCTGCCGTCCCCAGCAACAAGATGACATGACCCGCAGTGGCGAGGTTCGCCGGCGCGCACGCAATGCGCGCATAGAAGCGTGCGCCAGTACCCGCCGCCACGGCCAGCAGCAGTCTTTCCATCTCAAGCAAAAAGGGCTCACCCTGGCGCGAGCCCTTTTTTAGTCCGCATCGCGTTCGCCGGGGCGTCCGAGCGACGCCGTCATGCGGCTTTGAGACCGGAGATGAAGGTATTGACCTCGCTGGTCAGGCGCTCGGCTTGCTTGGTGAGTTCGTTGGCCGCGCTCAACACGTCGGTCGCCGCCGCGCCGGTCGTCGCGGTCGCCTGCTTCACGCTGGCGATATTTTCCGTCACGTCTTTGGTGCCGCCGGCGGCTTCATGCACGTTGCGGGCGATTTCCTGTGTCGCCGCGCCCTGCTCCTCGATGGCGGCGGCGAGCGTCACGGCGATGTGGCTGATCTCGCCGATCACACTGCCGATCCCGCGGATGGCGTCCACGGCATCCTTCGTGGCGGCTTGGATATGGCTGATCTGATCGGTGATATCCTCGGTCGCTTTGGCGGTCTGATTGGCCAGCGATTTCACCTCGCTGGCGACCACGGCGAAGCCCTTTCCGGCGTCACCGGCGCGCGCGGCTTCGATGGTGGCGTTGAGCGCCAAGAGGTTCGTCTGGTTTGCGATGTTCTTGATGAGATCGACGACCTCGCCGATCTTCTGGGCCATCTCCGCGAGCCGCTGCACGGTCGAGTCGGTGCGCCGCGCGTCCTGGACGGCGCGGCTGGCGATGTCGCTCGATTTGGACACCTGCCGGCCGATCTCCCCGATCGAGGAATAGAGCTCTTCCGCCGCCGACGCGACCGTGTGCACGTTCAGCGAGGCTTGCTCCGCCGCGGCCGCCACGGTCACCGTCTTCTGGTTGGTTTCCTCGGCCGTCGCCGACATGGAACGCGCCGTCACGGCCATGCCGGCGGCCGCCTTGCCCAGGGCTTGGGCCAGCAACTCCGCATTCGCTTCGAACGTGCGCGACAGCGACTCGCGTTTTTCGTCGCGTGCCTCCTTGGCGTGGCGGGCTTCTTCCTGCGCGGTGGTGAGCGCGCGCGCTTCGATCATCTTGTCCTTGAAGACCTGGAGCGCGCGGGCGAGCGTGCCGACCTCGTCGCGGCGCCACACCGATGTGACGCGGACCTCGAGATCTCCGCCGGCCAACTTTTCCATCGACGCGGCGATGGCGATCAGCGGCTTGGTGATGCTGCGAATGATCTTCAGGGTAATCCATGCGGTGAGGAGGATGAGCGTGCCCAGCAGGAGGAGAAGACTGAAAAACGCGGCCGAAGCTTCGGCACGAAGCGTCTTTTCGGTGGCGAGGATATCCGCGGCCAGGCGGTCCTCGATCTTCTTGAGCTGAGCGATGCGTGCGGTCGAGACGGCAAACCAGTGACTGGCGGACAGGCCTTTGGTCAGCTCCGCGAGATCGCCGCTCGCCTCCTCGACGAGTTTGCGGATGCGTTGCACTTCCTCGACCGCCTCGCCATTGAGGGCTTCGCGATACGACGCATCCTGGTCATCGGTGGCGTAGACAAGCGACATGTCGAAGTAGGTCTGCTGCTCGTTGACCAATTCGATGAAGCGCCGCCGCTGAGCGGAGTCGAGTCTGCCGGCCGAGAAAGCCTCGGCGCCTGTGGCGCGTTCCTGACCGGCTCTTTGGCTGGCCTGGATCAGGTTGACGTACGCCGACAGGCCGCGCGCAATCTGGCTGTCGGCGGCGGCGGTGACGGATTCCGACGCGAGATCGAGCAGTCCGCCGACGATCGACGTATAGGCCTCGGCCACCGCCGACGCGCCGACCCAGCGTTGATCGACGTTCTGACGAATGATGGTCAGCCGGTCCAGGCCGGTTCGCGCCGTCGTGAGCCGGCGGCGAAGCGCGTCGTTGGTGAGCGTTTCGAGCCGGGCGGCGTGCTGCTGGTAAGCCGAGAGCCGCGCGTTGACGCGCAGCCGCTGCGCGTCGAGCTCGGCGCGGAACTGAGCGCCTTTGGTGTTGACGACGATGGCGGATACGCCCCGCTCCGCCTCCATCTCGTGAACGAGCTCACCGATCTCCCGCGTGAGCTGCGTCACCTGGCTGAGGCGTTGGAGATCGAGCAGGAGGCCGCGCTTCTCATGCAGCACCATTCCGCCGGTCGCCAGAAAACCGACGAAGGGAAGCAGCACCAGAAAGACAATGCGGCCGCTGATCTTCATGCGGCCCAACATAGTCGTCGCGCGCTTGGTCATCGCCCTGCCTTGTCACGAGGTCAAGTTCTTTTGGCGATTTGAACCAAATACTGTTTAAAAAGGCCTAATAGCTGTTTTTTTATTGTTTTCAATACTTACTGTCGGCCTAAACGACTGGATTGAACCTTCCTTGGTCATCGAGCCGCAGCAATTGGCCGGATTCTATGCCGAAATAACAGCCATGCAGGGTGAGCTTGCCCGACGCGATGCGGTCGCGCACCCAGGGAAACGTCGCCAGATTTTCAAGCGAAACCTTGACGTTTTCGTGCTCGCAGATGGGCTGCGCCAGCTCGACGTCGCCGCCGGCTTTGGCCAGCGCGCGCTGCCGTGCCGGCGCGGCGATCCGCATCCAGGAATCGACAAAATCGCTGGTCGCCGTCGGGTTGGGACCACGCAGCAGCGCCCGCACGCCGCCGCAATCGGCATGGCCGAGCACCACGATATCCTCGACCTGCAGGCCGCGCACCGCGAACTCGAGCGCGGCGCTGGTGCCGTGGTAGTCGCTGTTGGGCGCATAGGGCGGCACAAGATTGGCGACATTGCGCACGGTGAAGATTTCACCGGGCGCGGCCGAGAAGATCAATTGCGGATCGACCCGCGAATCGGCGCAGGCGATGACCATGACGCGCGGCGCCTGGCCCCGGTTGGCAAGAGCCCTGAACAGGGCGCGATTTTCCGGCCATAGGGTCTGGCGGAAGTTGCGGAAGCCTTCGATCAAACGGTCCATGCGGGGCTTTTAGCGGAGGACCTTATGGCTGTCATGTGCTGATTGTGCCAAGCCCACACACCGAGCCTTGTCACGGCGCATCCGATGGGCGATATCCCATCGATGGACAATAGTCAGGGCCCCGCCGACGTGCTGATCGTCATCGACGTGCAGAACGATTTCTGCCCGGGCGGCGCGCTTGCGGTGGCGGAGGGCGATGCGGTCGTTCCTGTGATCAACCGGCAGGCGCGGCGTTTCGCCCATGTGCTGCTGACCCAGGACTGGCATCCGCCCGGGCACCGTTCGTTCGCCAGCGCCCATGCCGGGCGCAAGCCGTTCGAAACCGCGCGCATGCCCTATGGCGAGCAGACCTTGTGGCCCGATCACTGCGTCCAGGACACGGCGGGCGCCGCGTTTCATCCGGCACTCGACGTGCCCCATGCGGAACTCATCATCCGCAAAGGCTACCGGCGGGAGATCGATTCCTATTCCGCCTTCTTCGAGAACGACCGCGCCACGCCGACCGGGCTGTCGGGGTATTTGCGCGAGCGCGGCCTGTCCCACGTCTATCTGTGCGGACTGGCGACGGACTTTTGCGTGAACTATTCGGCACTCGATGCCCGCAAGCTCGGCTTCGACGTCACGGTCATCGAAGCGGCGTGCCGTGGCATCGATCTCGGCGGTTCGCTGGCCGCGGCGAGGGCGGGCATGATCGGGGCGGGCGCGCGCCTGCTGCCCGATCTTTCCTGATTCCAAAAAGTCTCATGCGAAGCGCGGCGTCAGGCGGATGTCCGTCAGCCGTGGCGTACGGCGGATTCCCGCGGGAACATCAGCATGCCGCCGCCATTGCGCTGCAGATATTCGATCAGCTCGCGCATCGATGCGAGATGGGTGTCGGCCAGGAAGTAATGGACATTCCGCTTGTCCGCCGCGGCCTTGCGCTTGATCACCACCTCGAGCTTTTCGAGGCGCCCGAGATGGCGCACCACGGTCGATACCGACCCGAGGTTTGACGTCAGGATATCCGTGAGATTCATCGGCTTGCCGAGCACCTGGCGGTGGCCGATGAAGAGCAGCAGATCAAGGTCCAGCCGCGTTCGCAAAAACGGAAAGCGGCTATGATTATAGTCGCGGATGATCTTCAGAAGAGAGAAGGCGCGATCGAGATCGTCCGCCGTGAGGTCGGCGCGATCAGCGCAGCGAGGGGAACCATCGAGGCCCATGACTTCCCTTCTGTTCGGTCGTATTGAAACTCTTTATTGTTGATTATTATAGGCGCGGCGTCCTTCCCTTGAAGCCGCTAATAGTGGTCATAATGCTCAGCATGGAAAGTATGCGGAAAATCTCGGAAATTGCGAATGAAATAGCACGCGTACGCGAATTTTCGGGTTTCGCTGCAGAAAGACAAAGAAGCAAAAACAACTGGGAAATTTCCCAGACGCCATTGTTGCCAATACTGTGTTGAATAGCCCTGCGGTTGCGGGTTTCACTGACCCGCATCGCGCACGCGGGCAGCGCCGCGCGCGCCTTGGGCGCCGAAGGCGCTCAGTCCTTGGCGATCATACGGCCGAGCTTGCGTCCGCCAAACAGATGGACATGGAAATGGGGAACTTCCTGGCCACCATTGTTCCCGATATTGGCGAGAATACGGTAACCGTTCCGGCCGTCGTCGGTTGGCGCGACACCGAGATCGCGGGCAATCCAGCCGAGCGCGCGCGTGAAAGCGGCGATTTCCTCGGCGCTGGCCGACTGCGAAAAATCGTCGAACGAGACATAGGGGCCTTTCGGAATCGCCAGCACATGCACGGGTGCCTGCGGATTGATGTCGTGAAAGGCCAGCACATGCTCGTCTTCGTAGATCTTCTTGCACGGAATCTCGCCGCGCAGGATGCGCGCGAAAATATTGGTCGGATCGTATGCTGCCATGAGCGGCCCTCGGTTGAGCGGCGCCTGGGACGCCGCAAGGGTGACTCGGGCGCGCCTTAACGGCCGCGCTTCGGTTTGGCGGACGCCTGTTGGTAGACCGGGGCGCGGCGCGCCGCTTTTTCCGCGATGCCGGAACGGACTTCGCGGCGCTTGAGCTCTTTCCACACCTGGGCGGGCTTGATGCCGAGCGAACGCCCATAAGACGAGAAGATGATAGAGCACGTCGGCGCTTTCCAGAACCAGCGCGTGCTTGTCGCCGCGCGTGCCCTCGATCACCGCTTCGACCGCCTCTTCGCCGAACTTCTGGGCGATCTTGGCCGGCCCGCGGAGAAACAGGCGCGCCGTATTGGAACGCGCCGGGTCGGCCTTGCGGCGCGAACGAACGACGCTATAGAGGCCGTCGAGCGTACGCCCGTCGCTGCCGGCGCCGCGACCCGGAATCAGGCCGATGATTTTCTCGATCTTGGCTTTGCGCGGCTTGCCGTTCTTGGCGCCGCCGGCGGCCTTTCGCTTTTTTGCTTTCTTCACCACGCAACCTCCCAGGCACGCCCGTTCGAGGCGGCGTGCGTTCTTTGTGCCTAACAGATTTGCCCCATCCTGTCACGCCACCCGCCCGCTCTTGAGCGGCCGGCTGCGCCAGGTCAGGCCGGCACCGGCGCGCGGCGTTCGTCGCTTTCGAGCCGGACCGGAATGCCGGCGGATTTCATATGCGCCTTCACCTCGCGCACCTTGAAGACGCCGAAGTGGAAAATCGACGCGGCCAGCACGGCCGTCGCATGGCCCTCGCGGATGCCGGCCACCAGATGGTCGAGCGTGCCGGCGCCGCCCGAGGCGATGATCGGCACCGGCACCGCGTCGGCGACGGCGCGGGTCAATGCGATATCGAAGCCCGACTTCGTGCCGTCGCGGTCCATCGAGGTGAGCAGGATCTCGCCGGCGCCGAGCCCGGCCATGCGCCTGGCCCAGTCGACCGCGTCGAGGCCGGTGGCCTTGCGCCCGCCGTGGGTGAAGATCTCCCACTTGCCGGGCGCCACCTGCTTCGTGTCGATCGCCACCACGATACACTGGCTGCCGAACTTGTTGGCGCCCTCGGCGACGAATTCGGGACGCGCCACCGCGGCGGTGTTGATCGACACCTTGTCGGCCCCGGCGAGCAGCAGCTTGCGGATGTCCTCCACCGTGCGCACGCCGCCGCCCACGGTCAGCGGCATGAAGCATTGCTCGGCGGTGCCGCGCACCACGTCGAACAGCGTGTCGCGATTGTCCGACGAGGCGGTGATGTCGAGGAAGGTGAGCTCGTCGGCGCCCTCGCGGTCGTAGATGCGCGCCTGCTCGATCGGATCGCCGGCGTCCACCAGGTCGACGAAGTTCACCCCTTTGACGACGCGGCCGTCCTTGACGTCGAGGCAGGGTATGACGCGCGCCTTCAGCATGTCATGCGTCCAGCAGCTTGAGGGCCTTGGCCACATTGATGCGGCCGTCGTATAGCGCGCGGCCGCAGATCACGCCTTCGATGCCGGCGCCTTCCTGCTGCTTGATCTCCTCCAGGTCGGACAGCGCCGAGACGCCGCCCGACGCGATGACCGGGGTGGTCAGCGCGAAGGCGAGATCGACGGTGGCCTCGAGATTGACGCCGGTCATCACGCCGTCGCGGTCGATGTCCGTATAGACGATGGCGGCGGCGCCGGAATCCTCGAAGCGCAGCGCGAGGTCGAGCGAGCGCACGCGCGAGGTCTTGGCCCAGCCCTCGACCGCGACATAGCCTTCGCGCGCGTCGATGCCGACGACGATGCGGCCGGGATATTTGCGGCAGGCGGTCTTCACCAGATCGGGATCGTTGAGCGCGACCGTGCCGAGAATGACGCGGCGCACGCCGGCATCGAGCCAGCGGTCGATGGTCTCGATGTCGCGGATGCCGCCGCCGAGCTGCACCGGCAGCGTGATCGCCGTGAGAATGGCGGCGACGGCTTTGTCATTCACCGGCTTGCCCTGGATGGCGCCGTTGAGATCCACCAGATGCAGCCATTTGAAGCCGGCCTTCTCGAAGGCGCGCGCCTGGTCGGCGGGATCGGGGTTGTAGACCGTCGCCTGATCCATGTCGCCTTTGAACAACCGCACGCAGTTGCCGTCCTTGAGGTCGATGGCGGGGAACAGGATCATGAACACGACTCCAAAACGAAAGAAATCCCGACATCATAATAGGCGTCATGGCCGCACTTGTTGCGATCCTGGCGGAATTGAGGATCACAATTGCGCGCGCCGTCTCGGTCTTTTTTTCTTCGTCATGCCCCGGCTGGGTCCGGGCCATCCACGCGTTTTTCGGACCGCCCGAAAAAGAACAGCCGTGGATGGCCGCGAACAAGTGCGGGCCATGACGAAATGAATAGGGAACTGCGAGCGCGCCGCCATCATCACGGCCGCCAGCGCAGGAAGTTGTTGATCAGGGCGAGGCCGGTGGCCTGGCTCTTCTCGGGATGGAACTGGGTGCCCACGATATTCTCGCGCCCGACCACGGCGGCGACCGAACCGCCATAGTCGACCGTGGCCAGCAGGTTGGACGGATCGGCGCAGCGCAGGTGATAGCTGTGCACGAAATAGGCGTGGCGCCCGGCGGCGACGCCGGCGAGCAGCGGATGGCCGTCGCGCACGATCTGCAGGTCGTTCCAACCCATGTGCGGCACCTTGAGCGCCGGATCCGACGGCTCGAGCGGCTCGACCGAACCCTTGATCCATCCGAGCCCCTTGTGCTCGCCGTGCTCGTGGCCGATTTCCGCCATGAGCTGCATGCCGACGCAGATGCCGAAGAACGGCCGCCCGTCGGCCAGCACCGCGTGATTGAGCGCGTCGATCATGCCGGGCAGCGATTCGAGCCCGCGCTTGCAATCGGCGAAGGCGCCGACGCCCGGCAGCACGATATGGCTGGCCTGGCGCAGGCTTGCGGCTTCGGCGCTGACGGCGATCTCCGCCGCCAGCCCGCCGTCCAGGGCCGCCCGTTCGAACGCCTTGGCAGCGGACCGCAGGTTGCCCGAGCCGTAATCGACGATGACGACCTTCACACGCCGGCCTTGCCGCCTGGCGGGTGATCGGGCAGATAGCCGCGCTCCGCATGGCCGGGCTGCTGCACCGCGCTGGCATACCAGCCGGCAATCGATCCTGCCCCGGCCGCGCTCGGCACCATGGCGCCGGGCGCCGGACCGGCCAGCGGCGTCATAGACCGCGGGTGCGGCGGGCGGGCGCGCCGCCTGGGCGGTCACGGCGCGCAGATCGAGGAAGCGGCGCAGCGCATTGTCCGCATCGGGCCCGGCGACCACGCCGGCCTCCTGGTAGCCGCGGCGGCGCAGGGATTCGCGGCGCCAATCGTTGCCGTTGAAGCCGACGAGCAGGGCGACGGCGAGCATGATCAGGCTTTCGATGGGCTCACCGAGGTCGGTGACCTCGAAGGTCACGCCGGCGGCGATCAAGAGGGCGAGCAGCGCGGCCGCTTCGATCCACAGCCGGTGCCACAGCGCCCAGATCACGCCGAAGAAGAAGCCCGGCCAGGAGAATCCCTCCTTGACCAGCACCGGCGTCGGGTCGTCCGACGGCGGCGGGAGGTGAACGGTGTAGACACGCAGGCCCATGGATTTCTGTCCTGAAAGCGCGCCCTAGAGCGAGCCGCCGAGCACGCCCTTGGTGGAGGGCACCGCGTCGGCCTTGCGCGGGTCGATCTCCAGCGCGTCGCGCAGCGCGCGCGCCAATCCCTTGAAGCAGGATTCGACGATGTGGTGGCTGTTCTCGCCGTAGAGATTGTCGACATGCAGCGTCAGGCCGGCGGCCTGGGCAAAGGCCTGGAACCACTCCTTGAACAGCTCGGTATCCATCTCGCCGATCTTGGGGCGCGGGAATTTGACGCGCCAGATCAGATAGGGGCGGTTGGACGCGTCGAGCGTCACGCGGGTCAGGGTCTCGTCCATCGGAATATAGGCGGCGCCATAGCGCACGATGCCGGCGCGGTCGCCGAGCGCCTTGGTCACCGCCTCGCCGATCGCGATGCCGGAATCTTCCGTGGTGTGGTGGTAGTCGATATGCAGGTCGCCCGCGGCGCGGCAGGTGATGTCGATCAGGCTGTGGCGCGACAATTGCTCCAGCATATGGTCGAGGAAGCCGATGCCGGTCGAGACGTCATACTGGCCGGTGCCATCGAGATTGACGGTGACGGCGATGCTCGTCTCCTTGGTCCGACGCGCGACGCTCGCGATACGGGCCGGCCGCACCAGCGCCGGCAAGCCGGCGTGCACGGCCGCCTTCGCGGGCTTGCGCGCGGCACCCGGCTTTTTCGCGATCAGCGCCCGGCTGGCGGGAAACTTGGTGGCGGACGACTTGGTAGCGGAAGACCGGGCGGCGGCGCCTTTGGCCCCACGCTTGAGGACGGTTTTCGGGCTCATGCCCTTCTCCTTGGCGGAAAACGGCCTGTTTTAGCAGGATGCCGTTGAAAGTCCAAGGGAAGCCCTGCCATTTCCTCGGCGTCGCCCGCGTCGTGGCACGGGGTTGCGGCCCGATTGGCCGCGCCGCGGCTAAGTGCTTGACCCCGGCGTTGGAATTCCCACATCTTTGCCACCTCTTCTCACCGTCGCCTGGATCTCCAAACATGACTGAACCCGTAATCTGGCACGGCACCACCATTCTGTCCGTGCGCAAGGGTGGCCGCGTCGTCATCGCCGGCGACGGCCAGGTCTCCATGGGCCAGACGGTGGTCAAGTCCAATGCCCGCAAGGTCCGCCGCCTGGCCGGCGACAAGGTGATCGCCGGTTTCGCCGGCGCCACCGCCGACGCCTTCACGCTGTTCGAGCGCCTCGAGGCCAAGCTCGAAAAGCACGGCCAGCAGCTCACCCGGGCCTGCGTCGAGCTCGCCAAGGACTGGCGCACCGACCGTTACCTGCGCCGGCTCGAAGCCATGCTGGCGGTGGCCGACGCCGACGTATCGCTCATCGTGTCGGGCACCGGCGACGTGCTCGAGCCGGAGGACGGGCTGATCGCCATCGGCTCGGGCGGCAATTACGCGCTCGCCGCGGCGCGCGCCCTGATCGACCGGCCCGATATGGACGCCGAGGCGATTGCGCGCAAGGCGCTCGGCATCGCGGCCGACATTTGCGTCTACACCAATCACAACGTGGTTCTCGAGTCCCTGTAATGGCCCTTTTGCACAGTCCATCGTTCAGTCCGCGCGAGATCGTTTCCGAGCTCGACCGCTTCATCGTCGGCCAGACCGACGCCAAGCGCGCCGTCGCCGTCGCGCTGCGCAACCGCTGGCGCCGCCAGCAGCTCACCGGGCAGCTTGCGCGAGGAAGTGCTGCCCAAGAACATCCTGATGATCGGCCCGACCGGCGTCGGCAAGACCGAGATCGCGCGCCGCCTGGCACGGCTCGCCCAGGCGCCGTTCCTCAAGATCGAGGCGACCAAATTCACCGAGGTCGGCTATGTCGGGCGCGACGTCGAGCAGATCGTGCGCGACCTGCTCGAGGTCGGCATCGCCATGACGCGCGAGCGGCTGCGCCAGGAAGTGCAGGCGCGCGCCGAGCTCGCCGCCGAGGAGCGCGTGCTCGATGCGCTGGTCGGCGACAACTGCGAGCAACGAGACGCGCCAGAAATTCCGCCAGATGCTGCGCGCCGGCGAACTCGACGAGCGCGAGATCGACGTCGAGGTCAGCGACTCGGGCGGCGGCGCGCTGCCGACCTTCGAGATTCCCGGCGTGCCGGGCGCCCAGATGGGCATGCTCAATCTCAACGACATCTTCGGCAAGGCGATGGGCGGGCGCAAGAAGACGCGCAAGATGACCATCACCGAATCGCACAAGGTGCTGGTCGAGGAGGAGAGCGACAAGCTGCTCGATCAGGAGCGCGTGCTGAGCGAAGTCGATCGAGGCGGTCGAGCAGAACGGCATCGTCTTCCTCGACGAGATCGACAAGATCTGCGCCCGCGAGGAGCGCCACGGCGGCGGCGACGTGTCAGCCGCGAGGGCGTGCAGCGCGATCTGCTGCCGCTGCTCGAAGGCACCACGGTGGCGACCAAGCACGGCACGGTGAAGACCGACCATATCCTGTTCATCGCCTCGGGCGCGTTCCATCTCGCCAAGCCGTCGGACCTGCTGCCCGAGCTGCAGGGCCGCCTGCCGATCCGCGTCGAGCTCAAGGCGCTGAGCCACGAAGATTTCGTGCGCATCCTGACCGAGCCGGAAGCGAGCCTGATCAAGCAATATGTCGCGCTGCTCGCCACCGAGAGGGTGACGCTCGACTTCACCGAGGACGGCATCCGCGAAATCGCCTCGACCGCCTACCAGGTCAACGAGTCGGTGGAGAACATCGGCGCGCGCCGGCTGCAGACCGTGATGGAGCGCCTGCTCGAAGAGGTCAGCTTCACCGCCGCCGACACGCCAGGCATCTCGCTCACCATCGACGCCGCCTATGTGCGCAAACAGGTCGGCGATTTGGCGAAAAACGCGGATCTGAGCAAGTTCATTCTGTAGGCGCTTCCGGTGATTCTTTGGTGTCCAAAGGTCCGTACAATTGACCGGACCTCTTAATCACCACTGGGTCTGCAGCTTTCTCTAAGGAATTCAAATAGGAGAGAAACTCATCCCTTGTGTTTGGGCAAAATATTCTCGCCTTTAGCTTCAATTCTGATCGCAGCGGTTCTTCGGAGAGATAGGCAGCGCACTCGTTGTCTATAAACATTGCATCCACGTAAGGAGCATAGCTGGAAATCATTCTTATATCATTCACCATGCCGCGAGTTGGCGGTCGCTTCTGGCCAGATGATGCCTTACGCGCGATCGCGGCGAACAGATAAGCCGCAACTTTGTTGGACGGCATTTCCGCCAGTCCCTCCCATAGGAGGAACTCCAGAGCGACTTCATATTTGCGGCTCTCTGCCACCCCGTTTCGTTGAAAACTGTCGCTAAGTTGTCGGACTAAAATATTTGAGGGGTTAAATGTAACTTCGAATAGCTTTTCAGGATCTGCGCTTCTGCTTGCTTCCTCATAATGTCGTGCACATTCAAAAAATCCATGAACATGGTTTCGACCAAACGACGACGCTTCACGTGCGCAAACCACTTCAAATGATTGTTTTTCGGCCGCCCACCGTTGAAATAGCTCTTGCATTTGAGAATGTGTTTCGTCCCTCAACTCCCTGATCTTATTTATGAAGGCGGAGTAATTAGTATTCACGGATACGCGTAGCTTCGGCACCCATGCATTGCGCTTACCGTGGAGCACTTCGTCAACTTGACAATTAAGGAGTGGAGCATTGCCCGTCTTGATCCAGCTATCTGCAAATCCAAATAGCTGGTTCAGCTCGACTTCTCTGTCAGAAATAAGCGAGACTTCCCCGCTGAATTCCTTCATAAAGCCCCCGTAATTCGTTGTATATTTTTGAAAGCAGGGACTCATCCTGCTGAATATTTGAATTTGGAAAGATGGCCTGATTTAAAATCAGCAGGCAGTGAATTTGGCGATCGAGAGAAACCCAATATTCTTTTAACGGTGTATTGGCACTTTTATCTGCTTTTGCCTTTACGATTTCGCTGAGGGCGAATTGGTCAATGTAGATAACCTTCTTGTCTACTTTCGGCAGATCATAAAACCGCTTGTGGCCACAATCGGTACACCTCCTGGAATAACTATCATCATCGACAGTTAAAACGCCGAGGGAGGCTTTCTTTCCGCACGCCGGGCAGTCCCAATAAGGAGGCATCTCGAACACGGTCGTCTATTCCTCCTAGTAATCAGCGCCGCTTCTTCTTCGCGTCCGCGTGCTTCACGCGCGCGAGGATAGCTTCCAATTCCAGTTCTTCTAATTCGCCGATGCGTTCGGCGAGCGTGTTGGCGAGCTCGGTCGCCTTGGGCGACAGGCCGGCGGTGTCGACCACCACGCGCGGATGGGACATGCGGGCGAGACGCTCCAGCTCTTCGGCATCGTCCCAGATGATGTGGAAGAAGGTGCAGATCTGGCGCACCAGGATCGGGCTCGGCCGGCCGCGCTTGCCGTGTTCGAGCGCCGAGAGAAAGGCTGCTGAGATTTGCAATCCCTCGGCCATCTGCTTGAGCGTGATGCCGCGTGCCTCGCGCAATTGGCGCAGCTTGGCGCCGAACGGCGTCATGGCACCGGCCGCTTGCGCGCGAGACGCTTGGGTGCCGGCGCATCTTTCGCGACCGGTGGCGCCGCGCGGTCACGGCGCAGCAGCACGTAGAGCGCGCCTTCGCCGCCGTCCTGCGGCTGGGCATGGCGCAGCGCCACGATGTCGCGGCGCAGCGCGGCTTCGTTGAGCCAGCGCGGCACCGCCTGGCGCAGCACGCCGGTTTCCCCGGTCGGTTTGTAGCCCTTGCCGGTGATAATCAGCACGCAGCGTTTGCCGGCGGCGACCGAGCGGCGGATGAAGCCGGCAAGTCTGGCGTGCGCCTCGTCCTGGGTGAGCCCGTGCAGATCGAGCCGCGCCTCGATGGCAAGCTGGCCGCGGCCGAGGCGCTGCGCCGTGCGCTTGTCGATGCCGGCGGTGACGCCGGGCAGCAGCGCGGGCAGGGGCGGCTTGGCGGGCGCCTGAGGTTGCGGCGCCGACGCCGCGCGCGGCTTGGCTGCGATGTCGGCGGCTGGCGCGGTCCCGGGCGGCGGTGGCGGTTTGCTCGCCGGCCGGCGGCGCGACCGCAACGGCCTGATGCTCTCGGCGACCTGACGCCACAGTTTCTCGTCGCTGTCGGCAGGAAGGGAGCCTTCGGCGGGGCTCTTGGCCTTGCCGGATTTCGTAGCACCGCCCCCCGTGGCGCCCCGCTTTGCCATGTCCCGGTCCCCGCCGCGTCAACTGGTCGGCTGGTTGAGCACCCGCTCGGCCGCCGGTAGCGGCAGCAGAATATAATATTCGCCGCGGTCGCGCATCGCGCCGGCCCTTTCAGCCGCCTGCTCGCCCCAGCCCCAGAACACGTCGCCGCGCACCGGGCCGCGGATCGCGCCGCCGGTATCCTGGGCGATCAGCAGCCGGCGCAGGCGCGGCACGCTTTTGTCGTCCGGATGGCCGGTATCGAGCCACACCGGCACGCCGAGCGGCACGAACTTGCGGTCGACCGCCAGGCTGCGCCCGGGGGTCAGCGGCACGCTCTGCGCGCCGAGCGGGCCTTCATCCACCTTCGCGCCGGGAATCTCGCGGAAGAAGACATAGGAGCGGTTGGCGTTCATCAGCGCATCCGCCTCGCCCGGATTGGCTTTCAGCCAGGCCCGCAGGGATTGCATGGAGACCTGCTCGGTGGTCATGACGCCGCGCTTCACCAGCTCGCGCCCGATTGCGGTGTAGATATGGCCGTTCTTGTTGGCATAACCGACGCGCACCACGCTGCCGTCCTCGAGCGTGACCCGGCCGGAGCCCTGGATCTGCAGAAAGAAGGAATCGACCGGATCGTCGACCCAGATCAGTTCGAGCCCGCGGTCCTTGAGCGCGCCTTTTTCAATGGCGGCGCGGTCGTCATAGGGCTTGAGCTTGCCCTGCACCACCTTGCCGGCGATGGTGCGGCCGGCGAATTCGGCGCTGAAATCCGACAGGTCGACCGAGACGAGGTCGGTCGGCGTGCGGTAGAGCGGCGTCGCGTAGGTCTCGGACCGTTGCCGCGAACCGCGCAGCTCGGCTTCGTAGTAGCCGGTGAACAGGCCGCCCGTGTCACGGTTGTTGGCGGCGCGGAACGGGTGGAAATGAGTTTCGAAGAAGCGCCGCGCGGCGGCGCCGTCATTGGTGGGGACCTGGGCGGCGGCGGCGCAGGCACCGCGCCAGTCGGCCAGCGTGCCGCCGATACCCGGCGCGCCCGGCGCCGCATCGCCCGCGGTCGGCGGCAGGCGCGTGTCGTCGGGTTGCCGCGCGAAGCGGGCACAGGTGCCGAGCAGAGCGGGCAGCGCCGCGGCATGGTCGTCGGCGCTCCAGCCCGGCAAATCGGCGAAGCTCACCGGCTTGAGCACGAGCTTGTCGGGCGCCGGCGGACGCGGCGCGCAAGTGGTCAGGCTGGCGAGCAGGGCGGCGGACAGGCAGAGATGAGTGACGAAACCCCACGAAACGCGACGGGGCTTGGCCGAAAACCGCGCCATGCCGTGCTCAGTTCGGCGCGTCGGTCGCGACGAGGATCCAGTTGGGGTCATCGGACCGGGTGTTGCGCGCGAAGGTCCAGATGTCGGTCGCATCGGCGATGCGGTCCGGATTGCCTTCGACCACCTTGCCCTCCGCGTCGCGCGTGGCATTGATCTGCTCGCTGACGTATTTGACCGTCACGAACGCCGTCGAGCCCTCCATGCGGGCCTCGACGATGTCGGCGGCTTTGATGCGCACCAGCGTGGTTTCTTGCGTGTGGCCGGCGGCCTCGCGCGCCTCGATGGAGGCCAAGAAGTTGCCGTAGACTTCGTCATTGAGCAGCGGACGCAGTTTGTCGCGCTCGCCGGCGGCGAAAGCCGTGACGATAAACTCGAACGCGGCGCGGGCGCCCTTCTCGAAAGACAGTTCATCGAAGCTCGCATCGGCGAGCTTGATCTGAGTGAGCGCGCCGGCCAGCGGCGTGCCGGCCGGCGCGTCGGCGCGGCGCGGCAGCGTGATCACTTCACCGCGATGGCTTATCTCGGCCGGCGTGTCGGGCTGCCCCGGAACCTTGGGCCCCGGCTGCGGCTTGGCAAACGGGTCTTGGCGCCGCTCGTTGCCCGTGCGGCGTCCGAGCACGCTACGCAGGCGCAGAATGATGAACGCCGCGACCAGCGCGAAAAAGATGATGTCGACGAATTGAAAGCCACTGCCCATATGAGTTCCGGAAGGTCCGGTACCTTTGCTTTCGGCGGGAGAACCCGCGTTGACTGCCGTATGACGTTAAAAGCTAGCACGCGGAGGGGCAAAAAACAGCCCTTGCCCGTTCGTCCATGCTACTTAAGCAAGCCAATCCGCGCAAACAAGCCAAAATTATGCCGATCTTAATCCTGTTTCTGCTGGTCCCGGTCGTCGAGATCTGGGTTTTTGTGAAAGTCGGCGAGGCGATCGGGGCCTGGCCCACGGTCGCGCTCGTGGTGGCGATGGCGATTGCCGGCTCCGCCCTGATGCGCATTCAGGGGCTCGCCGTGCTCGACCGGGCGCGCGCCACCTTGGCCGCCGGCGAGTTTCCCAGTTCCGAGCTGCTGGACGGGCTGTTTGTGTTGTTGGCCGGCTTCCTGCTGATCGTGCCCGGATTTCTGACCGACGCGCTGGGCATTCTGCTGTTCATTCCGGCGTTGCGCCGGCGCCTCGGCGCGTCGATCTGGGGCTGGATCAGCCATCGCCCGAACATCATCCTGCATCGCGGCGGGCGCGTGATGGAGGGAACCTATCACGAGGTCGATCCCGACCCGTCGCCGGAGCGCCCCTTGAATCCGCCGCCCGGCCGCCTCGATCATTGGAACCATCGTTAGGGTCCGCCGCCATTCCGCCCAGGGCGGTTGCGCCGGCGCCTCTCTTCATGCTAGCGACTCCCACCCAATCCGGCGCAACCGAAAGGCCTTGCTGATGTCCGACGCTTCCTCCGCCACTCCGCCCACCCCGCCGACGGGCGGCCAGCCGCAAGGCGCCCAGGCTCAGCCGCAGGGCCCGGCGCTGCACACCATGGCGCAATACATGAAGGATTTTTCCTTCGAGAACCCGTCGCCCATCGAATCGCTGAGTTCGCCGCAGAACAACTCCAATATCAATGTCACGGTGTCGGTCGACGCGGCCCATGTGCGCGACAATGCCCATGAGGTGACGCTCGGCATCCGGGTGCAGGCGACCGCGGCGGAGAAGACTCTGTTCCTGGTCGAGGCGAGCTATTGCGGCCTGTTCGCCCTGGTCGCCATTCCGCAGGAGAATCACGACGCCATCCTGCGCGTCCATTGCCCGTCGCTGCTGTTCCCCTTCCTGCGCCAGATCGTCGCCGAGGCGGTGCGCAACGGCGGCTTCCCGCCGCTCTATCTCAACATGGTGGATTTCGCCGCGATCTATCAGCAGCAGCAACAGGCCGGCGGCGCCGGCCAGGCGAGCGGCAACGTCTCCGTCCCGGGCTGAGCCTCAGGCTACGGGGCTACAGGCCGGGGCTGAGCCTGGTCCGGCCTAAGCCGACCACAGCGGTTCTTTCAGCTTCGCCAGGAAGGCGGCGTGGGCCGCGAGCTCGTCGGCGCTCGGCTCATGCAGCCGTGGCGGGCGGGCGCGCGTGTCGCGCCCCGGCGCCACGAGCAGCGGACTGCCGCCGACCAAATCGGCGGCGGCGGCGAGACCCAGGCCGTGCTGCCGGCCGCCCTGCAATTCCAGGTAGACCACCGCGAGCAGTTCGGCGTCGAGCCGCGCGCCGTGCGCCGTGCGCGCAGAATTGTCGACGTCGAAGCGTTTGCACAAGGCGTCGAGCGACACCGGCGAGCCGGGAAATTTCTGGCGCGCCATCGCCACCGTATCGATGATCTGGCAGCTCACCTTGGGCCGGCCGCAGCGCTCGAGCTCCGCGTTGACGAACTTGCAGTCGAACTCCGCATTGTGCGCGATGATCGGCGAGTCGGCGATGAAGGCGAGGAATTCGTCGGCGATCTCGGCGAACAGCGGCTTGGTGCCGAGAAATTCCAGACTCAGCTTGTGCACCGCGAAGGCCTCGGCCGGAATATCGCGCTCCGGATTGACGTAGCGGTGAAAGAAGCTGCCCGACGGCACGCTGTTGATCAGCTCGATGCAGGCGATCTCGACCAGCCGGTGGCCGGCGGCGGGATCGAGGCCGGTGGTTTCGGTATCGAGCACGATTTCGCGCATCAGCGGATCCTTGCGGCGGTGAGTCCCCGGCGCGCGCGGCGCGGCGGCGATTGCAGAAGAGAATCTACGATGGCTTTCAGCTTTCGCAAAGCGTCGCGTCGCGCGCCGCCGGTCTCGACGACGAAATCGGCGCGCTTGCGCTTCTCCGCGTCGGACAGTTGGCGCGCCGAGATGGCGGCGAGACGGCTCGCCGTCATGCCGCGCCGCTTGAGCACGCGCGCCTGCTGAATCATCTTGGGCGCGCTGACCACGATCACCGCGTCCATATGCCGGTCGGCGCCGATTTCGTAGAGCAGCGGAATGTCGACCGCGACGAGCGGCGCGCGCGCGCGGCGCGCGCGGGCGAGGAAGCGGCGCTGCTCGGCTTCGAACAACGGATGCAGGATCGCTTCGAGCCGGGTGAGCGCCTTGTGGTCGTCGAACACGATGCCCGCCAGCTTGCCGCGGTCGAGCCGGCCGCCGCTCACCGTGCCGGGAAAGGCCTGCGCGATCAGCGCAAGCGCGCGGCCGTGCGGCGCGGTCAGCCGATGCACCACGCGGTCCGCTTCGAGCACGGGCACGCCGAGCTGGCGCAGCGCGCGCGCCGCGGTGGATTTTCCCATGCCGATCGAGCCGGTGAGGCCGAGCACGATCATCGGCCGCGGCCTAGAGCCCTTGCGCCACCAGGGCGCGCAGCTCGTCGGTGATCTCCGGATCGACGCCGAACCAGGCCTTGAAACCGGGCCTGGCCTGGTGCAGCAGCATGCCGAGCCCGTCGACCGGCGTCAGGCCACGGCGCCGCGCCTGGGCCAGGAGCGGGGTTTCCAGCGGGGTGTAAACGCAGTCGAACACCGCGGCACCGGGGCTCAAGCCGATCAATTCCATGTCGAGGTCGGGCTGTCCGTGCATGCCGAGCGTCGTGGTATTGACCACCAGGCCGGCATCGCGCAGCGCGCCGGCGCGGTTGATCCAGGGCGTGACCTTGACCGGATCGCCGAAGGCGAGCGCCAGGGCCTCGGCGCGGTCGAGCGTGCGGTTGACCAGGCGGATCTCCGGCACGCCGGCGCTCTGCAGCGTGGCGACGATGGCGCGTGCCGCGCCGCCGGCGCCGATGACGACGGCAGGCGCGGCGCCTGGCTGCCACGCGGCGGCGGTATCCTTGAGATGGTTGAGGAAGCCGACGCCGTCGGTGTTGCGGCCTTCGAGCGCGCCGTCTTCATGCATGATCACGGTATTGACCGCGCCGATGCGGCGGGCCTGGTGATCGGCGATGTCGACCACCCGCAGAGCCGCTTCCTTGTGCGGCACGGTGACGTTGACGCCGCGAAAGCCGAGCTTCGACAGCACGCGCAGCGCTTGCGGGAAATGCGTCGGTTCGACCGGCAGCGGCACATAAGCCCCGTCGATGCCGTATTTTTCCAGCCAGTAACCGTGCAGGCGCGGCGAGCGGGAATGCGCCACCGGCCATCCCATGACGCCCGCGAGCTTGGCGTCCCCCGACAGCATCTAAGCCCTCACCACCCCGTGGTTGCGCAGGAAATCGAGCAGCGGCAGCAACGGCAGCCCGAGGATCGTGAAGTAATCGCCGTCGACCCGCGAGAACAGTTGCGCGCCCAACCCCTCGAACTGGTAGGCGCCGACCGAGTGCAGCACCGCGTCGCCGGCACGATCGAGATAGTCGTCGAGAAAGTCTTCCGTGAAAGGCCGCATGGTCAGGCGCGCCCGTCCGACATGATGCCACAGCCGCTGCCCGTCGCGCATGACGCAGACACAGGTGATGAGTTCGTGCATCTTGCCGCGCAGTTCGAGCAGTTGCGCGCGCGCTTGGGCGCGGTCGCCGGGCTTGTCGAACCAGCGGGACTGGCAATTCAGCACCTGGTCGGCGCCGATGACCAAGGCGCCGCCGTGACGGGCGGATATCTTGCGGCCCTTGAGTTCGGCGAGCGTTTCGGCGAGCTCCGCCGAAGTCGCGCCCGATACACGCATGCCGCGCTTGATCTCGTCCTCGTCCACATGGGCGGGATCGATGCTGTAGACAATGCCGGCGCGGCGCAGCATCGCGGCGCGCGTGCTGCTGGCGGAGGCGAGAACGATGGCCGGCGCTGGACCGCGCGATGCGGTGTCGGCCGCCACGGACGCCGGGGTCTGGTCAGCGGTATTCATCGTCGTCGTCCGCTTGCCTTGGCGCGCCGTGGCCGAGCGCCTCGTGGCGCCGGTCGAGCAGGGCCATGATCGCAGCCGCGGTTTCCTCGATCGAGCGCCGCGTGACGTCGATCACCGGCCAGCCGTGGGCGAGGAAATAGCGCTGCGCGGTGGCGACTTCCTTCTTCACCACATCGAGGTCGATGTAATCGGTTTCCTCCTGCTGATGCAGCATGCGCAGGCGGTTGCGCCGGATCTGCACCAGCCGGTTGGGATCGGTGGTCAGGCCGACGATGAGGGGACCGGTCAGGGCTTCCAGGCGGGGCGGCACCGGCTGGCTCGGAATCAGCGGCACATTGGCGGCTTTTACGCCGTTGTTGGCGAGATAGATGCTGGTCGGCGTCTTCGAGGTGCGCGACACGCCGACGAGAACCACGTCGGCTTGCTGCAGATCGCCATGGCCGTCGTCATGGGCCATGGTGAAATCCATCGCCTCGATACGGTTGAAATAGCGCTTGTCCAACATGTGCTGGCGGCCGGGCTGGCGCCGGCTCGACTGATTGAGATAGGCGCCGAGCGCGGCGATCACCGGATCGAGCACCGAATGGCACGGCACGCCGCGGTCGCGGCAGGCGGTCTCGAGCGACAGGCGGATATCGTCGTTGACCAGGGTATAGAGCACCATGCCGGGCTCGTCGTGGATGCCCTTGATCACTTCCTGCAGTTGGCGCTTGTTGCGGATCAGCGGCCAGACATGTTCGACCGGCTCGACTTCCTCGAACTGCGCGAGGCAGGCGCGCGTGATGCTGCGGATGGTTTCTCCGGTCGCGTCGGAGACGAGATGGAAATGACAGGTCTTCACAGCGGGCGAGAGGGTGGCTGGCACGGAAAACCCGACGTTGAGATGGATGGCGTGTGCATGATGGGCATAACTCGGCGGTTACGCACAACGGCCCTCCGCCTTGGGAGTCCTGACCCGATATTCGCACCCCGCCATCGGCACATCGAACAATCTTTTCCCGTCCTGTGAATTGGGATCACAACTTCGCGCGCCCCGATCTTATCCACTTTATACCCGGGATTGGAAATCCTCGAAAACGCGCCTTGGCGAGAACCAATTCACGCGCCATTGCGTATTCACCCACAGGATGGCGCCCGCCCCGGAAGGCCTATTGCCCTGTGGGGCATCGTATCGTCCTATAGGCGTATCCTCGATTCCCACAGGGGCAACTACTGCAACTACCTTTTAAGACTCTATAATAGATAGTAGAACCCGCTGGCATGGATCTCACGAAACCTCACACGCCAAGCGCCGGCGCGACCCCCTTGCCGGCCAGCGCCAAGCCGCTGATCCGCGCGCTGCGGGGCGAGCGTCAGCCACGCCCGCCGTTCTGGCTGATGCGCCAGGCCGGCCGCTACCTGCCGGAATACCAGGCGGTGCGGGCGCGCACCCGGACCTTCCTCGAATTCTGCTATTCGCCCGAGCTTGCCGCCGAGGTCACGCTGCAGCCGGTGCATCGCTTCGGCATGGACGGCGCCATCATCTTTTCCGATATCCTGGTGATTCCCGACGCGCTCGGCCAGGGCGTCGCGTTCGAAGCGGGACGTGGCCCGGTATTGCGGCGCGATCGAAACCGTCGACGACCTGACGCCGTTCGAGGCGGACGACTTGCGCGACTATCTGGCGCCGATCTACGAAGCCATCAGGTTGGTGCGCGCCGGGCTCGACGACACGACGGCCTTGATCGGATTTGCCGGCGCGCCCTGGACCGTGGCCGCCTACATGGTCGAAGGCGGCTCGAGCCAGACCTTCGAGCGGCTCAAGGCCATGGCCTACGGGCGGCCGGACGAATTCACCCGGCTGGTCGATCTGCTGGTCGAGGCGATCGCGGCCCATCTCATCGCCCAGATCGAGGCCGGGGTCGAGGTGGTGCAGATCTTCGACAGCTGGGCCGGCATCCTGCCCGATGCGCATTTCCGCCGCTGGTCGATCGCGCCGACCGCGCGCATCGTGCAGCGCGTCAAGGCGCGCTATCCGGACGTGCCGATCATCGGCTTTCCCAACCGCTGCGGCGTGCTTTACGCCGAGTATGCGAGCCAGACCGGCGTCGACGCGGTGTCGCTCGATGCCACCATACCGCTGCAATGGGCGCGGACGACGCTACAGCCCCATGTCGCCCTCCAGGGCAACCTCGATTCCCAGATGCTGGTGACCGGCGGTACGGCCCTGAGACGGGAAGCCACGCGCATCATCGAAGCGCTGGGCGAGGGACCCTACGTGTTCAATCTGGGCCACGGCATTCTGCCGACCACGCCGCCCGAGCATGTCGCCGAGCTCGCCGATCTGATCCGGGGTTGGAATGGACCGGCGTGACACCCGCCACGCCACGGACCGGGTGCGGCGCAACGCGACGGCGGTCGCGAAGACCGCAGTCGTGACGATCGCAGCCATGACGATCGTGCCATGAAGACAGCGGTTATCCTGTTCAACCTCGGCGGACCGGACAGCCTGGAGGCGGTGCGGCCGTTCCTGCGCAATCTGTTTTCCGATCCGGCGATCATCAGCCTGCCGCAGCCGTTGCGCTGGCTGGTGGCGCGGCTGATCGCGGCGCGCCGGGCGCCGGTCGCGCGCGAGATTTACGGCCGGATCGGCGGCCGCTCGCCGATCCGCGAATTGACCGAGGCCCAGGCCCGGGCGCTCGAGACGGCGCTCAACGACGCGCCGAACCGCGCCGTGGGCAATGACGTCCGGGTCTTCGTCGCCATGCGCTACTGGCATCCGATGGCGCCGGAGACCGCGCGCCAGGTCGCCGCCTACGCGCCCGACAGCGTGATCCTGCTGCCGCTCTATCCGCAATATTCGAGCGCCACCACCGGCTCGTCGGCCGCCGACTGGCATCACGCGGCGCGCGCCGCCGGCATCACCGCGCCGACCCGCCTGCTGTGCTGCTATCCGGAGGCGCCGCTCCACGTCGCGGCCCTGGCGCGCCAACTGGCGCACGCCATCGACGAGGCCCGCGCGCGCGGCGGCCGTTTCCGAATCCTGCTGTCGGCCCACGGCCTGCCCAAAAAGGTCGTCGCCGCCGGCGATCCCTACCAATGGCAGGTCGAACGCACCGCGGCCGCGGTCATGGGCGTGGTCGACGGCGCCAACCGGAGCCTCGATTGGACGGTCAGCTACCAGAGCCGGGTCGGGCCGCTCGAATGGATCGGCCCGGCGACCGACGCCGAGGTCGCGCGTGCCGGCGCCGACGGAGTCGGGCTCGTCGTGCTGCCGATCGCCTTCGTGTCGGAGCATTCCGAAACCCTGGTCGAGCTCGACATGGAATACCGCGAACTCGCCGAACGCTCGGGCGTGCCGTTCTACATCCGCGTGCCGGCGCTCGGCACCGATCCCGGCTTCATCGCAGCGCTCCGCGACCTGGTGCGCGACACCGCCGCGGCCCAGGCGACGATCGTCGCCGGACCGACGCTCGACGCCGAAGCGGGCCCGCGCCTTTGCCCGCGGCCTTGCACCCGCTGTCCCAACACGCTGCCCAACCGAGCTGCTGGAGTGCGCTGATGGATTGGCTGACGCCGCTCTACCCCTGGACCAAGGCGCTCCATATCGTCGCCGTGATCGCCTGGATGGCCGGCATGCTCTACCTGCCGCGGCTGTTCGTGTATCACTGCGGCGCGGCGCCCGGCACGCCGGCCTCCGAGATGCTCAAGGTCATGGAGCGCCGCCTGCTGCGCGCCATCATCAACCCGGCGATGATCGTCACGGTCCTGTTGGGCGTGGCTTTGCTCGCGACGCCCGGCGTCGCCGACTGGTCGCAGGGCTGGCTGCACGCCAAGCTCGCGCTTGGTCGGCGGCATGATCGCCGTGCATGGGTTGCTCGCGCGCTGGCGCAAGGATTTCGAGGCCGACCGCAACCGGCGGCCCGCGCGCTTTTATCGGATTGTTAACGAGGTTCCGACGATCCTGATGATCGCGATCGTCGATTCTGGTGGTGGTGAAGCCGTTCTGAGCGCGCCGTGGCGCCCCGCCCGTCACCTGGAAATCCCTTTGACACGGAAGGCCGTTTTCGCTAAAGGATTGAGCACCCGCCCCGGCGATCTTCATCGCCGTTCTTCCCGATACCCCTTCAAGAACAAGAACCACCGCTGGCGGTCCGCAACTGGGTGGCGCTCCGATTCCCGTCGCTAAGAACGGGCCGGGCCAGTTCCCCGCGTGTCCGCCCGCCCCAATCCCTCCCCCGCATCAGCCCCCGATCGATCGATGAATCTCCAAGAACTCAAGAAGAAATCCCCGGCCGAGCTTCTCGCTTACGCCGAAGAACTGAAAATCGAAAACGCCTCGAGCTTGCGGCGGCAGGACATGATGTTCGCCATCCTCAAGCAGTTGGCGGAAAACGACACCGCCATCTTCGGCGACGGCGTGCTCGAGATCCTGCAGGACGGCTTCGGCTTCCTGCGCTCGCCCGAGGCCAACTATCTGCCCGGCCCCGACGACATCTACGTCAGCCCGTCCCAAGTGCGCCGCTTCAGCCTGCGCACCGGCGATACCGTCGAGGGCCAGATCCGCTCGCCCAAGGACGGCGAGCGCTATTTCGCGCTGCTCAAGGTCAACAACATCAATTTCGCGCCGCCCGACGAGGTGCGCCACCGCATCAATTTCGACAACCTGACGCCGCTCTACCCGGACGAGCGTCTCCAGCTCGAAAGCAAGAGCGGCTCCATCAAGGACGTCACCACCCGCGTCATCGACCTGATCGCGCCGCTCGGCAAGGGCCAGCGCGCCCTGATCGTGGCGCCGCCGCGCACCGGCAAGACCGTGATGCTGCAGAATCATCGCGCACGCCATCGCCGAGAATCATCCCGAGGTCTATCTCATCGTTCTGCTGATCGACGAGCGGCCCGAGGAAGTGACCGACATGTCGCGCTCGGTGAAGGGCGAGGTCGTCAGCTCGACCTTCGACGAGCCGGCGACGCGCCACGTCCAGGTCACCGAGATGGTGCTGGAGAAGGCCAAGCGCCTCGTCGAGCACAAGCGCGACGTGGTCATCCTGCTCGATTCGATCACCCGCCTGGCGCGCGCCTACAACACCGTCGTGCCGTCGTCGGGCAAGGTGCTGACCGGCGGTGTCGACGCCAACGCCCTGCAGCGCCCCAAGCGCTTCTTCGGCGCGGCGCGCAACATCGAGGAGGGCGGCTCGCTCACCATCATCGCCACCGCGCTGATCGATACCGGCTCGCGCATGGACGAAGTGATCTTCGAAGAGTTCAAGGGCACCGGCAACTCGGAAATCATCCTCGACCGCAAGCTGTCGGACAAGCGCACCTTCCCGTCGATCGACATCACCAAGTCGGGCACGCGCAAGGAAGAGCTGCTGGTCGACAAGGGCACGCTCGCCAAGATGTGGGTGCTGCGCCGCATCCTCATGCCGATGGGCGTGGTCGACGCGATGGAGTTCCTGCTCGGCAAGCTCAAGGAAACCAAGACCAACACCAACTTCTTCGACTCGATGAACACCTGAGGCGCCGCGCCAGGCGGCGAGCCCGCCTCGAGCTTCAGAAAAAAGCCCGGACATCGTTCCGGGCTTTTTGCGTTCCATGCCGCCGCGACAACGAGCCGAATGCGGGCGGATTGCCGCCGAAGGGCGTCGCGGGCTAAAGTCCGGCGGGACGGATCTTCAGCATCCGGTACTCGGGGGCGGGCCGACAATGCACAGCCGTTGGGTTCAGAGGGCGCTCGCTGTTGCGGGCGTCTGGATATGTGCGCTTGGCTCCCCAGCCATGGCGGACGACCAACGCAAAGCCGGCCCGATCGGCACGCCGGAGGGCCGCGATCGGATGCAACGGCATTGGGTGCCTGTCTCCATCGATAGGCAGCCCAGCGGCGAATTCGTTCTCATGCGGATCTGCCGGCCTGAGCACAGACACAGCCGTGGGCGTCGCCATCGTCAACCACGGCTCACCGGAAAACTCGGCGAGTCGTCCGTCCATGAAGCTGATCGAATGCTCGACGGGTGTGGCCCGGTATTTTCTCGGCAAGCAGCTCATCGTTGCCTTTCCGCTGCGGCGCGGCTACGGGGAAACCGGCGGAACCTGGGCCGAGAGTTACGGGTCCTGCAACAGGCCGAATTTCGTTCCCGCCGGTCTTGCGACGGCGGCCGACATCGGTTCCGTGGTCGACTATGTGCGCGCGACTGCCTTACGTCCGCGGCGACCGCGTCATGGTATTCGGTCAATCGGCCGGCGGCTGGGGGACGATCGCCTACGCGAGCCTCAACCCGGACCGAATTCTCGGGCTTCGTCAATTTCTCCGGCGGGCGGGGCGCCAATTGCCAGACGGAGCGGCTGATCGATGCGGCCGGCGTCTATGGCAAGACGGCGCGCCAGCCGATGCTGTGGCTCTATACGGAGAACGACGCGCTGTTCAATCCGCGGTTATCGGGCGCCATGCACGAAGCGTTCATCAAGTCCGGAGGACAGGCAACCTATCGCTTGCTGCCGGCTTGGGGGAAAAACGGCCACGGACTTTTCTTCGGCAACAACGGATCGAAAGTCTGGGCCCCGATCTTCGACGACTATATCAAGAGCATCATGCCGCCGTGACGCCCCATTTTAATACTCTTCGGCGTTTGCGCTATTCGCTTTATGGGATAGCGATATCCAGACACTACTCCCCGACCCCCACCCCGCCCTGTCGCGGAATGCGCCGGCTTGATTCGCGACGGCCGCCGTGTCAGCCTTCGCGCGTAAGCGCCCGCAGTGGCGCGGGACGGCACAGGCAGGGAGAGGCGACATGACGGGACGGGTGCGACTCGCGGCGGGGCTGGCGTGCGCCGCCGGGCTGATGATCTCGGCGGCGGCCAGCGGCCAATCGGTCGAGGAGTTCTACAAGGGCAAGCAGTTGCGCCTGGTGATCGGCTCGCCGACGGGCGATTCCAACGACATCTGGGGCCGCCTCATCCTGCGCCACATGACGGGCCATATGCCCGGCAATCCGACCGGCGTGCCACAGAACATGCCGGGCGGCGGCACGCTGATCTCGGCCAATTACCTCTACAACATCGCGCCCAAGGACGGCTCCCACATCGGCGTCTTCTCGCGCAACATTCCGACCCAGGCGATTCTCAAGCGGCCGAACGCCAATTTCGACCCGCTCAAGTTCGGTTGGCTCGGCAGCCCCGAGCTGGTCAACCGGGTATGCGCCGCATGGCACGAGGCGCCGGTCAAATCGGCCGAGGAGCTGTTCGCCAAGGAGCTCATCGTCGGCGGGACGGGCGCCGGCACCGCGCCGACCTTCATGCCGACCGTCTACAACAAAGTGCTCGGCATGAAATTCAAGGTGGTGGAAGGCTACAAGGGCGCCGCCGACGTGTTCATCGCCATGGAGCGCCGCGAGGTCGAGGGCATCTGTCTCTCGTTCAGCCAGCTCAAGGGGCCGCGCGCCGAATGGCTCGCCCAGGGCAAGATCCGCGTGCTGTTCAATACCGAGACGACGCGGCTCACCGACTATCCCAACGTGCCGACGATCTATGATTTCGTGAAGACCGAGGAGCAACGCCAGACGCTCGCCTTCCTCAACTCGGCGATCGAATTCGGGCGGCCCTTCACCGCGCCGCCCGATGTGCCGGCCGACCGGCTGGCCGCCCTGCGCAAGGCCTTCGCCGACACCATGAAGGACGCCGCTTTCCTGGAAGAGGCGAAGAAGCTGAAGTACGACGTCACCTACACGTCGGGCGACCACATGCTGGCCTTGCTCAAGAGGCTCTACGCCACACCGCGCGACGTGCTCGACCGCGCCGCCGAAATGATGCCGGCCAGCGGGGAGTGACGCGGGTCAGACACGGCTCCGTAAGCGAGAAGCCCGACGTAGCTCCGGGGTTTTTGTTTCTGCCGATTTGGCGTGGTGTTCTCTATTCCGCCTACAGCAAGATCACCGTGCTTCCCGTGGTCTTGCGCGCTTCGAGGTCGCGGTGGGCCTGCTGGATGTCGGCGAGCTTGTAGGTCTGGCGCACCTCGATCTTGACGATGTTGTTCATCACCTTGTCGAACAGCTCCTCGGCCGCGGCGAGCAGGTCGGCGCGCTTGGCGACGTAGGTCGCCAGCGTCGGACGGGTGACGAACAGCGAGCCCTTGGATGCCAGGATGCCGAGATCGACCGGCGGCACCTTGCCCGAGGACTGGCCGAACAGCGCCATGAGGCCGAGCGGACGCAGGCATTCGAGCGAGCGGTCGAAGGTATCCTTGCCGACCGAATCGTAGACCACCGGCACGCCTTCGTGCTTCGTCAGCTCCTTGGTGCGGCGGACGAAATCCTCGCGCGTGTAGACCACCGGATGATTGCAGCCGTGGGCATGGGCGAGCGCCGCCTTGTCGTCGTTGCCGACCGTGCCGATCACGGTGGCGCCGAGATGGCGTGCCCACTGGCACAGGATGAGCCCGACGCCGCCGGCGGCGGCCTGCACCAGGATGGTATCGTCCTTCTGCACCTTGTAAGTGCGGCGCAGCAGGTAGTGCGCGGTGAGGCCCTTGAGCATCATGCCGGCCGCCTGCGGGTCGCTGATGCGGTCGGGGATCTTGACCAGGCGATCGGCCTGGATCAGCCGCACCTCCGCATAGGCGCCGAGCACGCCGGCATAGGCCACCCGGTCGCCGACGCGGAAGTCGCCGACGCCCTCGCCGAGCGCATCCACCACGCCCGCCGCCTCGACGCCGAGGGTCGCCGGCATGGTCGGCACCGGATAGAGACCCGTGCGGTAGTAGACGTCGATGAAGTTGAGCCCGATGGCGGTCTGGCGCAGGCGGACCTGGCCGGCGCCGGGCGAGCCGACATCGACCTCCTCGATGCGCATGGCTTCGGGACCGCCGAAGTTGTGGATGCGGACGGCTTTGGACATGACGCGGACTTTCTTCTTTTGACTTGGCGAACTCAGCCGAGATGTTTCTTGAGGAACTCGGCGGTGCGCTTGTTGGCGAGCTCGGCGGCTTCCTTGTTGTAGGTCTGGCCGCCGGTGCGGGCGAAGGCGTGATCGACGCCCGGGTAGGTGTAGATGGTCACCAGCGGATTGCCCGCCAAGGCCTGCTTGATCTTCTCCTGCTCTTCCTTGGGCACGAACTTGTCGTTCTCGGCGATATGCATCAGCAGCGGCTTCTTGATGTTGTTCGCCATCTCGAGCATGCCGGCGATGCCGATGCCGTAATAGCTCACCGAGGCATCGACGTCGGAATTGCACGCCATGACATAGGCGAGCGAGCCGCCGAGGCAGTAGCCGACGCAGCCGACCTTGCCGCTGCAATCCTTGTCCTTGCGGATCGCATCGACGGTCGCCATCAGGTCGGCGACGCCCTTCTGCTGATCGAAGCCCTGATAGAGGCTGAAGGCCTTCTGCCACTCGGCCTCGCTCTGGTCGGTGATCTGGATGCCGGGCTCCTGGCGCCAGAACAGGTCGGGGCAGACCACCACATAGCCCTGCTTGGCATAGTCGTCGGCGATCTGGCGCATCACCTTGTTGACGCCGAAGATCTCCTGGATCAGCAGGAGTCCGGGCGCCGGTGTCTTGGCGGGCTTGGCCTTGTAGCCGGTGAAGCTGCCGCCGTCTTTCGCGGTGATGGTGATGTCGGTCATGGTTTTCTCCCTTCCGTTCGCGTTTTTTACTTAGGCCGAAATGCGGAACCCGGGTGTCAGCGCACCTTCGAGTTCGAGCAGGAACTGCTTGGTGTTGATGCCGCCGGCGCCGGAATAGCCGGTGAGCGCGCCGCTGCCGCCGATCACCCGGTGGCAGGGCAGCATGATGGCGATGGGATTGCGCCCGCAGGCGCCGCCCACGGCGCGCGGCGCGCTGCCGATCGCGTGCGCCAGGTCGCCGTAGGTCATGGTCTTGCCGTAGGGGATCTTCGCCATGCGGCGCCAGACGCGTTGCTGGAATGTCGCTGCCCTCGGGCGCCAGCGGCAGATCGAAGTCGCGGCGCTGACCGGCGAAATATTCCGCGAGCTGGTCGGCGGCGCGGCGCAACAGCGGTGTGGAGGCCGTCGGGCGCCCGGCAGCTTGTCCGTGGGGCGTCCGTCCATCATGTGCCAGTCGAGCGCCACGATGGCGCCGTCCCGTTCGGCCACGGCGATCGAGCCGAGCGGCGTGTTGACGGTGACGCGGTGCGGGTGATCGTCAGTCATTGGCGGCCCCCGTTGATTCGACGCGAATCCGTCAAGACACTGGTCAACTGACTGGCGTCCGTGATCGGCAGGGAACAGCTCGTGCCGATACAGACATAAGCGCTGGCTTTGCCGGCGACCACATTCTTGCCGAAAGCCGGATGGCTTTGCGGCAGAGCGTCGCGCGGGCCGGTCACCATGAGGACACGGTCCGGCAGGGACACACCATAAACGGCCTCGAACAGCGGCGCCATGGCCGGATCGTCCGTCCTCGCCGACGAGCACGACCTGCACCGCGTGCTGCAGCAGCAGGTTGTTGTTGAGCAGGGTCGGCAGCGGGAAAAAATTGCGCGCGATCTCGCCGGCGAAGGCGGAGATCGAGCGCCTCGGCGCGGGCGCGATAGGCGTCCTTGCCGGTGACATAGAACAGCCGCGCCAGCACGCCGGCCATGACGCCGTTGCCCGACGGCGTCGCATTGTCGTGGGCGTTGCGCGTGCGCACGATGAGGCCCTCGGCGTCGTCGGCCGTGAAGAAATAGCCGCCGTTCTCCGGCGTCCCAGAAATGCGCGTCGAGCGCGCCCACCCAGGCCTCGGCATGGTCGAGATAGCTCGCCTCGCCGGTGATCTCGTGCAGCATGAGGGCGGCGCGCGCCATCTGGGCATAGTCGTCGAGCATGCCGGTGCCGCGCTTCGTTGCCGGCGCGCAGGCTGTGCACCAGACGCCCACTGTCCCTGTCGTCGTCGCTCATGTTTTCGCGCGACGAAATCGAACGCGCGCATCGCCGCTGCGACCCAGTCCTCGCGCTCGAACACCGCGCCCGCGTTGGCCATGGCGGCGATCATCAAGCCGTTCCAGTCGGCCAGCACCTTGTCGTCCCAGCCCGGGCGCACGCGCTTGTCGCGCGCGGCGAGCAGCTTGCGCCGCGCGTCCGCGAGCCGCGTTTCGGTCGCCTCGTCCGGCCATTGCGGGCGATGGGTGCGGTTGAGAATGGTATGGCCTTCCCAATTGCCGCCCGGCCGCACGTCGTAATAGCCCTTGAACACGCGAGGCCTCGTCCGGGCCGAGCACGGCGTCGATCTCGGCTTCGCTCCAGACATAGAATTTTCCCTCGACGCCTTCGCTGTCCGCATCGAGCGTCGCGGCGAACCCGCCGCCCCATCGCTCGGGCGATCATCTCGCGCAGCACCCAGCCGATGGTTTCGGCGATGCGCGCGGCGTAGAGCGGCGAGCGCGTCTCCTGCCAGACCAGCGTCAGGATGTCGATCATCTGCGCATTGTCGTAGAGCATCTTTTCGAAATGCGGCACGAGCCAATACTGGTCGGTGGAGTAGCGCGCGAAGCCGCCGCCGAGATGATCGTAGATGCCGCCCTGGCTCATCTTGTCGAGGCTGAGCGTGACGATGTCGCGGAATTGCGTGTTGCCGGTGCGCAGGAAAGCGCGCCACATCAGCTCGTAGTGGCTGGCGTGGGGAAACTTCGGCGCGGTGCCGAGGCCGCCGTGCACCGCATCGAACTGCTGCAGCATATGGTCGGCGATGCGATCGACCAGGGTCGCCGGAATCAGCGCGCCCTTTTGCGAATCCCCGAGCTTGCCGAGCGCCTCGCGCAGGTTGGCGACGTTCTGCGCCACCGCGTCGGGCTGGTTGTGATAGACCTCGGAGACTTTCGCCAGGATGTCGCGGAAGGCGGGGCGGCCGTAGCGCGGCTCGGGCGGAAAATAGGTGCCGCCCCAGAACGGCTCGCCGTCCGGGCGTGAGGAACATGGTGAGCGGCCAGCCGCCTTGTTCGCCGATCAGCGCCAGCGCCGATTGATAGATCGTGTCGATGTCGGGCCGTTCCTCGCGGTCGACCTTGATCGGCACGAAGAGATCGTTCATCACCTGCGCGGTCTGCGGATCCTCGAAGCTTTCGTGCGCCATGACATGGCACCAGTGGCAGGCCGCGTAGCCGACCGAGAGCAGGATCGGCTTTTTGAAACGCTTGGCCTCGGCGAGCGCCTCGGGGCTCCAGGCCCGCCAATGCACGGGGTTATCCTTGTGCTGCAACAGATAGGGGCTGGTTTCCTGGGCCAGGAGATTGGCGGACATGCGCGGATCCAATCGAAAGCGAAGATGAGACGAGAAAGCGGAAGGCGAGCCGTTGCGGTCGCGCCGGCAATTCCCTAGTTTGGCGCGTCCGCTGGTGAGAACAACCCTCTTTCAACGAACGGCACGGCGGAATGGACCGACAGATGAGCAGGGACGCGGGCGAGACGATCTTTGCCTTGGCGAGCGCGCCGGGACGCGCCGGCATCGCGGTGTTTCGCATCTCCGGCGCGCGGGCGCGCGATGTCTTTGCGCACCTGTGCCGGCACGCGGTGCCGCCGCCGCGCCAGGCGGTGCGCGTGCAACTGTTCGATCCGCGCAGCGGCGAGGCCGCCGAAGACGGTTTGGCGCTGTGGTTTCCCGCACCGCGCAGCTTCACCGGCGAAGACGTGGTCGAGCTCCATCTCCACGGCGGCCGGGCCAGCATCGCGGCGGCGCTCGAACTCTTGTCGCGATTGCCGGGGCTGCGTCTGGCCGAGCCGGGAGAATTCACCCGGCGCGCCTTCGAGCACGGCAAGCTCGACCTGACCGCCGCCGAAGGCCTCGCCGATCTGATCGACGCGGAGACCGAGGCCCAGCGCCGCCAGGCCCGCCGCCAGCTCGATGGCGAACTCGGGCGGCTCTACGAGGATTGGCGGGCGCGGCTGATGCGCGGGCTGGCGCATCTCGAGGCCGAAATCGATTTTGTCGATGAAGACCTGCCGGACGACGCGACCGCCGGCCTGCGCCAGGAAATCACTCATATTAATCAATGAGATAGAAACGCACTTGGCGGACCGCCATCGGGGCGAGCGGCTGCGCGAGGGCGTAAGCATTGCTATCGTCGGTGCGCCGAACGTCGGAAAATCAAGTCTTCTCAATGCCTTGGCGCGCCGGGAGGCGGCCATCGTCGCATCGCGCGCCGGCACGACCCGCGATGTCATCGAGGTCCATCTGGATCTCGGCGGCTATCCGGTGATCCTCGCCGACACGGCGGGACTGCGCGAGTCGGACGATGAGATCGAGGCCGAGGGTATTCGGCGCGCCAGAGCGCGGGCCGCCGCCGCCGACCTCAAGCTCGTGCTGTGCGATGCCAGCGCCCCGGATTTGGACAAGCAAACCCTTGGCATGATTGACGAAACCGCGATAATCGTGCGCAGCAAGGCAGATCTTGCGCCGCCCTCGGCCGGCGATTCGGGATCCGGCGATTGCCGTTTCCGCCAAGACCGGCATGGGTATCCCGGCGCTCTTGAAGCGGCTGGAACGCGAGGTGGCGCAACGGTTTGACGTGAGCGGCGCGCCGGCGATCACGCGCGCGCGCCATCGCGCGGCGCTGCAGGACTGCCGTGTCAGCCTGGCGCGGGCAGCGGCGGCGTCGCAGCCGGAGCTCATGGCGGAGGACCTGCGGCTGGCGACGCGCGCGTTGGGCCGCATCACCGGCCGGGTGGGTGTCGAGGATGTGCTCGATGTCATTTTCAAAGATTTCTGCATCGGGAAATAGCCGTTCATGTTTCACGTGAAACAAACATGCGCTGCGCAGTCGGACTTCACGTTTCACGTGAAACAATCGGACCATGCTCATCCGCGCTTTTGACTTTCGCCAGCGCGCTCCCTACATTCGCCGCCATGTCCAAGTCCGCGCCTAAGTTCGACGTCATCGTCATCGGTGGCGGCCATGCCGGCTGCGAAGCTGCGGCCGCCGCGGCGCGCATGGGCGCGGGCACTTTGCTGCTCACCCACAAGGTCGAAACCATTGGCGAAATGTCCTGTAATCCCGCCATCGGCGGCTTGGGCAAGGGCCATCTGGTGCGCGAGATCGACGCGCTCGACGGCGTCATGGGCCGCGCCATCGATCAGGGCGGCATCCAGTTTCGCATTCTCAACCGGAGCAAGGGGCCGGCCGTGCGCGGCCCGCGCGCCCAGGCCGACCGCAAGCTCTATCGCCAGGCGATGCAGCGCTTGCTCGCGGAGCAGCCCAATCTGACCATTCGCGCCGCCGCGGCGGAAGATCTGCAGCTCGACGAGACCGGCGCCGTCCGCGCGGTGATCACCGCCGATGGCGAGGAGATTCCCTGCGCCGCGGTGATTCTGACCACCGGCACCTTTCTGCGCGGCCTGATTCATATGGGCGAGACCAAGATTCCGGCGGGCCGGGTCGGCGAGGCGCCGAGCCTCGGGCTCTCCGCCACCCTGGAGCGCGCCGGTTTCGCGCTCGGCCGGCTGAAGACCGGCACCCCGCCGCGGCTCGACGGGCGCACCATCGACTGGGCCGGCCTCGAGCTGCAGCCCGGCGACGATCCGCCGGTGCCGTTCTCGACCATGACCAGCGCGATCACCACGCCCCAGGTGCCGTGCCATATCACCGGCACGACGGCGGCCGGCCATGCCATCATCCGCGCCAATCTGCATCGTGCGCCGATGTACAGCGGCCAGATCCAGAGCACCGGTCCGCGGTACTGTCCGTCGATCGAGGATAAGGTGGTGCGCTTCGCCCAGCGCGAGCGCCATCAGATCTTCCTCGAACCGGAAGGACTCGACGATCCGACGATCTATCCCAATGGGATTTCGACCTCGCTGCCGCGGGATGTGCAGGAAGCGCTGCTCAAGACCATTCCCGGTTTGGAGCGCGCGGTCATGGTCCGGCCGGGCTATGCCATCGAATATGACTATATCGACCCGCGCGAGCTGGCCCGCACGCTGGAAACCCGCCGCGTGCCGGGGCTTTTCCTCGCCGGCCAGATCAACGGCACCACGGGATACGAGGAAGCGGCGGCTCAAGGGTTGATTGCCGGCATCAATGCCGCGCTGCGCGCCAGTCATGGCGGGGCGGACGGCGCGCGCCGCAGCTTCGTGCTGGATCGGGCCGATGGCTATCTCGGCGTGATGATCGACGACCTGGTGACCCAGGGCGTGACCGAGCCCTACCGCATGTTCACCTCGCGCGCCGAATACCGCCTGACCCTGCGGGCCGACAATGCCGACCAGCGGCTGACGGCCAAGGGCGAGGCGATCGGCTGCGTCGGGCCGAGCGCGCCCGGGTCTTTGCCGTCAAATCGCAAAAGCTGGCCGATGCCACGCGCGCGCTGGCACGCGGCTGAGTGCCACGCCGCCCGAATTGGCGCAGGGCCGGTATTTCGGTCAATCAGGACGGCAAGCGGCGAAGCGCCTTCGATATCCTGGCCTATCCCGACGTAAATCTGGCCCGCCTGGCCGGACTCTGGCCGGAATTGGCCGATCTGCCGGCCGCGATCGCCGAACAGCTCGAGATCGACGCCCGTTATGCCGGTTACCTGGAACGGCAGGCCACGGATATCCATACCCTGCGGAAGGACGAGGCCCTGGAGATCCCAGCCGCCCTCGACTACGACGGGATCGGCGGTCTGTCGAACGAAGTGCGCGATAAGCTGAAGCGGACGCGGCCGGAGACCCTGGCGGCCGCCGCCCGTATCCCGGGGATAACGCCGGCCGCCCTGACCGCGCTCTTGGGCTATGTGAAACGTGGCGAAGCCCGCAAATCGGCCTGACGGCCAAGCGCCGCTGACGCCCGAGGCGTTTGCCGGGCAAGTTCATGTTTCACGTGAAACAATGGCGCGTCTCGCAACCTATGCCGAGCTTCTGCGAAAATGGAATCCGGCCATCAATCTGGTGAGCCGGGATAGTCTGGCCGATCTCTGGCGGCGCCATTTCCTCGATTCGGCCCAGCTCGCCGACCTGATTCCCGCCGGCCGGCCGAGTCACCATCGTCGACATGGGCTCGGGGGCCGGCTTTCCTGGCTTGGTGCTGGCGATCATGGGCGCGGAGCCGGGGCGGCAGTGGACGGTGCATCTGGTGGAATCCGACAGCCGGAAGGCCGCCTTCCTCGCCACCGTCGCGCGGGAAACCGGTGTGCCGGTCGAGGTGCATAACAAGCGGCTCGAAAATCTCGGGCCCGTGGCCGCCGATGTGGTGGTCGCGCGCGCTCTAGCTCCGCTGGATAAACTTGTGGATTACGCGCGTCCCTTGCTCAAGCCGGACGGCCAATGTCTGTTTCTAAAGGGGGTGGGCGCGGAGGACGAATTGACCGCCGCGCACAAAACATGGACAATGACCATCGATCGACTGCCCAGCCGTTCCGGCCCGTCTGGGGTGGTCCTGCGTCTTAGGGAAATTTCCCGTGTCTGATCAAGTCGTTAGCCCTGCCGCCGGCGCTTCCGAACAGAGCACCAGCGAGGCCCCGCCGACCCTGCGGCAGGCCCGCATCATTGCCGTCGCCAACCAAAAAGGCGGTGTCGGCAAGACCACCACGGCGATCAACCTGGCGACGGCCCTGGCGGCCATCGGCAGCCGCGTTTTGGTTGTGGATTTAGATCCCCAGGGCAATGCCAGCACCGGCCTCGGCATCGGCCACGATCAGCGCCAGCGCGGCAGCTATGACATGCTGCTCGGACGCTACGGCCTCGCCGATTGCCACGTGCAAAGCCAGGTTCCCGGCCTGGATGTCGTGCCAAGCACTGTCGATCTAGCTGGCGGTGAACTAGACCTTATCGATATGGATAAGCGCGAGTACCGCCTGCGGGATTCCATCGGCCGGGTCCGCGCACTCTATGACTACGTGCTGATCGATTGCCCGCCGGCTCTCGGCCTGCTCACCCTCAATGCCCTGGTCGCGGCCGATTCCGTGCTCGTGCCGCTGCAGTGCGAATTCTTCGCGCTCGAAGGCCTCAGCCATCTGCTCAAGACCATCGAGCGCGTCAGGCGCAGCCTCAATCCGGCGCTCGAGCTGCAGGGCGTGGTGCTCACCATGTTCGATGCGCGCAACAACCTCAGCGAGATGGTGTCCGCCGACGTGCGCGGTTTCCTCGGCGAAAAAGTCTACACGACCGTCATTCCGCGCAATGTCCGCGTGTCCGAGGCGCCGTCGCACGGCAAGCCGATCCTGCTCTACGATCTGCGCTGCGCGGGCTCGCAAGCCTACATTCATCTGGCGAAAGAAGTGCTGCAGCGCGAGCAGCAGGGGGGAGCTGCATGACCGACGAAGGAGACACCAGGAAAGCGCGTCAGACCGGCCGGCAGAATCTCGGCCGTGGATTGGCCGCGCTGTTCGGCGAGGAGACGCAGGCGGCCGACAACGCGGAGCTCGATCGAATCCGGCCGTTGAAAATGGTGCCGATCGAATTCCTCCGCCCGGGACGTTTCCAGCCGCGCCACAATTTCGATCCGGTGCAGATCCAGTCGCTCGTCGATTCGGTGCGCGAGAAGGGCATCCTGCAGCCCATTCTGGTGCGCCGTTTGCCGAATGAGCCGAACGCCTACGAGATCGTCGCCGGCGAGCGCCGCTGGCGCGCCGCGCAAGTCGCGCAGCTGCATGAAGTGCCGGTCACCATCCGCGATCTCGCCGATCGCGAAGCGCTCGAGATCGCGCTCGTCGAAAACATCCAGCGCGAAAACCTCAACGCGATGGAAGAAGCGGAAGGCTATCGCCGTCTGCTCGAGGAATTCCAGCACACCCAGGAAGACCTGGCCAAGGCCGTGGGCAAAAGCCGCAGCCATGTCGCCAACATGATGCGCCTCTTGTCGCTGCCCAATGCCGTGCGCGCGATGGTGGAAGCTGGCGATCTCAGCGCCGGACACGCGCGCGCCTTGATCGGCGTCGACAATGCCGAAGCCATCGCGCGCGACGTGGTCAAGCAAGGCCTCAATGTGCGGCAGACCGAGAAGCTGATCCAGGCGGGCCGCTCGCCGGCGAAGCCGGCCAAGGCCACGCCGCCGCCACCGCCGGCCAAGGACACCAACACGCTCGCGCTCGAACGCGACCTGTCCAATCTCTTGGGCCTGAAGGTTTCAATCTCGTTTCGCGGCGGCGCCGGCGAACTGACCGTCCACTACCAGACGCTCGATCAGCTCGACGACGTGTTGCGGCGCCTGAAGAAACAGCCCGGCCGCCACGACTGACGACGGCCGTCGCTTCGCGCGCGAAATTACCGCGCGGGCGCGGACCGACGGGCCGCGCCGGCGATCTGCATGAGCACACGGCCACAGATCAATTCGCTCGGCATGCCGGTCGTCTTGCAGTCCATCTCGGCTTTGAGCAACAGCTCCATGGCCTGGCCGAGGCGCTCGGTCGGCCAGTGCCGGAGCGCTGCCTTGAATGCCGGCACCGCCTTGAAAAACACCGGCGGGCGCAGCGTTTTCATCGCCGCCTCCACATTGCCGCCTGCAGGCGTCTTGCCGGCCACATAATGCAAGCGCTCGAAATGGCGCTGGATCAGGCGCAGAATCTGAATCGGATTGGCGCCCTCGTGCAACACGCGCGCATAGGTGCGGTCGAGCAGCGCCTGATCGCCGGCGGTCAGCGCGGAAGCGAGATCGTCGATGCCGCGCTCCGACGAATCCCCGACGCAGGCTTCGGCGTCCTCCAGCGTCACGGTCTTGCGGTCCGCGGCGTAGAGCGCGAGCTTTTCGATTTCGCTGCGCGTGATCATGCGATCGCCGCCGAGCTGGCTGGCGAGAAACTCGAGCGCGTCAGGCGCCACGGATAGACCGCGCTGGCGCAGGCTTTGCTCGATGACGTCCGTCAGCGTCGAGTCGTCGTCCAGGTAGCAAGCGATCGCCGCCGCCGCCGGGTGTTCCTCGAACAAGGCGCGCAGGCTTGAGCGCGGCGCCAGGTTGCCCGCTTCGATGACGACGAGCGCGCCCACGGCG
Source organism: uncultured Alphaproteobacteria bacterium (assembly GCA_963752345.1). Classification (GTDB taxonomy): domain Bacteria; phylum Pseudomonadota; class Alphaproteobacteria; order SMXQ01; family SMXQ01; genus CAVVYA01. The sequence goes on from CAVVYA010000014.1 coordinate 121,048, forward strand.
GTCGTATCGGCGAGCAACTCTTCCATCGCGGCGGCGAGCGAGTCGGTCGCGTTGCGCAGCCGCACGGCGCGCCGCCCGCCGGTCAGCGACAGGGCGTTGGCTTCATCACGGAGCAACGCGGGGTCGTCCTTGAGATCGCCGAGGGTCACCTCGCGGGTGCGGAACGGATCGTCCAGGCTGCCGGCGACGCTCTTGACCAGAGTCTCGGCGCGCTCGCGCACCAGACCGGCATCGGGGCCGTAGACCAGCACCGCGCGAATCGCCGCATCGGGTTTGCGGGCGAAGGCTTCGGCGCGGGCCGGGGCGATCTTCACCATGACCGGACCTGAACCGTCGCCATGCGCGCAGTCACGGCTGCGCGGTCTTCGCGGTCTTGTACTTGGAAAGCACGATCGAGACGCGCGTCGTGATCTGCTCGCTGAGATCGCGGACGGCGCGCCGCACCGCATCGGCCTCGCTGATGGTGCTGGCGAAATCCGAATCGAGAATATCGAAGCCGTCGATTGAACGTCCCTGGCCGCTGAACAGCACCGTGCCGGTTGCGATGTCGCGCACCACATAGTTGGCCAACATCGTCAGGTTCACCCGGCTGGCGGTGTCATCGGTGCGGATGCCCAGCGCCGCGCGGCTGGTCTGTAAACCGATCGACAATCCATAGCGCGGCTTTACCGCGCTGCCGGCGGCGTGAAAGCGATCGAGCAGTTCGTTGCGCAGCATTTGACCCTCGCGGTCTCGGATCAGGTCGATCTGGACCGCCGCCAGTTCGTCGCTGGACAGCGCCTGCACGCCGCGGTCGCCATAGAGCGGCTGAAACCCGCAGGCGGCGAGTCCGAACAGAGCCAACCCCACCACGATGAGGCGCAACGCGGAGGATCGTTTCGGCTGCATGTCAGACCACCACGTTGATGATGCGGTTGGGCACGACGATGACTTTGCGCGGCGGCTTGCCGGCCATGGCGGCGGCCACGGTGGGCAGGCTGAGCGCCATGGCCTCCGCGTCGGCCTGGACGGCGTCGCGCGGCAGTTCGACGGTGCCGCGCATCTTGCCGTTGACCTGCACGGCGACCTTCACGCTGTCGTCGCGGGTCAGCGCCGCCTCGGCAACCGGCCAGGGCGTCTCCGCCAGCAGCCTGTCATGACCCAGCATCTGCCAGAGTTCTTCCGCCACGTGGGGCATCATCGGACCCGTCAGGCGTACCAGCGCCTCGAGCGCTTCGCGGCGCGCCCACAGCATATCCTGGCCGCCTTCTTCGTCGGCGTCCAGAATGGCGTTGGTGAATTCATAGAGCCGGGCGACGGCGCGGTTGAAATGGAAGCGGTCGATGTCGTCGGTGACGCCGGCGATGGTCTTGTGGGTGGCGCGGCGCAGGGCAAGGGCGGCATCGCTGAAGGTGGCCGGCATGGCGCTGCCCGGCGCGGGCAGGATGTCGCGCGCCTCGGCCACCGTCCGCCACAGCCGGTTGACGTGGCGGAAGGCGCCGTCGACGCCGCCCGTGGTCCATTCGATGTCGCGCTCGGGCGGGCTGTCGGACAGCATGAACCAGCGCGCCGTGTCGGCGCCGTAGTCGCGGATGATGGTCTCGGGATCGACCACGTTCTTCTTCGATTTGCTCATGGCTTCGGAGCGGCCGACAGTGACCGCGCCGCCGCCCTTGACCATCGCGGCGCTGCCGTCGGGGCGCTTTTCGACGTCCTCGGGAAACAGCCATTTGCCGGCCGGATCCTTATAGGTCTCGTGGCACACCATGCCTTGGGTGAACAGGCCGGCGAACGGCTCTTTCACCGGCAGCCGCCCGGTCAGGTTCATGGCGCGGGCGAAGAAGCGGGCATAGAGCAGGTGCAGAATGGCATGCTCGACGCCGCCGATATACTGGTCGACCGGCAGCCAGTATTCGACCGCCGCCTTGTCCACCGGCTCATCGGCGCGGGGCGAGCAGAAGCGCGCGTAATACCACGAGGAATCGACGAAGGTGTCCATCGTGTCGGTGTCGCGCACCGCCTTGCCATGGCACTTCGGGCAATCGACGTGTTTCCAGGTCGGATGGCGGTCGAGCGGATTGCCCGGTTCGGAAAAATTCACGTCCTCGGGCAGGCGCACCGGCAGATCGGCGGCCGGCACCGGCACGATGCCGCAGCTCGGGCAATGGATGATCGGGATCGGGCAACCCCAATAACGCTGGCGCGAGATGCCCCAGTCGCGCAGCCGGTAAGTCACGGTACCGGTGCCGCGGCCGAGCTGTTCCAGACGGCTGATGGCGGCCTTCTTGGCCTCGGGCACGCTCAGGCCATTGAGGAAGTCCGAATTCGCCAGCACGCCGTCGCCGGTATAGGCCTCGTCGCCGATGGCGAAGGTGGCGGGATCCTCGCCCGGCGGAATCACCACCGGCACCACGGGCAACTTGTATTTGCGCGCGAAATCGAGATCGCGCTGGTCGTGCGCCGGGCAGCCGAAGATGGCGCCGGTGCCGTAGCCCATGAGCACGAAATTGGCGACATAGACCGGCAGGGTCTTGCCCGGCATGAACGGATGGCGCACTTCGAGCGTGGTGCGGTAGCCGTGCTTCTCGGCTTTTTCGATGGCTTCCTCGGTGGTGCCCATGCGGCGGCATTCTTCGATGAAACCGACCAGGCCGGCATCGTTCTGCGCCAGTTCGACGCTCAGCGGATGGTCCGGCGCGATGGCGACGAAGGAGGCGCCGAACAGCGTGTCGGGCCGGGTGGTGAAGACCGTCAGCGGATCGGGCCGGCCGACCGTCTCGAAATCAATCGTGGCTCCCTCGGAGCGGCCGATCCAGTTCTCCTGCATCAGCCGCACTTTCGCCGGCCAACGCTCGAGGCTCTTGAGTCCTTCGAGCAGGTCCTCGGCGAAATTGGTGATCTTGAAGAACCACTGGTTGAGCTGACGGCGCTCGACCAGGGCGCCGGAGCGCCAGCCGCGGCCGTCGATCACCTGCTCGTTGGCGAGCACCGTATTGTCCACCGGATCCCAGTTGACCCACGATTCCCGGCGGTAGACCAGGCCGGCCTCGAGGAATTCGGTGAACATGCGCTGCTGGTGCCGGTAGTACTCCGGGTGGCAGGTGGCGATCTCACGGTCCCAGTCGATCGACAGGCCCATCAGCTTGAGCTGGCCGCGCATGGTGGCGATGTTGGAATAGGTCCATTCGGCCGGGTGGACATTGCGCTCGATGGCGGCGTTTTCGGCCGGCAAGCCGAAGGCGTCCCAGCCCATCGGGTGCAGCACATTGAACCCTTGGGCGCGCTTGTAGCGCGCCACCACGTCGCCCATGGTGTAGTTGCGCACATGGCCCATATGAATGCGCCCCGACGGGTAGGGGAACATCTCCAGCACGTAATACTTCGGCTGGTCCTTGGGGTAGGACCCGGTATCGGCGGCCACCTTGAAGGTGCCGCGGGTTTCCCAGGCCTCGCGCCATTTGGCTTCGGTTTCGCGGAAATTGTAGCGCGAGGGGGACGGGGGATTGGACGTATCGGTCATCGGCTATCTTGTAGTGGAAAAATCGCCGAACCCCAAGCCGGGGACGGCAGAATCATTGCGGAAAACCGACTAATCCACGGCCGTCGGACGTCCGTCACGGGGCACCTGCAATGCCGCGCTTCGCGGATGCCGTCAAGTTTTTCCCATGCCGAGACCAGATTCCTAGGATGCCCGGCCCGCCACCCGTTCGAGCCAGGCGGCGAGCGCCGAGATTGGCGCTGGATCGGCGTAGAGCCGGTCGTTTCGCGCGGCGATCTTCGCGCTGATGCTCGCCCGCCAGGCTGGATTTCGGCCAAGCTCAGCCGCGATGGCTACATAGTCGGCCCGATCACGTGCGATGAGCTCCGGCAGACCGAGGCGCGTCAGGATGGCCGCCGCATGGCGCGCCCGCATCATTGCGCCCGGGAGGGTGACCAAGGGCCGATCGAAAGCCAGCGCCTCCAGGGTCGAGTTGTTGCCGGACCACGTAAAGGAATCGAGCACGATATCGACCGAGCGGTTGAGCGCGTAGAAATCCTGCATGCTCAGGCGCGGCACGAGATGGACACGGCTTTCGTCGACGCCCTTGTCCATGAAGGCGGCGCCGATGCGGCGGCGGAACACATCGGTGATGGCCATTTCGTGATGGGAAATGAAGAGAAAATCGGCTTCGGGCACGGCGTTGGCTATGTCGGCGAATACCCGATCGTCCTGCGGCAGCAATTTGTAGAGACTTTGGTTGCACAGATAGAGCACCCGTCGCGCGTCCTTGAGAGTCTGCACGATCGCCGGCACCGTGCCGTCGCCACCAGCGGGGCGCGGGTAGCACGAGGCCAAGTTGGGCAAGCGGACGAGCTGTTCAGTGTAGTGCGCCTCGGCGCCCGGCGGCTCCATCAGCTCGCTCGACAGGAAATAGTCCATAGCCGCCAGCCCTGACGTGACGGGATGGCCGCCGCCATTGGCCTGCACCGGCGCCAGCCGGAGGGCGGCGGGAATCTGGGCCTTCGATTCCATTCCAAGGTCCGGCCAGATGAGGACATCGAGACCGGCGCCCGCGATCGTTTCGACCAGGGCGCTCTGGTTCATACGCCCACAATCGTAGTAGCGGCCGTGCCGCTTCAGGCGCTCGGTCGTCTCGTCGGTCACCACACCTAGATGAAACAGCGACACCTCGAACCGTTCGCGCGGCAAGTCCGTCATCCAGGCGCCGTGGGTCTTGGCGATGCTGTGGTTGTGCAGGAACGTGCTGGCGAAACCGACGCGGATCTTGTCCGCCTGCGCCTGTGGGCGCGGCTTGGTAAATTGCGGAAATGCCGCCGCGGCAACCTGGCTGACGAGAGCGCCATAGCGCATCTGCAAGTCGTGATCATTCTCGCCCTGGTAATGCAGATAGAAATTGGTGCGCGAGGCAATTGCCGTGACCATGTCCGGATGGTCGGTTGCGATATGGTCCGGCAGATCGCGCTCCAGCGCCGCCAGATCGGCCGCGAAGCCGCGCCGCGCATCGGCGATTTCCCGTTCGTTGCGGTAGAGGACCGGCAAAGCGGTCAGGAGCCCCCAGCGCGCCCGCCAATGGCGCGGATTGCGCTCCGCCACGCGCTTGAAGGCGGCTCGCGCCTCGTCGATTCGGCTGAGCGATCGTAGAGCGAAGCCTAAACGGGCCAGCGCCGTCTGATTTTCTGGTTGAAGCGCGAGCGCCGCCTGGAAATAGGGCAAGGCCTCGGCATGGCGTTTGCCTTGCGTCAAAAGGATAGCGAGATTGCAATTGGCGTCCGCGTGGTTGGGCGCGAGCGCGAGCGCCGCGCGCAGGCTCGTCTCGGCTTCATCGCGCCGGCCGAGGGCCCCCAGGGCTACGCCAAGAGTGTGGTGCGTCTCGGCATTGCCGCCGTGGCCGGGCGCGAGCGCGAGCGCCGCGCGCAAGGTCGTCACGGCCTCGGCTCGCCGGCCCTGGGCCAGCAGCACGACGCCGAGGCGGTTGTGCAATTCCGGATTGCCTGGGTCAATGGCAAGGGCGGCGCGGAGCTGGGTTTCCGCTTGGGCGAATTCGCCGCGCCGTGCATGCACGCCGGCCAGGTTGCTGCGCAGATCGACGCGCGCGGGCGCCAAGGCAATCGCCTCGGTGAGTCGGCCGAATGCCTCGTCCAGGTGGCCGCGCTTGAAGGCCAGCGCGCCGAGACCGGCGAGCGCTGCCACCCGGCCGTCGCCAAGGTTCAGTGCCTGGTGAAAGCAAGCTTGCGCCTCGTCATCCTTGTTCAACTGCGCGGCGACCCGGCCGAGCGCGCAGAGCAGGTCGCTCGAGGGCGGACCACGACGTTCCGCATGGCGAAACAGGCGATAGGCCTCTTCACGTCGGCCGGCGCGCGCCGCAATGACCCCCAATTCGTAGAGCGCGACCAGATTGTCCGGCTCGCGCGCCAGAGCGGCACGCCATTTCGCCTCCATTTCACCGAAGTCGTGGGACGGATTGCTCATGGCCATTCTTGTAATTGAAAAAGCGCCCGATCCCAAGGCGTCGCGCGCCCGGCGCATGTGGCGGCCGTGAAAACCATGGCAGGCGGCGGGCCCTCGCGGACCGTGCCAAACGCCGCGCTTCACCCGCTCCGTCAAGCCCCGGGCGCAAGGGGCGCGGGGCCGGCGAGGTGGGCGCCACGCCGGTCTGGTCTTCACCGCCGCCGTGGGGTAGAGAAAGCGGACCCTCCGTCCTCCCGCTCAGATCCGCAGCAGGTCCCGTGTTAAGCCCCGAACTTCAGCAAGCCCTCAAGCTCCACCAGTCCGGCCGCTACCAGGAGGCCGAAACCATCTATCGCCGGACCATCGCCCAGCAACCGGACCACCCGGTGGTGCCCCACCTGCTGGGCGTGCTGGCGGCGCAGACCGGGCGGCTCGACGAAGCCCACGATTTGCTGCGCAAGGCGACCGAACTGCAGCCGCGCAATCCGGAGGTGTTCAACGATATCGGCAGCCTCGCCGCGATGCGCGGCCGGTTCGCGGAAGCGGAAACCTGGCTGCGCAAGGCGATCGCCATCGCGCCCAATCACCTGGGCGCTATGGCCAATCTGGCCAAGGTGCTGCAGCAGCAGGAGCGGTCCTCCGAGGCGGAAGCCTGCGCCAAGTTTGTGCTGCGCGCGGCACCCGGCCGGCCCGACATGCTCAATGTCCTGGCGCTCAGCCACTACTTCCGCCACCGCCTGGCGGAGGCGGAGCAGGTGTGCCGTGAAGGTTTGGCCAAGGCGCCCAATGATGCGGAACTGCACAATACGCTGGGTCTGATCTTGCGCGACTATCACCGATTGGACGCCGCCGTCACAGCCTTCGAAAAAGCAATCGAGCTGCAGCCAAAAACCGCGATGCCGCTCTACAACCTCGGCATATGCCATCATCAGCGCGGCGCCTACACCAGGGCGGAGGCATGCTTTAAAACCGTGCTCGAACGCGAGCCGCAGAATGAAAATGCGAAATATTGTCTTGGCGAAGCCATCGTGGCGCAGGGTCGAACGGCTGAAGGGCGCGGAATTCTCGATGATGTCCTGCAACGTGACAGGCGCAACTGGCTGGTGCGCTGGTCGCGCCTGCTGACGCTGCCCATCATTTATGAAAACCAGGCGCAGCTCGAAGAGACCCGCGCTGATTTCAACCGCGAGCTCGCCGCGCTCGAAGCCGATACACCGCAATACCTGAAAACCGATTTACCGAAAATTCTTCGCGGCGCGCAATACAAGACCGACTTCCTGTTGCACTACCAAGGACGCAACGACGTCGCGCTGCAGCGCCGGTTCGGCGGCTTGATCGCGCAAATAGCGGCGGCCGCCTACCCGGCATATGCGAAGCCGATCGCACCACGCAAGCGCGCGCCGGGGGAACGCATCCGCGTGGGTTTTGCGTCGGCGCATTTTTACAGCCACAGCGTGGCCAAAACTCATGGCGCCTGGATAACCGAGCTGCCGCGCGACCGGTTCTCCGTGAGCCTGTTCCATCTGTTTGACCAGACGGACGAAACCACCGAGCGGCTCAAGCAAGACGCGACCTATCACGCCTGCGGCATTTTGGCGCCGGACGAGCTCGTTGCGCGCATCGCGGCCGAGCGGCTCGATGTTTTGATCTGGCTCGATATCGGCATGGAAGCGCGCGCCCAGATCCCGTCGGCGCTGCGTCTGGCGCCGGTGCAGGCGACCACCTGGGGCCATCCGGTGACCTCCGGTCTGCCCAATATCGATTATTACTTGTCGAGCGACCGGATGGAGCCGTCCGACGCCGACAGCCATTACAGCGAGCGGCTGGTGCGGCTGCCAAATCTCTCGATCGCCTATCCGCGGCCGCCGGCGCGCGGCGGCACCCCGCCCGCGCTCGTGAGCAAGCTCAAGGCGGATGGGCAGATCTTGTTCCTGTGCGCCCAGAGCCTGTTCAAACTGGTGCCCGAGCATGACGATATTTTTCCCGCCATCGCTCGCGCGCTGCCCAATTCGGCATTTCTCTTTATCGCCCACAAGGAAAATTACGCGACACAGATTTTCAGCGACCGGCTGCGTCGGACCTTCGCCGCTGCCGGCATGTCCTCGGACAATCGGGTTTACATCCTGCCGCGCCTGAGCCAGGAGGATTTTTTCGCGCTCAATCGCGAGGCCGACGTGGTGCTCGACAGTGTCGGTTGGGCCGGATGCAATTCCACGCTCGAGGCGCTCGCGTGCGACAAGCCCGTCGTGACGCTCCCCGGCGAAACCATGCGGTCGCGCCATGGGCTCGCCATCCTCGGCATGATCGGCATGACGGAGCTGATTGCGCGGGACAAGGCCGAGTATGTCGAGATCGCAACCCGGCTCGGGCGCGACCCCGAGTGGCGTCAGGAGATCACGACGCGCATCGCCGCGCGAAAGGACGCGCTCTATGGCGACCGGGCGCCGCTCGACGCACTCGCGGCGTGGCTCGAAGTCCGTCGCCGGCGACCGCGAAGCATAACAGAAAATTCGCAGAGGTTAGCGGCTCGCCTGTTCGACGCGGAGCTGCCGCGCGCGCATCAGAATAGCGTCTTCCAGGTCTTTTGCGGTCTGGTTGTCGACGGCGGTGTCGATCCAGCTCCCGCTCGTTTCACGGCGCTGCTGGAACAGCGTGACGCGAATGCCGTCGGCGCGCAGGTCGCGGTCGAGGATATAGGCGTTCGCCTTGAAGCGGCGGTCCGGGGTTTCGGGCGGGGTGTACCAGTCGGTGATGATCACGCCGCCGAACGGATCCGCCGCGGACAGCGGCATGAAGGACAACGTGTCGAGCGAGGCGCGCCACAGGAAGCTGTTCACCGCGACGCCGGTGCCGGCGCCGCCCTCTTCCTTCTTCTTGCCGAACAGGATGATGCCGTCCTTGCCGAAGATGCTGCCCGAGCCGCGCGCTTCCTTGCGCGCTCGCTGGGTTTCCCTGTCGTCCATCGGATAGTTGGTGCTGTCGATCTCGGGCGGGCTGCTGCAGGCCGCGAGCAAGGGTGGCAGGAGCAACACGGCCAGGAGAGCGCCGACGATGGAAAGCCGGCCATGGGCGCGGCGGGAAGACGGAGCAACGGCAAATCTGAACATGAGCTATGTATAGAAAACAGCTGGGCAAATTGCCAGCAATTTGGCAAAAGGACTCAGAAATGCTTGAAAAGCAAGCGTTTCGCGATTCCAGTCGAGGCCGCGGCACGCGCTGATGAATGCTGCGGCCCTTGTGGAGGCGCCGGCAGGGCCGCGCGTTTATCCGCTTGTCGAAAAGCAGGGTGCGGATAACGCCGGCAGGCTGACCTATGTCATGGCCGCCGTCGAGCGGAAAACCCAGTGCAACGATTTTCGCGAGAGCGTGTAGCGTCGAATTGGAGCCGGTTCGGCGGAGAAAACGCGATTCGATCGAGATTCGAGAGCATGGTCAGAGTCCATGGAAGCGGATCATGCTTTCGGGCTCGCCGGGTGGCGGGGCTGAACTCGAATGCCATGCAACCACGGAAACCGCCAAGAGAAGACGAACCTCGCCAACAAAAAGGGGCAGCGGGATGACCCGCTGCCCCTCTTGAGGCACGCACGCGAGTGGAGTTTAGAACTGCACGCCGATGCCGGTGATGATCGCCATGCCTTCGTTGTCGAAGCTCGTGGCGTTGTTCGCGGCGCTGTCGACATCGAACCAGATGCCTTCGAGGTAGACGCTCAGGCCGCTGCCCATGTCGTAGGTCACGCCGGCAGACGCGACTTGCAACACATGCTCGCCGGTGCTGTTGATGCGGCCCGCTTCGCTGCGCAGGTAGCCGACGGCGAAGTCCCAGGCGCCCATGTTGTAGCCGACGCCGACGTCCCAACCGTGGGTGTCGCCGTTGGTGGCCGTCCGGGCCAGACCACGATCGTTGTTGTGAGAATAGCCGGCGCCAATGCTGAAGCCGGCGAAGCCCACCAACGCGCCGACGCCCCATGAACGGGTGTCGTTGCGCAGGGTGTTTTCGTTGATCGGCCAGCGAAGCCACAGCCGACAGGTTGACGCGGAACTCACCGAACTTCTGGTCGTAGTTGGCGCCGAATTCCCAGAAGTTCTCTTCGCTGCCGCTGGCCACGGTGTCCGGGTCGCGGTAGCGGCCGTCGTCGTTACGGTCGGGCGAGAACGCCACGCCGGCCTGGAAGCCGGCGAAGCGCGGGGTGATGTAGGCGATCTTCGTCGCATCCGACGAATCGCGCGGATCATTCGCATTCGACATCACGCGGGCGCTGGCCGTGGTCCAGTTGACCCAGCCGCGGAAGTCGCCCGCCGACGCCGCCCGAGCCGGCGTCACCGACCGCGCGCTTGGTGCCGGTCTTCATGGTGTCGGCCGGACCGTCGTCGTTACCGAAGAACACCTGGCCCCAGGCGCCCGACAGGGTCAGCGTCGCTTCGTCGGCGGTGGTCGCGTCGACGTCGCCGTCGGTCGAGTTGTTGCCGTCGTCGGTGTTGGCCTCGAGTTCGATCTTCACCGACCAGGCCAGGCCATTGTCGAGCTTGTCGCTGACGCGGACGATGATTTCGTTGTCCGTGACGAAGCCGTAGCCGCGCTCGTCGGCCACGGGGGAATAGCCCGGTGACGGGCCGAAGCCGTCGATGTCCTGGCTGGCCATGCCAACCTGGAAGTTGAAGAAGCCGCCGATGCGGACTTCCGGCTTGGCCATGGCCGCCGTGGCCATGAAGGAGGCGCCGACAATCGCCGTCGTCCCCAAAAGCAGTTTTTTCATCATATCCTCCGGTTAAATCCCCCTGCAAACCGTCGACGAGGGATGCATGAACGGTTTTGGACGGTTCCTACCTGTCCCGTCCCATCTCCGGAGGGTCTCCCCCACCGGACGTGCTCTACGGACACACCGATGGGATACACTGTTCCGTATAGACCTACAATCCTGTCTGATTATTTCGCGGGGGTCAGTCACAGTTTGGCCACACTGTGGTTAATAGACTTGCTATTTCAAAGAGATAGAGAAAAAAGCAAGTTCCCAGATAGGACCCCCGCGGAGCTCGGGGTGCTCCCCTTTTGGTAAAGAAAAGGGGCAGCGGGATGACCCGCTGCCCCTCTTGAGGCACGGCACGGAGTGGAGTTTTAGAATTCCACGCCGATGCCGGTGATGATCGCCAAGCCTTCGTTGTCGAAGCTGGTGGCGTTGTTCGCGGCGCTGTCGACATCGAACCAGATGCCTTCGAGGTAGACGCTCAGGCCGCTGCCCATGTCGTAGGTCACGCCGGCAGACGCGACTTGCAACACGTGCTCGCCGGTGCTGTTGACGTTGCCGGCTTCGCTGCGCAGGTAGCCGATGCCGAAGTCCCAGGCGCCCATGCTGTAGCCGACGCCGACGTCCCAACCCTTGGTGTCGCCGTTGGTGACCGTCCGGGCGAAACCACGATCGTTGTTGTGAGAATAGCCGGCGCCAATGCTGAAGCCGGCGAAGCCCACCAACGCGCCGACGCCCCATGAACGGGTGTCGTTGCGCAGGGTGTTTTCGTTGTCGGCCAGCGAAGCCACAGCCGACAGGTTCAAGCGAACCTCACCGAACTTCTGGTCGTAGTTGGCACCGAATTCCCAGAAGTTCTCTTCGCTGCCGTTGCCGTCCGGATCGCGGTAGCGGCCGTCGTCGTTACGATCGGGCGAGAACGCCACGCCGGCCTGGAAGCCGGCGAAGCGCGGGGTGATGTAGGCGATCTTCGTCGAATCCGACGAATCGCGCGGATCATTCGCATTCGACATCACGCGGTTGCTGGCCGTGGTCTAGTTGACCCAGCCGCGGAAATCGCCCGCGACGCCGCCCGAGCCGGCGCTACCGACCGCGCGCCGGGTGCCGGTCTTCATGGTGTCGGCCGGACCGTCGTCGTTACCGAAGAACACCTGGCCCCAGGCGCCCGACAGGGTCAGCGTCGCTTCGTCGGCGGTGGTCGCGTCGACGTCGCCGTTGGTCGAGTTGTTGCCGTCGTCGGTGTTGGCCTCGAGCTCGATCTTCACCGACCAGGCCAGGCCGTTGTCGAGCTTGTCGCTGACGCGGACGATGATTTCGTTGTCCGTGACGAAGCCGTAGCCGCGCTCGTCGGCCACGGGGGAATAGCCCGGTGACGGGCCGAAGCCGTCGATGTCCTGGCTGGCCATGCCAACCTGGAAGTTGAAGAAGCCGCCGATGCGGACTTCCGGCTTGGCCATGGCCGCCGTGGCCATGAAGGAGGCGCCGACAATCGCCGTCGTCCCCAAAAGCAGTTTTTTCATCATATCCTCCGGTTAAATCCCCCTGCAAACCGTCGACGAGGGACCAAATTCGTCTTTGGCCAGCGCCATCCTGGTGCCGCCGAATGCCCAAAAAGTGACCTTAAACATCACGTTTCAGGCGTGCCGTAGAAGCACGGCGCTATAGAACAAGTCCCATGGTAAACAGGCAACTTTCTTCGGAACTTATTGGATTGATTGAAAGAAAACGTTGCCACGAAGACACACGTTCATACTGTTCTGTCTTCGTAGACAGGATTTTCTAATCCGCGCGGCGTCATGAAAATCTCACCAAACCCGGGGAGGAAAAACAGCAGGGCCTCAACCCATTGCGGATGACGAGACGGTCGGTCTATTCGATTGAGGTCAGCGGCGGAGGCCCGGTGTTATCACGCCCATGGCTTCGAGGGATCGCAGGATCTCGTCACACCGGTCTTCGTCCAACTCACCAAAGACCGCATGGAATTCCGACTTGGCGAAATTGCTCCGCGCGACGATCCACGCCACCGCGCGGTCGAAACCGGTCGGAATGGCCGTCGCCTTGTCGGCCTTCCGTAAAACCCACGCGCTGCCGCGACGGACGACGGAGAAGCCGCGCGTCACTCGATAGTTGCCACTGTCGAACACGGCTTTCGACAAAGCGAAACCGCCACGAGGATATCGGTAGGCGTCTTGGAAGGCGCGCACCTCCGTCGCGGTGCGGGGATCCGCCGCCAGTTCGGCAAGCCGTTGCGCGAGCGCCGCGAGATGCCGCTCGAAAGCGGCCTCCCCGCCCGGCGCGTGGCGGCGCGGAAAGTCGCGGCGAAACAGCGGGTCTTGCAGCGCGCGTTCGAACAGGCCGGACACCAGGTCGAGTCCGATCACGGCGACGGCGCCGAACGCCACATGCAGCGTTCCGTCGCTCTGTGCGATGGCATCGTGATACGTGCCGCGCGGGATGTACAGCAGATCGCCCGGCCGCAGCAGAATCTCGGCGGCGATTTTGCCCTTGGACGATTCATGAAACGACGCGGGCTGGCCCTTGAACGTGGGATGCGAGACGGGATGATCCAGGCGTCCCTCATAGATGCGCCAAAGCTTCTCGCCCTCGACGTGCAGGGCATAGACATCATGAGTGTCGAAGTGACTGGGAAACGCCTGGCGTTGCCGCGACGAGCAATAGAGGTTTCCCTGGACCCGCGATTCAAGGGCCGTTTCCAGTGCCTGGGCCACCGCCACCAGGCCTGGGTTGAACGTATCGATATCGTTGAGCAGCAGGCTGGCGCCGTCCTTCAACAAGGCGGTGACCCGCGCCGGATCGGGCTGCAGGCTGGCGCCGCCGCTGGCATGGTCCAGGCCAGGCCGGCAATAATCGCGCGCCGGCAGCAGAGCGCCGTCGAGCGCCATTTCGAACGACCGCGGAGTCCACACAGCGGTCATGTTGAGCAGCGCGTTCAATCCCGTCCAGGACATCACGCCGGCGAATTTATCCGCGGCACCGGGTACGTGAAGCACTTTGCGACCGTGATATTCGGCGAAGAACCGGTCAGCCGGCACAGGGGCGATAATATCGGCGAACGTCAAACCGCCGGCATCATCAGCAGGCCAGTCTCCCGTGCTCGTGTCGTTCTCTGTCATCGCGCCGCTGTCACTCTCCGCTGACGCACCTTACCATCTGGCGGCGGTTGCGCGCACTGCCGTTGCATCAGACCTCCGGCCGCGCGGGTCAACAGGCGGCGCGAAAGCGCCGATGCCGGCCAAGCCGCAGGCTTCACTCGCCCGCAAGCGCGCAGCGGATCGGTTGTCGATGCCACCCAAGGCATAAACCGGGATTGGGCTCGCGCGCGCCCAGGCAGCAAAACGCAAAGGCCCGAGGGTTCGCGCGCCGGGATGGCTGGCGGTCGGGAAGACCGGCGAAAGCAAAACGGCATCCACACCGCGCGCCGCCGCGAGCCGGAGCGCCGGCGCTGAATGAACCGAGGCGGTGACCCGCCAGCCAGGCCCGCGGAAGCGCCATGCGGACAGCCGTCCGCGGCGCAACAGCCATTCCGAAAGGTGCAACCCGTCCGCGCCAACGGCACGTGCCACATCGGCGCCACCTCGCTCATCCGCCGCGATCAGCAGCAGGCAGCCGCGCTTGCGTGTGATGGCGCGCAGCGCGCGCGCGAGCGCGACGCGTTCGCTCTTGGCAATGCCGTAATGGCGCAGAATGACAGCGGAGCCACGCGGCAGGTGCGCCGCCGCCGCGATCGGATCGGCGAGCCGCTGGTCGTCGGTCAGCAGGATCAGCGCCGGCAGGCGACCCGGGCGCTGTCCTCGCGCCTTACCATCAGCCCCCCGGCAGGAGCTCTCGTTCGGCGTCAGGCGACGGCGGGCTCGCAAATTGAGGCGCCGCGCATCATCTGTTAAACTCATTGGATAATCAGGCGCTCCTGTCAGCAAAGCATCCGACATTGCCATGGCGACTTCCGCTCCGCAAAGCCCTTCCCAGCGCTCCGTGCAGTCCGTCATAGCCCGGCTCAACCAGGTGCGCGACGAAATTGCCGTCGCGGCGCGGGCCGTCGGCCGCGAGCCCTCCGGCGTCACCCTGATCGCGGTCAGCAAGGGCCATGGACAAGCGGCCATTGGAACGGTGATGGCGGCTGGCCAGCGGGTGTTCGGCGAGAACCGGGTTCAGGAAGCGCAATCGAAGTGGCCCGAGTTGCGTCAGCGTCATCCCGGACTCGAGCTGCACATGATCGGTCCGCTGCAGACCAACAAGGTCCGCGAGGCGGTCGCCTTGTTCGATGTCATTCAATCGCTCGATCGGCCCAAGCTGGCCGACGCCCTCGCCGCCGAATTCGAACGCAGCGGCCGCCGGCCGGGCCTGTTCATCCAGGTCAATACCGGCGAGGAGCTGCAGAAATCCGGCGTCTTGCCAAAGGAAGCGCCCGACTTCATCGCCTATTGCCGCGAGGAGAAGAAGCTGCCGATCCGCGGTCTGATGGGCATTCCACCGGTCGAGGACGATCCCGCGCTGCACTTCGCGCTGCTGCGGGAATTGGCGCACAATGCGGGTCTCGCTCAGCTGAGCATGGGCATGAGCGCCGATTATCCCGTCGGCGTGCGTTTCGGCGCCACGCATGTGCGCCTCGGCACCGCGGTGTTCGGCGCCCGTCCGCCGGCGCCCCTGGCCGCTAGCCCGGACTGACCGTCAAAAAATTCTCGGCCCCGCAAGCCGCGAGCAATTGCAGCAGATCGGCGCGCGCCACCGCGACGCAGCCTTGAGTCGGCGCGTAGTCCGGCCGTGCGACATGCAGGAAGATCGCGCTACCCGCGCCGGCGACCGGCGGGTCGTCGTTGTGACCGAGCACCACGATGATGTCGTAGATCTCATCGAGCCGCCACAGGTGCTCGTGACTCGCGGTAATCGGCAAGCGGACCTGGCGATTGTAGTCCGGACTTGCCGGATCGTCGCACCATCCATCGCCGGGCTCGATGGCGGCGCTTGGCAGGGCCGTCGACGGCAGGCTCAGGCGGTCGGCGCGAAAGAGCACACGGCGCACCGGAAATCGCCCGATCGGCGTGGCGCCGTCCCCTTCCCGCTTGTTGGCGACGATGCCGCCGCGGCCCAGTGCGCATTTTACCGTGCGCTGGCCCGCTGCGGTCGGCCAGCTCAGCGTCCCCAGTTGCGGACTGATGGAGCGCGCGGTGACGAAAATGTCCATGACCGCACTATACCGTCAGGAGAGCGAATACATCAGGGGCGCTGGACGCCCGCCCCTCAGTGCGAAAGGTCGATGCTCGGCGCGGGCGCGGCGCGCCCGGCCTGATATTTATCCAGCGCCTGCTGCATCTTCATCAGGAAATCGGGTCCCACGTCCGGAACGGCCGCGCCATTCCGATGCCCGCCTGGTTTGCGCGTGCTGCTGTCGTCGCGGTCGCCGGCTTCGGCATCGAACGTCAGCGCGCGCGGATCCTGCACCGCATGGTCGAGCCAGGTCGAAGCGCCGAGCGGCGCGCCGCCGTTCGCCTTGGCGCGGGCCTCGGCGCTTGGCGCGATCATGCCATGGCCTTTGATGGCGGTATCGATGCGGCCGGTCGGCTTCTGGGCGGCGGCCGCGCCGCCCAGGCGCATTTCCCGCAGCAAGGCCGGATCGGCCGCCAGGGTCTGGGCCGTGGGCAGGTTGGCCGGGATGACGCCGGCGTGGCCCTTTGCCGTCAGCGGCACGTGCCGACCTCCCGCGCCCATCTGGGCGTTCCCCGCCGGGACGTTCAGGGGATGGTTGGCCGCCACAGGCGAATTCTGAGCGGCGCCGGATGAGCCATTCGTGGATGGCACGATGCCACCCGCCGAGTCCGCGAGCTTGGCGGCAGCCGATGGCTCGCCGTGCGCCGCGGCGCTCGGCGTTTCGGCACTGCCGGCGTCGGCCGCCGATGCGAGCAGCGGAGCGGTATCCGGCAGGTTCATGAGGCCAGCCATCTGCGGCCGCTGACCCCGCTTTTCGTCGTGAACGGCCCATTGTGAGACCGGATCGGGATCGGGCAGCATGGCCAGGACATGGCTGCCCGTGTCCTTGCCGGTAATGGCTTCGACCGCCGAATCGGCGGCCGATGCGACCAGGCCGACGATGCCGCCGAAAATTGCGCCGCCCATCATGCGCGGCGCTGGCCCGATGGTGTCGCCCGTGATCGCGCGGTAGATCGTCGACACCACGGGGATATGTTGCAAAGGATTGATGGCGTCGAGCAGCGCGCCGAAGCTGAATCCTTCCTTGCCCCACATGCGATCCCACAATCCGCGCTCCTCGGCGGGCACGTTCGCCGGCGCGGCCGGGCGGGCGGCCGGTTCGGCGGGTGGAATGGACGCCAGGGCGCTGATCGGGGTCATCGGGAGTCCGGGCAATTGGTCTGCGCTGACTCTCAAGCAAGCGCGGTGCCAGACTCGTCGCCCAGACAAATCAGTTGGTTAACAGCAGAACCGCTTGGCACGCCTGGCATTTTCGGTCGCGTCGCGGGCGCGCGCGGCAGTTTTTGCCGGGTCACCGAGGCTGGTGCGTCAGAACAGGTGGCCGCTGCGGGTCGCCTTGGTCGCGAGGTATTTCGCGTTATGCGCCGTGGCCGGAAAAGCGTGCGGCACGCGCTCGACCACCTCGATGCCGCAGGCGGCGAGCGCCGCGACCTTGCCCGGATTGTTGGTCAGCAAGCGAACCTTGGTGAATCCCAGGTCGCGCAAAATCGAAGCCGCCGGCAGATAGACCCGCTCGTCGGCATCGAAGCCGAGCTGCTCGTTGGCGTCGATCGTGTCGGCGCCGTCGTCCTGCAGTTGATAGGCGCGCAGCTTGTTGACCAGGCCGATGCCGCGGCCCTCTTGCGCGAGGTAAATCAGCACGCCGCTGCCGGCCTGGGAAATCGCCGCGATCGCGCCGCGCAACTGATCGCCGCAATCGCAGCGCAGGCTGCCGAGCAGGTCGCCCGTGAAGCATTCCGAATGGAGCCGCACCAGGACGGGCGCGTCGGTGCGCGGCTCGCCGATGACGATGGCGAGATGCTCGATGCCGCCGTCGCTCGGGCGATAGGCGACGATCCGCGCGTCGTCCGCTTCGGCCAGCGGCACCCGGGCCTGGCTCACGGCCTTGAGGCTGCGCGCGGCGCGCTGGTCATAGTCGATGATCTCGCCGGCATCCACGGCGAGCAGACCGTGGCTCTGCGACCAGGCCAGCGGATCGGACGCGGTGACCGGTGCGATCAAGGCAGCCGGCAGCAGCCGCGCGATCTTGGTCAGGCGCACGGCGGCAAGCGTGCAGCTCTGCAGCTCGCCGTCGAGCCGGCGCCGCGGCGGCAGGCGGAACGAAATGGTCGATGCCGGATCGGCGATGTCGCGCACCGATTGGGCCGGCGTGCCCTCCGGAAGATCGAGGGTGATGACGGATCCCGCGTCTTCGCCGATGCGCAGGGCCGCTGCCCGCTGTCCGGTCACGGCCAGCAGCGGCGGCGCTCCGCTGAGCGCGCCGAGGCGCTCCAGGCTCTGCGGCGTAACCGCCTCGGCCGCCTGGATCAGCAAAGCACCCCCGTCGCCCGCGCAGCGCACCACGGCGAACCCGCCGCGGCGCAGATCGGCGACCGCGCGGTCGACCGCGAGCAGGCTGTCGCCGCCGGTTGCGGCGGCGGGGTTTCCGGCATTCGTCGGGCTGGTCTGGCTGGTCATAAGTAATGATCGTCGGAAGCGGATCGATGAACAGGCACTGTGTGGGTCGCCGCGCGGTGCGGGAACCCGCTCTGACGCGCGGATTTGATTAACACGGGCCAGCCGTCATGGCCACCCCCTGGCTGCGGAGCCGGCCGCCGGTTCCGCGCGGCGCCATGGCGGTGTTCATCCGCCGGGCGCTGTTGCGAGTATAATATGATCAGGTATCCTGCGCCTGGCGGCGTGGGCGCATGGTGTGCCGCGAGGGGCAATTGACGATGAATGACAAACGGGTCCTGTTGGTCGACGACGATGGCGAACTGCGCGGCGCGCTGGCGGAGCAGTTGCGTCTGCATGAGGAGTTCACCACGGCGGAAGCCGACACGGCCGCCAAGGCGCTCGAGATCAGCAAGGCGGATTACTTCGACGCCATCATTCTCGACGTCGGTTTGCCCGACATGGATGGCCGCGAGGTTTGCCGGCTGATGCGCCGCACCGGCGTCAAATGCCCGATCATCATGCTGACCGGCGCGGATTCCGAATCCGACACCATCCTGGGCCTCGATTCTGGGGCTAACGACTACATTACCAAGCCGTTCCGCCTGGGCGTGCTGCTCGCCCGCCTGCGCGCGCAATTGCGCCAGCACGAGCAGAGCGAGGACGCGGTGTTCGCCATCGGGCCCTACAGTTTCCATCCGGCGGCCAAGCTGCTGCAGGAGCCCGCCGGCAAGAAAAAGATCCGCCTCACCGAAAAGGAAACGGCGATCCTCAAATATCTTTATCGCGCCAAGGACAAGGTGGTCGGGCGCGACACCCTGCTCGGCGAGGTGTGGGGCTACAATGCCGGCGTCACGACCCACACGCTGGAGACCCACATCTACCGGTTGCGCCAGAAGATCGAACGGGATCCGACGGCGGCCGAGATTCTTCTCACCGAACGCGGCGGCTACCGCCTGGCGCCTTAACGCATCTGCAGGAGAGAGAACTTGGCCGTGGCGTGATCCGTCACTTCAGCGTGACGATCACCGGCACATGGTCCGACGGCAACTGCCAGCCGCGCGCGTCGCGGATCACGTCGGCGCGGACCAGGTCGTTTTGCACACCCGGTGTGACCCAGATATGGTCGAGCCGGCGGCCCTTGTCGGCGGCGTCCCAGTCCTGCGCGCGATAGCTCCACCAGGTGAAGAGTTGGCGCTCGGGCGGAATGAAATGGCGCACCGCGTCGACCCAATGGTGCGAGCGCTGCACCTTGGCGAGACGATCGACCTCGACCGGCGTGTGGCTCACCACCTTGAGCAGCGCCTTGTGCGACCAGACGTCGGTTTCGAGCGGCGCGATATTGAGATCGCCGACCAGGATCATGCGGTTCTTCGGATTGGCGCGCGCCGTGAACCAGGTCTCCATCTCGTCGAGGAAGCGCAGCTTGTGGGCGAACTTCACGTTCACCGCCGGATCGGGAATGTCGCCGCCCGCCGGTACGTAGAAGTTGTGGATCTCGGTGCCGTCCGCCAGCACGGCGATGGAATGGCGGCAATCGTCCTTCTCGCACCATTGACGCGCGTCGCCGGCGGTGAACGGCACCTTCGAGAGAATGGCCGTGCCGTTGTAGCTCTTCATGCCCTGGGCATGGATATGCGGAAAGCCGAGCTCGCGCAGCGCGTCGAACGGAAACACGTCGTTGTGCGCCTTGGTCTCCTGCAGGCAGAGCACGTCGATCTCGCTGGCGCTGATGAACTGCCGCACCATCTCGATGCGCAGGCGAACGGAATTGATGTTCCAGGTGGCAACACGAAGGGTCATGGGTGAACCGATTCAGGCGATGGTGACGAGGAGCGATCCGAGGCCGTCGATGCGGCCGTCCAGCGCATCGCCCGGCCGCAGCTGGATTTCGCCGGTCGGCGTACCGGTGAAGATGAGATCGCCCGGCCGCAGCGTCACGAAGCGGCTGAGCATGGCGACGAGCGTGAGCGGCGTCCACGCCATCTGCGACAGCTCGCCGTCCTGGGCGCGCGTGCCGTTGACGTCGAGCGTGATGGCGCCGCGTTCGGGATGGCCGACGGTCTCGGCCATGTGAATCGCGCCGATCGGCGAGGCGCCGTCGAAGGTCTTCGCCATGTCCCACGGCTTGCCCTCGTTGCGCGCGGCACGCTGGATATCGCGCCGGGTCATGTCGAGCCCGACCGCGTAGCCGAACACGATGCGCTTGGCGGCCTCGGCATCCGCGAGACCGCGTGCTTCGCCGCCGATCGCCACCACCAGCTCGATTTCCGGTTCGAGCATTTTGGTGGCGCTCGGATAGGCCATGATCGCGCCGCTCTCGATCGCCGTGTGGCTGCCCTTGGTGAAGACCGCCGGCTCGGCGCGGTTCGCGCCATAGGTGCCGGTAAAGGCGTAGATCGCGCCGACCGGAAAACGCATCGCGCTGCCGGCGATCGGCAAGCTGGGCAGCGACGGTGTCGCGAAAGCGAGGGAGGCTGTGCGCTCGGTCATGCGGGCTCGTGTTGGGCATCGCGCGCGGACGGCGGCGCGCCGGGATGGCCTACTTAACGCAAGCCGGGCGCGCTGACCAGCCTGCCAGGCGGCGGTCGAAATCGCGGACGAACATTCGATACAAGCGAAGCTGAGCGGGCCGGCGCTGAAAAGTTCCAGGATCCGTACAAGCGGACGCCCGACCAGAGGGGGTGATGGCCGGGCGTCCATGGCTCGATCGAGCCGGGAGGGCGGCAGGGGAACCGCCCTCAGCGAAGTCGGCGCTTCGCACTTCCAGTTATGTGGGAAGCCTTTTGTCGGGTTCAATGAGGCGAAATTCGGATTTCACCGGGCCCCATAGTTCCCCTCTTCACTTCGCCGTGAGCGGCCTCAGCGGTCGAGGCGCTCGCGCGGCGGCGGGTCGAAGGCGAACAGCTTCTTGTCCAACGGCACGCCGAATTGCGGATCGACCAGGGTGATTCGGGTGACGGCCCCTTGCGCGTCCGTGACGCTCCATTGGCGCAACTGCAGAGGCTCGTCGCTGAACACCAGCGTGAGACGGCCGGCCTGCGGTTCGTCGGCCTTGACCAGGGTGACGCGGATGACGCCTTTCTGCTGCTGCAGGTCGGTCACCACCACATCGCCCGAGAGCCGGATCTGGTCGCGCACGAGGAACCCGGCGAGGCTGCTCGACAGCGGGATGTAGCTCGTCTGATTGAGCTTTTTCTCGTGATAGACGAGCAGACTGCCGGTCGTGACGATGAGGTGCGGCACCGGCGGGTCGTATTCGATGCGCATCAGGCCGGGGCGCGAGATCAGCACGTCGCCCTGCGCGTTGCTGCCGTCGTCGGCGACCTGGAGGAACCGGGCGCGCAGGGTGCGGATGCTGTTGAGATAGCTCTCGACCCGCGCCAGCTCGGCCGTTTGCTTGTCGTCGAGCTTGGCCGGAACCGCCCTGGCCGCGGCAAGGGCGCCGCCCAGCGGCGCGGCGAGCAGGCTGGCGGCGCCAATCAGCAGGGTGGCGACGAGAGCGGCGCGGCGCGTCGGCCGCGTCAGGATGTCAAACATGGGACTTCTGCCGTGACATTGAAAAAAACGATCGGTGGCTCCGGCTTGGCGCGCTTCGGCGGCCGTCGAACGGCGGGTTCAGCGGTCGTCGATGTTGCGCCCGAGCACCTCGCGTTTGCCGACATGGTTGGCCGTGCTGATGACGCCTTCCGTTTCCATGCGTTCGATGATGCGCGCCGCGCGGTTGTAGCCGATCTGGAGATGCCGCTGCACGAAGCTGGTCGATGCCTTGCGCTCGCGGCACACCAGGGCCACCGCCTGATCATATAGGGCGTCGCCCGACCCTTCGCCAGCCCCGAAGCCCGGCAGCAGCCCGCTGTCGTCGTCCTCGGTGACGGCTTCGAGATAGTCCGGCTCGCCCTGGCTTTTCAGGGCATTGACCACCTTCTCGACCTCGCGGTCGGAGACGAAGGGGCCGTGCACGCGCGAGATCCGCCCGCCGCCCGCCATATAGAGCATGTCGCCCTGGCCGAGCAGCTGCTCGCCGCCCGGCTCGCCCAGGATGGTGCGGCTGTCGATCTTCGAGGTGACCTGGAAGCTGATGCGGGTCGGGAAGTTGGCCTTGATGGTGCCGGTGATGACGTCGACCGAGGGGCGCTGGGTCGCCATGATGATATGGATGCCCGCGGCGCGCGCCATCTGGGCCAGGCGCTGCACGGCGGCTTCGACGTCCTTGCCGGCGACCATCATGAGGTCGGCCATCTCGTCGACGATGACGACGATATAGGGCAGCGGGCTGAGATCGAGCGGCTGCTCCTCGAAGATCGGCTTGCCGGTTTCCGGCTCGAAGCCGGTCTGCACCGTGCGCAGCAGCTTCTCGCCTTTGCGCGCCGCCTCGGTCAGCCGCTGGTTGTAGCCGATGATGTTGCGCACGCCGAGCTGCGACATGGCGCGGTAGCGGTTCTCCATCTCCTTGACGGTCCAGCGCAGCGCGACCACCGCCTTGCCCGGCTCGGTGACCACCGGGGCGAGCAGGTGAGGAATGCCGTCATAGACCGACAGCTCGAGCATCTTGGGATCGATCATGATGAACTTGCACTCGTCCGGCGACAGCCGGTAGAGCAGCGACAGGATCATCGTGTTGATGCCGACCGACTTGCCCGAGCCGGTGGTGCCGGCGATCAGCAGGTGGGGCATGCGGGCGATGTCGGCGATCACCGGCGCGCCGCTGATATCCTTGCCGAGCACCAGGGCGAGCTTGGTCGGCGTGCGCTCGTATTCCTCCGACGACAGCAGTTCGCGCAGATAGACCGTCTCGCGCCGCGCGTTGGGCAGTTCGATGCCGATGACATTGCGCCCCGGGATGACGGCGATGCGCGCCGAGACCGCGCTCATCGAGCGCGCGATGTCGTCGGCCAGGCCGATGACGCGCGACGCCTTGATGCCGGGCGCCGGCTCTAGTTCATAGAGCGTGACCACCGGGCCGGGCCGCACCTTGAGGATCTCGCCCTTGACGCCGAAATCCTCGAGCACCGATTTGAGCATCTTGGCGTTCTGCTCGAGCGCATCCTTGCTGACGCTGGGGTCCTCGCGATTCTCCGGCGGCAGCTCGAGAATATCGAGCGGCGGCAGCTGATATTCGCCGTCCTTGAGGTCGAGCGTGGTCTGGCGCCCGCCACTGTTGCGCTTGCCGGGCTTGGCGCGGGCCGGCTTGGCCTCGACCAGCGGCTCGTCGTCGTCGCGAGGCCGTTCGCGCGCCGCGCGTCCCTTGACTACGGGGCGCGGGTCGGCGAAATCCTCCTCGAGATCGACGTCGATCTGGTCGAGATCGTCGTCGTCTCTGTCGTCCGGCGAAAAGCGCGGCTCGACGCGGCGGCGCTTGCCGAAGCGCCGTCTTGGCGCGGGCCGCCAGGTCGCTGCCGACGCGCACGCCGGCGCGGCCGGCTTCCAGGCTGGCGCGCGTGCCGGTGCCGGCGACCCAGAACAGGCCGGTGATGCCGCGCCGCCATTCGGCGAAGGAGAAGCCGAGCGCGCCGACCCAGGCGGCAACGCCGAGCGCGCCGGCGACGGCGGCGAGCGCCATGGCGCCCGGGCGCAGGTCGGCCAATCCGATCAGGGTCATGACGCTTTTCAGGAAGCTCGAGCCGACCACGCCGCCCAAGCTGGCGCGCAGCGGCCAACTGTCGGGCGTCGGCAGGGCGGCGAGCGCCGCGGCGGCGAGCAGCACGGCAACCGGCAGCAGGGCGATGCGCAGCCAAGCCCTCGGCAGGTCGCGCCGCGTCACCAGGTGCCAGCCCCAGGCGGCCAACACGATGGCCGGCACCAGGGCGGCGACGCCCATCATCTGCAGCAGCCAGTCGGCGGTCCAGGCGCCGTTGGCGCCGAGCCAGTTGTGCACCGGGCCGGCGGCCGCGCGGTTGGCCGATGGATCGAGCGAGGAATAGCTGACGAGCGCCACGAACAGCGCCGCGCCGACCAGCAGCAGGATCAGGCCGCACGCCTCGAGCAGACGGCGGCGCACGAAGGCGCTCAGCGCCGGCGGCAGGAAAGGCGATTTACCCAGATCGACGGTCGAACGTGCCATGACACCCGCTACTCGTTGGCGCGGCATTTTACCCGATCGGGACTCGCATGCATACCAACCGTGTGACCGCCGGCACCGGATCAGACATAAAGACCGATGAGCGCCGCGAGCTTCGCTCGTGCCTCGGCGAGGATCGCGGTCGGCACGGAAGCGCCGGCATATGCGATCGAACGCGCCGATGTGTCGATGCTGCGGACATGGCTCGTCAGGATCTCGCCGGTGATCGGCAAGCCGCCGGGCAGAACGACGCTGCTTGCGAACGGCCGCACCGTCGATGTGATCGGGCAGACGATGGCGAAACGGCTCGCGCGGTAGAAGGCGACGGGGGACACCACGAGCGCCGGGCGCCGCCCGCTCTGCTCACGCCCGGTTCGAGGATCGAAATCGGTCCAGATCAGATCGCCGCCGTCGGGGGCGTAGTCGCTCACTCGACGACCTCGTCGCCCACCTCGGGCCCCCAATCGAACGCCTCGTGCATCGCGTCCGGCGTCATGCCGACGAGCAGCTCGTCCAAGGTGTAAACCGGCCGCTCGGCCGAAATGATGATGCGGTCCCCGTCGGCGGTCACCTCGACCCGCGAGCCTTCGGTGAGGCCGACGCGCGTCGCGACCTCCTTCGGCACGCGGATGCCGAGGCTATTGCCCCATTTCGTGACTTGCACCTGCATGACCCGTCTCCTGGATATCCTGCGGATATCCTAATGGATATCCTAGAGATATACAAGGCTACGACAGCACCGCCGCCATGCGCGCGAGCGAGCTGCGCAATACCGCCTCGTCCTGCACCAGGGCGACGCGGATATAATCGGCGCCCGGCGCCGGGTCCTGCTCCGGACAGAGATAAGCGCCCGGCAGCACGCGGATCGCCGCCTCCTGCCACAGCCGCTTGCACGCGGCCTCCCCGTCGCCTGGATTTCCGCCGACATCGAGCCACAGGAAGAATCCGCCAGGCGGCCGGTAATAGCCGAGGCGGTTGCCGAGCGCGGCGTCGGCGATATCGAGCTTGCCGCGGTAGCGCGCGCGGTTGGCGATCACATGCTCCTCGTCGCGCCACAGCTCGGTCGCCGCATGGATGATCGGCAGCGGCGTGGCGCAGGAGGCGAATTCGCGCAGTCGCGCGAAGGCGGCGATCAGCTTCGCGCCGCCGGCGACGAAACCCGAGCGCAGGCCGGCGCAGTTCGAGCGCTTCGAGGTCGAGTTGAACACCACCACATGGTCGAGCGCGCGCTGCGCATCGGCGCCGAACGTCGCGCAGGCTTCGAGCGCGCCGACCGGCGCTCCGCGGCGAAGCGCCGGCTGTTTTAAAGAAAGCGGGCCTTCGCCCGCGGGCTCGTCGTAGATCTCCGAATAGCATTCGTCGAACGCGACGACGAAATCATGCTCCATGGCGCGCGCGATCAGCGCCTTGAGCGTGGCGAGATCGGCCTGCGATCCTTGCGGATTGGCCGGCGAGCAGAGATAGACCAGCGCCGTGCGCGCCCATACCTCGGCCGGCACCGCGCCATAGTCGGGCAAGAACCCCGTCGCCCGGGTCGCCGGCAGGAAGACCGGCTCGCCGCCCGCCATGATGCCGGCGCCGGCATAGACGTGATAGAGCGGGTTGGGCACCAGCACGAGCGGCTTGCCGGCGCGGCCTGCGCGCCCCGACGGCGCGGGATTGTGGCCGTAGCTGCGCTGCCGCTCGACACGCTCGCGGGTCTTTCGCCCGATGGCGACGAGGCCGAACATGAAGATCGCCTCGCGCGTGCCCGCAACGGGGAGCAGATTCTTCTCGGCCTCGATGAAGCCGGCGGGCAGGCGGTAGCGCCGGGTCAGCCAGTCGGCCACGGCGCGGCGGAATTCCGGCGTGCCGCGCGACGGCGGATACTTGCCCCAGTCGGCCGCGCGCGCCGCCAGCACCTCGGCGACGAAGGCCGGCGGCGGATGCTGCGGCTCGCCGATCGACATCAGCACCGGCGGCACGCCCGCCGGCGGCGCGACATCCTCCAGCAGCCGGCGCAGCCGCGTGAAGGGATAGCCCGGCAGGGCTTCGAGACGGGAATTCAGCACGCGGCGGGGCCCTCGGAAGTTCAGAACTGGCGATGCGAGCACAAAACGGAAACATTCGGATTATAGGCGGATATCAACGCGCTACAACTTTCGATTATTTCATTTGTTGCGTTTATTGCATTTAAAGGACTGCGGTCTTATATGTGGCCTGCAATATCTTGGGAGATTGGCTGTGATCACATTGCTCGACAAGCCCGTCACGGTGGTCCCGACCGAGCAGGATGTGGCGACCGCCACGGAATCGAGCCGGCTCTTGTCGAAAATCGACGGGAAGCAGGACCTTCGCGTTCGAACTCGAAACGGGTGAAATTCTTGTTCTTCCGAAGGCCGCCGCGCGCCTTCTTCATCATCTGCTGATCGAGATGTCCCGTGGCAATGCGGTCACTTTGATTCCGCTTCACGCCGAACTGACGACGCAGGAGGCCGCGGAATTTCTCAATGTGTCGCGTCCTCACGTGATCCGTCTTTTGGAAACAGGGAAGATGAAACATCGAAAGGTCGGGACACACCGCAGAATTAGATTTTCCGACCTGCAGGAGTTCAAGAAGCGGCAAGACCAGGAATCGGATGCGGCGCTCGAGGAACTGGCAAAGCAGGCGCAAGAACTCGACATGGGTTACTGATTGTCCACATACGCTGTCGTCTACGACGCCTGCGTGTTCTATCCCGCCCCCGTGCGGGACCTGCTCGTTCAACTCGCAACCGCCGATCTTTTTCGCGCGCGTTGGACCGACGCGATCCACGAAGAGTGGATCGGGAGTGTCCTCAAGAATCGTCCAGACCTCACGCGCCAGCAATTGGAGCGAACGCGCGCCCTGATGGATTCAGCCGTGATGGACTGCATCGTGAGCGGCTATGAATATCTTATTGCAAGCATCCACCTGCCTGACGCGGATGACCGACATGTGTTGGCTGCGGCAATTCACGCCAAAGCAGACGCGGTGGTGACCTATAACCTGGCGGACTTTCCGCCGGACGTTCTCGCGAAGCACAATCTCGAAGCGATTCATCCCGACGATTTCATCAACTTTCAGATCGACCTGAACGAGTTGGCTGTGGTCAGAGCGGCGCAACGCTGCAGAGCGCGACTGAAGTCTCCTCCCAGGACGGCGGCGGAGTACCTCGAGACATTGGCCGCTCTGCAGCTGCCGAAATCCACGAGACGTCTGAGCGAATGGGTATCAATGATCTGAAGCCCTCTCGCCCATAGGAAAACGGCCGGCGAATTTCTCCGCCGGCCACTCTCCTCACCTCTCTACGAATACATCTTCCTCAGAACAAATAGCCCTGCTCGCCGTGGGCGCGAAGGTCGAGGCCTTCGACTTCGTCCTCGTGGTCGACGCGCAGGCCGACCAGCGCCTTGACGATGAGCACGATGACGTAGGTCGCGAGCGCGCTCCAGACCGCGGTGGCGAGCACGCCGGTCGCCTGGACCATGAACTGGCCGCCGATGGTCAGCTTCGACAGGCCGAGTCCGCCGTAGGCGGTGGCGCCGAAGATCGGCGCAGAGCAGCGTGCCGGTGGCGCCGCCGACGCCGTGCACCGCGAGCACGTCGAGCGCGTCGTCGACCTTGAGCCGGTGCTTGACGATGCCGACGCAGGCGTAGCACAGCAGGCCCGCGACGACGCCGTAGACCAGCGCGCCCACCGGGCCGATGAAGCCCGAGGCCGGCGTGATGGTGGCGAGCCCGGCGATCGCGCCGGTCGTCGTGCCGATCAGCGTCGGGCGGCCGTGCTTGATCCATTCGATCGCCATCCAGGTGATCGCCGCGGTCGCCGCCGAGATATGGGTGACGAGGATCGCCATGCCGGCCGCGCCGTCGGCGGTCAAGCGCGCTGCCGCCGTTGAAGCCGTACCAGCCGACCCACAGCATGGCCGCGCCCATCATGACGAGGCCCGGGCTGTGCGGCGGATGGACCTCGCGCGGGAAGCCGCGGCGCGGGCCCAGCATCGCGGCGAGCACGAAGGCCGAGACGCCGGCGGTGACATGCACCACCAGGCCGCCGGCGAAGTCCTGCACGCCCATGTCGGCGAGCCAGCCGCCGCCCCACACCCAGTGGGTCGACCGGCGCGTAGACGATGAGCAGCCACAGCGCGGAAAACAACATCACGGCGCCGAACTTGATGCGCTCGACATAGGCGCCGACGATCAGCGCCGGGGTGATGATGGCGAAGGTCATCTGGAACACGAAGAACACGACCTCGGGCAGCGTGCCCGTCAGGGTCTGGGTGCCGACGCCGGCGAGCAGCATCTTGTTCAGGCCGCCGACCCATTTGTTGAGTTCGCCGCCCTCGCCGAACGCCAGGCTGTAGCCGACCAGCAGCCACAGCACGGACACCACGCAGCAGATGGCGAAGCATTGCATCAGCACGCTGAGCACGTTCTGCGCGCGCACCAGTCCGCCGTAGAACAGGGCCAGGCCGGGCAGGGTCATGAACAGCACCAGCGCGGTGGCGGTCAGCACCCAGGCGGTGTTGGCGGCGTCGAACACCGGCGCCGGCGTGGCGGTCTGCGCGACGGCCTCGGGCGCGGCGAGCAGCAGAAGCGACAGCACGCCGGTCGCCAGAAGCGAGCCGGCGCGGCGGCCGATGACGGAATGCGACATGTGGTATCCCCCTCGTTCGAAAACGGTCTGCGTCACAATGGCGGTGCGATGATGGATGTCGGACTAGAGCGCCTCGTCGTCGGCTTCGCCGGTGCGGATGCGCACCGCCGCGACCAGAGTCGAGCACGAAGATCTTGCCGTCGCCGATTTTTTCCGTGCGCGCCGCGCGCGCGATGGTTTCGACGGCGCGGTCGGCGAGCGCGTCGGACACGGCGACCTCGATCTTGGTCTTGGGCAGGAAATCGATCTGGTATTCGGCGCCGCGGTAGATCTCGGTATGGCCCTTCTGACGCCCGAAGCCGCGCACGTCGCTGACCGTCATGCCCTGCACGCCGAGCTCGGTGAGCGCGGCGCGCACGTCGTCCAGGCGAAATGGCTTGATGATGGCGATGATATATTTCACGTCACTCTCCCCCGGCGCTCATGGCGAGCGCTGTTGTGAAGACCCCCGATCGCGGCTCGGCGCCCTGAGCCGGGCGTCCTTGCGCGGCGGACGAAATGCCGCTCTTCGACGGACCAAATGCGTACAAGCCGCCCGGTCTGAATCCGGATGGTTTTTGACGCATTCTCCGGCAGACTGATCAAATTCTATGCCAACGGCAGGGAAGCGCAAAGACTGCCGCCGTGGCGCGCCGCTTCTTCAGGCGTCCGGCCATTTTGCAGGCATCGCGGCGGCGGTGTTGCGCGCCGGACACGGGCGCGGCGCCATACCGCGGTCAGCCCAAAGTTTGGGCTTTAAAACGAGGCAGATGGCGAGATTTCAGGCAAAAAAAGCCCGGACGGTGGACGCCGTCCGGGCAGTTTCACGGAGGAGGTTGAGGTCCCGGTCCCCGCGACGGCGGAGACCGGGGTCGGCACGGCTGCTTAGTGGACCGCCTCGCCATGCAGGGCTTGGTCGAGTCCTTCCCGTTCCTGCTCTTCGGTGACGCGCAGGCCGATCACCACGTCGATGATCTTGAGCACGATGAAGCTGGCGACGCCGGTGTAGACGGTGGTCGCCAGGACGCCGACCACCTGGAGCCAGACCTGGCCCGGGTTGCCCTCGAGCAGGCCTTGATAACCGTCCGGCAGGGCCGTCGAGGCCGACAGCGCGCCGACCGCGAAGACGCCGGTCAGGATGGCGCCGACGATGCCGCCGACGCCGTGCACGCCGAACACGTCGAGCGAGTCGTCGTAGCCGAGCGCGTTCTTCACCCAGGTCGAGGCGATGAAGCAGATCACGCCCGCGGCGATGCCGATGATCAGCGCGCCGCCCGGCAACACGAAGCCGGAGGCGGGCGTGATGGCGACGAGGCCGGCCACCGCGCCGGACACGATGCCGAGCACCGAGGGTTTGCCCTTGGTGATCCACTCGACGAACATCCAGGCGAGCGCCGCGGCCGCCGTGGCGACCTGAGTCACCGCCATGGCCATGCCCGCACGGCCGCCGGCGGCCAGCGCCGACCCGGCGTTGAAGCCGAACCAGCCGACCCACAGCAACGACGCGCCGATGATGCTGAGCGTCAGGTTGTGCGGCGCCATCGGGACCTTGCCATAACCGGTGCGCTTGCCGAGCACCAGGCAGGCGACCAATCCGGCGACACCGGCATTGATGTGCACCACGGTGCCGCCGGCGAAGTCGAGCACGCCCAAGCCGAACAGCCAGCCCGACGGCGCCCAGACCCAATGGGCGATCGGCGCGTAGATCAGGACCGACCACAGGCCCATGAACCACAGCAGCGCCGAGAACTTCATGCGGTCGGCGAAGGCGCCGGTGATGAGCGCCGGCGTGATGATCGCGAAGGTCATCTGGAACATGAAGAAGACCACTTCGGGAATCGTCGTGGCGACGGCGCTTTCGCCGCTGCCCAACGTGAAGGGGCCTTCCCAGCCGATGCCCCGGGCGAGCACCTTCGACAGGTCGCCGACATAGAGGCCGCCCTCACCGAAGGCGAGGCTGTAGCCGAGGAATGTCCACAGCAGGGTGACGAGACAGCATACGGCGAAACTCTGCATCATGATGGCCAGCACGCTCATCTTGCGCACCATGCCGCCGTAGAACAGGGCGAGGCCGGGAACGGTCATCAGCAGGACGAGCGCCGTGGCGGTCAGCATCCACGCGGTATCGCCGGTGTCGATCTTGGGAACTTCGGCCGCTGCCGCGGCGGCGTCCTGGGCGAAGCTCGGGCCGGCGAGGGCCACCGCCCCGAGGGCGACGGCGACCAGCCATGCGGACATTGATTTCAGACGGTACATTAGCGTGTTCTCCTTAGAGTGCATCCGCGTTGGTCTCGCCCGTCCGGATCCGAACGGCCATGAGCAGGTCGAGCACGAAGATTTTGCCGTCGCCGATCTTGTCGGTGTGGGCGGCTTTCTGGATGGTTTCGACGACGCGTTCCGTGAGGTCGTCGGTGACAGCGACTTCGATCTTGGTCTTGGGCAGGAAGTCGATCGAATATTCCGCGCCGCGATAGATCTCCGTATGCCCCTTCTGTCGCCCGAAGCCTTTCACTTCGCTCACCGTCATGCCCTGGACGCCCAGCTCCGTCAGAGCCTCGCGCACCGGGTCCAGCATGAACGGCTTGATGATGGCCATTACCAATTTCATGGGAGGTCCCCTTTTGAGTTCAGATTCCGGCCCGTCGTCTCCCGCCGGTGTCGTGTCCGCCCGGGATGATCGCTGGAGCGGTGTTGCGCCCCGGACAGCAATCGGGCAGGAAAGCCGCAACGCCCCTTAAGCCAAAGCGCTACGGGACTGTTCATTTCAAGGATTGTGCCGCTTCGCTCGAGCGCCGGCGAAAGCACGGAATCTCAGGGTTTGGGCCGAAAACAGACCGGTAGGACCGTTGGCGCGGAGCCTGATGATTGCCTAATTTTTCGGCTTCGAAGCAAATGTGCTGAATAAATGATCAAGCTGCCCTTGCGGCGCGCCGCAAACGCAGGGGCGGCCTCGATCGCTCGCCCATCGCGGCAGGCGGAATGTTAGAAGAAACCATGAGCGAGACTCCCGTGAGCAGACCGACCTCCCGCATCATCGCCGATCCGACGGGCTCTGACGCGGCCGTCCCCGACCTCGCCGTCCCCGACCTCGCCGTCGATGTGCTGATCGCCGGCGGCGGCATGGTCGGCCAAACCCTGGCGGTGGCGCTCGGCGGCGCCGGCCTCGGCGTGGCGCTGATCGACCGCGCCGATCCGGCGAGCATGCTCGACGCCGGATTCGACGGACGCGTCTCGGCGATCGCCGCCGGCTCGCGCTGCGTGCTCGAGGCGCTCGGCGTGTGGCCCGCGCTCGCGCCCGCCGCGGAGCCCATCCTCGACATCCGGGTCACCGAGGCCAATTCGCCGCTGTTCATCCATTTCGACCACGCGAATCTGGCGCGCGCCGGTTTGCGCAACAGTCTGTGGCGCCGCGCCCGGCTCGGCGACGCGGACGATCCGCCGGCGACACCGTTCGGCCATATCGTCGAGAACCGCGTCATTCGTGCCGGCCTGATGCAGCGCCTGGCGGCGTTGCCCAATGTGACGCTGATCGCGCCGGCGGAACTCGTCGATGTCGGCAACGAGCCGGCGCGCGCGGTGGCGACGCTTGAGCGACGGGCGCCGCATCGCCGCATCCCTGGTGGTCGGCGCGGAAGGGCGCGAGTCGATGCTGCGTCAGAGCCGCGGGATCGCCGCGACGCGCTGGAGCTATGCGCAGACCGCGATCGTCTGCACCGTGACCCACGAGCTGGCGCACGGCGGCGTCGCCCACGAGCGGTTCTTTCCGGTCGGGCCGTTCGCCATTCTGCCGATGACCGACGGGCGCGACGAGCATGGCGCCGTGCAGCATCGCTCGTCATTGGTCTGGGTCGAGCGCGCCGATCTCGTCCCCACCATGCTGAAGCTGGCGGCGCCGGATTTCGACGCCGAGATCGCGCGCCGCTTCGGCGATTTTCTCGGCGCCGTGCGCGCCATCGGGCCGCGCTGGTCCTATCCGCTCGGGCTGATGCATGCGGAACGTTATACCGACGAGCGGCTGGCGCTGATCGGCGACGCCGCCCATTCGATTCATCCGCTCGCCGGCCAGGGCCTCAATCTCGGCATTCGCGACGTGGCGGCGCTCGCGGAAGTGCTGGTGGATGCGCGCCGGCTCGGCCTCGACATCGGCTTCGGCGAGGTGCTGTCGCGCTACGAACGCTGGCGCCGCACCGACAATGTGGCGCTCGCCGCGGTGACCGACGGACTGAACCGGCTGTTCTCGAATTCGTTCCGCCCGCTCGCGCTGGCGCGCGATCTCGGTCTCGCCGCGGTCCATCGCATGCCGCCGCTCAAGCGCTTCTTCATGCGCCATGCCATGGGCCAGGTCGGCGATCTGCCGCGCCTCGTGCGCGGCGAGCCGCTGTAGCGCGCGCAGTGCCGCCGCACGCACCCCCGCGCGAATGGCCGGCGCGCGGACATAAACTTGGCGTGACGCGCGGAACTCGCGTGCGCCGCCGGCTGTTGACCAAGTGCCGGCGCGCGCCGCCGTGCCGTTCTCCCAGCCGGGCGAGCGTTCGCGCTTGGGAGTTCGGCCGATTTCCGTGGGGATGCGGGTTCATCATCTGAGTTGCGGAACGATGTGCCCGCTGGGCGGCCGCTTCATGTATGGCGCCCACCGGGAACGCGATCGCCACCGCCTGGTCTGCCATTGCCTGCTCATCGAAACCGAACATCACGGCCTCGTTCTGGTCGACACCGGCCTCGGCCTGCGGGATGTGCAGGCGCCGCGCGAACGGCTGAGCGGCGTCTTCCGCGTGCTCAACCGCGTGCGTCTCTATGACAAGGAAACGGCGGTCCGTCAGATCGAGGCGCTCGGCTTCCGCGCCGCCGACGTGCGCCACATCGTGCTCACCCATCTCGATTTCGACCATGCCGGCGGCATCGAGGATTTTCCCCACGCGGCGGTCCATGTGCTCGGCACCGAGCTCGACGCGGCGCGCCATCATCGGCGCGGTCTCATCGCGCGCGGCCGCTATCGGCCGCAGCAGTGGGACGGCGCGGTCGATTGGCGGACCTACGACGCGGGCGGCGAGCCGTGGTTCGGCTTCGCCAGCGTGCGCGCGTTGCAGGGACTGCCGCCGGAGATTGTCATGGTGCCGCTGGCCGGCCACACCTGGGGCCATTGCGGCATCGCCGTGCAAATGCCCGACCGCTGGCTGCTCCATGCCGGCGACGCCTATTTCCACGCCGACGAGATGGACCCGGCCGAGCCGCGCTGCCCGCCCGGTCTGCGCCTCTATCAGCGCATGATGGAGGTCGATCGCCGCGCCCGGCTGACCAATCAGGAGCGGCTGCGCAGCCTGGTCCGCAGCCATGGCGCGGACGTGGAGCTGTTCTGCGCCCACGATGCGGCGGAATTCATCCGGCTGCGCTGGACCGAACAGGTGCGCCCGGCGGCGGCGCGGCCGGCGCGTCGGGGCGTCAGAGGTCGCGGCTGAGCCGCTTGGCCTTGAGCGCTTCCTCGTAGGCCTGCCACAAGCGGTCGTGGTTGACGCCGAGCTCGTGGAGATAGGCCCAGGAGAAGATCCCGGTGTCGTGGCCGTCGTCGAACACGATGCGGATGGCGTAGTTGCCCACCGGCTCGATCTCGCGCAGGCCGACCTGGCGCTTGCCGCCGACCGTGACCTGCTGACCGGGGCCGTGGCCCATCACCTCGGCCGAGGGCGAATGGACGCGCAGGAATTCGGCGGTGAATTCGAAGGTCTCGCCGTCGTCGAAATCGACCTCGATTTTTTTCTCGGCGCGGTTCAGCCGCAGCTCTTCCGGAAACGGCCCGTGATGGCCATGGTCGTGCCCATGCCCATGCCCATGGTCGTGATCGTGGTGCGGATGATCGTGCCCGTGATCGTGGCGCCGTGATCATGGTGCGCGTGGCCATGGTCGTCGTGCCCATGGTCGTCGTGTTTGTGCGCGGCGGGCCGCCTGGCCGTACCCTTGGCGCCGTGATCGTGTCCGTGATCGTGCCGTGTTTATGATCATGCGCGCCGTGATCATGTCCGTGCTTGGGGTCGTTGCCCGCCGTCATCGTTCGCTCCGCGCTGCTGATTGTCGTTGCTTGTGAAAGAGGCCGCTCAAGACGGCGCGCTCTCGTCGATCCGGCGCGCCTCGTCGACCAGCATGATGGGGATGCCGTCGCGGATCGGATAGGCCAGGCCGGCCCGCTCGCTCACCAGCTCCTGGCGCTCCACGTCGTAGCGCAGCGGGTCCTTGGTCAGCGGACAGACGAGAATTTCGAGCAGCTTGCGGTCGACCGTGCGCGGTCCGCCGCGCTCGCCGCTGGCGCGCCGGCGCCGGGTCCTCGGGCGGCGTCGGTGCGCCGTCGGCGGGCAGGTCGGTCATGATGGCTCTCCCTTGTTCATCGCCCTGCGCCGGCGGATCAATGGCGCGTCGGCGGCGGCGTGTCCTCCGGGTCGCCCGGCGGGCTCACCGCGCCCATTTCGAGCAGCGCGGCGAGGATCTGGGCGCGCGCCGCGAGTCCGTTCGATTCGAGCAGCGCCTGCTTGTCGGTCGGCTCGAACGGACAGCTCATGGACAGCGTCGTCACCAGTTGCGTGTCGTCCATCTTCTTGATCGCGTCCCAGTTGGCGCTGACGTTGTTGGCGCGGAAATAGCGCTGCAGCGCCTTCAGGATGCGCGCCCGGCCGAGGTCGCCGGCCGATTCGCCGTGGTCTTCCATATCGCCGCGGAACGGCGCGTAGTCGGCCACCACGCGGCGGTAGCCGTCGGTCAGGTCGAGCTCTTCCTTGACGCGGAAGCGGATCACGCCGCGCAGGGTGATGAGATAGCGGCCGTCGTCGGACTCCTGGAAGCTGACGATGCGGCCGGCGCAGCCGGTCGGAAACAGCGCCGGGCCGCGCTCGGTGTCGCCCAGGCCGGTGGGCTGGATCATGCCGATCAGGCGGTCGCCGCGCAGCGCGTCGCGCGTCATGGCGAGATAGCGCTTCTCGAAGATGTTGAGCGGCAGCTTGCCGCGCGGCAGCAGCAGCACCCCGGCGAGCGGAAATACCGGAATGACCGCCGGCAGATCCTCGAACGTCGGGTCGAAGGGGTTTTTCGCCATTCGTCTGTCCGGCCTCCGCCGCGGTGGTCAGGAGAACAAGATCGACGAAAGCTGACGCCGGCCGTTGAGGGTGACCTCGTGGGTCGGGCCGAGCGCCTCGAAAATCTTGATCAGCTGCTTGCGCGCCGCGCCCTCGTTCCACTCGCGGTTCTTGCGGATGCTGTCGAGCAGGCTGTCGACGGCGTCCTGCGGCGCGCCGGCGGCGAACTGGGCGGTGGCGAGATCGATGCGCGCCTGGTGATCGTCGGCATCCTGCGCCACCGCGGCCTTGAGCTTGTCGAGCTCGCCGGTGCTGGCGCCGCTCTGTTCGGCGAGCTCGACCTGGGCGCGTACCGCGGCGATGGCGGGCGGCTCGGACTGGCCGGGTTCCGGCTTGTAGGCGTCGAGCGCGCTCTTCGCCTGCGCGAGCTGGCCGGCGGCGAGATAGGCGCGCGCCATGCCGGCGACCGCGTCGACATTCTTCGGGATCCTGGGCGAGCACCTCGGCATAGATGGCGATCGCCGTGTCGGTGTCGCCTTCCTTGAGCATCGCCTCGGCCTCGGCCATGGCCTCCTTGCAGGCCCTGCTCGGCCGGCGACGGTCCGCCGGCGAGGGCGGCGACGAACTGGCGCAGCTGGCTTTCCGGCAGGGCGCCCATGAAGCCGTCGACCGGCCGGCCGTCCTTGAAGGCGTAGACCGCGGGGATCGACTGGATGCGCATCTGCGCCGCCAGCTCCTTGTTCTGGTCGATGTCGATCTTGACCAGGCGGATGCGGCCCTGCTGCTCGCGCACGATCTTTTCCAGCGTCGGGCCGAGCTGCTTGCACGGGCCGCACCACGGCGCCCAGAAATCGACGATCACCGGCGTGGCGAACGAGGCGTCGATGACATCCTGCATGAAGGTGGCGGTCGAGGAATTCGATCACCGGGTCGCCCGCCGCAACGGGCGCGCCGGGCGCGCCGCCCGAGACCGGACAGCGCGCCGCCGCCCATCGCTGACGCGGCGCCGCCGCCGGATCCCATTGCGCCGGACAGCGTCGTGCCGAAGCTGGCGCTGGCGTTACCTTGGGATTGGCGCGGGCGCCTGCGGCGGATTTTGTCCGGTTGGTCCGGCGCTGGCGCGGCCGAACGGGCCGTCCCCGAAACTTGCCATGGTTGTTCTCTCTTCGAAACCGTTAGGGGATTGAGGGAATTGACCTATAGATGGCGCGTTCCCGCCCGCTCGGCAAGTCTGCAGGTGCCCGCGACGGCCGCTCACGGCGGCGCTTCGGCGCGAAATTCGCCCATTCCGGCCGGAAAAAGGACAGCGCCGCCGCGCCGTCCGGCACGCGGCACGGGCGGGTTGCAATGCCCGGCGCAATCGGTATTATCCCGCTCCTTCCCGCCGCCCCCCGGCCGATTGCCGGCCGATCAGCGGGGCGGACAGGCGCCAGAGCGGGCGTAGCTCAGGGGTAGAGCACAACCTTGCCAAGGTTGGGGTCGAGGGTTCGAATCCCTTCGCCCGCTCCAAATTTCATTTCCGAATCGACGGATTCCGTGGTCCGGCCCGGGCCTGTGACCACCCCGGCGCGGCCACCCCGCGTTTGCATCAATCCGTGGCGCTCTTGCGGATCTGGCGCGCCCATTCGATGACCTCGGGCGGCGCGTTGTAGGCGCGCCGCAGCACCGCTTCCGCCTCGGCGCCGCTGATCGCGCCGATCTCCAGATTGCGGCTCTTCGCCTCGGCGAGGAAGTCCGCGTCGCGCAGCGTGGCGTCGAAGGCGGTGCGCAGCGCGGCCAGCCGTTCCGGCGGCAGGCCGGGCGGCGCGCTCCACTGGCGCTCGATGTCGCTCGGCGCGAACGACAGCGCGAGCACCGCCCGCCGCTTCGCGTCCTTGGCGTAGTCGATGGCGAGCGGCACGCCCTGCAGGTCGGGCCGCGACTTGTCGCTGAGCTGGACCAGCGGAATCGCCTTCTTGTCGCGCAGCCAGTCGGAGGCCTGGGTCTCGAAGAACGACCAGCTCGCGCACAGCCCGTCGACCTCGCGCCGCTCCATGGCGAGCTTGATGTCGGTGGTGCCGGGATAGCCTTTCACCAGATTGAACTTCACGCCGAGCACGTCCTTGAGGAACAGCGGCAGCTGGTGGATGTCGGTGAACAGGCCGGTGGTGCCGATGCGCACCGCGGTGTTGAACGCGTCGGCGAATTTCGTCGCCGGCGCCTCGTGCCACACGACGCAGACCTTGGTCTCGTTGTTCATGGCGCCGATCAGGCCGAACTTCGCCGCGTCGAACCGCGCGCCCTCGAGCTCGAACAGCGGGATGAACAGCACGCTCGCGGTGAACATGCCGAACTCGCTGCCGTCCCTCGGCGCGATGTTGTAGAGGTGGTTGGCGAGATTGAGTCCGCCGCCGCCGCCCGGCATGTTCTTGACGATGGCGCGCGGGGTGCCCGGGATGTGGCCCGGCATGTGGCGCGCCAGCACGCGCGTCAGTTTCTCGCGTCGGAGACGGAGAACCAGTACTTGCGGAGCAGGATGCCGTCGTCGATCAGCATCTGCTCGAACAGCGGGGCCTGCCGCAAGAACAACGCGTGCTGCTGCGGTGAGCAGAAGCCCATCACCTTCTCGACTCCGGCCCGGTTGTTCCAGGAGCGGTCGAAGACGACGATCTCACCCGCGGCGGGCAGGTGGGCGATGTAGCGCTGGAAGTACCACTGGGACTTCTCGCGCTCGGTCGGGTCGGCAGGGCCGAGATCCGGGCGACGCGGGGACTCAGGTACTCGGTGACCGTTTGATGGTCCCGCCCTTGCCGGCGGCGTCACGGCCCTCGAAGATCACGACGATCCGCGCCCCGTGTGGCGTACCCACTCCTGCAGCGTCGCCGCTCCGACTGCAACAGGGACACCTCGGCCTAGAGACCTGGTTCGGATCTTGCGCTGCCTCGGGTGCTTCGTGCTGTCGGCTTTCTTGGTCATGGGCGGAAGCTAGCGAAGTCGAGCAGTCGAGGAAAGGGGTTCTACTGACATATCCTTCGGTGCGGGAAGTCGTCGGTCGTCGCGGGATCCAGTTGACGAACTACCGCGAGAGCCGCACTCAGCCGGTGACGTCCCGGTAGCGACTGCGATCCCCGAAGACGGCTCGTCGCAGCAGGACTGGTCACCGCCGTTGCACCGATGATCGACGTAGTGGACAGTCGGCCGGCAACGGTCGTGGCGAGGGAGTACGAGTGACCGACAACACCGCAGCCGCGCCAACCCCGTACCCCCGTCTGGTCCACCGGAAGGTGGAGTTCCGGGTCGAGGCGCCATCGGCCACGAACGTTCAAGTGCAGCTCCCGGCATGCCGGTCGAGTTCGAAGAGATCGCCCGCATCGACGGCGCCGGCCCGTGGAAGACGTTCTTCCTGATCATGCTGCCCAACGCCAAGCCGGCGGTGGTCACGTTGGCGATCTTGTCGTTCCTGGCCAACTGGAACGACTTCATCTGGCCCATCTACGTGCTGTTCTCCCCCGAACGACTCACCTTGCCGGTCGGGCTCAGCAAGCTGCAAGGCTCCTACACCATCGACTACCCGTGATCATGGCCGGCGCCATCGGCTCGGTGCCCGTGCTGATCTTGTATGCGCTCGTGGAGCGCTACGTCATCGAAGGTGTCGCCTCCAGCGGGGTGAAGGGATGAGCGTCCCCACCCGCCCGCCGCCACCTCGCCCCAGCTCAGCTGGCCACGTACTGCAATCCGGTCTACGACGGCTACCTCGCCGACCCGTACGTGCTGGCCGGGAGGACGGCTAGCTCGCCTACGGCACCGGACCCACCGACGACGGACGGGTGTTCCCGATCCTCCGCTCTGCCGACCTGGTGCACTGGACCCCGGTCGGGGGGCGATGGAGCCGGTCGCGACGGAGCTGGGCGCCGACTACTGGGCGCCGGAGGTGGTCGAAGCCGACGGCCGGTTCTGGCTGTACTACTCCGTCGGCCACGGTGACCACCGGCACCAGCTGCGGGTCGCGGTCGCGACACCCCCCTCGGCCCGTTCACCGACGCCGGGATCGACCTGACTCCGCACGAGAGCTTCGCGATCGACCCGCACCCGTTCTGCGACGACGACGGCACCTGGTACCTGTACTACGCCCGTGATGTCCTCGACGCCGACCGGGTCGGCACCCACCTCGCCGTCGCCGAACTCACGGACATGACCAGCCTGTCAGCACCGGCCACTGCGGTGCTGGCCCCGACCGCGGACTGGCAGATCTTCCAACGCGACCGAGAGATGTACGGGGCGTCTACGACTGGCACACCCTCGAAGGACCCGTCGGTGCGCCGGCACGGCGACCGCTACTACTGCACCTACTCCGGCGGCTCCTACCTCGACGAGAGCTACCACGTCGCCTGGGTCGCCGCCCCCCACCCCCTCGGCCCCTGGACCGAACCGGCCGGTGCGCCGAACCAGCTCCTGGCCACCGTCCCCGGACACGTCCGCGGCCCTGGCCACAACAGCATCTTCACCACCCACCAAGGCCAGGACCTGCTCGTCTACCACGCCTGGAACGCCGACGGCACCCAACGTCAGATGTGTCTCGACCCTCTCACCTGGAACAGGAACGGGCCCACCACCACCGGCCCCAGCTGGACCGAGCAGGCACTCACTCCTGACCCTCTCTCCACCTGACTCACCCCGGCTATTCACCAACGCACGAGCAGTCACCTCGGCCCCCGCCGAGTCCCTTCCACGAACACCTACCAGGCATCCGCAGAAAGGATCGTGCCCTAGTGACCACCACCCAGACCGATCGGAGCAAAGTCGCCGCCCAGCGCGAAGCCCTGTACCGTGACGGCATCGTCGCGCTGCCCGGCTGCTTCCCGCCGGAGTGGGCCGACCAGCTCGACCGCGACTTCGACGCCGCCTTCGCCGAGGCCAGCCAGCGACCCGATGGGCTGATCGGCCGCGGCCCCAACCGGCACTACTTCGCCGTCCACCCCGAACAGATCACCGGCTTCGTCGACCTGATCACCCACCCCGCCGTCACCGCGCTGTGCACCGAGACCTCGGGCGCCGACTACCAGTTCGTCGAACTCGGCTTCGACGTCCCGTTCCCTGGCGCCACCACCCAGCCGTGGCACCGCGACTTTCCCACCCCACCCGAGACCGCGCAGCACGGGCAGCTGACCTCGCTGGCGTTCAACCTGACCACCGTCGACGTCACCCCTGACCTCGCCCCCTTCGAGATCGCCCCCGGCACCCAATTCGACGACGGCACCGCCTTCGACCACGGCATGTTCCCGACCGCCGCCGTCTATCCCCGCTACGACGGCCTCGCCAGCCGCCGCCTCCCGAAGCGGGGAGACGTCTCCGCCCGCTCCGCCCTCACCCTGCACCGCGGCACCGCCCACCACGGCGACCGACGCAGACCCGTGCTGATCCTCGGCGCCGTCACCGGCGACACCGACCCCGCCGACACCGACATCCACGACCTGTTCGTCACCGAGCCATTCCACACCCGGCTACCCGATAACGTCCGAG
Source organism: uncultured Alphaproteobacteria bacterium (assembly GCA_963752345.1). Taxonomy (GTDB): domain Bacteria; phylum Pseudomonadota; class Alphaproteobacteria; order SMXQ01; family SMXQ01; genus CAVVYA01. Next base: position 162,633 of record CAVVYA010000014.1, read on the forward strand.
CGCACCTACGCTGCACCGTCGTCGACGAGCTGACCCCCATCACCCAACGCCACGACATCGAAGGCCTCGTGATGGGCTGACCCCCGGTGAGGAGCTCGATGCGTTTGCCAAGCCGGTGGTCGGCAGGGGTGTTGCTGATTAGGCACCGTGATCGTCACGCTTGCAGCATGCGGCGAACCATTGCAGACGTGGCTGGACGACGCACATTGGCCCGAAGCAAGCACCTACGCGTCCGCTGTCGGGCTTGATGTGCCTGCGGGTATGGACCCGTCCTGGTGAGGGCTCGGGGAGCGCGAGTGTGTTGGCCAACGACGGCCTCCCGCTGACGAGTGCCCAGGTGGTCGGGAGCACCGGACAGGCCGAGGCCGCGTTCAGCGACGGCACCGATCAGGACGCCGACGTGATCGGATGAAGTCGCTGTCCCGGCAGCATGCCAAGGGGTGCAGACCCCGCGAGTTGACGGCCTGCTTCGATGGCAAGTAGAGAGTGAGAATGGAATGATTTGGGGGTCAGACAAAATATTTATTCCCACGTGTTTTGTCCAATGTGAAGAAATGCAGAAGAAATAAATTTGTTCCTAAGATACTGATTTACAAGATCCTCCACATAGCAGTTGTTTTAGTTAGGGCAGTCAAATGAAAAGTTCAAAAAACTTAAAATCATTCCATCTCAGGCAACCTTCCCCTACCATCTAGAAACGAAACTGATACGAATAGCTTATAATTATAGCGTTTGTTAAATACGTTTTGAAGGTGTCTAATGATAACGTCTCCATATCCAATACAAACGACATTATGGTGCGTGGAATTGGCTGTTGACATCTAACTTGATTAGCATACCTTACAGAATTATCTGAATTACGCGATTCTTTAAACTGTAATTAGGTCAGATCATGGCTTATTTAGGGGTGGTTTTACGGGCTCAAACCTCCAAATAAATTGCCGAAAATTGTGCACAATATGCTTTTATTTGCGAAATACAGAAAACTTAACTTTTGTGACCATGTTCACTGGAACCCCGAAATTGTTTCCTGGTTAAGCTTCTGCGTAAGATTCTACAAAAATGACTAGCATCGCTCTTCTTAGCCTATTTATCCAGGCTTGGGACTCGCACATCGACGGACTGGCATTACCCGTAAGCTACAACAGCGGAAGTTAAACTCCGATTGCATTCCAAAAGTTTAACGACATCATTAGACATAAGAGGCAGTTGATATCGATGGGACGAATAGTTTCCATTTTCACCATTGGTTTAATTAAACTTTTAAACTGCGCTGTATTCAAACAGTTTAACGACAGCTATGGGGGGGGCCCGGTGGCGCGTTGGATAACAGCTGGCGTAGAGAGCGAGAGGTACCGAGTTCGAGCCCCGTAGGGCGGATATGCTTTGTAGGCTGCTATTAGCGCCGTGTATTGCAGGCTGTCTGTTCTGTTAGTAGTTAACTAGTTAAGATTGTTTCAATTGCATAACATGTAAATGTACAGCGCAGTGCGTTTGTCAGGCGCTTAATTAAAGAAAAGATTATTATTATTATTATTATTATTATTATTATTATTATTATTATTATTATTATTATTATTATTATTATTATTATTATTATTGGGCACCAAGAGCCACTGACATCTATAAAAACATTTTGTACAGAGCTCACTGGACTACTGGTAATGAATGATTGGCTGGATTCTAACAGTTAAAAAACACCAAGAGGTATAAAAGGCCGTTGACTTCAGTATAAAACCTCTTTGTAAGCCTATACTTAGTGTACTCACTGCTAAGACAATTGTTGTTTAGCTGCTGTTTAACGACACTTTCTCATAATTAATATGATTAGTGTCGTCATTCTCCTTTCACCAGGCTTGGGACTGGCTCTACCACAGTAAGGGTAGCGGCGGACCTTTAAGGGAACAACGATCAGATTTTTGATCAGCATGCAGTAACAATTGAACGCAATTGATGCCTATATATAAAGCCTGGTGACCTAATTTTAAAGGTGTCTAAAGACAGCATCATATAATCCAATGATTACGACATCTTTTGACTGCAATGGAAAACTAGAGGACCTGGATTAATGAAGACAGGTTAAAGGTCAAGTGATTGGGTAAACCGATCGCCTCTTCATCTCTTCCCTATCTACATGAACCCACTGCTACATCGACCCACCCACTCTCGTCTCCTGTTAACGCTTTATATAGCGCCTGCAGAAGTGCTGCTAACATGGGTATGACACTTACCTCTGAGCTGCAATAGACTTCAGCATATTCCACTTGTTCTTGAGGGCGTCCAACATGTTGGTGAGTAAGGTCCTCTCAGAGTCATCCGAGTGACACTGCTCCCGTAGACTGTAGCCGAGTCTCATCGTCGAATGATAGACTGGATGCTTGCCCGCCATCTGCATCTGGAATTTCTACAAGGCATAAAATCCCCAAATATGCATACGAATGTTTCTAGACGTTCATATAGCGCTAATATTAACGTAACAAAAATTTGATAATGGTTTATGCGATGCTGCCTTTGGACACCTTTTAAACGCTCTCAACAGACACTATATGCTCAAAACTCGGCCATTGCACTCTGTATATCTTTCGTCAACTGAGCTGCATTATGCCATAGCAACGGTGAGAACTGTTCAGAATAATAATTCTGTCGAAGTCAACGGTCTTTGTGGCCACAAGATAATAATAGTAATTAAACTCAGGATCCACCCTTGCGCTCCGCCACTGCTCGTACTCTGGCAGTGCCAGTCCCAAGCCTGGAGAAAGGAGGAGGGCGACGCTAATCATCTTTGTTATGACACAGTGTCGTTAAACATCAACTAACCAAACTATAGGCCTATATAAGGCCTATGTGCTTTTGTGCTTTAGTAAACGATTATTATTATTTCCACGGTTTAATAGCCACAGGATGTAATCGCTTATCAAACACCAACCTCAGTGTTCCAGCCTGTTCATCCAAATAGCCTGACTGTTACTAATATTATGGTCATGGTCTCTCCCTCTCTCCCTGGGTGCGATTTGACCGGGGCAAATACATCACACTCGGCCCCTGTGAGGCTGTGACTAGGGGATGGTCTTGTAGCCATTCTCTCTACAATAACTTTATCCTTTACGAGTTTAGTTTGAACACAGCTCTTACATAGCTAAAGAGCAATAATCTAAATTTAAAAAAATAAATAAGTCAATTGGTTAGTCAATTAGTCAGTCACAGAGCCAGTCAATAAGCTAGCCAACCAGCCAACCTGGCAATCAACCAGCCAGGCAACCACCCCCTTCGTCCGACCATCCATCCTTCACTCACTCACACGGTCGGTCGGTCAGCCAGGCTGACCCAGCCAGCAAGTTCCAGAACTTGGATAATGTATGAGTGGAGACTTACTCGAAGTTCATCGACATCCTGTTTAGCCTTGACGGTTCCAGCTGAGATGTACTTCTTAAGGTTTCGTTCTCCATTGTCCAACCACGCCAGAAGTGTTGTCCACGAATCGTGAAACTAGACAAAGAACACAACTTTAATTGAACTGTGTGGTAGGCTGGTCTATTAGGTAGGTAGCTTGGTTTGTAATCGAACGATTGGGGTTTGAGTCTGCTGAGTGGGACGCTTAGTACTTAAAGTGCAAAGACCATAAGTGCAATGATAAAATTAATACAAATATGAATAAAAATATCAACAGGAGAACATAAATAGTCACAGGCTGAAGCGGTATCCGACAGCAGACAATAATATTGTTAGTGTTATTATTATGCATTTATTTAGCGCCACTATATCTAATGACAAAGTACCAGTCGATGGCGCTGTGTAGCCTAAATGTGAGTGGAAGACTTGCCCAAGGTCCCTAAACAGTTACGGCCTAGCCATCTCAGGGAAGAAGGATCGAACCCATACTCTCAGCGTTACTAGCCAAGCGCTGAAACTAGTCGGCTACAGATGCCTCGCGCGGTTGAATAAAAAATAAAAATTTCAATTTTAAATACAGCCGTTAAACAACGAATACATTAGGCCTACAAGGCACAATAATTATTGCAAAAGGCGATCTCGGTCCGATATTTAGACACCTTTAAATCTTAAGTGCACTGCGCTATTTATTTGTCACGATTAAGAAAACGTTAATAGAACTTAAACCATAATCTACGACAAACATGTTGTGAATTTTGTTTAGCTAATTTCTGAGAAATGTTAGGCTACGTTGCATGGGTACCTTCCCAAATTTCATCTTTCTTCTTCAAATGGTTTGATATTAAGGTGAAATATCTTCAGTTTACTCAGATATTAATGTACTAAACATAAAACTGAATTCAACATTAAGAGCTTGCTGAATAGGCCTATTATACCAGACCATACCTTACCACGCCTTACCTAAGTTACCTTATCTTACCATACCATCCCATACCTTGCATGGCATAGATAGATAGATATAGGACGTACTCTTTTGACTTCCCGTAGAGCCTGTTGTAGAAGTCTTCCGGCTTCGTCTACTTTTCGAATGAGTTTCTTCCATCGGATTTTGACTCCAACGAGAAGGTTCTTAACGTAGACCGTATCTCGTTTGCAGCCGAAGTACTTCAGGTAGGTTCCCGTGTTTTCAACGCTCAGCGCCGTCTTATTGTGAAACTCAACCTCCTTCTTCAGTTCCTGACAAAGAAGCAGTTTCGATGGCGCTACAGAAGTCGATACGATCCAGAACAACGATGACAACATTGGCAGATCGGTCGCTGTTTGTAAAGACCTTCAGAAAGTCCTTCACTTAAACGTTTCATGCAATCTGCTATTGATTGCTTTTCTTATAATTTTTATTAGTCCCTGAAAGCCTGAAAGGCAGCCATGGGTATTAAGTGTGGGCGATCTATATTTCTTAGCCTCGGGGTATGAGGGTGTGTGGTCGACCATCTCCCTCGCCGTCTGATCCACGCACCGACAGTGTACGGTCAAGGTGTATGCTCATCGTCGCTCAGGGCCGTTTTATCCACTAGGCACAGTAGGCACTGTGCCTAGGGCCCACGAACATTTTAGGGGCCCACGAAAGTCTGAAAATGAGATATTGAAAAACTAATTTTAATGGTTGAATTTGACACGAAAAGGAAAGAAATTTCAAATTCTAATTTAATAATTTTTGTAATTGTACTGAAACAATTTAACTTTATGCTTATTAATTAAAAGTTAAGTTAAGCTGTGCAACAGCATAGACTAAACTGTGTGTGAACTTTACGGCTCTCAATTTGCATTAGCAAGATCACTTATAACGTCTTCAAATGTCATTTTCCCGCCAGTGATGGGTAATTAAGATTTTTTAACTAATTAATTAGAATTAGCATTAGTCTACTTTGAATTTCATAATTAGGATTAGAATTTCCATTTTTAGGATTACTAATTAATTAGAATTAGAATTAGCACTCAACTAATTAACTAGAATTAGTTGCTACGTCAGAATACAAAACGACGCAAAAAATTTCTTTTACCAGTTAAGCGTTCAACCTATTAGACAAATATTTCAGATTAAGACGAAACTCAAATTTCAATGGTTTTTATCCAATTTCTTCTTAATACTGTGGAACATATTTATATTTATATGAGATCGGACTTGCACTTTGGAATTATTATGAGTTCTAAAGTATTGTCTTCAAGCCTATTTCTTTACTCATTTGTAACAAATCTTGCAACACCAAATTCTCGCTTCATTGATGCTGGTGTAATAGACAACATAATGTTTGAGATGCAGCTGGAAAACGCTGAGAAATCTCACATTATTTTCTAACTAGAAGCTAAGAATGTAATTGTAAAACAGGCACTTTCCAATTACTGTTACTTTACTGTTGGATTCTTTTATGTAGGCCCTACTGAAAGTTTTCATAAACACATGTCATAACAAAAGGCAATTCTTCCTTGAAAGATATCATAAAAAACTCAAAACTCAAAATATTGGTTGATGTTTATTTGTTACATGAAGGCATCCAGCAAAAAGTAGGTGAGGTAATATGTAGGCATAGGTAACTATGAAGCTAATTATGAAATTTTAATTAGAATTAGACAACTTTTAATTAGTTATTATTTATTATTTAATTAGAATTAGCAACAATTTTCTTACTAATTAATTAGAATAAGAATTTAGCTACGAAACTAATTAATTAGCTAATTAAGTAATTTCTAATTAATTAGTTACCCATCACTGTTTCCCGCATTAACTCGCTTTCAGTTTGCAGTTGGGGCCTACAAATGCACGAGTGCCTAGGGCCTACGACGACCTTAAAACGGCCCTGTCGTCGCTAAGTTGTCTAGGCTTATTGGTTATTATACAGAAGTGCTATAGAAACAAAGCAATAACCAAACTTGCTGAACTTGGATTTTCGGAATCCGGTTTAATTTTAATGACTTTGACCCGTGACTTCAACTTGAGGGAGGGGGGAGGTGGAACTGGCGATGGCCACCCTCCCTCAAATGCATATTGGCTCTAATTTTAAGCCAAAGGAAGCGGTTAATGGGGTAAATATCATTATGCAAGCATAGCTATACAGATCTTTGTACACACAAAAGTCTTCTTGCTCAGCTAAATTAATCCAATCATATTAGCCAATCATATCAGAATACGGAAGGCTTAGTATATTGCACAAAATCAGAATTCGGAACCTAGACTCCGACCAGAAAGAAAAGGATTCGGACTAGAAAAGGAAGGTACTCGGCTAGCATGGAATCAGAGTCACTCACCTCTTGAATCTCAATCGACGATTAGACCAGATCACAGTTAGCTTTCATCATATTTCCATAAATCTATTAACAATTAGTTAGAAGTCTTGAGATTGGTTGAGAAGTTGCCAGTTGGGATCGGAGACGTGATGGAGCAGAGACTTCATGTAAGCAGATGTGATTTTGAAAGATGCGTGTAATGTCTCGCATCATCACTTACTTCGTGGTCTCTGATCTGTTGCTGGATCATGTCTAGTGTCTTGCACTTGTTCTTGTAGGTGGCCAGCGCCTTTTCCGACTTATCCAGCCACTCGATATGCGTCGAAAACGTCTTATGGAAAGACTCAACGGCCTTCATGTGACCTTCCATCTTCCGCTACAAAAAACAACCGACACAAAAGACCGATACAATGATATCTTTTGAGATTATTATCTCGTAACAACAAAACTTTCCTGTAGCACCAAAGAAATTACGCTTCCCAACTGTTGCGGATTCCAGCCTGCTCGCTGCAGTGTTCAGTGATTTGATTCCATGGGAAGACTAGTTGTTTTTGCACATTTGCCACTTCCATTAGGGCGGAAGAGTTTGGTACTGGCGAAAGCTTGAAAGTAAAGGTCGGTCCTGCGATGCACAATGCCTCGCGTCTAGGAGCTTTCGATACGCCTATTACCGGATCAAGGACCGAATGGCCGCAGATGAGCACTTCTCCTACATTCTACCATAGGACATTGGGTCAAAGGTATATAAGGTAATTTATAAGGTAAGGTAACTTAACCATAAAAGGCAGTGGCTGAATTAGTAAATATAAGTAATCGCACTAATCCATCATTGCGATTAATCGTCACTATCGACGTGAAAGAACTTTAATCCTATAAGAGGATGTCGTTAAACATTGGATGCTAAATGTTTTAAAAACCTTTAAAACGTGTCTGATTGATGCTAAAATTTAAATTTATAACCCATACTAGAATGTTCCAAACTGGTGACACTTCATAATTTGGTAGATTGCATTACCTCTATAGCCAACCAATCAATACTGGGTACCTAGGCAAAATCTTAAAAGATGGAAAGAATAAAATACAGCCCGTAAAAACAAAGTTTTTTTACTATTATCCATCTAGTATCCTATAATGCGTCTTATGAAGCAGTTACCTCTACAAATATATAGTCTGCGTTCATTTTACGTCATAGCGTGCGTTTAATAGGCAGCGCGCCCGTTTTTGTTGCGGCCAATGGCAACGCTGCGTATCGGAAAAGTTGAGTTCCCGATTCGAAAAGTTGAGTCCCCGATTCTATAAGCTTGCCTTTTTTGGGGAGCTGAAATTTTTATAGAATGAAGTGTCTGCGAGGGCGAGTCTATCTGCCAAGTTTCAGCACGATTGAATGATTGTAAGTGATCGAATTAGTCGTCGCAAGATTTGACTTTTTAGCCTGTGGCTCAAATACAATCAATCACATCAATCAAGATTTCCGTAAGTTAAACTAGATGGATAAGAACAAATGATTTCAAAGTGGAGTAAGATTTATAATCTGCCTGCGGTCCTTGCCTTTCTCTTCTCTGCTCGTTGTATTGTTTCTGCCAGTCTTTCCTGAAGCTGTGATAGTTTTGCTTTCAGTTGTTTGGCGTCTTTGTCTCTGCACCTCACAAGCATATCTTCACCGTTCAACATGATGGCCTTCACCTCGACCTCCTTATCCATCAGTTCGTTATAACCGGCCTGTGAAGGAAGACAACCAGTTGCTAGCATGAGTAACTATAGGCTGTTGGCATATAAACCTAGGCATATCTTTACTGTTAGGCTCATGTCTATCCGACTTCAAGTTTTCCATCATCGTCATCATCATCGTTGTCGTCGTCGTCGTCGTCATCATCATCATCATCATCAATCATCATCATCAGACAACCTTCTAAATCGCCTAAAAAAGATAAAACACAGCTTATTCATCATCTTGAATCATCTTCATCATCATCATCACCATCAATCAACAACATAACAACATCAACAACAATACAATCATCAACTTCATCATCTTTATGATCATCATCACCATCATCTGTATCACAATCATAATGATCAACGTCGTCATCATTATCTTGTGGGGCGCGGTGGTGTAGGGGTATGTTCGGTGCCTTGCAGCCGGAGGGTTGCGGGTTCGAATCCACCTCAAGCCGCCGCGTAGGGACCCTGGGCAAGTCCTTCACTCGCAATTGCTCATGCGCTTCGGCGTGAAACTCCGATTCAGTGTCCGCTCTGTAGTCGGGAGCGCCTCTGAGTAGAAATCTTGAAGGGGCGCTATATAAATATCTGAAATGAATGAATGAATGAATGAACAAGAAGCAAATAAGATGGAGGGGAATACAGGGAGTAAAAATATTAATAATTATAAGATTGTAATTGTACTAAGAGAATTGTCGGTGTTGCTCTGTTCATGCTGGTCTTCCATTGATTTCATGGAGACATGCGCATGCGTGCCTGAAGCACTGGAGCATCATGGTCCACCCGATGAGTCAGACTGTTCTGAGGGGAAGGGGAATGTCCATCGACCCACGGCCTCTGTTGCTTCTGCTGCTGCTTGGGGTGAATGCAATGACACATCCGTCGAAGGCAATATCTGCTGACCATCAAATGGTTCTGTCCGTCTGTCTGTCTCTGTCTCTCCGTCTTGCTTTGTCTGTCTCTATTCTCTCTATCCCTTTGTCTATGTCTCTGTCTGTCTGCCCTCGGTGAACTCGGCTGACCACGACATATTTGTTTTATGCCCGTTGCTGTTAGGACCCATTTAGCACTCACTCACTCACTCACTCACTCGTTC
>CAVVYA010000015.1:0-848975 GCA_963752345.1 uncultured Alphaproteobacteria bacterium
ACACGCAACAGGCCGCTCGGACACGACAGCACGATATCAAAAATCGCCGACGATTGTCGTCTTGCCTCCGCCGTGATCGCGCCTTAACATCGGTCGCGCGCGGCGCAAATAGGATCGAGAGCTCGGCGCACGAAACCAAAACCTCGACGACCGAGTGGGAACCGCTCCCCTTTTCGAGCAAGTCTCCTCGACCTGCCCACGGCGATTTCGCCGGAGCGGAGCCCGGTCGAAGCCCGATGGATCGCTGGCGTCCGCGCCGGCGATCATGCCGCGTTCGACGAGATGTTCCGTGGAACGGCTGCCGACCTCTGCGACTTCGCCTACAGCTAGTGCATTCGAGCGCGGTCGCTGAAGAGTCGTGCAGGACGTCTTCTTCCGCATCTGGCAAGGACGCCGGGAGTGGCAGCTTCGCGGAAGTCTCCGGACCACCTCTACTCGGCGACGCGAAACGCCTCGCTGAACTATCTGCGGCATGAGCGGGTGGAGCGCCGTTGGATCGAGCGGATGTCGCGGGAGAGAACCCTCCGTTCGAAGTCGTCCGATCGAGCGCGGCCGGCTTCGAAGACTCGTGGTCACCGAAGAGTTGGCTACGCGGCCGCGCGGGCCGTGCACAACTTCCTGAACGTTGTCAGCTCATCTACCGCTTGACCAGGCAGAACCATCGGCGGCAACGCCGAAGTTGCGGACATGCTCGAGATTTCGGTACGCACCGTCGAGAACCAGGTAGGCATCGCGCTCAAGACGCTTCGCAAGCGTCTCGCGCATCTGCTCGTGGTTCACACGGAGCCCGGGAAAGCGTGATCTGAGGGTCCACGGCCGGGCAGGTGTCTGTCACAATCGTGAGCGCCTCCTTACGCCTCCTTACCTGATGATCATTCCGTACACGTAAAATAAATGAATGACGAACAGTCATCCACACCGGAGATCAGGTGACCCGATTAGGTGCTTGGTTCGCCGGCGAGGTCTCGAGCGCCGAAGCGGCCGCGCTCGAGCGTTGGGCGGAGAGCGGCCCGGAACAACGTGCGCTCGTCCACGAAGCACGCCAGATGGGAGGCGACGGGGCAAGAGCGGCGCGACTGGGATGTGGACGCGATGTCGCGCCGGCTCGACGAGAAATCGCCCAAGAGGAGCAGCGGGCTCGATCCACTCTCGTCTTCGAACACTCGCAGCCGAGTGGATGAACGACAGCGGTCGGCCGATCTGGAAACCTCCATCGCCGCGGTCGTCCTCATGGCCGTTGGCGCAGGGACGTTTCGCCCTCCTCTCCAAGCAGCAGTCAGCGGTCGGCGGCGCCCGCGAGGTTGTCACGGCGCGCGGGCAGCGCGCCACCGTGGAGCTCCGAGATGGGTCGCAGGTGACGCTCGGCGCCGATTCCCGGCTCACCATCCCCGCCGACTTCGGGGGCACGACGCGCACCGTGACGCTCGACGGCGAGGCGTATTTCGTCGTCACGCCAGACGCACGCCGTCCGTTCGACGTCCGGAGCGGGTTTGCCGTGACCCGTGTCCTCGGCACGCGATTCGGCGTCCTTGGGCGATCGGACCGCGACGCTGTCGAAGTCATCGTGGCGAGCGGGAAGGTGGCGCTGCGCCGGATGGCGGATACGGCGTCGCGGTCGTGCTGACCACGGGCAGCGTGCGCGACTCCCCCGCAGCGGCCTGCCCGAGATCGAACGCGACGTCGCCGCGGATCGATTGCTTGCCTGGACCACCGGGAGCTCGTCTTCGATCGCACACCGCTTTCTGAAGTGGTGCGAACGCTGGAGCGGTGGTACGACGTACGCGTCGTCCTCGAGACTCCGCGATTGCCACTCGTCGGGTGACGGCGATCGTCCGAAGCGACCGACGCCAGCAGATGTCGTGCGCGCCGTCGCCCTCTCGTTGCACCTGGAGACGCGGCAGGAGGGTCTCGTCTTTCGGCTTCGGGCTGCGTCCAACGGCGAGCAGGAGCAGCGTCCGGCACGCCGTCCGTAACGCCAACTCGCGAGACCGCGGTTCGCTGAGGAGGTATTGCCCCCGCTCGTGTCGTTCCTTCTGGCTGAGGACCGCAAGGGCGTGGACATCCATCGGGGAGATCGTACATGCGCATTCGCTCAGCGCCGCACTGGCTCGTGGCAGCGACGCTTCTGCTCGCCTCCGGACGCGCAATGGATGCGCAATCAGCCAGCACGCGATCCGACTCGGTGGCGCGCATCGTCGTTCACCCGGATTTTCTCGTCAGCCGGGACGGCGACCTCCCACACATCGAGATGATGATCGCCGCCAACCCGCGGAATGCGCGCAATCTTCGTCGGCGCGTCGATCACCTACCTCGCGGCCCGAAGGCGGCCCGGCCTGCAAGACGTACGCGACCTTCGACGGTGGGTATAGCTGGTCCGACGCGACCTTCGCCGATCTCCAGGCGTACGGCGCCGGGGATCCGCAGGTGGCCTTCACGCCTAACGGCACGGCCATCTTCTCGTGCCTCGCCTTCATCAAGGACAACGCTCGGCGCACCCGGGCGGCGCTCTACGTTATCGCTCCGAGGACGGCGGACGAACGTGGTGAAGCCCGTCGATCTCGGTTACTCGTACGATCACCAATGATCGCCGTGGATCGCACCGTCGGCCGGTTTGCCGGACGCATTTATATGAGCACGCTCTACGGCCGAGAGTATAACCTCGGGCTGTTTCGGTCCAGCGACGACGGGAGAACGTCGACGGGCCGGTGAAGTTCGTCGACGGGGGCGGCCATGGCGTCAACGTGCAGCAGATGGCGGTCTTCAGCGACGGTACGCTCCTCGCGACTCGGGCGGACTTTCCGATGAGCGTCGCGCAGGAGAAGACCTGGCGCGGCAGCCGCTTTATTGGGACGGCATCGAGCGAGGACGGCGGCGTAGCTTCTCGCAGCCGCGTGAAGGACCGGCGCGCCTGCGTCTCACGCGCGACCACCCCGACGTGCGGCTGTCCTCGGATCCCGGCTCGCCGTGGACCCGAGCCCGGCTCATCGTGACCGGAATCTCGTCTGGACCGACTTCAGCGCGGGGGCCCTTCGGATCGTGATCAGCCGCTCCGACGATCGCGGCGCGACCTGGTCGGACGCTCGCCCGGTGGATCCCGGCAAGCCTAACGCCGGCAAGCAATTCATGCCGCGACTCGCCGTGCGTGCCGATGGAGTGATCGGCGTCTCGTTCTTCGACACACGTGAATCGGCCGGAGGCGACCGGGTGGCATGAGTACTTCACCGCCTCGGTCGACGGCGGTGAGACGTTTCTCCCGCCCGTACGCGTGTCGGGCGAGCTCTCGCGCCCACTCGGCGCCGGGAATCTGCGCGTCGAGCCGCTCGCGTTCACCGGGCCCGACGGCGTGCTCAGCCTCTCGTTTCTCTCCGCTGCCCGGCATTGGGGGAACGGTGGCGACTACCTCGGCCTAACGAGTGACGCGCAGGGGACCTTTCATCCGCTGTGGCCGACTGGGCTGCATCACATGGTGGAAACGCCCGCGATCGTGCGCAAGATCGTGTGGGCGCCGGAGAACGGATACGACGCCGTGATCTCGAGCAACACCTTCGATCCCGGCGTGGACGGCGGCAGGCTTGCGGTCTACATCCCCGTGATCGGACCGTGCGGACGGGGATGCACGCGGCGCTCACCCTTGCCGACCGCATCGGCGTCACCGTGCCGCTGGCGAGCCATGTGCCCTATACCCGGCGCATCATCCGGTCCTACGGCATGGAGCGTTTCGTCAGCGGCATGCTGCCGATCGGGGTTTACGGCAAGGATACCCGGCGCGCAAGGCAGGAGATCTTCGACATCACGGTCGGCCTGATCCGCAAGCTGGTCGATGAAACCGGCGCAGAGATCATCCTACCCCTGGGCGGCGCCCTGATCCCCTATGTGGTCGATACCAAGGACCTGGAGAAGGCCGCCGGGGTGCCGGTGCTCAACACCAAGGCAATCGGCATCCGGTTCGCCGAAATCTGCGTGTCCCAGCGTATGACCCAGAGCCCGCTGACCTACCCTCGCGCGAAGCTGCATTACGAGGATTTCGTCAATAAGATGTGAGGCGGGGCGGCGAAAATCCGCTGAAAAGCCGCTCATTTGGATAGGTGAGTGGCTTGCACCCGAACCCAACGGAGCCTGCATCGTTTGCTACTAGGTTAGGCTGAACAAACCCCAAGGGGGGCAGGAGGCGGCCCTTGCTCATCGAAAAGCTCAAGGCGGCGTTGGAGACGGTGCTCTGGGAAGACCCGGCGAGGGCGCCGCTGTGGCGCCGGGTGCTGCTGTGGCCCGCCGCATCTTCTATGCGGTGATCCGCGAGCTGGCGGAGGGCCAGCTCAACCTGCGCGCCATGAGCCTGGTCTATACCACGCTGCTCTCCCTGGTGCCGCTGCTCGCCATCACCTTCTCGGTGCTCAAGGGCTTCGGCGTGCATAACCAGATCGAGCCCCTGCTGCTGCATGCCTTCGCGCCGCTCGGCGACCAGGCCCAGGAGGTCGTCAGCCGCATCGTCGGCTTCGTCAACAACATGCAGGTCGGCGTGCTCGGCTCGGTCGGGCTCGGGCTGCTGCTTTTCACCGTCATCTCGCTGATGCAGAAGATCGAGCGCTCGCTCAACGACATCTGGCAGGTGCCTCAGGACCGGCCGTTCGCCGAGCGCTTCAGCGGCTATCTCAGCATCCTGCTGATCGGTCCGGTGCTGGTGTTTACCTCGCTCGGCGTGACGGCCTCCATCGGCCACTCCTCCGTCGTCCAGTCGATCGCCAGCATCGAGCCGTTCGGCGCCGCGCTGCAGGCGGCCGGACGGGTCGTGCCCTATCTCATGGTCATCGTGGCATTCACCCTGATCTACAAGCTGATGCCCAACACGCGGGTGCGCTGGCTCCCGGCGCTGGTCGGCGGCATCCTCGCCGGCGTGCTGTGGGAGACCGTGGGGTGGGCGTTCGCCGCCTACGTGGTGCGCTCGAGCAATTATCCGGCGATCTATTCGGCCTTCGCCACGCTGCTGCTGTTCATGATCTGGCTCTATGTTTCGTGGTTGATCCTGCTGATCGGCGCGGCGGTGGCGTTCTATCACCAGCATCCCGAATATGTCGGCGCCCGGCGCGCGCAGCTGCTGCTCAGCGTGGGCGCCCAGGAGCGGCTGGCGCTGGCGGTGGCCGCACTGATCGCCCGGCATTTCTGCATCAGCGAGCCGCCGTGGACGCTGAACGACCTGGCGCGGCGCTTCCAGGTACCCGAAAAGATCGTCGTCAATCTGCTCGATATCCTGCAGCGCTGCCACTACGTGACGGCGACGCGGGACGAGCCCCCCGGTTATCTGCCGGCGCGGCCGCCCGAGACGATCGGCGCCGCCGAACTGCTCGCCGCCGTGCGCAGCGATGGTCGTGGCGACCGCCGCATGAGTATCGGGCTCGCCGGCCAGCCCGCCGTCATGCGCGCGGCCGAGGAAGCCGAGGCCGCCATGCTGGCGGCGCTCGCCGGCCTGACACTCAGGGACCTGGCGCTCGACGAGGGGACCGCCGAGGGCACCCCCGAGGACCCCATCCTGGGGCCGAGGACGGGCCCTGAGGGGCGCCGGTCTGACGCGACCGCTGTCGCGGGCGTGTCGGCGACGCCGGCCACCGAGCCGCTGCAGCCCAGACGACGCCCGGCCGCAGGGCAGGCGCGGGAAGACGAGCAGGCCGCGGCGGCGGCGCGCCCGGCGGATCTCTCGCAGGAGGAGTTGGACCGCCGCCTGCAAGGCCGGTCCGCCGACCGCGGGACAACCGAGCAGGACCACGAGCGGCACGAGCCGATCTTCGGCACCGCGGCGCGCAGCGCGGGAGTTCTGATCCGGTGGTTACCTTATCCCTCGGCCGGCCATTGACGGCGCTCAGCGCCCATTCCATGTTTAAGGCGCAGACGCAATGGCTCGGTGTCCGGGCATTTCGGTCGGAGGACAGGACATGACAGCACGGCAGCGGATCACGACGGGCCTCGGAACGGTGGTTCTGGGCGGGATCTTGACCGCCTTCGTCGCATTCGAGTCGATGGCCGGCGCCAGCGAGGTGCGGGCGGGTTCCGGCGCTGCCGCGCCGATGCTCGTGCTCGAGCAAGGCGCCGACAACCGCGCCCCCGTGGACCTGGCGCGCGAGGGCATGGCAAAGATGCTGCAAGCCCTCGACAAACTGGTCGAATCGATTCCGCAGTATCGATTGCCGGAGATCACCGAGAACGGCGACATCATTCTGCGCCGCAAGAAGGCCGATGTGCCGGTCCCACCGGTCCAGCAGCAGCCCAACAGTCCCGATAACCGCGCCATCTGACCGCCCGCGCAGGTTTGCGACCTCTCGCTATCCGGCGGGCGATAGTCCATATTACCGCGAATTTTAAACGGCCGACATATGCTGGATGCGCTTTGCACGCTATCCAGCCTGCGGCATAGATGCGTCACCGGAACTCGCTCTTGAGCCCTATCTCTCCCGCCTCTCGAAAAAACGGATTTCGTAATGAAGTTGTTTGACGGTAAAACTGTCCTCGTCACTGGGGGCACCGGCTCTTTCGGCCGCCAATTCGTGCGTACGGTGTTGGCGACCTGCCAGCCGAGGAAGGTCATCATCTTCTCGCGCGACGAACTGAAGCAGTTCGAGATGGCGCAGGAGTTCAACGCGCCGCAGATGCGCTTCTTCATCGGCGACGTGCGCGATCGCGATCGGCTGGTGCAGGCGTTCGACGGCGTCGACTACGTGGTGCACGCCGCCGCGCTCAAGCAGGTTCCGGTCGCCGAATACAATCCATTCGAATGCATCAAGACCAACATTCATGGGGCCGAGAACGTTATCCAGGCCGCACTCGCGAGCGGGCGTCGCAAAGGTGGTGGCCCTGTCCACCGACAAGGCGGCAAACCCGATCAATCTCTACGGCGCGACGAAGCTGGCCTCCGACAAGCTGTTCATCGCTGCCAACAACGTGGTCGGTTTGCGCAAGACCCGGTTCAGTGTCGTCCGTTATGGCAACGTTGTCGGTTCGCGCGGCTCTGTTGTGCCGTTCTTTCAGCAGCTGCTGGCCGGCGGCGCGAAATCTCTGCCGATCACCGACGCGCGCATGACCCGGTTCTGGATCACACTTCAGCAGGGCGTGGATTTCGTGCTCCGGGCCTTCGACCGTATGCACGGTGGTGAGATTTTCGTGCCGCGGATCCCGTCTTCGCGCATCGTTGACCTTGCCGCGGCACTCGCTCCCGGGGTGGAGCAGACGATCGTCGGCATACGGCCCGGCGAAAAGCTTCATGAAGTCATGTGCCCGGCGGATGATTCGCATCTGACCCTGGAATTCAAGGATCACTACGTCATTCAGCCGTCGATCACCTTCGTCGAGCACCCCGATTACAAAACCAACGGATTGAATGAAAGGGGCGGGCCGGTCGATACGTCTTTCGAGTACAATTCCGGAAGCAACCCGCACTTTCTGACGGTGCAAGAGATTCAAGCCATGCTGAAGGACACGGCATGATCCCCTACGGGCGGCAGGATATTAACGACGACGATATCGCCGCCGTCACGGATGTCCTGAAATCCGACTGGCTGACCCAAGGACCGCTGATTCCCGCGTTCGAGCGCGTCACTGAGCACTGCCGTGGAGGCGAAGCATGCGGTCGCCGTCGCGAACGGCACCGCCGGGCTGCATCTCGCCTATCTGGCCTTGGGATTGGGCCCGGAAGATTGGCTTTGGACCGTGCCCAACACGTTCGTGGCCACCGCGAATGCCGCGCTCTATTGCGGCGCGCGGGTCGATTTCGTCGACATCGATCCCGATACCTATTTAATGTCGGTCGAGGCCTTGTCCGCTCAAGCTGCAGCGCGCCGAACGCGATGGCCGGCTGCCGAAGATCGTAGTGCCCGTGCATTTCGCCGGCCAATCCTGTGACATGCGTGCGATCCACGCAACTTGCAGAGAAATATGGCTTTCGCGTTGTCGAAGATGCTTGTCATGCGGTGGGGGCCGACTATCTGGGCGGAAAGGTCGGCGACGGCCGCTTTTGCGATATCGCCGTGTTCAGCTTCCATCCGGTCAAGATCATCACCACGGGCGAGGGCGGCGCGCTGACCACCAACGATGCGGGCTTGGCCGCCCGCTTGACCGAATTGCGCAGCCACGGCATCACGCGTGATCCTTCGCGCATGACCCATGACTCTGAGGGGCCCTGGTTCTACCAGATGGTCGAACTCGGGCTGAACTATCGGCTTACCGACCTGCAGGCGGCGCTCGGCATCAGCCAGATGCGGCGTCTCGATGCCTTTGTCGCGCGGCGCCGGGCATTGGCGCAGCGCTATGACAAGTCTCTGCGAAACTTGCCGCTAACTTTGCCGCGGCAGCACGCGGACGGCCGCTCCGCCTATCACCTCTACCCCATCTGCCTGCGGTTGGATCAGATCAAATGGTCGCGCCGGCAGGTTTTCGAAGCCTTGCATACGGGCGGCATCGGCGTGCAGGTCCACTATATTCCGGTGCATCTGCAGCCTTACTACCGCGCCTTCGGCTTCATGCCGGGCGATTTTCCCGAAGCCGAACGGTATTACCGAGGCGCCATTTCAATTCCCCTCTTTGCCGCGATGACCGACGACGAGCAGGATACGGTCATCGCGGGCTTACGCGAGACTCTCGCACGTGCCGCCGGCTGATACCGCCCCGCCGGTTGCGCGCCTGGCACTCGGCACAGCGCAATTCGGCTTGGCCTACGGCATTTCGCATGACGGCGGAGCGGTGCCTATCTGGGAAGTCGAAGACATTCTCGTCGCCGCGCGTGACGCGGGAATCGCGATGCTCGACACCGCGACCGCCTATGGCGAAAGCGAAAGCGTGCTCGGACAACTCGGCCACGTCAGCTCCGCATTCGACATCGTCACCAAAACGCTGCCCATTCGTTCTGGGGACCTGACGTCGGCCGATCTCAGCGCCATTGACGACAGCTTTCACCGCTCGCTTGCGCGTTTGAAGAGGGAACGGGTGGGCGTTCTGCTTGCCCACGAAGCCGCCGATCTCCTGGCCAAGAACGGCGACCGGCTCTGGGCGCTCATGGATGGATACCGCGCCGACGGGTCTGGCCGGGCGCATCGGCGTCTCGGTCTACGACGCGGGCCAGATCGCCGCAGTGCTGGAACGATTTCCGGTCGAAGTGATCCAATTCCCGATCAGTGTCTTCGATCAGAGGCTGATTGAAGACGGAACGCTAGGGCGTCTCGCCGCGCGAGGGATCGAAATCCACGCCAGATCGCTCATCTTGCAAGGGCTCCTGCTCATGACGGAGAATGAAGTCGCGGAGCGCCTGCCGCGGGCGCTGCCGGCGTTCCGCCGCTGGCACGTGGCCTGCGCGAACGCCAACGTGCCACCGCTGACGGCAGCCCTCGGTTTCGGGTTGGCGCGACCCGAGATCGCCCGCCTCGTGATCGGGGTGCATTCCCATCAGCATCTGGCGGAGTGCTTGGCTGCGGCGAAACAGGCCGTGACAAGCCACCGGCCACAACTGGATTGGCCGAGGCTTGCCTGCAACGATCCCGATATCGTCGATCCGCGGCGCTGGAACTGGTCGACCACCAAGTTCATGGACCAGGCGCACCAGCCAGGCCACAAACCATGATCCTCGGGATTGTCCAGGCGCGGGTTTCATCGTCCCGTCTGCCAGGCAAGGTGCTCAAGCCGCTCGTCGGCCAACCCATGATCTTGCGGCAGATCGAGCGCATCCGGCGGGCGAGTCTCATCGATCGATTGGTGCTTGCGACCAGCGTCGATCCGAGCGACGACCCGCTCGTCGAATTGGCCGGGCGCCACGATATTCTGATCCATCGCGGGTCTCTCGATGACGTGCTCGCCCGCTTCATGGGTGCGGCGCAGCCTCATCGGCCCGCTTGGGTGGTGCGCCTGACCGGAGACTGTCCGCTCGCCGATCCTCAAGTCATCGACCAGGTAATCGAGGAAACACTGGCGGTTGGGGCCGAGTACGGGTCCAACACGATAGATCCAACCTATCCCGATGGCCTCGATGTTGAAGTCGTGCGCTATGGCGTGCTCGAGGCTATCGCGGAAGAGCCGCGCACGACGGCGGAACGGGAGCATGTGACACTGGCGATCCACCGCCGGCCGGATCGCTTCAAGCTGCACAGCGTGACGCGAACGCCGGATATCTCGCACCTCCGCTGGACGGTGGACAACCCGGAGGATTTCGAGTTGGTTCAACGGATCTACGAAGCGCTGTATCCTGCCAATCCGGCGTTCACCACGGCAGACGTGCTGGCACTGCTAGCGCGCCATCCGAAATGGCTGGAGCTGAATGCCGGCTTTGTCCGCAACGAGGGTTTGGCAAAATCCTTGAAGCAGGAAAAGCCGTAACCAGGCGAGCGAATCGCCTGCCATCAACACAGGTTTGCCGATGTCGAGCCGCTACAAGAAGTCCGAGGAGTTTCTGCAACGCGCCGAAAAGGTCATACCGCTCGGCAGCCAGACCTTCTCCAAATCGAAGACCCAATACCCGTTCGGCGTCTCGCCCTATTTCATCCAGCGCGGCGCAGGGCAGCCGCGTGTGGGACGTGGATGGCAACGAATACATCGATTTCATCAACGGATTGGCCGCCATCACACTGGGCTACAGCGATCCGGATGTGAACCAGGCGGTGCGTGCGCAGCTCGACCAGGGGGTGATCTATTCGCTGCCGCACCCGCTGGAAACCGAAGTCGCCGAGCGCATCGTCGAGATGGTTCCGTGCGCCGAGATGGTGCGCTTCGGCAAGAACGGGTCGGATGCCACATCCGGCGCGATCCGCCTGGCGCGAGCCTTCACCGGGCGTGACCGTGTGGCATTCTGCGGCTATCACGGCTGGCAGGACTGGTATATCGGCGCCACGGCGCGCAATCGCGGCGTGCCGGAAGCCGTCCGCAAGCTGACCCACGGTTTCCTGCTACAACGATCTCGGCTCGCTCGAACAGATGCTCGCCAAGCATCCCGGCGAGTTCGCCGCCGTGATCATGGAGCCAATGAACGCCGTCGAGCCCGCGCCCGGCTTTCTCGCCGGCGTGAGAGATCTGACGCACAAACACGGCGCGCTCCTGGTGTTCGACGAGACCATCACCGGGTTCCGCTACAGCAATGGCGGCGCGCAAGAGCTGTTCGGCGTTACGCCCGATCTCGCCACCTTCGGCAAGGGCGTCGCCAACGGCTTCCCGCTGGCCGCGGTCGCGGGACGCGCTGACGTTATGAAACTGATGGAGGAGATATTCTTCTCCTTCACCATGGGCGGCGAGGCACTGTCCCTGGCGGCCGCCAAGGCGACATTGGATAAGCTGAAGCGCGAGCCGGTCACCCAGAAGCTCGCCGCGTTGGGGCGCGAGGCGCTTGACCGGACAGCCGAAATCATCCGCCAGAATAGCCTCGGCGACGTCATCGCAACCTCTGGCCATCCGTCCTGGGGCTTCCTCAATTTCCGCGATGCCGGTGGCTATTCGTCGTTTGAAATCAAGACCTTATTTCTCCAGGAGGTGTTCGCCCGCGGGGTCCTGACGTTGGGCACGCACAACCTGAGCTATGCCCATTCGGCGGCGGACATCGACCGGTTGATAACGGTCTACCAAGAGGTCATGCCGATGCTCGCCGATGCCGTGCACAACAAGGCGATGAAGCAATACCTGCGCTGCGAGCCATTGCAGCCCCTGTTCAAGATTCGCTGAGACCGCGGTGAAGATCGCCGTCCGCACCGACGCTTCGGGGGAGATCGGCACCGGGCATCTGATGCGCTGCCTGACCCTCGCGGATGCATTGAACCAAGCGGGGGCGACGGTCACGTTCCTTACGGCGTCCGCGACGGAACCGTGGCGTGGGTCGGTCGAAAGCCGCGGCCATCGTTTCGCTATATTGCCGCTCGTTGCCGCCCGCCGCGTGAGCGAGCCGGATGCGCTCGACCACGCCACCTGGCTGCCCTGGGGCCAGCCGGCCGATGCAGCGGCGACGCTGCAGACGCTGGCCGAGCCAGTGGATTGGTTGATCGTCGACCACTACGCGATCGACCATCGGTGGGAGCGACAGGTGCGGACGCATGCCCGCCGCATCCTAGCCATCGACGATATCGCTGACCGCTGCCACGACGTGGATATTCTGCTCGATCACAACCCCCAGGACGAATCGGCCCGACGCTACGAAGGGCTTCTGCCGGAAGGCGCGCGCCGCCTGATCGGGCCACGCTATGCCTTGCTGCGGCCCGACTTCGCCGCGGCCTGGGCCAAACGGCCGCCGCATGACGGCGCGGTCCGGCGCATCAACCTGTTCATGGGGGGCACCGATGCGGCGGGTGCCACGCTCACCGTCCTAGCGGTTCTATCCGACGGCGATCTGCGTTCGATCCCGGTCGACGTTGTGATCGGGGGGGCAAGTCCCCATCTGGCGGCCATCCGGCAGGCGGTGGAGGCACGTCACAATACCGCGCTTCATATCGACGCCCCTGATATCGCCGATTTGTTCGCCGGAGCCGACCTGGCTATTGGGGCAGGCGGTGTGGCCGCGCTCGAACGCTGCTGCGTCGGATTGCCCGCGATCACAATGTCCGTGGCAGCCAATCAGGAGCCTGGTTTGGCCCAATTCGCCGCAGTGGGCGCTGTCCATCACCTCGGTCGCTTCGGCGCCGTGCCGAAGCCGGAGCTTGCCGCCGCTGTCAGAGCATTGGTCGCGAGGCCCAAGCTGCTTTACAAGATGGCAGAGGCGGCACGTGGCATTGCCGACGGTTGTGGCGTGACACGTGTGGTCGAAGCGATGACAATCGCGAGCGAAAAATGAAGATCGATATAGTGGTTTCCGACCCTAAGCATCCGCTGCTCCCGACCCTTAGGCAGTGGACCGCTAAGCAGAAGAAGGTGTCGGCACGGGTGTTGGGCGGTCTGGCCGAAGCGGATGGCGGCGATGCCTTGATACTGGTCGCCTGCCACGAGATTGCCAAGCCGGCGATCCGCGGACGCTATCGACGCACGTACGTCACCCATGCCTCCGACCTTCCCAAGGGGCGCGGCTGGTCGCCCGTGGTATGGGGAGTTCTGCGGGGTGAAAAGGCCATTACGGTGAGCTTGATCGAGGCGGCGGATCCCGTCAATTCTGGCCGGGTCTACGGCAAGTTCCGCAGCAAGCTGGCGAAAACCGACCTATGGGACGACATCAATGCCAAGCTTGCCAAGCTGATCGTCCGCTGCCTAAACCATGTGGTGCGGAATCCCAATGCCAAGCCCCGGGCGCAAAAGGGCAAGCCGACCATTTATCGACGCCGCAGGTCCGATGACAGCCGGATCGACCCGAACCAGAGCATCGCTTCCCAATTCGACCTGCTAAGGGTCTGCGACGCGGAGCGGTTTCCAGGCTTCTTCGAGCTTTACGGCCAGCGCTTCGAACTGGTAATCCGCAAGCCGCAGAAGTAACCCGTTGTTCAAGGTGACGTCCTGAAAATCGCGCAACATCTCATCGGCTTGGGGCAGCCGCCCTTCGTCATTGCGGAGATGTCCGGCAACCACAACCGGTCGCTCGACCGCGCGCTCGCAATCGTCGATGCGGCCGCGTCGGCCGGGGCCCATGCCATCAAGCTACAGACCTACACCGCCGATACCCTGACCATGGATGTGCGGACGGAAGGCTTTACCATCGCCGACGAAGGCAGCCTGTGGAAGGGCCGCAACCTCTACGATCTCTACAAAGAGGCCTATACGCCGTGGGAATGGCATGCGCCGATCTTCGCGCGCGCGCGTGAAAAAGGCATCGTCGCCTTCTCCAGCCCATTCGATGAGACGGCCGTGGATTTCCTCGAGACGCTCGGCGCGCCGGCTTACAAGATCGCTTCGTTCGAGAACGTGCATCTGCCCCTGATCCGCAAGGCGGCAGCCACCGGAAAGCCGCTCATCATCTCGACGGGCATGGCGACTATGGAGGAATTGGCCGATGCGGTCCGCGCGGCGCGCGATGCCGGGTGCCGCGATCTGATCCTGCTGAAATGCACGAGCACCTATCCGGCGACGCCGGAGGACACCAATCTGTCGACCATTCCCGATATGCGCGCAACGTTCGGTTGCGAGATCGGATTGTCCGATCACACCATGGGCGTCGGCGTATCCGTGGCGGCGGTGGCGCTGGGCGCCACCTTGATCGAGAAGCACTTCACCCTGGCCCGCGCCGATGGCGGCGTGGATTCAGCGTTTTCCCTCGAACCCGCCGAGTTGCAGGCGCTTGTGGTCGAAACAGGCCGCGCGGCAGCCGCTATGGGCAAAATCAGCTACGGCCCGACGGAGGCCGAAAAAAAATCCCTCGTGTTCCGCCGCTCCTTGTTCGTCACGCGAGACATGGAAGCCGGCGAGTTGCTGACCGCCGACTGCGTGCGCATCATTCGCCCAGGCACTGGGCTCCCACCCAAGGAGCTGGAAAAAGTGCTGGGTCGGCGGTTCAAGGTGCGCGTCCTGCGGGGCACGCCGCTGAGCTGGGATATTATCACGTGACCCTGCCGCCGTCTCAGAATCGAGCGAGCGGATCACTCCGCCGACGTGTTCTGTCGGTCATCGGCACGCGGCCGGAGGCCATCAAGATGGCGCCGGTCATCAAGGCGATCGAAGCCTCGCCTCATCTGGAATCGGTTTTGTGCGTCACGGGCCAGCATCAGAGCATGCTCGACCAGGTGCTCGATGTCTTCGCGCTCAAGCCCGATTTCGACTTGGCGGTTATGCGCGAGGGGCAGACGCTGGCCGATATCACCGGCAGCGTGGTCGCGGGCATTGGCGGCGTGATAGAGCGCAGCAAGCCTGATGTTGTGCTGGTTCATGGCGATACGACGACCGCGATGGCCGCCGGCCTCGGCGCGTTCTATGCCAGGGTGGCCATTGGTCACGTGGAAGCGGGACTGCGCACCGACGACCTGACAAGGCCCTGGCCGGAGGAAATGAACCGGCGCACCATCGATGGCATGGCGGACTATTTGTTCGCGCCGACCGAAGGGGCGAGGGCCAACCTCCTGGCGGAAAACCTAGCAGCCCGCCGGATCGTGGTGACCGGCAACACGGTGGTTGACGCGCTGAAGATGACCGAGGCGCGGCTCCGCGAGGAGCAGCCCCTGCGCGCGGCCCTCGATGGGCAATTCGCGTTTCTCAATGCGCAACGCAAGCTCATCCTGGTGACCGGCCACCGGCGGGAGAGCTTCGGCGAAGGCTTCCTGGCGATCTGCCGGGCGCTGTCCCGTCTCGCCGAACGGCAGGATGTGGAAATTCTCTATCCCGTGCATCTCAATCCCAACGTGCGCGAGCCGGTTTTCGGCATCCTGAAGGACCGGCCCAACATCCACCTGATGGAACCCTGCGACTACCTGACATTCGTTTATCTGATGATGCGCTCACATCTGATCCTCACCGATTCGGGTGGCGTGCAGGAGGAAGCCCCATCGCTCGCCAAACCGGTGCTGGTCATGCGCGACGTCACCGAACGGCCTGAAGCGCTGGCATCCGGCATCGTGCGCCTTGTAGGCGCCGATGAGCGGCGCATCGTCGCCGGCACGGCCGGGCTGCTCGATGACGAGAAAGCCTATGCTCAGGCGGCACGAGGCGGCAACCCATTTGGGGACGGCCATGCCAGCGCGCGCATCGTGGCTGCGCTGATGCCCAGTCCAGCAGCCGTCGGAGCTCGCCCATGAACGGGGGCACAGATTTCGTTCGGCCCGACCCTGCCAAGGGGCAATTGGGCGATGCGGCCTACGCGCAACATTGGAAAGCGGCCCACCAAGGCACCGCCGACACATTCGATTACCACAGCGACTATCTCGACCTGCTCGTGCTCGATGCCCTGTTGAAGGAGGGCTATAGTCTCCTTGACGTGGGCTGCGGTACGGCCGGCTACCATCGCTTGATCAAGCGCCATGGTTCGGTCCACGGCATCGACGTCATGCCCGAAATGATCGAGGCGGCAGAGGAATTCAAGGCGACCTTCGGATTGCGCGATGCGCGCTATACCTGCGGCAGGTTCGAGGACCTCGATTCCGGCGCGCGGTATGACGCAATCCGGATGCCTGGAATTTACGGTTGGTACAGGCCATGGCACGGACAGATGGCCATCCTGCACGATCTGCGAAAAAAACTGAACTCCGGGGGCACTGTGGTGGTCTCCTACGTACCGCCGGCGACGATTGCCCAATGGGCGAAAACCATGCTCGCGCCGCACCGCACGGTCGTCATTCCCCGTGAGCGCTTCTTGTCGATGGCAGGCAAAGCAGGCTTCTCGCTCGAGTTCGAGATCCGACGGCGACATTCCGTGGTCGCGTTTCTGAGAGCGGCAGCGTCATGAAAATCGGCGTTTTTGCCTTTGCTGGTTCCGCCGTTTTCTACCGGGAAGTGATCGCCCTCGCGCAGGCGCGCGAAGAGGATATCGAATGGTCAGCGATCATTCCCGCGGCGCCATTTCGCTCTCACTTCGAGGGCGTGGTCGCCCGGGACAAGACGCTGTAACTGGTACGAACGATTTAATGAGGCTTTCGCGGCCTCGCGGGAAGAGCCCCAGCTGTCGTCCTCCGCCAACAACATCAATCTCATTCTTGCGACCGACAAGAACGGCTACCGGAATGAGCGTAAGGACTTCCAGTACCCGGTGGGCCGCGGCGATGATTGCCACCTTGCGCGCGTTTCTCGAACGTGTTCGCCCTGACTATATGCTGTTCCCCGCTATTGAGACGGTCGAAGGCTCGCTTTTGGCAAACATTTGTCAGGAAATGGGTATCGGGATCCTAAACGCTGCCCATATGCGGAGCATCGGCTTGTCTTTCTTCTCGACCGACCAGTTCGAAACACTGCCTGCCTATTTTGGCTCGTTCGACCACGATGATCTCGCACGCGCCGGCACTTTCCTCGACTCTCTCGGCGGGAATGTGCCGGATGCCGTTCGTTATCCCCCCCTGGCGAAAACGGGCGATAAAGTCGTTTATCGTCCACCGCATATTCTATTCCGGTTCTTACGCAGCTTGCGCGATGCTGTGGGCCGAGAGCGGCATGCCCGCCACGAGGGCGGATTGCGGCTCCAGATCACGCGCAATCTGGTGCGCCCGCTGAACGCGCTTCGCCGCCTGCGCTACCGCGTCCTCGATCATCGCTTGTTCGATGTGACCACCAGCCGCGGCTCTTTGCCGGCACGATATATCCTCTATGCGTCGCAGGTTACACCCGAACAGTCGATCAACAGCCTTGCTCAATTCTATATAGAGCAGGAACGCGCAATCGACCTTCTCCGCATGTACGCACCGCACGGCTATGCTGTCGTTGTCAAAGAACATCCGGCCATGGTCGGACGCCGCCCGCGCAGCCATTACACGAATTTACGGAGAATGCCGGGGGTTGTGCTGGTATCGCCCGAAGTCTCCACCGCCCAGGTGGTCAAGCAGGCGAGTTTGATTGCGACAGTTTCTGGAACCATCGGGCTGGAGTGCTGGCTGCTGGATCGGCCATGCCTCATGTTCGGCACCAATTTCTTCAAGCACTTGTGCTTCGCAGCGGACGCCGTGGAAGGCCTCAAAGCCAAATTGGCCGCAATTATCGAGGGGTATCGGCCGCCGGAGGACGGGCAAAAGCGCGCGGAACTGGCGAAAATCTATAATATCGGCTACCCGTTCGTGCTATTTGAGCCTCTCACGGATCCTGTACACTCTGGAAAGAGCAAACATCGTCAACTATTTAGATGCGGTATTGTCCCACATAGGGCGCATCCGCAACAGGTCGCCCGAGACCGCGCGCGGTCGCGATGCACAGGAACTGGAAAATCGCCGTTATGAAATATTGCAGCCGCTGCGTGATGCCGGAGACGCCGAGTCGCTCACGTTCGATGCGAAGGGCGTCTGTTCGGTTTGCAGGCAGATCGAGTACAAGACGGCAGATCGACTGGGCCGGCGCGGCAACGCGATGCTCGACCGCTGTTCGATGCGCCACCGCGGCAAGCAGACTACGACTGCATCGTGCCGTTCTCGGGCGGCAAGGATTCGACCTTCACGCTCTGGTACCTGGTCAAGGTCAAGAAGCTGAAGCCGCTGGTGGTGCGCTTCGACCACGGCTTCCTGCGCAAGACCGTGCAGGAGAACGCTCGCGGACATTCCGCACGCTCGGCGTCGACGTGCATCACTTCACGCCGAACTGGCAGGTCGTGCGCAAGCTGATGTTCGAATCGCTGCGCCGGCGCGGCGATTTCTGCTGGCATTGCCACACCGGCATTTTCTCCTATCCGATGTGGGTGTCGCTCTGAGCAGAAGATGCCGCTGGTGATCTGGGGCGAGCCGACCGGCCGAATACGCCTCCTTCTACTCGCTACGACGAGGAGGAGGAGGTCGACGAGCGACGCTTCAACCGCTTCGTCAATCTCGGCATCAACGCCGAGGACATGCTCGGCATGCTCGACAACACGATCTCCGACTATCGAGGTCACCGCGCGCGACCTGCATGCCCTACACCTACCCGCCCGCCAGACGAGCTGCGCGC
The DNA here is from genome assembly GCA_963752345.1 of uncultured Alphaproteobacteria bacterium. GTDB lineage: Bacteria > Pseudomonadota > Alphaproteobacteria > SMXQ01 > SMXQ01 > CAVVYA01. The sequence continues at coordinate 18,469 of CAVVYA010000015.1, forward strand.
CAGAAGGTGCGGTCGATCCTGCTCGGCTCCTACATTCCGTGGGACGTCAAGAAGCAGGTCGAGATCATCAAGGGCGAACTCGGCTGGCAGGGCGACTCAGGTCGAAGGCGTGCCGCCGGAATACGACTACGAGAAGATCGAATGCTTCATGCAGGGCGTGCGCGATTACATCAAGTACCTCAAGCGCGGCTTCGGCCGCACCACGCACCTCGTCGTCGATCGACATCCGCAACGGCCGCAAGACGCGCGAGGAGGGCGTGCGCCTGGTCGAACGAGTATGACGGCCGGCGCCCGGCGGCGCTCGACCTGTTCCTGGAGTTCCTCGGTATCGAGGAGAAGCGCTTCATGGAGCTGGTGGCGCCGCACGTGGTGGCGCCCCATACGATGCCAAGCCTCGAGGAGATTCAGCGTGTCAATCAGGCGCCGCCCGATTTTGCCAAATGGCCACGTATCAGCGGCCACGCGCGTCAAGATGCGGCCAGTCCGAAGAAATAACCGCTGGGCGATTGGCGCGGCGCGGAAGCGCTGCCTATAATCGTCGCATGAGACTTGGGCTCCTATTTCATCCTCGATGACCATCGGAATCATCGACTACGGCGCCGGCAATCTGCTCTCGGTGAGCAAGGCCGTGGCCGTTCTTGGCGACACAGCGAAGCTGGTGACGACGCCTGAAGCGGTGCTCGCCGCCGACCGTCTGATCCTGCCTGGCGTGGGCGCAGCGGGCGAGGCCATGGCCAAGCTCCGCCAAGCCGGGCTGGACGAGGCCCTGACCGAAGCCGTGCGAGAACGGGGCCGCCCCTTGCTCGGCATCTGCCTCGGCATGCAATTGCTCGCAGAGACGCTGGAGGAATTTGGCACCCATAAGGGGCTTGGATGGATCGAAGGGCGCGTGGTGTCTCTGCGCGGGTTGGTGGCCCCCGACCTTGCCGTGCCGCAGATGGGGTGGAATCAGGTGGAGCCCACCGCTCAAGCCGGCGGCTTCTTTGCCCGGCCGGAGACCCAGCGCAGCTTCTATTTCGCCCATTCCTTCACTTTGCGCACGGCACGCGAGGACCTCGTCGCTGGATGGGTGGATTACGGCGTGCCGCTGATTGCCGCCGTGCGGTTCGATTCGGTATTCGCGGTGCAATGCCACCCGGAAAAAAGCCAGATCAATGGCGAAAGGCTTCTCGAAGCCTTCCTCGACTGGTCGCCCTGACGCCCATGATTACCCCGCGCATCATCCCCAGCCTGCTCCTCAGCCATGGCCGCCTGGTCAAGGGCGTGCGTTTCGCCGACTATAGGGATGCCGGCCGGCCGGAGACGACGGCCCGTGCCCACAATGCCCAGGGTGCGGACGAAATTCTGCTGCTCGACATCGACGCTTCCAAGGGCGAGGGACCCGATCTCGCGACGATTTGCCAAGTCGCCGTGGAGTGTTTCATGCCACTGACGGTAGGCGGCGGCATCCGTTCGCTCGATGTCGCTCATCGAGTCATGGAATTGGGCGCCGACAAGCTCTGCCTCACGACGGCGGCGCTCGCCAACCCCTCGCTCATCGAGCAGCTAGCCCATCTGTACGGGGCCCAGGCGGTAATGCTGGGTGTCGATATTTGCGCGTCGGGCGGCGGATGGCGGCTATTCGACCATCGCACCGGTAAGGCGCTGGCTGCCCCCGACCCGTTTGCCTGGATCGATGAAGCGCTCGCGCGCGGCGCCGGCGAAATTCGGCTCATGGCGGTAGACCGGGAGGGCAGTCGCGAAGGGTTCGACCTCGACCTCTTCGCTCGTGTCAGAGCGCGGGTCAATGTGCCTGTGATACTGGAGGGTGGGGCAGGTTCCTTCGACCATATTGCCGAGGCGCTGCGGGCGGGTGCTTCGGGCGTGGGGCTCGGCACCAGTCTGATCTTTTCCGACGCCAATATTGTGAAGATAAAACGCTATCTGGCCAACAATGGACTCGATCTGCGGCTTTAAAGCGGCCCAACATCCGGTCGACAATGAAGCCATTTGCTGTTTCAATCCGCCGCGGTATCGGCCCTTTCAGAAGATTGAGAGATGAGTGTGATCGAGTCCAACAACGACTATCGGACGGCGCGAAATCTTCCTGCGGCCATTGCGCGAAGACGATATCGACGAGCGCTATGTAGGATGGTTCGCGGACAATATCGTGACCCAATTCCTCGAAGCACGTGACCTGAGCGTGCAGGACTGCCGTAAGTTTTGGAGAGACGGGATCCAATCTGGCGAGCACTTCATGTATGCGATCTGCCTCAACGGCGAGGACCGGGCGCTTGGCACGGTCAAGATTGGCCCAATCAATCTCAAGCACAGAACATCCGACCTGGTCACGCTGATCGGCGAGCGCTCGATGTGGGGTAAGGGCATCGCGAGCGAAGCCATCACTCTCGGCTCCCGCATCGCGTTCGAGGTTTATGGCATTCGCAAGCTGTGGGGCAGTATTTATGCCGACAATATTGGCTCGATTAAAGCTTATACGCGGGGTGGATGGGTGATTGAAGCGCGCATGAAAGGCCAGTTTTTGCGCGAGGGACAACCCATGGATGAGATCATCGTCTCCTGCTTCAACCCGGCCATTTTTCCCGATCGGCCATCCGGGATCGAAGCGCCGCCGCGTTGAGAGCAGGCGGAGTGTCCAGATTGGCTGTATATTCTGGCCGGTAGGTCCGGGCGGGCGAAATTGCTATGATCCTGACGTCTCCTCTACAAACCGCTCACCTCTCTTTGTGCACTTTGAATCCGGACATGGTCGACGACCGCTATGTGGGGTGGCTCAACGATCCAGACGTCAATCGCTATCTGGAGGTGCGGTTTGACCGCCAGGATCTCCCGAAGGTGCGGGATTTCGTGCGCAGCATGAACGAATCCGATTCGTCGTTGTTGCTCGGTATTTTCGCGATGGATCGGGGGCCGTTTGGTTGGCACATCGGCAACATAAAGCTCGGCCCTATTCTATGGTCGCATGGTCGAGGCGAGATAGGATTGGTCGTCGGCGAGCGTTCCCAATGGGGCAAGGGCTATGCGACAGAGGCCATCCGAGCGGTGACCGAATATGCCCATGGTGAGTTGGGTCTCATCAAAGTGACCGCGGGACTCTATGCCGCCAATCAGGGCTCGGCAAAAGCCTTCCTTAAAGCGGGCTTTACCCAAGAAGCCGTGCTCAAGAGTCACTGGTCGTCCAGCGAAGGGCGTGATGACGGATTGATGTTTGCACATTTCGCCAAAGCGCCATGAAGGATCGCGTCCGGAAATTCGACGAGCTTCGCTCCATCGTACTGATTGGTGGCGGGGATCTGATGTTGCATGCGGCGCATACCTTCGGAGGTAGGCTGCAATGTTCCATCATTCTGGCGCCACGCCATGCGGATGAAATCCTGCCGATCAGCGGCCGCGTGACGCGACAGGCCTTTGCCGAGGCGAACATACCCTGCAGGGTCGTCGCAGATATGGATAGCGATAAATCGTGGCGGTCGCTTATCACGGACCGAGAACATACGCTCGCCCTGTGCTTTGGGCCGGCTTGGGTATTCTCCCCCCAGGTGATGCAGGCTTTTGGTCTCGGCATGCTGAACTTCAATGGCATTGCGGTGCCCCGCTACCTGGGCGGCGCGCACTACTCGTGGCAGATCATGAACGGCGACCTGTCCGGTGGTTGCATCCTGCAGGAGATCACCGGCGAACTGGACCGGGGCGATATCCTGCGCGCGCAGTATTTTCGGCTGCCGGATACGGTGAAGCTGCCGCTGGATTATTTTCACGCCAACTATAAGCATGGCGTGGCGTTCATCGATGAACTCGCCTTGGACATGCTGGCCGGTGCGACGTTTACGCGGCAATCTATCAGCGAGCTCGATTCCCGGCGCCTCTATTTTCCCCGGCTGCTCACCGACGAGAACGCCTTCATCGATTGGTCATGGGACGCCCTGGATGTGATGCGTTTCTGCGACGCCTTTGACCGGCCCTATGCTGGTGCGGGAACGTTTCTCCGCGATCGCCTTGTCAGGCTGCGCGATGTTTCGCGTGCCGAGGAGTCGGGGACGTTTCATCCCTTCACCGCCGGTTTGATTGTGCGCCGGCATGACGATGCGGCCTATGTGGCGTGCCGGGGCGGCGTGTTGCGCCTTGGCGCAGTCGTCGATGGCAAGACCGGCGAGAGCTGTCTCGGCGATCTGCGCGAGGGTATGCGCCTGCATACCAGCGCGGGTCGGCTTGAGCAGGCAAGGCTGTTTCGGCCCAAATTGGGCAGCGGCAAGAATGCACCCGCCGAGGTGGCGTCGGGGCGGCGCGACGGGAGGACCAGTGCGATGATCACGGTCATCGATCGAAAGATCACCGACGTCGTCCGCCGATTGTTCCCCTTCCACTATTCCGTAGTCGCGCGTGGCAATGACGACTCGCTACCGTTCTGGCTGGCGGAGCTGCCGTTTGACGTCCATGAGTTTCCATCCGGCACCGAGATCAATGGCTGGATTGCCGGCGATAAATGGTCGGTATCGAAAGCGGAAATCCGCAAGGACGGTAAACTGATTTACGATGGGCTCACCTCACCATTGGGCGTCATCACCAATTCAGAAAGCTTTTCCGGTTCGGTGAGTCTGGACGAGCTCAAGAAGCACCTGTTCTATAGCGACCTCGATCCGGAGGCGATTGTCTATCACTGGTCGCTGCTGTATCGGCCGCTCGACAAGACGTGGGGCTTCAGCCTGCCCAAAAGCCTGTTTGATTCACTTGCCCCGGGCACCTATCAGGTCGAAATCGCAACCGCCCGGACGCCTGGAACACTCAAGGTCCTCGATTACCTGCTGCCGGGCCGGTCGCAGCGCACCATCCTCCTCAATGCTCACAACTGCCATCCGTTTCAGGCCAATGATGACCTGTCGGGTTGCGCGGTGGGAATTGAGGTGATGAAGCGGCTGGCGGCGATCCCGGAGCGCCGCTTTTCCTACCGGCTGATTATCGCACCAGAATTGATCGGCACCATGTTTTGGCTCAGCCATATCGACAACGGCGCAAAGCGATTAGAGGCTGCGATTCTGCTCAAGGCGGTCGGCAATGCGGGCGCCTTGCGGCTACAGGACAGCTTCACCGGCAAGGCCAATGTGGATCGCGCGGCGCACCACGTCTTCCGTCATAAATACGGCCGCTACGACAGCGGACCGTTCCGCACGATCTATGGCAATGACGAAACAGTGTTCGAAGCGCCGGGCTATGGCATTCCCACGGTATCCCTGACCCGCATGCCATTCGATGAATATCATACCGACCGCGATACCCCGGAGCGTCTGTCCGAAGAGCATCTCCAGGATGCCGCCGATACGTCCTTGCAGATCTGTCTGGCACTGGAGCGCGACAAGCGCTTCGAACCTTTGTTCCAGGGGCTCGTCTCGCTCTCTCATCCACGCTACGACCTCTATCTGCCGGCCTTAGCGCCGGGCCTCGACAAAGGCGGCTATGATCCCGCCATGGCCGATTGGAACCTGCTGATGAATTGTTTGCCGCGCTATCTAGCGGATGGCTGGTCACTCCTGCAGATCGCGGAGCGCCACAATTTGCCTATCGGACCACTGCACGACTACCTGATGCGTTGGGTCAGTAAGGGCCTCGTCAAAGAACTCGATTAGGTCAGGCCGCAATAGCATGATCGCACCCCTTCTCGACCTCGTCTCCGTGATGTCGCCGCGCGAACGGCGCCGCCTGTGGATCATCATGGCGGGCGTGGCGGTTGCCGCATTGATCGACGTGCTGGGGGTCGCCTCGGTCATGCCGTTTCTTGCCCTGGTGGCCGATCCGGCTGCGGCGGACCGGATACCGGCGCTTGCCACCATCCGCACATGGTTGGGCGTCGCCGACGGACGCCAGTTCACGCTGATCATGGGCCTCGCCGCGCTTTGCATCATCCTGGTCAACAGCGGCTTGAACGCGGTGCTGACCTGGGCACAACTGCTGTTCAGCAACCTGGTCGGCTTTACCCTGTCGCGCCGGCTGCTCGGGCGTTATCTCGCGCGTGACCGGCTGTTCTTTGCTCATCGCAACAGCGCCGAGCTGAGCAAGAATATCCTGAACGAAGTCGATCGGGTCATCGGCGGCGTGCTCTCGCCGAGCCTCATCCTGGTGTCGCGCGCCTTCGCCGCAACCGCCATTGTGATATTGCTGCTCATTATCGAGCCGTGGTTGGCCGTGCTCCTCGCGGTTGGCTTCGGCGGCATCTATGTGCTGATCTACCTGTTCATGCGCAAACGCTTGAACCGTCTCGGACAGACGGCGTTGCGCGGCAACGAACAGCGGTTTCAAGTCGTGGCGGAGTCGTTCGCTACGCTCGATGAACTGAAGCTTTATGGCCGCGTGGCCGATTTCGCCCGACGCTACGATGCGCCGGGCCGCGCCTTCGCCAGGGCAAACGCCCTGAGCATGGTAATCAGTCAGACGCCACGTTTTGTGCTCGAGCCATTGGCGTTCGGCAGCATTGTCGTGATCGTGCTCTTCGCCCTGTGGGGCGGTGGCGATATCGCCGCCGTGCTGCCGGTGGCCGGCCTTTTCGCCTATGCCGGCTACCGGCTCATGCCGGCGTTTCAGAACATCTTCGTGGCCATTTCCAGCATACGGTTCTACCGACCGACGGTGCGCATCGTGGTCGATGCCGTGAGTGGCGAGAGTGAGCCCACGCTGCGGGATGATCGCACGAGCGCGCCGATACCCTTCTCCCGCGCCATCGAACTGCGCGACCTTTCCATCACATTGAGCGACAGCGGCCGCGCCACGCTGCGGTCGATCAGCCTCGACATCCAGGCCCATACAATCGTCGGCCTGGTCGGAAAGACAGGGTGCGGCAAATCGACCCTGGTCGGCGTGATCACCGGCCTGCTGCGGCCGACCAGCGGCACGGTCAGCATCGATGGACGATTGTTGGACGAGGAAAGCCTTCCGGGGTGGCAGCGCCACATCGGCTATGTCCCGCAGGAGATCGTTCTGACGGACGATACCGTCCGCGCCAATATCGCGCTTGGCGTTCCCGAGGAAAAAATCGACAATCGCGCAGTAGAACGGGCGGCGCGCGTTGCCGGGATCCATGCCTTCATCGAAGAGGAACTGCCGGGCGGTTATAATGGCCGCGTCGGCGAGCGTGGCGCGCGCATCAGCGGCGGTCAGCGTCAGCGTATTGGTATCGCCCGCGCGCTCTATCACGATCCCGACGTCATCGTATTCGACGAGGCGACGAGCGCGCTCGACAATGAGACCGAACAGGCTGTGATAAAGGCCATCGAAGAGCTAGCCGGCACGCGGACGATCATCATGATTGCCCATCGCCTGACCACCTTGCGCAACGCTGACGTGATCCACCTCATGGATGAAGGCCGGGTGATCGCGTCTGGCCGCCTCGCCGACATCGCGTCACGTCTGGGAGATGCGGTGGCGTGAACAAGGTTCTTGCGGTCTCCTACTACCTGCCGCCGCTGCTTTATCCCCAATCGATCCAGATCGGACGGCTTATCGACGGGCTGAAACGGCAATTCGACATGGTCCTGGTGACTGCCGATCAGCGCGGCGGTCCGCGCGACGAATCCCTGGCGCCCGGCCTGTTCCACGGCGTGGCCGATGTCATTCGCATTCCCCGCAGCGACAACCTTTATCTCAACTACGTCAGGAATGCCTGGTTGCCATTGCTCTACCAGCGTCCGGACGTCTATCGGTCATGGATGAGAACGGCGTTTCGCGCCATCGAGCAGGCGGCCAGCCGGCACCGCTTCGACGCAGTCGTAACCTTTTCATTCCCGGCCAGCACCAATTTGTTGGGTGCCTGGCTCAAGGACCGGCTCGGGGTCCGCTGGATCAGCCACAACAGCGACCCGTGGGCCGACAATCCGCTGTCGCGGATCAGTCGCTGGACCAAGACATCGCATCGTCGTTTGGAACGCGACAGCTTCGCCAAGGCGGACGCGCTATTGTTTCCGTCCGACGAAATGTCCGCGATGTATCGTGAGCGTTACCCGTCGCTCGCCGGCCGCGTGCACACGCTCAATCACTCGTTCGACCCTGCGGCTTATCCGGCCGCGACCCCGAGACCCAGCGGCATCGATCGGCCGCGCACGCTGCGCTACATCGGCACGTTCTACGGCAGCCGCACGCCGGAACCCTTATATCGCGCGCTCGCCTTATTGAACCCCGAGGACCGCGCCCGGCTGAGAATCGAAATCATCGGCGGCGGCCGCAGCGCCTGGAGCCTGCGGGAGCGCTATGGTCTGACCGATTCAGTCGTCATCCAGCCAAGCGTCTCCTATCGGGAGAGTCTGCGTCTCATGGCGGACAGCGATGTGTTGCTCGTGATCGACGCGCCGAGCGCCGACGCCAGCGTTTTCTTTCCGTCGAAGCTCGCCGACTACATCGGCGCCAAGCGTTCCATTTTGGGCATCTCCCCGCCAGGAACAACGCGACGGATCCTGGGCGACCTCGGCCAGCCCTGTCACCAGCCGGGAGATACCCAAGCCATCGCCGAATCCTTGCGTGCCATCGCCCATAAGCCGCCATTGGACGACCCCGATTTCTCCGAACAGGAGTTGGCGCCCTATGCGCTGGACAGGAATGTTCAACGACTGGCGGAGATCATCGCGATGAGTCCAACCCCATGAGGCTGTGGCAGCGCTTGGCGACGGGGGCCAAGGCTCTGCCGCTGCTCGCGACCGTGCGGCGCGGCCAGGGCCAGACCGCTAGCGATGCGACGCATCTGCGCGCGGCGGTCGGTTGGCTGCTGCAAGCGCAGCGCGCGGCTGGCCAGAGTGCCGACCGCGGCGGCTATGCCCATTCCTTCCACCTGGCGCGCGGCTGGCAGCCGGCCTATCCCGAGACCACCGGCTATATCATCCCCTCCTTGCATCGCGCCGCCGCATTTTTCCGTGACGATCCTTCCTTGGTGGACAGCCTGCGCGCGTCGATCGCGCAGGCGGTGACCTGGCTCAAGGGCGTTCAGCGGCCCGACGGCGCGATTCCCGATCTTGCTGGCGCGCCGCAGGTCTTCGACACCGGCCAAGTTCTCATCGGGTTCAACTACCTGGCCGAAACAGGCGCCGGATCTGGCGGACATGGATGCGCTGCGCCAGGCCGCGCGTTGGCTGGTCTCCGTGCAGGAGCGGGACGGGTCTTTCGTGCGCCATGCCTACAATGGCATTCCGCATAGCTACTATTCCCGCGTTGGCGCAAGTCTGATCACGGCCGGCAGAATCACCGGCGACAAGGCGATTGTGGATGCCGGCCTCGCCAATCTTGCCTGGACGCTTCGCCAGCAGCAGACCAGCGGATTTTTCAACCACCTTTCGTTCGACCGGGAGCCGCCGTTTCTTCACACGATGATCTATGTGGTCGAAGGTTTGCTCGCCGGTTATGGCGAAACCGGGGACGATCGTTATCTCGCGTCGGTTCTGCGGTTCTGCGAGAAGCTGCGAGCGACCGCGGGCGGCGCGCTGCCGTGTTCGCAATACCATCCGAACTTCGAGCCGGCCAACCGCGAGCGTTGTCTGACGGGCTTGGCGCAGTGGGCAGGCGTCGCCTTCCAATTGGATCAGGCAAAGCCAGGCCATGAGTGGCAGGCGGTTGGCGCAAAAAGCCTCGACTTTGTGAAAAGCCAACAGATATTATGCCGCGACGCACGACTCAATGGCGGTTTACCGGGTAGCGCCCCCGTTCTCGGCCGTTATATGCGCGCTGCCATCCCCAATTGGGGTGTGAAATTCCTCATCGATGCGCTGCTCGGCGCCGTCGCCTTCCGGTCAAGTTCTCCATGACAACGACTGATCTTTTCATAAACGCTTTTACGCGTCTCGCCATGGACGGTGTTTCGCTGGGTGAAATGCAGGTCGCCAACCCGCGCCTCACCTATTCCCTGGACGATAGGAACAGCGCGCGAGCAGAGATCGATATCCGCGTTTCGGTCGTTCGCGATCAGCCGCTTGCACGCGAGGTCTTCCAGTCTCCCATGACGGGCTATTTCGAGAAGCGCGGGGCGTTCTATTACCGAAACTGCAATATCGCCAATGCCGTCGATAAGCCTGAGGTGTTTTACAAAGGCCGCTTGCCGAATTCGTTTCTCGCCATGCAGATCGATAGCTTCGATCCGGTCCATGTCGTCATCCGTGCGACGAAGCCGTTCATTTACGAAAGCCGCAGCCGTCTGACGCGCATTTCCAGCATCGACAACGCGGTCAATAATATCGCGTTGGCTTGCTCGGTTCATCGCGGATACCTGCCATTTCATGGCGCGGCGGTTGAAGTGCCGATGAATGGCGAGCGGCGCAGCCTGCTCTTCATGGGGCTGCCGAACACCGGCAAGACCAGCACGTCCGTGGCGCTGCGCAAGATCACGAACGGTGAATACCTGGCCGAAGACATTTGCTTCGTGCAGGAAGGAAGCCTGAAGGTATTGGGTGGACCCTTCACGCTCGACGAGACAAAGCTTCAGAATTACGATGAATTGCGCGCGGTGAAGTACCGCGGTGCGCCGCTGGGCGCCATTATCATGCTGCAGCGGACCTTCGGGCCCTCTTCGAGCGGTTTGATCGCGCCAGGAGACCCGGTCGTCGAGGATTTCCTGATCGATATGAACCGCTACGAGTTCGAATGGAACCACGATAACTTCGTGCGGCACCTCATGCTGGGAGGAGCGTCGCAGGGATTTTCAATCTCGGCAATTACCAAGCGGTATTTCGCGGGCTTGCGGAGGGTGGCCGAGCAAGTGCCGGTTATCCGGCTCTCCGGCGAGGACCCGACGCGATGGGCGGATCTTCTGGTCGATCAAATGAAGATGCTGGCTAGGATCTGAACTCGATCCGCTGACCGGACGAACTTGCGAGCGATCGTAGCGATGCCGGGGGCGATCTGCGGGATTTCCACCCTCGGAACAGGGCTGAAATTTTCCTCGGCGTGGGGGATGTCGATCGCGCTGTACTGCAGTTGCAGAAGCAATCGGTAATCGCGCTTCGGGTCCATGCCGCGATGAAAACCGGCGGTGTCCTCGGCCAGGATCGTACCCGCCGGCGCGGCAAAGACGATCTCGTTTTCGGCGCCGTAGTGGCGCAAGAGCTCGTCCCGCTCATAGCGCCGGGATTGGCGGAATACCTCCGGCTTGCGATGGCCATGGCTGCCCTGGATGTAGGTGTGGGCCCCCGTCTCGGAATCGACATCGCTGAGGTAGATGAAGAACTTCAGAAATCCCGGCCCGTCGTTGTCGTAGTGATAGACGTGGGCCGGCGCGGGGCCGTCGGACACCGGATCGAGCCAGAGCGTGACGCTGGTGAGAGTCGGACGGCAGCCGATATAGTCCTGCGCGATCCGATGGAGGGCGCTGTCTCGCAGCAGACGCTGAACGGCCGGCAATTGCACCAGGTCGCTCATCCGCCATTCGTAGCGGCTGTGAACTTGCGGCGGGTGCCTTTCGTCGATCGTGATCTGCTCGTCGAACTGCGTGGCATAGGCCGGAGTCGCGAAAGCGAACTCCCGGATTTCCGCGATATCCCGGTCATCGAGCCGCCGGGGCATCAGCCACCAGCCGCGGGCGCGCAACGTGGAAACCGCCCGCTCGATTTCGCCCTGCGCGATGAGCATCGAAGGCGGTAGCGCCACCGGTGGGCGCAATTGGGCCAAGACACGCAGGACTGTCTGGTCGGCATGGCCTCCGGTCCGCTCGTGAAGGACCTGCGCCGCGTGGAATAGGAAAAGTGCGGGGCTTCGCTTGGCGATCGGATCGATAACGAAATGCCGGATCGCGTCGAGCGCCATCACATTCGCCTTCCTACGAGGCCATCCAGAACAGCGGCAGGCCATGGTGATAGATCCGCAGCGGGAGATGCGCGGACGGATCGCGGCATTTGGCCTTCGATTCCTCGCTGATGGTATAGGTCAGCGGCGCATGGCCGTGATAGCCGTAGGTGAATGTCGAGCCTTGCAAAGCAGCGAGGCGGTCGAGTTGAAGGGCGTCGCGCATATACCGCGCGAACTTGTCCGCGTCGCGGTTGACCGGGACCTCGGCCGGCGCATCCGCCGCCTTGCGGCCCACCAGATATTGGCAGTAGTTGCTGAAATACTGGAACAGGTCATCCTTGTCGGTAACCGTGTCGAAGCCGATCCCCTTCATCAGGGTCTTCGCGGACCGCCGGCTGAAGCTCGAGATATGTTCGAGAGAATAGATGTTGTTGAGAATGCCCTCTTTGTACAGCTCGGGGATCGCGAGATAGAAAATCGCATGCGGCGCGGCGATGTCGCGTAGAATTTGCAGTTCTTCACGCGCGTTATAGATGTGTTCAACGACGTGATACGTGAAGATCAGATCGAAGGGCCCGCTATGCCGCAGGGCGTCACGCACCGCCGGCTCGTCGAGGGTGCCGAGATGGACGTTGGGCGTGACATGTTGCCGAAGATACTCGGCCCGCCGCGTCGTCGCCTCGGTGCAGTGAACCTCGTGGCCGGCCTCCTGAAAGGCCTGGATCTTCTCGCCATAACCGGCGCCGATATCCAGAATCTTCAGCTTGCGACCACCAATATAGGGCGCAAGCCGGTGGAAATATCGGTAGGTCTTACGCCGCGTGTCGAGCTTGTCCGCGATCGATCCGCCGGTATCCCAATTGGCGGCGTACCATCCGGTGATCCACGACTTTTGCGGCATGACGGAATACTGCAGGTGATCGCAGGTCGAGCACCATGACAATTCGATGAAGTCCGCGTCGTCCTCGCCATTCACCACCTGGATCGCCGGCGCGAGCGGCGAGGTGCAGATGAAGCAGCTCGCGGTCTGGAACTTGTCGGGAATGCGGGTCACTGACGCGCGCCGCCGCTCATCCGGCTGGTCGAATTCGCGCCTGGCATGTTCGTCGGCCACGAGATGCAACTCGATACTATCGGTGCGATCTTTGGCGGGAGGAACGCTGGCCGACGCCGGCTTAACTCTTGCTCGCTCGAGCGACCACGCCGGGTTCAGCGTCTCAAGTCCCAGATGGTAGGCATATCTCGCGGCAATCGTGGCGCGCTTGAGAATGCGCCCGGAGGAGAGCATACGAAACATAAGCTGAAGGTTGTTCATGCGGAGATTCTGCCGAATGCAGTTGGTTACGGGGCGGCGAACGAATGAAAGCTGTGTCGGTTCTTCACCGTGAAGATGTCGTCGCCACCATAACCGGCGTGGCACGCAGGGCCACGGTCGAAAATGCCATAGCCAGCATCAGGGTCGCAAGCCACCAGCTCTGCCAGGCGCCGTAGCTCAGGCCGGCGACCACCGTCGCCGCTGTCAGCTGGCCGACCAGAAGTGCCGCTTCGGCGCGATGGGCGGCGATCTTCGGGATCAGGCGAAATAGCCAGAACAGCACGGCGGCGCCGAGCGCCGCGCCCGGCAGACCGAGCTCCAGCCACCATTGCAGGGCCATGTTGTGAGGGTGGAGAGGAAGGCGCTGGACCTCCACCAAGCAGGGTGGCTGGCACATCCGTGTGGTCACCGGCACGGTCGATTTGCCGTCCGGGAAGGAGCGCGCCGCATCGAGGCCCCATCCTTTATACGGCCGCTCCAGGGCCTTGCCGCCGACGAACTCCCAGATCGCCAAGCGGTGAGGCACGGAGACGTTGTAGACCGCGCGCCCCACCGTTTCGAACGTCGCCGGGGTGATGGCTTCGCGCGCCACGAAGGGCGCCGCCATGACAATGGCGGCAACCATCCAGCCGATCAGGCGAATCATCGGTCCACGCCCGATGAAGCTCAGCGCCGCGGCAACGATCCCGCAAGCCAGGGCGACGGCCACCGAGCTCCCATAATAGACGTAGATGATGGCCGCGACGGCGGCGAATAGCCCGATGGCGAGCGGCACGTAGCCGGCGCGGTGCAAGGTGATCAGGGCTGGCACCGACAGCAGCATGAGCACGGCAAGACCGCGGTTGAAGGGCGAATAGATCTGCTCGATTCCTGTTCCGCCCTGGCGGATGAGCGTTTGGATCGGGCTGTTGAGCGCCATCTCGACCGCATAAATCACCAAAGCGGACACGATGCTTATCACCAGAGCTCGGCCAATGCGCGCCGCTTCAGCGCCGTCGAGTAATGACACGCCGCCCATCACCACGGCGCCGCTGGCGAACAGCGCCAGCAGTTGCAATGCCGTGGTGACCGACCCGATGGGATAGATGCTCCAATTCGCGCTGAGCGCGCCCCACAACACGACAAGGATGAGTAAGACCAGCAGCGGCCGGCCGAGTCACGGGAATGCGGCGCCGCTCCAAAACTGCCGGGATGATGACGCCAGGTGCGGCAATCAGAATGAGGGGAGCCATGAACAGAGGCGCATAGATCGACACCAGCGGGGCGACGATGGCCACTCCCTGAAGCAGCCGGGTAATATAGGGTCCAGCACCGGAGATATCCCCGGCATGAGCGGCAGCGGTAAACGGCGTTTGTTCCATCGGGCGACGATTGCTGTGTTATTTGGGAATGGCGCGGTGCTGGTCGCCTGGCCGGCGTTCCATCGCGTGTTGCCCGTGCGTCGCGCTCTGTGACAGCAACTGCTCGACCGCTGCCGCCAGATCCTGGCAAATGACCGCAGGTGCCGAGAATCTCGCGGCTTTTACTTTCGCTTCGTCTATCACACCATGGCCGGTGCGCACCAGCATAAGCATGGCGCAGCCCGCCGCGCCGCCGGCTTCGAGGTCGCGTAGATTGTCACCGATCATGGCGCTGGCGGGAAGGTCGAGCCCGAGTTCGCGCGCCGCCCGCTGCAGCAGTCCAGGCAGCGGCTTGCGGCAATCGCAGGCGCGGCGGTAAGGCGGCTCGCCGATGTCGGGATGATGCGGACAGTAGTAGACGCCATCGATGTGGGCACCGGCCGCGGCCAATAAATCCCGCAAGCGTTGGTTGACCGCCGCGACGTCCGTCTCGCTCGCCAAGCCGCGGGCCACGGCCGACTGATTTGTGACGATCACGACGGGTATGCGAAGATCGTTCAAGCGCCGCAACGCCGCCGCAGCGCCTGGGATCAGGCGCGTCTGGTCGGGATGCACCAAGTAGTCGGTATCTTCGATGATGGTGCCGTCGCGGTCCAGGAAAACGGCGGCTTTGTTGGGGCCGAGAGGCTGCATGGCGGCCGATCCTAACGCAGTCGGCCGCTCCATGCACACGCAATCACCGCTTTGGTCCATCCGGGAATGGTGTGGCCTAATCGCCCAAGATCCAATCGGACAGCAGCTTCAGATTGATGATGACGATGAGGGCGGCGCTGGCCCATCCCAGGACCAGCATCCAGCGCTGCGGGATGAAATCGCCCATGACCTTGCGGCTGCTGACGAACAGCATCAGCGGAACCACCGCGAAGGGCAGCTGCAGGCTGAGAATGACCTGGGAGAGAATGAGCAATTCGGCGGTGCCGGATTGCTGATAAAGCCAGGTCACGACGACGGCGGGCACGATCGCGACGAGCCGCGTGGCCAGGCGCTGCAGCCACATCGGCAGTCGGATCTGCAGAAAGCCCTGCATCACCACCTGGCCGGCCAGCGTCGCCGTTACCGTCGAATTGAGGCCCGAGGCGAGCAGGGCGACGGCGAAGAAGGTCGAAGCGAGGCCGAGGCCGAGCATCGGCGCCAGCAGCAGATAGGCTTCCTGGATTTCGGCCACGTCGGTCCGTCCCGCCTGGTGGAAGGTCGCGGCCGCCAGGATCAGGATCGCGGAGTTGATGAACAACGCGATGGTCAGCGCGATCGTCGAGTTCGATCGAGGCAAAGCAAATCGCCTCGCGCTTCTCCGCGACTGTGGGGCCGATCTTGCGGCTCTGCACCACCGCCGTATGGAGATAGAGGTTGTGCGGCATCACGGTCGCGCCGAGGATGCCGATGGCGAGATAGAGCATGTCCGGATTGCCGACGATCTCGGGCGACGGCAAATAACCGGCGAGCACCGCGCCGATCTCCGGCGCCGACAGCGCGATCTCGACCCCGAAGCACACGAGGATGAGCACGATCATCGCGATGATGAAAGCTTCGAGCCAGCGCACGCCCTTGTTCTGCAGCCACAGGATCAGGAAGGCATCGAGCGCGGTCAATATGACGCCGAGCAGCAGGGGAATGCCGAACAGGAGCTGAAGCGCAATGGCGGTGCCGATCAACTCGGCGAGGTCGGTAGCGATGATCGCGACCTCGGCCAGCACCCAAAGGGCGTAGCCCACAGGACGCGGAAAGCGCTCGCGGCAGAGCTGGGCCAGGTCGCGTCCGGAAACGATGCCGATGCGCGAGCACAGCACTTGGAGCAGCATCGCCATCAGGCTGGAGATCAGCGCCACGGACAGCAAGGTGTAGCCGTATGCCGACCCGCCAGCGAGCGCCGTCGCCCAGTTCCCAGGGTCCATGTAGCCAACGGCCACCAGGTAGCCTGGCCCGGCGAAAGCGGCGAGCTTGCGCAGGAATCCAGCGGCGAGGGCGGGTACGGGCACGCTGCCATGAATCTCCGGCAGGCTTGGCAGAATGTCCTTTATTCGCTGCGAATCTTCGGACGCGGGAGCTCGTGCGGGCCTGGACTGTCGCTCGAGAAGGCTCTTGTCGACCGGACCGTGCATCGTAATACGTTTCTCCCGCTACGCCCGCCCCGTCTAGGCGCGAGGCAGGATAAGACAACGCCGCGAACCTCGACGACGCCTGCGCAAAATATAGCGGCTCTCTGCGCGTGTCTGCCCGCTTTTTCGTCCGCCTATCAGGCCTCGACGCGGCACGCGGCGAAACCCGCCAGAGCCAAAGCCGTGTGCTGCTTGGACAGAGAGTTCGCCGCCGGGCTGGTCCGGCCCAGCGCGATGCGGATTTTCGTGCCGAGCTCGTGGCGGCTATAGGGCTTGTGCAAGAACTGGATCGGCCGGTCGAGACGTCCGCCCTTCATCAGCTCGTCATCGGTGTAGCCCGATGTAAAGAGCACCGCCAGATCCGGCATCAGTCGCCAAGCCTCCTGGGCGAGCTCCCGCCCATTCAGGCCGCCGGGCATGACCATATCGGTAAACAGCAGATCGATCGCGGGCCGCGGATAGCAGGGCGAGTGCTTCGGCGCCGTTCTGCACTGCTGTCACGCAATAGCCCATCGATGTCAGCTGATTGAGCACCTGGCCTCGCACCAGATCGTCGTCTTCGACCAGCAGGATCTGCTCGGTACCTGTCGGGCTTGGGGCCGCTTTATCCGCGGCCACCTGGGGCACGCGCTCGGCGCGCGGCAGATACATACGAATGACCGTGCCCTTGCCAAGCTCGGATTGGATCTTGACATGGCCGCCCGACTGCTTGGCGAAGCCATATACCATGCTGAGGCCGAGGCCACTGCCCTTGCCGACCTCCTTGGTGGTGAAAAACGGTTCGAAGGCCCGCGCCATCACATGCTCGGGCATGCCCGTGCCGGTATCCTTGACGCCGATCATCACATAATCGCCTGCGGCAAGGCCCTGGTCGTTATTCGCCGCAAGATAGGTCGTTTTCGTCCGGATCGTCAGGGTGCCGCCGGACGGCATGGCATCGCGCGCGTTGATACCAAGATTGAGCACCGCCGCTTCGAGTTGCGCCGCATCGATTAGCGCGCAGCAGGCGCCGGCGCTGGATTTGAGCTTCACCTCGATGTGCTCGCCCAGGGTGCGGCGCAGCAGCTCTTGCATGTCGGCGATCAATTCGTCGACTCGGACGGCCTGGTTGTCCAAAGTCTGACGCCTGGCGAAGGCGAGCAACCGTGCCGTCAGGTTGGCGGCACGGTGGGCGGCGACGTGAATCATGTCCGCCAGCATATGCATCCGGTCATTCCCTTTCAGATGCTCGACGAGAACTTCCGAATTGCCGAGAATGACCGTCAGGAGGTTATTGAAGTCGTGAGCGACGCCGCCGGTGAGTTGACCCAGCGCTTCGAGATGCTGGGAATCGCGCCGCTGTTCCTCGAATCGCTTCTCCTCGCTCATATCGGTCATGCCGCCGACCATGCGAACGGCAGTGCCTTGTTCGTTGAAGATGATGAAGCCCCTGTCCATCACCGCGGCGTAGGTGCCATCCTTGCGCAAAAAGCGATATTCGTCACTCCAGCTTTCGGTCTTGCACCCGATTGCGGCGGCGATCTTGCGCACCACGGGCTCGCGGTCCTCCGGGTGAAGCCGGCTGATCCAGGAACTCGACGCCGGGTTGAATGTCCGCCTGGCTATATCCGAACACCCGTTCGAGCCCGTCATTCCACCAATGCTGGTTGGTGATCAGGTCCCAATCCCAGATCGTGTCCGCGGTTGCCCGGGCGACGTAGCGGAAGCGCGCTTCGCTCTCGCGCAAGGCCTCGTTCGCCCCGCGCTGCTCCGACACATCTTGAAAATAGACAGTAAGTCCCTCGGTCGAGGGGTAGGCGCGCACCTCGAGCCATTTTTGCAAGGGCGGATAATATTCCGTGAACGACACGGCAATATTCTCGCGCATGGCGCGGTGATATTCCCGATAGAACGCCGTGTTGATCGCTTCCGGGAATTCCTCCCAGCATATCTTGCCTTCCAGGTCTTCCTTCGAGCGCTGGAGGCCGCGTGCGGCCTCGCCGTTGAGGTAGGTAAAGCGCCACTCATGATCGAGCGTGAAGAAGGCGTCGGTGATGCTCTCGAGGGTATTGATCAGGCGCGCGGCGAGGAAGCGTGCGTCCTCCCCGGCCTGTTTGATGGAAGTGATATCCTGGAATGCGCCTTGAACCTGGATTATCTCCCCCGTCTCGCCTCTCGATGGCTCGCCAATGGCGTGAACCCACACTGAACGGCCCGCGGCTGTGACGATCTGGAGCTCCAAGTCGTACGGTATGCCGTGAGCGACGCACTGGTGAAACGCATCGGAAATCTTCTGCCGGCAGTGCGGCGCATAGAAGGCGAGCGCCGCCTCGACCGTGGGCGTGGTCCCGATGGGAACGTCATGAATCAGGCAGACCTGATCCGACCAGAAGATGCGGCCACTCGGTACATCGACGCTCCAGGCACCCATGCGGGTGAGTTGGCTGGCGAGCTCATAGAGCCGAGCAACAGGCGCGGCGATGGAATAGGGCATTAGCGGACCATTGAAAAAATCGATGAAGGGGGGGGGGGGGGGGCTTTACTAAAGTAATATAACTTTATGCATGTATCTGTGAAGGATTTCTTAACAAACGTCCGCCGTCGACTAACCGAATTATATCAGAGCGCTATTGGACCATGCCGTGTCGATCACCCCACCTGCGGCGCGTCGAAGCGGGCCTTGGTACGCCGATCAGCGACACCGATGTGGACCAGAGGGGGCTGCAGCGCCGTTCCCAGGTTTGGGCAAAAGGAAGGCCCGGCCCCAAAGAATGGGACCGGGCCTTGCGATGCCTGAGGTACTGGACGGCGCGCCTTGCGGCGCGTCCGTCCTAGAGACAACGGGAGTTAGAACGCCTTGCTGACGGTGAAGACGATCGCTTCGCGCTCGCCGCCGCTGCCGGCCGGAACGTCGTTCTGGTCGAGATCGGTGCCGATGAACTGCAGCTTCAGGTCGAGGCCGACGAGGTTGGTGCCGATGCCGATGCTGTAGTCGAAGAAGTCCGGATAGCCGAAGCGGACTTCGTCGTCGATCCACTGACGGCCGCCGTGCAGGAAGATCGAGAACTTACCGACCGGAATCGTGATGTCCGCGGCGAGATAGACGCTCGTGCCGGACTCGTATTGGTATTCCGGCGAGACCAGGGCGGTGAACATGGTCTGCATGAAGCCGAAGTCGTAGCCGGCGGCGACCTTGGCATCCACCCAATCGGCATCGAGCGAACCGTCATAGCCGGGGTAGTAGTAGTAGATCAGGCCGAGATCGTAGGTGAAGTTGGTGTTGATCGAGCCGCGATAGCCCGCCGAGAAATCCATCTCGATACCCGCGCCCGTTCCGATGACGTTTTCGCTGACGTTGGAGGCCCAGGCGCCGATATAGATGCCCGAGGAATGATTGTATTCGAGGGCGCCCTGTACGGCGGGGACACCTTCGTCGGTCTGGCGCAAGCCGCGTGCGTAGTATTGCGTGGTGAAGGCGACGCTGCCGACGATCTTGTCGCCGGCCGGCAGCTCAACGAGCGGATCGCCGGCATAGGCCAGCGATGCGCTCCCGATCATGGCCGCGGTTGCAACGCCGAGAAGATACAGTTTCATTTTGGAATCCTTGATTGGTTGCCTGTAGTGACCTCAGGTCTGCTGCCGGAACCGAGCGGCCAGTGGCAAAACGGCCCCGTGTCGTCCCCCTCCGGCGACAGCACTGGCAAGAGATATGCAAACACGAAGCCACTCGCAGCAAGATAAAGGCGTTCGCGATTTTTCTTTCATTTACAGTATGTTGCGGAACTGTCACCTTAGCTGAGACAAGCGGCAAACTGATTAATTGTTAGCCAGTTCAGAAGATGTGCGCGATTTCTCAGCATCCTCGTTGCAAAAAACCCTCTTGTTGCTGTTGCGTCGGCGTAAGCACCGGGAACAAACGACTGTGGCGACAGCAAAATAGCCAATCGATGTTGCCTAAGTTCCATGCAATCAAAGTCAGTGGGATGTCATGGCGCGGACTTACAGATGTCATCGGGCATTCCGCCGCGCCGGTCGGTCACCGTGACACCTAACCCCAAACCGCCGCGCGACGGCATGTCGCGCTCGGGCCTGCGTGGCGTCTTGTGGCCTCTCGGCGCCACCCTGCTGGCCCAGGTCTTGACCTCGTGGGCCAATCTCACTGTGCCGGTGATCGCCGTGCCGCTCGCCGCCGATTTGGGTGTGCCGGCGGCGTGGGTCGGGCTTTATGTGTCGGTGACCTACCTCGCGGGCATGACGTCGGGCGTGATGGGCAGCCCGTTCATCATCCGCTACGGCGCGATTCGCGTGCTGCAGATATGTCTGCTGCTTTGCGCCATCAGCCTGGTCCTGCTGACGACCGGGTCGCTGGCGACCGCCGTGCTCGCCGCCGTCATTCTCGGCTTCGGGTATGGCCCGACGACGCCAGCCTCGTCGCACATCCTGTCGGCGCAAACACCGCCCCAGTTCATGCCGCTGATCTTTTCGATCAAGCAGACCGGGGTGCCGGCCGGCGGCGTGTTGGCCGGCGTCATCGTGCCGGTGCTGGTACTCGCCTACGGTTGGCGCACTGCCGCGTTGACCGTCGGGGCGGTCTGCATCGCGACGGCGTTTGTGCTGCAACCGTTGCGCGCCTCGCTCGACAGCGAGCGCAATGAACGGCAGAGCTTGTGGATCAATCCGCTGAATTCGATTCGTCTGGTGTTGCGTCACACCGGTCTGCGCCGCCTGTCGCTGCTTTCCATGGCCTATTCGGCGGTGCAGATGTCGATGCTGTCGTATCTCGTGACCTATCTCATCGAGGCGATCCAGCGCGACCTGATCACGGCCGGCCTCGTGCTGGCGTCGGCGCAGGTTGCAGGCGTCGGCGGGCGTGTGCTGTGGGGGGCCGTCGCCGGGCTGTTGCTGCCGGCGCGTCAGGTGCTGATGCTGCTCGGATTGCTGATGGCGGCCGCCAGCGTGACCATGGCACTGGTCGCGCCCCATTGGCATACCGTCACGATCTTCGCCGTGGCGGTGGTGTACGGCGCGACAGCCGTAGGATGGAATGGCGTCATGCTGGCGGAGCTGTCGCGCCTGGCGCCGGCGGGACAGGCGGTCACGGCCACTGGCGGCTCGCTGTTCCTGACCTTCGCCGGCGTCATGCTGGGGCCGACCCTGTTCGGTGCCTGGGTGACCGCGACCGGCAGCTACCCGTCCGGCTTTCTTATTCTCGCGGTCCTCGGCCTGGTTGGCGCGGCGTTGTTGGCGTGGCGCTACCAGGAACGCCTGCCTTAAGCGCAGCTAGGCCGACCCGGGAGCCATGATGGCAAGGGGTCGCTCGCGCCCGGCGGTCGAGCAGAGCCGCGAGGCCGATGAGCGCAGGCAGCGGATGGGTAATGACATAGGTTGGAATCGGCGCGAGGTAGCGGCGGTAGCGGCCTTTGTCGATGAACTGCTCACGAAACAGCTTGGTGTCGAACAGCCGGCCGAGCTTGGGAACGATGCCCCCGGCAATGTAGACACCGCCGACTGCGCCGTAGATCAGCGCAAGATTGCCCGCCGTCGAGCCGAGCATGGCACAAAACATGGTGACGGCCTCGCGCGCCAATCGGTCGCCATTCTGAGCACGGCGGGTGAGGGCGGGCGGCGTCAGTTCCGCAGCCTTGACTTGTTCGATCTCCGCCAAGGCACGGTAGATGTTGATGAGTCCGCGGCCCGACAGACAACGTTCGGCTGAAACATGACTATGGCGGCGCCGGATCTGTCGGATGACCGCATCCTCGCGTTCGTTGGTGCCCGCGATGGTGGCGTGGCCGCCCTCGGTTGCGATGGCGTGCCACAGCATGCCTTTGTCGCCGACATCCTCATCGGGCACCAAGGCGCCGACCCCGAGCCCGGTGCCCGGCCCGATTACGGCAATGGCTGCGCGGCTCACGCCGCGGTTGCCACCAATCTTGCGACGTTCGCTCGCTTTGAGGAACGGAATGCTCTCGGCGATGGCCAGAAAGTCATTGACCACGACGAGCGCTTCGAACCCCAGAGCGCGGCGCAGGCCTTCGATCGAGAAACGCCAGGGATGGTTCGTCATGCGGACTTTGTCGCCGATGACGGGCGCTGCGACGGCGATCGCGCCGATTGTCGGCAATGAACGAAGCCCCGCCTGGCGAAAATAACTGCGGATCGCGGTAACGATATCGGCGAAATCGGCGCAGCGATAGCGACGGAGTTTTTGCGCCGGATGACCGGCGCGCTGGACAGCGAAGCGCGCGTAGGTGCCGCCGATATCCGCCAGCAGTCGCAGAGGGGATTGGTCGCGTTTGGTCATCTCGCGACGCATTATTGCGCGTTTAGGCATCAAGCGCTATGCGGCGTAAGGAGCGGCACGCAGAGCGGCGACGAAACGATTTCGCCAGGCGCCGATGTCTTGGTGCGTAATGGCATCCATGGCTTCGTGCCAGCGTTGTTGCCGCTCCGCAAGCGGCATTTTGAGGGCGGCATTCAACGCTTCGGCGACTTCGTCCACGTCATATGGATTGACCAGCAGGGCGCTCTCGAGCTCCTCGGCCGCGCCGGCGAACTTGGACAGCACGAGGACGCCGGGATCGGCGGGGTCCTGCGCCGCGATATATTCCTTCGCCACGAGATTCATGCCGTCACGCAGAGGCGTGACCAAGCCGACCTTCGCGTAGCGCAGGAAGCCGGTCAGGGCTTGGCGCGAGAAGCTGCGGTTGAGGTAACGCACCGGCATCCAATCGTATTCGGCAAAGACACCGTTGATGTGGCCCGCGGCCATTTCCAGCGTATGGCGGATGGCGGAATAATCGGCCACTTCCTCGCGCGTGGGCGGCGCGATCTGCAGCAGCGTCACCCTCTTGCGCCAGGTGGGAAAGCGCTCCAGCAGACGCTCGAAAGCGCGAAATCGCTCGGGGATTCCCTTGCTGTAATCGAGGCGGTCTACGCCGACGATCAGATCGCGCCCCTGCAGGCTGGTGCGCAGCCGCGTGATGCGCTGCGAGCGCGCCGACTGCGCCGCGAAGGTCGCGACGTTGTCGACATCGATGCCGATGGGGAAGGCTGCCGTCTGAAAAACTCGGTTCCCCACCTGGACGAGATCGGGACCGATAAGGTTGCTGTCCAGGCGCTGCAATGCAAGTAGTCGCGAAACGAATCGCGGTCGCCGCGCGTCTGGAAACCGACAACGTCGTACGCGGTGAAAGAGCGCATGAGTTCATCATGACACGGCAACACCGACGCGAGCCGGTGCGGCGGAAATGACGTGTGAAGAAAAAACCCGATGGGCTGCGTGACGCCGAGGCCGCGCAACTCCTCGCCCAGCGGGATCAAATGATAATCATGCACCCAGAGCATGTCATCGGGCTGCAGGAGGTCCTTGACCGCCCGCGCGAAGCGCACATTGACTCGGCGATAGGCGTCATAGGTCTCACGGCTGAAATTCATCAGGTCGAGCCGGAAGTGGAACAGCGGCCAGAGCACCGAGTTCGAAAAACCATTGTAGTAGCCCTGATAATCGGCGGGCTTGAGGTCCAGTGTGGCGTATTCGATCTCGCCGGCGGAGAAGCGCCGGAATTTGTGGTCCGGCTCATCCTTCAACTCGCCGCTCCAGCCGCACCAGATACCGCCGCGCTCGCGCAAGGCAGCCAGAATGCCGATAGCCAAACCGCCGGCGCTGGCAGCCCGGCTGTCGGCGACGGTCACGCGGTTCGAGATGACGATCAGTCTGCTCACAAGGCCATCTGTGTTGTGGAATAACCCTATTAAACGACTACGAGTGGGGCTTCGTTCCCGCCGATGATCTGGGATATGGGGCGAATGTCAATGGGATAACCGGCGCGCTCCCAGGCCGTCAGTGCGGCACCGTGCAGACAGTGCCGACTCCGTTCGAAGATCATCGACTGATCCGGACGGGCCGTGATATTCGCTTCCGCAGGGCACGCCGCACGAAACTGCTTTTTTGGCAGAAGCGCACACACCTCCTATTCTATCGCTCAGCTGCGACATGCAGGATGACCAACTACGCGGGGACTTCATCCAATGCGACGCGCATTCCCGTGGGCAGTCATGCCGCGCCTTCATCGGACGCGTGATTCACGGTGCGCCTGATCGCGGCCGGCGGCGTTGCTAGAAACGACGCTCCAACGGCACCAGGGTAGTGCGCGGTAGGATGCGTGCGGGCGCCGTTTGGCGAATCGACGCTGCAGGAGGTGATGCCGTGCGCGACGGGACGCCGTCGCCAGCCGCTGCCGTCGCTGCGGACGGGATCTGAGACATGACACGAAACGAACCCTGCGGTACGGGCGCCCGGGAGGGCAGCGAGGATGAGAGCGTCGGCCGTGATGAGACGACACCGCCGATCTGTGGATTTGAGGCAGGTCGTGAATCCGCGATATTGAATTTCGCCGCGTCGGACTCCAACGGCTCATCGTTTTCCGCCGAGCGCTCGCGCGGCTGTTCTTTCTGCGCCAGCGCCTGCTGACGGCGTTGCTGATAGGCAGCCACGACCTCTTGACGGCGCGCTTCGGCATCGCGTCGGCGCTCGTCGGTCCACAGCTTCATCACCTTCTCGCGGTAGCGGAAGTGAAATTCGGGCGTTGCCGAATGGTAGTTGCCCACCGCAGTGACCCACGAACGCTTCTGTTCGAAAAGCTGCTTCAGGAAACTCGTCGCGTAGGCGACGTTGGCCTGCGGGTCGAAGGCCTCCTCCAGGTCGGCGAAGGCATCCGGATGATGCAGGAGATTGACCTGCATGCAGCCAACATCGATGTTGCGCACGCCGCGCCCGCGCAGCCGCTTGACCTGCGCGATCGCCTCCTCCTTGCTGGCGAAAAACTGTCCCTTGCCCTCGGCAGTGACGGTCCATGGCCAGGCAAAACTTGCCGAGTCGACCTTGTCCCAGCGGCCCAACTCGGCGCGCGCCACAGCCGCCAGCAATTGGTTGGGAATGCCCGCTTCGCGCTCGTGGTGGCGGATCGGCTCGGCGCAGATTTTCCGTTGTTCTGGAGAGACTTGGCCGGCCGCCGGCAGAACTCCCGCGAGGCTTGCGGCAGGGCCTGAGAACAGCATGAAACCGACCAGCGCGGCGCGCGCATGGCGAAGAAGGACAGGGCAGGGCATGAACATCATGGCGCAAGCCTCGCAAGGCCCGTGCCAGCCTGCGGCCGGCCGTTGACCTCTGCCGCATTGCCGGCTTGCCGCTCGACGAACATGGATATCGCTGTCGAAACAGCACCTTGAGACCTTTTTGCAACAGGCCGTGAATGGCGCCTCGGACTCTTATATAAAACGTTTGATTTGGTAGACCGTTGGTGGCATATCTGATTTCGCGAAACGCGGGTATGCGCCCCGTTTCGTAACACCCTTCTTGGGCGTTTCCTCCCTAGACTTGGGCCGCGCTTCGGTGCGGCCCAATTTTTTTGCGCATCGTTTCGCACTGCGGCGCCGAGTACGCCGTGGCACGGGATGACCCTCTCAACCCGACATGTATCGGCACGCCCGCGGATATGACGCGGCGCTTGAGGCGGTGAGCTCGGGGGAATTCGTCGCGGCTATTCGGCCGCGCGTTTCGTCATGATCTGCGGCAAACTCGTTTTCAATGTCGCAATCAGTATGCTGAGATGCTCGCGCAGCGCATGGAATCGCGAGGTCGGTTGAAACCGATCCTCTTCCATGTAGATGGCGCGGTTGATTTCGATCTGCAGCGCATGCACGCCCGTGTGTGGCTGCCCATAGTGCATCGTTGTGAAACCGCCTGAATACGGCATGTTGCGCGTTACGCGATAACCGAGATCGCGCATCACGTCTTCGGCCAGAGCCGTGATCGATGGCGCGCATGAGGTGCCGAAGCAATCACCGAGCACAATATCGACGCGCTTCAGGCCGGCGTCTTGATCCATTGGCCCGCCAATCGACGGCATCGAATGGCAGTCAACCAGTAGGCAATAGCCGAACTGCGCGCGCGTGCGCTCGATCAGTTGCTGCAGATTGCGGTGATAGGGATGATAGAGGCTGTTGACGCGCTGCACGGCCTCAGCGAAGCGCAATTTGCGCTTATAGATATCTTCCCCGTTGGCGACAACGCGCGCGATGGTGCCCAGGCCGCCCGCGACGCGTGGGGTCGTAGTGTTGACATAATCCGGCAGCGCATCCTCGAACATCTCGGGGTCGAGTTCGAACGGTTCGCGGTTCGGATCGATATAGGCGCGCGGAAAAAGCGCACGCAGCAACGGCGCCCCGTGGTCCGGGGCGGTGCCGAACAGGCGGTCCATAAAACTGTCTTCCGACTTGCGCAGCGTCCAGGCATCAAGTCTCGATGCGGCGATGAATTCGGGCAGGTAATCGTTGCCGCTGTGGGGCGACGCAAACACCGCCGCCATGGTTTGACTGGCCGGTGCGAGGACTTCGCACACCCGCGCGCCAGGGGCGGCCGGATCTGGGCCGGGTCGTGTAGCTGGGCTGGACTGATCGCTTTCGGACATCATCATGATTTAGCGGACTTGACGCTTGGTGTCACCCGGCGGTGTTGAGCCGGCTGCGGGCATAACCACCCGACGGCATTCAGGATCTGCCCGGTGCCGCGGCAAACCGGCGGTCCGAGGCTCGGCCCGCGCTTGCAATGCCGAGACGATCGGGTATAAATCGCTTCCCATTTCAGCGCCGGCATGGACCGGCGTCGAGCAGGCGGGCGCGTAGCTCAGCGGTAGAGCACTACCTTGACATGGTAGGGGTCACAGGTTCAATCCCTGTCGCGCCCACCACTTCCGACCCTCGGATTAGCGGTCCCGCACCACGCCGAGCGGTTCATCAAAGCATAGTGACGTTCCGGCATCTCCGGCCACCGAAGGCCCGCCGTTCCTTGCCACGTTGCGCGATTTGGCACCAGCCCCGCGCGGTTACCTGCTTCCGCGCAAGGCTTGAGCTGCGGGTCTTTTTGCCGCAGAACGGCGCCATCCTGAAATGCGGTGAGGCCGACTGGTGTGACGACATGCCGATTCCGGCGCGGCTCGCCGATCTTGCCACCGTGCTGGACGATGAGGCGCTGCGCCGCGAGATTTCCGATCGTACGCCGAATTGCACAGCGACAAGCCGGAGGCTTGCGGTGCCGCGCAAGCACGCGGTCGAAAGCCCGTTTGTCATTCCTTGAGTTACGATGCCGGACCGATCTCAGCGGAGCAGACAAGGGCTTGGCCGAGGATGCTTAGCGCTTCAAAATCAGGAAGGCTGCGGATCCGAGCCAGTATTTGAAAACGGCCTGAATCCCGGAACGTTCATAGTCGGCACGCTGCCCGCCATCATCGCCTGGGCGAGCGCGACGCTCGATAACAGGTCTTTGCGTGTGAACGGCTTGCGCAATAGGCCGAGAGCGGCATCCTGATGCGTCGTCGCGCCCCGCGTGTTGCCGGTGATGAAAATGGAGTGGATCGAAAATCGCCAGAGGAGATAGCGCGCCAGAGCGGCGCCGACCGGGCCTTCGCTCAGGCCGAGATCGACCAGCGCCAGGTCGGGGATGGTTTCCTTGACTAATTCCAATGCCTCGGCCGCTGAGGCGACGGGTCCGAGGATGCCGTGTCCGGCGCTGGTCAGGATGGCTTCGACATCCATGGCCAGCAAGGCATCATCTTCCACTACCAAAACCAGCATCGGTTTCCCTGGACGGATACGCGCAGTTTCCGAAAAGTGGAAAGGGTAACGCGGGCCCACGGCGCGCGGTATGTGGAAAGTGTGAGCGGGTCCGTGCCGGGCCATCGATGGTGCGGCGCACAACGAAGGCTTCGCGTTTCGATCGGCTTGGTATCGTTCGTGCCGAGCCAGCGTGCCTAGAGGATAAGGTAAAGCTCGAGGGCGGCAGGGACGATCCGGGGATACCGACCTTTCATGACAGCGTCGACCACGGCGACCGCTTCGACCAGATCGCCGTCATTGAAAGGTTTCGTAAGGCAGCCGAAGCCGCCGGCCATCCGTCCGATTGTGTGGCATTCGGCGGGATTGCCCGAGACGTAGATGGACGGGATGCCGTGACGCTGCCGCAATAGGCGTGCCACGGTGGCACCTGAGGTGCCACGCGCCAAGTGGAGATCAACCAGTGCGAGATCGGGTTTATCGAGAGTCGCCAGGCGCACCGCGCTGTGTTCGTCGCGCGCGTAGCCGCTGATGGTATGTCCAGCCTCAAACAAGGCCTCGCCCATGCCAAATGCAATCAGTGCTTCGTCTTCGACGATCAAAATACGCATTGCTCGCTGTTCGCCGCTCCCAATTCGAATGCCGAGCGATCATGGCGGGTTGCCACCGCCCGGGATCATTTGCCCCGCGAAACATGCGGGCAAGGGCCTTTTTTGAGACCTCGCCCAGGTTGAGTCCGAAATGGGATTGCCGCAACGTCATGTTGGTTCCCGATCATGCGCCTGCGGCGTCCTTGCGAAGCCTCAGATGGTTTGCCGGCAGGTTCCATATGATCGAGCCGTCGGCGATCCGCACGTCGTAGCGTGGCGTCTCTTCGAGTGTGCGTCCGGTAATAATGCCGTCGTGCCAAACCGCTCCAGGCTTGCTCGTGATCAGCGCTTGCACTTCAGCACGGAGCGCGAACGTCAGCGGATTCCCCATGATGGTCTCCCGATCTGAGGGCGCGGATGCGACTTACCGTCCCATCAAGACTTGCCAAGCGACGTCGATCACCTGTCCATCGCTCGCCGCCACGACGACGAAAAGAGTCACGCCGCAGGCGAGGAGCAAACCTCTGGCGAGCACACCGATCAGAAGCGGGACAAGCGCCGCATCCTGTGGTCGCGCGATGAATCGCTCTATTGCCAAAGCCATTGGCCGCCGGCCCGCTTGCCGTGGGAGCGTCATGATCATGTTCCGTGCTGGCCGGCTGTGGGATATCGCCGCATTTCATGCGGTTCGCCGAGGCCGTTTGCCGCACTGCTGCGTTGGGACAGCCGCTCGATTTCGCTGTTGAGGGCCGCGAGGGTGCGGGAGTCGATTCGGGACTCCATGGCAACGGCCGCAACCCAGCACGAAATATCCCGCAGTGCGGCACAGTAGCCGAAATACCGTGGATCGGCGGTGTCGGTGTCGATGTTGGTAGGTGTCGGGTGTGGCGCAAGCGGCGCCGCACCGGCCGGCCCATTGTCGCCGTCACCCGGCATTGGATGGCCCTGCGGTCCACTGTGTCCGACGGGGCGCAGCCGATAGCTGCCGTCAGCGTCATAGATGCGCTCGAAGGCCCCGTCGAGGATCATGCGGCCGAATGCCGCGCCATGATCCTGCAAGCGTCGCCACCGCTCAGTGTTTGCCTGTTCCGCGCCGTGGCGAGCGATATCGGCGCTCGCCTGCTCGCAGGTACACAGGGGCTTGTTGAGAAAAGGCGACGTGGCATTGGCCATGAGGGTCACCGCTGCTGGGATCCCCCTTTTATAGAAATACCTATAACTTGTCAATAGGTATTTCTATAGGTAGAGCCGCTATTGCGAGGTCATTGCCGCCTTGCGAGTCCTGAAGCCTTGGTTTGGTTTTCGATAGCCGTCCACAGAGACGCATTGTGGCGAAGGGAGGGAGGGGGATGTCGACGGGCACGATCAAACCAAGCCTGCCGAAATCGGCGATGTCCTTTTTGGCGGATCTTGCCGCGTGCCGGCCCACAGCCGATTCGCATGACGCACACCGACAGTTGATGAGAACTGCCCATGGAAAGAGGGATGCAGTGGATCGCGCGGTGGTCAGGCGGCGTTAAGGCGGCCAGGCAGCCGGGTGTTGTTCCCGGGGCGTGAACCAGCGGCGCGAACTCCTGCCCGTGAAGATCAGAATGAGTCCGATATTTTCGAAGAGAAGCTGGAGGAGGCGAAGGATGGCCGATACGGTGGCCGCCGTTGTCCATGCAGCGCCACCGGTCATGCCATCGTAGATCAGGCCAGCGGTCGTCCATGCCAGGAAGACCACCAGCAAAACCCATCGCGCCCAGTTCTTGCGGCGGCGCGCCGTTAGCCAGATCAGGACGAGTTGCAATATGAGCAGTGCATAGACCGCCAGGAACGCCGCGACAGGTAGGTGATTCGGCCAGTTGATGGCAAAGCGGATCACCGATAAGGCCACAGAAAAATAAAACAGACGCTCGAACCACAGCACACGGGCGGGTGGTTCCCGCGCGATTCTATAGGTTTGTGACCGAGACTGCTCCGCAGTCATTTGCTGCCTTCGACGCCGAGGTTTCGCGGATACGGGTATGCGGTCTCCCTTACCCGCGCGACATTTATTCGGAAATAGCCGCAGCGGTGACGTGAGCTAACGGTCTCGGCGTCCGCCCAATCCACACCGCGTGGGAATATTTGCGCTCTTTGGTGCTATCGCCGTGGACCGTACCAGGAGCGCGCCAGTTGCCTGTTTGAATAGGGTCTAAAACATACGGTAAGCGTCGGGACAAATCCCGCGCGACTGGTGGCGACGATGCTTATAGATCGTTGATGACTTTGACGACGCGACCGACGACTTCAACCGTGCCTTCGGGGAACAGGGTATCGTGGCTTTCCGTGCTCTCTGGCTCGAAGCGGTCCGGATTGGTGCGATATCTCTTGAAGGTCGCCATGCCGTCCTGCTTGACGACGTAATATTTGCCCGATGTGAGCGACTTCTCGGAATAGTCGACGATGATCACGCTGCCTTCAGGGGCGACGCGGTTCATGCTACTGCCCTTCACGCGAAGCGCAATGAGGGTGTCTTTGCCATATGGCACTTCAACCTCCCCCTCAGAGTCGCCCCGTTCGTATGGGTCGTATATTTCGACGTATCGGCTAGCTTGCACCCAACTGATTAAGGGCGCTTTAACGATTGGTTCCCGTGTTGTTCCTAGTGTCGCGCTGTCCTCGAAAGGCGGTGCCTGCTGGGGTTCGGGCGTGCCGCGGCCGTTCGCGAGCCACTCCGCATCGACTTTGAGGATGCGGGCGATAACCGGCGTGTAACCGGATTTCTTGGCTTGCGGGCTCAGCAGGTGCGCGATGGATGGTTGCTTGATGCCGACTTGGCGCGCGAGCTCCGACTGATCCAAGTCGGCCCGATGCATCGCCCAGGCTAAACGCTCCCCGTACGTTTTCATTGTCACTCTACTGGCCACGGCTACACCCCTGAGGAGCCTACAAAAATTTCTATGGCGCGGCTCTATAGAAGTTTCTATTGACGGTTCATAGAACTGTCTATAAATTGGCGCCATGACACGCCATTGGCAGCCATCCCAAGTGTCGTTTACTCCGCCAGTTCTTTTTCGCGGGTGGGGTAGAGGGGCGGGAGCGCTTGTCCCCGGTGGCGCTCCCAGCCTCCCGCATTTGCAGACCTTCTTGGTCATTGCCAATGGCCAGACGACGAATCCATCCCCAACACGAGGAGCAAGCTCGTCATGAATGAAGAGCCTCGGCGTGGGGGCGACTCGACCGTCGCGCGCGATGGGACGCAGGACCCTGTCACAAGGCACGTCGGCGCGAACCCCGGGCAGAAGGGTGAGCGTCGGATTCGCCCGTCTCATCAGCGAATCCTCGATGCCTTCCGCGCCCATGGCGCAATGACTCCCGACGAACTCGCCGCTCATATCGGCCGCTCCGTGTTCTACAGCCGCCCGCGCTGCAGTGAACTGCGCGCGATGAGGCTGCTGCATCCGACTGGTGAAATGCATGAGAACGCCACGAGCGGGTTAAGGGCGGCGGTGCTGAGCCTATGACCATGCAGTCCGCGCCGAACATGGCACGCATCCTCGCCGTCATCTGCGCTGTCATGGAGGTGGCGGCGGACGACCTGCCTGGCAAGACCACGCCGCGCACGAAGCCGCGCCTCGTATGGGCCCGCAACATGGTGGCTTTCGTCATGCACGATCTAGGCATTTCCGATGGGACGATCGCGAAGGCATTCGGTGACGTGCACCGCATCACCATCATGGTGCGCCGGCGTCGCATGGCGGAAAAGCTCGAGTCGAGTCAACGATACCGCGACCATCACGGGTCCATTCTCAAGCGTATCGCGAGCGAGCAGGCGAGGGGGGCAGGCGAGGTCTCAGACGAAGCTGCCCGTTTGCCATTGCCGACGGCCGTCCATCAGCCATCCCTGTGACCGGAGTTTGGTCTTTTGGTCAAAAAGACGCCCAAGAAAAGGCGGGGCCGCCCCCCGCGCGCGCTGCGATTGCATCGGGCCCACGCCTGAGACGCTGGCGAAGCTGCGTCCCGATCCACTGCTCGCCTTGCTGAGCGGGTTCGGACAGCTCGGCGAGGCGGTGGGCATGAGCGCGCTCGAGCGGTCTGCGAATGAAATCCGCGCGGTTTACCTTGCGGTCTGCGGCATGCTGATGGCGGGGATCGGCGGCGCCCATCGCTATGGCCAAGGGCCTGGCGGGCGGCGCGAGATCCCGCCGTTCCTCGCCTGGGCTCACGCGAAGACATATCAGCCGTGGGCCCAGGCACACCCACGGGCGACCCTCGAAGCGGTGATCAAACTGGTGGTCGATCGCCATGTCATTCACCCTGATTTGGCCAACGCGGTTGCCGGCGCACTCGCCGACTATGCCAAGCGCATGCGCTCGAGGGCGGAATTTAAGGAGGCGGGCTAGAGGGAAAGGCCGCGCACCGATCCGGCACAATTCCCGTCGTCACTCAACCGGATAAATCTCGAAACCGCGGGGTCGCAGATCGATCGCCCGGCCTTGCAGGATATGTTCGGCAATCGCCACGACGCTGACCAAATCCTGATCCATGAACGGCTTGCTTAGACAGCCGAGCGCGCCGGACTCCTTGGCCGCGCGGCGGCAATCTTCCGGGCTGCTTGAAATGAAGAGTGATGGAATCCCATAGCGTTCACGGAGCAATCGCGCGGCGTTTGCGCCGGACGTGTCGCGCGCGAGGCGAAGATCCATCAGCGCGAGATCAGGCTCCTTCACCGCCGCCATATCGAGGGCGGCATGTTCGTCGCGGGCAAACCCGACGATTTCATGTCCAGCATTCGACAGCGCGTCATCGATGGCGAACGCGAACATGGCGTCGTCTTCAACGATGAGAATCCGCATGGACACGCTCCCCTGCCGCCCACTTCGTACAGCCAGCACTGTCTACGAGGCTTCCTAGCGCTCATGGCAATCTCGCACGGCATCTAATATCGCCGACCTTTTAGAAGGCAAGTGCAATATCCATGACAAATGTCTTCTGGGCAGGTTTCGTTAACTATCGGCGTATTTGTGTGAGGCCTTTAGGCCGCCTCGGCATGTGTCGCCGAACTCGAGTCATGTCCATCGAGGCACCGCGAATCGACGGCAATGGTTCCACTTATCGATGGAGGGCTTGACCGACGTCGTCTGGCTCTCCACTGCGCGGGGTCGCTTAGACCTGCCTTCGTCGTTCTCGGACTGTTCAGGCACCGCGACTTGACCTTCATCAAACCGCGTCATGACGGTTGTCAAACCGCACCTTGACTGTCGTCAAATCCGAAGTCGCACGCCCATGCACGCGACGGACGCCCTGGTGGATGCCTTCACAAGGGCTTGTCGAAATAGCGAGCGATTTTGTCCGCCATGGGCCCGACCTTCGCAACCGCCTCCTTGAGCTGCGCCGCGGTAACGCCCCATTTTTGGCACCACCACTGGACTTCCCAATCCTCAGTCATGTTCACGCGCGACCGGTCTTGTGGTCCGGAATTCTTCAGATCATCGGCCATGCCATCTCCTTCTCTGCCACCGTAAACGTGGCCATTGCCCCTCACGTTCCGGGTTCGAGATGGCAAGTTGCCGCGCCCGGCAAAAGAGCAGGGCCGGAACTTTGCCGTAGTTCTTTGGTTTAAGAGGGGAATTTTGCGCGCGTTGTGCGACTCAGCAACGCCGTGCGTTCCATATCGGCGGAAGTCCAACGCCATTCGACAAATAGGGAGCACAAACATGTCCCATGTAACCACTCACAGCGGCACTACGCCGCGTGCGCGCGGCGACAAGGATGCACCGCATATGACTGCGATCACCCCCGCGGAGGATGTGCGGACGGTCCTTATCAATAATATTTCCTGGGGTGCGGTCTTCGCCGGCGTTGCCATTTCCTTGGTAACGCAATTGCTGCTCAATATGCTCGGTATTGGCGTCGGCGCGGCGACAGTCGATCCGGCATCCGGCGACAACCCATCGGCGACCACCTTCTCCGTGGGCGCCGCCCTCTGGTGGACCATCGCTGGCATCGTCGCCGCCTTCCTCGGCGGGCATGCCGCGGGACGCCTCTCGGGAAGGCCGAAGGAATCGACAGCAGGTTGGCATGGACTCACCACCTGGGCGGTGACGACGATCATCGTCTTCTTCCTGCTCACCTCCACGATAGGTGCGGTGGTGGGCGGCGCGCTCGGAGCCGTGAAGAACACGGTGGGCGGCGTTGGACGCGCGGCACTGGAGACCGCGGCTCCCGCGGTCGCCAATAGCGATATATTCGGCGATATCGAACGGCAGATCCGCGAGCGCTCCGGTGGCACCGATCCCCAGGCGTTGCGCGATGCGGCGGTTTCCGCGATGCGGGCCGTCGTGCTCGGTGATCAAGCGCAGGCGGATGCTGCTCGTGAACGCGCCGCCCAAGCCCTCGCCAGCGCGCAGAACATCTCGGTGGACGAGGCGCGCGCCCAGGTCATGCAATACGAGCAGCAGTATCGCCAAGCTGTAGAGCAGGCAAAGCAGAAGGCGACACAGGCTGCCGATGTTGCCGCCGACGCAACCGCCAAAGGCGCGCTGTTCGGCTTCATCGCCTTACTGCTGGGCGCCATTGCCGCATGGTTCGGTGGCCGCATGGGAGCGGTCGATCCCACGATGACCGCCGACGCGGAGGTCATTCCGGCTCGCCGGCAAGTCTAAGAACTGCGAGGTCTACAAAGAGGGCCGGGCCGCCTGGCGGTCCGGTCCCTCTTTGCTGCCACACCCGGCAGAAGACGAATTCGGTCACTTCCCATAGCTATTCTGCAAGCGACTAGGGCAGGTGTTTGCTACTGAAAAAAGTCTCCCGCGTCGCCTGCAACCTGGCGCACTTCCGCGCGTTCTATTCCGCAGCACAATCGTTCCATTCTTGTCATCAGGAGAGAGCATATGGCGAAAGGACAAGCCAAGTCCGAGATGCCCGCGACGCGATCGAAATCTTCCAGCGAGTCGAAATCAAAATCCACGAGCAAGGGCGGCCAGGACGCGATCGCCTTGTTGACCGAGGACCACAAGAAGGTCCAGGCCATGTTTAAGGCGTTCGAAAAACTCAAGGAGGACGAAGCCTCGGAAGAAGAGAAGGGCGAGATCGTCCAGCAGACCTGCCAGGAACTCACCGTTCATGCCGAGATCGAGGAAGAGATCTTCTATCCGGCCGCGCGCGCCGCGCTCGATGATGAGGGCGACGACCTGCTCGACGAGGCGGAAGTGGAACATGCCACCGCGAAGGACCTGGTCGAGCAATTGGAAGTGATGGAGCCGGGCGACGAACTGTATGACGCGAAGTTCACCGTGCTTGGCGAATACATCAATCATCACATCAAGGAGGAACAGGACGAATTGTTCCCCAAGGTGCGCAAGGCCGATGTCGATCTGCAGGCGCTCGGTGCCGAGTTGGCTGAGCGCAAGCAGGAACTGATGGCGGAATTGGGCGCCGAGTCCGACGAGGACGAGGACGAAGAAGATGACGAGGACGTAGCCGAGGATGAGGACGACGACGAGGAGGATGACGAGGACGAGGAAGACGAGGACGACGAGGACAAAACCGATGGTCGCCGTTAAACGTCCGGACTAATTTGTGATCGGCCCGCCCGGGAAGCCGTGGCGGGCCATCTCACTGCGTCCGCGGCTACGACGCGATTCGGTTTGCCCGGGAGTCGGGTTGTATCACACGTTCGGCCGGCAGCCGGGCGGTAACCGTGGTGCCAATGCCGAATTCGCTGCGCAGTATCAGGCTGCCGCCATGCATTTCCATAAAGCGTTTCGCCAGCGGCAGGCCGAGTCCGGTCCCGCCGTATTTGCGGCTCAAGGAGCTGTCGACTTGGCCAAACGGCTGCATCACGCTCTCGAGCCGGTCGGCGGGAATGCCGATGCCGCTGTCGGTAACGGTGATGTCGACCGAACCGGAGGGCGCCGTGGCCGCCGTCACGACGACATGGCCGCCGGCGGCGGTGAATTTGGTCGCATTGTCGAGCAGGTTGAGGAGCACTTGTTTGAGAACACGGCCGTCGCCGCGGACGGACGGCAGGTCTTCGGCAAGCGGGGCGAGCAGCGTCACGCCGGTGCGTGTGGCGCGATCCCGAACCAGGCGGATGGTTGAATCGAGAATGTCGGCTATGGCCACGTATTCCTCGGTCAGGTCAAAGCGTCCGGATTCGATCTTCGCCACATCGAGGATGTCATTGATGACCGACAGCAGATGGCGCCCGCTTTCGTGAATGTCCTTGGCATAATCGACATATTGAGCGCCGATCGGTCCAAAGGTCTCACGCTGCATGACCTCGGAAAATCCGATGATCGCATTGAGCGGCGTACGCAATTCATGACTCATATTGTGCAGAAATTCCGTCTTGCTGCGGCTGGAAAGTTCGGCGGCCTGTTTGGCCTGCAGGAGCGCCTGCTCGGCTTCGACGCGTCCTGTGACGTCGCGCGCGATCAGAATCATCAGCGCTTCCTGGCCGAGTTGCATTCGGCTTATGGCCAGATCCAGTACCTTGCGTGTGCCTTGCCGATCCACGGCAATGACCTGCCGGGCTCCTGTTTCGGTGATGGCTCCGTGGGCCGCTAGGGCCTCCAACGACAGGCTGTCCCCTGATGCGTCGGACGGTGCGCCGGCCAGCAGCATTGTCGCATTCCTGCCGACCATGTCGTTGGCGCGGTAGCCGAACATCGCCTCGGCAGCCGGGTTGACCGTGCGGATCTCTCCAGACTCCGTGACCGTGAGAATGGCGTCAAAGCTGTTCTCGACGATCATCTTCATTAACGCGCTTCGGCGCCGCATCGCCAATCCTTGCAGGAATAGCAGGAGATCCTGCTGATTGACCTTGGCCAGTACTGCCGCGGCGAATGACAGGATCAATATCAGGATCCAGACAGCCGGCGCGAGAAACAGAGCGAAAGCGGAATGCACGGCCAAGGTGGTGGCGATCAGGGCGGCGACGGCGCCGGCGGTGCCGATCCCGGCGATCCGCCAACTATAACGCCGCAGAAGAGAACCAGCGGCTAAGGCCAAGAGCAGGGCGCCGGCGACGCTGTAAGTCCGATCGAGTTTGTGAAACGCGAGGCCGCTGGCCAGCGACTGATACGCGAGGGCCTGTAGCGCGACGCCGGGCAGCGCCCGATAAACCGGTACGGTGACCATGTCGCCGAGCTGCACGGCGGTGGCGCCCACCAGAACAAGCTTGCCCGCCACCAGCCCCGGATCGAATCGTCCCGCCATCACGTCGGCGTAGCTGATGCGCGTGAAGGTGCGCACGTCGATCCCGAAATCCACATAGTAACGATCGTGGTGTCCGGAAAAGCGTTCCGCCGCCATGGCGGCAAACGGCGGCTCGCCAACATCGACGCTGCGGTAGTCCATTTGGCGAACGACCCCATCACCGTCGGGCCTTACATTGACGGAAGCGAGCCGGACGGCGTTGCGAAAAGGTTCGATCGGCGCGCTGCGGAGGATACGCTGCTGACCGTCCGGCCCGAGCTCGGCTTGACGGAAGACCGGCAGAACGACGCGGCCGCCGGCGGCGGCCAAGGATGCCGCCAGACGGCGGTCATCGTCGGGAGCGGCGTATGAGCTGAAATCGATATCGATGGCGATGTCGGACGCGCCTGCGGCAACCAGGCGGTCAACGACGTCCGCGTGAAAACGCCGTGGGAAAGGCCATACGCCCAGTTCCTGAAGGCTGCTCTCGTTGATCTCAACGAGGACGACCTGGTCGCTGGCGCGCGACTTGTCGAATCGAAAGCGCAGGTCCATGAACTCGTTGTCGAGCCCATCGAGCCCGCCGACGAGGAATATGCCGGCGGCCAGCAGGAATACAAGCAAATCGGACAAGCGCTGTCGCACATCAGCCTCGCTATTGGGCCGAAATGAGTGGAGAGCAGAACGCTTAAGACGTGGTTAAGCAAATACGCCGGGCGCCAACGCCTGGCGCCCGATGTCAGAACTTTTTGCCGTGCCCGAAGGCGAAGCCGTTACCGTTACTTGCGGATTTGCCGAGCGAAGCAGGCGTGGTGCCGGCCAGACCGTTCGCATTGCCACTGATGGCGACGGTGCCGTTGCCGGGCGCGATAGTGATGCTTGCCGCCGTGGGCGTGCTGATGGACGTGTTGATGGTCACGGCGCTAGCCGCAGCGGTCGCGCCGCTCAATGCGCCGCCAACCGTATTGGTTGCCGTCGCGGCTGCGCCATTGCCGAGGCTGTTGCCGTTTCCATTGCCGAGTCCGTTGGCATTGCCATTTCCGCTTTGCGACAGACCGAGGCTGCTGGCGGCGCTATTCGCAACCACGCCGACGCCGCCAGATGCGGCGGCCGGGGCCGCTATCGCAGCAGATGCCGCGTTTCCGCTGCCGGCCGCGGCGGCGCTGGCCGTCCCATTCGAGCCACTGGCGACGCCACTGCTGTTCGTCGCGACATCAACGCTGTTCGCTACGGCGGTCGCCGCCGCGCCGGTGCTGCCGGCACCTGAGCCGTCTCGGCCGGAGTTGCCCCGCGCATCGCCGGCGCTCGACGCCGCCGACGATTTGTCCTTGGATTGGCCGGATGCTTTTGCGTCGGCTTGCCCGCGGGCGGATTCGCTTTCGCCCTTGACCTTGAGGTCGCCATTGGCCGACTTGCCCTTGTCGGTTTCGAAGATGATGGCGACGCTGCGACGTGGCGCCGCTTGTTTCGCATCGGCTGTGCCGGCGGCCTGTGCCTTATCCAACTCAGCGTTCTCGGGCTTTGCAACCGGCGTCTTATCGGCGGCCTGCAGGGTGCCTGGTGAACTGTCGGGCGCGTTTACCTTCTCAGCCTTGTCCGCGGCTGGCACCACCGCGCGGCCGTTGCCGCCGCCCTGGTTTCCATTGCGCCCATTGATGATCACCCCGCCGCGCGAGCCTGCCGGCACGCGCGCGGTCTGGCCTGGCGTCACCAGCGCGGCTTCGCCCGACAGTGGGCGCACCATGACGGCGCCCTCGGTGACATGCACAGAGCCGCCGGCACCGCTGACGCTGACGCTGAAGGTGGTGCCTTTGATCACGGTCGTCAAATATGGCGTCTCGACCTGGAACTTATCCTTGGTGGCATGGATGATCTTGAACAGCATCGTGCCCGCGCGCTGCGCCACGCGGTAGATGGCGCCGCTCGGCACGTGATCGGGAAGCGTGAGCTGGCTGTTGGGCGAAATGGTGATGCGGCTGCCCTCATGGGCGAGCACCGCACGTCCGTCGCCGCCGGTTTCGATTTCGGTCTTCGCCGAGACCGCATGAACTCACGACAAGGGGGCGCCAAGTCGCAGGCGGGGAAGCGGCCGTGCGCACCCGGACATCGCCACTCACCTCGACAACCTGCCAGGTAAGATCGCCCCCGGTCGCGCTCTGCGCCGCTGCGGGACCGCTCGACACGGCCAGGATGAGGCCGAGCAGGACCAGCAGCATGGCAACCAGCGCCGTCCTGACCGGCGTGTGGTCCGCGTGGATGGTGGTGATGACTTGGATCGGCATCGAAAGCTCCCAACGTCCCAGCGCTCAGCCGTGCGCGACGCAGGAATTTCTCTCGTTGCCCGATCGAAACCAAGTAAAAAGAAGATAAAATTTTAGATAACTTGCCAATACTTATAGTTATTTTTCGGTAAAGCAGCGAAGGGCAAACGGGGTTTTTGTATTCATTGGTTAAATACACAGAACACGTATTCGATTACCGTAGATCATTTTGAAAATTCGGCTCCCTATGAATCCTCGCTTGCAGCCTCGCCCCACGAGTTCGTTCGATCACCGAGGCCGGTTTTTGTTGGCCGTTAACCCTATCCTGAGTAGGCTCCTCGCGCCGGAAACGACATATGCGTTGGTGGGGGCGTGAATGGTTCGGGGTTTTCGCTGGTCCGCGGCGGGCTGCGGTCTGGCGCTTATGATGCTGTGCGCCAGCCAGGTTTCCGGCCAAGCGGTTCCTCAGTCGGTGGCGCCCGGACAGATCGAGAAGCGCTTCGAAGCTCCCGCCGCGCCGCGCGCAGACGCCCGAGCCGGCAATTCCCCGGCTCGAAGGCGAAGTGCCACCCGCCCTGGCGGGTACGGTGCGCTTTACCTTGTCCGGAATCGAGATCGAGGGTGCCACCGTCTTTCAGGAAGCGGAGTTCGTGCCGCTCTATGAGCCGCTCCTCGCGCGCGACGTCACCCTGGCGGATATCTATAAAATTGCCGCGGCGATCACCGCGAAATACCACGAGAAGGGCTATATCCTGTCGCGCGCCATTGTGCCCGAGCAGCAGGTCAGCCTTGGGATCATTCGCATCCGGGTCGTCGAAGGGTATCTCGACCAGATCGTGTTTCGCGGCGACATCAAGGGCCCCGCGGACTTGCTGCAGAGCTATGCCGAGAAGATCACCCATGTGCAGCCGCTGCGCCGGGACGTGCTCGAGCGTTATCTGCTGCTGATGAGCGATCTGCCGGGCGTCACGCTGACCCATGCCCTGACGCCGTCGCCGGCGGGCGAGGGGGCTCACACCCTGACCATCGCGCTTCAACATAAATCGGTGGAAGGGTTCGTGCGCGCCGACAACCGAGGCAGCCGCTATGTCGGGCCTTATCAACTATGGGCGGGCATCGGATTGAACTCGGTGTTCGGTCTCTACGAAAGCACACGCATGCGCTTCATCAC
The DNA here is from genome assembly GCA_963752345.1 of uncultured Alphaproteobacteria bacterium. GTDB lineage: Bacteria > Pseudomonadota > Alphaproteobacteria > SMXQ01 > SMXQ01 > CAVVYA01. Next base: position 59,807 of record CAVVYA010000015.1, read on the forward strand.
AGCGAGCCAGACCGAGGAGCTGCGTTACGTCGATCTCGCGCATACGGAGAACGTCGGCACCGAAGGAACCAAGCTGACGCTCTCGGCGAGCCATAGCCGCTCGTTCCCTGGTTTCACTCTGGAAGACGACAACATCGAATCGCGCGGGTTCCAGGCCGAGGCGAGCGTGGCGCATCCGGCCATTCGTTCCAAGGACGAGGACCTGTTTCTGACCTCGCGCTTTACCCTGCGCAACTCCGAGCGTGACGAGCAGGGCGTCGGCGTGTTCGACGATCGCCTGCGCGTGATCCGCGCCGGGCTGCGCTATGGGTTCACCGACGGGCTCAAGGGCCGCAACAGCATCAGTCTGGAAGGGAGCCAGGGCATCGCCGGCCTGGGCGCCACCGAGGATAAGTTCGGCGACTTTGTCGCGCCCCGGCGGCCGGCATGATTTCACCAAGGCGACCATCGATCTGTTCCGCTATCAGCCGCTGTTTCCGCAATGGGGCGCGCAGTTCACCGCCACCGGACAGAAATCGGCGCACAAGCTGCTGCTGTCGGAGCAGATCGGGATCGGCGGCGAGGGCTTCGGCCGTGCCTACGATCCGTCCGAGGTCACCGGCGACGATGGCGTTGCGTTCCGCGTCGAGCTGCAGCGCGACGGCAGCTTCGGCGACGGTCTTCTCCGTCAGTATCAGGTCTACGGTTTCTATGACGCGGGCGAGGTCTGGATCCGCGGCTCGGATGACGGCGCGGCGCTGGCTTCGGTCGGCTTGGGCGCCCGCGTGCTCGCGGACGGCGGGGTGCTCGGCTCGCTCGAACTCGCCAAGCCGCTCACCCGCCCGGTGCAGGCCATGGGCGACGACGGCAAGGACGTGCGCCTGTTCTTCACGATCACCGCCTCCTTCTGAGGATGATCGTTCACGCCGCGTGAATCCCTGACTGTCGCATCCCGCCGGCGCAATTGACCGGAAAAGCCCGTGCGTGTTTACATAATCCTTAGACGTGAGTTGTGTGACCGAACGACCGGCCGGGTTCGTCCGTCATCTCGTCGCCTCTACCGCCGCACACCCTGTGAATCCTTCCCTGTCGGATCCTGCCGGCGCAATTGACCGGACAAGCCCGTCGGTGTTTACATAATTCCTAGACGTGAGTCGTGTGACCGAAGCCCGCCGGGAAAATCCCCGCGCGGGCTTTTTGCTGTGCCGTGGGGCGACGCTCGCCATGCGGTCTCGGCATGCCGGCGGGGCGGGCTCGGCGGGTCAGCCTGCCTTGCGCGGCCCACACCGCCCGCGCCGCCGCGCCGCCAAGGCCGCCGTCGATCCATCAACCATCCTCAAGGTCACCCCATGACCGTTCTCGCGCGCGATCAGTTCGGGGCGGCGATTCCCGTCATCTATCCGGGCGCCAGCCAGACCGTGGCTTTCACGGCGGCCAGCGCGCAATCGGCGCCGGTCAGCGGCCAGACCACCATCATCCGCGTGCTCGCCCTCGGCGCCGACTGCCGCATCGCCATCGGTGCCAACCCCGTCGCCGCCGCCGACAGCACGCCGGTGATGGAGCGGGTGCCGGAGTTCTTCGCCATCCGTCCCAACGAGAGGGTCGCCGTGATCCGCGACAGCGCCACCAACGGCACTCTCAACATCACCGAAGGAGCAAACCACTGATGTCCGCCCCATCCGCCATCGATCCGCAGGCACTCGCCATGGCGGCATCGTCCGACGCCGAGCGCGGCGCCTTCGCCCTGCTGGCCTTGATCCAGGATCCCGACGGTTTCGCCCTGCGGCTCGGCCAGTTCGCCATCGCGCGGGACGACGCGCTTCGGCGCCTCGCCGATGCCCAAGCGCGCGAAGCGGCCGTGGCCGCGCGCGAAGGCGCGGCGCAGGCGCTCACCGCCCAGGCCGAGGAAACCCTGGCGGTCTATCGCCGCGAGCTCGACGACCTGGCGCGCAAGCGCGAGGAGGTCGAGCGGCTGCAGAGCGACCTGCTCGCCGCCCTTGCCAAGACGGCGGTGGATGACGCCGAGACCAGGCGCGCCGCCGAGGCCGAAGCCGCCGCCCTGAAGGCGATCACCGACGGGCTCGAGGAACGCGAGCGGCTGGCCAAGCAGGTGTTCGACCAGGGGGCGGCGCTGCAGCACGAATACAACGAGAAGCTCGCCCGGCTCAAAAGCATCGCGGCGGGAAATTGAACCATGGCCGACAATGTCGCCATCACCGCGGGCTCGGGCACCAGCGTCGCCACCGACGACGTGGCGGGGATTCACTTCCAGCGCGTCAAGCTCGTCGATGGCGCGGCGGACAGCGCGGCGGCGATTCCCGGCGACGCGGCCAACGGCCTCGACGTCGACGTCACCCGCGTCCAGGGCACGGTCGCCGTTTCGGCCGCGTCTCTGCCGCTGCCGTCGGGCGCCGCCACCGCCGCCAAGCAGCCCGCTCTCGGCACGGCGGGCGCGTCATCGGCGGACGTGATCACCGTCCAGGGCGTCGCGTCGATGACGGCCCTGAAGGTCGATGGCGCCGCCGTCACGCAACCGGTCAGCGCCGCGTCATTGCCTTTGCCATCCGGCGCAGCCACGGCGGCCAAGCAGCCCGCGCCGGGCACCGCCGGAACCCCGTCGGCCGACGTGCTGACGGTGCAGGGCGCCGCGTCGATGACGGCCTTGAAGGTCGATGGCGCGGCGGTCACGCAGCCGGTGTCGGGCACCGTCACGGCCAATCTCGCCGCCGGCACGAACACCAACGAGGTCGTGGGCGACGCGGCCCACGGTGCCGCCGTCGCCGGCAATCCTGTGTTGAGCGGCCGGGAGGCCCGCACGTCCGACGGCACGGCGGTGAGCAACGGCCAGGCCGTCCGCGCCATCGCGGATACCCTCGGCAAGCAGATCGTCATCCAGGGCGCGGTTCACGACCTTTATACGTCCGGCCGGGCGAACATCACGAACACCACGGCGGCGGACGTCATCGCGGCGGCCGGCGCGGGAATCAGAATCGCCGTGACGTCGGTCCTGGTGACCAATGCCCACGCGACGGTCGCTACCAAGGTTGAAATCCGCGACGGAACGACCGTGAAAATTCAGGGGCAATCCGCGGCCGGCGGCGGCGGCTTCGCCCTGAGCGGCGGCGGCACGCCCTTGTTCATCGCGACCGCCAACACCGCCGTCACGGCGCGCTGCGCGACAACCGGCGCCGATGTCGACGTCAGTATCTCCGGCTACAGGATCGCGAACTGACGTCGGAGCGCGAGCCTTCTGCCGCAGGGACGAGCCCGACCGATGGAGAACAGCGGCGTCTCTGCCTATCTCCGGCTGCGCGAGCTCGACCCGGCCCTGTGCCGCGACATCGTCAAATTCGCCGAACAACTCGCCATCCGCCACAACCTCCCGCCCGCCGTGGCGGTGGATATGAAGCAGGCGCTCTGCCAGTTCGCCGTGGATCTGGCGATGCGGCGGGCGACCCGGGACTGCGCGTGGCGGGGGGAGAAACGATCGTGACGCTGGCGCACTTCAAGACCACCGACATCCGGTGCGGCGACCAGTTCTGGCGGCCGCACAAGGAACGCCATGCCGGCGGTCTCATCCCCTACCATGCCCACCGGAAATTTCCGCACGCCGTCGTCAGCGTGGCCGGCTGGCATCTGGTCTTGACCCACGACGACGAAGGCCGCGTGCTGCAAGAACGCCAGATCGCCTCGGCGCAATATATCGACGTGCGCGACTTGCTCCTCTCCGCGCGGCCTTTCGCGCGGCAGCGTCCCGTGCGCCGGCAAGACGGGCACTTCCTGTTCTTGCGGCCCGGCGATCCTGTTCCGCCGGATTACGTCGAGCTTCCGTTTCGGCCGGATGCGCCGATGGCGGAGGTGGGCAAGGGCACGCCGCACAGCGTCGTCAACCTGGTCGACGGCTGCGCGCACTTCTGCTCCTACGCGTTCCGCGATCCCAACAGCGGCGCGGTGACGCAGGACTGGAACGGCTACATGGAAGCGTTCGAATAATGGCGCAGCTTGTCATCAAGACCGTCGACCGCAGGCGTGGCGATTTCTACGCTGACGCAGCGGACTACAAGCGCGGCGACGTCATCGCCGTCTATCCCGACGACGTGGTGTTGGAAGGAGACGTGCTCAGACTGCCGGTCTTTCGCGTCGTCAGGATTCCGGGCATGACCTTCGCGGAGGCCAGACAATTCACCGCGCCGCAGGTGCTCGAGGCGAACGACGCGGCCAGCGCCAGGACACTGGCGCGGCGCGCCTTTTCATTCGATCTCGACAACGCTCTGGCAACGCCCGAGCTTCAGGCTTATCTCGCCGACGATAGCCGGAAACAGCCGGTCTTCACGTTCGATATGCCGATTGCGACGCTGCGCGCCTTCCGCAAAACCAAGGCCAAGATATCCGACCCGATGAACGTGATCGGAGCGCCGTAATGCCGACGCCGGTCACCAAATCGCTCGGCAAATCCGGCTTCGGTCGGGACTACACCGATTTCGCGGTCCTCGAAGCGGCCATCTCGCCCGTGAACGGCAGCCTCGTCACCGACGATCAGGTCTGGACCATCGAGGTCTACAACGACGACAACACGTCCATTTCCGATAATTGGGGCGACCAGGGCGTCAATTTTGCCACCGCGTGCGACGCCACCCGCAACATCACGATAAAGCCGGCGACGGGCGAGGGTTGGATAGACAGCTTCCTGGCGTCGCCCTACGCGATCAAGTTCGACCCTGCCAAAGGGGCGGCGCTGGAGAACACCAGCCATCGCGGCGCGGTTTTGTCGGTCACCAACGGTTGCGATTATTTCACGATCCGCGGCATGCAGTGCCGCGCGGGCTGGCGGTCGCTCTACGTCGACACCATCAGCGGCTCCGCCCTGGTCGAGGACAATATTCTGGCGACCACGGGAAACCAGGACGGCGTCGCATTTTCCAGCGCAGCCGGCGTTCTCAGGAACAACTTCGTCATTGTCGAGGCCGGCGGCGGTGCCCTGTTTGCCGGGGGCCATCGTTTCGGGGCCTATCCGATCGTCCACAACAACACCTTCGTCAGGCTCGGCGCGTCGGCGTCCGGCGACGGCGTATCCAGCGATCCGTCGTTCCCCGATATCGAGTGTATCAACAACGTCTTCGTCAATTGCGCGGCGACCTTTGCCGCGCATATCACGGCGGCGGGAAATGGCATCGACTACAACGCGTCGACGGCCACGCTGAGCCTCGGCACGCACAACCGCGCCGGCATCACGGCCGCGAACGAGTTCAACAGCGTCAGCGCGACGCTCTCCGCGACCGATCTGCGGCGCCAGGCCGGTGCCGACCTGTCCGGCTTCGGGCTGACGACGCTCGGCGCCTTCAGCGACGACGTGTTCGGCACCGCGCGCGGCGCGGCCTGGGATATCGGCGCGCAGGAATATGGCGCGGGCGGCGGCCCGCCGGCCTTCGCCAATCCTCTGGCGCTGCTCGGCGTCGGCAGGGCGGTCTGACGTGCTGCTGTTGCTGGTCACCCAGGGTGGCGCGCCGCCGCCGCCCCCGCCACCGCCGGCCGGGGCGATCCGCCGCGGCGGCATGGTGGCGAACGTCGGCGCGCTGCTGGCCCGTTAGGTCATGGCGAAGCCGACGACGAGCGGCCGCGGCGCGCGCCACTGGCGGTACGGCGACTGTGCGGCAATAGGTAGCAAACGCACCTAGCCCATTCAGGCGAGCTCGCTCCGGCGGATTTCATCGGAAGCCGCCACCGCCGCGCCGACGCGGATCATGCATCCAGCTTTCCCAGCGGCCAACATAACAGAACGCTGCGGGTATCGTTCTCCGAACCGCTGGTTGATCCTTGCGACCAAGGCGGCCAAGTCACTATCGGTTGAGACATCAGCCTCTAGCCGCACAAGAACCTCCCCTGTGGAGTCCACCACCTCCGCATACATCAGCATATTGCTGCCCCAATTTCTGACTTTTGCAAAAAGGTACCATAACGCAAAAGGACCGTTTTCGTTCCATACCGTACCAAATAGGATTTGGGCCCAGGCACCAAGGTGTTCCGGCCTAGTCGAAGCAGAATGAAACAATGAGCAGGGTATAGAGGATGGCGGCTAGGACCAGCATGATCCGGAAGCCGCGAAAGCCGTCGTCGGCACTCATGATTGCCTTGCTGAACTGAGGGGCATTACCGGGCGGTAACTTACCCCAATTAAGCGTCTTTGTGCGACGCCGTACGAAGCGGCTCGAGCGCGGCGACGGCGAACTCCGGGATTAATACGCCTGATGGATCGGCGGTCCCGCCTCGGCGCCGGTGCGCTGTCCGCGCGCCGGTGTCAGCCGGCTGATCGGCCTGTCGCACACTTTGGAGAGGGTTGCCAACCATGCCGATGCTTGCCAATCCGCGCCATGAGCGCTTCGCGCAGGAGATGGCGAAGGGAACGTCCGCGCCACAGGCCTATTACCTGGCGGGCTATGTCGGCATCTGCAACATCTCGCGCCTCAAGAATCATCCGCCGATCGCGGCGCGCATCGAGGAGCTCCTGACGGAGGGCGCGCGGCGCACCGAGGTCACGGCGGCCGCGACGATCACGGAATTGGGCCGCATCGCCTTCGCCGACATCCGCGGCCTGTTCAACAAGAACGGCGTGCTGAAGCCGGTCAATCAATGGCCCGACGACCTCGCCCGGGCAGTGGCGGCGCTCGACATGGACGAGCTGTTCGACGCGGGTGGCGGACGCCGGACGCAGACCGGCGTGACGCGCAAGGTGAGGCTGGCCAACAAGCTGCGCGCCCTGGAGATGCTCGGCCGCAGCTTCGGCCTGTTCAAGGACAAGGTGGAGGTCCGGACCTCCGTGGAGCAGATGTCGGATGAAGAGCTTTCCGCCCTCGTTGCCGAGCTTCGCGACCTGCGCGCCGCGCTTGCGGAAGGCGCTGCGGAGTCTGGAGGCAGAGCAGGCGAGGCGGGCGGCGCGCAACCGGCTGGCGACCTACCGGCCCTACCGCAAGCAGGCGGCGTTTCACGCGGCGGGGGCGGTTCATCGTGAGCGGCTGTTCATGGCCGGCAACCAGCTCGGCAAGACCATGGCGGGCGCCGCGGAATGGGCGATGCACCTGACCGGCCGCTATCCGGACTGGTGGGTCGGCAAGCGCTTCGCCGGTCCGGTGAAATTCTGGGCCGCGGGCGTGACGGCGGAGAGCACGCGCGACAATCCGCAGCGCATGCTGCTCGGCCCGCCGCAGAAGAAAGAGGAATGGGGCACCGGCGCCATTCCCGCCGGCTGCGTCGTCAGCGCAACGCCGGCGCGCGGCGTGGCCGACGGCATCGACAGCATCGTGGTGCGCTATGTCTCGGGCGCCGCCTCGACCCTGCTGTTCAAGTCCTATGAAAAGGGCCGCGAGAAGTGGCAGGGCGAGACGCTCGACGGCGTCTGGTTCGACGAAGAGCCGCCGCTCGACATCTATACCGAGGGGCTGACGCGGACCAACGCCACCGACGGCATCGTCATCGTCACGTTCACGCCATTGCTCGGCATGTCGGAGGTGGTGCGCATGTTCCTGAGCGACGACGAGGCGAAGGAGATGACATGAATGGCAACACGCGCCAGGCCTTGCGCCGGGCCGCGCGCCCGATGACGCGCCACGTCACCTGCATGACCATCGAGGATGCGGAACACTACACGCCGGAGCAGCGCGCGGCGATCGTCGCGAGCTATCCCGCGCACGAGCGCGAGGCGCGCACCAAGGGCGTGCCGCTGCTCGGTTCGGGCCGCGTGTTTCCGCTCGACGAGGCGCTGATCAAGGTCGCGCCGTTCGCCATTGCCGGTCATTGGCCGGTGCTGGGCGCTCTCGATTTCGGCTGGGATCATCCCACGGCGGCGGTCAGGCTGGCATGGGACCGCGACGCCGATTGCGTCTATGTGACGCACGCCTACCGCAAGAAGGAGGCGACGCCGCTGATTCATGCCGCGGCGCTCAAGCCGTGGGGCGAGAGCCTGCCGTGGGCCTGGCCGCACGACGGCCTCGCCCACGACAAGGGCAGCGGCGAGGCGCTCAAGGACCAGTACGAGGCGCATGGCCTCGCCATGCTGCCGGTCCATGCCGCGTTCGAGGATGGCTCGAACGGCGTCGAGGCCGGGCTGATGGCGATGCTCGACCGCATGCAGACCGCGCGGCTCAGGGTCTTCGGCCATCTCGAGGAGTGGTTCGAGGAGTTCCGCCTCTATCACCGCAAGGACGGACTGGTGGTCAAGCTCGCCGACGACCTCATGAGCGCCACGCGCTACGGCCTCATGAGCCTGCGCTTCGCCGAAACCGAGCGCGATCCGGCCGACGACGCCGAGGCCCCGCGCGCGCCTTACGATCCCTTCGTGTGGTGAGGGGAGCGGGACGGAGAGCAAGAGTCTCACCGACCGCCGGCCGCGCTCAGGGACATGCCATGTTCGTCGGAAAGATCGTCGCCCCGGACGTGATCCGGGGCCCATTGGTCCGCTGCATCCGGCGCGCCAGCCCTGTTCGATGGAACCCGAATCAGGTCAGCGCGACTGGAGTGATAAATTCTTCGACTCGCCTGTAAGTCTAAGCTTACAGGGTTCCAAATAGGGCATGATCAAGCCATTGATTTGGGCTGAGAAATTTGTGGCGCAGTTCTTGCAACTCAGAGTGAAATATAATTTGGCGAGGGCACCCCCATGAAAGTTTCACTCATCCCGACTATGGCTCTGGCCGCGATCGGCCTGTCCATGGGCTTTGCTTCGCCGAGCCATGCCGCTCTGGTTGCGTGCCCCGCCTCGTTTACGGCTGATGCCACGGCGAAAGTCATGCATTCGCTTGGAACCCAGTCGGCGGCGAGCAATTGCCAATACATTACTCCGGCGGACCCCAGCACGGTTGCCAATGTGGCAACCGTCAACGCCAACGCCTTTTTCGGCCAAACCGACTGGATCGCGACGGTCGTGTTGCAAACCAATGTGAATAGTCTAACGGGCACCTGGACGATCGCTGGCGCAAACTTCGCCGCTTTTGATTACATGATCACCTTCAAGTCGGGAGAAGGCACGAACCTGACCAGCTTCTTGTTTAACGAGGAGGCTGCGACCGGCACCTGGAGCACGCCCTTCACGGAGCCGCCATTCAATTTTCCGGGTGCCGTCGTGCGCCGTGATGTCTCGCACTACAGCATCTTTGCGCGCGCTACACAGGTCGCCGAACCCGCAACGCTTGCTGTCTTGGGCGTGGGGCTGCTCGGTCTCGGCGTCATAGCTCGGCGCCGCAAGTCCGCCTAAGTTTGATCTAGGAGCGGCAAACGGCGGTCCAGGTGGCCGCCGTTTTGCTTTTCCGGATGCCTGATGTCAAGCAACGACACCAGGGGCTGGCCCCATAACCAGGCGGGCCATAGACCGATGGCGCGTCGATCCCGCGTCCGCCGGATTTCAGCACAGAGACGATGCCGCCGATGACGCCGCGGTGGATCAAGTCCGGGGCGACAGCTTTTTTTGGGCGAGCGCGGGGCGATCGAAATCATGATCATCCTGCCGCTCGACTGGCGCGCCGTGCTTCATGTGGCGCTCTACATCCGCGCGTGCGACCGCGCCGAGATCGACGCCTGCATGGCGCGCTATGACGCGGCCGACCTGGCGACTCGTGTGGTGGCATTGTCGCGCTTCGGCGCCGTCGCCGCGACGGACGAGGGCGTTCCTGCCGCCGTGGTGAGCGCGGCGGAGATCCATCCCGGCGCCTACCAGGTCGGCATGTTCGCCACCGACCGATGGCCCATGGTGGCGCGCGGCCTGACGCGCTGGGGCCTGCGGGTGCTGAAGCCCGCCATGCTGGCGGCGGGCGGCCATCGCGCCGAATGCCGCAGCATCGCGAATCACCACGCCGCGCACCGCTGGCTCGAGAGCTTGGGCTTCGTGCGCGAGGCGGCGCTGCCCGACTGCGGCAAGGCGCGCGAGACATTCATTCAATATGCCTGGCGGCTCTCGGACCAGCCCGTGTCGTGCGCAGGCACGCATTCCAGGTTGCGCGCAGGCGCGTATTCCAAGTCGTACGCAGGCAGGCATCCCATTATCCGCGCCGGCACGCATCCTACTATCGGCGCGGCACGCATCCCCGCGACGCCGTGCGCAGGCACGCGCCGCGCGACATGAACAGGTGACCCTCATGTGCTTCTTCGGTGGCGGCGGGTTGAGCAAGGTGATCGACCCGGTCGGCGCGATTACGAAGAAGGCGCCGACGCCGGTGCGTCTCCTCGGCCTGGTGCCGCCGACGCCGACCAATCCCCTGCCGGTGCTGCCGAAATCGGCCGCGCAGAAGCTGCTCGGCGAGTAGCGGGTTTACCGTCGCCCCAGAATCGAACGGGCGGCCCGAGGCCGCCCGCGATGCGTCGGATGTGTCGAACGAAGCTCAGCGCGAGCGGCGCCGGCGCAGGGCGCCGAGCCCAAGCAGTCCGGCGCCAAGCAGCAGGGCGGTTGCGGGTTCCGGCACCTGGGCGGTGAATACCGCGCCGAAATATTCGTTATCGATGCCGCCCGTGGTCTCGCGGATGTTGATCTCGTCGAACGGATCGTCCGACTTGAGCGCGATGACGCCGAGGGAGTCCTTGGGGGGCGTGATGACGACCGAGCCGATCACGCTGCCGTCCTTCTTCACCGTGACGGTATAGGTCGAGTCCTGGCAGGTCGCGACATTGCATGTATCGTTCCCGGTGCCGCCCGCGCCCGGCTGGTAAATCGCGATCGCCGCGGCGATGACGTCGGTGTCGAACACGAGATCGAGATCTTCCTGGCCGCTGATGGCGAGATCGGTGCCGGGCAGCAGGGTCGACCAGTCGCTAAAGCCGGAAATACCGGCGGTACCCATGACGATCGCGCTCGGCGCCGGCGCCTTGAAGGTGACCGTGCCGACCTTCTGGCCGGTCGGCGTATTGACGCCGAGGTTCGGGTATCCGCCGCCCAGCGCGTCGGTCGCGCCCGTGTCGGTGAGAAACGCCGACATGTTGGCGTAGGTCACGATGCCGGCCTGTGCCTGGCCGATCTGGGAAACGCCGAACGCGACGGCCGTGCAGGTCAAAAGACGAAATACGACGGAACGCTTCATTATGACTACCTCTTGATACCCCGCGTGTGCGGGCTTTGCTCATTCTTTGTGCAAAACCCAGGCCAAGCTGAGCCCTGAACGATTTCAAACAGTTGCGGGGAAGGTGGCCGGCCCGATGTGTAAGGCTCCCGTAACATATGTAAAATTCGTCAACAATTTCATGGTCTTGCAGCCCGGTCTGTATGCCAAGCCGGGGGCCGCCAAAACTGGTGCGCCCTGCAATCCGATTCCGTCCCTGAATCTTCCGCTCTGCCCCGCCGCCGCGCGTCCGAACGATAGGTGATAGCCATGTGCTTCTTCGGTTCTCCGTCGCCGCCGCCGCCCCCGCCGCCGCCGAGCCTGTCCGACGCGGAGGTTCAGGATGCCGCGCTGCGCGAGCGCGAGCGGGCGCGCCGGGCGCGCGGCCGTGCCTCGACCATTCTCACCGGCGGCGCGGGCGATCCGTCGGACGCGACGGTCGGCAACAAGAAACTGTTGGGGTATTGACCCATGGCCGAGCTCGTTACGGGACACGGCACGTCTTCGCAGGAAGCCGGAAGCGGCACGCCGTCGCAGGAAGCCGGAAGCGGCACGCCGTCGCAGGAAGCCGACGCGATCATCCAGCGCCAGGAGGGCCTGGCCGCGGAGCGCAGCCTGATCGAGAGCCAGTGGCAGGAGATCGCCGAGCTGGTGCGGCCGATGCGCGCCGATTTCACGGTATCGCGCGGAGGCGCGTGGAACACGACATCGCGCGAAGGCGCGTGGAACATGACCGCGCGGATGCCCGGCGAGAAGCGCCTGCAGCGCGTGTTCGACGGCACGCCGGGCGCCGCGGCGGACAATCTCGCCGCCGGCCTGTGGGGCATGATCACCAATTCGGCGAACAACTGGTTCGGCCTCGCCCATCCGGTCGAGGAGCTCAACCGCGAGGACTCGGTCAAGCTGTGGCTCGACGAGGCGTCGCGCCGCATGCGCGCCGCGTTTTCCGCCAACGGCCAGCGGTTCTACGCCAAGGCGATGGAGCTCTACCTCGACCAGGTCAGCTTCGGCACCGGCGTGTTCTACACCGACGAGATGCCCGACGGCTCCGGCCTGTTCTTCTCCTGCCGCCATCTCGCCGAATGCTACATCTCGGAGAACGCTCACGAGAAGGTCGACACGCTCTACCGCCGCTTCCTGTTCACCGCGCGCCAGGCCTACGGGCTGTGGGGCGAGGCGGCGGGCGAGAACATCGTCAAGGCCCATGCGAAGGAGCCCGAGCGCAAGTTCGAGTTCATCCATGCGGTCTATCCGCGCGACGACTACAACCCGCGCAAGCTGCTCGACCGGCGCGGCAAGGCGTTTCGCTCCTGCTATGTCAACGTGGAGAAACGCTGCATCACCCACGAGAGCGGCTATTTCGAATTTCCCTACCAGGTGGCGCGCTGGTCGACCGCGTCGCGCGGCACCTACGGCAATTCGCCGGCCATGCTGGCGCTGCCCGACATCAAGATGCTCAACGCCATGAGCAAGACGACCATCATCGCCGCCCAGAAGGTGGCCGACCCGCCGATCCTCACCATCGACGAGCGCGGGCTGCGCGGCGCGCGCACCACGCCGGGCGGCTTCATCTATTCGGGCCTCGACAAGCTCGGCAACCCGCGCTACCGCCCGCTCGAAACCAACGCCAACATCGGCCTCGGCCTCGAAATGGAGCAGCAGCGGCGCGCCGCCATCAAGGAAGCGTTCTACGGCTCGCTCCTGCTCATGGTGGCGCAGCCCAACATGACCGCCGCCGAATGGCTCGGCCGCCAGGAGGAAAAGCTGCGCCTGATGGGCCCGCATCTGGGCCGCATCCAATCGGAGTTTCTCGATCCGCTGATCGACCGCGTCTTCGCCCTGATGTATCGCGCCGGCAAGTTTCCCGCGCCGCCGGAGATCCTCAAGCGCTATCCGGAGATTCGCGTCGAGTACGTCTCGCCGCTCGCGCGTGCCCAGAAGGCGAGCGAGGGCGCCGCCATCGTGCGCACCTTCGAGGCGCTCGCGCCGATCGGCCAGGCCAACCCCGACGTCTACGACAATTTCGACGGCGACCAGGTGGCGCAACTTCTCGCCGACGCCTATGGCCTGCCGCCGCGCGCGGTGCGCGATCCCAAGCGCGTCGCGCAATTGCGCCAGCAGAAGAGCCAAGCCATGCAGATGGCGGCGCTCGCCCAGGCGGCGCCCGGCTTGGGCAAGGCGATGAAGGACGCCACCCAGGCCGGGGCGATCGGCCAGAACGCGGGCAAGCCCGCCGCATGAGTCGCGTGAGCGAGCGTCCTCGTCGAGCTATTTTTATCGTCACCCCGGGCTTGACCCGGGGCCCATTGGAAATGGATCGGCGCGCGAGACATCGTATGGCCCCCGGGGCAAGCCCGGGGTGACGATTTTTGCTTCATAACGACGGTCGCTGGGAGCCCCGCATGAAACGCGCAATCGAATGGCTGTTCAACGCCCACGGCCGGCGCGCCAGGCCGGTGGCGGCGGCCTATCGCGAGCTGCTGGCGACTCCGGAAGGCCAGCTGGTGCTGCGCGATCTCGCGGCCTATTGCCGGGTCGGCGCCTCCAGCTTCACCGCCGGCGATCCGCATCAGACCGCGTTCAACGAAGGCGCGCGCGACGTGTTCCTCCATGTCGCCGAGATGGCCGGCATCCGGCCCGACGATTTCCCGCAACTCACTTCGAATGGAGATGTCAGTGACTGATGCAAACGGGTCCGCCGTGACGGCAAGCCAGGGCGCGGGCAGCCCAGCCGACACCGCTTCGATCAGCGGCGCGCACAAGACCGCACGCGATGGCACCGCGCTCAACGGCGGCGCGCGGCCGGCGCCGGGCGCCGGCAATCCGCTCGCCGCGCTGCCCGACGATCTCAAATCCCATCCGTCGCTGCAGGCCTACCGCAAGGGCGACGGCTTCGATATCGGCGGGCTGGTCAAGGAGCATGTCAATCTCCAGGCGCTGATCGGCAAGAAAGGCGTGCTGCCGCCGGGCGACAAGGACGGGCCGGAAGCCTGGGAGCGCTATTACAACCAGCTCGGCCGTCCGGCGCGGCCCGAGCACTATCAATTCGAGAAGCCCCAGGGCTACGCCGGCTATTCCGACGCGTTCGCCAACGCCTACCGCGACGTCGCGCACAAGAATGGCCTGACCGCGCGGCAGGCCGCCGGCATGCACGACTGGTTCGTCAAAGCGGCGCTCGAGGCGGAGCAGGGCCAGACCCAACGGGCGCGCATGGACGGCGACGCGCTCGATCAGGCGCTGCGCCAGAAGTGGGGCGGCCAATATGATGCCATGGTGGCGAGCGGGCGGCGCGCGGCCAAGACCTTCGCGCCGCCGGACGCGCTCGATCAACTCGAGCAGGCGATCGGGGGTCCGGCGCTCATGGAGCTGTTCGCCAATATCGGCGAACGCATGCGCGAGGACGGGTTGATCGGCGGCGGCGCGTCATCTTTCAATATGACGCCCGAGCAGGCCAAGGCGGAAATCGCCAAGATGGACGCCGCCATGAACGATCCGAGGAGCCCGGCGATGGACAAGCTGCATCCGGAGCATGCCGGCTGGGTCCGGCGCCGCGAGCAACTGTTCGCCGCGGCCTATCCGGGGTAAGGCGACGATCGCCGAACGTGCTCGTCTCCGCTCCCTCCGCCTCGATGGGGGAGGGTCGGGGTGGGGGTGATCGACAACCGCCTCCCAAGAAGCACGCGCTTGCGAACACCACCCCCCACCTAGCCTCCCCCACAAGGGGGGAGGAACCCTAGCATCAGGAACCGTCATGAGTTTCGCGCCGAGCGATCCGTCGGACGATGCGTCGTCCGATCTCGCGCCCGCAAGTCCCGAGCCGGTCGGGAGTCCGCCCGCAGTCGCCGTGCCCCCGTCGCCTGAGGAGGCGGCGCGGGAGAACGCGCGCAACGGCCGTTGGGCGATGAATGAGTATTTCAGTGGATGGGTGTTGCTCGGGGCCGATGGCAAGCCTGTGATGCGCAACGATGGGTCGCGGGTCGGCTTCTTCTTTCACAACTCGGCGCGGCTGGCGTCGGAGCTGGCGGCCGCTCAGGCACCAGGCGCCTCGCTCGCCATAGAGGCCTCGCCCGAAGGAGAGGACGAAGCAGACGGCCGCGCGAAAGCCTGGCGGGCGCATCGCCGCGCCCTGGCGCCGCTCAACTCGGGCTTAAACGCGGACTGGGACCCGCAGCGCCCGAAGTCCCAACGTGCCGACAAGACAAAATGGACCAAGCTGCTTGCCTATTACTACGCTCAGACCACCGAGCCGGAAGAGGCGGTGCGACGCGCCGTCTCCGTCATCTTCGGCAATCCAGTCACCGACAAGTCCGGGACGAAGCTTTGGGTGCCGGGCAACTACGATGCCGGGACGATCAAATCCGTCGCCGACACGCTACTGCGCCAAGCGACCGGGTACAAAGCGAGAGAAGCCGCCTCGATCTGGCATGGCACGTCGATGGCAAATCCCTTGATCGGCGATGCACTGGGCACTGAGATCGAGGACATGCCCCGCCGTCCGGCTGCCATCCAAACCAGCAGCACTCTGGTAGGGGTGGATTCTCGCGAACGCGAGGAAATCAATAGAGCGTTGCGTAACAAAGGCGCTAAACTTCGGCGTGAGCGATTAAACTCCGAGAGTTTGACCAGTACTCCTCCGAAAACCCCACCTGGCGTCGACATCGATGCGAATATTGATGAAGCGCTGAAAAATAAGGGAAATAACCGCTGGTTCTATCGTCAGGTCGACGACAACGGGCCTTGGGACTATAAGCGGCAAGGAGACGAGTTCGAGGATTTTGGTAACTTCAATTACGGAGCAACAGGGGCTGCGTTAGGCTATACGGAAGCCACTTTGTTGCGTATGGCAGGTTGGAACCACGCCAGGAATAATACGCGACGACCACAGCATGGTGTGGCTGCGAGCTTGCCCGGAGCGTATGTGGGAATTGGCGGTATGGCTCCGTTCGGCGACGATCCAAAGGACCAATACTGGATTCGTCAAGGATACCGCTACTACCAGGAACGTCAATAATGCGCTCCAACTTGAACAAAGATCTCGTTTTTCTGATGGCTATCCAAGTCGTTGCTATTGTCTTCTTCGTTGGTATCGGCGCAAGTGTCTACACGCTAATTCAAGAGATTTCCAAGTGTAGTGTGGTCGTTCACAAATCGATCCCATCGCCGGATGCCAGCCGCCTTGCTGTGGTCCACGAGATGGGATGCGGTGCGACAGTTGGCTTTAACACCCAGGTCAGCATCGCTCCAGCCGACCGGACCTTCTCGCGCGATAGAAATCCATCTTTTTTTTCGATCCGTGGGCAGCATGATTTAGCCGTCAGATGGGTCAGCGATAAAGTGATCGAGATCGAAGTTCCAAAGGCTGAAACAATCTACGGGAATGATGCGCGCGTCGGCGATGTCACGGTCGAATACAAGTAGTGGAGCTGAAGTCTTGGGTGAGTGTGAGACGCGCGGCGCTCAGCTTACCGTCAAAAGGTCAGGCGCCGCTTCTGACAGAGACTTCTGCCCGATCATCTCGCTGACGAGAGCGGCGAGGTCGGCGCGCTTGAAGGGCTTGCTCAGGGTGGCATCGGCACCGAAGCGCGCGGCTTCCGGCAAGTAGCTGCCGCACACCAGGCTGCCGCCGCTCATGGCGATGATCTTCAACCCGCTCCGCATGGCGCGCGTGAGACGGATCAGCTCGAGGCCTTCCATCTCCGGCATATAGATGTCCGTGACCATGACCTTGGGGCGGTAGGTTTGCATCACCTCGAGCGCCTTCCGCCCATTGATCGCTGTTTGGACCATGAGACCCTGGCTCGTCAGGTGGCCCGCGAGTTGTGCTCGCAGGGTGTCGTGGTCTTCGACGATCAGCACGTCGATGTCTGACATATAACCTATCTCCTATGACTTTAGGCGTATACTCCTATATAAGATTAAAGGAACCGTAAAGCTCCCTATGAGGGCGAGATAGGTCCGAAAATCAGTGCCCGGCGGCCTGAATGCGTGTCGTTAACCATTGTCGCGGTTCGAGCCTATTAAGTCTGTTGATTTTCCCGGCGCTATAAGGTTAACGTCCCCGCCCGTGGACGCAGTGGTCGCGCATATCCAACAGGCTTTCGGACAGGTGGAACGGTTTCTCGGCTACGAGGCCGTGCCCTGGCTGCTGCTGTTCGCCCTCCTGGTGATCCGGCCCCCCGCCCTGGACGGCATCCTGCACCTGCGCAAGATCTGGCACGCGAGCCGCTATCACCACCTGTTGAACCTGACGCGGTTCCGCATGGCGCTGGTCAAGCGTGAGGGCGCGAAGAACGACGAGGCCGGCAGGGTCGTCGACAGGCGGCGGCCATGATCGAAGTCACCGTGGCGTTCGCAGTCGTCGGCGGCCTCTTCCTTTGCGAATGGGCGTTCGCCGCCTGGCGCCGCAACATCGAGGCGGCCATCCTGCTGCGCAACTCGTTCTTCGCCTCGGCCGAAACCCTGGTGCGCGACCCGGAGACTCCGGATTCGATCGTCGCGCTGCTCGAAGCCTGCGCCAATACCATCACCCGCGTGGAGGTCGGCCGTCTGGTGATCCGCCGCGCGCTCGCCAATCGGCTGCCGGATGCCACGGCCGACGAACATGACGAGGAGACCGACCGCTTCCTGCGCGACGTGTATGGCATGCGCCAGGACCTGCGCACGACGCTTGCGTCGGCTGCGATGCAATACGCGCAGGCGGTCAGCTTCAACAATATCCTGCTCGGCGGCTTGGTGCGGCGCTGGTCCGCCACGTGGCTCGCCGGTCCCGCGCGCGGCGCGACCGGTTCCCCGGAGCGGTTGATGATCGACGTTACGCCCAAGCTGCTCGGGCACGTCAGGGCCGCGGCGAACGGCTAGCCGCGCCGCCGGTTTTATGCGCGCGAAACCGACGCGGGCGAGCGCGGCGCCCCCTATACCGCCTCGCTTCGGCAATCCAGGTCTTCGCGGTTCGCCGGACATGTTAACTCGCGCAGCACTATTGTCCATCGTGCCTCTGCAGTACGTACGTATGTGGGCGTATAGGGCCGCGGCAACGGCGTTCTCTGACGAGGGGGAATGAACATGGAAGTTGTCGAGGGGACAATCGGGCAGATCAACCGCCGAGCCTGGGTAGCGAAGGGCGACGGCGGCAATGGCACAACGGTGTCGGGGCTGGAGGTCGGCCACCGGCAACTCAAGCGCGTCGTTCTCGCGGATTACCTGTCGAAGGTTCTCGAGCCGGGTAAATTCGCGCGGCTGTTGATCTTGCGCGGCGTGACCCAAGGGGTCGTGACGCGGCCGGTCATCGCCGCGGTCGAGGTGGACGGCAAGACCTACAAGGCCGACAAGGTCGTGTGGACCGGGTTGCTCAAGATCCTGCTGTGGATGCTGGTGGTGGCCGCCATCGGCTCGATTGCGCCGGTGCTCGGCGTGGTGAGCGCGGCCTGCGTCATCGGCTTCTACGTGAAGAATTATCTCGATTTTATAAGGTTCTAACGCCGCTGTAGAGGGCGGGTCGACGCGCCGGCAGGACAAGGCGCGAGCGACCCGCTTTCAAAACGACGCGATGCCGCTGTATGCTTGCCGCCATAAACGGGGGCATACCAGTGAGGTCGCATGTCTGTCGATGACGATCTCCTCGCTCTGATCGGAAGCATTTACAACTCGGCGGTCGACGAGACCCAGTGGCCGGAAACCATGCGGCGGCTGATCGCGGTCACCGATAGCCGCGCCGCGTCGTTTTGCATTCTCGACAGTTCGGACCAGCCGCGGCTGGCCACCTTCCATCAGATCAATTTCGCACCCGACCACATCGAGGAATATCTCGACTACATGATTCCGCATGATCCGACGATCCAACATATCGTCGCTCATCCGGAGCAGAAGATTCACCACGATGGCAGCTTCATCAGCGAACGGGAGAAGGACCGCCACATCTATTTCGATTGGCACCACAGGTTCAGCGACACGCGTCATCGCGTCGCGGGCATCATCCGTCCCGCACCGGATATCCAATCCGGCGTCACCATCCACCGCACGCGCGGGCAGGGCGATTTCGATCCTGAGCTGCTCCGCCGCTTCACCATGCTGTTCCGCCATATCGAGCGTGCGCTGCAGATCGGTTTCCGGCTCGGCACTTTGGGCAGCCTGCAGCAAATCACCCTCGCGCTGCTCGATCGCAATCCTTTGGCGATCGTCCTGCTCGACGAAAAGGGACGCGTGATTCTTGCCAACCAGGCCGCCCGCGAATTGGCCGAGAGCGGCGATGGGGTGACCATTGCCGATGACTCGTTGGCCCTGGTCCGGCGGGTCGACGATGCCATGTTGCAGCGGATGATCGGCGATGCCATCAAGGCCCCGAGCCACAGCGGTGCCGTTCCTGGCGGGGCGATGTCGGCGTTGCGTCCGTCCGGCAAGCGGCCATTTTCAATTCTGGTTTCGCCGCTGTCGCCGCACAGCTTCCTGATGACGACGCTGCGTCCCACCGTATGCGTGGTGATCGCCGACCCGGAAAAACGCGCGCTGATTCCAACCGACCGGTTGCGCGCCGTGTATGGGCTCACGCGGTCCGAGGCCCGCTTGGCTGCGCAGTTGGCGGCAGGCGAGGATTTGCGATCGGCCGCTGCGACGCTCGGCATCGGCTATGCCACCGCGCGCACGCAGCTCACCGCGATTTTCCGCAAGACCGAAACGAGGCGGCAAGGCGAACTGATCAAGCTGCTGCTGACCGCCGCGACGCCCAGCGGCTGACCCGCGCCGGCGTATGGCGTCAGCCATTCGCATGATGCCGCCTGTCTTTACAATGCGCGTGCCGCATAAGTCAGGGACGTGGGCCTTAAACCCATGATTTGACTGAAAGTCCCGCTCGATCTCATGCATTTGATAGTGTCGTCTGGACTGACAGGCCGGCGCTTCGGCATGCGCGTATGCGGCAGAAAGGGCCGACTCTCGGGGCTGGCATGGATCCTGCTGTGGATCGGTCGGCAGTGACTTTGCATCGACACAAGGGCCCCCGCGGCAATCGGCAGCGGATCCGCGAGGTGCAGAGCTGCCGCGAAGATGCAGTTTGTGTCAGTCAAGGGAGGAAACGATGGTGGCCGAGGGACGTCATGCGGTGCGGCGGGTAAAGATTCATTCGCCATTCGACGGCCATGTTATCGCCAAGGCGGCGCGCATCGCCGCCCTCACCGGTCTTGCAACATCGCTGATCGCCTTGTCGGCCCATGCCACGGTGATCACCTCCGGCTCGGTCTTTCCGGGCACCCTGACCACGAATCCCACGACCACGAACCAGATCACCGTCGGCTTCGGTATGACGCCCGGCAGCCTGCAGATCGACGCGAGCGCGGCCGGCAACGGATTCACCACCGTCACAGGCAATTTTGCGGGCAGCACCGGCGCCGTCGCCGGTTCCGGCGCCGGCGCTGTCGGCACCATTTCGGTGATCGGTGACGGCACCGCGGGCTCGGCGACCTTGACGACGAGATCGATCATCGCCGGCGCGAGCGGCGGCGATGGCACCTTGACCGTTCAGAATGGCGGCTTGATGCAGGCTACCGGCACGGGCAACATCGTGCAGGCCGGCAACAGCAACTCGACCGGCACGATCACGGTGGATGGCGCAAACTCCGCCCTGACCTCGGCGGCACGCATCCAGATCGGCGGCTTCACGTCGTCCAGCGGAACCATGACCGTTTCCAATGGCGGCCACGTGACGAGCGGCACCGACGCGGGCTTTTTGGATGGCGCCGTCGAGATCGGAACGGGCGACGGCGCCACCGGCGCAGTCACCGTCACGGGGCCTGGCTCGACTTTGACCACGAACGGATTGATTGTCGGCAGCGGCAATGTCGCCGGTGCGATTGCCAATACCGGAAGCCTCACGATCCAGAACGGCGGTACGGTGACGGCCAACGCGGCGTCGAATTTCGACGGCGTCGTTTCCGTCGGCTCGAAGACGGGTTCGCAGATCACCGTGACCGGCGCCGGATCCAGCCTGCAGGTGGGCGCCATCGCCAGCCCGAAATTCTTCGCCGGCAAAGAACTTCTCGTCGGCGGATTCGGCGAGGGCACACTGCTGGTCGATCAGTCTGGGTTGGTGAACGCGGCCGGCGCCAATGTGCTGGTGGGCGGCGGAGCCTTTGGCACGAATTTCGATTCGGGCACGCTGACGGTGAAAAACGGCGGCAATGTCATTGCCAACACCGTATTCGTCAATCAGAACGGCCTGCTGAACGGCGCCAACGGCACGATCACCGGCGATGTCACCTTGAACGGCGGCACCCTGTCGCCCGGCAACTCGCCCGGCACCATGACGATCCTCGGCGATCTGTCGCTGCTGAGCGGCCAATTGGATCTCGAGATCGACCTGGGTATCGCCGATCTGCTGAATGTCACGGGAAACGTGCTGTTCGGCACCGGCCTGACGCTCAACCTGATCTTCGATTATGCGCCGGCGTTCGGCGATCTGTTCCACATCGAAGATTTCTTTAGCGGTTTCTCGTCGTTCGATTTCGATCCAGGTTTCGACTTTGCCTCTCAGCTCAAGGTGACGGGCCTTGCCGACACGAGCTTTGTCACCGTCAGCCTTGGCAACGAGAACGTCTCTTTCGGGTCGCCCACAGTGCCCGTTCCGGAGCCGGCCACCCTGGCTCTGCTCGGCATGGGGCTGCTCGGTCTCGCGTTGGCGCGTCGCCGGGCGGCCTGATCATAGAGGACGTCGCAGTTAAACTCCGGGCAGCCGCAAGGTCCGGTTGACACCCTGAAAGCAGGGCGCCGAAGGCGGCGGTCCGCCTAGGAGCACGGGTCCGCAGAAAGCCGCTTTGGCACCACCGCATCGGTGGCGCCAGGGCGGCTTTTTTCATGCGGGCAGCCCCTCCGGTCAAACGCAACCGCATCTGACAGGAGGGACATTCACATGTCCGACCAGATCACCGCGGCCTTTGTCCAGCAATACAAGGGCACGCTCTACAATCTCGTGCAACAGAAGGGCTCGCGCCTGCGCGAGGCCGTGACGGTCGAGGCCGTCAACGGCGAGTTCGGCTATTTCGACCAGATCGGCGCCACCGCGGCGATCGAACGCACCAGCCGTCATTCCGATTCGCCCCTGGTGAACACGCCGCACTCGCGGCGCCAGGTCACCATGCGCGATTTCGAATGGGGCGATCTCATCGACAACCCGGACAAGGTCCGGCTGCTGATCGATCCGTCTTCCACCTACCTGCAATCCGCCATGTGGGCGCTCGGACGCAAGGTGGACGACATCCTGATCGACGCGGCGCTCGGCACGGCGAAGACCGGCAAGGCCGGGGCCACGTCGGTCGCCTTGCCGGCCGGCCAGAAGATCGCGGCCTCGGCGACCGGGCTCAACCTGACCAAGCTGCTCAGCGCCAAGGAGACGCTCGACAAGAACGATGTCGATCCGGACGACCCGCGCTTCGTCGCCGTCACCGCCAAGCAGGTCACCGACCTGCTGAACACGACGGAAATCAAATCGTCCGATTACAACACCGTGAAGGCGCTGGCCCAGGGCGAGATCGACAGCTTCCTCGGCTTCAAGTTCATCCGCGTTCAGCGGGTGACCGCCGTGGGCAACATGCGGCAGTGCATTGCCTGGGCCAAGTCGGGCCTTCTGCTCGCGCTCGGCGCCGACATCAAGGGCCGCGTCATCGAGCGGCCGGACAAATCCTTCTCCGTCTACGCCTATGCCTCGCTGTCGTGCGGCGCGAGCCGCATGGAGGAGGAAAAGGTCGTCCAGGTCGATTGCCAGGAATCGTAACCGCCATATCCCGATTGGAGAACTGAACCATGTCTGCTGAAAAAGGCCTCAACATGGCCGCCCTGACGTCGTTTCCGGTCGCCTATCCGGATACGGCCCAGGTCGGCGGGCGCGTGCGGGTGTTCTACGATACCTTCACCGCATCCACCATCGCGGCCGGCTCGACCATCGACATCGCGCGCCTGCCGAAAGGTGCCAGGGTGTGGGACGTCCACATCTTCCACGACGCTCTCAACGCCTCCGCCACGCTCACCGTCGGCGACGCGGTGTCCGCCAACCGCTACATCGCCGCGTTCGCCACCGGCTCCGCCGGCAAGCAGACGATGACGGGCACCAACGGCCAGGCCACCGGCGTCGGCTTCCAACAGCCGGCCGAGACCACCGTCATCATCACCACGGCCGGCGCCGCCATCACCGGCACCATCCGTTCGGTCGTGTATTACACGCTCGATTGATGGGTCGTACGACACGCTCGATGATGGGCGTACTACACGCTCGACTGACGGGCCGTACGACACACGGATTGAGCACGCGTAAAACGAGCCCCGCCGCCTCGTTCCCTCCCCCTTGTGGGGGAGGGGCAGGGTGGGGGGCGCAATGACCGTGGGGAGCGTCGATGCCGAATGACAATCACCCCCACCCAACCTCCCCCATCGAGGGGGAGGGGAAGAAAAGAACCTAGCCTCGCGCCGCACCAGGACGGGATACGTTGCCATGACAACCTCCGTGGTTTCGATCTGCAACACGGCGCTCGACCTGCTCGGCGCCGACCCCATCACCTCGCTCGCCGACGACAGCAAGGCGGCGCGCTTCTGCGCCCGCAATTACGAGCGGGTGCGCGACGCGGTGCTGCGCGCCTATCCGTGGAACTGCGCCCTGGCGCGCGCCGCCCTGGCCGCCCTCGCCGAAGCGCCGGCCTGGGGCTACGCCCGGCAGTATCCGCTGCCCGAGGGGCCGAGCCCGGCCTATTGCCTGCGCGTGCTCGCGATCGACGGCGAGGCGGATCTCGGGCTCGCCTACAAGATCGAGGGCCGCCGCATCCTGACCGACGAGGACGCGCCGCTCGCGCTGCTCTACATCGCCCGCCTCGACGATCCGGCCCAGTTCGATCCGCTGCTCGCCGACGCCATCGCCGCGCGCCTCGCGCTCGACGCCGCCTATCCGCTGGCCGGCTCGGTGTCGCTCGCCCAGGCCATGAGCCAGGCCTACGCCGAGAAGCTCGCCGAGGCGCGCCAGGTCGATTCCCAGGAGGGCACGCCCGACACGCTGGTTGCCGGCGACTGGCTCGAGAGGGTTCTTTTTTTTTTTTTTTTTTTTTGATTTCGCATAAGGTGCGATTAGCGTGATGGTAGTTAGTAATTTGTGTGGCTAAGTTTTTAGTAGGTAATAGCTAAGTAGTAACTAATATTGTAATTTATATTATTAAAAAAAAAATAAAGCTTATAAAAATCGAGGTTCTGGATGGCCCGCGTCACGCCGATCATCTTCAACACCAATGGCGGCGAGTGGAGCCCGAACCTCTATGGGCGCGTCGACATCGCCAAATACAACAACAGCTTCCGCGCGGTGCGCAATTTCATCCCGCTGGTGCAGGGGCCCTCGACGCGGCGCCCGGGCTTCCACTTCGTCGCCGCGACCAAGGGCGATGGCGTCGTCAACCTCATCCCGTTCGAGTTCTCCACCGTGCAGGCCTATGTCATCGAGGCCGGCCACCAGTATTTCCGCTTCTACAAGGACCGCGGCCAGATCCTGTCGGGCGTATCCGCTTACGAGATCGCCTCGCCCTACCTGGCCGACCAGGTGGCGGATCTCAAATGGGCGCAGTCGGCCGACGTGCTCTATCTCACCCATCCGTCCTGCGCGCCGCGCAAGCTGTCGCGCACCGGGCACACGAGCTGGACGCTGAACGCGATCGAGTTCCTCGACGGTCCCTATCTCGACCAGAACACGGCGGCCTACAAGACCCTGGCGCCGTCCGGCACGGCGGTGAATGCCAGCGTCACCATCGCCGCGGGCGTGTCGAAGCTGGTGAGCGGCGCGGCCGACAACGGGGCGGGCCTGGTCCGCCTGACCTCGCCGCCCCGACCTCAAACCGCATTTGGTTTGGCGTCACCGGCACGGTCGCGGCCAACGGCACCTGGACCGCGACCCGGATCGACGCCACATACCGGCTTGCAGCCAGCGACGTCGGCCGGCTGGTCCGCATCAAGCACGGCGCGACCTGGGGCTATGCCAAGATCACCGCATACGGCAATCCCGGCAGCGTCACCGCCGACGTCAAATCCGCCTTCGACCCGCGACCGCGCAAGAGCGCCTGGCATCTCGGCGCCTGGTCCGACACCACGGGCTATCCCTCCTGCGTCACCTTCCACGAGGAGCGCCTGTGCTTCGCCGGCTCGACCGAGCGTCCGCAGACCGTGTGGCTGTCGAAGTCGGGCGACTACGAGAATTTCGCGCCGACCGAAACCGACGGCGTGGTGCTGGCCGACGACGCCATCACGGTCACCATCTCCGACAACAAGGTCAACGCCATCCGCTGGATGGAATCGGGCAGCGCCTTGTTCCTCGGCACGGTCGGCGGCGAGAAGCTGATCAGCGCCAGCACGCTCGGCGAGGCGCTGACGCCGGACAACGTGACCGCCAAGGGCCAGACCACGCGCGGCTGCGCCAATGCCATGCCGGTGCGCATGGACCGCGCCATCCTGTTCATCCAGCGCGCCGCCCGCAAGCTGTTCGAGATCAGCTATTCGTTCGAGAACGACAGCTACACCGCCAAGGAGATCTCGATCCTGGCGCAGCACCTGGCGCGCCCCATGCTCAAGCAGCTCGCCTACCAGGCGACGCCCTGGTCCGTCGTTTGGGCCGCGCGCCTGGACGGCATGCTGGTCGGCATCACCTACGAGCGCGACCAGGAGGCGCTCGCCTGGCACGCCCATCCCGTGGGCGGCGCCGATGCCAGGGTGCTGTCGCTCGCCTGCATCCCGGGCAACGGCCAGGACGAGCTGTGGGCGGTGATCGAGCGCACCGTCGGCGGCGCGACACGGCGCTATGTCGAATATCTCGGCTACGAGTTCGCGCCGACCGACCCGGCCGACAAGGCCGCCGCCTTCTTCGTCGATTTGGGCCTGAGCTACAGCGGTCCGCCGGTCACCGCGGTCGGCGGCCTCGACCACCTGGAGGGCCAGGTGGTGCAGGTGCTGGCCGACGGCGCGGCCCATCCCGACCGCGCGGTGGCCGGCGGCGCCATCGCGCTCGCCCGGCCGGCCTCCACCGTCCATGTCGGGCTCGGCTACCAGAGCGAGCTCGAGACCCTGGACCTCGAGGCGGGCTCGCAGACCGGCACGGCGCAGACCAAGAAGAAGCGCATCGACAAGGTCGCGGTGCGCCTGCTCGAGACGCTCGGCTGCAAGGTCGGGCGCGCCGGCCGGATGGACGAGGTGCTGTTCCGCGCCGGCGGCGACCCGATGGATGCCGGCCCGCCGCTGTTCACCGGCGACAAGACCATCGAGTTTCCCGCCGGCTGGGACACCGCCGCCACCGTGCGCGTCACCCAGGCGCAGCCCTTGCCCTGCACGGTGACGGCCATCGTGCCGAGCCTCACCACCAACGACGGCTGATCGGCGGCCGATCTGCCGGCCCCTTCCATCCGCACGCCAGGAAGGACCGACATGTGCGTCCGTCTGCCGCGATCATGGCGGCGACCGCCCGGCGTCACCGCCATCGCCGCCATCCAGCAGGGCAGGCCCAGAAGAAGATGGCGAACTATAACGCCCGCCTGGCCGAGGACAACGCGCGTTACCAGGCCGAGCGCCAGCAGGACAAGGTGCGGCGCGTGATGGGCGCCGCGCGCGTCGCGGTCAACAAGTCCGGCATCGCCATGAGCGGTTCGCCGCTCGACGTGCTGGCCGATTCCGCGATGCAGGCCGAGCTCGACCGCCAGGCCATCCTGCGCCAGGGCGCCGCTCAGGCCGCGATGGATCGCCTCGAAGGAAGCCAGGCGATGCAGGCCGGCTATTTCGGCGCCGCGACCGCATTGCTCTCGGGCACGAGCAAGGCTATGGGCAGCGTTCGGCGGCGGCGCACCCGCGGGCGCCGGCCGGTCGGTCTCCTTTTTCAGCGCCGGGCAAACCTTCAGCCCGGCAAACCCACCTTGCCGCTGCTCGCCTTCGGCAACCTCGCCCCTGGCTGAAGGCCTTGGATGCGGCACTTGCGGCCGCGCCCCCGCGGTAAGCGGATCGTCCGCCACCGCTACGCCCCGCGCGGCGAGGCCGAACTCTGCTATAATGTGCCTTCGCGTCTCACGGGCCGGGAGGGACGATGAGAGGCTGCTTGCGCTTCCTGCGGTCTGGCTCGCGCTACTGGTCCGGCATGTCCTACAATCTCGACAGGGCCGGCCAAGTGCTGACCGAAACCCAGCTCGCCTATGGCAGATGCGCCGCGCCAGGCCTTGTCCTACGCCCATTCGAGCGAGCGGCCAGAGCTGATCGCCCGGGCGGCGATGCCGCCTGTCGGGACGAGCGCAACAGTTCCGCAACGCCATGCTCGATCTCTGGCGGGGCATTATTACTGCGCCGATTACGACATACGCGCAGCGAACGCCGAATGCGCGACGAGATGACGGACCTGGGGTGCGGCGAGAACTTGAACGCGAGCGCGAAATCGACCGCGTGCCGCCGCCTTCCCGTCGGGCATGTCTCATCCGCCTCCGCATTTCAGGATTGCGGACGCGGCTTCGGTGAAAACAGCCGCCGCCATCCTCGTCCGCCACACCACAACTTCGCCTTCCTCCAGCCCCGCCTCGCGGGGCTTTCGCTGTTCGTTCCCGCCGATGCCGAAAATCCCGTGTATCTCGCGTCCGCAGACTATCGGCCGCCGCGCGGCGACGTGGAGGCCGCCGGTGCGCCGGCCGCACTTCGGCCAGGTTCGGCGAAGCCGCCGGCGATCGGCTGGAGCCTTCGTCGAGCTCGGCGAGCGCATCGGCGCGGCGCGCACCGAACAGCAGGTGTCGGCGGCAAACGCGGCCTATGCCGGGAACTCGACGATCTCGGGCGCGGAACCGACGAGGCGGCGGATCCCACGACCGTCGGAGAGCGCTTCGATCCGGGCAGGTGGCGGAAATGCGTGACAGGCGGCCGGCACTATCACAGACGGCGCGGCGCGGCGGCAATTTCTCGACGGCTTCGACCGCTACGCCGGGTCAAGTCCCTGCTGGTGCGCGGCGCGGCGATCAAGCGTGAGAATGCGGCCGCGGTGCAGGGGCTCCAAGCTGATCTGGGGCTCTACGCGGACGTGGCCGGGGGCGCGCGCCATCCGGTCGAGCACGACGACGCCGTCGGCCTCGCGCTGCGCGAGATCCAGGGCAAGGCCGACGCCGGCTTCATCACCGCCGAGGACGCCGGGCGCATCGCGCAGTCGTCTACGGCGATCTCGCCGGGCGCCAGGCGCGACGCGCGATCGCGGCCGATCCGCAGTCCGCCCTCGACAGCCTCAAGGGCGGCGAGGATTTCGCAGGCCTCGATGGGGACGCCACGCGCGCCTGACGGCCGAGGCCGAGCGCGCCGTGCAGGCCCAAGCCGTGCGCGTGCAGACCGAGCAGCGGCGGTGCGGCGCGACACGCCCACTTCTTGACGAACTACCTCGACGCCCTGCGCGACGGCGCGCCGCCCGACGACACGCGCTTCGGCCGCGAAGCTCTCGCCGCCACCTTGGCGCCGAGGAGGGCAAGCGCTGGGCGGAGATCGAGCAGGCGCAGCCTTCGGACGAGCCATGGCCAAGGTCAAATGGGCGACGCCGGACGACATCTCCGGCCTGACCGACGGCGGGGATGATGCGTGCGTTCAGACCCTGCGGGATATGCCGGGCAGCCTCCGGGCCTTCCGAAACGGTTCTCGTCCGGCGCGCGGTGGAGCGGCGCGACGCACAGCTCTGGTCCAAGCCCGCCGATTACGTCTGAACAACCCGCGCGTCGCCGAGCTGCACGCGGCGATGACGCAGGCCACCCGCCGCCGCAACCGGCCGATGCCGCCGCCGCGCTCCAGGGCCTGCTGCCGGGGTAGCCGACCAGCCGGCGAACCGCCCATGCTGTCGTCCGAGGACGCCGCCCCTCCATCGCCGCCTATGCCGACGCGACGCTCGCCGAGCAGGAGCGGTCGGCGTCCCAGAGGACCGCTGGCAGGTGCTGCCACAGCAGGCGCAGGAGCTTGTGAGTCAATTTGAACGATCCTGCCGGGCGACCGAATGCTGCGCGATCTCGCGGTCGACTGGGCGCCGACTGGCTGCGGGCGCGCGCCGATCTGCGGCGCCGGGCTTGCCCGGCGAATACGCGCTGCTCGCGGCTTCGAAGATCCCGTTGCCCGCCAGGGCTTCGCCAAGGTGCTCGCGGCGCAGGCGAGCGAGCCGGATGCCTGCTCGCCAAGGTCGGTGCCGACGCGGACGTGATCGATGGCTTGTTGCCCGATACGCTCCTGCCGCTTCACGACCGCATCACGGAAGTCCATGGACCGGCAGCGAAGGACAGGCCCTATCCGACGACGTGACCCCGGCCGTCCGGTTGCTCGCCTATCACCATGCGCCCTTCACCGAGCCGCGCGAAGCCGTGCGCCGCGCTGTCGCGGAGATCGGCGATAATATGCTCTTCCGGCAGAGGACTGACACAACGAGCAAAAGTTCCCAAAGTAACCGGGGATACCACAGGTTGGAGCGGACAGCCAGGCGACGACGAATTTGCCGGCATGCTCCGCGACATGGGCGTTCCTCCCGCCAGAGCGAACGCTGGCCCTGGAGCAAGCGGGGGCAAGTCTTGGTGGGAGCGGATATGTCCTCTGGTATCGCCGGAGGATGCCGCTCAACGGAAGAGGCGCTGCGACAGACGCAGTCAAATTGAGCGCCGGACGAGCACCGTGGCAACCGCTGCCTCCACCGAATCCTGAGCCGGTGTTCACTGGGTCCGGCGAGCGACTTAGCTAATGATGGCGAAGGAAACGAGGTACCAGCGGTAATCCCTCAAGGATGGGAACCTCGCTATTTCGCCTTTATGGGGGAGCGGCTTCACGCCATGGACCGAACTGGCAAGCCTCAGGCTTACATGTCATTGTCGGCAGTTCTACCCTTGTTCCTATTCCCGCACGGCCTGCCTGGGAATTCCAGCACATCAATGCGCCTCGAGGTAAGATGACCGAGCTTTTCCGACCGATTTCGTCGGCGGCCATTGGGGTGATGCCGCAGCGGCCGGTATCCCCTTCGAAGTCATCATGGCAATGCAGAAGTGGTTCGCCAAGGGTTTCTCGACATTTAGGAAGGAGAGAAGGCCACCACCGTTACGCTCCATTGCCGGACAGCGATGTCGAAAAACACAAAAAGAGGGTACGATTCATACAAGAATGGTCAAATAACAGCCGCCGATGGCAAACATTGATTTGTGGGCGACCACAAATCCGTCACGATGTTCCGCGATGTTCGTGACGGCACCTGATGGGGCAATGGCATGGAAACGACGTTCACCAGAACGGCAAAGGCCAAGTCGTGCATGGCGCATAGCGGTCATCGGCACTGTAACCTTCTGGGTTCTATTTTTCCTCCTCAAGCAATGCAACATCGATCTGTGGACCATGCGGTTCGTAAGAATCCATGGACGATGAGCTCTGCGACAGGAGAATCAAGGCTTCTGCCGAGTCCCAAGCCGCGCCTGGAAGGCCATGGCCGTCGATTTCGCGTGCGGCGGAATCGGCGCGGCAGGGGTATGGACAGCCGTTGCCGTGGCGAAAGCAGGACAGGAGCCACTGAACAGGATGAAGTGGTAGTCGCCAGCAACATCTAGACTCGCCCGTGCGACTGGAATGGAAGGGCGATGAAAAGCTGCACATTACACTGCCAAAGGGCGTGAAGTTGGTCGATCTAAAGACTCTTCACAGGGTCATCGAGATCGAGGTCGAGTATGATCCCAGCCTGCCGGTCGACCACTGAGAAGTGCTGCGGTCGCACCCGAGATGTCGATGTCCTAAACCTCTCCGCTGAAGGGCATGCTGGCGAGGGATGGAGGTACGAAAACGGTTAAGGCTGAACGCGGTTGCAGAAATAGGCGTCGTCGCTGAACAGCCGCCGCCTTGCCAGTCCGCCATAGCTCATCCTTGTGCTGATCCAGCCCCGCTCCGCGGGGCTTTTTGTTGCTCGTGGAAACCGCCGATGCCGAAGATCCCCGTCTACCAGACGTCCGTGGACTACCGGCCGCCGCGCGGCGACGTCGAGGTCGCCGGCGCGCCGGGCCGCATGCTGGCCAGGTTCGGCGAGGCCGTCGGCGAGTTCGGCGGCAAGATCGCCGATACCGTCGCCGCGCGCGAGAAGGCGGCCCACGCGGCCGCCGCGGAAAACCAGCGCGCGGGCGGCACGGCGAAGGCCATGGCCTCGCTGCGCCAGACCATCGAGCAATTCGAGGCGGAGACCAATCTGATGCCGTGATGCGACGCTATTGGGAGCATGCCGACACCATCGGACAGGACATCGCCGGCGGCATCCGCGACAAAGGCGCGCGCGCCCAGGTCGAGGCCGATTACGGCGATCTCGCCCAGTCCAGGCGGCGCTGCTCCACGGCGACAGCCTGCGCCGGCTGGCCGAGCAGGGCGCGGCGACCTCCAGCGCAATCTCGGGCTCTACGCGGACGTGGCCGCGGGCGCGCGCCATCCGGTCGAGCACGACGACGCGGTCGCCCTCGCGCTGCGCGAGATCCAGGGCAAGGCCGACGCCGGCTTCATCACCGCCGAGGACGCCGGGCGCATCGCGCAGTCGTTCTACGGCGATCTCGCCGGGCGCCAGGCGCGCCGCGCCATCGCGGCCGACCCGCAAGCCGCCCTCGACAGCCTGAAGGGCGGCGAGGATTTCGCCGGCCTCGATCGGGACGCCCGCGCGCGCCTGACGGCTGACGCCGAGCGCGCCGTGCAGGCGCAGGCCGTGCGCGCGCAGACCGAGCAGGCGGCGGTGCGGCGTGACACCCAGGTCCGCTTGCTGGGCTACCTCGACGCCCTGCGCGACGGAGAGCCGCCTGACGACATGCGCTTCGGCCGCGAGGCTCTCGCCGTCACCCTGGGCACGGTGGATGGCGGCAAGCGCTGGACCGAGATCGAGCAGGCGCGGCGCTTCGGTCAGGCCATGGCCAAGGTCAAATGGGCGACGCCGGACGACATCGCCGGCCTGACCGGCGGCGGCGACCGTCCGCTGCAGCTTGAGACCCTGCGGGATGCGCCGGGCAGCCTCGACGGGCTTTCCGAAACGGATTTCCTCCGGCGCGCGGTGGAACGGCGCAACCAGCAGCTCTGCTCCAAGCCGGCCGATTATGTGCTGAACAATCCGCGCGTCGCCGAGCTGCACGCGGCGATGACGCAGGCCACCGCGCCGCCGCAACCGGCCGATGCCCCCGCCGCACTCCAGGGCCTGCTGCCCGCGGCAACCGGCCAGCCGGCCGAACCGCCGCCCATGCTGTCGCCCGAGAACCGCCGCGCCGCGATCGCCGCCTATGCCAACGGCATGCTCGCCGAGCAGGAGCGCCTCGGCGTGCCCGAGGACCGCCGCCAGGTGCTGCCCGAGGACATGGCGTACGACGCGGTTCGCGACATCGCGGCCGGCGATCCGGCCGACGCCGACCAGCGCCTGCGCGATCTCGCCGCCGACTGGGGCGCCGACTGGCCGCGCCTGTTCGATGACCTGAAGCGCGCCGGCCTGCCGCCGGAATACGAAGTGCTGGCGGAAACCACCAATCCGGTTGCACGGGACACACTCGCCCGGGTTCTCACAAACCAGAAGTCGGAGCGTGGCGCGCTGCGAGCCAAGACTGGCGATGCCGAGGGCATTGACGAATTGGTTTATCGCTATAAGGCCAGTGACGATGGTCAGCTTCTGACTGATGATCAGACCAAGCTGGCGAAGCTGCTCGCTTACCACTACGGCCAAACGACCGAACCGGGAGAAGCCGTCCGCCGCGCGATCTGGGATGTCTCGGGAAACGTTATTCTTACTGCTGGTTCGGGTGGAAAAAGCGAAGCCGAAGACATTGCCGATGTCTGGCACGATAAAGGTGCAAGACAGCGCGCCAGATCCCGCGCCAATATCAAAATCCTGCCCCGGCGAGATCCGGTTGATATGTACGATAACGACGGCAAGCCCGTCATGAGTGTCGATGAGCAGGGGAACGCCGTGCAGGTCCTTGCGCCGAAGGGTGTGAACTTTCACGTATTCGCTGAAATGGGTGAGGAAGACAAACAAAAGGGCATGGTGGCAATCTTGACCCGCCTTGGAAATTTCGTCCACAGCGGACCATGGGATTTGCAACGTCCGGTGAGGGAAACCAGAAACGGGTTTCCGAGCAAGACCACTTATGACGACAACTTCGTCAATGCCGCATCCATCGCAATCGGGATTTACGCGGCGGCAGCCGGTTGGGACCTCCATGATATTTTGACAGTTTCGAACGCTTTTGCTGCGGTCGCATCAAGTCACGGCAAGGTAAAATATAGCAAAAAGTACAAGGCATTACCGGAGAGGAATGTCCTCAATACTACAATCGGCTATAATATGCAGAAGGACGGAAAAATTCCCACCCCCGAGTGACGCATGCGACCATCCTTGTTCTTCATCTCAGGGGTTCTTCTATGATGTTATCACCTGGGTAAGACACTTTACCTTGGCGGCGATTGGGCGTCTTCCCGCTGCGACAAAATAGAACTCGCCGCAGTGGACTTCCTGACTTGCGGCGGCAGGCTAAGGCGGTGCAGTTCGGATGTGGAGACGGTTTTGCGAGCAGCCATTGGGTCACGTTCGTCGTCGTGGAGCGGGGGCGTCGCTGGCCGACCGAGCGTGACGAAGTAATCAGGGTGGGTAGCGGTTGGGAGGATGGAGGGAAGCTTGAATGGCCGAGTAACGACAGCCTTCAAATAACCATCACTGAGAAGATGTATGTCGAGAACAGACGCAGGCTGCCGAGAAGGTTACGACCGAGATTCTGGTCGTTCCGGCGAGTTTAGCAGCGCGCGAAAAATACTATTGCGCCAAAGGCGAGGAGTATCAGCAGCTGTGCGACGGGCGAGCGCGCAGGTCTGGGATCAGTTGCATGAAGCCGCCGCAGCGAAGAGCGAGTGAAGACACATCAAGCCGGATTTGCGTGCGTCCTTCGTCAAGCTAATCGACTGACCGGCTTAGGCCGATAGCGAATGGTTTTCCGCGAACCCCATGCTCCCCATATGAGTGAGGGCCAGGTCGCCCGTGAGCGCAGCGCAGGTGCGCTGGCGCTCGTGAACGGCGGCTCGTTGCGCGGGGCATCACTATGGATGTGCTGGTCTTTCTTCTCGCCGTGGCGGCGTCGGTCGCCGATCCGCTGATCACCGTGCCCTGCCTGCTGTGGGGCGCGCTGTTGAAGCGCTTCGAGGTGGCGATGCTGGTCGCCTTCGCCTGGGTCGTCGCCCGCGATGTCGCCGGCAGCCTGCTGTTCCAGGGCGGCGCGCAGATCCCGCCCCAGGCGCTCACCGCCCATATCGCGGCCGGGCTGGTGCTCGCCGCCGCGTCCTGGCTCGCCGCCGACTATGTGCGCGCCTGGCGCGCCGCCAAGGCCCGCCGCGCCGCGCGGGATTAGCCGCAACGCTTCGCCCGCCGCCTCTGACCATCGACGCTCTCCAGCCCCGCTCGCGCGGGGTTTTTCTATTGTGCGCGCCGATCTCCGCCCCGCGCGCCGCGCCATCCCCTTCCCGCCACAGGAAACCGGCTCGAGGAAGGCCGGCCGGAGACGCGAGCCCCAGGACATCAGGCCAAGGACATCAGCCCAAGGAAACCAACCATGACCGTGAGTTCGACCACGACGCGCGTCACCTATAGCGGCAACGGCGTCACCACCGCCTTCGCCACCACCTTTCCGTTCTTCACCGCGGGCGAGATCGAGGTGATCGAGCGCGTCGCCGCCAGCGGCGCCGAGACGGTGAAGGCGCTCGCCACCGACTACACGGTGAGCGGCGGCAACGGCGCGACCGGCACGGTGACGGCGGTCGGCGGCGCGCCGCCCTCGACCGTGCAATGGGTGCTGCGGCGCAAGACCGCGCGCACCCAGGAGATCGACTACACGCCGAACGACCCGTTCCCGGCCGAGACCCACGAGCAGGGCCTCGACCGCCTCAAGATGAACGTGCAGGAACTCGGCGAGGAGAACGACCGCGCGCTCAAGTTTCCCAAGAGCGACGCGAGCGGGCTGTCGGGCACGATCCCGAGCAGCGTCGAGCGCGCGGGCCGGTTCCTGACCTTCGACGGCGGCGGCCTGCCCACGGTCTCGGCCGGCTCGGCCGACGGCCTGGCGGTGTCGCCGTTCGCCGCCACCCTGCTCGACGACGCCGACGCCGCGGCGGCGCGCTCGACGCTTGGCATCAGCAGCACCGGGCTCGACATCACCGGCCTGACGGCGCTGACCGCGCCCGCGGCCAACGACGAGCTGCCGGTCTACGACCTCTCGGCGGCGGCCAACCGCAAGATCACGCTCGCCGACCTGCTCAAGGTGTTCAACGCGCTCGCCGCCGAAACCGCGCCGGCGACCGACGACGTGCTCGCGCTCTACGACACCAGCGCCGCCACGACCGACAAGATCACCCTGGCCGACGCGCTCAAGGTGGTCAACGCGCTGACCGAGGACACCACCCCCGACGCGGCGGCGGACTTCGTGCTGACCTACGACACCAGCGCCGCCGCGGTGAAAAAGGCCAAGCCGGCGAATCTGGGTGCGGGGGGAATTGCGGGCGTGTCCGTCCAGGTTTTCACCGGCAGCGGCACGTGGACCAAGCCGAGCGGCGTGAAGTTCGTCATAGTCGAGTGCGTCGGTGGTGGCGGGGCCGGTCAATCGTCCAATGCCTCAGTGACAATTTAGGGCGCAGGTGGGGGTGGGGGCAGCTATGCGCGGAAGATTGTCGATGTTCAGGCGATTTCGTCCGTCGCCGTGACTATCGGCTCTGGCGGCACAAGCAGCCACAATGCGGCGGGTGGCGTCGGCGGGGATACATCGTTTGGCGCCCACTGTATCGGCAAGGGCGGCTCCGGCGGCTCCGGCGGCTCCGGTGGGACCGGAGGCGTAGTGGGCACGGGCGATGTCACGGTCGTTGGTGAAGCCGGCCACCAAGGCGCCGATCCCGCTTCCGTCCGCGCTTCCGGCGCCGGCGGCGACTCAGGCGGCGGCTTTGGTTGTGGCGGAAAATGTCCGAGCGGACCGACGCCGAACGCCGGCACAGGCTATGGCGGCGGCGGCAGCGGTGACTTCGGCGATCTTGGCGCGGCCGGCGTTGGCTCTGCCGGCATCTGCATCGTCACCGAGTTAAAATAGTCAACAGCGGATCGAGAAAACGGTATCGCCGTAGAAAGTGAAATCACGGCGCCGCTGGGAAACGGCCTGCAGGAAGGTTTGCGAAGCCGCTTCTCCGCAGAGCATCCAATCGTGCAGCTCGATCATGATGAGCGGGAAACGGTCGATCCAATCGACGTCCCGTGAAAAGAGGTCACGTTCCGCGCCTTCGATGTCGATCTTGCAGAGGAACGGTTCTCCACCGTGCTGGCGCAAGAGCGTCGCCATGGATATGGCCGCGATATCGCCACCCATGATTGTCCTGTACGCGTCGGTTTCCGCGTTGTTGTCCTTGATCGCCAGGCTACTCGCGGTCGATGAGATGCCGGCGTGGACCGGCACGATGTTGGAGCGGCCTTCAGTATTCAGGGCCAGGAGGCGGAAGTTTTCTGGTTCCGGCTCGACGGCCACGATCAGCGACCCGGGCCATACGTGATTGAGATAGAGCGCCGAGACACCGATGTTGGCCCCGAGGTCGACGATCAGTGGCGTTTGGCCGGCGGCCAGGATCTGACGGTGCATTGCGCATAGTTCATCGCGCCGCCTGAGATGAGAAATATCGTATTCGCGCTTGCCGATGACGGAATGAACCGAGCGTTCGTCCGCCGTTCCCTTGCGCAAAACGATATCAGCGACCGGTCGCTTTTCACCGTCCGCGATGCTGACTTTCACGACATTTTCGATCTTGCCCATGGCCGGCACTATCACTGCCGGTTTTACCCACGTCAACATTTAGGAAAAAAACAGTGGACGCTCCGAAACGCCCGCGAGGTCATCGCTTTCAGCCACTCGGGGAGCAAGGCTTCTGGCAGATCGGGTATATCCCAGCCGGGCTTTATCACCTCGCAGCCCAGCGCTCTCAACAGCCGAATCTGACGTTGCGTAAGTCCAACGTCCAGGACGCAGAACGACACGTCCCCCGCCTCGGCGTTTTCCCGCACGGAATGCAGTAATCCGAGGAGCAGACCGATATAAGGTGAATTGGCAGCGGTGCAGATGCAGAAATCCGGCCTCGGTGCGGGCACGATGGCATTTCCTTTCTCTTACGCAGCTGGCGATCAGTGGTGAACAAAAGCCGAGCGCCCTTGTGCGCTATTCAGACGGCCACGAAATCGATGTCATCGTTTCCACCGCCCTAAAATCAGCGCCCTCAGTAGCAACACTACCACCATCACCGGAAGAGCTATACATGACCGACACCGAGCGCGATGCCATGCAGCGCGACGTCGGGCGGCTGGAGGCGCGGGTCGATGCGCAGGAATCCGAGCTGCGCGAAATCAAAGGCGACGTCAAAGCCATCCTCGCCCTGGTCAATCAGGCGAGGGGCGGCTGGAAGACCCTGGTGGTGGTCGGCGCGGTGGCGGGCGCCATGGGCGCGCTGGTCACCAAGCTCGGCTTCTTCGCCGGTCTGCTGCCGCGCTGACCGCACCGCGCGGCCGGCCGCAATCAAATTGAACATCATCCCGCGCGCGGCCGCTGGCATCCGCCCCGGCCGACAGGAGGCGACGGCGCCATGAGCGACGATTACTACACCTACACCGAGCAGCTCGTCGCCGAGGGGCGCCGGGTGTTCGCCCTGGTCAAGGCCTGCGAGCTGGCGGACGACCGCACGCCGGCCGCCGAGATCCTCGCCAAGGCGGCGAGCTTCGAGGCCTGGCTCAAGGATGCGGCGGCCAAGGGCAAGCCGGTCCCCGGTCCGGGAAGCGGGCCGGGCGGCGCCAAGCCGAAGATCGCCGCGCTGAAGACCGACTGACGGCGCCCGTCTCGCACGCCTGGCGTGGGCATCCGCTCGCGCACGGGCGGCGTTGGCCGAGGCGCGGGTCGGCGGTGACGACGGGGCCGGCGGCAGGCCCGAATCGCCGCGTCCGAAAAGCGCCTGAGGCGCGGCACCCGCGCTTCATTGCCGGCCAACCTGTCCGGACTCTGTCCCGCGCCGCCGGCCGATCTGGCGCCACGCCGTGCCCAGGGCAAGCGGCCTCCGCCGTCCGCGGAGCCTCTGCATTCCGGCACAGCCGCGGCCTTGATCGGGTCCTCAGCAGCCGCGTCACCGCCGCGCCCCGCCACCCGGGCAACCATTCATCGAGCGTTCCTAGCGCAACAGTCCGGAGTCCGCCATGTCGCCCGACGATCTCGATGTGATGGCGCGCACGCTGTGGGGCGAGGCGCGCGGCGAGCCGCTCGAGGGCAAGATCGCCGTCGCCTGGGTTATCCGCAACCGCGCCGATCACCCAGGCTGGTGGGGCCACGGCATCGCCGGGGTGTGCCGCCAGCCCTGGCAGTTCTCGTGCTGGAACGCGGACGATCCCAACCGCGCCAAGCTGATCGGCGTCACCGCGCGCGACGAGATGTTCCGCGAGTGCCTGATGGCGGTGGCCGCCGTGCTGTCGGGCAACGTCGCCGATCCGACCGGCGGCGCCAACCATTACTACGCCCCGGGGCACGCCAAGACCCTGTCGCCGAACTGGGCGGCGGGCGCCGTGCCCACGCTGCGCCTGCGCAACCATGCCTTCTACAAGCTCTAGAGGTCGTCCCATGGCCGAACCCCATCTCACCATTGTTCGTCGCGGGCTGCTCGCGCTCGTCTCGGCTCATCCCCGCACATCCCTCGCCCGCGCCGCGCTGCTGCGCGCGGCTCTACTAATGATTTGGCGGTCGGCAGAACGACCGCCCGCGCAACTGCGCGCGGCTCTATCGATGATTTGGCGGTCGGCAGAACGACCGCCCGCGCAACTGCGCGCGGCTCTATCGATGATTTGGCGGTCGGCAGAACGACCGCCCGCGCAACTGCGCGCGGCTCTATCGATGATTTGGCGGTCGGCAGAACGACCGCCCGCGCTGCTGCGCGCGGCTTTATTGACGAGTTGGCGGCCGGCAGCACCGCGCCTTCCATGGCCGCCGACGGCCGGCGT
Source organism: uncultured Alphaproteobacteria bacterium (assembly GCA_963752345.1). GTDB lineage: Bacteria > Pseudomonadota > Alphaproteobacteria > SMXQ01 > SMXQ01 > CAVVYA01. The sequence goes on from CAVVYA010000015.1 coordinate 98,882, forward strand.
CGTGCTGGCGCTTCTCGTCGCCGGGTGGCTGTGATGGCCTTCGGCATCGACGACGCCATCGCGGCGGGCCTGCGCATCCTCGACAAGTTCATCCCCGATCCGGCCGAAAAGGCGAAGGCGGCGCTCGAGATGCGCCAGCTCCTGCAGCAGGTGGCGCTCGCCCAGGTCGACCTCAACAAGGCCGAGGTCTCGTCCGGCCGCTGGCTCGGCCAGTGGCGCGGCGCGCTCGGCTGGGGCCTGGTGGCGAGCCTCCTCTACCAGTTCATCCTCTATCCCTTCCTGATCGCCACGGTGCTGATCTTCGACCCCGTCTTCCCGGTGGAGCGCCTGCCGGTGCTCGATTGGAAAGAGCTCGGCTCGCTGCTGCTCGGCATGCTCGGCCTCGCCTGAGCGTCCCGCCGAATCGCCAACCCGCCCCCGATCCGCCGCACCCCGAACCCGGAGCCCGCCCGTGAGACTCGATGATTGGCCCGAGAGCCAGCCGGCCACGCCCGCGCCGGACGCGGAGACAGCCGACGCGCTTCTGCCACCCCTGATGGGAGCGGGTGAAGGACTGGCCGCATCATCGCCGGAGAGCCTTCAGCCCGATCCTGGCGCGGACGAGGGGCAGTCGCCGGCGGAAGCGCCATCCCTTGCCGATGCGCCAGCGCCGCCCACCGCCGATGCGCGGCTGAGCGCCGGCATTGGTCAGCCAGACTCCCCGGATGATTCCGCGGGTTTGCCTCCCGCCGGCGCGGCACCGCCCGCTGAACCGCCGCCGCTGTCGCCCGCCGCTGCGGCGTTAGACAACGCCCGGCGCGGCACCTGGATGATGGACGAGCATCTCGACGGCTGGGTGCTGCTCGGCGCCGACGGCAGGCCGGTGATGCGCAACGACGGCTCGCGCGTCGGCTTCCGCTTTTTCAACGTGGCGCGCCTGGCGGACGAACTGGCCGCCGCGCCGCACGACGCCGATGGGGCAGGCAACCCGCGCCGCGCCCTGGCGCCGCTCGATTCCGGCTTCAACCGCGACTGGGACCCGCAGATCCCGATGTCCGCCCTGGCGGACAGGACCAAGCTGGTGAAGCTGCTCGCCTACCGCTACGTCCAGACCACCGAGCCGCAAGAGGCGGTGCGCCGCGCCGTCTCCGACATCTTCGGCAACCCGGTGTATATCGAGCAGCCGGGCACGAAGGCCTGGGTGCCGGCCAAGTATGACGCCGGAGCGGTGAAGTCCGTGGCCGGCATGCTCCTGCGCCAGGTGCTCGGACCGGAGGCCGACGGGAACGATGCAGTGGGTGCGATGCCAGATGCGGGTGCTTCACCGACGGCAAACGCCGTTCGTGGCTTGCCGCGCGTCAGGGATGGTCTCGGCGCGAATATCTCCAAGGTTGTCGCCACCTCGGATAACACAACATCCCCTGTCGGTGATCGGCAGCTTGCCCAGGCAGAAGGCGGCTCGTTAAGACAAGGTCGGACGACAATCCCAGGGGACAAAGAGCCACCGCGCGCACAGCGCGATGGAAGAGTGAGAAACCTTCAGCTTAGCCCGCGCCAGCAACAGACGCAGGACACGTCGAGCGCGCTAAGCGGCTATCGTTACAGTCCATTTGACGGGGCCCTCGCGCGGAAGGAATCGGGACGCAACCCGAACGAGGGCTATAGCACTTATGTTTACGGCGCAGGCAACTATGCTTATGGCCGCTATCAAATGCGCCCGGGAGCACTGACAGATACGAAGATGATCGATGCTCAGGGAAACTGGACCGGGAAATTCGGAGTGCGGAGCTGGCAGGAGTTTTTGGAGAATCCACAAGCCCAGGAGGCGGCATTCAGCGAATGGAAGGGCTTATTGGAGACATCGGTCCAGACCCATCATTTGCAGCGGCTCGGCAAGACGATAACCGGACTCAAAGCGGATATCACGGTGACTGAAAGCGGGCTTGTCGCCGCCATGCATATAAGAGGGAGGGCAGGAGTTATTCGATATTTTGAATGGCTGGAAAACAAGGGCTGGAACTCAAGAGATCATATCCAGGAGATTCCACCTGGCAACGTGCGTAACAGCTTTCTGGAAATCGAGACCCGGCTGCGCGAGTTTCAGGACGTTGAGTTTTAACGCGTGCGAGGTGATGGCCGGCGTCGCTACCCCATGCAATGATAAGCCGACAATGCCAAAGGACCATTGTCATGGACCCGGCGAGAGCTAATCGCCAAACCGCTTATAACAATCGTCGAGAGGTTTTTCGGGCGGCAGATTGTTCATACGCGCGATCTCCGGCCACCAATGATCTTCTCGTAAGCGGCATTGAAAGAGTTCGGCGATGAAATCATCTTTGCCCGACTTGCTCGGGGGCCAAGCCGCTTCAATGAATTCCAAAGCTTGCAAAAGGTTTCCCGTGAATATCAAATCCACGGTGAATTGCAGAAAGTCCGTTGGGAAGTAATCGGGATGCCACCTGCCGTTGCGCAACTCGGAGGAAATCCAGTGGAATTCCGATTCGGAGAGTGGTGGTTTGCGCGTGAGATCGGAGTCGAACACATATCGGCCATCCTGATAACGAAGTATCACATGGGGGAATGCACTGCCGGCAAAACTCGTCTTCCAGTAAGCGAAGTTGCCATCCCGAATATCGAGCTCCAGCCCAGGAACATTATCGAGATCTTTGAAGGCAATACCGCCGTCGCCCAGGCCGAATGTTATGACGTTCAGTGGATTCCGTAGCTCGATAATGTAATAAGTGTCGCAGCAGTGGGCGCCACCCGAATCATCTAACAAGACGACATCGGGTGATCCATCCCCTGTGATGTCCGTGCCGATCTCGGGGTTATGGTCGTTATAATAGAACCAATCACCTTCCTCGCTACGGTAGATTTCTTCGCCGTCTTTGTAGACGATTAGAAAGGCTTCCAATCTTTCCGTCTTGCGAAGTTCGTTTGGTTCGTCGTCGTAGTGAACCACACGACGCTCCATGACGAAACGATAGTCGCCGTGCGCCCCGATCTCTTCGCGCACGATCTCCTCACGTCCGGCGCCGAGGACAATCGCCGGTTCGAGAAAGAGATATAGGAGAATTCCGAACGAAATTGTGAGAAGTCGGCGCATGGACGAAACCTGGCTGGGAGGCAACTATCCTAGCATGTGCGCGCCGGCTTCCGTACTTGGAACGGCACTTCGGTTGACCAGTCGCGCTGTGTCATCGAAGTCCCGCCACCCATGAGGAATGGGGCGCGCTTCCAAGCGGTCGTTGGCCCGAGGACGCTAGATCCCTCTCGGCGGAAACGATCCACCAGCGGAGCATGGACCCCTCCAATTCGTCTTGAGATTGCCCGACGCATGCGATGCGAGGTTCGGCCGACAGTTTTCAGGTCTTTCCCGGCCTGCGTGGTCCAACGGGCGCTATCGCGACTTCTGCACCGAAATCCCGCCGGCCGAAACCCGCCACGGCAATCCGGCGCGCTGCGCGCGCTGATGCACGCGACAAGCGTGAGGGTTTGCGGCCAGGTTTTCCCGCAGTAACTGGTGGCGCGGCGTCGCGCGCCCGCGGATCGGCCGAGCACCGACCTATACGGCTGGATTTCCGCCTACTCTCTCGGGGTAATCCCTCGCCGTTTTGTTAAGTATCTTTGATGGATCAGGTGGGCTGAAGCCCAGCATTTCCGCCAAGGCCGCGGCGCGCGCACCGGCCAGTATAGTTAAAATGCAAGATAAGCGTTGCAGCAATGCGTCACCCCTCCGGCGTCTGCGGCGCCGAAGGGATTATACCCGCCCGCGCATGAACAGGTTTGCGCGCCATGCGTTATGTATGGGTTCTGCCGCTCGCCAATGCTTCTCGGTCGAACCGGCGGACTGTCTTGGAGAAGACGGTCGTGGACATTGCGCGGCGGAAGACCGAGCCCCCCGACTCCGTCGTTTACGGGCGCGTTGAGGAACAGGAGATGAGTATGACGCCAGACAAACGCATCGAATGGTGCCGTGAGAACATTCCGGGTTTCAAGGCCATGCACGATCAGGCCGAGAAAGCCCGCCTGGATACCGAAGAAAACCGCAAGCGCATGGCCGCCTACATGAGCGCGGCCAATCTGCAGCGCTTCCCGGTCAAGCAAGAGCGCGCGGCTTAATCGCGCGACGAGTCGCTTTGCCGCCTTGGTGGTTTGGGCGGCATGACACCCCGCTGGGACTCCGGCCCGGCGGGGTTTTCTTTGTACGACGGCCGCGCGCTCGGCGCGCAAGATGCGCCTGGAGCGTTCCGCCGGAGTGGCATCCGGTTCGGCTGGAAGACGCGATTCAATCGAGACTCGAGAGCAGGGCCCGATCCCCCTGGAAGCGGATCGTGTTCTAGAAGATCTCCAGGCCCTTGGGAAAGACGGCGCGGTCCGGCTTCTCGCCGAGGATGATCCGATCGGCGATCTCGATCGTGGCGAGCAGCGCCTCGTCCGTGCAGGGCTTCGACAGGAAGCCGATCGCCACATCGCGATGGACACGGGCGTCGACCACCTGGCCGGTGACGAAGATCACCGTGGTGCCCCAGCGCTGCTTCAGGGTGCGGGCGAGCTCGATGCCGCTGCTGCCGTCGCGCAGCTCGATGTTCATCAGGGCGATGCGCGGCGGGGTCTGTTCGGCGATCTCGATGGCGCCTTTGGTCGATGCCGCCGGACCGAGCACCTTGTATCCGGCATCCGACAGCGTCGCTTCGACGGTCATGGCGATCAGGGCATTGTCTTCGACGATCATGATAGTCATCGGCTTGCTCTTTCGTTCTTATCTGATTGGCGAGCGCCGAATGACCGGGCCGGTACGCACGCGGAGTGCCGCACCGAGGTCGGGCCTCTGTTCAACATCCTCGCGATGTGAGCGTGCGCCTTCTACCAGCGATCCCAAGGGGATGCGGTACGCTTCCGCACAGCGGAGAAAAATTTTTCAAGCTCTGTGCGGCAGCGGACGAAGTCGCGCACGCGCGGCGCGGTTCGCTCTATTCCGCAGGGCCCTGGACGATCGTCGGCGGCTGCTGCGAACGGTGGATCACGCCATGCGCCGGCACGCCGGGCGCGCCCTGGGGCTGCCGGTTGCGGTCGCGCGCCAGCAGCGTATAGGCCGTCGGCACCACGAACAGGGTCAGCAGGGTGCCGAGCAGCATGCCGCCGACGATGACCCAGCCGATGGCATGGCGGCTCTCGGCGCCGGCGCCGCCGCCGATGGCGAGCGGGATGGCGCCGGCGACCATGGCGCCGGTGGTCATCAGGATCGGCCGCAGGCGCAACGACGCGGACTCGATCACCGCCTCGCGCGGATTCTGGCCTTCGTCCTGCAGCCGGTTGGCGAACTGCACGATCAGAATGCCGTGCTTGGTGATCAGGCCGATCAGGGTCACCAGGCCGATCTGGCTGTAGATGTTGAGCGTGTTGCCGGTCAGGTAGAGCGCGAGCAGCGCGCCGGTGATCGACAGCGGCACGGTGAACATGATGATCAGCGGATCGACGAAGCTCTCGAACTGCGCCGCCAGCACCAGGAAGATGAATCCCAGCGCGAGGATGAAGATGAAATACAGGCTGGCGCCGGACTGCTTGAATTCGCGCGAGATGCCGGCGAAGTCGTAGCGCGCCGTGTCGGGCAGCACCTGCTGCGCGGTCTGCTCCATATGGTCGAGCGCCTCGCCGATGGCATAGCCGGGCGCCAGGTTGGCGGTGATGGTGGCGGAGCGGAACTGATTGAAGCGGTTGAGCTCCTTGGGCGCCACGGTTTCCTCGGCGCGCACGATGTTGGAGAGCTGGATCATCGTGCCGTTGCGGCCGCGCAGTAGATGTCCTCGAGGTCGCCGGGGGTGCGCCGGTCTGCCGCCTCGACCTGCACGATCACGTCGTACTGTTCGCCATTCTGGTTGAAGCGGGTGACCTTGCGGCCGCCGAGCAGCGATTCCAGCGTGGTGCCGATGGTGCGCACGCCGACGCCGAGATCGGCGGCGCGGTCGCGGTCGATGTCGACCAGGATCTGCGGCTTGTTGAGGATCAGGTCGCTTTCGACGTTGAGCAGGCCGGGATAGGGCCGCAGTCGCCTCGATCAGCCGGTTCACGTAGCCGTCGAGCGCGCGGTAATCGTCGGCGGTCTGCACGACGAACTCGACCGGCCGCGCGCGCGGGCTCTGGCCGAACGAGCCGGGATTGTTGACCGAGACGCGCACGCCGGGAATCTGCGCGAGCTTCGCCTGCAGCTCGCGCGACAATCTCCATCTGCGAGCGCTGCGCGCTCGTTCCACGGCTTGAGGCGCGAAAACGACACGGTGTCGGTCACGTCGCGCGCCGCCGGTGATGACGAAGAAGCCGTCGACCTCGGGAATCTCGCGCAGCAGCGCCTGGACCTGGTCGGCGTAGCGGTTGGTGAAATCGATGGTGGCACCCTCGGGCGCGGTGCCGCGGGTGAACAGCACGCCGCGATCCTCGACCGGCGACAGCTCCTGCTTGAGGCTGAAGAACAGCAGACGACGCTCGAGCCGGCGACCGCGAGCGCGACCAGGACGACCAGCGGGCGCACGGCCAAGCGCAAGCGCCGAGCGCCCGGCGATAGTTGCGGCGCAGCGCGATCCAACGCGTTCTCGATGATGTTGTAGAACCAGCCGTGGCGCTCGTGCGCCTTGAGCATCTTCGAGCACATCATCGGGCTCAGCGTCAGCGCCACCGTGCCGGACACGATGACGGCGCCGGCGAGCGTCAGGGCGAATTCGGTGAACAGCTTGCCGGTGCGGCCCGGCGAGAAGGCGACCGGCGCATAGACGGCGGCGAGCGTCAGCGTCATCGCCACCACGGCGCTCGACAGTTCCTGGATGCCCTTGATCGGCGGCGCGCACCGGCGCCATGCCTTCCTCGATATGGCGGTGGATGTTCTCCAGCACGACGATGGCGTCGTCGACCACCAGGCCGATCGCCAGCACCATGGCGAGCAGGGTCAGCGTGTTGATCGAGAAGCCGAAGAAATACATGATCGAGAAGGCGCCGATCAGCGCCACCGGGATGGTGACCAGCGGGATGATGGTGGCGCGGCAGCGTGCGCAGGAACAGGAAGATGACGATGACGACCAGCAGCCATCGCTTCGAGGATGGTCTTGTAGACCTCCTTGATCGATTCCTCGATGAAGACCGAGCGGTCGTAGCTGATCTCCGCCTTCATGCCCTGGCGGCAGGTCGCGCTCGATCTGCGGCAGGATCTTGCGCAGGCCGAGCGACACATCGAGCGGATTGGCGGTGGCCTGCTTGACGATGCCGAGAATGATCGCGGTCTGGCCGTTGTAGCTGCTGGTGCGCCGCTCGTCCTCGGGGCCGAGCTCGACGCGGCCAATGTCGGCGATGCGCACGGCGAAGCCGTTCACGTCCTTCACCACGATGCGGCGGAACTGCTCTTCCGTGCTCAGCCCGGTGCGCGACAGCACGGTGAATTCGCGGTCGATGCTCTCGATGCGCCCGGTCGGCACCTCGACGTTCTGCTCGCGCAGCGCGGTCTCGACGTCCTGGACGGTGAGGTCGTAGGCGGCGAGCCGCACCCGGTCGATCCAGATGCGCATGGAATAGCGCCGCTCGCCGAAGATGCGCACCTCCGACACGCCGGGCAGGTTCTGCAGCCGGTCCCTGATATAGCGGTCGGCGTAATCGGAGATCTCGATCGGCCGCAGCCGGTCGCTGGTCAGCGCCAGGTTGATGATCGCCTCGGCGTCCGCCTCGACCTTTGCGATGACCGGCTCGTCGATCTCGGCGGGCAGGCGCGAGCGGACGCGGCCCACCCGGTCGCGCACGTCGTTCGCCGCCACGTCGGGATTGGTGCCGAGGCGGAAGTAGACGTTGATGCGGTTGCGCTCGGCGCGGCTGTTGGACGAGATGATCTCGATGCCTTCGATGCCGGCGATCGAAGGCTCGAGGATCTGCGAAATCTGGCTCTCGATGATCTCGGCGCTGGCGCCCTTGTAGGTGGTGGTGACGTTGACCACCGGCTCGTCGATGTTGGGATATTCGCGCACCGTCAGCTTGAAGTAGGAGACGATGCCGCAAAGGATGATGAGCAGGCTCATCACCGTGGAGAAGACCGGCCGGCGGATGAAGAATTCGAAGTTCATGACGGGCGCCCGTCCGCTCACGAGCTGGTCTGCGGGCGAATGACCTCGACCAGGGCGCCGTTGCGCAGGCGCTGATGGCCGGCGGTCACCACGGTGTCCTGGGGCCCGAGGCCGGCTGCGGATCTCGACGCGTGCCCGGCCGGCGCTGGCCGACCGTGACCTCGACACGCTGGGCGCGGCCGTCGGCGATGCGGAAGACGTAGGTCTTGCCGGCCTCGGCGAAAACCGCGGATTCCGGCACCAGCACGGCGTCGGTGCGGTGCTCGACGATGATCTGGATGCGCGCGAACAGTCCGGGCGACAGGCGCCCGTCCGGATTGGGCACGCGGGCGCGGATGCGCACGGCGCGGCCGTTGACGTCAACCGTCGGGTCGAGCGCATAGATCGTGCCGTCGAACGATTCGCCGGGCACCGCGTCGGCGGTGATCATGATGCTCTGTCCGGTGCGCAGCGTTGGCGCGCCGCAGCTCGGGCACGCGGAAATCGACCTTGAGGGTATCGACATCGGACAGCTCGACGATCTTCTCGCCCGGCGTGACATAGGCGCCGACGCTGACCGCGCGCAGGCCGACGACGCCCGACAGCGGCGCCGTCAGCGTCGCCTTCTGCAGCCGGGCTTCGGCCAAGGTCAGATTGGCCTGGGCAGCGAGGAAGGCGGCCTGGCCCTCGTCGCGCGAGCGCAGGCTGGCGTTGCCCTGACTGGCGAGCGTGTTGGCGCGGTCGTAATTGGCCTTGGCGAGCGCCAGGTCGGAGCGGGCCTTGGCCAGTTCGGCGCGCAGGATGGAGGCATCGAGCTCGATCATCGGGGCGCCGGCCTTGACCTTCTCGCCCTCGTCGAAGCGGATACGCTCGACCCGGCCGGCAATCTCGGGCGCCATGAAGAGGAATTCGTTGGGGCGCAGGGTGCCGACCGCGTTGATATCCTCGACCACCGTGGTCACGACGACGGGCTCGACCTCCACCGCGACGCCGCGCTCCGTTGCCGGACCGGTGGCCGCCCGCGCACGCTCGGCGGGACTCGGCGTGCCCGGCACGAACAGATACGCGCCGGTTCCGACCACCAAGGCGACGACCAGAAAAATCAGCCAAAAAAACCGACGCGCCATGGCGCCTTCTCTCCCCGGTTCAGTCCCCGCCCAGCCGCACTGGCGTCTCATTCTGCGCCTGCATCTTCTTAATTTTCGTTAGGCATCAAAATGGGTTGCATCCTAACCCGTTCCGAAGGTCAGGGAAATGGCGATTCGGGGCGAATCCTGGCGTGTTCGGGGAGGGGTGGCGGCCCTGATTTCCACAACGATCGTCGTCAAGTATGACATTGGCGCGACATGGTGGGGTGAACAATGGCCTGCCGGTTCGTGGTCGGATCAAGAACGGACGACCTGCAGCAATTCCCCGAAATCGCCGCCATCCGCTCGACGCAGGGCAGCAATGTACGCAGCGCGATCATCGCCCTGAGCCTGTAGCTTCCGACTGCCCCATGAGAACGGAGGCCGTCCGATGTGGATGAGCAGCAAGTCGGTCATCAGTCGGGCTTGCCTACCGTTGCCATTCGGAAATGGATGGATGTGGGTTAGCCGCTGATGAAAGCGGCACGCGATTTCATCGGGAGGGAAGGTCGAGTGTTCGATCCAATACTGACAAGTCGCCGACCAATTTCAGGAGTTCCGGGCCGACTTGATGAGAATCGGCGCCTAGCCTTCGATTGCGCTGCTTGGTGAAAGTACCGGCCCACTCCCAAACTGTGCCAAACATCCTTTTGTGCAAGCCACAGAGAAATTCGACGGTGAGCAAATTCTTATGGCGGCGCGGCATTGCCCATTCTTCGGCCTCGAGAATATTGGCTTGCTCCGCTTCGTTCAGTTCCCGTCTCGTGCTGATGTAGTCTAGTTTCAATCCTTGCTGCTCATCGGGAGACAACGGGGTAGCCCCATTGTTATCCGCGATGAGCGGCATCACAAATTTCTCCAGAACTGTTTGGGTGGCCGCCGGGTGTATTCCTCGGTGAGACGGTCCACGAGATTGCGAGTCTCCCTCTCGGAGGTCTGCTGGCTTTCCAGCCTCATCGTCTGGCCAATTCTATTGCCCCGATGTTCTGCTAAGCGTCGGGCCTGCTCCTGGACCGTCCGATCGAGCGACTTGTTTGGCACCAGCGCATAGACAAAAGTGCAGTTCAAAGCCTCGGCGGCACGCCGAAGGCTCTTGAGCGTGGTCGCGCCACTCGCCTCCCCTTTTTCCAGGGCATAGATCCGATTCGGTGAAGACAAACCCAGCCTTTCGGCCAAGTCGTTGGCCGTCATCCCGAGAGCCTGCCGGATCGCACGGATCCAGCCGGATTTTGGTGATTGTAATTTCCTCAGGGGCACCAAACCGCTCAGTCGCTGGTCTAAATGCTTCCTCATCATGGCACGGGGTTTCATGCGGTCACCCTGGAAGTCCTGGATCAAATTCGTCCGTATATAGATGAAATTCTCGAAATTATCACACTTATATAGATTATTTTTTCAGATTTTTCAAACTTATAAATGTGTTTTTATTCCCCGGAACGCGAGGCGCCCCGTGGCAGGCACAGGGGCCTGATTTTTGTCCAGTGTCGCGCTACCCCGCCCAAATAATCAGCAATCCCCCATGCGGCGCTCCTCGACGTCGCGCAATTCCTGCCTTTCGCGCCGCGGCACGGGCATTGCAACACCCTTCGCATAATGCATCTAGGGTTCCGGCCGCGCGCCATTGATGACACCGCGCGGCGCTGGTCCGAGAGATGCACCCGGCGCGGCCTCTCGCCCGCGCGGGGCCACGGCGGGCCAAAATCCCGGGAGAGAGTGGATACCGTGCGGGCTCTGGGCCTGGCGGCAAACTCTTGGGTGCGCCGCTTGTCCAAAACCCACGCAACCGATTGCCGGCCAGACCGCTGGTTGAGACCGCTGTCATCGACAAAGGAGGGTGCTGTGCGTGTGATTGCCCAGAACTGCAATGCGAAAACCTGGATCGCGGGCGCCGCTGCGGCGGCTGTGATCGCCGCCGTGACGGTGTTCTCAGCCGTCCCCGCGGCCGCCCAGGCGAAATCGACCTTCAACGTCTGCTGGACCATCTATGTCGGCTGGATGCCCTACGGCTATATGACGGATACCGGCATCCTGAAGAAGTGGGCCGACAAATACGGCATCACCATCAACCTCACCCAGATCAACGACTACGTCGAATCGATCAACCAATATACCGCCGGCAAGTTCGACGCCTGCACGATGACCAACATGGACGCGCTCACCATTCCGGCGGCGGGCGGCGTCGATTCGACGGCGCTGATCGTCGGCGACTTCTCCAACGGCAACGACGGCATCGTCACCAAGAAGGGCAAGACGGTCAAAGAGCTCAAGGGCCAGAAGATCAACCAGGTGGAATTCTCCGTCTCGCACTACCTGCTGGCCCGCGCACTCGAAATGAACGGCATGAGCGAACGGGACGTCACATCGGTGAATACATCCGACGCCGATATCGTCGCCGCCTTCGCCTCGCCCGACGTCACCACGGTGGTGACCTGGAATCCGCAGTTGAGCGAGGTGATGGCCACGCCCAAGGTGACCGAGGTGTTCAACTCCTCCCAGATCCCGGGCGAGATCATCGACATGATGGTGGCCAATACCGCGGTGCTGAAGGCCAATCCGAAGCTCGGCCAGGCCCTCGTCGGCGCCTGGTACGAGACCATCGCACTGATGGCCGACCCGTCGCCCAAGGGGGTTGCCGCGCGCACCGCCATGGCCAAGGCGTCGGGCACCGACCTCGCCGGGTTCGACGCGCAGCTGAAGACGACCCGCATGTTCTACACGCCGGCCGAGGCGGTCGCCTTCACCAACAGTCCCGATCTGATCAAGACCATGGATTACGTGGCCCGCTTCTCGTTCGACCACGCCCTGCTCGGCACCGGCGCCAAGAGCAAGGATGCGGTCGGCATCGCGTTTCCGGGCGGCAAGACGCTCGGCGACACCGCGAACATCAAGCTGCGGTTCGACCCGAGCTTCATGGCCGGGAAGTGACGGGCGCATCGGCCTAGACACGCAACTCGTCACGATCGGACCACGCGTATGGCGCGTATCGTCAACCGGCGGCCGGGAAGGGGAGGGTTGCTCCTTCTCGGCGCCTTTCCCTTCGTGCTGCTGATCGTCTGCTATCTGTTCGGCTCGGCCGCGCGGCTTGCCGACAATCCGAACGACAAGCTGTTGCCGTCGCTCGACAGCCTGGGTGCCGCGGTGGTGCAGATGGCGGCGACCGAGGACCAGCGCACCGGCAATATCCTGTTGTGGCAGGACACGGCGGCCAGCCTGCGCCGGCTCGCCATCGGGCTCGGCGTGGCGACGCTCATCGGGCTGACGTTCGGCATCGCCATCGGGCTCATTCCCTACGCGCGCGGCATGCTCGCGCCGTTCGTCGCGGCGTTCTCCATGGTGCCATGCCTGGCGATCCTGCCCATCCTGTTCATCGTCTTCGGATTGGGCGAGTTGTCCAAGGTGGTGCTGATCGTCGTGGGCACGACGCCCTTCCTGATCCGCGATCTCGCCATGCGGGTGCAGGACCTGCCCGGCGAGCAGCTCATCAAGGCGCAGACCCTCGGCGCCTCGACCTGGCAGATCGTCCTGCGCGTCACCCTGCCCCAGGTGCTGCCGCGGCTGATCGACGCCGTGCGGCTGTCGCTCGGCCCGGCCTGGCTGTTCCTCATCGCCGCCGAGGCGATCGCCGCCACCGAGGGGCTCGGCTACCGCATCTTCCTGGTGCGGCGCTATCTCTCGATGGACATCATCCTGCCCTATGTGGTGTGGATCACGCTGCTGGCCTTCGCGAGCGACTGGTTGCTTCGCCTCCTGCTGCGTCGCGGCTTTCCCTGGGTCGAGGAGCGCGGCGCGTGACCGCCGTCTCGATCAAGAACCTGTGGATGGAATACGGCGCGCAGACCGTGCTCGAGCGCATCAATCTCGAGCTGCCGGAGCACAGCTTCTGCTCCGTCGTCGGCGCCTCGGGCTGCGGCAAGACCACGTTCCTGCGCATCCTGCTCAGCCAGGAGCGCGCCACGCGCGGCGAGATCCGCATCGCCGGCGAGGCGCTGCCCGACGAACCCGGCCCCGACCGCGGCGTGGTGTTCCAGCGCTACTCGGTATTTCCGCACCTCACCGTGATCGAGAATGTCGCCTTCGGGCTCGAGATCGCCCGTTCGCGCCTGCTCGGCCGGCTGTTCGGCGCGGCGCGGCGCACGGCGCTCGACGAAGCGGCCGAATCCCTCGACGCCGTCGGCCTGACGCCAGGCGCGCGACAAATATCCCGCCGCGCTGTCCGGCGGCATGCAGCAGCGCCTCGCCATCGCCCAGGCGCTCGCGCGCCGTCCCCGCGTCCTGCTGCTCGACGAGCCGTTCGGCGCGCTCGACGTCGGCACCAAGGCGCAGATGCACGAACTGATCATCAAGCTGTGGCGCGAATCGAAGATGACCGTCTTCCTGGTCACCCACGACATCCAGGAGGGCTTCCGCCTCGGCACCCGCCTGCTGGTGTTCGACAAGGTGCGCCACGATCCCCAGGCGCCCAACGCCTACGGCGCCTCGATCACCTACGACCTGACACTCGACCGCAACAAGCACGGCGCCGCCGCTGCCGCCGTCCTCGATCTTCCGCCTACTCCGTCCAACGCCTGAAGGAGCCTGCCATGTCCGAATTCCGCAAGCACTTGCATCACCATCCGCGCGCGCGGAGCGATGAGAAGCGCTTCCATCATCCCGACTTCGACAAGATGCAGGCGCGCGGCTGGAAGGCGGCGATGGCGGAGAAGGACATCCCGAACGCGCGCTGGAAGGCCGAGCTCGAGCGCAACCTCAAGTTCGGCCTGACCGCCGCGGATTCGATCGGCGACCGCACGATCTCGACCTTCGCGCGCGGCGAGCTGCCGCACTTCGCCGGCATCAACACCTTCCTCAAGGCGCCCTATGCCGAGGACGTGAAGACCGTGGGCAATTACGACGCGGCGATCATGGGCGTGCCGTTCGACGGCGGCACGACCTACCGGCCCGGCACGCGCTTCGGGCCGCAGGGCATGCGGCGCATCTCGGCGCTCTACACGCCGTACAACTACGAGCTCGGCGTCGACCTGCGCGAGCAAATGACCATGTGCGACGCGGGCGACGTCTTCACCATCCCGGCCAACCTGGAAAAGAGCTTCGACCAGATCACCCGCGGCGTGTCGCACGTGTTTTCGTCGGGCGCCATGCCGATCATCCTCGGCGGCGACCATTCGATCGGCTTTCCGACCGTGCGCGGCGTGGCGCAATGCACCAGCAAGCGCATCGGCATCATCCACTTCGACCGCCACGCCGACATCCAGGAGAAGGATCTCGACGAGCGCATGCACACCACGCCGTGGTTCCACGCCACCAACATGCCGAACGTGTCGGCCGCCAACCTGGTGCAGATCGGCATCGGCGGCTGGCAGGTGCCGCGCGAGGCGGTCGAGCAGATCCGCCTGCGCAACACCAACGTGCTGACCATGAGCGACGTGGAGGAGCTCGGCATCGACAAGGTCGCCGAGATCGCGCTCGAACTCGCCTGGAAGGACGCCGACGCGGTCTATATGAGCTTCGACATCGACTGCGTCGATTGCGGCTTCGTGCCGGGCACCGGCTGGCCCGAGCCGGGCGGCTTCCTGCCGCGCGAGATCCTGTCGCTGGTCGGCAAGGTGGCGAAGGAAGGCCTGTGCGGCTTGGAGGTGGTCGAGGTCTCGCCGCCCTACGACACGTCCGACATCACCTCGCTGTTCGGCGTGCGCGTCATCGTCGACGTGCTCGGCGCCCTGGTGGCGCACGGCAAGATGGGCGCGCACAAGCACATCATCGACAAGCCGGTGGCATTCTGAAGGAGCGCGCCATGACGAAGGTTCTGCCGGGCTGCGGCCATTCCGCATGGCCACCATCATGGCGATGGGCTTGCGCACCATCACCACGAGAGCACGCGCCGCGAACGACGAGGAGTTGAAGGCGATCGAGGCGGCCTTCATCGCCGGCTTCCGCGAGGCGCCCGACAAGCAGGCCTTTCTGCGCCTGTCGGGCATCCCGCTCAGCCTGGAGCGGCCGGGCCAGACCGCGCTCAAGCTGATCGAGGTCGAGCTCACCGACAAATTCCAGGTCGGCTCGGCCTCGCCCGGCTTCGCCACCCGCGAACTGTCCTACCAGCCGCTGCCCGCCGCGCTGGTCAGCCAGACCACGGCGCTGGCGTTCGTCTACGTCTCGGCCGACGCTCTGGTGGAGAAGACGCTCGCAGAAGTTTGGCCGGGCTAGGGCCGGTATCCAGCGCACCGCCGGCCGCGTCCGCGGCATGGGCGCGGCCGGTTCCCCGCGACGCCAGTCCAGGGCCGTGCTTCACGCCCGGCGCTGGATTCGCGCGAGAGCGGTCGAAGCCGCCAGCATCTGCAGCCCGGCGTAAGCGGCACCCAAGCCGATCGTCCATACCAGGTTGATGAAGGCGACATAGGCGACAATGTCGGCCGCGAGGCCGCCGTGGGCCGCGACGATCGCCGAGCCGAACAGCAGTCCGGCCTGATAGGTGGCGAAGGCGGCGACGAACAGCGCGCAAAGCTGCAGGAGCGACAGCCAGTGCGACGTCACTGTGGCGGCGCGGTGGGCGGCAAATGCCGCGGCGAGGCTCGCCACGCCGATGACGGCGCCCCAGGTCAGCGTCTCGCCGTCCCACGGATAGCCGAGCAGGCCGAAGCCGACGATCTGATTGCCGAGCCACAACGCGGCGGTCACGGCGAGCGCCTTGCGTAGCGGCAGGGTCGCGCCGGCGAGCATGGCGACGGCGGCGAAGGGTGCGGCGCAGGCGAAGGCGGCGCTCGCCACCGTCCCGGCGCCGGCCAGCAGGCCGATCCAGATCATCTGCAGCGCGGCGGGCAGGCGCTCGAAGCTGGCGTTGTCGAAACGCAAAGTCGTCATGGCGGTCAAGGCTGACATCAAGGTCTCCTGTCGGTTGGTCGATTATCCATGAAAAAAGCGTGTGGCGGAACGGTCGGCGGGATCGGGGCCGCCAGCACCCGTCCAGCGGGCGCGCAAGGCATCCCACAAGGCGAGGCGCGACCAGTCGGGCGGCTGCGGCCGGCCTTCGGGCGACAGCAGGGGATTGGGCAGGAACACCGTCATCTGCGGCTCCATCGCGCCGTTGAACAGGCGCAGGCCCCACGAGACCGGCGCGCCGCCCGGATCGAGGCGGCGGAACAATTCGGCCCGCGCGGTCTGGCGCCGCATCGCGAGCGCCGCCGGCGTGGGGTTCTGGCGTGAGCCGCGCGTCGGGCCGATGCAGACATGAAAATGCAGCCGGCCGAAGACGACGGTGAGGTAGCCGTCGAAATAGCTGATCGCGCTGGGCGGCGCTTCGGCGGTGAATTCCCAGGCGGCGCCTTCGACGATCGGGCCGAAAACGATCTTCCTGCCAATGCTGGGCGAACAGGTCTTCGAGCAGCGTGCGCAGATGTTCGTCAAGCGGCAGAGGGAAGACATCCACCGCCGCGCCGTCAGGGTCGCGGATGCGTTGCCCGGCTGATTGATCGATCGTCGCTGTCACGGCTGGGTGGCCTCCGCGGTGTCGGTGTTCAGGCGGAACACGATGGGAATCTCGATCGTCATCGGCGCGGCCACGGCGAAGCGCCATTGTTCGACGGCGCGCATCGCGGCCGCATCGAGTTGGGGATCGCCGCTGCCGCGCTGGATGGTGACCGTTCGCGGCCTGCCGTCGGCACCGACATCGACCCGCAGGGACACGTCGCCTTCGATGCCGCGCCGCCGCGCCGCCATCGGATAGGCCGGCGGCCTGCGGGAGGTGACGGACCAAGCCGAGCGCTCGCCGCCGGGAGTTGCAGGCGACTTTGGCGCCACCGCGTCGCCCCGCGCCGCGCCCGCTGGCGACTCGCCGGCGACCTCGCCGGGCGGTTGCCTGATCGCGGCCGGGGCGCGGTCTCCGGCATCGGCGTGCGACGGCGCGACGGTTTGCGGCCTGGCGCCTGTCACCTGGGAAGGGACAGGTGGCGCATCGGTCCGCTGCCGCGCCGTGGCGGCATGCACGGCATGTCTGTCTTCCTCGGCCTCGGCCGGCGGCGTTTCCGGCTTGACCTCCCGGGCGGCAGCCTGGTCGACCCGGGGCGCGAACAGGCCCGCCACATCGGCGGGCGCCGTGGGTGTTGCTTCTGCCACGGCAGACGCGTCCGCCGCAGCCTCACTCGGTGGCGCGGACCATTCCAGCGTCATCGTGAGAACGGATGGCGCGGCGATGGTTTCAGGCTTGCCGTCCGTGACGGCGATGAAGGCGGCGACGGCCACGCCATGAAGCACGAGCGATCCGCCGGCCGCGAGCAACCGGTCACGGGAGAATCGCGCGGGCGAATGGCGGATGTCTGCGGTCACAGATCCACCCCGAGCTTGACGAGGAATGTGCGGCCGGGCTGGGGGTAGACATTGTAGGTGCCCAGCGTGAATGCACTGGCGATGCCATAGTCGAAATAATCGGCGTCGAACAGGTTGTAGACCGCGAATGACCAGCGCAGCGTCTCGTATTCGCCGCCGATGCGCAGATCGATGACGGAGTAGGCTGGGATCATCGGCTGCACATTCGCTTGGTCGTTGTCGAAGCGGCGCTCGCCGACATATCGCAGGGTGGCGTCGGCAATGACGAATCGCGGCACGATGTCCCACGCAAGGGCGACGTTGCCCGTCCAGCGCGATACGAGCGGCACGTCGTTGCCGGCAAAGTCGCCTTCGCGGAATTCGGCCTTGGTATAGGCACCACCGGCCTTGAACGACAGGCCGTCCGCCAGCTTGGCGCCGATGCTCGCCTCGACGCCGGTGCGCCGCGTCGGCGCCAGGTTGAGATTGGTGAAGGTGGCCGGGCTGAAGTGAAGCTCGTTCTCCAATATCATGACGAAGGCGCTGAGCTGATAGGCGACCCCAGACGCCTTGCCTTTGACGCCGGCCTCGACGTCGTAGGAGGTTTGGGTCTTGAGATCGAATGTCGTCGGACTGCCGAACGGCGACATGCCGACCCGTTCGTCGACCGTTGGCAGGCGGATGCTGCGGCCGGTGCGGCCGAACAGCGCCAATGTTTCCGTCACACGGTGCTCGAGCCCGAGATGCGCGGCCCACTGGGTCTCGCCCTCGTCGTCGAGAGGAATGCCTTGTATGCCGCCGGCGCCGCCGGGCGCGCTGGTATCCAATCCGTCGGATGCCGAGACGATCGCATGCTGCAGGCGCAGCCCGAATGCCAGGTCGGTGTCGTCGCGCAAGGCGAGCGTCTGCTGGCCGTATCCCGCGAACGTCTGCTGGGTCAGGCGATAGCGATGAATGGGCGCATCGCCGCGATGAAGCGCGCGGTCGGAGTCGTAGGTCGCGTGATAGATGTCGAACCCCAGAATAGAGGTTGCCGGCACACCAGCCACGCCATGTTCGAGGTTGACGCGCGGCGTCAGCGACCAGGTGGTGAGGTCGGCGTCGAAATAGGAATCGAAGGCCGGGCCGAACGTGCTGAAGAACCCCGCCTGCTGCGCCTTGTAGCGCACGCCGCCGTCGACGATAAGCTCCGCGTCGCTGCTCAAAGCCGTGGTCGCCCCGGCGGTGAGGTTGAGCCCTTGCTTGTCGGCGTAATCGTCGGGCGTCGATGTGCCGCGCCGGTCGGTTTCCAGCTCGCTGCCGGTCGCCGTCACGCGGCGCCCGCCGGGCAGTCCAAGATGCTGATCGTCCGCCGACAGGTTGAGGGACAGGTCGCCGGTCGCGGTTTTGTGGCGCGCCTCGCCCGTAAAATTGCGCTGCAGCAGCTCATTGTTGCGGCGGTAGCCATCCGCATTGATGAGATTGCCGTTGGCGGTCAGCGTGGTGCCGCCGGCGGAAAAGCCGCCTTCGCGATACTGATAAGAGCCGATGCCGCCGTTGAGGCGGTAATAGGGTTCCGCCAGGCCACTGGTTTTGGTGACGATGTTGATTGCGCCGCCCGCCGCGCCGTCGCCATAGAGTACCGCCGCGCTGTTGCCGCGGATGACTTCGATGCGCTCGATGCTGTCGCGCGGAATGGCGCTGAAATCGACACCCGCCAAGTCGACGTCGTTCAATCGCCGGCCATTGACGAGGATCAGCGTGTTGGCGGACGCCGCGGCGCCGAAGCCGCGCATATCCACCGTGTCGCGCGCGCCGGCCACGCCGCCGAACAGGTGCTGGACCTGAATTCCGGGTTGGCGCGCCAGGATGTCCTGGAGCGTGGCGGCGGGATCGCGGGCGATTTCCTCGGCGCTGATGATGGAGGTCGAGGTGCCGCGGATACCGTCGTTCAGCCGGCTGGCGGTGACGACGGTCGGCGGCAGCTTGGCGGGTTGTTGCGCCATGCTCGATTGGCCGGCGGCGGCCGACCAGGTGACGACGGCGAAGCAGATTGCAGTGACGGATCTCCAGCTTTCGGTCATGTCGCGCCCCTTCAGGCGGCACCCAGATGCCTGGATGCCGAGTGACAATGACCTGACGCGAACCAACGCGGCCGGCGCGCAATGGGAGCCGGATCAGCGGCGAGGCTCCGCCGAAGCAGTCGCCCGCCATACGCATTGGAAAGTCGCTGGAGAAAGAATCCGGCGGCCTCCGCATCAGGTTACGGTGTCACCGCTGCGAAAGCCGCTCCGTATGGTGCTCCCCGCCCATCGGTTGGGTGACGGTGCTGGCAGGTCTCCTGGCTCGCGGGTCGTCGCCTACGTCCTGCCTTCCCAGTTTCCCAGTGGCCTGATATGGACGCGGGCTCGCCGCTTACAGTTGCGGGGGCAGCCACGGTTCCGCCGATCGCTCGGCATTCCGTGTTCCCTCTTTCCTCCCCGGCTCGCACCGGGGAACCAACACGACGGGCTGAGTATTCCGATTTGATGGAAGAACGTCAAGACGAACCGTGGCCGGTGCCATCGGGCATGGTGGACGCACGAGCGGCCGGATGATGCGGTCTCATTTGCTACCTGCTTTTTTCAATGTGCCGGCGGATTCCTGGCTGAGACATGACCGCGTCGGACCGCGGTGTGCTGGAAGCCTTGCCTCAGGGCCTGTCTGGTGTTCATGGTGACGGCGTCGTAAGATCGGGCGCATTCGCTCACGGAGGCCGCCATGATCCTCGGCATGTCGACGTTCACGTTCGTGCATGTGGTCATCAGCCTGATCGGAATCGCGGCCGGCGTCATCGTCGTTGTCGGGCTGTTGAGCGGACAGGCATTCGGCCGCTGGACGCTGGTGTTCCTGGTGGCCACGCTGGCGACCAGCATCACCGGGTTCGGGTTTCCCTTCACGCAGCTTCTGCCGTCCCATGTGGTCGGCGCCGTCTCGCTTCTGCCGCTGACGCTGGCGATTGTCGCGCGCTACGTCTTTCATCTCGCGGGCGCGTGGCGCTGGCTTTATGTGTTGAGCGCGGTTCTTGCGCTCTATCTCAACGTTTTTGTGCTGGTGGCGCAGCTCTTCGTCAAGGTTCCGGCCCTGCATGCGCTGGCGCCGACCCAGTCGGAGCCGCCGTTCCTGATCGCGCAAGTGGCGGTGTTGGCGGCGTTCATCGCCATCGCGGTCGCGGCGACGATCAAATTCCACCCGCGTCCGATCCTGGCGGCGTGACGCCGCCGCCGGATCGGCTTCGAGAGATTCGGATCAGGCGACGCGACCCTAATCTGTGGCGCCAAGTGTCCCATCTTGCCGCTCTGGTAGTCGGCGACCGCCTGGCGGATTTCCGCCTGGGTGTTCATGACGAAGGGACCGTAGCCGACCACCGGCTCGTCGATCGGCGTGCCGGCGAGCAGCAGCACGGTCGCATCCTCGACCGCGTCGATGGCGATCGAATTGCCCTTGCGTTCGTAGAGCGCGAGTTCGCCTTCGCCGACCGGCTGGCCGTCGTCGGTGCGCACCACGCCCTTGAGCACGAAGAGCGCGGTGGTGTCGCCGTCGGGCAAGGCGAAGGTGGCGCGCTTGCCGGCCTTGAGCCGCACATCCCATACGTTCATCGGGCTGAAGGTGTGGGCCGGGCCCGCGCTGGCCGTCGTAGCTGCCGGCGATGACGCGCACGCGGCCGGCGCCGTCGGGCAGATCGACCGCCGGGATGTCCTTGTCGGTGATGCCCTGATAGCCCGGATCGGTCATCTTGTCCTTGGCGGCGAGATTGACCCAGAGCTGGATCATCTCGAAGGCGCCGCCCTGGCGCCGGAAATCGGGGCCGTGAAATTCCTCGTGCACGATGCCGCCGCCGGCGGTCATCCATTGCACGTCGCCGACGCCGATGACGCCGCCGCCGCCCGAGGAATCGCGATGCTCGACCTGGCCGTCATAGACGATGGTCACGGTCTCGAAGCCGCGGTGCGGATGCTCGCCGACGCCGAGCCGCTTGTTGGTCGGCGGGAATTGCGCCGGACCGGCGTAGTCCATCAGCAGGAACGGCGACATTTCGGCGGCCAGGTTGCTGTAGGAGAAGATGCTGCGCACCGGAAATCCGTCGCCCACCCAGTGGCGGTCGGTGCTGCGTTTGATCAGGGAAAGTTTCTTGGCCATGGCTGCTCCTCTGGCGCGTGGCCCGCGCCGGCGATTGTCTCGCTCAAAGATAAGCACGAAGCGCGCGCCGCGACAGAGGTCTCCCGCCGGTAACCGGGCCAGGCTAACCGATGCCGTGTCGCCGCGTCATCGTGGCGCGACGTTTCCGTGCCACCGCGTCAGTCGCGCCGCGATTTTCCCTGCCGCCGCGTCAGTCGCGGCGCGATTTTTCCGTGATCGCGGTCTGCCGCGCCTGGATCTCGGGCGGCCAGGTGCTCTTGATGTAGGCGAGCACGTCGCGGATCTCCTGGTCGGTCAGCTTGTCGGCGAAGGCCGGCATGTCGCTCTGGTAGCCGGGCGGGGCGAAAGGCGCCGGGCCGTGCTTGGTGAGCGCGAACAGGTCTTGGTCCGCGTGATGCCAGGTATGGCCCGAGGCGTCGTGGGGCGGCGCCGGCAGGCGGCCGTTCGGGCAGCCGGGTGCGCCAGTCGGGCTGGCCCTCCAGATTCGCGCCGTGGCAGGCGGCGCATTGGGCGTCGTAGATCGCCTTGCCATTGGCAAGCCGGGCCGCGGCGGTCGGGGCCGATCGGTGAGCGAGGAATTGCCACCAGACGGCGCCGCCGAGCAGGACCGCGGCGGCGGCGACGGCAAGCCGAATCATGAAAGAACGCACGACCGAGCCTTACCGGTTACCGGGATTGCAGAGAGAGGCCCAGGCTGCCGCCCTCAACGGTTGAATTGAAAGTCGCCGACCATGCCCGCTTCGTAGTGGCCGGGCAGGTTGCAGGCGAATTCCAGAACCGCGTCCTGGGGAAATCTCCAGATCAGCTCTTTGCGCTCGCCCGGCTTGAGCAGCACGCTGTGGCCGTGGTCATGGATCATCACCGGCGCCTCGCCCGGCGCGCCATGGCCCATCATGGCGTGCATCATGGCTGTCTCGTCGATGCCGGTCGGCGTCAGCAGACCTTGTTGTGCCATCGCGGCCATCTCCTTTCGATGCTCGGCCTGCATCTCCGGGCTGCCGATGGTGAATTCGTGCGCCAGTTCGCCCGCGTTGGTCAGCACGAAACGCACCGTCTGACCACGCCTGACGCGGATCGTCGTCGGGTTGAAGAAGCTATCGCCCATCTTGATTTGCAACGTGAGCGTCACCGCTTCGGGCTTGCCCGGGCCCGCCGATCGCGGCGCCATGGTGATGCCCGTCGGGCTGCATTGCCGGCTGCGCGGCAGCGGTGCCGGCCAGCGCCCAAGCGATCACGCCGAGAAGGGCGAACTTGGCGGCATGACAGGTCATGGTGGTCCTCCTCTCTGCGGGACGCGGCATGCCGGGTATAGCAACAACCGAGTGGGGCATCTCAGCGCCTCCCGCTCGCCGCCGGTGTCGCACGGCTGGTGCCGCCAGCCGCGCGCCGCGCCGCCGGCTCGGGCGGCTGATGTCTGTCGGAGAGATCGTCGAGGATCGGGCAGTCCGGCCGATGGTCGCCGTGGCAGTGTTCGACCAGGTGTTCGAGGGCCTGGACCATGCCTTGCAATTCGGCGATGCGTTCCTTGAGCGTCTCGACATGGCCGCGCGCCAAGTGTTTCACCCCGGCGCTCGTTCGCCCCGTGTCGCGCCACAGCGCCAGGAGTTCGGTAACCTGCTCGAGCGAGAACCCGAGACCACGGGCACGCTTGATGAAGCGCAGGGTATGGACGTCCGAGGGGGCATAGACCCGGTAGCCCGATTCGGTGCGCGCCGCCGAGGGAATCAGCGCGATGGCCTCGTAATAGCGAATCATCTTGGCCGAGACACCGGCAGCCTTGGCCGCTTCCCCGATGTTCATGATCGCAACCCTCCGCCCACGCGGTCCGGCTATTCCGGGCCCGCCATCGACGATCGATAAAGGCTGCCACAGAGGGAAGGTCAAGGCCCTGCAACCTATGACGGCGGAACGGGGCTTGGCTGGCTAATAAATAGGCTCTAGCTACGAAGTGCCTAATTATTAGCCGGAAATTAACCCGGTGAAACACTGCGACGGCTCTTCCGCGGCCCGCCGCCACCCCTCAAAGCCTTGGATTGCGCCGGCCTTCGCGCGCCGGCGCGGCGGTGTCGGAAAATTGGCTGTGCTGCACTGCGGTGGCCCGCTTCTTGCGGAGGAAGGACGGGGGAGACCCGTAAGCGTCCGATCGGCCTTACGACCGCGACCTCAGCACCGCCACCTCAGCGAGGAGAGGATTCCATGAAACGATTGATCCGTACTGCAGCGATGGCCGGCGCCATTGCCGCCGTGACGGCCCTGACACCGCACCTGGCGCAAGCGCAGGAGACCATCAAGGTCGGCATCCTGCATTCGCTGTCCGGCACCATGGCGATCAGCGAGACGACGCTGAAGGACGCCATGCTCATGCTGATCGACGAGCAGAACAAGAAGGGCGGCTTGCTCGGCAAGAAGCTCGAGGCCGTCGTCGTCGATCCGGCGTCGAACTGGCCGCTGTTCGCCGAGAAGGCCCGCGAATTGATCACCAAGGACAAGGTCGCCGCGGTATTCGGCTGCTGGACCTCGGTGTCGCGCAAATCCGTGCTGCCGGTGTTCAAGGAGCTCAACAGCATCCTGTTCTATCCGGTGCAGTACCAAGGCGAGGAGAGCGAACGCAACGTGTTCTACACCGGTGCTGCGCCCAACCAGCAGGCGATCCCGGCGGTCGACTACCTGATGAAGGAAGAGAAAGTGCAGCGCTGGGTGCTCGCCGGCACCGACTACGTCTATCCGCGCACCACCAACAAGATCCTCGAGTCCTATCTCAAGCAGAAGGGCGTCGCGGAAGCCGACATCATGATCAACTACACGCCGTTCGGTCATTCCGACTGGCAGACGATCGTCGCGGACATCAAGAAGTTCGGCTCGGCGGGCAAGAAGACCGCCGTGGTTTCGACCATCAACGGCGATGCCAACGTGCCGTTCTACAAGGAGCTCGGCAACCAGGGCGTCAAGGCCACCGACATCCCGGTCGTCGCCTTCTCGGTCGGCGAGGAAGAGCTCGCCGGCATCGACACCAAGCCGCTGATCGGACATCTGGCCGCGTGGAACTACTTCCAGTCGATCAAGTCCTCGGTCAACGACGAGTTCATCCAGGCGTGGAAGACCTTCACCAAGGATCCGAAGCGCGTCACCAACGATCCGATGGAAGCCCATGTCATCGGCTTCGCCATGTGGGTCAAGGCGGTCGAGAAAGTCGGCACGACCGATCCCGACAAGGTGATCGACGCGCTGCCCGGCATTACGGCGCCCAACCTGACCGGCGGCATGTCGACCATGCTGTCGAACCATCACATCACCAAGCCGGTGTTCATCGGCGAGATCAAGGGTGACGGCCAGTTCGACGTGGTGTGGAAGACCGACGGGCTCGTGCCGGGCGACGCCTGGTCCGACTTCCTCGAAGGCTCGAAGGATCTCGAAGCCGATTGGAAGGATGCCAAGTGCGGCAACTTCAACAAGGCCACGGGAAAGTGCGGCGGCAGTTGAACGGCTGACGCGAGGGAGACGGCGGCACGCCGCCGTCTCCCTCTTTCCCACCGCCATCAAAAACGACAGGTCGGGTTTTCTTCGTATGACGCTTGGGATCGAACGACGCGTCCGGCTTGCTTTGCGCGCTTGTTCTGGCGCTCGGCGCGTTGCTGCTTTCGCCAGGCCCCGCCGCGGCGCAGGACATCACGGCCGCGCTGCAGGGCTTCACCGCCGACAGCTTCGGCGACACCGAAAAATCCATCGGCGAGATCGCCGTCAGCGGCCACCCGCTCGCCGCCGCCATCATCCAGGCCATCCCCGACGGGCGCCTGCTGTTCGACGACACCACCAAGAAAGTCTATTTGCGCGAATCCTCGGGCCGCGTGCTGGATGCCGCCACCGGCGAGATCGCCACCGCCGCGCCGGCCGACCTCAAGCCGGTGCGCATCAACAACCGGCTGCGCCGCGCCGTGGAGGCGGCGATCGGCGGGCTGACGCTGCTGTCGCCCGAGCCGGCGCGCCGGCTCGAAGCGGCCAATGCGGTGTTCCGCTCCAGGGATGCCGCCGCCCTGCCGGCGCTCGAACAGGCGATCGAGAAGGAGACCAGCGCGCGCATCCGGCTGGCGCTGCTCGCGGCCCGCGCCGCCATCATCCTCACCCTGCCGACGGCATCCGAACCCGACAAACTCTATGCGGTGGCCGCCCTGCGCGAGCGCGGCGACCAGGATGCGCTGGCGCTGCTCAATCATCTGCCGGCCGAGACGCCGCCCTCTGTCAAGGCGAGCGCCGCGGCGGCGGTGACCGCCATCGAAGGCCACCTCGCCATGTTGCGCGGCGCGCAGAACGCTTGGTACGGCCTGTCGCTCGGCTCGGTGCTGCTGCTCGCCGCCATCGGGCTCGCCATCACCTTCGGCGTCATGGGCGTCATCAACATGGCGCACGGCGAGATGGTCATGCTCGGCGCCTACACCACCTTCGTGGTGCAGGAATACATCCGCTCCCACAATCCGGCGCTGTTCGACTATTCCCTCGCCATCGCCATTCCGCTGGCGTTTCTCGTGTCGGGATCGATCGGCGTGCTGATCGAGCGCACCGTCATCCGCTTCCTCTACGGCCGCGCGCTGGAAACGCTGCTCGCGACGTGGGGCATCTCTCTGATCCTGCAACAGGCCGTGCGCACCGCCTTCGGCCCGACCAACCGTGAGGTCGGCTCGCCGTCCTGGATGAGCGGCTCGGTCGATTTCTTCGGCCTGGCCATCACCTACAACCGCCTGTGGATCATCGTCTTCACCCTGGTCGTGTTCGGCCTGCTGCTGGCGCTGCTGCGCTACAGCCGTTTCGGATTGGAGATGCGCGCCGTCACCCAGAACCGGCGCATGGCGGCCTCGATGGGCATCCGCACCCAGTGGGTCGACGCGCTGACCTTCGGGCTCGGCTCGGGCATCGCCGGGATCGCCGGCGTCGCCCTGTCGCAGATCGACAATGTCTCGCCCAACCTGGGCCAGAGCTACATCATCGACAGCTTCCTGGTGGTGGTGTTCGGCGGCGTCGGCAATCTCTGGGGCACGCTGGTCGGCGCGCTGTCGCTCGGCATCGCCAACAAGTTCCTCGAGCCCTACGCCGGCGCGGTGCTCGGCAAGATCATCCTGCTCGTCGCCATCATCCTGTTCATCCAGAAGCGGCCGCGCGGGCTGTTCGCGCTCAAGGGCCGGGCGGTGGAAGCATGAGCGGCGCGCCGATGACCGCCCCCGCGACCGCCCCCACGACCGCCCCTGGGACCGCGAAGAGCGTGCTCGATCGCACCGTGATCCTCTCCGCCCTGCTGCGGTCGGACGCGCGCACCACCGCGTTCCTGACCGTCGTGCTCGGTGCCGCGATCCTGGTGCCGGCGCTGAACCTGTTGGTGCCGGTGGGATCGGCCTTGCATATTCCGACCTACCTGGTGTCGCTGTTCGGCAAATATGCCTGCTATGCGCTGCTCGCCATCAGCCTCGATCTGGTGTGGGGCTATTGCGGCATCCTCAGCCTGGGCCATGGCGCCTTCTTCGCGCTCGGCGGCTACGCCATGGGCATGTATCTGATGCGCCAGATCGGCACGCGCGGAGTCTACGCCAATCCCGTGCTGCCGGACTTCATGGTGTTCCTCAATTGGAAGGAACTGCCGTGGTACTGGTACGGCTTCGACTTCTTCCCGTTCGCGCTCGTCATGGTGGTGCTGGTGCCGGGCCTGCTCGCCTTCGTGTTCGGCTGGTTCGCGTTCCGCTCGCGCGTCACCGGCGTCTATCTCTCGATCATCACCCAGGCGCTGACCTACGCCCTGCTGCTCGCCTTCTTCCGCAACGACATGGGATTCGGCGGCAACAACGGCCTGACCGACTTCAAGGACATCCTCGGCTTCAACGTGCAGGCGCAGGGCACCCGCGCCGCGCTGTTCGCCATCTCGGCCGTGGCGCTGGCCGGCGGATATCTGCTCTGCCGCTGCCTCACCCGGTCGCATTTCGGCAAGGTCCTGGTGGCGGTGCGCGACGCCGAGCCGCGCGTGCGCTTCACCGGCTACCGCGCCGAAAATTACAAGCTGATCGCCTTCGTCATCTCCGCCTGCATGGCGGGGATCGCCGGCGCGCTCTATGTGCCCCAGGTCGGCATCATCAACCCGAGCGAATTCTCGCCCGCCCAATCCATCGAGATCGTCATCTGGGTGGCCATCGGCGGCCGCGGCACGCTGGCGGGCGCTGCGCTCGGCGCGGTGGTGGTGAATTATCTCAAGACGCTGTTCACCAGCGGCGCCATGGCGCCCTACTGGCTGTTCGCGCTCGGCGGCCTGTTCGTGTTCGTCACCCTGTTCCTGCCCAAGGGCATCCTCGGCACCGCCATGGACTGGTGGCAGCGCTGGCGCGACCGCGCCGCGCGGTCGCCCATGGCGCGCGAGCCGGCCGGCGGCGGCGCAACCGCAGCAGCCTCCGTCAAGGAGCGCATGATGGGAGGGCGGGTGTGATGGAAGTGCCGCAACTCACCGACTCGATGCTCTATCTCGACGGCGTATCGGTCAGCTTCGACGGTTTCCGCGCGCTCAATTCCCTGTCCTTTCTCGTCGGTCGCGGCGAGATGCGCGCCATCATCGGCCCGAACGGCGCCGGCAAGACCACCATGATGGACGTGATCACCGGCAAGACCCGGCCCGACACCGGCGACGTGCTGTTCGACGGCGGCGTCGACCTCACCAAGCTCGGCGAATCGGAGATCGCCAACCTCGGCATCGGACGCAAGTTCCAGAAGCCGACCGTGTTCGAGAACCACACGGTGCTCGACAATCTGCGCCTCGCCTTGAAGGGCGAGCGGCGCGGCCTGCGCAACATCTTCCGGCGCGAAACGCCGGCGGAGCGCGAGGCCATCGACGGCGTGCTCGCCACCATCAAGCTGACCGAGCAGCGCGACCGGCTCGCCGGTTTCCTGTCCCACGGCCAGAAGCAGTGGCTCGAGATCGGCATGCTGCTGGCCCAGGATCCCAGCCTGCTGCTGGTCGACGAGCCGGCCGCCGGCATGACCGACGCGGAAACCGAGCAGACCGCCGAGCTGCTGCGCGAGATCAACAAGGATCACACGGTGATCGTCGTCGAGCACGACATGGTGTTCGTGCGCAATCTCGGCGTGCGCGTCACCGTGCTGCACGAAGGCTCGGTGCTCGCCGAAGGCTCGCTCGACCAGGTGAGCGCCAACGAGCGCGTCATCGAAGTCTATCTCGGGCGGTGACGGATATGCTGCGCGTCGAAAACCTCGACCTGTCCTACGGCGCCGCCCAGGTGCTGCGCCATGTGTCGCTCACCGCCGAAATCGGCGAGGTGACCTGCGTGCTCGGGCGCAACGGCATGGGCAAGACCAGCCTGCTGCGCGCCATCGCCGGCCAGCATCCGCCGCTCGCCGGGCGCATCGAATGGGAGGGCGACGAGATCGGCGCCTGGCCCGCCTACCGCCGGGCGAGCCACGGCATCGCCTACGTGCCCCAGGGCCGCGAGATCTTCCCGCTGCTCACGGTCGAGGAAAACCTGCAAACCGGCTTTGCCTCGGTCAAACGCGCCTTGCGCAAGGTCCCCGACGAGATTTTCGACTTGTTCCCGGTGCTCAAATCCATGCTGCGGCGGCGCGGCGGCGACCTGTCGGGCGGCCAGCAGCAGCAGCTCGCCATCGCCCGCGCCCTGGTGACCCGGCCGCGGCTGTTGATCCTCGACGAGCCGACCGAGGGCATCCAGCCCTCGATCATCAAAGATATCGAGCGGGTGATTCACACCCTGGCGCAACGCGGCGACATGGCTATTCTACTGGTCGAGCAATATTTCGACTTCGCTCAACGGCTCGCCGAGAGTTTCATCGTCATGGAGCGCGGCGAGGTGGTGGTATCCGGCCGGCGCGAACAGCTGGCGGACGCCGCCGTGCGCAAATATCTGAGTCGGTCTGACGCGGTACGCAAGCCTGCTAAGCCGCTCGACGAGGATCAACGTGACGTTCGCCACCCTGGCTTCACCGGAGCACGAAGCCGCCTTGCCGCTGCTCGAGCGCGGCAATGGCGCGGCCGAGGTCGGCTTTGCCCGGCGCGGCGCGATCACTGCGCTCGCCCATCTCTATCAGCGCGCGCCCTGCCGGGTGCTGACGCCCAGTTCCGAAGCGGGCGACCCACCGCAGGCGGTGCTGCTCACCACGTCGGGCGGCCTGGCCGACGGCGACGGGATCGACCTCGAGCTCGCGGTCGGGCAGGGCGCTGCCGCGACCATCACCACCCAGGCGGCGGAGAAGGTCTACGGCGCGCGCGACCGCGCGCCGGCGCGTCTGCGCGCGCACATCGCGGTAGCCGCCGACGCCTGGCTCGAATGGCTGCCTCAGGAAACCATCCTGTTCGACGGCGCCCGCTTCGACCGCCGCACGGTGGCCGAGGTCGCGCCGGGCGGACGATTGCTCGCCTGCGAGATGGTGGCGTTCGGCCGCGCCGCGTCGGGCGAGCGCTTCACCACGGGGTTTCTGCATGATGGCTGGGAGATACGCCGCGCCGGAACGCTGATCTGGCGCGACGCTCTGCGCCTCGACACGGCGATTGCCGAGACCCTGGCATCGCCCGCCGGCTTCGGCGGCGCCAATGCCATGGCGAGCGCGTTCTATGTCGCCGACGATGCCGCGCGCCATGTGGAGGCGGCCCGCGACTTGATCGCCGGGGCGGACACGCGCGCCGGCGTCACCCTGGTGAATGGCGTGCTGCTGGCGCGCTGGCTCGGCGGGGCGACCGAGGTGCGCGCCGCCTTGACCGGCTATCTGGCGAATATCCGTGCCGCGGTCGCCGGCTTGCCGGCGCGCCTGCCGCGGGTCTGGCAATGCTGATGACGACGACAGGGAGACAGACGTGAATCTGACGCCGCGTGAAAAGGACAAGCTGCTGATCGCCATGGCGGCGATCGTCGCCCGCAAGCGGCTGGAGCGCGGCGTGAAGCTCAACCATCCGGAGGCGGTGGCGCTGATCACCGACTTCGTGGTCGAGGGCGCGCGCGACGGCCGCAGCGTCGCCGAGCTGATGCGCGACGGCGCCACCGTGCTGACCCGCGCCCAGGTCATGGAGGGCATCGCCGAGATGATCCCCGACATCCAGGTCGAGGCGACCTTTCCCGACGGCACCAAGCTGGTGACCGTCCACCAGCCGATCCGTTGAGGAGCCCGCGATGATCCCAGGCGAAATCTTCCCCAAGGCGGGCGATATCGAGCTCAACGCCGGTCGCGAAGCGGTCGAGATCGCGGTCGCCAACACCGGCGACCGGCCGATCCAGGTCGGCAGCCACTATCATTTCTTCGAAACCAATCCGGCGCTGAAATTCGACCGCGATGCGGCGCTCGGTTGCCGGCTCGATATTCCCGCCGGCACGGCGGTGCGCTTCGAGCCGGGCCAGACGCGCACTGTGCGCATCATTCCCTATGCCGGCGCCCGCGTCGTCCACGGCTTCCGCGGCGTGGTACGCGGGCCGCTGCCGAAGCAGGGAGGGCGCTGACCATGGCGCACAGGATTTCGCGCGCCGCCTATGCCGGCATGTTCGGCCCCACCGTGGGCGACAGGGTGCGCCTCGCCGACACCGAGATCATCATCGAGGTCGAGCAGGACCGCACGATCTATGGCGAGGAGGTGAAGTTCGGCGGCGGCAAGGTGATCCGCGACGGCATGGGCCAGAGCCAGCGCGCGCGCGGCGAAGGCGCCGTCGACACCGTCATCACCAACGCGCTGATCCTCGACCACTGGGGCATCGTCAAGGCCGACATCGGCCTCAAGGACGGCAAGATCGCCGCCATCGGCAAGGCCGGCAATCCCGACGTGCAGCCCGGCGTCGACATCGTCATCGGGCCGGGCACCGAGGTCATCGCGGGCGAGGGCAAGATCGTCACCGCCGGCGGCATCGACTGCCATATCCATTTCATCTGCCCGCAGCAGATCGAGGAGGCGCTCGCCTCCGGCGTCACCACCATGATGGGCGGCGGCACCGGTCCGGCGACGGGCACGGCGGCGACCACCTGCACGCCGGGGCCCTGGCATCTGGCGCGCATGCTGCAGGCGGCCGAAGCCTTCCCGATGAATCTCGGCTTCTTCGGCAAGGGCAATGCCTCGCTGCCGGTCGGCTTGACCGAGCAGATTCTCGCCGGCGCCTGCGGGCTCAAGCTGCACGAGGATTGGGGCACCACGCCGGCCGCCATCGACAATTGCCTGTCGGTGGCCGACGAATACGACGTTCAGGTGGCGATCCACACCGACACGCTCAACGAATCGGGCTTCGTCGAGGACACCATCGCCGCCTTCAAGGGCCGCACCATCCACGCCTTCCACACCGAAGGCGCGGGCGGCGGCCATGCGCCCGACATCATCCGCCTGGCGGGCGAGGCCAACGTGCTGCCGTCCTCGACCAATCCGACGCGGCCCTACACGGTGAACACGCTCGACGAGCATCTCGACATGCTCATGGTGTGCCATCATCTCGATCCGGACATTCCCGAGGACGTCGCCTTCGCCGAGAGCCGCATCCGCAAGGAGACCATCGCGGCGGAAGACATCCTGCACGACCTCGGCGCCTTCTCGATGATCTCGTCGGACAGCCAGGCCATGGGCCGGGTCGGCGAGGTCATCATCCGCACCTGGCAGACGGCGGACAAGATGAAGCGCCAGCGCGGCCGGCTGCGCGAGGAGACCGGCGACAACGACAATCTGCGGGCGCGGCGCTACATCGCGAAATACACCATCAACCCCGCCATCGCCCAGGGCATCGCCCATGTCGTCGGCTCGGTCGAGCCGGGCAAGCTCGCCGACCTGGTGCTGTGGTCGCCGGCCTTCTTCGGGGTCAAGCCCGACATGGTGCTCAAGGGCGGCTCGATCGCCATGGCCGCCATGGGCGATCCCAACGCCTCGATCCCGACGCCGCAGCCGATTCATTTCCGCCCGATGTTCGCCGCCTTCGGCCGCAACCTGGTGGAGAGCAGCGTGACCTTCGTGTCCGCCGCCGGGAAGGCCGGCGGGCTTGCGCGCCGGCTCGGCCTGACGCGCCCCCTGGTGCCGGTGATCAACACCCGGGGCGGCATTTCGAAGGCGTCGATGATGCTGAACAATGCCACGCCGCGCATCGAGGTCGATCCGGAGACCTACGAGGTGCGCGCCGACGGCGAACTGCTGACCTGCGCGCCGGCCGACCGGCTGCCCATGGCGCAGCGCTATTTCCTGTTCTGACCATGGAGCGCGCAACCCGCATCGTTCCAGCCGGGCAATGGCCGCCGAGCGAGCGGCGCGATCTCGTGCGGCTGACCTTCGAGGACCGCTTCCGCCGGCGCTGGCGGTTCAGCGGAATCGGCGGGTTGAGCTTCCTGCTCGATCTGCCGGAGGCGCGGCTGCTGAACGACGGCGACGGCTTGCAACTCGAATCCGGCGGCTATGTCGCCGTCGAGGCCTTGCCCGAACCGCTGCTCCACGTGACCGCGACCGATGCCGATAGCCTGGCGCGCATCGCCTGGCATCTCGGCAACCGCCACCTGCCGGTGCAGCTCGGTCGAGCGGGCGTGGCTGCGGCTGCGTGCCGATCACGTGATCGAGGATCTGCTGCAGAAGCTGGGCGCGACGGTGCGCGCCATCGAAGCGCCGTTCACGCCGGAGGGCGGCGGCTACGGCGCACCCGCAGCGGCGCACGCCGCGCACGATCATCGGCATGAGCATGCCACGGCCGCGACGCCAGCGGTCACAACCCAAACCAATGCGGCACATGCCGCGCGCGATGATCGGCACGATCCCGCCGCGCGCGCGGCGCCAACGGCGACCGCACAGCCGGCAACCGCGGTCCAGGCCAATGCGGCGCTCTACCGCATCATGACCTGGCTGTCGTCGGCCTATCCGGTCGGCGCCTTCAGCTATAGCCATGGCATCGAATATGCGGTCGAGGCCGGTCTGGTGCGCGACCGCGCGAGCCTGACCGATTGGATCGCCTCGATCCTGCGCGACGGCTCCGGCAAGGTGGATGGCGCGCTGTTCGCCGCTGCCTGGCGCGCCGCCAAAACCGGCGACGCCGGCGAATTGGATCGTGTCGTCGAACTCGCCGCCGCGTGGCGCGGCACGGCCGAGATCGCGCTCGAAAGCGCGGCCCAGGGCACCGCGTTCGTCAGCGTGACGACGAGCGCCTGGCCCGATCCGGCGCTGGCCACGCTGGCCGCCCGCCACGCCGGCAAGCTCGCCTTTCCGGTTGCCGTCGCGGTCGCCATGGCGCCGCACGTGCCGCTCGCCGACGCGCTCGCCGCCTATCTCACCGCCTTTGCCGCCAATCTGGTCGGCGCCGGCTTGCGGCTGATCCCGCTCGGCCAGACCGACGGCCAACTCGCCATCGCCGCGCTCGAACCGGTGGTCATGCAAGCCGCCGCAGCCGCGCAGGCGGCCGATCTCGACGAGCTCGGCACGGCGGCGCCCATGCTCGACTGGTGCTCCATGCGTCACGAAACGCAATATACGAGGCTGTTCCGCTCATGAACGAATCATCGCCCCAATCCTCGCCGTCGCCCGCAACCGCATCGCGCGCCAAACATGGCCCCTTGCGCGTCGGCATCGGCGGACCGGTCGGCTCGGGCAAGACCGCGCTGGTCGAGCGCCTGTGCAAGCATATGCGCGAGCGCTACCAGATCGCCGTGGTGACCAACGACATCTACACCCGCGAGGACGCCGAGTTTCTCACCCGCGCCGGCGCGCTGACGGCCGACCGCATCACCGGTGTCGAGACCGGCGGCTGCCCGCACACGGCGATCCGCGAGGATGCCTCGATCAACATGGTGGCGGTGGCGGAGATGTGCGCGCGCTTCCCCGATCTCGACGTCATCTTCATCGAATCGGGCGGCGACAATCTGGCGGCGACCTTCTCGCCGGAGCTCGCCGACGTGATGATCTATGTGATCGACGTCTCGGCCGGCGACAAGATCCCGCGCAAGGGCGGGCCGGGCATCACGCGCTCCGACCTGCTGGTGATCAACAAGATCGATCTGGCGCCCCTGGTCGGCGCCAGCCTCGAGGTGATGGACCGCGACGCGAGGAAGATGCGCGGCGAGCGGCCCTTCCTGTTCGCCAATCTCAAGGTGAACAAGGGCGTCGAGGAGATCGCCGGCTTCATCGCCAAGGCCGGCGGGCTCGCGGGTTAGCGCTCGCTCGGGCGGCCGACCCGTCGTCGCACCGGCATCCGGTTATAGAGAACATCGTAGGGCATCGTGGCCCGGATCGGTATTTCCGGCGGTCTGGGCCGCTTGCGCCCGCTCGCCGGGGCGGGGCAGAATGCCGAAACTGATCCCTCCGCCTTCGGCAATCGGACGAGAAACTGGGAGGACCCGTGGCCCGCTCAAAGTCTCCCGCGAACAACGGGGAGCGCTCCCCTCCGTTCATCCAACGCCACGACGCGCCGGATCAAAATCGGTACGTCGCCGGCTAAGCGTGCGTCAAAGGCCCGGTGTCTAGCAAGAGCCCGCCGAAAGGCTCGACCAGGGGACGCGCCGCGAAAAACATACCGGTCGGATCGGCGGGCAAACCCGCAAGTGCGGCGAAGCCGGGCTATTCCAAGGCCGATCACAGCAGCTCCCCACCCACCGTGGAATTTCCGCGCGTCTACAATGCGGCCGCCGATCTGATCGATCCCAACCTGGCCGCCGGGCGCGCCAAGCGAAAAGCCTATATCGACGATCAGGGCTCCTATACCTACGGCTGGCTGGCGCGCCAGGTGAACCGCTGCGGCAATGCGCTCAAGTCGCTCGGCGTCGGCATGGAGCAGCGGGTCATGCTGATCATGCTCGACACCGTCGATCTGCCCTGCGCGTTTCTCGGCGCGATCAAGATCGGCGCGGTGCCGGTGCCGGTCAACACGCTGCTCACCACCGAAGACTACCGTTTCATGCTCGCCGACAGCCGCGCCCGCGTGCTGGTGGTCTCGGCGGCGCTGTGGGACAAGGTGGCGCCGGCGCTCGAGGGGCAGCGGTGGCTCGAGCATGTGGTGGTCGCGGGCGGCGCGGTGCGCGGCGCGCAAGTCCCTGGCCAAGCTCGTCGCCCAGGCTTCCGACAAGCTCGATGCGGCGCCCACCACCTGCGACGATCCCTGCTTCTGGCTCTATTCGTCGGGCTCCACCGGCGCGCCCAAGGGCACCGTCCATGTGCAGAGCAACATGGTGCAGACCGCCGAGCTCTACGCCCGGCCGTTCCTCGGCCTGGGCGAGGGCGACGTGGTGTTCTCCGCCGCCAAGCTGTTCTTCGCCTACGGACTCGGCAACGGCCTGAGCTTTCCCCTGCGCGCCGGCGCCACCACGGTGCTGATGGCGGAGCGTCCGACTCCCGCCTCGGTCTGCCGCGTGTTGAAGCAGCATCAGCCGACGGTGTTCTATGGTGTGCCGACGCTCTATGCCATGCTGCTCGCCTCCGGCGAATTGCCGAAGGCGGGCGAGCATCGCCTGCGCGCCTGCACCTCGGCGGGCGAGGCGCTGCCCGAGGAACTCGGCAAGCGCTGGCGCGCC
The DNA here is from genome assembly GCA_963752345.1 of uncultured Alphaproteobacteria bacterium. Classification (GTDB taxonomy): domain Bacteria; phylum Pseudomonadota; class Alphaproteobacteria; order SMXQ01; family SMXQ01; genus CAVVYA01. Next base: position 135,012 of record CAVVYA010000015.1, read on the forward strand.
GCCATGGGCGTCGATATCTACGACGGCATCGGGTCGACCGAGATGCTGCACATCTTCATCAGCAACGGCCCGGGCGGCCTGCGCTATGGGACCAGCGGCAAGCCGGTGCCGGGCTACCGGGTCAAGCTGATCGACGACGCCGGCCATGCGGTGAAACCGGGCGAGATCGGCGATCTCCTGGTCAGCGGCCCGTCGAGCGCGGTCGCCTATTGGAACAACCGGGCGCGCTCCTGTGCCACCTTCCTCGGCGAGTGGACGCGCACCGGCGACAAATACATCGAGAGCGAGGACGGCTACTTCACCTATGGCGGCCGCGTCGACGATATGCTCAAGGTCGGCGGCATCTATGTCTCGCCGTTCGAGGTCGAGGGCGCGCTGGTCACCCATCCGGCCGTGCTCGAGGCGGCCGTGGTGGGCGACAAGGACCATGACGGCCTGATCAAGCCCAAGGCCTACGTGGTATTGAAATCGGGCGAGACGGCGGCTGCCGGCCTGGCCGACACGCTCAAGGCGCACGTCAAGGACCGGCTGGCGCCGTACAAATATCCGCGCTGGATCGAGTTCGTCGCCGAATTGCCCAAGACCGCCACGGGAAAGATCCAGCGATTCAAATTGCGTCAAGGCTCGTCGCCGGATACGGCTTCATAGCTGGACCGCCAGCGCACAATCGAACGGCGCGACGACAAGCAGCGCCGTTCCGCAGAAAGGGAAAGCATATGACTTCGACGTCCCGGATTTCACGGCGTAAGGTGCTCGGTGGGGTTGCCGCGGTTGCCGCGGCCAGCACATTGCCGGCGCCGTTCGTGCACGGCCAGGCGGCGCGCATCAAGGTCGGCCTGATGCTGCCCTATAGCGGCACCTATGCGTCGCTCGGCCTGAACATCACCGATGCGATGATGCTCGCCATCAACGAGCATGGCGGCGGCAAGCTCGGCGGGCGCGAGGTGCAGTTCGTCCGCTTGGACGACGAAAGCGAGCCGTCGAAGGCGGCGCAGAATGCCAACAAGCTGGTGGTCGGCGACAAGGTCGACATCCTGGTCGGCACGGTGCATTCCGGCGTCGCGGCGGCGATGGTCCAGGTGGTGCGCGAAGAGGGCACGACCCTGGTCATCCCCAACGCCGGCCTCGCCGACGCCACCGGCAAGCTGTGCGCGCCGAATATTTTCCGCACCTCCTTCACCAACTGGCAGCCGGCCAACCCGATGGGCAAGGTCGCGGCCGAGCTCGGCCACAAGACCGCCGTCACCATCACCTGGAAATACGCGGCGGGCGAGGAATCGGTGCAGGGCTTCAAGGACGGCTTCACCGGCGCCGGCGGCAAGATCATGAAGGAGATCTGGATTCCGTTCCCGAGCGACGAATTCCAGGCGCATCTGACCGAGATCGCCAGCCTGCGGCCCGATTGCGTCTATACCTTCTATGCCGGCGGCGGCGCGGTGAAGTTCGTCAAGGATTACGAGGCCGCGGGGCTCAAGGACAAGATCCCGCTCTACAGCCCGGGCTTCCTCACCGACGGCACGCTCAAGGCGCAGGGCAGTGCCGCGGAAGGGCTGCTCACCACGCTGCACTACGTCGAGGACCTGCCCAATCCGCGCAACGTCAAGTTCAAGGCGGATTTCCAGAAGGCGACAAACCGGCCGGTCGATGTCTATGCGGTGCAGGGCTACGACGCCGGCCAGCTCCTGGTGCATGGGCTCGCGGCGGTCAAAGGCGATCCGAAGGCGCGCAAGGAAATGCATGCCGCCATGCGCGGCGCCAAGATCGCCAGCCCGCGCGGTGACTGGACCTTCTCGCCGGCGCACAACCCGGTGCAGGATTTCTACCTGCGCAAGGTGGTCAATGGCGAAAACAAGCTTCCAGCGCGTCGCCGCCACCGCGCTCGCCGATCCAGCGGCCGGCTGCAAGATGGCCTGAGCGCGCCGCCCGAGCGGATCTTTCGACAAACCCGCCGCCGTTCGTCCTTTGCGGGACGCCGGGCGGCGGGTATTGTCTGCCACCCGCTTCCTGACCTTGCGCCCATGGATTGGCAGTTCTTCCTCATTCAGGTCCTCAACGGCGTCCAGTATGGGCTGCTGCTGTTTCTGATCGCGAGCGGCCTGACGCTGGTGTTCGGCATCCTGCAGATCATCAATCTGGCGCACGGCTCGTTCTACATGGTGGGCGCCTATCTCGCCTTCTGGCTGGTCGGCCACACCGGCAATCTGGCGCTCGCCATCGTGCTCGGCCTGCCGCTCGCCGTGCTTCTCGGCTTTCTCGTCGAGCGTCTGATGATCCGCTTTCTCTACGAGCGCGAACATGTCATTCAGGTGCTGCTGACCTACGGCCTGATTCTCATCTTCAATGAATCCCAGCGCCTGCTGTTCGGCAGCGATGTCCATAGCGTGCCGGTTCCCGCCGTCTTCGACTACTCCATCCCGCTGACCGACAACCTGTCCTATCCGGTCTACCGGCTGGTGGTGTCCGCCGTGTGCGTCGCGCTGGTCGGCGTCATGGCCTTCGTGATCCAGAAGACGCGGCTCGGCATGGTAATCCGCGCCGGCTCGGTCAACCGCGAGATGGTGCAGCTTCTCGGCATCGACATGAAGCGGCTGAGCACCCTGGTGTTCGCCGTCGGGGCGGGGCTCGCCGCCTTCGCCGGACTGATCTCCGCGCCGCTGTCGTCGATCTACCCCGGCATCGGCGAGAACGTGCTGATCGTCTGTTTCGTCATCGTGGTGATCGGCGGCATCGGCTCGATCAAGGGCGCCTTCATCGCCGCCCTCTTGGTCGGCCTCGCCGATACCTTCGGCAAGGTGCTGCTGCCGGGTTTCGCCAGCGTCGCGGTTTATGCGGTGATGGCCGTGGTGCTGCTGTGGCGGCCGCAGGGCCTGTTCGGCCGGGCGTGATGTGATGGAGCCCACGCCGCGCGCGCTCTCCTGGCTCGCCATCGCCGCCGTCGTCGGGCTGGCGATCCTGCCGCAGTTCGCCGACCGCTACATGATCCAGCTTTTCACCAAGATCATGATCATGGCGATCTTCGCCATGAGTCTCGGCCTGCTGGTCAGCGGCGCCGGCCTGATCAGCCTGGGTCACGCCGCCTATTTCGGAATCGGCGCCTATCTGCTGGTGCTGCTGTCGCCGGCGGGCGAGGCCGCCAGCGTGTGGTGGACATTGCCGGCGGCGATCGCGGGGACCGCGCTGGTGGCGCTGGTGCTGGGCGCCCTCGCGGTGCGCACCTCGGGCGTCTATTTCATCATGCTGACCCTGGCGTTCGGCCAGATGCTGTTCTACCTGTTCCACGATTCGAAATTCGCCGGCGGCTCCGACGGGCGCTACATGGACGTTCGTCCGATGGTCGATCTGTTCGGCCGGGAGATCCTGTCGCTCAACGACCGGCCGACGTTGTTCTACGTCGCGCTCGCCGCCATGGTGCTGACCTACCTGTTCATCGGCATGGTGATGAAGGCGCCGTTCGGCCGCGCCATCCTCGGCATCCGCGTCAATGAGGCGCGCATGAAGGCGCTCGGCTTCCACACTTACGGCTACAAGCTGATGGCCTACGTCATCGCCGGCGCCATCGCCGGGCTCGCCGGCTATCTCTACGCCACGCAGTACCGCGTGGTGAACCCCGCGCTGTTCCATTGGCGCGAATCCGGCATCGTGCTGATGATGGTGATCCTCGGCGGCCTGCGCTTCCGGCTCGGTCCGGCGATCGGCGCCTTCGCGCTGGTGCTGGTCGAGGAAGTGCTGCAGTCCGCCACCGAATACTGGCTGCTCGGCGTCGGCATCTTCATCATCGCCGCCGTGCTGCTGTTGCCTCATGGATTGACCGGGATGCTGGCGCGCCCGCGTAAGCCGCAGAGCGAGTCCGCGGCTTCATCCCGCGATCTTCCAGGCGGCGGCAGTCCGCCCCAGGGCGCGGAGGCGGCCCGCGATGGCTGAACTCATGTCCGTTTACGCGCTGCGGACCGACGGTCTGACCAAACGCTTCGGCGGATTGGTCGCCGTGGATGGCGTCAGCCTCGCGGTGCGGGTCGGCGAGGTGCATTGCGTCATCGGCCCCAACGGCGCCGGCAAGACGACCTTCCTCAATCTGCTGTCGGGCGACCTGCCGCCGTCCGCCGGCCACATCCATTTCGGCGAGCGCGACATCGCCGGCTGGGCGCCCTACCGGATCTCGCGCCTCGGCATCGGGCGCAGCTATCAGCGCACCAACATTTTTCCGTCCTTCACCGTGCGCGAGAACTGCTGGCTCGGCGCCCAGTCGCGCGAGCCCACCTCGATGCATTTTTGTCGTCCGGCCACGCGCAACAAAGCCGTCGCCGGGCGGGCCGAGCGCGCCATAGCGCTGGTCGGGCTGACCGGCCGGGCCGATGCCACCGCCGCGACCCTCAGCCACGGCGAGCAGCGCCAGCTCGAGATCGCCGTCATGCTGGCGACCGAGCCGACGCTGCTGCTGCTCGACGAGCCGATGGCCGGCATGAGCGCCGACGAAACCGCGCGCATGGTCGAACTGCTGCGCCGGCTGAAGCAGGACCACACGCTGATCCTGATCGAGCACGACATGGACGCGGTGTTTGCCCTGGCCGATGTCATCACGGTGATGGTCAATGGTGCGGTGCTCGCCAGCGGCGCGCCGGCCGAGGTGCGCGCCAGCCGCGCCGTGCAGGACGCCTATCTCGGCGAGGGCACGGCATGAGCGCGCCGCTGATCGAAGCCACGGGCCTGCACACCTACTACGGCTTCAGCCATGTGCTGCATGGCGTCGATTTCCGCGTCGCGCCGGGCGAGACCGTGGCGCTGCTGGGGCGCAACGGCATGGGCAAGACCACGACGCTGCGCTCCATTCTCGGCCTGACGCCGCCGAAGCGCGGCACCGTGCATATCGCGGGCGAGCCCATGACCGGGGCGTCGCCGCATCGGGTCGCCCAGCGGGGCATTTCCCTGGTGCCCGAGGGACGCGGCATCTTCGCCACGCTGACCGTGCGCGAGCACCTGGTCATGGCCGCGGCGTCCCCGTCGCGTGACGGCCGTGCCAATCCGTGGACTCTGCCGCGCATCCTCGAATTGTTTCCGCGCCTGGCCGAGCGGCTCGATCATTTCGGCAACCGGCTGTCGGGCGGCGAGCAGCAGATGCTCACCGTCGGCCGCGCGCTGATGACCAATCCCAAGGTGCTGATCCTCGACGAGGCGACGGAAGGCCTGGCGCCCTTGATGCGCCAGGAGATCTGGCGCGTCATCCGCATGCTGAAGAACGACGGACTCGCCACGGTGATCGTCGACAAGAACATCACGACCCTGCTTGAACTGGCCGACCGCGCCATTATCTTGGTCAAGGGCCGTGTCGCCTTCGCCGGCACGGCGGCCGAACTCAAAACGCAACCCGACATTCTCAGCCTCCATCTGGGCGTATGACCGAAGCTTCCCTCAGCGCATCGCACTTCATCGAGATCGACGGCGCGCGGCTCGAATATCTCCGCATTCCGGCCGCAAAACCGGGCCTGCCGCCGCTCGTGTTTCTTCACGAGGGGCTGGGCAGCGTCGCCATGTGGCGCGATTTCCCAGCCCAGGTCGCCGCGGCCACCGGCGCCGAGGTGGTGGTCTACAGCCGGCGCGGCTACGGCCGATCGGCGCCACTCGCGGCAGCCAATACCGTCGACTACATGCACGACGAGGCGCGCCAGGTGCTGCCCAAGCTGCTCAAGCAGCTCGGACTCGAGCGGCCGGTTCTGGTCGGCCACAGCGACGGCGGCTCGATCGCATTGATCTATGCCGGCAGCAGAATCGCGCCGCTCTCCGGCCTGATCCTGATGGCGCCCCACGTCTTCGTCGAGGACATCACCGTCGCCTCGATCGCCGGCGCCAAGGTGGCCTACGAGACCACCGACCTCGGCAAGCGGCTCGGCCGCTACCACGCCGACGCGGATCATTCGTTTTGGGGCTGGAACGACATCTGGCTGCTGCCCGCCTTCCGCGACTGGAACATCGAGGCGTTCGTGCCCAAGGTGACCTGTCCGATCCTGGTGATCCAGGGGCGCGACGACGAATATGGCACGCCGGCCCAGGTGGAATCGATCGAGCGGCTGGCCGGGCGCCGTGCGAGATCGCGCTGTTGCCCGACTGCCGCCATTCGCCGCACCGCGATCAGCCGGACCGCACGCTGGGACTGATTGCGGATTTCGTGACCCGTAGCGCGCCATCCGGCGGCTGATTTCACCGACGCCGTTCGTCTTGCGCCGGCGCTGAACCCGCATGATATCGCGGCGGCGATCCGTGGCCCGCTCTGCGCCGCGCGCCATTCCGAGCCGGGTCCGGTCGCCAGCAACCCGCGAGCCAATCGAATCGAGGCGCTTCCTGCAAGAGGCGGCGCCGCGATCTGTTTTCCCGGCTTGCGCCGCGCGACGATCCGGCTAAAGTCGCCGCCATGTTCCACTATCCGGTTCCATCCCGTCCGCCGATCTATCCCAAATCGCCGTCCTGGGTGTGGGCGGCGGGCTTGTTCACCGAGCAGGAACTCGATTCCATCACCACGCTGGCCGAGCGCTTGCCCGCCAAGCAGGTCAGGGTCGGCAAGGATCTCGAATACAAGCCGGAATCCAATCGTTCGATCACCCGGTGGCTGCCGCCATCCGGCGACACGGCCTGGATCTATCAGAAGATCACCACCGCCGTGGCCATGCTGAACGCCGCCCACTACCGGTTCGACATCGCCGGGTTGGACGAGCCGCTCTATTACGTCACCTATCGCAGCGACGATCAGGGGCATTACACCTGGCATGCCGATCTCGGCCATGACAACGAGCCGACGCGCAAGCTCTCGATCACCTTTCAGATGAGCGATCCCGCGAACTACGACGGCGGCGACCTGGAGATCAATGCCAATGGGCGGCCGGAAGCGGCGCCGCGCGAACGCGGCAAGCTCATCCTGTTTCCGTCCTATGAGCTGCACCGCGTGACGCCGGTGACCCGCGGCACGCGCTCGGCGCTGGTCGCCTGGATCGGCGGCCCGCCATTCCGTTGAGGGCGCGTCGTACTACGGCGATTCCGTCGCCGAGCTCGGAGTAGGCGCCGGGTTGGCAACTCGCGCCGGAACGGCTGCATCAGCAAGGCCCACAGGCTCTGGTCGGCCGGCGTCCGGAAGGACTCCAGCCCGATGCTCATGCGGTCGTGGCCGGCGCGCGGCTGCGCCACATAGGTGCCAAACAGCCGGTCCCACAGCGAGAGACAGGATCCGTAATTGCTGTCGGTTTCCGGCCGCGCGACCGAGTGATGCACCCGATGCATGTCGGGCGTCACCCAGATCAGCGCGCAATCGGCCGATCGAGCCCGGCCGGCAGCCGCAGGTTGGCGTGGATGAACAGCGAGCTGCCGTTGAGCAGCACCTCGTAGATCAGCACGGCGAGCGGAGGCGCGCCGAGCGCGACCACGACGGCGCCCTTGTAGAGCAGCGAGATCAGTATTTCCAGCGGGTGGAAGCGCACGCCGGTGGTGACGTCCATGTCGAGATCGGTGTGATGCACGCGGTGCACCCGCCAGAACGCCGGGATCGCATGGGCCAGCACATGCTGGACATAGAGCGCCAGGTCGAGCACCAGCAGCGAAACGGCGATGGCCGCCCAGCCGGGCAGCGCGATCAGGTTCAACAGCCCCCAGCCGTTCTCCCGGGCGGCAATCGCCAGGCCCAGGGCGGCCGCCGGCAGCGCCAGCCGGAGCAACGCCGCGTCGAGCAGCAGGACGCCGAGATTGGCGCTCCACCGGCCACGGCGCGCGCGGCTCAGGGGCCGCCGGGGCGCGAGAAACTCCCAGCCGACCATGATCCCGAGCACGCCGAGCAGGGCCGCGACGCGGATGGCCGGCTCATAGGCCGTGAGATTCGACAGGAAACTCAGTCATGGCGCCATTATAGGCCGAATTCGTGACCAGTCCGAAGGCCCGGCGAGGCGAGCCTTCTGGCCCTGATTTCCTTGGGTTCCGGCAGCCGCGCGGCCACCCATCGGGCGGTTGACAGGGCGGGCCCGGCCCCTTATGGTCCGCGCCTCATTACGAGTTTAGTCAGGCCCTGCGGATGCGGGGCTTTTGCTTGGCAGCGAGAGCAACCATGAAGATCGTAAATTCCCTCAAGTCGGCGAAGAAGCGCGACAAGAATTGCCGCATCGTGCGCCGCAAGGGCCGCATCTATGTCATCAACAAGAAGAACCCCCGCATGAAGGCGCGCCAGGGCTAAAGCCCGCGCCGCATTCGGCTGGAATTCGTCGGGCGGGTCCGCAAGGTCCCGCCCGATGTGTTTATGGCAGGCCGCGGAGGCTTCCGGGCCATCGCGCTGGAAGACCCCGGCCTTTCGGGCGCGACGCTAATCCTCGCCCCGGCGGTGGGCGTCGACGGTGGCGATGCGCAGCACGTTGGTGCCGCCCGGGGTGCCGAACGGCACGCCGGCGGTGATCACGATGGTCTGGCCGTGCCGGGCGAAGCGCTCCTGGGCGGCGATCCGGGCAGCCTTCTCGACCATGGTCGAGAAGGTGCGCACGTCGGCGGTCTGCACCGCGTGGACACCCCACACGAGGCACAGCCGTCGCGCCGTCTCGATGCGCGAGGTCAGGCCGAGGATCGGCACGACCGGCCGCGCCCGCGCGGCGCGCACCGTGGTCGAGCCGGACGTCGTGTAGGTGACGATGGCGACCGCCGAAATGGTATGGGCGATCTGCGCCGCGGCGGCCGAGATGGCGTCGGGTTGGTTGGCCTCGGGAACCGGCCGATTGACGTCCATCATCTGGCGATAGAACGGATCGCGCTCCACCCGCTTGATGATGCGGTCCATCATGGCGACCGCTTGCAGCGGATACTCGCCGACGGCGGTTTCGGCCGACAGCATCACCGCGTCGGCGCCGTCGTAGATCGCGGTGGCGACGTCGGACGCCTCGGCGCGGGTCGGCGCCGGCGCATGGATCATGGATTCGAGCATCTGGGTGGCGACCACCACCGGCACGCCGGCGCGGTGGCACGCCCGCAGGATCTGCTTCTGTACCGGCGGCACTTCTTCGGGCGGCAGCTCGACGCCGAGGTCGCCGCGCGCCACCATGATGGCGTCGGACAAGCTGATGATCTCGTCGAGATGCGCGATGGCGGACGGCTTCTCGAGCTTGGCGATGAGCGCGGCGCGGCCCTTCACCAGCCTGCGCGCCTCGGCGACGTCTTCGGCGCGCTGGATGAAGCTGAGCCCGAGCCAGTCGACGCCGAGCTCGAGGGCGAGTTGCAGATCCTTGCGGTCCTTCGCGGTCAGGGCGGCGAGCGGCAGCACCACCCCAGGCACGTTCAGGCCCTTGCGGTCGGACAGCTCGCCGCCGGTGACGACCTTGGTGACGGCGTAGTCGGGCCCGCAATCGACGACCCGCAGGCGGATGTTGCCGTCGTTCAACAGCAGCTCCTGCTTGGGCTCCATGGCGGCGAAGACTTCCTTGTGGGGCAGGCTGACCCGGGTGTGGTCGCCGGGCTCGGGCGACATGTCGACCCGGAAGGTTTGTCCGGCCTTGAGGATGATCGGGCCGTCCTTGAAGGTGCCGATCCGCAGTTTCGGGCCCTGCAGATCGACCAGGATGGCGATCGGCCGGTTGTATTTGCGTTCGATGGCGCGGATGGACTCGACCCGCGCCTTGTGGTCCTCGGCGCTGCCGTGACTGAAGTTCAGCCGGAAGACGTCGGCGCCTTCGAGAAACAACTTTTCGAGGATGGCGGGCGTGGAGCTGGCGGGTCCTAACGTGACGAGGATCTTGGCGTTTCTTTGACGACGCATGGCGCTCACCTTAGCGCCTCGCCCGAGCCGGCGCTAGAGTCCGCGTGAGCGAGCCGGGCGGCGCGACAGATCAACGCTTGCCGGGGTGCGGTCGTCCATGAGCACAAGCTGAGCAGTAAACCAGTCGTGATCCTGCCTCGCCGTGGGCGATGCTAGCTTTCCCGGAACGGCGAATGTGGGCCGCCGAATGACAGGGAGGTTGCAGGATGAAGAGTTTCTGTTGGCGCGCTCGGGCTATGCTGCGATCGTCGTGCTCGGTTCCTGGGCAGCGCCGACCGTCGGCGCAACAGCAGTCGCCGACCCGTCAGATCACCCAGATCGCGGGCGACGTCTATCGTTTCCAGAATGGCGGGCATTTTTCGGTGTTCATGGTGACCCCGGCCGGCGTCATCGTCACGGACCCGATCAACGCCGATGCCGCACGCTGGCTCAAGGCGGAGATCGCCAAGCGCTTCAACCAGCCGATCAAATATCTGATCTACAGCCACGACCACGCCGACCATATCGACGGCGGCGAGGTGTTCGCCGATACCGCCATCGTGGTCGCCCATGAAAAGGCCAAGACCCATATCGTCGGCGAGAAGCGCGCGACCGCGGTTCCCCATGTCACATTCTCGGACCGCATGGAGATCGAACTCGGCGGCAAAATCGTCGAGCTCAGCTATGTCGGGCGCAACCATGGCGACAATTCCGTCGTCATGCGCTTCCCGGCCGAGCGGGTGCTGTTCGCGGTCGATTTCGTCGAGCCCGGCCGCTTGCCGTTCCGCGATTTCCCCAACGCCTATGTCGAGGATTGGATCGAGAGCCTCAAGGCGGTCGAGGCCATGGATTTCGACATCTTCGCCTCCGGCCATACGGCGCTCGCCAAGAAAGCCGACCTGCCCGCCGTCCGCGCCTATATCGAGGATCTGCGCGCCCAGGTGCTCGCGCTGATGCGTCAGGGCAAGTCGCTGGAAGAGATCAAGGCCGCCGTGACGATGGATAAATACAAGTCATGGGTCCAATACGAGGCCTATTTGCCGCTCAATATCGAGGGGATGGCGCGGCATCTGAGGCTCTACCGGCGCTGAACGCGCGCCACGCCAGCCAGGGACAGACCGTTGGGGACTTGCGGCAGGCTTTTGCTATAGTCGCGCGATGCCTGCCGCTTTCGACCACCCCTCCCCAGCACCGCTTTTGTCGTCCGGCGATCCCGAGCCCGTCACGGTGGTCAACGGCAACGGGCGCGCGCCAGCCGTGCTGATCTGCGATCATGCGTCCAATGCGGTGCCGGCGAGACTCGCCGATCTCGGTCTCGACGGTGCGGCGCGCGCGCGCCATATCGCGTGGGACATCGGCGTTGCCGAGGTCGGCCGCGCGCTGGCGGCGAAGCTCGATGCGCCGCTGGTCCTGCCGGGCTATTCGCGCCTGGTGATCGACCTCAACCGCGAGCCGGACGATCCCACGGCGGTCTGTGTCATCAGCGACCGCACGATCGTGCCGGGCAACCGCGGCCTGACGGAGGCCGAGCGGGCGGCGCGCATATCGGCGCTGTTCCATCCCTATCACCGCGCCGTCGCGGAGCGCATCGATGCCCATCTGGCGCAGGGCCGCAAGCCGGCGCTCATCTCGCTGCACAGCTTCACCCCGGTGATGGCCGGCTGGGGCCATGAGCGTCAGCAGCGGCCGTGGCACGTCGGCGTGCTGTTCGACCGCGACGAGCGGCTGGCGCAGCCGCTGCTCGCCGCCTTGCGCGCGCGCGGCGATCTGGTGGTGGGCGAGAACGAGCCCTATTCGGCGCGCAACAGCCATGGCTTCTCGCTGGACACATCACGGCGAGGCGCGCGGCCTGCCGCATGTGGAACTCGAAATGCGCCAGGATCTGATCGGCGACGCGGATCCGGCGCCCGGCGCATGGCCGGCATCCTCGCCGAAGCCCTTACGCCGCTGCTGGTCCAGCGCTAAGATCGGGCAGCACCCAACCCCTAACGGGGAGAGCATCATGGACGACCGCACCAAGACCGAACTCGAAGCCGCGGCGTTCCGCCGCCTGCTGCAGCATCTCGACGAACGCAAGGATGTGCAGAATATCGATCTGATGAACCTCGCCGGCTTCTGCCGCAATTGCCTGTCGAAATGGTACAAGGCCGCCGCCGACGAGAAGGGCGTCGCGGTCAGCGACGATCAGGCGCGCGAGGCGGTCTACGGCATGCCCTATGGCGAATGGAAGAAAAAATATCAGAAGGAGGCGACCCCCGAGCAGATGGCCAAGATGGCGCAGTCGCCAAGCGCACCGTCAGGGCACAAACATTGATGGCTCGGCGTTTAGACACATAGCGTGAACGCGCCGACCGTCAGTCGGCGCGCGCTCGAGCGACAATCAGACAAGACAATCCTTGTTGGAGGACCGCCCATGCTGCGTAAGATTGCCACTGGCATAGCCATGTCCCTGTTGTTTCTGAGCACCGCGGCCCTGGCGCAGGACGCCGGGCTCGCCAAGCCCGATCTGGTGCTGAAACAAACGGTCGAAGGATTTCCCGGGACGGACAAGCCGGAGGTGAGCGTGCTGACCGCCACCCTCAAGCCGGGCGACAAGACGCCGTTCCATACCCACCGCTTTCCCGTGACGGTCTATGTTCTGGAAGGCGCGTTCACGCTCGAACTCGAGGGCCGTGCCCCGATCACCCTGAAAGCCGGTGAGTCGATGGTCGAGCCGCACAATGTCAAGATGACCGGCTACAACCGCCTCGCGACCGAGGCGACCAAGGTCGTCATCTTCTATGTGGCCGACCCGGGCACGCCGTTCCTCGACCTGGCACACTGAGCGCCTGAGGCGCTCGCCATGGCCCACTGAGCGCCCGAGCGCGCTCAGCGGGACTCACTCTTCAGGCCGCGCGTCGCGCCATGTGCGTGGCGTGCGGCGCGAGCGGCCGTCGGCGCGCGGGCTGCTGCGGCTGGCGCAAGCGGCGCGACGCGACCAGCAGCACGGTGCCGAGCAGGAAACTACCGAGCAGAGTCGCGCCGCCGAACAGGACGAAGCGGCTCCACCAACTCGCAGCGCCGCGCTCGGGCCCGGCCGCAGCGGTGCGCTGAAACGGCTGCACGCCAGGCTCGTTGCGCGTGATGAAATCGCCGATCAGCGGCCGAAGTTCGGTGCGCAGGATCGGATAGGAGATGCCCGAGAACGGCCCGTGAAGGGTCAGGCTGATGGGCAGGTCCTTGACCAGGGTGATGGCGGTCACCCCCGCCGTGATGGAGCGCGAGCGGCCCCAGTTTTCCTCGACGACGAGACCAAGGTAGACGGCCGCCGCGTCGACCACCGCCAGTCCGGAGTGCAGCAGGTTGAAGCGCGGCGCATCCCGCGCGATGGGGCGGCGGCTCAATTCTCGCGCGACGCCCGCGGCGTCCATCGGCGGAATGGTGCGCGCCACCTTGCTCGCGAATTCGAAGCGCGACACGCCGCGCATCGGCCGGAATACGCCGTTCGGCTGCACGGCGGCGACATAGCCGAATTGCTCCAGGCGGCCCTCTTTGCCGGCGCGCAACGCCGCGATCTGCTCGCAGGGCACGAACATCCAGATCAGCTCGTTGTCCGGCTGTTGCAGCCGGCGCATGGCTTCGATCGCCTGCCGTTCGCCGTCGGTCAGCTCGTTGAGCAGGCAGTAGCCGTTGGGCGGTTCGAACTTGAGGGTGCGCCCATCGAGGGTCGCCTCGGCGCCGAGTGCCGGCGAGAGCAGGGCCAGGTAGACCCACGCCGCCGTGAGAACGAGGATTTTGCGGTTTCGTTCGGCCGATTGCCGAAACTTTCTGTGTCGCTGCATCGCCCACCTCCCAACAAAACATCAGACGAAAATCTGCGGCGGGACACCGGTGTGCCGTGCGATCGATGATGCGCGATCAGGGTGAAGAACAGGTTTATCGCGGCGTGACAAAAAAGGGGCAGGTGCAGCAATGCCCGCTAATTTTTCGCTATTAACGATGGCGCGCCGCGAATGCGTGACGGTTCAAGGCAATCGCAAGAGCGTGGTCGTGTGAGCGCATGCGGCCGTCACTGCTTTGCCGCGTCGCCCTCGAGTCTGCTGCCGGGTTTCTCGAGCCACTTGGCCATCGCCGCGCGATGGCGGTAGGCCCACACGCAACCCGCGGCGCAGGTCACCGCGGCGGCGGCGACGGCCCATTGCAGGCCCAAATACTCCGCCGCAAGCCCGATAACGAGCGCACCGAGCGCCGGCATGCCACGGAAGATCAGCATGAACATCGACATCACACGGCCGCGCATTGCAGGGTCGACGGACCATTGGAGCAGGGTCTGGGTGCCGACTCCGGCGGCGTTCAAGGAAAAGCCGACGATCCCGAGCACGAACAAGGCGATCCAGAAATTGTCGGCAATGGCGAATACGAACAGGGCGGCCGCCATGATGGAGGTGTGCAGGACCACGACGTTCGCAAGCCCCTCGATTGCGCCACGCCACGCGAGCCATACCGAGCTCAGAATGCCACCGATGCCGATGGCGGCGCCGAGCCATCCAAAGCCCTCCGGCCCGCGGCCGAACACCTGATCGGCGAAGCCGGGCAGCAATTCGAGCGATGGCCGCGTCGTCACTGCGCCGAACGCAAGCAGGAGCAGGACGGGACCTATGCCGGCATGGGCCAGCACGTAGCCGAGGCCGGCGCGCACGTCGCGCACCATGCCGACGAGACCACCGCCCTCGCGCATGCGTGGCTGCGCCTTGGTGCGCAGGAAAAATAGCGAAACCAGCAGGATGGCTTCCGCCACCGCGGCGAGCGCGAACACCGCGTCGACGCCCGCCAGCCAGGCGATCATGATGCCGGCCGTCGCGGGCCCGATGGTTCGCGCCGCATTGAAGCTGATGGCATTGAGGGCGATTGCGGGCGCGAGCGCGGCATGCGGCACCAGCAAGGGCACCAGATTGGCCCGCGATGCATTGCCGAATGGATTGTTGCAGCCGAGCAGCAGCGCCAGCAGGAAGAGCAACCAGATATCGATAATGCCGGTCACGGTGAGCAGCCAGAGCAAGACCGAGTGAGCCACGACCGCCGTCTCGCTATAGATGAACAGCTTGATGACATTGACGCGGTCGGCCAAGGCGCCGCCGATCGGGGCCAGGAACACGGCCGGCAGGAGATCCGCCATGGCGATCACACCGAGCCACACCGGTGAATGAGTCAGATCCCAGGCGAGCCAGCCGACACCGGCGCGCTGCGCCCACATGGCCACCAAGCCGGGCAAGTGGGCATAAGTGAAGATCGCGAAGTCGCGATGCTTGAGCGCCGCGATGACGTTGCCGAAGCCGGACCCGCTGCTCACGTCAGGATTTCCCCAATCCGGCCGAACCCTGTGGCGCCTGGTTCGGGACATGAGCGCGGGCGCCGGACGATGCGCCGCCTTCCAGCACAGCGGCGATCGCCCCGGCGCGCTGCAAGGTCCAGGCGAAAACCAGGAAACAGAGCAAGGCGCCGCCGAGAAACGGCGGCTGCATGCCGAAATGATCGGCAATGGCGCCCAGCGCCACCGCACCGATGGCCGGCGCGCCCTGGTAGAGCAGGGTAAACACCGCCATGACGCGGCCGCGCAGCGCGCCATCGACCGAGGATTGGATGAGCGTCTGGACGCCGGTGCCGTTCATCGTCAGGGCGAAGCCGCAGGCCGCCGCCGCGGCGACGCCGAGCCAGAAATTCTCCGTCGAGGCCAGCGCCGCGATCGCCACTGCCATGAAGGCCACGTTCCAGATGACGTTGCGGGTCAGGCCGTGCAGCCCGCGCTGACGCGCGATCATGAGCCCGCCGATCATGGCGCCGAACCCCATCGCCGAGGTCAGCCAGGCGAGGCCGTCGACGCCGCGCTCGAACACCTTGCCGGCGAATGCCGGCAGCAGATCGGGCAGCGCGCGGATCGTGAAGGAGGTCACCAGGGTCAGGACCAACATGGGGCCGATGCCCGGATGGCGCGTGGCATAACGGCAGCCCTCGACCATCTGGGAGAACATGCCGCCTTCGCCGGTCCGCGGCTTGTCGGGCACGGTGACGCGCACCCGCAACAGCAGCGCGGAGAACACCGCGAAGGTCGCCGCGTTGATCGCGAAGGCGGGCGTCAGCCCCCAGGTGGTGATCACCAGCCCGGCAAAGGCCGGCCCGATGAAGCGCGCCACGTTGAAGCTCACGGCATTCACCGCGATGGCCTGAGGCAATAGATCCTTCGGCACGAGATTGGGCAGCAGCGCGAGCCGCGCCGCGGTATGGACCGCATGGGCCGCGCCTTGGAAGATGGTCAGCGCGAGCAGCAGCTCGATGGTCATCATCCCGGCCGCGTAGAACAGGGTGACGGCGACGGCCTGGCTGAAGAACATGGCCTGGGCGATATGCAGCAGCTTCAGCCGGTCGATACGGTCGGCGACGACGCCGGCCAGCGGCGACAGCAACATCATGACGAACAGATCGGAGAACGCGATGATGCCGAGCCACGCCGGCGATTCGGTGAGTTGCCAGATCAGCCAGCCATTGGCCATGCGTTGCAGCCAGACGCCGATCACCGAAATGGTGCTGCCGATGGTGTAGTTGCGAAAGCCGGCGAACCGCATGACCGTGAGCACGCCGGCAAAGCCGCCACGGTTGGCGCCGCCCTTCGGCGCGGACGCATGAGGCGGCGCGGCCGCGTTCGACGGCGGCTCGGGAGGGATATTGTCGGCCAATGCCTTACTCGGCTGCGACGGTCGCGGCGGGAGTCTGTCGAATGCTGTTCATCGTGGCGAGCAGTTCCTCCCGGCGACGGCGGGCCGCTTCCGCGGCCTCCTGTTTGATCATTCCGAAGCCGCGAATGGACTCCGGCAGGCGCGCGATCTCGACGGCCAGATCGTAAGTCTCGGCCTTCAGGCCGGCGAGGACGGATGCGATGGTCTGTTCATACTCCTTGAGCAACGCCCGCTCAAGCCTGCGTTCGGTGGAACCCGCGAAGGGATCGAGCCATGTGCCGCGCAAGCCACGCACGGCGGCGAGCAATCGCAAAACCGGCAGCAGCCACGGCCCGAAGCGCCGTTTGCGTGGCCGTCCGGTCGTCGTCCCATCTCCGCCCCTCGATGCGGCGAGGAACGACGGCGCGAGGTGAAAGTGCAGGCGATAGGGGCCTTCGAACTGGCGCGCGAGGGCGGCGCGGAACGCCGGCGTGGTGAACAGCCGCGCCACCTCATACTCGTCTTTGGCGGCGAGCAGCTTGAAATAGTTCACCGCCACTGCCTCGCTCAGACTCTGGCGCGACGGCGCCAGCGCCGAATTGACCGCGCGCACCTGGGCGACGAACGCGCGATAGCGTGCCGCCAGTGCCGCGTTCTGATAGTCGGTCAACACCGTCGCGCGACGGCTGACAAGCTCGTCGATGCGCGCCGCCGGCGGACTCTCCGAGCGAGCCGCCGTGTCCGATGACGCGATCGAACTCGACGCCGTCGGCCGCCAAGCGGCGGCCCCAGTCGAAGGCCGCGCGATTGTTCGTCACGGCGGCCTCGCCGCGCGCCTGGAAGACCGTTCCGATGGCGCCGTGAATGGCGTCGGCCGCGAGCGGGATCAGGCCCTTCTGCCAGGCATAGCCGAGCAGCAGAACGTTGGCCGTGGCGCTCTGGCCGGTCAGTCGCGCGGCCGCGCCCGCCGCATCGATGAATCCCGCGCCGGCGCCGAGACGGTGGCGGATCGCCTCCTGCAATCCCACGCTGGGAAACTGCGTGTCGGGCTGGCGCAGGAAGCTGCCGGTGATGGCTTCCGCGCTGTTGACGATCGCCTTGGCGGCGCCCGGCTTGACGCGCGCCAGGACGTCGCCGCCCGCCGCGACCACCAGGTCGCAGCCGAGGATGACGTCGGCGCCGTCGATGCCGTCGCGCGCCGGACCGATACGCGCGGCGCCGATCTGCGCGGGCGTGGCGGCGATCCGCAGATGACACAGCACCGCACCGCCTTTTTGCGCCAATCCCGTCTGATCGGTGACGGCGATGGCCTGGCCCGCGATCTCGGCGGCGCGCCCCAGGATGCGACCGAGCGTGACCACGCCGGTGCCGCCGATGCCGGCGATCAGGATGGCGAAGGGACGATCGAGCGGCGGCAGCTCCGGTGCGGCCGGCAGCGGGCCCGGACTCTCGGCCAGGGCCCTCGCGGGCTTCTTGCGCAGGCGCGCGTGTTCGACGGTGACGAAGCTCGGACAGAAGCCATCGACGCAGGACAGGTCGGCATTGCAGCTCGCCTGGTCGATGCGCCGCTTGCGGCCGAACTCGGTTTCCACCGGTACCACCGACAGGCAATTCGATGCGGTGACGCAATCGCCGCAATTCTCGCATACCGCCTCGTTGATGAAGGCGTAGCGCGCGGGCGGAGCCATGTCGCCGCGGCCGCGCCGGCGCCGTTTCTCGGCGGCGCAGGTCTGATCGAAAATCAGTACGGTCACGCCGGGCACCTCGCGCAGCTCGCGCTGGGCGCAGTCCAAGGCGTCGCGGCCGGTCACCGTCACACCGCGCGGAAACGCCTCGCTCGCGGGATAGCGTTCCGGCTCCTCGGCGGCGACGATGATGCGCGCGACACCTTCCGCCTCGAGAATGCGGGCGATGCGCGGCACCGTCAGCGCGCCCTCGACAGGTTGGCCGCCGGTCATCGCCACCGCGTCGTTGAACAGCAGGCGGTAGGTGATGTTGACGCCGGCCGCCACGGCGGCGCGGATGGCGAGCAGGCCGGAATGGGCGAAGGTGCCGTCGCCGATGTTCTGGAACACGTGCGGCGTGTCGGTGAACGGCGCCTGGCCGATCCAGGTCGCGCCTTCGCCGCCCATCTGGGTCAGGGTCTTGGTGGCGGGGTCGGTCCACAGCGCCATGGTGTGGCAGCCGATGCCGGCGAGCGCGCGGCTGCCCTCGGGCGTGCGCGTCGCGCGGCTGTGCGGGCAGCCCGAGCAGAAATGCGGCTGGCGGCGCAGCAGCGGCTTTTCGCGCCGCTGCGCGGCTGGCGTCGTGGCGCGATCCGCGGGCGCACCGGCGCCGTCGGCCCAGTCCGGCAGACCGAGCCAGCGCGCCACGACGCCGGCGATGCGATGGGGCGTCAGCTCGCCGGAGGCGGGCAGCAGCGGCTGGTTCTCACGACCGCGCTTGCCGAGCACGCGCGGCCTTTGGGCGTCGGGCAAATCATAGAGCAGGTCGCGCAGTTGACTTTCGATCAGCGGGCGCTTCTCTTCGACGACCAGCACCTCGTCGAGCCCGGCGGCGAAGCGGCGCGCGCCCTGCGGCTCGAGCGGCCAGACCAGGGCGACCTTGTAGAGCCGCAGGCCGAGCGCCTCGCAGCGCGCCGTGTCGAGGCCGAGATCGGCCAGCGCCTGGACGAGGTCGCTCCAGGCCTTGCCGGCGGCGACAATGCCGCGTGTGGCGGCCGGCGTATCCACCACCAGGCGGTCGACTCCATTGGCGCGCGCGAAGGCCTGGGCCGCCTGCATCTTGGGGCCGATCAGGCGCGCTTCCTGGGCGTCGGCGCGGTCGGGCCAGCGGATATGCAGCCCGTCGGCGGGCGGCGTGAAATCCGCCGGCGCGCGCCATGCCACGGCGCGGTCGATCCGCACGGTGGCGGCACCCTCGGCGATATCGGCGGCGAGCTTCAGCGCCGTCCAGCAGCCGGCAAAGCGCGACAGGGCAATGCCAGCGAGGCCGAGGTCGAGGATCTCCTGCACCGTGGCGGGGACCAGCACGGGCATCATGGCATCGGCCAGGGCGAATTCGCTCTGGTGCGCGGTGGTGGACGAGGCCGCGGCGTGATCGTCGCCGGCAACCGCCAGCACGCCGCCCAACGGCGCGGTGCCCGCCAGGTTGGCATGCTTGAACGCATCGCCGGCGCGGTCGACCCCGGGGCCCTTGCCGTACCACAGGCCGAACACGCCATCCTGCCTGGCGCCGTCGAACAGGCCGACCTGCTGGGTGCCCCACAGGGCGGTGGCGGCCAGCTCCTCGTTCAAGCCCGGCTGGAATTCGATGCGATGGGCGGCGAGCGCGCCGGCGGCGCGGGCGAACGCCTGGTCGAGGCCGCCGAGCGGCGAGCCGCGGTAGCCGGAGGCGTAGCCCGCCGTCCGCAGGCCAGCCGCCGCGTCGCGCTGGGCCTGCTCGAGCAGCACACGCACGAGGGCCTGGCTGCCGGTCAGGAAGACACGGGCGCTCGGAGGAGGCGTGGCTTCGGCGGCTTCGCGTTGCGCGGAATTGGGCACGGCCATGTCAATGTCCACGGAAATGTGCCTTAGAACTAACCCCGTCCGGTTCCCAGGGCAATCGTCCGCGAAAGGATTGTCCGCTGCCTCGTTTGAAGCCTGGATGAAATCGCCAGGTTTTGTAATATCGAAGGCGGAACTCGGGGGACGACAATGGACAAATCGCCGGAACAGCTGCAGCAGCAGGTCAACCAATATCTCAACCAGCAAAGCGCCGATTTGACCGTCTTACGGGTCGCCCTGCAGGTTCTCATCTGGAACATCGTGCGGCGCGATCCCCAGGCGTCGGCCATCCTGGGCAATCTGAAAGACGAGGTGATGGCCAGCCTTTACAAAACCACCACCCCGCCGCCAGGGGTCGCGGCGCCGCCGGATGCCGAGCGCTTGCGGCAGCTCAGCCTGATCCGGGCGGAAAAAATGTTTCAGGATATCGAACAGGCGCTGCGCGGAGCCAAGCCCGAGTCGCGCGCGTCGGGCGCCTCGGCCACCAATTGAATCGGATTCCCGACGGCGGGGTTCCCCCGCCGCCATTCTGGTGGAATTGAAACCCTTGCTCACGGACAGGTGATTTCGCCCGGCCCGATGGGCTATACCTGCCCCGCACAGTCTGTAAGGAAGCAACCATGACCGTCCTGGTGACAGGGGCTGCCGGATTCATCGGCTATCATTGCGCGGCCAAACTGGCCGAGCGCGGCGAGACTGTGGTCGGCATCGACTCGCTGAGCGATTACTACGACGTGCGGCTCAAACAGGCGCGCCTCGCCGCGCTTGCGCCGCGCAAGAATTTCACCTTCCGCCAAATGAGCATCGCCGACCGTGGCGAGATGGTCGAGCTGGCGCGCGCCTTTCCCAAGATCGACCGCATCCTGCATCTCGCGGCGCAGCCCGGCGTGCGCTATTCGCTGATCAATCCGCATGCCTATGTCGAGGCCAACGTGCTCGGCCATCTCAACATCCTCGAGATGGCGCGCCACCAGGCGGGGTTCGAACATCTGGTTTATGCCTCGTCCTCGTCGGTCTATGGCGGCAATACGAAATTGCCGTTCGCCATCGAGGATCCGGTCGATCAGCCGGTGTCGCTCTATGCCGCGACCAAGAAGTCCGACGAGCTGATGAGCCACTGCTATAGCCATCTCTACCGCATCCCGGCGACCGGCCTGCGTTTCTTCACGGTCTATGGTCCGTGGGGCCGGCCCGACATGGCGGCCTGGCTGTTCACCGAGGCGATCTTCAACGGCGAGCCGATCCAGGTGTTCAACCACGGCGACATGAAGCGCGACTTCACTTATATCGACGACATCGTCACGGGCGTGATCGCCGCGCTCGATCATCCCGTGCCGAGCGTGCAGGGTGCGCCGCCGCACCGGGTCTACAACATCGGCAACCACCGGGCGGAGCCGCTGCTGCGCTTCATCGAGGTGATCGAAAAGGCGGTCGGCAAGAAGGCCAAGATCGATCTCAAGCCGATGCAGCCGGGCGACGTCAAGGAAACCTACGCCGATGTGACCGCCATTCAGCGCGATCTCGGCTTCGCGCCCGACACGACGATCGACGCCGGCATCCCGCGCTTCGTCGATTGGTTTCGCGGCTATATGAAATTGTAGCAGGCCGTCGCCACGCGGGGTAGACCGGTCGTCCCGCATGCCCGCATCCCGCAAAATTCGTGCATTGCCCGCGCCGGCGCGGTAAGACTCGTTCACTTTCGAATGATCGCCCCCCATTGGTGGGTCGGCGTCCCAACGATAAATTCCACTCTTGCGGGGAGGAACCGATGCGTAAGCGGTTATGGCTTCAGTCGATGTGCGGCGCGGCGATGATCGCCGCCGTTCCGTCGCTTGCCCAGGCTCAATCGGTCGAGCAATTCTACAAGGGCAAGAACGTCAATCTCTACATCGGCTACGCGACGGGCGGTGGCTATGATTTCTTCGGCCGCATGACCGCGCGCCACATGGGCCGCCATCTTCCCGGCAATCCGACCATCATCCCGCAGAACATGCCGGGCGCCGGCAGTCTGAAGGCCGCGAACTACATGTATTCCGTCGCGCCCAAGGACGGCACGGCACTCGGCATCATCACCCAATCGGTGGCGATCGAAGAAGCGCTCGGAACTCAAGGCGTGCAGTACAAGTCGGCAGACTTCAATTGGATCGGCCGCGTCACCTCGAACGTCGAGATCAGCCTGATGTGGCACACCTCGAAGGTGAAGACGATCGAGGATGCCAAGAAGATCGAAGTTCCAGTCGCCGGCACCGGCCCGGGCTCCCCGGCGGAAGTCTTTCCGAAAATTCTGAACTCGGTGATCGGCACCAAGTTCAAGGTGATCACCGGCTATCCCGGCTCGAACGATGGCCTCATCGCCATGGAGCGCGGCGAGGTGGATGGCGCGCTGACCTCGTGGAACACCACCAAGACCTCGAAGAAGGCCTGGCTCGACGACAAGAAGATCGACATCATCGTGCAGTTCGCCGCGGAGCGCCATGCGGAGATCCCCGACGTGCCGACCGCCGTCGAGCTCGGCACGACGAAAGAACAAAAGCAGGTGCTGGAGCTCTTCGTCAGCGGCGCGACCGTCGGCCGCTCCATCATGTCGACGCCGGGCGTGCCGGCCGACCGCCTGAAGGCGTTGCGCACCGCCTTCGAGGCGATGACCAAGGACAAGGTCTTCCTCGACGAAGTGGAAAAGACCAAGGCCGAGTTCGATCCGATGACGGGCGACAAGCTGCAGGAACTCGTTCAGAACATGGCGAAGATTCCGCCCGACGTGCTCAAGCTCGCCAAGACGGCGCGCGGCAACGACTGATCCGGCGATGCCGGAAAATGTCGGGGGCGTGCCGATGGCGCGCCCCCTTTTTTTTGCGCGCAACAATCCGTGACCGGCTCTTGCGTCGGCTTGTGGGGCGCGGATATTCCGCGCTATCCTGCGCCATAGTAATGTAGCGGCGCGGAAAACTTTTGTTCAGAACCCCGGCAATCTCGGTCCATCGGTGCAAAACCTTCGCCGTATCCTGAGCCGGCAGATCCTGCTGCTCGTCGCGCTGGCGATGGGCGGCACCGCCGCATCGGCGCAGCAGCGGACGCCGGCCCCGGCGGTCCCCCAAGTCATTTCGTCGACCGCCGAGCGCGTCTATGAGCAGGCTCGGCCGATGCTGCTGCAGATCCGCACCCTGGTGTCCGCCGCCGGCCGGCAATCGAGCATCGGGTCGGGCTTTCTCGTCGGTGGCGGCCTGGCGATCACGAACTATCATGTCGTGTCCAAATATGCCCTGGAGCCGCAGACCTACCGGCTGGAATACACGGCGGCCGACGGCACCCGCGGCGACTTGAAGCTGGCGGCGGTCGATCTCGCCAACGACCTCGCCGTGGTGCGGCTCGCCCAGGACGGGCCGGCGTCCTTCGCATTCGATCGCCGCGCGCTGGATGGCAGCCTGCCCAAGGGCGAGCGGCTCTACTCGATGGGCAATCCGCTCGACATCGGCTTCACCATCGTCGAAGGCACCTATAACGGTCTGGTGGACCGCAGCTACAGCGATCAGATTCATTTCGCCGGCGCCCTCAATCCGGGCATGAGCGGCGGCCCGACGGTGACCGCCGATGGCCACGTCGCCGGTATCAACGTGGCCAAGCGCCTCGGCGGCGAGTTGGTCAGCTTCCTGGTGCCGGCGCGCTTCGCGGTCGCGCTGCTCGAGCGCGCCAAGAACGGCGAGCCGCCTGCGATCTCGGACATGCGCGCGGAAATCGGCCGGCAGCTCGTCGCCTGGCAGGCGGGGCTCTATCAGGCGATCGGCGAGCAGGGTTTTCGTCCGAGCAATTTCGGTCCCTACGAGGCGCCGGAAAGCGCCGCCCCCTGGTTCGATTGCTGGGCAAGGACCAGCGCCGGCCAGGTGCCGCCGCCGCGCGCCGCCCGCTACATGACGAATTGCACCAGCGGCACGCGCCTGTTCATCGCCGACGATCTCACCACCGGCGTCATCCAGCTTTCCCACTCCCATGTGAAGAGCGAAGACCTCAACGATTTTCAGTTTGCCGCTTTCCTGTCGCGCGACAGCGGGCGTCCCGGCGGTGGCGGTGGCTCGCGCAAATGGTATTCGCGCCAGCGCTGCCACGAGGATTTCATCGCCGCGGTCGAGGGCGAGCGTCCGGCGTTGCGCGCGGTATGGTGCGCGCGCGCCTATCGCGAGTTCGAGGGGATCTACGACGTGTGGCTCACCACGATCACCCAGGACCGCGGCGGCGAGGCCCTGGTCTCGCGCATCAACCTGCGTGCCGTGACCTATGACAATGCCACCGCGCTGACCCGGCGTTTTCTCGAATCGGTGAAGTGGGCGAAGTGAACGGATCGGACGACATCATCTGGGTCGAGGTTCTGTCGCGCCAGCGCGACGTGGTCGCGCGCCACCGCTGCGTCGGCCCGGAGGTCAGCATCGGCCGCGGCTATGCCAATGACGTGGTGCTCGACGATCCCTACGTCGCGCCGCGCCATCTGCGGATTGCCCGTTCGCCCGCCGGGGCGTGGATCGCCGAGGATCTCGGCAGCGCCGGCGGGCTGTTCGCCGACGGCGACAAGCGCCGCCACGCGACCATCGTGCTCGACGGCGAGCGCCCGATTCGCATCGGCCACACCCTGCTGCGGATCCGCGATGCCGGCCATGCCGTGCAGAGCGAGCGCCTGCCGCCGCGTCAGGGCCATCACGCGCTGTTCATCGCAGTCGCCTTCGCCCTGGCAATGGTCGGCATAGAGACGCTGTCGCTGTGGCTGAGCGAGACCGACCAGCCGAAAATCTCGCGCTATGCGGTACCGATAGTCACATTGCTGCTTGGCATCATCGGATGGACCGCGGTCTGGGCGGTCGTGACGCGCATCTTTTCCCATGAGGCGCGGTTCGAGCGCCATCTCCTGATCGCGGCGAGCGCGGTGCTGGCGATTTCTCTGCTCACCGAAACGGTGGGATTCTTTTCATTCGCCTTATCGTGGCGCGCTCTCTCGGTTTACCAGTATGTCGGCCTCTGGTGCATCGTGGCGGCAGCCTGCTTCTTCCATCTGCGCGAAGTCGGCCCCGCGCGCCTCAAGCTCAAGGCCGCCGTCGTCCTCGGGCTGCTTGCCGTCGGAATTGCCATGCACACGGTCAGCCAGTTCGATGGCGGCCGCGGCGCATCGCAACAGGCTCAGGTGCGCCTCATGCCTCCGGTATTCCGCCTGGCGCCGTTGCACAGCGAGGATGCGTTCTTCGCCGACATCGAGCGGCTCAAGGGCAGGCTCGACCGTGATCGTCTCGAGGCGCCGAATTCGGGCATCGAGCTGCCATTCTTCGATTCCGGCGAATGAGCGCGGTCATCCGGTGGCGGGCGCCGTCAGGTTCGCGGCTGTCAGGGCGCTGTGACGGTGAAGGACTGCTCGGCCAACTTGCGGTTGTCGTTCTGGTCCCAGATTTCGAACCGCCACACGCCGGGCACCATCTCCCACGCTTCGTCGAACGTGTAGCCGATAAAACTTTCGCTGCCGAGCCGCGCGGTTTGCACGTAGCCGTCGCGCTGAACCGGTTGGGCGGAGTTCGGTTGGTGCAGGCCCGGCGGTGGGAAATTGGTAATCAGGGCGAGGGTGACCTGACGGCCCAGGGGCTCGCCGACGATTTGGAACCGGAATCCGAAATGAAGGCCGATGCGCGGACGAATCGTCGTCGTCAGCGTGGTGGCCTGGTGCAGCGTGTCGAGATAGGACCGGGTCCCGATCGTGGAATCGGGAGCGTCCGTGCGGGTGCTGATCGCGGCGTCGTAAATCCCGGGTTCGATGATCTCGATCCGTTCGACCCCGAGCGTCTGCCCGAATACGCCTGTGGTTCCCAGTGCGAGCCACAGGAACGTCATCAGTGATTTCATCTTATCCTCATTTGCCGCCGGGCGATCGCTCCGGCTTTATAGCCGATACCTTCGTGCCACATCCGGATTGCCATGATGTTAATGTGCCAAAAAGCGGAATAAAATAAAGAATAACAAGACGCTGGCGCGGCCATAGCCGCGAACGTGTCATCGTCGGCCGACGCGCGTCAGCCGATCTGGCGCGGTCCATCGTCTGCCTTTAGCATGGCGTCGGCGCGCATCATCGGAGCAACGCCGGACAGCGGCGGCGATTGCGGTCTGTAAAGGGAGAAGACGAAATGAAGATCAAGAAGCTCAATACACCACTGTGCGCCCGACTCGCGTTGAGCGTCCTGGCCGCCGTCGGCGCCACGAGCGCCGCCGCTCAATCGGTCGAGGATTTTTACAAGAGCAAGGGCCTCACCATTTTCGTCGGTTCGGAGCCCGGCGGCGGCTATGACACCTACGGCCGGTTGGTGCAGCGCAATCTCGCCCGGCACGTCCCCGGCCAACCCAACATCGTGGTCAAGCACATGCCCGGGGCCAGCGGCATCCGTCTTGCCAACCACATGTATGCCAAGGCGGAAAAGGACGGCTCGGAGATCGGCATCGTGCAAAATACCATCGTGCTCGAGCCGCTGATGGGCAACACCGGCGTGCAGTACGAGCCGGACAAATTTACCTGGCTTGGCAGTGTCAGCAGCCTGACCAGCCTGTGCGTCGTGTCCGACAAATCCCCCGTCCAGTCCATCGCGGAGGCGAAACAGCGCGAGGTTCTGATCGGCGGCCAGGGATCACGTTCCTCGACCGTGCTCGTGGCCAATTCACTCAACGCCCTGACCGGCACGAAATTCAAGGTGGTGAAGGGCTATCCTTCCACCACCTCGGTCTTCCTCGCCATGGAGCGTGGCGAGGTGGATGGGCTCTGCGGCGTCGGCTCCGACAACATCCTCGGCCACAAGTTTCAGGATTGGAAGTCGGGCAAGATCAAAGTCATCGTGCAGGTCAACGGCGCGCCGGTCGACGATTTCAAGGGCGTGCCGTGGGCGTTGGACTTGGTCGGCAACGAGCGTGACCGGGAGACCATGGAGTTCATCGTCGGGCGCCAGTATTTCGGCCGGCCCTTCCTGGCGCCGCCCGGCACCGCGGTCGACAAGGTCGTCGTGCTGCGCAAGGCCTTCATGGACATGATGGCGGACCCGGCCTATCTGGCGGATGCCGGGAAGCAGCAGATCCCGGTCAATCCGGTGAGCGGCGAGGAGGTCCAGGCCTTCATCGCGAAACTCTTCAAGATGCCGAAGGATGTCGTGGACCGCGCCAACCGCGCCGCGGACGGCGACCCGGCTCTGGTGACCGAGGCCAAGCTCAACTGGATCACGGCAAAGGGCGTGGCGCTGACCACGGTCTCGGGCCGCACGATCGGTTTTTCCGACCAGGGTAAGCCGGTCACCGCGTCGATCGGCGAGACCAAGATCACCGTGGCCGGTAAAGAGGCGGATCGTAAGGAATTGAAGCCTGGGCTGAACTGCGACGTTGTCTATCTCGGCAACGGCGACGAGGCCCAGTCGGTCGCCTGCCAGTGAACACGATACAGGTGGGATCGACGTTTCATGTGACGGGAAGGGACTTGCCAGACCGCGGCTGGCCGGGGAAGATGCTTCGATAACAAAGCGCCCGGGCCAACCAGCGGCGCAACGCGCTCGAACAGGGCCATGGAAATGAATGGCGCCATGTGGCGCCGAACAAGGGAGACCGGGGATGACCATTCGGCGGAATTTGTACGGGCTCGCGGCGCTGACGGCGGGAGCCGTGCTCGCGTCGTCGCCCGCCACCGCGCAGTCGGTCGCGGATTTCTACAAGGGCAAGACGGTCGGCATCAATATCGGCTACGGCGCGGGCGGCGGTTACGACACCTACGGCCGCGTGCTCGCACGGCATCTCGGGCGGCACATTCCCGGCAATCCGAACGTGGTGCCGAAGAACATGCCGGGCGCCGGCGCGCTGAAGGCCGCGAACTACATCTACAACAGCGCGCCCAAGGATGGCACCGAGCTCGGCCTCGTCGCATCCTCGACTCTGATGGAGCCGCTGCTCGGCAGCGACCAGGCGCAGTTCGATGCCGCGAAATACACGTGGCTCGGCAGCATGTCCCGCGACATCGGCCATTGCGGCGTCCGCAAGGGCGCCGGCGTGGCGAGCTTCGACGATTGGCTCAAGCAGAAGAAGGAACTGACGTTCGGCTCGACGGGGCCTGCCGCCATCACCCATCAGCATCCGCTGGTCATGAAGAACGTGCTCGGCGCCAATGCCCGCGTCATCGCCGGCTATCAGGGCACCAAGGATGTCAGTCTCGCGGTCGAGCGCGGCGAGGTCGATGGTCTGTGTGGCCTGTTCGTGTCGTCGATCCAGGCCTCCTACATGCCGATGGTGAAATCGGGCGAGTTGATCCTGCTCATCCAGATGGGCGCGTCGCGCACCGACGTGTTCGGCAAGGTGCCGAGCGTCTACGACTACGCGAAGACCGACCAGGATCGCCAGGTGCTCGAAATCCACTTCGACCAGCTCGCGCTGGCGCGCCCGATCATGGGTCCGCCCGGCATGGCCAAGGACCGCGCCGACGCGCTGCGCAAGGCTTTCAACGACACCATGAAGGACCCCCAGCTGCTCGCCGACGCGGAGAAGGTCAATATCGAGATCGACCTGGTGACCGGCGAGGAAGTCGAAAAGCTGCTCATCAAATTCGCCGACTATCCGAAGCCCGCGATCGACGCGGCGAAGAAGGCGATCGACCGGTAGGCAAGCCATCAACCGGCAGCCATCCCGGCTGAGTGAGCAAAAGGGCCTCCGCCAACGCGAGGCCCTTTTCCTTTTTACGCCATGGCGGCTTACTCGTGAGCCTTACCGATACAGTGCTTCCAGCTTCGCGCCGTAGCGCGCCTTCAGCACATGGCGGCGGATCTTCAACGTCGGAGTCATCTCGCCGTTGGCCGTCGTGAACGGCTCTTCGGCGATGATGAAATGGCGCACCCGCTCGATGACCGACAGGTTGGCGTTGACGCGCGCCACCGCCGCGCCGAGGAATTCCTTGAACGCCGGATCGGTCCGCAGCGCCGCGAGATCGGCGCTCCGGTCGTTCGCCTTCGCCCATTCGGCTGTCGCGGTTTCATCGGGCACCAGCAGGGCCACCAGATAGGGCCGTTTGTCGCCGATGACCATCGCCTGGGCGATCTCGGGTTCCAGCGTCAGGAATCCCTCGACCCGCTGCGGTGAGATATTGTCGCCGCCCGAATTGACGATGATGTCCTTCTTGCGGTCCGTGATGGTGAGAAATCCGTCGCCGTCGAACACGCCGATGTCGCCGGTGTGCAGCCAGCCATCGCGGATCGCCTCCTGGGTGGCGCGCTCCTGTCGCCAGTAGCCCTGCATGACCAGCTCGCCGCGCACCAGAATTTCGCCGTCTTCCGCGAGCTTGACCTCGACGTCCTTGAGCACCGGCCCGACCGTGGCGATCTTGACCTTGCCGGGCCGGTTGACGGTGATCACCGGCGCGGATTCGGTCTGGCCGTAGCCTTGCAGGATGCAGATGCCGAGCGCCGTGAAGAACGTGCCGACTTCCGGATTGAGCGGCGCGCCGCCCGACACCATGGCTTTCAGCCGGCCGCCGAAGCGGGCGCGCACCTTGCGCCGCACCAGCAGCGTCAGGAAGACATCCTCGATCCGCTCGAACAGCGACAATCCGCCTGCCATGCGCTTGCGCCCGAGCGCGAGGGTGCGCAGGAAGAGCTTGCGGGCGCGCGGCGCGGCCCGTTCGACGCCGCGCATGATGCGGTTCTGCATGGTCTCGTAGAGCCGCGGCACGGCCGTCATCAGCGTCGGCTTGGCCTCCAGCATGTTGCCGGCCAGCGCGTCGACTCCCTCGGCGTAGTAGATCTGGGCGCCGAGCGCCACCGGCACGAACTGGCCCGCCGTATGCTCGTAGGAGTGGGAGAGGGGCAGGAAGCTCAGGAAGACCTCGTCGGTGAGCTTGCCGAGGGCGAGCAGCGCGTCATGCGCACCCTCGCAGTTGTGCAGGATGGCACCGTGGCTCAGCATGACTCCCTTGGGCGCGCCGCCGGTGCCGGAGGTATAGATCAGGCAGGCCAGATCGGTCCGCTTCGGCTCCGCCAGCGGGATTTCCTTGTGGGCGGCGCCTTGCGCCACCACGGTGCCCCACTGGTGCAATTGGAAGCCGTCCGATTGGCCGTGGCGCAAGGGTTCGATCGCGATGACATGCTCGACGGTGGGCGCGCGCACCACGGCCGGCAGCAGCTTGGCGGCCAACGCCGCCGTGGAGACGATGACCATCCGCGCGCCGCTGTCGGTCAGCACATGGTGATGGTCGTTCGGCCCGTTGGTCGTATAGGCGGGCACGGTGACCCCGCCGGCGGCCATGATGGCGTGGTCGGCGATCAGCCATTCCGGTCGGTTTTCCGCCACCAGCACGACGCGGTCGCCGGGCGCCAGGCCCAACCGCCGCAGGCCCCGGGCGAGGAAGCGCACCTGGTCGGCGGCCTGGCGCCAGGTCGTCGGTTTCCACGTGCCGTCGCGTTTGGCCCACAGGAACGGCCGGTCGGCCAGCCGTTCGGCCTGGGCGAAGAACAGGGCGATCAGGCTGGGGCTTTGCGCCGATATCATGGATTATGGTCCCCTGTGTGCGAATCGGCCGTTGTCACTCTTTGCAACGGTCCTGCCGTGTCTTATATCGCCTGGAAGCGCAAGGAGACAAACATGACGAAAGCCGCCGCCCGGGCCAAGAAGCCAACCGCCGACCGCAAACCCCAGAGCGACGCGCAGCCACTGCCGCGCTGGGACCTCAGCCATCTCTATCCCGGCCCGGATTCCGGCGCGATGAAGAACGATCTGTCGGCCGTCGAGAAGGAGGCCACGGGCTTCGCCAAGCGTTACAGCGGCAAGCTCGCCAGGCTGTCGGGCAAGCAACTCGCCCAGGCGGTCGGGCGCTACGAGGTGATGCAGGACATCCTCGGCCGCATCATGAGCTATGCCCAGCTCACCTATGCCGGCAACGTCACCGACCCGGAGACCGCGCGCTTCTATCAGACCATGCAGGAGCGGGTCACCGATATCTCCACCCATCTGCTGTTCTTCACCCTCGAGCTCAACAAGATCGACGAGCGCACGCTGAAGGCGCAGCTCAAGGACCCCGAGCTCGCGCGCTACAAGCCATGGCTGCGCGACGTGCGCACCTTCCGGCCGCATCAGCTGTCCGACGACGTGGAGAAGATCCTGCACGAAAAGTCGGTCGCCGGGCGGGCGGCGTGGAACCGTCTGTTCGACGAATCCATGGCGCGCCTGCGTTTTCCCGTCGACGGCAAGATGCTGACCAGCGCCGAGGCCCTGCATCTGCTGTCCGACCGCAACCGCCAGACGCGCAAAAAAGCGGCGCTGTCGCTCGGCAAGGTGCTGGGCGAGAATGTCGGCACCTTCGCGCTCGTCACCAACACGCTGGCCAAGGACAAGGAGATCGAGGACCGCTGGCGCAAATTCCCGCGCCCCGATTCGGCGCGCAATCTGTCGAACTTCGTCGAGGACGAGGTGGTCGACGCGCTGGTCGCCGCCGTCAAGGCCGCGTACCCGAAGCTGTCGCACCGCTATTACAAGTTGAAGGCGCGCTGGTTCGGCGCCGACCAGCTCGACTATTGGGACCGCAACGCGCCGCTGCCCGATTCCGACGATCGCAGCATTCCATGGGACGAGGCGCGCAACACGGTGCTCACCTCGTACCGTGACTTCTCGCCGGCCATGGCGGCCATCGCGGAGCGTTTCTTCCAGGAGAACTGGATCGACGCCGGCGTGCGGCCGGGCAAGGAGCCTGGCGCCTTCTCGCACCCCACCGTGCCCTCGGCGCATCCCTACATCCTGATGAATTACCAGGGCAAGACGCGCGACGTGATGACGCTGGCCCACGAGCTCGGCCATGGCGTGCATCAGGTGCTCGCCAGCCCGCAGGGCGCGCTGATGGCCGACACGCCGCTGACGCTGGCGGAAACCGCCTCGGTGTTCGGCGAAATGCTGACGTTCCAAGGCCTGCTGCGCGCCGAGACCTCGCCCAAGCGCAAGCGCGCGCTGCTCGCCGGCAAGGTCGAGGACCAGCTCAACACCGTGGTGCGCCAGATCGCGTTCTACGATTTCGAGATGCGCGTGCACACGGCGCGGCGCAAGGCGGAACTGACCGGCGACGACATCTGCGAGACCTGGATGGCGGTGCAGAAGGAAAGCCTGGGCCCGGCGATCCGGCTGGGCGGCGACTATCGCACCTACTGGAGCTACATCCCGCACTTCATCCATTCGCCGTTCTACGTCTACGCCTATGCGTTCGGCGATTGCCTGGTGAACTCGCTCTACGCGACCTTCCAGAAGGCGGAGAAGGGCTTCCAGGAAAAGTATCTCGAGATGCTCAAGGCCGGCGGCACCAAGCGGCACAAGGAACTGCTCAAGCCGTTCGGACTCGACGCCACCGATCCGGCGTTCTGGGATCGCGGCTTGAGCGTCGTCTCCGGGTTCATCGACGAGCTCGAAAAGCTCGGCTGACGCTCAACGCGAACCGAGCACGCTGTCGATCCAGGCGGCGACCGCCGCCACTGCTTCGGCCTCCGCGCCGATAAAATCGTGCGGCGTATGGGCGAAGCAGCCGCCGCTGCCGGCGGTTCCGCCGCGCAACATGTGCGAATTCTTGCGCGGCGCCGCCGCGAGCGCCTGAAGCACGGCCGGCACCCCGTCGGGCGGCGTCAGCATGCAATCGTCGTCGCGATGATGCAGGACGAGGACCGGAACGCGGATTTCTCCAAGCGCCGTGTCGTGGACCGAATGGCTGGCTATGCCGGCACGGACGGTGACGCTGGAGGCCAGAATGACGCCGGCCAGAATGTCGGGTCCCAGCCTTGCGGCACCGCCGGCAGCGGACAAAGTTGCGCGGCTGAAGCCGGCGAGGAAGATCGGTAACTGGGTGCGCGCCCGGACAGCGGCGATGACGGCCGCGACGTCGGCCAGATGTTCTGGGCTCACGCGGGTCTCGTAGCTCAGGCCCCCGGGCTTGTCCGACGGCACATCGACGATGGCCAATGTGACGCCCGCGTCGACGAACCGGCGGCTGGCGCGCGGGAAGAAGGCCACCGTGTGGGGCATGCCGGAAGCGGTCAGCCCGATGACGCCGTCGCCGCTCGGCCAGGCGACCACCACGGCGCGGGCTGGATTCGCCGGTTCCATGAGGATGAAGCTCTGGGTAACACGCGGACGCGATTCGATGGTCACGAGACTGTCGCGCGCGCCGGCTGCCGAAAACGACAGTGCGGCGAGCAGCCCTGCGAGTGCGAGGCGGTTGAGCATGGCGGATTTTAACGCGTCCCGGGCACAAGCGGAGCGCCAGATCGGAAATTGCCGCCGGCCGTTACGACCGTGAGCCGGCCAAGCGGAGCCGTCAGCCGGCTGCCACCATGGCCTGGCGTTCCTCGTCCCACAACAGGAAGCTTGGCGCCCGTAGCGCGCGCCACAAGGTCAGCGGCCGGACATGAGTCAATGCCGCGGTCGATTCGTGGCATTCCTGCAGGCGGTAGTTGGGAATGCGCGTGTTCAGGTGATGCAGGTGGTGAAAGCCGATATTCCCGGTGAACCATTGCAGGACGCGGGGCAGCTTCAGATAGGACGATCCGCGCAGGGCAGCATCGGTCGCATCCCACACGTCATGGCGCGCCCAGTGAGTGCCCTCGAAGCGATGTTGCACGCTGAACAGCCAGACGCCGATGATCGATGCCAGGATCATCACCGGCACGCTGACGAGGGCCGTGGTTGCGAAGCCGAAAGAAAGTCCGAGCCCGCCATATAATCCGACCAGTCCGATATTGGTCAGCAGCAGGGCGCGGCGTTCGCGTTTCCAACTCGGCGGCATGTCGAAGGGCAGGCGATAGAGCAGGAAAAATATCACGGGCGGCAGCAGGAGGCCGGTGACCACCGGGTGCCGGGTCAGCCGATACTGTAATTTTCCCCATCGGCTGAGGGCTTCGTATTCGGCAACCGTCAAGCAGGTGGAGTAGATATCGACGCCGCGATCGCGCCGGTCGAGATCGTTCCACACCCCGTGGTGTCCGGCATGCTGGCGGCTCCAGGAGGCATAGGGCGCCAGGGTCAGCAGACTGCACGCGAAGCCGACGGCGTCGTTGGCCCGTTTGGAACGGAAGAATGCGCCGTGGCCGCAATCGTGCTGAATGATGAAAATCCGCACGAGGAATCCGGCGGCGAGGGGCGCCAGGAGAAGAGTGAATGCCGACGCAGCCGGCGCCACGGCGTACATCACCGCGCAAATGCCGATGAAGCCGCCCATGGAGGTCGTCAGCTGCGCCAGGCTGTCGCGCCGTGAGGGGGCCTGAAACGGCTTGATCGCCGCGGTCAGTTCTTCGGTCAGCGTGGTTGCACGGCTCGGCACGGACGAAGGGCTGCCCGTCATGTGTGCTGTCCGTGCTGCGCGGTGTGCCAGAACGCGCCCGGATCCTTGAGCAGCTCCCGGCCGATGATAATGATCACGCGGCTGCGTAGAATCGCAGGGTCGCTGACTTCCGGGTGAAGATTTTTATAGGTCTCGCAGGCCGATCGATGGCCCGCCACGTCGCTTTGCGTCGTGTTTCCTGTGGAGGCGAAAACATTTGCAAATGCCGCGTGGTAGGCGGCAAGAACGGAGTCTCTGTCGCTGGAAATCGGAGGCAAGGGGCGCTCCTCGGGCCGCGTGTCACGAGCGGGAGTTCGACGCCTCTCTCAGCCACCGGCGCTCTTCATCACGTATTCCGGTGATTTTACCATTCTACGCGGGTTTTCGCCTATCTTATAAGTCAAATATGGGACGCGGGTGCCGTTCTCTGCCCTTGTTTCCGCATATGCACCCTGTTCAGCCGCCGGCGAGCACCGAATCGATCCATGTTGTCATCGCCTTCACCGCCTGATCCTCGACGCCGAAGAAGCCGTGCGCCGCGCGCGCCTCGCATGGGTCGGACTGCGCCGGCTTGCCGCCGGTCAGCATCACCGAATCCTTGCGCGGCGCATTGGTCAGGGCGCGCATGAAGGCGGGCACGCCGGCCGACTGGGTGATGTAGCAGCCATCGTCCTTATGATGGAGCGCGAGCACGGGCACGCGAATGGCGGCCAGCGGGAGGTCGTGAACCGAGTGCAGCCGGTTCCGGCTGCGCTCGAGCACCGTCGAGGTCAGCAGCACGCCGGCGATGAGCGGCGGGTCGAGTCGCGCCGCTGCATTCGCCGCCGAAACGGTGCCCCGGCTGGTGCCGATCACGAAAGCCGGCACGTCGGCGCGGCTTTTGAGGGCAAGGATCAGGGCCTTGATATCCTCCGCGTGGCGCCGGTCGGTGCGAAAATTGCCGAGGCCGTTCGGCTGATCGGACGGCGTGTCGGGATAGGCCAGCAGCAGGCCGGCGCGCAGCAGGTCGTTGCGCACCCGCATCAGGAAATTGCCCTTCTGCTTGGTCGGGCCGCCCGCGTCGAACGCCAGGTCGCCGTCGCCGCCCAGAATCACGATGGCGATGGCGCGCGGCTGCCCGGCGGGCTCGACCAGCCAGTAGCTCTGGGTGACGTCGGGGCGGGTCGGAATGGATTCGACGCGGTCGGCGGCGAGCGCAGGCGCCAGCACCGCCCATAGCATCAGCGCCATGACGGCCGGCGTGGCACGAGCGCATCGTCTCATGGCCCAAGCAGCTCCGCTCTTCCGATGGAAGAGGCTCGCCTCGGCACCCGAGCTTCCGCCCGCCATCGACGCTGTGGCGCTCAAGATCCCTGGAGGACCGAATCGATCCACTCGGTCATGGCCTTGACAGCCTGCACCTCCATGCCGAGATAGCCGTGCGCCGACTGGGCGCCGCACGGCTCGCCGCCGGCGCTGCCGCCGGTCACGGTCACCGCGTCCGTGCGTGGCGCCGACGGCATCGCCTTGAGCAGGGCCGATACCGCGCCCGGCGGCGTGACGTAGCAGCCGTCATTGCGGTTGGCGAGCGCGAACACCGGCACCTTGATGTCTTTGACCGGCGTTTCATAGACCGACACCTGCCGCTTGTTGCCGCGCTCGGTCACCGTCGAGGTCAGGACCAAGCCGGCAATGGTGCCGGCTGGGAGCCGCGCCGCGCCATTGGTCGCCGAGATGGTGCCGCGGCTGGTGCCG
Organism: uncultured Alphaproteobacteria bacterium; assembly: GCA_963752345.1. GTDB lineage: Bacteria > Pseudomonadota > Alphaproteobacteria > SMXQ01 > SMXQ01 > CAVVYA01. The sequence goes on from CAVVYA010000015.1 coordinate 171,051, forward strand.
ATGAGAAACACCGGCAGGTCGGCGCGGGCCTTCAGCGCTTTGACCACGGCGGCAATGTCTTCGGCATGCTTGGCATCGACGCGGAAGCCGCCGAGGCCCTGGCTCCGGTCCGACGGGGTATCGGGATAGGCCAGCAGCAGCCCGGCGGCGGCAAGCTGGTCGCGCACCCGCATCAGGAAGTTGCCCTTGCCCTTCGTCGGGCCGCTCTTGTCGAGGGCGAGTTCGCCCTCGCCGCCGATGAAGACGATGGCGATGGCGCGCGGCGGGCCGTCCGGCTCGACCAGGTAATAGCCTTGGGTGATCCCGGGACGGCTCGTCACGCTCGCCACGGAGTCGCGAGGTGCCGCCAGGGTGTCATTGATGGCCGGACCGGCCAGTGCGGCGATTAAACCGCCTAGCGACAGGGCACGCCCGAAAAAGCGACGGGGCGTGCGCTGACCATTGTTCTCCATCGCGCAATTCTCGCCTTGGCAAATGGACACCGGTTCGCCATTCTGTGCCGCCATTCGAGGGGACACAACGAAAACATAATTCGGTAGACCATGAAATTAGCCATCCCGAAGGAACGGCGGCCGGGCGAATCGCGGGTTGCCGCGACGCCGGATACCGTCAAGAAGCTGATTGCACTGGGGCTCGAGGTGGTCGTCGAAAGCGGCGCGGGCGCCGGTTCGTCGATCGGCGACGACCGCTACCGCGACGCCGGCGCCACCATCGCGCCGGACGAAACGTCCGCGCTCGGCAGCGCCGACATCGTCTTCAAGGTGCAGCGGCCGCTGCGCGATGGCGGGACCAACGAACTCGCGATGATGAAGCAGGGCGCCGTGCTGATCGGCATGCTGGCGCCGCTCGTCAACCGCGACGACGTGCAGGCCTATGCCGCCCAGGGCATCACCGCCTTCGGCATGGAGCTGGTGCCGCGCATCACCCGCGCCCAATCCATGGACGTGCTGTCGTCGCAGTCCAATCTCGCCGGCTACCGTGCCGTGCTCGAAGCCACCAACATCTACGGCCGCGTGCTGCCGATGATGATGACGGCGGCGGGCACCGTGGCGCCGGCCCGCGTCTTCATCATGGGCGTCGGCGTCGCCGGCCTGCAGGCCATCGCCACCGCGCGCCGCCTGGGCGCCGTGGTCTCGGCGACCGACGTGCGTCCGGCGACCAAGGAGCAGGTCGAGAGCCTCGGCGCCAAGTTCGTCATGGTCGAGGACGAGGAGACCAAGCAGGCCGAGACCGCCGGCGGCTACGCCCGCGAGATGTCGGACGAGTACAAGCGCAAGCAGGCCGCGCTCATCGCCGAGACCATCAAGAAGCAGGACATCGTCATCACCACGGCGCTGATCCCCGGCCGCAAGGCGCCGGTGCTGGTGACCGAGGACATGGTGAAGACCATGAAGCCCGGCGCGGTGATCGTCGATCTGGCGGTCGAGGCGGGCGGCAACTGCCCGCTGTCCAGGCCCGACGAGATCGTCGAGGTGAATGGCGTCAAGATCGCCGGCTTCACCAACCTGCCGAGCCGCATCGCGGAAGACGCCAGCGCGCTCTATGCCAAGAACCTGCTCGCCTTCGTGACGCCCTTGATCGACAAAGAGACCAAGGCGCTCAAGATCGACACGGCGGACGAGATCGTCGCCGGCTCGCTGGTCGTGCGCGACGGTCAAATCGTGCATCCCGCTTTGACAAAAGGAACGAACTGAGATGGACGCGGTCGATCCCTTCGTCTTTCGCCTGGCGATCTTCGTGCTCGCCATCTTCGTCGGCTACTACGTGGTGTGGAGCGTGACGCCCGCGCTGCACACGCCGCTGATGAGCGTGACCAACGCCATCTCGAGCGTGATCGTGGTCGGCGCGCTGATCGCCGCAGGGCCGGCCGGCTTCGAGCTGTCGAAGATCTTCGGCCTGGTCGCCACCGCGCTCGCCGCGGTCAATATCTTCGGCGGCTTCCTGGTCACCCAGCGCATGCTGGCGATGTACAAGAAAAAGAAAAGAAGAAGTAGGGGGCACCGGTTCATGTCAGCCAATCTCGCGGCGCTCCTCTATCTGCTGAGCTCCATCCTGTTCATCATGGCGCTGCGCGGGCTGTCGAGCCCGGAAACCTCGCGGCGCGGCAATTATCTCGGCATGCTCGGCATGGCCATCGCGGTCGGCACCACCATCGCGTCGCCGGGTGTCATGTCCTATGGCGAGATCCTGGCGGCGCTGGTGATTGGCGGCGCGGTCGGCGCGGTGACCGCGCGGCGCGTGCAGATGACCCAGATGCCGCAGCTCGTCGCCGCCTTCCACTCGCTGGTCGGTCTGGCCGCCGTGCTGGTCGCCGCCGCGGCGTTCTACAATCCGGCGGCCTATGGCATCGTCGATGCAACGGGGCAGCTCAAGTTCGCCTCGCGCATCGAGATGTCGCTCGGCATCGTCATCGGCGCGATCACCTTCTCCGGCTCGATCGTGGCCTTCGCCAAGCTCGCCGCGCTGGTCTCGGGCAACCCCTTGGTGTTCAAGGGCCAGCATCTGCTGAACCTCGTGCTTGGGCTGGTCATCCTCGGACTCATCGTGGCGTTCTGCATGAATCCGGACCCGCGCTGGTTCTGGGCCATGACGGCGCTCGCCTTCGTCGTCGGTTTCCTGATCATCCTGCCGATCGGCGGCGCCGACATGCCGGTGGTCGTCTCCATGCTCAACAGCTATTCCGGCTGGGCGGCGGCCGGCATCGGCTTCACGCTGGAGAACAACGCGCTGATCATCACCGGCGCTCTGGTCGGCTCGTCGGGCGCCATCCTCAGCTACATCATGTGCAAGGGGATGAACCGTTCGCTGTTCAACGTCATCCTCGGCGGCTTCGGCGGCGACGCCGCGGCGGCGGGTGGTCCGGGCAAATCCGAGCGGCCGGTCAAGTCGGGCAGCGCCGACGACGCGGCCTTCATCATGAAGAACGCCGGCAAGGTCATCATCGTGCCGGGCTACGGCATGGCGGTCGCCCAGGCGCAGCACGCGCTGCGCGAAATGGCCGACAAGCTCAAGGGGGAGGGCGTCGAAGTCTCCTACGCCATCCATCCGGTGGCCGGCCGCATGCCGGGCCATATGAACGTGCTGCTCGCCGAGGCCAACGTGCCCTACGACGAGGTGTTCGAGCTGGAGGAGATCAATTCCGCCTTCCAGACCGCCGACGTCGCCTTCGTCATCGGCGCCAACGACGTGACCAACCCGGCGGCGCGCGACGATCCGCAAAGCCCGATCTACGGCATGCCGATCCTCGACGTCGACAAGGCCAAGACCGTGCTGTTCGTCAAGCGTTCGATGGCTTCGGGTTACGCCGGCGTCGACAACACCCTGTTCTATCGCGACAACACCATGATGCTGTTCGGCGACGCCAAGAAGATGTGCGAGGAGATCGTCAAAGGGCTCGGTTGAGTCTCAGCCCTTTACTCGAACAAATAGCCGTTCCGGATGGGCGGCTTTTTGTTTGAGCGAAACGATTGCCGCGCGCCCGTCCGCTCCCTAGGTTTAAGGCTCGTTCCGCACAACCCGGAGGCCATCATGGACAAGATCAAGCCGCTTTTCACCGCCACCGCGACGGCCACGGGGGGACGCAACGGGCATACCGAATCGAGCGACGGCATGGTCTCCGCCGACCTGTCGGTGCCGAAGGCGATGGGCGGGCCGGGTAAGCCCAACACGGCGACGCCCGAGCATCTGTTCGCGGCGGGCTACGCCGCCTGCTTCGGGGGCGCGCTCGATTTCACCGCCAAGCAGCACAAGAAAGATGCCAGCAAGGCCAAGGTCACCAGCGCGGTGTCGATCGGCCCGCGCGACGGCGGCGGCTTCGGCTTGGCGGTAAAGATGCGGGTCGAGGATAAAAGTCTGCCGCAGGCCGACCTCGAGTCGCTGGTCAAGGAAGCGCACGAGAAGATCTGCCCCTATTCGCACGCCACCCGCGGCAACGTCGACGTGCAGTTCGAGGTGGTCGGCGGCTGAAGCGTCAGAGGCAATTCTCGCTCTTGGTCGTTACCATGCGTCCAGGTCGGTGGCCTCGCGGCGCTCCTCCTTACGGTGACGTTTCCAAAATTGGCGCTTCGTTTTGCGGAGATGTCTCCACCACTCCGGCGGAGCGACCAAGTAGCCGTCCTTGACCTGTGCCAGCGCTCGACCTTGTGTGTGCGGTGCGGGGAAACGGGGCGGATTTGTCCCGCAGGCCTAAGATACGCTACTCAACAAAAAACCCCCGGCGCTTTCGCATCGGGGGTCTTTCAAACTCAGTCCGCAAGGCCTAGAAGCCTTCGCGCTCCATGCGCTTGCGCAGCAGCTTGCGATAGCGGCGCACGGCCTCGGCATGTTCGCGGGCGCGGCGCTCGGACGGCTTCTCGTAGTTCCGGCGCATCTTCATTTCGCGGTAAATCCCCTCGCGCTGCATCTTCTTCTTGAGTGCGCGCAAGGCTTGATCGACGTTGTTGTCCTTAACGTGTACCTGCAAGTGGCTCACCGCTCCTTCGGGCGTTCCGTTCGTGGTCTGCCACATTGGGGGCCAGGGGTCACAGAACGGGGTCAAATCCAATCATCCCGGAGCCCAGGGCTTCGAGAGAGGTGCGGCTTGTATCACAAGCATTTAAGCCCGGCAAGAGCCCTGTTTCCGGTATGGGATTCATCGCTTTGTGCCGCTTTTCAGGGCATTAATCGACCCGCCACGGCCGAACAGCCGCGGTCATAGCCCGTTCATCGGCAGGCCGATGCGCCCGGCGGGTTACCCCAGCGTTTCGTCCGGCTGAGCTGGCATGCCCCCTGCCGCCGGTCAGCGCTGTTTGTCGCCGCGCGCTTTGCCAGCCAGGCTATGCTGGATTTCACTGACAGTGGCCCGGGTGAGTTCGATTTCCTGCTGCAGCTCCTGGGCGACTTCGCCACCCTGCTGCTGGTCGGGATCACCCTCCGCCTGCAACCCGCGCGCCTTGAACTCGAGGTTGGTGGCGCGCCGTTCGAGGTCTTCCGCATAGGCCATGATGGCCTTCATGGCATCCTCGTCGATGGTCGACCGGGCGAGCCGACGGGTGCGCTCCGCGCGGGCGCGAATCGCCCGGGCCTCGTCCAATAAAAGCGGCTTCTTCATTGTCTTGATGAAGCAATGTTTTGGCGTTTCCCGAATTTACAGTGTCTGTATTTCGAATCATCAGGTCATGTCAAGATGTCGGATCGCGACCGGCAATACTTCGCACGCCTGTCTGGTACCGTCCGCGACACGGGTTGACATGCGCCTTATTGCCAGCCCATGCGGAGGGTGCCACACTTCGCCGGTCAATAAGGGCAGGCTCCGTCCAGCGGAGATCGTCCGCGCGGCCGGCGGTTGATAAAGCGAAGCTGCCCCCGAAAACGGGAGGCTGAAATGAACATCGCGTGGTACCGCCGGGGGACGTCAAGGGCCCTGGCCGTCGGCATGTCGGGTCTCGGGATCTGGACATTCGCGGGATTGCCAAGCACGCCGGTCAGCGCGCAATCGGGGCCCGCCAATTCCTCGGTCGAGGATTTCTATCGCGGCAAGCAATACAAGGTGCTGGTCGGCTCGACGCCGGGCGGCGGCAACGATCTGTTCGCCCGCATGTTCGCCAAGCATTTCGGCAAGCACGTGCCGGGCAATCCCACATGGGCCGTGGTCAACATGCCGGGCGCCGGCGGTCTGCTGGTCACCCAGCAGATCTACAAGCTGCAGCCGAAGGACGGCTCGGTGGTCGCCGCCGTGCAGCGCGGCGTGCCGCTCGAGCCGCTGCTGTCGGGCAAGGATCTGCAATACGATTCGCAGAAGATGAAATGGCTCGGCAGCCTGAACAAGGAAACCAATCTCATCATCGCCTGGCACACGGCGAAGGTGAAGACCGCCGACGACTTGTTCAAGTACGAATTCATCGCCGGCTCGTCGGGCGGCGGCGCCGACAGCCTGACCTATCCACGCCTGCTCAACAAGACGCTCGGTACCAAGTTCAAGGTGATCACCGGCTATGCCGGCGGCGAGGAACAGTCGCTTGCCATGGAGCGCGGCGAGACGGACGGGCGCGCCAGCGTGCCGTGGACGACGGTGCGCGCCAATCACAGCGACTGGCTGCGCGACAAGAAGATCAACATCATCGTGCAGATGGCGCTGGAGCGCGATCCGGAACTGCCCGACGTGCCAAACGTGATCGAATACGTCAAAGATCCGAAGGACCGGCAGGTGTTCGAGCTGCTGTTCGCGCGCCAGGAAACCGGCCGGCCCTACGCCGTGCCGCCGGAGATTCCGGCTGACCGGCTCGCCGCCCTGCGCGCGGCTTTCATCGCGACGGCCAAGGATCCGGAATTCATCAAGGACATGGAGCAGCGCGGCGGCTCGGTCGAGCTGCTGAACGGCGAGGACATGGAAAGGCTCGTCGCCCGCCTTTACCGCACGCCCGAGGACGTGGTCCGCATGGCGCGCGAGGTGCTGCGCGACTGAAATCGCCCGCGCGGCTCGGTTGAAAGAAGGCCGACTCACGGCGCGGGCCTTCTTTCAACATCGATCTCGGCACCGAGGGGGCGCCCCCGATCGATCGCGGCATGAGAACTTCATGACCGGGCCACGGCAACCCGTGACCGCCGTGTGTCGCGCGCCATGCCCCATCGCCTTTGATTTTGGCGCAGAGCGGCGCCATATTGAATCCATGGCTATTCTCAAAATCGCCCGTATGGGCCACCCCGTGTTACGCGGCCGCGCACAGCCGGTCGAGGACCCCACCGCGCCGGAAATCCGCCGCCTGATCGAGGACATGCTGGAAACCATGGACGACGCCGACGGCGTCGGCCTGGCCGCCCCCCAGGTCCATGTGCCGCTGCGCCTGGTCGTGTTTCGCCTGCCGCCCGAACGGCTGAGTCCGGGCGAGCATGGCGATGAGCGCATCGCCGATGCCGCCGAGGCGGCCGGGAGCGCCGAAGACGTGCCGATGGCGCTGATCAACCCGGTGCTCGAGCCGCTCGGTCCCGAGCAGGAACTCGGCTGGGAGGGCTGCCTGTCGGTGCCCGGCCTGCGCGGCGTGGTGCCGCGCTTCACCCGGCTGCGCTACCGGGCGCTCGACGTCTCGGGCCGGCCCTTCGAACGGACCGCCGAGGGTTTCCATGCCCGGGTGGTGCAGCACGAATGCGACCATCTGGAGGGCATTCTCTATCCCATGCGCATGACCGACCTCAGCCTGTTGGGCTTCGAGCCGGAAATGTCGCGCTATCCGCTGACCAACCGCACCAGCGAACAGGCGGGGTCATGAGCGAGCAGCCGGGCCTCCATGAACCATCCGAATCCGGCGAATTGCCGGCTCTGAGGCGCCGTCTGCTGGCCGGGATGCTGCGCCACGCCCCGTTCGACGGCTGGACCGAGAAGGCCTTGGCCGCGGCGGCGCGCGACGAGGGGGTGACGCCCGCCATGGCCGCGGTGGCCTTCCAGGGCGGACCGGCCGAGGTCGCCGAATTCTTCAATACCGAAGCCGACCGGGAGATGGCCGAGGCGGTCGAGGCCGCCCTTGCCCAGGCCGCCGAAGCCCCGGTTGCCACCTTTCCGTCGGCCGACGCGGTCGCGGCCGGGGCGGTCGGAATGGTCCCCGTCGGCGCTCGTTCGATCGGGCTCAAGATCCGCGAGCGGGTGACGCTCGCCGTGCGCACCCGGCTGCTGCAGCATGCCGCCCAGCGCGAAGCCCTGCGGGCGCTGGCCAGCTTCCTCGCCATGCCGGCCCATGTCGGTCTGGCCAGCCGCTCCCTGTGGCGCACGGTGGATGCCATGTGGCGCGCCGTCGGCGATACCTCGACGGACTACAACTACTATACCAAGCGTGCTTTGCTGGCCGGCGTCTATGGGTCGACGGTCCTGGTCTGGCTCGACGATAGTTCGGAGGGCTTTGCCGACACCTTCGCCTTCCTCGACCGCCGGATCGGCGATGTCATGGCGATCGAGCGCGGCAAGGCCCGCCTGCAACAGAGCCTGGGCGCGCTGTTTCATGAGGTTGGCGCGGTCTGGCGCGGTCCGGCCCGCGGCTATCCCCAGGCTGATCCGGTGGCACGGGGCCGGCGAACCTCGCCGGGCGATCGCGGACCGGCGACTTAAGGTGCCGGCGCAGCCGCGACCGCTCGACACCCGCTTTTATTCAGCTAGAATTCACACTTTCCGCAGCAATTAAGGCGGCCTCGGATATCCCGGGGGCCGCCGGACGACACGCCCGTCGCTCAGTTTTGCTCACATATCAGCCATGCGTTCGACACGCGTCCCTACGCTGGACGGAATTCTTGAAAATGCCTAAATTCGGCCCTGTTTACAGGCCATATCTGGCGCGTCATCAACAGCCACTCCTACCGCGTTCCAGGGTTTGAGCGTCTTTCAAGGAAAATGAGAACGATGCGTGCTTCCAGTTTGGTAGCTGCGACACTGATCTTGTGTGCCAATCTTGCGGTTTGGACATTCGCCAACCGTCCCTACGAGCCAGAGCAATCCTGGATCGGCACCATCAATGGCGTTTCTTTCAGCCCTTATCAGCGCGGGCAGGATGCGAACGAGGGTCGTCACCCGAGTTCAGCCGATATCAATCGCGATCTGCGCCTGCTGTCCAATCATGTCGGGTCGGTGCGCACCTACACGGCGCTCGACGGCATCGAGGAAGTGCCGCGGCTGGCGCGCGACTATGGACTCAAGGTTACAGCCGGCGCCTGGATCGGCACCGATGAAGAGAAGAACAAGGCGGAAATCGCCAGCCTCATCCGCATGGCGCGCGCGCATCGCAACGTCGACCGGCTGATCGTCGGCAACGAAGCGATTCTGCGCGCCGACATCACCGTCGAAGAACTCATTCAGCAGTTGCGCAAGGTGCGCAAGGCCGTGCGCCGCCCGATCTCGACCGCGGAGCCCTGGCACGTCTGGATCGCCCATCCCGAACTCGTGCGGGAAGTCGACTTCATGGCGGTCCATCTGCTGCCTTACTGGGAAGGCTTGCCGGTCGACAAGGCCGTCGACTACGTGCTGCAGCGCTATTACGAGTTGAAGAGCGCCTACCCGGGCAAGAAGATCGTCATTTCGGAAGTGGGCTGGCCGAGCCAAGGCAAGACGCGCGACGGCGCCGAGGCGAGCACCGTCAACGAGGCGCGCTTCCTGCGCGAATTCCTCAATGCAGCCAAGATCCACGACATCGACTACTTCATCATGGAAGCCTTCGACCAGCCGTGGAAGCAGTCGTTCGAAGGTTCGGTCGGCGGCTATTGGGGCATCTACGACGTCGATCGCGAGCCGAAGTTCGAGCTTGCGGGCCCGGTGGAAGAGCGTCCGTACTGGCCGCTTGATGGCCGGCTTCTCGGTGGTTCTCGGGCTCGCCGCCATGCTGTGGTTCCTGCCGCGCTACGGCCATATCGCATTCGTCGGCCGGCTGTTCTACGCCGCCGTGCTGCAGTCCGTGGTCTCCGGCTCGGTGTGGATCGCCGTGCAGGTGTTCTATCAATACCTGACGCCGGTTCAGGCCACCGTGCTCGGCCTGCTGGTCGCCTCCCAGGTCATCCTCGCGATCACGCTCCTGTCGGAGGGCTTCCAGCTCGTCGAACTGGTGTGGGCCAAGCTGCGCCGCAAGATCACGCCGGTGAATTCTGCCGCGCTGCCGGAGAGCTACCGCCTGCCCAAGGTGTCGCTGCACCTGCCGATCTACAACGAGCCGCCGCAGATGGTGATGCGCACGCTCGAAAGCCTGTCGCGTCTCGACTACCCGGATTTCGAGGTGCTGGTCATCGACAACAACACCAAGGACCCGGCGGTGTGGCAGCCGGTCGAAGCCTATTGCGCCAATCTCGGCGCGCGCTTCCGCTTCTTCCATCTCGACCCCTGCCCGGGCTTCAAGGCCGGCGCGCTCAACTTCGCGCTCGCCCATACCGCACCCGATGCGGAAGTGGTCGGCGTCGTCGACAGCGACTACGTCGTGCGCGAGGACTGGCTGAAGAGCCTGGTGCCCTATTTCGCGCGGCCGGAAGTCGGCTTCGTGCAGGCGCCGCAGGATCATCGCGAATGGGAAGGCCATCCGTTCAAGACGATGATCAACTGGGAATATGCCGGCTTCTTCCAGATCGGCATGGTCCACCGCAACGAGCGCAACGCCATCATTCAGCACGGCACCATGACGCTGATCCGCAAGGAAGCATTGGAGAAGGTCGGCCGCTGGGGCGAGTGGTGCATCTGCGAGGACGCGGAGCTCGGCCTGCGTCTGATGGAGCACGGCTACGAGTCGCTCTACACCAACGAGACCTTCGGCCAGGGCCTGACGCCCGATTCGTTCACCGGCTACAAGAAGCAGCGTTTCCGCTGGGTGTTCGGCGCGACGCAGATCATGCGCGGCCACTGGCGCGACCTGCTGTTGCCGCGTCCGGGCTCCAAGCTGACCTGGGCGCAGCGCTATCACTTCATCGCCGGCTGGCTGCCGTGGGCCGCCGACCTGCTGCACCTCGGGTTCCTGGTCTGCGCCATCGGCTGGACCGTTGGCCTGGTTACTTTCCCCAAGCACGTCGAATTCCCGCTCGCCATCTTCATGGTGCCGGCGATGGGCGTGATGATGATGAAGTTCCTCGCCGCCATCTGGCTCTACCAGGCGAAGGTGCCCTGCACGCTCGGTCAGCGCTTCGCCGCCGCCGTCGCGGCCATGGGCCTGAGCTATACCGTGGCGCGCGGCATCATGGCCGGCATACGGTCCGCCCATACGCCGTTCTTCCGCACCCCCAAGTGCGAGGACAAGCCCGCCCTGACCCAGGGTTTCCTGATGGCATGGCAGGAAATGACGCTGTTCGGTCTTGCCCTGCTCGCGGGTCTCGCCACCTTCGTGGCCTATGGCCCTTACAATCAGGAGGCCAAGCTCTGGATCCTGATGCTGGTGGTGCAGTCGATTCCCTATGGCGCCGCGCTCGCCACCTCGCTGGTGGCGGCTCTGCCCGGCTTCCGCCGCGCCGTTCCCGCGCCGATCGTCGCGCCGGCCTTGCCGCCGCAGTCGGCTGCTTTGCCGCAGTCGGCCCTCGGTTCGACGGGCCTCGCCGCGTCCGGCCTGGCCACCACCGTGCTCGCTTCGATGATGGGCGCCGAGGACCGGGGTTCGCAGCCGATCGTGGTGCCGGCCAATCTGGCCTCCGCCGCGCTGGCTTCGAATGAACTCAGCGCTCAGCGCCGAGGCGTGACGCTGCCCAACTGATCCTCCGAATCCGGAGACGACGTAAAAAGGGCGCGGGTTCATTCCCGCGCCCTTTTCGTTGTCGAAATCGTTGCGCCGCTACTTGCGCGGGCTGAGCCTGGTGACGTGGCCCATCTTGCGCCCGGGGCGCGGCTCGGATTTGCCGTAGAGGTGCAGCTTGGCGCCGGGCTCGGCGAGGATTTCGCGCCAGCGCAGCACGTCATCGCCCAGCAGGTTCTTCATCACCGCGTCGGAGTGGCGTGCCGGCGAGCCGAGCGGCAGGCCGCAGATCGCGCGCACGAACTGCTCGAACTGCGACGTGATGCAGCCGTCGATCGTCCAGTGGCCGGAATTGTGCGGCCGCGGCGCCAGTTCGTTGACCAACAGGGTATTGCTGCGGGTGACGAACATCTCGACCGTGAGCAGGCCGACCAGGTCGAGTGCTTCCGCGATGTGGCGCGCCGTCGCCATCGCCTTGTGGCTGAGGTCGTCGGTGATGGCGGCCGGCGCGATCGTGGTGTCGAGGATGTGGTTGGTGTGGCGGTTCTCGACCGGATCGAAGGCCGCCCAGGTGCCGTCCGGCGCGCGCGCGACGATGACCGAGATTTCCTTTTCGAATTCGACGAAGCCCTCGAGCACGCCGACCTGCGCGCCGTTCGCGCCGCTCATGGCGGCCCAGGCTTCGTGCAGGTCGGTGTTGGCGCCGATCATCACCTGGCCCTTGCCGTCATAGCCGAGCCGCACGGTCTTCAGCACCGCTGGCCTGCCGATATCATGCACCGCCTGGGCGAGCTCGACCGGGCTCGACGCGCGCCGGTATGGCGCGGTGGCGACGCCGATGCGGTTGAGGAAGGCTTTTTCGTTGAGCCGGTCCTGGGCGACGACGAGACAGTTGCGGCCCGGCCGCAGCGCTACCAGCGGCTCCAGGATGGCCGCGGTTTCCTCCGGGATGTTCTCGAATTCGTAGGTCACCACGTCGACACCCTGGGCGAAAGCGGCGAGCGCCGTGGCATCCGTGTAGGGGGCGACCGTGGTCGCGGCGGCGACCTGGGCGGCGGGGCTATCCCGCTCGTCGGTATAGATGTGGCAGCGGTAGCCGAGACGCGCGGCCGCCATGGCGGTCATGCGGCCGAGCTGGCCGCCACCGAGAATGCCGATGGTCGAGCCCGGTGGAATCGAGGCGGACGAAGAAGTCGGTGAGGGGGTGCTGCTGGTCACGCTGATTTTGCGAGATGAGGGATGGTGGGGCTGCCTAGGCTTTTTTGCGCGTCCGGCCCTTCGCCGTGCGCCGCTTGCCGGAGGCCGTCGCGCGCGTCGCGCGGCGCTGGCCGGTCGCCGCTCTGCGTCGGCGATTCATGCACCGCGGCTGTCTGGCGGTCGCGCCAGGCGTCGAGCGCGGCGGCAATTTTGTCGTCCTGCAGGCCGAGCACGCCGGCGGCGAGCAGCGCCGCGTTAATCGCGCCGGCGCGTCCGATCGCCAGGGTACCGACGGGGATGCCGGCCGGCATCTGCACGATCGAAAGCAGGCTGTCGAGCCCTTTCATGGCATGGCTCTCGACCGGCACGCCGAACACGGGCAGCGGAGTCATGGCGGCGGTCATGCCCGGCAAGTGAGCGGCGCCGCCGGCCCCGGCGATGATGACCTGCAGGCCACGGGCGCGCGCCTCGCTGGCGTATTCGTAGAGCCGCCGGGGCGTTCGATGGGCGGAAACCACCCGCGTCTCATGAGGGATGCGGAGCGCCGCGAGGGTGTCGGCCGCATGCTGCATGGTTTCCCAGTCGGACCGGCTTCCCATGATGATGCCGATGAGCGGTGCTTGCGGTGCCCGGGCGCCGGGCTTTTTCTGGGCCATGCCGAATGCGATCCTTGAGTCCTGCCGCCTGGCCCCGGGGGTCCTGCGGGAAGCGGGCATTATAGGAATCGGCGGCTCTTGCGCAATGACCGGCTGTGCGGCGATCGGCGGCGCGCAACCAGGCATGGTCGCGCCAACGAACACGGGCAGGCCAAAACGGCCCAAATCCGCGGATGGCAGTCGCAAAACCCCATGAAGATCGGGGAAATCTTTGCTAAGGTGCCGCCGCGATCAAGCACAGGCCTGCGCGGCCCTGTGTATCCCGGGGGGGATGATATGAAAATTGGACGTTCGAAGTCTGCCGCGACAAGTGGCGTTGCCGGCACACGTACCGTCGGCCGGGCTGACAAGCGTTCGTCGCCGGAGGCGTCGGCTGCCAGGACGGTCCAGGATGCCATGTCGATCATGGGCATTCCGGAAGGCGAGCTGACTCCCAAGGTGCGCAGCGCGATCATGGGCCTGCTGCTCGACGTCGACCGGCTGCGCCAGGAGCTCGAGGTGCAACGCGAGCGCGTCCGCCATCTTGAGAAGCTCGCCGATCAGGATGCCCTGGTGCCGATGGCAAACCGCCGGGCGTTCGTGCGCGAACTGGCGCGCATGATCGCTTTCACCGAGCGTTACGACACGCCCGCGAGCTTGCTCTATTTCGATATCAATCGGCTCAAGGAAATCAACGACACGCTGGGTCACGCGGCGGGTGATGCGGTCATTCGCCATGTTGCCCATACCTTGATCGACAACGTGCGCGAATCCGACATTGTCGGCCGGCTCGGTGGCGACGAGTTCGCCGTTCTGCTCTCCCATGCCGATAAGCCGACCGCCGAAGACAAGGCGGCTGTTCTCGCGGCGACGATAGAAAGCCAGCCCTTCGCGTGGGAAGGCGATCCCATTCCGCTGCAAATCGCCTACGGCAGCTATACCTTCAAGGGGGGCGAGGATCCGGCCATAGCCTTGGATGCGGCCGACCGTGCCATGTACGCCCGCAAGCAGGAAAGCCGGCTGCACCGCTGACAGTGTCCGCGCGGCGTCAGCGCGTCACCGGGGCGGTCCGACAGCCTCAGGCGATAATGTCGGGCAGCAGTTCGCTCTCCAGGCGCTGGATCTGGTCGCGCAAGAGCAGCTTGCGCTTCTTCAGCCGCTGCACGCGCAACTGATCGAACGGTGCCTGTTCCACCACGCGCGCGATAACGTCGTCGAGATCGCGGTGCTCGGACCGCAGATCCTCGAGTTGTTTGCGCATTGCATCGCGATCTACCGTCGAATGGTCCATCGGCACTGCCAAACTATCAAAATATTATGCTCAATTCGAGGGAGGCGAGGATGCTTTGGGAATCCGTAGCGTTGGCCACAGGCGGCCGGGCAATTCTAAGGCATAGTGTTCCCCAGCCATAGCCAAAGCTCGTTTCGCCTTGGCTTCCCTGGATTTTCGAGTTTTCCTTGAACGACGTCTCCGCACACGGTTTCATAAACGAAATTCTCTGGCACGGGCAAGCATGGCACGTATTGGTATCCTGACAAGCGGCGGCGACTGCGCCGGTCTCAACGCGGTTATCCGCGCCGTGACCTTGCGCGCCGTGCGGACCTATGGCTGGCAGGTCATCGGCATTCGCCAGGGCACACTGGGCCTGATGTCGCGTCCGCCCGACGTCATGGAACTCGGTGTCGAGATGTTCACCGGGTCCGTCCTGCGCGAAGGCGGTACCATCCTCGGCACGACCAATACCGGAGACCCCTTCGCCTTTCCCAAGCCCGGCGGCGGGGTCGTCGACCGCTCGGCGGAGGTGATCGAGGGTTACCGTATGCTCGGGCTCGACGCGCTCATCGCCATCGGGGGTGACGGGTCGTTCCGCATCCTGCGGCGCCTGGCGCAGCAGGGCGGCTTCCCGCTGATCGGCGTGCCCAAGACGATCGACAACGACATCGGCTGCACTGAAAACGCCATCGGCTTCATCACGGCGGTCAATGTCGCGACCGAGGCTCTCGACCGGCTGCAGCCCACCGCGGCGAGCCACCACCGGATCATGATCCTCGAAGTGATGGGCCGCGACGCCGGCCATATCGCCCTGGTCAGCGGCATCGCGGGCGGCGCCGACGTCATCCTGCTCCCGGAGATTCCGTGGCAGATGGATGTGGTGGTCGAAAAAATCCGCAGCATCAAAGCCGAGGAGGGACGTAGCTTCGCGCTCGTCGTCGTCGCCGAAGGCGTCAAGACCGAAGAAGGCAAGCCGGCGACGGTCCAGGATCCGGCCGGCCGGGTACGCTATGGCGGCATCGGACATTACCTCGAGGCACGGCTTGCCAAGCTGATGGAATTGGAAACGCGGGTGACGGTGCTGGGTCATGTGCAGCGCGGCGGCACGCCATCGACCACCGACCGGGTGCTGGCGTCGGCCTTCGGCGTCGCCGCTGTCGATCTGGTGGCGGCCGGCAAATCCGATCTCATGGTGACTTGGCAGAATCGCCGGGTCGTCGACGTGCCGATCGAGAAAACCATCGAGGGCAAATTCGGCGTGAACGTCGACGGCGACCTGGTGCGCACCGCGCGTGGCCTCGGTGTCTGTCTCGGCGACAAATAGCCGTGCTACCATGGCCGAAGAAACCGGCAGCCTATGGAGCACCGCCTGATGGATTTCCCGCCGCACCCGTTCTGGGACTTCGCGCTCGACGTCTACCGCCGTCCCGGCGTGAGCGACGCATGCCTCGAACTGCAGGAACATCAGCAGGTGGACGTCAATCTGCTGCTGTTCGTCTGCTGGATCGGCGCGAGCGGACGCGGCCGTCTGGACGCGGACGAAATCGCCCTGTGCATCGAAACCGTGCGGCTGTGGCACGATTCCGTCGTGCGGCCGCTGCGGGCGGTGCGGCGCACATTGAAAGGCGGGCTCGGGGCCGCGCCGGGTGATCTCGCCGACGGGTTGCGCCGTCAGATCCAGGCGCGCGAGATCGACGCGGAACATATCGAACAGCTGATGCTGACTGCGGCGATCCCGCGCGAGCCGAAGACGGACGTGGCGCTGCCGCTTCGGGTCAGGGATGCCGGCCAGAACGCTCTGGCCTATCTCGCGAAGCTTGGCGCGCGCGTGGATAACGCGGCAAGAGCAAGCTTGGCCAATGTCCTATCGGCGGCTTTTCCGGATGTGCCTTCGGCCGACGTGCGCGCGACGTTGGAGAGCGCGGCGGCTTGAGTTATCGCAACGTTTCCGCCTGTCGTTCGTCACATTGTGACCATTGCGTGGCATAGCCTCGACTGGTTCGCAGTCTTCTTGCCTGAGCATGCCGATGCGCTATGATGATGGTGCTGAGCTACGCGCGTACTTCAACGGAGAAGGAGAACACGTATGGCTGTCGAGCAGCATATCGAGAGACTCAAGGCCGACCACGCGTCCCTTGAGTTGGTGATTGTCGAAGAACTTCACCGTCCGCTGCCTGATACCCGCCTGATTGGCGATCTCAAACGACAGAAGCTCCGAATAAAAGACGAAATCGCGCGCTTGGCGGTCGGCTCGGCCGCCTAAGCGGTCGCCGCCGCCAGCCGGCTGCTCTGGGCTGCTCCCGGTACGGTTCCCGGCGAGTTCAGCCCAGGGCAAATCGTCCCGAATCCTGAAGGGAAAAAAACCGCCGGTGGTAGCGGCCGTGCAGAGCTATGTCAGGACCGCAAGATCAGCCGAGCGCCGTGGAGTCGTTCGCCTCGGGCGTCGCTTCCGGTGCGGCCGGCTCCTGAGTGGCGCGTTGCGAGGCAGCTTCCTGGCGGTTCTTGCGCTGCTCCGCGCGGGCCAGGATGCGGCGCGCGCGCTGCACCGCACCATGCAGTTCCTCGAGGCTGCACATGCCGAGGTCGACCGGGTCGTGCGGCTTGATGTTGCTGGCCTTCCAGTGGGTCTTGCCGCGCACCGCGTTGATGGTCGCCTTGGTCGTGCCGACCAGCTTGCAAATCTGTGCGTCGGTCAACTCCGGGTATTGCCGCAGCAACCAAGCCACCGCATCGGGCCGCTCCTGGCGTTTCGACACCGGGGTATAGCGCGGTCCGCGCGACTTGGGCTTCGGAATAGCCTCGGGCATCGGCGTCATCTTGAGCCGCGCCTTGGGGTTGGCGACGACACGCTCGATCTCTTCCTTGGTGAGCTGGCCATTGACGATCGGGTCGAGACCGACGATCCCCGTCGCCACTTCGCCATCGGCGATCGCCTGGACTTCCAGCATGTGCATGCCGCAGAAATCGGCGATCTGCTCGAATGTCAGCGAAGTATTCTCGACCAACCATACGGCTGTGGCCTTGGGCATCAGCGGAAGGGCCATGAAATCTCCTTAGAGAGGCGGGCTTGCGAAGCCGGACGCCACGGAAAACAAAAATTGTATAACGTCCAAGATATAATGCCTTCCATGACGGCATGAAAGGCGCCTCTCGTATTTTTATTAACCGATTGAAATACCATACAAATCATAACCAGCGCGAGTGCGAAGATGGCCAAGGCCGATGACGACGACGGACAGCCGGCGGGTAAGAAAAGAACCTTCGAACCGAAGGCCTTGGAGTCTCTCTCGATCGCCGAGCTTGAGGATTATATCCTTGATTTAAAAGGTGAAATCCTGCGCGTCGAGGGGACGATCGCGACCAAGCGCAACGTGCGCGCCGGGGCCGATTCGCTGTTCGGCAAAAAGCCGACCTAGGTCAATCCTGTTAACCATATTTTAAGGGCCGAGCCCTAGGTTGACGTTGAACAGTCCTCTCGGATTGTTCTGGACCCCCGATGTCTTGGCGGGGTCCTCCTTGACGCCTCCCTGATAAACTAAGCCGCCTTCGGGCGGCTTTTTTCTTGCCCGCGTTCGATGTCCCGTTGCCGTCGCCCGCAATACGCCGCATCGCAGGTCCTTCGCATGCTTAAGTTCTTCCGATCTGGCGCAGGTCGGGACAATTGTCAGAAACTTTAGTAAAATCCCAAGCGAGAGCTTGACCGGTTCCTTGCGCGGCGTGTAGCTTTCACGCCACAAGAATTCGTATCGTGTGCCGGCAAGTTTAACGGGGTTGAGGCGTCACAAAAAAAGAGCCGCTCGATAAGAGCGGCTCGATTTGTTTCTACGCCGATATTCACGAGTCGGATTTTTCAAATCCGATTTACTTCGGCGACCCGAAGGCCGGACCCGCCGAGGCAGGCCCGGCCACCACGGCTTAGGCGGCCTTGCTGTCGATCACGCGCCCCTGTTCGCCGGCGCTATTGATCTCGATCTGGCGCGGCTTTTTCCGCTCCGGGATCTCGCGCACGAGATCGACATGGAGCAGGCCGTTCATCAGCTCCGCGCCCTGGACCCGCACGGTATCCGCCAGTTCGAACGTGTGACGGAAGGCCCGGCCGGCAATGCCGCGGTAGAGATACTGGGTCTTCTCATCCTGCTCGCGCGCCTTGTCGTTCAGGCGGCCGGAGACAATCAGCCGGTTTTCCTGCACGGTAACGTCCAGGTCGGCCTTGTCGAAGCCCGCCACCGCGAGGGTGATGCGGTAGGTGTCCTCGCCGGTCTTTTCGATGTTGTAGGGCGGGTAGGTCGGTTCCGCTTTCTGGAGCTGGCTCTCCATCAGATTGGTGAGCCGGTCAAAGCCGACGCTCGAGCGGAACAGCGGGGAAAAGTCGAAGTTCACCATGGTCCATATCCTCCTTCGAAGCGATATAGAGATGCTGGACCGACCCAGCGGGATCGGGTCCATTTTCCAAGCCAGCCCCAACTGGGCGCCGGCTCGCCAAGGTATGTAGGTTTGGCCCCAGGGCCTTCAAGGGGCCGAAAAGGGGCTCGGCCGCAAAATTTTTTGCTGATCCGTCAGGCGCGGTTTCGACCGCAAAAACGAAACGGCCGGTCGCGCATGAAGCGGACCGGCCGTGCCGAAAGATCCGTGTAGGTTGCCCCCGAAGCGGGGCTCTGCATCAGTTCTTGAGGCCGATGTCTTTGAATTTCTTATTGAATTTTGCGAGCTGACCGCCCTGGTCGAGCAGGCGGTGGACGCCGGTCCAGGCCGGATGGGACTTCGAGTCGATATCCAGCTTCACGGTGTCGCCGGGCTTGCCCATGGTCGAGCGGGTCTTGTAGGTCGTGCCATCGGTCATCACGACGGTGATCTCGTGATAGTCCGGGTGGATATCGGTCTTCATGGCAAAGCTCCTGAATTCGAAGGCGCTCTTATAAACAAGCAGCCGCGGGTTGGCAAGGCTTGGCGCCCACCGTCGAATCGTCCCGCAATCGCGGCCGAGAACCCTGCTGGCGTGTGGCGCCAAATCGTGAAGCTCTGTAATCTCCAGCCGCCAGCAAGCCCTTAGGGGCATTTTGGCCACCCCATCCCACAGGGCTCCGTCAGGGAGCCGGATACCGCGAGCACCATGGCAGACCGTCACGAACAAGCGCCGCCGAAACGCGAGTTGGGCCAGCTCCGCCATATCGTGCGTTTCGTGCTGCCCTATCGCTGGACCATGGCCGGCGCGTTCGTCGCCCTGACTGTCGCCGCCGGGACCGTGCTGGCGATGGGCGTCGGCCTGCGCCGGCTGGTCGACGAAGGGTTCGCCAGCGGCAATGCCGGCCTGCTCGACCAGTCGCTGTTCGCGTTGCTCGGCGTCATCCTGTTGCTTGCCGCCGCCACCTACAGCCGGTTCTTCCTGGTCACCTGGCTCGGCGAGCGGGTCGTCGCCGATATCCGCAAGGCGGTGTTCGCCCATGTGCTGGGCCTCAGCCCGGGCTTCTTCGAGACCACGCGCACCGGCGAGGTCATGTCGCGCATCACCACCGACACCACGCTCTTGCAGACGGTGATCGGCTCGTCCGCTTCGATGGCGTTGCGCAACCTGCTGATGCTGACCGGCGGCCTCGTCATGCTGGCGATCACCAGCCCGAAGCTGACCATGCTCGTGGTGCTCGCCGTGCCCGTGGTCATCGCGCCGATCGTGCTGATCGGCCGGCGCGTGCGCAAGCTGTCGCGCGAAAGCCAGGATCGCATCGCCGATGTCGGCGCCGAGGTCGAGGAGAGCCTCAATGCCGTGCGCACCATCCAGGCGTTCAATCACGGGGATCTCGACCGTCAGCATTTCGCGGTGCGTGTCGAGGAGGCGTTCAATGCCGCGATCCGCCGGGTACGCGCCCGCGCGCTGCTCACGGCGCTCGTCATCACGCTGGTCTTCGGTTCGGTCGGCCTGATCCTGTGGATCGGCGGCCATGATGTTTTGAGCGGGCGGATTTCCGGCGGCGAACTGTCCGCCTTCGTGTTCTATGCGGTGGTGGTCGCCGGTGCCGCGGGGGCGATCTCCGAAGTGGTCGGCGACCTGCAGCGCGCGGCCGGCGCGAGCGAACGGCTGATGGAGTTGCTGGCGACGGAGCCCGATATCAGGCCCCCGGCCCAGCCGAAGCCGCTGCCCGTGCCGGCGCGCGGCGAAGTCGCGTTCGACCATGTCAGCTTCAACTATCCATCGCGGCCCGACCGTTCGGCGCTGGCCGATTTCGACCTCGCGGTGCGGCCCGGCGAAAAGCTCGCCCTCGTCGGCCCGTCCGGCGCCGGCAAGACCACGGTGTTCCAATTGGTGCTGCGGTTCTACGATCCTCAGGCCGGGCGCGTGCTGCTCGATGGCGTCGACCTGCGCGACGCCGATCCCCGCGATGTCCGCGCGCGCATCGGCCTGGTGCCCCAGGAGCCGGTGATCTTCGCTGCCGACGCGTGGGACAATATCCGCTACGGCCGGCCCGACGCGAGCGACGCGGAGGTCATCGCCGCCGCCGAGGCCGCCGCCGCGCGCGAATTCATCGAGCAATTGCCCGAGGGTTTTTCCACGTTCCTCGGCGAGAAGGGTGTGCGGCTGTCGGGCGGCCAGCGCCAGCGCATCGCCATCGCGCGCGCCATCCTGCGCAACCCGGCGCTGCTGCTGCTCGACGAGGCGACCAGCGCGCTCGATGCCGAATCGGAACGCCTGGTGCAGCAGGCGCTCGAACGGCTGATGGCCAACCGCACCTCGATCGTCATCGCCCATCGGCTCGCCACCGTGCTCAAGGCCGACCGTATCGTCGTGCTCGAGGAGGGCCGCATCGTCGCCCAGGGCCGCCACGCCGAGCTGATGGCGCAAGGCGGCCTCTACGCCCGGCTCGCGGAATTGCAATTCGACCTCGCCGCGGGCGATGCGGCGAAAGCGCGCGCGGTTTAAGCGCAAATCAGCCGGGAACGAGCGCGGTCATGCTTCGTCAGCGCGGAAGATCGGGTCATGCCGCGAATTGATGCCGGCCAGCCATCTGAACATAACGAAAGCGCTGGGAGAATTGGCAATGACGATGTCCGAATGGGACCCGGATCAAGGTCCGGGGCGACGATTTTTCCGGGTCGAATGGCCTTACCGCTGATCCAGCTTGAGCTCGATGCGGCGGTTGCGGGCGCGTTGCTCGGGCGCGTTGCCGGGGTCGAGCGGCTGGTATTCGCCGAAGCCGGCCGCGGCGAGGCGATCGGGCGGGATGCCTCCGGCGATGAGCTGCTTGACGACCGATGTGGCGCGCGCGGTCGACAGCTCCCAGTTCGACGGGAACTGCGCGGTGCTGATCGGCACCCGGTCGGTATGGCCGTCGACTCGCAGGATCCAGTTGATGGTGTCGGGAATGGTGCTCGCGATTTCGGTGAGCGTCCGGCCAAGCTGGGCGACTTGCGCGGCGCCTTCGGGCGTCAGCTCCGCCGAGCCTGATGGAAACAGCACCTCCGACTGAAACACGAAGCGGTCGCCGACGACGCGGATGTCGGACCGGTTGCCGAGCACTTCGCGCAGGCGGCCGAAGAATTCCGAGCGGTAGCGCGCGAGCTCTTCCACCTTGCTCGCCAGCGCCAGGTTGAGCCGCTTGCCGAGATCGGCGATCTGCACGTTCTGCAGCTTGGTCTTGGCCTCCTCGGTCTGCAGCGCCTCTTCGATGCGCGCGAGCTGCTGGCGCAGCGCCGCGATCTGGTCGTTGAGCATCTCGACCTCGGCTTGCGCGCCGGCGAGATCGCCGCGCAGCGTTGCCGATTCCTTGTCCTTGGTGCCGATGTCGGCGGCGAGCTTGTCGCGCTGCAGGGTCAGCGCCTCGATCTGGCGCTGCAGCGATGCGAGATCGCGCAGCTTGAGCTCGATGGTCTCGCGGTCGGCCTGAATGGTCTTGAAGGCGTCGGCCAGTTCCGCCGACAGACGGGCGCGATCCGCCTCCGAACCCTCGGCCCGGTCGGACGCTTCCTTCAAACGCAGCGCGAGCGCATCGCGCGCCTTGGTCAATTCCTGCAATTGGCCGGACAGTTGCGACAGCGAGGTGCGCAGATCGGCCGAGGCCTGGCGTTCAAGCGCCAGCAGGTCGGCGAGCTCGGATACCTGCGCCTGAAGCCGCGACAGCGCCTGGTCGCGGCCCGACAGCAGATCCGACAGGAAGAACTGCGCCAGCACGAAGACGGTGAGCACGAACATGATCACCATCAGCAGCGTCGCGAAGGCGTCGACGAAGCCGGGCCAGATGTCCGGTCCTTGGCGGCGCGCGCGGGCGGAGAGAGCCATAGGCGGTCCTTACGAAATGCGATGCGCGCTGGGCGAGGCGAACGGCAAGCTCAGCGTCCGCCGGTCTCGCGGCCCAACCGGGTGTCGGCGCGGCCGATCACGTCGGCGCGGGACGGTTCGGCGCGGGTGGCCTCCGGCGCGCGGCTTTCGCGCGGCAGGGCCGCGATGGTGCGGGCGAGAATCTTGATCTCGGTGCGCATCTCATCGACCGTCTCGCGCCGGCCGCGGGCGAGCTCCTCGATCAGGCGGGCGATATAGACTTCGATGTTGCGAATATGGCCGCGGGTCTGCTCGTCGAGACCTTCGCCGCCGCCACGCCGTTCGCCGCTCTCGGCCAGCCGCTGCAGCACGGGCTTGAGCTCCATCTGGTTCTCGGCGAGCCGCACCATCAGGTTCTGCTCGGCGCGCATCTGATCGGTGAGGTGGGACAGCTTTTCGTTGAGTTGCGCGCTGCCGGAATTGGCGGCGATGCGGCTTTCCTCGCCGCGCGCCATGATGCGCTGCAGATTTTCCAGGCTCTCGGCGGTCTGCTCGAGCAGCGCTTGGACATAGGCCGGCACCGAGGTTTCGCCGGTTTCGCTGATCGGCCCGCCGCTGGACAGCCGGGTCAGGCTGGCGAGCGTATCCTCGAGTTCGGTGTAGAAGCGGTTCTGCGCCTGGCCGAGCTGGAGGTCGAGAAACCCGAGGACGAGCGAACCGGCCAAGCCAAACAGCGATGACGAAAAGGCGGTGCCCATGCCAGCGAGAGGCGAGGCGAGCCCTTCCTTCAGGGCGCCGAAGATCTCCGGCAGGTTGCCCGAGCCGACCTGCAGCGTGCCGATCACATTGGCGATGGCGCCGATCGTCTGGATCAGACCCCAGAACGTGCCGAGCAGGCCGAGGAAGATCAGCAGGCCGGCGAGATAGCGCGCGATCTCGCGCTGTTCGTCGAGGCGCGAGGCGATGCCGTCAAGCAGCGAGCGCAGCGCCACCGGGCTCAAGGAGACGCGCGAGCGGCGCTCGCCGAGCATGGTGGCCATCGGCGCCAGCAGGCGCGGCGCCGGTTGCTGCATCTGTTTTGAAGGCGCGGCCGAGCCCAGCCTGCGCTCCTTGCGCCAGGCTTCGAGCCATGCGGATTCGCGCTGCAGCAGCAGCACTTGGCGGAACGTCAGAATGACGCCGAGCACCGCCACGCCGAGGATCAGACTGTTGAGCGCCGGATTATGCAGGAACGCCTGGCGCAGGACATCAATCAGCAGGACGCAGGTGGCGAGCACGGCGGCGAGGAAGATCGCCATGCGTGTCAAATAGATGCGGGGCGAGGACATGAAACCTCCAGAGCGTCTCGCGCGTCAGACCGAGCCAACACCAACGCGCGGGCGGCGTTGGCGGCACACTCGAGGCGAATTATGGCGATTTTGTGCCGAGACGCGAGTTTTTACCGCGTGGCAAATCCAGCTGCCGTCAGAGCGCGCCCGCAAGGCCGTGCCGGAACGCGAAAAGCCCCGGGCCGTGCCGTAATTGGTGGTTAACGGCTCACCACGACCAGATCGACCCGGTCGGACGGGCCGCCCTCGGCCACGTTACCGAGCGCGCGCACATCGATGCGTGTGGAACCAATGCCTTGCTCGATGAGATAGGTGCGTACCGCCAAGGCACGCGACAGCGACAGGCGACGCGCCTTACCGCCATCGTCGCCGCCACTGGCATAGGCCATGACCTGCACGCGCAAGGCCGGATCCTTGCTCAGCGAGCCGGCGATCTGCTTGAGATCGCCCTTGGCCGGCTCCGGCAGAACAGCGGCCTCGCCGCTGAATGGGATGCGCAAAGACTGCGGCCCCGCGCCAATTTGCCGAGGGGCGGGAGACAGTGCGGCCACTTGCGCTGGCGCGGCCACTTGCGCCGGCGCGGGAACGGGAGCGGGAGCTATCGCCGCGTCGGCCGGCGTGACCGCCGCGGGCGTGATCGCGGGAGTGGCGATTGCCGTCTCTGTCAGCCGGGCGGGCGAAGGCGTCGCAGCCGACGGCTCGGCGACCACGGTCGCCAGCACGGGGGTCGCAGACGGTCGACGGCTTGAGATCACGCGGCGCGGCGGCGCGCGTGGGCTCGGGAGCCCGCGTGGCGCTCGGCGCCGGCTCGGGCGCCCGCGCCGCGCTCGGCGCCGGCTTGGGGTCGGGCAGCGGCGGCGGCATGGCCGTCGCGAGGTCGATCTGGGGCGGTGGCGCGGGCGGCTCTGTCAGCGCCGGGCTCGGCGGCGCGACCGCCGTCGGCGGCGCTGGCGGAGGCCGTGGGCTTGCTGACCGGTGCGGACGTCGTGCGCGGTGCAGGCGTTTTGGCAGCGGGCGCCGTGCGGCGCGGTGCCTGCGGCTTGCGCGCGGTGGCGGAACCGGGCGGGGAAAGGGTGACACGCTGGCCAATCTGCGAACCGCCGGGCGGCGGCAGCAGGGATTGACTGATCGGTGGCCGGCCGCCGATGTCATCGAGCACGCTCATGTCGACCTGCACGGAGTTGCGCGCTCCGGAGGCGATGGCGCTACCGTTGCCCCCGATATAGACGGTTTCATCCTGCGCCTCGGCCGCCGAACCGGCGCCGACGATTGCGAACAACGCCACTGCTGCCAGCAGCGTGCGAGTGCCATGTAACGTCATGAGTGTGCCACCACAGGGCACGATCTTACGGCGATGAAGCTGCATCCCGCGTCGGCCCCCCTCTGCGCGTAAAGCAACGGGCCAAGACTAGCCCATGGCGGCATTAGGCTACAACTATCGTTTATGTCCCGTTAACGACGGGCAAGCCTTGGACCGTTAGAACCTAAGGCGCGACGCAGCGGAACTGCACGAGCCGGCCTTGTCCGCCGCCCAGGTTGTAGACGCCGCGCGAGCAGGTCGCGGAACTGTCCATCAGCGTCATCTCGGCGCGCAGCCCGCCGTTCGCCGCGCAATGCTGACGCGCCATTTCGGCGACATTGTCGAGCGTGTCGCCGGCGGCGACGCAATAGGCGACGCCGTTCGGGATCGTCGAGGCGACCTGATAGGTGCCCGGTCCGACGATGCAGGCCGTGAAGGTCAGCGGAAATGCCAGCGTCAGGAGCCGTTTCAGTCGCATGGCCGTACATCCTCGAAGGAAATTTGAGTGCCGCAACATCAAAGTCCGCGCGGCCGTCAGCGTCAAGCCGAGGATTTCGCGGCGTTGGAGGGTGGCGCCGTCCTGGGCGTCGCCTCGCGCAGGATGCGGCGCAGTTCGGAATGGAGCTTGTCGTTGGCGGCGACGATTTCGCCGGTGTCCAGCATGTTTTCGCTGCCGTCGAACTGGCTGACATAGCCGCCGGCTTCGCGCACCAGGATCATGCCGGGGCCGATATCCCACGCATTCAGGCGGTCTTCCCAATAGCCTTCGTAACGTCCCGCCGCGACATAGGCGAGATCGAGCGCGGCGGACCCCATGCGGTGGACCGAGGCGACCTGGTCCATCATCGTGGCGAGCCGCGCGAGGAACGCTTTGTGGTCGCTGCGGCCTTGCACCGGAATG
Source organism: uncultured Alphaproteobacteria bacterium (assembly GCA_963752345.1). Taxonomy (GTDB): domain Bacteria; phylum Pseudomonadota; class Alphaproteobacteria; order SMXQ01; family SMXQ01; genus CAVVYA01. The sequence goes on from CAVVYA010000015.1 coordinate 197,086, forward strand.
CCGGTGGCGATCACCGATTCGGCGAGCTTGGTGCGGCCCGAGACGCGCAGGCGGCGCTCGTTCAGGTAAGCGCCCTGGCCCTTCTCGGCCCAGAACATCTCGTCGCGGATCGGGTCGTAGGTCATGCCGGCGATGATCTCGCGCCGCAGCTTGCCGCTCGGCCGCTTCTGGAATTTCTCGACCGCGATATTGATGCAGAAATGCGGGATGCCGTGCAGGAAGTTGGTCGTGCCGTCGAGCGGGTCGATCAGCCAGCGATGTTCGCCGTCCTTGGCCGCGACCTCGCCGCCCTCCTCGAGGATGAAGCCGAATTCCGGGCGCGCCTTCTCGAGTTCGTAGCGCAGGGTCTTTTCGGCCTTGTGGTCGGCGGCCGAGACGAAATCGGCCGGCCCCTTGCGCGAGACCTGGAGCTGCTCGACCTCGCCGAAGTCATGCAGCAATCCCCGCGCGGCCTTGCGCGCGGCCTTCTCCATGACGTTGATCAGCGAGGAACGCAAAGCCATCGGGAACTACCAATCTGATGAGAAGCGGCGCCGTCTTAGTTTTTGGCGCGCTCGATGTAGGAACCGTCGGCGGTGTTGACCACGATGCGCGTGCCGACCCCGATGTGCGGCGGCACCATGACCCTGGCGCCATTCTCGAGCTTGGCCGGCTTGTAGGACGACGATGCGGTCTGGCCCTTGACCACCGGATCGGCCTCGACGATTTCCATGGTCACCGATTGCGGCAGGGTGACGGAAACCGGCGAGCCTTCGATGTTCTCGACCGTCACCACCATGCCGTCCTGCAGGAACTGCGCGGGTTCGCCGACCAGCTCGCGCGAGATCGAAAACTGTTCGTAGTTCTCGCTGTCCATGAAGGTCAGGTTGTCGGCATCGCCGAACAGGAAGGTGCATTCGTGCTCGTCGACCTGCGCCTTCTCGACGGTATCGGCCGTGCGCCAGCGCTCGTTCGTCTTGGTGCCGGTGCGCACGTCGCGCATTTCCACGGCGATGAACGCGCCGCCCTTGCCGGGCTGGATGAGCTGGATCTTGAGGACGTTCCACAGCCGGCCGTTATGTTCGATGACATAGCCGGGGCGGATGAGATTGGCGTTGATCTTCATGGGTAATTCCAGATTTTTTGGGCCGGGATGGAAGGACGGCGGGCCGAACGGCGGCGCGAACCTAGCAGCTTGGGCTGAAAGGGGCAAGCCGTGGAGCGCGGAAGAAACGGCCCAAAACTGAGCTGTTCCTGCACTTTGGCGACGAAGTCAGTGTGCCAGACCGGGCCCGCCGGCGCGGTGCGGCGACGTGAATGGCAACGGCGTGATCACGGGCGCGAATAGACCACGGCGCAGGTCACCCGGTTGATCATCATGACGACGGGGCCGGCGCCCGAGTGGACCGGCGGCCACGACACTTCCCAATGCAGGCCGTTGTTGCGTTCGGTGATCCGGGGCGGGCTATTGCCGACCATCCGGCGGGCGGTCTGGCTGAGATTCGCCTCGGCGATCTTCTGCGCCGCCTGCCGCGTGTCGCAGGTCTGGCGCGGCGCCGCGCCGCAAATCACCAAGGCGGCGACGGCGCAAAACAGGACTCTGGCACCCGCATTTGCCACCGCGGTTCTCCTCAGTCTCGGGGCCCATCAACGCGGCGGATAGTGGTGCTCGCCGCCGTTCGGATCTGTGACGCTCCAGCCCTCGCCATCGTTGCGCAAATAGCTTGGACCGATCGGCACCTTGCCATGGCCGCCGGGGATGTCGAGCACATAGGTCGGCTGACACAGGCCGGAGACGCGGCCGCGCAGGCGCCGCAGGATCGCCTGGCCTTCGCCGATGGTGGTGCGGAAATGGCCCGTGCCATGGGCGAGATCACCGTGATGGAGGTAGTAAGGCTTGATGCGCGCCGCCACCAGCGCGCGCAGCAATCGCTCCATGGTTTCGGCATCGTCGTTGACGCCTTTGAGCAGCACGCTCTGGGCCAGCATCGGCAGGCCGGCATCGATCATTCGCGCGCAGGCCGCGCGGGTCTCCGACGTCAGCTCGTCGGCGTGATTGCAATGGAGCACCACGTAAACCGCCTTGGCGCATTTCAGCGCACGCACCATCGTCGACGATAGGCGCGCGGGGTCGGCGACAGGAATGCGCGTGTGGATGCGGATGACGCCGACATGGGGAATTTCGGCGAGCGCGGCGATGATCGCCTTGAGCCGCCGCGGCGACAGCAGCAGCGGATCGCCGCCCGACAGGATGACTTCCCAGATTTCTTCATGAGCGCGGATGTAATCGAGCGCCGCCTCGAGCTCGGCCGGATTCAGCGCGTCGCCGCCCGGCCCGACGTCCTCGCGCCGGAAACAGAAGCGGCAATAGACCGCGCAGGCATGGAGCGGCTTGAGCAGCACCCGGTCGCGGTAGCGGTGCACGATGCCTTTGACCGGGGAATGGGCGTCGTCGCCGATCGGATCGCCGAGCTCCTCGCGCGCCACCACCAGTTCCTCGCCGGCCGGAATGAACTGGCGGCGAATCGGGTCGCCCGCCGGCTTGCCGGCCATCAGGTCGGCCAGGTGCGGCGTCACGGCCACCGCGTAGCGGCGCGACACCTGATCGACGGCGGGGCGCTCGTCGGCGCCAATCAGGCCGGCATCGGCCAGCGCGGCCGCGGTGCGATGGGTTTGGCGGGACGCGGGACGGGACATGGGCGTATCTCCGGGACTGCGAGCTTGGCCTTTACGGGGACCGTCATCTCACGGCATATGGCCGGGCTATGAATAGTCGAAAAACCGATGAGCCGGGACAGATTTCCACGGCGGCTGCCTCTGCCGGGTCCCATGCCGGACCATGGTGGGACCGGAAGCGGTTCGCCGCACGCCGGCCCTATCTCGAAGCGCGCGGCGCGATCACCACGGCCACGCGCGCCTGGTTCGCGAGCCAAGGCTTCGCCGAGGTGGAAACGCCGGCGCTGCAGGTCTCGCCCGGACTCGAACCGCATCTCAAGGCGTTTGCCGCGGAATTGGAAGAGCCGTTCGGCCAGAGCGCGCGGCGGCTCTATCTGCATACCTCGCCGGAATTCGCCATGAAGAAGCTGCTCGCGGCCGGCATGCCGCGGATTTTTCAACTGGCGCGGGTCTATCGCAACGGCGAGCGGGCGCCGACCCACCATCCCGAGTTCACCATGCTCGAATGGTATCGCGTTGCCGAGGACACCGAGACCCTCATCGCCGACGCCGGCGCGCTGCTACGAAGCGCCTGGAACGCGGTGCCGGCGGCGCTGCGGGGCCAGGGGCTGCGCTGGAATGGCCTGCGTTGCGACCCGATGCAGCCGATGGAGGTGCTGACGGTGGCCGACGCCTTCACGCGCTACGCCGGGATCGACCTGCTGGCCACCGCGCCCGATCCGCACAATCCCGACGCCGATCTGCTGCGCCGCGCCGCCGCGAAGGCGGGCCTTGCGCTGCTCTATTCGGGCGACTGGGAGGATCTGTTTTTCCACATCTTCCTCGACCGCATCGAGCCGCGGCTCGGCATCGGCGCGCCGACGGCGCTGACCGACTATCCGATCTCCATGGCGGCGCTGGCGCGGCCCTCGCCGAGCGATCCGCGCGTGGCCGAGCGGGTCGAGATCTATGTCGCCGGGCTCGAACTCGCCAATGGCTTCGGCGAGCTCACCGATGCCGCCGAACAGCGCCGCCGCTTCGAAGCCGACATGGAGAAGAAGCAGCGGCTCTATGGCATGCGCTATCCGATCGACGAGGATTTTCTCGCGGCACTCGCGCAGATGCCCGAGGCGTCAGGCATGGCGCTCGGCTTCGACCGGCTGGTCATGCTGGCGACCGGCGCGGCGGAGATCGACGACGTGCTGTGGGCGCCGGTCGCATAGAATGGTCGCACCGGCGATCAGGGCGGCCTTCGTCGCGGCGTTGTCGAGGACGATGCGGTCGCCCTTCGACCGCAGCCTGCTCGATCACACTGCTATTGCGAGGCCCGGCTGCGGGTGATGCGATAAACTCCGGCCGGCGGAACATTGACGAGGGCCCGCCCGATGCGCACAGCCTTGAGGCCGAGCCGCTCCAGGATCGCGCGCGGCACCGGGCAGCGCGGCCCGTAGGTGAATTGGTAGAAAGCGCCACCCGGCCGCAGGTGATACGAAGGCGCCGTTCAGGATGGCGATCATCTGGCGCGCCGACATCGAGAGCAGCGGAAGTCCGCTGACCGCCGCGCCGGCCTGTACGCCGTCGAACAGCGGGGTATGGCGCAGGTGCGTGGCATCCATACGAAGCACCCGAGCGTCGGGGTAGCGCGCTTGCAGCAGTTGGGCGAATTCGTTGCCGGACTCGATCAGCACCAACTGGTCCTGTGGAATGCCGCGTTCGATAAGCCGGCGGGTGAAGGCGCCCGTGCCGGGGCCCAGTTCAATGACCGGCGCCGAGTGAGGCGAAATCTCAGCCGTGATTGCTGTGGCGAGCGCGCGGCCTGATGGGGCAACGGCGGAGACACGCCGCGGATCGGCGAGAAAGGCGCGCAGGAACGGACTGGCTTCGGCAAGACCCGCCGCCAGCTTGTCGCCGGCGTTCTGCATGCGGGCGACAACCGCGCCGGCGGCCCCCCAGCTGGCAAACGGCTGGCGCAGATCGCCGGAAAGGCTGTCCGGCAGGCTCTCCAGCCTGGCGCTCGAAAGTGTGCTCAAGTCGCTGGAATTCAACGTGGTATTTTCGGATACACGATCCTCACGGTAATGGCGCATTGCCAACCTTTCTGGCTGTCGCATGACATGGACGGGATGGCTGCTGATGCGAACGCGGCGATACCCTCGACCGACCTGCATAGGTTCAAATGATGGCGTCAATGGGGCAGAGGCCATCGATCTGGCGAGTCCACCGGCGAAAACCGACCCCATGCGGGGATCGCCTCAGCTATTTTTGGACGTGGCCGGAGACGCCCGCCCGACCCGTGTCATGGGGAGTTCCCCCGCAGGGCTATCGGAGGCGCGGGTCGAGCAGATCCCGGAGCGCGTCGCCCAGCACGTTCCAGCCGAAGACCACAGCGGCAAGCGCAAGGCCCGGAAAGATCAGCAGCCAGGGCGCCTCGGCCATGTAGTGGCGCGTCTCGCCGCCGATCATGCCGCCCCAGGACGGATAGGGAGCGGGGACGCCGAAACCGAGGAAGCTCAGCGACGTTTCCAGCAATACCGCCGTCGCCAGTTCTCCCGTCGCCAGAATGAGGGCCGGAGCCAGCGTGTTGGGCGCGATGTGGAACAGCATGATGCGGAGATTTCCCGCGCCAAGAGCGCGCGCCGCGTCGACGTAGGTGCTTTCCTTGATCGCCAGCACATGGCCGCGGATGACGCGCGAGTTCGATACGCCAAAGCTGACACCGATGATGAGGATGATCGTGAGGAGCCCCTGCGGCAGCACCGCGCTGAGCGCCAGCAGGATCACCAGGGTGGGAATTGCCAGCCAGCCGTCGACGAACCGTTGCACGAACGTGTCGCGCCAGCCGCCGTAGTAGGCACTCAGAACGCCGAGCAGGCCGCCGAGGACCATCGCCAACGCGACCGAGCCAAAGGCCACGAACACGGAAATGCGGGCACCATGGACGATTCGGCTGAACAGGTCGCGGCCCAGGGGATCGGTCCCCATGAGATGCTCGCCGCTCGGCGGCTGCAGCCGGGCCGCGATATTCACATCGTTGATGCCTTCCGGCGCGATGAAGTCGGCGAAGGTGGCGACGATCAAAAGCGTGATCACGATCAGCAGGCCGACCGTGGCCAGTGGCTTGGTCTTGATCAGGCGCACCCATAGATCGACGTACCACGTCCGCGGCTTCTCCATCCTCAGGACGTCGACATCGCGAATCTCGGGTCGCACGGTCACTGGCTTTGCCATGGGGCCTACTTGTACTTGATCCGCGGGTCCAGCACGCCGTAGAGCAGATCGACCAGCAAGCTGGCGAGCAGCGTGAAAACGGCGAGCAGAAGGACGACGGCCTGCACCGCCTGATAGTCCCGCGACTGAATGGCCTGCACGACGAACGGTCCCATGCCGGGCAGCCCGAAGATCGTTTCCACCACCACACTGCCATCGACGGCGGCCGTCAAGCGCAGGCCAATGAGCGTGATGACCGGGATCATGGCATTCTTCAAGGCATGGCGTCCCAAAACGACGAATTCCCGCAGGCCGCGAGCCCGCGCCGCCGTGATGTAGTCCTGCTTCAGGACTTCGAGCATCATGGCCCGCGTCATGCGCATCAAGGCCGCCGAGCCGAAGGCGCCGCCGATCAGCGCGGGCACCGCGTACTGCTTGAGGTTTTCGATCGGATCTTCGAAGAAAGGCGTCCAAAAGACGTTCGGAATCCAGCCGAAGTAGAGCGGCGGGAGAGTGACCGCCGCGGTCGCGATCCATACCGTGGGAATTGACAGGCCTAGTACGGCAACGCCTCGGGTCAGATAGTCCACCGGCGTGTCCGGATACACCGCCGCCAGGACGCCGACCACAATGGCAATGACGCTGGACAGCACGAGCGTCAGGATCACCAGCTCGAACGTCACGGGCAGCCTGCGCATCAGGGCATCGACCACCGGCTCGCCTGCCATGACCGAATACCCCAGGTCGCCGCGAAAGATCCCCGACAGCCAATCAAAATACTGGACCATGATCGGCTTGGTCAGTCCAAGAGTCTCACGCAGTTGCTGCGGGTCTCCCAAAACCCCCACTTCATTCTCGTAAACGTCGACGAAGTCGCCCGGTATCACGCGCAACAGCAGAAACGCGAGCGTCGCGGCGACGAAGAAAGCCGGCACTGTGATGAGCAATCGGCGTGCCGCGTAGGTCCACATGCTGTCTCCAGTCGTTCACGCGTGACACAACCAAGCCCGAGACCGCACGCCGTCCAGCATTCACGGCGCGGCGGGGCAGGGCAGTGCGCTTACTTGTCCAACCAGGCGTTGATGTAGGCGCGGCCGTCATGGTCGCCGACCGCCGGGGCGAAATCCTTGAGGTGCGGCTGCCACGCCAGGAAGTGCGGCTCCGCCGGCAGATAGAGCAGATAGATCTCGCTGGCCATCTTGGTCGAGACCTCGGCGATGAGCTTCTTCTGCTGGTCGGGGTCCGTCGTGGCGATGAATTCCTTGAACTTCTGATTGAGGAAGGGATCGTTGAGACGGTTCACGTTGTAGACAAAGTCCGGCTGAGTGATCTGGAAATAATTCAGCACGGTTTCGTCGCCTGTGGAGGTGACCGTGATGCCCTTCCAGTCGGTCTTGAGGTAGCCGCGAAGGTGCGTGGCATGCTCGACCCGCTCGATGGTCGCCTGGATGCCCACCCGACTCAATTGCGCCGCGAACAGATCGACGAGGTAGCGGCTCTGCAACGAAGCCAAGTTGCTCAGGTTGATGTTGGTCGTGAATCCGTTGGGATAGCCTGCTTCGGCCAGGAGTTTCTTGGCGAGTTCGACATCGTCGGCCTTGTCTTCCCACCACCGCCCCGCGCTTGCCGGGAGCTGGTCGCAGGGGAGCATCCAATCGGGCTGGTTGGGGCCGATGAACCCGCAGCGCCGGCCGCCGCCGCCGCCGTATGCCTGGATGAATTCGTCCTGATTGTAGGCGAGTGCGACGGCCCGGCGCACGCGGACGTCGTCGAACGGCGGTTTCCACAGCGCGAGGCGATAGGCCGAGCTGGTCTTGCGCAGGGTATTGCGAAACACCAGCTTCGGATTGGTCCGCTTGATCTCGTCCTGCGTGCCCGGATTCAGGGTGAGGTGGTCGATCTGCCCGGTGCGCAAGAGGCCGACCTGCGTCGCGTAGTCGGCGATATACCGGGTCTCGATGCCTTCCACGTAAGGCTTGCCGGCTTGGTAGAAATCCGGGTTTCGCTTCAGTTTGACGAGCTGCGAGGTGCGGTCGAGCGAAACCAGGATGAACGGGCCGGAGCCGATGAACGCCTTGGGGTTGTTGAAGCTCAGGCCGCCGACGCCGGCCGGATCGGCCACTCCGGCCTCCTTGGGAAGGATCCAGGCCTGACTTCCGGCCAGCTGGTTCAGGAACGGCGCGAAGTCCTCCTTGAGGTGAATGAGGACCGTGTATTTATCCGGCGTTTCGACCGATTGGATGCGCTGGGTTTCCGGCGCGCACTCCTTGCCGGCCGCATAGCGGTCCAGGCTGAACTTCACGTCTTCCGACGTCAGCTCGCGTCCGTTCACCGGCGCCACATTGGCGAATTTCACGCCCTGCTTGAGCTTGAATCGATAGGTCTTGGCGTCGATCGCTTCCCAGCTCTCGGCCAGATACCCGACGATCTGCTGACTTAAGGGATCGGCCCCCGGTCCGCTGGGATATCCGACGAGACTGTCGAACACATAGGAGAATGCGCTCTGCGACTCCGACCTGGCGCAGCCGATGCCTGCGGGGTCGAGGGTGCGCGGCGCGCCATTGATCAGGCGCACGATGCCGCCGCGTTTGACGGCGGGGTTCTGCGCTGTGGACCCGGGTGGCGTGGCGGCCGGCGTGTTGCTCGGCGCCTGAGCGTTGGATTCAGCGGCGATCAATCCAAACATCAGGACTGCGCTGGCGGTGATCGAAAGTCTCGAGGGGAGCGCGCGACGATGGATCATGAGCTATGGTCTCCGCGTGAGGCGCCTCATAATACACCGACCGGGTCAATGCCGGCCGAAGCTTTCTATGCCATCCAGACAATGTCAAGCAGGCCCTAACCCTCGACGCGAAGTTCGCACCGGCGGGCTCAATCCCCAATGGGCATCGCGCGGCTAAACGTAATGGCATGCGGCCCATCGATTGGGATGCACCTCGCGAAACACGGGCACTTTTATCTTGCAGTCATCTCGGGCGATCGGGCAACGCGTATGGAAGACGCAGCCGGACGGTGGATTTGCCGCACTGGGAATGACTCCGGGCAGGATGATGCGCTCGCGCTGCGCTTCCACCACCGGGTCGGGCACCGGCACCGCCGAGAGCAAGGCCCGCGTATAGGGATGCAGCGGCTCCATCGTCAGCGCTTCACGCTCGCCGATTTCCATCAGCCTGCCCAGATACATCACCGCGATGCGGTCCGAGATGTGCCGCACGACCGACAGGTCATGGGCGATGAATAGGTAGGTGAGCTGGAATTGCTTCTGCAAATCCTGAAGCAGGTTGACGATCTGGGCCTGGATCGAGACGTCGAGGGCTGAAACCGGCTCGTCCGCGACGATGAACTCGGGACCCGCGGCGAGGGCTCTTGCAATCCCGATGCGCTGGCGCTGGCCGCCACTGAACTCGTGCGGGTAGCGACCGGCCATATGCGGGCTCACCCCGCAGGCTCGAAGCAGTTCCTCGACCTTCACGTGAATCTCGTCGGCGTCCTCGGCCAGCCGATGGATCTTCATCGGCTCGGCCACGATGTCGGCCACCTTCATCCGGGGATTGAGCGAGCTATAGGGGTCCTGGAAGATGACCTGGATGCGGCGGCGCAATCGCCGAAGTTCGGGTTTCGGCAGGGTCGTCAACTCGACGCCATCGAAGTTGATGCTGCCCGAGGTCGGCTGCTCGAGCAGCAGGATGCTACGCCCGAGCGTGGTCTTGCCCGAGCCGCTTTCGCCGACGAGCCCCATCGTCTCGCCGCGGTGAATCACGAAGCTGACATCGTCGACCGCCTTGATCTCGCCGACCTTGCGCCGGAGCAGCCCCTCGGTGATCGGGAAGTATGTCTTGACATGATCGACCTGCAGCAGGGGATTCTGCCTGGCGACGGACGAAGATTCGTGATGCACCGTCTGCTGCGGGGCGATCATGCCGAGGCGACCCCATTCCGGCGGGGCGTGCGGTCGGACAGGTTCGAGACCCAGCAGGCGGCGTCATGGCCATGGCCGACCGAGGCCAGCGGCGGACGTTGCTCAGCGCAACGGTCGATGGCAAAGGGGCATCGCGGCCGAAAGGCGCAACCGGGCGGCAGGCGCTCCAATACGGGGGGTAGACCTTCGATGGCAGCGAGGCGCTCGCCTCTCGGCGCATCCAGCCGGGGGACCGACTCCAGGAGACCCAGCGTGTAGGGATGGCACCGCCTGCGATAGACGTCCCGCGCTGTCCCGCGCTCCACAATGCGCCCGGCGTACATCACGTTGAGTCTGTCGGCATAGCGTGCCACGACACCCAAGTTGTGCGTGATGAGAAGTACGGCGGTGCCGGTCTCCTGGCCGAGTTGCTTGATCAACTCCAATATCTGCGCCTGAATCGTGACGTCCAGGGCTGTCGTGGGCTCGTCCGCCAGCAGAAGCCTGGGTTTGCAACTCAACGCGATGGCGATCATGACGCGCTGACGCATGCCCCCGCTGAAGTGATGCGGATAGCTGCCGAGCCGGCGCTCCGCGTCGGAGATGCCGACCATTTCCAGAAGTTCGACGGCCCAGCGCTTCGCGGCCCGCCTGTCCATGCCCAGGTGCAACCGGATCGGCTCCATGATCTGGCGGCCGATCGTCAGCACTGGATTCAGCGAGGTCATCGGCTCTTGAAAGACCATCGCGATGCCGCTGCCCCGGATGGCGCGCATCTTGCCTTTATCGAGCTTCAGCAGATCGCGGCCCTCGAACCAGACTTCGCCGCCGACGATGCGGCCCGGGGGCGGAATGAGCCGCATCAGCGCCAGCGCGGAGACGCTCTTCCCGCAACCGCTTTCGCCCACCAGGGCGACGGTCTCGCCTTCCGCGACGGCGTAGGAAATTCCGTCGACGGCTTTGACGACGCCGGCGCGTGTGTCGAACTGGACTTGGAGGTCGCGGACCTCCAGCAAGGGGCTCATTGCAATATCCTATTCAGGAATGGCTGGCCCTGGCACCCACTAATCGCTCAAGAGAGCTTCATAGGAAAAGGATTTGTCCGCCCAGGCCTCCGGGCCGCCCAATCCATGCTCGATATTCCATCTGGTGACGTCGAACATCCGGCCGGTGATGCCGGAGGCGTCCTGCGTCGCGAGGTGCGCCACCAGCGGCACGATATGCTCGGGCACCACGGGGATGGAGCCGCGCTGCCCGCCGCCTGCCAGCCGGGCGCGGTTCTGCTCGTCGAAGCCGGTCGTGCGGGCGTGACCCGGGATGACGATATTCACCGCCACATTGTGCTCCTGCATTTCGTCGGCGAGATAGAAGCTCATGGTCGTCAGGGCGGCTTTCGACGACATGTAGGGCATCTCGCGGGTGTGCGGACGCAGCGCGACATAGGCGCCGCCGTGGGACTGGATCAGGACGCCGCTGCTCACCGTGTTGATGACGCTGCCGCGCTTCTTCTCGATCATCGGGCGGATGAACCGCCGGATCACCTTCAAGGTGCCGAACAGGTTGACGCCGAACGACTTCTGCCAGTCGGAATCCTTGGTCTCCAAGGTCGTCACGCGCCCGGTCGGCGGAAACAGGTCGCGCTGGCGCATGGCGGCGTTGTTGATCAGCACGTCCACCGTCCCGAAGCGATCCAGGGCCGAGCGATAGGCGGCGTCGATCTGGGTGTCGTCGGTCACGTCCATGGTGACGGTCATGAGCTTCGCGGCATGAGCCTTGTCGAAGTCCGGCACCCCGTCCCACGACCTGTCGGTCGCCACCACCTTGGCGCCGCGCGCCAGGAAGCCGTCGACATAGGCTCGTCCCATGCCGCGCGCCGCGCCGGTCACCACGACGACGCGGTCTTTCAGATCAGACTCCATGGCCTATCAATCTCCCGTCCCTGATTTTTCCGCCGCCGCGATGCGGCCACGGACCTGGCTCGACCCGGAACCGCAATGCTCGAGGTGGGAACACGCGCCCGGCGCCGACCGCGGCCGGGCGGGCCCGTGATTGGCGTGGTCGCACCCGTCAAACGCCAGCCTGGTTGACGCCGGGAATCACCTTGCGCTGTTCTTCGGTCGCTTCGATCCAGGATGCATCGGCAGGCAGCAGGGCCGCGGCAGCGCGGACCTGATAGGCATCCGGATCGTGCACCACGGGCGCCGGCTCGTTGCCGTCGCGGAATGCCGTGCAGGCGCGCAGGAGACGCCGGCGGACGCGCGCGATCCCGACATCGCCGGTCACCAGATGCTCGTCGCTGCGGTCCGAGATGCGTCCCATGCTTTCCTGCAAGGACGCATCCTGGGCCCAGAATTCGCGGATGCCGGAGAAGTGTTCGGTTTTCTGCAGCGCGCGGTCGAGGAAGAAATCGTTTTCGATGCTGGCCTTCGGTATCCAGGCGCCGAATGGCGCATCGGTCTTCGGCCGGAAATTTTCCTCCCCGACGTATCCGGCGCCGGTGCCTTTGCGCAGCCGGGAAATCAGTTTTTCCGGCAGCGGATTGAGCGGGTGGAACGTGACGGTGAAGAGCAGGGTCGAATAATCGTCGATCGGCACCCAGCAGCGCGCGTGCCGCGTCGGGTTCTCGCCGTAAGGTCCGGTCATGACCCAATGGGGAAACAGGTACTGGGTCAGCCGCCAATAGCGTTCGTTGTCGCTCGCGACACGGCCGGCGCCGATCAGCACGCCATAGGGCATGTCCTGCGCCGTCATGCGCGGGTGCGTGTCGGCGAGGCGGATCGTATCGACGGTCGGCCGCCCGCTGGCGCTCGGATCGCGATCGAGCCGGCGATGGGCGAAGCTGACATGGCTCTGGTCGATGTCGCCTTCGAGCGTCTGCAGCCAATTGCTCTGCTGAACCCGTTTGGCCTGGAAGAGGTGTGCGGCGGGAAGGCCGATCCATTCCAAATTCGACAGCGGTGGTGCGGGGTTTTCCGGGCCCATATAGATCCAGATGGCGCCGCCTTGCTCTCGCGCCGGGTAAGCCTTGTGATGGATCTTATCCTTGATGCGGCCATCCGGTTCGTTCGGCATATCCAGGCAGCGGCCGGCGATGTCGAACTTCCAGCCGTGATAGGCGCAGCGCAATCCGCCTTCTTCATTTCGCCCATAGAAGAGCGACGCCTTGCGGTGCGGGCACTGTTCGCCGACGAAACCGACCTGCCCGCCGGTGTCGCGGAAGGCGATCAGGCTTTCGCCGAGGACCCGAACCCGGAGCTGAGCGCAGTCGGGATGCGGCAGCTCCGACGAGAGCAGCACCGGGTGCCAATATTGCCGGAGGAAAGAACCCATGGCCGTTCCCGGCCCGACCCGGGTCAACAGCTCGTTATCGTCTTTGCTCAACACGCGGATGCTCCCCGATAGGCCCCATCGCAGTTCGCAAGCGTTCTGAGGTCCAGTAAGACTTTCGCCAAGCACGGTCAAGTCGGGTTTTTGCGGGCGAATTTCGTCGATAGCGTGTCGTATTGCCCCCATTTACTGGCCGTGGGTACGACAAGGGCTTTCTGACCAGCATCGGCACGCCGCTCTACGGCATGCTGTCGGTGCTGTCGCCGGCGCACATCGTAATCGGGGGATATTTCGCGCCGGCTCAGGCCAGCGCCGCGGTGATCTTCTCGTTGAACAGCTTCACCGCCGCGCGCGGGCCGTCCGGGTGATTCCATACCGCCGACACCACGGCGAGAAAATCGGCGCCAGCCTTGACCAGCGGCGCGCAATTGTCCGGCGTGATGCCGCCGATGGCGACGCAGGGCACTGTCATGATTTGCGACCACCATTCGAGGATCTCGGGCGCCGGATGGCCGATGGCATCCTTGGTGCCGGTCGGGAAGAACGCGCCGAACGCGACGTAGTCGGCGCCCGCTTCGGCGGCTTCCACGGCGAGATGGCGCGAATCGTGGGCGGTCACCCCGACGATGCGGTCGGGTCCGAGCAGGCGGCGCGCCTCGTCATAGCCCGCGTCCTGCTGGCCGACATGAACGCCGTCGGCGCCGGTCGCCGCGGCGAGGTCGGGCCGGTCGTTGAGAATGAAGGCGACGCCGCGCTCCTGGACCAGCGGGCACAGCAGGTCGGCGGCGCGCTTGACCGCGTCGTCCGCCGCATTCTTCAGGCGCAATTGCACGCAGGCGACGTCGCCGCCGTCGAGCGCCTGGGCCAGGCTGTCGCGGAAGGTCGGCGGATCGAATGCCGGCGGCGTAATGAGATAGAGCCGGCATTGTGCCGGCTCTTCGTGTCGTTGCGACATCGTGTGGTGGGAAGCCCGGCGGCCCGCGGAAGGCGGCCGGGTAGTTCCGCTTACTCCTTGCCCTGGTAGATCTTGATGATCCCGTCGAGCAGCTCGAGCGCGTCCTGGCGCGACCGCTGGAAGCTGTTGCGGCCGATGATGGAGCCCGTACCGCCGCCGTCGCGGATCGCGCGCGCCTCGTTCAGCACGCCTTCCGTGTCCTTGGCTTCGCCACCGGAGAACACCACCAGGCGGCGGCCGTTGAAGCAGGATTTCACCACATGGGCGACGCGCTCGGCCAGCGTGCCGCGCGGAATCTTGCGGTCCTCGTAGACCTTCTTGGCGGCGCCGAGTTCGAGCTTGTCGGTCGGCAGCTTGACCTTGATGATATGGGCGCCGAGCAGGGCCGCCATATGCGCGCCATAGGCGATGATGTCGATCGCCGTTTCGCCGTCTTTCGACAACTCGCCGCCGCGCGGATAGGACCACACCACCACGGCCAGGCCCGCCGCCTTCGCCTCTTCGATGGTGTCGCGGCAGAACTCGAACATCTCGTAAGCCATGTCGGAGCCGGGATAGATGGTCAGGCCGACGGCGGAGCAGCCGAGCCGCAGCGCGTCGCCGACCGAGCCGGTGATCGCCTGGGTCGCGCCTTCCTTGGCGCGCGACAGCGAATTGGCGCTGTTGATCTTGAGGATGGTCGGGACCGAGCCGGCGAAGGTGTCGGCGCCCGCCTCGATCATGCCGAGCGGCGCGGCATAGGCCGACAGGCCGGCGTCGATGGCGAGCTGAAAATGATAGTGCGGGTCGTAGCCGTCCGGATTGGGCGCGAAGCTGCGCGCCGGGCCGTGCTCGAAGCCCTGGTCGACCGGCAGGATGACCAGCTTGCCGGTGCCGCCCAACTTGCCGTTCATCAGGATGCGGGCGAGGTTGGCCTTGGTCCCTGGACAGTCGCTTTCGTAGTTGTCGAGGATCTTCTTGACGCGCTGGGACACTTTCATGGCTCGCGGGCTCCATATTATGTGTGGTGGATTAGGCGTAATGCTGGCGTTCTGATTAGCCCAGGTGGCGGCGATTTGCAATCGAGCCCAGGCCTTCGGCCGCGATCTCGCGTAGGGTAAAAAACTCGATGGAGCGCGATGTTAAGCGGAACGGAACAGTGGGGATAGCCTAGCGGGCGTAGCTTGCCTGGCAGGCCAGCGCGGCACGCGTCAGCCTCTGAAAGCCATGCAATAACCGCGCCGTGCGGCTCCGCGCTGTGCCGCAGGTCCAGCGCGCCACGTCGCGCCCTCGTCGATCCGCGCCGCCATGCCGGTCGCGATGGCGGCGAGCTTGCGCCGGAGCGCCGGGGTGCCGCGAACAACGACGGCGCGGCAGCCGCCGCGCAAAGCGGCGGCAGCCAACGCGCCATTGGACCCACAGTCGAGCACCGCTTCGAATACGGCGCGGGGATGATCGGCGCGCGCGGCATCGATCACGGACGTGAACCAGCCGATCCCGCTGTAGCCCGCCGCACCGTCCGCGCTGTAGAGCACGATGGACACGCCGCGCGCTTCCGCGGCCGCCAACGCGGCGCGCGCCTGATCCAAACTGTGAATGATAACAGCGCGCGGTGTGATGTCGTCCGGCTCCTCTCATGCAACAATGCCAAAATCGCGCGGCCGTTGCGAGCATTGTGACACAAGCGCTTATCGATCAGGCGGGGCGCGTTCGTCCACAGTACCGGGATAACTTCGCGCGCGGTTTTATTGACGGCTCGCGAAACAGGGGCGTATCTTGGCGCCAACTTCGGAGCCTTATTGATGTTGACGAATTACATGGACCCCGTCATCGCAGCACAAGTTCGCTTGGAACAAGCCGTCAGTCGTCTCGAAGAGGCGCTCGCCGCCGGTGGCAAGGATGGTCAGTCAGGGCAAAACGCGAAATTCGCGGCGGTCAGCGCCGAGCTGGAGCGCGTCCGCGCCGAAAACGCGGCGCTGCTGGCCATGAAGAAGACGGCAACCGAGCGTCTCGATGCGGCGATCAGGCAGGTCAAGGGTCTGATCGAAGGTTGAGTCATCGGCTGTCGGGCGGCCACAGCGCAAACGAGGCGAGGAATTCATGGGCCAGGTTGCCATCACCATCAATGGCCGCAGTTACGACATCGCCTGCGATGACGGGCAGGAAGAGCATCTCGCCCGTCTCGGCCTCTATCTCGACCAAAAGGTCGCCGAACTGGTCACCAACGTCGGCCAGGTCGGCGATGCGCGCCTCATGGTCATGGCCAGTCTGCTGATCGCCGACGAACTCGCCGACGCCTACGACGAATTGGCCGAGGCAAAAGAGGCGCGGCAGTCCACCGCGGCGCGCGCCGACGAGGAAGCCGAGAACGATCCTGAGCGGAACGGCGCCGTGCAGCAATCGCTCGAACGTCTCGCGCGCCGCATCGAGGGTGTTGCCGCGCGTCTCGAAGGTGCTTAGAGTCGGCCCTAGGACGGGCGCTGCCCGGTGCGTTAGGTCGCCAACATCCCTGGGGCCAATACCACCTCTAGGGAGCTGTCTCTGACGAAGCCCTGGTTTCGTTATATGGCACCCACCTGCGTATGCAGGCCGCAGAGGATAGGCACATCCGACGGCTTGGGCGGCCCCGTCCGACGTATCTCGCGAAACGATCCGGTTGAGTTGCCGCTGGGCATCCACGACATCTCTGGTACAACCCTCTGCCATCGGGCGCATCTCCATTGTACGAGGTAGCGGACAAGCAGCGCATGAGGGCCGCGGCCCGGAAGCTCCGCGCGGCGGCCCAATCGGCCGATACCGCCGGTCAGGCCGCGGAGCAGGTCGCGATCCATTTCATGGCGACGTTTTCCATGCACGTCGCATCCGGCTCCGGCGCCGTGGTGGCGGGTTATTGGCCGCTCGGCAGTGAACTGGACGTGCGGCCGCTCATGCTGCGTCTGGCGGCGGCGGGCGCCGAGATGGCGCTCCCGGTGACGCGCGCGCGGTGACCGGCCGCTCGAATTCCGCCGCTGGCGGCCGGGCGATGTGCTGGAGCCCGGGGCGCATGGCGTATCGCAGCCGAAAGCCGACGCGCCTGTGGTGGTGCCCGCTGTGCTGCTGGTGCCGCTGCTGGCCTTCGATGCCGCCGGTTGGCGTCTCGGCTATGGCGCGGGCTATTACGACCGCACGCTTGCCGTGCTGCGCGCGCGGTTGCTCGACGCCCAACCGCTCGCGATCGGCGTTGCCTATGCCGCCCAGGAATTGCGTGACGTGCCGCGCCATGCCGGCGATCAGCGGCTCGACGGCGTGGTCACCGAACAGTCTGCCCGGCGGTTTGCATAGCCGCGTCCACCGGGGCACAAGAAACGGCAACGAACAAAGGAATGGCATGCGGCTTTTGTATTGCGGCGATGTGATGGGCGAAGCGGGACGTCAGGCGGTGGCGGATTACGTGCCGGATTTGCGCCGGCGTCTCGGGTTGGATTTCGTCGTCGTCAATGGCGAGAACGCGGCCGGCGGTTTCGGCGTCACCGAAAAGATCTGCCGCTCCTTCTTCGAGTGGGGCGTCGACGTCGTCACCACCGGCAATCATGCCTGGGACCAGCGCGAGACGCTGACCTACATCAACCGCGAGCCGCGCCTGCTGCGGCCCTACAACTATCCCAAGGGCACACCGGGCAGCGGCGCCGGGCTCTATCAGACGGCGGACGGCCGTTCCGTCCTCGTCATTCAGGTGATGACCAGGCTGTTCATGGATCCGCTCGACGATCCTTTCGCCGGCCTGCAAGAAGCGCTGGCCTCCCACAAGCTGATCAGCACGGTGGACGCCATCGTGGTGGACGTGCATGGCGAGGCGACGAGCGAGAAGGCCGCGCTCGCCTATATGGTCGACGGCCGCGCCTCCATGGTGGTGGGGTCCCATTCCCATGTGCCGACGGCGGACGCCCGCATCCTGCCCGGCGGCACCGCGTTCCAGACCGATGCCGGCATGTGCGGCGATTACGACTCGATCATTGGCATGGAGAAAGAGGTCGCCCTCGCCCGCTTCGTCACCAAGATGCGCACGCGAGCGTCTCGAGCCCGCCACCGGGGAGGGGACACTCTGCGCCCTGTTCGTCGAGACCGACGACGCCACCGGCCTGGCCAAGCGCGCGTCCCCCGTGCGCTTGGGCGGCGCGCTGATAGAGGCAATGCCCGACTGAACCCTCCGGCCTGTGCCGTGCGCGGGGCCAGTTCGCAGCCAAGCGACCGGGGGACGGAACCTTTGTCCAAATTTCGCCATATTGCTCGCGTAGCGAAGGCTGCAAAGCCGCTGGTTTTCCTACAAGATATGGTATAAAGACCGCATTTGTTCTCAGCCCCTTGCAATTTTCGCCGGATATAGACTTGGGCCATGGCTGGTCATTCCCAATTTAAGAACATCATGCACCGCAAGGGCGCGCAGGACGCCAAGCGGGCCAAGGTCTTCACCAAGATCATTCGCGAACTCACGGTCGCCGCGCGGAGCAATCCCGATCCTGCTTCCAATCCGCGGCTGCGCGCCGCCGTCACGGCGGCCCGCGAGCAGAACATGCCGAAAGACACCATGGAGCGCGCGATCAAGCGCGGCGCCGGTGGCGAGGACATGACGAACTACGAGGAGATCCGCTACGAGGGCTACGGCCCGGGCGGCGTGGCGATCATCATCGAGGCGCTGACCGACAACCGCAACCGCACCGCGGGCGAGGTCCGCACCGCGTTCGGCAAGCATGGCGGCGCGCTCGGCGAAACCAACAGCGTGAGCTTCATGTTCGAGAAGCTCGGCAGCATCAGCTATCCGGCGAAGGCGGCGAGCGCCGACGCGATCTTCGAGGTGGCGCTGGAAGCCGGTGCGCGTGACGTGGAATCGACCGCCGAGGCCCACGAAGTGACCTGCGCGCCGGAGGATTTCGCGGCCCTCGGCGAAGCGCTCGAGAAGAAGTTCGGCGCGCCCGCGCACGCCGCGCTGGTGTGGCGGCCGCAGACCACCGTGCCGGTGGACGAGGAGGCCGCGCAGTCGGTGCTCAAGCTGATCGACGTGTTGGACGACAACGACGACGTGCGCGCGGTGTTCGCGAACTTCGAAGTGTCCGACGACGTAATGCGCCGGCTCAGCGCGTGAGATCGCGCTCTGCCGCGCGGTATTGAAGGTTATCGGTCTCTCTAGGGCCATTTTGCCCATTCTGGGCGGACCCGGGAAAGAGCGACCATTGAGGCACGCGGTATGAAACTTCTCGGGCTCGATCCGGGCCTGCGGGTGACCGGTTGGGGCATCATCGAAGTCATCGACAATCGCCTGCGCCACGTGGCGGATGGCGCGGTCGAAAGCGACGCCGGCGCGCCGCTCGCGGTGCGCTTGGCCGCGCTCTATGACGGCGTCGCCGCGATCATCATGCAATACGCGCCCGACGCGGCCGCCGTCGAGGAGACCTTCGTCAACCGCAATGCCGCCTCGACGCTCAAGCTGGGACAGGCCCGCGGCGTCGTTCTGCTGGCGCCGGCGCGCGCCGGCCTGCCGGTCGCCGAATACGCCACCAACCTGGTGAAGAAATCGGTCGTCGGCTCCGGACACGCCGCCAAGATGCAAATCGCCATGATGGTCCGCACACTGCTGCCCGGCGCCAAGCTGGAAACAGCCGATGCGGCCGACGCGCTCGCGGTCGCCATTTGCCACGCCCACCATGCGGCTTCGGCGCAGCGCTTCGTCGCGGCGGCGGGACTGCGGCTCGCGGGAGTACGGCCATGATCGCCAAGCTCTCCGGCACCGTCAATTCGATCCGCGACGGGTTTGCCATCATCGACGTGAACGGCGTCGGCTATCTGGTGTTCTGCTCGTCGCGCACGCTGGGCCTGCTGCCCGCGCGCGGCCAACCGGTCAGCCTGCAGATCGAAACCCATGTGCGCGAGGATCACATCCATCTCTACGGCTTCGCCAGCGACACCGAGCGCGATTGGTTCAAGATCCTGACCACGGTGCAGGGTGTCGGCGCCAAGGTGGCGCTGTCGATTCTCGGCACCCTGGCGCCGCTCGAACTCGCCCAGGCCATCGTCGCGGGCGATCGCGCGACCGTGTCGCGCGCCGAGGGTGTCGGCCCCAAGCTCGCCCAGCGCATCGTCACCGAGCTCAAGGACAAGGCGGGGCTCGTGGGGTTGCAGGCGGGCGTGCAATCCCAGGCTTCCGCCGGTGCGGCGAACGGCGCTGCCGTCGAGGGCGAACTGGCGGATGCGGTCTCGGCCCTGGTCAATCTCGGCTACCGCCGCGTCGAAGCGTTTGGCGCCGTGAGCGCCGCGTCGCGCAAGCTCGGCGCCAAGGCGGCCGTCGGCGATTTGATCCGCGCCGGGCTGCAGGAACTGGGCACGCCGGCATGAGAGCAGTGGCATGACTCCGGCGAGCGGCAAGACGGCGAGCGACGCCATGCGCCTGGTGACCCCCGGTGCCGCGCCCGAGGACGGGCTCGAGGTCGCGCTGCGCCCGCAGTCGCTCGACGATTTCATCGGCCAGGCCCAGTTGCGCGACAATCTGCGGGTCTTCATCACCTCGGCGCGCAACCGCGGCGAGGCGATGGATCACGTGCTGCTGTCCGGCCCGCCCGGCCTCGGCAAGACGACCCTGGCGCGCATCATCTCGCGCGAGCTCGGCGTCGGGTTCCACGCCACCTCCGGGCCGATCATCGTCAAGGCCGGCGATCTCGCGGCCGTGCTGACCAATCTGCAGCCGCGCGACGTGCTGTTCATCGACGAAATTCATCGCCTGCAGCCGGCGGTCGAAGAAATTCTGTACCCGGCCATGGAAGACTTCCAGCTCGACCTGATGATCGGCGAGGGGCCGGCGGCGCGCTCGGTACGCATCGACCTGCCGCCCTTCACGCTGATCGGCGCCACCACGCGAACCGGCCTCTTGACCACGCCCTTGCGCGACCGGTTCGGCATTCCCTGCCGGCTGAATTTCTATGAGCCCGCGGAGCTCGAGGCCATCGTGCGGCGCGGCGCCCGGCTGCTCGGCTGCCCGATGACCGAGGACGGCGCCCGCGAAGTGGCGCGGCGCGCGCGCGGCACCCCGCGCGTGGCCGCGCGCCTGCTGCGCCGGGTGCGCGATTTCACCACGGTGGCGGGGAGCGGGGCGATCGACGCGGCCTCGGCCGATGCGGCGCTTCTGCGCCTGGAGGTCGATGCCGCCGGGCTCGATGCCATGGACCGGCGCTACCTGCTGTGTCTGGCCGACCATTACGGCGGCGGGCCGGTGGGAGTGGAAACCCTGGCTGCGGCGTTATCGGAGCAGCGCGATGCGCTGGAAGAGGTGATCGAGCCTTTCCTCATGCAACAGGGATTCGTCATGCGCACACCGCGCGGACGCATGCTGGCGGACAATGGCTGGCGCCACTTGCGGCGCGAGCCGCCGCGCAACGGCGGGCGTCAGATGGATTTGCTGGGCCGGACCGACGGCCCGGAAACCGAAGGGCGGGCGGATGACTAGCGCGCCGTCCCGCTTCATGCCCGATGGGGTTCACATCGCCACCTTCCGCGTGTATTACGAGGACACGGATACGGGTGGGATCGTCTATTACGCGAATTATCTCAACTTCGCGGAGCGGGCGCGCACCGAAGTGCTGCGCGACCTCGGCATCGCGCAGCGCGCGCTGATGGAAACGGACGGGCTGGCGTTCGCCGTGCGCCGCTGCGAGGTCGATTATCTGGCGCCGGCGCGGCTCGACGACGAACTGGAGGTGCGCACCGCATTGCGCGCGCTCGGCCATGCCAGCCTCGACCTCGATCAGGCAATCTACCGGCGCGAACCGGACGGCGGAGAGGCCCGCGAGCTGACTCGCCTGGTGGTGCGTCTCGCCGTCATCAACCGTGACGGCCGGCCGACGCGCCTGCCGTCCCGGATCGCCGATCTGCTGCGGCCCTTGGCGGGCAAGCCGGTCGCCGCGGTCCCTGTTCAACCGAGTATCTCAACCACGGCGGATGTCTCCGCCCTCGCCAACAAAAAGAGAGCGTAATCGAATGGATCCTACAACGCTTCCACCTGCCATCGATGCCGTTACGCTGGGCGGCTCGGCCGCCGTCAATATGTCGGTCTGGCACCTGTTCCTGCAGGCCGATTGGATCGTCAAACTCGTCATGGTCGGCTTGCTCGGCGCGTCCTTCTGGACCTGGGCGATCATCTTCGAAAAGGCGCGCCGGCTGCGCAAGCTCGAGGCCGAAGCCGACGAATTCGAGGACACCTTCTGGTCCGGCGGTTCACTCGAGGATCTCTATGACCGCATCGGCAACCGTCCCGACGGACCGATGGAAGGCCTGTTCGCCGCGGCCATGCGGGAATGGCGGCGCTCTACCGCCAAGGGCTTGACCGCCACCGAGTCGATGCGCATGTCGCTCCAGCAGCGTATCGAGCGGGTGATGAACACGACCCTGGCGCGCGAAATGGACGGGCTCGAAAAGCGGATGATTTTCCTCGCCTCCGTGGGCTCGACGGCGCCGTTCGTCGGCCTGTTCGGCACCGTCTGGGGCATCATGAACAGCTTCCAGGCGATCGCCGCCTCGAAGAACACCTCGCTCGCCGTGGTGGCGCCCGGCATCGCCGAGGCGCTGTTCGCGACCGCGATCGGTCTCGTCGCCGCTATCCCGGCGGTGATCGCCTATAACAAGCTGTCCGGCGATCTCAATCGCTATGCGGGCCGGCTCGAAGCCTTCATCAACGACTTCACCGCGATCCTGTCGCGTCAATTGCAGGAGAAAGGTTAGCGATGGGCTTTACCGCTCCCACCGGCGCCGGCGCCCGCTCGCGGCGCGGCCGGGGCCGCACACCCATATCGGAGATCAACGTCACGCCCATGGTGGACGTGATGCTGGTGCTGCTCATCGTTTTCATGGTGACGGCGCCGCTGTTGACGGTCGGCGTGCCGGTCGATCTGCCGAAAGCGGACGCCTCGGTGATTTCCGGCCAGGACGAGCCTTTGGTGGTCAGCGTCAATAGCGCGGGCAGCGTCTTCCTGCAGGAAGGCGAGATCGATCTGCGTGACCTGGCGCCCCGGCTCCAGGCCATCACCCAGAACAAGCCCGATACCCGGATCTTCGTGCGCGGCGACAAGTCGGTGAACTACGGCCGCGTCATCGAGGTCATGGGCAATCTCAATGCGGCCGGCTTCAGCCGTGTCGCGCTGATTGCCGAACTTCCGCAGGGCAGCACGGGCGCCGCCGGTGGAACGCCCGCCAAGCCCACGCAACCGAGTGGTCGGGGCGGGCGTTAACATGGACATGCAGCGCGGCTGGATTTATTCGGCGATCTTACACGTGGGAGTGGCCCTCCTGGTGATCTTCGGGCTGCCTCACTTCATGGAGGATAGGCTCATCGCCGATCAGACCATGATCGTCGAAATGGTCCAGATCGCCGAGAAGACCAATCCGCCGCCGTCCAAGGAACCGCCCGAAGAGCCCAAGCCAGTGCCGCCCAAGCCGGTCGAAACCAAGCCCCCACCGCCCCAGGCGCGGCCGATTCCGCCGCCGCCGCCGGTTCCGCCGGTTCCCGAACCGCCCAAGCCGCAGGTTGTCGAGAAGCCGCCCGAACCTCTGCCCAAGCCGCCCGAGCCGAAGCCGCCGGAGGTCAAGCCCGAGCCCAAGCCGGAGGTGAAGAAGGAGCCGCCGCCGCCGCCCAAAGAAACGGCCACGCCACCGCCGCCCCCGCCGCAGATCGCCAAGGCGCCGCCGCCGAAGAAGCCGCCGCCCAGGCGCGATGATTTCCTCAGCCAGGTTCTGAAAGACGTGGCGCCGACGCCGCGCGCCAGCGAAAAGACCGAGGCCAAAGTCACTCCGAAGGACACGGCGCCGCCGCGCCCGCCCGCGCCGCCGTCGCTCGATCAGCAGGTTACCATCAGCGAGGTCGACGCGGTGAAACGTCAGATCGAGGCGTGCTGGAGCATGCCGGCCGGCGCGCGCGACGCGCGCGATCTCATCGTCACCATCCGCGCCACCGTCGCGCCCGACGGCCGGGTCATCAGCGCGCGCATCGATGACATGTCGCGTATGGGCGATCCGTTCTATCGGGCCGCCGCCGAGAGCGCCCAGCGCGCCGTGCTCAATCCGCGCTGCCAGCCGCTTAAACTGCCGCCGCACAAATACGACCAATGGAAAGACCTGCGGCTCGACTTCAACCCCAAAGACATGATCGGATAGCAATGTCTGCCGAATCTTTCGCCTTCACGGGCGCCGCGCTGCGGCGCTTGGCCGCACATCTTCACCGTGTTCAATTCGCCGCGCTCCTCGCATTGCTGGTCGCGCTGACCGCGGCGCCGGCGCATGCTGAACTGCGCATTGTGCTGGATAAGTCGAATCCGGAACCGCTGCCGATCGCCATCACCAACTTCCTCGGCACCAATCCGCGCGAGAACCAGATCGGCCAGGATGTGACCAAGGTCATTTCCGACGATCTGCAGCGCTCCGGTCTGTTCCGGCCGCTCGATCCGCGTTCATTCGTGCAGACCGCCGAATTCGCTGCGCGTGCAGCCGCGCTTCGGCGATTGGCGCGTGATCGGCGCCCAGGCGCTGGTCAGCGGCTCGGCGCAGCTCCAGCCCGACGGCCGGCTGCGTCTCGAATTCCGCCTGTGGGACGTCTTCGCCGAGCAGCAGATGGTCGGTCTCGCCTATTTCACCGAGCCGGGCAACTGGCGCCGCGTCGCCCACATCATCGCCGACGCGATCTACAAGCGCATCACCGGCGAGGACGGCTATTTCGACACCCGCATCGTCTATGTCGTCGGAGACCGGGCCGCGCACACGCCGCGTCAAGCGCCTCGCCATCATGGACCAGGACGGCGCCAACCACCGCTACCTGACCGACGGCCGCAACCTGGTGCTGACGCCGCGCTTCTCGCCGACGGCCCAGGAGATCACCTATCTCTCCTATCAGAACAACCGGCCGCGGGTTTACATCTTCAACATCGACACCGGACAGCAGGAAGTGCTCGGCGATTTCCCCGGCATGACCTTCGCGCCGCGCTTCTCGCCGGACGGCAACCGGGTCATCATGTCCATGGCGCAGGACGGCAATTCGGACATCTACGTGATGAATCTGCGCACGCGCAGGTCGCCGCGCCTGACCAACGATCCGGCGATCGACACCGCGCCGTCGTTCTCGCCGGACGGCCGGCAGGTCACGTTCGAATCCGATCGCGGCGGCGCGCAGCAGATCTACGTCATGAACGCCGACGGCAGCGGCGTGAAGCGCATCAGCTTCGGCCAGGGGCGCTATGCCACGCCGGTCTGGTCGCCGCGCGGCGACTACATCGCCTTCACCAAGCTGTTTCAGGGCCAGTTCTATATCGGCGTGATGCGGCCGGACGGTTCCGGCGAGCGCCTGCTGACCGAGAGCTTCCTGGTCGAAGGCCCGACCTGGGCGCCCAACGGGCGTGTTCTGATGTTCTTCCGCCAGACGCCGGCGGACGATCAGGGGCGCGGCGGCACCTCCCGGCTGTTCTCGATCGACATCACCGGCCACAACGAGCGGGAGTTGGTGACGCCGACCGACGCCTCCGACCCCGCTTGGTCGCCCTTGATTCCTTGATTCTGCAAGGTTATTATCCATGGATAAGGCTTAGGGGCTATTCTTAGAGAGTCATTCGAGGTGGGATTGCCCTGACGGGGCGGGCCCGCAATCGTCATACAGTCCGGATCGAATAAGCAGGCATTGCGTTGGTTTATAGTGCTCATCGCATTGTAGACGTTTACTCTGCATGAACTAGCGCCCGAACCCGACACTTCGCAAACCGCAAGACTCCACCATCAGAGGAATAATAAAATGTCTCTACGTCTTACAAGCATGATCGCCGCGGTCCTGCTTCTCGCCGCCTGCGAGTTGACCCCGGATACCACCGGTACCGCAGGCGCTGGCGGCGGGCGCCGGCTCCGGCATGTCATCGACTCAATCGACGGCGCCGCGTCCGGGCTCGCAGGAAGAATTCGTCGTCAACGTCGGCGACCGCGTCTTCTTCGACACCGACCGCTCCACCATCCGCCCTGACGGCCGCGCGACCCTCGACAAGCAGGCGGCCTGGCTGAAGCAGTATCCGCAGAACGTCATCACTGTGGAAGGTCATGCCGACGAGCGTGGCACCCGTGAATACAACCTGGCGCTCGGCAACCGCCGCGCCACGGCGGTGAAGAACTATCTCGTCGCGACCGGCATCAACCCGAACCGCATCACTACGATCTCCTACGGTAAGGAGCGTCCGGCGGTGGTCGGCTCGAACGAGCAGGCCTGGGCCCAGAACCGTCGCGGCGTGTCGGTCGTCACCGGCAACGCGGGTTCGTAATCGCGGTCATCTCTTGCGTCGGATAGCGCGAAGCTTTCGGCGTAGGCGGTAGTTCAAGGCGCCTGTCCGGACAGCCTCTGGCTGGCTGGGCAGGCGCCTTATTTATGTCGGGATGGATGATTATATTCGCTCTGATTTGAAACCCCGCCTCAGGACGGCTAGCATCGGATTCGCGACTGGATCTGGCGCATTCGTCGGCGTCGGTCCGAGATGGCGCGACCGGGCGCCGCGGTCCAGCGGAAGCAATTGAACGACGAGAACCTCACGAGGCAATGGTCATGACGATCATGAGCAGGCATTTGCAGGCGGGCGCCGTTGCCGTCACCCTCGCCGCGGCGGTCCTCTTTCTCACGCCGGTCGCGGCCCTCGCCCAGGGCGTCAGCCCGAGCGAGGTTCGCTCGATCAACGATCAGGTGGCGCAGGTGCAGCGCGAATTGAACGTGCTGCAACGACACGTCTATCAGGGCGGCAACAGCATCGAACTCGCCCAGGCTCCGGGTGGCATGGCAGGCATGCAGGTCCGCATCGACGAGCTCGAAAGTCGCCTGCGCGATATGAATGGACGAATGGAAGAGCTCAATCACCGCATTACCGTGCTCAACGATCGGCTCGACAAATTTTCCGCGGATATGGAGTTCCGCCTGAACAGCGCGCCGCCTGGTGGCGCGCCCGCGCCCAGCGATAGCGCCGCGGCGACCGGCGTCGCGCCGCCGTCGACCTCGCTCGCCTCGCCGGGGCTGCCGCCCAGCGCAATCGCCGCCGCGGGGCGCCGCCGATCCGAGCCGCGCGCCGAGCCAGAGCGGCGTGCTCGGCACCCTGCGGCCGGGCGACGTGCCGCCAGCCTCGACGCCGCCGGCCACGACGCAAGCGGCGCCGGGTCCCGCGGCGGGTAAGGCGCTGCCGGATGGCACGCCGGAGGAGCAATATAAATACGCCTTCGCGCTGCTGACCAAGTCGGACTACCCGGGCGCCGAACGCGCGCTCCAGGCTTTCGTCCAGGCCCATCCGAAACACCAGCTCGCCGGCAACGCGCAATATTGGCTCGGCGAAACCTATTACGTGCGCAACGACTTCAACAACGCGGTGCGCGCCTTCGCGACGGGCATCCAAAGCTACCGGACCAGCTCGAAGGCACCCGATAGCGTGCTGAAGCTCGGCCTGTCGCTGAGCGCGCTGGGCAAGAACAAGGAGGCCTGCACCTCCTACGTCATGCTCAAGAACGAATATCCCAAGGCGCCGCAGGAAATCATGCGCCGCGCCGAGTCGGAGCAGAAGCGGCTGCGCTGCGGCTGAGCGCGCGTCGGCGCGTGGGCTCCGGCCGGTGACCATCCTTTCGGACACCGCCTTTGCGCAGGCGATGGCCCGTCTCGGACCGTTCGAGACGCATCCCGAACTGGCAATCGCCGTCTCCGGCGGCGCCGACAGCATGGCGCTGGCGCTGCTCGCCGACACCTGGGCGCGCGCGCGAGGCGGCCGTGTCACCGCCCTCACCGTCGACCATGGAC
The DNA here is from genome assembly GCA_963752345.1 of uncultured Alphaproteobacteria bacterium. Classification (GTDB taxonomy): domain Bacteria; phylum Pseudomonadota; class Alphaproteobacteria; order SMXQ01; family SMXQ01; genus CAVVYA01. Next base: position 224,896 of record CAVVYA010000015.1, read on the forward strand.
TGCGGCGCGCATCGGCCGACGAGGCGCGGCAGGTGGCGCGTTGGCTGAAGGCGGCCGGCATCCGCCATCGCATCCTTCGCTGGTCGCCGCCGAAAACCGGGACGGTCAAAGGCGCTGAAGGCGGACGCATGGCGAACCTCCAGGCCGCCGCGCGCGACGCGCGCTACGACCTGCTCTGCGGCTGGTGCCGCGCGCATGCGGTGCTGCACCTTCTGCTCGCGCATCACCAGGACGACCAGGCGGAGACGTTGCTGCTCCGTCTGGCGCGCGGCAGCGGACTCGATGGGCTCGCCGCCATGTCGCCGCTTACCGAGCGCGCGACCGTCCGGCTGCTGCGGCCCTTGCTGAGCGTGTCTAAGGCACAGCTCGTCGGCTATCTCGAAGCGCGCGGACAAGCCTGGATCGACGATCCGAGCAACCGGGATCCCGCCAATGCGCGGGTTCGCATGCGTCAGCTATTGCCGCGGCTGGCGGAGGAGGGCATGACGGTCACGCGCCTGGCCGAAACGGCCGAGCGGCTGGCCCAGGCGCGCGCGGCCGTCGAAGGCGCCACCAACCGGTTGCTCGCCCGGGCGGTGGCGCTCTACCCCGAAGGATATCTGCGCCTCGATACGGCGGCGCTGCGCTCCGCTGAGCGGGAGGTTGGGCTGCGCGCCTTGGCGCGGGCCATCGGGTGTATCGGGGGCGCGACCTATGGGCCGCGGCTGGCGCGGTTGACCCGGCTCTACGAGGAGATCGGACGGCACGCCGTCGGCGAACCGGCGCTCGGCCGTGGCCGCACGCTGGGTGGCTGCCGCATCCTGCCGCTGGCGCGGTCCGGCGTGAAGGGTGCGCCGGCCGAGCTGCTCATAGTCCGTGAACCCGCCGCGGTCGGCCCGGCAGTCCGCCTGGATGAGGCCGCGCCGGTGATCTGGGATGGACGCTATGACGTCGGCCCGGCCCGGCGGAGTGCCGTTTTTTCGCGCAAGGCTTCCGGGATGGCATCGCTCTGGTCGGTCGGCGCGCTCGGCGAAGACGGCTGGCAGGAAGTTCGGCGCTCGGGTTTCGCCCTGCAGCATGTCTTGCCGCGCGATGTCATCATCACCCTGCCGGCCTTGCGCCGCCGCGGCAAATTAATAACGGTGCCGCACCTTGGTTACCGGCGCCAGCAACCCAATATGGATAAAGACAATTATGCCGCAGCGTGGCTGGTGCATTTTGCGCCGGTCTCGCCTCTGACGAAGTCCGGCTTTACGCTTGTTTAAGGGTGTCCACGACACTATTTATTAGCGGCTAGAAGCCATTGCGTGCGATTTTGCCTCTTCTTGAGGATCCCTCCGTCGGCTACCGGCTCGGATAGGACAAGGCTCAGACAGTGAATTTCGGAAAAAATCTCGCACTTTGGGTGATCATCGGCCTGCTGCTGATCGCGCTCTTCAACATGTTTCAAGCGCCCTCCAATCGAGGTGCGCAATCCCGTCTGGCCTTCTCCGACTTCTTGACGGAAGTCGATCGTGGCCAGGTGAGCGATGTCACCATTCAAGGTCAGACCATCAACGGCCACTTCTCCGACGGCCGCTCGTTCTCGACCTACGCCCCCAACGATCCCAACCTGGTTTCCAAGCTCAGCGAGAAGAACGTGCGGATTTCCGCGGCCCCGGCCGACGATGGTTCGCCGTCTCTGCTCGGCGTGCTGCTGTCCTGGTTCCCCATGCTGCTCCTGATCGGCGTGTGGATATTCTTCATGCGCCAGATGCAGTCGGGTGGCGGCAAGGCCATGGGCTTCGGCAAGTCGCGCGCCCGCCTGCTGACCGAAAAGGTCGGCCGGGTGACGTTCGAGGACGTCGCGGGTATCGACGAGGCCAAGACCGAACTGCAGGAAATCGTCGAGTTCCTCAAGGACCCGCAGAAATTCCAGCGCCTCGGCGGCAAGATTCCGAAAGGCGTGCTGCTGGTCGGCCCGCCGGGCACCGGCAAGACGTTGCTCGCGCGCGCCATCGCCGGCGAAGCCAATGTGCCGTTCTTCACCATCTCGGGCTCCGACTTCGTCGAAATGTTCGTCGGCGTCGGCGCGTCCCGCGTGCGCGACATGTTCGAGCAGGGTAAAAAGAATGCCCCGTGCATCATCTTCATCGATGAAATCGACGCGGTCGGCCGCCATCGCGGCGCCGGCCTCGGCGGCGGCAACGACGAACGCGAGCAGACCCTCAACCAGTTGCTGGTCGAGATGGACGGCTTCGAAGCGAACGAGGGCGTCATTCTGATCGCTGCCACCAACCGTCCCGACGTGCTCGATCCCGCCCTGCTGCGTCCCGGCCGCTTCGACCGTCAGGTCGTGGTGCCGAACCCCGACGTGCTCGGCCGCGAGAAGATCCTGCGCGTCCACATGCGCAAGGTGCCGATCGCGCCCGACGTCGATGCCAAGATCATCGCCCGCGGCACGCCTGGTTTTTCGGGCGCCGACTTGGCGAACCTCGTCAACGAGGCCGCGCTGCTGGCGGCCCGCAAGGGCAAGCGCATGGTCACCATGCTCGAGCTCGAAGAGGCCAAGGACAAGGTCATGATGGGCGCCGAACGGCGCTCCATGGTCATGACCGAGGAAGAAAAGCGCCTCACGGCTTACCACGAGGCGGGCCATGCCTTGATCGCGCTGCACGTGCCGGCCCACGATCCGCTGCACAAGGTGACCATCATCCCGCGCGGCCGCGCGCTCGGCCTCACCATGTCGCTGCCGGAGCGCGACCGCTACGGCTATTCCAAGCGCGAGCTGACCGCCAGGATCACCATGATGTTCGGCGGCCGCGTCGCCGAGGAGCTGATCTTTGGCCAGGAGAACATCACCACCGGCGCTGGCGACGACATCCGTCAGGCGACAAACCTGGCGCGCCGCATGGTGACCGAGTGGGGCATGAGCGAGAAGCTCGGGCCGCTGCGCTATAGCGAGAACGAGGAAGAGGTCTTCCTCGGCCATTCGGTGACCCAGCGCAAGAATATTTCCGACGCGACCGCGCGGCTGATCGACGAAGAAATTCGCGGGTTGGTCGAAGGCGGCGAGCGCGGTGCGCGCGCGATCCTGACCGAGCACCTCGAGGAGCTTCACAATCTGGCGAAGGCGTTGCTCGAGCACGAAACCCTGAGCGGCGACGAGATTGCCCGCCTGCTCAAGGGCGAGAAGATCGTGCGCCCGGACGAGGACGAGACGCCCAAGGACAGTGGCCATCGCACCTCGGTGCCGACCAGCCGCGGCCGCAAGGAGTCGGCGCCCCCGGGCGGCATGACCCCGGAGCCGCAGCCCGGCGCCTGACAGGCTCCCGTCGTTTGACCCTGAAAAAACCGCCCCCTGAGAAGGGGGGCGGTTTTTTCTTTGGCTTCGGTCGCCGGGCTGGCGATGGAGGCCGCCTGCTCGACGCGGGTTCGGAACGGATGCGTCGCGTCGGGCCGTGATGTAGGTTCGGCCCATGAGCGCGCGCCTTGTCGATTTTTCCCTGCCTGCCGGGACGCAGATTTACCTCCGTCCCGATCCGGTTCTATGGCCGGGCCCGCTCGGTGGCTTGCCGCTTGCCGGCGGTCCCGGCGGTTTCGAGACCGCCGAGCTTCTGATTCGCGAACCGGCAAAGCCGGCGCACCCCATCAGCCTGCGGGCGTCGCTCGCGACGATCAGACAATGGGCGGAAGAGCAGGGTGGTGCGACCGCCACGAGCATCGCGCTGGCGCTGCACCGCCTGTCGGCGGCGCGGCCCTCGTTCGCCGGCCTGCCGACCGGTCGGCCGCTCGTCATGGGAATCGTGAATGTCACGCCGGACAGCTTTTCCGACGGCGGCGACCATGCGGACGCGGCGAGCGCCATCGCCCACGGCAAGGCGCTGATCGCCGCCGGCGCCGATCTGCTCGATATCGGTGGCGAATCGACGCGGCCGGGATCCGATCCGGTGCCCGAGGCCGTCGAAATCGGCCGCGTCGTTCCGGTCATCGAGGGATTGGCCGGCCTTGGCGTGGCGCTCTCCATCGACACCAGCAAGGCGGCGGTGATGGAGCGTGCGCTGGCGGCCGGCGCCACCATCGTCAACGACGTGCGCGCGCTCACCGCCGAGCCGCGCGCCCTCGAGGTCGGCGGCGGCGAGCGGTGCCGCCGTGGTGCTGATGCATTGCCTGGGCGAGCCCAAGACCATGCAGCAGGCGCCGGGCTACGACAATGTCACCCTCGACATCTTCGACTATCTGGCGGCCCGCATCGCCGCCTGCGAGGCGGCGGGCATTGCGCGGGCGAAGATCGCGATCGACCCCGGAATCGGATTCGGCAAGACGCTCGATCACAACCTGCGAATTCTGCGCGATCTCGCGCTCTACCAGTCGCTCGGCTGTCCGCTGCTGCTCGGCGTGTCGCGCAAGAGCTTCATCGGCCGGCTGTCCGGCGAGCGGTCCGCCGGTGCTCCGCCGCAGCCGAAGGCCCGGCTGGCCGGCTCGATCGCGGCGGCCCTGGCCGGGCTGGAGGCGGGCGCGAATCTGTTACGGGTGCATGACGTTGCGGAGACCGTACAGGCCGTCGCGGTGTGGCGCGCGCTCCACGGCGCCGCGACTTCCGGTTGACCCGCCCAGTTGCCACTTTCTCCCAGGCCCGCGACGCGTTAGCTATTTATTAGCCAAACTAGTAGAATCTATTTGCCTTAAGTAATGGGGTATTTTTTTCGATGAGTTCCGCGACCGCTACAAAGCAACGCCCAACACCGGTCATGACTCGCAAACTATTCGGCACGGACGGCATTCGCGGCACGGCCAACCAGGCGCCGATGACGGCGGAGATCGCGCTGGCCGTCGGCAAGGCCGCGGGCGCCGAATTCACCCGTGGCGGCCATCGCCATCGCGTGGTGATCGGCAAGGATACGCGCCTGTCGGGCTATCTGATCGAACCGGCGCTGACCGCCGGTTTCATTTCCGTCGGCATGGACGTGGTGCTGGTCGGCCCGTTGCCGACCCCGGCCGTCGCCATGCTGACCCGCAGCCTGCGCTGCGATCTCGGCGTCATGATCTCCGCCTCGCACAACCTCTACGAGGACAACGGCATCAAGCTATTCGGCCCGGATGGCTACAAACTGTCCGACGAGGTCGAGGTGCGCATCGAGCAGCGCATGGCCGGCGAGATCGAGACCCAGCTTGCCCCCGCCCGCAAGCTCGGGCGCGCCCAGCGTCTCGATGACGCGGTCGGCCGCTATATCGAATTCGTCAAGAACACCTTCCCCAAGGGCCTTACCCTCGACGGCCTCAAGATCGTCGTCGATTGCGCCAACGGTGCTTCCTACAAGGTGGCGCCCACCGTGCTGCGCGAGTTGGGGGCGGAGGTCATCGCGCTCGGCGTGTCGCCCGACGGCTTCAACATCAATGCCGAATGCGGCTCGACCCATCCCGCTTGTATGATGCGCGAAGTGCTCAAGCAGGGCGCCGATCTCGGCCTGGCGCTGGACGGCGACGCCGATCGTCTCGTCGCCTGCGACGAAAAGGGCGAGCTGCTCGACGGCGATCAGCTCATGGCGCTGGTTGCCCAGAGCATGCAGCGCGCCGGCCGCCTGGTCGGCAGCACGCTGGTCGCCACGGTCATGTCCAATCTCGGGCTCGAGCGTTATCTCGCCGCCGGCGGAATCAAGCTGCTGCGCACCCAGGTCGGCGACCGCTATGTGGTCGAGAAGATGCGCGAGTGCGGCTACAACCTGGGCGGCGAGCAGTCGGGCCATATCATCCTCGGCGATTTCGCCACCACCGGTGACGGCTTGATCGCCGCGCTGCAGATGCTGGCGGCGTGCCGCGAGGCCAATCGGCCGGTGAGCGAAGTGGCGCGCCTGTTCCAGCCCTATCCGCAGATTCTCAAGAACGTGCGGCTCAACGGCAATGGCCGTCAGCCGCTCGATGACGCCGGTGTGCAGACCACCATCCGCGACTGCGAGCGCCAGCTCGGCGACAAGGGCCGGCTGCTCATCCGCAAATCGGGCACCGAGCCGTTGATCCGCGTCATGGCCGAAGGCGAAGACGAAGCCCTGATCGGGCGCGCGGTGGAAGACATCGTGCAGGCGATCAGCCGCGCCGCCGGCGCTCACTAGCGAATCGGCCGGCAAGTCCGGTGACAGCGACATCCTCCGACGCACGGCGGGCGACGCCTCAGGGGCGGGTGCTCATCATCGCCGGCTCCGACTCGGGCGGCGGTGCCGGCATCCAGGGCGACATCAAGAGCGTGACCGCGCTCGGCGGTTATGCCGCGACGGCGATCACGGCCTTGACCGCGCAGGACACCACCGGGGTCTACGGCGTGCATGCCGTGCCGCCCGCCTTCATCAAACAGCAGATCGAACTGGTGCTCAACGACATCGGCGCCGATGCGATCAAGACCGGCATGCTGCACAGCGTGGCCGTGATCGAGGCGGTAAGCGAGTCGCTCGATACCCACGGCCGCGGCATTCCGCTCGTGGTCGATCCGGTGATGGTGGCGAAGGGCGGCGCGTCGCTGCTCGATAGCTCGGCGATCGAGGCCATGAAGCTGCGCCTGATTCCCAAGGCGGCGCTGGTCACGCCCAACCTGCCCGAGGCCGAGGCGCTGACCGGGCAGACCATCCGGTCGGTCGCCGAGATGCGGCGGGCCGCCGCGGCTCTGCTCGATCTCGGCTGCGGCGCGGTGTTGCTCAAGGGCGGCCACGGCGCGGGCGCCATGATCACCGATCTGCTGGCCGAGCGTGATGGTCGCGTGACCGAATTTCGCAGCCGGCGCATCGCCACCCGCCATACCCACGGCACCGGCTGCACGCTGGCCTCGGCGATCGCCACCGGGCTGGCCCAGGGCATGGATTTGAGCGCCGCGGTGGCGCGGGCCCGAAACTATGTGCTCAAGGCGCTGCGTACGGCGCCGGGCCTCGGCAAGGGTCATGGGCCGCTCAACCACGGCCATACCGTCCGGTCGTTCGGGCGGAGCCGTTAGCCAGCCGCCAGGCCACCGGACGGCGACGAGCAATCCAAAAGGCGCGGGTAGTGGAAAATATCATTGGGATCTGAAGGTTAGCCGTGAGTAGCGGTTTCTCCCACAGGCTTGTGATACCGGGACGGGGGCTCCACCGGAGTAAACTCTCGCGATCCGCAACGATCGGCTCGCCATGGCTTTCTGCCCGGCCGCCTGATGCCATGAAAGCGCCGAGATTTGAACGGAGAATGCCGGAAGGCGCGTTTAAGAGACAGAGTGGCGCGCGCTGCTCGAGGGACCGCCCTCCGGCCGACATAGCACCGGTTCACGCTTTATGACAGACTCACCCGAACACAACACAAAACCAGGTCGCCGAATGGCGCGAGGTCCGCAGCGTAGGTTTGCTTATGCCGTGGTCGCCGTGCTGCTTATCCTCGCGGCGGCGGGAGCCATGCTGTTCGGCTGGCACGAGGACGATGCCCCGGACTACCGGCTGGCGCGCGTCGAGCGCGGCCCGATCGTCAGCACCGTGACCGCCAGCGGCACGCTCGCGGCGGTGGTCACCGTGCAGGTCGGTAGCCAGATTTCCGGCCAGCTCAAGGAAATCTACGCCGACTTCAATTCCGAGGTGAAAGCGGGCGAGCTCATCGCGCGGCTCGATCCGGCGACCTACGACGCCCGGCTCAAGCAGGCCGAAGCCAATTTGGCGCTCGCCGAGGCCAGCGTCAAAATCCAGCGCGCCGCCGTCGCCAAATCGCGCGCCAACTATAACAACACGGAGAAAAGCCTGAAGCGGCAGCGCGACCTGGCGCGCCAGGGCGTTGCCTCGGCGAGCGCGCTGGACAATGCGGAAGCCCTGTTCAATACCGCGCAGGCCGATCTCGCCATGACCGAAGCCCAGGTCGAAAACGCCCTGGCTCAGGTCGGCGCCCAGGAAGCGCTGGTCAATCAGGCGCGTATCGATCTCGAGCGCACATTCATTCGCGCGCCGGTGGACGGCACGGTGATCAGCCGCGACGTCGATCGCGGCCAGACCGTGGCGGCGAGCCTGCAGGCGCCGATCCTGTTCAAGATCGCCCAGGACCTGCGCAAGATGCAGGTCGAGGTCCGCGTCGATGAAGCCGATGTCGGCCGCATCCAACAGGGCCAGCGCGCCACCTTCGCGGTGGATTCCTTCCCCGGCCGCGAGTTCCATGGCCGCGTCGAGCAGATCCGCAAGGCGTCCACCGTGGTGCAGAACGTGGTTACCTACAGCGTGCTGGTTTCGGCGGACAACGACGATCTGCGGCTGCTGCCGGGACTCACGGCCAATGTCCGCATCGTGGTCGACGAACGCGACAATGCGCTCAAAGTAGCCAATTCCGCCCTGCGGTTCCGCCCGGTCGGCGTAACCGAGGGTGCCGCCCCCGATGTCATCCCGGCGCCCGGGTCGGCCCCGCGCGGCGCGCTCGCGGCCGCGGGTTCGCGCCAGCCGGCCGGGCCGGGCGACGGCGCCGACCGAATGGCGTCGCTGACCCAGCTTCTCGATCTCAGCGCGGAACAGCAGCGCCAGCTGAAATCCCTCATGGACGAGTCGCGCCAGCAGGTGCGGACGGCACGCGCGGTGGGTGGCAGCGATGCCGCGCCAGGCGGCAACCGAAGCGCCGCCCAGCAGGCCCGGGCACAGTTCGAAAGCCGCATCGCCGCGCTGCTGACGCCGGATCAACTCGCGAAATACAAGGTGGCGCGCGATAGCCGCGACGGCGCCGGCACGCGGCGCGGCCGCGTGTGGATCACCGACCCGCAAGGTGAGCTCAGGGCCGTCGACGTGACTCTCGGCATTACCGATGGCGCGACCAGCGAAGTCATGCGCGGCGATCTGCGGGAGGGCGACATGGTCATCGTCGGTGTCGCCAGTCCCGGCAGCGCACGCCCGGCGTCCCGTGGCCTACCGGGTTTCGGCCGCTGATCGCCCACAGGGGATTTTGACGAGCCCATGAGCGCCGCTCTGATCCGCACCGACGGCCTGACCAAGCGCTACCACGTAGGCGGCGAGACGGTGCACGCGCTCGACAATCTGTCGGTCACCATCGCGCGCGGCGAATTCCTCGCCGTCATGGGGCCGAGCGGCTCGGGAAAATCGACGCTCATGCATTTGCTGGGCTGCCTCGATACACCGTCCGAGGGGCGCTTCTTCTTCGACGGCACCGATGTCTCCGATTTCGGGCTCGACGCGCTCGCCGCCACGCGCAACCGCAAGATCGGTTTCGTCTTCCAGTCGTTCAATCTGCTGCCGCGCCTGACCGCGCTGCAGAACGTCGAGCTGCCGCTGATCTACGGTCAGACCGCGCGGCGCGAGCGGCGCGCCCGGGCGGCTGGAGATGCTCAACCTGGTCGGGCTCTCCGAACGCGTCCATCACCGCCCCACCCAACTGTCCGGCGGCCAGCAGCAGCGCGTCGCCATCGCGCGCGCCCTGGTCAACGATCCGCTGCTCATTCTGGCCGACGAGCCGACCGGCGCGCTCGATACGCGCACGGGCATCGAGATCCTGGCGCTGTTTCAGCAGCTCAACGCGCGCGGCATGACCATCGTGCTGGTGACTCATGATCCCGATGTGGCGAATCACGCCGGGCGCATCATGCATATGCGCGACGGCAAGGTGTCGGATGACGAGCGGGTGGCGGCGCCGACCCGCGCCATCGACATGCTGGCGCGGCTCAGCGCCATGGGCGGGAGGGCGGCGGAATGAATATGCTCGACTGTCTGCGCTCGGCGCTGCAATCGCTGCGCATCAACGTGCTGCGCAGCGCCCTGACCACGCTGGGCATCGTCATCGGCGTCGGCGCGGTCATCGCCATGGTCGCGATCGGGGCGGGCGCCGAGGCGCGGGTGTCGGCGCTGATCAACAGTCTCGGCACCAATATCCTGATGATCACGCCGGGTGCGGTGCAGACCGGCGGCGTGCGGCTCGGCGCCGGCACGCGCCCGGCGCTCACGCTCGACGACGCCGAGGCGATCCAATATGAGGTCCCCACGGTGCAGGCGGCGGCGCCCGTGCTGCGCGGCTCGGGCCAGCTCGTCTTCGGCAACGGCAACTGGGCGACCACCATCAACGGCATCACCGCGGAATATTTCGAGGTTCGCGAATGGTATGCCGACAACGGCCGTGTCTTCACGCCGGAGGATATCGTCAACGCCAACAAGGTCGTCATCCTCGGCGCCACGGTGGCGGACAAGATTTTCGAAGGCGGCGACCCGGTCGGCCAGATGATCCGGTTGCAGAATGTGCCGCTCGAAGTGATCGGCGTGCTGTCGCGCAAGGGCGAGAGTCCGTGGGGCGGCGACCAGGACGACATCGTCATGATCCCGGTCACCACGGCGAAGAAGCGGGTGCTTGGCGACCGCCAGTTGCGCGGCAACCTGGTGAATTCGATCATGGTCAAGGTGCGCAGCGCCGACGACCTGGCCGAGGCCACGGAAAGCGTGCGCGACCTGCTGCGTCAGCGGCACCGGTTGCGCGCCGACCGCGCCGACGATTTCAATCTGCGCGGCATGTCCGACGCGCTGCAGACCCGCGCCGAATCATCGCGCGTCATGACGCTGTTGCTCGCCTCCATCGCGTCGGTGTCGCTGCTGGTCGGCGGCATCGGCATCATGAACATCATGCTGGTCTCGGTCACCGAGCGGACGCGCGAGATCGGCTTGCGCATGGCGATCGGCGCGCGCGGCCGCGACATTCTGGCTCAATTCGTCACCGAAGCGGTGGTGCTGTCCTCGATCGGCGGCCTGGTCGGGCGTGCTCGGCGGCGTCGGCGCTTCGATGATCATCGCCTCGGCGGCCGGTTGGCCCATGCTGGTCGAGGTCGATTCGATCTTCGTCGCCGTGCTGTTCTCGGCCGCCATCGGTGTGTTCTTCGGCTTCTACCCTGCCCGCCGCGCCGCCAAGCTCGATCCCATCGAGGCGCTGAGATATGAGTAAGCATTGCCGCCTCATACGATTGACATACTACGCTTAACGTAGTATTGTCGTCGCATGATCCGGTCGTGGAAGAACAGCGCCACGCGCCAGCTAGCCGAAACCGGCAAGAGCAAGTTTTCCGGACTTGATGTTGGAAAGGCGCAGCTACGGCTTTCCATGTTGGATGATGTTAAAGCGCTAAGCGATTTCGACAATCTCAGCAGCATCGGTCTTCATAAGCTAACTGGCGATCGTAAAGGTCAATGGGCCATCAAGATCAACGGCCCTTGGCGCGTGTGCTTCAAATTCGCGGCTGGAGATGCTTACGAGGTGGAGATTGCGGACTATCATTAAATGAAAAACGCATCGGAGAACCACGATGATCAGAGTACATCCCGGTCGGCTTCTGGCTGACGAACTTGAGGCGCGTAACATGAGCGCCAATGCTTTGGCTCTCGCGCTTCGTGTTCCCGCAAATCGGCTTACCGCGATTATCAATGGCAAGCGGGGCATCACGCCCGACACCGCTCTGCGTCTCGGTCATTACTTCGGGAATGGCCCACGCATCTGGCTCGCTATGCAAATCAGCTACGATCTGTGGAAAGCCGAGCAGGAAATAGGCGAAAAAATTAAGCGCGAAGTGGAGAAAGCCGCCTAACCCAGGAGGCTTGGGCTATGCGCCCCGCGCGGGGCAGGCCCGCGCCAAGCTTGCCATGAACCCGCGCATGCCGGTTGACGGGGTGGGGCGACATCGCTAGTGTCCGCGGCGGGACACGCCCCCCCAACGGGGCGCAACTATTCTGCGAGGAATAGCCACATGAAGCCGACCGCTCGGCCCGCCAAGCCGCATTTCTCCTCTGGCCCCTGCGCGAAATTCCCCGGATGGACCGTTAACTCTCTCGCCGACGCCTGCGTCGGCCGCTCGCACCGTGCCAAGGATGGCAAGGCCAAGCTGAGCAAGGTCCTCGATCTCTCCCGTCAAATTCTCGGCATTCCGGCCGACTATCGCATCGGCATCGTGCCGGCGTCCGACACCGGCGCCTTCGAGATGGCGATGTGGTCGCTGCTCGGCCCGCGTCCGGTCGACGTGCTGGCCTGGGAAAGCTTCGGCTCCGGCTGGGTGACCGACATCGTCAAGGAGCTCAAGCTCAAGGACGTGAAGACGCTCAAGGCCGATTATGGCAAGATCGCCGATCTCGCCGCGACCGATCCGAGCCACGACATCGTCTTCACCTGGAACGGCACGACCTCGGGCGTGCGCGTGCCCAACGGCGACTGGATCAAGAAGGACCGCCAGGGCCTCACGCTGTGCGACGCCACCTCCGCCGTGTTCGCCATGGATATTCCGTGGGACAAGCTCGATGTGGTGACCTGGTCGTGGCAGAAGGTGCTCGGCGGCGAGGCGCAGCACGGCATGCTGGTGCTCAGCCCGCGCGCGGTCGAGCGCATCGTTTCCTACAATCCGCCGTGGCCGATGCCCAAGCTGTTCCGCATGAAGGCGGGACCCGACAAGTTGGCCGAAGGCATCTTCAAGGGCGATACCATCAACACGCCGTCGATGATCGCGGTCGAGGACCAGATCGTCGCGCTCGAATGGGCGCAGAAGGTCGGGCGGGCTGAAGGGCCTCATCGCCCGCTCGGAAGGCAATCTCAAGACCATCGCCGACTGGGTCGCGCGCACGCCGTGGGTCGGCTTCCTGGCCGAAGACCCGGCGATCCGCTCCTGCACCTCGGTCTGCCTGAAGATCACGGCACCCTGGGTGACCAGGCTCGATGCCGAGAAACAGGCGGCGGTGCCGAAGAAGATCGTCTCGCTGCTCGAAAAGGAAGGCGTCGCCTTCGACATCGACGGCTATCGCGACGCGCCGCCGGGCATCCGGATCTGGGCCGGCGCCACGGTCGAGAAGTCGGATCTCGAAGCGCTGTTCCCGTGGCTCGACTGGGCCTTCGAGCAGGCCGAAGCCGAGTTCGCCAAAGCCGCCTGACCGTTTGCCGATGAGGGCGCGCGCGCGCGCCGCGCGTCCCGTCGTCCCCCGAACCGCTTTTCCCGTCATCTCTTCGCATTCAAGATTGGACCCCGTCGCCATGGCTAAACCCAAGGTTTTGATTTCCGACGATTTGAGCCCGCAGGCCGTCGCCATCTTCAAGGACCGCGGCCTCGATGTGGACTACAAGCCCGGCATGAAGCCCGACGAACTGCTCGCCGTGATCGGCGAATACGACGGTCTCGCCGTGCGCTCCGCCACCAAGGTCACCGCCAAGGTGCTCGAGGCGGCGAAGAAGCTGAAAGTGGTCGGCCGCGCCGGCATCGGCGTCGACAACATCGACGTGCCGAAGGCGACCGCGCGCGGCGTCATCGTCATGAACACGCCGTTCGGCAATTCGATCACCACGGCCGAACATGCCATCGCCATGATGTTCGCGCTGGCCCGCGACCTGCCGGCCGCCAACGCCTCGACCCATGCCGGCAAATGGGAAAAGAACCGCTTCATGGGCGTCGAGCTGTTCGCCAAGACGCTCGGCGTCATCGGCTGCGGCAATATCGGCTCGATCGTCGCCGACCGCGCGCTCGGCCTGAAGATGAAGGTCGTCGCCTATGATCCCTACCTGTCGCCCGAGCGGGCCAAGGATCTTGGCGTCGAGAAAGTCGATCTCGACGAGCTGCTGCGCCGTTCGGACTTCATCACCCTGCACGTGCCGCTGACCGACTCGACGCGCAGCATCATCAACGCCGAAAACATCGCCAAGATGAAGAAGGGCGTGCGCGTCATCAATTGCGCGCGCGGCGAGCTGATCGTCGAAGCCGATGTCAAGGCGGCGCTCGATTCCGGCCATATCAAGGGCGTGGCGCTCGACGTGTTCCCGGTCGAGCCGGCGAAGGAAAGCGTGTTCTTCGGCAACGAGCTGGTGGTGGCGACGCCGCACCTCGGCGCCTCGACCTCGGAAGCGCAGGAGAATGTCGCCAACCAGGTCGCCGAGCAGATCTCCGACTTCCTGCTCACCGGCGCCGTGGTCAACGCGCTCAACATGCCGTCGGTCAGCGCCGAAGACGCGCCCAAGCTGATGCCCTATATGCGTCTCGCCGAACAGCTCGGCAGCCTGCTCGGCCAGCTCATCCGCACCGGCATCAAGTCGGTCACCATCGACTATGACGGCCAGGTCGCCGAGCTCAACACGCGGCCGCTGACCGCCGTTGTGCTCAAGGGCCTGCTGTCGCCGCAGATGGAGACGGTGAACATGGTCAACGCGCCGGTCGTCGCGCGCGAACGCGAAATCCACGTGACCGACGCCAAGCACGAACGGGCCAGCGACTACCAGTCGCTGATCCGCCTGACCGTGGAAACCGAGAACAGCAAGCGCACGGTGTCGGGCACCCTGTTCGGTGGCGACAAGCCGCGCATCGTCGATCTCAACGGCATCGCCATCGAAGCCGAGCTCGGTCCGAACATGCTGTTCGTCACCAACAAGGACAAGCCGGGCTTCATCGGCAATCTCGGCCGCACACTCGCCGAATCGAATGTCAACATCGGCACCTTCCATCTCGGGCGCACCGAATCGGGCGGCGACGCGGTGGCGCTGATCAAGCTCGACTCGCCGGTCACCGACGCCTTGCTCGACAAGGTTCGCGGCATTCCGAACGTGGTTCAGGCGCAGGCGCTGAACTTCTGATCGGGCGCCCGGCCGCTGTTCACAAAGCGGGCATCCGCCCGTTTTGTGAGCATGAAATACAGCATTTACAATATGTTGAGGCCGATCCGATGGGTCGGCCTTAATGCTTCTTTCGCAATCCGCGGGTTAGAAGGGCGGCTCGTGCCGACTTGCCAGAGGATTGACTGAAGCTATGCCGGACTCGTCTGAAGGTGCCGCTCTGCAGAGCTTGGCAGATCCGGCTTGGGTATGGGACGGCGAGCCTGAGTCTGGGATTTTTGCCGCCGCACCGGTTGCGCTGCTACGCCTGGACGCGGATCTGGCGCCCGTGGCGGCCAATGACGCCTATCGCGTTCTCGTCGGTGCGCAGGGCATCGAAGCCGTGACGGATTATCGCACACTGCTCGACGAGACCGATCTGCGGAGTCTCGATTCTCTCCTGGCGAATCTGGCCGCCGGCAAACTGGCCTCGTTTCGCATCGAACTCAGTTTGCGGTTTTCCCAGCGCAAGACCGTCGCGGGACAGCTCTCGCCGCCGCGCCAGGTCATCGTCCTCGTCGGCGGCGCGGCGATCGCCGCAAAGCGGGACCAGCCGAATCCTCCCGGCTTCGTCATCAGCCTGACCGACGTGACCGCGCTGCGCCGGAACATGGAAGTCGAATTCCGCCGGCACGAGGCGCTCGATCAGGCGCTCGAGGAAATGGTCGCCGGCCTCGTGCTGTTCGATGCCGAGGACCGACTCGTGTTCTGCAATCGTCGCTACCGCGAATTCTACGGGGTGCCCGACGAACTCGCCCGTCCCGGTACGCGCTTCATCGACATGCTCCTCGAGGAAATGCGCAGCGGCAAGCTCGCCGTGAGCGGCGACGATCAGGCGCGCTTCGTGGCCGCCAGGCTTGAACGCCGCATGGTGGGAACCGGGCAGGGGCCGATGGTGGAAAGCGCGGTCGTCGAACAACGCAACGCGGATGGCCGTTGGCTGCAGATCCGCGAGCGCGTGATGCCCGGCGGCTGGGTGGTCGGCGTGCATGTCGACGCCACGGCCCTGAAAGACAAGGAACAGGCGCTCGAGGCCCAGCGTGCGGAGCTGGAGCGGCGCGCCGACGAGTTGTCGCAACTCGCGACCAACCTCGCGATCGCGCGCGACGACGCCTTGGCGGCGGCCCGTGTCAAAGCGAACTTCCTCGCCAATATGAGCCATGAGCTGCGCACGCCGCTCAATGCGGTCATCGGCTTCGCCGAAATCCTCGCGGGCGGCGCGGCAGGGCCGCTCAACCCGCGGCAGACCGAATATCTGACGGATATCCGCAACTCGGGCAATCATCTGCTCGGCGTCATTAACGATATTCTCGACATTTCCAAAGCCGATGCCGGCAAGATCGTTCTCCAGGAAGACGAACTGGAGATCGCCGAATTCCTCACCGGCACGGCGCGCTTCATGTTGCAGATGGCGCGCAGCAAGAATCTCGTGCTGCTGACCGACATTCCCCCGGCTCTCGGCCGCGCCATGGTACGGGTCGATCCGCGGCGCTTCCGGCAGGTGCTGCTCAACCTGCTGTCGAACGCCATCAAATTCACACCCGAGCAAGGCCGCGTGAGGATTTCTCTCGCCAAAGCGCCCGATGGCGGCCCGGAGGAGGGCGGCATCGTCATTACCGTCAGCGACACCGGAATCGGCATCGCGCACGACGATCTGGGCAAGGTCTTCGCGCCCTTCGAACAGGCCGACAGTTCGCTGACGCGCAAATACGAGGGCACCGGATTGGGCCTTACCCTGGTCAAGGCGCTGATCGATTTGCATCAGGGCTGGGTCCGCCTGGACTCCACGCCGGGCCTCGGCACCCATGTCCGCATCTGGCTGCCGCCGGCCCGGGTCCGCCTGCAGGGCTGAACGGAACGCCGCGCGCGCGGCCGCATTTCCGTTTGCCGTTTGCCCCGTTTCCGGTTACCTAACCGAGTGAGACCGCGGCTCTGTGGACCTGCGGCCCTCAACTCTCATGGGCGGGTAAGTCCGCGGAAAATAAAGTGAAACCAGAGCCTTCGATGACGGAAAGCGGCGAACGGGCACTGCTGCCGCCGGGCATGAGCGACCTCTTGCCCCCCGATGCGGCCTTCGAGGCGGCGACGGTGGAAAGCCTGATTGCCGCCTTCGCCGCCCAGGGCTACGAACGGGTCAAGCCGCCGCTCCTCGAATTCGAGGAAACCCTGCTGGGCGGCGCCGGCGCGTCGATGGCCGGCCAGACCTTCCGCCTGATGGATCCGATTTCTCACCGCATGCTGGCGCTGCGCGCCGACATGACTCTGCAGATCGCCCGCATCGCGACCACCCGGCTTGGCCATGTGGCGCGTCCCCTGCGGCTTTGCTACGCGGGCCAGGTGCTGCAGGTGAGCGGCAGCCAACTGCGCTCCCAACGCCAGATCGGTCAGGTCGGCTGCGAGCTGATCGGCGGTCATGGCGCCGCTGCGGATGGCGAGATCATCACGCTCGCGGCCCAGGCGCTTGCCGCGATCGGCGTGCGCGGCCTGTCGGTCGATCTCAATCTGCCGCCGCTCGTTCCGGTGATCTGTCAGCAATTCAACCTCGATGGCGCGCAAATCGCGGCGTTGCGCGCGGCGCTCGACCATAAGGATGCGGCCGGCGTGGCGGCGCTCGGCGGACCGGCCGCGAAGCTGCTCGGCGCGTTGCTCGCGGCCGCCGGCCCGGCGCGCAAGACGCTTGCCGCGCTCGCCAATCTCCAACTGCCCGCCGCCGCCGTCCAGGACGTGGCGCGACTGAAGGAAGTCGTCGCGCTCGTCGAAAGCGCAGCGCCCGATCTCAAGATCACCATCGATCCGGTGGAGAACCGCGGATTCGAATATCATACCGGCGTCAGCTTCGTGCTGTTCGCGCTCGGCGTGCGCGGCGAGCTCGGTCGCGGCGGACGCTATCGCGCCGGCGGGGCGGCCGCCAACAGCGCCACGAGCGCGACCGGCGGCAATGGCGCGGCGATGACGGGCGAGCCTTCGACCGGCTTCACCTTGTTCATGGATACGGTGTTGCAGGCTATCCCCGGCCCGCGGCCCGGTCGTCGCCTGTTCGTGCCGTTCGGCGTGGCGGCGGCCGAAGCGGGCCAGTTGCGCGCGCAGGGTTGGGTCACCGTGGCCGGTCTCGCGGCGGTGAGCGACAGCATGGCGGAAGCGCGCCGTCTCAACTGCACCCATATCCTCTCGGCCGGCCGGATCGCCGACCTGGTTTAATCGTTCGCCGGCGTTCGGCGGGTCCTTCAATCACAGAGTCTCAGCACACAGCGGAGCGAGTATGGCCAACGTCGTGGTAGTCGGCGCCCAGTGGGGCGACGAGGGCAAGGGCAAGATCGTCGATTGGCTGTCGGAGCGCGCCGACGTGGTGGTGCGTTTCCAGGGCGGCCACAACGCCGGCCATACGCTCGTCATCGGCAACAATACCTACAAGCTGTCGCTGCTGCCGTCGG
Source organism: uncultured Alphaproteobacteria bacterium (assembly GCA_963752345.1). Classification (GTDB taxonomy): domain Bacteria; phylum Pseudomonadota; class Alphaproteobacteria; order SMXQ01; family SMXQ01; genus CAVVYA01. The sequence continues at coordinate 242,868 of CAVVYA010000015.1, forward strand.
GCGTGGTGCGGCCGGGCAAGCTCGGCATCATCGGCAACGGCGTGGTGGTCGATCCCTGGGCGCTGCTCGCCGAGATCGACACGCTGAAGAAGCAGGGCGTCACCATCACGCCGGACAATCTTCAGGTGGCCGAGAACGCCGCCCTCATCCTGCCGCTCCATTCCAAGATCGACCGGGTGCGCGAGGAAGCGCGCGGCACCTCGAAGATCGGCACCACCGGGCGCGGCATCGGTCCGGCCTACGAGGACAAGGTGGCGCGGCGCGCGGTGCGGGTCTGCGACCTGCGCAGCGACACCGTGCTGGCGGCCAAGGTCGACGATCTGCTGCTGCACCACAACGCGCTGCTGCGCGGCCTGGGCGTCGAGCAGGTCGACCGCAACGAGCTGATCGCGCAACTCAAGGAGGTGGCGCCCAAGATCCTGCCGTTCGCCACCACCGTCTGGCAGTATCTCGACGAAGCCCGGCGCGCCGGCCGGCGCATCCTGTTCGAGGGCGCCCAGGGCGCCATGCTGGATGTCGACCACGGCACCTATCCCTACGTCACATCGTCCAACACCATGGCGGGGCAGGCGGCGGTCGGCTCGGGCGTCGGCCCGGGCGCGCTGTCTTATGTGCTCGGCATCACCAAGGCCTATACCACCCGCGTCGGCGCCGGCCCGTTCCCGACCGAGCTGCACGACGACATCGGCCAGTTGCTCGGCGAGCGCGGCCACGAATTCGGCACGGTCACCGGGCGCAAGCGGCGCTGCGGCTGGTTCGACGCGGTCATGGTGCGCCAGGCGATCAAGACCGGCGGCATCGACGGCATCGCGCTGACCAAGGTCGACGTGTTCGACGGGCTGAAGGAGCTCAAGCTCTGCACCGGTTATCGCTTCCAGGGCGAGACCTTCCGGCATTTCCCGTCGGCGATGGATGTGCAAGCCGGCATCGAGCCGATTTACGAGACGCTCGAGGGCTGGAGCCAGAGCACGCGCGGCGCGCGGTCGTGGGCGCAACTGCCGGCGAACGCCATCAAATACATCCGCCGCGTCGAGGAGCTGATCGAGGCGCCGGTGGCGCTGCTGTCGACCAGTCCGGAGCGCGAGGACACCGTCCTGGTGCACGATCCCTTCGCCGACTGAGCGCGCTGCTTAACCATGAGCAGCCTGCCGGCTATTAACCAAGATAGCCGCGCAAACCCGCAATCGACGGTTGTTGTCCACACTCGCCACTCGCGCTGACGAAGGGTATTTTTTCGGCGCCATTAACGAACCGTTTTCCCTTCCCCTATAGATTTCGGCTGAGTTGGGACAGCGCTCGTGTCGACGAAGCTCAGGCAGTGAGTTCCCGCTGTTTATCGAACGGCTGACGGATGAACTCCAAAGTTCTGCTCAAATCGCGCTCCGGCGCAGAGACGCCCGAATCACAGACCAGACCGACCGACCGCGCCGGCGTTTCGCAGGACGCCGCGGCGGACGAATCGTCGGAAGCTCCGGTCGCCTTGGTCGGGGTCAACTTCAAGAATCTCTTCAACATCTGGCCCGAAGTGCGGCTTGGCCATCTTGACATGCCGCATGCCCCGGCTTTCGCCGCCGGCGACCTGGCGGTCGGCGACGACCGGCTCTTTGCCCTGGTGTGCGAGAATAGCGTCGTCGCGCGCCGCGACATCATCGGCAAGCTCAAGGAAATCCGCTGCCCGGAGCTGCTGCGACTGGTCGACTGGGAGCCCGTGCCGTGGCCCGGCGGCAATGACCCAGGCGGGCGGCGCCTTGCCGTCGTCTACGAACGTCCGGGCGGCGACCGCGTGATCCGCGACCTGTCCGCGACCATGGCGCCCATGAGCGAGGAACAGGTGATCCGGGCGGTGCTGGTGCCGGTCGTCTCCGCCCTCCGGCAGCTCAGCAGCTACGGCATCATTCATCGCGCCATCCGTCCGACCAATCTGTTCTATCGCGACGGCACGCACACGAGCGTCATGCTGGGCGATTGCGTGACGTCTCCGCCTGCCTATGCCCAGCCCGCGCTGTTCGAGACCATCGAGGCCGCCATGGCCTGTCCGGCCGGGCGCGGCTCCGGCGCCCGGCGCAACGATCTCTTCTCGCTCGGCGTGACCATCCTGTTCTTGCTGCTCGGCCGCCGCCCGGGGCCCGATGTCGACGACGAGGCGCTGCTCGCGGCCCGCGTCGCCGATGGCTCCTACGCCACCCTGGTCGGCAAGTCACCTATTCCGGTTGCCCTGCGCGAGCCGCTGCGCGGCCTGCTGCATGATGAACCGGACCATCGCTGGGAATTGGAAGATCTCGAGAAGTGGCTGGTCGACCGGCGCATCAAGACCTCGACCCGCCACCATGCGGAGAAGGCCCTGCGCCCCTTCGCCTTCGAGGGCCGCAACTTCTACAACTGCCGCAGCCTGGCGCTCGCGCTGACGCGCCAGTGGCATTCGAACTCGATGACCGACCGCAAGACCGAGCTGGTCAGCTGGATCGAGCGCAGCTTGAACGAGGGACCTTCGCCCGACGCCATCGAGCGTGCCTACGATCAACTGTCTGGCGGGGGCGGGCTCGGCGGCGCCGGTACGGCGCTGTTCAATGCCCGACTCGCCATCGCGCTCGATCCAAGGGCGCCGTTGCGCTACAAGGGCTTCTCCGCCACCATCGAGGGCATCGGCACGGCGCTGGCCGCCGGCTTCAACGATGCCGCGCGGACTCAGGAGTTCGCCGAGATCGTGCGCGGCGGCTTGGCGATTTTCTGGCTCGATCTGCAGCGCTACGGCGATCGCGACCTGGCGCAGGTCGCCGGCCTGTTCCGACGCCTGAGCAACTATTTGAAGGATCCGCGCCCGGGCTATGGCATCGAGCGCTGTCTCTACGAGCTCAATCCGGGGCAGCCCTGCCTGAGCACGTTGATCGACCGCGATCACGTGGTGTCGATCAACGAGCTGTTGCCGGCATTGGACCGGGCCGCGAACGGCAAGCGCGAAGGCACGCCGCTCGACCGTCACCTGGCGGCATTCATCGCGGCGCGCGCCACGGACGACGTCACTGGCCCGCTCAGCCTGGCGGCCCATCGCGAGAAGCCGCTGGATGCGACCGTCGGCCTGCTCTCTCTGCTCGCCACGCTGCAGTGGCGTCTCGGGCCGCCGTCCCTGCCGGAGCTCACCCGCTGGGTTGCCGGGTCAATTCAGCCGCTCGTCGCGACCTATCACCACCGCGCGGCGCGCAAGCGCATCGACGCCGATTTGCCCAACCTCATCAAGGCCGGCAGCCTGGTCAATCTCTACAACTTCCTGGTCAACAGCGAGATGCGCCAGCAGGACGAGGCGGGCTTCGCCGCCGCCGTTCAGCGCTATGCCAAGATCGATTTCGAAGTCGCCTTTCTCGAAAGCGGCGGCGCCTCGGATCCGGCGCGCGCGCGGCGCTATGGCCGGCAGATCGCCGCCGCGTGCTCCTCGGCGCTCGGGCTCCTGGTCATTCTTATTTTTACGATTGCAAAGCTATGAGTGGAATGAAGGCCACCAAACCGTCCGCGCCGCGCACTGCCGCGGGCGGCGGCAAGACATCGGCCGGCAAGCAAGGCCCCGGCAAGAGTGCCGGCGGCAAGCCCGGCGCGCGCGCCTCCGGCCACACCGCGGCGCGGCGCCGCTCGCCGCTCAGTGCCCAGTTGCTGATCGCGGCGATCCTTGCCGTGCTGCTCGTCGTCGCGCTGCCGACGGCCCTGATGCTCACGCTTGCGCTGCTGCCCGCCGTGGTCGCCATGGTCACCGACCGCAGCCCGGCGCACAGCGCCACGATCAGCATCGGCGCTTTGAACCTGGCCGGCACCTGGCCTTTCCTGCTCAAGCTGTGGACGACCGGCCACACCGTCGTCAATGCCATGCAGATCATCCTCGATCCCACGGCGTGGCTCGTCATCTATGCCGCGGCGGGCGTGGGCTGGCTGCTCTATGTCAGCTTTCCGGCGCTGGTGGCGGTCTGCATGGCGATCTTCGCCGGACGCCGGCTGGCGCAACTGCGCGCCCAGCAAAAGCAACTCGTCGAGGAATGGGGGCCCGAGGTGGCGACCAAACCAGCGCCGCACCATCACTGATATCCAACGGCATGAAAAAAGCCCCGGAGATTTCTCCGGGGCTTTTCGTCGGTCGGGTTGATCGGTCGCTGTGCCAGGCGGTCAATGCGCCAGGCGTTGCTCGATGACGGCGTTCTTCATGGACTTCTGCAGTTTCTCGAAGGCGCGCACCTCGATCTGCCGCACGCGCTCGCGCGAGATGCCGTAGCGCTTGCTCAGCTCCTCGAGGGTGGTCGGCTCGTCCTTCAGGCGCCGCTCGCTCAGGATGTGGCGTTCGCGCTTGTTCAGGTTCTTCATCGCCTTGCCGAGCAGGTCCTGGCGCTTGTTCAGTTCCTCGCGGTCGGCGAGCACGGTTTCCTGGGTTTCGCTTTCGTCGACCAGCCAGTCCTGCCATTCGCCTTCCGAATCGCCGCGCAGCGGCGCGTTGAGCGAATGGTCGGGGGCGGCGAGCCGGCGGTTCATATTCACCACCTCGTCCTCGGTCACGTCGAGCGACTTGGCGATCGCCTGAACCTTCTCCGAGCGGCAGGTCGCCCTCCTCGATCGCCTGCATCTGGCCCTTGAGCTTGCGCAGGTTGAAAAACAGCTTCTTCTGCGCCGCCGTGGTCCCCATCTTCACGAGAGACCAGGAGTGCAGGATGTATTCCTGGATCGAGGCGCGGATCCACCACATGGCATAGGTGGCCAGGCGGAAGCCGCGCTCCGGGTCGAAGCGCTTGACCGCCTGCATCATGCCCAGGTTGCCCTCGGAGATGAGCTCGCCGAGCGGCAGGCCATAGCCGCGATAGCCCATGGCGATCTTGGCGACCAGACGCAGATGGCTCGTCACCAGCTGATGGGCCGCATCGATATCGCCATGCTCGCGCCAGCGCTTGGCGAGCATGTATTCCTGCTCCTGCTCGAGCATGGGAAACTTGCGGATCTCCTGGAGATACCGCGACAGATTCCCTTCGGGGCTCATCACCGGCAGGTTCGGAATGGCGCTCATTGGCTTGCTCCTTTTTGGCGGAGGCGTAAGACCTCTCGCGGACAGGGAATATACCTTACCAAACTACTCTAGTATAGCAAAATATTACATACTCTCTAAGTTTCCGATTAGTGCCTTGATATCAAGCGGTAAATCACTTTCAAATTGGAGTTGCTTGCCGCTCGTCGGGTGCCGGAAGCCGATCCGGTAGGCGTGCAGGGCCTGGCGCCCGAGCGCATTCGCCGCCGCGGCGGCGGCAGCGGGGCGCGGCGGCTGACGCCGGCCACGTCTCACAGTCTTATACGTGTCATCCCCCAGCAGCGGATGGCCGACCCAGGCCATATGCACGCGGATTTGATGGGTGCGCCCTGTCGCCAGCCGACATTCTATTAAGCTCGCGACCGGCGCGGTTGTTCCGGGAACGGGGCGAAAACGCCGCATTGTCTTATAACGGGTCAGCGCGGCTTTGCCGCCGTGCCCGACGACCGTCATGCGCTGGCGGTGCCGCGGATCGCGCCCGATGGCGCCTTCGATCTCGCCCGCCGCCGGCTCCGGTGCGCCCCACACCACGGCGAGATAGGCGCGGTCCAGGCTATGCTCGGCGAACTGCGCGGAGAGCGCGGCATGGGCCACGTCGGTCTTGGCCACCACCATCAGGCCGCTGGTGTCCTTGTCGATGCGATGCACGATGCCGGGCCGCCGCACGCCGCCGATGCCCGACAGCGATTCGCCGCAATGGGCGAGCAGGGCATTGACCAGCGTCCGGTCCGGGTTGCCGGCTGCGGGGTGGACCACAAGGCCGGCGGGCTTATCCACCACGAGCACCTGGGCATCCTCGTAAACAATGGTGAGCGGTAAAGACTGTGCGGCGGGCACCGCGAGCGCAGGCTCGGGCACGACTATGGCGAAACTTTGGCCGGATTTGACCGGCCGGGAGGGGTCCGTTATGGTCCCGCCCGTCTCGCCGCCTGCGACATGGAGCCTGACTTGGCCCCCCTCGATCAGTGAACGGATCCGGCTGCGCGACAGTTCCGGGCGGATTTCCGCCAGAAATTGGGCCAGCACCTTGTCGAGCCGGGTGCCCGCCACGGCCTCGTCGGGCGTCACGATGATGCGGTCGGCGATGCTGTCGGCGCCCGCCGCGCCGCCGGTCAAATTGTCGTGAGAGGGCGCGTGATCGATCGTCGGCGCGGCATCGTCGGGCGGCGCGGTCGCGGCGGCCCGCCGCCGATGTAAAGCGGGCGAAGGCACCGCCTGCGTCGGTGCGGCCGGTGTTTGTTCCGCCGGAGTTCCGGGCAGCCGGAGTCTGTGCCAGTGCCGCCGGTTTCCGTCTTGTCGGCGCAGGTTTGGCCGACGCCGGTTTTGGCGACGTGTGTTTCGCCGGCGTGTTATGTGATTTTGTTTTCATCGCGCGGAGAGTGAACCCAACCATGCAAGCGCTCAAGGCCCTCGTCATTTTCATGGGCATTCTGATCGCGGTCGGCGTCGCCGTGCTCGGCGTCACCATCTATAACCGCGCGACCAAGATGGTGACGGCTGACAAGCCCGTGCCGGCCACCGCCTCGATCCCGCCGCTCGCGACACCGCAGGGCAGCACGGATGCTCAGGTGTCGCCGCTGCAGGCGCCGAACGCGGCGTCCCGCTTCGGCGTGCGCGACCTTGGCCTGCCCATCGGCAGCAGCATCGTCTCGGTGCAGCCGCTCGGCGCGCGCGTGCTGGTCCAGGCGCGGCTGCCGGACGGCGCCACGCGCATCCTGCTGCTCGATCCGGCGACCGGCGACGTGGCCGGCGAATGGCGCGCGCCCGGCGGCGCATCCGGCACGCCGGCGCCGACGCAGCCGCGGCTGGCGAGGGCGGCAGTGTCCGACCTCGCCCGCCGAAGGCGGCGGGCGCCCGTGATCCTGCGCCTGAGCCCGGCGCATCGCACGGCGCTGCGCGACCATGCGCTCGCCGCCTATCCGAAGGAATGCTGCGGCCTGCTCATCGGGCGCGGCGATGACGGTACCGCCGCGGGCGAGGACGGCGGCGCGGGTGCGCCGTCCGGCGCGCTCACCGTCACCAAGGTGCTGCCCAGCGTCAACCAGGATCCGGCCGGCGGCGCGCGCGCCTTCGAGGTCGATCCCGAACTGATCCTGACCTGGCACAAGCGCCTGCGCGGCACGCCCGAGCGCATCGTCGGCCATTACCATTCCCACCCCGACGAGCCGGCGCGCCCCTCGGCGACCGACCTCGAGCGTGCCTGGGAGCCGGGCATGATCTGGCTCATCGTCGGCGTCGGCCGCGGCCTGGCCGAGCTCGCCGCCTTCCAATACCAGGAGGAGGGCCGCGGCCCGGCCACGCGCCGCGGCTTCGAACCGGTGGCGCTGCTGGAGGGGTGAGGGGTGTGGGGCGCGCCGATTCGGTCATGGCGCCAGAAGCACCGTCATGGCACGGCTCGACCGGGCTCGGCCGGGCCATCCCAGTCGGGCGAGGCAGCGAAACATCCGCCCCTTAACGATTTCCGTAACCAGGCTTGCCTCGCGCCCCGGGAGGCGCTAAACACCCCGCTCCGGCCCGCCGATGTGTCCCCATCGTCTAGAGGCCCAGGACGACGCCCTCTCACGGCGTAAACCGGGGTTCGAATCCCCGTGGGGACGCCACTCTCTAGCCTTTGATAGACGGGGATTGTTGCTCAGCGCTAGGCGACTGGTAGCCGCCACAGGCGACACCAGGGCCGCGCACGCCGCTCGCGGTGGGGGCAAGATGCCGCCCGAGCGCTTCCCTCGCCTGGGCACCAGTAAGGCGAGAAGGTGTCAAAGGAAGAGCGCCAGCGGATTTAGACCAAGGTGAACGAATTTACCACCAGACGTTTAAGCAGCAGGGATGCCTGGCGTGAGGCAGAACGCCAGCCGCCTGTTGGCGGCTTATTGGAAAACGAGTTGCCCAAGTCCGGCCAACCTGATCGCGCGGCCACGCATCCTTATGCCTTTCAGGTACGCGACATCTGTAATGCTCTTGCGCCCCATGCCGCCAGAACTACGGGCAGCAAGAGGGCAATACTGACGGGTTCCGGAATGCTTGTGATCGTGAACTGTGTCACCAAGCCCATTGTGTCCCGGTTGTTTGCGACAAGGTCGTTTACGCCGGCCGCCGCATTGGTGCTACGCGAGAAAACTCTCGAAACAGGATCGAGAAAGCTGGACTGAGCATCGAAGGATGTGGACATTCCTCCGGCAAAATCGCGCACATCGAGCAGAAGATTTCCGAGATCGGGATCGTATACGAATGGCGTCGTCAAAACGATGGTGATGTCGAACTCCCGAGGTGAAGCGGCCCCCCCGATCGGAATATCGGCGCTCGACAACGATAATGGGCCGCTGAATACGTTCGTATCGTCGGGACCGACATTCGCCGAGAACGTCGTGCTGAGTCCGCTGTTGCCGTTGGCCCCCGGCTGATTCACCGGCTGTGCCGTCGTTGACAGATTAATCTGAATGTTAGACAGCGTCGTGCTGAACGCATGTCCATTGATCCGGTCGGGTCTGAAGCTGATTTCCGTAATCAGGAATGGCCCATCAAATGCGCTGAACTGCGAGGCGTCGTAAACTTGTTGATAGCGGATCGTAAAGCCAACACCGTTGCCGAACCATCAATTCCCCGGTTTCAATCCGGGAGGCCGCGGGCGCAGTGCCTTGTCGCTGCCATCACAAAATATCTCATCGTCAAACCACGCCGACAAAATGGAGCGCCAGCCCCGCGAGGGAACAGGCCGCCAGCGTGGGGATCACGCCGATGCGAAACCGGAACAGCGCGAGCATCGCGGCCGCGGCCAAAGCCAGGGCCCACGGATCGAGGCTGGCGAGGATCGGGTATTCCAGCGCCAGGCCGGGCACCCGGGCCGTCGTGTGGAACAGCATGTGGAGCGCGAACCAGATCGCCAGGTTCATGATCACGCCGACGACGGCGGCGGTGATCGCCGACATGGAAGCCGACAGCGCCTGGTTGCCGCGCAGCGCTTCGACGTAGGGCGCGCCGACGAAAATGAACAGGAAGCACGGCACGAACGTCACCCAGGTGGTGAGCAGGCCGCCGAGCGTCGCCGCCAGCAGCGGGTCGAGCGTGCCCGGGTCGCGCAACGCGGCCATGAAGCCGACGAACTGCAGCACCATGATCAGCGGCCCCGGCGTGGTCTCGGCCATGCCCAATCCGTCGAGCATTTCGCCCGGCTGAAGCCAGCCGTAGTGCTGCACCGCTTCCTGCGCGACATAGGCCAGCACGGCGTAGGCGCCGCCGAAGGTCACCACGGCCATCTTCGAGAAGAAGACGCCGATGTCGGTGAAGACGCTGGCCGGTCCGAGTGCCGCAACGATGACGGCCAATGGCGCGAACCACAGCAACAGGCACACCGCCAAAACCTTGAGCGCCCAGCGAGTCGATACTCGGGCGTGGTCGGGCATGCCTTCGCCGAGGCGCGAATTCGGCATCCGCGAGGATGGCGCTCTTGCCGGTCGCACCATGTCCGCCGGCGCCGCCTCGGAAGCCCGCCAGGCCGGCGCGATGACCGAGATAGCCGATCAGCGCCGCCGCGACGATGATCAACGGAAACGGCACGCCGAAGACGAAGATCGCCACGAATGCCGCGACCGCGAGCCCGATCATGGCGGCGTTCTTCAAGGCGCGCTTGCCGATGCGGATGACCGCTTCGAGCACGATCGCCAGGACGGCCGCTTTCAGCCCGAAGAACAGCGCCTGGACCGGTCCGACATCGCCGAGCGTCGCGTAGAGCCAGCTCAGCACCATGATCGCGATCATGCCCGGCAGGACGAACAGGATGCCGGCGGCCAAGCCGCCCGCCGTCCGATGCATCAGCCAGCCGATGTAGGTGGCGAGCTGCTGCGCCTCCGGTCCGGGCAGCAACATGCAGTAGTTGAGCGCATGCAGGAAGCGCGTCTCGCCGATCCACTTCTTCTCGTCGACGAGAATGCGGTGCATGAGGGCGATCTGACCGGCCGGTCCGCCGAAGCTCAGAAGCGCGATCTTGCCCCACACGGCAAACGCCTCGCGGAAGCTCACCCCATGGGCCGGCGTGCCGCCGATCGCCACGGATTCATTCCTGGTGGTCATTCTCATCATCCCTGCGGCGGCCAATTGTGGGCTTCGTCCTGACACGCGCGGCACCACGCATAGAGCGCATCATAGACGACGAGACCATGCTTCAGCATGTCGTGATCGTCCGGGAAGATCGCCGACAGGCCGAGCGAGACCGCGAGCAAGCCGGGCGATTCGGGCGACAGCGCCAAATCAGCCGTATCGGCGCCGCGCACGATCACCGCCAGGCGGTGCAGAGCGGGATCGCCCAGGTCGTATTTCTTCAGGAACGTATCGAAGCTGCAGAACGGGCCCTCGTGGGCCAACTCGGCGCCGGGAATGTCGTAGGGCAGGGCGCCTTCGCTCTTGGCCACCGCAAACACGCGGTCGGCCGGAACGAACAGGAATTCAGGTTGATCGTCGATGAACCGCGTGACCAGCCAGGGGCAGGCAATGCGGTCGATCTTGGGACGTTCGCGGGTCACCCATTTCATCGTCATCTCCAGCTGCCGTTGCAGGGAGATGCGCTGCCGAAGTCGGGGAAGACCAAAGGACAAGCTGCATCCTTCCTGCAAATGGAAAGACGCAGACTTGGACGGATGACCGTCTGGTCGGGCGTCTGCGAGCCCGAACGTCGAAAGGCTACCCAATTCGAGTTCGCCGATCAAGGGACGATCGAGCGAACGAAATTCACATCGATGCCGCGTCAACGGCATCCAGGAGCTTCTCGCTTGTCTTCGCTGAACCCGCAGCCGAGTGGTGCAGGCCGCCAAGCATCGGAATCACGAACAGCAATGAGCCCGTGGCGAGCGAAACGCCATCGGTGACGTTCCGAGGTGGCTCATGCGCCGTGGATTATGGCGAAGCGTAAAAATATGGCGGGGACAGCGAGACGGTTTGGGTCACCTGAGGGTTGCCCCGGTTGCGCCTTGCTCCGCCGGCGCACACGATCGTTCGCTCCATCCCGGTCTGTCTCGTTAACCAAGATTATTTCGCGGTTCTCGTGCTGACCCCAGGCCGAGGAAACTGACCGAAGGCGTGCGTTCATTGTCCTTAACTCGATGCGACCTGCACTGAATCGGTGCCGGGCCCGCTCCTCGCAGCGTAACCTTAACGAATAGTCCGATATTGTTCACTTGATCCGGGGCGAACATTTCGTATTGTTCGCCACCGCACAATCAAAAAAAGAAGACGGGATTTGCGCATTCTGATCGTGGAAGACGACGCTTTTTTGGCGTTCGCCATAGAGACCGCCCTCTCGGCGGTTGGCCATCGGATCGTCGGCTTCGCCCGGGATGAGACCCTTGCGCGCGAGCTGGCGATGTCGCAACGGCCGGAGCTTGCGCTGGTTGATATGAATCTTGCGCGGGAGTCTTCAGGCGTTGTCGTCGCCAGGGATCTGCGCGCGTTGGGCGTGCCTTCCCTGTTCGTGTCGGGCAGTCCCGATGAATGTCGCAAAGTATCGCGCGAGCTGGGCGTTTTCGGATGCCTGAAAAAGCCGTTCGTGGATGAAGACCTGATCGACGCGGTCGCGCTCGCGCAAGCCTTGATCGCAGGGAAGCGGCCCGAGAAAGTTCCCAGCAACCTCGAGCTGTATTCAGTGGACGAGCGCTGAAATTCGAGGCGACCAACCCGAGGCACCGTTTTTGCGGGGCGTGGCGATGAAAATTCTGATCGTTGAAGACGAGATCATGATCGCGCTGAGCATGGCGGACAGCCTCGGCGAGGCGGGTCACCAGGTGGTCGGACTGGCGCGCGATCATGGGACAGCCATGCGCCTCGCCCACGAAACGCACCCCGATCTTGCCCTGGTCGATGTGAATCTGGCGAGCGCCATACGCGGCACCGTGGTCGCCCAGCATCTGCGTCAGCGGTTCGACATCCCCAGCATTTTCGTCACTGGAAGCCCGAGCGAGTGTCAGCATCTCGGACCGCGGGTGGGCGCGCTCGCCTGCCTCTCAAAGCCGTTCACGCCGGACGAGTTGGCTTTGTCCGTGGAGGTTGCGTCGTCGGTGATGCGCTTGCAGCCGCCCGCCAAGGGGCCGTCCAATCTGGAAGTGTATTTCGTCGGCTAGCACGCCGGCGCCGCGCGGTTCACTGCGCGTTGCGGGGAGACGCATGGACGGCAACCGTGGCGAGACGCTCAAGAGGCTTCGGCGCAATTCCTCAAATCTTGCCCAGGATCACCAGGATCAAGACGATCACCAGAAGCAATCCAAGGCCACCGCCACCATAGTAGCCGGTTCCGTAAAAGGGACCGCCGCCCAGGCCGCTGAAGCCGCCGAGCAGCGCGATGACCAAGATGATGAGGAGTATCGTTCCAAGAGACATTGTATCTGCCTTTATCGTTGTTTGTGTACCCGCGCGCGCTGAGGCGGAGCATGCGAGCCTCTGCCGTCTCAGGGGTAAACGACGAGCGGACCTTCGCGGTTCCGGAGCGCTCAGGGGCCCGTCCAGGTGCGGCCCAAGGCGCATCGAGGGCGCCGCGGCCGCCGGTTCAATTGCCGGCGCGGCTGTTTTTGCCCCACAGCTTCAGGCTCCGCTTCCGTCTCGGCCTCCCGCCGAGCACGATATCCGAGATCAGCTTCGCGCCGCGCCGCCCGTGCTCCAACACGGCTGTCGCTCGCGCGGATGACAATCCGGTCGTGCAATTTCGACCTCAAAAATACAGGGTTGGGCAAAACGGTCAGACGGCACGGGAGCTTGGCCGTTACGGCGATGGTTGCCTGGTGAGATGCGGCCTTGTCGGCCCGCGCTCACACGAGCGTAAGCTCCTTCACCTCGCCTGGAGAGGCCTCATCCATAGAAATGCTCACGGCCAAACGTCGTTCCGTGCGTCGTGCAGCGGGCGTCGAAGGATGAGCGCGGACGGTTAAGCTCAGCTGGCCTTTTTCCGTTCAGGTCTGATGTCGCGCAGAAACCGCGCCAGATAGGGCGCCGTGCGGCTGTCGCGCGCTTTGGCCACCTCCTCCGGCGGTCCGGCGGCGATCACTCGGCCGCCGTCCTCGCCGGCACCCGGCCCGATGTCGACGACCCAGTCGCTGCGCGCCACCACATACATGTCGTGCTCGATCACGATCACGGTATTGCCCGCCTCGACCAGACCGTCGAGCTGCGCGACCAGCCGCTCGACGTCGGCCGGATGCAGGCCGGTGGTCGGCTCGTCGAGGATATAGAGGATGTTGCCACGCCCCATGCGCTGCAACTCGGTGGCGAGTTTGATGCGCTGGGCCTCGCCGCCGGACAGCTCGGTCGCCGGCTGGCCGAGCCGCAGGTAGCCGAGCCCGACCTGGCGCATGACGTCGAGCGCGCGGTGCACCAGCGGCTCCTCGGAAAAGAACGCCCAGGCCTCGTCCACCGTCATGCCGAGCACGTCGGCGATGGTCTTGCCGCGGTATTTGATCTCGAGCGTCTTGGCGTTGTAGCGCGCGCCGTGGCAGGTCGGACAGGGGGCATAGACGCTCGGCAGGAACAGCAGCTCGACCATGACGAAACCTTCGCCCTCGCAGGTTTCGCAGCGGCCCTTGGGCACGTTGAAGGAGAACCGGCCGGCGTCATAGCGCCGTGCGCGCGCCGCCGGCGTCGCCGCGAACAGCTTGCGCACATGGTCGAACATGCCCGTGTAGGTCGCCAGATTGGAGCGCGGGGTGCGGCCGATCGGCTTCTGGTCGACCACCACCAGGCGGCGGATGTGTTCCAGGCCCCCGGCGATTTCACCGCCAAGAGTGACCGGAGCCGCGCGCTCGAGCTCCTCGCCGTCCTCGACGGTCGCCGGGATTTCATGGCCGAGTTGCGCCGCCACCAGCTCGACCAGTGCCTGGCTCACCAGGCTCGACTTGCCGGAGCCCGACACGCCGCTGACCGTGGTGAAGAGGCCGAGCGGGAACGCGACGTCGAGTTCGTGCAGGTTGTTGCGCGTCACGCCACGCAGGCGCAGCCAGTCTTTGGGCTGGCGCGGCCGGCGGGCGGGCAGCGCGTAATGGCCGAACAGGTAGCGGGCGGTCTGTGACTCCTTTGCCTTGGCGAGCTCGGCGAGGGGGCCGCTGAACACGATGCGGCCGCCGTGCTCGCCTGCGCCTGGCCCGACATCGACCACCCAGTCGGCATGGCGGATCACGTCGATCTCGTGCTCGACCACGAACAGCGAATTGCCCGATGCCTTCAAACGGTCGAGCGCCGCGAGCAGCGCTTCGGTATCCGCCGGATGAAGGCCGGCGGAAGGCTCATCGAGCACGTAGACCACGCCGAACAGGTTGGAGCCGACTTGCGTGGCGAGCCGCAGGCGCTGCAATTCGCCGGGCGACAGGGTCGGCGTGCTGCGCTCGAGCGTGAGATAGCCGAGCCCGAGATCGAGCAGCACCGTGAGCCGTGCCAAAAGATCCTCAGCGATGCGCTGGGTCACCATTGCCTTTTCCGGATGCTCGGCCTGCAGCTTACGCCAGCCGGGCGCCGTGCCGTTGGCATAGGGGCGCATGATCTCCGCCAATTTCTTGAGGGCGAGGCGCGACATCTCGGCGATGTCCATGCCGGCGAATTTTACCGCCAGCGCCTCGCGCTTCAGCCGCTTGCCGAAGCACAGCGGGCATTCGGTGCTGATCATGTAGCGCGCGACGCGCCTCTTGATCGACGGGCTCTCGGTCGTGGCGAAGGTGTTGAGCACATATTTCTTCGCGCTGGTGAAGGTGCCGTTGTAGCTCGGCTCTTCCTTGCGCTTCAGCGCGCTTCTGACTTCGTCGGCGTCGAAGCCGGAATAGACCGGCACCGTCGGCTGCTCGTCGGTGAACAGAATCCAATTGCGGTCCTTCTTCGGCAGGTCGCGCCACGGCTTGTCGACGTCGTAGCCCAGCGTCATCAGGATCTCGCGCAGATTCTGGCCGTGCCACGCCGGTGGCCAGGCGGCGACGGCGCGTTCGCGGATGGTCAGCGAATCGTCGGGCACCATGGAGCGTTCGGTGACCTCGTAGACCCGGCCCAGCCCATGACACTTGGGGCAGGCGCCCGCCGGCGTATTGGGCGAGAAGGATTCCGCATCGAGGTGCGAAGCCCCGCGCGGATACTCGCCGGCGCGCGAATAGAGCATGCGCAGCAGATTGGAAAGCGTCGTGACGCTGCCGACCGAGGAGCGGGTGGTCGCCCCGCCGCGCTGCTGCTGCAGGGCCACGGCGGGCGGCAGTCCGTCGATGGCGTCGACTTGCGGCACGCCCATCTGATGGAACAGGCGTCGCGCGTAGGGCGCCACCGATTCGAGATAGCGCCGCTGCGCCTCCGCATAGAGCGTGCCGAAGGCGAGCGACGATTTGCCGGAGCCGGAGATCCCGGTGAAGACCACCAGGGCGTCGCGCGGGATATCGACGTCGATGTCCTTGAGGTTGTGTTCGCGCGCGCCACGCACATGGACGAAGCCGGCTCCGTCCGGTGCGGCGGGTTTGCGCAAAAAGGGATGATCGTGGCGGGCCATGGGCGCCTCACTCCGCAGGCGGCAAGCGCAGGGTCATGCCACGCTCCTCGGCC
This sequence comes from uncultured Alphaproteobacteria bacterium, assembly GCA_963752345.1. GTDB lineage: Bacteria > Pseudomonadota > Alphaproteobacteria > SMXQ01 > SMXQ01 > CAVVYA01. Next base: position 258,457 of record CAVVYA010000015.1, read on the forward strand.
ATGGGATAGACCGACTGAGCCCGCACCCGATGGAGGTGTTCGCCGCCCGGATCGAGCGTCGGCGCCGGCCCGGGATGCAGCTCATAAGCGCGCCCGTCGGGCGCGGCGTTGCTGTCGCACGCTTCGCGCAACCGTTCGAACTCGGGCAACTCAAGATAGCGGAATGGGAATGGGCAGACACGGTCGCTCCATACGGCGACGCGCAACGCAGGTTCGGTGGCCATCGGGAACCATCCTTCCATAAGGGAGGCAAGCGACATCGTTGGCGGCCAGATCCACCCTGCAGCAAGAGATAACCGATTGTTGCGCGGCTTGTTCCTATGGGCCCGCGCCTGGGTTGGTCAGGCGGGCTCCAGAATGGTCTCGTGGTCGAAGGCCGCGCTGTTGACGCGGCGGCCGATGGCATAGGCGCGCATGCGCGCGGCCGGGAACGGCGTGGCCAGCATGGCGTGCAACTCGGCCCGGCTGGCCGTTTCTTCGCCCAGCCATTGCGCCCAGTGGCTCGCATCGAGGATGATCGGCATGCGCGCGTGCATCGGCTGCATCATCTCGTTCGCCGGACCGGTAATGATGGTGCAGCTGCGCACGATCTCACGGCTTACCGGATCGCGCCAGCGCTCCCACAGGCCGGCGAAGGCGAACAGCGGCGGCTCGCTGCTCTCGGCGGGCAGGATGGCGAAGGGCTGCTTGCCAGCCGGCGTTTTCTGCCACTCGTAGAAGCCGTCGGCCGGGATCAGGCAGCGGCGCTGTTCGAAGGCCTCCCGGAAGGCCGGCTTCTCGGTGAGAGTTTCGCTGCGCGCGTTGATCAGCTTGTTGCCGATGGCGCGCTCCTTGGCCCACAGCGGAATCAATCCCCAATGAAGCAGGCCGAGGTGGCGCAGGCCGTCCTCCGGATTGAAGCGCACGCAGAGCACGTCGGACGTCGGCGCCAGGTTGAAACGGGGCGGGGCATCGGGCGGCGCGCCGGCGGTGCGGAAGATCCGCTTGATCTCCTGGGCCGGCGTGCGACGGAGAAAGCGTCCACACATGGCCGCAACCTAGCGCACGCCGCAGCGTCGGAACACCCTCGAGGTTCGCACCGCTTCGGGTTCCGGTGGTTCGGAGCCGAGCCGACGATGGCCGGAGAACCGGGCCCGGCTGGGAAACGTTATGCCGGAATGAAACACTATAAAATTGTGATCTACGTCCCCGAATCCCATGCCGATGCGGTGCGCGCCGCCGTCGGCGACGCCGGAGCCGGCCGCATCGGCAACTACAGCCACTGCACCTTCAGCGTCAAAGGCATCGGCCGTTTCCAGCCGGAAGAGGGCGCCAACCCGGCAATCGGCGCGATCGGCAAGCTCGAGGCGGTGACCGAGGAGCGCATCGAAACCGTATGCCGCGAGGATTGCCTCACGGCGGCAATTCAGGCCATCAGGCGCGCGCATCCCTATGAGGAGCCGGCCTTGGACGTCTATCCCATCGAGATCATTTAACGCGGCTGGTCCTCGTCACTCGGCGGCATCGCGCCAGCGACGGTTCCTGGGTTGCGGCCGCCGCACGTAGCGAAGCGCCCCCAAGGCTTCCCAATAAATGATCGAAGGATCGCGCGCCGCCCTCTTGGGAAATCCCCCCAGGTAATGCAGGAAATGCAGGACCCGCCGCTGTTCCAGCAGCAGCTTCATGTGATAGCCGCCGGAACCGATCGCATAGCGCCTGCGCAGGGCAGGCAGATCGCCTTCTTTGCGCCCGTGGTGGTGGCTCACCACGATGGTGGGCTCATAAAGACCGTCCCACCCGGCAAGGCACACCCGGGCCGCCGTATCGCAATCCGCGCCGGACCCGATGTAGCCGCCAGGCCCGAACAGCGGATCGAAACCGCCGACCGATTCGAGCGCCGCGCGCCGGAACGACAGATTCGCGCCGGTGAATTGCCCAGGCCGCACATAGCGCCCCGCCTCAAATCGCCGCCGCGTGGTCGATTCCTCGATGGTGATCGGGGCGTCGGTCGGGTCATGCAGCAGGATGCGTCCGGTGACGACACCGATTTTCGGATCGGCAAAGGCAGCCAGCACGCTGCGCGCGAACTCGGGCGCCGGATAACAATCATCATCGGTTGTCGCGATGATCGTCCCGCGGCTGTGCCGGTAACCGCTGTTCAGGGCATTGCCGGTGCCCGGCTCGCTTTCGAAAATATAACGGGAGGGAAAACGGACCGCGCTGCGCCAGCGCTCGAAAATAGCCGGGGTCTCATCGGTCGATCCGTTATCGACCAGGATGAACTCGAAGTCGTGAGACTGAGGCGGTTCGATCGCGGCGATGGCCGCGAGGCACCGATCAAGGCTGTGCGCCCGATTCCGGGTGCACACGATGAGTGATAGGGAGTCTCCTGCCATGCAGCTATTCGCAAACCAATTAAAAAATACCAATCATTTCGGGAACATGGACCCGCATACCCCGCTGCGAAACGGTCTGGATGATCCCTTCACCCCCGCAAACGGCTGAAATCGATATTGGGTCCATCGTGCACCCAACACGGCGGCTGCATCGGAACTCGGAAGCAGGGCCATCGTTTGGCTTGGGTTCTCTCGAGATCCGCGGGGGAACGGCCATGTAAGGGTTCTCAATGTCGGCGGCTAAAGACCATCCGGGTCGCTCTCTGATCTGGGCCTTGATCGAGAGTGGCGGGCTATCTGTGTTGTCGTTGGCGGTTCTGCTCGTCGTAGCTCGCTTGGCGGGACCTGGCGAGTTGGGTGCCTTCGCCATCGCGCTTGGGATCGTTCAAATCCTCGCGATGGTCGTGGAAATGCTGCTGCACGATGCCATCATCCAGCGGCCCACCCTGACGCCGAACCACCTCCACACTGCTTTCTGGGCCTGCCTCGGGTTGGGCATCGTGCTTAGCGCGGCCTGCTGGTTCGCGGCGAAGCCGGTCGGTGCGATCTTCGAGAGCGAGCAGGTCGCCGCACTGCTGCCCATTCTCGGTCTCAGCCTGGCGATGAGCGGGGTGGGTTGCGTGCCGATCGCCGTGCTGCGCCGCGAAGTGAAGTTCCGGCCGCTTGCGCTCCGTTCCTTGTGCGGCCGCCTGTGTGGCGCGCTCGTCGCCATCGCCATGGCCGCGTCCCACTACGGCGTGTGGAGCTTGGTGGCTCAGCATCTGATCCAAGTTTTCGTCAGCACATTACTGGTCTGGCCGGCTTGTCCGTGGCGCCCGTCGTTTTCTTTTTCGCTGGGGCGCCTTGGCGAACTAATTTCATTTGGCGCGGCGTCCGTCGGCACGCGGCTCGTGTGGACCGGCAGCGGCCGGATGTTCACGCTGCTGGTCGGCAATTTTCTCGGGGTGACCGCGGTCGGCTACCTCAATATCGCCCAGCGCGTCGTCGATACGCTGTTCGACCTGCTCGCCGGTGGGGCGCACAATCTCGCGCTTCCGATCTTCTCGCGCCGCCAGGCGGACCGGGCCTCCCTGTTGCGTGCCTACAAGCAGGCAACCGAATTCGCGGCGCTGGCGACCCAGCCGTTGTTTGGCGGCCTGGCGGTTTGCGCATCCCCGATCATCGCCGTCCTGCTCGGTGAAAACTGGCTTCCGGCCGCGCCGCTCGTCAGCCTGCTGGCGACTGGCGCCATGCTGCAATTCTTGTTTCTGTTCGGCCCCACGACATTGACCGCCCTCGGCCGCCCCGGCTTGATATTCGCCGCCAGCCTGGTCAATTTCATCCTCGTCTTTGCCGCGTTCTTCCTGATCGTTCCGGACGACGTGTTCGAGGCGACGGCTCTCTGGGCGGCGCGCATCCTGATGGGCGGTCCTCTTTTGCATCTGTTGGTTTGCCGGCTGCTCAACTGTTCGCCATGGCTCATCGTCAAGATCGGCTGGGTGCCGCTGGGGGCGACCATCATGATGGGTGCGACGCTCGTATTGATCGACCATCATTGGCTGCAGCACGCCTCCGCGATGATCCGGCTGGCCATTCTGGTGCCGCTCGGTGCCGTGATCTATGGCGCGGCGCTGGCGGTGGCCGGGCGCGCATCGGTTCTTCGCCTGTTGGATTTCGCGATGGCGGCGATCCGCCACCGTCCGAGCCTGGGATCCTGATCGACCGCACGGTTGCGAAGCCGCGACGGCCGAGGGCATAAAAAGACGCCCGGCACCAGGTGCCGGGCGTTCGTTCGTGCAGACGGCGGAGGACCGTCTTCAAATCTCGCGTTGGCGACGGACCAGCGCGAGGCCGGCAACGAGGGTTCCGAACAGGGCCAGAGTGCCCGGTTCCGGCACGGTGGACGTGGGGTTGTAGGCGACATTGTCGAATTCGAACGCGTATTGGGTGCTCTTGGCGACCACGCGGTCGAACGCCAGGGTGGAGTTGACGTTCACATAGAAGGTGCCGTTCGCGCCCTGGTCGCCGTTTGCGCCCGCCCAGACGTCGGTGCCGGTCAGGCTGCCGACCATGACCGCGCCGTCCCAGAACTCGAGCGAGTTGTAGTTGTCGACCGAGCCCCACAGCAGGCCGAAATACTGCATGTCGCCGGGCAGCAGCAGAGTCACCGTGCCGATGCCGGTGCTGAGATATCGGGTGGGATCGGCGCCGTTGCCCGCGGTCCCGAACGGGGCGCCATTGTTGTTGGAGAGGAACGGCGCGGCATAAACACCGGGTTGCGCGCCCAGCACGGTCTGGCCGCTGCCGGTGTAGGAGACGGTCAGCGCGCCGCTCACTCCGCCCGCATTGCCCAAGGGCAGAAGGTTGAAGTCGACGTAAGTTACCCCGGTCGGCGCGCCCCCAATGGATGCATCGACCATGAGCGCGGCCTGGGCCCCGCCGCTGGAGGCCAAGACCACGGCGCTGCATGTTGCCAAGGTACGAACGAGTTGGACGAACATGACTTTCTCCGCCGCTGTGCCGTGAAACGTCTCGTTGAATGAGCGGCGGACTGTAGTGAATAAAGATTGGCTAAAATATGAGGTTTCCGCCGTACGCGTTTCTTAGCGACGAGCCGGATTGGCTGGCCGGGGTTTTCAACGGCTTGCGCGTCGCTCGTGATTAAAAAACCGTTACTTGGGTCCGCGTCTGCCGGTGGCGGTGGGCCTTACCGCTGCCGAACGCAAACAGCCGCCCGAGGGCGGCTGGCGCTGGCTCATCGATCTTGTCGCGCTCAGTCGAGCCCGAGAATTCTCTTGACGCCCGACCAATTGAAGTAAGCAACCAACATGGCAATCAAAACGATTGCCCCGGCCAAAGTCTTCGCGCCCGGGCGCGAGGGCGGATGACCATCGGCCAAATTGACTGCGGGGGTTTGAACCTGTTCGCTCATTGTCGTGACCTCGATTGCAATACGCAAGGCGCTTGGCCCGCGCCGGGATGCTTTTCAAATCACGCCGAGGCGATCGAGACAGCAATGAACAGCCGACGGGGGCGGACGAATGCCGCCAACGCGACGACATGGCCGCTCAGCGGAACTCGGGACGATGGAACGGACCCCCACGGCATCCGGCTCACGGATGATCGAAAAGCGGGCGGAGCTTAGGATGCTGAGGCGAGACGGCTATATAGTGGTCTTCCGCAATTGCAAAAGACTGAACCGTCCTGTGCTCGGCCGGGCCGCGCAGCGACCACCGTCGGCCGGCGATGATTCGATCAGCGGCGCTTGAACTGCTGCGGACGACGGGGGGCGGATCCCGCGCGCTCGTCCTTCTGACGGAACACGATGCGTCCCTTGTCGAGATCGTAGGGTGTCATTTCGACCATCACCCGATCGCCCGCGATGATGCGGATGCGGTGCTTGCGCATCTTGCCGGCGATATAGGCGAGGGCTTCATGGCCGTTGTCGAGGCGCACGCGGAACCGCGAGTCCGGCAGGACTTCCACGACGGCACCCTCAAACTCTAAAAGATCTTCCTTGGCCATATATTCCTACGCACTTTGTTGAACGACGCGGGGCAGCCGAAGCTGCCCCGCTGAAAATCATTCGGCCTTGAGATTGACAGCCGAGACCTTGCCCTGCTGACCACGCTCCAGATCGAAGGTGACCTTCTGGCCTTCCCTCAGGTTACTGAGACCGGCGCGTTCGACCGCGGAGATGTGCACGAAGACGTCCTTCGAGCCATCATCCGGCTGAATGAAGCCGTAACCCTTCGTCGGGTTGAACCATTTGACAGTGCCGCTGGACATAGAGTCCCTCCAATGACGTTAAGCGCGCCGCGCCTCATTGCTCAGCGTTGAAACAATGTGCGACGTGATCAAGCTGCGTTCAGGAAGGGAAACCGGGGGTCGGGCATTTAGCAAGACCGAAGGCGCAGCCGACCCAAATCGCGTTGACGTACGCTACCATAAGCCGATTTGCCGATTTTGCAAGCATAGCCTTCGTGAAAGCAGCCGCGCGCGGTGTGCCGGAGACCCCGGAGAACCCTTGGGAGACAAGGGTTTATGGCACTTCAGGGGGTTGCCGAGGTCTGCTTGGGCGCGTCCACCGGAAGCAGCGTTTCGATCATACGCTGGGCCTCGCCGAGCTCGATATCCTCGACCAGCGCGAGCTCTTCGGCCAGCCGGCTGAGTGCCTCGTCGTACAACCTGGCTTTCCAGCTGCCGCCGATCGGGCTGAGATCGCGCAGCACCTCCGCCAGGAGCTCCGGTTTGCCGCTGTTCAGCTTCGTCACATAGATATTGGCCCAGCGCGACCAATGGCCCGGCAGCATGGCGCGGGGCGCGGGCAAGACCGCGAGAGCGGCCTGCATGGTTTCTTTCGAACTGACTCGCCGCAATCCGGATTGCTCCAACGTGCGTTCCGGAATGCGCAGCGTCAGGGCGGTGCGACGAAAATCGACGACAAGGAAGCGATGGGTTTCGCCATTCACCTCCAACTCGACCATCTTGCCGACGCTGCCGATCCCGTGGTTGGGATGCACGACCACATCGTCTGGCTTGAATCCGTGCCGCATGAAACCTCCTTGCGGAGCATGGGCGCGACAGAAGCCGCGCTGTTGAAACGACGCCCGTTCATTTCGGGTTGGCACCCCACGTGGGAAAGAAACAGGCCAACAACGCGAGGCGACGGAAGCGAAAGACTTGAATAGAAATGGGTATTCATCGCGCCACCTTCAAGCGGGGAGACGGAGGAAGTGCCCGCCGGCCTTGCTGCCCGCCCAGGATGGCGCGCTTGATTACAAAATGTTCAACACCGCTTCCGGCGGACGACCGAGCGCCGCTTTCTTGCCGTTCACCACGATGGGACGTTCGATCAGGATCGGGTTGTCCGCCATCGCCTTGATGATCGCCGCGTCGCTGAGCTTCTCGTCGGCGAGCTTGAGATCCTTGTAGGGTGCCTCGGCCTTGCGCAGAAGCTGCCGTGGGGTGATGCCGAGCTTGGACACGAGTTCCTTGAGTTCCGCTGCCGAAGGCGGGGTCTTGAGATACTCGATCACCTTGGGCTTGATCCCGTTGTCTTCCAAAAGCTTCATGGTTTCGCGCGACTTGGTGCAGCGCGGATTATGGTAGATCACGATGGCCATGGTCTTTCCTCGTGCTGGTGGATCCGGAAACCTAGCGCGTCTGCGGCATCGCCGGAATAGCTTTGAGCGGTCTTGCCGTAGAGAAGCGCGGAGCCAAACACCCGTCCGCTCGTTGATCGAGTGCGAGTTCAATTTTGAATGGACCTGCGGATGGCGGGCAAAGCTGCGGGAAACGTGCGCATCGGCATTTCGGGCTGGCGCTATGAGCCCTGGCGGGGTGTGTTCTATCCCGAAAAGCTGCGCCAGAAGGACGAGCTTGCCTACGCCAGTTCGAAGTTCCCGACGATTGAGATCAACGGCACCTTCTATTCCTTGCAGCGGCCCGAGTATTTCGCGCAATGGTACGATGAGACGCCAACCGACTTCCAATTCGCGGTCAAGGGCGGGCGCTACATCACCCACATCCGGCGCCTGACGGAACCCGAAGCGCCGCTCGCCAACTTTTTCGCCTCCGGTGTGCTGCGGCTCCAGGACAAGCTCGGGCCGTTCCTCTGGCAGTTCCCGCCCTTCTTCAAGTTCGACCCGGCGCGCATCGAGGCGTTCTTCAAGCTGCTGCCGCACGACACCGACGCGGCCACCGACATGGCGCGCCACCACGAGAAGCGCATGGCGGGGCGCGTCTGGCTCGAAAAGACACCGAAGCGGAAAATGCGCCATGCCATGGAAATCCGCCACGACAGCTTCGTGACTCCGGAATTCGTCGACCTCTTGCGCCGCTACGACGTGGCGATGGTGTGCGCCGATACGGTGGAATGGCCGCGGCTGATGGACGTCACAAGCGACTTCGTCTATTGCCGCCTGCATGGTTCGGAAGTGCTTTATGCCAGCGGTTATGACGACAAGACGCTCGACCAATGGGCCGCACGCATCGCGGCCTGGGCGCGTGGTGGCGAGCCGAAGAACGCCGAAAAGGCCAGCCCGAAGTCACCACCCAAGCGGTCGCGCCGCGACGTCTATGTCTACTTCGACAACGATACGAAGGTGCGGGCGCCGCGCGACGCCAAGAGCTTGATCGCCAAGACCCGGAAACTGCTCGGCGACGCGGTCGTGACGTCCACTGGCACCGCGCCCGCGCCGCGGGCCTTGCCGAAGGGAATGGCGGCAGCCGGCCGCGCCGCTGCGCCGAAACGCCAGGACAGGCGGGCCAATCCCTGGCGCTGACTCCCGCCATGCGAAGGTCCTAGCCTGGATGGTGTCGGCGGGAACCAATACAGACCCAAGGCTCGGGCGCAACTATACGGAGCAGCTTGCGCGCCGCGGCGTCGCCGCCGAATTCCGCGAGATCGCCGGCGCGACGCACGATATGGATCAGCGGCTGCGAGCCGCTATACTGGAAGCCGTCGAAGCCTTCCAGGCCATCCCGAGCACGCCGCGCTGAGCGGGCTCAGGCCGGCAGCCGTCATCCTCGCGGGTCAGTATGGATCAGCACGCCGAACATTCGCTATCGCCCTGGCAGCACGACCACCGCTTCGGCCTGCATCGGCCGCGGATGGCCGAGCGGCGCGTCAAGATCGTCGTGGCACTGACTCTCGTCACCATGGTGCTGGAGGTCGTCGCCGGCCAGCTCTTCGGTTCCATGGCGCTGCTCGCCGACGGCCTCCACATGGGCTCCCACGCCATGGCCCTCGGCCTCAGCGCGCTGGCCTATTCCTGGATGCGCCGGCGCGCCGGCGATGCGCGGTTTTCGCTCGGCACGGGCAAGATATCGGCGCTCGCCGGCTATACCGGCGCATTGATGCTGCTCATTCCGGTGGCCTTCATGGTGTGGGAGAGCATCGAGAAGCTGCTGTCGCCGGCGCCGATCGACCTCGCCTGGGCGCTCGCTGTTGCGGTCGTCGGCTTGGCGGTGAATGGCGTTTCCGCGGTCATCCTGTCGCGCGCGGAGCCCGGCGCGCACAGCCATCATGCGGGCGCCGACGACGGCCATGCCCGCGAGCATGGTCATGCCCATGGGCATGACCACGAGCATCCCCATGGCGGCGACCACAATCTGCGGTCCGCTTATCTTCATGTGGCGACCGACATGCTGACCTCCATCCTCGCGATCGTCGCCCTGCTCGGCGCGGCGCGCTTCGGTTGGTTTTGGCTCGACCCGGCGGTCGGACTGCTCGGTGCCGCGATCATCATCTGGTGGTCGATCGGCTTGGTGCGCGACAGCAGCCATATGCTGCTCGACCGCGCGGCGCCGGCCTCGGTCAGCCGGCGGCTGCGTCAGGCAATCGAGGGCGATGCCGACAACCGTCTCGCCGACCTTCACATCTGGTCGATCGGGCCGGGCATTTTTGCCGCCGCTCTCTCGGTGGTCACCCATCATCCGAAGCTGCCCGACTACTACAAGAACCTGGTTCCCGGTGACCTCGGCATCAGCCATATCACCGTGGAGGTCAATTTGTGCGAGGAGCAGGATGCCAAGTCCTAACGGGTGGTTAATGCATTCTGCATATGATTCCTTGACTTAGGAGCCCGGAGGGCGCATTTATCCCCTCGAAGCCGATGGCTGTGCCAAGGCTTCCCTCTCGTGATCGCGCGAAGCGCGTCCGCATTTCCCCAAAATTTGCGATGCCCTCCATCCCGAGAATTCCCCTTTAATATAAAGGGCCGTCCTGTTCGCGCGCAGGGCCGCGAATAGTGAAAGAACAATGTCAGTAAAGACTTTTGCCGAGCTCGAGCTTATCGAGCCGTTGCAGCGCGCCTTGGCCGCTGAAAATTACACCGCCCCGACTCCCATTCAGTCTCAGGCAATTCCTCAACTCCTCAAGGGCCGCGACCTGCTGGGCTGCGCCCAGACCGGTACCGGCAAGACGGCGGCCTTCGCGCTGCCGATCCTGCAGAGGCTCGCCGCCAGCAAAGCTCCGTTGCGTCCGAAGTCGGTACGCTGCCTGGTGCTGACGCCGACTCGCGAGCTGGCGCTCCAGATCAACGACAGCTTCCGCACCTACGGCCGTCATCTGCGCATCTCCACCACGGTGGTGATGGGCGGCGTCGGCCAGGTCCCGCAGATCAAAGCGATCGCGCGCGGCGTCGACGTGCTGATCGCCACGCCGGGCCGGCTCAACGACCTGCTCATGCAGCGTCATATCCAGTTCGACCAACTCGAGGTCTTCGTCCTCGACGAGGCCGACCGCATGCTCGACATGGGCTTCATCCGCGATGTGCGGAAGATCATTGCCGTCCTGCCGGCGGCGCGTCAGACCATGTTGTTCTCCGCCACCATGCCGGACGACATCGCGCGTCTCGCACAGTCGATCCTCAAGGAGCCGGTGCGCGTCGAAGTGACACCGGCCGCCACGACCGTCGAGCGCATCGATCAAAAGGTGCTGTTCGTCGACAAGGGCGCCAAGCACAAGCTGCTCGGCCAAGTCCTCAAGGATACCTCGATCTCGCGCGCCATCATCTTCACCCGCACCAAGCACGGCGCCAACAAGGTCGGCGAGGTGCTCGAGCGTGGCTCGGTCATGGCCGAGGTGATCCACGGCAACAAATCCCAGTCGGCACGCCAGAAGGCCCTCGAAAACTTCCGCGCCGGCCGCTCACGCGTGCTGGTGGCGACCGATATCGCGGCGCGCGGCATCGATGTGGATGGCATCACCCATGTCATCAACTTCGACCTGCCGAACGACCCGGAGAGCTACGTCCACCGTATCGGCCGCACGGCGCGCGCCGGCACCGATGGGGTCGCGATCTCGTTCTGCGACTCGACCGAGCGCGGCTTCCTGCGCGACATCGAGAAGTTGATCCGCATCCGCTTGCCGGCGGAAAACGCCGGCGTGCAGGCGGATCCGCGGCCCGCGGGCGCCGCCGCCGAGCATGATCGCGACGATCGCCGCCGCGGTGGCAATCAGCGTCCTCACGGCAATGGCGAGAAACGTCACGCGGGCAACCGCAATGGCGGTGGCAACCGTCACGCCTCCGGTGAGCGCCAGAATGGTGGCCATGCGAATGGCGGTCATGCGAACGGCGAGCGTCGTCCAGGCGGCAACGGCGGTCAGCCGGGCCGCAGTTCTCGCCGCGGCTCGGGCCGCCGGCCGGGACACGGCGCTCCCGCCGCGGCGTAAGCTGGCTTCCTCAATCTAAAGCACTTGGCAGTTCACGGCCGAGGCGGGAATATACCTGCCTCGGCCGTTTTCTTTTGGCCGCATCCGTCGGGGAGGCTGCCCGTGCACTTGATTTGGCCGTCCGTGTGCCCTGCGGCGCACCAGGTTTTTGCGTGTCATGGCTCTCCTCGTTGGAGCGTGGCACCATGGTGAATCCGGCGCCCTACGGCCCGTTTCCCTGCGTGCCTCTACCGAAGCGCCCGCGCATTCAATGGCCAGGCGGCGCGCAGATCGCCGTCTGGGTCGTGGTCAATCTCGAATTCTTCCGGCTCGACCGGCCAGTGCCGGGGGGCCATGGCAAGGTGCCCGACGTGGTGGCCTGGTCGAAGCGCGACTACGGCAATCGCGTCGGCGTCTACCGCCTGATGGACGCGATGGCGCGTTATGGCATTCCGGGCACTGCGAACGTCAACGCCGAGATGTGCGAATTCCATCCCGAGGTTCTGGCCGAGGCCAAGCGGCTCGGCTGGGAGTTCATGGCGCACGGCGGCAGCAACAGCCGGCCGATGCATCATCTCTCGCCGGACGACGAAAAGCGCGAGATCCGCGACTCGATCGCGGCCATCGGCAAGGCGTGGGGCCAGAAGCCGAAGGGCTGGATGGGGCCGGGGATGCACGAGACCTGGCAGACCCTCGACCTGCTGGCGGAGGAGGGCATGCTCTACAACGCCGACTGGATCAACGACGACCAGCCCTACCTGATGGAGATCAACGGCCGCACCATGGTGCAGGTGCCCTACGGCGAGCAGCCGCATGACAAGGGCGCCTACGAGCGTCTCGGCTACAAGCCGTGGGAATTCGAGCGCATGGTGCAGGACCAGTTCGACGTGCTCTACCGCGAAGGCGAGAAGACCGGCAAGGTACTGATCGTCGCGCTGCATCCCTTCGTGTCCGGCGTGCCGCACCGCATGAAGGCGGTCGAGAACATCTTCGAATACATCAACAGCAAGCCGAAGGTGTGGAAGGCGACCGGCTGCGAAATCGCCGAGCACTTCCTGAAATCGGGCGCGACGTTCTGACCGTCGCACCTCGGCATTGCCGCCTGTCTCGAGGCGTGCCGCGGCTGTCTTGCCGTGGCGGATGCTGATGTCGGCTCCGGCTTATACGCGCCGGAACGGCATCGGATCGCCATCCCGGACGAAATATAAACCCACCCTGCCACGCATCCGAATTCGGCGCTCCGCTGTATCGGGAAGGCATGCAATTCCGCGTGCCTGGCAATCCAATGCGAGGAAATATCCATGACACTCAGCAATCGTCACGCGGTTCTCACGGTAGCCGGACTTGTCGCCGCCGTCTTTACATCCGCCGCCCTGTCCGCCGCGGTGTCGGCGCAGACGGTCATCGGCCTGGCCGATGGCAAGACCCTGGTGATGCTCGACGGCACCAGCGGCAAGGTCGGCAAAACGGTCCCGGTCAGCGGCGCGGCCAATCTGATCGGCATCGATGTGCGGCCGGCGGACGGCATGCTCTATGGCGTCACCGCCGATGGCGCGGTGGTCACCATCGACCCGCTGACCGGCAAGGCCATGGAAAAGAGCAAGCTCAGGACCATGTTGCCGAACGGCGTCACGGCCACCGTCGATTTCAACCGGTGGCGGACCGGCTGCGCATCATCGGCAGCGACGGCACCAATCTGCGCGCCAACGTGGATGACGGCTCGGTGACGACCGACGGCGCGCTGAAGTTCGCCGAGGCCGACATGCACAAGGACGAGAAGCCCAATGTGATCGCCGGCGCCTATATCAATTCCATGAAGGGCGCCAAGGAAACCGTGCTCTACGACATCGACGGCACGATCGGCGGCTTGCTCAAGCAGGCGCCGCCGAACGACGGCATCCTGAACGTGGTCGGCAAGCTCGGCGTCACCCTGTCGGGGCCGGTGGCGTTCGACATCGTGTCGGATGGCATGGGCAACAACACGGCATGGCTGGTCGCCGGCGGCATGTTGCACAAGGTGGACCTCGCGACCGGCAAGGCGACCATGGCCGGCACGCTGTCGGGTGCGCCCGGCACGATCACCGACATCGCGGTTTGGACGGGTATGTAAGACGGCGCGTACCGGGAAGACGGCGGCGCATCGCGCGCCGCCGTTTGTTATTCGGAGCCGGCGACCTGGCGGCCCAGGACGCGGGGCGGGCCGCTGGCCTGCGCCCCGGTGCGCTTGGCGATGATCTCGTCGAGCGTCTTGCGTGCCGTGCCGGAGAACGGCCCGCCGATCTCGATCGCCCGGCGCGCGGTTTTTTCGGCCTCGCCGAGCTGGCCGAGTTCGGCGAGTACATGGGCGAGATTGTTATGCGCCGCGGCCGAATCGGGGTGTTTGATGGTCGCCGCGCGGAACGCGCGGGCGGCCTCGGGTTTTTTGTTCAGCGCATAGAGCGCGTTGCCGCGGCCCATCATGGCCTGCAGGTCGTCGGGCCATTGCTCGAGCGCCGTGTCGTAGGCCTGCACGGCCGCGTCGTATTGCTTGGCCTGCTCGAGGCCTTTGACGGCTGTCAGATAGGGCAGCGGCTGAGCGGTGGCGGGCAGGCGATCGGGCGGCAGCACGGCGATGGCCCAATGGCCGCCGCGCTCCCATGTGTTCTCGAACGTGCTGAGCTTCATGCGGTCGCGGGCGGTCAGGCCCGAATGCAGGATGAGCTCCTGGCTATCCATGTCGTAGCCGATGACGACCGCATAGTGCCACTGCGGATACCAGGACAAAGCCAGATTTTGAAACACGACGACCGGGGTGCCATTGGCCACTTCGGCCAGCATCGAGCGCAGATCCTTGATCGGATAGGCGACGCGGCCGTGGCGGCGGCTCGCCGCAAGCATATCGGTCTGCAGGCTGCCTTCGCGGCCGGGCGTGAAGACGATGGGGGTGAGCTGGTCCGGCGTAACCTTCACGCCGCTCGCGTCGAGCGCCATGGCAAGCGACGCCGGACCACACTCATTCTCGGCTTGGGGATAGAAGACGACGTTCTCGAGCTCGACCTGCGGCGGCAACGCGCCGCGCTGCAGCAGAACCGAATCGGTCTGCGGCGTGGCGCAGCCGGCGAGCGCGAGCAGCGCAATGGCGATCAGCCACCGCCTGGGACGCATCTTTTCCCCCTCGGCCGATTAGCGAACGCTACGCGTCCAGGGGAAGACCTTCGTCAGGCCCGCGATGTCGGTGATCAACAGGACGATGAAGATGATGACCGCCGCGCCGACGATGACGCCGAGCGCGCTCTGGCCGGCCGGCAGTTGGTCGAGACGGCCGGCGACCTGCATGACCTCTTCGTCGGTCATGCTATTGACGCGCGCCTGGGCTTCTTCGGCCGTGATGCCGTAGGTCTTCAACTCGCGCTGAACGTCCTCGCGGGCCATCAGGTCGTTGATGCGGGCGCGGTCAGCGGCAACCGACCGTTGGGTGGCGAGGTCTTCGCTGGTGACGAGCGCCGCCTGGGCGCGCGGCATCGGCATCGATGTGACGAACAGGCCGGCGATCACGGCAACGACGATGGCGCGGCAGAACTTGCGGGATTTCAGCATGGTGGCCCCTTATAATTGAGTTCTTGGACGATATTAAACGCCGGAAACCCTGCTCCGTTGCACTTGGTTATCCGGCAGTGCTCTATTTATCGGCACGCGAGTCGGCGCGATACGATCGTATGTGCCTGTCCAACATTTGACTCGGGGGACCGCGCAGGTTGCCGGCTAAGCCAAACGAAGCTGCGCAATTTAATTTTGGTTTATAGTAACTCGGCGTCACTTTCCTGCTTGAAACACAAAAATGTGAGTCCTAGGCTTTGTCCTGTCGGCACTGCCGAGAAAAGCGCGCGGGTTTGCCAACGACCCTTCGCCGGTCATCACCGGGGCGCGCTGGGCCGGCGCCTTCCTGGAGCAAGGCGCGCCGGCTTCATCCGACGGGACCAGGCCCTTTCATCGGTGCCTTTGACGGCCGGCAGGTGGCCGACACCGTGTCAACAGTCAGGAGGGTGCGTCACGCATGGAAGATCCACCCAGCCAGTCACGTTGGCTTCCGCCGACAGACCGGAAGCCACAGTCTGCTGTCTAGTCCCACCTGTGGGTGCCGGATCGCGGGCTGCCAGACATACGTAAGACTTGAGGACCGGGCATTGATGCCCATCAAATGATCCGTCTTGGACGGGTCGGGGGCTAGCCCCCACCGATCGGAAACCCCGCCGCGGCTTTGCCCGAGCGGGGTTTCATTTTGCGTCCATTGCGGGGTCTTGGCAGACAACCTTGTCCGGTGTAGCTTGAGCCCTGTCGGGCTTCGGCAGACGCCCGGCTTCCCAAGACCTCCATGTCCAAGCGCTGCCCTGACCTCAGTTCTGAGGAGGGTGACGTGCGACGTTTGCTTGTCTTACAAGCCTTGTGCGGCCTTGTCGCCTGCGTGACCCCGGGGTGTCCAGCGATGAGCGCTGCCGCAACCACGCGGACCGCTACCTTTGATGCGATGGAGCCCGAACAACCTGCCTCCGGCTTTACCGCGGGCATCACGCGTGAGCATGGCACGGTGTCTTCGCGTTCGAGGGCGAACGTAACGGCGGTCTGGTGCGCTGTGCAAACCGACACCAGCGCGCCAAGCGGCGACAACGTTGTCACGATTGTCAGCAGCAACCGGCACTACCAGGCCTTTCCCGTGTGTCTGCTCGCGGGTTGAGCATCAAGGATGTCGATCTCTCGACGCGGTTTAAGCCGATTTCGGGAAAGCTCGACCGGGCCGCCGGCCTCATTCTGCGCGCACGGGATTCGGACAACTACTATGTCGTGCGAGCCAACGCGTTGGAAAACAATGTGCGGCTGTATCGCGTGTTGCATGGTCGTCGCACGCTGGTGGCGGGTCGCGATGTGCCGGTGGCCACGGCGGTATGGCAAACGCTGCGCGTCAGGGCGGAAGGTTCGCGGTTCGAAGTATATTTGGACGGTAAGCTGCTATTCGAAGCGAATGATCGCACCGTGGGCGGTGCTGGCCGGGTCGGGCTTTGGGTCAAGTCCGACAGCGTGACGTTGTTCGACGATTTCGCCATACGCTCCCTTGAACCATAGGGGGTCGTACGTTCCTGATGCTGGGGGGCTGATGCTGAGAGGCTGACGATAAGCGCGGCTGTCGGCACTGGCAGCCGGCACGCGCCGTGCTTATCTGATCGGCGATGACGACGATCTTCACCATTGGCCATTCGACGCGCAGCCTCGATGAACTGATCGCCATGCTGCGCGAGCAAGGCGTCGACACGCTTGTCGATGTGCGGACCATACCGCGCTCGCGCCGCAACCCGCAGTTCAATGCGGACCATCTGGCGGCGGCGCTGCCGGATGCGGGCATTGCCTATCGCAACGACAAGGCGCTCGGCGGCCGGCGCGGCAAGCAGCAGGATGGACCATCGCCCAATTCGTTCTGGACGCACGCCGGGTTTCGCAATTATGCCGACTATGCCCTGACGCCGCCGTTCCGCGCGGCGCTTCTCGAGCTGGAACGCACCGCCGCAACTCGCCGGCCGGCGATCATGTGCGCGGAAGCACTGTGGTGGAAATGCCATCGGCGCATCATCACCGACTACCTGGTGGCCGACGGCCATGAGGTGATTCACATTCTCGGCCCGGGCCAAAGCGAGCCGGCGCGCATCACCGAGCACGCGGTGCGGAGCGAAAACGGCGCGCTGCTCTATCCCGATGATCCCGCGGCGCCACGGCTGCCGGGGTTGTAGGTCTCAACCCTCGCCGATCCGTCCTGGCTCGACATGATTGGGCCATCTCCGGCTGGCGTGCGCAACCGCCGGCTTTCGGCCTTGCTTGAGGAAGATGGCCCGGGCAACCGCGGCTGCGGCCTTGCTTGGCCGCCAGCTGTCGGGAGGTGCCATGCGGATGCGGGCCTTCGCACGAGGCCGCACCATGACGATGGGCGATGAGCGCGGCGGTTCGGTTGCGCCGCTTACTCTGCCTAGCCCCGAGCGTCTTCCATGCCGAGCGCGCGCATATAGAGATCCAGGATGGCTTCGCGCTCCTGGCGGTCCGAATCGTCCATCTTGCGCAGCTTGAGGATCTGACGCATGGCCGGCGTGTCGAAGCCGTTCATCTTGGCTTCGGCGAAGACTTCCTTGATGTCATTGGCGAGCGTCGCCTTTTCCTCTTCGAGCCGCTCGATGCGCTCGATAAAGCTCCGCAATTGGTCGGCGGCGACGCCGCCGGTCTTGACCTGCTGGGTCTTGGCAGTGGCCATTATTCACAACTCCTCGGGAGAATGGGACGGCGGCGGAATGCGTGCCGCGCGTGCCAATTCTCATGCTTACTTGTCGTCGGCCGCGACGACCAGACGGACGATCTTGTCGGGATCTTCCGGCGGTTCGCCCTGGGCGATGCCGTCGACCAGGTCCATGCCCTCGGTCACCTCGCCCCACACGGTATATTGCCCGTCGAGGAAACGCGCGTCGGCGAAGCAGATGAAGAACTGGCTGTCGCCGCTGTTGGGGTTTTGCGAGCGCGCCATGCCGATGGTGCCGCGCTTGAATGGCGTTTTGGTGAATTCGGCCCGGAGCTTCTCGCCCGAGCCGCCCATGCCGGTGCCGGTCGGATCGCCGGTCTGCGCCATGAAGCCGTCGATCACGCGGTGGAACACGATGCCGTCGTAGAATCCGTCGCGCGTCAATTGCTTGATGCGCTCCACATGGACCGGCGCGAGGTCCGGACGGAGCTGGATCACGACACGGCCGCTGTCGAGATAGAGATGGAGAAAGTTTTCGCGCGCGTCGTCCGACGCGCCGGTGCTTTTGGCGGACATGGCTGGTTTCCTTTCGGACCAGTGGGGGGCGGCCGGCTGGGCGGCCAGGTCAGGGCAGGCAAATCAGGCGGCGCATTGTGCATGGAACGGCGCGCCGCGCAAGGCCGAGCCAACCCACGTCAGACCGTTTGTCCTAATATGGGCGACCGTCCTTGTGGGTGAAGACCCATTTGCCGCTGCTGTCGAGCGCCGCTTGGATATCGTCGTCGGGATAACTGCCGGCATCGCCCGCCGTGCGGTCGCCGACCTCGAGATAGATCACGTCCCGATCGGTGCGGTTGACCAGGTGATGGCCATCGCCGGTTCCCGCCTTGAATCCGGCGCACATGCCGGGGCGCAGGACCGTCTCGCCCGCATCGGTGATCAGCGTCGGCTCACCTTCGAGGACGAAAATGAATTCGTCCTGGCGGGTGTGGGCATGGCGCAGGGCCAATTCGCCGCCGGGCAGCAGCGTGGTGAGATTGACGCCGAAGTTGTTCAAACCGAACAGATCCCCGAGCGGACGTTTCACGCGCCGGCCCATGCGGGAAAAGAACGGTTCCGGATAGTTCGATGGTTTGGCGCGGGGTGGCGCCGTATCGGCGGCTATCGCGACGCGCTTTTCATCCTGCGACATGCGGTATCCTTTCGTCACGCGGTGAGTTCATCCGGCGGAGGTTACAATGACGCGCGCCTCTCGGCATTCACTACAATTTGTGTTATATTGGCCCCTAACCATACTGGATATGGGACGCTGTTCTGTAACATTTCCTTGCTAATGATCTGCGGGTAATCTTGGCCCGACGGTATCAGGGGAGTAGTCGATGAGAACCGACGTCACAGAAAACAAGAGCGTCGTCATCCGCCAGAAGATGAAGAGCGCATTCGCCAAGGTGTGGCTGGCGGCGCGGGCGCGAGGCACGGCCAAGGAAAAGGCGCAGCAGGCGCTTGCCGCTTTTTCGGAGTTCGGCTTTGTCGACGGCTTCGATCGTCAGCCAGAAGTGCAGATCGATCCCAGCGCGCTCATGGCCGAGCAGGCCGCGCTGGTCGCCCTCGCACTCATGCGTCTGTCGCCGGCTTGCGCCAGGGTGGCCGTCACCGGGCTGCCGCACACGGTGACGGTGCCCGACGCCTATACCGCCGAGATCTTCCGCGCGGCGCTCGCGCAAAGCGCCAAGGAGCGCGCCTCCGACCGCTTGGTGAAAATCGTCGTCGCCGCCCACTGAGCGGCGCGTAACTCTCAGAATTTCAATGACAAGCTGATGACACCGAAGCGGTCGGGGGCGTTCTGCGTGCGGAACTCCCGCGTGCGGTAGACCTGCGCGACGCTGATACGCGCGTGCCGCACCATGAAGGCCAGGCCGATCTGCAGATCGGCGACGAACGGCAGCTTGTCGACGCTGGCACTGTCGGTGAAGGTATTGCCGTCCAGGAAGATGTTGCGGGCGACCGCGCGCCCTTCGGCCGAGGCGAAGAAATACCAGCCAAAGCGGTCGTCGAGCTCGAAGAAGCCCGAGCCGGGCAAGCTCGGCCGGATCCGTGGCGGCCCGAAGTCGGCCGGCAGATCCTCGCCGATGCGAACCCCGAGACCGGTCGAGGCATAGGTGAAGACATTGCCGAGCGCCGCGCCGACATGGGGCGTGACGTCGATGCCGAGATCGCTGCTAGGGACGGCGAAGCGCCAGACCTCCTCGCGCCATTTCCGTTCGTAGATCAGTGCCACGGTCGGCTCGTTCTTGAGCTGGTTGTTCCAGCCTTCCGGATGGGAGACACCGATCAATTCGTGCCATGTCTTCTGTGTCTGTTCGGCGAACGACGCGGGACCGACCACGCCGACGTCGAGCTCGAGCGTTTCCAAGCTGCGCGGCGTTTCCGAGAGCAGCGCGATACCGCCGTAGAGATAGCCGGCCCAAGGACGGTCGTTTGGCTGTGCTTCGCGGATTTCGATGTCGCTCGGCGTGAACATGCTCTGGCCGAAATTGTAGCCGATGCGACGCTTGCCCTGGGGATCGAGCAGAAAGGGCAGCCACGACGCCGCGACCCGGGCGAAGTCCGGCACGTCGTCGGAGGCCGACAGCCAACTCAGGTGGATGCCGTTGGTGTAGTGGCGGTCGGTGCTGGCGAACGCGTCGTTTTCCAAAACGAAGGTCCAGGTGCCGCGGCGATCTTCCTCGTGTGCGGCTGTGCCCGCGGGCTCGTGTGCGGCTGCCTCGGCGGTGGCCGCCCGGTTATCGGTCTCCGGTTCGACGGGCGTCGCTTGGTGCGCGCCGTCATCCGCCGCCACACCCGCGATGGGGCAGCCGGCGGTCAGCATAGTGGCAAAAAGGAGCGCAATCGGAAAACGGGAGGGATTCATGATGGAATGCGTGTACCAATCTGTAATCCCCCGGCTGGAGGCGCAGTGTAGGGATCGGGCCGATCCGTTCAACCATTTTAACGCAGATCCGCCGCATCGGTGGATTGTCGCGGAGATCAAACAGTCCGTTCGCTTGTTCAAGCTTTGGCCATATACTGGGTTCGTTGCCTGGGGAGCAAAAAAACCGATGACCGTTCGCGCGGCGACCAACAATACCACGGCCAAACCATCGCGGTCCGTGCTGGTGGTGGATGACGATCCGCTGCAGCGTCTCCAACTCACCGAAACCCTATCCGATCTCGGCATCGAGGTTCTGCAGGAGGGAGAAGGATCGGCGGCGCTGGAGACGATGCGCGCGGCGCGGCCCGCGGTCGTCATCATGGACGTGCGCATGCCGGTCCTCGACGGCATCGCTGCTGCCCAGGCGATGGCCGATCTCGACTATAAGCCTCGGGTGATCCTGATGACCGGCGATCCTTCGTCGCTGTACCGGGCGAATACCACTCAATTGGACATCTTTGCCGTACTCGAGAAGCCCGTGCCGATGCGGACTCTGAGCCGCTTCATTCTGAAGGCGCTCGGCTGAATGGCGGAAATCCGCGGTTTTTCCTGTGGATCATCATGCTTTTCGCTGCTTCATCCCCGGTATAGGCTGTACCCACGGCCGCGTTCGCCGTGACGGCTGGTCGCGGCGGCCGGACAGCGTGTCGTGTGACCTGGAGGGAGGCCGCTCTATGCAAGTCATGCAGATCCTCAAGGAGAAGGGCGCCGATGTCGTCACGGTGGCGGCAGACGCGGTCGTGGCCGACGTGATCCGTACCCTGAACGAGCGCCGGATCGGCGCCATCGTCGTCACCAATCCGCGTGGCGATATCGAGGGCATCCTGTCCGAGCGCGACCTGATCAATGGTCTTGCCGAGCGTGGCACCAGTCTGCTCGACGGGCGCATCTCGGACCTCATGACCCGCCACGTATTTACCTGCACGCCGGAGACGAGCATCGAAGAGCTGATGCGGCAGATGACGCGCCGGCGTATCCGGCACCTGCCGGTGGTGCGCGATGGCCGGCTTTGCGGCATCGTCAGCATCGGCGACGTGGTCAAACATCGGCTCATGGAACTCGAGACCGAGGCGACCACCCTGCGCGACTACATTGGCGGTCGCTAGGCAGACGCTTGGTGACATGCGGCCAGCGATTATTCTTGCCTCGCTGCCCACCTTCGCGGACAAGATGACCATCGACCAACCATCGCCAGGCCGCAGCCTATTCCTTCCATGAATTCGGTCACCCTCATCGGCCTCGCCGCCGCCACATTGACGACGGTCGCATTCGTGCCCCAGGTGGTGCGCGCGTGGCGCACCCGCTCGACCCGGGACATTTCGCTGCCGATGTATCTGGTGCTTCGCGGCCGGTATCGCCTGTGGCTGATCTACGGCGCGATGATCCGAGACATGCCGCTGATCCTCGCCAATCTAGTGACACTCGTCCTCGTGCTGATGATCCTGTTTTTCAAGCTGCGATACAAATACCGGCGGCCCATTTGTTTTAGGCTGGCCTGAAGAATACCTTTTCGGCATGCTGTGGCGCGCAACAACAGCGCAAACGGGATCGCCGGCGTGACGCGACAAAGGAGAAGCCTGACCTCCATTCTTCATTTGCGCGAGTTCCTGCGTCTCGAGGCCGCGAGCGGCATCATCCTGGTAATCGCGGCGGCGCTGGCGATGATCGTGGCCAACTCGCCGCTCGGCCATTTCTATACCGCTCTGTTCGATATTCCCGTTGCCGTCCAGGTCGGCGGCCTCGGCATCGCCAAGCCGTTGCTGCTGTGGATCAACGACGGCCTGATGGCGGTGTTTTTTCTTCTCGTCGGCCTGGAGATCAAGCGCGAAATCCGCGAGGGGGAGTTGTCGAGCCGCGATCAGGCCCTGCTGCCCTGCATCGCGGCGCTGGGCGGCATGATCGTGCCGGCCGTTATCTATGCCGCGCTCAATTGGGACGACGAGGAGGCTCTGCGCGGCTGGGCGATTCCCACCGCGACCGACATCGCCTTCGCGCTCGGCGTGCTGGCGCTGCTCGGTTCGCGCGTGCCGATCTCGCTCAAGGTCTACCTGACGGCCTTGGCTATCATCGACGACCTCGGCGCCATCGTCATCATCGCGCTGTTCTACACCGCCAATCTTTCCGTCGAGTCTCTGGCATTGTCGGGCATTGCGCTCGTTGTTCTGTTTGTCCTGAACAAAATGCGGGTCATGCGCCTCTCGGCCTATGTGCTGGTCGGGATTGCGCTGTGGGTTTTCGTCCTGAAGTCCGGGGTTCACGCCACCCTGGCCGGTGTCGCGCTCGCCATGGCAATACCGACGCGCGATCCCGCTGACCCCGAACGCTCGCCTCTGCGCGAGGTGGAGCACCAACTCCATGTCTGGGTCGCCTACGGCATCCTGCCGTTGTTCGCCTTCGCCAATGCCGGCGTGTCGCTCGCCGGGATATCCGTCGCCGCGCTGTTCGAGCCGCTTCCGCTCGGCATCGCGCTCGGCCTGTTGCTCGGCAAGCAGATCGGGGTATTCGGCGCGACCTGGCTCGCGGTCAAGACCGGCGTCGGTCGGATGCCGGAGGGGACGACCTGGGCACAGATCTACGGTGCCGCCATCCTGGCCGGCATCGGTTTCACCATGAGCCTATTCATCGGCACTTTGGCCTTCGTCGGAAACGAGCAAGCGGCTCAGGTACGCATCGGCGTTCTCGGCGGTTCGATCGTGGCGGCGCTCGCCGGCTACTTTGTCCTGCGCGCGGTGCTCGGCGGCGACGCGCCCGGCAAACCCGTGAACCATAGCCGCTCGTGACGGGGCTTCTCGTCGGCGCGTCGTGGCGCTCGGCGACCATTCGGGCGGCGCGGGAATTCGGATCGACACCTTTGCCGGTCCGCGCGACGGTGGGCAAAGCGGACATTGCCCGAAAGTCGCGAACAGCACCGTGCGTCTCCGAACCATAGCCGCTCGTGACGGGGCTTCTCGTCGGCGCGTCGTGGCGCTCGGCGACCATTCGGGCGGCGCGGGAATTCGGATCGACACCTTTGCCGGTCCGCGCGACGGTGGGCAAAGCGGACATTGCCCGAGAGTCGCGAACAGCACCGTGCGTCTCCCACACGGCTCTCCTCTGGCAATTCGCTGCGGGAGCGTTATGCCGGTCCCCAAGCAGCCCACGCCTGCGCCTCGGATGTGACGCGGCGGCTTACGCGCGGGTGGCGCGCGTCACACCGTCAGCACGATCTTTCCGATGTGATTGCCGGCTTCCATGGCGCGATGGGCCTCCGCGGCCTCGGCGAGCGGGAAGGTGGCGTAGACCGCCGGGCGGATGACGCGCGACGCGATCAACGGCCACACCTTTGCTTCGAGCTCGCGCGCGATGGCGGATTTGAACGACACGTCGCGCGGCCGCAGGGTCGAGCCGGTGAGGGTCAGGCGCTTGAGCATGATCGGCAGGAAGTTGATCTCGGCCTTCACGCCCATCTGGAAGGCGATGAAGACCAGGCGGCCGTCGGGCGCCAGCGCCTCGATATTGCGCGCGATATAATCGCCGCCCACCATGTCGAGCACCACGTCGACGCCGCGGTTGTCGGTCATGGCTCGCGCTTCCTTGACGAAATCCTGCTTGCGATAGTTGATCGCGCGCTCGGCGCCCAGGTTGAGGCAGGCGGCGCACTTCTCGGCGCTGCCGGCGGTGACGAACACGCGTACGCCGAACGCGGTGGCGAGCTGGATCGCGGTCACTCCGATGCCGCTCGATCCGCCATGCACCAGCAGGGTCTCGCCGCTGGTCAGCCGGGCGCGGTCGAACAGGTTGCTCCATACGGTGAAGAAGGTTTCCGGCAGGGACGCCGCTTCGACCGGCGTCAGCCCCGCGGGAATCGGCAGGCATTGGCCGGCAGGGGCGGCGCAATATTCGGCATAGCCGCCGCCCGCGACCAGCGCGCATACCCGGCTGCCGATATGCCACTTCGGATAGGCATGCTCGCCGACCGCGACCACCGTGCCGGCGACCTCGAGCCCGGGGATGTCGGTGACGCCCGGCGGCGGCGGGTAGCCGCCCTGGCGCTGCAACAGATCGGGCCGGTTGATCCCGGCAGCCTCCACTTTGATCAGCACGTCGTTGGGTCCGATATGCGGCACGTGGCGCGTATTCGGCCGCAACACCTCGGGCCCGCCCGGCTCGGCGATTTCGATGGCCGTCATGATCTTGGGAAGGGATCGCACATCCATGGGTACGATGTAGTATGCGGGAACATGGGATTGCAAGACGCGAGGAACCGATGCCCGAGACAAACGACAAGTTCACACGCGCCGTCGCCGGCATCGACGCCTTCAACAGCGGCGATCCCAACCGACTGACCGTGGACGGGCGGTCGCTGGCCAAGGAGCTCTACTATGGCCGCCGCATGAGCCACTGGCTGAGCCAGTTGGCGCCCGGCGCGTCGGAAGCGCTGCAGCTCGCGGTTCGCGCGCAGCATATCGGGCGCTGGACCAGTCCGCGCGCCGACTATCCGGCAGGCAAGCAGGGCTATTTCCGGTGGCGCCGCGCGCTCGCCGCGTTCCATGCCAAAACCGCGGGCGACATCTTGACCGCCGCCGGCTACGACGCGGCGACCGTGACGCGGGTCGGCCAGCTCCTGCGCAAGGAACACCTCAAGACCGACGCGGAAGCCCAGTTGCTCGAAGACGCGGCCTGCCTGGTCTTCCTCGAGAATTTCTTCACGGATTTCTCGCGCAAGCACGACGATGCCAAAGTCGTCGATATTCTGCGCAAGACCTGGGTGAAGATGTCGCCGACGGGCCATGCCGCGGCACTGGCGCTCAGCCGAACGCTGCCCGCGGATCGCCGGCGGCTGGTCGAAAGCGCGGTATCCGGAGTCGCGGCCTGACCGGCCCCGCGTTGCAGACCACGCCAGCGATCCGAGCCGGCACGATGACGGCTAACACAAGTAGTGATTGGGCGGACACTCGCGCCGGCGGTTCGGATAGTAGGACTTGGCCGGCTTGCGCGGCGGCGCGGATGACGCGGCAGACGGTGCTTCGCCCAGACCGAGCGGCTTCTGCGTGTTGAGCAAATTGCCGCGTCGTCGCTGTTCCTGCTCGTAATAGGTACCTGCTCGGCTTGGCGCCGACGCTCGAGCTGCTCGTGCGTCTCGAAAAAATTGTAAGGCTGGCTGAGGACCGGCGAAACGATCGCGGTGCTGAGCAAGAGTGCCATCACGCTGAGAGACCGCATCAAGCCCTCCAATCGTAGTGGGGACGCGACGATGTTCACTCTTTGTTCTAAACTAGCGCGGTGGCGCCTCGCCGTCAAGCCACGCTGTGGCGGGCGCCGGTCAGTTCGGCCAGGTCCAATACATCGCCTCGCGGGCGAAGTCCGGCAGCGGCAGGATCGAGACCACGAAATCCGTCGTCAGCGCCAGCGACATGCCTCCCAGCACGGAAATGAAAATGCCGACGAGCAGGCGCCGCTCGAACACCTCGTATTCCCGGTTGATCATCCAATTGAAGATCACGCGGAACAAGGATGCGGAACGCTGCAATGGCGCGACGACCGTGATCGGCGCCAGCGCCAGGGCCATGTAGCGGGTCATCTGCGACAGGCCGACGAAGAAGGCGGACATCAGGAACCACTTCACCGACTGGCGGTCGACCGAGGTCACGTGCCGAAACTGGCCGGGCTTGAGCCACATCAGCATGATGACGATGGTGGCCGCGAGATAGGAAATGAAGCCGCCCGCCAGGCTGGTGCCGATGCTGGTGTCCTCGAGCGCCGCGCGGATGAACAGCGGGCTGATGCCGTAGCCCGTTACCGACAGCGCGGCGAAGATGTAGCCCTCCTTGTAATTCGGCACGAAGACGTGCTTGGCGGGTTTCTTCGCCTCGGCCGGCACGGCCGCGGCGCCCACGCTCTGCAACTGCGGATCGGCGGCGCCGGTGCCCGCCATGGCACCCTCGGTCGGTTCCTTCTTCGCCTTCTTCCGCCGCTTGGGCACGGCGATGGCGCCGCCCAGCATGATGAGCGCGATGCCGAAGACGCGAAGCGGCGTCAGGGTCTCGCCGAGCAGCACGATCGCCAGCCCGAGCTTGAACGGGAAGTCGAGCTGCTGCAGCGGGATCGAGGCATTGCCGCCGATCGCCTTGGTCGCACGGTAATTGCAGTAGCGGCCCCACACGAAGTGAATGATGCCGGCGGCGGCGAGCATGGCGACGGCCTCGGGCGAAAAGCCGAAAATGTCGCCAACGCTGCCGAGCGCGAGCGCGCCGAGAAAGAACATCGGCACGCCGAGCGGCACGGTGATGGCCAGCGCCTGCGACACGGTGCCGGTCAGCACCCCGCGACGCACCGTGGCATTGTTGAGCGCGAACGTGGCGGCGGACAGGACCGCCAGCACACTACCAAGCAGAAGCATGAACCTCCCCTTTCGACCGCCGTCTCGCGCGGCTTATCGGCTCTTATAAACGCAATCGCCGCGCCTTGGCCACTCTGGCGAACTGGGACGAAGCCGTGGCCCATGGTTCTCCCATTTGACTTAAGCCGAAGACGCGGCCCATGATATCGACCGAACAGGAGGTTTCGCGGCATGACCGGGGCTAACCCGGCGGCCGTCGCCAACGACCGATCAGAGATCTGTCCGAGGCCTAACGAGACGAGCGCGTGACCATCGGGCGTCGAGAGCGGGCCGGTTGCATCCTCATTGCGCCAATCCGTTTGCATCGCCCATGGGGCGCTCGTCAAAAAGGGAGGAGGAATAGCCATGCGCGCATTCTCTGCTTGCGTCATCGCCGCCATCGTCACCGCCGCGGGCTCCGCCGCCGCGCAATCGGTGGAAGAGTTCTATCGCGGCAAGATCATCAACATGACCATCAGTTCGGGCGAGGGCGGTACCAACGACGCCTATGCCCGCCTGATCGCCGACCAGCTCGGCAAATTCATTCCAGGCAACCCGACAATCGTGCCGCGCAACATGCCGGGCGCCGGTGGCTTGAAGGCCGCCAACTACATCTACGAGATCGCGCCGAAGGACGGGTTGCATTACGGCATCGTGCAGCGCGGTATCGCCGTGCAGCCGCTCATGGAGGTGCAGTCGGCGAACTACGATCCGCGCAAATATGTCTGGGTCGGCAGCACGGCGCGCGAAACCTCGGTCGGCGTGGTTTGGGCCGCGGCGACCGACGTGAAGACGATCCAGGACGCCATGCAGAAGGAAGTGATCATCGGCTCGAGCGGCGTCGGCAACGACACCGGCGGCTTCCCGCTCGTGCTCAATCATTTCCTTGGCACCAAGTTCAAGCTGATCCACGGCTACAAAAGCGGCTCGGAAATCACGCTCGCCATGGAGCGCGGCGAGGTGCAGGGCCGCATCGGCTGGTCGTGGGGCAGCGTGAAGAGCCGCTCCGCCGATTGGCTCAAGGACAACAAGATCCGCATTCTCGTCCAGATGGGTGTCGAGAAGGCGGAGGACCTGCCGACCGTGCCGCTCGTCCTCGACCTCGCCAAATCCCCGGAAGACCGCGATGCGATGGAACTGATCTTCGCCGCGACCACCATCGGCTGGCCGTCGGTCATGCCGCCGGGCACCCCGCCGGACCGCGTCGCCGCGATCCGCGCCGCTTACGACAAGATGGTGCGCAGTCCGGAATTCGCCGCCCTGGCCGAGAAGCGCAATCTCGAGCTCGACCCGGTGACAGGCGCGGAGATCGACAAGATCGTCGCCCGCATCATGAGCTTCCCGCCGGCCGTGGTGGAGCGGGCGAAGACCGCCATGAACGACGGCCACGTGAGCGCTGGCGGTCAAGTAAGGCTGGGAAAAGCGGATAAAGAAGCATCACCCTGCTTATAAGCGAGAAGGAAGAGCAAGCGGCGAAGCGCTTCACCGTTTCAGTCGCGCGGGGCCACCACCGAGGCCGGAGGGACCTCGTCCGCACATCCGCCATACGGTAGAGCGCTAAAAAAAAAAAAAAGCGATCGGTGCTCTCGAAGGACAAGGTGCGTCGAGCCAGTAACCCTGGCTTATAAGACGGACAAGAGAGAAGCGGCGGGCCCTTCACCGGACCGCGTGTCTTTTCGTCGCGCGGACACGCAGCCGGACTTACATCGGCCGTGCAGGCCCTCGGTTGAGCCGCACGATCCGCCATCGGTCGAGAGCGCTTCGCCGATCGGTGGAAGGACACCGCGCGCGCGCCCCCTAGAAGGCCTCTTCCATGCCGGCGCGGCGCAGGGCGGCGTTCGCGGCGGCCGCGTCGGCGATATGCGGCGCTCCACGGTGAATTCGCGGTTGAGGTGGGGCGAGAACCAGATCTCGCCGCCCCCGGGTGCCCGGCGCCTGGGATAGCAGCCGGCCATCTCGAGCCTTTCGCGCAACCCGCGTCGATCGGCGTGTCATCCACGCCTCCCGTTCGTGCAGTGAACCATTCCCTTGCGGCGCGCGCAACCGCGGGCCAGTCTGCGGCCATGGCCAAAACTTGCCCCGCATCGTCTCCCTGCTGCCGAGCGCGACCGAGATCGTCGCCGCGCTCGATGCCGCTGACGCCCTGGTCGGACGGTCCCACGAGTGCGATTTTCCTGGCGCGGTCGCGCGTCTTGCCCGCCTGCACCGCGCTCAAGCGGCCGTTGGCCGGCGATTCCGCCGCCATTCATAGCGACATCACGGACCTGATCGAGCAAGCGCTCGGCATCTATCGGGTCGACGCGGAGATGCTGCGCGCACTCCCGCCCGACATGATCATCACCCAGTCGCAATGCGACGTCTGCGCGGTATCGGAGAGCGATCTGCGCGGGGCGCTGGCCGAGTGGCTCGGCACGGCGCCGCACGTCGTCAGCCTGGCGCCGGCGACCATAGCCGAGGTGGCGGCAGTTTTCGCACCATCGCCGCCGCGTCGGCCGCGCCGCCGAGGGCGATGCGCTGGCCGCGCGCATGATCGACCGCATCGCCATCGCTGGCGGCGCGGACGGCGGCCGTCGCCGAACGGCCGCGGGTCGCCACCATCGAATGGATCGAGCCGCTGATGACGGCGGGCAATTGGGTGCCCGAACTGGTCGCCGCGGCCGGCGGCGAAAATCTGTTCGGCGTGGCGGGCGCCCATTCGCCCTGGCTGTCGTGGGACGAACTCGTCGCCGCCGATCCCGATGTGATCGTCGCCATGCCGTGCGGCTTCGATCTGGCGCGCACGCGGGCCGAGATGCGCGCCTTGGCTGGCCGCGACGGCTGGCGGGACTCTGCGCGCGGTGCGCGGCGGCCGCGTCGCCGTGGTCGACGGCAACCGCTACTTCAACCGGCCCGGTCCACGGCTCGCCGAATCGGCAGAAATCCTCGCCGAGATTCTCCATCCCGCGACATTCGACTTCGGCCACACGGGCGACGGCTGGCGCTGGCTGGCATAAGGGACGGGAGGGGCAGCAGCTTTCTGTCCTACTCACTTCGCATGAAAGGCTCGAATAAGAGAACGCGGGCGAAGATTGCCGCTAGCAGAGATAACCGGATCCGTGCGGCGACGATCTGTTGCGCCTACCTGCCCCATAAAAATACGGTCCGCGCTTGCGTTGCCCAAGTTTTTTTGACAGGCCCGCTGGAACGAATTGCTGGCTGTCCGAATGAAACGGGCCGTGATGAGGAGACCGTCAAAGCGTAATAGGCCATGACGCGGTAATAGTGAAGGTAATAATTGTGCTAGGAATAGGTAGCCTGGTTACGGCAAACCTTTGTAAGTCGAAAAAACACTTGCGTGCATTCGCACCGCGAATGATGTAAGAAATCGTTACATGAGTTGGTACGGGATTATCGGGCGGCGGACGCCGCGGCTATCACCACGGCAATCTGCGCGAGGCGCTGATGCGCGCGGCGCTCGACCTGATCGCCGAGAAGGGGCCGGCGGGCTTCACCTTCGCCGATGCGGCGCGCTCGGCCGGGTCAGCTCGGCGGCGCCCTACCGCCATTTCCGCGACCGCGACGCGCTGATCGCCGATGTCGCGCGGCGCGGCTTCGAACTGTTCGCCGAGCGGCTCGACCGCGCCTGGAACGAGGGCCGGCCCGACCCTTCACCGCGCTTCAGAATGTCGGCCGCGCCTATCTCGCCTTCGCGCGCGACGAGCCGGCCTACTACTCGGCCATGTTCGAGGCCGGCGTGTCGCTCGACGCCGATCCGGAGCTGCGCGAGGTCGGCGACCGCGCCTTCGCGCGTGCTGCGCCAGGCCTCCGAGAGCTGCTCGCGCCGGCAATTGCCGGCCGACAGGCGGCCGCCGGCCGCTGATGATGAGCCTGCATATCTGGGCGCTGTCGCACGGCATCGCCTCGCTGTTCGCGCGCGGCGACGCCGGGCCGCCGCAAGCTGCCGATGGCGCCGGAGGACCTGCTCGAGGCCGGCGTGCTGATCTATCTCCGGGGCCTCGGCCTGGCGAGCGGCTGGGGCCGGCCGAATCGATTTCGCGGCGGCGGCTTGACAGGCGCCCGCCGCCTCCTATGTTAATGTTATTAACATTCACATGAGGCGCGCCATGAAACCATCACGGCGAAACTGGACGAACTCGGCAGGCCGGCCTGGATCGCCCTGATGGTCGTGAGTTTCATCCTGTTCTGGCCCGCTGGGCCTGGCGGTCCTCGCCTTACATGATATGGAGCGGACGAATGGGATGCTGGACGCGCGCTCACGGCCGCTGGCAGGAGAAGATGGAGCGCATGCAGGAGAAGGCCAGCCAGCTGGTGCGGCGGCGGCATCGGCTGCACGGCCTCGAGCGGCAACAGCGCCTTCGACGAATATCGCGAGGAGACCCTGCGCCGGCTCGAAGAGGAGCAGCGCGAATTCCGGAATTCCTCGAGCGCCTGCGCCACGCCAAGGACAAGGCGGAGTTCGACCAGTTCATGGCCGACCGTCGCCGCCGCCCGGAAGGCGGACCCGTGCAGGCCGAAGGGTCTTGATCAGCGACTAGCCGAAATGAAAACAGCGTGTCGCGGGACACGCTGTTTTTTTTTGCGCGGACACCGCGGATCCGGTCTTGCCGGCCCCTCCTCCTTGCGCGCGGCTCGCGCCGCTCAGGGCTTTTCGAGCCAGTGTTCGTAGATATCGAGCAGCAGCGTGTCGCTCGCCAGGCCCTCGTAGTCCGGCCACACCTCGGTCTGCTTGAAGCGCACCTGGTAAAGCACCTTCTTCGGCAGCCCGTCCTTGCCGATGGCGAGGCGCTCCGGATTCTTGAAGGCGCCATGGCAGTTGACCACCGGCCGGGTTTGCCGCGGACATAGACCGGGGTGCGGATATGGCCGGGCGGATAGTCCTCGCGCACCAAAACGCGCTCTCCGGCGGCGAATTTCGGTTTGCTCACCACGTCGGCGTCACTCACGCTTTGTCCTCCGCGGCGATACGGTTTTGATCTCGGCGATCTTGGCGTCCACCTCGGCTTGGGTCAGCACGCCCTTGTCGATGAGCTGGCGGCAGGTCGCGGCCGTCCAGCGCTCATAGTAGTTCATCGTGTTGTAGACGTCCTCGCCGAGCGATCGACGGCGCGCCGGTTCTCGTCGCGCCCGACGATGCGACGCTTGTCGTCGGCGATCAGCGTATGCAGCGCGTCGATCTGCTTCTCCCAGAACGTCATGTCCCTGCCGGGCCGGGGTTGGCGCTGGGGCGCTTCCGCCCTTTGGGCTCCGGTGTCGTGCGGCCCTGCCATGATGCTCTCCTTACTCTAAGCGGAACAGGTGCGGCCACAAGCCGACGATTCCAACGATGATAAGATACAGGGCGACAATATAATTGAGAAGCCTGGGCACCAGAAAATCAAGATGCCGGCAATCAGCGCGACCACGGGTTGGATGGCGACCATCATGGCCTCCCTCCTGTGAGCACCGGGCGGCGGCCGGCGGACGCCGGCCCCGCTGCCCCGCACGACACATTGCCTCAAAGGCCGCGCGGCCGCAATCCGCGCCGCGGCCGCGTTGACAATCCGCGAGCGAGGACTGATCATCCCAGAAGCCGTCCAACGAAAACAATAATCGGCATTCACCAGGGAGACGCCTTTGTTCAAGTCACCTGAGCACGTCCTCAGGGCGCGTTCCGTCGCCATCGTCGGCGCCTCCGAACGGGCGGTTGGCCGACGAACATTTTCGACGGGCTGCGCGCTGACGGCTATCCCGGCAAGATATTTCCGATCAATCCCGAAATATGCCGAGGTCTGGGGCACGCGCTGCTTTCCCGACCTCGCGTCGCTGCCGGAGGCGCCGTCGCATGCGCTGGTGATCGTGCCGGCGCCGGCGGTGCATCGACGTGCTGGAAAAGGCGTCGCGCGCCGGCCTGAAAAGCGCGACCATCTATGCCAGCAGCATCGGCGAAGGCATCGATCCGGAGATCGTCGCGCGCGGCGACGCGCTGCGGGCGCTGATCGCGCGCAGCGGGCTGACCGTCAGCGGGCCCGAACTGCATGGGCGGCAACGCCATGCGCGAGAACGCTTCTTCGGCTATCCCAAGGCCGAACTGGTGCGAAATTCCGGTCGGATCGGTCGCCTGCGGTTTCGCAATCGGGCGGAACGTTGCAGCACATCTGCCAGGCGGCGGCCGACCGCGGCGTCAAATTCAGCTACATGATATCGAGCGGCAACGAGATCGATCTCGATCTCGCCGACTTCGTCAATCATGTCGTCGACGACGAACACACCAAAGTCATCGCGCTGTTCATCGAAGGCATCCGCCGGCCGCGACGCCTTCATGCGCGCCGCCGCGCGCGCGCTTGCCGCCGGCAAGCCGATCATCGCGCTGAAGACCGGAAAGTCGCGGAAATCGCGCGAGGCCGCCCAGTCGCATACCGGCGCGATCTCCGGCGACTACGACGTGTTCCGCGCGATGTGCGAGCGCTACGGCATCGTCCACTGCACAGCGCTCGACGACATGGTCGAGCTGATGCTGGTGTTCCAGGGCGGCCGGCTGCCGAAAGGGCCGCGCGTCGGCTGGGTCACCACGTCGGGCGGCACGGTCGATCTGCTCTACGATTATCTCGAAGACAGCCGCGGCATCGCGTCGCCGGAATTCAGCGAAGAGACCAAGCGGAAGATCCGGCCGCTCGTGCCGCCGGACATCGGCCTGAAGAATCCGCTCGACGCCGGCATCCCCTCCACGACCGCCGAATGCCGCGGAGATGTGCATCGCGGTGCGCGACGATCCGAATGTCGACATGCTGGCCTGGCTGGGCAATCTGCCGACCGGGCGGCGCAAGCGCCGGACCCGGCCGCGCTCAAGAGCATCCTGGCGGCGACCGACAAGCCGGTGATCGCCTTCAGCCGCATGGCTTACGTCCGTCGGCGCCGACGCGCTGCCTTCCAGGACGACGTCGGATTTCCTTTCCTGCAATCGCTGCCGGAAACGGTGCGCGCGCTGGAGGCGCTCGCCTTTTACGGCGCGCGCGGCGGGCAGCAAGCTGCCGCCGCTGCCGGAGCCGACGGGCGAGGCCGCAACGCTGCAGGGCGACGGCGCTCGACGCGGCGCTGGCCGCCCATGGACTGCCGCCGCCGCGCAGCGCCTTTGCGCGACGCCCGAGCAGGCGGCGGCGGAGGCGGCGCGCCTCGGCTTTCCGGTCGTGCTGAAGATCGTTTCCCCGACCTTCAGCCACAAGACCGAGGTCGGCGGCGTGAAGCTCGACCTGCGCAGCGCCGGCGGCGGTGCGAAAGCGAGGCGCGGGCGCTGCAGGACAGCGCTCAGGCAGATCGACCGGCCGCGGCGATCGAAGGCTTCCTGGTGCAGGAGATGGTGTCCGGCGTCGAAATCATCCTCGGCGCCCGCACCGACCCGCTGTACGGGCCGATGCTGATGGTCGGCGCCGGCGGCATCCTGGTCGAGCTGGTCAAGGATGTCGCCTTCCGCCTCCTGCCGGTCGGGCCGGCAGGAGGCGCGCGCCATGCTCGGCGGAACTGAAGGTCTCCAAATTGCTCGCCGGCTATCGCGGAAAGCCGCCGTGCCGACGTCGAGGCGCTGGTGAAAGCCATCTGCGGGCTCTCGGATTTCTATCTCGATCACCGTAATCTGCTGACCGATTTCGAGATCAACCCGCTCATGGTCCTGGCGAAGGGTCACGGCGTCCGCGCCGTCGACGTCCGCCTCGTGCCGAGCCGCTGACGAAGATCGCGAGAGAGCTGCGATGGACTTCGAACTGAGCCTCCGGAAATGCGGATGCTGCGCGATAACCTGCGCCGCTATGTCGACAAGGAAATGATCCCGGTCGAGCGCGAAACGACGACGGAAGACGAAGAGCTCAAGCCCGAATGCGCGCGCGCGTTTCGAGCAGGGCATGAAGGACCTCGGCCTCTGGCAGTTCGACGTGCCGGAGGAATATGGCGGCGGCGGCCTCAGTGCGCTCGCCCCTGCATCGTGCGGGAGGAGCTATCGCGCACCATCGCGCTGCCCGCCCGCCACGGCGAGATCACCGGACCGAAGGTGCGCGCGATCCTTTACGAATGTTCGCCGCGAGATGAAGGAGCGCTATCTGTTTCCGGTGCTGCGCGGCGAGAAGCGCGCCTGCTTCGCGCAGACCGAGCCGGACGCCGGCTCCGACCCCGGCTCGATGCGCACGACCGCGGTGCGCGACGGCGACCATTACGTCATCAACGGCGCCAAGCGCTTCATCAGCGGCGCCAACATCGCCGACTTCATGCAGCTGATGGCCGCGACCGACCGCAGCAAGGGCTCGCGCGGCGGCATTTCCTGCTTCCTGGTCGACATGGAGACGCCCGGCGTGTCAGCATCGGCCGCGCGCAGCAGACCATGATGGGCGACCGGTCTACGAGATCTTCCTCGAAAATGTGCGCGTGCCGGTCACCCACCGCGTCGGCGAGGAAGGCAAGGGCTTCGGCCTGGCGCAGCGCTGGCTCGGCCTCGGGCGGCTGATGCACGGCGCCCGCGCGCTCGGCGTCGCCGAGCGCTGCCTCGAACTGGCGGCGAGCTATGCCAAGCAGCGCGTGACTTTCGGCAAGCCGCTTGTCGGAGCGGCAGGCCGTGCAGTTCATGCTGGTCGATTCCTATATCGAGATGCGCGCCGCGCGGCTGCTGGTGTGGGACGCCGCCTGCAAGATCGACAAGGGCGAGGACGCGCGCAGCGATTGCCAGATCGCCAAGACCTATGCCGACGAGATGGCTTTCCAGGTCGCCGACCGCTGCATGCAGATCCACGGCGGCATGGGCCTGACCACCGATCTGCCGATCGAGCGGTTCTGGCGCCAGCAGCGCAGCTATCGCATCACCGAAGGCGCGACCGAAGTGATGAAGATGGTGATCGCCCGCCACGTCCTGAAGACATACGGCTGAACGACCGCAACGTAATCGGGAGCAACATCGATGCCTATCAAGGAGGCACGACGATGGCAGCCAGCAAGAAATACGAGACGATCCTGACCGAGAAAAAGGACGGCATCGGCTGGGTCACGTTCAACCGCCCTGAGAAGCGCAACGCGATGAGCCCGCAGTTGCATCTCGACATGAACGACGCGCTCGCCGGCTGGCGGGCGACCCGAAAGCGGGTGCTGGTCATCACCGGCGCGGGCAATGCCTTCTGCGCCGGTCAGGACCTCAAGCGTATTCCGCGGCACCGCGACGATCCGGCGAGGCCAAGGCACGCCAGGCCTCGCACTACTGGCGCTGGCAGCAGCTGTCGCATTTCCCCAAGCCAACCATCGCCATGGTCAACGGCTATTGCTTCGGCGGCGCGTTCACCCAGGTCAGCGCCTGCGACTTCGCCATCGCCGCGGACGATGCGAT
Organism: uncultured Alphaproteobacteria bacterium; assembly: GCA_963752345.1. Taxonomy (GTDB): domain Bacteria; phylum Pseudomonadota; class Alphaproteobacteria; order SMXQ01; family SMXQ01; genus CAVVYA01. The sequence goes on from CAVVYA010000015.1 coordinate 294,884, forward strand.
CTTCGGCCTGTCGGAGGTCAACTGGGGCATCCTCCCCGGCGGCATCGTAGCCTGGAATATCATGGAGCTGATGCCCTTCCGCGACGCGATGTATTACGCGATGACCGGCGACACCTTCGACGGCAAGCGAGCCGCCCAGATCGAGTTCGTCACCAAGGCGGTGCCCAAGGAAGCTGCGCAGCGAGACGGATGCTCTCGCCAAGAAGATGATAGCGCAAGAGCCCGGCGGCGGTGCGCTGCACCAAGGAAGCCGTGCGCGCCGTCCGTTACATGAGCGCGACCAGGCCGAAGACTACCTCGACGGCAAGTTCAATGCGCTGCGACGCGATCGACAAGGAGAACGCAGCAAGCACAAGGGCATGAAGCAGTTCCTGGACGACAAGACCTATCGTCCTGGCCTCGGCGAATTCGACCGCAAGACGCGCGTTGAAGGAAAACGCAGAAGACTGCGCCAAGCCGGCCAAGCCCAAGGCAGCCGTCGCCGCCCGCGACCAAGGCGCCGGCGAAGGCCCGCAAGGCCAAGCCGGCGTCCGGGCGCAAGACCAGGAGCTGACACCGCGATCGCGGGCGGCCGCGCGCTCGTGCCGCCGCCCGCGACCGGCGTTCTGAACAGGAGAGACCGAGGCCGCGAGAAGACTCATGCGGCCAACCGACGGGAGGCTTCGATGACGGTATCGCGTATCCCATGTGCCGCGCTTCGCTCGTCCGCGTTCGCGCTGGCCGCGACGCTCTTGCGGGGCCGCGGCCGCGCTCGCGCCGGTTTCCGCGCCGCGCGCCGCCGACTTCAAGGGCCAGACCCTCACCATCGCCATCGGCTTCCGGCACCGGCGGCGGCTACGACGCCTACGGCCGGCTTGCCGGCGCGCCATCTCGGCAAGCACCTGCCGGGCAATCCGAGCGTGGTGGCGAAGAACATGCCGGGCGCCGGCGGCGTCGACGGCGGCGAACTATCTCTACAACGTCGCGCCCAAGGACGGCACCGCGATCGCGCATCGTTCAGGCGCGGCGCCGCCGTTCGAGCCGCTGTTCGGCAACGACGCAGGCCAAGTCTGAGGCCAACCTGGTTCACCTGGCTGGATCAGCCTCAACCGCATCTCCAACATCGGCGTGTTCTGGCACGAGAGCCCCGATCCACACCATCGACGACCTGTTCAAGGGCGAGGTGCTGGTCGGCTCGACCGCCGGCGGCAATTCCTCCACCCAGGTGTTTCCCAACCTGCTCAACAACCTGCTCGGCACCAAATTCGGTGTGATCCTCGGCTATACCGGCACCGGCGAGACCACGATCGCCATGGAGCGCGGCGAGGTGCACGGCATCGTCGGCACCGACTGGTCGAGCCTGAAGGCGAGGAAAGCCGGACTGGCTGCGCGACAAGAAAGGCGCGCGCGTGGCTGGACATCGTGCTCGCCTTTCTACCCCGAGCTCAAGGACGTGCCGGTCATCGTCGACCGCATCCAGGATCCGGAGAGCCGCCAAGTGATGGAGCTGCTGCTGGCCCGCCAGGAATACGGCCGCTCCTGGTCGCCGCGCCGCCGGGCGTTCCGGCGGAGATCGCCGCCGCGCTGCGCAAGGGCTTTGCCGAGATGGCGCGGGATCCGGTGATGCTGGCGGAGGCCGACAAGATGGGCGCCGAGATCGAGGTCGGCACTCACGAGCAGATCCTGGCGCTGCTCACCAAGACCTTCGGCGCACCCAAGCCGCTGATCGAGCGCGCCATCCACGAGTTCAAGCGCGCCGGCGGGCAGTAGACCCATCTGTATCGGATTGGTTCGCGCGGTGCGCGTCATCGTTTCCGCGTTGCATGAACGCGCGTGGCGTGGGATGGAGGAGTCCCCGCCGCTGCCGTGGGGCGGCGTTTATAGCGTTACGGGTTCATCTGGCTGCGTCATGGGTTTGCTCACCGCGCGTCTGGCGTCCTTCCTGAACGTCGTGCTGGTCGTCCTCTTCCTCCTCGCCTGTCCCGCGCTCGCGGCCGACCGCGGCTTCACCAATTACGACGGCGACACGCTGCGTGCCACCTTCCGCGTCGCCAACATCGACGCGCCGGAGATCGACGGTCAATGCGACCAGGAGCGCAAGCTCGCGCTCAAGGCGCGCGAGTTCACCCGCACTTGGCTCGCCAAGGGCGCGGTCACCATCCGGCAGACCGGCATCGACCGCTACGGCCGCGTGCTCGCCACCGTGGAGCGCCACGGCGAGGACCTCGGCGAGGCGCTGATCAAGGCGAAGCTGGCGCGGCCCTGGATGGGCAGGCGCCAGCCCTGGTGCTAGCGCCGGCTCCGCTTCACGGAATTGGATCACGGCCCCGAGTCTCGATGGGGTCGTGCCTTCGACGGCGAACCGGTTGCCCCTTCGCGGAGAAACGCTCTAGGATCGCGCCATGGCATCTCGGGCGGTGGGGCTGGCGGCATGAAGCGGCGTGGATCGTGGGCGTCCAGGCGTTCGTCGCCGCCTGCGCCGCCGCGCAGGCACCGGATCCGGGCACGGCGCAATCGCCCGGGCCGGGCATGAGCGGCACGCTGCCCGGCGCGCCCCTGCCGGCGGGCGCCATCCCGGCCGGCGACAACATCTACATGGTGCCGCTCGGCGCGGACGAAACCGGCTGCATGCAATACCGCATGCACGCGCCCGGACGCGCGACGGTGCAGGCGATCTTCTACACCGACGGCAAGGGCGGCTTCACCATGAACCGCGAGGCGGCGGCCTGCCCGCCGGCGGGCGCGGGCGGTGGGCGCTGAAGCATTCTCGCCGGGGCGGAAACGGTTCGCTTTACCGGTTCGCCTTAGACGCGACCACATCGACACCCGAAAGCCCGATGCGGATCCAGTGGAGCCGATCGGGCCAGGCGCGTCGGCTAGAGGCCGTAGAGCCGCTCGGCGTTCGGCCCGAGAATTTTGTCGACACGGCGGACGGGACCTTGCCGTTCTTCTTGAGCAGGCGCAGCGCCTCGATCTCGGTCGGGTGTCGTGGTGGCCGTAATCGGTGCCAACCACCAGATTGTCCTCGCCCGACACCGGATCACGTCGGCGAGTCGTCGGTCACCTGGCAGGCGACATAGAAATTGTAATCCTTCATCGGTCCGATGCGCTTGCCGCGCCGCTTGAAGCGCAGGCCGAGGTCGTTCATCACGTAAGGGATCCACTGCGAGCTGACCTCGACGAAGCCCCAGCGCAGCTTGGGGAAGCGCCCCGGCATGCCGTCGATCACCAGGCTGTGGAAACCGCCGACGACCGACAGCTTGAACTTGTTGAAGCCGGAATCGTCGGTGAAGAAATCGTGCACTGGAAGAGCCGGCTGCCGAATGGAGGCAGATCGGCAAGTCCAGTTCCTCGGCGCGGCTATAGAGCGGAAAGAAGTAGGGATCGGTCGGCTTGCGTCGCCTTCCAGCCCGCGCATGAAGACGCCGCAGGCGCCGTTCTCCTTGGCGCAGACAGCTCGTCGCGCAGCTTTCCATAGATCAGGGGCGGCATGGCGACCCAGCGCAAGCGGCCCCGCCCTTCTTCCAGATTTCGGCGAGCCAGCGGTTGTAACCCTTCACCAGCGCGCGCTGGACTCGGGCCTTGCGCGTATAGGGCCACAGGAACAAGGTCGGATAGAGCACTTGGACGTCGATCTCCAGCTCGTCCATATGCTTGAGGCGGGCATAGATGTCGCGCATCTCGCGCGCCTCTTCCGGCGTGTTGTTGCCGACATTCTCGTCCTTGGTGGATAAACGGCCGTCGATCACCCAGAATTCCTTCTGGCTGTTGCCCCGTCGTTGCTGGCGATGCCGGCGCCGGAGGTCTGCGCGACAATCATCGGCGTGTATTTGCGGTCGGCCTCGTCCATGAATTCCCAGGTGTAGGGCGTCTCCAAGACATGGGCGTCGGCGTCGATGGTGCGCAGAGGCATGAGCATCTCCGGCTTGGGCCGCGGGGGCGGCGGGAACGCACGCTCTGTTATAGCCGCCCCAGCGCCCGGTTCAATCGTCGCGCCGCCTTCGCAGGTGCGGCAACGCGGGCAATTCCGCCGTTGTTCACTCCTGGTAAACAGTGCATTCGCCGGGGCCGCGTAGATCGGCTCCGCCCGGCTCACTAGAATGTTCCGCCAGTGAAGCGGCACCATAGCCGCGATCGGTGGAAATGCACGATCGCTCCGGCCCGCCAGAAGGCCGTCAGCGGATCGGGAGGAAACGCCCAACTCCCTCGTCGCGCGGGTGCATGCCACCCTGGCGAGGGCCGTTCCCGATGCTCCCCGCGACGCTCCACCCACGCTCCCCCTCGATAGTTCTCCATCGGCGGCATCCGCCGTCCGATGCCCCGCGCGCCCCGCGCTCGCGGGCCGGGTTGCGGTGGGCTTGACGGCGGGGGGCCGGCCCGGCCAAACTCGCCGCCCTCGCTTCATCCCGATGTGACTGGACCGACGTGGATCGTCTCAAGGCCATGGAAACTTTCGTGCGCGTCGTGCGCGACGGCAGCTTCGCCGCCGCGGCCGCCAAGCTGGGCCTGTCGCGGGCGATCGTCACCAAGCACGTCATGCAGCTCGAGAAGCAGCTCGGCGTGCGGCTGATCAACCGCACCACCCGGCGCTCCAGCGTCACCGACATCGGCCAGGGCTATTTCGATTTCTGCGTGCGGGTGCTGGCCGAGATGGCGGAGCAGGACGCGCTGGTGACGCGCCTGCAGGAGGAGCCGCGCGGCGAGCTCAAGCTTCTCGCGCCCAAATCGTTCGGCAGCCTGCATCTCGGCAACGTCGCCGCCGAGTTCATGGCGCTCTATCCCGAGATCCGCGTCTCGCTCATGCTGAGCGACGTGTCGCTGCATGCCTTCGACCTGGTCGAGCACGGCTTCGACCTCGCGATCCGGCTGCACTCGCCGTCCGATTCCAGCCTGGTGGCGCGCCGCATCGGGAGCTTCCACTGGCTGCCCTGCGCCTCGCCCGCCTATCTCACGGCCCACGGCGCGCCGGCCACGCTCGACGATCTCGCGCGCCACAAATGCCTGCTGCACAGCCGGCACGCGGACGGGGTCTGGCACTTCGAACGGGAGTCGGGCGAATTCCCCGTCAAGGTGCACCGGCGCCATGACGACCAACAGCGCCATGGTGCTGCGCCAGGTCACGCGCAACGGCCTGGGCATCGCGCTGCTGCCGACCTACTGCATCGGCCCCGATCTCGCGCGCGGCGCGCTGCGTCGCGTCCTGCCGGCCTATACCGGGCAGCAGGAGGCGATCTACGTCATGTTCCCCCATCGCCATCTGGTGACGACGAAGGTCCGGCTGTTCATCGATTTCCTGGCGGCGCGCATCAGCGCCTCGCCATGGGACGTGGCGGGCGACGCCGCGGCGGGCGACGGCGCGCGGCCGGCCGCGCCGCCGCCGGAGGCTCTCCCGCCGAGCGCCGTCGCGGCTTCCGCCGCGCCGCGCGCGCCGCGCCGGAGCGGCCACGCCGGCAAGCCGCGGACGCGGGCCCGGCGGCAGCGCGGCACCTGAGCCCTCGCGATTCGGCCGGCTGGACAAATCCCCCGCCGCGCGGTAAGACCCGCGTCGGCAGATCGTCATGAACAGAGAGGATTGCGTCGGAATGTCCAAGGAACGCATCGGTCTCGTGGGTCCCGGCCGCATGGGCTACGCCATGCTCAAGCACATGCTGCGGCACGGCTATCCCGTGACGGTGACCGACATCAACGCCGACACGGTGAGGAAAGCGGAAGCCGCCGGCGCGCAGAGCGCGGCGAGCGCCGCCGAGCTCGGCAAGCTGTCCCGGTTCGTCATCATCGCGGTGGGCTTCGACGCCGAGGCGATCGAGGTGGTGACCGGCAAGAACGGCCTGCTCGAAACCATGCAGCCCGGCTCGATCATCGCCGTCTCCTCGACCGTCGCGCCCGACACCGTCAAGGCGCTCGACAAGCTGGCGCAGGCCAAGGGCATCGACGTGCTCGACGCGCCGATCTGCCGCGGCGGCTGGGCGGCGGACGAGGGCACGCTGCTCGCGCTGTTCGGCGCCAAGCCCGAGGTCGCCGAGCGCTCGCGCCCGATCTATGCGAGCTTCTCGTCGGACATCGTGCATGTCGGCGAGGTCGGCCACGGCCAGGTGGCGAAGACCATGAACAACATGCTGCTGTGGGTGAACGGCGTGGCGCTGATCGAGGCCGGCCGGCTCGCCGAGACCACCGGCATCGAGCTGCCCAAGCTGCGCGAGGCGCTGCTCATGTCGTCGGGCAATTCGGCCGCGCTCGAGGATTGGGACATGATCACCTTCACCTGGGCGCTCAAGGACATGCAGATCGTGTCCCAGATGACCGACGCGGCCGGCCTGTCGCTGCCGATCACCGGCGCGATCAAGGAACTGGTCAAGGACGCGCGCCAGATCAAGGCGACGAGCGCGCCCGATTGGACCGGCAAGAAGAAAAAGGCCGCCGCGGAATAGGTGGCGGCGGGACCGGCGGCCGATCCATCGGCCCGTCCGCTCAGTCCGGTATGCGGTGCCGGTTGAGCAGCGGCATCTGGGCGAGTGAGAAGGCCATGGTCAGGCCGAGGATGCCGAGCACCTTGAAGTTGACCCAGAAGTCGGTCGACTGGGTACGCCATACGATCTCGTTGAGCACCGCCATGGCGAGGAAGAACAGGGCGAAGCGCAGGGTGAGCTTGCGCCAGCCCGCCTCGTCCATGTTCCAGGCGGTGCCCATCACCGGCTTGAGCAGCGGGCGGCCGAAGGCGAGGCCGCCGAGCAGGATGACCCCGAGGATGGCCTGCACGATGGTCGGCTTCATCTTGATGAAGGTGTCGTCGTCGAACCACAGGGTGAGGCCGCCGAAGATGGCGACCACCACCGCGGTGATGACCGCGAGGATCGGCACGCGGCGCGCGATGATCAGCGACAGCGCCAGGGCGACGACGGTCGCCGCGATCAGCGCGCCGGTCGCCGGCATCAACCCCCACTTGAGGTAGACGGCGAAGAACACGACGAGCGGGCCGTAGTCGGTGGTGGGCTTGAGCCAGGCGGGTTCGGCGCGTTTCGCGGGCGCGGTTTCGGGATGGGTCATGCCTCTTTATAGGGAAGAGGCGGGGTGCTTGTCACGTCCGCGCGCGGCCAGGCTCCGGCTGACTTGTCCTTCTCGGTTCGACCGGTGGTTCCCCGCACGGCAAATTGCGTGCTGAAGCCGGGCCCGCGCCGGTCTATGGTCCGCCCTGGAGGACCACCGTTCCATGATGCTCACCGATCCCCTGTTTCTGGTCACGTTCTTCGGCGGCCTGGCGGTCGCCTTCCTGGTCGCGCGCGGCATTCGCCGCATGATCGACCGGCGCAAGGCGCGCAATTTCGTGCCCGGTCCCGACACGCGCTCGCGCCAGGTGAGACGGGCGCACAAGCGCCAGGCGCGCAAGCAGGATCGGCGCTGATCGCGGGCGCCCTCGCGCCCGGATGCCCCTTCGCGCGCGGCCGCGGGCGTGTCGTTGCAGAAAAAAGGGGACCCAAAGGTCCCCTTTTCCGCCGAAGCTTTCGAGACCGCTCAGCGCGACTCCAGATAGGTCTTGGCCTTTTCCACCACGGCGGGCGGCAGGGCGTAGACCTCCTTGACGATCTTCTGGATGTCCTCGCCGCTCACCGGATTGACCTCGAGGCCGATCTTCTTGGCGTCCTCGAGGAAGCGCGGGTCCTTCACGGTCTGATCGAAAGCGCGCCGCATCGTGGTGACGATGTTCTCCGGCACGTCGGGGGGCAGGAAGAGGGGACGGCCGCCGGTCTGCGGCGCCAGCACCACTTTCAGAAGGTTGCGCTGCTCATCCGTGTTGGCGAGCTCGGTCACGGTCTTCACGTCCGGCAGCTCCGGGTCGCGTTTGGCGCCGATGATCACCAGGAAGCTGATCTTCTTGTCGCGCACCCAGTCGGGTTTCTGGGTCTTCAGGCTGGAGATCGAACCGCAGGTGCCCTCGACCTCGCCGCGCTCCAGGGCGATCTGCGGCTCTTGCCGTCGGGATAGCCGCCGATGATGTTGAACTGCGCATTGAACAGGTTCTGGATCAGCAGGGCATAGGTGGGTGCTGGTCCCGGACCGGAGGTGCCGACGATCAGTTTCTTCTGCTGGGCGTCCGCCAGGGTCTTGATGCCGGTGGTGTGCCAGGCGACGCAGCTGCTGTCCTCGCTGGATACGCTGCCGACCCAAATCATCTTGGTGACGTCGAACTTCGCGTTCTCGACGCCGAGCAGCGGCATGGTCATCACCGCGCGGCTCGGCGCACCGATCACGGTGCCGTCCTTGGGGGCGGTGCTGTAGACGAGAACGGTAGCGCGCACGCTGCCGGCGCCGGGCATGTTCTTCGGGATGATGGTGGGCTTGCCCGGAAGTAGTCGGGAATATAACGAGCGACCTGGCGGGCATTGACGTCGTAGCCGCCGGCCGGCGCCGCGCCAATCCAGATCTCGATGGATTTTCCGGCAAAAGACGGCGCGGCCGACTGGGCCCACGCCGGGACCGCCGCGACGGCAAGCCGGCGACGGCCGCGAAGCACAGTGCACGAACGATCATTGAGGTCTCCCTTCCGTGTAGCGGACGCGCGGCCGGTCCCCCGCGCCTGTTTACGCTTGTTGAACATCTCTTGTCCATGGCGCAGCTTGCACCATGTTTGGCGAGCTCATCGATGAATGTCGCGTGGATGCGCGGGTCCTGATCATGGTATTCGATCTGGCCGCCGCCGTCCTTGGCGCTGACATCGACGCCGAGCAGTTGCTTCCGGCGGGAATTCAGGAACGGGTAGCGGATGCCGCCGAGCGCCACGGCCAAGTAGCGCGCCGGCTCCGGCCCGGAATTGAAATGCTGGTGCCACATCATCTCGGGCGGCGCGAAGACCATCCCGTATTTCCAATCGACGCGCACGAAATCCTGATCGCCTTCGTACCAGAACAGCGAATAGCCCGAGCCGGAAATGCTGAAGATCGAAAAGTCCGGTCCGTGCCGATGACCTTTCTTATAGGAGCCCACCGGCATGGCGGAGACGTGGGCTTTCATCACGCCGTCGGCGAGGATGAAGTTCATATTGGCGCTGCCCGGGCCGCGCTTGTTCCAGGTCTTGAGCTCGAATCCGCCGGCGTCCTGCACGAAATTGGTTTCCCAACTGTTCCAGCCGGGGCGGATCGGAATATAGCGGCCTTCGCCATGGAGGAAGTCGGTGGGATATTCGCGCTCCTCCAGGCGTAGCGCGCGATCGAAGATAGCGCTGTCGCTGCGGAACAGGTTCTTGACCAGCGGGAAGTAGTTGCACGAGGCGAGAAGGGCGCGCTCGCGGCCGCTGCCGTTGAACATGCGGTAGCGCGCGTTCAGCGGCAAGGCGAACAGGCTGCGCGGTCCCCATTCGAAGCTGTGGGTCTTGCCGCCGATCTCCACCTGCGTGCTGCCGTGGCCTTCGACCACGTAGAAGATCTCTTCGTAGAGATGCTGCTGCGGCGAGGTCTTGCCGCCCGGTTGGATGTCGAGGAGAAACAGCGAGACGAAATCGCCGCGCCCCTTGAGGTGCACGATGGCGCCGTTGGCCTCGAACATGGCCCACGGCTTGGTCGGGGTCGACAGCAGATCGACGCCGTAATCCTCGACCACCGGCACGCCTTGTTCGGCGGTCCAGTCGAGATAAGGATCGATGAACAGCCGTTCATCGGTCTCGGGCAACCCGACTTCTTTCTCACGCACGCTCTATCGACAATGCTCCTGTTATCGTTATGGTCTAGTCGGCGGACAGCTCCGCGAGCGCCAGCCGGTTATGCGATCGCGCGCTTGGCCGTGGTGTTCGCCGGTGACATCGGCATCCACGAAAGTGCGCGCCTCCCAGCAGGTTCGAAATATCCCGCGCGGCATCCTTGAGGTGCGCGCGCCGGCTCGCCGTTCGTGGCCGGTGTCGAAAGTGCCCTGGATGCCGGTCAGCGTCAGGCTCATGGCCAGGCCGTTGCGATCGAAGATCGGCGCGGAGATCGCGGCGACCAGAGGATTGCGGATGCCGATCGCGCAGGCAATGCCTTGTTCGCGCACCTCGCCGCAGCGCCCTCACCTTCTCGGCGGTGAAGCGCTGATCCGGCGCGGCGCCGCGATTCAGACGCCAAGATCGCGTTCGAGCTGCTCGGCCACGGTGCGCAATCGAGATAGGCGAGGAAGATCTGCCCCGCCGCCGTGGTCAGCAGTGACAGATTGATGCCCTCGTGAATCCGCACGACGGCTTCGAGCTTGCCTTGCTCCCAACGCACGACCGTGGGCCCGTTGGTGCCCCATACCGTGAGGACGGAGACGAGCGACGTGCGCGCGGTGAGGCCGCGCATGACGTTGGTCGCGATCTGCAACCAATCGGTGCTCGACATGGCGGCGACGCCGAGCTCCACCGCCGCGGGGCCCAGACGGTAGAGCCCGGTGCTCGGGTCGACCGTCAGCATGCCGCCTTGCACCAGCGTGGTGAGATAGCGATGCGCGCGGCTCACCGGCAGGTGCGCGCGGCGCGCGATGTCGCTCAGGTTGGCCGGCTCCGGGAGGCGTGCGATCGTCTTGAGCAACGTGATTCCCATCAGCAGCGTGCGCACGCCCGCGGCTTCCGGCGAACGTGTGGCGGGGCGTCCGGCCGCCGGGGCGCGCGGTCCTGCGTGCTGAGCTGCGCTGTCGGTCTTGCGGCTGTCGATGGGCATTGCCTCGTTCACCACCGTTTGCTGCCGCTTTTTGTGCTCCGCGTCATGATTAGTTGACACGTTCCGGATGGCCGGGCAATATATTTCGGAAATATTTTCTACAAAATAGAAAATAGGTCGACCAAGACGACGCCGTTACGCCACGCCGCCTCGCCGCAAGACCGCCACAAAACCGTCAAGAAGATCGGAGGAAATCATGCAGGCCATTCGGGGAATGTTGCTCCCGATCCCGACCGTCTTCGAGGAAGACGGCCGCATCGACGTGAAGCTCATGGAGGAGCTGACCGACTACTACGTCAATTCCGGCGTCAATGCGCTGTTCGTCGGCGGTTCGTTCGGGCAGGGCCCGGCGATGTCGCTGGAGGAGCGCAAGCAGCTCTCCGAGGTGGTGTGAAGCGCGTGAAGGGCCGCATCCCTGTCGTGGTCCACGCCGGCACCGCCGATCATTTCACCACGATCGAGCTCGGCAAGCATGCGCTCAAGGCCGGCGCCGAAGCGCTCGCCTTCGTCGGTCCGTACTACTACGCCGACCATACGCCCGAGGAGGTGCGCGACCATTTCCGCGAGGTGGGCAAGGCGCTCAAGGCGCCGCTCATGCTCTACAACAACCCGAAATACCAGGGCTATCCGATCGGCGCGCAGCTCATGCGCCAGATGCGCGACGACAGCCCGCAGATCTTCGGCGCCAAGCTCGCCATGGGCTGGATCGACGAGGCGGTGAACTACACCCGCATCGTCGGCGCGGACTTCAAGCTGTTCTCGCTCGCCAGCACCCTGTTCCCGGGCATGATGTGCGGCATCACCGGCACCGTCAGCCCGCCGCTCGCCGTGTTCCCCGAGCTCGGCGTCGAACTGGTGCGCGCCATCGACCGCAAGGACTATACCCGCGCGCTCGAACTGCAGCAGGCGGTGGTGGATTTCCACAGCGCCTTCCTGCTCCCGGCGGTGCTCAAGGAGTGCGGCCGCACCATCTACAAGCAGGGCCTCATCGAGCTCGGCTTCAAGGTGAAGCGCTATCCGCGCTGGCCGGCCGGCGAAATGTCGGCCGAGCGCAAGGAGTGGCTGCAGGGCCTGTTCCGTCAGGCGCGCAGCGTGCTCGCCAAGAAGGCGGCCTGATCTGTCGGCGAGGCTTAGCGGTAGAGGATTAGGCATGGGCGGAATTCCAGCAACGGCTCCCGCTGGCGGATTGATGGTCGACGACGACCTCGCGCGGCTCGACGAGGAGATCGCGCGATACAATCTGGAAGGCCACTGGAAGCTGATCGGCGGACTTCCGCCCGAGCCGAAGCCCTACGCCAAGCCCTACCTGTGGCGCTGGCACGATATCCGGCGCCTGCTGTGGCGCGCCGGCGAGATGCGCGGCATCGAGGGCGGCGCGTCGCGCCGCACGGTGCGGCTCTGCACGCCGGGCCATGTTTGAAATGGACGACGCCGACGATCCACGCGTCGGTCCAGCTGGTCAAGCCGGGCGAGGTCGCCGAGGCTCACCGCCATACCATGGGCGCCTTCCGCTTCGTGCTCGAGGGACGCGGCGGCTTCACCACGGTGGAAGGCGAGAAGCTCGTCATGGAGGCCGGCGATCTGATCCTGACGCCGCAATGGGCGTGGCACGATCATGGCCACGAGGGCGACATCCCGACGATCTGGATCGACGTCCACGATTTTCCCTTCACCAACCATCTCGGCAGCATTTTCTATCAGCCGTTCGGCGAGTTGCAGCAGCCGCTGCGCAACTCCGCGGCGAAGCCGTCGTCCTTCGTATTCAAGGGTCGCGACAGCCTCGCGGCGCTCGCGGCCAAGGGCCCGGACGCGCACGATCCGGCCATGGGCGTGACGCTCGATTTTCGCGGGCCGGGCGGCGCGGCGAGCACGTTGCCGACCATGGCCTGCCGGCTGCATCGCTTTGCCGCCGGCGAGGAGACCCTGCCCGCGCGCCAGACGGCGAACAGCATCTTCCACGTGGTCGCCGGCAAGGGCCGCACCCGCGCCGGCGACGTGACGCTGGAGTGGCAGCAGGGCGACATCTTCGTCATGCCCGGCTGGACATGGCACGACCACCAGATCGCCGCCGATGACGGCGCCATTCTGTTCAGCGTCAGCGACGAGCCAATCCTGAAGCATTTCGGCCTGATGCGTCGCGAAACGGCGCCCCGCTGAGCCTTCCTCGGCTAATTCGATTATCAGTTTTGTGAGATCAAGGAGGACTTGCTGCCATGAACGCGACACCAGCCGCGACGAAGAAGGACAGTTGGGTGGACCGGTTGGACACCGAGCTGACCGCGCTCGCCAATGCACAATTCACCACGCCGGAGTTCGAGCTGCTGTTCAACACGCCGCTCACCGTGAAGCGCGCTCAGCACGTCGCCATCCAGATGGTGTTCTACAACGTCAACCGGCGCGAAGGCTGGGCTTTCGTCCAGGCCAAGGCGCCGTGGGATGTGAAGCGCCTGATCTGGGAGCACGAGAAGGACGAGCTGTTCCATGATCCGCGCGGCGGCAGCGATCACCGTGCGCTGATGTCGAAGGAAGCCATCGCGCTCGGCGTCAGCGAGGCCGACCTCGCCAAGGCGACGCCGTCGCCGCTCATCCCGGCGACGCTGATGGCGTTCAACAACGCCTCCAATTCGCTGCCCTGGCTCGGCGCCATGACGTTCGCCCACTTCCTCGAGCGCCGCAACAACAGCCGCCTCGTTCGTGGCGGCGGCTTCTCCGCGCGTTTCCGCGACAAGATGGTCAAGGAGCTCAAGATCGAATTGAAGCTGCTGATTTCGTCCAACGTCCACGTCGAAGCCGACATGGATCACTCGGACTCGATCTGGGACACCATCGCCGACAACGTGAAGGACGAGTACAGCTATCAGATCGCCTTGGAAGGCGCGCAGACCTGCGCGGTGCTCGACCGCGCCTTCCGCGTGGCGCTCGCCTACGAGATGCTGCAGATCGACAAGTGACCATCGTCGGGGCCGCGCCGGTGACAACCGGGCGGCCCTTTTCTATCCAAAGATTGCTGTGACGGTAATGGCCGCACGGCTTCACTCGGGGAGGCTCCTGATGACCGGAATTATACGAACCGTCGCCTTGCGGCGGCAGTGATATCGGCTGCGGCGTTCGCGGGCCTGGCTGGCCCGGCCGCGGCCCAGTCGGCCGATGACTTCTACAAGTCGAAGACCGTGACGATCTATATCGGCTACGGCCCCGGCGGCGGCTACGACCTCTATTCGCGCCTGCTGGCCCGCCACCTCGGCAAGCATCTCGCCGGCAAGCCCAATGTGATTCCGAAGAACGAGCCGGGGGCCGGCAGCTTCAAGCTCGCCAACGAGCTTTACAATGTCATGCCGAAAGACGGCACCGCGCTCGGCATGATCGGCGAATCCCTGGTGATCAGCCAGGTGCTCGGCGATCCCGCGGCCAAATTCGTCGCCCGCGACTTCAACTGGATCGGCCGCATGGCCGACTCTGATCCCGTGATGGTGACGCTGCCCAATTCCCCGAAGACCATCCAGGAGGCCTTGACGAAGGAAGTCATGGTCGGCGTGCCCGGCGCGGGCTCCGCCACGGCGCTCAACGTCACCGCCGTCAACGGCCTGCTCGGCACCAAGTTCAAGATCATTTCCGGCTACGAGGGCAGCGCACAGATCCGCCTGGCGCTCGAGCGCGGCGAAGTCGAAGGGTCCGCCAGCACGCTGTGGCGCATCGAGCGCGACTGGATCCGCGAGCGCAAGCTCAACATCGTCTACCAGGCTTCGATCGAGCCGGCGCCCGACCTGCCGGGCGTGCCGACGCTGATCCAGCTCGCGCGCAACGAGGACGAGCGCAAGCTGCTCAATTTCTATTCCTCCTATACCACCGTCGGCCGCTCGATCATCACGCCGCCCAAGGTGCCGGCCGAGCGCGTCAAGGCGCTGCGTGCCGCGTTCGACGCCGCGGTGAAGGATCCGGAGCTGCTGGCCGAAGCGGAGAAGGCCAAGATGGAAATGAAGGTGATGTCGGGCGAGCGGCTCACCGCGCTGATCAACGAAGTGACCAGCCTGGACGGCGCGCTGCTCGAACGTGCCAAGAAAGTCAGCCGCGGCGACGCGGCGAAGTAGCGACGGATTGTGCCAGGTGGCGATATCCGCCGCCGATGATCTGTGAAAGCGGCGAGCGGCCGGCGATGAGGGATAAGTAGCGTGGCGAAGACGACGACGAAGGCGACGACAGGGGCCAGGAAGGCCGGCCGGAAGAAGACCGCGGCGACGGGCCGGCCGTCGCGCGGCAAAGCAGACTGTCAGAAAGGTCGGCCTCATCGGCCTCGGCAAGATGGGCCTTCCCATGGCGCGCCACCTGGTCGCCAAGGGATTCGTCGTCACCGGTTTCGACGTCAATCCGACGGCGATCGCCAAGGCGCGCTCGATCGGCGCCAAGACGGTCAAATCTCCCGCCCAGGTCGCGGCGGCGAGCGATCTCGTCATCATCATCGTCGGCTTCGATGCCGAGGTGGACAAGGCGCTGTTCGGGCCGAAGGGAATCATCGAAGGCGCCAAGCCGGGCCTCACGGTCGCCATCGCCTCGACCATCTCGCCGAGCTATATGCGCGATCTGCCGGAGCGGGCGTCGCGCGCCAAGGGCCGCAAGAAGGTGACCTTCGTCGATGCGCCGCTGTGCCGCGGCGAACCGGCGGCGGAAGCCGGCGAATTGCTGCTGCTGGGCGGCGGCGACAAGGCCGTGTTCGAACGCTGCCGTCCGGCGTTCGAGACCTTCGCCACCTCGATTCACTATCTCGGCGCGCTCGGCGCCGGCCAGGTCGGCAAGATGGTCAACAACCTGATCCTGTGGGCCTGCATCTCGGCCAACGACGAAGGCCTCAAGCTCGCCCGCACCCTCGGCGTCGAGCAGGAGCCGCTGCGCCAGGCGCTGCTGCAGTCGAGCGCGCGCAACTGGGCGCTCGAGATGCACAATGTCGACCTTCCCATGCCGTGGGCCGAGAAGGACATGTCGCTCGTGCTGCACGAGGCCGACGAGGCGCGCGTCAGCCTGCCGCTGTGCGGCGTGATCAAGGAAGTGATCAAGGGCATCAAGGTCGAGCGCGGGCAGCCCTATCCGCGAGTCCGAAAAGACTGAGGCCCCAATAGGCTGGCCAGGGGCCAAACGGCCCTGGAATAAGGCTGCGAAAATCCCCCGTCGCGGTTAACATCGCTCCAGAGCGCGACAGCGGGGTGACAGCGCGGCGATGGACAATCTCAGCGATATCGTGGTGTTCGTGCGTGTCGTGGAGAAGCAGAGCTTCACCGCCGCCGCGCGCGACCTCAACCTGTCGCCGTCCGCCGTCAGCCGCCATATCAGCCATCTCGAAGAGGGGCTGGGCATCCAGCTCATCAAGCGCTCGACGCGGCGCCTGGTGCTGACCGATATCGCGGTCGATTTCTACGAGCAATGCGCCCGCATCATGCGTGACCTGGAAAAGGCGCGCAGCATGGCCTCGGCGCATAACGTGGAGATCAAGGGCACCTTGCGCGTGCATGCCACCCTCGGTCTCGGCCAGCGGCTGGTGGCTCCCGCGGTGCGCGAATTCCTCTCCCACTATCCCGACCTGAACATCGATCTGACCATCGGCCCTCATGCGGTGAACGTCATCGAAGAAGGGTTCGATGTCGTGATCCGCAGCGCGCAGATCAACGACAGCAGCCTGGCGCTGCGCGAATTGAGTCCGGTGCGATATTCGATCTGTGCCACGCCGGGCTTCCTTGCCAAGTCCGGCACGCCGGCCGAGCCGCGCGACCTCAAGACTTTCAATTGCCTCATCCATACCGGGCAGACGCGCGCGAATGAGTGGCGTTTCGGGGAGGGCAATGAAATCTATTCGGTGATCGTCGGCGGCAATCTGCGCACCAACAACGGCATCGCGCTCTATGAGGCGGTCATGGGCGGGCTCGGCATCGCGCGTTTGCCCGGCTACGCGGTGAACGACGATTTGCGATCCGGCGCGCTCGTGCCGCTGTTCGAGAACGTCGTCGGCTGGGGCCGCAGCATCAAGGCGTTTTTCCCCCGCAGTGCCCATCAGCCGCTCCGGGTGCGGGTCTTTCTCGATTTCATCGCGGCCTTTATGCGCAAGAAATCGTTAGCAAGCTAATTTATTTAAAATATTGATATTTCATATAGTTTTTTTGATTATGCATATCGGCGCAAGAATGTTTTGCGCATTATCCCCCTAAACAAACGTCACGTTGCGGTTGAGAATGAGTGAACGACGCAGCCACCGCGCGCCAGACGCGGAGCTGATCGTTGAGCCGGCTGCCGCCCCGCGCCGGTTGGGAAGCTCGGCGCAGACGGCTCACTGGGAGATAAACGATGGCCCTTGTCGAAGGCTTCAGCCATCTCGTGGTCCATGTCACGGACCTCGATCGATCGGAGAAGTTCTACCAGGAGGTGTTCGGCCTCGACGTGATCGGCCGCAACCTGGTCAGCGACGAGGGCGAGAATTCACTGCTCGCCATGAACACGCGCCAGCGCATCCTGCTGGTCCAGGTGCCAGAAGTGGTACCCTTCCGCCCCAATAGCAGCAGCATCCATCACGCCTGGCTTCTGACGACCGAGCAGTTCGACCGCGCCGAGGCACGGTTGCAGGCCATGGGCTTCGACATCACCGACAGCCGCAAGGATTTCCGCGCCAGGGGCGAGCGCAGCCTCGACGTGTTCGATCCCGACGGTCATCGCTATCAGGTGCAGTCCTACGGTCCCGACGCGAAGGCGATCATCACCGAGAACGTCGGCGAGATCGTCTGTGGCAACGTGGCCGACTATGCGGTCGGATCGGTGAAGGCCTTCGTGAAAGGCAAGTTCTTCCTGGTGCGCATGCAGGACGGCTTTCTCGCCGTGTCGCGCTGGTGCACTCACATGAACGGCCTGCTCACTTGGAAGAAGGAGCATTGGCAGTTCTATTGCCCGATGCATGGCGCGGTCTACAACCGCAAGGGCGAATGCGTGACCTTCGGGCGTGAATTGCCGCCGCTCCGCCTGCATCCGATCTCGATCGCCGCCGATGGCACTATCACCGTGCGTCCCGACGAAGCCATCGTGCGCGACGAATTCGATCCGAGCCAGTTCACGCGAGCGGAATGCGCTGCGGCGAGCAGCCCCGCGAGCGCCTGAAGGAGAAACCCATGGCCGAAGTGCAGAGCCTGAGCCACAGCGCGATTTGCGTTCACGACCTTAAGGAAGCAGAAGATTTCTACTGCGGCATTCTCGGCGCCCATCCGCACGCCGGCGTCAATTTCGTCACCGAGGACACCATCAAGGGCCGCTCGGTCCATAAATCGGTGATGCTCGAGGATTACCTGATCGCGCTGGCGCTGGCCGGCGATTTCATGCCGATGCCGCCGGACGATCAACTGCGCGGCGCCCACGGTTTCCGGCATGCCTTCACCATCTCCAGGGCGCGCTTCGCGAACACGATCGGCGTGCTCAAGCAGCGCGGCATCGCCTATCTCGGGCCGGTCGATCACCCGGAAAAAGGTCCGTTCGGCCAGTCGATCTATTTCAAGGATCCGAGCGGCAATTTTCTCGAGGTGCTGTGGCGCCGCGACGAAAACGTCCAGTACGACGAAACAGCCGTCATGGATGTGGAGTGAGCATCGTGGACGCGCTGGCTTCCCCGCGACTGGCACGCTCCCTCACGGTCGAGGGTATCGGCCATCTCGCCGTGGCCGTTTCCGACCTGGCCGCGGCCATGGAATTCTACAAGGACCTGGGTTTCGCCGAGTTCGGCACCGACGTGATCCCCCACTGCGGCAGCCATACCGCCCTGCGCGCCGCATCGGGTCAGATACTGGCGCTGGTCCCGACGGCCGGCCTGCTCGACGTGCGCGACACCGGTGTGCATCAGGCCTACAGGGTCAGCGCCGCGGAACGCGACGTCATCGGCGCGCGGCTCGCCGCCAAAGGGGCGCCGGCGTTCACCTACAAGGAAGACCGGCCCGCCGAGGAGACCGACAACTTCTACGTCTTCGACCCGTCGGGCAACCGCGTGCAATTGGTCGCGGTTCAGGCCACGGGCGCGGGCGTGCTCGGCATCGATCATGCCGCGGTGCAGGTCGCCGACATGCTGTGGGCCGAGAAATTCTATGGCGAGGATCTCGGGCTTGCCGTCGATCACCGTATCGGGTGGAAGACCGGCGATTACGTGCGCGCGCGCAAATGGGCCTCCGGCGAGGAGAACATGGCGCCAGGCACCCGGCGGCTCGATCAGCGCTATACCGTGATGGTCGATCGCAAGACGGTGCCCCGCTGCAACATGCAACTGTTCTACCGCATGGGTGACGCGGTCATCGGCATCTATCTGGCCAATAAGCATTTCCAGGAGTCGCCGGAAGAGCAGGCGATCGGCACGCCGCGCATTGCGTTCGCGGCATCGCGCGACGAACTGGCGCGGATGGCCAAGCTGATCGCGGCGACCGGAAAGCCCGTCGAGGGGCCGGTCATCCATCCGGTCTCGAGCGTGCTGGAGGCGTCCGTTTACTTCCGCGATCCGGGCGGAAATTTCATCGAGCTTTGCACGCCGCGCAGACGGTGAGCCAAATGATGCGAACAATCACGACAATGAACAGGGCGGTAGTACACCATGGCAGACCTCTTTCCCTATCCGCGTTTCTCGCTGGCTGAACGCGACCGGCGCTGGAAGGCGGTTCGCGCGATGATGCGCGAGCAGAACATCGACGTCATCGTCTGCCCGAACAACACGGGCCACTCGACGGATTTCCAGTCCAATTCGCGCTATCTCAGCCATGTGGGCGGCGGCGGCGACGCGGACATCGCCGTGGTGTTTCCGCTCGAAGGGGAAGTGACCGCCGTTGCCACCTCGGCCGCGCCGCGCTGGCCGACCGTGCAGGAATGGACCAAGGACGTGCGCGAGGCGCGCCGGCGCTACGGTAAGGTAGCGGTCGAGCGGCTGAAGGAACTTAAGCTCGGCGATCGCGCCCGCATCGGCGTCACCGGCCTGGGCGGCGGCACCCGCACGCCGGAAGGCACCATTTCCCACGGCTTCTGGGTGCAGCTTCGCGAAGCGTTCCCGAACGCCGACATCGTCGATGCGACGCCGATCCTGACGAAGGTACGCTACGTCAAGAGCGATGAGGAAGTCGGCGTCCTGACCAAATCCATCGAGATCGTCGAGAAGGGCATCGAGGCCAAGATCGCCGCCGCGCGTCCCGGCGCGAAGGACTGGGAAGTGTGGGCCGCCGCGCAGGGTGCCATGCTGCGCGCCGGCTCCGAGATGCCGGTCCATTGCAACTGGGTGTCGGGCAAGAATCCGATCCGCACCCTGACCCGCCCGAGCATGCGCACGCTCGAAAGCGGCGACATGATCATCAACGAGCTCGAGGCGTCCTACATCGGCTACCGCTCCCAGGCGGTGCAGCCGGTGTTCGTCGACGTCGCGACCGAGGTGCATAGCGAACTGATGAAGGTCCAGCGCCAGGTGTTCAATCACCTGATGGATTGGCTGAAGCCCGGTGTCACCGTGCGCGAACTGGCCGAGCAAACCAAGGAAGCCGGCGCCAAGGCGGCGCCCAACGGCGGGGCGGCGGCGGGCTGCAAGACCAAGCTCACCATGCACGGCCGCGGTCAGGGCGACGACGGCCCGATCATCACCGACCATGCGCGCGACCCGGAGCAGCTCGCGGTCGAATTGCAGGAGAACATGGTCTTCATCTTCAAGCCGGCCACGGAAGTGGGCGAGGGCGCGGAGAAGTCGATCCTGACCTGGGGCGACACGGTCGTCGTCACGCCGAAGGGTGGACGGCGTCTCGGCTCGCGTCTCCACGACATCGCCATCGCGAAGGGATAAACCCGATGGACCTGCCTTACCCGGCGAAGGGTGCCATCCGCCTGCTGTGGCGGAGCGGCCTGCTGCTCGGGTTTTGCGTGCCTCCGGCATCCGCCATGGATGGAATTGTGGAAGCCCTGTTGGGAGCGCCGCAAATGAGCGTTCGGGCGCGGCGGCAAGCCGGGACGAGAGGATCCGAAAAACCATGACACCGGAAGAGAACGAGATTCTGACGCGTGTAGGACCCGGTACGCCGGGCGGCGAGATGCTGCGCCGCTATTGGTGGCCGGTGTGGTTCACCGAGGAACTGACCGACAAGCCGGTACCGGTGCGCCACCTCGGCGAGGATTTCATTCTGTTCCGCGACGGTGCGGGCAACGCCGGCATGATCGACCGCGCCTGCGCCCATCGCAGCGCCTCCCTCGAACTCGGGCGCTGTGAAGCGCGCGGCATCCGCTGCTGCTACCATGGCTGGCTTTACGACACAAAAGGACAATGCCTGGAGATGCCGGCGGAGCCCGCCGGCAGCCGCCTGCACGAAGAGGTGCGCATGCGCTCGGCCGAAGTGCAGGAAGTCGGCGGCCTGATCTTCGCCTATCTCGGGCCCGACCCGGCGCCGCTTCTGCCGCGCTACGATCTGCTTCACCGCGAGGATTGCGACCGCACGGTTTATGCCAAGGAAGATCAGTGCAACTGGGCGCAGCGCGCGGAGAATGGAGTCGATCCCTACCACAGCATGTCGCTGCATGCTTCGGTCTATCCCTCCATGGCGATGAAGCGTCCGGAATCCACGTGGACGCCCATGTGGTACGGCTTCCGCATGAGCTCGGAATATCCCAATGGCAAGCGCAACGTCAGCCACCACATCTTTCCGTCGTCGACGCGCCGGCACAATGCGCGGGTTGGTACGTTGCCGAGCGACTATCTGCATATCCGGGTGCCGACCGACGACACGCTGACCACGACCTTCTACGTCAAGACGGTGACGAAACCTTCGGGACCTTATGAAAATAAGTGTCGCGGCCTTAAGAAAACCGTGCGCGGCGTGTATGATCGGGTCGAGGATGAATGGTGGGGCATCGAATTGGGCGACCAGGACCGGGCCGCCCAGGAAAGCCAGGGGCTCATCAACGACCGTTCACGCGAATTCCTCGCCACGTCGGACCGGGGCGTTGTGATGTGGCGCAAGCTGGTGTTTTCGTCCATCGAGTCCGTCGGCAGGGGTGAGGATCCTTTCGGCCTGCTGCGTGGAGCCGAACTCGCGGAGAATTGATCCAGTTCGATGCCGGCAAGAATTTCACCGATCACGAGAAAGAGTTCACCAAGGCCAGTTGAGACCACGCGCCGAACGGCGCGGCACGACAAAAAAAGTGGCGCAGCCTATGCGCGTGGCGGACAGGGTTTCGAAATAAGGGAGACGATCATGGGACCGAATCGTATCGTCCAGTGGATAGCCGGAACGGCGCTGATATTCGGCGCGATTGGGGCATCGGCGATCGCGGCCGCCGAACTGCCGAAGGCCACCCAGGAGATTCTGAAGAAGCTCAACCTGACGCCGGAGGTGCTGTCCGGGCTCGACGAGGAACTTGCCGTGCCGCAGGCGTGGCTCGACGGTGCGCGCAAGGAAGGCACGGTGCGCATTCTCGGCACCTGGGACCCCAAGCAGTTCGTGCCGCTCAACGCGCCGTTCCGCGAGCGCTTTCCCGGCGTCAAGGTGGAATACTCGCGCGCCGGCTTCAACGCGCGGGCGCTGCGCACCCTGATCGCCTACAAGGAAGGCCGCTATATAACCGACATCCTGACCGGATTTGGCGGCAGCGAGCAGCACTTCGAAGAAGCCGGTGCGCTCGATAACTTGAGCGATATTCCTGGCCTGAAGAACCCGCTGCCGAATACCGGCGATGCGAACAACACCTGGGTCGGCACGCGCCTGCGTTACTGGTGCATCACCTACAACACCGACAACGTGAAGAAGGAAGATCTGCCCAAGACGTGGGACGACATCCTGACCAACACCAAATGGCACAACGGAAAGATCGGCGTCGCCGACCGGCCGCAACTCTGGCTGCTGATGCTGTGGGGCGAATTCGGCAAGGAATGGACCCTCAACTACCTCGACAAATTCTTCAACGTGGTGAAACCGCAGATCCGCAAGGAAGGCGCCAACGCGCTGATGGGCCTCGCCATAGCCGGCGAATTCAACGCGGCGCTGCCGGCCGCGGCCTATCGCACCAAACAGTATCAGCAGCGTGGCGCGCCGGCCGCCTGGCATTGTCCGGAGCCGGTGCCGCTCGCCGTTTCGCAGATGGGTATTCTCAAGGGCAATCCGCACATGAACGCGTCGCGCCTGTGGGTCAACTGGTTCCTGAGCAAGGAAGGCCAGATCTCGCAGTTCGCCGCCGATAGCGCGCCGCCGGTGCACAAGGATCTGCAGACGGAAGCGTTCCTCGCGTTCCCCGATCAGATCCGGGGACGCAAGATTGGATTTCGCGTGCCGGAGCAGGAGGGCGCCACGGAGGAGCTCAACCAGATCTGGGCGAAGTATTGGGTCGGCGCGGGTGGCACCCTGGCCGATACACCGGCCGAGGAATAATCCGACAATGCCGCGAGCCGCCAACACCGGAGGGCTACAGATGAAGCGTTCATCACACAGGTTGCTGACGGCAGCCATGATCGTGGCTGGCGCGGCCGTTTTCGCCGCGATTCCGGCCATATCGGCTGAACTGCCGAAGGCCACGCAGAAATTCCTCAAGGAGCTCGACCTCGATCCCTCGATACTGGCCGGGCTCGATGAAGAGCTGGCGGTGCCGCAGGCGTGGATCGACGCAGCCAAGAAGGAAGGCGCCATTCGCATGGCCGCGACGTGGGATCCGCCCCAATACCGCAAGCTCACCGAAGCCTTTGTCGAACGCTATCCCTTCATCAAGCACGACTACTCGCGCGGCAGCCGGCAGGAGCGCACGCTCAAACCGTTGCTCGCCTTCGAATCGAGTGGCCGTGTGACGACCGACCTGATCGGCAGCATCGGCGCGAGCTATGCCATGTTCAAGAAGGTCGACGCCCTGGTGGACATGCGCGATCTGCCAGGTTGGAAGAACGTGCCCGAGGGCATGAAGGATGCCGAGGGGTTGTGGGTCGGCCAGCGCCTGCGTTATTGGTGCATGGCCTACAACACAGACAAGGTGAAGAAGGAAGACCTGCCGAAGACCTGGGAGGATATTCTGACAAACCCAGTGTGGCGCGATGGCAATCTCGCCCTGTCGAATCGGCCCAATCTGTGGTTTGCCAACCTGTGGGCACTCGACGGCTACGGCGAGAAGTGGGGCAAGCCCTATCTGGAAAAACTGTTCGGCGAAGTCAAGCCGCAGATCCGCAAGGAAGGTAACAACGCGCTGCTTGGACTCGTCATCGCCGGCGAATTTAACGCCGTCATTCCCGGCGCCGCCTATCGCACCCTGCAATACGTGAAAAAGAAGGCGCCGATCAGCTGGCATTGCCCGGAGCCAGTGCCGCTGGCCATCTCCGAACTCAGCATCATGAAGGGCAACCCGCACCCCTATGCTTCGAAGCTCTGGGTGAACTGGTTCCTCAGCAAGGAAGGGCAGATCGCGCAATATCACGCCGAGAACTCGCCGCCCGTGCACAAGGACCTGCAGATCGAGGCCTTCCTGTCCTTCCCGGAGCAGCTCGTCGGCAAGAAGATCGCCTTCCGTGATCCGATCCAGCTCGAGAACGATCTGCCACAAGTCTTCAAAGTGTGGAACCCGCTATGGGATCCGACCGGGCGTACGGTGCGCTCGGCTGGCGAAGAGGAATCTGAATAATGAGTGTCGTCACTGCAAACGCGCCGGCCGCGCCCATCCGCCTGCCCGTCATTCGGCTGGCGTCCTTGTGGCATTTAGTGGTCTTTGCCACCGTCTTTTTCGCGGTGGTGACGCCGCTCGCGTTTCTCATCCTCGGCAGCTTCAGTCAGGCGCGGTTGCCGTCGGAATTCTCGTTCGCGACGCTCGGGCTGGCCAACTACATCAAAGTGTGGAGCGACCCCGGCACCTACGCGGTGTTCTCCAATACGATGTGGTTCGCCACAGGCAGCACCGCGGTCGGCATCGTCATCGCGGCCGGACTTGCCTGGCTGGTGGAACGCACCAACGTGCCGGGCAAGATCTGGATCTATGCCGGCGTGCCGATGACGCTGGCTATGCCGGGCATGCTGCAGTCCATGGCATGGGTGCTGCTCGCCAGTCCACGCATCGGCTTCATCAATAAAGCTTTCATCGATGTGTTCGATCTCAGTTCGGCGCCGTTCAACATCTATACCCTTTCCGGCATGATCTTCATCGAGGGCTTGCGGACAGTGCCGACCGCCTTCCTCATGCTGGTGCCATTGCTGCGCAGCATGGATCCGGCGCTCGAGGAAGCGGCGGCTATGTCGGGCGCGCGTCCGTCCTCTGCCCTGCGCAAGGTGACGTTCGGCCTTATGCTGCCCGGCCTGATGGCGGTGACGATCTATCAGTTCACCAGCGCGCTGGAAGGCTTCGAGGTGCCGGGCATTCTCGGGTTGCCCGCCGGCATCTATGTGTTCAGCACGAAGATCTACACGGTGCTCCATTCAGCGTCTTCGCTGCCGGCCTACGGCGAGGCGAATGCGTTGGCCATGCTCTACCTGTTCGTCGCCATTCTCGGCACGTACTTGTATGGCCGGGTGATCACGAAATCCGAGCGCTTCACCATCATCACCGGCAAGGGCTACCGCCCGCGCCTGCTGCAACTCGGCGCGTGGCGCTGGCCGGCATTCGGGCTCGCTGTGCTGTATCTGGCGTTGTCGGCGATCCTGCCGTTCCTGGTGCTCGCCTATGTCTCGTTCATTCCTTATCTGCAGGTGCCGTCCGCCAAGGCCTTCGCCGCCATGAGCTGGAGCAACTACGAGACCGTGTTCCAGACCGAACAGATCGGCCGCATGCTGTGGAACACGCTTGTGATGACGGTATCGGTCGCGACCGGCGTCGTGATCATTTCCTTCCTGATCTCGGTGGTCGTGGTTCGCTCGAAGTTCTGGGGCCGCAAGGTGCTCGATCAGTTGGCGTTTCTGCCGCATGCCATCCCCGGCATCGTGATGGGTCTGGCGCTGCTGTGGATCTTCCTGCAGATCGATAAGCTCGGCGTCGGTCTGTTCGGCTCGCTCACCTCGCTCATCATTGCCTTCATGATCGGCTACATGTCCTACGGCACCCGTGTCATGAACGCGTCCGTGCTGCAGATCCACAAGGATCTGGAGGAGGCGGCCAAGACCAGCGGCGCGCCGCAATGGCGTGTGTTCTTGCGGATTTTCTTCCCGCTGCTGATGCCCGCCTTCGTCGGCGTGTGGATCTGGACGGTGCTGCACGTGGTGCGTGCCGCCGGCAAACCCCTGATCCTGACCGACGGTGCCGAAAACGAGGTGCTGGCGGTGGTTATTTGGAACATGTGGGACGAGGGCTACACCGAAGCGGTGGGCGCGATCGGCACCATGCTGATGCTGGCGCTGCTCGTCATGACGCTAGGGGTAAGAATGATGGGCTTCGGCCGCGGCGCGCATATTCAGGAGGCCGGCAAATGATGATCGACATCCGTAACTTGCATGTTCGCTACCAGAGCGAGCGGGGTGAGGTGCATGCGGTCCGCGGCATCGACCTGTCGGTGAAGGAAGGGCAGTTCTACACGCTGCTGGGACCGTCGGGCTGCGGCAAGACGACGACGCTGCGGTGTTTGGCGGGTCTGGAGGCGGCGAGCGAGGGCGAGATCTCGATCGCCGGCACGGTGGTCTATTCGTCGACGCGCCGGATCATGGTGCCGCCGCACAAGCGCGACATCGGCATGGTGTTCCAGTCCTACGCGATCTGGCCGCACATGACGGTGTTCGAGAACGTGGCCTTCCCGCTGCGCGAGATGCGCGGGCGGTTCAACCGGGCGGAGATCAAGGAGAAGGTGGCCCAGGCGCTGCACCTGGTGCAGCTCCAGGGCCTGGAGGACCGCCCGGCGCCGTTCCTGTCGGGTGGCCAGCAGCAGCGCCTGGCGCTGGCCCGCGCGCTGGTGCGCGAACCGAAGGTGCTGCTGCTCGACGAGCCGCTGTCGAACCTCGACGCCAAGCTGCGCGAGGATACCCGTGTGGAGATCAGGGAACTGGTCAAGCGGCTGGGGATCACCACGGTCTACGTGACCCACGACCAGCTCGAGGCGCTGACCATGTCGGACGTGGTGGCGGTGATGGACCAGGGCCGCATCGTGCAGGAGGCGCCGCCGATCGAGATCTACCGGGCGCCCAAGGAGCGCTTCGTTGCGAACTTCATCGGCATGACCAACTTCCTCGACGGCCATGTGACGCTGCCGTCGAACGGCAGCGGGCTGGGCATGGTGGAGACCACGAGCGGCATCCTGTCGTGCGTGGTGCCGGCGGGCGCCAAGGTGGGCGACGCGGTGACGGTGGTGGTGCGGCCCGAGGACATCACGCTGAACACCGGCGGCGCGCAGCCGGGCGACAACCTGATGGAAGGCAAGGTGGCGGCGGCGCAGTTCATGGGCGAGGCGATGGAATACCAGGTGGAGATGCCGGGTGCCAACATGATGCGGCTCAAGCTGCACGCCTCGAACCTGGTGGCGCGCGGCGATACCATCCGCGTCCAGATCCCGCCTCTCCAATGCCGCGCTCTCTTGGGTTGATGGGTGATCGGCAGGGCGCGGTTCATTGACGGTCAGGCACGATGGAAGATCTGAACAGCATCGCCATCTTCACCAAGGTTGCCGAACGCAAGAGCTTCACTCATGCGGCGCGCGATCTGCGCCTGTCGCCGTCGGCGGTCAGCAAGCACATCAGCGAGCTCGAAGCGCGCCTGGGTGTCACGCTGCTCGTGCGCTCGACTCGCAAATTCTCGCTGACCGAGGCGGGCGAGGCGTTTCTCGAGCGCTGCCTGCGCGCCATGACGGAGCTCGAGGAAGCCGTCTCATCCGTTACCGATCTCTACCATAGTCCGCGCGGCACGCTGCGGGTCAGCGCGGCCTGGGGATTCGCGGAATCGGTACTGACACCCATCATCCATGAATTCATCGAGCAGCATCCTGAATTGCGCGTCGAGCTCACCATGAATGTCTTGCCGATCAATTTGGTGGAAGCCGGCATGGATGTGGTGATCCGCAGCGGCAAGCTGGTCGATACCAGCCTGAGTTTCCAGGAGCTGGGACAGGTCCGTTATGTCATCTGCGGCTCGCCGGAATTTTTCGCGCGCAACGGCAAGCCTGATCGTCCCAAGGATCTCGAGCACTACAATTGCCTGACACATGCCATCTATTCGTCGAAGGAATGGTGGTTCCACGAGAACGGACGGGACGTTCCCGTGCGGGTCCACGGCAATTACGAAGCGAACAGTTCCGAAGCGTTGCGCCAAGCGGCGCTCAACGGCCTCGGCCTCGCGCGCTTGCCGGATTATGTGGCGGACAAGGACGTGCGCGCGGGACGCCTCGAGACCGTGTTTGCCGGCATGACCCAATCGAAGCAGGTGATGCGCGCCTTCTTCCACCGCGGCAAGACGATGCCGGCGAAGACCACCGTTTTTCTCGATTTTTTGGGCCGGCAGGTCAAGACCTTGCGCTACCTGGACACCATCGCCTAGGCGGCTTGAAACACACTTTTTCCAAATTGGGCCGTAGTCAGCGCCGTCTCAATACTCGTATTCTTTGACTAAATAAGAAACGAACAGGGGTGGCGCGCGGCCCGTGCGCCGCCGCCATTGGTGGGAGGCGAACCATGGCGCTGGTCGACGGCCTGAGCCATTTGCTCGTACAGGTGACCGATCTCGATCGCTCCGAGGCGTTCTATCGCGACGTCTTCGGATTCGACGCGGTGGGGCGCGATCTGGTAGCCGAGGAGGGACCGAATGCGTTGCTCAAGAGCGACAAGGGCCACCTCGTCTTGCTGGTCCAGGTCGCCCAGGTGACACCGTTCCGCCCCAACAGCAGCAGCATCCATCACGCCTTCTACCTGACGCCGGCGCAGCATGAGCGCGCGCGTGCGCGGTGGGCGGCAAGAACCGGCAAACCGGTGAGCGACACGCGCGCCTCGTTCCGCGCCAATGGCCAATTGAGCTTCGACGTGTTCGATCCCGACGGGCACCGCTACCAGGTCCAGTCGGTCGGGCCGGAAGCCTCCGTCATCCTCAAGGCGGATATCGGCGACGTGACATGCGGCAAGGCGGAGGATTTCGCCGCCGGCTCGGTGACCCACTTCAAGGATGCGCAGTTCTATCTGGTGCGCCACAAGGACGGTTTTCTCGCCCTGTCGCACTGGTGCACCCACATGAACGGCGAATTGCGCTGGCGCGAGAATCACTGGTCGTTCTATTGCCCATTCCACAAGGCGACCTTCAACCGCAAGGGCGAGTCGACCAGCCACCAGTCGAACTACCCGCCGTTGCGGCTTCATCCCGTCACCGTGCGGGATGATGGCACTGTCGTGGTGAATACCAACGAGCTGATTCACCGGCGCAACTACGATCCGGCGCAATTGGCCGGCGTGCCGCCCTGCGTCGCCGGGCACGCGCCTCACGCCGCCACACATGCAGCAACGGCGCAGAACGCCGCACGGAGCCGCTGATCATGGCCGATATCGACAGCATCAATCATACCGCCATCTGTGTCCACGACCTGGGCGAGGCGGTGCACTTCTACTGCGACCTGCTGGGGGCGGAGCTCCACTCGCGCTCCAACTTCCAAATCGAGGATGCACGCTCCGGCGTCGCCATCTTTCAGTCGGTGGTGCTCGAGGATTACATGTTCGCGCTCACCGTGGCGCCCAACTTCATGCCGATGCCCGACGAGGGACAGTTGCGCGGCGCCCATGGCTTCCGCCACGGTCTCGCGGTGTCGCGCAAGCGCTTCGGCGAGGTCCAGGAGGCGCTGCGCGAGCACGGTGTCCGCTTCGAGGGGCCGGTCGAGCATCCGGCGAAAGGCCCGTTCGGCGAATCGATTTATTTCAAGGATCCGAGCGGCAACTTCCTCGAGATTCTGTGGCGCCGTGATGAAGACCCGAACGCCCGCAAGCGCAGGTTCACGAATGTCGAGTGACGTGGCAACCTTGGGCGCGCGCGTAGAGCCTGCGGTCCGGCTCGCCGGCATCAGCCATGTGGCGCTGCTCGTCGCCGATCTCGCGGCGGCGCGCGAATTCTATTGCGGCGTCATGGGCTTTCGCCCGGTCGGAAGCGACGTGTTGCCGAGCTGCGGCCATCACGCGCTGGTTGCCACCGCATCCGGCCAGCTCGTCGCGCTGTGCGAGGGCGAGCGGGATCCAGGCCTGGCGGAGACCGGAATTCATCAGGGCTATCGGGTGAGCGCGGCGGCGCGCGATGAAATTCTCGCCCGGCTGCAACGGCGCGGGACGACCGTGCATCGCTACAAGGAAGACCGGCCCGCCGAGGATGCGCACAACCTCTATGTTTTCGATCCATTCGGCAACCGGCTGCAACTGGTCACCCTGTCCGCCGATGCGGCGGCGCGACCGGACGACGCCTTGATCGCGGGCATCGACCATGCCTGCGTCCAGGCCGCCGACGTCGAATGGGAAGAAAAGTTCTACGTCGGCCATCTCGGCCTGCCGGTCGACCATGTGGTCGGCTGGCGCACCGCCGACTATGCCCGCGCGCGCGCCTGGGGCGAGGGCAGGGATCCCATGGCGCCGGGCTGCCGGCGCTGGGACAAGCGCTACAACGTCATGCATGGCAAGGACCCGGTGCCGCGGCCCGAACGTGCAGCTGTTCGTTCGCGCGGGCGATGCGGTGCTCGGCATCTATCTTGCCGACACCCATTTCCAGGAGCCGCCGGAAGAAGACATCGTCGGCCTGCCGCGCGTCGCCCTCGCCGTCGCGCCCGCAGGATCTCGACCGGCTGGCTGAGCTGCTGGCCGATTGGGGGCCGATGGTCGGGCCTGTGGCGCATCCCGCCGGTTCGCCGCGCAGCCGCTCGCTGTTCTTCAAGGATCCCGGATCGAACTTCCTCGAATTCTGCTGCTGACGAAGAACCGAAAGACAGGTGCAGGGGTGACGCACGTAACCATCGAACAAGGCCAGCTCTATCCGATGTTCTCGCTCGCCGAGCGCGACCGCCGCTGGGCGCTGGTGCGCAAGCTGATGCGCGAGAAGGATATCGACGTCATCGTCTGCCCGAACAACACCGGCCATTCGACCGATTTCCAGTCGAACGTGCGCTGGCTCACTCACGTCGGCGGGGGCGGCGACGCCGATATCGCGGCGCTGATTCCGCTCGAGGGCGAAGTCACGGCCTTCGCCAATCGGGCCGACAGCAACTGGCTGAGCGGCGCGCAGAACTGGACCAAGGAAGTGCGCAACTCGCGGCGCAACATGGGCCAGTCCGCCATCGACCGGCTGAAGGAGCTCAAGGTCGAGCGCGGCCGCATCGGCGTCACCGGGCTGGGCGCCGGCACGCGCACGCCCATGGGCACCATCCTGCTCGGCTTCTACCAGCTGCTTCGCAAGAATTTCCCGGATGCCGAGCTGGTCGACGCGACCAATGTGCTGGAAGAGGCGCGCTACGCCAAGAGCCAGGAAGAAATCGACGTGCTGGCCAAATCCCAGGAGATCATCGAGAAGGCGATCGACGCCGAGGTCGCCATCGCACGCCCCGGCGTGCGCGACTGGGATGTCTGGGCCGAGGTCATGAGCACGCTGGTCAAGAACGGCTCCGAGCTGCCGGTTCATTGCAACTGGGGCTCGGGCAGGAACATCAACTACACGCTGACCCGGCCGACGTTCCGGCCGCTCGAGCGCGGCGACCTCATCATCAACGAGATCGAGGCGTCATGGATCGGCTATCGCGCCCAGGGCATGCAGCCGGTGTTCGTCGAGGTCGCCGACCCGACCCACAAGGAACTGATCAAGCTGCAGCGCGACATCTATAACAAGCTGCTCGAACGCCTGAAGCCGGGCGTTACGGTCGGCGAACTGGCGCAGCTCACGGAGAAATTCTGCGACGAGCTGGCGCCCAAGAGCGGCCCGGCGGCGGGCGCCACCGCGCTGCTCAACATGCACGGCCGCGGCCAGGGCGACGATGGCCCGTTGATCACGCCGAGCCAGCGCCGTCCCGAGCAGCTCGCCGTCCAGCTGCGCGAGAACATGGCCTTCATCTTCAAGCCCTACGTCAAGACGGCCGACAACAAGTCGGAGTGCTGCTGGGGCGATACCATCATCATTACGCCGAAAGGTGGCAAGCGGCTCGGCAAGCGGGTGCATGACCTGCGGGTCGCCAACGGTTGAGCAGCGGACAGACATGAGCGAACCGGCTGGAAAGGCCGGCGCTTCAGAGAGGATAGGGGAGTGCGATGACGGATACCGCGATGCCACAGGACATCTACGAGGGAATCGAGGATCTCAAGGATCTGCCGACGTTCTATGAGCAATGGCAGCGCCGCGAAGGCATTCCCATCCACAAGACCTTCTACGTCGAAGAACCTGAACGAGGTCGAGCTCGCGCCGTGGGCACGCTTCGGCGCCAAGGGCGCGTTCGTCAATCTTGCCGACTGCCATATCACCACGGCGGCGATCCTCGAGATCCCGCCGGGCAAGATGACCAACCCGGTGAAGCATATGTTCGAGACCTGGGTGTTCGCCATCAGCGGCCACGGCGAGAACTCATTTCGAGCAGTCGGGCAGCGCGCCGGGCCGCGTCGAATGGGGCAAGTTCAGCCTGTTCGGCCCGCCGCTGAACACGCGCTACTACCACACCAACCTGGATCCCCATAAGCCGGCGCGGCTGCTGATGGTGACCAACGCGCCGCTTACCTTCAACCTCTATCACAACGAAGATTTCGTGTTCGAAAATCCGTTCGTGTTCAAGGACCGCTTCGCCGGCCAGAACGGCTACTTCGAGCCGAACACCGATTTCCTCCGTCCGAGTTATCTCGGCGCCCGCGTGCTGCGGACCAATGTCATACCCGACGTGCTGCAGACCCACCTCGCGGCGTGGGAGATGCGCGGCCACGGCGCGCGCACGGTGCATCTCTCGATGAGCGATCACACCAGCGCCGCGCATCTGTCGTCATTCAACGGCGGCACCTACAAGAAGGCGCACCGTCATGGGCCAGGCGCCCATGTCATCATCCTCGACGGCGTCGGTTATTCGCTGCTGTGGGAAGAGGGCAAGCCGCGCCAGCGCGTCGATTGGCAGGAAGGCAGCATGTTCGCGCCGCCGGAATGGTGGTTCCACCAGCATTTCAACACCGGCAAGGCGCCGGCGCGCTATCTGGCGCTACGACGCGGCGGCAGCCCCGAGCATAAGATGAAGGTCGGCATGTCCGGTGGCGAAGATGCCGACGGACCCGACCAGATCGAATACGAGCAGGAAGATCCGTCGATCTACGATGACTATGCGGCGGAGATGAAGCGGAATGGCGCCGAAATGCGCATGCCGCGGCCAAATTACCGCAAGCGCTGATGCCTGCGGTTGCCTGAGTTCATTCGGGAGAGACATATGCGTTTCCGCATCATACTCAGCCTGGTTTCCTGTTGGCTCGCCTACGCTCTCGGGCTGACCGCGTCGGCTTGGGCACAAAATCTGCCGGAGACGACCAAGGCGTTCCTGCAGGAGCTCAAAATGAGCCCGTCTGTGCTCGACGGGCTCGACGCTGAACTGGCCTTGCCCGCCGATTGGGAGGACAAGGCGAAGAAGGAAGGCAAGCTGCGGGTCTACGGCACATGGGATGTGCCGGAATACAATGCCTACAGCAAGCCGTTCCGCGAGCGCTTTCCGTTCATCGAGCTCACCTACGCCCGCTCCACCCGCCAGGACCGCTCGCTGAAGCCGCTCGCCGCCCTGCGCGAGGGCCGCGTGCTGGTCGACGTGATCTCGGGTCTCGGCAGCAACGTCTACGCGTTCCGCGCGCAAGATGCGCTGATGAAGCTCGACGACCTGCCGGGCTTCAAGGCGACGCTCGACGACCTCAAGGACCCGGACGGACTCTGGGTCGGCCATCAGATCAACTACTGGTGCACCTCCTACAACACCAAGAAGGTCAAAGCCGAAGACCTGCCCAAGGAGTGGGAAGGCTTCCTCGACGGCTCGAAGTGGGGCAAGGGGCGGATCGGGCTCGGCAACCGGCCGAATCTGTGGCTGCTGCCGCTGGCCGACGTCAAGGGCCAGGAATGGGCGGAGAAATACGCGCGCGGCCTGTTCGCTCAACAAGCCGCAACTGCGCAAGGAAGGCATGAACGCCATGATCAACCTGGTGATCGTCGGCGAGATCGATGTCGCGTTGCCCAGCGCGCAATACCGGCTCGGCGAGTTGCAGGCGAAGGGCGCGCCGATCGCCTGGCACTGCCCGAATCCGGTGCCGACCGCCGTGCAGATCGTCGGCGCGATCAAGCAGACCCCGAGCCCTTATGCGGCGAAGATCTATGTCAACTGGCTGCTCAGTCGCGAGGGCCAACTCGCGCAGTTCGCGGCGATGGAAGGCGCGCCGTCCCACGCTGCTTTGCAATCGCCCGACTTCATCACCTTCGCCGACCAGCTCGTCGGCAAAGAGAAAGCGTTCCGCTCGCCCAACATGGTGGAAGAGGAATGGCCGGAGCTGCTCGCCAATTGGGACAAGATCTGGCAGGGGGCGGGGGGCACCGCGCGCTGAGACCATGAGAACAAGAAACATATCCATGCGTCAGGGGGATAAAGCGATGTCGGCTGTGAAATTTCGCCCGATCGCGGTGGCGCTGCTTGCGTCGGCCGCTTTCGCATTCGCCTGTCAGGCGCAAGCCGAGACTCTGCCGAAAGAGACCATCGCCATGCTCGACAGCCTCAAGATCGAGCATGAGATCATGGCCGGCACCGACGAGGAGATGAAGGTGCCCGACGCCTGGATCGCCGGGGCCAAGAAGGAAGGCAAGCTGCGTCTGACCGGCTCGCGCGACGCCAAGCAGTTCGTCGAGATGGTGAAGCCCTTCAAGGAGCGCTACCCGTTCATCGACATGGACTATTCGCGCGTCAGCTACGGCAACCGGGTGGTCGGCATCCTGGTCGCCTTCAAGCAAGGCCGGGTGACCACCGACGTGATCACCGGGCTCGGTGGCAGCGTCGCGCAGTTCAAGGAGATCAAGGCGCTGGAAGACCTGAGCGACATTCCGAACGTGGCAAAGGCGCCGGCCGATATGCGCGACGAGGAAGGTTTCTGGGTCGGCCACCAGGTCACGCACTGGTGCATCACCTACAACACCAAGCGGGTGAAAGAGTTCTGACCTCCCAAGGACCTGGGACGACCTGCTGACCAATCCGATTTGGCGCAACGGCCATCTCGGCCTCGGCAACCGGCCGCAGCTCTGGGTTCTGTCTCTGTGGGGCGTCAAGGGCGAGGATTGGGTCAGGAACTACCTCGACAAGCTGTTTACCCAGCTTAATCCGCAGCTGCGCAAGGAAGGCGTCAATGCGATGATCTCGCTCACCAGCGTGGGCGAATTGTGGGCCACGCTGCCGGGATCGGGCTACCGCACGCAGCTCGAATCCTCGAAGGGCGCGCCGGTCAGTTTCCATTGCCCGGAGCCGGTGCCGGTCTCGGTCAACCTGATGGCCATCATGCGCGGCGGCAATACCAATGCGGCCAAGCTGTTCGTGAACTGGAATCAGAGCAAGGAAGGGCAGATCGCGCAATATTACGCCGACGCCAGCGCGCCGACCCATCAGGCCCTGCTCGATGACGAACGGTTCGTGCCCTATGCCAAGAACATCGCGGGCAAGCCGCTGGCGGCGCGTTCCGCCAACCTGCTCGAGGAATCGGCCGACCAGCTTTTCCAGATCTGGAATGCCCATTGGGAAAAGCGCGCGGGCAAGGCGCCGCTATGAGCCCAAGCCGCACCAGCGCCTCGGCATGACCCGGCAGAGAAAGAAATCCGCGTGACCGCCGTCAATCCCGCATTGTTCGACGTTTCCCGTGCCGGCCGCTGGCAGCCGATTTCGTTGCGCGCGCTTTACCAGAATGGGATTTTCCTCCTCGTCCTTCTCGCGGTTGCGGCGCCCCTGGTGTTCCTCGTGCTCGGCAGCTTCAGCACGTCGAACATGCCCGGCACTTTCTCGTTCGCCCAGATGGGCTTGCAGAATTACACCAAGACCTGGCTCGATCCCGATCTCTACAGGCTATTCTGGAACACCTTCATCTATGTCACCGGCAGCACGGCGGTCGGCATCACCATGGCCGCGGCGCTGGCCTGGCTCGCCGAGCGCAGCGACATGCCGGGCAAGATCTGGATCTATGCCGGCGTGCCCATGACCCTGGCGATTCCCGGCATGTTGCAGGCGATGGCGTGGATTCTGCTGCTCAGCCCGCGCATCGGCTTCGCCAACAAATTCATCGCCGATATCTTCGCGCTCGATGAGCTGCCGTTCAATATCTACTCGCTCGCCGGCATGATCTTCGTCGAAGGGCTGCGCCTGGTGCCCACGGCTTTCCTCATGCTGGTGCCGCTGCTGCGCAGCATGGATCCGGCGCTCGAGGAAGCGGCGGCGACGTCGGGCGCCGCGCCGGCCAGCACGCTGCGCAAGATCTCGCTGATGCTGATGCTGCCGGGTCTCACCGCGGTGCTGATCTATCAGGCGCTGACCGCGCTGGAAGTGTTCGAGGTGCCGGGCATCCTCGGCCTGCCCGTCGGCATCCATGTGTTCTCGACCAAGATCTATTCGATCCTCAGCTCGGTCAGCTTCGTGCCGGCCTATGGCGAGGCCAACGCATTGGCGATCCTCTACGTCGGGCTGGCGATTTTCGCGACCATCCTCTATGCCCGCATCATCTCGCGCTCCGAGCGCTACACCATCGTCACCGGCAAGGGCTACCGGCCGCGCCTGCAAGCTCTCGGCAAGTGGAAATATGCCGCCGTGGGGTTCGTGCTGCTGTTCCTGTCGCTGTCGGCCGTGGCGCCCTTCCTGGTGCTCGCCTACATTTCGTTCCTGCCTTATCTCCAAGTGCCCTCCATGGAAGCCTTCGCCTCGATGACCTGGTCCAACTACCGCGACGTGTTCCGGGCGGACCTGATCGGCACGGTGCTGTGGAACACCGTCGTCATGGTGGTGGTGACCTCGACGGCGACCGCGGTGATTTCCTTCCTGGTCTCGCTCGTCGTCGTGCGGTCGAATTTCTGGGGCCGCAAGGTGCTCGACCAGCTCGCCTTCCTGCCGCACGCCATCCCGGGCATGGTGATGGGATTGGCCATGCTGTGGATCTTCCTGCAGGTCGACAAGACCGGCATCCCGCTGTTCGGCACGATCTGGGCGATCTCGATCGCCTTCACCATCAACTTCATGTCCTACGGCACCCGCGCCATGAACGCCGCCATCCTGCAAATCCATAAGGATCTGGAGGAAGCCGCCAGCATCAGCGGCGCGCCGCAGTGGCGTGTCATGTGGCGGGTGTTCGTGCCGCTGCTGATGCCCTCGTTCATCGGCGTGTGGATCTGGACGTTGCTGCATGCCATCCGCATCGCCGGCACGCCGCTCCTGCTCTATGAGGGCGCCGAGAACCAGGTTCTTGCGGTTATGATGTGGAATATGTGGGACGAGGGCTATGTGACGACGGTGGGGGCCCTCGGCACCATGCTGATGATCTTCCTGCTCTTTTTGACGTTGGGACTTCGCGTGTTCGGCTTCGGCCGTGGTGCGCATATTCAGGGGGCTGAAAGCAAATGATGATCGACATCCGTAACTTGCATGTTCGCTACCAGAGCGAGCGGGGTGAGGTGCATGCGGTCCGCGGCATCGACCTGTCGGTGAAGGAAGGGCAGTTCTACACGCTGCTGGGACCGTCGGGCTGCGGCAAGACGACGACGCTGCGGTGTCTGGCGGGTCTGGAGGCGGCGAGCGAGGGCGAGATCTCGATCGCCGGCACGGTGGTCTATTCGTCGACGCGCCGGATCATGGTGCCGCCGCACAAGCGCGACATCGGCATGGTGTTCCAGTCCTACGCGATCTGGCCGCACATGACGGTGTTCGAGAACGTGGCCTTCCCGCTGCGCGAGATGCGCGGGCGGTTCAACCGGGCGGAGATCAAGGAGAAGGTGGCACAGGCGCTGCACCTGGTGCAGCTCCAGGGCCTGGAGGACCGCCCGGCGCCGTTCCTGTCGGGTGGCCAGCAGCAGCGCCTGGCGCTGGCCCGCGCGCTGGTGCGCGAACCGAAGGTGCTGCTGCTCGACGAGCCGCTGTCGAACCTCGACGCCAAGCTGCGCGAGGATACCCGTGTGGAGATCAGGGAACTGGTCAAGCGGCTGGGGATCACCACGGTCTACGTGACCCACGACCAGCTCGAGGCGCTGACCATGTCGGACGTGGTGGCGGTGATGGACCAGGGCCGCATCGTGCAGGAGGCGCCGCCGATCGAGATCTACCGGGCGCCCAAGGAGCGCTTCGTTGCGAACTTCATCGGCATGACCAACTTCCTCGACGGCCATGTGACGCTGCCGTCGAACGGCAGCGGGCTGGGCATGGTGGAGACCACGAGCGGCATCCTGTCGTGCGTGGTGCCGGCGGGCGCCAAGGTGGGCGACGCGGTGACGGTGGTGGTGCGGCCCGAGGACATCACGCTGAACACCGGCGGCGCGCAGCCGGGCGACAACCTGATGGAAGGCAAGGTGGCGGCGGCGCAGTTCATGGGCGAGGCGATGGAATACCAGGTGGAGATGCCGGGTGCCAACATGATGCGGCTCAAGCTGCACGCCTCGAACCTGGTGGCGCGCGGCGATACCATCCGCGTCCAGATCCCGCCTCTCCAATGCCGCGCTCTCTTGGGTTGAGCAGATTCGCGTTTCCAACAACAGACCAAGGAAAGAACAGACATGGGTAAAATGGTGCAATTGACGGCCAAGGACGGCCATAAGCTGGGCGCCTACCGGGCCGATCCGTCGGGCAAGCCGCGCGGCGCGATCGTGGTGATCCAGGAGATCTTCGGCGCCAACCACCACATCAAGGCGGTGGCGGACGGCTATGCCCAGGACGGCTATGTGGCGATCGCGCCGGCGCTGTTCGACCGGGTGAGTCCGAACATGGAACTCGGCTACACGCCGGAGGACCAGGAGAAGGGCCGCAACACGCGCCAGCAACTGCAGTGGGACGCGGTTCTGGCCGACGTGCAGGCGGCGCGCGACGCGGTGGCGGAGGTCGGCAAGGTGGGCATCGTGGGCTATTGCTTCGGCGGCTCGGTGGCGTGGCTGGCGGCGACCCGGCTGAACGGCTTTGCGGCCGCGGTCGCCTACTACGGCGGCAACGTGGCGGATTTCGCGGGCGAGAAGCCGAAGGTGCCGGTGATGTTCCATTTCGGCGCCGAGGACAAGTCGATCACGCCGGACAAGGTGCAGAAGGTGAAGGACGCGCAGCCGAACGCGCCGCTGTTCGTCTACGACAAGGCGGGCCACGGCTTCAATTGCGACGAGCGCGGCAGCTACAACGAGCCGGCGGCGAAGCAGGCGCGCGAGCGCACGCTGGAGTTCTTCCGCAAGCACGTCGGCTGACGGAGGACCGCCTTCGATTCGATGCAAATAAACCCCCGGGGCCGTTCCCGGGGGTTTATTCTTTTAAGCGGCGTCCTCAAGGCATGTGGGAGGAAGATCATGTCTGGGATCAAGCTCAATCGGTCTTTATTCCGCGTAATTTTCGTCGCGAGTGTCGTGGTCGCTGCGCCCGCCTTCGGTGCGGATCTGCCGAAGGCGACCGAGAAAATTCTCGCCCAGTCGAAACTCTCGCCGGCCGTCCTGGCGGGATTGGAGCGGGAGTTGGACGTGCCTGCCGAGTGGGTCGAGGGCGCCCGCAACGAGAAGGCGCTGCGGATTTCCGGCGTGTGGGACGCGGCTCAGTTCAACGCGATGAACGCGCCGTTCCGCGAGCGTTATCCCTTCATCAAGGTGGAAGCCTTGGGGGGCAGCTTCAACATTCGCGCGATCCGGCCGCTCATCGCCTTGAAGGAAGGACGCTATCTCACCGACGTGATCACCAGCTTCGGCGGCAGCGCGCACCACTATCAGGAAGCGGGCGCCCTCGAGGACATGCGGGGATTCCCCGGCTTCAAAAATCCGATCGACGGGACCGGCGACCAGACTGGCGGCACCTGGGTCGGCATGCGGCTGCGCTACTGGTGCATGGCCTACAACACGACCGTGCTGAAGAAGGACGATCTGCCGAAAACCTGGAACGATGTATTGACGACCGCCAGTCTGCGCAACGGCAACATCGGCGTCGCCAACCGGCCGCAGCTTTGGCTTCTCATGCTGTGGAACGTCTATGGCGAACAATGGACGTCCAACTATATCGAGCAATTTTTCAGGACCGTGAAGCCGCAGCTGCGCAAGGAGGGCACGAACGCGCTGCTGGCCTTGAACGGCGCCGGTGAATTCAACGTGACCATACCGGCGGCGGAATACGCCACCAAGCAGGCGATGGACAAGGGCATGCCCGTGGCGTGGCATTGTCCCGAACCATTGCCGATTTCCGTTTCGCAAATGGGAATTCTGAAGGGCAATCCTCATGTGAACGCGTCGCGCCTGTGGGTCAATTGGCTCCTGAGCAAGGAAGGGCAAATCGCCCAGTTCGCCGCCGATCAATCGCCGCCGGCTCATCGCGACCTGCAGACGGCAGCCTTCTTTCCATTCCCCGATGAGCTCAAGGGCAAGACGATGGCGCCGGCGGCGGAAGAAGATGTCCAGGCGCTCTACGACGTGTGGAACAAATATTGGGAAAAGGGCGGCGGCGCGGCCAATCCCTAGAGCGTTTTTCCGCCGACGCGGAAACCGGTTTCGCGTAGAAACACGATTCCAACAAGGCTCGAGAGCATGGTCCGATTTGATAGAAGCGGATCATGCTCTCGCCGGGGCCGGCGAAGTCCGGCACGAACCGCGCGCGCAGGCCGGCCGCGGGTGCATCGGCTGACGTGTCGCTCCGCGCTACGAAACCCCGGGCTTGCGCCTGGGGGCTTTCATGCCGGATTTGGTTCAGGCGGAACGGCTCAGCGCCCCGCCACCTTGGCCGGCGTCATCAGCCGCGCCGCTTCGCGGAAATTCGCCCGCGCTTGTTCCTCGTCGCCCTTGGCCTGATAGGCGTTGCCGCGCGCGGTGAAGGCCTTGACGAAATTCGGGTTGATGCGAATCGCCGCGTCGTAGTCGGCGATCGCGCGGTCGTAGTCGTGCAGCCGGTAATAGGCCAAGCCGCGGTTGTGGAAGGAGATGAAATCCTCCGGCTCGAGCGCGATCACCTGGTCGTAATCGGCGATTGCCTGCCCGAACTTTTGCAAGCCGTAGTTGGTGATGGCCCGGTTGTAGAAGTGGATGGCGTTCTTGGGATCGAGTTCGATCGCCCGACCGTAGTCGGCGACCGCATCGGCGACGTTGCCCTTGCGCTCGTAAACATTGCCGCGGTTGCTGTAGGCCAAGGCGAAATCCGGTTTGATGCGGATCGCCTCGTTGTAATCGGCGAGCGCCTTATCCATCTGGTTCATTTCGTAATAGGTCGCGCCGCGGTTGAGCAAATAGGCGGTGTTCTGGCTATTCAGCGCCAGCGCGCGGCCAAAATCGGCCACGGCGCGATCAAGGTTGCCGTGGGCGCGGTAAGCGAGCCCGCGCGAACCGTAAGCGGCTTCGTAAGCGGGATTGAGCCGGATCGCGGTGCTGAAATCGATGATGGCTTGGTCGAATGCTTGCATGGCCGCGTGCGCCGTGCCGCGCAGATAGAATCGCTCCGCGCGCTTCGGCTCGAGCTGAATGGCTTGGTTGTAGTCGGCGATGGCCCGTTCGATGTCGCCGCGCGCGCGGTAGAGCGCGCCGCGGCCGTCGAATGCGTCAGCCAGCTTGGGATTGAGCCGGATCGCCGCGCTATAGTTCTCGATGGCGCCGTCATAATCGTTGCGGGCGAACTGGAAGTTCGCGCGGCCGTAGTAGATCGCCGCCACATTGGCGCTGATCTTCTCAGAGTGCGGCGTCACCAAATCGGAGGTGGCACAAGACGACAGCCAAAGTGCGGCCAGGACGGCCACGGCACGGCGGGTGTGGTCGGACATGGGTATCCCCCCTTGCTCTACTACTTTGGTAGTATAGCCAAACCTGTTAGGGAAAGGTGAACGGTTGTTATTTTTCGGCGGCATTTGCTGCAAACAAGGGCGCGGGCTCGCCCGTTCGCTTGGTGACCTGGTTCGGCAAATGAGGGATCAACCAGGCGTGCTGGGCCGTCGTCAGCCAGGCGCGCTGGGCCGTCGTCAGCCAGGCGCGCGCAACCAAGCGGACGGCATGCGCCGAGGAATGGTGGGCGCTGAAGGGATTGAACCTTCGACCCCACCCGTGTGAAGGGTGTGCTCTCCCGCTGAGCTAAGCGCCCGTCCCATCAGGACGTATTCCGGAAAGATAGAGGGCCGAAGGCCCACCGGACCGGCATGAACCGGAAGGGCATCATATAAGGGGCGGTTCACCGGCCTGTCAAGGAAGCCCCGGGAAGCCGGTTGGGCAAAGCATCAGGAACATCCGAGCCTTCCCGGTCGTTTTTAAACAACGACGGTCGCGATTGCAGTTCAATATGCTAGGATTGATCGCCTATTGAGCACGGGCTTGGCAGAGATGCCACAATCGAGCGTTAACGGCGGTACCATGATACGTGGGCCCTGGTTGATTTCGTTCAGTGTTCGGCGTGCGCAGCGCGGTCGGCGTGACCGGGGCGGAGCTATGCGGACCGGTTGTTGGCAATCCGCGGCTCGGTTGTTTGCCGCATCGGCGGCGCTGGCGTTCGCCGCATCGGCCGTCTCGGCGTCGAGCGCCGGAAGGATCGCCGCCGCGCCACCGGCTCCCGCCAAGACTCTCGGCCTGACCTACGAGGTCTACGCCGGCGGCCTTCACGTCTTCACGTTCGATCTGGATCTCGTGCTGGAGCCGACGGGCTACCGCATCGCCGCCCAAGGCAGCACGCGCGGCATGACCAGCGTGCTCTACAAGTGGGATGTGAAACTCGCCGCCGAGGGCGAGGCCGAAGCTCTCGCGGGCAAGCCGGCGATCGCCGAGCGGCTGCGGCCCGAACGCTATGTCACCATCAACACCGGCCGCGAGCAACCCAGGACCATGCAACTGGCGTTCGATCCGAGCGGCTCGTTTTCGGTCGTGCGCGATCCGCCCGACGGTGCGGACGAGACGGGGGATCGCGAAGAGCTGCCATCGAGCTTGCCTGCCGACATCGTCGATCCATTGAGCGCGGCACTCGTTGCGACACAGAACCTGGCCAAGACCGGACGTTGCGAGCAAACCATCCCGGTGTTCGACGGCAAGCGCCGCTACAATCTGCGGATTCACGATTCGGGCGTCGGGACCGTGCCGAGGAGCCGAAGCTCGGTTTACCAAGGTCCCGCGACGCTGTGCAGCTTCACCATGGAACGCATTTCCGGCTTCAGCAAAAAGAAGCGGCGCTACGCCAGCCAGTGGGACGAGGAAAAGGATGAGCCGCCGACCCTGTGGGTCGCCCAGGTGCGTGAGGGCATGCCGCCCGTGCCGGTGCGCTTCACCGGCGCCGTGTCGCTCGGCAGCATCATCGTGCATTTGACCCGGGTTGAAGCGGGCGCGGAGATCGCCAGCACGGAGCCGCGCTAAGGGTCGTGCGGCGTCTCAGGGGCGTGGCAGCCTTGCGCGCAGCACCGTCATCACGTCCGCCAATCGATCGACCACCATATCGGCGCCCAATTCGTGCGGCGGTATCAGCGAATAGCCATAAGTCACGGCGACGGTCGTCAGCCCGGCAGCACGTCCGGCATGGATGTCGTTGCTGCTGTCGCCCACCATGACGGCGCGAGCGGGCGCCACGCCGAGTTGAGCCAGCAGCCCGCGTATCGGCATCGGGTCGGGTTTCTTCGTCGGATAGCTGTCGCCGCCGGCCACCGCCTGAAACAGCTCGGCTAGCCCAAGCTGGTCGAGAATCTGCCGGGTGGCATCGATCGGCTTGTTGGTGCACAGCGCCAGCGCGAGTCCGCGATCCGCCAAATCCGCCAACGTCTCGCGCGCGCCGCCGTAAAGCGCCGAGGGCGGCATTTCCGCATAGGCATCCCGCACCGAGCCAACGGCGCGGTCGAGCGCCTGGTCGGCGAGCGGCGCGCCGGTCGCTGCCAATGCGCGCTCGGTCAGCCGGACGATACCGTCGCCGATCATGGCCGTGACTTCGCGATGGCTGAGGGGCCGGCGGCCGAGAGCGCCAAGGGCGCGATTGAGCGCCGTGCGCAACTCGCTGGCGCTGTCGATGAGCGTGCCATCGAGGTCGAACACCACCGCATGAATCGCCGCGCCGGGCTCGGCGTCGCGAGCGGGTCGCACCGCGGTCTGTCGCGGATTGCCGGAGGACGGGGACATTGCGGAACTTTACCAAACGTTAGCGTGGATTGGGTAACAACTGTAACAACAGTTGACTTGGCCCATGGCTGGGCTTTATGGCAGTTTCAGCGCCGGCGACAATGGCAGATCGACGCTCGCTGAGACAGGCATCAGATCGACCGGGTTGTAGTGAAGCGTCCGACCAAAGCAAAGCGAAAAGCATCCTCCCGCACGCCGGCGCGCGCACGGCCGGCGCGGCGCGCCGCCGCGCCCGTGGCGCCACGGCCGCGCGCCGTCGTCATTCTCGCCGCCGGGCAGGGCACGCGGATGAAATCCGACCTGCCCAAGGTGCTCCACCCGATCGCCGGCGTGCCGATGGTCCAGCACGTGCTGGCCGGCGCGCGCGCTTTGGGTGCCGAGCGCACGGTCGTCGTGGTCGCCCCTGGCATGGATGCGGTGGCCAAGGCGGTGGTGCCGGCGGCGACCGCCATCCAGAAAAAACAATTGGGCACCGGCGACGCGGTCAAGGCGGCGCGCCAGGCGCTCGCGGGCTTCGACGGCGACGTCGTCGTGCTGTTCGGCGACACGCCGCTGCTGCGTCCGGCGACCATCGACGTCGGTGTTGAACGCGCTCGCTGACCAGCCGGCGAAGGACAAGCGGTCGGCGCGGACGGCGGAAGTGGCGGTCGCCGTGCTCGGCTTCCGCCCCGCGGGCGACAATGAATATGGCCGGCTGGTGACCAAAGCCGGCGGCATGCTCGAACGCATCGTCGAATTCCGCGATGCGACGGCGAAGGAGCGCGCCATTCCGCTGTGCAACTCCGGCGTCATGGCGGTGCGTGGCCGCTACCTGTTCGATCTGCTCGACGGTATCGAGGCGAACAACGCCAAAGGCGAATACTATCTCACCGACATCGTCGCGCTGGCCCGTCAAGCGAGGGTTACGCGCGCGCGTCGTCGAAGGCGCCGCGGAGGAACTTCTCGGCGTCAACTCGCGCGCCGACCTGGCGGTGGCGGAAGCCGTCACCCAGCAGCGCCTGCGCGCCGCCGCACTCGACAATGGCGCTACGCTGATCGATCCGTCCACGGTCTATTTCAGCGTCGATACGAAGATCGGCCGCGATGTCACGATCGGTCCCA
This sequence comes from uncultured Alphaproteobacteria bacterium, assembly GCA_963752345.1. Lineage (GTDB taxonomy): Bacteria > Pseudomonadota > Alphaproteobacteria > SMXQ01 > SMXQ01 > CAVVYA01. Next base: position 339,781 of record CAVVYA010000015.1, read on the forward strand.
ATGTGTTCTTTGGCCCCGGTGTCACCATCGGCGACGGCGTCACGATCCGGTCGTTCTGCCATATGGAAGGCGCCACCGTGGGGCCGAATTGCATCATCGGACCTTTCGCCCGGCTGCGGCCGGGCGCCGAACTCGGCGCCGACGTGCATGTCGGCAATTTCTGCGAGATCAAGGCCGCGCGCCTCGAGGATGGCGCCAAGGTCAACCACCTGTCCTATATCGGCGATTCGCGGATCGGGCGCGGCACCAACATCGGCGCCGGAACCATCACCTGCAACTACGACGGCTACGACAAGCATCGTGACCGACATCGGCGCCGGCGTGTTCGTCGGCTCCGACGTGGCGTTCGTCGCGCCGGTGACCATCGGCGACGGCGCGGTGATCGGCGCCGGCTCGGTCGTGACGCGCGACGTGGCCGACAACGCAATGGTGATTACGCGCGCCGAGGAACGCCAGGTCGCCGACGGCGGGGCGCGCTATCGCGCCCGCAAACAGGCCGACAAGCAGAGCAAGAAGGTTTAGCGGCCATGTGCGGCATCGTTGGAGTGGTGGGACGGCGCGATGCGGCGCCTTTGCTGATCGAGGGGCTGAAGACGCCTCGAATATCGCGGCTATGATTCCGCCGGCATCGCCACGCTGCGCGACGGCAAGATCGACCGCCGCCGTGCCGAGGGCAAGATCGTCAATCTCGAAACATTGATCGGCGAGAAGCCGCTGCCGGGCAGCACCGGCATCGGCCATACCCGCTGGGCGACCCACGGCGTGCCGAGCGAGGCCAACGCGCACCCGCATGCCAACGGCCGGGTCGCGGTGGTGCACAACGGCATCATCGAGAACTACCAGGAACTGAAGCAGGAGTTGCGCGGCCTGGGCCACGGCTTCGCCAGCCAGACCGACACCGAGGTCGTGGTCCATCTCGTCACCCATTTCCTCGAAAGGGGCCAGGAGCCCGGTCGCCGCGGCGACCAGCGCCATCGGCCGGCTACACGGCGCCTTCGCGCTCGCCATCATCTTCGCCGGCGAGAACGATCTGATGATCGCGGCGCGGCGCGGCAGCCCGCTTGCCATCGGCTACGGCGAGGGCGAGATGTATCTCGGCTCCGACGCGCTGGCGCTGGCGCCGTTCACGCGCCGCATCGCCTATCTCGCGGAGGGCGACATCGCCGTGCTGGACTGCCGTGGCGTGACCGTGCGCGACGAGAAGGGCCGGTACGGTGAAGCGCGCGGTCAAGCAGGCTGCCGAATCCGGCGCAGAATTACGGCAAGGGCAACTTCCCGCACTTCATGCTCAAGGAGATCTACGAGCAGCCGACCGTGATCGGCGATTCGTTGCGCAGCTTCCTCACGCCCGACAGCGGCATCCAGCTGCCGCATCTGCCGTTCGACTTCACGAAGATTCCGCGCGTGAATATCGTCGCCTGCGGCACGTCGTTCCATGCCGGCCTGACCGCGCGCTACTGGCTCGAGCGCATCGCAGGCCTGCCGGTCGACGCCGACATCGCTTCCGAATTCCGTTATCGCGACGCGCCGTTGCCTGAAGGCGGGCTCGCGCTGTTCATTTCGCAATCCGGCGAGACGGCGGACACGTTGGCCGCCATGCGTCACGCCAAGGCCAAGGGGCAAGCGACGCTCGCCGTCGTCAACGTGCCGGAAAGCACCATGGCGCGCGAAGCGGATGCCACGCTGCTGACTCACGCCGGGCCGGAAATCGGCGTCGCCTCGACCAAGGCCTTCACCACCCAGCTCACCGTGCTGGCCGCGCTGGTTATCGGGGCTGCGCGAGCGCGGGGCGCGATCACCGCCGAACAGGAGGCGCAACTCACCGCGACCATCGCGGAAGTGCCGGCGCTTGCCGCTCAGGTCCTCAACCATGACGCGGCGATCAAGCAACTGGCCGGCGAGATAGTCTCAGCGCAGACAGTGCTCTATCTCGGCCGCGGCACGGGTTTCCCGGTGGCGCTGGAAGGTGCGCTCAAGCTCAAGGAGATCTCCTACATCCACGCCGAAGGCTTCGCCGCCGGCGAGATGAAGCACGGGCCGATCGCGCTCATCGACAAAAGCGTGCCGATCATCGTCATCGCGCCGTCCGACCGCTTCTTCGAGAAGACCGCCTCGAACATGCAGGAGGTCATCGCGCGTGGCGGCCGTGTGATCTTCCTGTCCGACGCGAAGGGCATCGCGAAGCTCGGCAGCATGGCGGCGGCGACGATCGAGATTCCGACCGTCGATCCGTTCGTCGCGCCGATCCTCTACACCATCCCGGTGCAACTGCTCGCCTATCACGTCGCCGTGCTCAAGGGCACCGACGTCGATCAGCCGCGCAATCTCGCCAAGTCGGTCACGGTGGAGTAGCCGATCTAAGGCGATCCTCCACACCGCCGAGCTCGCGCGTGAGCCTTGACGCTATATCGCGGCGATAGGCGGCGGACACGTCAGGGCGCGGCGTTGCCCGATGCGGCAGGGTCGCCCTTGAGCGCCGCGGCGAACCAGGCTTTCACCCGCACGATGGATTTTTCCGCCGCCTCGGGATCGCGCCCGACGTGCACCGTGCGCGTGCCGCTGGTGTTGCTGGTCGAGCGGGTACGCACGCTGCCGGAGGGACTGTCGAAGCCATGATAGGCGCCCGGGTAGGTGTCGACCTCGATGGCGCCGCCGGCGCTCTCCACCATCCTCGCCAGGCGATGACAATAGTTCGCCGGCGTCCAATCGTCCTTGTCGCCGAGCTGCATGAGCAGTGGCACGGTTGCCTTGTAGCGGGTCTTGCTGAGGTCGAGGCAGCCGGGATAGAAGGTCACCGCCGTGCTGAAGCCGGGCGCCGCCAGCCGATCTCCTGGATCATGGCCTGCGAGATGGTGGCCAGCGTCGTCATGGCGCCGTGCGACCAGCCCATGATGCCGACGCGGTCCTTGATGACATAAGGTTTGTCGCGCAGCCAGCCGAGCGCCGCATAGGCGTCGTAGGGCCGGTCCTTCTCCGCGGTCAGGGGCCGCACGCTTTTGGTGCAGATGCTCGAAAATCCGCGCGGATTGAAACTGTCGACCAGCAGCACGACATAGCCTTCAGCGACGAACAGGTTCATCCAGGCGCGCTCGCGCGCGGCGATCGCGCCCTTGGAGGTCACGGGGCCGCTGCAGCCGTGCAGCAGCAGGATCGATGGAAAGGGACCCTCGCCGTCGGGTTTCAATAGGAAGCCGCGCAGCATGGCGCGATCGCGATGCAGCGTCTCGAACGAGACGTTCTCCGGTCCAGCGGCGAGGACAGCCGGCGTGGCGAGCATGATGGCCGCCAGGATAAGGCTCAGGCGCTTCAGCATGCGGCCAATTTAGCCTCAGGCACCCTTTGGAAACTATTACCGCTTCGCCACACGTTGATTTTAAAGGATAAACAAGGATTAACAGACCCCGGCTCGGCGGTTATAGTAGCCGCCAATTTCCGGCCCGGGCTTCGCGAGCCGGAATTCCAGCCCAGATCAGAGGATCTCATGCAGCTTAAGGACGCGCGTCTTCTCCGCCAGCAGTGCTATGTCGACGGCCAATGGGTCGATGCCGATTCGAAGGACACCTTCAAGGTGACCAATCCGGCGGACAATTCCGTCATCGGCACCATGCCGAAATTCGGCCGCAACGAGACGCGCACGCGCCATCGAGGCTGCGAACAAAGCCTACCCGGCGTGGCGCGCGCTGACCGGCAAGGAACGCGCCGCGCTGCTGCGCAAATGGTTCGATCTGATCGTCGCCAACGCCGACGACCTTGCCGCCATCATGACGACCGAGCAGGGCAAGCCGCTCGCCGAGGCCAAGGGCGAGGTGGTCTATTCCGCCAGCTTCATCGAGTGGTTCGGCGAAGAGGCCAAGCGCGTTTACGGCGATACCATTCCGCAGAACGTCAAGGGCCGCCGCATCGTGGTGACCAAGGAGCCGATCGGCGTCGTCGCGGCGATCACGCCGTGGAACTTCCCGTCGGCGATGATCACCCGCAAGGTCGGCCCGGCGCTCGCCGCCGGCTGCACCGTGGTCTGCCGCCCGGCCTCCCAGACGCCCTATTCGGCGACGGCGCTGGCCGAGCTGGCCGAGCGCGCCGGCCTGCCGAAGGGCGTGTTCAACGTGGTCACCGGCTCGGCCGGCGAGATGGGCGCCGAGCTCACCTCGAACCCGATCGTGCGCAAGCTGTCCTTCACCGGCTCGACCGAGATCGGCAAGCTGCTCATGGAGCAATGCGCCGGCACGGTGAAGAAGGTCTCCATGGAGCTCGGCGGCAACGCGCCGTTCATCGTGTTCGACGACGCGGATCTCGACGCCGCGGTGCAGGGCGCCATCGCCTCGAAATACCGCAACACGGGACAGACCTGCGTCTGCGCCAACCGCCTGCTGGTGCAGGAAGGCGTCTATGACGCCTTCACCAAGAAGCTCACCGAGGCGGTCGGCAAGCTCAAGGTCGGCAACGGCTTCGAACAGGGCGTCACCCAGGGCCCGCTGATCGACCTCAAGGCGGTCGAGAAGATCGAGGAGCATATCGCCGACGCGGTGTCGAAGGGCGCCAAGGTGGTGGCCGGCGGCAAGCGCCATGCGCTCGGCGGCTCGTTCTTCGAACCCACGGTGCTGACCGGCGTGACGCCCGAGATGATGGTGGCGCGTGAGGAGACCTTCGGTCCGCTGGCGCCGCTGTTCAAGTTCAAGACCGAGGAAGAGGCGATGAAGATGGCGAACGACACCGAATTCGGTCTCGCCGCCTATTTCTATTCGCGTGACGTGGGCCGCGTGTGGCGCGTCGCCGAGGGCTGGAATACGGCATCGTCGGCATCAACGAAGGCCTGATCTCCACCGAAGTGGCGCCGTTCGGCGGCGTCAAGGAATCGGGCGTCGGCCGCGAGGGCTCGCACTACGGCATGGACGACTATCTCGAGATCAAATACCTGTGCATGGGCGGCATCGGCAGCTAATTGAAGCGGCGCCTGATTTTTTAGGTTGTCAGGCCTTTTCAATTCGCGGTTTCGTGGTGGCCTTCATCGCCGGATTTCCTTCGTCCTGGCGTTGAAGGCCCGCTTCCTGCCGTGGTGGCATGGCTCTGCGCACCGCGACTCTGTGTTGTGTTCATCGTTCGCTGCGCCTGGCCGAGCGCGCCGAACCGCATGACATGGCTTCGACTTGGCTAGGCCTTTTTACTGCGCCTCGGTTGGAGTTCCGCCGCCCGGTACGCGCTGCGCCGGCATCTCGCTCACCGGAAGGACATGGATCCATGCCAGCAGCGCGATTACGATAGCGACGGTGGCCGAGATCGCTAAAAGATAGATCATGGCATCGCTCTTCTTGGCCTGTTTCAAAACAGCCCGGTCCTCGGCTTCCTGTTCACGCTCATTCATATCCGCCCCTTAATCCTCCGCCACGATATGGCGGCGCCTCATCTCTTATAACAACCATTATGGCCGATGGCTTTGCGGGTCGTGCGGTCCTTTTGCAAATGGGTTATGCCGACAGCGGCAAAGACCGGACATCATGGGTTGCTGTCGGGAAACCGTTTCTGTAAGTTATTGATATTATACGTTGTCGCTGTACATGGGCGGTATCGGCCCCTGAGCACGGCTGGCGGCGGATGAATTCGGAGCGGAGGCGGGCGACCGCTTCCGCTCTGTTGCTTTAAGGCGGCACATGGCGACTTACGACTACGATCTTTTCGTCATCGGCGCGGGTTCGGGCGGCGTGCGCGCGGCAAGGCTCGCGGGCGCGCTCGGCAAGCGCGTCGCGGTGGCCGAGGAGAGCCGGCTCGGCGGCACCTGCGTCAACCGCGGCTGCATTCCGAAGAAGCTCTATGCCTATGCCGCCCATTATGCGGACGATTTCGAGGATGCCGCCGGCTTCGGCTGGACCGTGGGAGAGCGTAAGTTCGACTGGCGCAAGCTGGTCGAGGCCAAGGAAATCGAACTCGCCCGGCTCAACGCCATCTATGCGCGCGTCCTCGGCGACAACCATGTGGTCACCATCACCGGCCGCGCCACCCTGCGCGATGCCCATACCATCGAGATCGACGGGCAAGATCCATACGGCGGAAACCATCCTGGTCTGCACCGGCGGCCGGCCGCAGCGCGTCGAATTCCCCGGAGCCGAGCATATCATCACCTCGGACGAAGCGTTCGACCTCGCGGCATTCCCGAAACGCGTGATCGTCGCCGGCGGCGGCTATATCGCGCTCGAATTCGCCTCGATCTTCCGCGGGCTGGGCGCCCAGGTCGACCTGGTCTATCGCGGCAGCATGTTCCTGCGGCACTTCGACCATGATGTCGCCGCAGCCGCGTTCGAGGAGATGGGCAAGAAGGGCATCCGCTTCCACCTCGAACAGGTCTTCACCCGCATCGAGAAGAAGCCGGACGGGCTGCATGTCCACACCACCAAGGGCGCAGGAACTGGTGGCGGACGCGGTGATGATGGCGGTCGGCCGCCTGCCCAACACGAAAGGCATCGGCCTCGAACAAGCCGGCGTCGAACTCGCCGAGGACGGCGCCATCCTGGTCGACCACTCATTCGCGCACCAGCGCGCCGAACATCTATGCCATCGGCGACGTCACCAATCGGGTGAACCTGACGCCGGTCGCGGTCTACGAGGCCCATTGCCTGATCGACACGCTCTACCACAACAATCCGCGCGCGCCGGACCACCACGACATCGCCACGGCGGTGTTCAGCAATCCGCCGATCGCCGCGGTCGGCCTGACCGAGATGGAGGCGCGCCGTCAGTTCGGCGCTGCCGATATCTACCGCGCCGCGCTTCAAGCCGCTCAAGCACACCCTGACCGGGCGCGACGAGCGCACCCTGGTCAAGCTCGTGGTCAATCCGGCCAACCAGCAGGTGGTCGGCGCCCATATGGTCGGGCCCGAGGCGGCCGAGATCATCCAGGGCTTCGCCGTGGCGGTGAAAGCCAAGCTGACCAAGGCGCAGTTCGACGCCACCATCGGCATCCACCCGACGGCCGCCGAGGAATTCGTGCAACTGCGCCAGAAGGTCGCCACAGCGCCACGCAAGGCGGCGGAATAGCCATGGCGCCGGAAAACGCCACGCCCGCGCTGGACAGCATCCGCCACTATCACGCGCACATCTACTATGACGCGCAGAGCCGCGAGCGTGCGGCTGCGTTGCGCGAGAAGATCGCCGCGGCCTTCCCGGAAGCGGTGATCGGCCGCTGGCACGACGAGCCGGTCGGGCCCCATCCCCAGTCGATGTACCAAGTGGCGTTCGAGTGCGCGATGTTCGCGTCCGTCATGCCGTGGCTCATGCTGAACCGCGACGGGCTCACCGTCCTGGTCCACCCGGGCACCGGCAACGGCTATGCCGATCATACCCAGCATGCCGCCTGGCTCGGCGGCATCTTGCCGCTCCGGCTGGACGTGTTGCGGGGCGCGCCGGCGTAAGCCCGGCCTCGTCTGGCCGTTTCGCCCCTCCCGGTTAACCGGTTGCCGCTCAACCCAGCCCATACTGGGCGGTCATAGCCAGCCCTGCGCGGCACGCATGGCCGGCCCGCGGGGCTGGAAATAGCGCGCCTGAGGGGTTATAAATCCCTTTCTTTGCCGGGGTTTCCGCCGTTTGGCCGAGCCTCGCGAGCGACCCAGAGGATGTGATGGCGCAGAAATGGACGCCCGCCAGTTGGCGGTCGAAACCGATCGAACAGCAGCCCGCCTGGCCCGACCAGGCGGCCCTGGAGGCTGCCGAATCGACCCTGCGCCGCTATCCGCCTCTGGTCTTCGCGGGCGAGGCGCGCCGGCTGAAGGACCATCTGGCCAAGGTGGCCGACGGCAAGGCCTTCCTGCTGCAGGGCGGCGATTGCGCGGAAAGCTTCGCCGAATTCCACCCGGACAATATCCGCGACACCTTCCGCGTGCTGCTGCAGATGGCGATCGTGCTGACCTTCGGCGCGAGCTGCCCGGTGGTCAAGGTCGGCCGTCTGGCCGGCCAGTTCGCCAAGCCGCGTTCCGAGGACCTCGAGGTGCGCGACGGCGTCAGCCTGCCGTCCTACCGGGGCGACATGGTCAACGGCATGGATTTCACGCCGGAGTCGCGCCGCCCGGACCCCGCCCGGCTGGTGCAGGGCTACAACCAGTCGGCGGCGACCTTGAACCTGCTGCGCGCCTTCGCCCAGGGCGGTTACGCCGACCTGCACCGGGTCCACCGCTGGAACCTGGGCTTCGTCGAGAAGAGCCCGGCGAGCGAGAAATACCGCAAATTCGCGGACCGCATCGACGAGGCGCTCGGCTTCATGGAAGCCTGCGGCCTGACCTCGGATACGGCGCCGCAAATCCGCGAGACCGATTTCTTCACCAGCCACGAGGCGCTGCTGCTCGGCTACGAGCAGGCGCTGACCCGCGTCGATTCGCTGACCGGCGATTGGTACGACTGCTCGGCCCACATGTTGTGGGTCGGCGACCGCACGCGCCAGCCCGACAACGCCCAGATCGAGTTTCTCCGCGGCATCAAGAATCCGGTCGGCATGAAGGCCGGCCCGACGCTCGACACCGACAGCTTCGTGCGCCTCGCCAATGCGCTCAACCCGCAGAACGAGCCCGGCCGCCTCACCGTGATCTGCCGCATGGGCGCCGACAAGGTGGAAGAGAAGCTGCCGCAGCTGATCCGCGCCGCCAAGCGCGAAGGCCTCAAGGTCGTGTGGTCGTGCGATCCGATGCACGGCAACACGGTGAAATCCTCGTCCGGCTACAAGACGCGCCATGTCGACCGCATCCTGAGCGAGGTGCGCGGCTTCTTCGCCGTGCACCAGGCGGAAGGTTCCTATGCCGGCGGCGTGCATTTCGAAATGACCGGCCAGGACGTCACCGAATGCATGGGCGGCGCCCAGGCGATCGGCGAGAGCACGATCGGCGACCGCTACCACACCCATTGCGATCCGCGGCTCAACGCCAGCCAGGCGCTCGAATTGGCCTTCGTCATGGCCGAGATGCTCAAGCGCGAGCGCTCGACCATTCAAAGCCAGCGAATCGCCGCCGTCTCCTAGCATTTCGGCCCGCAGGCGCACGGCGCATCGCCCGGCGGGTCGGCCCAAAGGGCCGCCAACCATGGCCCGCAATCCAGCCGCGCCCGACACAGAAGCGATGCAGCCGAAGAACGAGGATATCCCGCGGCTCACCGACAGCTACTTCACGCGCACGCGCGAGATCGCCGCGAAATACGGCGACAAGCGCGTGACCTACGCGGTGTTCATGCGCCGGCCCGTGATCTTCGCGCCCAAGATCATGACCGACTGGCTGGAAGGAGATCGCCAAGGCGCGCAACGCCGAATTCCACATCGAGCCGCGCTACCGCGAGGGCGAATGGGCGGGCGCCGGCGAGCCGCTGATCTACATCACCGGGCCGCTCACCCAGCTCGTCGACCTCGAGACGATCTATCTGCAGAAGCTCGGTGCCGCCTGCGTCGCCGCCTACAACGCCTACTGCATGTGCCGCGATCTGCCGAAGGTGCCGTTCCTCGCGTTCGACGCGCGCCATTGCGCCGGGCAGGAGATGGCCGAGATGATGGCCTATGCCGCGTCGGTCGGTTCGCAGGCGGCGCGCAAGGAGGTCGGCGCCATCGGCTTCACCGGCAATGCCAATGACGCGACGGCCCACTACTTCGGCAACCAGCGCGGCTTCGGCACCATGCCCCACGTGCTGATCGGCTATGCCGGCTCGACAGTGCGCGCTGCCGAGCTGTTCCATGAAACCTATCCCGATCAGCCGATCACCGTGCTGGTCGACTATTTCGCCCGCGAAGTCACCGATTCGCTCGCCGTATGCCGGCGCTTTCCCGAGCTCGCCGCCGCCGGCACACTCTCCATGCGGCTCGATACCCATGGCTCGCGTTATGTCGAAGGGCTCGGCCCGCAGGAATCCTATGCCGTGCTGGAGCGTCACAATCCGGGGGCCATCCGGCGCTACCGCAGCGAGGTCGAACTCAAGCACATGGTGGGGACCGGCGTGTCGGCTGCCGCCATATTTTGGTTGCGTGAAAAGCTCGACGAGGCCGGCTTCAAACATGTGAAGATCGTCGCCACCTCCGGCTTCGGCCCCGTCAAATGCCGCATCATGGCGGACACCGGCGCGCCGGTGGATGTCATCGGCACCGGATCCTACCTGCCCGAAGACTGGCACGAGACCTACGCCACCTCCGACGCCATTTCCTTCGATGGCGTTGCTTCCGTCAAAACCGGCCGCGAGTTTCTTTTCAGAAAATGACCGAACAGATCACCATCGCCCTGGCCCAGATCAACCCGACCGTCGGCGACATCGCCGGCAATCTGGCGAAGCTTTCCGCTGCGCGCGACGAAGCGGCCGGGCAGGGCGCCGACCTCGTGGTGGCGAGCGAGCTGGTGGTGTCGGGCTATCCGCCCGACGACCTGGTGCTCAAGCCCGCGTTCCAGCAGGCGGTCATGGATGCCGTCACGCGAGTTCGCCAAGACCACGGCGGGCGGCCCGGCCGTTCTGCTCGGCGCGCCGTGGCGAGAAGATGCGGGGCGCGACAACGGCGCGCTGCACAACGCGGCGCTGTTTTTGTGCGACGGCGCCATCCAGGCGATTCGCTATAAATGGGATCTGCCGAATTACGGCGTGTTCGACGAGAAGCGCGTGTTCGAGGCCGGTCCATTGCCCGACGTCATCGGCTTTCGCGGGTTGCGGCTCGGCGTCATGGTCTGCGAGGACATGTGGACGCCGACCGTGAGCGCCCATTTGCGCGGCCGCGGCGCCGATATCCTGATCGTGCCCAATGCCTCGCCGTTCGAGATCGGCAAGGTGGAACGCCGGCTTGGCTATGCCGCCGCGCGCGTCGCGGAAACCCGCCTGCCGCTGATCTACGTCAATCAGGTCTGCGGCCAGGACGAGTTGGTGTTCGACGGCGCCTCGTTCGCCTTCGCGGGCGACGGCTCGCTCGCCTGCCGGCTGCCATCCTTTGTCGAATCGCTGTCGTTGCTGCGTTTCCATCATGAGGGCGGTTGGCACCTCGAGAAGGGCGACATGGCGCCGGCGCCCGAGCGGCTCGAATCGATCTACCGCGCCATGACCATCGGCCTGCGCGACTATGTCGAGAAAAACCGTTTCCCCGGCGTGCTGCTCGGCCTGTCCGGCGGCATCGATTCGGCGATTTCGGCGGCGGTGGCGGCCGACGCGCTCGGCCCGGACCGCGTGCGCTGCGTCATGATGCCGTCGCCCTATACCTCCCAGGAGAGCCTGGACGACGCGGCGGCCTGCGCCAAGCTGCTCGGCGTGCGGCTCGACACCATCGGCATCGGCGAGGCGATGACGGCGTTCGACCATATGCTGGCGCCGCAGTTCGTCGGCACCAATCGCGACATCACGGAAGAGAACATCCAGGCGCGCATCCGCGGCATCACGCTGATGGCGCTGTCCAACAAGTTCGGCCATATGGTGCTGTCGACCGGCAACAAATCCGAGATGTCGGTCGGCTACGCGACGCTCTATGGCGACATGTGCGGCGGCTACTCGGTGCTCAAGGATGTCTACAAGACAACCGTGTTCGAGCTGTCGCGCTGGCGCAACGCCAACAAGCCGGAGGGCGCCAAGGGCCCGCGCGGGCCGGTGATGCCCGAGCGCGTCATCACCAAGCCGCCGACCGCCGAACTCAAGCCGAACCAGACCGACCAGGACAGCCTGCCGCCCTACGAGGTGCTCGATGCCATCCTGCGCCTGATGATCGAGGAGGATCTCGGCCTCGGCGACATCGTCGCGCGCGGTTTCGACCGCGCCACCGTGGTGAAGGTCTGGCGCATGGTGACGATCGCCGAATACAAACGCCGCCAGGCGCCCCCCGGCGTCAAGATCACACGCCGCGCCTTCGGCCGCGAGCGGCGCTATCCCATCACCAATGCCTTCAACGAGGCGGCGCTGGCGCAGGAGCCGGCGCGCGTGCCGCCGCCCAAGACGCTGCGGCCCAAAGCATGAGCATCTGACCATGAGCGTGACTGTCCGTTTCGCGCCGTCGCCGACCGGGCTGCTGCATGTCGGCAATGCCCGCGTCGCGCTGGTCAATTGGCTGTTCGCGCGCCGCGAAACCCTGGAGGGGCGCGGCGGGCGATTCGTGCTGCGCATCGACGACACCGACCGCGCGCGCTCGATGGCGGGTTTCGATGCCGCGATTCGCGAAGATCTGCAGTGGCTCGGCTTGAGCTGGGACAGCCTGGTGCGCCAGTCCGATCGCACCGCCGTTTACGAACAGGCCATGGCGAAACTGAAGGCCGCCGGGCGGCTTTATCCGGCCTATGAATCGGCCGACGAGTTGGAGTCCAAGCGCAGGCGCCAGCTCGCGCGCAAGCTGCCGCCGGTCTACGACCGCAGCGCGCTCAAGCTGACCGACGAAGATCGCCGCCAGCTCGAGGCGGAAGGGCATCGGCCGCATTGGCGCTTCCTGCTCAACGAGGGCACCGTGACATGGCGCGATCTGGTGCATGGCGAGACGGCCTATGAAACGCGCCACCTGTCCGATCCCGTGCTGGTGCGCGAGGACGGCACGCTGCTCTACACCTTGCCGTCGGTGGTCGACGATATCGACCTCGGCATCAGCCATGTCATCCGCGGCGAGGATCATCTCACCAACACCGCGGTGCAGATCCAGCTCTTCGAGGCGCTCGGCGCCACGCCGCCGGCCTTCGCCCATCTGCCGCTGATGACCGATATCAGCGGGGCAGGGCTGTCGAAGCGCCTGGGCTCGCTGTCGTTGCGCGACCTGCGCGACCAGGGCATCGAGCCGATGGCGTTGAATTCGCTGCTCGCCGCGCATGGGCACGTCCGATGCCGTCGTGCCGCATGGCTCGCTCGACGATCTCGCCCGCGCCTTCGCCTGGGAGAAGTTCGGCCGCGCGCCGCCCAAGTTCGACGCCAAGGAGCTCGATAATCTGAATGCCAAGATGCTGCACGGCATGTCCTTCGCCGAGGCGCAGCCGCGCTTGGCGGCGCTCGGCCTCAACGAGGTGGACGAAGCCTTCTGGCTTGCGCTGCGGCCCAACCTGTCGCACCTCGGCGAGATCGCCGACTGGTGGCAGGTCTGCCGCGCGCCGCTCGCGCCAGTGATCGATGAGCCCGACTTCCTCGCCCAGGCCGCGGCGGCGCTGCCCGATGGCGCGCTCGACGGCGAGAGCTGGCCGACCTGGACCAAGCGGCTGGCCGAGGCGACCGGGCGCAAGGGCAAGGCGCTCTACCAGCCGCTGCGCCTGGCACTGACGGGCCGCGAACATGGACCCGAAATGAAGAATCTGTTACCCCTTATCGGCGCGGCCCGGGCAAAGGCGCGTCTCTCCGGAAAAACCGCGTAAATCAGAGGTTTACTTGGCTCTCGTCCTGCAAAATACGCTGACCAAGCGCAAGGAGCCGTTCACGCCGCTCGATGCGGCGAACATACGTATGTATGTCTGCGGCCCGACGGTCTACGACCGCGCCCATATCGGCAATGCGCGTCCCGTCGTGCTGTTCGACGTGCTGTTCCGCCTGCTGCGCCATGTCTACGGCGCCGAGCATGTCACCTATGCGCGCAACATCACCGACGTGGACGACAAGATCATGGAGGCCGCCAAGGCGCGCGGCATCGCCATCGATCTGCTGACCCACAAGACGACCGAGGATTACCACGCCGACATGGCGGCGCTCGCCGCCCTGCCGCCGACGCGTCGAGCCGCGCGCGACCCAGCATATCCCGGCAGATGATCGCCATGATCGGCAAGCTGGTTGCCGGCGGCCACGCCTATGTGGCGGAAGGCCATGTGCTGTTCAGCGTCGCCACCATGCCCGATTACGGCAAACTGTCGAACCGCGACCGCAAGGAAATGATCGCCGGCGCGCGCGTCGAAGTGGCGCCCTACAAGAAAGATCCGGCCGACTTCGTGCTGTGGAAGCCGTCGGCCGACGACCAGCCCGGCTGGGACAGCCCGTGGGGCCGCGGCCGGCCAGGCTGGCACCTCGAATGCTCGGCCATGTCCGAGGTCCATTTGGGCGAGACGTTCGATATCCACGGCGGCGGCCTCGACCTGGTCTTCCCGCACCACGAGAACGAAATCGCGCAGTCGGTCTGCGCCCATGGCGGCAAGCCGTTCGTCAACATGTGGCTGCACAACGGCTATCTCACCGTCAACGGCGAGAAGATGTCGAAGTCGGCCGGCAACTTCTTCACCGTGCGCGACCTGCTCGACGAGGGCTGGGACGGCGAGACGATCCGCTACGCGCTGCTCTCCGCCCACTACCGCGCGCCGCTCGATTTCACCCGCGAGGCGCTCAAGCAGGCGAAGCAGGGGCTCGACCGGCTCTATATCGCGCTGCGCGATGCGGACGTCGCTGTCGAGCCTGCCGCCGACGTGCCCGCCGAGATGCTGGCCGCGCTCGAGGACGACCTCAACACGCCGCTCGCGATCGCGCAACTGCACGAGATCGCCACGGCGCTCAACCGGGCGACCAACGACCAGGCGCACGGCAAGGGCCCTTCGAAGGAGGCAGTTGAAGGCGCAAGCTGCTCGCGGCCGGCCGGCTGCTCGGTCACCTGCAGCAGGATCCCGACGCCTGGCTCAAGGGCGGCGCCGGCAAGCGGCGCGACGACGACGTGCGCCATTTCGACGAGCTGATCGGCAGCGCCGCCAGGCCGCCACAGCAAGGCGCGCGACTTCGCCGAGGCCGACCGCATCCGCGACGAACTGAAGGAAAAGGGCATCGTGCTGGAGGACAAGCCGGGCGGCCGCACCGAGTGGAGACGCGCGGGATGAGCGCCCAGAAAACCAAGAAATCCGAGCGAACGACAAGCGCGTCTACCTCTACGATTCGACGTTGCGCGACGGGGCGCAGACCCAGGGCGTCGACTTCAACGTCGCCGACAAGGTCGCCATCGCCCAGGCGCTCGATTCGCTCGGCATCGACTATGTCGAGGGCGGCTGGCCCGGGGCCAATCCGACCGACGACGCGTTCTTCGCCGAGACCTTCAAGCTGAGCCATGCGCGGCTCGCCGCCTTCGGCATGACCCGGCGCGGCGGACGCAGCGCCGCCAACGATCCGGCGCTGATGGCGTTGTTCCAGACCAAGGCGAAGGTCGTCACCATGGTCGGCAAGACCTGGGACTTCCAGGTCAAGGTGGCGCTCGGCGTCTCGCTCGATGAAAACATCACGATGATCCGCGACAGCATCGCCCTGGCCTGCGAGCGCGCGGACGAGGTGATGTTCGACGCCGAGCATTTCTTCGACGGCTACAAGGCCAATCCGGACTACGCGCTGTCGGCGGCGAAGGCGGCCTATGAGGCTGGCGCGCGCTGGGTCGTGCTGTGCGACACCAACGGCGGCACGCTGCCCCACGAGATCGAACGGATCGTCGGCGAGGTGACGAAGCACATCCCGGGCGACCATCTCGGCATCCATTGCCACAACGACACCGAGAACGCGGTGGCCAATTCGCTCGCTGCCGTACGCGCCGGCGTGCGCCAGGTTCAGGGCACGCTCAACGGCCTGGGCGAGCGCTGCGGCAATGCCAATTTGGTCTCGATCATCCCCAACCTGGCCTTGAAGATGGGCTTCGAGACCGGCGTTTCCGCCGAGGGACTCAAGCGCCTGACCCACGTCTCGCATCTGCTCGACGAACGGCTCAACCGCGCGCCCAACCGGCATGCCGCCTTCGTCGGCGAATCCGCCTTCGCCCACAAGGGCGGGCTGCATGTCTCGGCGGTCGCCAAGGATCCGCGCACCTATGAGCATATCGAGCCGGGCCTGGTCGGCAACGAGCGCCAGATCGTCATGTCCGATCAGGCGGGCCGCTCCAACGTGCTGTCGCGCCTGCAGGACGCCGGCATCAACGTGGCCAGCAACAGCCCGAAGGTGCGCGAGCTGCTCGATACGGTGAAGACCCGCGAATACGAGGGCTATTCCTACGACGGCGCCGAGGCGAGCTTCGAGCTGCTGGCGCGCCGCGCCATCGAGAACGTGCCGGAATACTTCAAGCTGGTCAGCTTCCGCGTGCTCGACGAGCGGCGCTGGAACGCGCGCGGCCAGCTCATCACCCTATCGGAAGCCACCATCAAGATCGACGTGAAGGGCGAACGCACCATGACGGTGTCCGAGGGCAACGGCCCGGTCAACGCGCTCGACAACGCGATCCGCAAGGCGCTGCTGCCAGTCCTATCCGACGCTCGCCGACATGCGGCTGGTCGACTACAAGGTGCGCATCCTGACGCCGTCGGAGGGCACCAAGGCGGTGACCCGCGTCATCATCGAAAGCGCCGACGCCCACAACGACCGCTGGTCGACGGTCGGCGTCTCGACCAACGTCATCGACGCGTCCTACAACGCGCTGTTCGACGCCATCACCTACAAGCTGCTGCGCAACGGCGCCAAGGCCTGAGGCGACGGCCATGGCCGGCACCGATTCGTCGCGCCGCAAGCCCGCGGGCAAGACCGCGTCGATGCGACGAGGGCGCGCTGAAGCCCGTCGTCATCCTGGTCGAGCCACAGCTCGGCGAGAATATCGGCGCCTGCGCGCGCGCCATGCTCAACTGCGGCCTGACCGAGATGCGCCTCGTGCGGCCGCGCGAGGCGTGGCCCAACGAAAAGGCGCGCCGTTCGTCGTCCGGCGCCGATGCCGTGCTCGACAATGCGCGGCTGTTCGATACCACGGCCGAAGCCGTCGCGGACCTCCAGCATGTCTTTGCGACGACCGCGCGCCCGCGCGGCATGGCCAAGAACGTCGTCTCGCCGCGCGAGGCGGCGGCCATGATGCGCGAGTTCAACGGCGAGGGGCGGTCGTGCGGCCTGCTGTTCGGGCCGGAGCGCACCGGGCTGGAGAACGACGACGTGGCGCTCGCCGAGATCGCGGTTCAAGTGCCGCTCAATCCGGAATTCTCTTCGCTCAACCTCGGCCAGGCCGTGCTCATCCTCGCCTATGAGTGGTTCCAATTGGGCGGCGCCGAGGTGGACGCGGGCGACGGACTGCGCCGCTCGCCGCCGGCCGAGCGCAAGACGCTGATGGCCCTGTTCGACCATCTCGAACAGGAGCTCGATCGCGCCGGCTTCTTCTACCCGCCGGCCAAGCGGCCCCGCATGCTGCGCAATATCCGCACCATGTTCCTGCGCGCCCATATGACGGAGCAGGAGGTCCGCACCCTGCGCGGCGCCATCAAGGCCCTGGTCGAGCCGCGGGCGCGCGGCGATCAGGCGACCCGGCCCCTGGGGCGGAAGCCCCGCGCGAAATAGCCGGCGTGAGCCCCGCGCGAAATAGCCGGCGCAAGCCCCGTGCAAAAAGCCACGTAAGCCGAAGCCCACGAGCTGCATAACCCATACAAAGCGGCGGCGCGGCATCGGACCGAACGGCCAGTCTCCGCGGGTTTGGTCCTCTCCGATGCCCGAAGTGGCGGTGCCCGAAAGGGCCCGGAAATAAGGCGGTCGCGGATCGTTAAGACTTTCTTTGCACGAACGGGCGCATTCTCCTTGCAGTCTTAAAGCGTGCCTTTTTGCAGGTGAGCCCATGCCCGGTCGCATCAGACTCGTCGGTCGTTACGGCAATGGCGTTGCCGCGGTCCTGTTTGGCGTCATCTTCGTGTTCGCCCTGACGCGGGGCGAGCTCGGCTTCGCGCTGTTTTGCCTGCTGGTGAGCGGTCTCGCCGCCTGCAACGTCTATATCACCGAAAAAGCCGCCGCCTTGACCGCGGAGGAAGAATGGCTCAAGGCCGAACTGCGCAAGGCGGAATTGCGCCGCCGGCTCGGCGCGCTCGCCGGCGAGACACCGGAGACGGTCGTCCGTCACCACGGCCTTTGAAGTCTTAACCATTTTTTGACGGCGCATCGTCATCCTGTCGTGTGGTTGTTCAATCGCCCACGAACAGGTGGATCATGCCCGCGCGCATTCGCTTTGTCGGCCGTTACGTCAATGCCGGCGTCCTTCTTCTGATCGGCATTCTCATGCTGATCGGTCTCGATGACGGTGGCGTGGGATTTCCGCTGCTGTCGGCCGCGCTCATCGGGGCGGTTGCGATCAGCGTCCATGCCACGGAACGATTGGCGTTTCTCGAATCCGAGGCGGAATGGCGCAAGTCGGAAGAGCGCGTGGCTGAACTCCACCGCGAAATCGCCTTGTTGCGCCCGCAAGTCTCCGAAGCGTGATCGTCGAGATCCCGGCGTAGCGCCGTCATCGTCGTGCGGGCAAACATCCTCTCAAATCGGCGGCGAATTCCAGCAGCCGCCAGGGGTTGAGCCTGTGTGGAACATGGCCATATTTCCGCCACGCTCCCATGATTTTCTGCGTCTCATGTCCCCTTCGAGTTCGTAGCATCATCGCCGCATGAGTTCCCCCGAGAAAATCCGCTTGCACGCCGTGAAGCCGCACTGGCCCCAGGCGTGGATCTGTGTCGGTCTGATCGCCCTGACCGCTTGCTTCACGGCCATGGCCGACGGTATCCAGAGCTGGTCGGTGCTGGGTGTCTATCTCATCGCCGCCGTATCCTTGTTCCTGTCGGTGCAGCCGTGGCGCAGCTTTCTCGAACTCACGCCCGACGGGTTCCGCACCGTGTGGGGCGTGCAGAGCACGTTCGTGCGTTGGCGCGACGTCGGCAGCCTGCGTCCTGTGCTCGCGCCCAGTGGACAATACGGTGGCGTGGCGTTCTCCGCCGCGCGTCAAATCCAGGGCATTCTCGGCTGGCGCCGGGAGTCGGGCGCGGTGACCGGCACGCTCAGCGGCGCGCTCTACGGCGTCAGCGACGGCAGGCTCTACCAGCTCATGTACGATCTGCGCGCGCGCGCGGCCTATGGCGGCACCGGCTCGGCGGCGCGGGCCGATGCGGCGGCCTTGACGAGAGAGTCCGGTCGGCGTCGGCGAGAGCTGAGCGGGCAGGCTCGCTCGGCGGTCTATCGCCGCTAGAGCGCCTTGCGGAATGTCAGATTGATGCGCGCGCGTCCGGTCAGCGGATGCTCGCCGTCCGCGAGCGGCGCCACGCCGTGGAAGACCAGCCGCGTCGCCCCACCCCACACCACCACGTCGCCGGAGTGCAGCAGAATGCGCTGCGCCTTATCGCCGCGTTTGAGCCCGCCGAACAGGAAGCGACCGGGCAGGCCGAAAGACACCGACACGATCGGTTGGCTGAAGTCGCGCTCGTCGCGGTCCTGATGCAGCCCCATCTGGGCCCCTGGCTCGTAGCGATTGAGCAAACAGGCATCGGGATCGAACCCGGCGAACCCTCCCGCTGCCGCCGCCCGGCGCGCGAGGTCGGCAAAGATCTCGGGCATGGCCGGCCACGGCCGGCCGGTTTCCGGGTCGATCGCGTCGTAACGATAGCCGCCGCGCTCGGTCACCCAGCCGGCGCGGCCCGCGTTGGTCATGGCGACCGACATGGCCCCGCGCGGCGTCGTCATGCGGCGGAAAGGCGCCGCGGCCGCGATGTCCGCGACCGCCGCCAGCAGCCGCGCTGCATCCGCGCCGGCGAATCCCCGCAGCACGGTGGCGCCGTCGCCAATCGTTTCGCGCCCGGCGCCGCCGGTTTCCAGGCCGCGCAGCAGATCGCCGGCTGAGAGATTGGGTGAAGACCTGGAAGGGTGTATGATTTTCAATGGTTTACAGGCTTATGCCGGAGGAAGAGGTGAATTGACACCGACGGGTCTGCCGCTATACTCCGCGCCTTCCTTTCCGGGAACGTGGACACGGCTTCGGGCCGGCGCCCCGCTTCGCCTCTGACGAGGCTGGAGACTACCGGGACATTCGATAACACCGTCAATACGGGTGATGTATGACCAAGCGCGCTGAATCCAAGTACAAGATTAACCGCCGTCTCGGCGTCAACCTCTGGGGCCGTCCGAAGAGTCCCGTCAACAAGCGTGACACCCCGCCGGGCCAGCACGGCCAGCGCCGTCCGAAGCAGTCGGACTACGGCATTCAGCTGATGGCCAAGCAGAAGCTGAAGGGCTACTACGGCAACATCGGCGAGCGCCAGTTCCGGCGCTATTACCAGGAAGCCATGCGCCGCCGCGGCGACACCGGCGAGGCCCTCATCGGCCTGCTGGAGCGCCGGCTCGACACCGTCGTCTACCGCATGAAATTCGTTCCCACGCCGTTCGCCGCGCGCCAGATCGTCAATCATGGCCACGTCAAGGTGAACGGCAAGAAGGTGAACATCGCCTCCTACCTGGTGAAGGAAGGCGACACCATCGAGCTCAAGGATTCCTCGAAGCAGATCGCTCTCGTGCTCGAGGCGGCGCAGTCGCCGGAACGCGACGTGCCCGACTATATCGAGGTCGATCACTCGGCCATGAAGGGCCGCTTCGTGCGCACGCCGAAGCTGGCGGACGTGCCGTTCCCGGTCCAGATGGAACCGAACATGGTCGTCGAGTATTACTCGCGGTAATACGAGCGTATTGCTCGCGCGAAGCGAACGCTATGGCGTGAAAAGGCCGAACGCCCGCGAAACAAAAGTCCCCGGAATTCGTTCCGCGGACTTTTTTCTTTTTGCCCGAGGCCATGGAACGCGAGCGGAGGCCGAGGCATCCACCATGACCGTCCCGGTCAGGCGTGCGCCCGGATGCGCGCTTCGTCTTCGCGGCGGGCCTTGACGACCGCCGCTTTGGCGGCGTCATGGACGTTGAACATCTCCAGCGTGTCGAGTTCGCTCTTCTCGACCGGCGCCAGAGCCTGGTCCATGTAGGCGCGGGCATGCGGGTCTTTCTTGATCGCGCGGCGCACGGCGCCGAACTTCAGGATCAGCCTTGCCAGGCGCCAGTGCTTCGAAACGATCTCGCCGGCGTAGCGCGGGTAGAAGATCAGCGCGCTTTCCCGCGGCAAGCTCGGCCGCCGGTCCCGGCGGTATTTGAGGCGGAAATAACCGCCTTCGAGCGGATGGATCTTCTCGATCGTGATGCCGCCGTAGAACCAGAGCAGGAGGAACATCGTCTTGCCGACGCTGATCCCCGTCGCCGCGGCGCGCCGCATCACCGTCTCCATATGCTCGGGCGTATAGAAGGTTTCCCACGCCAGCCGATAGGCGCGCGCCCATTGTTCGGGTGACATCAGGGCGTGCGTCGTGGTGACGTGCTCGAGATCGTATTTGTTGAGGTCGGGATCGAGATAGGCGCCCTTGCTGAACAGCACCTTGTGATCCTCGGAGCCGGGCAGCGGCGTCAGGCAGAAGAATTCCAAAAGATCGATCGGCAGCTCGCGCTTGATGATCTCGATGTCGCGAACGATGGTCTCCGGCGTGTCGGTCGGAAAGCCGATGATATAGCCGGCGTAGGTGGTGACACCGCCCGCTTTCCAGGCGAGCATCATCTCGCGGTATTCGGTGATCTTGTTCTGGCGCTTTTTCGCGGCCATCAGGCTGTCGGGATTGATGCTCTCGAGCCCCAGGAAGACACGCGCCACGCCCGCGCGCACCGCTTTCGCGATGAAGTTGGGGTTGCGGTGGCACAGCGTGTCGACCTGAATGACGAACTTGATATCCATGCCTTCGCCTTCGCGGAGCTGGATCAGGCGGTCGAACACCGCTTCCCATTCCTTGTTGCGGGCGAAGTTGTCGTCGGTGATGAAGAAGCGGTTGACGCCCTGGGCCAGGTTGCGGCGGATCAACGCCTCGATATCGTCGGGCGAGCGGTAGCGCGACTTGCGGCCCTGGACATTGATGATGGTGCAGAACGAGCACTGGAACGGACAACCGCGGCCCGCGTCGAAGCTCGACAGCGAACCCGCCGTGCGCGCCACGCGGGTTGCCGGAAGGAGAGGCGGCGGCACGCCTTCCAGGTTCGGCAGATCGTCCATGTAGTTGTAGAGCGGCTTGCAGCGCGCCTTTGGCGGCGTCGCGCAGCACCTCCTCGAGCCGTCCTTCCGCCTCTCCGGCGAACAGCGAGATGCCGAGGCTCTGTGCCTCCTTCAATTCGGGCGGCATCTCCGGCAGCATGGCCAGCGTGCCCGAGACGTGGAAGCCGCCGATGCAGACCTGCGTGCCCAACCGGCGGAACCTGCGCGCGAGGTCGAGGGCATGGGGATATTGGTTCGACTGGACGCCGACCAGCGCCACCATGCCGTGTCCCGCGTCGGCGATGTGGCGCGCGATGCGTTCCGGGTGGATGCGCGTATTGGTTTCATCGTAAGCGGTGATGGTGATGTCGGTGTTGCCGAGCACACGGCGTTCCCGACAATCGAGCGCCAGCCCGTTCAGCACCGCAAGGGTGTTCGAGGGGATGGCCGAGCGCAACCATTGGATGACATAGCCGTCGTCGTCGTAGTGCGACGGCTTGATCAGAACCAGGGCAAACGTGTTTCTCTGCCGCGTCGGTATCATGCAACCCGCCGGAAGAACCACCCTCGATACAAATCAGTATGGCATGACGGGATGGGGCTGCAAATGGCCCAAGTGTGGCTCGCTCGCCAGGCCACCTTCATCCAGCCTGTGAAGCGGATGTTCACATTGTGCTTCAACGCGCCTTGCCGCGTTCGGCGAGGGCGCGGACGCTCATTGATGTGTCACATCGAGACAGACGCGAAAAACCGCAGCGGCCCGCGCATTTGAATCGCGCCTTGTCGCAGGTGGAACATGCGCGGGCAGACGGGATCTTGAGATCTCACGTGAAGACGGCTGACCTCAGGCGGGTTGAGACATTGGATGAGATTGGATGGCCTCACGCCGCGCTCGCATCCTTCGGTCTGGCGGCATCCTCCGCGCGCCAGCGCCGGGCGATCTCGTTGAGCGAATCGAGCGTGCCCGACAGTTCGCGGCCGCGTTCCGCGAGGGCGTAAGTCACCTGGGGCGGGATGGTCGGCTCGTGGTGCCGGGTGATCATGCCGGACGCCTCGAGCATGCGCAGCCGCTCGGTCAATACCTTGGCGGAGATTCCCGGCACCTTGCGCTTGAGCTCGCCAAACCGGGTGGCGCCTTCGCTGCGCAAAATCCACAGGATGTAAGTCGTCCACGGGCCCATCAGGATCCGCAGCAGGGAATCCATGGGGCATTCATTGGTGTGTTCGACGCATGGCGGCATCCTCGTTGGAACGTCGAAGCGGTTACTTAAAGATAACTACTTTACAAACGAAATCAAGAGGCGCATATCGACAATAGTTTTTAAAACATACCACGTTGCTATTAGTAACTATGGTGAAACCGCCAAAGGGCCCTAATGTGGAGCGTGGCCAGCCAAGGAGCCATGCCATGACCAGCCAATCCGCTGTCAGCGCCGCCGCCAATGCCGCCCAGATCGCCGTCGTCTATCATTCGGGCTACGGCCATACCAAGGTCCAGGCCGAAGCTGTGGCCCGGGGGGCCGCCGCCGTACCCGGCGCCGCGGCTCTCCTGATCCCCGTCGAGCAGGCCACCGAGCGCGCGTCCGAACTCGATGCCGCCGACGCCATCATCTTCGGTGCGCCGACTTACATGGGCAGCGTGTCGGGCCCGTTCAAAACCTTCATGGACGGGACCTCCAAGGTGTGGATGGACCAGGGTTGGAAGGACAAGCTCGCCGCCGGTTTCACCAATTCCGCGTCGCAGAGCGGCGACAAGCTCAACAGCCTCATCCAGCTCGCCATCTTCGCCGCCCAGCACGGCATGGTGTGGGTCAGCGTCGGCCTGCTGCCCGGAAACAATACGAGCAAGGGCAGCCCGGAGGATCTCAACCGTCTCGGCAGCTTTCTCGGCGCCATGGCGCAATCGAACGGCGACGAGGGACCCGACAAGGGCCCGAGCCGCAGCGATCTCGCGACCGCCGAGCATCTCGGCCGCCGCGTCGCCGAGCGGGCGGTCGCCCAGGTTTCCAGCGCGGCGCGGATCGCCGCTTAACCGAACTCAGCGCGGCACGGACGCCGCTTGAGCGATACACGAGGGAGAAAATCCGATGCTCGATTTACAAACCGCGCCCCTGGGTGCCTTCTTGCTGCGCGTATCCCTGGGCGTCATGTATCTCGCCCATTCCGTGGTGCTTGAAATTCGTCATGTTCGGCCTGCCGGGCACGGCAAAGTTCTTCGAGACGCTCGGCCTGCCGGGCTGGACCGCTTACGCGACGTTCGCTGTGGAACTGGTTGGCGGCGTGCTGCTCGTGCTCGGCGTGTGGAGCCGGGCGGTGGCACTGGCCGTAATCCCCGTGCTCGTCGGCGCGCTATGGGTTCATGCCGGAAACGGCTGGGTGTTCAGTGCCGCCAATGGCGGGTGGGAATATCCGCTGTTTTTGATCGTGGTTTCGGTCGTCGTGGCCCTGCTGGGCGATGGGGCGTACGCGCTCAAGCCGACGCCGCGATTGAGCGAATTGCGCTCACGGCGCTTGTCGATTTTCGATCGCGCCTGAGAGAATCCGGACGAGCATGTCAGATAAAAAAGGGCCGGCATAAGCCGGCCCTTTTCGTCGTCGTTGAAGGCTGGAGCGGCCTGCGCGTTTACCGTTTGCCGTGCCGCTAATCGTTCCTCTGCTCGCCACTGCGCGGATTGTCGAGTTCGCTGTCGGACTCGGACTGCGGCGAGCGCCGGTTCGGGCTCTGCTGCTGTTGCTGCGGAGAGCGATTCGAGTCGCCCTGCTGCTGAGAGCGATTCTGGCCACCTTCCTGCTGCTGCTGGCGACTCTGACCGCCCTGCTGCTGAGGCTGCTGGGGATTTTGCCCGCTCTGCTGGCCCGGTTGCTGATTGTTCTGTCCCTGTTGGTTCTTTTGGTCTGCCATGGAAAAAATCCCTACGATGATGTTGGTGTGTCTCGAGTCGTCACATTTTCAATCGATGGGGATGGCAGTTGTTCCGGATGGAACCGCGAATAGAATCGATCGGTGTCGATAAAAAAGGCCGGCGAGTGCCGGCCTTTTTACGTCCCATTGCAGATCGGTGGGATCAGGCGCTGGCTTCCGCCGTCGGCACGCCTTTTTCCTTCATCAGGTCGCCGAGCTCGCCCGAGGTGTACATTTCGCGGATGATGTCGCAACCGCCGACGAACTCACCCTTCACATAAAGTTGCGGGATGGTCGGCCAGTTGGAGAATTGCTTGATGCCGTCGCGGATGCCCGGATCGACCAGCACGTCGATGCCCTTGAACTTGACGCCGAGGCGCGACAGCACTTCGACGACAGCGGCCGAGAAACCGCATTGCGGAAACACCGGGCTGCCCTTCATGTAGAGCACCACGTCGTTGGCGCCGATGTCCTGCTTGATCTGCTCGAAAACCGGATTGTCGCTCATCACGTAATTCCCTTCTGAACTCTCAGGCGCCTTCGGCGACTGACGTTTGCAATGCCAGGGCGTGAAGCTCGTTGCCCATGCGGCCCTGAAGCGCCTTGTAAACCAACTGATGCTGCTGCACGCGGCTCATGCCCTTGAACGCGGCGGAGACGACATAGGCGGCATAGTGATCGCCGTCGCCGCGCAAATCCTCGATGGTCACCCTGGCGTCGGGAATGCTTTCCTTGATCAGTTTCTCGATTTGACCGGGGTCCATCGCCATGCGCGCCATCCTCTCCAAAATCCAGCCTATCCGGTTACGGATAGGAAACGCTTACTCGCCAGCCGCCATATAGTCGGGCAGCCAGCCTTCATGGACATCGCGCAGCTCTGACAGCGATATGGTGCCTGCGCCGGCCACCGTCAATGTCGGGTCGGGCGACGGGCCCGTCGCTGTCGCGCCGATTCGCCAGGCCGGCACCTGGGCGGCCTTGGCCGCCTCGAGCACCGCTGCGGCATCCTTCGTGGCGACAATATAGCGGCCCTGATCCTCGCCGAACAGCCAGGCGTGGAGCGGCACGGCCTTGCCGACCACCGCCTCGGGCGGCACGATCGAAGCACCCATGTCGCCGGCCAGCGCCATCTCGGTCAGGGCCACCAGGATGCCGCCGTCGGACACGTCGTGAACGGCGGTGACCTGACCCTTCTGGATGAGGCCGCGCACGAAATCGCCATTGCGCCGCTCGGCTGCGAGGTCGACCGCCGGCGGCGCGCCGTCCTCGCGGCCCGCGACGACGCGCAGATATTGCGAGGCGCCGAGATGGCCGAAGGTGGCGCCGATCACGATGATGGCTTCGCCCGGCACGTCGAACGCGATGCGCGCGGTGCGCGACAGATCGTCGATCAGGCCGATGGCACCGATCGCCGGCGTCGGCAGGATCGCCTTGCCGTTGGTCTCGTTGTAAAGCGACACATTGCCCGATACGACCGGGAAATCGAGCTTGAGACAGGCGTCGCGCATGCCTTCGATGCACTGCACGAACTGGCCCATGATCTCGGGCTTTTCGGGATTGCCGAAGTTCATGTTGTCGGTGATGGCGAGTGGCCGCGCGCCGACTGCGGTCAGATTGCGCCACGCCTCCGCCACGGCCTGCATGCCGCCGCTCCGCGGATCGGCGACGCAATAGCGCGGCGTGCAATCGGTGACCATGGCGAGGCCGCGGTTGGTGATGCCCTTGTCGGGGTCGTGGATGCGCACGACGGCGGCGTCGCCGCCCGGGCGCTGCACCGTGTCGCCCATGACCATGTGATCGTATTGCTGCCAGATCCAGCGCTTGGAGGCGAGATCGGGCGAACCCATCAGCTTGGTCAGCGCGCTCATCGGGTCATCGCATGGCACCTCGTCGGCGGCGACGAGGGCCGGCGGCTTGGTCGGCACCCATGGCCGGTCGTACATCGGGGCGGCATCGGCGAGCGGCGCGATCGGCAGGTCGGCGACAGATCTCGCCATGGCGCTTGAGCACCATGCGGCCGCTGTCGGTGAGCTGGCCGATGATGGCGAAATCGAGCTCCCATTTCTCGAAGATGGCGCGCGCGATGTCTTCCTTGCCGGGCTTGAGCACCATGAGCATGCGCTCCTGGCTCTCCGACAGCATGATCTCGTAGGCCGACATGTTCTCTTCGCGCATCGGCACGCGGTCGAGATCGAGCTCGACGCCCATGTTGCCTTTCGACGCCATCTCGAACGAGGAGGAGGTGAGGCCGGCGGCGCCCATGTCCTGAATGCCGACGATGCAGTCGGTTTTCATGAGCTCGAGACAGGCCTCGATCAGCAGCTTCTCGGTGAAGGGATCGCCGACCTGCACGGTCGGCCGCTTGGCCTCCGCCTGGTCGTCGAATTCGGCCGAGGCCATGGTCGCGCCATGGATGCCGTCGCGCCCGGTCTTGGAGCCGACATAGACCACCGGATTGCCGACGCCGGATGCCGCCGAATAGAAGATGCGGTCGGCGCGGGCGAGACCCACGGTCATGGCATTGACCAGGATGTTGCCGTTGTAGGAGGCGTTGAATTCGGTCGAGCCGCCGACTGTGGGCACGCCGACGCAGTTGCCGTAGCCGCCGATGCCGGCGACCACGCCGGCCACCAGATGGCGCGTCTTGGGATGGCTCGGATCGCCGAAGCGCAGCGCGTTCAGGTTGGCGATCGGCCGCGCGCCCATGGTGAAGACGTCGCGCAGGATGCCGCCGACACCGGTCGCGGCACCCTGATAGGGCTCGATGAAGGATGGATGGTTGTGGCTCTCCATCTTGAAAATGGCGGCGAGCCCTTCGCCGATATCGACCACGCCGGCATTCTCGCCGGGGCCGCAGATCACCCACGGCGCCTCGGTCGGCAGCTTCTTGAGCCATTTCTTCGAGGATTTATAGGAGCAGTGCTCGCTCCACATGACCGAGAAGATGCCGAGCTCGGTGATATTGGGTTCGCGCCCGAGGATGCCGAGCATGCGCTGGTGCTCTTCGGGCGACAGGCCGTGCGCCTTGACCACGTCCGGCGTGATCGCCAGGGCGTTTCTGAGATTGGTGGCGCTCACGACAGCGCCTCCACCAGCCCGTCGAACATCTTCTTGCCGTCGGTGCCGCCGAGCAGCGGATCGGCGAGACGCTCGGGATGGGGCATCATGCCGAGCACGGTGCCCTTGTCGTTGACGATGCCGGCGATGTTGCGCGCGGCGCCATTGGGATTGGTCTCGGCCGACACGGTGCCGTCGGCGGCGGCGTAGCGGAACGCCACGCGGCCTTCGCCCTCGATGCGCTTCAGCGTGTCGGGGTCGGCGAAATAGTTGCCTTCGGCGTGGGCGATGGGAAAGCGCACGACTTGGCCTTCGTCATATCTGCTGGTGAACGGCGCGGCGGCGCGCTCGACCTTCAGATGGACATCCCGGCAGATGAACTTGAGCGAGGCATTGCGCATCAGCACGCCGGGCAGCAGCCCCGCTTCGGTGAGGATCTGAAAGCCATTGCAGATGCCGAGCACCGGCAGGCCGCCCTTGGCCTTGGCCACCACTTCGCGCATGATCGGCGAATGGGCGGCCATGGCGCCGCAGCGCAGGTAGTCGCCGTAGGAAAATCCGCCCGGCACGACGATGAGATCGAGGTCGGGCAGGCTGGTGTCGCGGTGCCAGATCATCATCGGCGCGCGATTTGTGCCGGACCGGGCCATGCTGGCGGCCAAGGCCACCTGCACGTCGCGATCGCAATTGGAGCCGGGAAAAACGATGACGCCTGCTCTCACGCGGCGCACTCCGGAAACTCAGTCATCGTCCTCTCACTTCGCCAGATCGATGCTGTAATCCTCGATCACCGTATTGGCGAGAAGCTGTTTGCACATGGCGTCGATCTGGGCATGGGCTTTGGTTGGATCGGTTTCGGCAACCTCGATCTCGATCAGCTTGCCCTGGCGGACGCTGCCGACGCCGGAGAATCCGAGGGTGCCGAGGGCATGGCCGATCGCCTTGCCTTGAGGATCGAGGACGCCTTGCTTGAGGGTGATGTGGACGCGGGCTTTCATGGCGGCAAGACCAGGCTAGAAAAAACGTGGAGCAAGACCGGCGCAATCAACGCGCCGGCGACGATCGCTATTGGACGGTCTTCGGACCCTTGTAATCGGCAGGGCCCCCTTCGGGCAGAATGCCGAGGCGACGGGCGACTTCCTGATAGGCTTCCTCGACCTTGCCGAGGTCGCGGCGGAAGCGGTCCTTGTCCATCTTCTCGTTGGTCTGCATGTCCCACAGGCGGCAATTGTCCGGGCTGATCTCGTCCGCGAGCACGACGCGCATTTCGTCGCCTTCGTAGAGCCGGCCGAACTCGAGCTTGAAGTCGATCAGGCGGATGCCGATGCCGGTGAACAGCCCGAGCAGGAAATCGTTGATGCGCAGCGACATGTTGAGGATGTCGTCGATTTCCTGGGTATTGGCCCAGCCGAACGCCGTGATGTGCTCTTCCGAGACCATCGGATCGTTGAGCTCGTCCTTCTTGTAGTAATACTCGACGATGGAGCGCGGCAGCGGCACGCCCTCTTCGATGCCGAGGCGCTGCGAGATCGAGCCGGCCGCGATATTGCGGATCACCACCTCGATCGGGATGATCTCGACCTCGCGCACGAGTTGCTCGCGCATGTTGAGGCGGCGCACGAAATGGGTCGGAATGCCGATCTCGTGCAGGCGCAGCATGAGGTGCTCGGAGATGCGGTTGTTGAGCACCCCCTTGCCGGTGATGGTGCCGCGCTTCTTATTGTTGAAGGCGGTCGCATCGTCCTTGAAATATTGCACCAGGGTTCCGGGCTCGGGCCCTTCGAAAAGAACCTTGGCCTTACCCTCGTAAATCTGTTTGCGGCGAGCCATGAACCTCACTTTGGGCGGGCGGGCGCCGGAATGCCCGGGTGGAACGCGGAACGTGCGTTGCGGGCGGCGCCGTGAAGAAGGCACGCAACATATAGCATATCGGTGCGCCAAACAACGCTGCCTGTTAGGCGCTGCGGCAGTTCGGAAGGCGCGGAAAACCTAGAGTTGGACCGGCTTAAAGAGGGCTTCCCCGGGCTTGCCGGGGGCGAACAGCCAGACCGGCTTGCGCGGCGGGGCGCCGACGTCCGCCGGGACGAATTCCGGGACCGCGATGAGCGAGGAGGACAGGGTGCCATAGCCGCCATCGTCGATCGTCAAGGCGCCGCGCGGCCCAGCCTTGGGATCGAAAGCGCGGCTGGCCAGCAGGGTCTGCCAATCGCCCCAGTCGCCGGCATCCGGGTCTGGCGCGCGGGCGGCCTTAAAGCGGGGCAGATAGCGGCAAATGCGCGGACTCGACAGGTCGTTGAGATCATTGGCGGTCATCATCGAGACACCCTCGGGCACGTCCAGTTCCTCGACCCGGCCGGTCGCCGCGTGGCGCAGCCAGAAAGCCTCGCGGTCGTCGGCAATCAGCAGGTTGAAGGGACGATAGGCCTGGGTGTCGAGCTGGATCAGCGCGGCGGCGGCGGCCACCGCGTCGGCATGGTCGAGCGCCTCGAGAACCAGTTCGCCGCGGCTGCGTTTGCCGGGCTGCGGACCGAGCGTGCCGGGGCGGTTGAGGACGGCGGCGACCACGCCATGCTCGTTGATGCCGAGCCAACTGCCGCCCGCCGTCAGATCCTGAGGTGCCACGACGTCCGGGCGGTCGGGCCAGTGGCGTGCGGGCGGCGTCCACGGCCGATCCGCCATTTCGTCACGATTGGCGGCTACAAGCAGAGGCCAAGCATGGCCGGGACGGCGCAACACGACGATGGTGCACATAAACTTTCGATACCACTCCCGCTGTGCAGCCGCTATAACCAATCGCGCCGCGAAAGTTCCATCGCGGCAATCCCCACATCCTTGATACTATGACATATGAGCGATCTGATCATGAGCAAGAGGAGCACGCGTCATGTCCGGCTTTGACGACAGGGAAAAAGGCTTCGAGGCGAAGTTCCGCCTCGATCAGGAAAGCCAGTTCAAAGTCACGGCGCGGCGCAACAAGCTGCTCGGCTTGTGGGCGGCCGCTCAGATGGGCAAGACAGGCGCCGACGCGGAAGCCTATGCCAGGGACGTGGTCGCGGCGGATTTCACCCGCGCCGGCGATTCCGATGTGATCGAGAAGGTCGTGGCCGATCTCAAGGCGCACAATATCCCGGTCACCGAGGCCGAAATCCGCGCCCAACTCGATAAACTTGCTCTCGTGGCCCGCGAGCAGATCGTGGCGGACAGCGCCAAGTCCTGAGGACGCTCCGCCGGGCCGTCCCGCCATCCTGAATAAAAAAAGCCGCCGGTGCGCAATCGCCGGCGGCTTTTTTTGCGGACGTGGCGGCGGATGCGTTACGCGCGCACCTTGGCGGCCTTGCGTGCCGGTTTGGCTGCCACCTTGGCACGGGGTTTTACCGTGCTTGACTTGCCGGCGCGGGCCGACCCGAAGACGCGCTTGAAGATCGTATCCACATGCTTGGTGTGGTAGCCGAGGTCGAACAGCGCGGCGAGTTCCTTGCGGCTGAGATGTTTCATCACGTCCGCGTCGGCGGCGAGCAGGTCGAGGAAGTTGGCGCGCTTCTCCCACACCTGCATGGCGTTGCGCTGCACCAGGCGGTAGGCGTCCTCGCGGCTGGCGCCCTTTTGCGTCAGCGCGAGCAGCACGCGCTGGGAATGGACCAGGCCGCCGAGCGCATCGAGATTGCGCTGCATGGCATCGGGATAGACCAGCAGCTTGTCGACCACGCCGGTCAGCCGGGCGAGCGGCGAAATCGAGCGTCACGGTGGCGTCGGGGCCGATCATGCGCTCGACCGAGGAATGCGAGATGTCGCGCTCGTGCCACAGCGCCACGTTCTCCATCGCCGGGATGACCATCGAGCGCACCATGCGGCGAAAGGCCCGTGATGTTCTCGGTCAGCACCGGATTGCGCTTGTGCGGCATGGCCGAGGAACCCTTCTGGCCGGGCGAGAAATATTCCTCGGCCTCGCGCACCTCGGTGCGCTGCAGATGACGAATCTCGGTCGCCAGCCGTTCGGCCGACGACGCGACCACGCCGAGCGTGGCGAAGAACATGGCGTGGCGGTCGCGCGGAATCACCTGGGTCGAGTGCGGCTCGACGGCGAGTCCGAGCTTCTCGGCGACATATTCTTCGACGAAGGGATCGATGTGGGCATAGGTGCCGACCGCGCCGGAGACGGCGCAGGTGGCGATCTCGCGCCGCGCGGCGACGAGCCGCTCGCGGTTGCGCGCGAATTCGGCGTAGAAGCCGGCGAGCTTGACGCCGAAGGTGACCGGCTCGGCATGGATGCCGTGGCTGCGGCCGATCATCGGCGTCAGCTTATGCTCGAAGGCGCGGCGCTTCAGCGCGGCGAGGAGCTGGTCGATATCTTCGATCAGGATGTCGGCGGCGCGCGTGAGCTGCACGGCCAGGCAGGTGTCGAGCACGTCCGACGAGGTCATGCCCTGGTGCAGGAAGCGCGCCTCGGGCCCGACATGCTCGGCGACATTGGTCAGGAAGGCGATCACGTCATGCTTGGTTTCGCGCTCGATCTCGTCGATGCGGTCGACCTCGAAGGCGCCGCGTTTCCAGACCGCCTTGGCGGCCGACTTGGGTATGACGCCGAGTTCGGCCATGGCGTCGCAGGCGTGCGCTTCGATCTCGAACCAGATCTGGAAACGGGTTTCGGGCGCCCAGATGGCGGCCATTTTCGGACGGGAGTAGCGCGGGATCATGAAGGGCTCGGCAGCAGGAATGAAACGAGGGCGCGCGCGGACCGCGCACGCCAGGAACGAAGCCATAGCCCTACGAGGCTATACGCGGGCTAGGTATAGCCTATACGGCGAACGAAGTGAAATTGGCGCGAGCCGGAGACTGACCGCGGCGCCGATCAGGACGCCGCGGTGTCGCCCGGGCGGTTACCGGGCCGGCGGGATCGGCTGCGACTGCACCGGGGCGCGGGGCGCGGGGGTGGTGCCGGGCGCCGGGCGCGGCTGCATCAGGGATTCGGCCAGCTTGCTCAGGGGCCCGAGCCGCTGCGAGAAGCGCTGGCGGTCGACCGATTTCTCGTCGGTCAGCACCTTGCCGAGCGGACGCTCGTCGAGTTTGACGTCGGCGAGCAGTTCGGCCTGGGTCAGCCGGCCGTCGCCGTTGGTGTCGTAGCCGGCGAACAGGTTGGGCAGGCCGGCGCTATCGATCACCCACAGGCCCATCGCGACGTTGGCCTTTTCGCGCGGCTGAATGCCTTCCTTCCAGGCCAGCCAATCGCCCATTTGGCTGCGGACCGCCTGAACCTCCTGCAGGGTCAGCGTGCCGTCGCCATCGCGGTCGGCGAACTTCCAGCCGGCATCGACGCAGCGTTTCGACGATTGCGTCTGACACATCGGCGAGCTCTGCGACATGAAGCGGTCGAACGCGATGACCTGCGGCGAGGGCGCCGGCTTGGGCGTCGATTGCGGCGGCGGCGCGGGTTGCGCCCCGGCTGGCGCCAGGGGAAGTAAGCTCAGAACGGCGGCGGTCAGAAGGCCCGAGAGGGAGACAGCCGAAAACCCACGAAGGAATGATTTCACGTTTTCAACCTTACTGTTTTGCGCTGCCGACGGCGCGTGCCGTCGGATAGGTCTGTTGCAGCCGGGCGAGGGCATCCTCGGCGACGTAATGCTCATCGCCGGGCTTGTGGCCGAATTCGACGGTCAGGGTGCTGCGCGCCTGGAAATGGGTGTAGCCGTCAGGGCCGCAGCGGTAATAGGGCGGCGGATAATAATAGGGACGGCGGGGCCAGAACGGGTCGTCGCAGAACCGGTCGTAGCGTTCGCGCCGCACGTCCACGTCGTTGTCGCGCTGCGTCACCCGGAAGGTCTTGTAGCCGTTGGCAAGCGCCAATTCCGCCGCGCGCATCAAGGCCATGTCATTGGCGAGATTGAGCAGCGCCGTGCGATGAGGTTCCGGATCTTGCGTAGGGACTGTAGGCGGTGCGGGCCGGCGTTATGTAGGTGACCCGATAGGTCGTCTCATTGATGCGCTGCTCGGTGTAGCCGAAGGTGCCGGTGACGGCGAGCGGCGAATACAGTGGATACTGCGGCCCCGTGGCGCAGCCGGCGATCACAGAAACGAGCGCGATGACAGCCAACCAGGGCCCGCCGAAAACCGCACGCGAACGCCTGCAAATCGAACCGTTGAAACTGGCCATCGAGACCTCCGAACCGCGTCCTTATACCATCAGCGAAACATGGCACAACAATGGCATCGAACCGGCGCGGGCCCCCGGCGGCCTCATCCGGCGGGCTTGGGCGCGGGAATCACCGCCACGTTCTGCTGGTTGTTGCGATCCGTCGTCGTCACGCGGACGACCCAGTTGGCCGCCGTCTGGCGGTAGAACGCCGGATCGGGAATCTTCAACCGGGCGCGCGTCACCGTGCCGACCGGCTGCGGCGGTGGGTCATAGGACGAGCCGCCGAGCGGAAAGCCGAGGCCCAGACCGACGCCGGTGCCGCCGCGCCGCCCGCCGCTCCAGCTGCCCACGCCGACGCCGACACTGGGACCGCCGCCGTAGCCATAGCCGCCGGCATAGTCGCCCTGGTGCGTCTCGCGATCGATCTCGCTGGCCGCGACGGTCAAGCCATTCGGGCCGACCATTTCCACCCGCTCCACCCGGTAAAAGGAATGGGGGTCGCGCAGCTCGACGGTGACGGTGTCGCCCGACAGCCGGGTTTCCCAATTGAGCGGCGGACCCGACGGGCGCGAGGGAGGGCGTGCCCGCCGTGCTCGCGGCGCCAGGCTGCGACCAGGCGATGGTGCCGCTGTCCTTGGTGGTGTTGCTGCCGCAGGCGGCGACTGTCGCGCCCAGGAGGAGCACGCCTGCGAGATGGCTCAGCCGGCGCGCCATGATCTGGCGCGAATTACAGGAGGCCGAGGGAACGGAAACTGGCATGGCTGCCTCTTGCGATGATGAGATGGTCGTGAAGCACGAGCCCGAGGTGGTCGGCGGCGGCGCGCAGGTCTCGCGTCATGGCGATGTCGGCTTCCGAGGGCGTGGGGTCGCCCGACGGATGGTTGTGCACGACGATCAGGGCCTGGGCTCCAAGTTCGAGCGCTCGCTTCATCACTTCACGGGGGTAGACCGGTGCATGATTAACGGTGCCCGATTGCTGCCGTTCCGCCGCGATCACCGCGTTTTTACCGTCCAGGAAAAGCACATGGAATTCCTCGACGACGGAAAAGGCGATCCGGGCGCGGCAATAGTCGACCAGCGCCTGCCAGGACGACACGATGTCGCGCTTGATGACCTCGGTCCGGGTGATGCGTAGGGCGCTGGCGCGCGCCAGCTTGAGGGCGGCGATCGTCGTCTCGCCGACGCCGTCGATGGCGGCGAGCGCCACCGGCTCGGCGGCGATTACCCCGGCAAAGCTGCCGAACCGCTGGATCAGCGTCTTGGCGAGCGGTTTGACGTCGCGGCGCGGAATGGCGAGGCAGAGCAGAAGCTCAAGCAGCTCGTAGTCGGCGAAGCTGTCGCCGCCATCGCGCAGGAAGCGCTCGCGCAGGCGCTTGCGATGGTCGAGATAGTGGGGAGCCTCATCGGGCGGGGCATCGCCGGGCTTCGTGTCGTCGGCCATATCGTCGCGAGCGGCCCCCTGCGGCTGACGCGTTGCGTGACGCCGCCGCTCACCCGCCGGCGGGCGGCCACCACCGACCTACGCGACGCTCATGCGTAGGGCGGCCGGTGCATGCCTTTCGGCGACAGCGTGAAAATCTCGTAACCGGTTGCCGTGACGCCGATGGAATGCTCGAACTGCGCCGACAGGGATTTATCCTTGGTCACCGCGGTCCAGCCGTCCTTCAGCACCTTCACCTCGAAGCCGCCCGCGTTGATCATCGGCTCGACGGTGAAGAACATGCCCTGCTGCAGCACCAGGCCTTCGCCGGCCTTGCCGTAATGCAGGATATTGGGCGCGGCGTGGAACACGCGGCCCAGGCCATGACCGCAGAAATCGCGCACCACGGAAAAACGGTTCGATTCGGCGAAGGTCTGGATCGCCGCGCCGATGTCGCCGAGCCGCGTGCCGGGCTTCACCACTTCGATGCCGCGCATCATCGCTTCGTAGGTGATGTCCACCAGCTTGCGCGCCTTGACGCCGACGTCGCCGACGAAATACATGCGCGAGGTGTCGCCATGCCAGCCGTCGAGAATGACGGTGATGTCGATGTTGACGATATCGCCCTTCTCGAGCCGCTTCTTCTCGTCGGGAATGCCGTGGCAGACCACGTGATTGACCGAGGTGCAGATCGACTTGGGGAAGCCGCGATAGCCGAGCGGCGCCGGAATTGCGCCCGCGCCGACGATGAAATCATGGCACAGCTTGTTGAGCTCTTCGGTGCTGATCCCGGCGTTCACATGGGGTGTGATGAAATCGAGCGTCTCGGCCGCCAAGCGGCCGGCGCGGCGCATGCCTTCGAAGGCGGCCACTTCATGGAGCACCACATTGTGGACCTTGCGGCGGGTGCCCTCGTCCGGATTCGTGTATTCCATGTTATTCATCGCTTGTCCGCCGTTTGGTCGCTCTTGAAGCCTGTCGTTACAGCCGAACCGGCAGGGAGTGGCCGAGTTCGATCGAGTCCACGGTGACCGTGCAAGTGTAGCATATCGCCTCTACGCCGCATCGGACGGCCTCGCGCAGGCCCTTGCCGTAGACCGGATCGAGATCGTCGGCCACGGTGAAATAGTCGCAGTCGCCGCGCTGCACCAGATACACCATCACGGCCCGGGCCCCTTGCGCCACCATTTCCGTGAGTTCCCTGAGATGCTTAGCGCCACGCGCCGTGGGGCAATCGGGGAATTCGGCGGCCGGCCCGCGCTTCAGGTGCACGTTCTTGATCTCGACGTAACATGTAGGCTTTCCCGGCTCTTCCAACAACAGGTCGATGCGCGAATTCACGCCGTAGCGGACCTCGCGCCGGAGCGTGCTGTAGCCGCGCAGTTCGTCGATCTTGCCGGCCGCCACGGCGCCGGCGACGATGGCATTGGGCAGGCTGGTATTGATGCCGACCAGGTGATCGCCGGCCCGAATCAGCTCCCAGCTATAGGCGAGCTTGCGGAGGGGATTGGTGGACCGGGATAGCCAGACCTCGGCGCCGGCCGTGTTCAAGCCCAGCATGGCGCCCGGATTGGCGCAATGGGCGACCACCATTTCGCCATTGGAAAGCTCGATATCGCTGAGGAAGCGCTTATAGCGCTTGACCAACGTGCCGCGTACCAGCGGCTCGGAAAACTTCATCGGAACCTCGACCAGACCAGCGCGCACCATACCGGCGCCGCGCGGCCTTGGCAAACGGTCGGCACCGGTGGATGACAGCGCTTGGGCGGGGTTGCGCGTCCCTAGGGGAGGGTAAGCCCGGCTCAGCCGCGCGACTGCAAGGCGCTCGCCGCGGCGAGACCGAACGGCAGGATTTCCGGCCGGCTGCCGGATTGCGGAAGGAAGGTGCGGGTGATCTGTTCGGCGGTCAGCGCACGGCTGACCAGATAGCCCTGGATCATGTCGCATTTGTAGGATTCGAGGAAGCGGAGCTGCTCGATGGTTTCGACGCCTTCGGCGACGACGTCGAGCTTGAGGCTGTGGGCCATCGCGATGATGGCCTGCACGATGGCGGAATCTTCCGTGTTCACCGTCACGTCGGTGACGAAGCTGCGGTCGATCTTCAGGCAATCGATCGGGAAGCGTTTCAGGTGATTGAGTGAGGAATGGCCGGTGCCGAAATCGTCGATCGCGATGCGGATGCCCATGTTGCTGAGCAGGCACAGGGTCACCGTCGCTTCGTCCGGATCCTGCATCACCGCGCTTTCGGTCAGTTCCAGTTCGAGGCAGTTGGGCGGCAGGCGTGTCTTCTCCAGCGTGCGGGTCACCGTCTCCAGCACGTTCTCCTGAAAGAATTGGCGGCTCGAGATATTGACCGACATGCGCAGGTCGCGATACCCCGCGGCCTGCCACGCCTTGGCTTGCGCGCAGGCTTCGCCGAGAACCCATTCGCCGAGCGGCGCGATCAGGCCGGTTTCCTCAGCGAGCGGAATGAAATCGTTGGGCGGTATGAGGCCGAGTTGCGGGTGCTCCCAGCGCGCCAGAGCTTCGAAGCCGGTGATCCGGCGTTGATTCAGGTCGAACTGTGGCTGGTAGTGGAGGACAAATTCGCCACGGTCCAGCGCGCGGCGCAACTCGCTCTCGAGCGACAGCCGCCGGTTGGTCTTAGCGTTCATGTCGAGCGTGTAGAACTGATAGTGATTGCGCCCGAGATCCTTGGCCCGCGATACGGCGGCGTCGGCATTGCTGAGCAGCACATCGCTGTCCTCACCGTCGCCGGGGAACACCGTGATGCCGATGCTGCCGGTGACGTAAACTTCGTGGCCCTCGATCACCACGGGCCGGCTGAGGGCATTGAGCAGCTTTTGGGCGACCAACGTGGCCTCTTGGGGCGAGCCGATGCCGGTCGAGACGGCGACGAACTCGTCACCATTGTAGCGCGCCAGGATGTCGGTTTCCGTCAGGCAACTGCGCAGGCGGTTGGAGACCTCCTGCAGGAGTTTGTCACCGCGGCTCGGCCCCAGCGTTTCGTTGACCACCTTGAAGCGGTCGAGATTGAGCATCAGAACCGCGACAAGTGACTGTTCAGCCGCCGCTTTCGCCACCAGTTGGCGCAGCGTGTCGCGCAACGAATCGCGGTTGAGCAGGTTGGTCAGGCTGTCGAAATTCTGCAGCCGCGCAATTTGCCGCTGAGCAGCCTTGCGGGCGGCGGCGTAACGCAGGACGCGCCGCAGCAACGCCGCGTCGGCGAAGGTGGCCTGGGTGATGCAGTCCTGCGCGCCGAGGGAAAGCATCTGTTCCGAGAACTCGGTTTCGTCGTTCCGCGTGATCGCGACAACCGGCGTTTCCACTGCGCCATCCAGCAGATGCTGAAGCGTCACCGCGCTGCCCTGCAGGGTCGGATCGGCCCACATCAGAATGACGTCATAGTCCTGTCGGTTGAGCGCGCGCTTTGCCTCGTCGATGCCTTCGACCTGTTCGACGTCGAGCACCGGCTTTTCCAGGCGGTTCAGGCCGGCGGCGAGCCTGGCGCCATCGTGGGCGTTGTCGCAGAGCAACAGGATGCGCAGGGCCGCCGGCGGGGGGCCAGGCCGCAGCGCCTTCGGCAAAAGAACTTTGTTCAAATTGCTCATGTTGCCCTGATCGTGCGAAAGTGAAGCCGGGCGATGTCCGATGAGACCGAGCGGGATGTCGCGTTAGACTGCTTCATCGCTCAGAACTCCATTTCCCGAACGCAGGGGCTTGAAAATCAACGGACTTACCGACCGTCAAACAGCGGTTCCCTGGATCGAGGGGAGCTGCGGAAGGCCAGTCTTTCCCTGAAAAGTTACGAAAAGTTTAAAATCCCAATTTTGATTCAAATGAGCGCGGTAACGTAAAGATCCGCTACGTGATTTCCCGTACCCGCCGCAGGCAAACCCACAGGTTATGACCGAGTCCACGAAACCATCGCTCGTCACCGCCGCCGTCGTCGTGATCGGCAACGAGATTCTGTCCGGCCGTACCAAGGATGCGAATTTCGTCTATCTCGCCGAGCATCTGAACGAACTGGGTATCCGGCTGTTGGAGGCGCGCGTCGTCGCCGACGTGGAAGACGCGATCGTCCAGGCGGTCAACGATTGCCGCGCCCGGTTCGATTACGTGTTCACCACCGGCGGTATCGGGCCGACCCATGACGACATCACCGCGGCCAGCATCGCCGCCGCCTTCGCCGTGCCGCTCACGGCGCATCCCGAAGCCGTGGCGCGACTCGAGCGTCATTACGCGCACGGTCAATTGAACGAGGCGCGTATGCGCATGGCCTACACGCCCGAAGGGGCGACCCTGATCGACAATCCGATCAGCGCCGCGCCCGGGTTCCAGATCGGCAATGTGTTCGTCATGGCCGGCGTGCCGCTGATCATGCAGGCGATGTTCGAGGGCATTCGCCATCGGCTGGTCGGCGGCGCGCCATTGCGCTCGCGCACGTTCCGCACCAATCTGGCCGAGGGCGTGATGGCCAAGGATCTCGGCGCTTTGCAGGCACGCTACGCGGATGTCGAGATCGGCAGCTATCCGTCGTTCGCGCGGCGCGAGCCCGGCGTGCGCATCGTGCTGCGCTCGACCGACGCCGCGCGCCTCGCGGCGGTGAGCGAAGAATTCGTCGCGATGAT
This sequence comes from uncultured Alphaproteobacteria bacterium, assembly GCA_963752345.1. Lineage (GTDB taxonomy): Bacteria > Pseudomonadota > Alphaproteobacteria > SMXQ01 > SMXQ01 > CAVVYA01. The sequence goes on from CAVVYA010000015.1 coordinate 379,639, forward strand.
CGTGGGGCTGGGTGGCCAGGCGGAGGATATCGAGGTAACGGACCGCTGACGCGGCTCGTCATTCGCCGCTCGTCAGTTTCCGCGATGCATCGTTCTAGGTTTGCGGCGCGCGCCGCCGGTAGCGGCGCTGCTCGACGAGAGTCGCGATGATGCGGCCGGGATTTTCCGCATTGATCACCAGGGTCGGCCAGTCCGGGTTGAGCGGCGCCAGTTCGATCGGCGACGCGCCGGTGTTATCGGCGCCGCGCGGACGGAATTTCTTGAATGTCGCTTCCGCCTCGCTGTCGAGCTTGGCGACCACCAGATCGCCGGGCTGGGGCGTCAGGTCGGGATCGAGGATGATCTTGTCGCCTTCGCTGAAATCCGGCGCCATGCTGTTGTCGCGCACCACCAGGGCGAAAGCCCGTTGCGAAATATCCGGATCGGCGGCGATGACGTCGCCATCGGCGCCGACCGCAAACGCCCCGTCCGCGTCCCATCGGCCGGCTTGTTCATAGTCGATGACGGGAACGCCGCGAAAGGGCGACGCCGGGGCAAACGGGTTCGCCGTATCGGGCAGTGACTGGTCGCCGACGGTCAGCCAGGACAGCCAGACGGTCAAGGCATCTGCCGCCTTGACCAGATTGTCGAGGCTCGGACGGGTCACGCCGGCCTCCCATTGCGCCACGGCGGCGCGGCTGACGCCGCATTTGGCGGCCAGTTTCTCCTGGGTCAGGCCGACCGCGTCACGCCGCGCGCGGATACGGTCGCCGAGGGTGCGCGCGGGGGGTGCCGCAGGCGGTGACGCGGGTTTCGAGGTGTTCATGGGGATATTGTGAAAGCAAAACTTACGCTGGTCAATAAAAGCTAAGCTTCGCTAACTAAGGTTTGGTGGGTCCCGGACCGGCCGTTTCCATCCCGGCGTAGAGGCCTTGCGCATAAACGATACGGCCGCCGACCATGGTCAGCAGCGACTGGGTCGCGGCGATCTCCACCACGGGAACGGCCAGGAAATCCCGGTCGAGCACAGCCAGGTCGGCGAATTTGCCCGGTTCGAGCGTGCCGCGCTGATCGTCATCCCCGGTGAACCAGGCACTACCGACCGTATAGATGCGCAAGGCTTGCTCTCGGCTGGGGGTCTCCTCGGCGCCCCGCGTGACAAGGGCGCCGACGGTTTTGCCGTCGAGCATCCATCGCAGGGAAACGAACGGATTGAAATCCATCACACGGTGGGCGTCCGTGCCGCCGCCAACCGGCAGGCCGAGGTGGAGCGCGCTTACGATCGGCGGCATGCGGCGCAACGCTCCCGGTCCCCGCGCCTGCAGGAAGGACGGTGCGGCGAAATAAAGCCCATTCTGCATCAGCCAGCCGATGCCCATGGCCTTCATGCGCGCGAGACTCTCGGGTGAAGCGTCGTGCAGATGGGCAATCGACCAGCGCAGAGGCGCGAGCGGAATCTCACGGTTCACGCGCTCGAACACGTCGAGCAGGTGATGCACCAATTCATCACGGCTCCAGTGCTGGGTCAGGGTCAGGTCCTGGCCCGCCGCCCAGCGCGCCACCTGGAAGTAGGCGTCCTTCTGCTCGGTCGTCGGCGTCTCGTTGTTGTACATCCCCCAGGTCACGCATTCGCCGATGCCATTGAAACGCAGCAGGCCGTCCTGCGACGTCGCGCCCATGGGCAGATAGCGTGTCATGGTCTGAAAATCCGCCAGTTCCTCGCCCGGCCTCGGTGCGAAGATGCTGTAGGCGACGCGCAAGGTCAGCGCACCCTCGCGCTGCAGGGCGAACAGGGGCGCGTAATCCTCGGGCGGCAGATTGTGGCCGCCGGGGTCGATCACGCCGGTCAAACCGTAGCGGTTGAGGGTGCGAAAGAACGCACGGGTGCCATCCTTTGCCATGGGCAGATCAGGCTTTGGCAGCCGGTCGAACAAGGCGACGATCGTCGGGCCGTCACCGGCGATCCATCCGGTGAGCTTTCCCTCCGCGTCGCGTTCCAACGTGCCCGTGGGCGGCACGTCCGCGTCACCGGCGATAGTGAGAGCGGCGAGGGCCTCGGGCGTCAGTAGGGCAGCGCGATAAGAGAGTTGCACGTAGACCGGATGTCCGGGCGCGGCGCGCGTCAGTTCGGCCTGGCTTGGTCGGCGCAGCTCGGCGAACTGCTGCTCGGTCCAGCCGCCAGCGACGACAATCCAGGATCCGGGCGCGGCCGCGCGCGCTGCCGCCGCGATGCGGTCCACGGCCTCGGACACGGAGCGCGCGCCGATCCAACTCACCTCGCTCGTGTAAGTGAGTCCGGCGCGAATCGCGTGGATATGGGAATCGATCAGGCCCGGGATGACTGTGCGACCGCCGAGATCGATGATGTGCGTCCCCGGTTGCGCCAGTTGGCGTATTTCGGTACTCGTGCCGGTCGCAGCGATACGGCCATCGCGCACGGCCAACGCTTCACGCACTGACGACGCGCCATCCAGAGTCACCACTTTGCCGTTGAGCAGCAGGAGGTCGACGGCATGGGCGGGTCCGGCGGCACACCACAGTGCCAGAAAACACGCGCGCAGAATGAGAGGGGAGGTCATGCGCCGAGGTCTCCGCCGCGCAGGCGGCTTACGACCGCTCGTTCAGGCACTCGATCTCGATGGGCGCTTTCGGGTCGGACGAAATCTTGCGCCGCAGGGTCTTGACCGCCTTGTAGCCCGCCTTGGTGCAGGTGAAATCCACCGCATCGGAATTGAAGCCCTCCGGGAAGCCCTCGATGCGGAAGCGGCCTTCCTCGTCGGAGAACGTCGACGCCTGGTGATTGGTGTCCTTCAATATGGCGGTGACGAACACGCCGGCGACCGGCTTGAGACTTTTGATGTCACGCGCGATGCCGACGAATTGCGGTGGATGCCCGGCAGCATCGCCATACAAGTCTTCGCCGCCGGCGCGTGCCCGATCGAGTGATGGCATCGCCAGGAGAGCCGAGACCGACGACAGCACCAGCCAGCGGAACGATTTATGACGCATCATGACTGTTCTCCGAACTCTCGTCATATCGTGAAAAACGGGATCATGAAGTACACGGCGGCAAGCGCAGCTCCCGCGGGCACCAGCCAGCCGACGCCAAGCCAGACCTTGGCGCCGATTCTGCGCGCGACGATCGCGGCGACGAGACCGGCGACGATGCCTCCGGCCGCCGCGGTGGCCAACCAGCCATACCAATACATCGCCGGTCCGCTCTTCGGCGCTTCGACGCCGGGCGCAAATTCGACCAGGCGAGGATGGTATGTGAACGCCGCGAGATTCAACTCCATGGCGAACACGTAGAGCACGCTGGTGGCCGCGGCAAAGACAGCCCAGAACGCGAGCAACGCGTTGGCCGCGCCTGGCGATGGGCGATGAGCGTCCATGGTCATGTGCCGAACAGCCCGCGAATATTGTTGAGGATGTGGCCGATCAGAAAGCTGCTCCATACGGTCAGTGCGATCATCGTCGTGACGGCGGCGCGCGCCACAGCCCAGGCGCGCGTCAGATCCTGGGTCGCGCCGAAGTTCGCGGCTTCGGCGACGGCGGCACCTGCGGAACGAGGCGGCGGGCGGCGCCACAGCATCCAATAGAGGGGCAGCAGGGCGAGTGCGATGGCCGCGAGATGCTCTTTGATCTCGAATGCGCCTTCCGCGGCGAACATCCGGTAATCCTGCAAATAGGTGCGCACATTCAGGCGGTAGGCAGGATAGATCACGGCGCCGATGATGAAGGTCGCGATGAAGAGAGCGATGACCGCGCCGGTATAGGACGGACCCGATACGGCGCGGAAACGCCGCTGAAAGGACTCGCCGCCGCGTGCGGGCCACAGCACCGCCAGCGCCTGGTGGGTGATGGCGCCGAGCAGGGCGACCGCCAACAGGCCATGGACGATGAGTAGCATGGTCATCATCGGGACCGTTCTCTCCTCGCGCCCCAACGGGCGGCTTCATCGCCGTCGCTGTGGGGCCGTTGTCGCCTCTCCCGGTGCCGGGCTCTCGGCGGCCCGTTCGCGCTCTGTGGCGCGTATCGGCGTATGTTAGTCGCTGGCTGCATCGCTGTCACGGGGGTGTTGACCTGCATGCCCGGCCGCGCCGAAGCCCGATTTGCCGCTGGTGCGGTTCTATGGACGACGACCCGGATCAAACCCGCGATCTGCGATTCGCCGAAGGCGCTCAAGATGTAGAAGGTGGTGCCCACTGCCGGACTCGAACCGGCACTCCCTTACGGGAAGCAAATTTTAAGTCTGCTGCGTCTACCAATTCCGCCAAGCGGGCGCCTGGGCCCGGCGGGGTCCGCCGGGCGCCGGGATAATGGGGCGGTGTCGAGGTTTTTGCAAACCCATCCGCTCGGTCGCATCGCTCGCTCGCCTCGGCCGCGTGGCCGCGCGATTGTGCGGGCGGGCGCGGTCTGGCGCGTCGGTGCGCCGCGCGCGGGACCGCCTGAAATTCGTGACAAGCGAAGTTGAATTCCCCTACACTTCCACATCACCCCGCCGATAAGAACCAATCTCGGCAGTTCGCAACCCGATCGTTTTCACGCGGAGAGATCATGCCCGCCAAGGCGAAGCTCGTTGAAACTCTGGGCCCCGATCATACGGCGCTCGTGCTGTTCGATACCCTGCACGGTTATCTCCACCCCAAGGATCCGAAGAAGCAGGCCTTCCTCGCCGACAACAACGTGCTGGCCAACCTGACCCGGTTGATGCGCGGCGCCCGCCGGGCCGGCCTGCGGGTGTTCTATCCGTCCGGCGACCATGCCGCCGACGGCTCGGACACCGTGGCGCGGCTGACCGACACCGATATGGATCTGCGGCCCTGGCCGAATGGTCCGCTCAAGGCCGCGGCGAAGAAGGCGATCGCGCCGAAGATCCGCCATGGCAGCAAGGACGCCGAGATTGCCCGCGAGCTCAAGCCGCGGCCGGGCTTCGACGTGGTGGTGCCGAAGCACCGCTGGAATTCCTTTTTCCAGACCCATCTGGAAGTATCGCTGCGCGCCCGCGGCCTGGACACATCGTGATCCTGGCCGGCGGCTCGACCGACGTCGGCATCGCCAGCACCGCCTTCGCCGCGCGCGATCTCGATATCGGATTGGTCGTGGTGAGCGACGCCTGTTATTCGGCGCGCGGCGACAACAACCAGTTCTTTATGGAGCGCGTGTTTCCACGCATGGGAAGGGTGATGACCGTCAAGCAGACGATCGACCTCATGCTGCGCGGCGCCGGCAAGAAGAAGTGACCCATCACTGTCCGTCAATTTCGCACAAGCGGGGATTTGCCCATGAGCACCATGACGAAGGCCAAGCCGATCAAGAATAAAGAGCTGACGCTGAAAGGCGGGCTTCCGGCCTACCTCGCGATCCCCGACGTGAAAGGCAAAGTGCCGGCCATCGTGCTGATGCACGAGCGCTACGGCTTGGTGCAGCACACCAAGGATCTGGCCGACCGCTTCGCCCGCGACGGCTATGTGTGCATCGCACCGGACTGCTTCTACAAGCATCCGGACCACGCGGTGCTGCATGCCGGCGATTCGCGCTACGATCTGACCGACCCGGAGTCGGTCGACTATCTTTCCACGGCGATCGATGCGCTCCAGGACATCCCGGAAGCCGATCCGTCGAAAGTCGCGGTCAAGGGCGTCTGTCAGACCGGCCGCCATCCACTGATCCTCGCCGCTGTGCGGCCGATCACGGCGGCACTGGTGTGGTATGGCGCGGCCTCCAAGCGGGAGTGGGAGGTTAACAAGTTCCAGCCTGAACCGCTCGACGACGTCATTGGCAGGGTGAATTGCCCGGTGCTGGGCATTTTCGGCGAGGCGGATCACATCATCTCGGTCGACGACGTGCGCCGCTTTCGCGATTCGCTCGAGAAACATGGCAAGAGCTATACGATCAACATCTACCGCGACGCGCCCCATGGCTGGCTCAACGACACCATGCCGGGCCGCTACCGCCGCGAACAGGCCGAGGCCGGCCTCGCCGCCCAACGCGCCTTCCTCAAGGAGGTGTTCTCGCCGGACTACGACCGGTCGCGCAAGATCCAACGTTACTCGGCCGACATCGGGCCGAATTACGACTTCAAGAAGAACGTCCGGCTCGAGTAGGCCTCCCGACGGCCAGTTCGGCCCCCCGGATTGAGCCGCGGCATCTTGGCGGTCCCGGCTCCCGAGGCACGCCGCTTCTGCTTGCGCACCGTAGCCTGGGCGGCTAGTATGCCGCCGCTCAGGCCGGGCCCCTCTGGCAGTCCCCCAAGGACTGCGATGTCGGACTGATACTTCGCGCAGAGTGGCTCGTGACCGACCATCCCACACCGCAATGTCCATTGTGCAGTTTCGACGTCCGACGCATTCGCGTTGGCCGCGACCGCGTGCTTGTATCTCCGTCATGAGCGGCAGAACGTGCGCGGGTGTCTCGCATAAGCTCGACGAAAACAACATGAGTATGAAGGCACACCATGATCAGTGAATTCTTCACGGCCGAGATGTTTGCCGCACTCCTACAGGTCATCATGATCGACCTGGTGCTCGCGGGCGACAACGCCATCGTCATCGGCCTGGCCGCGGCGGGGCTGGCCAAGGAACAGCGCGCCAAGGCCATCCTGGTCGGCATCATCGCGGCGACTGTCCTGCGTATCGTATTCGCTGGGATCACCACCCAGCTTCTCGCCATCGTCGGTCTGCTGCTCGCGGGCGGTTTGCTGCTGCTCTGGGTGTGCTGGAAAATGTGGCGCGAACTGCGCGCTCAGCACGCGGAAGAGCAGCATGCGGTCGAGGCGCTCGCCGAGGAGGATCTCGACAAGGACGGCACCATCGGCGCGCACGCGCCGCGCAAGACCTTCGCTCAGGCAGCCTGGCAGATCATCGTGGCCGACGTCACCATGTCGCTCGACAACGTGCTGGCGGTCGCCGGCGCCGCGCGCGATCACCCGGAGGTGCTCGTCTTCGGCTTGATACTCTCCATCGCCCTGATGGGCATTGCAGCGTCCTTTATCGCGCGGCTGCTGCAGCGCCACCGCTGGATCGCTTATGTCGGTCTCGTGGTGATCCTCTATGTCGCGCTGGACATGATCTATCGCGGGACGCTCGACATCTGGCCGCATATCCAGACCGCGCTGGCGTAACTGCAACAAGAAAGGCGGCTTCACGAGAAGCCGCCTTTCGTCTTTCGAGCCCGCCACTTCAGCGTGTCTGGCCGCGATTAACTCGCCCGGTTGCTCAACGCTAGTCTAGTTCGCTGCCGGATCGGCCCGCGTCGCCTGCCGGCTCTTGCGATAGACCAGGTATTTGCCGAGTGGCACGACGAACAAAGCGCCCGCGGCCGCCGCCGCAGTCTCGGCCCAGGCTGGCAGGCCCGCCGTCCAATCGTGAATTGCAGGATCGGTGAACGAGATCTCGCCGGCAATCCAGCCGAGCAGCCCGCCGCCGATCACCACGAGGACGGGGAAGCGCACGAGAAGGTTCGTCACGAGCGTGCTGCCGTAGATGATCAGCGGAACGCTGACGATGAGCCCGATCGCGATCAGCGTGAATTGACCGTGCGCTGCCGCGGCGATGGCGACCACGTTGTCGAGACTCATCACGGCATCGGCAATGATGATGGTTCGCACGGCGCTCCACAGACTGCTGGTGGCTTGCTCGCCGTCCTCGGCAATCTCGGCCTCGGGCATCAGGAGCTTGACGCCGATCCACAGCAGCAGCACACCGCCGAAGATCTTGATGTACGGCACGCGCATAAGGAAGGTGATGAAAAACGAGCAGATCAGCCGTAGCACGATGGCGCCGGCGCTGCCGGCCAATACCGCCCGCTTGCGCAGCCGTTCCGGCAAGTTGCGGCAAGCCATGGCGATGACCACCGCGTTATCACCCGACAGGATGATGTTGACGAGGATGATCTGGCCGAGCGCGACCCAGAAGGCGTCGCCTATGGAAAGATCAACGTCCAGCATGTGCACGATGCCCAGGAGAGGTTGCGAGTGGAACGTCCCATCCCTACTCGCCTCGCCGGTCGGCTGTCCAGCACAATTGGAAACCTCGGTCTGGCGCGCTCTGTCGGGAGGGGGACGGGCCGCCTACCGCGTGTCGGGCGCATTGCCCGACTGCAACCACCCCTTGCGATTGGCCACGGTGAACACCGTCGGCGCGATGATGACCGATAGCATGATGCGGACCAGGTGGTGGATCGTGATGAACGCCACGTCGATGCCCAGAGCGAGGGCGATCAGCGTCATCTCCACCAGACCGCCAGGGCTCAGCGAAAGCACCAGCGCCTTGGTGTTGAAGCCGGTTATCAGGTGGATGCCGTAAGCGAACACGATGGCGCTGCCGAGCAGGAGCAGCGCCGCGATCAACGAGACCCGGACCGTGCCCATGACCTCGCCGAGGCGGACGCCGACATAGCGGCAGCCCAGGCTCGAGCCCAGGATAATCTGCGCCAGGACGATGAGCTCACCCGGCGGCTTCGAGGTGGTCAGGCCGGTGAGATGGGCGATGGCGCTGGCGGTCAGCGGTCCCGTGAAACGGAACGCCGGGAAGTGCAGGAGCTGGCCCAGGAAATATCCGATGACGCCGCAGGCGAGCAGAATGACCGCGTCGGTGAGGGCGAGCGACGACAGTCCGGGTCCACCCATGGTGAACCCGCCCGGCGGCACATAGCCCTCGACGAGGCGGAACCAGAGCGGCACGGTCAGCACCACCAGCAGGACGCGCGTGCCATGGGCAAGGAAGATCTTGCGTTCGTCCGCGCCGCTATGGGCGCCGAGGATGACCATCTCCATCAGGCCGCCCGGGATGGCGCAAAAATACGCCGTCGCCTGATCATATTTCGCCACGAGGTGGAGATAGCACCAGCACAGCACTGAGCTCGCCAGCACATAGAGGGCGAGCAGCGACATGCTCAGCAGGTATTGCCCGGCTTCGCCGATCACGTCCGGCGTGAAGCTGCTGCCCAGCATGGTGGCGATGACGATGACCATCGGCTCGCGCAGCCAGAATTGCACGCGCACGCGCGCCCCGGCCAGGGCCAGGATCGTCACGACGACGGTGCCGCCCAGCATCCAGGGCAGCGGCATATTGAGGTGGTTGAACAGGAGGCCGCCGAGAAATCCGCTGCCGATAGCGAGCAGAAGAGGTTGGATTTCGCGTCGAACAAACCGGCCTATGGCCATTCATCGGGCCTTCTTTGCTGAGGGCAGGCGCGGCGCCGATCGCGGCTCAGGCGCCGCAGATTTCCTTCACCATGCGTCGCAGAAACGTCTCGCAACGGGCGAGTTGGTCGAGTGCCACGAATTCGTCCGGCCGGTGGGCCTGGGCGATATCGCCAGGGCCGCAGACCACAGCGGCTATGCCGGCGTCCTGGTAGAGTCCGGCCTCGGTGCCGAAACTCACCTTGTGGGTGGCATTGCCGCCGCTCGCCGCCAGCACCGTCTTGACGAAGTCATGGTCGCGGTCGGGCAACAGCCCGGGCACATGGGACAGCTGTTCGAAGTCGATCCCGGCATCCGCTGCCGCCTGGCGCATCTCGGGCAAAAGCTGTTCTGTGGCGAACGTCCGCAGCTCGCCGACGAGCGCGAGCGGATCGTGCGCCGGCAGATTGCGAATCTCGAATTCGAAGCTGCAATGCCGCGGCACGATGTTCAGCGCGGTGCCGCCATGCACGGTGCCGGTCTGCAGGGTCGTATGCGGCGGGTCGAACGCTGCGTCGAACGGACCGCTGTCGCGCAGGCGGCGCGCTATCTGGCGCAGATAGCCGATCATATCCGCGGCGACCTCGACGGCGTTGCAGGCGCGCTGCGGATAGGCGGAATGTCCTTCCGCCCCGTGGACATGGCAGCGCATGGCGAAACGCCCCTTGTGGCCGTCGACCACGCGCATGCCGGTCGGCTCGCCGATGACGCAGAACATCGGCCGCTGCCGCATGTCGCGCAATTGGCCGGCCAGTTGCCGCGCGCCGATACAGCCGACCTCCTCGTCGAAGGTGAATGCCAGATGGATCGGGCGTTCGAGCGGTCTCTCCAGGAACGCTGGGACGAGGGCGAGCGCGGTCGCGATGAAGCCCTTCATGTCGCAGGCGCCGCGGCCATAGAGTTTCCCGTCGCGCTCGGTCAGCGAAAACGGGTCGCTGTGCCAGTCCTGATCGTCGACCGGCACGACGTCCGTATGGCCCGACAGCATCAGGCCGCCGTTTTCCCGGCTGGGTCCGATCGTGGCGAAGAGGTTGGCCTTGCGGCCGCTGTCGTCGCGCGCGAGCCGGGAATCGATGCCGTGGTCGCGCAGGTAGTCGCGCACGAAATCGATCAGGTCGAGATTGGAATTGCGGCTTGTCGTATCGAACCCGACCAACTGTCGCAACATCTCGGCGGTCGGCGGGCCCGGCTCATGTCGGTCGCCTGCGTTCTGTGCGCTATCTCGTCGATCCGTCACGGAAGAAATTGCTCCTTGATGATACGCTCATCCAAATTGTGCTCGGGATCGAACAGCAGTGTCAGCGCCACCTTGGGATCCTCGACGACATGCACGCGCACCACGTCGCGCACCTCGGTGTAGTCGGCGACCGCGCTGACCGGCCGCTTGTCGGCCTCCAGCACGTCGAAGGTCACGCTGGCGGTATCCGGCAGTAGGGCGCCGCGCCAGCGCCGCGGCCGGAAGGCGCTGATCGGCGTCAAGGCGAGCAGCCCGGCCCCCAAGGGGATGATCGGGCCGTGGGCCGACAAATTGTAGGCCGTGCTGCCCGCCGGCGTCGAAACCAGCGCGCCGTCGCAGATCAGCTCGTCGAGCCGCATCACGCCGTCGACCGAAATGCGCAGCTTCGCCGCCTGGCGGGTTTCGCGCAGCAGCGAGACCTCGTTGATGGCGAGCGCCTGCTTTTCCTTGCCCTCGCGGGTGCGCGCCTTCATCCGCAACGGATGAAGATTGACCTGGGTGGCGGCGTTCATCCGTTCAAGCAGGTCGTCGCTCCCGTAGTTGTTCATCAGAAACCCGACGGAGCCGCGATGCATGCCGTAGATCGGCACCTGGCGGCGGATGTGGCGGTGCAGGGTCTCGAGCATGAAACCGTCGCCGCCGAGCGCGACGATGGCGTCGGCCTTTGCCGGGGCGACCTGGCCATAGCGCTTCTTCAACTCGCTCAGGGCATCCTGGGCGGGCCGGTTGTCGGCCGCGACGATGGCGATCTTGCGGAATTCCATGGAGCGTCGTTGGGGTTGTCCGTGCGGGGCGGGGCCATCAGCCTACACCGAGCCCGGCGATCTCCGCCAGAGGCGCGGCAACCGGGCTGATCCCGGCTCTAACGGTTCGCCGGCGGAAACACCGCGACGCACTTGTTGGAATTCATGGTGTAGGTCTCCAGCAGCTCGCAATAGGACGGTGCTTGGCCCAGTTCCGCCATGGCCCCGATCACGGGGTACCAGTTGAGCAGTTCATGCTGGCCGGAGTCCTCGAGGGTGGCGAGGGACAGGTCGCGCCAGGCGCGGAAGTTGCCCGACTGGATCTCGCCGAACCGCTGGCGGTCGGCCGGCACGTCGGGATAGAAGCGGTGATTCTTGTCGGTGAGGAAGGCGTGGGAGAAGCTCGCCGTGGCGACGAGCGCGACGCGCCAGGGCGAGGTGCGCAGCACCTTGGCGATCGCGGTGCCGAGATCGAAGCAGCGCTGCGGCGAGGGACCGGGCGGATCGGGTTCGTCATCCGCCGCCGACGGCGCCTCGCTCGCGGCCTCGACCAGACCGCCTTTCTCGCGGATCAAGGCCGAGCCGTAGGCATTGATGGCGAAGGGAATGACCGGGTAAGGCCAGCCGCGGCGCTCGTGGTCGAGAAACAGCAGGGTATTGGCGAAAGCGTGGCCGAGATAGTCCTGATGCGGCACGGAGTAGGCGTAGGCCGGATCGAAGCCATGGTGCAGCAGTTCGCTGACCAGGCGTTTGGCGATCTTGGGCGCGCTGTCGTAGGCGCAGCACGGTGTCGAACGGATCGTTCCAGATGTTCGGCGTGTCGCCGCCCAACCCGCGCGCACGCAGGTAGGGCTTCACCTCGAAGCGCTGGTTGATGAAGACGCAGTAGGGCGGGACCAGGTCCTCGCGGAAACATTCGTATTGGTCGTCGCCGAAGATGATCACCGCGTCGGGCTTGAAGGCATCGAGCTCGTCGCGGATGCGGCGCAGGCCGGCGAAGTAGTCGGCCCGGTGCTTGGCGGCGAAGGTGGCACCCTGATCGCCGCCCCATTCCTCGCGCATGCGCGCCGGCCAGTTGGCGGGATCCTTGAGGTGCGCGGGCAGCATTTTGCCGGCGAGCGCGGCGGTGATGCGCGCGCCCATTTCCGCATCGGAAAACATGAAGCCGCCGAAATGCGTCAAACCAAGGCCGAGAATTTCCGCCATATGTGCGGTCAGCCGCCCGTGACGCTCATGTGGCGGGCCAGCGCCGGGCGCTCGTGGCGCCGGTCGATGATGAAGTCGTGGCCCTTGGGTTTGCGCGAGATGGCCTCGCGGATCGCCGCGTCGATCACCGCGTCGTCGGCGCTCGCGCGCAGCGGGGTGCGCAGATCGGCGGCGTCTTCCTGGCCCAGGCACATGTAGAGCGTGCCGGTGCAGGTCAGCCGCACGCGGTTGCACGATTTGCAGAAGTTGTGGGTGAGCGGCGTGATGAAGCCGAGCAGGCCGCCGGTTTCCTCGACGCGCACGTAGCGCGCCGGTCCGCCGGTGTGGTGATCGGTGTCGGTCAGCGTCCAGCGGCGCTGCAGTTGCGAGCGCACGACGGAGAGCGGCAGATATTGCGCCGTGCGGTCCTGGTCGATCTCGCCGAGCGGCATGGTCTCGATCAGGGTCAGCGTATGGCCGTCGCGGCCGCACCAGGCGACCAGATCGTCGAATTCACCGTCGTTGACGCCTTTGAGCGCCACGGCATTGACCTTGACCGCGAGCCCGGCCTCCTTGGCCGCGCGGATGCCGTCGAGCACGACGGCGAGGTTGCCGCGCCGGGTGATCTCGGTGAACTTCGCCGGATCGAGGGTATCGACCGAAACATTGACGCGCTTGACCCCGAGCCGCGCCAGATCGCCGGCGTATTTGGCGAGCTGGCTGCCGTTGGTCGTCAGGGTCAGCTCGTGCAGGTCGCCGCTGCGCAGATGGCGGCTCAGCGATTCGAACAGGCTCATGATGTTGCGCCGGACCAGCGGCTCCCCGCCGGTCAGCCGCAGCTTCTTGACCCCGTGACGCACGAAGGCGCTGCACAGCCGGTCGAGTTCCTCGAGGGTCAGGACCTCCGCCTTGGGCAGGAAAGCCATGTCCTCGGCCATGCAATAGACACAGCGGAAGTCGCAGCGGTCGGTGACCGAGACGCGCAGGTAGGTGATCTTGCGGCCGAACGGATCGATCATGACCGTTATATTAGAACGGATATGGCGCTCGTCAAAGGCGCAAGAGCCCGTTCACGGGCTTGTCAGGGCGGCAAGAGCTGAGGAATCCGGCCGATTGGGCCGATTGGCTAGACCGCGGCAACCGCTTTGGCGAGCGGAATGGTCAGGGTAAAGCGGGAACCGACGTTCGGCGTGCTTTCCAGGGCGAGATTGCCGCCCATGAGCTGGGCGAGGTGGCGCGATACGCTGAGCCCCAGGCCGGTGCCTTCGTTCTTGCGGCTCAGGATGTCGGCCGATTTCACCTGATAGAAACGCTCGAACACCTTGGCCTGCTGGTCCTCGGGGATGCCGATGCCGCTGTCCCATACCGTGATCGCGAGATTGCCCCCGGCGATCTGCTTGGCTTCGATCCCGATGCGGCCGCCCTCCGGCGTGAATTTGACCGCGTTGACCAGTAGATTGACCAGGATTTGCCGCGCGCGCAGGCGGTCGGCCATGATCGTCCAATGATCTTCCATGTCGACGGCGCTGATATCGAGCTGCTTTTCCGCCGCGCGCATGGCGATGAGCGAGCGCGCCTCGGCGACCAGCTCATGGGCGCGCACCGGCGCCGGCTCGACCGACAAGGTCTGGTTTTCCATGCTGGCCGTATCGAGGATATCGCTGATGATGCCGAGCAGGTGGCGGCCGGCTTTGTGGATGTCTTTGAAATAGCCGAGATAGGTGTCGCTGAGCGGGCCGAGCACCTTCTGCGAGGCGACTTCGGAGAAGCCGATGATGGCATTGAGCGGCGTGCGCAGCTCGTGGCTCATCATGGCGAGGAATTCCATTTTCGCCCGTTCGGCGGCGCGCGCCTCGTTGAGCGCGAGATCGAGCTGCGCGTTGCGCGCCTGCAGGATTTCCAGGGTCTTTTCCAGGCGGTCGGTGGATTGCCGCGCCAGGGACTCGGCCTTGTGCTGGCGGGTGACGTCGGTGCCGGTGCCGCGGTAGCCGAGGAACTTGCCGGTGGCATCGTGAAACACGGGGACGCCGCTGAGGTGGATGCGCCGTTCGTTGCCGGCCTCGTCCGGCATGAGGAAAGACACGTGGCGGAACGGCGCGCGGCGGCGCAGCAGGTCCTTGGCGCTGTCGGACCTGTCGCTCTCGAAGTGGCCGAGGCTGAGGAGGTAGCGGCCCTTCAGCACATGAGCGGGCAATCCGAGCGCTTCGGAGATGCGGCCCGAGACGTAGGTGATGTTGAGATTGACGTCGGTCGACCACACCCAATCGGAGGCGGAGCGGATCACGTCCTGCAGCCAGCCTTCCATCTGATTGGCACGCTCGATGGCTTGGTCGAGCGGCGTAACGTCCGTGTAGAAGCCGCCGAAGCCGATCAGCGCGGTGCCCTCGCCGGCGATCGGAAAATGGCGCCCGACGTAGCTGCGGACCGACCCGGCGATTTCGACCGTCTCCGACGTCTCGAACGCGCGCTGGCCGATGCGCAGCCGTTCGACGATGGCGAGCAGGGCGGCGGGCGTTTCGGTCGCGTTTTCGGTTTCCGCGGTGATGCCGAACAGCGATGCCGCGATCTGATCGAATGCGGCATTGGCGAAGACGATGGTGCCGGTGAAGTCGGTAACATAGAACGGCTGGTAGTGACCGCAGGCGGCGCGCAGGAGCAGCATCTGATCGGGCGTGGCGGGAGCGCCGGCGCGGCTGAATCCCGGCCGCACGCCGAACGACCGGCGTTGCACCGTGTCCGACCGCTCAAAGTTCAACGTGCGAAAATCAAAGGGACTGGCCGAGGGCGCCATTCACATACCGCTCACAAAGGCCGTGGGGTAAATGTTCATCGGCCTGGGTGCCAGAGGCTTCCAATGCCCAGAAAAAGCATCAGACGCATATCCCCCACGGACAGTTCTTGCCAAGTGCGCCTGATGTTTAAAAATTAATTAAAATGCAAGTTAAGTCAAGCTAATAGGGGAAAGTCCTCAGATGGTTTACCCTGAATAGTCGTGGTGTACGGGGAAAGCCCTATGACGTGGTGCAGCCATGCAACATGAAGCGTCAATCGTCATCGGAGTCATTTTGGCTGGCGGGGAGTCCCGCCGCTACGGCATCGACAAGGCCTTCGTTGCTTTCAATGGCGTGACGCTCATCGCGCAGGTGATCGGCCGCGCCGCGCCGCAGGTCGGCAAGCTGCTGATCAGCGCCAATAACGCATCCCGCTATACGCCATTCGGACTCCCGGTGCTGGCGGATACGATGACGGAAAATGACGGCAGCGGAGCGGGGCCGCTCGCCGGCATTCTCGCCGCTTTGGATTGGATCGCCCTGCACGAGCCGCGGGCGCGCTGGCTTGCGAGTTTTTCGGTCGATACACCGCTGGTACCGGTGGATATGGTGCCGCGCCTGCGCGTCGCCGCGGCGCGGGCAGGGGCGGCGGTGGCGTGCTGCCGCTCAGGCGGACGTCTGCATCCGCTGCTCGCGCTGTGGTCGCCGTCGGTCCGCGACGGTCTGCGGGCGGCGCTCGCGCATGGCGAGCGGGCGGCGCACCGTTTCGTGCAGGCGCAAGGGGCGGCCGTCGTCGAATTCGCCGATCAGCCGTTCGATCCGTTCGCCAACGTCAACACGCCGGACGATCTCGCGCGGCTGACTGCGCGGTTCGATGATCAGCCGTGATCGATATCCGCCAGCACCAATCCGATCACAGCGGTATTGATGAGCTGCTTGCCGGCATTTTCGAAGTTGACGGTGACGCGGGCGCCGATTGCCGACTGGATCTGGCCGATGCCCCATTCGGGATGCTGTGGATGGCGCACGTAGGCGCCCGGCACGAGCTGGTATTCACGACCGGAATTCGTCATCGTCCGACACCGCGGTAGCATTGGGAATCCATGCGCGATAACAATAATCGCAATTCTGGCCCGAAGGCGGAATTTAACCGGCGCACACCGCGCCGTTTGCAAGAACGGAGACAAGCGTGACAGACGAGAAGTTGGACGGACGCGTGGTGGAGTTGCTGTGCGCCCGGCTGTGTCATGACCTCATCAGCCCGGTCAGCGCCATCAGCAACGGCGCTGAGTTGGTCATGGAGATGGGCGAGACGGTGGGCAAGGACGCCATGGAGCTGATCGCGGGGAGCGCCGGCGAAGCCTCGCGCAAGCTGCAGTTCTTCCGCCTGGCCTTCGGCTCGGCGCGCGGCTCGTCCGGCGGCAGCGCGACGCTTGCCGACGCCCGGGCCGGCTTCCTCGAGCTTCCGGTCGGGGAGCGGATCAGCCTGTCGTGGCCGCAGACGCCGGATCTGGCGCGCGACGTGCCGCGCGAAGCGACCAAGATGGTGCTGAATTTGGCCTTGTCGGCGATCGATTGCCTGGCGGGGAGCGGCCGTCTCGAGGTGCAGACGCACGACGCGCCGCAGGCGGTCCAACTGGATCTGATGGCGGTGGGAGAGCGGGCCAGGCTTCCGGAGGAGATTGCGGCGGCGCTTTCCGAGCGGGCGGCGATCGAAGCTTTGTCGCCGAAGACGGTGACGGCGTTCTACGGCAGCTATCTGGCCCGGCGGGCGGCCACCTCGCTGGCGACCGATGTCAGGCCCGGAATGGTCAAGCTGAGTTGCCTGATTCCGATCGCTGCCGTCAAACCGAGGAACTGACGCTGGCCGGTTCTGCCGGAAAGCTGCGGGCATCTTCGTTGGGATCGCGCAGCACATAGCCGCGGCCCCAGACAGTTTCGATGTAATTCTCGCCAGCGGTCGCGGTGGCGAGCTTTTTGCGCAGCTTGCAGATGAAAACGTCGATGATCTTGAGCTCGGGTTCGTCCATGCCGCCGTAGAGATGATTGAGGAACATCTCCTTGGTCAGGGTCGTGCCCTTGCGCAGCGAAAGCAGTTCGAGAATGCCGTATTCCTTGCCCGTGAGATGCAGCGGCTGGCCGTCCACCTCGACCGTGCGGGTGTCCAGGTTCACGATCAGGCGGCCCGTACGGATCACCGATTCGGAATGGCCCTTGGAGCGGCGGACAATGGCGTGAATGCGGGCGATCAGCTCGCCCTTGTCGAATGGCTTGGTCAGATAGTCGTCGGCTCCGAAGCCGAGGCCCTTAATCTTTTTGTCCGGCTCTGCCAGGCCCGAAAGGATCAACACCGGTGTGTTGATGCGGGCGGCGCGCAGCCGGCGCAGGACTTCATACCCGTCGATGTCGGGGAGCATGAGGTCGAGCAGCATGATGTCGTAATCGTAAAGCTTGCCGATCTCGAGACCGTCTTCACCGAGGTCCGTGCAATCGACGACAAACCCCTCGGATTTGAGCATCAACTCGATGCTCTTCGCGGTAGCGCTATCGTCCTCGACTAACAGTACGCGCATTGCGGTCCCCCATTCAGTGGGCATTAACCATAGAGGCCATTATGGGGGCGTTCAAGTTAACAAAACCTTTATTGCGCCGACCAAAACCTAAAGAGGCCATTGAACGGGCGGCCGCCGCTTTTTACCCGCTTTTAAGCAGTTAACGACAATATGGAACCGAGCCTACCGTGTCATTTTACGGGCGGGCCCGCGTTGAAGGATTAATAGCCCATATGATGACCGTTCCGGATGATGCCTTGCCCGACGCCCTCAACCTCCTTCTCACCGACATCAAACAGATTCCCGACTACCACCTCTACGGTCGGGTTACCGCCGTGCAGGGGATGTTGATCGAAGTTGGCGGGGTCCAACGCCGTCTGTCCATCGGCGAGCGCTGCCGGATTGCCGCCCGCAACGGCCGCAACCTGACCTGCGAAGTGGTGGGGTTCCGCGACGGGCGGGCTCTGCTGATGCCGTTCGGCGCCGTCGAAGGGGTCGGTCTGGGCTGCAAGGCCGATGTGGTCGATGCCGAGCCCGTGGTGCGGCCGACCGCCAAATGGCTCGGGCGGGTGGTCAACGCCATGGGCGAGCCGATCGACGGCAAGGGACCGCTGCCCGAGGGCGAAGAGCCCTATGCGCTGCGCAACAATCCGCCGCCCGCCCATGCGCGCCAGCGCGTTCACGGCAAGGTCGATTTGGGCGTGCGCGCCATCAACACCTTTCTGACCTGCTGCCGCGGCCAGCGCATGGGTATCTTCGCCGGCTCCGGCGTCGGCAAGTCCGTGCTCATGGGCATGATCGCCCGCTTCACCACGGCCGACGTCAATATCATCGGGCTGATCGGCGAGCGCGGCCGCGAAGTGCAGGAATTCATCGAGGACGAACTCGGACCGGAGGGGCTCGCCCACAGCATCGTCGTCGTTTCGACGTCGGACGAATCGCCGCTGGCACGCCGCCAGGCGGCCTACATGACCATGTCGCTCGCGGAATATTTCCGCGACCAGGGCCGCGACGTGCTGTGCATGATGGACAGCGTGACGCGCTTCGCCATGGCTCAGCGCGAAATCGGCCTGTCGGCCGGCGAGCCGCCGACCAGCAAGGGCTATACGCCGACGGTGTTCTCCGAATTGCCGAAGCTGCTGGAGCGCGCCGGCCCCGGCCGCGGCCGAGGGCAGCATCACGGGCCTGTTCTCCGTGCTCGTCGAAGGCGATGACCACAACGAACCGATCGCCGACGCCGTGCGCGGCATCCTCGACGGCCATATCGTGCTCGACCGCGCGATCGGCGAGCGTGGCCGCTATCCCGCCATCAACCTCCTGCGCAGCCTGTCGCGTACCATGCCGGGTTGCAACAACCCGGAGGAAAACGCGCTGGTCCAGCGGGCCCGCGAATTGCTCTCGGCCTACGAGGACATGGCCGAGATGATCCGGCTCGGCGCTTACCGCCAGGGCAGCGATCCCAAAACCGACCAGGCGATCCATTATTTTCCGACGCTCGACAATTTCCTGCGCCAGGACCGCGTCGAACGCAGCGACCTCGCCGGCGGCTACGCCGAGCTGCATAAGATCCTGAACGGCGGTGCCGCGTGAAGGGGCTCGAGGGGCTGATCCGCCTGCACCGCTGGAAGCTCGACGAGAAACGCCAGGTTCTGGCCGAACTCGAACGTCTGGCCGCCCGCCTGCGCCAGGAACTGATCGATCTCGAAACCGAGGTGGTGGAGGAGCAGAAGATCGCCGCGGCGTCGAGCGAAGCGATGGCGACCTACGGGCACTATGCCGCGGCGGTGATCGCCCGGCGCGCCAAGCTCAACCAGTCCTTATCGGAGATCGAGGAACGTATGCGCGCCGCGCTTGAAGACGTGACGGCCGCGTTCCGTGAGTTGAAGAAATACGAACTGGTCAAGGCGCGCCGCGACAAGCACGCGGAGCAGACCGAAAAGCGCCAGCAGCAGGCGGTTCTCGACGAACTCGGCCTGGTGCTCTACCGCCGCCAGGAGGAAGTCCGTTAGAGCGTGACCCACAGCGTGCACTACGAAGTCGAACGTCTCGAGTGGGCCGATCACCGGACGAGTGCGTCACTCCTCGCAGGCCCTGGATCCGTATGATGGCGTTCGAGTTTCGTCGGGGAGGCGTGCGTCCGCGAACCCTTCAGTTTTGGCTGCGGTCCCTGGTGATCGCCTGCATCCTTCCGGCGGCGTTGACGGCTGGATTCCTCATCCTCAAATCCTATCACCGCGAACGCGCCAGCGCTGAGCGCGACATGGTCGCCACGGCACGCGCACTCATGCAGGCCGTCGATGCCGACTTGAACGGCGTCCAATCGACCTTGCAGGTCCTCGCCGCATCGCGGCAACTCGCGGTTGGCGATCTGCGCGCCTTCTATGCTGAAGCGCAAACGCTCCTGCCCACTCAGATCGGCAGCAACATCGTCGTCCATGACCGGACCGGGCAGCAGCTGATCAACACGATAAAGCCTTATGGCGCACCACTGCCCCGCGAGACCGATCTGCGCATGATCGATCGTGTCCTGGAGACCGGCAAACCGGTGGTTTCGGACCTTTTCCCAGGCCCCGTGACCGGGCGCTTTGTCATCGGAACTTCGGTACCGGTATTCATCGACGGCGAAATCACCTATCTCGTGGGCATGGGCCTCTTTTCCGATCGCCTCGGCGAAGTCCTGCGGCGCCAGAAGATTCCCGCGGGATGGATCGTTTCCATTATCGATAAAACCGGAACCATTGGCGCGCGGACGGAAAATTCGGATCAATTCATCGGCAAGAAGGCGCCCCCAGAATTCTTGCAGCGGGCGGCCGTCACCGAGGAAGGGACGTATGAGATTGTCACGTCCGACGGCCTCCCTGTCTTCGGCGGGTTCAGCCGATCGCCGCGGACCGGATGGATGATCGCATTCGCGGTTCCCACGAGCGTTGTGACGACCAACCTGCAGCAGGCATTGATGATGAACGTCGCATTGGCGATCGTGCTGCTGCTTCTGGGTGTAGTGCTGGCGAACACAATCGGCGGGCGCGTGACGCGCTCCCTCGATGCGCTCGCCGCGCCCGCGCTGGCACTCGGATCGAAGGAAAAAATCGAGATTCCGCCGGTCGAGATCAAGGAGGTGGACGAACTCGGCCAGGCTCTTGCGAAAGCGGCACTGCTCATTGACGCGCGCGAGAAGGAGCGTGACGAGGCCGAACGGAGCGAACGTCGGATGCTCCTGGAAAAGCAGGCTGCCGACAATTCCAATCGCGCCAAATCGGAATTTCTCGCTTTGATGAGTCACGAGCTGCGGACCCCCATGAATGGGATTCTCGGCTTCGCCCAGCTGCTGGACGACTCCTACTTCGGTAGCCTGACCGACAAGCAGAAGGAATTCGTCGGCCACATCCTCTCCTGTGGCCACCATCTGCTCCATCTCATCAATGATGTGCTGGACCTGAGCAAGATCGAGGCGGGAAAATTGAGCATTTTGCTGGAGCCCGTGGATCTCATGCCGCTCGTGAAATCCGTCATCTCGACCTTGATGCCGTCGGCGGAAAGGACGGGCATCGCGGTCGATCCAGGAAATTTTGGCCTCGGTTTGCCGAATGCCCTCGCGGATCGTGTCCGGCTGGCGCAAATCCTGATAAATCTCGGGTCGAACGCGATCAAATACAATCGACCGGGCGGGTCGGTAAGCTTTTCATACGAGCGGCTGGGCGAGAACGAGATCCGGATCGCGGTCAGCGATACAGGGGTCGGAATTCCCGAGGGCCGGCAAGCTGAATTGTTTCAGCCGTTCAACCGTCTCGGTGCGGAGCACAAGGCCATCGAAGGAACCGGGATCGGACTGGCCCTCAGCCAACGTCTGGCCAAACTCATGGATGGATCGATCGGTTTCTCCAGCACGCCGGGACAAGGGAGTTGCTTCTGGATCGACATCCCGGCACATGTCGGTTCGCACGATGACCTCGAACTGACGTGGATTGCGCGCACCGGCCCTGTACGTCGGTCTCGCTTTTCCGTCCTGTATGTCGAGGACAACGCCGCCAACCGCGCGCTCATGCGCAACATCCTCGCGCTTCTTGAAGACGTGACGCTCTTTGAGGCAGCCGACGCTGTGAGCGGTCTCGCCATGGCGGCACAACATCAACCCGATTTGATTATTCTGGATATCAATTTGCCCGGCCTCAGTGGCTACGAGGCCCTGCAACTCATCAAGGAGACGCCAGAGCTCGCCGCAACGCCGGTCCTGGCGTTGAGCGCGGGCGCCCTGCCGAGCGATGTCGCCCGCGGCATGGCGGCCGGCTTTGTCGCTTATCTGACGAAGCCGCTCAATGTCGATAAATTCCTTGAAGCCGTCGAAGCGGCGTTGCCCATGAGGGCAATCGACGAGCGGCGCGCGGTTCCCTCGGCGCTTCCGACTGGAGATTCAGTCTAAGTCTGCTGGTGATCAGTTTTCAGCGAGACTAGACGATCAGCCCCATGCCGGCTTTGCCGTCGCTCTCAGGCGGGCCGGGGCGCAGGTCGACCGCAACCTGGAAGGTCACCGCCCCTTTCAGATGGGTGGCCAGGAGCGCATCGCCGAAAATATCGATGATGTCGCCGCGCATGGCCGGCGGCAGTGCCGTGCGGGTGCGCACGACCAGATCGAATTGCGGCTTGCTGATCAGCCCGTCCAATTGCACCGGTCCGAGCTTGGTCAATTCGGCTTCGATCATGAAGCGTGTGCCGCCACGCTCGCCGTTCTTGCGCCGCCCCCGGCGCATATACATGCGGATCTGCTGGATGCGCTCGCCGTCGAACAGCGGCACCAGCAGGGTCTGCCAGCCGCTCGGGCTGGTATCGGCGGCCAGCCGGTTCAGGGTGGCAAATTCGTCGCCCAGCTTGTCGATCAGCGCGCCGTGTCCGCTGCGCTGAAGCGCATCGATGGTCTGTTCGCCGAGCCACGCCCGCGGATTGCCCTGGCGCAGCGCCGCGACGAACACCAGAAGACCGGCGGCGAAATTGGGCCCGGCGCGCGGCAAGGTTACATTCAACAGATGATCCGCGAGGGCCGGGTCGGCGACGGTGGTCGCCGTGATGATGTCGCGCAACACGGCCCATTCCTGTCCGCGGCCGCTGGCCGGGGCGACCAGGGAGCGGGCCAGGTCCGTCCGGTGAACGGTCGCCGCCGCTATCTCAGCACGCGGCATCACTTCCAGGACGAGCCGGGTGCCGACCGGACCAGGCGCCGCACCCGGCACCGAGAACACGCCGAGCGGCGTGCTGATGACCATTTTGGCGGCCGTGCCTGGCGCGGTCGAAGAGCGTGCGGCGATATCGGTGGACTCGATGATGGTGCCGACGATGGTGTGAAGCGGGCCGGCGGAGGCCGGTGCAGCCGCGGGTGGCGCGCCGCCCGCCACTATCGTCGGTCCGGGCGCGGAGGTCGGCAGTTCGACGCCGACAAGGCGTATCAGGATGGGATTGGGCGACGTTGTCGCCGCTCCGGCGAGGGCGGGCGCCACAGCGCCCGATGCGGATGACGCGACGGACACCGCGGCGGCCGATGAGGCGCCGCCCTGCGGAAGCGTTGCGGTGAGGCGGCCGGCGCTGTCCGGGGAGGCTGGCGAGATGCCGGCCGGGGCGCCGATGAAGGACGCGAGAAATTTGTCGCCGGAGGTCAGCGGGGGTGACGGCGCGCCGCTCGCGGGCGCGGCCGCGGCGGCAGCCGGCATTGTGCCCGGCACGGCCGCGGCGGGCAATGCAGGCGCGGC
This sequence comes from uncultured Alphaproteobacteria bacterium, assembly GCA_963752345.1. Lineage (GTDB taxonomy): Bacteria > Pseudomonadota > Alphaproteobacteria > SMXQ01 > SMXQ01 > CAVVYA01. The sequence goes on from CAVVYA010000015.1 coordinate 403,028, forward strand.
CGTCTGCCGCGCCGAGAAAGCTTCGAGGCCCGCGGAGGCGGTCGGGCCGATCAGCGGCCGAGCGGTGAAAGTCGGCGCCTGTCCCGTCGGCGCTCCGGCTGCGGGAGGCACATTGAGGCCCCGGTCATTCGGCGCGGCGCGTAACGCCGCGCCGTCGCTGGCCGCGCTCGTTGCGGGCGATAGTTGCTGAGGCGGACCGCCGGACGCCGGCAGCGCGCGCGCCGAGGGGATTTCGGCATTGGCCGGCCTTGCCGCCCCGTCCGGCCGGGCCGCGTTCGGCGCTACCCTGCCGCTCGGCGTGGCGAGCGGGTTGCCATCGATCGAAAGAATGGAGAACTGGACCTGCGCGCCGACGGATTGGATCTGCAGGGTGACCGTACTGCCCTGCCGCAGCGGGATGGGCGATTGCAGCTTGATGGTCCCTTTGTCGGTGCGCAGGACGACGAGCCCGCGTGCCCCTCGCTCGATCACCGTTCCCGTCACCACGGTGCCGACGCTGAGGTTGGCGACCGCGGCCGGAATCTCGGCGGCGGTCGCCGTGGCCGGAGGCGCCGACATCGCCGTCGCCGACATCGTCGGCGCGACGCCGGCGACTGCCGCGACCGGCTTGGGTGTGATGTCGCTCATGTCACTTCGCTGAGCCGCCGGGCAATCGCCTCGACATCGTGCGCGGCATCGCAGTTGGGATGGCGAACGAGAATGGGGGCCTGGCTGCGGATCGCGTCGCGCACTTTCGCGTCGCGCCGGATGATGCCGGCGAGCGGCGGCGTATATTTCAGGAAACTGTCGCAGGCGCGCACCAGGACGCCATAGGTGCGCTCGCCTTCGCTTTCCGACATGGCCATGTTGACCACCACCTGCAAATTGGCACCCGGGCGTTCCGCGCGCACCACCTTGATCAGCGCGTAGGCGTCGGTCAGCGACGTCGGCTCGTCGGTGGTCACCACCAGGCACACACCGGCACGTCCCAGCATGGTGCGCACCGTGCGGTCGATGCCGGCACCGATGTCGATCACGATCGAATGGTAGTTCGGGGCGAGCGCCACCAGATCGTCGCGCAGCCCGACGAGGCGCGCCACGGGCAGGCTGGCGAGGCCGCCCGAGCCGGACTGGCCGGCGATGATGTCGAACTGGCCTTCCGGATAGCGGAAGGCGGCGCCCTGCATGGTGCGGCGCCCGGCGATCACCGAGCCGAGATCGTGCTGCGGCGCGAGGCCGAGTTGAATGTCGATATTGGCAAGCCCGAGGTCGCCGTCGAACAGCAGCACGTTCTTGCCGCTGCGCGCCAGGGCATGACTGAGGGTAACGGCGAACCAGGTCTTGCCCACGCCGCCCTTGCCCGAGCTGACGGCAATGACATTCGCGACGGGATCGGCGGAGGCGGCGATCGACAGGGCGGCGGAGTTCAATTGCATGGTGACTGACTCGGGGACAGGGTTGAAACGCGGTCGGAAGGGGCGGCGGTAAGCACGCGCGCCAGGGCGACGGGGGTCAGCGGGCGCAATCCGTTGCCGATGTGCGGGCCGGTACCAGCGTCGCTCAGCTGCAAACGGGCGGCTTCGGCGGCGGCGAGCAGCCCGCCGAGCCGGCGCGCCGTATCGACCCGCGTGGTGACCAGTCGCGTGATGCCAAGGGGCAAGAACGCCTGTGCGGTTTCGGCGGCCTCCGAAGGATCCATGCCGGCCGGCAACACGAGCACGGGTTCAGCCTCGGCGGCGCTCGCCAGGTCGCCAAGCCGCGCCATATCGTCGGCATCGAACGGGTTGGCGCCCATGGTGTCGATCAGCCTGAGCGGCGTGCCGTTGGCGGCCGCGAGTGCGCCCTTGAGGGTCTGCGGGTCGGCTGCGTTCCATGATTTCATGCGCAGCAGCCGCGCGTAGCTGGCGAACTGCTCGACGGCGCCGGTGCGCACCGTATCGGCGGTGATCAGGGCCGCCGGATGCCCCGACATGATGGCGCGTGCGGCGAGCTTGGCCACCGTCACCGTCTTACCGGCGCCGGGCGGGCCGACCATCATGATCGGTCGCGCGTGCGTGGCGCTCAGCGGCGCGAAGTTGAACCCGGCGTCGAGGGCGCCCGCCAGCGCGAGCAGCGGATCGTTGGTCTCGAGCACGCTCGCGGCCGAATAGAGTTTTTCGATCAGACGCGCCGGGGCGCGGTGGTAATCGAGCACTTCCTGCAGCACGTCGAGATCGTCGGGGCCCCAGTGCTCGTCGTGCACCTGCGGCTGGACGATCACCTCGGCGGGCGGTTCGATGGCGGCGATGACCTCCACCCCGCTGCCATCGGCAGCGACATGGTTCGACACGATGATCGCGTCCTTGCCGAGCTCGGCGCGGACCAGCATCATCGCCTTGGTCATCGTCGGCGCTGAGAAGCTCTTTAGCCTCATGGCACTTTGTGTTCCTCTCCGCCCTCGGTCTTATCGCCCTTCATTCAAATCTGACCCAGGGTCTTGATGCGCGCCTTGGCGTGGACTTCATTCTGCGACATCACCATGGTCAGCGGCCGGAAACGCTCGATGATCGAGCGCACATAGGGCCGCACGATGGCGCTGGTCAGCAGAATGGGGTTCTCGCCGGCCATCGCCTGGCGTTCGAACACCTGCCGCACCTTGTTGATGAATTCCTGCAGGCGGCTCGGCGGCAGCGACAGCTGGCGCTCTTCACCCTGGCCGATCAGCGATTCGGCGAAAATCTGCTCCCATTCCGGCGATAGCGTGACCAGCGGGATATAGCCCGCCGGCGAGGTGTGCAGGTCGCTGATCTGGCGTGCCAGCCGCGTGCGCACATGCTCGGTGATCGAGGTCAGGTTGTGGGTATAGCTGCACGCCTCGAAGATACCTTCGAGGATCGTCGGCAGGTCGCGAATCGACAGACGCTCGTTCAGCAGATTCTGCAGCACGCGCTGGACGCCCGACACCGAAATCTGCGTCGGGATCAGATCGGCGACGAGCTTCTGGTGCTCCTTGCCCATCTCGTCGAGCAGCTTCTGGGTCTCGGCGTACGACAGCAACTCGGCCATAAACTCCTTCACCGCCTCGGTCAGATGGGTGGTGATGACCGTCGCGGGATCGACCACGGTGTAGCCGCGGAACGAAGCCTCCTCGCGCATGCCCTCGTTGATCCACATGGCGGGAAGGCCGAAGGTCGGTTCGGTGGTTTCCTCGCCGGGCAGGCTCAGCCGTTCGCCTTTGGGGTCCATGACCAGCAGCATGGTCGGGCGCAAATCGCCGCGGCCGGCTTCGATTTCCTTGACGCGGATGACGTAGGTGTTGGCGGGCAACTGCATGTTGTCCTGGATGCGCACGGACGGCAGCACGAATCCCATGTCGCCGGCGAGCTGGCGGCGCAGGGATTTGATCTGGTCGGTGAGGCGTTGACCGGTGTCGCTGTTGATCAGCTGCAGCAGGCCATAGCCGAGTTCGAGCCGGATGTAGTCGATCTGCAGCGCCGTCGCGATCGGCTCATCGGCCACTGGCGCCTGGGCGAGGGCGCGTTCCTCGGCCGCGCTGGCATCGCCTTTCACCTTCATATTGCGTCGGTTCATGTTGAAGGCGAGGAAGCCCGCGCCGCCGGCGAGCAGCAGGAACGGCGCCATCGGAATGCCCGGCAGCAGCGCCATCGCGGTCAGCAGGAAGGACGAAAGGCCGAGCGCCGCCGGATAGCCGCCGAGCTGGGCGAACAGCGCCTTGTCGGTCGAGCCGCTGACGCCGGCCTTGGACACCAGCATGCCGGCGGCGGTCGAAACGATCAGGGCCGGGATCTGCGTGACGAGACCGTCGCCAACGGTCAGCAGGGTATAGAGGTGACTGGCCTGGGCGAAGGAGAGGTCCTTCTGCGCGATGCCGATGACGATGCCGCCCACGATATTGATAAAGGTGATCAGCAAGCCGGCGATGGCGTCGCCGCGCACGAACTTGGCCGCACCGTCCATCGAGCCGAAAAACGTGCTTTCGTCTTCGAGTGTCTTGCGCCGGGTGCGCGCGTCGGCCTCGTCGATCAAGCCGGCGGACAAATCGGCGTCGATCGCCATCTGCTTGCCGGGCATGGCATCCAAGCTGAAACGCGCGGCCACTTCGGCGATGCGTCCCGAGCCCTTGGTGATGACCACGAAGTTCACGATCACCAGGATGCCGAACACGATCAGCCCGATGACGAAATTGCCCGCCATGATGAGATGGCCGAATGCCTCGATCACCTTGCCGGCCGAACTGGTTCCTTCGTGACCGTGAGCCAGGATGAGGCGCGTGGACGCCAGGTTCAGCGCCAGCCGCAGCATCGTCGAAATCAGCAGGACGGTGGGAAACGAGCTGAAGTCGAGCGGACGCGAAATGAACAGCACCGTCATCAGGATGAGGACGGAAAACGCGAAGGACAGGGCGAGCAGTATGTCGAGCAGCCACGTCGGCAGCGGCAGGATCAGCACCATCAGGATGCTGACCAGGCCGAGCGCGAGGGCGATATCGCCGCGCCGCGCCAGGGCGGATAGCCAACTGCCGAAGGCGGCGCCGTTTGTGCCGGCCGCCGTGGCTGCTGTCGCTGTCGAATCTTGTGCCATTGATAACTCCCGGATCAGGCGCGGCGTGGTCTACAAAGCCGCGTGGTCCAGTTCACCGGACGTTGGCACGGGAACGCCTTCTTCGCTGTACTGCTTGAGCTTGTTGCGCAGGGTGCGAATGGAGATGCCCAGGATGTTGGCCGCGTGGGTGCGGTTGCCCAGGCAATGCTGCAGCGTCTCGATGATCAGATCGCGCTCCACCTCGGCCACCGTATGGCCGACGAAGCGTCGCGACATGGCGGCACCGGCAGCGTCGCTCTTGGCGATCGCCGCGGCATCCTGCGCCGCGTAAGCACTGGCGATGGCGCCGCGCCCCGAGTTCGAACGACAGCACGATGGCGTCGGGATCGATCTCGGTTCCGCTCGAGAGCAGCACGGCGCGGTGCATGGCATTTTCCAGCTCGCGCACGTTGCCGCGCCAGCCGTGGGCGAGCAGCTTCTCGCGACTCCCCCTGGAAATCGGACGCACTGGCACGCCGTTGAGCTGGGCGTATTTCTCGACGAAATACTCGGCCAGCCGCTCGATGTCGGCTGGGCGTTCGCGCAGCGACGGGATGCGGATATTGACCACGTTCAGGCGGAAGAAAAGGTCTTCGCGGAAAACGCCCTGGCGCACGGCCTCCTCGAGGTCGCGGTTCGACGTGGCGATCAGGCGGATGTCGATCTTGATCAGCGCCGAGCCGCCGACCCGGTCAATCACGCGCTCCTGGATGACGCGCAGCAGCTTCGCCTGGAGACGCGGCTCCATCTCGCTGACCTCGTCGAGCAGCAGCGTGCCGCCGTTCGCTTCCTCGAACTTGCCGATGCGCCGGGCGATGGCGCCCGTGAAGGCGCCCTTCTCATGGCCGAACAGCTCGGACTCGAGCAGGTGCTCGGGAATGGCGGCGCAGTTGACCGAAATGAATTTCTGGCGCGAGCGGCGCGACTTGTCGTGGATATGGCGGGCGAGCAGTTCCTTGCCGGTGCCGGATTCGCCGTTGACGAGCACGGTGGCATCGGACTGCGCGATCTGGTCGGCGAGACGGATGGTCGCCGCCATAGCCGGATCGCGATAGACGATCGCGGTCGATTCGGCGGTGACGGCTTCCAGCACCGCGGCGATGAGCTCCGGATCCGGCGGCAGGGGAATATATTCCTTGGCGCCCGCCTTGATGGCCTCGGCAGCGGCCACGGCGTCATTGCTGGTGCCGCACGCGACGACCGGCACGCTGATGCGCTCCGATTCCAGGCTTTTGACCAGGCGCCGGATATCGAGCCGGACGTCGATCATGATCAGGTCCGCACCTTGGCCCGAACGCAGTGCCTGCAGCGCGGCGTCGATGTCCTCCGCATGGGCGACCTTGGCCCCGCGCGAGATGGCGACCTGGCTGGCGGCGCCGATTTGGCCGTTCAACGACCCGATGATGATCAGCCGCATTTAAAGTGCTCCTGGACCAAACGCCGTTCCAATCTGTACTGGTTAGTTCTGCTCGGCCTTGACGATTTCGGTCATGGTGACGCCGAGACGTTCGTCGACCACCACGACTTCGCCGCGCGCGACGAGCCGGTTATTGACGTAGATATCGACGGCCTCGCCAACCTTGCGGTCGAGTTCGACCACCGCCCCGCGGCCCAGCTTCAGCAATTGGCTGACCTGCATATTGGCGCGGCCGAGCACGGCGGAAACCTGCACCGGGATGTCGTAGATCGCGGCGAGGTCGGCCGCGGCATGCGGTCCGTCATTGCGCGCGTCCTCGGCGCCACCGTTGGGCTTCGGCGTTTCGCCCTCGAGATTTTCAAGATTGAGATTTGCGTCTTCGGCCATGGTGTTCTCCTAAAGTCCTACGCGCTAAACTTTGATTGTTTCTGGCTGGGTGGGGCCGAACCCCGGCGCGCCGGTGGCGGAACCTTCGACGACCCGTGCAAGGGCCGCATCGAGCTGCTTCCACATCTCGCCCAGGTTGCGTTCCGCGCCGCCGTCGGCCCATTCGACGCGGCAGTCCGTTTCGCTCAGTTGTTCGTCGCCCAACAGCACGATCTTGCCGTTGAAACCGCAGGCCGCGGCCATCGCGTCGATGCGCTCGTGAAGCGTGGCGATCACGCTGTCGTGGGCGCGTACGACCACGCGCGGCTCGTCGTAGATGGCCTGCAGGCACTCGCGAATGAGGCGCTCGATCTCGTTCATGGCGTTGCGGCGCGCCAATTCCGGCACCATCTTGTGGATCGCGGCGCTGACCACCTTGACCGCTTCGCCGATCGTCTGTCCGCGAAGCGCCGCGATCTGTCCGCCGACGTCGCCGAGCCGCGCGGCGATTTCGGCCAGCGCCTTCTGGCTGGCCTGCTCGATCGCGGAGAGGGCGGCGGCACGCCCGGCGGCTTCGCCATCCGCGTAACCCTCCGACCGGGCGGACAGCAGGTCCTGCTCGGAATATTGCCGCATCGTCGCGGCGGCGGCCGGTGCCCCGGTCCGCTCCTCCGCGTCGAACGAGTTTTCGAACAAGAATTTCATCGTGCTTGCCATGGTCATGTGTCCTAGTAGACGAGCTCGTCCGCATCCTTGTTCTGGCTGATGACGATTTCGCCTTTTTCGGCCAAGTCCTTGGCCACGCCGACCATGTACATCTGCGCCTCGTCGACATCGCGCAGGCGGACCGGCCCCATGTCCTCCATCTCTTCGCGCAGCAGCTTGCCCGCGCGCTCGGACATGTTGGTGAAGAACAGATTGCGCAAGGTCTCCGACGCGCCTTTGAGGGCGACCGCGAGCTTGCTCTTCTCGATGCCGCGCAGCAGGGTCTGTATGCCGGTCGGATCGAGTTTGGCCAGATCCTCGAAGGTGAACATGAGGGCTTTGATCTTCTCGGCCGATTCCAGGTTGCGCTCCTCCAACGCGGTCATGAAGCGGCCTTCGGTGCCGCGGTCGAAGTTGTTGAAGATCTCCGCCATCATCTCGTACGGGTCCCGGCGGTTGGTGCGCGCCAGGTTGCTCATGAACTCCGTGCGCAGGGTCTTTTCGACGCCGTCGAGAATTTCCTTCTGGACCGTTTCCATGCGCAGCATCCGCATCACGATTTCCATGCCGAACGCATCGGGGAGCTGGGACAGGACGCGGGCGGCGTGTTCCGGCCGGATCTTGGACAGCACCACGGCCACGGTCTGCGGGTATTCGTTCTTCAGGTAGTTGGCGAGGACCTCTTCGTTGACGTTGCCGAGCTTGTCCCACATGGTGCGACCCGCCGGACCGCGGATTTCGTCCATGATGGATTCCACGCGATCTTTCGGCATGGATTTGATCAGCAGCCGCTCGGTGCTTTCGAAGGAGCCGATCAGCGATCCGGTGGCGGCGATCTGTTCGGCAAACTCGCCGAACAGGCGCTCGACCACGGAAGAATTGACGGTGCCGAGCTGGGCCATGGCCTGCGACAGCTCCTTGATTTCCTCCTCGTCCATGAGGGCGAAGAGCTTGGTCGCCTGGTCTTCGCTCAGCGACAGCATCATGATTGCGGCCTTCTGATTGCCGCTGAGAGCGCGATAGTCCTCGATACTAGGCATACTTATTCCCACTCGAATTCACGATTCACGTTTCGCGATACATCCAGTTGCGGATGATGTTCACCGCTTCCTCCGGATGCTTTTCGACGATTTCAGAAATCTTCTTCATGGAAGATTCGCGCACGCGTCCCTCGACCTGCTGCAGGTCGATGGCGGTATCTGTCCCGGTTGGCATGCCCGCGGGCACGAGGCCGCCGCCCATGGTTTGGCCTGGCGGCAGCGCCGGCCGGCCCGCGGCGGCGACGGTGTCGTTCAGCAGGTTCCTGCTGCTGGCGATCGCGTCGGGAATGGACTCGAGCAGCCGGCGCATCAGCGGCCGTACGACCAGCAGGAGCACGAGGATGGCAACCACGGCCAGGGTGGCGATTTCGGCGATCCGGATGTAGTCGTTCTTCTCGAGGCCGAACAGCGGACGGGTCGGTCTCTTCACCGATCTCGGCGCCCTGAATGAACCGCAGGTTCACCAGCTCGACTTTGTCGCCGCGGTTTTCGTCGTAGCCGACCGCTGACTTGACCAGCTTGGTCAGTTGCTCGATGTCCTCGGCGCTGCGCGGCTGGTAGGTGCGCTGGCCGCTGCCGTTGTCGGCATAGGTGCCGTCGACCACGACGGCCACCGAGACACGTTTGACCATGCCGCTTTCACGCACATGAACCTTGGTGGTGCGTGAAATCTCGTAATTGACGGTTTCCTCGTTGCGGTTCGACTGCGCCGTGTTGCCGCTGACCGTCGGCGGCGCGGCTTGCGGCTGCGACAGCGGCGGCGGAATATTGGAGGCGACCGAGACCGGGCTCTGGGTTTCGCCGTCGCGCGAGCGCGAGGTTTCCTCGACGCTCTGGGTCGAACGTACCACCTGGCCGTCTGGATCGTAGCTCTCCGACGTGGTCGATATACGGTCGAAATCCATCTCGGCCGTGACCTCGGCGCGCACCCGGTTGGGCCCAACCACGCGTTCCAGCATTTCTTCGATCATGCGAGACGCGCGAGCCTCGTAAGTGCTTTTCACGTCCTCGCCGTTCGCGGTGGTGGAATCGGAGCCGGCGGCCTCGTCTCTGGCGCGGGCGAGCAGGGTGCCCTGTCCGTCGAGAATGGAGATCTTGGATGGCTTCAATTTCGGCACCGCGGCGGCCACCAGGTTTTGAATGCCTTGGACCTCGCCCTTGTCGAGCCGGCGGCCGCCATTCATCTGCAGGACGACGGATGCCGTGGGCTCCTGCTGGTCGCGGCTGAACAGTTCGCGCTTGGGCAAGGCCAAATGGACGCGCGCGGAGCGCACATAGTTGAGCGAGGCGATGGTGCGCGCCAGCTCGCCCTCGAGCGCCCGAAGGTGATTGATGTTGAGGACGAAGCTCGACGTGCCGAGAGATTCGGAACGGTCGAAGATCTCGTAGCCCATCGAGCCGCCCGTGGGCAGCCCTTCCTGGGCGATGGCCATGCGCAGGCGCGTCACCTGGTCGCTTGGCACAAGAACCGCGCTGCCGTTGCCGCGGATCTCGTGCGGCACGTTCATCGATTCGAGTTTGGTGACGATCCGGCTGCTATCCGCCATGGTGAGATCGCCGTAGAGCAGCGCCATCGATGGCGTGGTAAGCCGGGTGGTGAGAAAGACAAACAGCCCGAGGACGGCGGCAATGACGCCGGCCGTGACGAGCATTCGGGTAGTACCGAGAGTCCGGAGAGTTTCGACCACGACTTACCTTAACCAACAAGACGTTGAAACCCCGGAGCGGGCGCGATAAATCAACCCCTCCGTCTCAGTGGTGATAGCGTTGGTTTCATAAACAACAGGTTAATAGGCGGCAGTTTTTGCCGACAGCTGGGAAAAATCTTCCGCCAGCGGATAGATTTAGGCGCAAGCGCTCGCATCGAGGATGATGCGCAGAGAGGCTTGCGCGCGCCGTGGCGCGTCGCCACAGCCGGCGGTCGACGGTCATGATAGTCGAGAGTTTTCGGTGTGCCATCGGAGCGGAAAAGACGGCAAGGATCGCACGCCCGCGCGGCGGGCGGCGTCGCCGAGCGGCTCAATGCTCGGATGGGCCGTCCGGCTGGCGGTAGTCCTGGATACGGGTCGCGCGCAGCCCACGCACGCCGTGGCTCTCCATCAGGCGCTGCCAGGACAGAAACTCGTCGATCGACAAAGAGTAACGCCGGCAGGCCTCTTCCAGCGTGATCAGGCCGGAGCGCACGCCTGCCACCACCTCCGCCTTGCGGCGGATGACCCAGCGTTTGGTGTTGGTCGGCGGAAGATCTGCCATAGTCATCGGTCGTCCAACGCCCCTCAGCATTCTTCCTGAGCGCCGACCATGGGGCTTTATCATTCGTCTACTCCCACCACGCATGCTGTAACGGAGGACATCGTGTTTCCGCGAAATTGCATTCGATGGGCCGACTTTACGGTGCGACCGGTTTAAAAAAAGCTAAGGAAGATGGTTAATTTGTCGATGCTTAGGGTCATATGCAGCCGGCCCTTCAGGCATAAGGGCCGGCTGCATGGTTAACGATTACCGCTTGATGCGCACGAGTTCGTCGAGCATGTCGTCGGCGGTGGTGATGATCTTCGTCGCGGCCGAGTAGGCGCGCTGCGCGATGATCATGTTGGTGAACTCCGTGCCGAGATCGACCGTGGAGTTTTCCAGCGCGCCGGCGGCGATGGTACCGGCGCCGGAGCTCTTGGCTTCACGCAAGATCGGCACGCCCGTGGTGTCGGAGGCCAGATAGATGTTACCGGTCTTGGCTGACAGGCCGTTCGGGTTGGCAAAGGTGGCCAGCGGAATCTGGTAGATCGGCAGGGTTTCACCGTTGTCGAACAGAGCGATGACGACGCCCTCGTCGCTGATGCTGACGCCGCTGAAGCTACCGAACTGCACGCCGTTCTGGTTGATGAACCCGATGCTGTAGGAGCCCGAGAACTGGGTCAGGCCGTTGCCCAGGCCGGCGGTGCCGAGATTGGTCGAGAGCGTGCTGTCGACGGCGCCGGATTCCCAGCCCGTAACGTCCACGCTGGCCACATTGAAGGCGCTCGGCGTGCCGTCGCCGGCGAAGGTCACGGCCGGGGTTGCGGCGGTCAGTGCCGGGACCGTGAACGCGCCCGTGGCGGACTGAGTGATATTGGGCGTGCTGGTCGGATTGACCGTCAGCGCCGCGCCGGCGGCGGACTGCGTGATATTCACCGTGCTGCCGGAGGCTGTGACACGGGCGTTGGCCACCGCGGCGACGAGGTTCGCCACCGTGGTCGCGACATCGGCGCCAATCGCCACAGCCGTGTTGCCGGGGGTGACACCACCGACGCTGTTGAACTCGTACGTGGTGGCGCCAATCACGATGGTGTTGGTGTCGGCCGGCTGAGCGGAGAAATCGAGGCGGCCGGCGGCGGCGTAAGGAGCACCCGCGGCATCGTCGATCGTCAGCGTGGCGCTGCCGACTGGCGGTTCGATCGTCAGTTCCCACTGGTTGAGCGCGCTTTTCGTCCAGGTGAAGGCCAGATCGTGGGTGACGCCGAGCGAGTCGAAGATCTGTACGTTGGTCACAAAATCGTCGCCCACCGCAGCGGTCGCCGGCAGGTTGGCGCCGATGTCGATGGTGGTGGAGGGCGTGGCATTGCCCGATACGCCGGAGACGTTCACGGGTTCGAGCGAGGTCAGGGCTGACGTATTGGGGGCGAGAGGCGTACCTGACGCATCAGTCGCCCAACCCATCAGGTAGTAGCCCGCGGTATTTTTCAGGAACCCGTCCTGGTCCGGGCTGAACGAGCCGGCGCGGGTGTAGAAATAGGGGTCCGTGGTGGTGGCGGTGGTCGTTCCCTGGACGATGAACAGTCCGTTGCCCGCGACGGCGACGTCCGTAGCCGAACCGGTGGACTGCAGCAAGCCCTGGTGGTCGACCAGCGACTGCCGGTTGAAGAGCACGCCGCCCGGGGCGTAGCTGTTCGGCAGCGACTGCTGGGTCACCATGGTCGAGAAGCGCGACGCGGTGGCCTTGTAGCCCGTGGTATTCACGTTGGAGATGTTGTCGGAGATGACGCCGAGCGCCTGGCTCTGCGCACCGAGGCCGGACACGCCGGAAAACATCGCACCATAAAGACTCATTTCCTGTCTCCTTTGGACATCCTGTCTGCTTCGATCGGGTCAGCAGAAGATTGGTCGGTTCCTGGTTGGTATGTGTGTTAAGGCACGGTCGCGGTCTGGGCTTCCTTGACCGATAGGATCTTGTCGAGCGGAATGGACACGCCGCCGACGAGCACGTTGACGGTGCCGTCCGAGGTCACGACGCCATCCACGCGGCCGAGCATGTGGGTCGCCACCGGAATGGCTGTCTTGTTGGCGTCGAGGGCCGAGACGGTCACCATGTAGGGGCCATCGGGCATCTTGTTGCCATTGGCATCCCTGCCGTCCCACACGAAATTGTGCGAACCGACCGAAGTATCGCCGGCCTTGGAAATCACCACCTGGCCTCTGGCATCACGCACGGTGATCGCGGTCTGCTGGGCAGTCTTCGGAATGTTGTAGAGGAATTCGGCGCGTCCATTGACCAGAGCGCCCACATTCGTGTCCGCCTCGATGGTGCGGCCGATGTAGCTGACGCCGGTCGAAATCTGCGTCGCCTTTGTCAGACCGATCAGCGATTCGAGGTTCTTGTTTTGCTGAATGCCTTGCTCGACGGAAGCGAACTGCGCCAGCTGCGCGGTGAATTCCGTCGAATCCATCGGCGACAGGGGATCTTGATACTTGAGCTGCGTGGTCAGCAGGTTGAGGAACGCGCTGAGGTCGCCGGCCAGGCTTTTCCGGCTGGTTTCGGAATTGGCGGGCGGCTTGGTCGTGACGACGGGTGGGGTAACGGCGTTGACTGCCATGATGTGCTCCGTCAAACCTGGATATCGACGCCGCCCGCTGCGGCGCGCGAATTGAGATAGGCCCCGATGCGGCTTGCATTGCCGAGCAGCTCCATGTCAGGGACCGTGCGATCCGCCGCGGAGCCGAAACCGCCGCCCGGCTCCCCGTTCCCGGACATGCCGCCGAACTGGTTCTGGCCGCGCAGATTGAAGCTCAGACTTCCCGAGTCGGTTCGCAGGCCGGCGTCATTCAGGGCTCGCTCGAGCCCGCGCGCATCGCGCTGCAGGAGGTCGAGCGTTTCCGGCTTGTCGGCGGCGATGACAGCATGGACTCGGCCGTCGGCCGCGACGTCGAGTTGCACCTCGATCTGGCCGAGGGAAACCGGCTTGAGCTTGATATTGATCTTGTCGGCGCCGTCGGCCGCCGCCTTGGCGATATGGACCGCGACCTGGTCGGTTGCCGGCGGCGTCGGGAGCGTGAATTTGGCGGGCGACGCCGGGTCGACCGCGGCGTTCTGGTTGGTGTGAGCGGCACCGTTCGGCGCCGGCGCAGCGAGCACCATGCCGTCCGGACCGGGCACGAATTTCGTGTGCGGCTCGTCGGCGACAGCCTGAGCGACCGGCGGGGCGATGATCGCCGTCGCGGTCTGAGTCGGCGCGTTGCCTGCCGCGAGGCTGTCGGCCGCGCCGAAGCTCGGCGTGAACGGCGCGGATGAGGTGACCGGCTTGTCGGCCGGCTGCAGCAGGCCAATCTGCGCCACCATGCCATTGGCCAGCGGCGGCAGGGGCTTGCCCGCAGCGAATTCGCCAACCTGAGTGATCTTGATATCGACAATCTGCAGGTCGAGCAGCGTGCTGAGTTGCGCGGCCTGCTGATTGGCTTGCAAGCCGGCGTGTGGCATGGCCGGCGGCGCGGCGGCGACGCTCTTCGGCGGCTGATTGAGAGTGGGCGGCCCTTCGAGCGGCAATTCGTCGGTAATGGCCTGATTGGCCGAGGCTGCGGCGGTCGGGCCGCGCGCGACTGTGGCGGTTTGCGGCTTGAAGCCGGCGGGCAGCACGATCGCGTTTTCGGCCGCGGCGGGTTGCGCCAACAGGGTCGCGGCAAATAGCGTCTCGGAAAATGTTTTGCCCGCGGGGGTCGGCGCTGCGATCGGCGGGTCGCCGGCGGCCATCTTTGCGGCGGGAAGGATCGGCTGGCCGTCGTCGCCGAGCTGCGGCGCCACTGGCGCTCCCTTGGTCTCCGGCACGGCGGCCGCATTCTGTGCGGCCTGAAGGTCCGGCAGGATCGATGCGGTTTGGGGCGGCGTTGCGAGAGAATTCAAGCTTTGGGGCACCAAGCCGGGCGCCACGAGCAGAGCGATGTCCGCGGGACGCGGAGCGATTGGCGTCGGAACCGCCGCAACGGCGGCATGGCTCCCCTCGGCCGAAGCGGAATTGTCCGTCACGCCTTCGTCTTTGCCGCCGTGCTTGTTCGCGGCTATCGCCACATCGCCTGCGGAAGCGCTCGCCGCGTCATCGGTTTCCGTCGGCACGGAATTGGCAGCGGCCTCCTGCCCGTCCATGCCGTCCGTCTCGAGGCTGGGTTGGCGCTCACCGGCGCGTGAAGCCTGCGCGGTGCCGCGCGGGGCGTTCTCGGGGATAGTCTGGCGATCGGCGGAATCGATGTCGGTGGTGGTCTCCGTGGCCGGACGGACGGCGTCGCGCGCAGCCGCGGAACGGTCGCGGGGGTTGTCCGACGCCACGGCGTCGCGACGTGCGGCACTCTGATCGAGCAGAGTTGCGAACGCCGACGCCTCGGACCGCGGAGCAGGCCGTGGCGCCGGCTGTTCGTTGCCGACCATCAAGTCATTGAGAGAAACGTTAATCACGACGCTCTAGACACACTTAGAGGGTTGAACTCAGTGCAATAAGAGCAAGCTTCGGGCCACTTTTGTTACGTAGTAAGTTATTGAATATAAAAGGAAATTTTAGCTGAGACTGGCTGCTTATCTGGGCAAAAAACGCGTGTCAGGCAAAACCTGCCAAGATATGCGGGCAGTTTGTGCCGGCTCGACCGGGGCGTGGTGTCCAGCGGCAGAGGTCCGCGCTTCGTCCGGCAACCGAGTCGAAAACGCAAAACCCCGGCCGGAGCCGGGGTTTGCGAGCAGACGAGTTCGAGGCGGTCATCAGGCGGATATCATCACCCGTTTCGGCTGATCCGCCGGCTTGGGCGGGTGGCCGCTCGCCGGGTAGGTGGTCGGAAATGGGGTATGGTCCACCGCGGGCGTCGGGTTTGGCGCCGATTGAGCCGCCGGTGCGCGATTCGCCAGTGCCGCGGCCACGCGCGCGGCATCCTTGACCGGCTGTTCGCCTTGCTTGGCCAACTCGCGCCACGACTCGCGCAGCGGCTCGAGCAAAAGGACGACTTCCACGGCCGCCGCGGCGTCGTTGCGGATGTCGACCTTTGGCAGGCGTGTCAGCATATAGCTGTAGAGGCGGTCGAGATTGGCCGCGACTTCGCCGCCCTTTTCCATGTCGAGGGTCATCTGCAGGTGGGAGATGATTTCCATTGCGCGGCCATTGGCGCGCCAGCGCGCCTCGATTTCCTTGTTCTCGATGGCTTGGATCGCTTCCTGGAGCGAACCGATGGCCTTTTCGAACAGCATGAAAACCAGCATCGCGGGTGACGCGGTCATGATTTGCTGGGTCTGATACTGTCGCGAACCATTCGACGGCATGCTCTACTCCGGATTTTTTCTGTACCGACTGAAAACTAGCGATTCTGATTCGACATCGCGTCGAATGTCTGCCGCATGCTTTCGAGAAGATTTTTCATGCTGCTCAGGGCGGTTTCCATGGCGAGGAAGCGATCGAGCAGGCTTGCGCGCTGGCGCTCCAGCCTGGCGAGCATCTCATCGACCCGAGTTTGCGTGGTGGTGTTCTGATCGGTCAGGGCGGTAATTTCGTTTTCGACCGAGCCGTCCACCGGGTCGAGCATGGATTCGACCGCATAGAACATCTTCGTGCCGATACCGACCGTATAGTCGAGCGAGATACCGCTGGTCGAGGTACTGCCGGTATAGAACAGGCTCATGCCTTCGGCGCCGGTGGCCGAGGTCATGGTCAGCGTCATGCCGGACGCCGTGACACTGCCGTCGTCACTGCCGTTCGCCGGGCCATTGATGTTGGCACTCACGATCCGCGTCGCGGATGTATCGAAGTCGATGCTGGTCAGCAGGTCGCCGGTGTCCGCGCCCAGTGTCAGCAAGCCGGATGCCGCATTGATCTGTAACTGCTTGTTGCCGTTCGTGTCGGTGACTACGGCCGCGGTGATGCCCGGAATGGCGGCGGCG
Organism: uncultured Alphaproteobacteria bacterium; assembly: GCA_963752345.1. Taxonomy (GTDB): domain Bacteria; phylum Pseudomonadota; class Alphaproteobacteria; order SMXQ01; family SMXQ01; genus CAVVYA01. The sequence continues at coordinate 419,274 of CAVVYA010000015.1, forward strand.
GTGATCTTGGTGGCAAGGGTGTCCAGGCTGTCGAGCGTGATGTCATAGACGATCGGCGTGCCGTTGATTTCGAACTGCCCCGAAATCGTGGCGCCGACCGAATCCACGGCGTCATTGAGGAACGCGGAGCTGCTGGTTACCGCGGCGGAGGTTTCCTGGCTCGAGCCAACCGGGCCGATGTTCAGGGTGTAGCCCGAGGCGTCGAACGCCGTCTTGTTGGTGTAGCCGAGCAGCGATATGCGCGGATCCGATGACGAGAAATCGAATGCGAACAGGCGGCGCACGTCCTCGATATTGCTCAGCAGCTTCGCATCGAGCGTGCCTTCGTCGATAACGAGCGTATCGGCTTTGAGCGGATCGCTGAGCGTCGTGTTGTCGATGAATTCGACACCGATCTGCGCCAGCACCGTGAAGGCCTGGCTGACGCCGTCGGTACCCGTGCCGATGATGGCGTTGAGCTGCGACTCGATGGCCGCGATGGTGCGCGAGGAGAGCAGGGTGGCATCCTCGCCGGGCTTGCCGGTGGTGGGGTCGGCGAAGGTCTGCTTGTTGATGAATTCCTTGACCGCGTTGTAAGCGGTGACGAAGCTCGAGAGCTGGGTTTTGACCGAGGCCAGGTCCTTCTCGACGTCGATCTTGATCGTCGTCCCGACCTCCGCCTGGAACAGCGTGAGGGTGACGCCGGCAAAGAGGTCGTTGACCGTGTTGGTGTTGCGTTCGATCAGCAGGCGGGAGTTGGCCATGCCGAGCGAGGTCAGGGCGCTGCCGCCGCCGACTTCCGTGGTGGTGAAGGCCGCGCCGCTCGACTGGACCTTCAGGCGAACCTGGCCGCCCTCGGTCACCACGCTGGCGCTGATGCCCATGCCCTGAAGCGTGCCATTCGCATTAATATTGCTGGCGAGTGTCTGGATCGACTGCGCCGCTGGTGTAGGCGAGGTCGAGAGTTGTCACGCCATCGTTGAAACGGATGGTGCCGTTGGATCCCAGGGTCGCGGCCGCGCTCGTCTGCCTTGCCGATTCGTAGGTCTTGTTGGTTTGGTCGAGCAATCCGTCAGCGTAGAACTGCGCCTTGCGCGGCGCTTGCAGTTCGTTCTTCACCAAGCCGCCGCCCGTCAGAACGCCTGCCGTCGTCAGCGGTGAACCGGTCGTGTTGGAAATCGTAATGGTGGTGCCAGCGGTGTCCTTGGTCAGCACCAGGTAATTCTGGGTCGCGCTGACCGAGACGATGCTGGCGGAAACGCCCGAGGGCGAGGTTCCGGTGTTCGCCGCGTTGATGCGGTCGCGCAGGGTGAGCAGCGTGTCGCTCGCGGAAACGACGATTTCCTTGCCCTCGACGGTGAATTTGTCGTTGTCCGTGAAACCGAGCACGGAACTGGTGCTGGCATAGGCATCGCTCGAAATCTTGTGGGCCGCGGCGGTCTGGAGGATTTCGACCGAATGGCTGCCGGCTGCGGCGGCGCTGGTCAACGACACGCCGAGGATGTTGGCGGCCGCGGACGGAGTCGCGCCATCGGTGCGGCTCACCGAGGCAAAGGCCTGCTTGGCGGCAAACGCGTTGGTTGAATTGTCGATGCTGACAGCGCCGCGCAGATTTTTCAGGGACTCCTGCAGGCCATTCAGCAGATTGCGAACATCCTGATAGGCCGCGATCTTGGTTTCGTTGCCGGTGACGCGGCTTTGCAGCCGGTCGACAGGAATCTGGCGGGCCTTGATGATGGAATCGACGGCGGCTTTGAAATCGATGCCGCTACCCAGACCGGACACCGACACGCGGCCCTTGTCGTCGACCCGGATGCTGTTGAGATTGATCGCGTCGGTGGCCACTGTTTTGCCCTCGGTCTTAGACTTTCTTGTCGAGCAACGCGATAACCTCGGCGCTGCGCTCCTTCAACGCCATCATCTCTTCCGTCGGAATCTGCCGTACGACCTTGCCAGTCTGCTTGTCGACCACGCGTCCGATGACGGTCTTCGTCGTCGGATCGATGTCGAGTTGAAGTTCGACTTGCGGCAAGTTCGAGCCGCCACGAGTCGGAATCGGGTTGGGAGTCGCAGCTTTGACGTTACTCTCCTCGGTCGCCCGCTGCGCGGGCCGAGGACCGGAGTAGGCGGAGGCTGCGGATAGCCCAGATACCTTCTGAACGTCCATGTTGCCCTCCTCAATGGAAAGGGTGCGGAGAGGGGCGAACCCCTCTCCGCGCTAGGTTTGCTTACTGGAACAACTTGAGCAACGACTGCGGCATCTGGTTGGCCTGGGCGAGCATCGAGACGCCCGACTGCACCAGGATCTGCTTGCTGGTGAACATCGTCATCTCTTTGGCCACGTCGAGGTCCAACAGCGAGCTGCGGGCCGCTTCCGTGTTTTCGATGGAGGTCGCCAGGTTGTCCGCCGCGAACTCGAGGCGGTTCTGGGCCGCACCAACCACCGCACGGGCGGTATTCAACGTGTCGAGCGCGGCAGACACCGCGGTCGACGCCGTGTCGGCGTTACCCGCGGTGGTCACCGACCCGCCGTTGATGCCGAGAGCCTGAGAGCTGATGGCATTCACGCTGATCGTCACGTCGTCGACGCCGGCCGTCGAGCCGGTGCCCAGCTTGAAGGTGAAGCTGGTGCTGTCGGCCGTGCCGGTTTCGCCGAACACCGTGGTGCCGAGATCGCCAAGGGCGATAGAGCCCTGCGTGGCGTTGTTGACGAACGCGGTGGTCACGGTGAACTGCATGACGAACGACTCGGTGCCGTTTGTCATGGTCACCGACTTGTTGCCCAACGAGGTCAGATCGGTCGTGGCGCTGCTGAACCCACCAATCGAGAAGACAGTCTGGGCCGCAGTGGTCGTGTTGACCGAGACGATCTGGCTGGCAAGCGCCGCGATCGCGCCATTGGTATTGTTGGTGATCGACGTGAGGGTAATGGTCGAAGTGTCGATCGAGCCAGCGCTACCAGCGGACGTGTAGGAACCGCTCGGGTTCACGGCGGTGGTTTTGTCGAACGCGGAGTTCAGCGTAACGACCACGTCCAGAGTGTCGAAGTTGACAACCTGGGTGGCGTTGGTGGCGATCGCCGTGCTGCCGATATCAACGCCCTGCGACTCGCCGGAGGTCAGATTGGTGAGCGTCAGAACGTTGGTCGTGCTGTTGTAAGCCACGGAAAAGCCAGCCGTGCCGACGCCGTTGCCCAGAACGATGCTCTGGAAGCCGTCAGCAGCCTGAACCAGATTGTTGGCGGCGGATTGGCCGTTGATGCTGCTATCCGTCGTGGTCGAACCGTCCACCAGAGTGACGCCGTTGAACTTCGTCACGTCGGCGATACGGTCGATTTCGGCGAGCAGGACCTGGTATTCCGTGTCCAACATGCTGCGCTCGGTGGAGGACAACTGGCCCGATCCGGCCTGGACCGCCAGAGTCTTCATGCGAACGAGAATGTCGTTGGCCTTCGCCATGGCGCCGTCGGCGATCTGCAACATCGACGAAGCCTGACCGGCGTTGACCTGCGCCTGCCGCTGCGCCTGCACTTCAGCGTTCAAACGCGAACCAATGGCCATGGACGCAGCGTCGTCCTTGGCCGAGATCACGCGGGTGCCCGCAGAAAGCTTGGCGAGAGAGCTGGAGGCCGCGGCGTCCGCCTTGGTCAGATAGCGGTGGGCGATGTTCGCCGCGTAGTTCGAGATGACGTTAAGAGCCATAAGAATCTCCTACATGGAAGTTGCACCGTGGCGTCCTGCCACTGAAGCACCATACGATTTAAGCCTCAAAGTTTAACAATCCGTTTCGTAACGTCTGACCAGAGTCTCGCGAACGGGCGAATTGCCAAGGCTTTTGGGGCCCAACCGAGGTCCATAAAGGTCATGCAATTCGAGGGCCAAGGGCGGGGGAGGGGAAAATGGCTGAAAGCCTGAGAGGCGGGCAACGGGTAGGGTAGAAACGGACCATAGCGCGCGGCAATTCTTGCCGGTGACGGGCGTTTTTTCCCGGCTGCGATGGCCTGTGATGATCGCAAAAATGATCACCCGCAGGAGCGGGCGTTGCCGCTGTTAAGCCTTTATCAACGATAACTTGCAACATTCCGTCGAGCCCGCGGCCACGTACGGCATGCGCAGCCTATCGACTTGTAAACCCCACCCAAAGGCATGGCCAGAATGGCATCGAAAGCACGGCAGGCGAAGGTGAAACAAAAGCCCGCCCGCACCCCGGTCCGTCCGCCGTCCCAGCAAAATCTCACGATCGTCATGCGGCAGGCGGTCGCTGCTCACCAAGCAGGACAACTGGACGAAGCCAGGGCGGGTTATGAGGCGATTCTCCGCCGTCAACCCCATCATGTGGATACGCTGCAGCTTCTGGGCGTCCTGATCCATCAGCGGGGTGAGAGCGAGGCCGGTCTCGCGCTGCTCGAGAAAGCGGTCAAGCTCGATCCCGCCAACGCGGCGGCGCACAACAATTGCGGCGGCGTCTTGCGCGCGCTCGGGCGGTATGCCGAAGCCGAGGTCCAGTACGCTGAATCGCGGCGCTTGGCGCCCGACGATCGCGGTTCCTTGTTCAACCACGCGGTGGTGCTGTTCGATCTGGGGCGCGCCGACAAATCCGCCGAGGCCTGCGAAGCGCTCTTGGCCCTCGACCCCAACCATCATGACGCTGCACGCAAGCTCGGGCAGGTCGAGATCGTGCGCCGACGTTACGAATTCGCGGAGCGGAACCTGCGGGCCGCGTTGGCGGCCGATCCAGACAATACGGATGATCTGACGCGTTTGGCCATCGCAGTGCACTATCAGGGCAGATTGGAGGAGGCGCGGCGCGTGATGGAGCGTGCCATCAGTCTTCCCGGTGGCAGTCCGGAACTGCGACAAAACCTTCACACCTTGCTCAATTCAGACGGCCGTGACGCCGCGGCGCGCGAGCGCTATCGCGAGTCCCTCAGGGAATACGAGACGCTATGGGCTTCTGAAGCATCCATCGCGGTCAATATGATCGAGCGCGGCCAGGAGATGGCGGGCCAACAGGTCATCGACGATATTCTTGCGGTGTATCCGGACGATCCGGTGGTGTGGAGCGATATCGGGGCGCTCTTCGTCAATGCTGGTCGCTACGACACCGCGAAGCCGCTATTCGAGCGTGCCATCAAACTCGATCCTGATTTCTACGCCGCCTATGGCAACCTTGCCAGCGCCTACCTGCATCAGGGTCATTCGGAACTTGCCGCCAAATACTTTCGGCTCGCGCTCAAGATCCATCCCGGTTACACAATGGCGCAGGTCAGCCTGACCCGTGCGCTGCGCAATATAGGCGATGTCGATCAAGCGCATCTGTTCGGACGCGGTGCGCTCGACATGCCGCAGCTCAGCCTCGTGGACAAGCCGGGTCTCGCCCAGTTGTTCCGCATGGTCTGCGACTTCGACTCCGCGGAACGGCTTGGCGATCACTGGGAACTGTGTGACCAGCTGGCGATCAACAGTCTGTCGGCCTTGTTTCTCGATTTGCTGGTTTTCACCCGCAGCCGGCAGGAGTTGGAGCGGCTCTACGGGCTCGTGCGAAAATGGGCCGCGCATGTCGAACTGCTGGCCGGCGATGCGCCCTTGACCGACCCGCGGCCGACCAACACCGACGGCAAAATACACCTCGGCATCCTGTCTTCCGATCTGCGCAGTCATTCCGTGGCTCGTTTTCTGCTGCCGCTGATCGAAGGCTATGACCGAGGCCGGCTGGCCATTCATTGCTATTCACCGCTCCGTGCCGAAACCGATGCGATCCAGAAGAAGTTCCAGGGCGCGGTGGACAGCTTTCGCTACGTCGATAGCATGACGGCGCGCGAGATCGCCCAGGCGATTCGCGCCGACGGAGTCGACGTGCTGCTCGAACTCAACGGCTTCACTGCCGGATCGCGATTGGGTGTTGCCGCTTACAAGCCGGCGCCAGTGCAGATCTCATGGCTCGGCTATCCGTTCACCTGCGGTCTGAAGTCGATCGACTACGTCATGATGGACCGGTTCGTGCTGCCGCCCGACGAAAGCTTGTTGGTCGAGCAGCCCCTTGTCATGCCCGACGCCTGGCTCTGTTTCGGCGGCTTCCCTGATATTCCCATCGACCCAGTTCTGCCGATGGAGCGTAATGGCGTCGTGACCTTCGGGACACTGAATAACCCCTATAAGTTCGATCGCGAGCTGATCGCCTTGTGGGCCCGGGTCATGAATCAGGTGCCGAATTCGCGTTTCCTGCTGGTGCGGCCGGAGGCCTCGTCGCTCGTTTTGTGCCGCAATCTGGCGAATGAATTCGCCAAGCACGGCATCGCTGCCGATCGCTTCCTGCTGCTCGATAACCGCAAATACGCTCGCAACCACCTTGACTACTACAACGATATCGATATTTCGCTGGATAGCTATCCGGTGACCGGCGGAACGACCACGTGCGAGGCCCTCTGGATGGGTGTTCCCGTGGTCAACCTGGTGGGCGAGGCGTTTCACCAGCGGGTCAGTTACAGCATTTTGATGCAATGCGGGTTGGACGAGCTCTGTGTCTCTACGCCCGACGACTATGTCGAACGCGCGGTCGCGCTGGCGAATGATCGTCAAAAGCTGCAAGCCTGGCGCAGCAACCTGCGCGATGTGGTGAAGGCTTCGCCGTTGTGCGACGAGCCGCGTTTCTTGCACCAGTTTCAGGAGATGCTCGAGCAGGTCACGAAGCTGCACGGCTTGCGTTGAATCAAGCCGACGATACGAAAAAAGCCGCCGTGGCGATCACGGCGGCCTCTTTGTCGTGCTCGTTGCTGGCCGCGCTCAGCGCGCGGTCATCGGGTGATGCAGCTTCGGATCGCGGTGCCAGAGCAGCTTGGGACTGACATCCGGGCGGATCTTGAACAGGTGACTCGCGATCAATTGCGGGTCCTTCACGGCCAGCATGTTGAAGCCATGCGGCGGGCCTTCCAGGTAGGTGCGTTCCGGCGGCACCAGCTCGATCGGCGAATTCCCCATCGGCTCATTGGCGTTGAAGTCGCGCACCGCGTAAACCGTGTAGCCATGGTCGGTCATGAAGCGGACGATGTCCGTATTTTGGAGTCCCTTGCTCCAATCGACATAATGGCGATGAAGCTCGAACACCACGATGGGAGCCTGGTCGGCAGGCTGCGACAGATACCGGCTGGCGCCGGCCAAAGCGGCCGCCTCCGCGCCCTCGATATCGAGCATGATCAGCCCGACGCGGTCGAGGCCGCGGGCCTTGCCATAGGCGTTGATCGACACGGTCGGAAAGGTGTCGTCTCCGGCGCTGCCCTCGGCGACCTCGGGATGGGCGAACGAGTCGTCGCCGACCAGCCGAAGCGTGGTGCTGTCGTCCTTCCAAAGGCCGACCCGGTTGAACACGATGTTGGACAGGTTGTTGATCTCGGCGTTGTGCTGAAGCATGGCGATCTGATCCCGATTGGGTTCGAACGCATGCAGCGTGCCGCCGTGCGCGGCGAGTTCGCGCGCCACCAGCACCGCCTGGTCGCCGGCATAGGCGCCGCCGATAATGACGTTGGGCACCAGCTTGCCGAAATGTACGAGCAGCTTCGTGGTCTGCGGCTCCCACACGTGGTCGGGAACCCGGTCCGGACTCATGACGATTTCCCGTGCGATCTTCGAGCGGTAGTGGAAATCGAAGGCGATACCCGACGACAGCAGCTTGCGCAGCACGCCGACGTCCCCATGGAGAGCGTCGATGATCGGACCGGTCACTTCGTCACGGACGCTGAAGTCACGCCGTGACAGCACCTTCTCGGCCTCGCGGATCGCTTCGAGGAAGCGTTCGCGCAGAGCGGGATGCTTGCCGATCTCGGCGAGGGCCTTCTTGAGCGTTTCGCAGTCGATGTCGGACATGGGAAATTCCTTTGTTTACAGCCGGAATATATCCGCGAGAACGTTACGTTTTGGTTTCTTAAACACCAATTCGCCGCCCTGGGAGAAGACGTAGCAGTCGCCAGGGGTATCCTCATTGATGATCGAGCACCCCTGGGCGACCACCGTGCCGGCGGCGATCCGGCACTTGCCGATGATGGCGGTGTTCGGATAGAGCACGACGCCCTCCTCGAGAACTGGCGCATCCCCGTGGTTCTTGCCGATCGTGGAATTCTGGTAAAGCACCAGATAGTTCGAAAAACTGGTGCGGGCGAGCACGATGCCGACCGAGTGGCCGATGAAGAACTTGTCCGGCAGGGCATTGTCGTAGAAGCAGTCGAAGCCGTTGAGCGCCTTGTTGAGCAGGAACAGCTTCGTGCAGAACTGTTGATCGTGGCGATTGCGCCAGGCGGTGTTCGACAGATAGTACAGAAAAATGCAGTATTGGGAGGAATGCAGGTAGTCGAACTCGCTCTCCTTCCACATGCGCACGGCATCGATGCAGGTGCCAAGACGATCGAGCGTCTCGTCGAGATCGCGGATGACGCAGGCGCGCAGATCGCTCTGGCCGTCCGGGAAGAAATTCGTAAGCTGCGCGGCGACGTAGTCGGCGAGCCTGTCCTTGCTCATGCCCTTGAGGTTCATCGCGCAGCTTTCGTTTTCCGATCGACCGACGATCCGGCGAGAATCCTGGTCAGGGCATCCTCGAGCGCGCGCGGCCGGATGCCAAAATCCTCGGCGAGCGCGGAAACATCGATCCTGGGGCTGCGCGGGCAGCAGGTGTTCGAGGCGACGGTCGGCGTGATGGCGCAGCCCGTGAGCCGTTCGAGCAGCGCAAAGAGATCCCCGTTCGCCGTATTGCGGCCGCTTGCCACATTGTAGATCTGCCGCTTGCCGGCTGTGGCGATCGCCGTCAATGCGCGGCACACGTCGTCGATATGGACGTAGTCGCGCGCCACGCGGGGGTGGCTGTCGACGGGCAATTTTTGGGATTCGCGCGCATCGCGCAGCAGATTGTGAAGAAAGTTGTCGCTGGCGAGATCGTCCGCATAGACGCAGGAAAGCCGCGCGGCGCGTACATTGCCGCGCCCGGCGGTGAGGCACAGCACCTCGCCGAGACCCTTTGAAAAATCATAGAGGTGCCGCGGATTGTGTGGCGAAAGGGTGAGTGCGACCTCTTCCGAACCGGTGCCGTCGCCAGTGTCGTAAAGCCGGGTCGACGACAAATAGGTCATCGACTCGAACGCGGCACCCTTGAGCAATCGGGCGAACAGGGTGACGTGCGCCTCGACCGTGTCGAACGGCCGGCTGAGATAGTCCGCTGTCAGGCCGATGCAATAGATCGCGTGGCCGAGCGGCCGCGACAAATAGTCGGTGTCCTCGCGGCCGAAGGCCTGGACGTCGGCTCCCGCATCGCGCAGATGGCGGCACATCGCCTGACCGACGAAGCCGTCGGCGCCCAGCACGGAAAAGCGAATGCCCGCGAGCGTCATGCGTGCGCCCTCGCAAGGTCGGGCCGCCACTGGCTGGCGAGCACGGGCAGGTCGCGATCGCGGTGGCGAAACGATGGCGTTCGCCGCATCGGGCCACGCGATCGCCAGGGCCGGGTCGTTCCAGCGGATGCCGCGTCCGCTGGCCGGCTCGTAGAACGTCGAGATCTGATAAAAGACCTCGCTGTCGTCCTTCAATGTCTGGAAGCCGTGGGCGAAGCCCTTCGGAATATAGAGCATCCGGCGGGTTTCGGCCGACAGCACCACGCCGAACCAGCGGCCGAAAGTCAGCGAATTCTCCCGCAGATCCACGATCACGTCGAACACCGCGCCCATGGTGACCCGCACCAGCTTGTCTTCCGCATGGGGTGGGGCCTGATAGTGCAGGCCGCGCAGCGTGCCCTGGCGCCGGTTGAACGAAGTGCTGCACTGAGCCATCTCGGTCGACAGGCCACGCTTGGCGAATTCCCGGACGCAAAACGTACGGGCAAAGAGGCCGCGTTCATCGCTCGCCGGTTCCGGCTCGATGATGTAGGCGCCTTTCAGGGCGGTTTCCCGGAATTCCATTCTTGGCCTGCTCGCACGCTGCCTGTCAGTCGATCACGGTCACGCTGGGAATCGGCACGACGAATTTTCCGCCCCATTCGCGAATTCCCGCCATCTTGCCCACGATCTCGTCCTTGATGTTCCAGGGCAGGATCAGCACGTAATCCGGCTTGGTTTCGAAGATGCGTCCGGGGGCATGGATCGGGATATGGGTGCCGGGGAGATACAGGCCCTGCTTGTGCGGGCTGACATCCACCGTGTAGTCGATGAAGTCGCCCCGGATGCCGCAATAGTTGAGAAGCGTGTTGCCCTTGGCCGGCGCGCCGTAGGCGACAATGGTCTTGCCCGCGTCCTTGGCGGCAATCACGAACTTGAGCAGTGCGCGCTTGGTCTGCTTCACCTGCTCGGCGAAGCCGGCGTAGGTTTCGATATCGCCAAGCCCGGCCGCGATTTCGCGCGCGGTAATCTCCGCGACGCTCGCCGCGGTCGCGCGCGGCGCATCCGCATGGCAGCCATAGATGCGCAGCGAGCCGCCGTGGGTCGGCAGCTCCTCCACATCGAACAGGCGGATGCCGTGATGGGCGAGGATGCGCGTCACCGCGAGCAGCGAGAAATACGAGAAATGCTCGTGATAGATCGTGTCGAACTGGTTCAACGTGATGAGTTTCAGCAGATGCGGAAACTCTATCGTGATCATGCCGTCCGGCTTGAGCGCGAGCTTCAGGCCGGCGACGAAATCGTTGAGGTCTGGCACATGCGCCAGCACATTGTTGCCGATCAGCAGGTCGGCCTGTTGGCCGCCCGCGACGAGCGCGCGCGCGGTCTCGACACCGAAGAACTTGACGACCGTCGGCACGCCCCTGGCTTCCGCGACCTTTGCCACATTGGCGGCGGGCTCGATGCCCAGCACCGGCACGCCGCGCGCGACGAAATACTGCAGCAGGTAGCCGTCGTTGCTGGCGATTTCGATGACGTTCGAATCGGCGTCGAAGCCGAAGCGCTGGACCATCGATGCAACATAGGTCTCGGCATGGCGCAGCCAGCTGTCCGAGTAGGACGAGAAGTAGGCGTAGTCGGAGAACAGCTGCTGCGGCGACTGCAATTCCTCGATTTGGGCCAGCAGGCAGACTTCGCAGACGAAAGCGTGCAGCGAATAAAACGGTTCGGCGCGGCCAAGATCCTCGGCGCGCAAGTAATAGTTGGCCGGCGGCATGACGCCGAGGTCGACCATCGTATGCCGCAGCGGCGCGGCGCAGAACCGGCAACTCCGGCGCACGGTGGCCTGGCGGGCCGCTGTCTTAGAGCTGAGCGACGGGCTCGCGGGCATGGGAGCCTCGTGCCGTTTTCTTGCCGTGCTTGTCATTATCTTTTCCATCTTCGTCAAAGCTCGCGATCTGGCGATCGGTCAGGCCGCGCACATCGCCGGCGTCATAGAACGTGCGGTACCATTCGACCGTACGGCGGATCGCCATGTCGGCGTCCCACCGGCAGGTCCAGTTCAGTTCGGTCTTCGCCTTGGCGCTGTTCAGCATCAGCAGCCGCGCCTCGTGCGGCCCGCTGCTGGCCGTCGAATGCCATGCAACTTCCATGCCCCAGTGGTGTGCCAGGCGATCGGCAATCCAGCCGACGGCGCGGGCCTCGTCTTCGGGCGGGCCGAAGTTCCAGGCTGATCCGCCGACGCTCGGCTTCGCGGCCAGCCGTTCGGCGAGCATAAGAAAGCCGCGCACCGGGTCGAGCACGTGCTGCCACGGGCGCACGGCGTCGGGATGGCGGATTTCGAGGGGCTTGCCGGCCGAAAAGGCGCGCATCGCATCGGGTACCAGGCGGTCGACCGCCCAGTCGCCGCCGCCGATGATGTTGCCGGCGCGCACCGTGGCGACGCCAGGCGCCTCGCTGCCGGCAAAATATGACCGGCGGTAGGCATCGACGGCCAGTTCGGCGCAGGCTTTGCTGTTGCCGTAAGGCTCGCGGCCGCCAAGCGTGTCGGCCTCGCGATAGCCCCAGGGCCATTCCTGGTTGTCATAGACCTTGTCGGTGGTGACGATGACCGCCGCCTGCACGCTGCCGGCGCGGCGTATCGCATCGAGCAGATGCACCGTGCCCATGATATTGACGGCATAGGTCTCGACCGGGTTGACGTAGGCCTGGCGGACGAGGGGCTGGGCAGCCAGGTGGAAGACCACATCGGCCTTGCTGCGCCGGAGCGCCGTGAACAGGCAGTCCAGGTCGCGGACATCGGCGATCGTCGATTCCACGGCGGCATCGAGCCCGACCGCCCCGTAAAAGTTCGGCTGGGTCGGCGCGGGCAGGGCATAGCCATGCACCTCGGCGCCCATGCGCGCCAGCCATGTGCAGAGCCAGCCGCCCATGAAGCCGGTATGGCCCGTGACGAAAACCTTCCGGCCACGCCAGAAACTGGTGGTTACGCCGAGCGCAGGCATTTCGTCCGGTCTTTCCCATCCCAGGTGCGCCATGGCGCGTTACCGGCGGCCCACATCTCGTTGAGCAATTGCATCTCGCGGAACGTGTCCATGCACTGCCAGAATCCGGGATGCTGGTAGACGGCGAGCTGGTTGTCGGCGGCGAGATATTCCAGAACGCCCTGTTCGAGCCCGATATTGTCGTCCACACGCACGCGGTCGAAGGCGGCCTTCTCGATCGCCAGGAAGCCGCCGTTGATCCAACCGGCATTGACCTGCGGTTTTTCGTGGAAGGTTTTCACGGCGCCGTCGGCGATCGCCAGTTCGCCGTAGCGCGACGAGGGATGCACCGCGGTGACTGTGGCGAGCTTGCCCGATTTGCGGTGATGGGCGAGCAGCGCGTCGAGATCGACATCGGACACGCCGTCGCCGTAGGTCGCGAAGAAGGTGTTGCCGCGCACGTAGCGCAGCGCCTGGGTGATGCGCGAGCCGGTCAACGTCTCCTTGCCGGTTTCCGCCAGGACGACGCGCCAATCCTCATCGAACCCATTGGACAGGGTTTCGATATTGCCACTGCCGAAATCGACGGCGAAGTCGGAGTTGTAGCGCCGGTAATTGAGGAAATAGTCGCGGATGACATCGCCCTTGTAGCCGAGGCAGAGCACGAAGTTGCGCGAACCGGCGCCGTGATAGTGCTTCATGATGTGCCACAGGATCGGCCGGCCGCCGATTTCCACCATGGGCTTCGGCTTGAACTCGGTCTCCTCGCGCAGGCGCGTGCCGAGCCCGCCGCACAGGATGACCACGTCGGGCCGCTCTGCGGCCTTGTCGGATGCGCCAACGGGGTTCAGCAAGACTTGGCTCCTTCCGCATTCGGACGGGCATTGTTGGCCGGCTTGCGCGCAGCGGTCCTGCGCGCGGGGCGCGATGCTGCGGCCGTCGCGGCATTTCGCACCTGAGAGGCGAATGGCACCGCGGGCGGGCTCAGCTCGAGCTGGAGCTTCGGTTTTGCGACGACTCATGACCGTCTTGCGGGTCGTGGCATTATCCTCGGCGATGGCCAGCAGCTTCAGCACGGCCTCGAGGGCGATCGGCGGCAATCCCGCACTTGTCATAGTAGGCTTCTCCGGGTCGGCGGATCCGTCAGAGCTTGTGACGGATCTGGTATTTGTTGTTGGGCAGCACATATTGCCGCGCGACCCGCTGGCGGGTGTCGATGAGCACCGGCGCGCGCAGATTGACCGACACATGCGCGCCGTCGTCGTCGCGCCGCACGGTCACGATCAGCACGACCGCAAGATCCTCCGGCGAGATCGACAGGCTGTTGCAGGCCTCCTGGATATCGTCCGCATCGATGGCGGTGCTGCCGCTGGGCAACGGCGCCACCAGGAAGGCAAGGCTGGCGTCCGTCAGGCATTGCAGCGCCTTGAACTGCGGCTGCTTGCCGTCGGGCAAATCCGCCAGAGCGAAGTCGCGGTAGTCGGCAAAGCCGAGCAGGCCTTGCGGAAAAAGAAGCGAGGCGTGGGGACGGACCGTCAGCGTGCCGAAGCGCGACTCGATCACGAGCGTCCGATGGGCATTGCTACTATCGGCGTCCGGAGGCGCCACAGTGGGCTGGAGCGCGGACTGGTTGGCGAGCATGAATATTCTCCTATGAGCGGCAAGCGACGGCGGAATCAATTCGAGTTCATCATGCTCAGCGCATGAAGTTGGCCAGACTCAACTGGCCGAGTTGTGAAATCGTCATATAAGAGGCCTGCAGCAGCACCTGCTCCGCGGAAATGCGGGTGGCTGCCTGGGTGATGTCGACGGATGTCAGGTTCGTGATCGATTGGTCGAGATAAGTCGTCATATCGACGTGAACCTCATTGGCGAGGTCGAGCGCGTTCTGTGCCGTGCCGATCCGGCTGCGGATCGTCGGCAGGCTGGAGATCGCTTGGTTGACCAAAGCCAAGGCATCCTGCAGCCGATCGCGGTCCACGGTCGGCGTGAGGGTGACGGTGGCGGTCAGGTTGAGGGCGCGGATGATCTGTTCGAAGCCATCCTCGTCGGCGGTCACGCCATAGGTGAGATCGAAATCGTCGGCCGCGCGGGCGGTCAGCTGCACGCCGTCGCCCTGGTAATAACCGGTATCGGCGACGCTCGGATAGACGGTCGGGGGCGCGCTGAAGCCGGGCGCGCTAAGGTCGACCGGCGCCGTGTCGGTCTTGCTGCCGGCAAACAGGTAACGGTCGCCGATTTTGATGTTCAACTGCTTGGCGACCTCGGCCAGTATGTTCTGGGCTTCCTGCGGAAGCGCCATGTCGACGGCATTGTTCGCGTTCAAGGCGTTGGTCAGCAGCGTTTTCAGCTTGCTCGCCGAGTCGAAAACGTGCCCGACCGAAATTTCCATGGTCTGCAGCCGCAGATTCACGGTGTTGTTGTTGGTCTGGTATTGCTCCATGCGCGCCCGGCTGGACTCGAGATTGACGAGCTGGCGCGAGTCCTGGGCAATGCCCGAATAGCGCTGGGATTTGAAGCCCGTCGCCAACTGGATCTGCAGATCCTGGATGCGCGTCTGCGTGCCGCGGATATTCGCGAGGATCTGGTTATGCTGGGCGAGGTTTGCGATGCGTGTCATTCATGCCTCCCATCAAACCATGTCGATCAGAGTTCTCATGACTTCGGATAGGGTCGTGATCACGCGCGCCGATGCCCCGTAAGCGTTCTGGTAGAGGATCAGATTGGCCAGTTCCTCGTCCATGTTGACGCCGCTTTCGGAAGTGGCCTTATGCTCGACGTCGCTCAACACGGTTTGACGGAAATCGCGGTTCTCGTCGGCGTTCGCCGAGCGGGTCGCATTGTCGGACAGGATGGCGGCGCCGTAGCCGCTGAGCGTCGTGCTGCTGTCTGGCAGGCCGCCCGCGGCGGCGAAGCTCAGGGTTTCGTTGAATTTGTTCGCCATGCGAGCCACGATGGCGGAATCGCCCACCGTCATGGCGGTGTCGCCACTCGCCAGGACGCCCTCGGTCAACTGGCCGCGCGCGAGAAGTTGCGGATCGGCGGCGATATCGCTGCGCACGGTGATGTTGCGCGACAGGCCGCCGACGGTCGAGCCGACGAGGAAGTCGTTGAGCCCGAAATAATGCGAGAAGCCGAAGCCGGTCGCCGCCTCGGCGCTGGTGCGTTCGTTGATGGCGATGCCCTGGCCCGCGGTGTTGGCGTCGATCACCAGCGCGCCCTCGGCATTGACGCTGGCGGTCGCGCCGGCGAGGCCGGGGATCGGCGGCACGGAGGCCGAGTAGACGCCGTTGATGGCGTCGCGGACCTGATTGACGGTGGGGGCGGCGCCGACCACGGTGGTCAAATCGTCCAGATTGAAATCGAACGGCGCGCCGACTGCATTGCCGCTGGCATCGACCACGGCGATGCGCACGATGCCGGTCAGGCTGACCGTATCGGTGGCCGGCGCGGCGAAGGTGCGGGTGCCGGTCAACGTGTTGGGGGGCGGGAAGGCCGCGCCGTCGTTATGCACGGCGTTGATCTGATCGCGCAGCACGGTGGCGAGGCGGTCGAGTTCCGTCGTCATGTTGGGCAGATCGACGTCGCGCATGTCGACCAAGGCCTTGATTTTGCCGGACGCGAATTCCGTGGTGACGTCGACGCCACCGATCATGATGCCCGGGATGCCGCCGCTCGGATAGCTGCTGACCGCGCTGAGAGAGGAGGCCGGCGTATAGGTGACCGTCACGGCTGTCTTGTCGACGAGCGTGCGGCCGGAGCCGGAGAAGATGACGGTTTCGCCGGTGGGTCGTGTGAAGTAGCTGACATCCATATAGGTCGATAGGCCGCGAATGGCCTCGTCGCGCTGATCCTGCATGTCGCCCGTGGGCAGGTTCAAGGCGACGTTGCGCGAAATCTGGCGGTTGAGTTCGGCGATGTTGCCGAGCAGCGAGTTCACCGCGGTGACGGCGCTGTCGAGGTCGTTGTCGGCCTGGTTGCGCAGATCCTGGACGTTCTGCGCCATCTGATTGATCTGACGGGTGGCGGTCAGGGCGGCGCCGACCACGCTCAGTTGGTCGTTGGACGAGGACGGGTCGACCGCCAGGGCCTGCAGGCGGTTCGCCAAGGTGGTGAGACGCGCCGACAGCGAGGCATTGGCGTCCGGCTTGCCGAACATGTCCTGCATCGAGGCGTAGTATTCGCTGCGCGTCGCAGCATCGCCGAGGAACGACGTCTGGCTGCGCACGTCGCGCAGCAGGAAGTCGTTGACGTGACGGGTAATGCTGGAAACCTGTACGCCGGCGCCCTGGCCATCGAGCAGAACCGACTCGACGTTGACCTTCTTCTTGGTGAAACCGACCGTATTGGCGTTCGCGATATTGTTGGAGGTCGTCGTCAGCGCGGCCTGGCTCACGGACAAGCCGGAAACCGCGGTGCTCAATGCAACATTGATCGAAGATGCTGACATGACGGCGCCCCTCCGGCTCTAGAGTTGCTTGTTCAGCGTTACGGCGAGGGTGCGCCGGCCGGGGCCGGAGCGCTCGTTCATCACGCCCGCGCTCGAGTAGGCGGGGGCGCGCTGCTGCTCCGTGGCGGCATCCACCATTGTTTTCATCAGGCGCTCGCTGATCGAACGGAGGGAGCGCAGCCGGCGCTCGTTTTCGACCAGCACGGCCTCGAAGCGGGCGGAGTGTTCGCGCAGCTTGACGCGCGCGGCCGGGCTCGCCGACGCGAGAATCGCCGGATCTTTTTGCACCGCGAGCATGTGCTGCTCATAGCGCTGGGCGAGATCCGCCTTGTCCTTCTGAAGATCCTTGATGTCGCTCGGCCGCATGCCGCGCAGAATCTCGTTCTCGCGCGTCATCAGGTCGGCCAGGCGGTTGGAAACGGCCATCAGGTCATCGAGCAATGTTTGGCTTGCGGTCATGACTACTTGACCTCCTGAGTCTTGAGGATCTCGCGATAGACCTGGTCGGCGATGCCGATGCCGCCGGACCGGGCCATCGACTTGCCGTATTCCTGGCTGAGCATGGAGCGGAAGACCTGCTCGGCGTGGCCGCCGCCGAACGGGCCATCGGTTTCGACGCCGGCGAACATGGTTTCGACGGTCTGCGCGATGAAGAAGGCTTCGAATTCCTCGGCCGCCTTGCGTGCCTGGGCCGCCGACTGGGTGTGTGCCGGCTTCGGCGCGGCGGCTTGATAGGTGGCCGCGGGAAGGGCGCTCTGAATGAGATTGTCGTTCATCACATCACCTCGATTTCGGCTTGCAGCGCGCCGGCCGCCTTGATCGCCTGCAGGATCGAGATCATGTCGCGCGGGCCGATGCCGAGCGCGTTGAGGCCGTTGACCAGCTCCTGGAGGCTGATCCCCTGCTGCAGGATGGCGAGTTTCTTCTCGTCGTCTTCGCTGACCTGGATGTCGGTGCGCTGCACGATGGCGGTCTGGCCGCCGGTCGAGAATGGCGTGGGCTGCGAGACCTGCGGCGTCTCGGTGATGCGGATGGTCAGGTTGCCCTGGGCGATCGCGACCGTGGAGATACGGACGTTCTCGCCCATCACGATGACGCCGGAATGCTCGTCGACCACCACGCGCGCGACCTGGTCGGGCACGATGCGCAACTGTTCGATGTCGGTGAGCAGTGCGACGACATTGTCCTGGTAGCGCGGTGGCACGCCCATGGAGATGGTCGCCGGGTCGAGCGGCTTCGCGGTGGCGCCGCCGAGATAACCGTTGATCGCCTCGGCGACCCGCGTGGCGGTGGTGAAATCCGGATTGCGCAGCGACAGGTAGATGTTGGTGAGCGAGGCGAGCTCGAAACCGACTTCGCGCTCGACGATGGCGCCGCTCGGAATGCGCGCGGTCGTCGGCACGCCCTTGGTTACCGAGGCGCCTTCGCCCTTGGCGGTGAAGCCGGCGACGGCGGTATTGCCCTGGCCGACCGCATAGACCTCGCCGTCGGCGCCGACCAGCGGCGTGACCAGCAGATTGCCGCCCTGCAGGCTCTTGGCGTCGCCGAGCGCGCTGACGGTAATGTCGAGGCGCGTGCCATGCCGGGCGAACGGTGGCAGGATCGCGGTCACCATGACCGCCGCGACGTTGGCGGTCTTGATATTGTCGTTGCGGACGTTGACGCCGAGCCGCTCGAGCATGCCGATCAGGCTCTGCTTGGTGAACGGCGAATTGGTGAGGGAGTCGCCGGTGCCATTGAGGCCGACGACAAGCCCATAGCCGACCAATTGGTTGTCACGCACGCCTTCGAAATCGGCGATGTCCTTGATGCGCGAGTTGGCGCTGACGGACGAAGCGATCAGAAGCAGCAGGCCGCCGGCCAGCGCGGAAACGCGGCAGACCGCCAGCAGCGTGGTCAGAGGGCGATTGGACATCGGCATTGTTGGGCAACTCATCGTCGTGACGGACACAACCATTCGTCCCCATTCCCTAGCGAATCGCGTGCCACCGGCCGAGCCGATCTAAGCCATTGAAGTTCCCAGTAAAATTTTGGCGATTGCCGGATCGGCGATGGGAATTGCCCGGTCGAGGCGGCAAGCCTTGCCGGTTCCCGTGCGGCAAGTTTTTCCGCGGTCCGACAGGGCGGTCTTGCTTAACCGCTTTTTAAGGTTCCCGGCGCAATCTGACCGCCGCAATCAACACGCCCGCGAGTAAACTGCGCGCGATGAAAATCAGTGAGAGTGGACCGATCCGATCCCAGCCGCTTCGCCGCATAGGGCGAACCGGTAATGGCAAATCCGCGGATTTTGCCAATCACTTGGCGGCGGGAGACGACGACCAGACGCCGGCAAGTTCGCCGCTGACCGGCGGCGCCTCGGTCGGCACGGTCGATTCATTGCTCTCCCTTCAGGAAGTCGGCGGTGCCACGACCGGTCGCTCCAAGGGTCTGCAGCGCGCATCCGACCTGCTCGATCGTCTCGATGAGATCCGCCATGGGCTGCTGATGGGCGGCCTGTCGCGGGAGAGCCTGCAGGACCTCGCCTGCTCGGTTCGCCAGCAGCGCGCCATGGTCAGCGACCCCGCACTTGGCGAGATTTTGGACCAAATCGAGGTCCGCGCCGCGGTGGAATTGGCCAAATATGGTCTCAAGACCTAGTGTTCGCCGCTAATCCATTGAAATTACTAGGTTTCGTTTAGAGCCCCACCGCTTGGCCGGACTTGCCCCAAGCCTTCGGGATTCTTATACTCCGCGCCGCTTCAATGCTTGGTCTGAGTGGTGCAAGAGATGTCCGTGACGTTGCCTCCCGAATACCGGCCGTCGGACGACGAGCCCTTCATGAACCCGCGCCAACGGGAATATTTCCGCCGCAAACTGCTGAAGTGGCGGGACGAACTGCTCTACGAATCGACCGAGACTCTGCAGCATCTTCAGGAAAGCGGGCTGCGCGAGCCCGATATCGCCGACCGCGCTTCGCTCGAAACCGACCGCTCCATCGAACTGCGCACCCGCGACCGGGCGCGCAAGCTGGTGGCCAAGATCGACGAAGCCTTGCAGCGGATCGAGGACGGCAGCTACGGCTACTGTGTCGAGACCAACGAGCCGATCAGTCTGCGGCGTCTCGATGCGCGGCCGATCGCCACGCTCAGTATCGAAGCCCAGGAGCGGCATGAGCGGCTCGAACGGACCCGGCGCGACGATTGACCTTTCATATCCTGTAATGCGGCAAAGGCCGGCGTCATCGACGCCGGCCTTTTTTATCACCGCCTTATGCGACCAGCATCAGAACGGGAACAGGATATCGATCACTTGATTGCCGTAGCGCGGCTGCTGCACGTCTGTCAGGAGGCCACGGCCGCCATAAGCGATGCGGGCTTCGGCGATTTTCTCGTAGCTGATGGTGTTGGTCGAGGCGATGTCCTCGCGGCGCACCACGCCGGCGATCTGCAATTCGCGCACTTCGTAGTTCACGCGCACCTCCTGCTTGCCGTGGATCACCAAATTGCCGTTGGGCAGCACCTGGGTCACGACGGCGGCGACCTTGAGCTCGATCTCTTCCTCGCGGTCGATCTTGCCGGCGCCGGCATTGTTGGTCGCACCATCGAGGCCGAGCAGGTTGGTATTGTCCACCTGGTTGGGCAGCACTTTGTTCAGATTTGCCTCGAACCCGAGCAGCCCGTTCAAGGCCGAAGTTTCCTTGTTGGTGCGCGACCGGTTGGTCGAGTTGGTGAGGGCCGCCTTGTCGTTGATGTCGATGACCACGGTCAGGATATCGCCGGTCTGCGCGGCACGCTGGTCCTTGAAGAAGGCGCGGGCGCCGGGCCGCCACAGGCTGTTGGCCTGGCGGTTGTCGGGGTCGGCCTTGGGCATCGGCAGAGTCACCGGACGGTAGTTGGAATCCTGCTGCGGATTGCGGATCTCGGTGAGCTGGGGTGTCGAGCCGACCTGGGTCAGCCGCTGGTAGGTGTTGCATGCCGACAGGGCGAGCAGCGCGGCGACGGCGCCGAGAATGCGGCAGGGTCGAGTCGGGAATGGACGGGACATTGGCCTTCTCCTCAATACGGCATCGCGGCGGAGGGCAGGACCTGGACGGTGTTGGCACCGACCACGGTCGCCTCGACAACGGTTTTGCTCTGGGTATTCATGATGCGCACGACATCGCCCATGCTCGCATCTTCCATGGCGCGGCCCTTCGAGGTGAGCTGCATTTTCGCGGTCTGGAGAACCATGGTGACGACGCTGTTCTTGGTGACGATGATGGGCGAGCGGATGTCGCCGGCCCGCACCGGCTGCCCGGCGGGTGCGCCACGGCGGATTTCCTGGCCGATCAAACGGTCGGCGTCGCTCAGGACATTGCGGTTGACCTGATCGGCCCGCATGTTCGTCCATTCGATATCGTCCTTACGGATCACCTCGCCGGCATTCATGCGGCGGGCGAGTACCGGAATCTCGACAGTTTCGAAGACCCGGCCTTGCACGGTCAGTCGGGTGGTTGGCGCGTCCGCCGGGGCGGCGATGACGGCAACGAACCGGCCGCCGCGTTCGTCGTGGTCGAACCGTTGCACGGTGACGGTCGGTGCCACACCGGAGGCGATCTGCATTTCCAGGCCTCGGCCGGCCAGCTCGATGTCGCTCTTGCGGCTCAATCCGCGCCGCTTGAGCTCGGTGCGCAGGGCCGCCTCGATGGCATCCTGGCCAATGCGCTGGCTGGCGCGCTCGACGACCAGCCGGTCGGACCAGGTGCGCGGCCGCCAATCGATGCCATGGGCGCGGGCGACCGCGGCCAGACGGGAAATATCATAGACCACGCGCTCGCCGGGCGCCGGCGCCTGGGCGACAGGCTGCTGAGCGGTGCCCTCCGGGCCGCCTTCGATCCCTTCGAACAGATCGCCGAGCCGGATCACGTCGTCGCGCACCACGACATGCTCGTTGAAAGCCGTCGTGGCACCATAGGCATGGCGGGGAGCGGCCGTCACGGCGCTCATTATCGCGAGTGCGAGCAGCAGCGCAAAAATCGCCGGCTGGCGGACCATGGTTGTCATGACTGTTTCCACGTGCGTTGCCTTAGGCGGTCTGCACCAGCGAGCTCAGCATCTCGTCGGAGGTCTGCACCACCTTGGAGGCGAGTTCGTAGGCGCGTTGGGCCGAGATCATCGTCGTGATCTCGTTGACCATGTTGACGTTGGAGGTTTCCAGGAAGCCCTGCAGGATACTGCCGAAGCCGGCCGCGCCGGGCACGCCCGTCACGGCATTGCCGGAGGCGGCGGTTTCCTTGAGCATATTGTCGCCGAGCGCCTGCAGACCGGCTTCGTTCGGGAAATTGGCGAGCTGGATCTGGCCGACGTTTGCCGGGTTTACCTGGGCCGGCAGTTTCACCAGCACTTCGCCGCTGGCGTTGATGCTGACTTCCAGCGCGTCGTTCGGAATGGTGATGCCGGGGGCCACCGTATAGCCCTGCGGTGTGACGATGGTGCCGGTGGGGCTGAGCTGGAGAGATCCGGCGCGGGTGTAGCCGATGGTGCCGTCGGGCATGGTGATCTGCAGATAGCCCTTGCCTTGAATGGCGAGGTCCAGGTTGTTGCTGGTCGACAGCATGTTGCCCTGCTCGTGGATGCGGTAGACCGACCCGACCTTGACGCCGGTGCCGAACTCGGCGCCCGAGACGACCAGCGTTCCGCTGTCCGACGACGTGGAACCGACCTGAATCTGCGACTGATAGAGCAGGTCGTTGAATTCCGCGCGCTGACGCTTGAACGACGTGGTGTTCAGGTTGGCGATGTTGTTGGCGATCACGTCCACGTTGAGCTGCTGAGCCAGCATGGCGGTCGCCGCGATATTGAGAGAACCCATCGTTGTCTCCTGTCCTCGATTGGTGGCGTTACGCCACCTTGGCAAGACGCTCGATAGCCTTACGCATACGTTCGTCTTCGCTGTTGATGACTTTTTGCGCTGATTGATACATGCGCGCGGCGTCGATCATGCGCGTGATCTCGAGCACCGGCTGAATATTCGAGCCTTCCAGATTGCCCTGCACAACTTGCACGTCCGTGGCGCGGCGCTGCAGGGCGTCGGTCTTGTAGAGGCCGTCGCCGGTGCGCACGAGATTCTGCTCGTTCTCGAACGCCACCAGCTTGAACTGGCCGACCCGGGCGTCGCCCGCCGAGACCGAACCATCTTTGGCGATGGTGATGGCTTGGGCGTCAGGCGGCACGGTCATCGGGCGATTGTTGACGCCCAGCACGACATGACCCTGCTGGGTCACGATCTGGCTCTTCTGGTTGATGCTCAGATGGCCGTCGCGGGTGAAGCGCGTGCCGTCCGGGGTCTCCACGACCATGTATCCCTTGCCGCGCAACGCGACGTCGAGCGAATTGCCGGTGGCGGCCATGGGGCCTTCCTGGATTTCGCGGAACAGGCCCCTGAGCTGCGGGTAGGTGACCTGCTTCGGGCCGCGCGTGCCATCCAGGTACTCGTGAAACAGCGTGCGCTCGCCCTTGTAGGACGGCGTCGACATGTTCGCGACGTTGTTCGCAATCGACTCCATCTGGTCCTTGATCGCCATTTGGCGGGACAGGGAGAGAAGCAGTGCCGATTCCATCCATCCACCTATTCGGGTTTACAGCCGGCCAACGCGGCTGACCTAAACCCGGCTGCTCGCCAAACGCGCAGCCGGGCCGCTCGGCAAACCTCTTGCACCGGGCGTGCCAATGTCGGGAGCCGCACAGATCCAGGGTTTCGGCGCGGGCGGGCGGGGACGAAGCGGAGCGGGCGGCAAAGCTTGCCCGGCAGAACCTGCCGCGACCGCCTGTTCAACGAATTATTAACGAAGGTTCCGTAGTTTAAGGCGGATTGGGCGGTGGCGCTGGCGGGTTCGCAATACGCCATTAACCGTCGCGCGCTTTTGTATGACCCAAACCGCCGGAACTCGACATGACGGATCAGGCCGCCGCATCCCCCGCAGATATCGAAGGCCAGGAAGACGGTCAGGCCGAAGATGCGTCGCAAGACAAGAAGCCGGATCGCAAGAAACTGATCCTGATGATTGCCCTGCCGATCGTGGTTTTGATCGCGGCCGCGGCAGGCGTCTATTTCAGCGGACTCGCCGATGATTTTCTGAAGGGCGACCCGGGTGAAATGAAGCAGGAGGAAATCGCGCCGGCCAAGCCCGCGGTGTTCCTCGATTTGCCGGAAATCCTGGTCAATCTCAACGCGGCCGCCAACCGGCGGTCCAACTTCCTCAAGATCAACATCAGCCTCGAGGTGGAAAGCCCGGCCGATGTGCTGAAGCTGCAGGCTCTCATGCCCCGCATCGTCGACAGCTTCCAGGTTTATCTCCGTGAACTGCGCGTCGAAGACCTGCGCGGCTCGGCCGGCATGTACCGGCTGCGCGAGGATCTGCTGCGCCGCATCAACGAAGCGGCGCGCCCCGTGAAAATCAATGACGTGCTGTTCAAGGAAATGTTGATTCAGTAAGCGAGTTAGGACGAATGGCTGAGCCGAACGAGAATAACGAACAAAGCGCCAAGCCCTCCGACGACGCGGTGGCCAAGGAATGGGAAGCCATGGCCGCTGCCGGCGACGGCAAGGATCCCAACGCGCAGGACCTGATGGCCGGCAGCCCCGGCGCCCCCGCCGAGGAAAGCCGGGTTCTCAATCAGGACGAGATCGACAGTCTGCTCGGCTTTGCCGACGATCAGGACACCGGCACCCAATCGGGCATCAAGGCGATCATCAACAGTGCGCTGGTTTCCTACGAGCGCCTGCCGATGCTCGAGGTGGTTTTCGACCGCCTTGTGCGCATGATGTCCACCTCGCTGCGCAATTTCACGTCGGACAACGTCGAGGTCACGCTCGACAACATCACCTCCGTCCGCTTCGGCGACTATCTCAACTCCATTCCGCTGCCGGCCATGATCAACGTCATCAAGGCCGAGGAGTGGGAAAACTACTGCCTGATCACGGTCGATAGCGCGCTGATCTACTCGATCGTCGACGTGCTGCTGGGCGGACGCCGCGGCACCGCCGCGCTGCGCATCGAAGGGCGTCCCTACACGACCATCGAACGCAATCTTGTGGAGCGGATGATGCATGTCGTGCTGTCCGACCTGTCGGCGGCATTCGATCCGCTGTCACCGGTGAGCTTCCGCTTCGACCGGTTGGAAACCAATCCGCGTTTCGCGACGGTCGCCCGGCCCGCCAATGCCGCGATCATGGCGCGCTTCCGCATCGACATGGAAGATCGCGGCGGGCGCATGGAATTGGTCATGCCCTATGCCACGCTCGAGCCCGTGCGCGAGCTGCTGCTGCAGATGTTCATGGGCGAAAAGTTCGGCCGCGACAACATTTGGGAAAGTCACCTGGCCACCGCGATGTGGCACACCGACGTGGAAGTCGAAGCCGTGCTCGATCAGCGGACGGCGAGCCTGGGCGAGATCATGGACCTCAAGGTCGGTTCGCGGGTCATGCTGAACGTCGGTCCGGATGCCCTGGTCGAGTTACGCTGCGGGACCGTGCCGCTGATGTCCGGACGGATGGGCCGCAAGGGTGGAAACATCGCCATTCAAATCGAGGAAACCAAACTCGTGGATAGGAGCTGATCGCCATGGCATCGTTCGTGCTTGATGCAGTGCTTGTCGGTCTTTTGACCGCCACTATCATTTATGCGGTGATCCTGGACCGCCGCTTGCGCACCTTTCGCAATGCGCGCGAGGAGATGCAGTCTCTGCTCGCGCATTTCACGGCGGCGACCGTTCAAGCCCAGTCCAACATGACCGCGTTGCGCGAGACCAGCGAGACCACCTCGGTCGACCTCAAGGACCGGCTCGAGCGTGGCAAGGCGCTGCGCGACGATCTCGCGTTCCTGCTCGACCGCGGCACCAGCCTGGCCGATCGCCTGGAGGGCGGCATCAGCGCGGCGCGCGCCGCCGCCAAGAGCAGCGATGGCCCGCGCGGACCGGCCGTGCGGCTGGCCGAAGCGGTGAGCCGCGAGGCGGCCGATACGCGCGCCCCGGCTGCGCGCAGGAATGACTTGCGCGCCGGAGAACGCCCCGGCGAAGCGCGCGGTGGCGAACCGCGCTCGGCGCCGCCGGCCGATGCGGCGCGTGACTTCCTGCGTGCCTTGAAATCGGCACGCTGAAACACGCCAGGGACACCGGTCACCTCATGAAAGTCCGTCTTCTTCCGCTCGCCGTGTTCGTCGCGACGGCCTTGCTCGGCGTCAAGCTCACCGATCTATGGCACGGCTTTGAGAACCTGGTGGCGACGCCGTCTTACGCGCGGCCGGCTTTCGCTCAGGCGCCTCAAGCGCAGCCAGCGCCCGCAGCCAAGGCGGCGGAGGATTCTCAAGCCGGGAAAAACCCGCCGGCGGCGGGCAGCGGTCTGGCGGACGATCCGATGCTGATGAGCCAGTCGGAGATCGACATCCTGCAGAAGCTGGCCCAGCGCCGCGCCGAGCTGGAAAGCTGGGGCAGCGATCTATCCATGCGCGAGCAGCTTCTCAAGGCGGCGGAACTGCGCATCGAAGGGAAATTGGTCGAACTCAAGGGCATCCAGGACTCGATCAAAACCTCGCTCAAGCAGCATGACGACGAGCAGGAAGCCAAGCTCAAGAGCCTGGTCAAGATCTATGAAGCCATGAAGCCGAAGGAAGCCGCGCGCATTTTCGATGGGCTCGAGATGGCGATCCTGCTCGATGTCATCGAACGCATGAAGGAGGCGAAGGTCGCGCCCGTCATGGCTGCCATGGAATCCGATAAGGCCAAGAAGTTGACCAGCGAGCTTGCCAAGCGCCGACGCCTGGCGGGCGAGGATTCGCAGCGTGTGGCTGACAAGGCCGGCCGCCCGAATTGACCAGGGTTCGCCGGGGTTCTGCACGCCCTTTACCGCGAATTAACCAAGGCGATGTAGGTTTAAGCCGTTACAGCCGGGCTGTGGTGGCCGCCCAGGGCGAAAAACAGGCGCGACTGTGGAGAACATATCCATGATCAGACTGCCGCCCGTTCAGACGGTGCATCGGGCCGAGATCCAGTCTTGATTCGTATTCTCGTCGCCCTGACCGTCTTTCTTGCAGGTTCGAACGCGCTCGCCGCCGCCGAAGCGGTGCGCGTTCGCGCCGCAGCTCACGAGCCGCCGGGCAAGGAAGCTTACGGCCGCCTCGTATTCGAATGGCCCTCCGTCGTCGATTACAAGGCCGTCGTTGAATCGGGCAAACTGGTCGTGCGGTTCGCCGAGCCCTTCGAGGGCCGGCTCGACATGGTGACCCGCTATCTCGGCGGCTATGTCAGCGGCGCCAGCATCGAAGATCAAGGTCGCACGCTTTCCTTTCCTCTCAAGTCCGCTTTCCGTCTCAAAAGCTATGCCGACGGCAGCACGATCGTTCTCGATCTGACGCGCACGGCGGCCGTTCCGTCCCAGCCCGAGACGCCGCAAGCGCCCGCGAAACCGGCGTCCGCAAACTCCGAGGCCGCGCCGGCCGCGGCTGGCGTTCCCGTGCTGCCGGTGCGCACCGGCGATCATGAGGGGTTCGGGCGTCTGGTGTTCGATTGGACGCGCAACGTGGATTATACGGTGGCGCAGGACGGCAATCGCGCGACGATCCGTTTCAGCCAGCCGGCGAAGCTCGACCTGCAGTCGCTGACGGCGCGCTTGCCGAAAACGATCACGTCGGCGGAAATCGGCGCCGATGGCAGCGGCCTGGCCCTCAACCTCACGATTGCCGACAATGGCCGCGTCCGCCATTTCCGCAGCGGCACGCGCGTCGTGTTCGACGTGCTGGATCGCGCGGGCGGGCCACGCAGCACAGCGTCCCGTCCGCAGAACAGCGCCCAGACCGACGAACAGAAGCCCGCCGTTCCGACCAAGCAAGCTGCTGCGGCCGTTGCGCCGCAAGCGGCCGTGACTGCCAAACCCACGGCGAATGCCGCCCCGGCTGCCGCGCCGCCGCCGCCCGGCATGGCATCCGGAAGCGGCGCACCGTCCGCTGCACCCGCGGTCGCGAAGCCCGCACCCACCGCGACGTCCGCTGCCAAGCAGGGCGCGCCCGCGGCGGCCCCGCCGGCAAATCTGCTCGCCCGTCAGGCCGAGGAACCGCGCCAGCCGGCAGCCGAGAAAACCGCGCCGGCAGCCGAACAATCGCTCGACGAGGTGTTGGCGGCGATCCCGGGTATGACGCCGGTTCGCGCAGCCGTACCCGCCGCGACCCGCTCGGCACCCGCAACCCAAGCCGCGTCCGCACCGCCCGCCGCGCCCCGCGCCGCTGCTCCCGTGCTCGCCGCCGCCGCTCCGGTCATCGCAGCCGCAGCACCCGCTGCCTCGGCGGCAACGCCCGTCAAGTTGCAGCCGCTCGCGCCGGTATCGGGGCAGGTCGTGGTGCAACCGCTGGGTAGCGTGAACGATTTGACCGGCCTTCGCCTATCGCTGCCGGTGGATGCGAGCGCCGCCGTCTACGAGCGCTCCGGCTATCTCTGGATGATGCTCGATGGCCGCGCCAAGGTGGAGCTTGCGGGTGTCTGGCCGCGCAATGCGGCCAAGCCACAGCTCGTCAGCACCGTCACGACTCCCGACGTCACACTGCTGCGCTGGCGCTTGCCGGAGGATAAGCAGCCTGGCCTGCGGCGCGATGGCAACGACTGGATGATCGAGCTGCTCGCCACGGCGCCGCCCGCGCCAACCGACCTCAAGCCGGAGACGCATCTCGCCGCGGCCGGCGGCGCACGGCTTCTGCTGCGCGGCCACAGTTTCGGCGCGGTGCGCGAATTGCGCGATCCCGAAGTCGGCGATCAGATTTGGGTCGTGCCGATGGCCGCCGCCGGCTATGGCACCGCGCGTGAGCGGCGCTTTGCCGAACTCGAGCTCGTCGCCACGCTGCAAGGCCTGGTGATCAGCCCGTTCACCGACGAAATCACGGTGCGCAACGTCACCGAGGGCATCGAGGTCGCCATGCCGGGCGGCTTGCATCTGTCCGGCAATGTCGTCGCCCAAGCACCGTCCGCTCAGAAACCGGGATCGCCCAACGGCGCCAAAGCCGGAGCGGGGCAGACGCCGATTCCGGCGCTTGCCACCCGTTCGGATCGTTTGTTCGACTACGGTCTTTGGCGCGCCGGCCGGCGCAGCTTCTTCGACCGCAAGCGCGAATTGCAGCGCACGGTGATCGACGCGCCGAGCACCGCGCGCAATGCGGCGCGCCTCGCGCTGGCTCAATTCTTCTTTGCTCACGGCTATGCGGCCGATACGCTCGGCATTCTTCAGGTCATCGAGGAGGACGATGCCGCGGCGGCGAAGGATCTATCGTTCCGCGCCTTGCGCGGCGCCAGCCGCTACCTCACCGGCGACTATGCCTCGGCCAGTCCCGACTTGTTCGACGGCGGCCTCGATGTCGAGCGCGAGATCGCCCTATGGCGCGGCGCTTTGCTGGCCAGCCAGAATGACTGGATCGCCGCGTCACGGTATTTCGCCCAGGCGGACAAGGCCCTGCGCACCTACCCGGCGGAATTGCGGCTGCGCTTTGGCCTGCTCGCCGCGGAAGCCGCCTTCATGATCGGCGACAGCGGTTTGGCCAAGTTCCAGCTCGACAGCCTGGCTCGGCTAAAGCCGAACCGCTCCTGGATGGACCAGATCGACTTTCTGCAGGGCCGGGTGCTGGAGAAAGCCCACGATATCGATGCCGCCGCCGCCGCCTGGGAACGCGCCATGGCCGGTGTGCATCGGCCGAGCAAGGTCAAAGCCCGCCTGGCCCGCGCCGAGATGCTGCTCGGCGCCAAGCGCATGACACCGGCCGAGGCGATCGGCGAACTCGAGCGCCTGCGCTTTGGCTGGCGCGGCGACGACATCGAGCTCGCCGTGCTCAAGCGTCTGGGCGATCTCTATATCGAGGTCGCGGACTATCGCAACGGCTTGCAGACCTTGCGCGAGGCCACGACCTATTTCCCGAAATCGAACGACGCGGCGGTCATCGACGGGAAGATGCGCAGCGCATTCGCGGCGCTCTATATCGGCGACGAAGCGGACAAGCTGCCGCCCTTGACGGCGCTCTCCCTGCACGACGATTTCAACGATCTGGCGCCGGCCGGCGAGGCCGGCGACGTGATCGCCTCCAAGCTGGTCGATCGGCTGGTCGGTGTCGAGCTGCTCGACCGCGCCGCCGAGGTGCTCAAGCAGCAGATCGACACGCGCTTGAAGGGTGCCGCCCTGGCCGAGGCCGTCAACCGTCTCGGACTGATCCATCTGCTGGCGCGTCAGCCGGAGGAAGCCCTGACCGTGCTCAATGGCCGCGTACCGCCGGAGGCGACGCCGACCGCCGTGGCCCAGCGCCGCCAGCTCAAGGCGCGCGCCCTGGGCGAACTCACCCGCTACAAGGACGCGCTCGCCCTGCTCGAGGGCGACAATTCGCAGGATGCCGACCGGCTGCGCGCCGAAATCGGTTGGCGCACGCAGAACTGGCCGCTCGCCGCCTATGCCTTCGCGCGTCTGGTGCCCGAGGCGAGCAAGACCCTGAGCGATACCGATCGCCAGACGGTGCTGCGCCTGGCCATTGCCCAGGCGCTGAAGAACGACTCGGGCGCGCTCAAGGATCTGCGCAAGATCTATGGCGCCGGCATGGCAGAAAGCGCCTTCAAGGAATCCTTCGACCTGGTGACTGCGCCGGGCGAGGGCCCCGCAGTCGATCTCCGCGCCATCACGCGCCAGGTCGGCGAAGTGGACCAGTTCCGCGCCTTCATGAGCAGCTATCGCGACAAGCTGCTGCCGCGTCGCGAGCCGCCGCCAAGCCGCTGACCTCGGCGGCGCCGCGCAGCGGCGCCCAGACGGCCGCCGCCAACTAGCCGCCGCGCTGCCCGCTCTCAACCGCGGCAGTCCACTTCGAAATTGTCAGCGCATAGAGAACATTGGGCGTGCCGGCGTGTATGATCCCGCGCTGGTAGACGAAACCGCAAGCCTCCATGACGCGCTGCGACCGCACGTTGGTCGGCAGGGTAAAGCAGACGATGTCAGTCAGCGCGCATCGCTCGAAGCCGTCGGCGAGCGTCGCCCGTGCCATCTCTTGGGCATAACCCTGGTTCCACCGATCACGATGTACGGCATAGAGCAATTCGATGGCCGGCTCGCCCTCGACAGCAACATGACGTAAGCCGCAATAGCCGACGAACGCGGATTTCGCATGTGAAGATACGCACGCCGTAATCATGCGTGAGCCAGTGCTGTTCGATGCTGCTTGCGAAAGTTTCGGTGCGTACAGGCGGCAGAGGCAGTCCATCAACCGACAAGGTCGCTGCGGCACACGGATCGCCGTGAATCTGACGCAGGACCATGACGTCCTGGGTGACGCACGGGCGGCCACGAAGCCGGGCGGTGTTCAGCGTCACTATGCGCATGCAATAGGCAGGCAATACCGGAAGACAGCACTAGGCCTAGCTTACGACATCGGCTCGGGCTTGGCCTGCGGCATCTCGGGCAGGGGAATGAATTCCTGGTTGTCGAGCTGCGGCAGGGTCATGCGTCCGGCTCTCCAGTCGGCCGCCGCCTGATCGATGCGTTCTTTGCGCGACGACACGAAATTCCACCAGATATGGCGCTCGCCCAGCGGCTCGCCGCCAAGGATCATCACGGTCGCCGGCTCGATGGCCGCCAACGTGCCGGGCTGCCCGGCCGCGAAGACCAGCATCTGACCGGCACCGTAGGTACGGCCTTCGACCTCGATCCGGCCTTCCGCCACATAGGCCGCCTCCTCGGCATACTCGTTCGGCATCCTCATGGTGCCGCCGGCGCGCAGCTCGGCATGGATATAGACGAGGGGCGAAAGAGTCTTGATCGGATTGGTCAAGCCGAACGCCTGACCGGCGATCAGGCGTGCGCCGAATCCCTTGTCGCCGAACGCGGGCAGATCCTCCGCGCCGTGATGCGCGAAGACGGGATCGGTTTCCTCGTCCTGTTCGGGCAACGCGACCCAGGCCTGGATGCCGTGCACGGTGCCGCCGCGCTGGCGCAGGGTGTCGAAGCGCTCGGAATGGGTGATGCCGCGCCCGGCGGTCATCCAGTTGACCTCGCCCGGACGAATCACCTGCTCGATGCCCGTGCTGTCACGGTGGGTGATCTCGCCTTTGAACAGATAGGTGACGGTGGACAGGCCGATATGCGGATGCGGCCGCACGTCGGTGCTGCGCGGCACGTTCGGCGGCAGGGCGACCGGGCCCATGTGATCGTAGAAGATGAACGGCCCGACCATGCGGCGCTTGGCGAAGGGCAGGATGCGGCCGACCTCGAAGCCGCCGAGATCGCGCCGCCGCGCTTCGATGACAAGTTCCAACATGGCCGCTCCTTGGATTTCCGCTCGGGCGGCCATCATCGGGGAGAACGGCGCACAAATGCAAGGCGCCCGGTTTGGCCGGGCGCCTTGTCTGAACATGTCAGCCGAGCGGAGCCGCGGCGGCGCGCGGTCAGGTGCCGAAGCTCTGCACCAGGGAGCCGGCGATGAGATACCAGCCGTCGACCAGCACGAAGAAGATGAGCTTGAAGGGCAGGGAAATCATGACCGGCGGAACCATCATCATGCCCATCGACATCAGAATGGAAGCGACCACCATGTCGATGATCAGGAACGGCAGGAAGACCAGGAAGCCGATCTCGAAAGCGCGCCGCAGCTCGCTGATCATGAAGGCGGGAATGAGCGCGCGCAGTGGCGTGTCGTCCGGCGTGGCGACCGGCTCGGACTTGGCGAGATCGAGGAACAGCTCGAGGTCCTGCTGACGCACCTGCGCCAGCATGAAATTGCGCACCGGAGCGACCGTGCGCTTGAACGCTTCCTCCTCGTCGATTTGCCCGGCGATCAGCGGCGCGAGGCCGTCGTTGTAGGCGCGCTCGAAGGTCGGCGCCATGACGAAGCCGGTGAGGAACAGGGCCAGGCTGACCATCACCATGTTGGGCGGGGTCTGCTGGGTGCCGAGCGCGTTGCGTAGAAACGACAGCACCACGATGATGCGGGTGAACGAAGTCACCATGATCAGAATCGCCGGCGCCAGCGACAGGACGGTGAGCAGCGCGAGGAGCTGGATGATGCGGCCGGTCGACGAGCCGCCTTCGCCGAGATCGAGGTTGAAGCTTTGTGCCGTCGCCGCGCCGGCAAAGCCGAGCAGCGCAATGAGGCCGGCGCCAGTGAACCACGACGAGCGCGACGCAAGCAGATGGCGGATCATGACGGCCGTCCTTCTGTGCCGACATCGACAGCCGGCACGGTGGCGTCGCACGGGCCCCGCAGCAATGCCGGTTTCCACCACCGTTTCGCCGGTAGGGCCGAGAATCAGCAGGTGCTCGCGGTCGTCGCGCCGCACCAGAACCAGGCGGCGCTTGCCGTCCAGCATCAGGGTTTCGCTCACGGAAAGCCGCGTGCTGCGGTTGCGCAGAGGGGTGAAGCTGCCGCCGAAGCCGAAACGCCGCGCGGCCCAGGCCAGCGCCATGATCAGCCCGAGCACGAAGGCCAGCGCCAGCAAGAAGCGGAAATAGACGTCGAGATCCATGGACAAGCTACGGGGTCAACGAGAGAGAATGTACGGTGGCATTCATCGGCGCGGCGTATTGCGGCCGGCGGAGGGCGTCACGTAGGCGGCGGTGGCGCGCTCGCGCGATGTCAGGCTGCGCAATTGTTCCTGCAACTGAGCATGGTGCCCGCGCATTTCGCCCGCCAGCTTGGTCAACTCGTCGATCAGGGCGGTCATGACCGGGCGAAGCGCCGCGTTCTCATTGCCGGGCAGCTTGAGGATCTGTTCGCACAAGCGCTGCACCTCGCGCTCGAGAGGCTCGAGATTGACCGCTTGACCCTTGGCGATCAGCCCGCGCGCGGCGGTCACGATCGACCCGACGTTTTGCAGGTCCTGGCGCAACATTTCGGTTTTCGCGGTGCCGCGCGGTTGATTGGCTATGCTCATGCTCGGCGATCCTTCGGTCCTGTCGGTGGTGATCCCGCCTCGCTGTCGGGCGGTTTGGAATCGCCCGTATCCTGCGGGCGCGGCGCGCTGTGGTACTGGTTGGCGCGGTAGATGTAAGAGAGAATCTCGGCCACCGCGGCGAAGGCTTCGAGCGGGATGTCGCTGCCGACCTCGAGCGCGCCGAGCACTTCCGCGAGATCGGCGTCCTGGCGCACCTCGATTCCCTCGGCCTGGGCGATGGCAAGAATTTGCTCGGCCACAGATCCCCGGCCGCTCGCCACGATGCGGGGCAATGTGCCGGCCTTGCGATCGTGGCGCAGCGCGACGGCGATGTTGCTCAATGCCGGAAATCCGCACAATCCATCGCCGCTCGCGCTTTCGCGTGGCTCCTGGGAACCGGTCTTTTGCGATGGATCGGACATGCCGCCTCGTAAAACGAGCCCGGCTGAGCCGGGCGGGCGACGCCCGCGGTCAAAATGGCCAACGTCATGCGGCGTCGAGGTAATTCTCGACGGTCATGCTTAAGATTTGCTTAAAAGATTAACGGAAGGTTGTGGTGGCCGACGCGGCGGGCTTGGCGCACGCCGGCACGGTTCACGAACCGGCTTTATCGATCGGCTTGCCGCTGGTCAGGCTGGACAGGTCGCCCCTGCCGATCTCGGTATCGAGATTGATGTCGGCAGCGGCCGTGGCCGCGGCGCGGTTCTCTTCCTTGATGCGCTCGTGGATCTCGCGGCGCAATACCGAGGCGTCGGGCGGGAAGGTGAATCCCAGCTTGATGGATTTGCCGCGAACTTCGACGACGGTGACTTCGATGGTGTCGTTGATGACGACCAATTCGCCGATTTTGCGCGTCAAATAGAGCATGTCATCTCCGCCTGCCTGGCTGTCTGGGGGGCGCCTTTGGCAGAACGCCCTGGAGGCCACATTAACTGTCTTTACGGTTTTTTAACAGTAAAGCGGCACTTTAGACGCTGGCGACGGCTCCGCGCAAGGCAGCGTCGGAGCGCCATCAGTCCGGGGAAGTCATGGATTTCAATAAGATTCCTTTGTTCTCCGCCATGACGCGGCGCATGACCTGGCTGGGTCAGCGGCAGCAGGTCCTGGCCCAGAACATCGCCAATGCCGACACCATTGGCTACGGCGCCCAGGACCTCAAGGAACCGGCTTTCAACGACCTGCTGCGCGGCGTCCGCTCCGGCGTGACCCTGGCCACCACGGCGCCCCGTCATATCGGCGGCGCCGGCGCGGGAGCGCCCGTGGTCGAACGGACGCCCGATACCGAGCGCACGACGTCCGGCAACTCGGTTGTTCTCGAAGACCAGATGATGAAGGTCTCGAAAACCGCGATGGATTTCCAACTCACGACGAACCTCTATCGCAAGCACCTCGCCATGATCAAAACGGCGCTTGGCCGCAACGGCGCATAGACGAGTGTCCTGACCCATGGATCTTCTCAAAGCCCTCAAGATTTCCTCGTCCGGCATGAATGTGCAGAGCACGCGCATGCGCGTCTCCGCCGAGAACCTGGCCAACGCGGAGACCATGCCCAACCAGCCGGGCGGCGAGCCCTACCGGCGCAAGACCATCACCTTCCGCAACGTGCTCGACCGCGCGCTCGGCGTCAAAACCGTGCAGGTCGGCAATATCGGCCTCGACAAGTCGGCGTTCGAGAAACGCTTCGACCCGAGTCACCCGATGGCCGACAAGGACGGTCACGTCCTCATGCCGAACGTCAAGTCGCTCGTCGAGATGATGGATATCCGCCAGGCGCAGCGGTCCTACGAAGCCAACCTTGGCGCCATCGACGCTGCCAAGAACATGTTGATGCGCGCAGTCGATCTGTTGCGCGCCTGATCACGCAAGGATAACGCCCGATGGTTGCCAGTATCAGCAGTGCGCTCAATGCCTACAAGCAGATGGCGGATGCCGCGACCAAGCCGGGCATGGAGGCGCGCGTTTCGCCGCCTGGCAAGAGCTTTGCCGACATGCTCGGCGACGTGGCGATGGACGCGAAGGCCGCCGGCGTCGCTTCCGAAAAACTGTCCATCCAGGCGGTCGCGGGCAAAGCCGATCTCAACGAAGTGGTCGCCGCCGTGGCCAATGCCGAAGTCACTCTGCAGACCGTCGTCGCCGTGCGCGACAAGGTGATTACCGCTTATCAAGACATCCTGCGCATGCCGATCTGACCGATGCGTTTGGCGGGCGGAGTCATCGCATGGACGTAAGCAGCGTTCTCGACGTGTCGCGCGAGGCGGTCTTCGTCACGCTCAAGATCGGCGTGCCGATCATGCTGGTGGCGCTGATTGTCGGTCTCGTGGTTTCGCTGTTCCAGGCATTGACCCAAATCCAGGAAATGACGCTGTCCTTCATCCCGAAGATCATCGCCATCTTCCTGTCGCTTCTGCTGCTGATGCCCTTCATGCTGTCGACGCTGACCACGTTTACCCAAGGCCTCGCCGAACGCATCATCCATACGGGATGATGGGCTATGCTGCCGAGCGTCATCCCGCAGGACATTTTCACGCTGTTCCTCGTCTTCGCGCGCATCGGCTCCGCGCTGATGATCCTGCCGGCTTTCGGCGAACCCTACGTGCCGCCGCGCTTCCGCCTGATCCTCGCCGTCGCCATCACGCTGCTGGCGGCGCCGGTGCTCGGCGTGACGTTTCCCGTGCTGCCCGATTCGCCTTGGTCCATGGCGCTTCTGCTCGTGACGGAGATCGTTACCGGCCTGTTTTTCGGCACCATCGGTGTCGTGCTCATCGGCGTCCTGCAGACGGCCGGCACCATCATCTCGTTCCAGATCTCGCTGTCGAACGCCTTCGTGTTCGAGCCGGCGACGTCGCAGCAGGGCTCGCTGCCGAGCTTGCTGCTGACCACGCTGGGCGTGCTGCTCATCATGATGACGAATTTGCACCATATGATGCTGCGCGCCCTGGTCGACAGCTACAGCATGTTCACGCCGGGCGAGCTGCCGGCGATTGCCGACATGACGGACTCGATCTCGCAACTCGTGGCGCGCGCCTTCCTGATCGGCGTGCAACTGAGCGGGCCCTTCATCGCGGTCGGGCTCCTCTTCTATCTCGGCGTCGGCCTGCTCGCCCGCCTGATGCCGCAGGTTCAGGTATTCTTCATCGCCATGCCGCTGCAGATCATGTTCGGTTTGGCGGCCTTCGCCATCGTTCTGCCGATGATCATGCTCTGGTATCTCGAGACATTTCGCGACACCTTCGCCTCCGCCCTCGGCGTAACTTGAAATAGGAGCGCGCGGTGGCGGAAGAGCAGGATGATTCCCAAAAAACAGAAGAACCGACACAGAAGCGGCTGGACGAAAGCCGCCAAAAAGGCCAGGTCGCCAGCTCCAAGGAAATCAACCACGCCTTCATGATTCTCGGCGGCGCGCTGTTCGTCATCATGCTGGCGCCGGGAACGCTGCGCTCGATCGAGCAGACGCTGGTGCGCTTCATCGCCGAGCCGCATCTGATGTCGGTCGAGGGCGCCGGCCTGACCGGTGTACTGCGCGCGACGTTCGGCGATGTGGGGTGGGCTCTGGTGATGCCGTTCGGCCTGTTCGTCGTGCTCGCGCTGTTCAGCGGCGTGGTGCAGCACGGCGTTCTGTTCTCCGCCGAACAGCTCATTCCGAAGCTCGACAAGATTTCGCCGATGGCCGGCTTCAAGCGGCTGTTCTCGATGAAATCGATGGTCGAATTCATCAAGGGGCTGCTCAAGCTCGCCGTGGTCGGCACGGTGCTTACCCTGGTGGTGATGCCCGAACTCAGCCATCTCACCAACCTCCCGACCTATAGCGTGCCGGACCTGCTGCACTATACCACGGGCTTGTCCGGCAGAGTGCTGATCGCCGCTTTGGCGGTGGTCGCCGCGATCGCCGGTCTCGACATGTTCTATCAGCGCTTCGCCCATATGAAGTCGATGCGCATGACGAAGCAGGAAGTCCGCGACGAAATGAAGCAGACGGACGGCGATCCGATGATCAAGAGCCGGCTGCGCCAGATCCGCATGGAGCGCGCCCGCCGCCGCATGATGGCCGAGGTGCCGAAGGCCACCGTGGTGGTCACCAACCCGACCCACTTCGCGGTCGCGCTGCGCTATGTGCAGGGCGAGACGGAGGCCCCCGTCCTGGTCGCCAAGGGTGCCGACCTGGTCGCCGCCCGGATCCGCGAGCTGGCCCAGGACAACGAGGTACCGATCGTCGAGAATCCGCCGCTGGCGCGCGCGCTCTACGCCACAGTCGATCTCGACCAGCCGATCCCGACCGAGCATTACCGCGCGGTCGCCGAAATCATCGGCTACGTCATGAAGCTCAAGCAGCGGGTGCAGGGGCGCGCCTAGGTTCTGTACTCATAAGGGGGATTCCCTTGGATAGGGCATCTGTGATTCAACTCTCCGGACGAACGGAGGGCTGGATCATGGCTCGCTTTGAACTGACGGATGCGGAGTGGTTGATCATCGCTCCGCTGTTGCCGAACAAGCCGCGGGGCGTGCCGCGTCGGGATGACCGTCGCGTTCTGAACGGCATATTCTATATCCTGCGCACAGGCTCGCCGTGGCGCGATCTGCCGGACCGCTATGGCCCCTACACGACGGTGTATAACCGGTTCAACCGCTGGGCCAAGGCGGGGGTATGGCTGCGCATCTTCACTGCGTTGGCCCGGCAATCCCCCGAGTTCGATGCACCTGATCGACAGCTCGATCGTGCGCGCCCACCAGCACGCGGCGGGCGGTAAAAAGGGGGCGCGGATCACGCCATTGGCCGTTCTCGTGGAGGACTGAGCACCAAGATCCACGTCGTCGCCGACGATCAGGGCCTGCCCGTGCGCATCCTTCTCACGCCCGGCCAGGCGTCCGACAAAACCACCGCGCCGATGTTGCTGGAAGGCCTCGGGTTGACCGGCCCTGTGGTCGCAGACCGCGGATATTACGCCCGGGCAATCATCGACCTGATCGAGGCCGGCGGCGGCGCCGCCCACATCCCGAGCCAAAGCAACGTTCGCATCCGCAGGGTCGTCGACCGGGCAATCTATCGTCAGCGCAACTTGGTCGAGCGGCTCTTCAGCAAACTCAAGCACTTCCGACGGATCGCCACCCGCTTCGACAAGCTGGCGCGCAACTTCCTCGCCGCCGTCCTCCTTGCCTCAATCCAACTCTGGCTCCGCGCTTATGAGTCCACGACCTAGCCCGTCGCGCGCTCGCGCGTGCGCACCGTCGCGCCTGGTAGACCTTGATGTTCCACGGCGCGGTCCGGGCGTGCTAGGCTGCGACCGGAGCAAAAGGCTGGCGGTACAAGGAAATCGTGGCGCAGGATTCGCAATTCATCGACGCGTCTGGCATGCCGGACTCAGGTGGCCCACCGTTGCCGCGCGAACGCGAGCGGCCGTGGCAGCGGCCTGCCCTATGGGGCGCCCTGGCGCTGTTGTTCCTGCTGTCGGGCGCGATCATCTACGCCGCGGGCCACATCCATGGCACGGCGAGCGATGCCGGGATGGCGCCGATCCTGCTGCCGGTGGCCGCCGGCCTCGCGGCCTGCGCCCTGCCGGCGTTCCTGGCCTTCACCTATTTCACGCGCCAGCGCCACCTGCTCATTGCCCAGAACCGGCTGCTGACCGGCACGCTCGATGCCGATCCCCACGGCCGGGTCATCACCGCGCCGAGTGGCCGCGTCGTCTATGGCAATGCCGCTTTCATGCAGATGTTCGCCACGGCGACGAGCGCTGCCAGCCAGGCCTTCCAGGCGAGCATGGGCGATGGCACCGAGGTCGGCCGCCAGCTGACCATGTTGCGCGGGCTGGCTGGCTCAGGCGGCACTGGCCACGCCGAGGTGCGCGGCGTCACGCCGGCCGGCGAGACGGCATGGCGCAGCGTCTCGGCCTATCCGATCAAGGATCATTACGGTTACGTGCTGTGGCGCATCGAGGATGTGACCTCGCGCCGCCAGATGGAACAGGTGATCCGCGAGGAGCGCGAGAAGATCGTCGATTTCCTCGAGAATGCCTCGGCCGGCTTCTACTCGGTCGACCGCGATGGGCGCTTCATCTACGTCAACCAGACCTTCGCCCGCTGGCTCGGCTACAAGCCGGACGAGATTCTGCGCGAGGACCGCCGCCTGCATGACTTCGTCGCCGGCGCGCGCGCCAAGGGCGCCCTGGCCTACGACCCGTTCGGCGGCCCGGCGCCTGGGGCGAGCGGCGAGGTGACCTTCCGCGCGCGCGACGGCCGGCTGTTCCATGCCGCCGTCACCCAGACCATCAAGGAAGACGGCGACGCCGGCCAGCAGCTGCGCACCCGCGTCATCGTGCGCGACCTCACCGCCGAGCGCGAGCTCGAGCAGGTGCTGCGCGTCTCGGAGCAGCGCTTCCACAAGCTGTTCGAGGACGCCCCGATCGGCATCGCACTCGCTCGATCTTCAGGGGCGCGTCAGCGACTGCAACCGCAGCTTCCGCGAGATGGTGCGCCGCAACCCTGCCGCGCCCGCGCCAGGCGCCGCCACCGCCGCGTTTCCGACCGCCTCCGACCGCTGGGGCGCCAGCGTGATCGGGGTGGCCCTCAGCGATTTCGTGGCGCCCGAAGATCGCCAGGCCCTGGCGGAGCGGCTCGCCGCGGTCTCCGCCGGCACCGCGTCGCCCACCGCGCCGTTCGATGTGCATCTTCAGGCGGGCGGACGCACGCGCATCGCGACACTCTTCGTCAGCCGGCTCGAGGATGCCACCGGCCGGCTGTTCGGCCTGATGCTGCACTTCATCGACGCCACCCAGCAGCGCCAATTGGAAGCGCAGTTCGCCCAGTCGCAGAAGATGCAGGCGGTCGGCCAGCTCGCCGGCGGCGTGGCGCACGACT
Organism: uncultured Alphaproteobacteria bacterium; assembly: GCA_963752345.1. GTDB lineage: Bacteria > Pseudomonadota > Alphaproteobacteria > SMXQ01 > SMXQ01 > CAVVYA01. Next base: position 459,780 of record CAVVYA010000015.1, read on the forward strand.
TCAACAACCTGCTGACCGTGATGATCGGCTTCTGCGATCTGCTGCTGCTGCGCCACCGGCCCGGCGAGCAGACCTTCGCCGACATCATGCAGATCAAGCAGAACGCCAACCGCGCCGCCAACCTGGTGCGCCAGCTGCTGGCCTTCTCGCGCCAGCAGACCCTGCAGCCCAAGGTGCTCGACGTCACCGACATCCTGGCCGAACTGTCGAACCTGCTGCGCCGGCTGATCGGCGTCAACATCCAGCTCAAGGTGGTGCACGGCCGCGACCTCGGCCTGGTCAAGGTCGACCAGGGCCAGTTCGAGCAGGTCATCATCAATCTCGTGGTCAATGCGCGCGACGCCATGCCGAGCGGCGGCACGCTGACCATCCGCACCGCCAACGTCACCCTCGACCATGAGATGCAGCGCGGCGCCGAGACGATGCCGGCGGGCGACTATGTGCTGATCGAGGTGATCGACACCGGCACCGGCATCCCGCCGGAAAACCTGGAACGCATCTTCGAGCCGTTCTTCTCGACCAAGGAAGTGGGTTCGGGCACCGGCCTCGGCCTCTCGACCGTCTACGGCATCGTCAAGCAGACCGGCGGCTTCATCGCCGTCGACAGCGCCATCGGCAAGGGCTCGACCTTCAGCATCTACCTGCCGCGCCACATCGCCACCGCCAAGGAAACCGCGGCCGCCGCCATGGATCTCGACGCCGCATCCAGCACGGCGCGCGACCTGACCGGCGTCGGCACGCTGCTGCTGGTCGAGGACGAGGATGCGGTGCGCCTGTTCGGCGCCCGCGCGCTGCGCAACAAGGGCTACAAGGTGCTCGAGGCCAAGAACGGCGAGAACGCGCTCGAGGTGATGGCCGCCGCCGGCGGGCCGGTCGATCTGGTGATCACCGACGTGGTCATGCCGGTGCTCGACGGGCCCGAGCTGGTCAAGCGCGTGCGCGAGGACAATCCGACCATGAAGGTGATCTTCATCTCCGGCTATGCCGAGGACAGCTTCCGCGAGAAGGTCAGCCAGGACGCCGACATCCATTTCCTGCCCAAGCCCTTCAGCCTGCAGCAGCTCGCCGGCAAGGTGAAGGAAGTTCTGGCGGGATAAGGTGCGCTCACACCCGATGAGATGGAACTCAGATCGGTCGAGAGGCTGGCGCCGAGGGGCAATGTCTCATATCGTCACGTCGTCATGGCCCGACTTGATCGGGCCATCGACGCTACTTTCTTTCTCACGAAGATCAGGTGACCTACCTATGAAGTTTCTCAAGCATCTGTGTCTCGGTCTCGCACTTGCCGCCGCGACGATCCTTCCGGCCTCCGCCGCCGAATATCTCCAGATGGACCTCAAGCAGGGCAGGGTGATGATCGAACTGCGCCCGGATCTCGCGCCCAAGCACGTGGCGCGCATCAAGGAGCTCGCCGAGAGCGGCTTCTACGACGGCATCATCTTCCATCGCGTGATCGAGCGATTTCATGGCCCAGACCGGCGATCCGACCGGCACCGGGCGCGGCGGCAGCGGCAAGAAGCTGCCGCCCGAGTTCACCAAGACGCCGTTCAAGCGCGGCACCGTCGGCATGGCGCGCTCTCAGTCGCTCGACTCGGCCGACAGCCAGTTCTTCATCTGCTTCACCAGCGTGCCGAGCCTCGATGGCCAATACACCGTGTGGGGCCAGGTGGTGAAGGGCATGGAGGTCGTCGACCAGATCCAGAAGGGCGAGCCGCCGCGCAATCCCGACCGCATCGTCAAGATGCGCGTGGCCCAGACCATCGAATAGCCGCGTTCGCGAGCAGCCCGCCGCGGCGCGTCCGCGCGGGCCTTTCGCCGCCGGCCCGGCGCGTCAGGGCTCGCTCAGGTGCTGCGCCTTGTAGTGCGGCTTGATCCGCGCGTTGACGAAGCGGCCGGCCGAGTCGGCCTTCAGCAGCGCGTCATAGACGCTCCGTGGCACGCCGACATAGGCGTAGACCTCGCCGGTGTCGCGATAGGTCACGTAGAGGCAGCGCCTGGCGGCGTTGTAGGCGACGCGGCTGATCGCCGAGGACTCCAGAGTTGGCATGGCCCGTTCCGCTGATGGTCCGGTGAAGCATCGGACGACCGGTTAACGGCCGAGGCCCGCGAGGGTTGCCCCTTCCTTGGCGAGCGGAGCGGGGCGCGGCAGGGCCGGCGCCAGGCCGGGCCGCCGCACCGCCGGCGCGGTCGCCCGCCGTTCGACGGCGAAGCAGTAGAGCGTGAACAGGGCGACGGCCAGGCCGAACCACATCAGATGCCGCGCGTCCTCCGGCTCGTCCGGCCTGGCGATGACCCAGGTGACGACCTGGAGCAGCGACATGATGACGAAGCAGGCCAGGCTGTGTCGGCCGAACAGGGCGACGAGGTTGAGGACCGGGAGCAGCGGTCGGACGCGGCGCGCCTGCTCGACGAGGCTCGCCAGGAAGGCGAGCAGGACGGCGAAATAGCCGACCACCGGCGGGCTCAGGGTGAACTTGTGGAAATAGGGCCACAGATCGATCTCGAGATCCTTCAGAGGGGGGATCTTCGATGAATGGGCGAGCACGAGAAACGCCACGACCGCCACGGCCGACGCGACCAGGATGGGTGTCTTGCGCGCGGCTAGCGCCGGCTGCAGCCGCTCGCGCCAGCGCCAGCCGGCGACCAGCCCGGCGAAGAACAGGAATTGCCAGGCGGAGCGCCAGAAGCTCGGCTCGCCGGTCTCCGGCGGCAGGCGGTCGGCGGTGAGCTGCACGGCGGCATAGACCGCGGCCGAGGCCGCCAGCACCAGCACGTCGAGGTTGCGCTTGAGCGCCATCACCGCGAAGAAGGCGAAGAACAGGAACACCACATACATGGAGAGAATGCCGAAATAGGGCACATGCAGGTCGAGCAGCAGCAGGTCGGCCAGCGCCGACGGCAGGCGCTCGGCGGTGAACACCGGCTCGATGAAATCGAGGTCCTTGGCGATGATCCGGGCCGACAGCGCGAACAGCGTGAGCCCGATGCTGATCAGCCAGATCTGCGCGGCGCGGCGCAGCACCCACCATTGCGCGGCCGCGTCGCCGCGCTGCCAGCGGGCGCGCTGCGACAGGCCGAGCACGAAGCCGGACAGGCAGACGAAGCCGGCGGCGCCATCCACCCAGACCCAGACATGGAGAAGGCTGGAGATCATCCCCTCGGCGAGATGACCCGAAGCCATGCTCAGGATGAAATAGCCACGCAGCACATCGATGCTGATCTGACGCGAACCCGACGCATAGAAATTTTGCACGCAAGCTCCCTCAGTAGCGCGACGGGTGAGCGGTAACGCGATCGCGAAGGGTTTGTTTCCGCGGACAGATTTTCGACACGCGGGAACGCGAAGCGAAACGGGGCCGTCCGACCCTCGCCGCCGCTCTGCCGATCCGGCTGGCCTTTCGGTCAGGACCGGGGCCGGCGTTCCGGCAGACCGGGGCGTACCCGATTGCAGCGGACGCGAGGGAGAGCCTGGAGCGCGTGAATCGGCCCCAAGGGTCCGGCCATCGCGCCCTGACCGTGCAGACCCCGCACGATCAGCGGCCGCCGCGATTATATACTTGAGAAATGCAAATACGGCGTGTTAAAGCGATTCCCGCGTGACAGGCCGGTTTGCTTGAATGTGCAGAGTTGGCGTGCCAGATTACGTTGAGGGATGGTGGCTATCCCTCTAGTGCACCCGCGGTCGGTCAGGACCTTTTAGGTGCGCCAGCTCTGCACAGTCCCCCCGGGACGATCAGCCTTCACAAGCATCCTTTTGGTTACGCGACGGGGATGCGCTCGGTCCACCGCAAAGCAGACAGAGGATTCATAAATCTTGCGGGTAGTGCAAGATGGGATTCTACAGGTGTAGGAATGGCCGAGAAACAGCCCGATCCGAAGAAGGACAAGGACTTTACGAAGGTGGTAGAGCGGATGCTGAAAACGCCGCCGACACCCCATGTTAAAACCATTAAAAAGCCCGTGGAAAAGCCGACCGAAAAGCCCAAATGAGGGGTTGTTGGGTGGGACGATAGGGAATAGCCTATTCCCAGAACAGCAATTTAGAACGCAACCGTCGGAGGATGCTATGTATCGCGGTCGTCCGATCACTTGAACTTCGTTCCCTGATCTTTCGCGCCAATTCTTTGGCCTCGATATACAGATCGGCCTTGATACCGGAGTTCTCGGATTCCTGCTTGTCACGCCTCTCTATGTGCAGGCGCGACATATCGTCACATTCAATTATCGAATAGCCGAACAAGTCGTCGATTTCGGCGACGGTGAGGTACTTCTTTTTGACCAGGAGACCCAGGGTCTCAAGGAAGCCCCACGTTCGCGAAAAGCAAACATAGCTTTCATATTTTTCCTGTCTCAACGTCGCCAGGTGATCCGCAAACAGTTCGCGGTAAAGCTCGCGTTGCCGAGGTAGCGACGCATTGGCGTGGTTTTGCCGAATGACCTGTTTGATATAATTTTTGGACTCTCGGATTGTCACTCTAGTTTTCCAGAGATCGTCAGCTTCCCAACGCCTATCTAGCTCTAAGAGAAAATTTGCTCTGGCCTGCCTCCTAATTAGGATGAGCTGACAGGCCGCGACGACTGCTGAAACGAAAACGAGACCGGTAAGGATTATTTGAGACCACCAGTACCAAATTCCGCCGGATGCGGTTCTTGCAAAGCCGCGAGCGCCTCTAGAAAAGCAGATTGGTCCATCGATCCCCCCTTGCGATGAAAAAAAGCCCCGGCCAACTGACCGGGGCTTTGTCTAATTGTAGTAGAAGATCGGATCGCCAGACGAGTTCTTGACCAAGTTAATGCTGTGCGTGCAATCGTCGCGACGCACATCAGCTCTCGCTGCTCCTGGCGATCTCCTCTCCGTTTTTCGCGTAGTAAATCCAATACCAATTCCCGCTCTGGTCCTTACGCTGGATATAGCAAGGATACGTAACGTCAGCCATGCAACACTCCCCCCAAAGGTCATTTGGATTTGAGGTACTCGCACAATGGACGAGCCTTCGCGTTCCACATCACTTGTGGTACACGCGAGGAAGCGGAGGCGCGCCTAACAGTATGGCACAGGCACGGTTCGTCGGAGAATTAGTCGCTGATGCGCAGAATGCGCAGCAAAGCGATCTCTAGACCCTTCAGTCTGCGAAATTCGCTTCGCCCGATGCGCCTTTTTTTAAGCGCTGAGACGAGACCGCCGATACATGAGGCGCTTGCCCTCGGCACCTTTCACGGCAACCTCGGCGCGCTCCTTGTCGCTGATCTTGCGGTTTGAATAGCGGAAGTCGAACTCGCTGAGATAGCGCTGTAGGTGCTGCTCGCCGCAGTGCTGATAGGTGCCGATCATGCCGCGCTTGAAGATGGAGAAGTAGCCCTCGACCGTGTTGGTGTGGACGAAGCCCGTGGCGTATTCGCCCTTCGCGTGGTTGACGGTGAAGTGGCGTGCGAACTCTTTGCCGACGTCCTTGTAGAGCGGCTTTCGTCGGTCATCAGACGCGACTTGCGATCCGCGTTGGTGACGAGGAGATCGCGGACCGTCTTGCCGGTCGATCTGCTCCATGGAACGAGCGGACCGGCCGCCACGCTCAACCAGGGCGAGAACCGCGCGCTTCTCGCCGATGCCGCGCTGCATCTCCCGACCCTTGTTGCTGGCGACTCGTTGCCCGGCCGCCGAGGTAGGTTTCGTCGGCCTCGACGATCTTGCCTTCGCCGCCCAGCGGGCCGGCCGTTGGCTCGTTCATCGCCTCGCGGATGCGGTGCGCCATGAACCAGGCGGTCTTGTAGGTGACGCCCAGCATGCGGTGGAGCTGGTGGGCGCTCATGCCCTTCTTGGAGGAGGACAGGAGATGGGTCGCCAGGAGCCACTTGGTGAGGGCGATCTTGGAGCGTTCGAAAACGGTGCCGACCGTGACCGTGAACTGCTTGCGGCAGGCATTGCAGAAGAACAGGCCCTCGCGACCGCCCTTCACCTTGGAGGCTTTCTCAAGGACGCCGCAATGGGGGCAGACCGGACCTTCTGGCCAACGGATAGCCTCAAGATACTCTCGGGCCTTGGTCTCGTTGGTGAAAATGGGGTCGTGAAGGTCGGTCATGGCTATCTCCTTGACCAGCAACCTAAACCCGCCGGGTGCATGTGTCAAGTATATAATAGCGGCGGCCGCGCGCGGTCGAGTATATCCCCTTGACGCACGTAAGCGTTAAAGAGCACCCTCCTTCCCTCGTAAGCCCTGGTTGCCGCAGTATGTCGGCGGGGCTGCAATTTAGGGGGGCGGGATGTTCGGCAAGCTGTTTAGGGCGCTGGAGCCATACACGGGAGTCATTGAATGGATGGTGCGAGCGTTCGTCGCGATTGCAGGTGGCGTTGTGACCGGATGGGCTGCGCAAGCGACAAAGGCTCTCGAAGCTTACGAACCGCTATCATATGTCTTAGCAGGGATCGTCGGTGCCGGAATCGCAGTGCTTATTTTTGCTGCGTGGGGATGGTTCCGGCTGGCGATAGCGCGCGCCCATTATCTGCGGGAGATATCTAAGCCGATGGATGGCGTGAATCCGCTTGAGGACAACTTCTATCGCAAACGAATCGACGTCAGTAAATTTGGCGATCCGGTAGGCCGGCAAGCATCAAATAAAGACTTTAGGAATTGCGAGATCGTTGGCCCCGCCGTCGTGTATTTCAGAAATTGCACCTTCACCGGTATATTCGAGCAGGGGCTATGTGACTTCATCGTACTTAGGGACGACTCTCGTAAGCTGCCATTGCAAAACCCCATCGTGTTTGACAATTGTATTTTTAGAGACTGTCACTACTCGCGCTTGGTCATGCTTTTTAATAGGAACAATTCAGATCAATTGGACCAAGTTTCTAATGGGCAGATCCCATGGCTGACAAAAAAGTGACCCTCCACGAGGCCCGCGCGAGGAAGCAGCTAGACCGCTTCATCGAGGCTCATCCCTCGGAAGGCGATGAAGACGCTTTCGACCGCCTCGTTACGTCAATGGCTTCGGGAAAGCCAAAAGCAAAAGGTCAAACATCAGGTGAGGCGAGCGGCGAAGATTGAAGCGGAACTCGAACTCCCGCAGATACTTCGGCAGGTGGTGGCTCGACACATGAACGTGAGTTCGCGAATGCTCGCCTTGAGGCGGCACCAGAAGCTTTCAATCGTGTTCGTGTGAACGGGGCCACGGACGTATTCCTTGGCCGAGTGATTGACCGTCCCATGGCGGAAGCCTTCTTCGGCTAGCTTGCCGAACACGCGGGCTTCGTCCGTCGCGATGCGGGTGCCGGGCACCACGTTCTCAATGATGTGCGGGACGACGAACCACTCGCCACGACCGCCGACAACGCGGGTAATGATTTCGCCGCCGCGCTCGACCATGCCGAGGACAACGGTTTTGTCGTCGTGCCCGCGCTTGTCTTTGCCGCCGATGAAAGCCTTGTCCGCTTCCACGATGGCCTTGTTCCCGCCGAGCGGGGCATCGCCGTCAACATCGCCCATGTATTTGCGGATTTCGTGGCCCATGCGCCACGCGGTCTTGTAGGTCACGCCGAGCTGGCGCTGTAGCTCCTTCGCCGGCACGCCGTGCCGCGTCGTGGTGAACAGATACATCGCATAGAACCACTTCTGGAGCGCGGTGTGCGTCCGCTCAAAGGGCGTTCCCTGCATCGGATGGATGTGGTGACCGCACCACGGGCAGGAGTAGGCCGGGAGCTTGGAGAGGCGGGCGAACCGGCCTGTCTTGCCGCATTTCGGGCAAGTCGTGCTATCGCCATAGCGGACCTTCATCAGGTGAGCCAAACAGGCGTCATCGTCGGGGAAACGCTTGAAGAACTCTTTGATTGTAAAGGTCTTTGCCATGGCAACCTCCTATGCCCAGGACTATAAGGCATGGAATTACGTGCGTCAAGGGGATATACTCGCGCGCGGTCGAGCGGAACAGGCCCGGAACATTTCAGGAATAACCCAACGATCTGAAAGCTTTAACATCTCCCTTGCCAACCAGAACAAAACGTGAATAGATGGCGTCATTGCGCCGCTGAGGGCGCTATGGAATAAGGAGGGCTCGTCGTGAACGTCACCGCTTTCCCCCTCACAGAAAAGAACAGCATGGACAAGGACAAGGCGCTCGACGCCGCGCTCGGCCAGATCGAGCGGGCCTTCGGCAAGGGCTCGATCATGAAGCTCGGCCAGCGCGATCGGCGGTGCGAGATCGAGGTGATCTCGACCGGCTCGCTCGGCCTCGACATCGCGCTCGGCATCGGCGGCCTGCCGCGCGGCCGCATCGTCGAGATCTACGGCCCGGAAAGCTCGGGCAAGACCACGCTGGCGCTGCACGTCATCGCCGAGGCGCAGAAGACGCGGCGGCACCTGCGCCTTCATCGACGCCGAGCACGCGCTCGACCCGGTCTATGCCAAGCAAGCTCGGCGTCGATATCGACGAACTGCTGATCTCGCAGCCCGATGCCGGCGAGCAGGCGCTGGAGATCGCCGACACGCTGGTGCGCTCCGGCGCGATCGACGTGCTGGTGGTCGACTCCGTCGCGGCGCTGGTGCCGCGCGCCGAGCTCGAAGGCGAGATGGGCGACAGCCATGTCGGCCTGCAGGCCCGCCTGATGAGCCAGGCGCTGCGCAAGCTGACCGGCTCGATCTCGCGCTCCAACACGCATGGTGATCTTCATCAACCAGATCCGCATGAAGATCGGCGTGATGTTCGGCAACCCGGAGACCACGACCGGCGGCAACGCGCTGAAGTTCTACGCCTCGGTCCGCCTCGACATCCGCCGCATCGGCGCGATCAAGGACGCGACGAGGTGGTCGGCAACCAGACCCGCGTCAAGGTGGTCAAGAACAAGATGGCGCCGCCGTTCAGCGTGGTCGAGTTCGACATCATGTACGGCGAGGGCATCTCCAAGATCGGCGAGCTGATCGACCTCGGCGTCAAGGCCGGCATCGTCGAGAAGTCGGGCGCCTGGTTCTCCTACGACGGCCAGCGCATCGGCCAGGGCCGCGAGAACGCCAAGCAGTTCCTCAAGGACAACCCGAGATCGCGGCCGCGATCGAGCAGGCGATCCGCGCAGAATGCCGGCCTCGTCGCCGACGCGCTGATCGCGGGCGGTCGCCGGCGACGACGAGACGACGCCGCCGAGCGACGCGGACCGATCGCCGGGCACTCCCGCCACGCGGCGGCCTGTCGGCCCATCCGGGCGGCGGCGGTGCGGCGCGATCCTCTCTTCGCCGCGCGTCGGCCCGACTGGCGGCGGAGCTGTCGACTCGCCGCTGCTGCCGATCGCGTCGGCCGCGAGAGTCGCGGCACGGCGATCCGTCCAGCGTCTCGCCAGCCGGTCGCGCGGACCGCGGCTTCGCCTCGGGTCTTCCGCGTCGCGCGCGCTAGCGTCCGATCATGCGCCGCCGATCTCGAATGCCGGCCTGTCGATCCGCCGCGCGCGACCGCTCGGCGGCATGTCGAGCGCCGGCGGCCGAGGTCGATCCGCGGCGATCAGCCGTGCCGGTGCGAGCAGCCTCGGGCCACCCACACGCCATGGTCGCCGAGCGCCGATCGCGCCAGCAGGCAGATGACGTCGGCGAGCTGCCCATGCCGGGCACATCCAGCCTCGCACGATGGCCGTACGTCGAGCCGTTGCGCCGCCGCTCCGGTCGGGCGCGCGGCCGGCAGTGCCGGGATCGACAGTGCGAGCGACAGCAGCACGGCGTCAGGCCATGCGCCCGGCCTCTCTGGCGGAGATCGCCGTTCGACGCAGGCCGATCGGCCGGCGACATTGCCTGGGTCGCGCACTGCGTCGGCGGCAGCCGCGGCCGGCCTGCACGTGCCGGCGCGCCACTTCTGGACAGCGCGGCCGCCCGCGCGTAGAAGCGGGTCCGGCGGCCCGGGCTCGGCGTGCCCTTTGCCGGCTGATTCGACCTATTGAGCAGGCCATGACGAGCGACAACGACATCCGCGCCACCTTCCTCGATTATTTCGCGCGCAACGGCCACGAGGTCGTGCGCCTCGGCCCGCTGGTGCCGCGCAACGACCCGACGCTGATGTTCACCAACGCCGGCATGGTGCAGTTCAAGAACGTCTTCACCGGGGCGGAGAAGCGCGCCTACCCGCGCGCCGCCACCGTCGCAGAAATGCGTGCGCGCCGGCGGCAAGCACAACGACCTGGACAATGTCGGCTACACCGCGCGGCACCACACCTTCTTCGAGATGCTGGGCAATTTCTCCTTCGGCGACTATTTCAAGGAGCGCGCGATCGAGCTTGCCTGGAACCTGCTCACCAAGGAATTCGGCCTGCCCAAGGACCGGCTGCTGGTCACCGTCTATCCACGAGGACGACGACGCGGCCGACCTCTGGAAGAAGATCGCCGGCCTGCCGGACAGCCGCATCATCCGCATCGCCGACCTCGGACAATTTCTGGGCGATGGGCGACACCGGCCCGTGCGGCCCGTGCTCGGAGATCTTCTACGACCACGGCGACCAGATCCCGGGCGGCCCGCCGGGCTCGCCGGACGCAGGACGGCGACCGCTTCATCGAGATCTGGAACCTGGTCTTCATGCAGTACGAGCAGGTCGCCGCCGGACGAGCGCGTCGCCGCTGCCGCAAGCCCTCGATCGACACCGGCATGGGGCTGGAGCGCTTCGCCGCCGTCCTGCAGGGCAAGCACGACAACTACGACACCGACATGTTGCGCGCGCTGATCGTGGCCTCGGCCGAGGCGACCGGGCAGGCGCCGGACGGCCCGCACGCGGCGTCGCCACCGCGTCATCGCCGACCATCTGCGCGCGATCGCGCTTCCTGATCGCCGACGGCGTGCTGCCGTCGAACGAGGGCCGCGGCTACGTGCTGCGCCGGATCATGCGCCGCGCCATGCGCCACGCCCACATGATGGGCGCGCGCGAGCCGCTGATGTACCGGCTGGTGCCGGCGCTGGTCGCGCAGATGGGCGCGGCCTATCCCGAGCTCGTCCGCGCCGAGGCGCTGATCACCGAGACGCTGAAGCTGGAGGAGACGCGCTTCCGCACGACGCTGGAACGCGGCCTGCGGCTGCTCGACGAGGAGACCAGCGCGGCTGCGGCAAGGGCGGCACGCTGGCCGGCGAGGTCGCCTTCAAGCTCTACGACACCTACGGCTTCCCGCTCGACCTGACCGCAGGACGCGCTGCGCGCGCAGGGCCGCACGGTCGACACTGGCCGGCTTCGACGCGGCGATGGACGCGCCAGCGCGCCGAGGCGCGCGCCGCCTGGGCCGGCTCGGGCGAGGCCGCGACCGACGCGGTCTGGTTCGACATCGCGCGAGAAGGCTCGGCGCCACCGAGTTCCTCGGCTACGTCGACCGAGAGCGCCGAGGGCAAGATCGTCGCGCTGGTCGCCGACGGCAAGCCGGTCGACGAGCGCGCCGGCCGGCGCCGAGGTCGCGGTGCGTGCTCAACCAGACGCCGTTCTACGGCGAGAGCGGCGGCCAGATCGGCGACACCGGCGTGATCTTCGCCGGCGACGGCGCCGAGATCGCGCGTCGCCGACACCCAGAAGAAGCTCGGCGATCTGCTTCGTCCATCTCGGCACGCGTCGAGCCAGGGCGACGCTCAAGGTCGGCGACGCGGTCGAGCTGCGCGTCGATCGCACGCGCCGGCGCCGCGCATCCGCGCGCAACCATTCGGCGACGCACCTGCTGCACGAGGCGCTGCGCCGCCGGCTCGGCACGCATGTCACCCAGAAGGGCTCGCTGGTCGCGCCCGACCGGCTGCGCTTCGACGTCTCGCCATCCGAAGCCGATCGCCCGAGCGAGATCTGCGCGCGGTCGAGGCCGAGGTCAACGCCGCATCCGCGCAGAACGCCGAGGTCACACGCGGCTGATGACGCCGGACGCGGCGGTCGAGGCCGGCGCCATGGCGCTGTTCGGCGAGAAATACGGCGACGAGGTGCGCGTCGTCGGCGATGGGCGACGACGACCGGCAGGCGACGCGAGCAAGCCTATTCGGTCGAGCTGTGCGGCGGCACCCATGTGCGGCGCACCGGCGACATCGGCGCTGTTCAAGATCGTCGCCGAGGGCGCGCGTCGCCGCCGGCGTGCGCCGCATCGAGGCGGTGACCGGCGACGCGGCCGACGCGCATGACGAGGCGCCAGCAGCGAGACCGCTGTCGCAGGCCGCCGGCGTGCTCAAGGTCGCGCCCGGCCGAGCTGGCCGCGCGCGTCGCCGCGCTGATCGAGGAGCGCCGCAAGCTCGAGCGCGAGCTGGCCGAGCACGCAAGAGCAGCTGGCGCTGTCGGCGGCGGCGGCGCTCGGCCGGCGCGGCGGCAACGGCGCGCTCGCCAAGGAGGTCGGCGGCGTCAAGCTGGTCGCGCGCAAGCTCGACGGCGTGCCGCGAAGGACCTCAAGGGCATGGCCGACGAATTCAAGAAGCCAAGATCGGCTCCGGCGTGGTCGCGCTGATCGCGCGTCAACGACGGCAAGGCCCGCTCGTGGTCGCGCGTCACCGACGACCTGACCGACCGCCTCAACGCGGTCGAGCTGGTCAAGCGCGGCGCCGAGGCGCTCGGCGGCAAGGGCGGCGGCGGCCGGCCCGACATGGCCCAGGCCGGCGGCCCCGACGGCGACAAGGCCGACGCGGCCTTCCAGGCGATCGAGGACGCGGTGGCCGGCGTGACGGCGTAAGGCGACCAGAGCCGGTCAAACTCGTCGTCAAAGGCTCGCCGCCACACGTCGCTATTCCTCTCCCAACTCGTCATGGCCGAACCTCGATCGACTCGATCGGGCCATCTCAGGCAGAGGTTCGTATCAAGCCGGCATCATCTCAATTCGTCACCCCGGGCTTGATCCGGGGTCCATTGGTCCATAGCAGGCGCTCGAGCGCCAGTTTCGTCTCATGGATGCCGGATCAAGTCCGGCATGACGAAGTTTTTGACGGGCACGTTGAAGCACGCCGGTCTGAGAGGGCCCGATCGAGTTGGGCCATGACGAATCGGCATATGAGCGACCTGCCAAGGCCGGGCCATGACGTCAAAGGACGTTGGCCATTGTGTTCGACGTGCTCAAACAAAAACCCGCGGGAGCGATCCCGCGGGGGTTTTTGTTTGCGCCTCGATCCCGGCGGTTTGTTAGCGGCGTCTGTAATGCCCGAGGAACATCTGAACCGCCTCCTCGATCACATCCTCGGCCCGCACCGGAAGGCTTTCGTGGCCCAGCATCCAGGGCCACAGAACGAACTGGTTGAGCATCCCCGCGAACTGGTTCGCCGCCGAGAATCGGGTTCTGGCAATCGAGGACGCCCACGGTCGTCAAATGCGTGAGGTAGCGGGCAAAGCGCTCCATTTGAGGCTCGATGACAGCCGCGAAGGCTTCGCCGATCCAGGGGAACTGACGCGAGTCGGCGACCACCATGCGGAAGAACCCGAGATAGCCGGGGCGCCGGTGGAGATCGAAGATCGCCCGCGCGATTAATCGCAGCACATCTTGGACCTCACCGCGGGTTTCGATGCCCGGCGGCAGCATGTCCGCGAACTGGTCGGAGACCTCCACAAGCATCTCCCGGAAGATTTCTTCCTTGCTGGAGAACTGGTTGTAGAGCGTGCGCCGCGCGACGCCGGCCGCCGCGGCCAGTTCGTCCATGCTGACGGCGCCAAAGCCGCGTTCGAGGAAAAGGCGCTGAGCGGCTTCCACGATGGCCTGCCGCGAACCGCCCCGAGAGTTCGGGACGGCTTTCTCTGACGCTTTTTGAAGTTTCATGAAAAATTCCTCTTGCACTCAGTAGTGCATCCTGTTACACCTGCCAGCATGATACACTTTATAGTGCATATATATGCAATTTAGCGTGCAAATCAAGCGTCTTGAAGGGAGGCCTGATCGGCGTGGCCTCCTCGGTTCCACAAAACCCCTTTTCGGAGATCGTGCCATGTTCAAAACACCTGTCTACGCAGCCCTCCTCATCAGCACCGCGCTCGTCGGCTGCAGCGAGCCGGAATCCTCCGCCCCGGAGGCGCGGCCGGTCCGCACCATCATGGCCGAACGGAGCGCGGCAGGAGACATCGTCTCGCTGACCGGCCAGGTTCGCGCCAAGGACCAAGCCAGTATCGCCTTCCGCATCGGCGGGCGCATCGTCGAGCGGCGGGTGAATGTGGGGGATCAAGTCAGCGCAGGCCAGGTCGTGGCCCGGCTCGACCCGCAGAACGAGGAGAACGCTTTACAGGCTGCCGAAGCCAAGCTGACCGCGCAGCTCGCTTTCCTGACCCAGGCTCGCCTGACCTTTGGGCGGCAGCAGGCGCTCTTGAAGGATGGCTGGACGACCCGCGCCAGATTCGACGAGGCAGAGCAAACGCTCCGGGCCGCCGAAGCGGAGGTCGAGGCCGCTCGCGCGCAGCTGCGGATGGCGCGCGACCAGCTGAGCTACACGGTGCTGGTGGTCGATGGCCCGGGCGTCATCGCGGCAGTCGGCGCCGAGGCAGGCGAAGTGGTCCCCGCTGGGCAGATGGTTGTCCAGGTGGCGCGCGAGGGCGGCCGCGACGCCGTGTTCGACGTGCCGCGCCAACTCATCCTGACGGCGCCGCGCAACCCGATCGTGGAGGTCGCGCTCGCCGACGACCCCACCGTGACGGCGAGCGGGCAGGTCCGGGAAGTGGCCCCCCAGGCGGATCTCGCGACCCGCACATTCCTGGTCAAGGTCGGCATCACAAATCCGCCGGAGAGCATGCGGTTGGGATCCACGGTCACCGGCCGTATCCAGATGGCAGCGCCATCCGGCGTGGAGGTTCCGGCGAGCGCACTGACGGCAGCGGACGGGCAGCCGGCGGTGTGGATCGTCGATCCGCAGAGTCAAACCGTGTCGCTGCGCAACGTCGACGTGCTGCGCTTCGATCCGGCCAGCGCCGTGATCTCCCAGGGCCTGAATGCGGGCGATATCGTGGTCACGGCCGGGGTGCAGGCATTGCGGCCCGGACAGCAGGTGCAGCTTCTCGGAGGTGTGCGATGACGCGCTTCAACCTCTCGGAATGGGCGATCCGTCACCGTTCGCTCGTGACCTATTTCATGCTCGTCATCGTCATCGCCGGGGTCGCGTCGTACTTTAAGCTCGGGCGGAGCGAGGATCCGGACTTCACGATCAAGACCATGGTGGTGCACGCCGCATGGCCCGGCGCCACCGTGGGCGACACGCTCGAACAGATCACCGACCGGCTCGAGCGCAAGCTCCAGGAGACACCGAACCTGGATTACCTGAAGAGCTATACGACCGCGGGCGAGGCCACGATCTTCGTCTACCTGAAAAACTCGACGCCGCCGGAGCAGGTGCCGGATATCTGGTACCAGGTGCGCAAGAAGGTCGGCGATATCCGCAACACGCTGCCGCAAGGGATCGTCGGGCCGGGCTTCAACGACGAGTTCGGCGATACCTACGGCATCGTCTACGGCTTCACCGCGGACGGGTTCACGCACCGCGATCTGCGGGACTATGTCGAGGACGTCCGCAAGCAGCTCCTCCAGCTGTCGGACATATCGAAAATAGACATGCTCGGCGCCCAGGACGAACGCGTCTACGTCGAATTCTCGACCGAGCAGCTGGCCGGCCTTGGCGTCGACCGCGCGGCGCTGATCGCCGCCTTGCAGGCCCAGAATGCCGTCACGCCTGCCGGCGTGGTTCAGACCGGGGACGAGAAGATCCTCATCCGGGTCTCCGGCGCGTTCCAGTCGGAGCAGGACGTCCTCGCCGTCAACTTCGTCGCGAACGGCCGGATCATCCGCCTGGGTGACATCGCGCGCGTGACACGTGGGCCCGCCGATCCGGCGCAGCCGATATTCCGCGTCAACGGGAGGGACGCCATCGGGCTCGCCATCGCCATGCGCAAGGGCGGCGATGTGCTGACCCTCGGCCACGAAGTCGAGCGGGCGATGGCGGACATCGTCGTGGACTTGCCGGTCGGGATCGACGCGAAGCTCGTCGCCGACCAGCCGGTGACCGTCGAGCACGCGGTGGACGAATTCATGAAAGCGCTATGGGAGGCCGTCGCCATCGTCCTGGCGGTCAGCTTGATCAGCCTCGGCCTGCGGGCGGGCGCCGTCGTGGCCCTCGCGATCCCGCTCGTGCTCGCCGCGGTCTTCGTCGCGATGAGCGTTTTCGGGATCGACCTTCAGCGCATCTCACTCGGCGCCCTCATCATCGCCCTGGGGCTGCTTGTCGACGATGCCATGATCACGGTCGAGACGATGGTCACGCGGCTCGAGCATGGCGACGACAAGGAGCACGCCGCCACCTTCGCCTATAGCTCGACCGCTTTTCCGATGCTGACCGGCACCCTGGTCACGGTCGCGGGGTTCGTCCCCATCGGCTTCGCCATGAGTGCCGCAGGCGAGTACACCTTCTCGATTTTCGCCGTCGTCGCCATCGCGCTGATCGCGTCGTGGGTCGTCGCGGTTCTGTTCACGCCGTTGCTCGGCGTCTGGATCCTTAAAAAGCCCAAGGCGGTGCACTCGGGGGAGCCCGGTCCGATTATGCGCGCGTTCCGCCGCTGCCTCGTGTTGGCGATGCGGGCACGCTGGGCCACGGTCCTTCTCACGGTGGGCCTGTTTGGAGCGTCGCTCTACGGCACGCAATTCGTCCCGCAGCAGTTTTTCCCGTCATCCGACCGCCCTGAGCTGATCGTGGATCTGAATCTGCCGCAGAACAGCTCGATCTACGCGACGCGCGACATCTCGGCTCGGTTCGACCAACTTCTGACGGGTGACCGGGACGTGGACCACTGGAGCACCTATGTCGGACAAGGCGCCGTCCGGTTCTACCTGCCGCTGGATGTGCAGCTTCCGAACGATTTTTTCGCGCAAGCGGTGGTGGTCACCAAGGGTTTGCAAGAGCGCGAGCGGGTGAAGGCGAGGCTTGAGCAGGCACTGAAGGCCGAATTCCCGAGCATCGTCGGCCGGGTCTACCCGCTGGAGCTCGGTCCTCCCGTGGGATGGCCGCTCCAATACCGCGTGCGCGGACCGGAGCCTGACCAGGTGCGCGATATCGCGTTCAAGGTCGCGCAGGTCGTCGGGGCAGAACCCGCGGTCCAGAAGGTCAATTACAACTGGAGCGAACCGGCTCGCACCATGCGGATCCGGATCGACCAGGACGAGGCGCGCCTTCTCGGCCTGAGTTCGGAGGAGGTCTCCCAGGCGCTGAACACGGTGGTGTCCGGCGTCACGTCCACCCAGATCCGGAGCGGGATCTACCTCGTTGACGTGGTTGTCCGGGCGGTCGACGAGCAGCGCATGTCGCTCTCGGCGATCCGGACGCTTCAGGTGCCGCTGCCCAACGGGCGGACCGTACCCCTGAGCCAGATCGCCTCCGTCGAATATGGCCAGGAGTATCCGCTCGTCTGGCGGCGCGACCGGAAACCCACGCTGACCGTGCGCGCCGACGTCGCGGCCGGCACCCAGCCGGCGACGGTCGTACACGCGCTGGCGCCCAAGATCGCCGAGTTGAACGCCGGATTGCCGGCCGGGTATCATGTCGATCTCGGTGGCACGGTAGAGGAGAGCGCCAAGGCGGAGGACTCCGTCATGGCTGTCGTGCCGCTGATGCTCGTGATCAGCCTGACCGTCCTGATGTTCCAGCTGCAGGGCTTCAGTCGGCTGTTCCTGGTGCTCAGCGTTGCTCCGCTCGGGCTCATCGGGGTCGTCGGCGCCCTCCTCGTGGCCGGCAAACCGCTCGGGTTCGTCGCGCTCCTGGGCGTGCTCGCGCTCACCGGCATGATCGCTCGCAACTCGGTGATTCTCATCGACCAGATCGAGACGGAGAAGGCGCAGGGGCGCCATCCGTGGGACGCGGTCATCGAGGCGACGATGCACCGCTTCCGCCCGATCCTGCTCACCGCAGCCGCCGCCATCCTCGGCATGATCCCGATCGCGCCGACGATCTTCTGGGGACCGATGGCTTACGCAATCATGGGCGGCCTCGCGGTCGCGACACTCCTGACGCTGGTGTTCCTCCCGGCGCTGTACGTCGCGTGGTTCCGGATCAAGACCCCGCATTCGGACCCCGTGGTCGCCACCGGTGACGCGGTTGGAGAAGCCTCTGTCATGGCGATCACGTCGCCTGCGAGATAGCGGGTTGAGAAGGCGGACATCATGGAACTCCCCTATATCATGGCGATTTCGGCGCTCACCGGTTCAGTGCTCGCCGGGCTGACTTCAGGCATCATCCAGTGGTTGAGCGTGCGCTCGCAGGTGCGCGCCGGCCGCCTTGCCGGAGACCTGGCCCGACGCCAAGACCTGTTCGAGGCTTTTATCGTCGCCGCATCGAAAGCCTACGGCGACGCGGTGACGAACAGTGAGCCGGACATGGCAGAAATAGCTGAGTTGTATGCCCTGGTTAGTCGAATGCGAGTTCTTTGCGCGCCGAAAACCGTTCGATGCGCCGACAGGGTCTTGCGCCTGATCGTCGACACCTATTTCACCCCGAACAGCACGGTGCGCGATCTGCGAGAGTTGGTCAACAAGGGGGCAGGAATCGACCCGCTCAAGGAGTTCAGCGATGTGGCGCGAGAAGAACTGCACGCACCCTACCGTCACGTCGTGGCCAATTGAGAGCCCCGGCTGGAAGTCGACGCGTAAATCCGAATCGCATCACCGTTACTTGATTTCGACGCTAGCGCGCATGTCTGCCACATCGTCGCCTATCTAAATAAAAACCCCGCGGGAGCGATCCCGCGGGGTTTTTGTTTGCGCCTCGATCTCGGAGGCTTACGCCGTCGCCAGCGCCGCCTTGAGATTCTGGTCGATCTTGTCGAGGAACTGGTTGGTGGTCATCCACTTCTGCTCGGGGCCGATGAGCAGGGCGAGGTCCTTCGTCATGTGGCCGGCCTCGACCGTCTCGATGCAGACGCGCTCCAGCGTGTCGGCGAACTTGACCACGTCCGGCGTGCCGTCGAATTCGCCGCGGTATTTCAGGCCGCGGGTCCAGGCGAAGATCGAGGCGATCGGGTTGGTCGAGGTCTCGCGGCCCTTCTGGTATTCGCGGTAGTGGCGCGTCACCGTGCCGTGCGCGGCTTCCGCTTCCACCGTCTTGCCGTCGGGCGACAGCAGCACCGAGGTCATCAGGCCGAGCGAGCCGAAGCCCTGGGCCACCGAATCCGACTGCACGTCGCCGTCGTAATTCTTGCAGGCCCAGACGAAGCCGCCGTTCCACTTCATCGAGGAGGCGACCATGTCGTCGATCAGGCGATGCTCGTAGGTGATGCCGAGCTTGTCGAACTTGCCCTGGAATTCCTTGTCGAAGACATCCTGGAACACGTCCTTGAAGAAGCCGTCGTAGGCCTTGAGGATGGTGTTCTTGGTCGAGAGATACACCGGCCACTTCTTGGCGATGCCGTAGTTGAAGCAGGCGCGCGCGAAGCCGCGGATCGAGTCTTCCAGGTTGTACATCGCCATGGCGACGCCGGCGCCGGGGAAGCTGAACACGTCCTTCTCGATCGCCGGGCCGCCGTCGGCCGGCACGAACTTGATGGTGAGCTTGCCCTTGCCCGGCACCTTGAAGTCGGTCGCGCGATACTGGTCGCCGAAGGCGTGACGGCCGATGACGATCGGCTTGGTCCAGCCCGGCACCAGGCGCGGCACGTTCTTGCAGATGATCGGCTCGCGGAACACGGTGCCGTCGAGGATGTTGCGGATCGTGCCGTTGGGCGACTTCCACATTTCCTTGAGGTTGAATTCCTTCACCCGCGCCTCGTCCGGGGTGATGGTGGCGCACTTGACGCCGACGCCGAACTTCTTGATCGCTTCGGCGGATTCGACGGTGACCTTGTCGCCGGTCTGGTCGCGGTATTCGATGCCGAGATCGTAATAGCGCAGGTCGATGTCGAGATACGGCAGGATCAGCTTGTCTTTGATGAACTTCCAGATGATCCGCGTCATCTCGTCGCCGTCGAGTTCGACGACCGGAGTCTTGACCTTGATCTTGGCCATGGAGTGTCTGTCTCCCCTGAAACGCCGGCCCGAACCTGACCGGCCTGAAGTGCCGTGAGCGATGACCCTTCCGGCGGCCCGGACGACGGCGGGTCGGCCAGGGCAGGAAGGGGCAGGCGGTGGCGGAAAATGTCGGGCGCACCTTAAAGATCCCGGCCCGCTTGTGCAAGCCGAGGCGACAGGTGCCGCCCATGACGGCGAGGGGCCCGGTCCGGCTAGATCCGGTCCGGGCGCTGGGGCAGGCCGGGTCCGGGCAACTGGGCGAGAATGGACGGTATGGCGGCGACGTCGTCGACCACGGTGATCAGGTGCGCCGTCTCGGGCCGGGCAAAGCCGCCTTCGATGACATGCTCCAAGAGGGCCCGGAACGGCTGCCAATAGCCGCGCGCTGTCGATCAGCAGGATCGGCTTGTCGTGCAGGCCGAGCTGGCGCCAGGTGATGATCTCGAACGCCTCGTCCAGGGTGCCGAGCCCGCCCGGCAGGATGGCGAAGGCGTCGGAGATCTCGAACATGCGGTGCTTGCGCGCATGCATGGTGTCGACGGCGATCAGTTCGGTCAGGCCGGCGTGGGCGAGCTCGACGGTCTTGAGCATGGTCGGAATGATGCCGATGGCCTTGCCGCCGGCGCCGAGCGTCGCGTCCGCCACCACGCCCATCAGGCCGACACGGCCGCCGCCGTAAACCAGGGTGATGTTCGCGCGCGCGAGCAGCTTGCCCAACGCGGTCGCCGTCGCGACATGGCGCGGGTCGCGCCCGGTGCTGGATCCGCAATAGACGCAAAGCGTGTTGATTCGGGCCATGGATATCTCTCAGGGAGCGACAGTGTCGGGGTTATAGCGCCGGGGCGCGTGAAAGCAAGGCGGAGGTCCGTTCATTCCTATTCGTCATGCCCCGGCCCTCGGGTCCGCTGCGCGCGGCCGCGGGCACCCACGACTTTCCTCGTGTTGCTATCGTGAAAAACGCGCGTATGGCACGACCAAGTCGGGCCATGACGTGCTCGCCATGGTCCTGGCGTGTTCTCGGGTTCATCAGATCTTCATCGGCAGGATGACCACCGTGGCGCCGCGCAGGTGAAGATTGCGCTGCACGGCATAGGCGGTCTTGTTGTGCAGCATGCGGGTGAAGGCATTGTCCTGCGCGAAGACCAGGTTCGACGCGAAGAACACGCTGTTGGGATATTCGCGGATCGACGGTGTCGGCCAGATCGACGATGCGCTGCACCGTGTCGGTGCCGAAATCGTAGAGGAAGGCGGCGGCAAATCCGTGGCGCTGGCAATACCATACATAGTGGCGGAGCTGCTCTTCCATCTCGCGCGTCAGCTCGGGCAGCATGGCTTCGCCATGGAAGCTCTCGGCGTCGATCTCGCCCACGCTGAGGAACAGGAAATTATGGAAGTCGCCCGGGAACAGGCGAATGGCGGAGAGCAGCGTATGCATGCCCGCGCCGAGGCTGCGGCCAACCAGGAACACCGCCGTCGGCGCCGCCGGATCGAGCTTCGGTGCTTCGTCCGGGTCGACCGGCGGAACCGCGGTGGCGAACAGCGCATCGATCTTGGCCAGCGCGCGCTGCACGGATTCGTAGTGCCGGTGGATGGCCAGGCCCGTGGCGACGACGAAGCCGGTAATGAGCACGGTCAGCCAGGCGCCATGGGTGAATTTCTCGAACAGGGTGGTCGACAGGATTCCGGCGCAGACGACGAAACCGACGAGCGAGAGCGCCAGGCGGCGCCAGGCATGCGGCTTGATATGACGGCACTGCCACCAGTGCAGGCAAAGGCCGTAAAGGCTCAGCGAGAAGGTCAGGAACACGTTGACGCTGTAGAGAACCACCAGCACGTCGACTTCTCCGCCGGTGATCAGCAGGATGCCGAGCGCGCCGCCGCCCATCAGCAGCAAGCCGTTCTGGGTGACGAGCCGGCTCGACAATTGGCTGAACTGGTGCGGCACCCAGCGGTCGATGGCCATGTTGGCGAGCACCGCCGGTCCGCCCAGGAAGCCGGTATTGGCGGCGACGAAGAGAATCCCGGCGGCGAAAAGCAGAGTCAGGATCAGGGCCGCCGACTGAATGGCGGAATCCTCTCCGAACAATTGGCCGTAGATCATCTTGAACGTGACCGCGTTCAGCGTCATGCCCTCTTGCGGCATGGCGTCCCACAGCAGATAGAGGACGATCAGCCCACCGGCGGTAAAGGCCAGGGACGCCGCCATGTAGAGCATGGTCAGGCGGCCGGTCTCGACGCGCGGCTCCTTGAGATTGTTGATGTTGTTGGAAACGGCCTCGATGCCGGTGTAGGTGCCGCCGCCCAGCGCGAAGGCGCGCAACAGCAGCGAGAGCAAGGCAAACCAGCCGATGCTGTCGGCGAGCTCATGGGTTTCGGAAACGGTCTCCGGGATCAGCGTCGACAGTCCCTCGGCATGGGCCAGAATTCCATAGACGATCAGCCCGCCATGGGTGATCAGGAAGCCCAGGAAAACCGGCAGGAGAAGCTTCAGGGGCTCCTTCATGCCGCGCATGTTGAGCACCAGCAGAACCAGAGTCATGACGACTTCGCTCGGCAGCTTCCAGCCTTGCAGACGCGAGCGGCAACAAGCTGAACACCGCGTCGATGCCGCTGGCGATCGAAATGGCGATCGTCAGCATGTAGTCGACGATCAGCGCCGAACCCGAGACGAGTCCGGCCTTCGGTCCGATCAGGGTGGTGGCGACCTTGTAGCCGCCGCCGCCCGACGGAAACAGCTCGATGACCTGGTTGTAGGCGAACGCGATGATGAAGACGGTGAGCGCGGTCGCCACGGCGAGATAGAGGGCAAGGTGGGTATATTCGCCGAGCGCGACATAGGCTTCCTGGGGGCCGTAGTTGGCCGACGACAGGCCGTCGGCCCCGAGGCCGACCCAAGCCAGAAAGGCGGCGAGAGCCATATGCTGGCGAATCTGCGGGGCCAGCGGATTTTTCGGGGGGCCCAGGAACAAGCGCTTGAGGCGTTGCGCGGAAGGCAACATGGGCGTTCAGCGATGAGGTGGGGATGGGAGGTCGATTTGGACGGGCTCTCTATACTCCTAGGCCGGCTTGTCCGCCAGCCATTTGGGTTTCCGACCGGTCTGTCACGCCGGCGTGAGCGTGTTCAAATAACTGTTATTCCACGCTTTGTCTCTTGTTCATAAGGTTCGGCTCCGGCAGGGTTGCCGTCCAATTGCCGCCGTCGCCCCTTCGAAATGGTAGGAGAACAAGAATGGCTTCACGCGCGAACCTGATCACGGGCGTCCTGGCAGCGGCTGTGGTCGCCCTGAGCGGCGCGGCCTCGCTGTTCGCCCAGGACATGCCGCCGAAGATCGACGACAAGGCAAAGGCAACCGCCGTGGCCAAAGAGCGTTCCGATTACATGCTGATGCTGAGCAACAACGAAAAGATTCTGGTCAGCGCCATGAAGGGCCAGGCGCCACTCGACGATAAGGTCGTCGCCGCTGCCGAGAAGATCCATGCGTCGACCGGCGTCAAGGAAATACTTTCCCATTTCAATCCGGGCACCGGCGACGATGCGGTTGAGAAAACCCGGGCGCGAGCCCTGATCTGGAGCGAGTGGGACAAGTTCACGGAAATAGCGGCGCGCATGCAACCGGCTGCCGCGGAGGTATTGGCCGCAGCCAAGTCCGGCGACCAGACGGCGTTTGCCGAAAAGGAGCAGGCGGCGGTCAATGCGTGCAGCGCCTGCCATAAGAACTATCGCGCACCGCGCCGCTGACCGGCGCATGAGTGTCAGACCGCGCCTACGTTCGGCGGCCGGCTATGCTTTTTTCTCGGCCGCTTCCGGGCGAATTGTTCGAGCCGACTGGTAGGTGAATATGACGCGGACCGGTCGGGCTGTCGTTCTGCTGCTCGTACTGCTGAGCGGCGCCGTCAAGACAGCCTACGCGGCTGTCGGCGAAGGCGACACGCCCGAATCGCGCGGCGAATATATCTTTCACGCCGCCGGTTGCGAAAGCTGCCATACCGACGAGAAGAACAAGGGTGCATTGCTTGCCGGTGGGCGGGCGCTGAAGACGCCGTTCGGAACATTCTACGGGCCGAACATCACGCCCGATCCGGTAAACGGCATCGGCACGTGGACCGACGAGGACCTTATCCGCGCCTTGCGCCAGGGCGTCTCGCCGGCCGGATCGCACTATTATCCCGCGCTGCCCTACACGTCCTATTCCAAAATGTCGGATCGCGACATCCGGGACCTCAGGGCTTACATCTTCACCCTGCCGCCGTCAGCCACAGCCAACAAGTCCCATGACCTGAGCTTTCCCTTCAATATGCGGTGGGCGATCGGCCTGTGGAAATTCCTGAACTTCAAACCCGCCACGCTGGATCCGGAACCGGCGCGCGATGCCCAATGGCACCGCGGCCGTTATCTCGTCGAAGCGCTCGGTCATTGTGCCGAATGCCACACCGAGCGCGACTTTACCGGCGGACTCAAGACGCAGCGCTGGATGGCGGGATCGCCGGATGGCGCCGACGGTGAGGCGACCCCGAACATCACGCCGCATCCGGACACCGGAATGGGCAAATGGGAGGCGGCGGACATCGCCTTCATGCTCAAAACGGGCCTCATGCCCGAGGGCGACAGTCTCGGCGCGTCGATGGCCGATGTCGTCGAACACAGCACATCGAAGCTGCGCGATGACGATCTCGCCGCCATGGTGACCTATCTCAAGTCGTTGCCCCCCGTCGCGGATCGACCGAAGCAAAAATAGGCACCCATCTTTCACGCCACAGGCCACACAAGGCCGGGTCGGTTGCATCGCGTGTGTGCACGTATTAGGTTAGCTCGATCCACGCAACCGCTGGATTAGCAAGCCATTGAGCAAACCGACACTCCTCGTCATCCTCGGCGCTATCATCCTGGCCGCGGCGATCGCCTTGAATTCGCTGGTCGACTGGGAGGGCTCGCGGCATGACGCATCGAATGCGCCGAAGGCGCCCTCCACCGCGCAACCCGGCCTCGAGCCGCCGCAGATCGCGCGCAAGCCCGTGGCGCCGAGCTTCGACGTCGTGCGGATCAATCCGAGCGGCGATGCCGTGCTGGCCGGCCGCGCCACGCCGGGGGCCGAGGTGACGGTGCGCGAAGGCGAAACGGTGATCGGCCAGGTGCAGGCCGATCAGCGCGGCGAATGGGTTTTGGTTCCCGACAAGCCCTTGGCGCCCGGCGCGCGCGTGTTCAGCCTGGAATCCAAGCTGCCGGACCAAGATGCCGTGAAATCCGAATCCGAAGTGGTCCTCGTCGTGCCCGAGCAGGATGGCGCGGGCGCCCTGGCCTTGCGCGTGCCCAATCAGGCAGGGGGGCCTGGAACGGGGCCAACCACGGTTCTGCAATCGCCGTTTACCGGATCGGGATCGGATCCGGCGGCGTCGCCATCGGCGTCATCGACTATGACGAAAACGGCCAAGCCTCGGTCAGCGGCAAGGCGAAACCAGGCGCTCGGCTGAACGTTTACCTCGATGACAAGCTTGCCGGTGCGGCGCGCGCCAACGACAGGGGCGAATGGAACTTTGCTATTCCCCTGCCTTTGGCCGCGGGCGAGCACCGGTTGCGCGTCGATGAGGTCACCCCCGACGGCAAGGTGGCGGGCCGCGCCGAGTACGCTTTTGCCCGCAAGCCGCCGGGTGAGGACGGCTTGTCGACCGGGGCGATCGTGGTGGTGGAGGGTAACAGCCTGTGGCGCATCGCGCGCCGGACTTATGGCCAAGGTACGCGCTACATGCTGATCGTCGAGGCCAATCGGGAGCAGATCAAGGATCCCGATTTGATCTATCCCGGGCAGGTTTTCGAACTGCCGCGCCGCTAAGCTCCCTCGCTTTTTTCGCAACTCCAGAGGCCCTCTTTGTCGTTTCGCATACATTCCGCCGGCGTTCCCTTCGTGATTGGCTTTGCCGCCGTTGCGGCGCTGCTGTGGTGGTGGACTCCATGGCTCGGCCTGCCGGCTGCCATCATCGCCCTGTGGTGCATCTGGTTTTTTCGCGATCCTGATCGCGTCACCCCGGGATTGCCGGGAACGGTCTATAGCGGCGCCGATGGCCGCGTGGTGAGCGTGACGCACGCGCCGCCTCCGGCCGAGCTGGGCATGGGCGACACACCGCTGCCGCGTGTCAGCGTGTTCCTCAACATCTTCGATGTCCATGTCAACCGTGTGCCGGTTTCGGGCGTGGTGACCGGGTTGCATTATCATCCGGGCAAATTCATCAACGCCGCGTTCGACAAGGCGAGCATTCACAACGAGCGTCAGTCGGTTCGTTTGACGACGGAGAATGGCCAGGATGTCGTGGTCGTGCAGATTGCCGGACTGATCGCGCGGCGCATCATCTGCACATTGCGCCTCGGTCAGGTGGTGAAAGCCGGCGAACGCTTCGGCCTGATCCGGTTTGGCAGCCGCACGGATCATTATCTGCCGGAAGGCTCGACGATTCTGGTGTCGGTCGGCGAGCCTGCCGTGGGTGGCGTCACCGAAATCGCGCGTCTGCCGGGAAGCAACGCTCAAAGCGGTCTGTGAACCGCGAGAAAAAAACGGGCAGGAGAAGCATCATGAAGATCGGTCGGCAGCGTCGCCGGATGCGCGAACTGCATATCAATCAATTTCTGCCGAACGTCGTGACTGTGCTTGCGCTATGCACCGGTCTGACCGCCATACGCTTCGGCGTCCAGGGCCGCTGGCAACTGGCTGTCGGCGCCGTCATCCTCGCCGCGGTTCTCGATTCGCTGGATGGCCGTTTGGCACGCCGCATCGGCGCCACGACAAAGTTCGGCGCCGAGCTCGATTCGCTTTCGGACTTCCTGTGCTTCGGCGTGGCACCGGCTCTGCTGGTCTATCTGTGGACGCTGCAATCCGTCGGCGGAATCGGTTGGGTCCTGGCCTTGTTGTTTGCGGTGTGCGCCGCGCTGCGTCTCGCCCGCTTCAACACACGGCTCGGCATCTCCGATCTGCCGCCGTGGGCCGGCAATTTCTTTACCGGGGTGCCGGCTCCGGCCGGCGCCGGCGCGGCGCTCCTGCCGATGATGGCCTATTTCCAGTGGGGCGATACGCTGTTCCGCCATCCCTTCGTCAACGCTTGCGTGCTGCTGATGGCCGGCGCGCTGATGATCAGCCGCGTTCCGACATTTTCCTTCAAGCAGGTGAAGGTGCCGCATCGCTGGGTGCTGCCCGGTCTGATGCTGGTCGGACTGCTGGCCGCCCTCGTCGCCACCACGCCATGGGCCACGCTCACCGTCATGATGCTGGTGTATTTGTCGACGATTCCCTTCGCTTTTCTCAATTATCGTCGGCTGCAGGCGACCAGCGTAACGGTCCCGGCAGCGGATGTCGCCTATGCGGAGGAGGCGGAGGAGCGCGCGTTCGAACCGCTGCCCGAAGCGGAGGAGGGCGACCTGTCGGCCGCGACCGAGGCCAACCGCACGGCGGAGATCACGAGCGACCGCCCGGCCAATCTGGCCGGCACGATCGAGGGGCCACGCCGTCTGCCGTGACGCGGCCATATTAACCGAAATTCAACCTATCTCGCGCAGTCTTCTCTGACGGGTGGAGCAGACGATGGCGCATGAAAACAGCGGGCTTGTCCTTCTTGTCGAAGATAACCCTGTACAGCGGCGGCTGTATGGCGACGTCTTGTCGTCGCAAGGCTATACGGTATTCTCGGCGGAAAATGTGAAGGAGGCGGAGCAGTTCCTGCTCGGCAATATGCCGACGATCATCGTGCTCGATATCATGATGCCGGAGGTCGATGGCATCGAAGCCTGCCAGCGCTTCCGCAAGACCTTCGGTGACCGTATTCCCATTTTGTTCCTGACCGCCGCCGATACGCTGGACGTGGTGCTGTCCGCGCTGAAGGCCGGCGGCGATGACTATATCGTGAAGTCGGGTTCGCCCAGTATCCTGCTCGACCGCATCAAGCATTGGCGCACGGTCAGCCACGCGGACCTTCCGGAACGCCGCACCAAGGCAGTGGCCTATCTCGAGGCCCGCTTGAAATCGACCGCGCCGGCTCGTCCAGTGCCGTCCGCGCCGAAAGTAGCCGGCACCAAGCTCTAAGCGCGCCACGGACGGGCCGCTCCGCGCGGTCGGTCAGTCAGCCAGCTATGCCGGTCAATCAGCGTAGCCGGCCTCTTTTTCCCCAACCCGATAGGATCGATCGGCCCGCGCCGCGTGTGGCGCGCGCGGATTTTCGCGTGCATTCGCACCGGGCTTCACTACAATTCACAGCATAGAGACGTTAAAAGGCGTGGCGGGCCAAGGCAGGAAAACGAAAAACCTGGGCTGCCAGGGAGGTCTCATGAGTGCTGGCAAGATCCGAATTCGTCATCCGCAGGACGCGGCGGCGGGACTCTTCCTCGTCGCGTTGGCGGTCGTGGCGATTTGGCAGACGTCCGACTTGTCCATCGGTACGTTGCGGCAACTGGGGCCCGGCATGCTGCCGCGCACATTGGCCTATGCGGTGGGCTTCTGCGGTGTGATCGTGCTCATCAACGCCTTTTTGCGCGCCGGCGCCGGGCTCGAGCGTTGGTCATTGCGCGGACCGCTGTTTGTGCTCGGGGCGGTGATCGTTTTCGGCCTGACCGTGCGGCCGCTCGGTCTTGCCGTCGCCGGGCCGCTGGTGGTCATCATTGGCGGGTTTGCGTCCCATGAAACCAAGCTTGTCGAATCCGTCATATTCGGCGTGACGATCACCGGTTTCTGCCTGTTCCTGTTCAAATTCGTGCTGACCTTGCCGATACCCGTCGCGCCCTGGCTGCTCGGGTATTGAAGCGTCATGGGAAGCTTCGCAGGCAATCTCGAACTCGGTTTCGTCACCGCCTTTACGTTCCAGAACATCGGGCTGTGCTTTCTCGGCTGCCTGATCGGCACTTTGGTGGGTGTTCTGCCGGGGGTCGGGCCGATCGCGACCATCGCCATCCTCCTGCCGATCACATTCCAGCTCGATCCCACCGGCGCCCTGATCATGCTGGCGGGCATTTATTACGGCGCGCAATACGGTGGCTCGACAACCGCGATCCTGGTCAATATTCCGGGTGAGGCGACTTCGGTCGTCACCACGCTGGACGGCCACCAGATGGCCAGGCAGGGCCGCGCGGGCATCGCGCTGGGCATCGCGGCGCTCAGTTCGTTTTTCGCCGGCACAGTGGCGACGCTGGTCATCGCCGCGCTCGGCGTGCCGCTGACCAAACTCGCCCTGCTGTTCGGGCCGGCCGAGTATTTTTCGCTGATGGTGTTGGGTCTGGCCTTTGCCGTGGTCCTGGCGCGCGGCTCGCTGCTCAAGGCCGGAAGCATGATCCTGGTCGGCTTGCTGCTCTCCACCATCGGCACCGATCTTGATACCGGCGAGGAGCGGCTGACGCTCGGCATCGACAACCTCATCGATGGCATCGACTTCGCCGTGCTCGCCATGGGTCTGTTCGGCTTCGCCGAGGTGCTGCGCAATCTGGAGTCCCCGGAGACCCGCGATGTTGTTAAAGGCGCCATCGGCAAACTGCTGCCTGGTAAGGAGGACCTCAAACCGTCGGTCAAGCCGGTTCTGCGCGGCACGTTGATCGGCGCCATTCTCGGGATTCTGCCGGGCAATGGCGCCGTGCTCGGCCCCTTCGCGTCCTACACGATGGAGAAAAAATTGGCCAAGCAGCCCGAGCGTTTCGGCCGCGGCGCCATCGAAGGGGTTGCGGGACCGGAGGCGGCGAACAACGCCGGAGCCCAGACGGCCTTCATTCCGCTCCTCACTCTCGGCATTCCGCCCAATGCGGTCATGGCCCTGATGGTGGGCGCCATGACGATCCACGGCATCATCCCGGGGCCGCTGGTGATGACGAAGAGCCCCGATCTGTTCTGGGGCATGATCGTCAGCATGTGGCTCGGCAATCTGATGCTGCTGATCATCAACCTGCCCTTGATCGGGCTGTGGGTGCGGTTGCTCAAGGTTCCCTATCGCTTGTTGTATCCGGCCATTCTGATCTTTTGCTGCATCGGCATATATTCCATCAACAACAGCGCCGAGGATGTGATCCTGACGGCGTTTTTCGGCTTTTTCGGCTATGCCCTGTACAAATTCGGCTTCGAACCGGCGCCTTTGCTGCTAGGCTTCGTTCTCGGAAAGCTGATGGAGGAAAAGCTGCGGCAGGCCATGATTCTGGCGCGCGGTGATCTTTTGACCTTTATCGAGCGGCCGGTTTCCGGTGTGCTGCTGGCGCTCGCCGTGCTGATCATCGTCATTGCCGTGCTGCCTGCGGTTCGTAAGGGACGCGAGGAGGCCTTTCAGGAGTAAGAGTGTCCGTCTCGACGGAAGGGCCGGGCACGCCCATATAAAAGCGCGGACGTATGTGCGTCTGTTGGAACAGGGAGGAGTGAGTCTATGAAGCGTATGTTGAGCGCTGTCGCGCTTGCGGCGGCACTGTGGGCTGGTACTGCTGCAGCGCAAAATTATCCCACGCGGCCGATCACCATCATCGTGCCCTTCGCGGCCGGTGGCCCCACGGACGTCATCGCGCGCATCGTGGGCGAGAACATGTCCAAGACTCTGGGTCAGCAGATCGTCGTCGAGAACGTGGTCGGCGCCGGCGGCACCACCGGGATCACGCGCGGCGCGCAGGCCAAGCCCGACGGCTATACGATCATGATGGGCCACATGGGCACGCATGGCGCGGCGCCGGCGCTCTATCCCAAGCTGAAGTATGATCCGACCAAGGATTTCGAACCGGTCGGAATGGCAGCCGGCACGCCGATCATCGTCGTCGGCAAAAAAACATTGCCGGCAAACAATCTTCAGGAACTCATCGGCTACCTGAAAAAGAATCAGGACAAGGTGAACCAAGCCCATGCGGGCACCGGTTCGGTGTCGCACACCACCTGCATCTTGTTCAATTCGTTGATCGGCGTGAAGCCGACCCTCATCGGCTACAGCGGAACCGGTCCGGTGCTCAACGATCTCGTCAGCGGCCAGGTGGATTACGCCTGCGACCAGATCGTCAACCTGGTCGAACAGATCAAGGCCGGCAACATCAAGGCCTTCGCGATCGCAACGCCGGAGCGCTCGCCGGCTCTGCCGGACGTGCCGACCTCGAAGGAGGCGGGTTTGCCGGAGTACCAGGTCAGCGCGTGGAATGCGATCTTTGCGCCCAAGGGCACGCCGAAGCCGGTCGTCGACAAGCTGTCGGACGCCCTGATCAAGGCGCTGGAGGCGCCTGACACGCGCAAGCGGCTGCTCGACCTGGGCGCTGTTCTTCCCCAGGGCGAGGAGCGCACGCCCGCATATCTCGGCGAATTCGTGAAGAAGGAAGTCGCGCGCTGGACGCCGGTGTTGAAGGGAGCGGTCAAAACCGAGTAGGTCCCTCTGCGTGTGCCATCCGCCGAGTCATCGGGTTGCTGGGCGGATGGCACATAGCCGGTCAGGCCGGTTCTCCCGGATCGACCAGATTCGGCGAAATGAAGGGCCAGCGCCGCCTTCGTGACCAGCCGACGTCAAACCCTCAATCTTTTGATCGGGTTAGTTTGAACGGGGGCCCGATTCGGCGCGCGGTCGCAGGCGTATGTGCCAGCTTGTTCAACCACTTGATTAATCATATAGTCCGCCTCACTCGGGTGGCGGTTCAAGGCAGCTGAAACAAAAAGCATGACGCTTTTCTCTTCCATGAGAAAGCTTGTGGCCTTCGCGTTGGCGATGCTGGTCGTCGCCACGAGCGTTCAGCCTGTCCAAGCGCAATTCCGCCATGGCGAACTCCATGGCCATTGGCTGACGAGCAATTCGTCCGCCGGCGATTCCCATGGCATCCTGGAAGCCGCGCTCTACATCTCCGAGGAAAGCGAGAGTCAGACCGGCCGCAAGGGCCCGTCGCAGCGTATCGCGACGGGTGAGCCGGTTGCCATCGGCGTCGCCGTTCCGTTCGCGGATCCATTTTTCATCCACGGCCATGTTCCGTCTTATCGCGCAGCGCATGCCGATAGCGGACTGTATCTATCCCCTCTTAAAACAGGTCCCCCGTCGCTCTGACCCAACCGGAGGTCTCGTTCGCTGTTGGCGACGAGGAACCGGTGCGGGTGTGCGGCTTTAACGGATCCGACCGCGACGACGCGCGCCATGTGTCGTCGCAGGGCTCGGCGAATCCGGCAGCCGCGACTTGATCCCTCGACGGCTAACCTTTTTAAGAATTGTGGTTGCAACATGGATAGTTTCACAGCGGAAGCCGCCTATATGGCGGCATCAGCGGGCAAAGCCTTTTTCATACTCATGGAGCCGACTCGCCTGATGTTTCTGGCGACCGGTGCCATGCTCGGTCTGATCCTCGGGATCGTGCCGGGCATCGGCGGTCTGGCCGGCACGGCGATGCTGCTGCCCTTTACCTTCGACATGGATCCCTATACGGCCTTCGCATTCCTGCTCGGACTCGGTTCAACGACCGCGACCGGCGATCCAATTCCAGCCATATTGTTCGGCGTGCCCGGAGGTGCCGCCTCCGCCGCAACCGTGCTCGACGGCTTCCCCATGGCGAAGAAGGGCGAGGCCGGACGCGCGCTGTCGGCGGCCTATATGTCGTCGCTGATGGGTGGCTTGTTCGGCGCCTGCCTGATGGGTCTCACGATCCCTGTCATTCGGCCGCTGATGCTCTATATCGGATCGCCGGAATTGCTCGGCTTCGCCGTGTTCGGCATCTCGATGGTGGCGGTGCTCTCGGGCAATGCGCCATTGCGCGGCCTCGGGGTCGCCAGTTTCGGCATCATGATCGCCATGATCGGCTCCGATCCGCAGACCGGCACCCTGCGCTGGACCATGGACAGTCTCTATCTGTGGGATGGCATGCCGTTCACGCCGATCGTCCTCGGGCTCTTCGCTCTGCCCGAGCTGTGCGATCTGTTGATCACCCGCGCGGCGATCGCCGAGGGTGCCGGAAAGGTCGACGTCTATAAGGGCCAATGGCAGGGCGTGAAGGATTGCTTCCGCCATTGGTGGCTGATCATGCGCTGTTCGTGGATCGGCGGAGGTATCGGCTCGATTCCCGGCATCAGCGCGTCGGTCGTCGACTGGCTCGCCTATGGCCATGCGCTGAAGACCGAAAAAGGCGCGCGCCTGACCTTCGGCAAAGGCGACGTCCGCGGGGTCATCGCTTCGGAAAGCTCGAACAATGCCAAGGAGGGCGGCGCTCTCGTCCCGACCGTGGCATTCGGCGTTCCGGGTAGTGCCGGCATGGCGATTTTGCTCGGCGCCTTCCTGATCCACGGCCTCGTCCCCGGCCCCGACATGCTGAACAAGAACCTCGACATCACCTATTCCATGGTGTGGTCGGTGGCCTTGGCCAACATTCTCGGCGCCGGCATGTGCTACGCCTTCAGCCCGCAGTTCGCCAGGCTGGCGACGCTGCGCTACACCCTGATCTGCCCGGCCGTCCTGGGCATCATCTACATCGGTGCATTCGAAGCGTCGCGCCAGTGGGGCGATCTCTATGTCCTGCTGTTCTTCGGCCTGTTCGGCTGGATCATGAAGCAGTTCAAGTGGCCGCGTCCGCCACTCATCCTCGGCCTCGTGCTCGGAGATATCATCGAGCGCTACATGTTCATTTCCGTGGAACGGTACGGCATCGAGTGGCTCAAGCGTCCGGTGGTCGCGCTCATGTTCATCATGGCGTTCCTCGGGCTGTTCAGGCCGTTCATGCAGGACGTTAAAACGCACGGCGGCATCAAGAAGATGCTGACAAACTTCCAAGCGCCCACGTTCCGATGGAATCAGATCTTCACGTTCGGATTTCTTTGTCTGCTCTGCGTCATGGTTTACCAGGGCACGAAGTGGAATTTCGACGCGAAGATCGTGCCGATGATCGTCGGTACGCTCGGCATCACCGTGGTGGTGATCAGCCTGTTGAACGACATGTGCCGCATTCCGAAAGCGACCCACGTCGACAGCATGGCAGAAGCCGCCGAGCATGAGGTCGGTGCCAAGATGCACATGGATCTCGAATCCGATACCAAGCATCTGAGCGTTCAAACAATCGCGACCCGTGGCGTCATCTTCTTCAGCTATCTGCTCGGGTTCATGGCTTCCATGTATCTCATCGGGCTGATTCCCACAGTCGGCATTTTCGTCGTCCTCTTCATGAGGATCGAAGGAAAAGAACGCTGGTCGCTGACGATCCCGTATGCGGTGTTCATGGTGATCTTCATCTACCTGGGCTTCGACAAGTTCATGGCCGTGCCCTGGCCGCAGACTTGGATTGGGCAGGTATTCCCGGCGCTGAAGGTTATCCCCTCAGTCTGAGAATGCGGCTTTCGGGGCGTGCCTAGCATGACCGCGACAAGCCTCGGCCGGGAAACCAGCCGGGGCTTGTCGTTTTTTTTGTGAGGGGGAGTCGGTCTTTCCACCGGTTTGCTCGTGCATCCCGACCCGAGATATGAGCGCGGCTGCCAGAAAATTGCCGCTTGCGCCACATCGGCTTCAAGCCCTCCAATTCCCAGATACAAGATCCGGCTGGGAACATGGAGGAACGGCGTCATGCGTTGGGTGATCTCGCTGGGTCTGACGGGCGCGTTGTTCCTGACTGGCTGTGCCCCGGTGGCGATGACGGCGGGCGGCATCGCGGGCAGCGCGGGGGTCAATCACGCGCTCAACGGCATCGCCTACAAGACCTTCACGGCACCCGTCCGCCAAGTCCGGGTCGCGACGATCCGCAGCCTCAGTCGGATGGAGATGAAGATCACCAGCGACACGAAACAGGACGACGGTTGGCGGATCGAAGCGGCTGCCGCCGAGCGCACCATCGAGATCGACCTGGAGGCTCTGACGCGGTCCGCCACGCGCATGCGGGTCGTTACGAACAAGGGCGGCTTCTTCTTCAAGGACAGCGCCACCAGCACGGAGATCATTCTGCAGACGGCGCAGCGGCTCGAGGGCGCAAGCACGGTGCAAAGAGCAAACACGGCGCAAAGATAGGTGACCACATGCGGCGCGTATTGACGTTGATCGGGTTCCTGATGGCTCTCATCGCCTCCGGCGAGACACAGGCTCAAGCCAAGGTCGCCTCTTACGACGCCTTGTCCGATGCCAATCGGCGGATCGTCAGCGCCCTCTACGAGGCGCAACTCGGATCGCGCCGCGACATGGCCGGTCATCCGCTCTTGTCGAAGGACGAAATCACCGCCATGCGCCGTAAAGCGAGCTGGGAAGAGGTTCATCAGCGTCTTGCGGCGCGGGGCCATGTCGCCTCCAAAAACCTGGCCGACGCGATCCGCAGCTACAACCAGGACGCCCCCTCGACGACGAACCGGCTTCTCATCATCAGCACCGGAAGCGGTAGCCAGGTGGTGCTCAACCGGTATAGACCGCTGCGCTCCACGGCACCCGAGCGGGCCCAGGCAAACGTCATTCCAGCACCGATCACCGCGCGGCCGGAAGTCACAACTGTCGAGCTTCCTGTGGCGACGGCTGCGGGGCCCGCAGATGCGCCTCCCGTCGATAGCCAAGCCAGCGTCGCCGCTGCCGGCGCCGCGGCCGATATGGCCGGAATATCGCGCGTCTCGGCTCCCTGATCTCCTTCCATCTCTGTCCCGGGCCACGGGTGTCACGCGTGGGGATTCGGCCCCCGTGCGACAGACATACGCTTTTGCACGCGATGGATTTACATCCGTCAATACCAATCGAGCGCCGCATCCCTCGACAATTCACAGTCAGACAGGAACAGGAGGGGACCAAATGCTTTGGCGGCCGGGTTTTCGTCTTTAAATGGCCTGCGGTTACAAAAATGTCACCAATCGTACAGACGACCGAACGCACGCCGTGCTTTTCAGGACGTTTGTTAATAGTCGTGTCTCTTTGGACACCTCGGCGTCAACAACAGCGGCGAGGCAACGCGGAAAGAATGCAGGCAAAGGGAAGCCCCAAACTTGTGAACCGGTTGATGGCCCGTTTCCCGCGCGAGGCGCAGGAGCGGCTCACGCCGAAGCTTGAGTCGCTTTCTCTGGTACGCCGTCAGGTCGTCTATGAGGGCCAGAGCCCGATCGACTTCATCTACTTTCCAACGACGTGCGTTCTGTCCCTCGTGCAGCTCATGGAAAATGGTGCCATGGCGGAAGCCGCCACCGTGGGCAACGAAGGCATGACGGGCATCGCCCTATCCATGGGGCAGCGCCTGCCGCTGGGGCGCGTCATTGCGCAACTGCCGGGCGAGGTCGTCGCGCGTCGATGTCAACATCATGCAGAAGCTGGTCGAGGAAATGCCGGCCGTGCGCCACATCGTTCAACGGTTCGGCTTGGCGTTCATGCATCAGTTGTCGCAATCCACCGGCTGCAATCAGTTTCACTCGATCAAGCAGCGCTGCGCGCGCTGGCTGCTCACCATGCACGAGCGCGCGCCGGGCGACGAGATGGCGCTGACCCACGAGTTCCTGGCCGAGATGCTCGGCGCCCGGCGTGCCACGATCACCCTGATCGTCGGCGACCTGCAGCGCGCCGGGATCATCCGGTCGAGTCACGGCCGCCTGGTCATCGTTGACCGCGCCGGGTTGGAAGGCGTGTCATGCGAATGCTATGCCGCAGTGCGGCGCAAATACGAGATGCTGATCAGCGATCCGTTCACACCCGAGACACGTGGTCGCGGCGAGTTGAAAAGCGGAACGTCACCGCGGTCCCGGACGTAGGACTGCTGCTGACGCCGAAATCGGCATTGAGCTGACCGGCGAGTTCTCGCACCAATCCCAATCCATTCGTCGAAGTCGCGAGCGTGGCATTCGGTGCGCCAATGCCGTCGTCCGCGATGCGAATCATCGCACTTTCCTTCGCCGCCTTGTAGCCGACGGTCATGACCACGTGGCCTGCCCGGTTCGGGAAACGCGTGGCGCAGGCTGTTGCGCAAGATTTCATCGGCCGCGAGATTGAGCGCGATCGCCTGCTGCACCGGCAGCCACAACTCATCCCCGCCCACGATGCCCGGATATATCTGGCCGCTCGAGCCGCGAGTGCAGGGCCGTCCAGCGATCGCGCAGCATGGAGATGACGGAAACCATCCCGGTGGCGTCGTCCGTCGAGGCGAGGATCGGTTGCGACAACGCGTGCAGCCTTTGCGCCAAATCGCTGAGTTCCTGCTGCACGTTGGGAAATGTGGCGGTCCGCGCCCTGAACTCGACCAAGCTGATGCTCAGTTGCGCGAGATCGCGCAACCAATAAATCGGGCCGGGCTCATGGCGGAAGTTTTCCAAGACGGGTTCCCTTATAGGTTGTGGCGCAATCTCAGGAACTTTTTGTGAATTGATGACTTAATGACGAAGCACTACAGTGTGTCTGTACGATATCGAACAAAAACCGACGGGGTCCAGACACTCATTCCTTGCCTGCTAAGGAAGGATGGAACCCCGTGCAAGTCCCGCTGCCGCTGGGTAGGGGACAGGGGCGTATTGAATGGACTCTTCGACCGTTCTGATAGTGGAAGATGAAATCCTTGTCGCGTTGATGATCGAAGAGACGCTCGCCGAAGCAGGGTTCCGGATCGCCGGCCTTTACCGTTCCGGCGCCGCTGCGCTCGATCATCTGAAACGAGCCCCGCCGCACATTCTGCTGCTCGATGTGTATCTGCAAGGTGATCTCTCCGGCCTGGATGTCGCTCGCGCCGTCCGAAGCTTCTGGTCGGGGCCGATCGTGTTTCACACCTCCGCGTCGGATCCCGGCGCGCGTGAGCAAATGGCGTCCATTCCGAATGCGACGGTGGTGTTCAAACCCGCGACCCGCACGGAGCTTCTGAACGCCGTGCGCAGCGCGCAGCCGAAATAACGCAAGGGCCGGCGTCGGGTTCCTGAACAGGCCGGGAGCGGCCAAGCGCGCGGTCAGTGCAGGGCTTCGCACAAAGTCAGGAATCGCGCGATATCCGGATCCGGCTCTTCCGGCGATGTGAGATCGCAACCAGCACGTGAGCATGGACGTTATCGACCAAGTGAATCATAGGGAGACGAGGGGAGCGGGCGTCAGGGTGTCATCCAGTGCAGCGGGCAGTGGGTGCGCACCCATGGCCAGGGGTGCGCACGCCGGCGTCAAACCTCGGCCTTGCTGTCGTTTTCGTACCAGCGGCGTTCGGACTCGGCGGGGCGCGACTGGCGTGCCGCGCGAGCCTGGCCGGTCGACAGGTCGAACCGGATCATCGTGTCGAGCGCCGGGTCGCGGGCGACTCCGACCGGATCCTGGCCGCCTTGCATCCGCTCGATCTGCTCGCGCAGCATCTTGCGGTAGAGCACCACGCCGCGGTCCATGGTGCCGAGGGTCTCCCGGCTGCGGTCGACCACCGGCCCTTGCGTTTCCCACGCCATCATGTCCTGGCTGGCGAAGGCGTATTTGATGAGTTCGTATTCGCCGCTCTCGTTCTTGAACGACGGCGCGTATTCCGCCGGCGGATCCGCGTCGGGATCGGCCGGCGTCGCGCCCGGCGTGAACACGAACCAGAAGATGCGCGTGCGGCTGTCGTCGATCGGCACGCGCCAGTGGATCACGAGATGCTCGCCTTGGGGCACCAGCAGGATGTTGGGGAAGATCAGCGGGTGGCCGGTTTCCTCTTCCGGCTCGTCGCCGCCGAATTCGCGGATCTTGCGGATGCCGGCCCAGGCCGGTTCATTCACGACCTCGAATTCGACCTTCTGCATCGGGCGGTAATGGTAGCGTGCGCGGGCAGTCTGCCCCGCCAGAACCAGCATATGGCCGTGCAGATAGTAGGTGTGCGTCGAGTCCACCGAATTCTCCATGATCTGCACCCAGTTGCAGTCATGGTCGGGCAGCACGCGAATGCGCCGCGCGCCGTCCGTGCGCACCAGAGTTTCCCAGCGCGGCAGCAGCGGTGCGGGCTGCGGTCCCATATAGACGAACAGCAGCCCGGCGAGTTTCTCCACCGTATAGGCGGTCTGGCAGATCTCGTCCTTGAAGGTGCTGCCCGTGGGCTCGAACGGCTGCTCGATGCATTGGC
Organism: uncultured Alphaproteobacteria bacterium; assembly: GCA_963752345.1. GTDB lineage: Bacteria > Pseudomonadota > Alphaproteobacteria > SMXQ01 > SMXQ01 > CAVVYA01. Next base: position 498,636 of record CAVVYA010000015.1, read on the forward strand.
CGTCGACGCGGTATTTCCAGCCGTGGTAGGGGCAGCGCAGCCCATCGTCCTCGATGAAGCCGTAATAGAGCGAGGCGCGGCGATGAGCGCACTGCTCGGCGAGCGCGCCATAGCGTCCGGCACCGTCGCGAAAGACCACCAGATCCTCTCCCATGATCCGGACACGCTTTTTCGGCTTCTCGGCGGTAATCTCGGCCGCCGGGCAGAGCGGATGCCAATAGCGCCGCAGCAGGTTGCCGGCCGGCGTGCCCGGTCCGATTCGGGTCAGAAGCTGGTTGTCCTCGGGCGACAGCATGGGCTCCTCCTGACCGCGGATGATTTGCGAATGGGTTTGACTGCCCGGCTCCATTCAAGGAGACTCTTAGCAAAGGCAGGACAACGCGGGCGGCGGACAATCATCCGCATATAACAGCGAAGATTCAACAGAATAACCGGGAGGCAGTCATGGGTTGTTTCAGCCCGTTCGACGCGCCAATATTGACGCGGCGGCGCCGCGGCAGTCGGCAAGGCAGGCGTGCGAGCGCTTCTCATTGGCGGATTCATCGCCGCCCTCGCTGCCACGCCCAGCCGGGGCGAGACCTGGGCGGATCTCGTCGCCGCCGCCAAGAAGGAAGGCGTGGTCGACGTCATCGGCGCGCCGGGCCACGCCTATGGCGAGGCGCTCAAGGCGTTCAACCGCAAATATCCGGAGATCAAGCTCAACTTCGTCGGCATGGCCGGGCGCAACGCGCTGCCGCGGCTGCTGCGCGAGCGCCAGGCGAAGATCTTCACCACCGATGTCTATATCAACGGCTCTTCCACCATCCTGTCGGAATTCAAGCCGCGCGACATGCTCGAGCCGCTCCGCCCGGCGCTGCTCGATCCCGAGGTGACCGACGATTCGAAATGGCACGGCGGCTTCGACGCCGGCTGGCTCGACCACGACAAGACCTATCTCTATGCCTTCGAAAGCCTGGTCGAATCGCCCGCCTATGTGAACTGGGACTATGTCTCGAAGGATGAATTGAAGTCGGTGCAGGACCTGCTCAAGCCGGCGTTCGCCGGCAAGATCGTGATGGACGATCCGAAGGAGGGCGGCGCCGGCAGCAATGCCTCGGTCGCCTTCCTGGTCAATTTCGGCGAGGATTTTCTCAAAAGCCTGTTCCGCCAGAATATCGTCTACACCGCCAACCGGCGTCAGGCCGCGGAATGGATGGTGCGCGGCCGCTACCCGATCAACATCGGCGGCGCGATCGACGATATCGCGGTGTTCCAGGAGCAGGGCCTGGGCAAGAACATCCGCCCGTTGCCGCCGTCGATCCTGCCGACCCAACTCATCAAGAGCGGATTCGGATCGGTCGTCCTGCTCAAGGACGCGCCCCATCCCAACGCGGCGAAGGTCTATGTGAACTGGCTGCTGTCGAAGGACGGGCAGGCGGCCTGGGCCGGCGTGCCGCGCAACTCGCGGCGCAACGACGTGCCGGTCGGCATCCCGAGTCTCGCCATGGAGGACGGCGTCAAATACCTCAACATCCAGCACGAGGACCTGCTGGCCGACAAAGAGCGCGCCAACGACATCGCCAAGGAAACCATCGCCGCCACGATCAACCAGAAGCCGTAGGGCGCCGGCGAGGATCGCGATGGGCAGTGAGCGATGTTCGATCACATGACGCTGGGTGTGTCGGATATCCCGCGTAGCAGGGCCTTCTATGACGCCGTGCTGGCACCGCTCGGTTTGCGGCCGCTCTACCGCGATGGCGAGGGCGCCGTCGGCTACGGCCGTCTGCATGCGCAGTTCTGGATCGTCATTCCACTCGACGAGACCCGGCCCGCCAGCCTGGGCAACGGCACGCATACCGCGTTCATCGCGCCGAGCCGGGAATCAATCGAGCAGTGTCACGCGGCCGCGCTGCGCGCGGGCGGAAGAGATGGTGGAAAGCCGCGGCCGCGGCCGGAATACGACGCGGACTACTATGCCGCATTCGTCTTCGACCTCGATGGGCGCAAGATCGAGGCCGTGCATCGGGCGGTCGCGCGGCGCTCGCCTCGAGCATGATCCGCTCTATGGAACCGGACCATGCTCTCGCCCCTCAATTGAATCGCGTGTGCCACGCCGAACCGGTTTTCACTTCGGCGGAAACGCTCTTGGCGGCGCGATCGCCCGGGCTGCCGCCTATTCCGCCGCCTCGCGCATCAGCCCGATGCGTTCGTTGATCACGTCGAGCACGATCATCTTGTTCTTGGCCGGATCGCGCACGAGGCCCATGGGCTCGCCGCCCTTGGCCACGATGTCGATCTGTTCGCGGTAGAGCTTGCGCAGGATCACCACGCCGCGGTCGGAGGTGGCGAGATGTTCCTTGGTGCGGTCGGCGATGGCGCCTTGGGTTTCCCAGGCCATGGAATCCTGAGCCGACACGATGTTCATGTAGTATTCGCCGGTCTCGCTCTTGAGCGGACGATACTCGAACGGCGGATCCTGATCGGCGGGCGAGCGCTCGGTCGCCGAGGGCACGAAATTGACGCGATAGACCTTGATGTGCTCGTCGTCGATCGGCACGCGGATCTGCAGGTTGTGGCGGTACTCGGGCTGCTCCTTGCCGCGCTCGCGCGCGACATGGCGCAGGGTGGTCGGGAAAACCAGCGGATGGGCGTCGGTCATCGGCCGGTCGCCGGGCTTTCTCCCGCCCGTGGTGCGCCGCTTCATGATGCCGTATTCGAAGCGGATGAATTCGTGCACCTCGTCATATTCCTCCATCGTGGCGAGATGGGCGGAACTGCTGTGCAGCCAGTACAGGTGCGACGGATCGACCGAGTTCTCCATGGCCTGCAGCCAGTTGCAGTCGATCACCGATTCGATGACCGTCCAGCGCTGGCCGTCCTCGCGGGCCAGCACGTCCCAGCGCGGCAGCAGCGGCATCGGCTGCGGGCCCATGTAGGCGAACAGCAGCCCGGCCAGCTTCTGCACCGGATAGGCGGTCTGGTGGATCTCGTTCTTGTAGGGGCTGTCGGCCGGCTCGGCGGGCTGCTCGAGGCAGCGCCCGTCCGCGGCATATTTCCAGCCGTGATAGGGGCAGCGGATGCCGTCGCAATCGACCCGGCCGTAGGCCAGGGAGGCAAAGCGGTGCTGGCACTGCTCTTCCATAAGACCGTAGCGCGGTTCGCTTTCGCCGGGACCCGGGGGCATGCGGAACACCACCAGGTCCTCGCCCAGGATGCGGACCCGCTTGATCGGCTCTTGCTCGGTCAGTTCGCCGGCGACGAGGACCGGATGCCAGTAGCGCCGCAGCAGATTGCCCGCCGGCGTGCCGGGACCGACCCTTGTCAGGATGTCATTTTCTTCGCGTGTCAGCATCGCAGTCTCCCGTCTTTTCTTAACGCCTGATGTCCCGCAGCAATGAAGAGGCTTGCCGAGGATAATACCCGATCTGTCCTGCCGGGAGCCAGGATATTCGGCTCGCCGGGGCCGTGTCGACGGCGATCGCCGGGCCCGCCGGCGAGCGTCCGGCCGCGCCGTTAAGCTTAACCGCCACGATCACCGGAGCGACGGGGCAGCAAAGGGCGCGTGAGCCGATCGGCCTCCCGTGAGCGCTGCTAGCGGAGAATCGAGCCCAGCAAGTCCGATGCCTTCTGTTGATAGGGTTGGACGTCCTCTGTCTGGCTGCCGAGATACTGGCCGAGCATGTCGCGCTTGAGGGCCTTGTCGGGCTCGCCGAGGGGCACATCCAAGCGCCGGCTGTTCAGCTCCACGGCTTTCATGATGCTGCTCTGCACGTCCTTGGTCAGGATCCAATTGATGAAGACCTTCGCCGCGTTGGGATGCGGCACGTTGGTCGGCATTTGCAGGCCGCAGACGCCGACGCTCCAGATCGGCAACCCGGCGATCTGCTCCATGTCGAACTGCATGCCGCGCTGCTTATACTGCACGGCGATGGCGTTGGGCAGGCCGATGGCCACCGGATAGCGGCCCGACAGGAAGAGGTCCATCTGCTGGCGCGGATCCTTGACGATCACCGGCTCCTGCTTGGTCATCAGGTCGCGGATGAAGTCGGCGCCGAATTCCTTGTAAACCACGCCCATGCTGACGATGGTCGAACCGCCGCGCGGGTCGGCCATGACGATCTTGCCCCTCCACTTCGGGTCGAGCAGGCTTTTGAAATCGGGCAGTTCGGCCGCCGCGACGAACTTCTTGTTGAAATGGCCGAGCGGGCTCTCGTAGGCGCAGAAGGCGGGGAAGTATTTCTTTTCCTTGTCGAGGAACGCGGCATCCCAGCCGCCGAGCCAGTTCTTGTCGTCGGTGACCTCCGGCAGGATGAACTGATCCCGGACGGTCGCCATCTGGCCCTGATCCTTCAACTGATACGAATTCGTGTCGGTGCCGCCGACGCGCAGGTCCCACAGATATTTGCCGACCTCGCGTTCCTTGACCAGGCGGGGCCAGAAATCGCGGCTGGCGAACGGCGTGGCGTTCACCTTGATCTCGGGATAGGCCTTCTGGAATTTCATGATCTCTTCGCGCCATTCGCGGCCCGAGGGCACCGACAGAATCAACTCGCCCTCGGCCTTCGCGGCGGCCACCGTCTTGTTCCACTCGGCCTGCCAGTCGCGCGCCTGCGCGGCGGCGGGCGCTCCCGGTGCGAAGGCCGCGCCGGCCAGCAACGCGAGCGCCGCGAACCGGGCCAGAATGGAAACGCGGCTACCTTGCAGACGTGACGCCATATGTCCCTCCCATTTATGCTTTCGCTGCGGTCGCTCTATTCGGCGGCGTGGCGCCGCGCGACGTGCTTTTTCCAGACGTCGCGGTAGTCGGCGCTGTCGGGCACCACCTCGGAGACCACGACCATCGCCGATTGATCGTTCTGCCGCGGATCGCGCACCACATGAAGAGGATCGCGGCCCGCCAAGACGGCCTGGATCCCGTCCAGCAGTTGTCGCCGGGCCGCGACGATGCACATGTCCGTCGTCACGAGATGCTCGCGCGTGCGGTCGTGGATCGGGCCGGGCGTCTCGGTGGCGAAGGCGTCGTGCGCCGGAAAATAGTCGCCCATGCCGCAGAGATTATCCGTCTTCATCTTGGCGCGGTCCTGCAGGTAGCGGTTGGCCCTGTTGCGCACCAGGCGATTGTCCGGCGTCAGCTCGCCTTCGGCGCGCTCCCGGTATTTCGCCTTGTCGATCGGCTTTACCCGGTTGAACACGAAGTCGAACCGCATGTGCTGGGTGTCGTCGATCGGCACATGCCAGTGGATGGAGTAGCCGTGGCCGACGCGGCCCTCGTTGCCGACGATGGCCGCCTTGTTCGGCATGATGAAATTGGTGATGCGGACATACTGCTGGCCGGGGCCGGCGCTGCGCACGGAAAAAATCCGGTTGCCGAATTCCGTGGTCTGCACCTTGATGGTCGGCCGCAGGTCCTCGCCGTAAAGGTCGTCCGCCGACTTTTTGCTGCCGGGCACGTTGCGCGTGTCTTTCTTGGCGATCGGCCGGTGCAGGTATGACAGGTGCGCCGGATCGATATTGCCCTCGAGCGCCTGCAGATAATTGCAATCGAGGATGGTCTTCTGCAGGAAGCGGTGCTCCTCGTCCGCGCCGAAGAATTCGTAGTCGGGAACAAGCGGTGGCTGTCCTGCGCCGAGATAGGCCAGGACGAGGCCGGCCCGCTCGACGCAGGGGTAGGCGGTATGGCGGATCTCGTCCTTGTATTTGCTCTCCGGCGGCTCGGCCGGCTGCTCGAGGCAGCGGCCGGCGATGTCGAACAGCCAGCCATGGTAAAGGCAGCGCAGCCCGCCATCCTCGATGCGGCCGTAGCTCAGGTCGGCGCAGCGGTGGGAACACAGCAGGCCGAGCAGACCGGGCCGACCCTGGTCGTCGCGGAACAGCACGAGGTCTTCGCCGAGCACCCTGACCGGCTGCGGCGCCCCATCGGGCGGCAATTCGCTGCTCAAGGCAACCGGATGCCAATAGCGCCGCAGCAACTCGCCGCCGGGCGTGCCCGGGCCGGTCCGCGTGATGAGGTCGTTCTCTTCCCTGGTCAGCACCGCGCCATTCCTCCCAAACCATGCCAAACCGATAGGACGTCCCGGTGCGTCTGCAGGCACCTTGTGAGCGGACGCACGGCGGCAACGCCGCAATCCTACTGCCCGGTTCCCTTCGAGGAAACTTCTTTGTAGTTTCAGGATTGTGAGGCCATAAAACCGAACCGATCCGCCGGCGGCCGGAAAAAGCCGTCGGCCGCGAACAAGCACGCGGCTGATCCAATCCAGAGGGGAATCCATGTCCGAGCTATCCTTGCAACTCGCGCAATCCATCGTCGCCAGCGCGATCGCCTATGGACGCGACAAGAAATTCAACAAGCTCGCGGTGGCCGTGCTCGATGCGCGCGGCGCCCTGAAGGCCTTTGCCGCGGAGGATGGCTCGAGCCTGAAACGGGCGGAGATCGCCATCGGCAAGGCGTCGGCCTCGCTCGCCCTCGGCGTCGGGTCGCGCTCGATCAACAAGATGGCGAAGGACCGGCCCTATTTCATCGCATCGCTGTCTCATTCGGTCGGTGGCCCGTTCATTCCGGTCCCCGGCGGCGTGCTGGTCAAAAACGAGAGCGGCGTCATCGTCGGCGCGGTGGGCGTCTCCGGCGACACCTCCGACAATGACGAGGCGGCGGCGACCGCCGGCATCAAGGCGGCCGGCCTTGCGGCCGATGGCGGCAGCGACTGACGCCGCGACCGGGAGGGACAACCGATGAGCACGCTCGATGCCTTGAAAGAGGCGATGATCGCCGCCGGGCGCATCCTCGTGAGCGAGGATCAGGGCGATTTCATCTTCGGCCATGTGGCCGCGCGCCTGCCCGGCGACAACGAGCGGTTTCTCATGAAGCCGCACACCATCGGACTCGAGGAGATCACGCCCGACAATCTCATCACCATCAATCTGGAGGGCGAGAAAGTGGCAGGCCACATGCCGCGCCATATCGAGGTCTTCATCCATTCGGAAATCCTGCGCGTGCGCGGCGATGTGCAGGCGGTCGTCCATACCCATGCGCCGCATGCCACGGCATTCTCCGCGCTCGGCCGGCCGCTGCAGCCTGTCGGCCACGACGGCGCGATGTTCTGCGACGGCTTGCCGGTGTTTTCGGAGACCAGCGATCTGATCGTCGATCAAGGGCGCGGCAAGGCGGTGGCCCGCGCGCTGGCCGACAAGAACGCCGTGATGCTGCGCAATCATGGCCTCGTGACCGTCGGGCGCACGATCGAAGAGGCGACGATCCTGGCGCTGTTTCTCGAACGTGCCTGCAAGGCGCAACTGATGGTGGAGGCCTGCGGCGGCGCGACACATGTCAGCACCGACGAGGATGCGACAGCCAAGAAGGCCCGGATTTTGCCGCAATGCCCGCAGGTTTTCGATTACCTGAAGCGCCGGCTCGCGTCGCGCTCACAATAACCAGTATTTCCCGGTGTCGAGCGATGCGGCTGCCATATCGGTCTGTGCGGCCGCGGAATTGCCGCGCGCAATCTTCTATCAGACAGCCATCACTCGATCCGGCCGTGTGGCGATATTAACCCGTTGCTAACGCCTGCGGCGCGACTCTCTGCATCATCCGGTTCCAGGAGCCTTCTATATGCCCAGCTCGGCCAGCATACCGATGCTCGCGGACGATGGTGCCGTTGCACGCGTCTCGAGCGAGGCTGACGGCCGGCAAGCGACGTTGTCGAGCGTGGCTGCGGGACCGCGCGAACGCGTCATCGCGCTCGCGCTCGTGCTGATGTCCGCGCTCGCCTTTGCCGTTGCGATGCCATTCGCAAGCCAACCGCTGCCGAAGATCGCGGCCTTCATCCCGGCTTACGAATCGGCGCTCGCCATCAATGATCTGATCACGGCTGTTCTGCTGTTCGGGCAATTCGCGCGGCTGCGTTCGCGCGCGCTGCTCGTGCTGGCTTCCGGGTATCTGTTCAATGCGCTGATCATCATCCCTCATGCCCTGTCGTTTCCCGGCGTTTTCGCCGAAACGGGCCTGCTCGGCGCCGGACCCGAGACGACAGTCTGGCTGTATGTGTTTTGGCATGCGGGCTTCCCGCTGTTTGTCCTGGCCTATGCGGCGCTGCGTGACGATAGGGCCGGGGGTCGAACGATCAACGGGCGGACAAGCGCCTGGGCCGCCGGGGCGGTGGGCGCCGTGCTGGTGATTGTGACAGGGTTCGCGATTTGGGCGACCGCCGGCCATGATTCCCTGCCGCGGATCATGCAGGGCAACGATTACTCGATGCTGGTGACCAAGGGCATCACGCCGGGTGTGTTGCTGCTCACCGGGGCAGCCCTGCTGGCGCTGTGGCGGCGGCGTCAGCCGACCAAGCTCGACCTGTGGCTTATGGTCGTCATGTCCGCTTGGCTGTTCGACGTGACGCTCAGCGCGGTCATGAGCTCGGCGCGTTACGATCTCGGCTGGTATGCGGGGCGGACCTACGGCTTGTTCGCGGCCAGTTTCGTTCTGGTCGTTCTGCTGCTCGAGACCAACGAGCTCCACATGACCTTGGCCCGGGCGCAGGCTCGTCTCGAGGAACATGCGCGCGGTCTGGAGGCGCGTGTGCGCGAGCGGACGGACGAGCTGATGCGCTCGAACGAGAATCTCAATGCCGAGGTCGTCGAGCGCAAACATACCGAGGAGCAGTTGCGCCAAGCGCAAAAGATGGAGGCAATCGGCAACCTGACCGGTGGTCTGGCGCACGACTTCAACAATCTGCTCGCGGTGATCGTCAGCAGCCTCGACCTGCTGCGCGACAAGGTCACCGACAAGGTGGTCGACGAACTCGCGGCCGACGCGCTGGATGCCGCCATGCGGGGCGCGGAACTGACGCGTCGCTTGCTGGCCTTCGCGCGGCGCCAGCCGCTCCAGCCGGCCCTGATCGACGTCAATGCCTTGGTCGAGGACATGACCAAGCTCCTGAGGCGGACGCTCGGCGAAAATATCGAGATCGAGGTCCGGCTCGCGCGAGGCATTTGGCCCGTCGTCGCCGACCCGGCTCAGCTCGAGGCATCGCTCGCCAACCTCGCCACCAATGCCCGCGACGCCATGCCCAATGGCGGCTGTTTGACCGTCAGTACGGCCAATCGCGAGCTCGATGCCGACTATGTGGCACAGCATCCGGAAGTCACGCCCGGCGAATTCGCCATGATCCAGGTGAGCGACACCGGCACGGGAATGCCCCCGGAGGTGGCGAGCCGCATCTTCGAGCCGTTCTTCACCACCAAGGAGCCGGGCAAGGGCACCGGCCTCGGCCTCAGCATGGTGTTCGGATTCGTGAAGCAGTCCGGCGGCCATATCAATGTCTACAGCGAGCCCGGTGTTGGCACGACCTTCCGGCTCTATTTGCCGCGCAATGCCAACGGCGGCGAGAAGGACGTCGGACCGGCGGTCCAAGACTTGCCGCGTGGGCAGGGACAGACCGTGCTCGTGGTGGAGGATAACCCGGCCCTCCGCCGCATCGTCGTGCGGCAGGTGAGCGAGATCGGCTATCGGGCGCTGGAGGCGGACAACGCGGCGGCTGCGCTCGTCATACTCGAGCACCAACGGGTGGATCTGGTGTTCACCGATGTGGTCATGCCGGGGCGCTTCTCCGGCCTCGACCTGGCACGCGCCATTGCTGACCGATGGCCGCAGGTTCGGGTGGTGCTGACGTCGGGCTTTCCTGGCAAAGTCGGTGAACGGCTAGATCCGACGACCACGCGCCTGCTGAGCAAGCCATACCGTAAGGCCGATCTTGCCCGGGCACTTCACAGTGTGTTCCAGGAACCTGTAAAAACGACCCGAGCCGCATCCCCGGATAAGGCCTGATTTCAGAGCGGGTCGATGAATCGCGCTTCGTGAGTCCGCGGCGCGGCTCAACTGCCTTTGCCCCCGCTCCGGCCACCATCGCGGCCATCGCGGCCGCCCCGGCCACTATCCCGCCCGTCACGGCCGCCGCGACCGGCATCGCGGCCGTCGCGACCGCTGCGGCCAGCATCGCGGCCGTCGCGACCGCTGCGACCGGCATCGCGACCGTCGCGTCCTCCGGTACTTGCGCCGGCTCCTGCGCCGGCCCCGCCGCCGCTCGCGCCGGCACTCGCATCGGCTCCACTGGCGCCGGCTGAGGCACCAGCGTCCGCACTGGCGCCGCCGCCACTCATCCCGGCGCTCGCGCCTCGGCCACGCGAACCGCGCGATCCCGACGTGCTGACGCCGGCATTGCTCGACCCGGAGGAGGCGCTCGCGGTGTTGTCGGCGGCGGAGGAGGCGGTTGTTCCCGGCGCGCTGTCGGCACCGGCGTTGCCACTGGCGCTGCCGGCGCGCGCGCCCTCGGCGCCGCGCATGCGATCGAAATTCAATCCGCTCCACCAACCCGAGATGGCAGGCTCGGACAGCACAGCGACCGGCCTGGGCGGGGGCAGGGGTGGTAATGCGACCCGCTCGGCAGACGGGCTGGGTCGCGGTGCGACAGCGGCCGGGCGCGGCAACGGCGCAGGCCTGGCGTTTCTCACGACGGCGGGCTGTTCCACAATGTATTTCGGAACCGGACGTGCCGGAACGACGACGCTCGGCACCGGCGGCAGAGCAGCGGCCGGCGTCGTCGCGGGTGAGTTCGCGGCCGACTCCGACAGTGCTTGCGCCGCGGCGGTCGTCACGGACATGGCGAGAATCATGCTGACGATGGTGAGCGAAGCGCCCATGGCGAGCGCGCGTCGAGCGCCGCGGTACTGTCTGGACTTGACCGGGAACTCTCGAACGGCGCACGGACGGTGATGGACGTCGGGTTACGTTACGCACGATGGAGAAACGCGATCTCTGCGTCTTTGTTCCGGGACCCGGCAGTGCGCGGAATCGGAACGATTGTCTGTTCGTCTCTCGCGGCCCGCGACCGGCGCCGCCAAAAAACTGAGACCTGCCGCGAATTCGCGGGTCGGCTTGCGGAGCGCCGAGGCGCGCCGGAACCAGTGCTCGCTGGAACAGGGCCGCGGCAGTTTGATGGCAATTTCGTGTCGGCGTGAACAGCCGAAACCGCAAAGGCACGGGCGGCGGCCGGAGCCGCGGCCCGGCTGGCCCAGGTAGGCTTGTCTTACCCCGCCATCCCCGGCATCATCGACTCTCAGGCAGGCCTCAAGAGCACGGGGGATAAAATAGTGGTCGTTTCAAATCGCCGGCCGTCATTGGGTCTTGGGATCGTCGGCCTCGGCGGGGCGGCGGTGAATATGCTGCCCGCGTTCCGGCGCAGTCCGTTCCTGCGGATCGAGGCTGTCGCCGATCTCGACCGCGGCATTCTGGAACGCTTCGCCGAGGACCATCCGGGGGCCCGCACTTACGGCGACGTGGAACGGCTCTGCGCCGACCCGGCGGTCGATCTGGTCTATATCGGCACGCCGACCAAGCTCCATAGCGAGCACGCCCGCGCGGCGCTGGAGCGCGGCAAGCATGTGCTGATCGAAAAGCCCATGGCGGTGACGCTGGAGGACGCCGAAGCGATGATCGCCACGGCCGAGCGCCACGGCGTGCTGCTCGGCGTCAACGTCAAGCACAGCTTCGAGCCGCGTATCCAGAAACTTCGCGCGCTCGCGCGCAGCGGCGAGTTCGGCGCGCTGCGCATGATGCACAACTGGCGCTACGTGAACTGGCTCTATCAGCCGCGCACGCCCGAGGAACTGACGCCGGGCTGGGGCGCCGGGCTGCTCTGGCGCCAGGGTCCGCACCAGTTCGATCTGATCCGCACGCTGGGCGGCGGCCGGCTGCGCAGCGTGCGCGGCATGACGGGGGCATGGGACCCGGCCCGTCGCGTCGCCGGCGCCTACACGGCCTACTTCGAATTCGAGGACGGCGTGTTCGGCACCGCCGTGTGCAGCGCCTACGACCATTTCGATTCGCGCGCGCTGGTCGGCGGCCTCGAGGGCGTGGCGCCCGGCATCGATCCGGCGCGCTACGGCAAGGCGCGGCGCGAGCTGCACAGCCACGACGCGGCCTGGGAGAATGAACAGGCGGCGGCCGAGCGCTACGGCGGCGGGCGCAAGCACAAGGGGCCGCCCAAGGTCCTGACCAACTCGGCCGGCTGGATCATGGCCGGCCCGTTGATCGCCAGCTTCGATCATGCCGACGTGCGCCTGTCGCCCAACGGCCTGATCGTCAGCGGCGACGACAAGCAATGGGAGATCGCGGTCGATCATGACGGCGACGGCCGTGATGGCCGGCTGGTCAGCTTCTACGAAGCGGTCGTCAACGGCACGCCGCTGCCCGCCGACGGACGCTGGGGCAAGGCGACCCAGGAGGTGCTGGTCGCGGTCGAGCAATCGGCCGCGCAGCGCAAGGAAGTGCTGCTGGCCCATCAGGTGGCGGAAGTGGGTGCCCGCGCGGTCGAAATTTCGGCCTAGGGCAGAACAAGGGCTCTAATTGCTCGTCATGGGGAAGGCGCGGTAGCGCCGACCACATGCACTATCGAGAGCAACTGTATTGCGTCGGGGCCGGTCTACTCGCCCTCGTCGCCATAGGCCCATTTGTAGTCGCGGTCGCGATAGCAGGCGTCCGGCATGGCGCTCTTGTTGCCGTGCTTGGCGAGCTCGCTTTCGAATTTCCGGCGGATCCAGGGATCCTCGTCGCAATATTCGATTTGATGGTCGGCGCGGTCCTGCATGGTTTCGCCTTTGCCGCGGAATTGCGGCAGGGGCCCGAGGGCCAGATAGCGCGCGGGACCGCCGCCGGTATTGAAATGCTGGTGATACCAGCCCTCGGGCGGCACGAAGACCGTGGCCTCGTGCCACGGGCAGACGATCTTCTCGTCGCCCTGCTTCTTCCACAGCAGCGAATAGCCTTCGCCCGCCGGGATGACGATGACGCGGCCGGGACCATGCTGGTGCGCCTTCTTGTAGAGCCCGGGACTGAACACGGACATATGGGCGCCCATTTCGGCATCCGGAAAGCGCATGAACACGGCGGTGCCGCCGGCGCCACGGTCGCGGAAGTTCTCGAGCTTGTCCCATTGGCTCATGTCGGGGAAGAAATTGCCGACCCAGTGCGCGGCGATCGGCGCGTCGGCGCGGCGCGCGTTGCGCACCTCCTGAGGCTCGGCGAAGAGTTCGTCCGAATCGCCGACGCCGGCTTTCGCCGCGTAGGGATTGTTGAAGAAGAAATCCGGATCGGGCACCACGGACATGGCGACGGGCAGATAGTTGTAGTGCAACAGCCGCACCGGCCGGTCGCCGCTGGCATTGTGAATCTGGTGATGCAGATGGCGCGGCAGATGGAACAGGCTGCGCTCGCTCCATTCGAAGGTCTGTTTCCTGCTGCTGCCGTCGCGCCACACGGTGGTGAGGCCCTGGCCCTCCAAGGGATAGACCAGTTCGCCGATGGCGAGCTTCATGGGGGGCGTCGATTTGCCCGGCGGAATCTCCATGACGCGCGCTTCCGACACGCCTTCCATGCCCTTGAGGTGGAGGAAGGCCGCACGGGCCTGACGCTCTTCCCACCAGTCCAGCTCGACGGTACGCAGATCCTCGACATGATGGCCGCGGTAGATCGGCACGCCGATCGATTCCATCCAGTCGTCATAAGCCATCCGGCGCTTCGGCTGGGCCTTGGTCTTCAGATCCACGTTCATCGACTACCTCACGAGAAAGCCTGCTTCAGCCAGTCCCACAGGATGGGGTCGGGCCAGATGACATCCATCATTTCGTCGAACACGACGAAGGCGAAGAGCGCGATGAGGCCGCCGCTCAGCAACCCCCACGCCCATGGCCGCTTGCCGGTCATCATGGTGGCCGGCGCCACGGCGGCGAGCGTGATCGCGGCCCATTCCATGCCGATCAACATGGACAGGACGATGAACAGGAGGATGAGGCCGAGGAGAATGGCGGCGGACCGCGGCCGTCCCTCCATGCCGTCGCTGAGCATGCCGAGATCGAGCACCTCGGCCGCGCGCCCTCTCCTCCAGCCGTTCTGCAGGATCTGCAGCAGGGCGAGCACGATCACGGCGGAACCGAGGAAGATCGGGAACGTGGCGGCCTTGGGCTTGAAGTGGGTCGCCTCCCAGACGAAGGCGCCGGCGACCAGGATGAAGAACATCGGGAACAGGTTCTGCCAAGTCCAGCGCCAGCCGCGCGGCATGGCGGCGCTCGCCGCTGTCTCGTTGGCCGCGGCGCCGGCGCTCTGCGGCGCCAGCGAACTCGGCGTTGCGCGGGCGGCGAGGCGGGCGAAAAACACGGCGACCACCACGGAAAACACCAGGAGAATGATGGTGAGCGGGCGCTGCAGCACGCCGCCGACGCCTTGCAGCGAGATGGCCGACAGCAGGTTCTCCTCGATGATGCCGCCGAGGATGAAGCCGAGAATGAGCGGCGGCCGCGGCCATTTGTACTGCTTCATCAGCAGGCCGAGGGCGGCGAAGCCGAGCACGATGGGAATGGCGGTCCAGTGGCGCGTCTCGAGGAATGCCGCGAGCAGGGTAAGCGGAATGATGATGGAGCCGAGCAGCGGGTAGGGCACCCGCGTCAGCTTGGCCAGCTTCTCCGACCACATCATGCCGATGATCGCCAGCACGGCATTGCCGAGCACCAGGCTGATGACGATCAGCGTCACCATGTCGCCATGCTGGCTGAGCACCTGGGGGCCCGGCGCAATGCCATAGGCGATCATGGCCACCATGACGAAGACCCAGCTCTGCCCGCCCGGAAGGCCGAGCGCGAGCGTGGGAATGGCCTGGCCGCCCTCTTTCGAGCTCTGCACCGATTCGGAAAACACCAGGCCCTTGTAGGAGCCCTTGCCGAAATGGTGCTGGTTCTTGCTGAACGAGATGCCGACACCGTAGGACAGCCAGGAAACGACGCGCGAGCCCACGCCCGGAATGGCTCCGAGGAACACGCCCATCAGGGAATGGCGCAGGATCAGCTTCCAATATTTGAGCGCGAGCCATGCGCCGCGCAGCACTTCTCGCCGCCGCACGTTCGCGTGTCCGCTGGCGATCGGCTTGCGCGTCATCATCAGGTCGAACATCTCGGGCAGGGCGAACAGCCCGATGGCGGTGGCGATGAGCGGCAGGCCTTCGCGCAACTGCAGCGAGCCGAATGTATAGCGCGTCTCGCCGGTGAACACGCTGAGCCCGATGGTGGCGAGCAGCATGCCGAAAGCCGCGGACATGATGCCCTTGACCATGGCGCCGCGGCTGAGCGCGCCGACCATGGCAACGCCGAACAGCCCGATGACGCCGATCTCGGCGAAGCTGAACTGCAGGATGAAGGGCTTGATGATGGGTATGACGAGGAGGAGCGCGAGGGCGCCCAAGATGCCGCCGATCGCCGAGACCATGTAGATGAAGCCGAGCACGCGCGCGGCATAGCCTTTGGCGACGAGCGGCCGCGCCTCGATGAAGGTCACCTGGCCGCCGCCAGGATGGCCGAGCACGACGATCGGCAGTACGTCGAGCATTTCCTCGACGCCGGTGATGGTCGCCAGCATGATGATGCCGATCACCGGGTCCTGGACGTTGAACACGATGAAGGGAATGGCGATGGCCATGAGCAGGCCCGCGGAAAGGCCGGGCAAGATGCCCGCTACAGCCGCCATAGCCACCGCCGTCAGGAAAGCGGCCCAATAGGCGCCGGTTCCCAAAAAGGCCAGTCCCCCGAGAAGCCCGTCCATTATGCTGTCGTCCCCGTGCGGAGGTGTTGAGTGGGCCGCCTCACCGGGCGTCGATCCCGGTGGGCGGGACTAGCGCTTGAGCCAACCATACACCTGCTGACGGAGCTCGTTGTAGCGCGGCAACTGCGCCTTGAAGGATGTCGTCGCCTCCGCCACGAGCTCCTGCAGCTTCTCACCACGCATCAGGAAGGCCGGCTGGCCCTGGATTTTTTCCAACCCTTCGCCGAAAGCCGGATCGCTCACGGCTGCGGCATAAGAGTCGCGCAGCACCTTGGCGATCTCTGGCGGCATGTTCGGCGGGCCGATGATGGCCTTGCCATGGATGACCTCGGGCAGGAAGATGCCCTTCCATATTTCCTTCTGCTCATCCGTGAGCCAAGTGTAGGCGTTCGGCACCTGGATTTCGGTCTCGCCGTTGGAGGGCAGCACCGCATCGGGATGGCCCATCTCCGCGATCGCCTTGACGAACCCGTTCTTGAACCAGCCCTGGCGCAACTTGGTGAGCGCGAACCACTGGCTGTCGGCCATCCAGCTGTTGATGTCGCCGCGCTCCAGCATCAGCAGGGCGTCGGCGGTGCCGCTGCGCGCGACCGGGGCGATCTTGAGCGGCGCGTCGAGCCACATGGCGAGCATGCTGATGGCCATGAGCTTGCCCGACAGATCGTCGGGGCCGCCGACCGGCTCGGCCAGCACCAGCGGCGTCTTGCCGCCCTTGGCGTCGGCCAGGGATTTATAAGGCACCGTCCCGCGCACGATGAAGACGACGTCGCGCTGGGCGTGCGATCCGATCTGCGTGAACTTGCCGGATTGGAATTCGGCGGTCGGCTCGACCATTTCATCGCCGACGCCGGGACTTGCCACGAAGGAAAGGGTCAGCCCGTCAGGCGCCGACTTCCACGTGAAGTTGCGCCCCGAGGGATTCGGGAACAGGTTGGTGACCGCCATCTTCGGGCTGCCGGGGATGAACTTTCCCCAGTTGGCGGCGAAATAACGCGCCTGCACATCCGTGCCGCCGCCCGGCTTGAAGTCGACCACCAGCCGAATGGATTTGCCCTTGAAGTGCTTGGCGGCATCGAAGTCCGCCGCGACCGCCGGCGCGGCCAGCGTGGCGCCAACCAGGAACAATGCGGCCATTGCGCGGCCGGCGAGCCGCGACGCGGCGCGCGTGAGGAACATGGACGTCAGCATGATTTCATCCCTTCGAGGACGTGAGCCGGAATTCCCAAAACTAGCGGGACACCTGGTCCAGTTGTTTGGACTCGATTTCATCGCGCAACGCGCCACGGGCTTGGATATGGCTGCCCTTGCCGTGATAGCCCAGCTTGTTGCGTTCGATCGGAAGATCGATGCGTGACGTGGAGAAGTCGCGGAAGACATTCATCGGGTCTGTGCCGCTGCCGACCGCGGCCAGCGCCTGCTCGAGCATCCGGCGGTAGAGCACGATACCCTTGTCCGACCGGCCGAGAGCCTCGACGCTGCGGTCCGCGATGCGGCCCTGGGTCATCCATGCCACCATGTCCTGGCTGTTGGTGGCGTCGAGAACTTCCCACGACACGGGCTCGGCCTGATCGACTTGCGGCACCGGGACCTTGTAAAGCGGAATCTCGTCGTCGCGCTGAGGGCGAACAGTCACTTCCGATTCCGACGTGTAGTTGTGGTACCACCAATGCGCGGTGTTCTCGTCGTCGATCGGAACCCGGATCTGGAAGCGCTGGTGAGCCATGCTTCCGGTTTTCAGGAAGTTCGGGAAGATGACCGGGTGGCCGGTCGCCCAATCCTCGTCCGGCCTCGGTCTTGTTGTCGGTGATACGCCGTTTGATCACGCCGTGGTCGAACACGTCGAAGCCGATCTTCTTGTGCGACTGCGGCTGGCGCAATTCGTCGGTGCGGCCGAGCTTGCTCTTGACGTAGTTGCGCATGTGCTGGTGGAGCCACTCCACATGCACGCCGTCGAACGAGTTCTCCATGATCTGCAGCCAATTGCACGGCACGACGGCGAAGCCGATCTCGCGCATCACGCCGTCGTTCACGAACAGGTCCCAGGGCGGCAGAACGGGCACCGGATCCGGACCCAGATAGCCGAAGAACAATCCGCCCACCTGTGCCACCTTGTAGGCCGGGGTCTTGATCTTGTCCTTGTAGCGGCCCTGCGGGTTCTCGGTGTCCTCGTAGGGCTGCTCGACGCAGTTGCCGGCGTGATCGAACGCCCAGCCATGATAGGGGCAACGCAGACCGCATTCGGTCGGGATGCCGTAGACCAGCGACATGCTGCGGTGCGGGCAACGCGCGGCGATCAGGCCGAACTTGCCGTTCAGATCGCGGAAGAGAACGAGGTCCTCGCCGAGCAGCCGCACCGGGAAGGTGTCGCGCTCCTTCATCTGCGAGACGGCGGCGATGGGATACCAATAACGCCGCAGCAAACCGCCCATCGGCGTGCCTGGTCCCACCCGGGTCAAACGCTCGTTCTGTTCCTGCGTAAGCACGAAGCCTCCCGTTCAGAAAAGATGTTTTCGCCTACTGCTCGCGTCTGCCGGCCTTACTTGACCAAGCGGTCGTAGACCTGCTGTCGGATCTCGTTGTAACGCGGCAGTTGCTCTTTGAAGGATTTCGTCGAATCGACGACGAGCTGCTGCAGCTTCTCGCCCGGGATCAGAGCGACCGGCTGGCCCTGGAGTTTCTCGAGGCCCGCGGAGAACGCCGGGTCCTTCAGCGCTTCGACGTAGGTGTCGCGCAGCACCTTGGTGATCGCCGGCGGAATGTTCGGCGGTCCGGCAATGCCTTTGCCGCTCAACACGTCAGGCAGATAAACGCCTTTCCACAATGCCTTCTGCTCGTCGTTGAGCCAGGTGATGGCGTTGGGCACCGGCATGGAGATCTCGTCGTTCGGAATGGAAGGCGCGTCCGGATGACCGAGGTCCGCGATTGCCTTGACATAGCCTTTGGCGAACCAGCCGGGCCGCAGGGTCGGTAGCGAATACCAATGGCTGCCGGCGATGTAGCCGTTGACGTCGCCGCGCTCGAGCATGACCAGCGCGTCGGCCGAGCCGCTGCGTGCCACGGTGGCGATGCGCATCGGTGCATCGAACCAAAGGGCGAGCATGCCCGCGGCGAGCAGCTTGCCGGAAATGTCTTCGACGGAGCCAATCGGTTCGGCGAAGGTGAGCGTGGTCTTGCTGCCCTTCGCGTCGGGAATGGAATTGTAGGGCACGGTGCCGCGCGCGATCAGCACCACGTCGCGCTTGGCGTGGGAACCGATCTGGGTGAATTTGTCGGATTCGAATTGAGCGGTGGAATCGACCAGCTCATCGCCGATCCCGGCGGTGGCGAGGAACGACAAGGTCAAGCCGTCCGGCGCCGATTTCCACACGTAGTTCCGCCCGGATGGGTTGGGGAACAGGTTGGTCACCGTCATTTTCGGATTGCCGGGTATGAACCTTCCCCAGTTCGACGCGAAGTAGCGCGCCTGGATGTCGGTGCCGCCGCCCGGCTTGAAGTCGACGACCAGCCGGATGGTCTTACCCTTGAAATGCTTCTCGGCGTCGAAACCCTGGGCGGATGCGCTGCCGGCCGAAGCCAGCGATAAGACCGTGAGCGCAAGCAGGCTAGGCAAAATACCGGCCTGCCGATTAAAGCTGAGACGCTTCAACATGGCATTCCCTTCCTTCAGATTGTGAGCCGCTTGCGCGTGAGTTACCCGGATACGCCGAGCTTTTTCAGGATGGGGCTGTATTTGGTCGTGTTGCCGGTACGCGTGCCCCTCATCACATTGCCACCCGCCGAGCCGAACTTGTTCGCCTCGATCGCGAGATCAATGCGATTGACCGGATCGCGGAACACGTTCATGGGATCGCGTCCGCTTTCGACAGCCTGCAGAGCCTCCTTCAGCAGCCGGCGATAGAGCACCACGCCCTTGTCGGAGCGTCCGAGCGCTTCCAAGCTGCGGTCGGCGATGGCGCCCTGGGTGATCCAGGCGACGATGTCCTGGCCGCTGTTGTTGTCGAGAACATCCCATTGCGGCAAGCCCGATGGGTCGAGCTGCGGCACCGGCGCCGTAAAGACGGGAATGCTGTCGTCGCTCTGCGGCTCGATCGGCACGCCCGAGTCCGCCGTATAGCAGCGGTACCACCAATAGGCGGTCTTGTGGTCGTCGACCGGGACGCGGATCTGGAATACCGGCGAAGCGACGCTGCCGCTCTTGAGGAAGTTCGGGAAGATCACCGGGTGGCCGGTTGCCCAATCCTCGTTCTCCTCGGTGTTGTCATCGAGCACGCGCCGCTTGATGATGCCGTAGTCGAACACGTCGAAGCCGATCTTCTTGTGCGACTGCGGCGGGCGCTGCTTCTCCGGCTTGCCGAGCTTGCCGACCACGTAGTTGCGCATGTTCTGGTGGAGCCATTCCACGTGCACCGGATCGAGCGAATTCTCCATGATCTGCAGCCAGTTGCATGGCACGACGGAATAGCCGACCTCGCGCATCACGCCGTCCATCACGAACAGGTCCCAGGGCGGCAGCACCGGTACCGGATCCGGCCCCATGTAGCCGAACAGCATGCCGCCGAGCTGCGCCACGTGATAGGCCGGGGTCTTGATCTTGTCCTTGTAGCGGCCCTGCGGGTTCTCGGTGTCCTCGTAGGGCTGCTCGACGCAGTTGCCGGCGTGATCGAACGCCCAGCCATGATAGGGGCAACGCAGACCGCATTCGGTCGGGATGCCGTAGACCAGCGACATGCTGCGGTGCGGGCAGCGCGCGGCGATCAGGCCGAACTTGCCGTTCAGATCGCGGAAGAGCACGAGGTCCTCGCCGAGCAGCCGCACCGGGAAGGTGTCGCGCTCCTTCATCTGCGAGACGGCGGCGATGGGATACCAATAACGCCGCAGCAAACCGCCCATCGGCGTACCCGGCCCGACCCGGGTCAGGCGCTCGTTCTCTTCGTGCGTCAGCATGGCGTACTCCCGACAAGTTGTGGTCGCCAGGGTCTTGACAGCCACTGCGGCGACGGCCTGTTTCGATCGTCCCTGATTACATAGCCTTCTAATTGAACATGATAGTCCGTGGTGCCGTCTTTCTTCAACTTGTGTTTAGGAGGCTAACCACAATATCGGCTTAGTCGCGGCCCTTGACCGGGGTCAAGGTCGCGGGCCCTGCCATCCGGTAAATTCTGTGTTTCCGGCGGGCGGGGAAGACATGCATTGCTGTGTTCACGGACCGCTGACGTCGCCTCTCCAGCATGACGGTTCCATGGTCATTGAAAGCACAAAGCAGCCCGTTCGGCACGAGGTCGGATCCGCCTTCCTGTTCGATCTCGACGGCACGCTGGTGGACAGCGTCTATCAGCACGTATTGGCCTGGTACGAGGCGCTCAGCGATGCGGGAATCGACATTGAAGTGTGGCGCATCCATCGGCGCATTGGCATGTCGGGCGGTTTGTTTGCCAATGCGCTGCTGCGCGAGATGGGCCGCGAAATCACCCCGCAGCTCATCGACCAGATGCGGCGACGGCATGCCGAGGCATTCGCCCGCGTTGCCAAGGATATTCGGCCCTTGCGCGGCGCGATCGACTTGCTCGCCACGCTGAGCCGGATGCTGGTTCCGTGGGCGGTCGCGACGAGTGGCCGGATGGAGACGGCGCGACCGCTCATCGCCGCGCTCGGGATCGATGCCGCGCGCGTGCCGGTGATCACCCGCGATCAGGTGCGTTACGCCAAGCCGGATCCGGATCTGTTTATCACCGCCGCCAACGGCTGGGAGTCGAGATCGGCGACGCGGTCGTGGTCGGTGACAGCGTGTGGGATTTGCTCGCCGCCCGCCGCGCCCGCGCGCTGGGCGTCGGGCTGCTGTCGGGCGGCTACGGCGAGGACGAGTTGATGCGCGCCGGCGCCTATCGGGTCTACCAGGACCCGGCCGATCTGCTGCGTCATCTCGACGAAGTCGGGGTGCGGCTCGCGCTCTGATGAATCGGTCGCCCTGAACCCGAAAGGGCATCTCGTGCGTTGTCGGCGAAATCGGTTTGGAGGATTGGTCATGGCAAAGATGCGCGCGGTGCAAGTTGCGGAAGCCAACGGCCCCTTTGAGTTGGTCGAACGTGATATTCCCGAGCCCGGTCCGGGCCAGGTCTGCGTTCGTGTGCAGGCCTGCGGGATTTGCCACAGCGATTCCTTCGCCAAGGAGGGAACATTTCCCGGCGTCACATACCCGGTCGTGCCGGGCCATGAGATCGCCGGCATCATCGACGCGGTCGGCCCGGACGTCGCGACGTGGCATATCGGCCAGCGGGTCGGGGTCGGCTGGCACGGCAAACACTGCGGCAAATGCGAACGGTGCCGGCGTGGCGACTTCATCACATGCCCGTTCCTGGCGGTGCCGGGCATCACCTTCGATGGCGGCTATGCCGATTACATGGTGGCGCCCATCGAGGGGCTGGCGGCGGTGCCCGAGGTACTGGCGGCGGTGGATGCCGCGCCGCTGTTGTGCGCTGGGATCACCACTTACAACGCGCTGCGCCATAGCGGCGCGCGCCCGGGCGATCTCGTCGCCATTCTGGGCATCGGCGGGCTTGGCCATCTCGGCGTCCAGTTCGCCAACCGCATGGGCTTCCGCACCGTCGGGATCGCCCGCGGCAAGGACAAGGAAGCGGGCGCGCGCAAGCTCGGCGCCCACCATTACATCGACAGCACCACGCAGGATGTGGCCGAAGAACTTACCAAACTGGGTGGCGCGCAGGCGGTTCTCGCGACGGTGACCAGCGGCCAGGCCATGTCCGCCGTGGTCGACGGACTACGGCCAGACGGCAAGCTGATGGCAATCGGCGCGACCGCCGATCCCATTCAGGCGACGAGCCTGCAATTGCTCGGCTTGCGGCGCTCGATCACGGGCTGGCCCTCGGGCACCTCGATCGATTCCGAGGATACGCTTGCGTTCAGCACGCTGTCTGGCGTGCGGCCGATGATCGAAACCATGCCGCTCGAGCGCGCGGCCGATGCTTACGACCGCATGATGAGCGGCAAGGCGCGTTTCCGCATGGTCCTGGTCACCGGACAATGAATGGCGACGCGGCAACGACGGGGCGGAGTTGACCATCATCAAGGCCAGGCGTATCGCTGCTTTGTAACCTTCCAGGTCACGATGTGTTTTCCACCGCCGGCCGGCGATGAGCGGTGACGATGTCCCTCGATGACCTGGTTCTTTCCGCCCAGCGCACTATCGACCGTCTTGCCCATAGGCTGAGCGGGCGCGATCGCGCCGCCCCGCCGCGCCGGCGGTTTCTCATCGTGCAGATCGACGGGTTGTCCCGTGCCGCTCTCGAGCAGGGGTTGAGCGCGGGACACATGCCATTCGTCAGGAGGTTGCTCAACCGCGGCGGCGGCTATCGGCTCGAACCGATGTCGGTCGGCTTGCCGACCTCGACGCCGGCATTCCAGATGGCGGCGATGTACGGTGTGCGCCCCGACATTCCCGGCTTTCATTATTATGACCGCGACCGCGCGGGCGATATTCACTTTCCGCGCCCGGGCCACGCCGCCTATGTCGAATCGAAGCAGGCCTCCGGCCGGCGCGGCATCCTCGCAGGCGGCAGCGTCTACGGCTGCTGTTTCACCGGCGGCGCCGACAACGATCTATTCAGCTTCGCCCGCCTGATGCAGCCGAACGGCCGGGGCGTGTTGCGCGCCTTGTCGCCCATGGTGGTGGTCGCCTGGGTGACTCTGAAAAATTCGGCACTCACCGTGCTCGAACTGGCCAAGGCGGTGGGGCGCCTGGCGCGCCATCCCGTCGCAGGCCGCGACGGTTGGCGCTGGACGACCATGAAGATCGGCATTTCGGTGTGGATCCGCGGGTATTTCACATTGGCCGTCTCACGCGACCTCTATGCCGGTACGCCGGCCATCTATGTCAATTTTGTCGACTACGACGTGGCCGCGCATGCCTTCGGGCCGCGCAGCGGGCGTGCCATGCTGTCCCTGCGGCGGATCGACCGTTCGATCCGGAAGTTCGCTCGTGTCATGCGGCGAGCGCCTGAGCATGGCTATGATCTCTATATCCTGGCCGACCACGGTCAGGTGGCCTGCACGCCTTATATGAAGGTCAACACCGGCTGCCGATTCGAGCGCTGGATCTTCGATCGGCTTCTCCATCCGGCCGGCGCAGCTCAGGCCGATCCCGCGCCGCAATTCAATCTGGCCCGGGGCATGCACGCCCAGCGGCGCGGCGCCGTCACGCTCATCCAGCATTACTACAACTATCTGGAAGAGGACTTCGTGCGGCGGCTCGATTCGGAAGCCTACCAGCGCGATGGCGTCCGGGTGATTTCCGCCGGGCCCAACGCCCTGCTGTATGTGCTCGGCACGAAAGAGCCGCTCGACGAGGAATCCCTGGAGCGGCGGTTCCCCAATGTTTGCGAGGATCTGTCGCGAAGCCCTGGTGTCGGCGTCGTGCTGGTGCGCTCGAACAACGGCGCGGTGTGTTTCTGCGAGGGCCGGCGCTATGAACCGAGCGACGCCGATCCCGCTCCCTTCGCCTCGCGCGATGACGCCGTGCACGTCGTGCGGGGCATCCGTGACCTCATGGCCATGCGCAGCGCGGGCGACGTGGTGATCTACGGCACCGATGCGCCGGAGGGCCATGTCTCGTTCCTGCCCGAGCATGGGGCGCATGCCGGACCGTCACAGGACGAGATGCAGACTTTCATCGTGCATCCGAAGCGTCTTGCCGTGCCATTGCCGATCACCCACCCGATCCAGCTCTACGACCACTTCATCCGCTATCAGCAGGCGCATTGAAAAAGGGCCGGTAAGGCCCTTTTTGAATGCTTACCGGATTGCCGCCTTGGCCGCAGCGATGGCCGCGGCCGGTGACTTGTACACCTCGTTGACCAGGTCTTCGACCTGCTGCCCCGTCGCCGGGCTCACCTCGAGGTTGGCCTTCTGGGCGAAGGCGGCGAACTCCGGATCTTTCATGGTCGCGTTGAACGACGCGCGCAGCGCGGCCAGCATATCGGTGGCGACGCCTGGCGGCGCGGCATAAGGCCGCCCGGCATAGCGCGACGCGAACAGCAGCTTGAGTGCGCCCTTCTGCTCGTCGGTCTTGGCCATGTCCATGACCAGCGGGTACGTCGGCGATCTCCGGATGTTTTTCGAGGGCATATTGGGCGAGCACATGGATCTTCTTGTCGCGGATCCAGTCGGCCGCCGTGGTCTTCAAGCTGGCCCACGAATCGCCGCAGTTGCCGGCGATCTCGCCGCGCTCCATGGCGAGCCGCACGTCGCTGCTGCCCTGATAGCCGGTGATGATCTGCAGCTTCGAGCCGAACATGTTGCGCATGATGGCGGCGTCCATGTAGCGCGCGTCGTCACGCCCGGTGGCGCCGAACGGCGCCTGTTTGCTGATCAGATCGTCGATCGTCTTTACCGGCGAGGTGTGCCACGAGATGCAGACGTTGGTGCCTTCGGCGATGCTGCCGACCCAGCCGAATTTGCTGGCATCGAATTTGGCATTCTGCGGATCGAGCAGGGGCGCGGTGATCAGGTTGGGATCGAAGGTGCCGATGCTGGTGCCGTCCTTCGGCGCCACCCCGACGAGATAGAGCGCAAGCTTCATGCTGCCGGCACCGGGCATGTTCTTCACCACCACCTGCGGTGAGCCGGGCATGTTCGGGCCGAGATAGCGGGCTAGCGCCCGGGCATAGGCATCGTATCCACCACCCGGGCCGAAGCCGACCAGGACTTCGACCGTCTTGCCGCTGAAGTCGATGGAGGCCGCATGGGCCGCGGATGTCGCGCCAAAAAGGCCGGCACCCAGGGATAGAATCGCTGTGAAGGTCACGGCTTTCATAAAGGCGTCCCCCAAACTCTTGTTCTTTTCACGTCCGAAGCCTATTCCGCTCGCCTGGCTTTGTCCTGCTCAGTTTTTGGCGCGGGTCGATGCCTGCCGCGCACGGTGCGGAAACGCCAGCGGGGTCGCCATAAAAAGGCGGGGCCCAGCTTGCGCGAGACCCCGCCCGTCCATCGTTCTCTGGTCGCTATCCTCTATTTGCCGCTGGCCATCTTCTGGGTGCGGGAGATGATCTCGGGCGGGAAGCCATGCACCTTCTCGACCAGCGCCTGCACCTCCTCGCCGCTCACATAGTCGATTTCCAGTTGCATCTTTTGAGCCATGGCGATGAGCTCCGGATCCTTCATCGCGGCGGTGAAGGCCTTGCGCAGCGCGGCGACAGTCGGCGCATTCACTTCCGGCGGGGCCATGAACGGCCGTCCCGCGGACTGGCGCGCGAACACCAGCTCCAGCACCTTCTTGTCGTCCTCGTTTTTCACCATGTCCATGATAAGCGGCAGGTTCGGAAGATCGGGGTGCTTCTTGAGCCCGAGCTGCATCAGGTTCTTGAGCTTGCCGGTCTTCAGCATCTCGGCGCTGCCGGTGCGCGCGGCGCCCCAGGAATAGCCGACCAGGCCATCGACCTCGCCCTTCTCCATGGCGAGGAGAATCTCGGTGGTGCCCGGATATCCCGCGATGATCTTGAACTTGGTGCCGAGCACCTGGTTCATCACGATCGCGAAGATATGCAGGTCGCTCGCGGCGCCGGCCGAGCCGACCGCCATGGGCTTGCCGGCCAGCATCTCGTCCAAGGTCTTCACCGGCGCGGTGTCCGAAATATAAACGCCGCTCACCTCGTTGTTCATGCTGCCGAGCCAGTGCACCTTGGTGGCATCGAACTTGGCGGTAGAAGCCTCGCCGAACACCAGCCGGTCCATGGGCACGCCGCGGCCGACGATGCCGATCTCGGTGCCATCCTTCGGCGCCACATTCGCGATGTAGTTGGCCAGTGTCATGGAGCCGCCGCCCGGCTTGTTGGCGGCCTGCACCGAGGGATTGCCCGGCAGATATTTGCCGATGAAGCGCGCCATCACGCGGCCGTAAGTGTCGTAGCCGATGCCGCCGGTCGCAGAATAGCCGATGAAGACGGTCATCCGCTTGCCTTCGAAGGAGGCTTCCTGGGCGAGCGCCGGGGCGGCGATGGTCGCGGCGGCCATGCCGGATGCTGCGATGAGGCCGAGCAGAAATCGATGGGTCAGAGTCACGTGCTTTATCCTTTGCGCTTGTGATCGATACGTGGGGTCCGGCACGGTTATGCGCGTCGGCGGGCGGACGACGTCCGCGTGTCGATTTCCGCCAACACGTCTTCGAGATGCATCACGTCGGCATATTTGTGATGCAGGTCGAACAGGTTGATCTTGTGGCTGAGCAGGCTGCGATCGAAACAGCATTCCTCGACCAGGGTGACGTGAAAGCCATGGGAATAACCTTCCCAGGCGGTGGCGCGCACGCAGCCCGACGTGCTCTCGCCGCAGATGATCAGGCTGTCGACCTTCATCTTGCGCAGGTAGGGCCCCAGCGGCGTGCCGAAGAAGCCGCTCGCCAGCTCCTTGTGGATCACCAGTTCGCCCGGCAACGGCGCGAATTCTTCGCGGATGTCGAACGGCGCCTTGTTGCGGCTTTCGATCGGTTTCGCGGTCGACTGCACCTGGTCGACGCCGGGACGCACCGCGCGGGTGAGATGTACGATCGGAATGCCGGCGGCGCGCACGGCGGCGAACAGCGTCTTCGTCGGTTCTATGGCCTCCCAGGCAAACTTGCCGCACGATCCTGGCGATAGCTTGTTGGCCTCGGGAACCGGCAGTGGACCGCCTTCATAGGCGCTATTGTAGAGATCGACCGCGATCATCGCCGGATTGGCGCCGACGTAGGTCTCGCGAGCCCAAAGGTGGCGGTAGACCTGCAGGGTCTCCGCGTCGACGACGTCTTTCCAGCAATGATCCTCGAAATCGCGAGCCATACGCTTCTCCTAAACTCGATCTGGGTGTGGTGGCGGTTGTTGAAGCTGTTTACGCGGCTGGCGGATTGCCGCTTGGCAGCTTGAACAGGCCGGACTTGAGGCCGGCCATGAACGTCAGGGCTTCCTCGCTATCGACGATGTCGGCGTATTTCGCGCCCATATCGAACAGGCTCACCGCGTGAGACATCTCGAACCGGTCGAAGCTGGCATCGGAAACCAGCGCGCAGCGGTAGTTGTTGCTGAACGCGTCGACCACGCTGGCGCGCACGCAGCCGCTCGTCGTCGTGCCGGTGACGACCAGGCTATCGACCTTGAGATCGACGAGGAAGCTGAGCAGCGGCGTGCCGAAGAACGCGCTCGGCTTCAGCTTGCGGATGACGATGTCCTTCGGGGACGGCGCGATTTCCTGCACGATCATGTTGCCGTCAATGTTGGGGCGCACGTTCGGCGCCGCGCCGACATGGCTGCTGCTCTTCCATGCCCAGCTGCCCGCGTCCCATTGGTCCGGGCGTCGCTCGCCCGTCGTGTAGATCACCGGCAGGCCTTTGCCATGAGCCGTGTCGATCAGCTTGCGGATCGTCGGGATCGCACGCCAGCCGATCTCGCCGCAGGACGTCTTCCATTTGCGCATCGACTCGACGATCGGTTCCGACCTATCGCCGACGAAGGCATAGTTGACGTCGATGACGAGCAGTGCTGGACGTTCGCCGAAACCGGCGCGAGCGCCGAACCCCGAAGCAGCCATGACCTTGCGGTCCTGCTCGGTCAGAAAACTGTCCCATGGATTTGCCGTCACGCGCGTGCTCCTTGCGAAATGGTTTCCGGCATAGTGACTGTCGCGTCCTCCGAGAGTCAAACCTCGTTTGATTGTTCATGGCGCCGAGCAGGCTTGTTGCCGATTGTTCAATTTCCGGCGTGGCGCCCTCGCGATATCGTTGCTTGTCAGCATGTGCGTTCCTTGGGATGATTTGCGCCTGTTTCCTCGATTGATGAACGATCTGTCTGCCGGATCGAACCATAAAATCTAAGGGAGGAGGAGTTCAAGTGATGAGACAGGTCAAGCTCGCCGCGCGCCTTGTGGCCGCGCTCTCCGTAGCCGCGATTGCCGCACTGGTCACACCGGCGCAGGCGGCGTCAGACAATTTCTATGCGGGGAAAACCGTCCGCCTGCTGATCGGTTATCCGCCTGGAACCGCTTTCGAGATTTACGGCCGCGCGCTGATCCGCCACATGGCGCGTCACCTGCCGGGCGAACCCACCATGATCATCCAGAACATGCCGGGTGCCGGCAGCCTGAGCATGACCGGTTATCTCGCCAACGTGGCGCCGAAGGACGGCACGGTGATCGCCATGCCCAACCCGATGAACACCACCGAGCCGCTCATCGATCCGGAGAAGGCGCGGTTCGATCCGCGCAAGTTCGCCTGGATCGGCAGCATCAATGCGGAGCGCAGCACCTGCGGCTTCTGGGCGGATGATGTGAAGACGCTGCCGGACCTGAAAGGGCGCGAGCTGATCATCGCCGCGTCGGGCCCGTCCGCCGGCTCGACGATCGATGCCAAGGCACTGCGCAATCTGCTCGGCTTCAATTTCCGTATCGTCGCGGGCTATCCGGGACTTGCCGAGATGCAGCTGGCCGCCCAGCGCGGCGAGGCGCACGGCTACTGCGGTGTGCTCGTCTCCATGCTGAAGTCGATCTATTGGGACGACTACAGGAAGGGCACCTTCAAGATTCCGCTGCAGATGGGCCTCGAAAAACATCCCGATCTGCCGGACGTGCCCAATGCCTACGATCTCGTGGAAACGGAAGAGAATCGTCAGGTGTTCAAGCTGATCTTCGCGCCGTGGAGCTACGGCAGGCCGATCGCGGCACCGCCCGATACGCCGCCGGCCCTGGTCGCGCAATTGCGCGCGGCATTCCACAACACCATGGACGACGGCGAATTCCTTGCCGAGGCGAAGAAACTGAACCTCGAGATCAATCCGATCACCGGCGACGCGATCGCCAAGCTGGTGAGTGATCTCTACCAGACGCCGCCCGCGGTGATCGAGCGCACCCGGCAAATTCTCGCCGTCAAATAGCGATGCCGGCAAAGCAGTGCCCGATCGGATGCCGGAAACCCTGGCGATGATCACCGAGCTCACGCAGGTGGAAAACACGTGAACCTGCTCGCGCCTGTCGCTTAGAATGAGGCGGACGCGCATGAAAAATGGGGACTGAAATGGACAAAAAATTCGAGGATCACTGCTGGCAGGACATCATTCCGGCGAGTGTGCTGGAGATCTACGCCAAATACGAACGCGAGATCTTCGTCGGGCCGGCGCCCGCCTTGCTCGCCATCGATCTCTATGAACTGGTCTATGGCGGCGGACCGTTGCCGGTCAACGAGGCGATCAAGACTCATCCGAGTTCCTGCGGCGAATACGCTTACGCGGCGATCGAGCCGACCAAGCGCCTGTTCGCCGCCGCGCGCGCCGCGGGCATTCCCATCTTCTATACGACCGGCGACGCGCGGCCGGACAGCCGGCCCCATGGCATCGGCGCGACCAAGCGGGCGACCCGCGCCTCCGGCGCGGACGCCGCGAACTATGCCATCCGGCCGGAGTTCGAGCCGCAGCCGGGCGACGTGGTCATCACCAAGCAGCGCGCCAGCGGCTTCTTCGCCACGCCGCTGATGCCCCATCTGACAAAGCTCGGCGTGCAGACCGTCATTATCTGCGGCGAGAGCACGTCCGGCTGCGTGCGCGCGTCCGCGGTCGATGCCCATTCACACGGGCTGCACACGGTGCTGGTCGAGGAATGCTGTTTCGACCGCAGCGAGATTTCCCACAAGGTGAGCCTGTTCGATCTGCATCACAAATATGCCGACGTGATGAAAGTCGACGAGGTGGTCGCCCATCTGCAGGGCATGGCTCAGCGTCCGGCGTTGCGCTCGGTCCGCTGAATCGATCGCGAGGGCGGGTCGGCGGCGTCGGCAAGTCATCGACGCCGCCCACTGTTACACCCAATTGCGGCCGAGCCGGGTATGGATCGCGGTGGCGGCAATCGCCGCGTGACCCATGGCGACCGAAATCTGATTCAGGCCTTCGACGATGTCGCCGGCGCCATAGCAACCGTCGACCGAGGTCATCTGATGGTTGTCGACGATGACGCGGCCGTCATCGCACCGCCGCGCGCCGAGCTGTCGGGCGAGATCGGCGCGCGGGATGGTGCCGAGCGCCGAATAGATCGTGTCGAAGCCCAACTCGCGCCCATCCTGCAGCACAAGCTTCGCGATGCGGTCCTGCTCGAGCACGACTTGTCCGATCGGGCTGTCGAAGATAGCCACGCCCGCATCGTCGAGTTCGGCGCGCCGCTCCCGCGTCAGATCCAGCGGTCCGCAGGTCGAGATGATGGTCACCCGGCGCGAATAGGTGCGCAGAAACAGCGCTTCCGCGGTGGGAACCCGGCGGGGCAAAGAACGGCGATATTCTCCCCCGTCACCTCATAGCCGTCGCAGATCGGACAGTGACGGATCAGGCCGCGCTGCACGGCATGGAACAAGTCGGGCAGAGCGGGTTCGATATCGATCACCCCCGTCGCCAACAGAACGGTTCGGCTGCCGCACTCGGTCCCATCGCTCAACCGCGCGACGAAGGAGCCGTCGTTCAGCCGCGTCAGCGTCTTGATCCCGGCGGTCTGAATCTCGGCGCCGAACTGGCGCGCCTGCTTCGTCATCCGTGCCAGCAGGTCGCGCCCCGATATGCCGGCGGGGAATCCCGCATGGTTGTGGGAGAGAGGAATCCAGGCGGCGCGGCTCTCATTGGCATCGATGATTCGAAGCGAGCGGCGGAAGCGGGCGAGATAGATAGCCGCGGTGAGGCCCGCCGGGCCTCCGCCGATGATCACGCAGTCCAGCATCGAATCCCGTTCACCGTCCTAAGGTTCGATTGTTAACGCCGCTGCCGTGAAAGCGATCCGCGATTTTGAGGGATGCGATTGTCGGAGGGGCATCGGACTGGCCGTCTGTACCGTCGCCGGCGGCGCTCTATATTCGAGAGCTCTGATTTGAGAACTTCTGAATTCTCCAAAACGACGGAAAGCGCCGCAAGAAGCGCATCCCCGGTCTACGCTCGAGCTTGCTTATCGAACTGCCATCGCGGGCCGGTGCGGCGTTGCGGTCCGCCGATTGCGCCACAGGCCGCGCGTGTTTCGCGCACGCGATTACGCTGCCGACGACGTGGCGCCAACTGGTTCGGCGTCTAATGAGCGGATGCATATGCAAAGACCTCTCGGCCCAAAGTTTCAGCAAAGAGCCGTTCTCGCCGCGCATCCCTTTGCGCCGCTGATCTTTTATTGGAGGTTTATTTGACTCGATTGCCGGTTCTATCTATGCTGATTGGAACAGGGAGTAATAAGCGTGTTAAAACAAATAGTTAGCGCGCATTTGGCGGATTGGCGGAGCGCTCTCTCCGAGGGCGGATTGCGGCCTCCGCATAAGCCGGGGCGTATTCCAACAAACCTTCTCGATTTGTTCATGTGGCGGCGCGCGGCGAATGCCATGCGTGCGAAAAAAATCGCGCCGATGCCGCGACCAGCGGCTGGGTGAAGCGCGAAGAGCGGGTCGCAGTGTGACCGCGAGCGGCTTGTAATAATGTTGAGCGCAACAACCGCGGCTGACCGGCCGCCGATGAGGAACGTGGTGAGCAATACACTTCTGCAGTTTGACAACGTGGTGAAAAGTTTCGGCGGCACGCGGGTTGTCGACGACATCAGCTTTACCGTCGCGCCGGGCGAGTTCTTCACGCTGCTTGGTCCCTCCGGATGCGGCAAGACCACCACGCTCAGACTGCTCGCCGGGTTGGAAACGCCCGACGCCGGAGAGATCACGCTCGAGGGCCGCTGTCTGGCGGCGCCGGCGCAAGGGGATCTGGGTACCGCCCGATAAGCGCCGTGTCGGCATGATGTTTCAGTCCTACGCGATCTGGCCTCACCTGTCGGTCTTCGAGAATGTCGCCTTTCCGCTGCGCGTGCGGCGCGAATCTTCCGCTGTCATCAAGAAACGGGTGCTTGAAACGCTCGAAGATCGTCGGCCTCGGCGGTCTGGCGGATCGTGGTGCGACTCGAAATGTCCGGCGGCCAGCAGCAGCGCGTGGCTCTCGCCCGCGCGATCGTATACACGCCGAGTCTGCTGCTGCTCGACGAGCCGCTTTCGAATCTCGACGTCAAGCTGCGCGAGCAGATGCGCACGGAGCTGCGGGCACTTCAGCAGCGGCTCAATCTCGCGGTCGTCTATGTCACCCACGATCAGGCCGAGGCCATGTCGCTGTCCGACCGCATCGCGATGTTCAACAAGGGCCGGCTGGAACAGGTCGGCACGCCGCTCGAAGTGTACGAACGGCCCCTGACGCGTTTCGTCGGTGATTTCCTCGGCCGCACGATCATCGTCAGAGGCATCCTGCGCAAGGATGCGGGGCGCAGCTGGGTGGATGTGGAAAACAGCGGGCAGATCGCGGTGCAGAACGCGGACGGGCAGTTCGGCGACGGCGAGCAGGTCCGCATCCTATCCCGCCCCGAAGACATCGCTCTCCTGCCGAAGGGCGAACCAGGCGCCGAACCAGGTCGCTGGCAAGATCGAGCGCATCGTCTATATGGGCGACCATCTCGAATACACCATCAGCGCCGCCGGCCGCTCCCTCGTCCTGCCGGCGACCAAGAAGGAGAACTATCCCGTGGGATCCGACATTCGCCTGGCGTTCAACCCGGCCTGCGTGACGATGCTGCCGCCATGAGCACCTCCGCCGCCGTCATTCCGTCCTCGAACCTCGGCCTGCGCGGCTTGCGCTTCGCGGAGCTGGTCGCGCTGCTGTTCTTTTCCATCGTGATGGCCTTGCCGGTGCTGTTCCTGCTCGTCGGCAGCTTCAACATCGCGCCGCCGGGACAGCCGGCCGTGTATGGCGTGGACAACTGGATCCGCGCGTTTTCCGATCCGAAGACGCTGAACTCGCTATGGATGAGCTTTCCGTTTTCGGTCGTGCGTCTGATCCCGTCACTGACGCTGTCGGTCATCGTCGCGTGGCTGATCGCGCGTACCGATATGCCGGGCGGCCACACGGTCGAGGTGCTGTGCTGGTTCGCCTTTTTCGTGCCGGACTTTCCGCTGACGCTGGCCTGGATCCTGCTGCTCGATCCGCATTTCGGATTCCTCAATACCGCGGCCATGTCGCTGCCGTTCATCGATGGACCGTTGTTCAATCCCTACAGTTTCTGGGGCATCGTCTGGGTGCATCTCGGTACCGGCGGCATCTGGTTCAACGTGATGCTGTTGACGCCGCTTGTTCCGCCGCCTCGGCGCGACCCTGGAAGAGGCGGCGCGGGTCGCCGGCGCCAACACCTTCACCACCTTGTGGCGCGTCACCTTCCCGGTGCTGTCGCCGATGATTCTCGCCATCGCGATGCTGAGCTTCATCCGCGGTCTGGAGGCCTTCAATACCGAGCTGCTGCTCGGGTTGCCCGCCAATATCTTCGTCTACGGCACGCGCATCTACGATTATCTGAGGCAGGAACCGCCCGCGTACGGCGAAGCCACCGCGCTCGGCTCGGTCTTCCTGCTGGTGCTCGCCGTGCTCGCCTTAGCCTATCGCCGCTGGTTCCAGGGCAACAAGAAGTTCACCGTCGTGACCGGCCAGGGCTATTCGACGATGCGCGTGAAGCTCGGCAAGTGGCGCTATGTCGCGATCGGCGGGTTCGGCGCTGTGGTTCACCGTCATGATGGTGTTGCCGCTGGTGTTTCTGATCATCGGCTCGTTCATGCGCCGCTATGGCTTCTTCAACATCAGCAATCCGTTCACCTTCGCCCATTGGCAGAACCTGCTCAACGACCCGATCTTCCTGGTCTCGTTGCAGAACAGCCTGATGATCGCCAGCATGACGGCCATCTTCGGCATTCTGATCTACTCGGCGTCGGCTATCTGCTCGCCTCGCCGCGCAAGCTGCGGACCAAGCCGGCGCTGGAATTCTTCTGCTGGCTGCCGTGGGTCATCCCCGGCATTCTCATGAGCCTCGGCCTGTTGTGGATCTTCCTGGCGACGCCGCTGCGCGGTGTGCTCTACGGCACCGTGCTGGGCATCGCCGTGGCTCTGACCATTCAGGATTCGCCGGTCAGCACCCAGGCGTTCAAGTCGGCGTTCCTGCAGCTCGGCGGCGATCTGGAAGAGGCGGCACGGGTGGCCGGCGGGTCGTGGACGCTATACCTACCTGCGCATCCTGCTCCCGCTCGTGGCGCCCGTCGCGCTGACGGTCGGCATGCTCAACTTCGGCAGTGCCCTGACCAGCATCAGCACGCCGGTGCTGCTCTATAGCGCGCAGTCGCGACCACTTTCGATTCTTCTGCTGGAATACAGTTTCACCGGCGAGCTCGAACGCGCCGCTGCTCTCGGCCTGCTGATCACCACGCTTATCGTCGCGATGATCCTGATCGGCCGGCGCTTCGGGCTCTTGAACATCACAGGCGGCACAGATGGAGGTCACAAATGATGGTCTTTTGTCGGCGTGCGGCGACTGCCCGTTACATGATCGGCCTGCTGACGTTTGTCGCCGTCGGCTGGCTCGCCGCGACTGCAGGTCGCCGCGCAGACCTGGGACAATATCGTCGCCGCGGCGAAGAAAGAAGGGCGGGTGGTCGTCCTGGGGCCGCCGGATGCCCAGCTCCGCAAGAATATTACCAGCGAGTTTCTGGCGAAATTCGGCATCAGCGTGGAATATATCGGCGGGCGCGGCGCTGACCTGGGCAACCGCATGCGGGTCGAGCGCACGGCCGGCCTCTACACGGCCGACGCGGCGATCGCCGGCATCGATACCATGGCGCTCATCCTCTATCCCGAAAAGATGCTCGCGCCGCTCAAGCCTCTGCTGATCCTGCCGGAGGTGGTCGATGGCTCGAAGTGGAAGAGGGGCGAACTGTGGTTCGTCGATCCCGAGCGCCAGCATTCGGTGCGGCTGACGAGCTCGGTGCAGTCCGCCTTCAACATCAATACCCAGTATGTCAAGCCGGACGAGTTGCGCACGGCCCGCGACCTGCTCGATCCGAAGTGGCGCGGTAAGATCTCGTTCGACGACCCGACCCAGCCGGGCAGCGGCAGCAACACCTCTTCGCGCTTCTATATCCAGTACGGGCCGGAATTCACCAAGCAGATCTATATCGATCAGAAGCCCGTGATCAGCCGCGACCGCCGCCAGCTGACGGATTGGCTGCTGCGCGGCACCTATCCGATCGCGTTCAGCGTCGACGACGACCAGATCGACGCCATGCGCAAGGAAGGCCTGCCGGTCAAGGAGATCTATAAGCTCGATGACATGGGCGGGACCCTGTCGGCCGGCAATGGCCATATCGCGGTCTTCGACCGGGCGCCCCATCCTGCCGCGGCCCAAGTCTTCGCCAACTGGCTGTTGTCGCGCGAGGGCATGGAGCTTTATGCCCGTTCGCTGGCGGTGTCGCCGATGCGCAACGACATCGACGTGGTGGCGCTCGGCATCATGCCGGCCGAACGCGTGCCGCAACCGGGTGTCCAGTATTTCGATACCTCGGATTGGAATTTCAACGTGACCGAGCGTCCGCGGCTGCGCGAGGTCATGCGCGAGATCATGAAGGAACGGCGCGACTGACGGGAGAAGGAAGATCGGGCGATGAAGCGATTCTCGGCTTGGATGGCGATGGCTTGTGTCGCGCTGGCGTTGAGCGCGGCGCAGACCGCGGCGGCCCAGTGGGATGACCTGATCGCCGCCGCGAAGCGTGAGGGCCGTGTCGTGGTCCATGGCCCGGCCCACCCCGAGGTGCGCGAGGCGCTGCCCGCCGCATTCCGCGCCCGCTTCGGAATCCAGCTCGAGTATTTCGGCGGCCCGGCCAGTGCCGCGGCGGTCAAGCTGCGGGCCGAGCGCGGCGCCGGGATTTATAGCGCCGACGTGACGCTCGCCGGCATCCAGACCATGGCGACGATTTTTCACCGGGAAGGCATGCTCGAGCCGATTCGTCCCCTGCTGTTCCTGCCGGAGGTGCTCGACGGCACGAAATGGAAGCGCGGATCGCTATGGTTCATGGATCCCGAAGAGCAGTATGTGCTCCGCCTGTTCAACGCCGAGGCCGAGGAGTTTTCGATCAATACCAGCCTGGTCAAGCTGGAGGAGATCCGTTCGGCGCAAGATCTGTTGAATCCCAAATGGCGCGGCCGGATCGCGACCCACGATCCGACGGTGCCCGGCACCGGCAGCAACCAGGCGGCCCGATTCTACGCGCAGTTCGGCGAGGACTACGTCAAGCGGCTCTTCGTCGATCAGAAGCCGGTGATCAGCCGCGACGAGCGTCAACTTACCGACTGGCTGCTGCGCGGCACCTATCCCATCGTGTTCGGCGTCAACGACGCGCGCATCCAGGAAATGCAGAAGGAAGGCATGCCGGTGCAGCAGGTGCTCGGCCTGCCCGACCTGGAAGGCACCGTGACGGTGGGCAACGGCCTCATCGCGATATTCAAGAACGCACCCCATCCCGCCGCCGCGCAACTCGCATTGAACTGGCTCGCCTCCAAGGATGGGCTCGAAGTCTATGCCCGGGCATCGGGATGGCCGACGACGCGCAACGACATCGACGAAGCGAGCTTCGTGCCGCGGGCCGCCATACCGGAGACGGGCGTCAAATATTTCGATCTCTCCGATTGGGAATTCACGGTGACGACGAAGGAAAAGGCGCGCCTGTGGCTCAAGGAGCTGCTGGGGCGCTAGCCGACGAATAGCGCCGCCCGGCGCGGCGGATGAATAACGATAAATGGAGGATGGCATGGATAGCGTACTTTACATCGGAACGGACCAGGGCGTCATCACGGCGCGCAGCCATGATCAGCGTTCGTGGACGATCGTCGACCGCGGGCTGAAGAACTGGGAAGTCCCCGAGGTTGCCGTCTCTCCCAATGAGCCGAACAAGGTCTTCGCCGGCACGCGCGGCGATGGCGTCTGGGTCAGCGAGGATTTCGGCAAAAGCTGGAAGAAGCCCTGCTATGGCAAGCGCGGCCCGGGCAAGGTGCGCTGCGTCACGATCGACCCCAGCAACCCGCGCCGCCTCTACGCCGGCTGCGAGCCGATCGATGTGTTCATGAGCGAGGACGAGGGCAAGAGCTGGGTTCGCTTCGATTCACTCTGGGACATCCCATTTATCGCGACGATTCCCTATCCGGTCGCCACCGTCGAGCCCCATGTGCGCGACGTGACGGTCGATCCGAGCAATCCGGATATCCTCTATGCCGCCCTGCAGGTCGGCTACATCGTCAAGAGCACCAACCGTGGCAAGACCTGGACGTTGCTCGATAAAAACGTCGATTGCGACGTGCATACCATCGTGATCGATCCGTCCAATCCGAAGCGCCTGGTCATCGCCACAGGTGGGCATGATTCGCGCAAGGGCAGCGTGCCGGGCCGCGCGATCTATACCAGCGATGACGCGGGAGCCACCTGGTCCCCCGCGGCGATGAACTTCCCGCAGGAATACTCGGTGCCGTTGACGCCGGACCCGCGCGACCCGAAACGGCTCTATGCGGCCCTGGCCCACGGACAGCCGGGGCAATGGCGTCGGCGCGATACCGGCGCCGAGTCGGCGATGATCCGCTCGAGCGACGGCGGCAAAAGCTGGGCTCGCCTGGGCAATGGCATCGAGAGCAAGGAGTTTCCCGAAGCCATCGTGGTGGATGACGCGATTCCAGGCCTCGTCTATGCCGCTTGCCGCAACGGCGACTTCTACGCCAGCGACGACTCGGGCGACTCGTGGCGCTCCATCCCCCTCGATCTCAACATCGCCGATCTCCAAAGCGTCACGCTCGTCCACGCGTAACCAACCTGGAGGCAGGCCATGACGATCCGGGCGGAAGACGAGATCTGCGGGAGGTGGCGGCCGGCGGCGATGCAGCCACAGGTCAAGTGAAGCCATGAGACGAATCAGGCTCGCCTATCGCGACAACGACCGCACGCCGGTCATTTTCTGCATCCAGGAAATGGCGCGTCGTCATTACGACCTCGATGTCGAGGTGACTCAGATCAAGGGCACTGAAGACTATGAAGCGGCGCTGTTCGACGGCGCCTGCGACGTCATCATGGAGCATCTGGAGTATCTCTACGAATGCGCCGCCAAGGGCGAGAAGGTGACGTTCTTCTGCGCCCCGAGCAAGGGCGGGAATCTGGCGTTGGTGGTGGCGCCGCACGTTCGCGGCCCCGAGGATTTCAAGGGCGGCGCCATGGCGGTCCGCCCCTCCGGGCAGCCTCACGCCATTGTCCAGTGGCTGCGCATGATGGGGCTCGAGAATGACGTCCGCACCGAGTTCGTCAAGGACAGCGACGTCGGCCGCTGGGGGCAGTGGAAAAAGGTCGCGTCGGGCGAGTGCGTGGCGGCCTTCATGTCGCCCCTCTATCTGCCGGATGCCCTGGCGGCCGGACTGAAGGTCTTGGGCGCGCCCGATATCCCCATCGTCGGACAGTACGCCCATGGCTGTCTGGCGCGCTTCGCCCGGGACGAGGGTGCGCTGCTGACCGATTACCTCAAGGCCGTGATCCATGCGGTCTGCCTGATGATCCTGCGGCGCGATGAGGCGCTGGCGATTGTCGCGGGCGAGCCGATGCGGCGCATGAAGATCGATAGCCGGGAGGAGTTGGCGCGGCAGTTCAACTCGATCGTCGAAGGGTTGAAGCCCAAGCCCTATCCGACGCCTCAGGCGATCGCCAATACCTACGAAATCGCCACCGTCGAATATCCCGAGTCGGCGGGGCTCAATCCCCTGTCGCTCTGGGATCTTCACTGGGTAAAGGCGCTCGACGACGCGGGCTTCATCGATCAACTCGTGAAAAGACTTTCGCATCGCGTGCCGCAAAACGCCTGAAGCGGAGAGCGGACGGTCAACGGAGGGCCCGGGAGTCCCATCAATCACTACGAAAGGCGGATCATCGTATGCGTAACGGAATGAAAATTTACGACGCGGATACTCACGTGCGTCCCTCCGCAGAATCGATTCGCCCTTATCTCACCAGTTCGGTCCTGGAGCAGGTTCCCGATCTCGACGCGCATCGGGAGGAGATCCATACCGGCATGGCCGGCGAAAAGCGGCAGCAGCCCTATCGCCACTTCTATCGCTTCGCCAAGCGCGAGGGTTGGAGCAAGTCGAAGCCGCGCCATCTCGGCGAGGCCGCGCCGCGCGAGAACGAAAAGCGCCATTTCCAGACCTTCATGGGCGTCCACTTCCCGACCGAGGGCGGCGGCGATTACGATTCCGCGGCCCGGCTGCGCGACATGGACGAGGAAGGGACCGATGTGCATTTCATCGTGCATAGCGGCGGCGCGGGCCATCCCGATCCCGAGATCGAGATGGAATTCATCTATGCCGAGCACCGCTACCTCAACGATTTCTGCAACCGCGATCCCAGCCGGCTGAAAACCTGCATCACCGTGACGCCCCAGTCGGTCGAGGGCTCGGTGGCGGAAATCGAGCGTTGGGGATCGCAGCGCTGGTGCGTCGCCGTTCATCCCAAGCTGCCGATCGACTATCCGCTCGATCACCCGGACATGCATCCAATCTGGGCGGCGGCCCAGAAGCATGGGCTGGCGGTGATTCACCACAGCCTGTCCTCGGGCTATCCGGGGTATCGCGACATGTGGAGCAATCCGTTCCTCGGGCGTTGCGCCAGCCACCCCTGGGCGGCGATGCGCGCGGTCGGCTCGTTCTTTGGCGGCGGGCTGATGGACCGCTTCCCGGAGATCCGCTACGGCGTGCTCGAGTCGGGCTTCGGCTGGTTGCCGTTCTGGGCCCGCCGCATGGACGACCAGGTGATCTACCTGGGCTATGTCGCCACGGATCTGAGACACAAGATGAGCGAGTACATGACGGGCGGGCGTTTCTTCGCCGCCATCGAGCAGCACGAAGGTGCCGACATGGCGAAGGTCGTCAACGACATGATGGGCGACGATCTGCTGATGTTCGGTTCCGACTATCCCCATGCGGAGTCGCGTTTCCCGGAATCCGCCGATCGGGTGCTTGCGTGGGAGAACACCATCGGGCGCGATGCGACGCGTCGGATGATGTGGGACAACGCGGTGCGCTTCTTCGGCGAGCCGTGAGCACGCCGCGCCGGCGGCAAGAGGATAACGGATGGCTGAGCGATCGAACGTTCAGGGCCATCGGCTGCGCCACGGGCTTCGTATATTGGGAGGCGTGACATCGTGAGTAT
The DNA here is from genome assembly GCA_963752345.1 of uncultured Alphaproteobacteria bacterium. Taxonomy (GTDB): domain Bacteria; phylum Pseudomonadota; class Alphaproteobacteria; order SMXQ01; family SMXQ01; genus CAVVYA01. The sequence continues at coordinate 539,308 of CAVVYA010000015.1, forward strand.
CGTTTCGGAAGGTTCTTTGCGGACGGTGGCGCTGGAGCAGCTCAGGGAGCGCGTGGCGCAGGCCTGCCGGGTGATCGGCAAGCTGGATCTGACCAAGGCCGCGACGGGCCATCTCAGCATGCGTGTCCCCGGCACCGACACCGTGCTGATCCGCGCCCGCGGCGCGGGCGAGACCGGCGTGCGCTACACCACGGCGGACGAGGTCATGCTCGTCGATCTCGAGGGCAACAAGCTCGACGGCCGCGACGACCTGGAGCCGCCGCGCGAGGTCTACATCCACACCTGGCTCTATCGCACCCGCGCGGACGTCGGCGCGGTGGTCCATGCCCATCCGCCCACGGTGGTCCTGTTCACCATCTGCAACAAGGCGCTGCTGCCGCTCTACGGCGGCTACGACCCGAGCAGCCTGCGGCTGTTGCTGGAGGGCATTCCGACCTATCCGAGCAGCGTCACGGTCACCAACGACACGCTCGGAGAGGCATTCGCCGCCACCATGAAGGGGCGTGCCTGCCTGATGAAGGGCCATGGCATCACGACCGTCGGGCGGGACGTCGAGGACGCGACCTTGACCGCGATCAAGCTCAATCATCTGGCCGAAATGAACTACCGCGCGCATCTCCTGGGCAATCCCGAGCCGATCTCGGCGGAAGACATCGCGACCTTCGCCAAATCGAAGCGTGAAAAGGACAACGAGCCGCTGTGGCGCTACTACTGCAAGCTGGTGGGAGAAAAATCATGACTGGGCGTGGTTATGGGCTTCTCGGCGTCGCGAAGATCGCCGCCATGGCGGCGCTGTGCTGGGCCTCGCTGGCGCAGGCGCAACCGGCGCCGACATGGGACGAACTGGCCGCCGCGGCGCGGCGCGAAGGCACGCTCGTGGTCATTGGCCCGGCCCACCAGGAGGTGCGCCGCGTGCTCGGGCCGGCCTTCAAGAAGCGGTTCGGCGTCGAGATGGAATATCTCGGCGGCAGCGGCGGCGCGGCCGCCTCGCGCCTGCGCGCCGAACGCGGCGCCGGCCTGTACACGGCGGACGTCGGGCTCGCGGCGATCCAGACACTGGCCACGGTGTTCTATGCGGAAAAGATGCTCGATCCGATCAAGCCCTTGCTCGTCATGCCCGAGGTCGTCGATGGGTCGAAATGGAAGAAGGGCGAGCTGTGGTTTCCCGATCCCGAACAGCAATATGTGCTGCGCCTGTTCAGCTATATGGGCGAGTCCTTTACGGTCAATACCGACTATGTGAAGCCGGAGGACATGCGCACGGCGCGCCAATTGCTGCTCGACCCCAAATGGAAGGGCAAGATCGCTGTTCATGATCCGCGCACGAGCGGCACCGGCAGCAACATCGCGGCCCAGCTCTATGCCCAGTTGGGCGGTGAGGATTTCCTCCGGAACTTCTATGTCGACCAGAAACCCATGATCAGCGGCACCGAGCGGCAGATCACCGACTGGCTGCTGCGCGGCACCTATCCGATTGCCGTCGGCGGCGACTTCGGCGAGGTCGAGAAAATGCGCGACGAAGGTCTGCCGGTGATGGCGGTGTATGATCTGCCTGACATGAAGGCGGTGATCACCGGCGGCAATGGCATGATCGTGGTGTTCAATAACGCGCCGCACCCGAACGCGACCAAGCTCTTCGTCAATTGGCTCGCGTCGAAGGAAGGCCTTGAGATTTACGCGCGCGCGAGCATGAGAGTGACGACGCGCAACGATATCGATGAAGCGAGTTTCCTGCCGCCCGAGACCATACCCAAGGCCGGCGTGGAATACTTCGATTCCTACGAGTGGCACTTCTCGGTGGAGACCAAGGGGATGGTTCGCAAGATGATGGAGAAGATGTTGCGTTGACCGCGTCGCGTTTTCGAGCGCGATCCGGTCGGCAGCAAATACCGTGTTAACAAAAACGTGAAAGAGTAACGCGAAATGTCGCAGAAATTGCTGATTCCTTTGGTGTTGGGCTCCGGCCGTGAAGGCCGCCGCTCGGAAACGGTTGCCCGGTTCGTGGCCGACAAGATGCGCGCGGCGGGATTCGAGACTCCGTTCGTCGATGTGCGCGACTATGTCACCGGGCTGACCCATCACTCGCGCCAGATCGTGCCGCCCATGTATCCCTGGCGGGATCTCATGGCCAGGGCGGACGGCCTTGTCATCGTCACGCCGGAATACAACCATGGCTTTCCCGGCGAGCTCAAGATCCTGCTCGATTCCCTGCTGGCGGAATATGAGCGAAAACCGGTTGGAATTTGCGGCGTCTCGGCGGGACGGGCGGGCGGCGCGCGTGCCATCGAGCAGGTGCGTGACGTGGTCATCGCGTTGCAAATGGTGCCGCTGACCAATGCGCCCACGTTCGGCAACGTCAGCAAGTTCGATCCCGCGGAGCATGCTCAAGTACGTCGATCCATTCATCGAGGAAATGCAGTGGTTTGCGACGGTGCTCAAGCAGGCGAGAGCCGGCGCCGATCGGGAAAGCGTGGCCGGGTAGGACGCGCATCAGCAAACGCAAAGCGAGGTACAGGTCATGGCACGAATTCTATGGGCGCTACTCGGCCTCTCGTTGATGGCCCAGGCGGCAGTCGCGCAAGGCACAAAAAGCTGGGACGAACTCGTCGCCGCGGCGCAGCGCGAGGGAAAGGTCGTCGTCATGGGTCCGCCCGATCAGGACGTGCGCCGGACGCTGCCGCCGGCGTTCAAGGCGCGCTACGGCATTACCGTGGAATATATCGGCGGACGCACCAGCGAGCAGGCAGGCCGTTTGCGCTCGGAGCGCAATTCCGGGCTCTATACGGCGGACGTGACGATCGGAGGCGTGCAATCCATGTCGACCATCTTCCACAGAGAGAAGATGCTGGAGCCGCTGCGGCCCGCGCTGATCCTGCCCGAGGTGCTGGACGGCTCGAAATGGAAGAAGGGCGAACTGTGGTTCGCCGATCCCGAGCAACAGTACGTCCTGCGTCTTTCCAACCAGGTGCAGCCGTCGTTTTACGTGAATACGTCCCTGGTGGACCCCAAGGAGATTCGCACGGGAAGCGACCTGTTCAATCCCAAATGGCGCGGCAAAATGGCCGCCGAGGACCCCTCGCTGTTGGGCAGCGGCGTCAACCTCGCCGCGCGCGTCTTCCTGACCTTCGGTCCGGAGGGCGTGAAGAAGCTCTACGTGGACCAGCAGCCCGCCATCAGCCGCGACGCCCGGCAATTGACCGACTGGCTGCTGCGCGGCACCTATCCGATCGTCTTCAATGCGGACGACGACCAGGTCGAGAAGATGCGGGCGGAGGGGTTCCCGGTGGCGACGATCTTCGGCCTGCCCGAGCTGCCGGCGACCGTGTCGGCCGGATTCGGCATGCTCGCGATGTTCAACAATGCGCCGCATCCCGAAGCCGCCAAGGTGTTCGTCAACTGGATCGCGTCCAAGGAGGGCATGGAGATATGGGCTCGCGCCCGCAAGGAAGTGCCGACCCGCAACGACATCGACGATGCGAGCTTCCTACTGCCCACCTCCATTCCGACGCCGGGAGCGTCCTATCTCGACACCTACGATTGGGATTTCACGATCAATACGCGCGAGAAGGTCCGTCAGCATATGAAGGACCTTCTCGGACGCTGAACGTGGGCTGCGACGGCGTGCTTAGGCCGAGGCTTTCTCGAACAGTTCGACGATCTCGTTGATGCTCGGGTTGAACTGTTCCCTCGACCGCCTCAGTTGGAGGAGGTCGAGGGTCGAGTTCACGTCGAAGAACTGGCCTTTTTCCTTTTCGTTGCGGAACTCGACGATGCGGTTCTTCTCGGGGTCGCGGATGATGCCGAGAGGATCCTCGCCGCGCTCCACCTTCTCCATCTCCTCCTGCAGCATCTTGCGGTACAGGACGATGCCCTTGTCGGTGCGGCCGAGGCGTTCGGTCGTGCGGTCGGCGATCGGCCCCTGGGTCACCCAGGCCATGATGTCCTGGCCGTCGGTGAAGCTGGTGACGAGCTTGCCGCTCTCGTTCTTGAAGGGAATCTCGTAGACCGGGATGCTCGTCTGCTCGGGCACACGTCCGCCCGGCGTGTAGCAGGTGTACCAGAAATGCAGCGTGTGCGTGTCGTCGGCCGGCACGCGGATTTGGAAATTGCAGCGCCCGATGCCGCCGGTGCGCAGATAGTTCGGGAATATCAGGGGATGGCCGATCTGCCAGTCGTCGACATCCTCGCTCTGCCCTTCGAGCAGCCGGCGCTTGACGATGCCGTATTCGAACCTGTCGAAGTCGATCTTCACGTGATGACGGCTGAGGCCGGCTTCTTTCTTTCGGTTGACCTGCTGGGCGTAGTGCCCGTGCAGCCATTCCGCGTGGACCGGATCGACGGAGTTCTCCATGACCTGCAACCAGTTGCACGGCAGCACGGCGTATCCGATGGAGCGGATCGCGTCCTTCCATACGTACATGTCGTAGTTCGGCAGCAGCGGCGCCGGGTCCGGGCCGAGGTAGGCGAAGATCAGGCCGCCCAGCGCCTGGACCGGATAGGCGGTGATTCTTATCGTGTCCTTGTAGGTGCTGTTTTCCGCCTCGCCCGGCTGGTCGGTGCATTGGCCCTTATTGTTGAAGCACCAGCCATGATACTGGCAGCGCAACCCGTCTTTCTCGAGAATGCCGTATTCCAGCGACACGCCGCGGTGCGGGCATTGTTCCTGGACCAACCCGAGCGTGCCGGACTTGTCGCGGTAGAGCACGAGGTCCTCGCCCAACAGGCGGATTTTCTTGGTTGGCGCGACGTCGAGCTCGGCCGCGCCGGCGATCGGATGCCAATAGCGGCGAAACAGGTTGCCCATCGGCGTGCCGGGGCCGATGCGGGTCAGTTTTTCGTTCATCTCTTTCGTTAACATAAGACCTCCGTGTCGTGACGCCGCGGCCACGGTCATCGATCGGCCAGATGGCCGCGTTGATCCAAATCAAGCTGCCTCATCAGCGCGGGGCCGGCGGATAAGGGTTTCGCCATGGTCAAGGACGATGTGCCAGCCTGTCGTCGGCCGATTCCTCCGCGGGGCAGGATGCAGCAGGAAATGATGACTTTCCCCAAACTCATTGCTGACTCCCGCATGTCCCAACTCATCGCCATGGGTTGCCTGTTGACCCGCTTGGGGCTCGCCTGCGCGCGCTCTTTTCGCTACCGAATTGTCGCAAGGGTGAAGCAAATATAGAATATCAAACCAACTCGGGTATTATTAGCGGATAAATCAGCTAGCTTGAGTGTCTCATAAGAAAGGTGACAGGGAAGATGACGAAGCGCCACTCGATCGAAGTTCCGGGTATCGGCCACAAGGCACCCATCCCGATGGGCAGCAAAATCGGCAATATCGTCTATTCCTCGGGCATTTCCGGGCACGACCCGGAGACCCAGACCACGCCCTCAGATCCCGCGCAGCAGGCCAAAGTCGTCATGGAGAACGTGCGGCGCTTCATGACCGCGGCCGGGGGCACGCCGGAAGATATCATCCGCCTGACGCTGCATGTCAAAGACCGCAAGATGCGCCAATACTTCGACAAGGAGTGGCTCGCCATGTTCCCCGACGAGCACAGCCGCCCGGCGCGTCATGCGGTGAACAGCGAGTTGGGAGAAAAGGTGTTCTTCCAGGTCGAGATCGTCGCGGTCCTCCAGGGATCGCACTGACACAGGGCGAACTTTCGCATGGCCAAAATCGTTTTGGGAATGGGCACGTCCCATAGCCCGCAACTCAGCGCGCCGGTTGAGCAGTGGCAGGCCAAGGGTGTCGACGACCGCAACGACCCGCGCGTCGGCGACTATGACACCATGGTGAAGCAGAAGGCCGACTGGATGGGGCCGGAGATCACCAAACACAAGATGACGGAGCGTCACGCGGCGATCCAACGCTCCATCGAGACGCTGGCCGCGACCATGGCGCGGGTCGCGCCCGACATCGTCGTCACCATCGGCGACGACCAGCGCGAGGTATTTTCCGCGGATCACATGCCGGCGATCGCCATCTATTGGGGCGAGTCGGTGGACAACATCCCGCCCGGGCCGGACTGGAAGCACAAAAACAATCCGTGGTTCACCAGTTCAATATGGGCCAACTACGGCGAGACGGCGACGACCTATCCGTGCCAGCCGGCCCTGGCCAAGCATCTGGTGCAGGCGCTGACCGGCGCCGAGTTCGATATCGCCCATATCCGCAAGCTGGCGAACGGTCAGAAAGCTCGGTCACGCCTACAATTTCGTTTACCGGCGATTGATGAGCAAGCATATGGCGCCGCAAGTGCCGCTCATGCTCAATACCTATTATCCGCCGAACCAGCCGACCGCCCGGCGCTGCTTCGCGCTCGGCCAGGCGCTGCGCAACGCGATCGAATCGTGGGACAGCGACGCAACCGTGGCGATCGTCGCCTCCGGCGGCTTAAGTCATTTCGTGGTCGACGCCGAGATGGATCGCGGCATTCTGCGCGCCATGGAAAAGCGCGACGAAACGGCCATGCTCGGCTATCCGGAAGATCTCTACGTGCATGGCACGTCGGAAACCAAAAGCTGGATCGCCTTGGCCGGCGCCATGCACGACCTGCCGACCCGGATGGAGCTGATCGATTACCTGCCGGGCTATCGCTCGGTCGCCGGCACCGGTTGCGGCTGCGCCTTCGCCCAATGGATCGTCAATCCGTGAACCGGCGCGGCCCCGTGCGGATCGGACTGGTTGGGACTGGGCAGGGCGGGGCGTGGCATCGCCCCCGCCATCGCCCGGAGTCCGGACGCCAAGCTCTCGGCCGTCGTCGATCTCCACCCTGACTCGGTGGCGGATTTCCAGCGGACCTATGGCGCCAAGGCCTTTGCCACCATCGAGGATCTGTGCCGCAGCGACGCGATCGACGCGGTCTATGTCGCGACGCCGACGCAATTCCATACCGCCCATGCGATGACGGCCGCCGAACACGGCAAGCACGTCATCGTGGAAAAGCCCATGGCCTTGTCGCTGGCCGACGCCGATCGGATGATCGCGGCGGCCGAGCGCAATGGTGTCAGCCTGATCGTCACCCATTCCAACGGCTATGCGCCGCCGATCCGCAAGATCCGCGAGATCGTGCGCAGCGGCGAGTTGGGCGCGGTGAAGATGATCCACAACTGGTATTACACGGACTGGCTCTACCGCCCGCGCATGAAGGAGGAACTCGACACGGCGCAGGGCGGCGGCGTCACCCTGCGCCAGGGATCGCATCAGTTCGACATCATCCGCATGATCGGCGGCGGCCTGGTGCGCAGCGTGCGCGCCATGACCGGCGTGTGGGATGCGAGCCGCCCGACGGAAGGCAGCCATACGGCGTTTCTCGATTTCGTCGACGGGCCGGTGGCGACGGCGGTCTATAGCGGCTATGACCGGTTTCATTCGACCGCGCTGACGTTCGGCGTCGGCGAAGGCGGCCGGATCGTCAAGGAGCCCTACGCAGCCGCGCGCCGCAAGGTTCAAAGTCCGGAGAAGGTGGACGAGGCCGCGCTCAAGCGCGCGCGCAGCAATGCGCCGGTCGCCGGCAGCGCACCCGAAAAGCACCAGCAATTCTTCGGATTGACCATCGTCAGTTGTGAGAAGGGCGACATCCGCCAGTCGCCCGACGGATTGTATATCTATGGCGACGATGCGCTGCGCGAGGTGGCCATCGAAGATGGCGAGTCGGGCCGCGACTGGGCCATCCGCGAACTCTGCGGCGCGGTCATCGACGGCCGCCCGCCGCTGCATAGCGGGCGCTGGGGCAAGGCCAACCTCGAGGTCTGCCTGGCCGTGCTCGAATCGGCGCGCTCGCGCCGGGAAGTCATGCTCGCGCATCAGATCGCGGTTGCCGATTGAGAAGCGGGCGCGCTGCTATTACAAATCTCGGCTCGATATCGGAATGGAAGTGACATGGATTTTGTGGTTGAGTTGGCGGCCATTCCGGATGGCGGCGCCATCAAGGTCGAGGTGCGCCAGAATTTGTGGATCGCCTTGTTTCGCGTGAAGGATCGCGTGGCCGCGGTCAAGAACCGCTGTCCCCATGCCGGCGCGTCGCTGTGCGACGGTGATTTCGACGGGTTCACGGTGGTCTGCCCCGCCCATGACTACCGGTTCAACGTGTGGAACGGCGCCGGCTACACGACGCTGAAGACCTTCGCGACGGATGTCGTGGACGGCCAAGTGCATATAGCGGTTCCCGACTAGCGGAGTCGTCATGCCGATTGCCGATCGGAGGGGTTGATGGTGTTCCCGTGTCCCCATCTCGGCCAGATCCGTAAGGTCACACCCTCGGCGCCAGGTTGCGAGGAATGCCTGAAACTGGGCGACGCCTGGGTTCACCTGCGCCTGTGCCTGATCTGCGGCCACGTCGGCTGTTGCGACAGTTCGAAGAACAGGCACGCGACGAAGCATTTCCATGCGACCGAGCATCCCATCATCCGCTCGTTCGAGCCGGGCGAAATCTGGCGCTGGTGCTACATCGACGAAAGATCTGTCTAGACCTAGCCGCGCCTAAGACGCGGGTTCGCCGCGCGGCAGTCCTGGCAGACTGCCGCCGACGCGCGGCTGCTGCAAATCCGCTACTTGACGACGACGGCGCCGGTCACTGGATCGACCAAGAACTTCCGACACCTGGTCGCCAACCACCACGTCGATCACGAACACCGGCTGGCCACCCGTCGCGGTCAGCTCGCTCTGAATCGCCTTGCCGTTTGCTTGCTGCTCGGCGGCCATCGTGGCCTGCTGTAGCGACATGGACGGCTTTTGGGCCGCCGCGATTGCAGCCTTCTCATCCGCCGTGAGTTCGCTTTGCTGCTTCGCCTGGCCGGGCGTCAGCTGTCCGGTCATCGCATGGACCTTTGTGTCGGTCAATGTGTCGTTCTTCATCGACTGGACGTTGTAAGTCGGCGTGCCGTTCTCTTCCACGAAGACAATCGAAACGACCATCCCGCCGGTTTGCTGTTCGACAGCGGACGCGGCATCATTGATCGGAACGGAGGCATTCTCCAACGCTCTCATCTCGCTCCGTTCATGGACACCGCCGAGCGCCGCAGCGACGCCCCAGCCTGCGAAGCCATACGCGACGACAGCGGCGATCACGCTACCTGGCATCCTCATGACACTCTCCTATGGCCGAAACGGAAGAAACTCCGTGCGTACGGAGATGTTCCGGGCAGGAAGAGCCGATGACGCGTCTGGCGAAGCGCCGCTACACTAAGAGCGACGAGGCTATAGCGGATTCGACAGGCGGCGGCAGGAGAGGACGCCTACGACAGTGCATCGGAGCAACTCGGATGTGCATCCGATGCTCAAGCCGCTAAACCTCGTACAGGCTATGGACGGATGGCGGATAGAGCTCGTCGAGGCTTACCGGCCGGTGGGCGCATCCCTGCTCGTAGCAATACTCCGCGAAAGCTTCCAACGTGCGGCGGTTCGCTTCCACGCCATAGGGCCAGAAGTCCTTGCCGAACAGGCGCTGCGACTTCTCGGCATAGTCGAAGGTCCAGGGGATCGGGAAGCGGCAGATATTGCCGTCGAGAGCGCGCGCGATGCTGCGCTGCTTGGCCTGCTCGAAGGCGCGGAAAAGATTGAGGCCGATCCAGGGATGCGCATCGACGACATCGCGGCGCAACGCCACCGTGTGCATGATCGGGAAGATGCCGGTGTCCTTCCAGTATTGCTCCTCGACCGCGCGGAAGTCCGGCAGCATGCGGCGGAGGCGCGGGTCGCCCTGCTCATAGAGGCGGGGCGGGCGCGCGGAGATGATGGCGTCGACCTCGTGCGCCAGCAGCAGATCCACCAGCGACTTTCCCGGCACCGGCGTATAACGCACGCCCTTCGGCAGCTTGCCGTGCACCTCGTCCACATGGCCGGGCACGTTCACGCCAGCCTGGTGCCAATGGATATCCGTGAGCGGAATGCCGATCTGATGCATCAGCCAGGCGCGCGCGTAGACGCAGGCGGTCTGCACCCAGTTCGGGATGCCGACCCGCTTACCCGCCAGATCCTGCGGCCGCTCGATGGGCCGGTCGGCCGCGACGTAGAAGGCATGCTGGCGGAAGAAGCGGCTGGGGAAGACCGGAATGGCCGTGATGGTGCGGTCGTTCTGGGACACCAGGGAGCAATATTTCGCCATCGACATTTCAGAGACATGCCATTCGCGAAACCGCGTGAAGCGCGAGAAGATCTCCTCCACCGGCAAATCGATGTGGGTGATGTCGATCCCCTCGGCCTTGATCTTGCCGCCGGTGAAATCGCGGAAGTGGTCGTAGTCGCTGAGCGCGACCGTCAGATGAATATTGCCCATTTCTTCTTGCCCCATTTCTTCTTGTGGCCGGCGTGCCGCTACCCCTCGGCTAGGTTAATCGGTTGATCGTCATTGTCAAAGCGGTTGGCCGCAAATCCAGGACCGCAAAAGATGAGGGCCGCCGGATCCCAGGCGCCGGCTTGCGTCGGGTATTTGACCACGAGGCGGGGCGAGGCCTTATACTTCCGTCCGTGACAGACCCGATCCTTCCCGATGCCTCGTTCCCCGGCGGTGGATGCCGAACCTTGCGGGGGTGCGCGTCATGACCACGGCGGCGAGTGCCTACGGCGGCGCGAACACGACCGAGGACGCTCCGGCCATCGCGCTGGAGGGAGTTTCGAAGTCCTTCGACGGCGGGCGGCATTTCGCGCTGCGTCATGTCAGCCTTACGGTGCGGCCTGCCAGCTTCGTGGCGCTGGTCGGCGGATCGGGCGCCGGCAAAACCACTCTTCTGAAATGCATCAACCGGCTGCTCGAGGTGGACGAGGGCGTCGTTCGGGTGCAGGGCCGTCCCGTGGGCGAGCTTGCGCCTCACGTGCTGCGCCGGCAGATCGGCTACGTCTTTCAGGCGATCGGCCTGTTTCCCCACATGACCGTGGCGGAGAACATCGCCATCACGCCGCGGCTGCTCGGCTGGAGCGGCACCGAGATGGCGGCGCGCGCCGGCCGAGCTTCTCGATCTGGTGGAATTGCCGCGGGATTTCGCCGATCGCCGGCCCGCCGATCTGTCCGGCGGCCAGCAGCAACGGGTCGGCGTCGCCCGCGCGCTGGCGGCGCGGCCCGGCATCATGCTGCTGGACGAGCCTTTCGGCGCGCTCGATCCGGTCACCCGCGATGCTTTGGGCCGCGAATACCGCCGGCTGCACGACCAGCTTCGCCTCACAACGGTGATGGTCACCCACGATGTGCTCGAGGCGCTGCTGCTCGCCGACCGGATCGTGGTGATGCGCGATGGCGGCATCGTCGCGGACGGCACCGCGCAGGCGCTGATGCGCGATCATCCCGACTCTCATGTCCGCGAGCTGATGGCTATGCCGCGCCGGCAGGCCGAGCGCGTGCGGGCGCTGCTCGCCGATCGCGCGCCATGAGCGAGGACATTGCGGCCGCCCTGCGGGTTCTGCCCGACTATCTCGGCCACCATGTGCGGCTCAGCGCGGCGGCCCTGGCGCTCGGCCTGCTCATCAGCCTGCCGCTCGCCGTGGCCGCCAGCCGGAGCGCGCGGCTGCGCTGGCCCTTGCTGACCTTCGCCAGCCTGGTGCAGACCATTCCGAGCCTCGCCCTGCTGGCGCTGTTCTATCCCCTGCTGCTGGTTCTCTCGTCGGTTTCGCAGAACCTGGTGGGCCACGGCTTTTCGGCGCTCGGCTTTCTGCCCGCGCTGGCGGCACTCACGCTCTATTCCATGCTGCCGATCATCCGCAACACGGTGACGGGAATTGTCACGCTCGACCCGGGGGTCATCGAGGCCGCCCGGGGCGTCGGCATGACCGATCGTCAGCGGCTGGTCATGGTGGAGCTGCCGCTGGCCGCGCCGGTGATCATGGCCGGCATCCGCACGGCGGCGGTGTGGACCATCGGCGCGGCGACGCTCGCCACGCCGGTCGGCCAGACCAGTCTCGGCAACTACATCTTCTCCGGCCTGCAGACCGAAAACTGGCTGTGGGTGCTGGTCGGCTGCGTGAGTGCGGCCGCCCTGGCCCTGATCGCCGATCAGTTGCTGGGCGCCATCGAAAGCGGCTTCGCCCGGCGCAGCCGTTGGCGCGTCTGGTTGGGCACGACCGGGCTCGCGTTCGGCATCGCCTTGGCTCTCGCGCCATTGTTCGCCGGCACGCGCGCGGACTACGTGATCGGTGCCAAGAATTTCTCCGAGCAATATATCCTCGGCGCTTTGATCGGCGATCGCCTGGCGCAACAGGGCAAATCGGCCTCGCTATCGAGCGGTCTCGGCTCGGCGGTGATTTTCCGCGCGCTGGCCGGCGGCGAGATCGACGTTTATGTCGATTATTCCGGCACGGTCTGGAAGAACGTCATGCAGCGGACCGATCAGCCGTCGCGCGAGGTCATGCTCGCCGAGATGGGCGATTGGCTGCGGCGGACCCATGGCGTCGTGCTGCTCGGGCCGCTCGGTTTCGAGAATGCCTATGCCTTGGCGATGCGCGGCGACCGCGCCCAGGCCATGGGCATCCGCACCATCGCCGATCTGGCGCGTCACGCGCCGCGCCTCAGCCTCGGCACCGACTATGAATTCCTCGCGCGGCCCGACTGGACGGCCTTGCAGGAGGGCTACGGTTTGACCTTCGCCTCGAGCCGCCAGTTCCAGTCCACCTTCATGTACAAGGCGCTGGCCGACGGCGAGGTCGATGTCATCACCGCCTTTTCGAGCGACGGGCGGATCGCCGCGGACAAGCTCGCCGTGCTCGAGGATCCGCTGCATCGCATTCCGCCCTACGACGCGATTCTCATGATCACCGCCCGGCGCGCCGAGGATCCTGTGATGCGCAAGGCCCTCGAACCGCTGGTCGGCGCGATCTCCATCGAGCGGATGCGCGAGGCCAACATGATGGTCGACCGCGATACGGATAAGGTTTCGCCGTCCGCGGCGGCGAAATGGTTGGCGCAGCAAGTTGGATTGAAGGGGATGCCCGACTAGCTCGGATGAGCGTGCCTCGCGCGCTCGCCGCTCCGTCATTTCACCAGTATGAGGTCGCGGGCCTTGGCAGCGAGCGCCGGCGGCACCGTGACCGTGCGCTCGACAATACGCTGCAGCGCCTCACCCGACGTCGGGCTAACCATCATGTTCTGAGCCTTCGCCTCGGCGACGAATTCCGCATCCTGCATGGTGGCGTCGAACGCCTTGCGCAGCGCCGCGACGCGCTCGGCGGGCACCTTGGGGGTCGTGAACAGCGGACGACCCATGCCGAGGCTCGATGAGATGAATTCGAGGATCCGCCGATCCTCGTCGTTGGTCGCAAGTTCGGTCAGCAGCGGCACATCCTTCAGGTCCGGCTCGCGCTCCGGACCGATCTGGAATAGCACATGAAGCTTTCCCTCTTTCATCCACGTGGCATTCTCCACTTTCATGCTCTGCCACGAATTGCTGCCGCGTCCGCTCACTTCGCCGCGCTCCATCGCCAGGTCGATCTCGCTGCCGCCGCCATAGCCCGGAATGATCTTGAACTTCGTGCCGAGCAGTGCGTTCGCCACGCGCGGATAAAGCGTATCGGGGGAACTCGGCCCGGTGCCGCCGATGGCGATGGGTTTCGTTCTCGCGTCCTCGATCGTCTTCACGCCGGCGGTATGCCAGACCACGAGCACGTTGTTGCTGCGGAAGGGATTGCCGATCCAGGCGAAGTCGCGCACATCGAATTGCGCGCGGTCGACGCTTTGCAGCACCTGATCCATCGGAATGGTCTGACTCACCACGGCGATCGCGGTGCCATCCTTCGGGCCGATGTTGTGCATCCATGCGGTCGCCGTGCGGCTGCCCGCGCCGGGCATGTTCTGGCTGACGAAGGTCGGCTTCCCGGGAATGTGTTTGCCCATATGACGGGCGATCAGCCGGGCATAGCTGTCGTAGCTACCGCCGGGCGCGATGCCGATGATCATCGACATCTTCTTGCCCGCATAGAATTCGGCGACGGTGTCCGCCGTCGCTGCCGTCGAAGCGCCGAGCAGCGCGCAGCCGCCCAGCATGCCCACAATGATATGCTTCCCGTCCATGCTCGTCCTCCCAGACGATCTCTTTGTGCCTCGTTGGTGAGGCTTATGTCAGAACGCGAATCGATCTCGCGATCCTAGTGAATTGCCTTGGTCTCGGCGCGGCTGCGCAGAAGCCTGCCGGGCAGGGCGCCAGTATGCTCGTTGTCGCGCATGACGATCTGGCCCGCGACGAGGGTGGCGCGGATGCCATCCGCCTTTTGCTTGAGGCGCGGTGCGCCGGTGGGAAGATCGTGAACGAGCTGCGGCATCTGCGGCAGCACCGTGGCCGGATCGAACACCACCACGTCGGCCATGTAACCGGGACGTAAAAGTCCCCGCCCTTCCAAACGCCAGAACGAGGCGATGTCGAAGGTCATCTTGCGGATGGCCGCTTCGAGGGTAAAGGCTTGCCGCTGGCGCACCCAGTAGCTCAGCATATGGGTCTGCGTCGAGGAATCCATGATGTAGGTGACATGGGCGCCGGAGTCGGAGAAGGTGACCACCGACGCGGGGTGTCGCATCATGGCGAGCAGGGTTTCCTCCCGCTCGTTGAAATTGGGTTCGATGAAGAATTGCTTCAGGTTCTTTTCGAGCGCGATGTCGATCAGCGTCTCGACCGGGTGGCGATTCTGCTCGCGGGCGATATCGGCGATCGAGCGGTAGGGCGGCACGGGCTTGTCCAGGACGAACAGCCAGTCGAATTCCACCGGGCGCAAACGTCCGCTGCGCATCAACCCGGGATACTGCTTGGCCGCGTCGATCATCTGCCGACGGGTTTCTGGATTGCGCAGAAACTTTTCCTGCTGGTCGAGCGGCAGCTTGCGCACATCGCGCCACACCGGCGCCTGATCGAGGCCGAACGGCATTTCGGTCTCGAACGAACGCAGCAGGCTGCCCCAGCGGCTGGTGCATTGCAGCCGCATGCGTCCGCCGCCGGCATTGACCTCGTCGGCCAGCTCGTAGATCGGCCGCCAGCTGTCGGGCTCCGAGCGCTGGCCGAAGGTCACGCCGAGCGTGCTCGGCACCCTGCTCTCGATTGCCAGTGCCTTGAGCCGCTTCGCGAAATCCGCGATATGCTCGGGCTCGCGCGAAACATTCTCCTGGGTGAGCTCAAAGACGCCCATGCCGAGGTCGGCCATGACACCAACCATCTCGCGCACCTCTGTCCAGCTCGCAATCCGGCTCGCCACCGGCCGCCCGTCCGGGGTTTCATGCACGCGAGACCGCGACGTGGAGAACCCGGCGGCGCCCGCCTGCACCGCGTCGCGCAGCTCACGCTTCATCTTGTCGAGGTCCTCGTCCGTGGCCTGCTGATCGAACGCGCGCTCACCCATGGCATAGGTGCGCAGGGCGGAATGACCGACATAGGCGGCATAGTTGATGCCCTTCGGCAGCCGGTCGACGGCATCGAGATACTCGCGGAAGGTTTCCCACGACCAGGTGATGCCGGCTTCCATGGCGGCGGGCGAGATATCCTCGGCGCGCTGCAGATTGCGCATCACAAGCTGCTTGTCAGCCTCTGCGCAGGGCGCGAGCGTGAAGCCGCAATTGCCCATGACCACCGATGTTACACCGTGCCAGCAGGAACAGGTGCCGAGCGGATCCCAGAAGATCTGCGCATCCATGTGGGTATGCGCATCGATGAAACCCGGCGACACCACATGGCCCTCGGCGTCGAGGGTCTCCGTCGTTCTCTCTCCGGACAAGTTTCCGATCGCGGCGATGCGGCCGGCGACGATGCCGACGTCCGCCTTGTAGCCAGGCAGCCCGGCACCATCGATGACTGTGCCGCCGCGAATCACGAGATCGAAGCTCAAGAAGGCCTCCCCTGAATGGCTCCGTCTGTTGTGATCGTGCCGCGGAGTCCTGAGATCAGAATGACCCTAAAACGGGCCGAGTTCAATAAGACCTGGCCGCCGGTATTCGCGCGGAGACCGCCGCGTCTGGTGGCTTCAATCCAGCCGGTCGCCGCGCTCGATTTCGCGCGAGCTCCGGATAGAGCTTCCAGCACAGGCCGACCAGCAGCAAGCCGGCGAACCCGCCGATCACGATCGAGGGCACGATGCCGAAGACCGCCGCCATGAGCCCGGCGCGGAACCCGCCGAGTTCGGTGGCGCTGTTGGCCGCGATCAAGGCCACCGCGGATACCCGCCCACGCATGTTGTCGGGCGTCGCGACCTGCATCAAGGTATGGCGGATGTTGACGTTGAGCATGTCGGCCATGCCCATGGTCGTCATGGCGGCGACCGAGAGGGGAAACCAGGTCGATAATCCCATCACGATGGCGGTCGCGGCGAATATGGCGGCGCCGGCGAACATCAGCGTGCCGGCGTGCCGGGTGATCGGGATGTGAGTCATCGCGAGCGCGGCGGTGAGGCCTCCCGCCGCCATGGCGCTGCGCAGAATGCCGGCGCCCGCCGGGCCGACGGCGAGCACATCCTTGGCGATGATGGGCAGCACGGCGAGCACGCTCGCGCTCAGGATGGTGATGAGGTCGAGCAGAATGGTGCCCCAGATGATCTTGTTTTTGTAGACATAGACGACGCCCGCCAGCAGGGCCCCGATATCGGTGACTTTCTGGGTCGACTGCGGCACCCGGGGCGTGAGCTGCAAGGTGCCGAGAGCGCCGGCCGCGCACGCCACCGCGGCCGTCGCATAGACCACTTCCGGGCCGAGAAGATAGAGCACGCCGCCGAGGGCCGGCCCGCCGATCTGGGTAACCCGGGTGGTCACCGTATTCCAGGTCACGGCGTTGGCGAATCCGTCCTTGGGCACCAGGTTGGGGATGATGGCGCTGGTCGCCGGATTGGCGAACGCCCGCGCGGTGCCGTTGATGAACAGCGCGACATAGACCCAGCTGGATGCCGCCAGGCCGCGGTCCGAGATAAACCAGAGCGCCGCCGCCGCGATCCCCATCCCGACGTATCCGAACAACAACACCGTGCGCCGGTCGAAGCGGTCGGATACGTAGCCGGTCAAGAGCGCGAAGAGGAAGGCCGGGCAGATCAGCACCAGGCTGATGTAGGCGAGGGCCATCGGGTCTCCGGTCAGATCGTAGACCTGATAGCCGATGGCGACCACGAGCATGTGATGGGACGAGAAGCCGAGCAGCTTCGCCAGGACGAAAATCGCGAACTCGCGCTGCCGCAGGGCGGCGAAGCCGCCGGCCGGCGCGGCGGAGGGGTCAGACTTGTCCGGCGACACGATATGGTCGGTGATCGGCGATGACGGGACCCCTCGAATTCGATCGGCGGCATCATGGCCCGCCTGCGGCATCCCGGATGACCGGGCAGCGTTCGGGCGGCACGTGCAGGTAGACCTCGGCGCCGTCCTCCACCGGGGCGAAGGGACTGACGCGGGCGCGGATCATAGTCTCGCCGCAGGCGATCCTGCAATCGAGATAGTCGCCGAGGAAGCTCGATGACACAACTCGGCCCGACCAGACATTGGCCGCTCCGCCATGAGGCTCGCGCGACGACCTTTCGTGGCGCGTCAGCCGCTGGCGTGCTGCACCGCGGCGCCGCGGCCGAAGCCGATCAGGCGCAAGGCCACCGTGATCACCAGCAGCGCGATGATCAGCAGGGTGCCGATGGCGCCCACGCCCTCGATGTTGCCCTGGTCCCACATATTCCACATGAGAATGGCGAGAACCTGGTTGTTGTCGCCTTCGTAGAGCACCAGGGGCATGCCGGCCTGACGCACCGCATGAAGCATCGACCAGATCCACACGCCGACGAACGTCGGCAGCATGAGGGGAAAGAAAACCCGCAGCATGGTGCGGAAGCTCGTCGCGCCGGAGACCTGCGCGGCCTCCTCGAGATCCTTATGGACCTGCAGGATGGCGGCATTCATCGCGCGTGTGCCGTAGGCCATGAAGCTCACCGTGAAGGCCAGCGCGATCGCCAGGATGCCGCCGTGGATATCGATGCCCAATTGGGTGCCTTGCAGAAGCAGCCAAAAGAACGCGAGACCCATGACGATGCCGGGGATGGCATGGGGCAGGAAGGCCAGCTGGTCGAGAATCCGGCGCGCGGGAAACTTCGAGCGCACGATGATCAGCGAAATCAGGAAAGATACGATCACCGTCAGGGTCGAGGACAGGACCACCAGGAGGATCGTGTTCTGCATGACCGTGGCCATGAGCGGATCGTCCAGCAGCTTCGCATAGTTCTGCGCCGACATCGAGGCGAACGCCTTTGCCGAGGGCATCTGCAGGAAGCGCAGGAACGAGACGTATACCAGCACGAGGAAGGGCAGGATGATGGAGAACATGAGGAACAGGAACACCAGCCCGAGGGCGGGCCAGCGCCAGCGTCCGAGACCCGTCTCGCGCGGCCGGTAGCCCTTGCCGGTGATGATCGTGAACCGCTCGGATCGCGAGATGACCCGGGCATAGGCCCAGGTCGCGACGATGGCGATCACCACGTAAATGATCGACAGCGCATTGGCCTTTCCGTAGTTCGGAAGCTCCGCCGCGTGGAGGACCGAATAGATCTTGGTGGAGAAGACGTAGATGCCGGCAGGCAGCCCGAGAATGCCCGGCACCTCGAAGACCTCCAGGGCCGTCATGCACTGATAGATCACGACCGCGAGGATGCCCGGCATCAAGAGACGCAGCGTGACCTTGCGCATCGCGGCGCGCGGGTTGGCGCCGGACATGGCCGCGGCCTCCTCGAGCGCCGGATCCATGGACCGCAGGAGCGGGACCAGCATGAGGAACGCCGTGGGCACGAGTCGCAGACCCTCGACGAAAATCATGCCGCCGAGGGAATAGACGTCGATCGGGCCGATCCCGAGCGGGACGAAGACCATCTGGTTGAGAAAGCCGACGCGCGGACTGAGCAGCAGCACGTAAGCCATCGCCTGCAGCATGCCCGGCACGGCGAGCGTCATCGGCACGCCGGCGTAAATCCAGATCTTGCCCGGAATGTCGGTGCGCTCGACGAGCCAGGCGAGTCCCGCTGCCGTGGTGATGCCGAACAGCGTCGCGCCGGCAACATAGATCAAGGTATTGACGATCACCGAATAGGTGCCGGGATCGAGCCAGACGTTGCGGTAATTGGCGAGGCCGAGCTCGGCGATCGTGAACTCGGTCGGCAGGCTCGCCGTCGAGAACGAGCCGAGGACGAGAAACACCAGCGGAATCACCACCACAAACCCGACCAGGGCGAACACGAACCAATGCCACAACCGGCCACCGTTGAAGTTCAGCCGGGTCACGCTCCAGCCTGGAACGTGGGTTGCGACATCGACCATGGCGACTCGCTCGCGCGCGACGGCTCAGGCCGGGCTAACGTTCGCCTTGCCATTCCTTGTTCCAGACCTCGGAGAGCGCCTCCAAAGGCTCGAGAAGCTGCGCGAGCTCGCGCGGCGCCCGCTTCCGTCCGAGCACCTGGTCGGGATAGGGCAGGAATTCCTTGAGCTGGAGATCGTCGCGCACGGAGGCCGAGGCGGTCGCGTAATTCTGCGCCACCTGGCCCTCTTTCGAGAGCAGCCAATTGACGAACAGGCGCGTCGAGTTGGGCGCGGCATTGTTCTTGAAGGCGCTCAGCGACTGGACCGTGGTCGGTACCGGTTCCGGGCAATACCAGCCGACCGGAGCGCCTTTGTCGTCGGTCTGGCTGGTGCGATAACCGGCCGAGGGCACCGCCACGTCGAACTCGCCGAGCGAGACGAGCGAGATCATGGCGTCCATGCCTTCCTTGCGGAGCTGCGGCTTCACCTCGCGGAAGAAGCGATGGATGTAGTCGGTTCCCCATTCCTTGCCATTGAGCGCCCAGAGCTGCAGCAGCCACAGGTTGGGCCGGTTGCCCACGCCGATGCGCTTGTTGCCCCACACCTTCGGGTCGAGGAATCCCTCCCAGGTCTTGGGCAGCTCGGCGAGCTTGACCTTGTTGGTGTTATAGGACACGCACCAGTGAATCTGGATATGCGGCACGAGCAGCCCGTCGGGCTCGCGCAGTTCCGCCGGCACATGTTTGATGTTGGGCAGGTCGCCGAGATACATCAGGGCGTCGGCCTTCTTATATTCGAAATAGACCGCGCTCATGCCGTCGATGATTTCGGCGATGGAGCGTCCGGCTTTGTAGGACATGAGCGGCTTGATCGACCGCGTTTCGCGGTTGCCGAAGGTGAAGTCGATCTTGATTTCCGGATAGCGCTCGCGGAACGGCGCGATGACCTTGGCGACCTGATCGCGCTCCCACGTGCCGACGACCCGCAGCGTGCCTTCCTTCTTGGCGCCCTCGCGCCATTCCGCCGGCACCACGTATTCATCCTCGGTGCCCTCGAAGATCTTGGGATCGAGCTTGAGCTCCGCGATCATCTTCTTGGTCGAGGCGGGCAGCTCGATGGCGACCGCGGCAGTGCTCCAAGCCAGAACGAGCGAGGCGGCAAAAGCGGAAGCAGCGGCGACAATCGTCTTGGACATTTTTGTCTCCCTGCCGGAACCGGCGCCGGCACAAGTGGAATATGAGGTCAATCCACATCTGAAAGCAGGGCCGCAAGCTCGACACGTAGACAGGAGGCGTCGCCGACGTTCGCGATCAGGATACCATGTGACCGTGCGGCCGCGAACCGAGACGGCGTCCGCCCTTCGGCGTAATGATGATCGTGTCGCCCCACAAACAGTCGCTTTGCTTGTCGGCGGAGATCACGGAAGGCTTGAAGATGAAGGCCATGTTCTCGCGCAGGGCGACCGCGAGCTGCTCGGGGCGCGTCTGGATCGGCGTGATCAGCGGCCCGTCGTCGCCTTGGCCGCGGCCGTGCATGTTGAGCCGGCCCCAGGCGCCCGCCGCCGGTCCCGAACTGGGCACCGCCGCCGCGACGAACTCCCGCGTCTTCTGCGCGATCTCGCCCACGGTGATCCCGGGTTTCAGGATTTCGAGCAGCCGGTGATAGATCTCGCGATGGACCTTGATCAGTTCCTTGTGGACCGGATGCACGTCCTGGACGAACACAGGCTGGTCCTGCTGCGCGCGGTAGCCGATCCATGACGCCTCGATCTCGTTGACGATGAGATCGCCGCGCTCGAGCCGGCGGAACGTCGGGCGCGTATAGGTGTGCTTAGCGTTGGGACCGGACAGCCAGTTGCAGTGCACCGGCATTTCCGAGCCATTCATGTACAGCGCGCCTTGCACGGCCGCCCACACTTCCCAGTCCAGAACGCCCGGCTTGGCGGCGGCGACCTTGGCGTCGACACCCTTTTCGATGATGTCGATCGACTTCTGCAATGCGGCGATCTCCTCCTCGCTCTTCTCGTAGCGCGCTTCCTCGAGGATGTGGGTCACGTCGACCATGGGCGTGTTCGGAAAGGCTTCCTTCAACTGGTTGTAGAAGCCGAGCAGGATGAGGCCCATCGGCGTGCGGACCCCGGGGCCGAGGCCGACGACGCCGATCTTGTGGGGCTTGAGTTCCTTCAGGCGCTCGACCACGCCGCCGGCGGGATTGCGCTTCGTGTTGCGCAGATCCTTGGTCCAGTACTGCACGGGCGCGCACCAGTCGGTGTCGGCGCGGTTGACGCAGGCGGTGATCTCACCCTCCAGCGGGAAGACGGCCGCCACCTCGCAGTCGCCGCCGCCGCCGACGTGGCTGATCCACCGCGTCGAAGCCTGGAAATCGGTGGAATGGGCCGTGTTGTTCGGAAACACGATGACCGGCACGTCTTCCTTCGCCATCAGGGAGCGCACGAGTTTCCAGCGGCGGTCCCGCTCGGCGAGCGAGAACTGCGGATAGAGCTGGCCCTGTCCAACCGGATCGGTGACTGTCTTGGTCATGCTGCGTTCCTGCCCCGGCAATGAGTGGCTTTATGGCGTGCCGGCAGTCGCGGAATGCCGCGATCAAACGGTTGCTCCGCACCCGTTGCAAGAACGGCGCGGCCACGGAAACCTGCAGGCTCAAACATCGTCGTCCCCAGCGTTCTTTTTTGATTTTGTGCCGGAACGCTAGCATGGGGCCCCATAGGCGACTAGCCGCCAAAACGGCAAAAAAGTTTTGCCTGTTATGGGGTATTGGCCCGGCCTTCATCCCTGTGGTTCCCGCATTTCATAGGGACCTAATCAATTCGGCGTGCGGGCTGTTCATGGCGCGTCTGCCTCGGCTGGCTATGGCGCAATTTTGCGCAACAATCCTGTGCGATGAAACCCAGATAGTCAAACCGGCGGCGCGCGACTACCTTGGGCCGGCAATAGCAGGATCGAACGATGGCGGTCGTCGGCGGATTCAATCATCTTTTGTTGCAGGTGACCGATCTGGACCGGTCGGAGGCCTTCTACCGGGATGTCTTCGGGTTCGACGTGATCGGCCGCAATCTCGTCGCGGAGGACGCGCCGAATTGCCTGCTCAAAGCGAACAAGGCCCATTACGTCTTGCTCGTTCAGGCCGATAAGGTGCAGCCCTTCCGCCCGAACAGCAGCAGCATTCACCACGCGCTCTATCTGACCCCGGACCAGTATCGCGCGGCGCAGGAGCGGCGCAAGGCCGCGGGGTTCGAGGTCGACGACACCCGCGCGGCTTTCCGGGCGAAGGGCGAATACAGCTTCGACGTCTACGACCCGGACGGCCATCGCTTTCAGCTTCAGTCGGTCGGGCCCGAAGCCGCCGAGATTCTCGTGGCCAAGGCCGGCAAGGTCGCGTGCGGGCCGGTCGAATTCCTTTGCGGTCGGGTCGGTCACCCATTTCCGCGAGCAGCAGTTCTTCCTCGTCCGCACGCCGGATGGCTTGCTCGCCCTGTCGCACTGGTGCACCCATATGAACGGCGAATTGCGCTGGCGCGAGCACTGCTGGTCTTTCTACTGCCCCTTCCACAAGGCGACCTTCAACCGCAAAGGCGAATCGACCAGCCATCGCGCCGGCTATCCCCCGCTGAGGCTGTATGCCGTGACCGTCTCGGCCGACGGCACTGTGGTGGTGGATACGGACGCGGTCATTCAACGCAAAGGGTTCGATCCCAGCCAGGTCGTGCCGGTCCCATGCGAGACCGCGGTTCCCGTTCTCGCCGCAGCCAAGGGAGGCCAGAATGGCAGAACTCGACAGCCTTAATCACACGGCGATCTGCGTCCACGATCTGGTGGAAGGCATGCGGTTCTACTGCGATGTCCTCGGCGGCACGCCGCACCAGCGTTCGAATTTTCAGATCGAGGATACCACGACGGGCGTGGCGATTTTCGAATCCGTCATCCTCGAGGATTATTTGCTGGCGCTGACCGTGACGGCGAAATACATGCCGATGCCGCCTGACGAGCAACTGCGCGGCGCCCATGGATTTCGTCATGGCTTTGCCGTGCCCAGGGCCAAGTTCGTCGAGGTGCAGGACCGGCTGCGCGACCATGGCGTGGCCTTCGAAGGGCCGGTCGACCATCCGGAGAACGGACCGTTTGGCCAGTCCATCTACTTCAAGGATCCGAGCGGAAATTTCCTCGAAATTCTCTGGTTGAGAACGGAAGACGCGAAGACCTTCCGGCGGCACTACACCCATGTCGAGTAGCGCCGATCTGATGACGAAGGCGCCGCAGCCGGCGGCGATTCGGCTCGACGGCATCAGTCATCTCGCCGTGACGGTCGCTGACATCGATGCGGCTCTGCACTTCTATTGCGACACTCTCGGCTTTACCCACGAGCCTGGAGCGACTTTGCCGCAATGCGGCTCTCACGCCGTGGTTTCCGCGGCGTCCGGCCAGCGGGTCGCGTTGTGCCGGAGCGAGGCGCCGACGCCTTCACCGGAGTCGGGCGTGCACAATGGCTATCGTGTCACCGCGGCGGCGCGCGCGGCCATCGTGGACCGCGTCGCGCGGCAGGGTGGCCAGGTGTTTTCCTACCGGGAAGTGCGGCCCGCGGAAACCGGCGACAACTGCTATTTCTACGATCCCTTCGGCAATCGCATACAGCTCGTCGTGGCGGATCGTGGCGCCAGTGCTCCGGCCGTCCAGGCGATCGACCACGCGGTGATCCAGACAATCGATATCGAGTGGGAAGAAGAATTCTACGTCAATCTTCTCGGCCTGCCGGTGGATTGCAACATCGGACGCCGCACGGCCGATTACGTTCTTGCCCAGATGTGGAAGGAGGGCAAGGAAGACATGGCGCCGGGCATCATGCGGCTCGACAAGCGCTACAGCACGATCCATGGCACGGATCCGGTGCCGCGCCCGAATATGCAACTGTTCGTCGAAACCGGCGAGGACATGCTCGGAATCTATCTGACCAACAAGCCCTTCCAGGAGCCGCCGGAAGAGATGGTGGTCGGCACGCCCCGGACGGCTTTCCGCGTCACGCGGACGGCTCTGGCGGCCATCGCCGCCAAGCTCGAAGCGGCGAGACACCCGACCGTGGGGCCGGTGGAGCATCCGGCGGCTTCGCCGGTGCGTCATTCACTCTACTGCAGGGATCCCGGCGCCAACTTCATCGAATTTTGCTGCTAGCGCTCACGCGCGGCGCCGCCGACGGCCGCTTCGCGCCGTCGTCCATTCCGTGAGGGATGGGGCCGCACAGCCCTTTTTCGGAAATCTCGTTTTTCAGGAATTCGAGGAACACGGGAATTTTCGAGGGCACGTATTCGCTCCGCGCATAGAATGCCCGCATCTTTTCATGGGGCACCGTGTATTCGCGGAAGATGACTTGTAGGTTTCCGGCGGCGATATCCTTGGCGGCGACATAGGTCGGCAGTCTGGCGATGCCGATTCCGCTCACCGCCGCGACGCGCAGAGCCTCGGAATTGTTGGCCTGAAACGAGCCCTGCACGCGAACCGATAGATCGCGGTCCGCATTCTTGAACCACCATTCCTTCGATGCGTAGAAGTCGTGGGTCAGGCAATTGAAATTCACCAGATCCCGGGGATGCGCCGGCGTGCCGACCTGGCGGAAGTAGGCCGGCGAGCCGCAGATCAGATGCTGCGCGGCGGCGAGGTCGCAATGCGCGTAACCGGCCTCGTCCGCCACGGTGCCGCTCCGGATGACGACATCCATGCCCGCCTCGACCAGGTTGACGGGCACGACATTCATCGTCAGCTTGACCCGCAGGTCGGGATACCGTCGGAGAAAGTCGGGGATCAACGGCAGCACGACGTTCTCGGCAAACGCCCAGACGGCGCTCACCCGGAGCGTGCCCGAGGGCTTGCCATAGAGGTTGTTGACCACCGATTCGGCGTCATTCAGGTCGGAAATCGCGCGCGTGCATCGCTGGTAGAATGCGTCGCCCGCCTCCGTCAGGGACATCTGCCGGGTCGACCGCGCGAACAGCGTGGCGCCCAGGCTCTGCTCGAGCTCCTGGATCCTGCGGCTGATGACCGAGGGCGAAAGGGAGAGCGCACGGGCGGCATCCGTGAAGGTGCCCTTCTCGGCGACCTGGACGAAGATTTCTATATTATTGAGGTTCATGACGGTTGCCTCACTGTCTCGCGACGCCTGCGCGGTTCTATTATAGAGGGTCGGTGGTGGCGTCGTACGCGTGACGCTGCTGGATCCTATTCCGTGATCTCGATCAGAACACCATCCGTGTCGGCCAGATAGAGGTGGCCGAGAGGGCAACTCTCGCGAAACAGCTTTACCCGCGCTGCACCCTTGAGGCCGACCCCGATGGGGCGCTGTCTCAGATAAGCCGTTCTCCAGGACGCGGTAAAGAAGGTTTTGAGCGATCCGGAGGGCATCGCAGAAGGCAACAGGACGCGAACTCGACATCGATTTTGAAGATGCCGATGAAGCTCGCCGTATGGCCCTCGACATGGTTGGAAGCTTGAAAGGGACCGCGCTGAAATACGGCGATCCGGGGCCGGCGGGCGACTTCAGGCCTGCAGGTTGGACTGGTACAGCGCGGCGTAGCTCAGGGCGGATTGCCGCCAGCCGAAGGTTCGTGCCATGGCGGAGCGCCGCATGCCGCGCAGCCGCGGCTTCGAGCGGAAGGCCGCGAGCGCGCGGCTGATGGCGGCCGTGAAGCTGCGGGCGGTCGGCTCGCCAAACAGGAATCCCGTGTGCCCGTCTTCGATGGTGTCGGTCAGGCCGCCGGTGCGGTGGGCGATCGGCAGCGAACCGAATTTCTGCGCGTACATCTGGCTCAAGCCGCACGGCTCGAAGCGCGACGGCATGAGAAGAAAGTCGCTGCCGGCGAACATCTGCCGCGCTTCGGTCTCGTCGAAGCCGATACGTGCCCCCACCATACCCGGGTGGCGGTCCGCCAACTGCACCACGGCCTGCTCGAAGCGGGATTCTCCCCGCCCCGTGACCACGATCTGGCCGCCATTGTCGACGATGTGCTGCGCGGTTTCGACCGCCAGATCGACGCCCTTCTGATGGACCAGCCGCGATACGATGGCAAAGAGCGGGCCACGGGACAGCGCCAGGCCGAACGCTTTCCGCACCTGCTGCGCGTTTTGGCTTTTCCAGCGGCCGGCCTGAAATGGTTTCGCCGCCTTGCTCTCTCGCGGATCCCAATTGTCATCGATGCCGTTGAGAATGCCGGTCAGGCGGCCCTGCTCGGCGCGGATACGCAGCAGCCCATCCAATCCGCAGCCGAACTGGGAATCCGTGACTTCCTTGGCGTAGGTGGAACTCACGGTGGTCAGGTGCGACGAGTAGAAGATGCCGGCCTTGAGGAATGACAGCTTGCCGTAGAACTCGACGCCATCCATGCGGAACGAATCGCCGGGAATGCCCAACATGGCGAGGCGGCGCGGATCGAACAGTCCCTGGTAGGCGAGATTGTGGATCGTCAGCAGTGTCGGGGTTTTCAGGCCGCGCCACGCGACATAGCCGGCGGCCAGCGCCGTCGGCCAATCGTTGAGATGGAGGAAGTTGGGGCGCCACTCCCGGTCGCCCAGGCCCGCCGCGAATTCGGCCGCCGCCGCGCTGAGGCGGGCGAAGCGGACATCGTTGTCCGGCCAATCGCGGCCGCTCTGGTCCGAATAGGGCGAGCCTTCGCGGTCATACAGCTCCGGGCAAATCACCACATAGATCACGAGACCGTCGGGCGAGGTGATCCGGCCGATGCGGCACGCCGGAATGCCGCTCACCGCCGGAAGCGAGGCGACGACGGGAATGGCGCTTTGCTTGGCAAGCACGCTGCGGTAGCCCGGGATCAGCACGCGGACGTCGCACAACGAGCCGAGGGCCCGGGGCAGGGCTGCCGCGACATCGCCGAGCCCGCCGACTTTGACGTAATCGGACATCTCGGGCGTGACGTAGAGGATGCGGGGTCTGTCGCCGATGGAAGCGGATGCGACGGGCTGCGCTGCTGGGGGAACCTGCTCGACTGTGCTCATGACGCCCTGGAGTTGCCTGTTGCCTGTGTGCGATGCAACAAGCGTGCCTGCGCCGGAACCCGGAAACCTGGTTTCACCGCGTCATTTGCCACCAAAATGAGCCCATATTTTGGGCCGGCTGCCAAATCTTGAGCAGTCCACGAGGCGCCGCCAAATCGGCGGAAACCGAGGGCTCCGGGTCGAAGCCAAGCCGGTGCGCGGGACCTTAGCGGGCTACCGGGACATTATGGCGACACCAGCTTGATCGCCGCGTGGCTCGCGCCAGGGCGTTCGCCGTAGGTCCGTTCGACCTGGCGGATGTCGAGGAGCGTCGGCAGGCTCGCCTCGTTGCCCAGGTGCTGGATCGCGTGGGTCGCCGCCGCGCGGGCGAACACAAAATGCTCCTCCCAGCCGACCTCGGGCCGCGCGAGCGCGTCATACACGTAGGCGCCATGAAAGATATCGCCGGCGCCGTTGGTGTCGACGATCTTCTCGGCCGGGATGTTCAGCGCGGGCAGGAGACGATCCGCCGTGGTCTCGTCGTACCACAGCAGGCCGCGCTCGCCCAGCGTGACGCCGCCGACACGGCATCCGCGGGAACGCAGGTATGTCAGCATTTCGGCGGGCGTCAGCTTCATCTGTTCGCACAGCCGTTCCGCCACCACCGCCACATCGATGAAGCCCAGCAGGTCATGGGTATTGGCGCGCAGCCCGCCGCCGTCCAGCGAGGTCAGGATCCCCGCCGACCGGCAGGTCTTGGCGTAGTGGATCGCCGCGTCCGGCTGATGACCGTCGACATGCAGTGCGCGGCAACCCTGCAGGTTGAGCGGCGGGAACGGGTGCAGATAATGATCGTCGCGGCAGCGCACGATGGCGCGTTGGGTGCCGCGCGGCATGACGAAAGACAGCGACGATTCCTTGACCTTCCGGTGATGAACGGAAGTGCCGTATTTGGCCGCCATGTCGAGAAACATCCGGCCGAGCCAGTCGTCCGCCATCGAGGTCAGCAGGTCCGGCGCAAGCCCGAGCTTCGCGCAGCAGAAGGCCGCCGTGACCGCGTTGCCGCCGAAGGATACGGCATAGTCCCGCGCCACGGTCTTCTCGTCCCCCGTCGGGATGACGTCGGCAACGAATGTGACGTCGATATAAGTCTGACCGATGAACAGTGCCTTCATTGTCAACCCTCTGCCCAAACCGCTTGGCGGTTATCCACTATTGCGCAGGCCCGTGGCGATCCCGTTGATCGTCAAGTGAATCCCTTCGATGATATGGTCGTCGACGCTTCCTGTGCGATAGCGTTTCAGGAGCTGCAATTGCACATGGTTCAACGGATCGAGGTAGGCGAACCGGTTCCGTATCATCCGCGCGAGCTGCGGATTTTCCTCCAGCAGCACCGATTGCCGCAGGATCTGGAGCAGGGCATCGATCGAATTCTGCCACTCGCTCTTCAGGCGCCGGAAAATGGTTTCTCCAAGCTCGGCATCCGTCACCAGATCCTTGTAGCGCGAGGCGATGGCGATGTCGCTCTTGGCGAGGACCATTTCCATGTTCGACAGCAGCGTGCGGAAGAACGGCCACTCGCGCGCCATGGCTTGCAGCAGCGGCAGGTCGTGGTTGTGGTTCGCCAGCCAGGTCTGGACCGCCGTTCCGAAGCCATACCAGCCCGGCAGCATCAGGCGGCATTGCGCCCAGCCGAACACCCAGGGGATGGCCCGCAAATCCTCGAGACGCCGGGATTGCTTGCGTGAGGCGGGACGGCTGCCGATGCGCAGGTTGGATATTTCGCCGACCACCGTGGATTCCCAGAAATATTGCTCGAAACGCGGAGTCTCATAGACCAGGGCGCGATAGGCCCGATAAGCCAGGCCGGAAAGTTCGTCCATCGCTGAAAGATAAGCCGCGTCCGGCGCGGATGTCTCGGGTTCCAGCAGGGCCGCCTCGAGCGCCGCCGCGGTGAAGATTTCGAGATTCCGCCGGCCCATGTCCGGGTTCGAATATTTGGCCGCGATCACTTCGCCCTGCTCGGTGACGCGGATGCCGGCCTGCACCGCGCCGCTCGGCTGCGCGACGATCGCCTCGCGGCTGGGACCGCCGCCGCGGCCGACCGTGCCGCCCCTGCCGTGAAACAGGCGGAGTTCGATGCCATGCCGGTGAAACACCTCGATCAGGACAGTCTCGGCCTTGTAGAGTTCCCAGACCGAGGTGAGGAAGCCGCCGTCCTTGTTGCTGTCGGAATAGCCGAGCATCACCTCCTGGATATTGCCGCGGCTGCTCAGCAAGTCTTTGTATTCCGGCGTGCCCAGCAGCTCGTCCATGATCGGGCCGCAATTGCGCAGATCGTCGATCGTTTCGAACAGAGGGACGATGTTGATGGCGCTCTCCTTGTCGGCGCAACGAATCAAGCCGGCTTCCTTCAGCAGGACGGCGACTTCCAGAATGTCGGAAACGCTGGCCGCTTTCGAAATGACATAGTTCTCGATCGCGGCCTTGCCATATCTCCGATGCACATCCTTCGCCGTGCGCAGGATGTCGAGCTCCGCCGCGGTCGCCTCCGAATAGTCCAGGAACGAGGACAGCAGCGGCCGTACCGTCTTCAGTGCGGCGCACAAGTAAGCCCGCCGTGCCGCTTCGCTGAGTTGCAGATAGCCGGCTTTGGGTTCGACTTTCTCCAGCAGCTCGGCGATCGTCCGCTCATGGACATCGGAATTCTGGCGCAGATCGACGGACGCCAGATGAAAGCCGAAGACCTCCACCGCGCGGCGCAGATGGCGTAAGCGGCCCTTCGCCAGGGCAACCGAACCATTGGCGACCAGCGAGCGATGCAGGATGTCGAGATCCGCGCTGAAGTCCGCCGCCGTCGAATAGGGCTCTGCATCGGTCGTCGCATGGCGCGGCATGGGCCGGTGTCCGAGCGCGCGGGCCGTCGCGAAGAGCCGGCCGTAGATGCCGACGATCGCCCGACGATACGGCTCGGAATCGCGCCGGTTGGACCGGTCGGGCGACTGGGCGGCGAATTCGAGAAGCTGCCGCGAGACATTGGTGAGCCGGCCGTCGAGCGACAGCTCGCTGCCGAGAAGATGGATCTCGTCGAGATAGTGGTCGAGCGCCCGCTTGTTCTGCATCACGAACGTCTCGCGCAGCACCGCGGCGTTCACGAAGGGATTGCCGTCGCGGTCGCCGCCGATCCAGCTGCCGATCCGGAAGAACGAGGGCAGCTCCCCGCCGTACCGCGGGATGAAGCGAGGCAAGGCGGTCCTCCAGCATGGCGTAGGTGCGCGGCAGCTCGCGCAGGAACGTATAGTCATAATAGGCGAGCCCGTTGGCCACTTCGTCCGTCACGGCCGGCGCCTCGCGCCGCAGGATGCTGGTCTGCCAGAGAATCAAGACGGCGCGCAGCAAGGCTTGCTCGTTCTCCGCACTCTCCGCGGCCGTGAGTTGCACGCGGTCGCGTTCCGCCAGAAGATTGGCGACTTCCATTTCGCGGTCGAGGATGCTCTTGCGCCGGACTTCCGTGGGATGGGCGGTCAGCACCGGGCTGACCAGCGCGCCCTTGAGGAAGTCCCGCAGCGTCTCAGGCCCGATACCGAGCGCCCGGGCGCGCTCCAGAGTCCAGGCGATCGTCCCCGGGCCAATCATGTCCTGCCCGCGCATCAGGCGGATCTGATGTTGGTCCTCGGCGATATTCGCGAGATGCGAGAAGAAGCTGAAGGCGCGGACGATCTGGCTGGTGCGGTCGGCGGAAAGACTGTCGAGAATCGCCTCGAGCTCGCTCTGCGCGGTCACATCCTGGTCCCGGCGATAGCGCACCGACATCTGGCGGATGCGCTCGATGGTGGCGAAGGCCGCTTCGCCCTCTTGCTGACGCACCGTGTCGCCCAGGATGCGGCCGAGAACGCGGATTTCCTCGCGCAGCGGCGCGTCCCTGTCGGGGGCATCCGCGCCCCGATCGGCGATGAAGTCCGGCCTGGCCGTGTCCGTTCTCATGTTGCGCTGGGTGCCTCCAGAGGTGAGGCATCGGTCGTCCCGCGCGCGAAGCTGATCCGTCAGCCTCGCGACATCAGGGCGTCCCGCTGCCGTCGAACGGCACGTGCCAAATATCCTTGGCGTATTCCGCGATGCTGCGATCGGACGAAAACCACGCCATCTTGGCCGTGTTCGTCATCGCGACTTTAGTCCACTCCCGGGGCGATCGCCACAATGCGTCGACCGCCCGTTGAGTTTCGTAGTAGGCGGCGAAATCCGCGGCGATCATATAGTGGTCGCCGACGCGGAGAGAGCTCGCCAGGGAATGGTGCCGGCCCGGTTCGTCTGGCGAGAACACATTGCGTTCCAAATCGTCGAGCACCCGCAGAAGCTCAGGCGAATCGTCGATTGCCGCGCGCGGATCCCATCCCTGGCTCCAACGCCGCGCCACCTCCTCCGCCCGCAGGCCGAAGATGAAGATATTGTCCTGGCCGACGTGATTGCGGATTTCGACATTGGCGCCATCCAGCGTTCCAATGGTGATCGCGCCGTTCAGCGCCAGCTTCATGTTACCCGTGCCGGAGGCTTCCATGCCGGCGGTGGAAATCTGCTCCGACAGGTCGGCGGCCGGCATGATGGATTCCGCTAGGCTGACGTTGTAGTTGGGCAGGAAAACCACCTTGAGCCGGTCGCGCATCGCGGGATCGCGGTTGACGACACTTGGCAATGTCATGGGCGAGCTTGATGATGAGCTTCGCCTGGGCGTAGCTGGCGGCGGCCTTGCCGGCGAAGATCTTCACGCGCGGCACCCAATCGCGATGGGGATTGTCGCGGATGGCGTGATAGAGGGCGACTGTCTCCAGCAGGTTGAGCAACTGCCGCTTGTATTCATGAATGCGCTTGACCTGGACGTCGAACAACGCCGCGGGATCGACGCGCATGCCGAACTGGTCGCGGATGACGCGGCTGAGCGCCAGCTTGTTGGCACGCTTGACCGCCGTGAATTTCTCCTGCAGCGCCGCGTCGTCGAGTTGCGGCAGGAGCTTCTCCAGATGATCCGGATCGTCCAGAACCGCATCGCCGCAAGCCGAGCGCAGCACCTGGGTGAGGCCCGGATTGCTTTGGTGCAGCCAGCGGCGGAAATCGATGCCGTTGGTCTTGTTGGTGATGCGGTCCGGATAGAGCGCATGCAGATCGCGGAACACCGTCTTGCGCATCAGATCGGTATGCAGCGCCGATACGCCGTTGACCCGGTGCGAGCCGACGAAGGCGAGATGGCCCATGCGCACGTGCCGGCCATGGTTTTCCTCGATCAGCGAGACCGACGCCAGGAACCCCGCGCCGCATCGCGCGATCGGCGGCGGCCTTCGAGATGCCGGTCATTGATCAGGTAGACGATCTGCAGGTGCCGTGGCAGGACCCGCTCCATCAGCGCGACCGGCCAGCTTTCGAGCGCCTCCGGCAGCAGCGTGTGATTGGTATAGGACAAGGTCGCGTTGGTGATCCCCCAGGCTTCGTGCCAGGGGATGCTTGTGGACGTCGACAAGCAGCCGCATGAGTTCGGGGACGGCCAGGCTGGGGTGGGTGTCGTTGAGCTGGATGGCGGCGCGGTCGGGCAGGGAATGGATATCGCCATAGCTTTGGATGTGGCGCGCGATCAGGTCCTGCAGCGACGCGGACACGAAGAAGTATTCCTGGCGCAGGCGCAGGTCCTGGCCCGGCGGCGCTTTCATCGCTCGGATAGAGAACCTTCGAAATCGCCTCGGCGCGGACTTGCGCGCTGGACGCGCCGGCGTGATCGCCGCGGTTGAAGGCATCGAGGCGCATCGGGATCGACCGCGCGCGCCGACCACAGCCGCAGAGGATTGACGCGCTTGCCGCGCCATCCGACGATGGGCGTGTCGTAGGCCACCGCCTCGATGGTTTCGCTGGCTATGCCAGGTCGAGCGATGCTCGCCGTTCTTGCCGGCCATATGTTCGACCCAGCCGCCGAACTGGATGTCGTAGATGACCTCGGGGCGGGCGAATTCCCACGGGTTGCCGAAGGACAGCCAATCCTCGGGATATTCCTGTTGCCAGCCATCGCTGATGACCTGGCGAAAGAGCCCGTGGTCGTAGCGGATGCCGTAGCCGTAGGCCGGGATGCCGAGGGTCGCCATGCTTTCCATGAAGCAGGCGGCGAGCCGTCCAAGGCCGCCGTTGCCCAGGGCCGCGTCGGGTTCCGCCCGGCGCAGACGGGCGAGATCGACGCCGAGATCGCCGAACGCGGTGTGAAAGGTCTCGTAGAGCCCGAGGTTCTCGAGCACGTCGAACAGCAACCGGCCGATAAGGAATTCGAGGGACAGGTAATAGACCCGCTTGCGGCCCCGGGCGTGACTTTCCCGTTCCGAGGCGATCCAGCGGTGGACGACGCGGTCGCGCGCGATCAGGGCCGCCGCCAGGAACCAGTCGCGCTCGGTGACGGAGGACGGGTCTTTGCCCACCGACAGCATCAATTTGGCGAGGATTTCGCCCTTGATGGTGGCGAGGGTCGCTTCGCTCGGCTGCCGCTTGTCCCAGGATGTGACCGCCTTGGTCAGTGGCCCGGGAGCGGGCTGGTGGATATCCAGATCGTCTCGCATCGGCAATCCCATCGGTCAGTCCGCCCGGAAAGGCGCGGGATATCACGATGGGTTATGCAAAAGAGGGACCACGGAGGCACGGCGGCAAGCCGCGCCAGCGGGATGCGCGGCCGCGCAGGCGATTATGGGCCCGCAATCGGTGGCTTTCCCGTCATGCTTGCTCCCAGGCCGCGGCGGGATGCCGGGGCGGCAGCACGATTCGAGGGCAAGCGGTTACAAAATGAGCGTGCGAGGGGCGGTTCGCCGTCACCGCGAAAAGCGCCAATCGGTCCGCCTCGGCGGGCTACTTCGATTCCCGGAAGGTGCCGAAGCCGATGAACCGGAGGGCCACGGTGGCCAACAGCAGGAACAGCGTCAGAGCGGTGCCCGTGGCTGCGACGATGGGAAGCTGGCCTTGCTCCCACATGTTCCACATCAGGACGGCGAGAACCTGATTTTCCGCCCCCTCATAGAGCAGGATCGGGATGCCGATGATGCGGGCGGCATGCAGCAGCGACCAGATCCATACGCCGACGAGCGCGGGCATCACCAAGGGGCAGAATATGCGCCACATGACGCGCCATTGCGGCGCGCCGCTGACATAGCCGGCCTCTTCCAAATCGTGATGGATCTGAAGGATGGCGGCGTTCATCGCCCGCGTGCCGAAGGGGATGAAGCCGACGCAGAACACGATGGTGATCGACCAGATGGTGCCGAAGAAGCCCGGCGCGACCTTGTCGACCTGCAGGAAGACCCAGAGAAAGGCCAGCCCCATGACGATGCCGGGAATCGCACTGGGCGCGAAGGCGAGCTGGTCGAGGATTTTCCGGCCCCAGAAGCGGCTGCGCACCACGACGAGCGAGATCGCGAAGGACAGAACCGCCGTCAAGCTCGCGGCAACCACCGCCATCATGACGGTATTGACCACGATCCGGCCGATGATCGGCGACGCCATCACGTGGCGGTAGTTGTTCCAGGTGAACGACTGCATGACCTCGAGCGATGGCCTGACCAGAGTCGGCAGAAACGAGACATAGGCCAGCACCAGAATCGGCAGGATCACCGATAGGGTGATATAGCCCCAGACGAGCGCGAGGGCGAGGTAGCGGCCGGCGCCGAGCCGGTACGCCTGCGGCCGGTAACCCTTGCCGGTGATCACCGAATAGCGCTCGGAATGGGAGGTGGCGCGGCTATAGAGGTAAATGCTCACCACCGCGATCAGGAGATAGATCATCGCCAGCGCGTTGGCCTGGCCGTAGGACGGCAGCGCGGTGGTCTGCGACAGCAGCAGATAGATTTTCGTGCTGAACACGAGGATGCCGGCGGGCATGCCGATGATTCCGGGCACTTCGAAGGCTTCGATCGCGGTCATGAACTGGTAGATGGCGATCGCCAGCAAGCCGGGCAGCACGAGCTTCAAGGTCACCTTGCGCAGCGTGGATGCGTTGTTCGCGCCGCATGTCGCCGCGGCTTCTTCCAGCATCGGATCCATGCTGCGCAGCAGGGGCACCATCATGAGGAACGCGGTGGGCACCAGCCGCAGGCTTTCGACGAAAATCATCGCCGGCATGCTGTAGATATTGAACGGCGGCGTGGCCCAACCGAAGATGCCCTGAAGCGCCGTGTTGATAAACCCGACGCGCGGGCTCATCAGAAACACCCACGCCATGGACTGCAGCAGACCCGGCATCGCCAGGGTGAGCGGCACTGCCGCGTAGATCCAGGCTTTCCCGGGGATGTCGGTGCGTTCGACCAGCCATGCCAGGACGGTTGCGATGACGACACCCAAGGTCGTCGCGCCCGTCGCATAAACGATCGTGTTGAGGAAAATGGCGGGCAGCCCCGGATCGGACCAGACCTTGGCATAGTTTCCGACCGTGAGCCGCGAAAACGAGATGTCGCCGGGCAAAGCGGCGCTGCTGAAGCTGCCGAGGATGAGAAAGGCGATCGGCGTCGCGACCAGCGCGAAGACAATCAGCAGGATGACATACGGCCCGAGCGGCCGCGATGACAACCGGGGACGAAACACGCGAAACCGCGCCTGTTCAATGGCCGGAGCCGACATGTCTCACCCGTTCGGCGTTGCCGAACACCGGGCGCGCGCGCGGATCGTGATGAAGGCTCGCTGGCGCGCCACGCCTATTTCTTCTCCCGCATGCTCTTCTCCCAGAGCGGGACCCAGACCTTCTGCACTTCTTCATTCTGGTCGTCGGCCTTGTTGGCGTTGATCGGCGCCAGTCTTTTACCCGCGACCTCATTCGGAAAAACGAGGAATTTCTCGAGCGGCAGGGCCTTGTGAACGGGCGGGGTGAAGATCACCGAATATTTGGCGATCTGTCCTTCACGGCTCAGCAGCCAGTTGATGAAGATCTTGGCCGCGTGAGCATTCGGCGTGCCGCGGATCAGGCCGATTTCCGAAATGGATACGGGAATGGGATCGGGGCAATGCCAGGCGATGTCGCCACCCTTGCCGGCGAATTCGAAGACGCGGTAATCCGCCACGGGAATGGCGACCGGAACCTCTCCCAGGGATGTCAATTGGGTCAGCGCGCTGACGCCCTCCTTGCGGAGTTGCGGCCGGACGTTGGCAAAGAACTTCTCGAGAAACGCGGTGGTTTTCTCCGGACCCCAGAAATTCCACAGCTGGGCGACCCAGGTCATCGACCGGTCATTGACGCCGACCACGTCGCCGCGCAGCTCTTTGCTATCGAGAATTCCTTCCCACGTGGCGGGGAGCCATTCCTTTTTTATTTTTTTCGGATTGTAGCCCATGCACCACAGCCGCAGGTCATGGGCGGTCCACTCCGCGTTGTCCGGCCGGAATTGCTCGCGGACGTTGTGGAAATTCGGGATGTCGGCCAGGCTCGCCAGCGCCTTCACCTCATTGAACAGGTGGACGGTCCCGGTAAAGCTGGTGGTGATGTCCGTCAGATAGCGGCCTTGCTTGAAGGCGAGCAGGGGACGCGTCACCCGGTTGCCGTAGCTGCCCTGCTGATAGATGACCTTGATGTACGGATAGCGCTCGACGAAGGGCGCGATATAGGCGCGGAAATCCGGCTCGTCTTCCGAGGCGGCAATGGTGAACTGTCCCTCCTTGCGCGCGCGTTCTATCCACTCGGCCGGGACGGCCAGTTCCTCGTCGATGCCATCGAGAATGGCGGTATCGAACTTCAGGGCTTGAAGAATTTTTTGAGTCGACCGTGGGAGTTCGGCCGCCTGAGCGGACGCCCAGAGTGCGGCAAGTCCGGCGAGTGCCACGGCTGGACCGAGCATGCGGGCAGAAAGCTTCATGACCATTCTCCCAGAATTCACGTCTCGCGATGGTTTCCCGCAGTTTTATTGCTTATCCCAGGCGAAACCATCCATTGCTTGGAAACTCAATATTTCCAAAATGGCGGGCCACGCCGCCCCGCGGCCCGCCGATGCCATAAAAGCACATGTTCGGGTTCGATTCTAAGTCCGTCGGAGATGGGGTCCGTTTTCGCGCGACCTGGCCGAGGCTCAACCGGCGTCCTGAGCCAGTTCTATGACGATATCGCCATCGAGGACCCGCACCGGAAACGTCCGTACCGCGATTTCCGGATTCGTGACGCTTTTCCCGGTCGCCAAGGCAAACCGGAAGCGATGCCAGGGGCAGATGATCTCCGCCCTGCCCAAGCTCACGCTGCCCTCGCTCAAGGGCCCTCCCTTGTGCGGGCAGCTATTATGAATCGCATAGACCTGTTCGCCGCATCGGGCGACGGCGATGTCGATCGAGCCCGCCGTCACGCTGAGGATCTCTCCGTCCCCGAGATCCGCTTGTTTGCAGGCGACAATCCGCGGCATTCGATTTCCCATGATGAAGTTCGCTGAACAGTGCGTCGGCGCCAGCCGGCATGCGCGCCGGGTCAGGCCATTGCGCCGACGCTCCGATAATAGTCCGCCGCCCCTTTATGCAGGGGCATGTAACTGTTCTGGCAAAGCGCCGCCGGATCGAGCGGCCCGGTCAGCCCGGCGCCAGGCTGGTTGAAGCTCGCGGAGATCGACGGGGCCTGCTCGACAAGACTGGCGACGACATCCGCGGCGCGATTGGCCGGCATGTCTTCCCGGCAAAACAGCAGCCATCCGCTGAAATCCACCGTATGGATCGGCTGATCGACGCCTTGCAGGCGGCCCTTCGCGATCGTGGCGCTCGGCATGCCGCGCGCCGCCAAGCCGCTCAGAACGTCCGCACGCACGCCGAGAAACCGTAAGCGCGTATTTGCCGGCAGAGCAGCTCCCAGCGTTTCGTCATGATGGCCTCGTCGAACACCGCGTCGAACTCGGGGCGGGCCGGCTCGTCGCCATCGGCGATGCGGGTTCTCTTGCGCTGGGTCGTCAGGAGCTTTCCGCCCCACGAGAAAATATCCTCCATACTGAAGCCATAGCCCTTGAGAACTTCGTCGATCATCCAGGTCGAGGGATGGCGCAGGGCCGGCTCGCACATCATGACCTTCAGCGGGTATTCCTTGTCGCGGATATCCTCCAGCGAGGTAATCCCCGTCTCCGGCTTGACGGCGAAGACCAGGCGGTCGTCGTGCGGCAGCACCGCCAGCGCCCGGAGGGGAAGGGGCTTCGAGAACGGCGGCAATCCCTGCGCCGCCAACCCGCCGTACCAGGAGGGCGTGGTCACGCCCAGGTCGTATTTGCCGTCCGCCACGAGATAAGGCGAATCCATGCATGCCGATCCTGGATCGCCGGCCACGATCGACACGGTGGATCCATGCGGAAGGAAGCCATCGTAACAGGCGAGGCTGACGGACATGTAACTGGTGAACTGAACCCAATTACGGCCGCCGGCCAGGATGCGGAAATCAACGGCTTCACTCGACATGTCATCCTCCCAGACAATTCCTTAAGGCGCGCCGATACGGTTGGCGAGATTGTCGCTCCCGCGCCCGATTCACGAATTCCTTGGCCGGGATCGCGGATCGCATCCCAACGTTCCGCTGCCCCGCGCTTGAAATCGGGCCGCTACCAAAAAGCCCGCATCTCCGCTTCTGGCGGCGTGTCGCTGGCGGGCTGCAGGCCGTAGGCTTTGGGGTGAACGGCGCCGCATTCCCGGCAACGCCGCCGCGCGTCTTGTTCATTGAATTGGCGCACCAGCCGCAACTGCTCCTCGAGAAATTTCTGCCAGCGGCGCCCGCCCGTTTCGAGCGTGTGGCGTTCGAGCTCCGTTCCGCAGCTCGGGCAGATCCATGCGATGGTATCGTGGCGGTAGGCGGTCTTCATGCCACCGACGACGAGCGCGTAGAACACTTCGTCGCCATGGGTCTTGCGGACGAAGAACTTGTCCGCTTCGCAGATATGCCAATAGCCGAACAGGTGATCGATGTGATGGGCGCGTCCGGCGGGAATGATGTGGAGCATGACCGGCTTGTCGGGAATCTTCACGACGCCGCCTTCGACCTTCTCCCAAACGCCCAGGGGTTTGTCGCCGATGGCGAAGCGCCCCGACCAGCAAAAATAGTCGGTGGTCTCCTGCCAGTCGCCATAGTTCTCCGGCAATCCCTTGAGCGGGATATCGTAGAAGAGCGTCGGTTTCGCTGTTGTCATGGCCGGCGACAGGATGTGCGGGGTTTACCACGCATCGCGGGCTTCGCGCTCCTCAGGGGTGTCCTTGGCGCTGTTCCACACATAGCCCAGGGGGTGGATCGCCGCGCATTCGGGGCATTGCCGATTCGATGACCTCGAATTGAACTCCCGAACGGTCGCTTCCTCCCATTTCCAGAAGCTGTGGAAGCCCACTTTGCCCGTCCTCAGCATCCGCTCGAAGATCAGCGTCCCGCAATCCTGGCAGTACCAGGCGATGCGGTCGGTGTCGCTGTCCTTCGGCGAGCCCATGATGGTCAGGCTATAGCCGAGACCGTCCGCTTCCGAGGCGGGCAACTGCAGGTAAAGCTCGTCTTTGTCGTTGATGTGCCAATAGCCGTAATTGTGAACCGTGTGGTGCGGCGTCCCGCTGGTGACGATATGCAGCAACAACTCGTCTTTGCCGGTCGCGATGATGCCGTCCGGCCCGATCTTGAAGCGGTCGGTAAAGCCGCCCTTGCGCGGATCGACGATGCCTTCCGACGAGATGCGCCGCCGGCGGATGCCAAAGATGCTGTGGCCGACGGGCAGAAACGTGGAAAATTTCTTCACCACGGTATCTTCGAGCAGATCCCAGTCGCCGATCAGGCGATCGAGAGGCTCATCGACGATGAGATTGCTGAACATTGCCGCGACCTCCGTAGAAGACGCCACGCCGGCGTCCTGCCCAGTGTTTGTCCCAGCTTAGCCCGCGGACGGCGCCCGCAAAAATTTTCATTGCGAAACCTAGCATTTCCAAATCGTTCGGCCCTGCGGGATCTATCGGGCCGGCATCGACCGCCCCGGCGCGACCCGCTTGGGCACCGTCTGAAGATGGGTTTCCACGAAATCCAGGAAGAGGCGCACGTTGATGGGTATGTGAGGACTGCGTGGGTAATAGGCCCGCAATCTGCTCTGATACGTGACCTGGCCGTCGAACACCGTGACCACTTTTTTGGCTTTGATGTCGTCGACCACCGAGAACATCGGCAGCAGCGCGACGCCGTAACCCCGCATGAGTGCCTCGTAGAGGGCGCTGCTGCTGTTGCATGCAAAGCTGCCTTTGACCTTCACCTCGTATTCGCCATTGGCTCCGGTAAAGGGCCATTTGTCGATCGGCCCTTTGTCGCTCAAATAGAGCAGGCAATTGTGCTGCTTGAGGTCGTCGGGCGTGCGCAACGGGCCGGCGCTCTTCAAATAGTCCGACGTCGCGCAAATCACATAGCGGCAGATGCCGAGGTCGCGCGAATCCAGCATCTTGTCATGAATGTCGACCGTGCGCAGGAAGACGTCGACGCCTTGCGTCACCACCCTCGGCCCTTGAACGCGCGTCACCAGATCGACTTCCAATTCCGGGAACTGGTTGAGGAACGCCGGGATGAGCGGCGCGATGAGCTTTATGCCCACGCCCGTGCTGGCATGAATTCTGAGCTTGCCGCCCGCCACGTTGTGAAGGCCCTGAACCGCGCGCGTCGCTTCGTCGACGAGCGGCCGGATCCCGGAGCAGGTCTGGAAAAATGCGGATCCCGCCGCGGTCAGCGAGATGCGCCGGCTGGACCGATTGATCAGCTTCGCGCGCAGGTCATGCTCCAGCCGGCTG
Source organism: uncultured Alphaproteobacteria bacterium (assembly GCA_963752345.1). Taxonomy (GTDB): domain Bacteria; phylum Pseudomonadota; class Alphaproteobacteria; order SMXQ01; family SMXQ01; genus CAVVYA01. The sequence continues at coordinate 580,256 of CAVVYA010000015.1, forward strand.
ATCCGCTTGCTCACCGCGGAGGGCGAAATCTTCAATTCGAGGGCGGCAGCGGAAAAATTTTGCCGTTCCACCACCGTGATGAAGATAGACACGTCGTCTAAGCTGACCATCTTTGCCCCGCCGCCCGCGGCCGTTTGCCGCTTTTCACGCGCAATGCTGCGAAGATAATCCAGCGCATGTCAAGGTCTGGTGCGCCACGAGCGGCACGATGCGAGAGGCCTCTCGCGATCCCGCCGCGCGGCACGTGACAGGGCACGAAATTCCTTGGGTGTTCGGTCCGGCAGTTGTGTAAGCTGCTCCGTAATGGGGCGCCAGACCTCGCGATGCCGGGGCGATGGAAGTCTGCAAAAACGAAAAACTCTTTTGTCGTTTCCGCCGGTAGTGGCCGCAGCAGGCGTCATGCTAGCGTGCGAAAAAAGGACTCTGGGAGAATGGCTGCACGGGCGAGCTCGCCGTCAGCAAGGGAGAGAAACATGATCGGAAGGACCTCATTGAGGCTCGCGGCGGGGTTGCTGTTGGCGGCCTGCGCCATGACCGCGAGCGCCGGCGCTTTTGCCGCCAGCTTGCCCAAAGCGACCGAGACCGTCCTCAAGGGCTACAAGCTCGACGAGTTTATTCTTTCGGGCCTCGACAAAGAGCTCGATATTCCCGCGGCCTGGATCGCGGCGGCAAAGAAAGAAGGCACCGTCAAGATCCTCGACAACCTGACCGACGCGCAATTCCGCGATATGACCGCGGCGTTCCGCGAGCGCTATCCCTTCATCAAGGCCAGCTATTCCCAGGGCACCTATCAGGCTCGCACGACCCGGGTGCTGGTCGCGTTCAAGGCAGGCAATTTTCCCTATGACGTGAACACCGATTTCGGCGGGTTCTATTCCGTGTTTCAGGAAAACGGCGTGCTCGCCGACCTGCGCGACCTGCCGGTCTTCCCGCTGCTCGCGCCGGGGACACGCGGCGAGGATGGGGGCGTGGATCGGATACCGCCGGCAATATTGGTGCGCGGCCTACAACACCCAGCTGGTCAAAAAGCAGGATCTGCCCAAGACGTGGGATGGCCTCGTCGAGAATCCGGTGTGGCGCAACAAGAACCTCGCGCTCGGCAACAGGCCGCAGCTCTGGATGCTCATGCTGTGGAATCACAACGGCGAGGAGGCGACCCGGCGTTTCATGCAGCGCCTGTTCGGCGAGGTCAAGCCGCAGTTGCGTGCGGAAGGCATGGACATGCTGCCGTCCCTGGCCGCCGCCGGCGAGTTTTCCATGATCGTGCCGACCTCGGAATTCCAGGCTCAGCAGCTTCAGGCCACCGGCGCGCCGATCGGCTTCCATTGTCCCGAGCCGATCCCCGCCACGGTCGCCATGAAGGGCATCATCAAGGGAAGCGCCAATCAGCATGCCGCCAAGATCTATCTGAACTGGCTGATGTCCAAGGAAGGCCAGATCCACCAGGCCCGTGTCTCGGACTCGATCCCGGTGCGCGCCGATCTGCAGCGCAAGGAGTTCACCCCGTTCGCCGACGAAATCATCGGCAAGACGACGGCGTTCCGCAGCCTCGAGGTCATCGAGACGCTGGGGCCGACGGTGCAGAAGGCCTGGAACGAAAGCTGGGCCGGGGCCGGCGGCGCCGCGGCGAAACCCGGCGGAGGAGCCGAATAGAACGCTGACGGATCGATCAAGCGGCGCGCGCCTTCCATGATGCGCGCGGAACGGAGAAGCCAAATCCGATGACTGCAGTGACGGCGGCAGTATCGATGCCGGAGGTGATGCGCGGGCGTTTTTCGGCAATCCGGCTGTGGCACTGGATCGTGTTCATCCTGGTCGCCGTGGTCGTGCTGACTCCTTTGACGTTTCTCGTTCTGGGGAGTCTCTCGCAGGCCTCCATCCCGACCGAATTCGACCTGAACAAGCTCACGATCGCCAATTACGTGACCGTCTGGCTCGATTCGGCGACCTATGCGGTTTTCGCCAACACCTTGATCTACGTCACGGGCGCGACGGCCTTCGGCATCACCGTCGCGGCGGTGCTCGCCTGGCTGACCGAGCGCACCAATATTCCGGGCAAGGTCTGGATCTACGTCGGCATCCCGATGACGCTGGCCATGCCGGGCATGCTCCAGGCCATGGCCTATGTCCTTCTGCTCAGCCCGCGCATCGGAGTCCTCAACAGGCTGCTGGCGCCGTTGGAGCTCGGGCCGATCAACATCTACTCGCTCGGCGGCATGATCTTCGTCGAAGGGCTGCGTCTGGTGCCGACCGCATTCCTGATGCTGGTTCCGCTCCTGCGCTCGATGGATCCCTCGCTCGAGGAAGCCGCCGCCATGTCGGGCGCCAAGCCCGGTTCGGCGCTGCGCAAGATCACGCTGCGGCTCATGCTGCCCGGGCTCGTCGCGGTGATGATCTATCAGTTCATGACGGCGCTCGAAGTCTTCGAGGTGCCCGGCATTCTCGGCCTGCCGGCCTCGATCTACGTCTTCTCGACGAAGATCTATTCGATCCTGCAGATCGCCGACGGCCTGCCGGCCTATGGCGAGGCCAACGCGCTGGCGATGATCTATGTCGTCGTGGCGATCACCGCCACCTGGATCTACGCGCGGGTGATTTCCCGCTCGGAGCGATTCAGCATCATCACGGGCAAAGGCTACCGGCCGCGGACGCTCGATCTCGGGCGCTGGCGCTGGGCCGCCTTCGTGTTCGTCTTCCTCTACCTGCTGTTCTCGATCGTGCTGCCGTTCCTGATGCTGCTGTTCGTGTCGTTCCTGAAGTTCCTGCAGGTGCCGTCGGTGGCGGCCTTCCAGTCGATGACCTTGGTTCACCACATGGAGCTCTGGCGGGCGCCGCTGATCGGGCAGGTGCTGTGGAATACCCTGCTGATGGTGGTGATCACCTCGACGCTGACGGTCGCCGTGTCCTTTGCGATCTCGCTGGTCGTCGTGCGCTCGAAGTTCTGGGGACGCAAGCTGCTCGACCAGCTGGCGTTTCTGCCCCACGCGATTCCGGGCATCGTCATGGGCCTGGCGTTCCTCTGGGTATTCCTGCGCATGAACAAGCTGGGCATTCCGCTTCACGGCGGCATCATGGCCATCTCGCTGGCCTTCACGGTGGGCTTCATCGCCTATGGCACGCGCGCTATGAACGCGGCGATCCTGCAGATCCATAAGGATCTCGAAGAGGCCGCCCAGGTGTCCGGCGCACCCTACTGGCGGACCATGTGGCGCATCTTCTGTCCGTTGATGCTGCCGACCTTCGTCGGGGTGTGGATCTGGACCATGCTCCACGCCGTGCGCATCGCCGGCACGCCGCTGCTCCTCTACGAGGGCAATGAGAACCAGGTGCTCTCGATCCTGATCTGGAATATGTGGGACCAGGGGCAGATCCAGGCCGTCGGCGCCATCGGCGTCGTCATGATCCTGGTGCTTCTCCTGATGACCGTGGGTTTGCGTCTGCTGGGCTTCGGGCGCGGGCCGCATATACAAGGCGCGAACAACGCCTGACAGGGAGCGTGCGAGATCGTAGGCCAAGTTGCCGCGGCACCTGGACAAGGGACCGTCCGCCCCCGTCGAATTCGTCCGAATGGATTGACTCGTTTCCGCCATCCCACAATCATGGCAAAGAGCCGTGAATATTTTCCAATAACTAGAAAAACGGCGAGGGAGGAATGATGCGATCACACGGGCATATCCCGCGCTAGTCGCTCCGACGCAGAAGGGTTGCGACACCCCGCGCCCGAGTTCGTCTTCGCGGCTCGCCTGTTCGATCGCAATTGCAATTCCAGGATGGACCCACGGACCTCGGAAAAGAGCATGTCTTGTGGGTTCGCCTGGCCGGAATGATTTTGGTCCAGACTATTTTTCATCACGGAGCGCGTCATGGAGACAGCGGAAAAATTCGAAAAGCAAATGGCCCAGGTCATCTGGGACAACCGGTGGAAGAAGCACAGCGCGTTCGAGACCTTCCTCAAGGGCGGGATCACGCGTGAAGGCGCCGCGGTGTTCGCCCTCGAGCACTGCGTGTTCGCCGACGAATTCCCGCGCTGGTTCGCCTCCATCATCGCCAACTGCCCGGAGGCCGACGTCCGCCAATACATGATCGAGAACATGTACGTGGAGGAGGTCAGGGATCCCACCATCACCACCAGCCACTACGAGAGCATGGTCGATTTCGCCGAGGCCTTCGGCTTCGAGCGCAAGGCGATCTATGCCTACAAGGGCCGGCCCTACACCAAGATGGCGCTCGCCTATTGGGAGCGCGCGGCGCGCGCGCTGCCGTGGCTCGAGTCCTTCGCCACCGTCGCCGGCCTCGAGGCCGCGCGCGGTCCGATGGTCGGCAAGATGGGCAACACCGTCGCGTTCACGCGTCGCCTGTGGGAGCCGCTCGGCCTTTCGGCCAAGGCGCTCGAACATTGGTCCGCCGGCGAGGCGGCCGACATTCCCGATGGCGGCCACGGCGACTTGACCCTCAAGATCCTCGCCAAATACGCCGACACGGACGAGAAGCAGCGCCGCGTTCTGGCCTGCCTCGCCGAAACCATGCAGATCCGCTGGTATCATTTCGATCTGATGGGCCGCGATGCCATGGCCGCGTCGGGCGGGCCGAATACCGCGGCAGCTTAGTCTGCGATACGAGATGCCGTCGCCCGATCGATGACGCTCGGTCGGCGCGCCGGAATGGGACGCAGGTTCGCACACGATAAAAGGCGGCGGCCATAACGCCGCCGATGGGGACGCAGGAGAGGCGAATGATCAGGACAGTCTTACGTCTGGCCGTCATGGCCGGAGTCGCGGCGACGTTCGCATCGAACGCACCGGCCGTTCGTGCCCAGAGCTTCGACGGCAAGACCATCACCGTCTACATCGGGGTCGGGCCGGGCGGCGGTTTCGACCTCTACGCCCGTACGCTGGCCCGGCACATGGGCAAGCAACTGCCGGGCAACCCGACTCTGGTGCCGAAGAATATGCCGGGTGCCGGCAGCATCCAACTGGCCAACATGCTGCCCGGCTCGCTGCCCCGGGACGGCACCGCGATTGCGGCCCTCGACAACGCTCTCTACATGCACCAGCTCGTCGGCAACACGCCCAACATCAACTTCGACGCGGCGCAGTTCAATTGGCTCGGCCGTCTCGCCAGCCTGCCGCTGCTGTTGATGTCGTGGCACACGTCCGCGGTGAAGGCGCCGAATGACGTGTTCACCACGGAGATGACGGTCGGCATGCCCGGCGCCGGCGCCTACAGCGCGCTGCTGCTCAGCGCCGTCAAGAGCCTGACGGGCGCCAAATTCAAGTTCATCTATGGCTACCAAAGCGGCGCCGAGGTGCGGCTGGCGCTCGAGCGCGGCGAGATCGACGGCACGGCCAGCATCCAGTGGACCCTCATGCGCGAACAGCAGAAGGATTGGCTCGTCAATAAAAAGGTCAATCTGCTGATCCAGCTCGGCCTCAAATCCTATCCCGACCTGCCCGATACGCCGCTGATCCGCGACATGGTCAAGGACGAGGAAAGCAAGCGGGTTCTGCTGGTGTTCCTGGCGCCGGCCGAGATCGGCCGCGCCTATGTCGCGCCGCCCGGCATGGCGCCGGAAACCGTCAAGCTGTTGCGCACCGCTTTCACCGCGATGACCAAAGACGAAGCGTTCCTCGCCGACTCCGCCAAGCAGAGCCTTGAGATCGACCCGATGACCGGCGAGGAGATGCAGGCGTTGATCAAGTCGATCGCCGAGATCCCACCCGCGACGCTGGCTCATGCCCGGCAGGTGATGGAAGCCGCCGACAAAAAATAGGCCGGGGCCGGGCTCAAAGCAGGCAGGGCCCCGCTTGCGGCGGGGCCCTTTGGAATATGAGTACGCGGTCGTCGGGTTGGAGAGGTGAGTCCGGCGCCGACGTTTCAGGGCGACGACGCTTGTCCCCAGCGTTCAGCACCTTCCGTGCATCAGAGATCGTCCGTTTTCGTACCTTCTCGACGCGCCGTGAGCGCGGGCGCTTCGCTTTAGAGATACGACGTGGCCGGACGGTGCCTCAGATGGCGATCTCCCGGGTGGAGATCGTGTATTGGAACGTGCTCGCGTCGAGACAGTCGAGGCGGCCCGCCGCCGTTTCCGCCTGCGGATACATCAGGAAGCCCACCGCCGGTCCGGCGGCGCCCGGCAGCCGAACGTCGCGCGCGTCGTTGTAGGCGATCCAGTTCGTCTCCCAGGCACCGAACAGCGTCTGGCGCGCCGCCTCCACCTTGGCATCGCTCAGCGCCAGATTGCCCGGCGGTTCCTCGAGCACGACCTTGCGCACGTCGGCTGGGTCCATCGGCACCCAGCCGAAATCGTCGAGGTAAACCTCGGCACGGCAATGCTGCGCCTTGGTGATGTCCGCGCTGTTGGCGCCCAGGCTCTTGTAGCCGAACCGTGAGGGCGCCACGCGAATGCCGTAGAACTCGCGGGCCGGGATGCCCACGCTGCGCGCCAGCCCGACGAACAGCGCGTTGAGGTCGGCGCATTTGCCGCCGAGATTGCCCGTTTGCAGCATGGCGGCGACGTCGCCGGAGCCGCAGCCCCGCGTGTTGGCGTCGCGGAACGTGTTGACGACGATCCACTCGTAGAGGCTGCGCGCCTTCGCGAGATCGCTGACCGCGCCGGCGGTGATCTTTTCCGCGGTCGCGCGCACGATGCCGTCAGTCGGCACCAGCGCGGTCGCGGCGGTGAACAGCGTGCGCTCCGCCGTGCTCAAGGGCGCCGCCGCGCGGCGTCCCGTCAGATCGACCGCGCGATCGCGGGTGGCCACCCGGCTCGTCACCGTGACGGCTGGCGCGGCGGCCTCGCTCGGCCACGACACCGCCAGCAGCTTGGTGCCGGAATAGCTGGTTTGATGCACCATCGCATCGCCGCCGTTGGCGTCCCATCGATCGCCGAGCGGCCGGATCCAGTCTTCCGCCGCGACGGAGGGCAGCGGGATCCAGGTCCGCGCCGCGCCGCCGCCATTGGGAATTTCAATGCGCGTCGTAATCTCGAAGGTGCGCCACGGGCCCGCCGCCGGTGCGAACGTATTGGCCGGCGCCGCGCGCAACACCGCCGGCATCAGGGCCAGGGTCGAAAAGGCGGCACCGCTCTTGAGAAAATCACGCCGATCGATGTTCATGACGTTGTTCCCCTCGTTTTGAACGCTTTGTTTCCTTCCCCGGCCACAGCGGCAGGGCGAATGATCACGACGTCACGCTGGCTCGCTGTCTCACGGTGACGCGCGCCGGACTCGCGGTGAATGCGCCCACGGTTGAAGCATGCAGAAAGCCACGCCGCCGCACCAGATCGAGCACGTCGCTCACCGATTCCGGGGCGCAGGCGATCATCAACCCGCCGCTGGTCTGCGGGTCGCACAGGAGATGGCGCCGCCACTCCGGCAGGTCTTCCGGAAGCTCGACCTCGGCCCCGAAGCTCGCCCAATTGCGCTTCGAGGCGCCAGTGACGACGCCCGCTTCGGCCAAGCGGCGTGCGGCGGGGAAAATGGGCAGCGCATCTTCGTCGATGGTCAGCCCGAGGGATGCGCCGCGGCACATCTCCAGGGCGTGGCCAAGCAGGCCGAAGCCGGTCACGTCGGTCACCGCATGAACACCCGGGATCGACGGCAATTCGGCGCCGACCGCGTTGAGCTGGGTGGTCGAGGCCAGCATGTCGTGGTAGGAGGCTTCGTCCAATTCGCCGCGCTTCAATGCCGCGCTGAAGATGCCGATGCCGAGCCGCTTGGTCACGATCAGCCGGTCGCCCGGCCGCGCGGTGCTGTTGCGTAACACATGGGCCGGATCGACCACGCCGATGACCGCCAGGCCGTAGATCGGCTCCACAGAGTTGATCGAATGGCCGCCGGCGACGGGAATGCCGGCCGCGGCGCAGACCGAGGCGCCGCCGGCGAGAATGTCCTGGACGATCTCCACCGGCACCTTGTCGACCGGCATTCCGACGATGGCCAGGGCGAGCGACGGCACGCCGCCCATGGCATAGACATCGGACAGCGCGTTGGTCGCCGCGATGCGGCCGAAGTCGAACGGGTCGTCGACGATCGGCATGAAGAAATCCGTGGTCGCCACCACCGCCTGACGATCGTTGAGCCGATAAACGGCCGCATCGTCAGATGTCTCGGTTCCCACCAGGAGACAAGGGTACGCCGCGGTAACCGGCATCTTGGCCAGGATGCGGTGCAGCACGGACGGCGCCAGCTTGCAACCGCAGCCACCGCCGTGAGCGAGATCGGTCAATCGGAATGAGTTTGCCACTCGCCCCTCCGTCATGCCGAAGGAGCCAGGTTCGGGATCGACGCGATGCGATCGATCCGCTTATGGAGCGCCGTCACGCGGCAGACAGCCAAATCCATCTGTGAAAAAGTATCCTGCTGCGACGGCGCCGGGTCAAGCGATGTTCGCTCAATTTTTCGGCATTTCTTGACAGTTGCCGAAGTGCAGTGGATAGTTGCTGAAAATAAAGAACGAATACGCCCTCAGGGAATACCGAAGTTGAACGACTTCGCGTCACGGGAGGAGCGGTTACGATGCTCGACGATGTCTCACGGCGACAATTCCTGCGCGGATCGGGAGCGAGCCTAGCCGGCACGACTCTCGGTGCATTCGGATTCGGCGACATCGAAGCGGCCCACGCCGCGGCGATTCGACCTTTCAAACTCGCGCGCATGACCGAGACACGCAACACGTGTCCCTACTGCGCGGTCGGCTGCGGCGTCATTCTGTATGCGCCGGAGCCTGCTGCGGGCGGCAAGCGCACCATCATGCACATCGAGGGCGATCCCGATCACCCGACCAATCGCGGCACGCTATGTCCGAAGGGCAGCGCGCTGCTCGATTTCGTTCGCTCGCCGACGCGGCTGACCAAGCCGCGCTACCGCGCGCCCGGCGAAAACACATTCAAGGACGTCTCGTGGGATTGGGCGCTCGAGCGCATCACCCGGCTCATGAAGGACGACCGCGACAAGAACTTCGTCGCCACCAACAAGGATGGCGTCACCGTCAACCGGTGGCTGACCACCGGCTTCCTCGCCGCCTCGGCGTCGAGCAACAAATCGGCATTCCTGACCTATAAAATGGTACGAGGCGCGGGGTGCCTCATCTTCGACAACCAAGCAAGAGTCTGACACGGCCCCACGGTGGCCAGTTTGGCCCCAACATTCGGTCGTGGCGCGATGACGAACTCCTGGACCGATATCCGGAACACGGATCTCGTCATCATCATGGGCGGCAACGCCGCTGAAGCCCATCCCTGCGGCTTCAAGTGGGTTACGGAAGCCAAAGCCAACCGCGGCGCCAAGCTGATCGTCGTCGATCCGCGCTTCACGCGCTCGGCGTCGGTGGCCGACGTCTATGCGCCGATCCGGCCCGGCACGGACATCGCCTTTCTGCTCGGTCTGATCAATTACTGCGTCAGCAACGACAAGGTGCAGTGGGCCTATACCAAGGCCTTCACCAACGCCTCCTACATCGTCAAGGACGGCTATAGCTACGCCGATGGCCTGTTCAGCGGCTATGACGAGGCCAAGCGCGACTACGACCGCTCCAGTTGGGAATATGTGATCGGCGCGGATGGCTACGCCGTCACCGATCCCACGCTGCAGAATCCGCGCTGCGTGTGGAATCTGATGAAGCAGCATGTGGCGGCGTTCACGCCGGACATGGTCGAGCGCATCTGCGGCACGCCCAAGGCGAAGTTCGAGAAGATCGCCGCGATGGTCGCGGAAACCTCGACACCGACCAAGACGATGACGTCGATGTACGCGCTCGGCTGGACGCAGCACTCCAAGGGTTCGCAAAACATCCGCGCCATGGCGATGCTGCAGCTCATTCTCGGCAACATCGGCGTGCGCGGCGGCGGCATGAATGCGCTGCGCGGCCACTCCAACATCCAGGGCCTGACCGACATCGGACTGATGTCGAATCTGATCCCGGGCTATCTCACGATACCGGTGGACTCCGAGCCGGACTTCGCCTCCTACATCGCGAAGCGCGGATTCAAGCCGCTGCAGCCCAACCAGATGAGCTACTGGCAGAACTACAAGAAGTTCTTCGTCAGTTTCCTGAAGTCGATGTGGGGACCGGCGGCGACGCCGGAGAACGACTTCGCCTACGACTGGCTGCCCAAGCTCGACGTGCCTGGCTACGACATCCTGCGCGCCTTCGAATTGATGCACCAGGGCAAGATCAACGGCTACGTCTGCCAGGGCTTCAATCCGCTGCTGTCGTTCCCCAACCGCAAGAAGGTCACCGAGTCGCTGGCGAAGCTCAAGTTCCTGGTGACGATCGACCCGCTCGACACGGAGACGGCGCGCTTCTGGGAGAACCACGGGCCCCACAACGACGTCGATCCCAAGGCCATCCAGACCGAGGTCTTCCAACTGCCCTCGACCTGTTTCGCCGAGGAGGAGGGCTCGCTGACCAACTCGAGCCGCTGGCTGCAGTGGCACTGGCGCGGCGGCGATCCGCCGGGCGAGGCCAAGCACGACACCTGGATCGTCGCGCAGCTCTTCACGCGGCTGCGCGACCTCTACGCCAAGGAAGGCGGCACGGTACCCGATCCGATCCTGAAATTGCACTGGCCCTATAAGAATCCAACCGAACCGCAAGCGGAAGAAATCGCGCGCGAGCTCAACGGCTACGTGGTCCAATCGGTGAGGGATCCGAACGATCCCGCGAAGCTGCTCCTCGAGGCGGGCAAGCAGGTCGCCGGGTTCGGCGTGCTGCGTGACGACGGCACCACCGCCTGCGGCAACTGGATCTACTCCGGCTGCTTCACCGAGGCGGGCAACATGATGGCCCGGCGCGACAACTCCGACCCGGACGACGCCGGTTTCTATTCCAAGTGGGCGTTCTCCTGGCCGGCCAACCGGCGCATCCTCTACAACCGCGCGTCCTGCGATCTCGACGGCAAGCCGTGGGATCCGAGCCGCAAGGCGATCGAATGGAACGGCCAGGCATGGTCCGGCTACGATGTCCCCGACATCGTGCCGACCGCCAAGCCCGATCAGGTCGGCCCCTTCATCATGAACCCGGAAGGCGTCAGCCGCCTATGGGTGCGCAACACGATGAAGGACGGCCCGTTCCCGGTCCACTACGAGCCGTTCGAGAGTCCGGTCGAGAACGTGATCGCGCCGAAGGTGAAGGGCAATCCGGCGGCCCGCGTATTCCAGGGCGATTTCCCGACCTTCGCGGAAACCGGCACGCCGGAATTCCCCTATGTCGGCACGTCCTACCGGCTGACCGAGCACTTCCATTTCTGGAGCAAGCACGTCTCGGTCAATGCGATGCTGCAGCCGGAGTTCTTCGTCGAAATCTCCGAGCAGCTCGCGCGCGAAAAAAACATCGGCCAGGGGTCCTGGGTCCGGGTGTGGTCGAAGCGCGGTTCGGTGGAGGCCAAGGCGGTGGTGACCAAGCGCATCACGCCGCTGGTCTGTAACGGAAAGACGGTGCACATCGTCGGCATCCCCCTGCATTGGGGGTTCACCGGTCAGGCGAAGAAGGGCTACGGCCCGAATTCGCTGACGCCGTTCGTCGGCGACGCCAACGTGGAGACGCCGGAGTTCAAGGCATTTCTCCTCAACATAGAGCCCATCGATGGGCCGGTGGCCTGAGGGAGGATTGAACGATGGCAACACCCCGCACCATGGAAATCGTCCGTAGCTCCGCCTCGACGGCGCCACCGGTGACGATCGAGTTCCGCGACGAAGTGGTCAAGCTGATCGATGTTTCGAAATGCATCGGCTGCAAGGCCTGTCAATCGGCCTGCCTCGAATGGAACGACCGTCACGAGGAGGTCGGCATCAACGTCGGCTTCTACACCAATCCGCCCGACCTGACGCCCGACACCTGGACGCTGATGCGCTTCGCCGAATACGAGAACGCCGACACCGGCAACCTCGAATGGCTGATCCGCAAGGACGGCTGCATGCATTGCGCCGATCCGGGCTGCCTCAAGGCCTGCCCGGCGCCCGGCGCCATCGTGCAGTACAGCAACGGCATCGTCGATTTCGTCGAGGACAACTGCATCGGCTGCGGCTATTGCGTGAAGGGTTGCCCGTTCGACATCCCGCGCATCTCCAAGGTCGAGCACAAGGCGCACAAATGCACGCTGTGCTCCGACCGCGTCGCGGAGGGCTCGGGGCCGGCCTGCGCCAAGGCCTGCCCGACCAACGCCATCGTGTTCGGCACCAAGGAAGCGATGCTGGATCATGCGGCGGGCCGCATCGACGATCTCAAGTCGCGCGGCTTCTCGGAAGCCGGCCTGTATAATCCGGCCGGCGTCGGCGGCACCCACGTCATGTATGTGCTGCACCATGCCGACAAGCCGGAGCTTTACTCGGGGCTGGCCAAGAACCCGAGGATCAGCCCGCTGATCGAGGCGTGGAAGGGTGTCGGCAAATACGTCGGGCTTTTTGCCGTGGCGGGTACCATCGGGCTCGGCTTCCTCCATCACATCATACAGGGCGCGAACCGCCCGTCGCGCGAGGATGAGGAAAAAGCCCGGCGGCTGGTGGAGGGTGGTTCATGACGGCTGTATCGCGGGACGCCCCGCCGGCCAAGACGGCCGGCCAATCGGACAAGACGGTCACGGTCGACCGCTACACGACAGCCGCGCGCATCAATCACTGGATCACCGCGATCAGCCTCGTTCTGCTCGCGATCTCCGGGCTGTCGCTGTTTCACCCGAGTCTGTTCTTCCTCACCAAGCTGTTCGGCGGCGGCGAGATGACGCGCATGATTCATCCTTGGATCGGCGTCGTGCTGTTTTTCGGTTTCATCGGCTTGTTTGTCCGCTTCTGGAGGCTGAATCTGTGGAAGGCCGAGGATGGCACCTGGATGCGAAAGATGCGCGACGTGCTCGGCGGGCATGAGGAGAATCTGCCTGAGATCGGCAAATACAACGCCGGCCAGAAGCTCGTGTTCTGGGGCATGGCGGCGCTGATCGTCATTCTGATCTCGAGCGGCCTGGTGGTCTGGGATCAGTATTTCTCCCAGTACACCTCGGTCGAGCAGAAGCGCATCGCGATCCTGGTCCATTCGGCCGCGGCGATCATCGCGATCATGATCTGGATCATCCATGTCTACGCCGCGATCTGGGTGCGTGGCACGGTGCGCGGCATGGTGCGGGGCAGCGTGACCGGCGGCTGGGCCTGGCGCCACCACCGCAAATGGCTGCGCGAGAAGGCCACCACGGACGAAGTGCACACCACGCACGAGCGCCGGTAGCGGGACAATCGGCGAGCTCGTCCCATGAGTGAGAAGGAAACGCCACTCGGCGATCCGATCCCCATTGGCGATACGGTGGCGCCTGTCTTCGCGCGCCTGCCCGATCCGGCCAATCTGTTCCATGATCGTGCGGAGCGCTTCCGGACACTCGCCGCCGGCCACGACCTCGGGCCATATCTCCTGTTTCTTGCGGCGGTCGCCGAGACCCAGGGACACGTGCAGAACGGGCTTCCGCCGGCGGATTGGCCGGCACCCGACGCCGTCGAGCGCGCCTACGGCTTCGGCATGCCGCCGCTCGACAGGGACGCCTTCCGGCCCGATGCCGCGTTCGCCGCCGTTCTTTCGGGTTTGCTGGCAGGACTGCGCGGCATCACCATGCCGGAGCTTGCCCGTCATGCGATCGCCGGCTTGGACGCGGCCGACGAGGGCCAGCTTGCCGAGATGGTGCGCAATGTTCTGTGCGACGCGATACCGGCCGATGCTTTCGCGGCCCACGCCCTGATCGCCGCGGCGCTTCAGGTTTCCTTCGCGCGCGCCGCCGCCCGGCTCGACGCCCGCCGTCTCGCGCCGGTGGCCGACGGGGCGTGCCCGGCCTGCGGCGGCCCGCCGGTCGCCTCCCTGGTGGTCGGCTGGGAGGGCGCCCATGGCGCGCGCTATTGCGCCTGCGCGCTGTGCGCGACGCTCTGGAATTACGTCCGGATCAGATGTACGCTTTGCGGCGGAACCAAGGGCATCGCCTATCACGGGATTGAAGGCGACGCCGGGACGATCAAGGCCGAGACCTGCGATTCGTGCCACGGATACGTGAAGATCCTCCATCAGCACGAGGATCCGCGGCTCGATCCCGTCGCCGATGACGTGGCGACGCTCGCGCTTGATCTGTTGAGTGGTGCAGCGGGTTTTCGCCGCGGCGCGGTGAACTCATTTCTGCTCGGATATTGATCCCGAGGTTCGGGTGCCATGGCAGACGCCGACGCTGCTGATCTGAGAAAGCTGCCGTCCGTCGACGAGGTGCTGCGCACGCCGGAAGCGGGACGCGCGGTGGAGCGGTTCGGCCGTCCGGCCCTCGTCATGGCGGTACGCGCCGAACTTGCCGCCGCGCGCGAAGCGACGCGCGCCGGCGACGGCGCCCCACCGCACGCCGGAGACATTGCCGACGGCGCCCGCCGCCGCCTCGATATCGAGGCGACGCCCAGCTTGCGGCCGGTCCTCAATCTGACCGGCACGGTGCTCCACACCAATCTCGGACGCGCGCTCATCGCCGATGTGGCGATCGAGGCGGCGGAGGCCGCCATGCGCGACGCCGTCGCGCTCGAATTCGACCTCGGCGGCGGCCGGCGCGGCGAGCGCGACGATCATCTGCGCGGGCTGCTGCGCGAGCTGACCGGCGCGGAGGACGCGACCGTGGTCAACAACAACGCGGCCGCGGTCCTGCTCGTGCTCAACACCTTCGCCATGAACCGCGGCGCGATCGTTTCGCGCGGCGAGTTGATCGAGATCGGCGGCGCGTTCCGCATCCCCGAGATCATGGCGCGGTCCGGCGCGCGGCTCGTCGAGATCGGCACCACCAACCGCACGCACCTCAAGGACTACGCCGGGGCACTGGATGCGGACACCGGCTTGATCCTCAAGGTCCATACCTCCAACTACCGTATCGAGGGCTTCACCGCCGAGGTGTCCGCGGCGTCGCTCGCCGAACTCGCGCGCCAGCACAAGGTGCCGCTGGCGCATGATCTCGGCTCGGGGACGCTGGTCGATCTGGCGCGATGGGGCCTGGTGCGCGAGCCGACGGTGGCGGAGGCGGTCGCGGCCGGGGCGGACCTCGTGATGTTCTCGGGCGACAAGCTGCTCGGCGGACCGCAGGCCGGGTTTATCGTCGGCCGCAAGGCGCTGCTCGCCCAGATCAACCGCAATCCGCTCAAGCGGGCGTTGCGCGTCGACAAGATCCGTCTCGCGGCCTTGGAGGCGACGCTGCGGCTCTACCGCGACCCCGACCGCCTGGCCGAGCGGCTGCCGACCATCCGCCTGCTCGCCCGGCCGGCCGACGAAATCGCCGCACTCTCCCGACGCCTCGCGCCGATCGTCGCGCGCGCCGTTGGCGGTGCCTACGCGGTCGACGCGATCGAATGCCGCAGCCAGATCGGCTCGGGCGCGCTGCCGACCGAAACCATCGCCAGCGCCGGCCTCGCCATCGCACCCGTCGCCAAGAAGGGCGCGGGCCGGGCGCTCGAGGCCTTGGCGTCGGCGCTGCGGCGGCTGCCCGTGCCGGTCATCGGCCGGATCGAGCAGAACGCCGTGGTTCTCGATCTGCGCTGCCTCGAGGACGAGGCCGGGTTCATCGCCGGCCTGACCGGGCTCGATCTCACCGGCGGGCCCGCGCCGAAGCCGAAGGCCGCGCCATGATCGTCGGCACCGCCGGTCATGTCGATCACGGCAAGACCGCGCTGGTGCGGGCGCTGACCGGGGTCGATACCGACCGCCTCAAGGAAGAGAAGGCGCGCGGCATCTCGATCGATCTCGGCTTCGCCTATGCGCCGACTCCCGATGGCGCGGTGATCGGCTTCATCGATGTGCCGGGTCACGAGCGCTTCATCCACAACATGCTCGCCGGCGCATCCGGCATCGATATGGTTCTGCTGGTCGTCGCCGCCGACAGCGGCGTCATGCCGCAGACCGTCGAGCATGTCGCCATCGTCGATCTTCTGGGCATCCGTCACGGGCTGGTCGCCTTGACCAAGGTCGATCTGGTGCCGCCCGAGCGCCGCGCCGCGGTGCGGGCCCAGATCGGTGCGCTGCTGGCGCCCACCGCGCTGGCGGAAAGCGCCATCGTCGATGTCTCGAATGTCAGCGGCGAGGGCGTCGATGCGGTGCGTACGGCGCTGCACGACGCCGCCATCCTGATCGACGAGCGGCCCCGGTCGGACCGATTCCGTTTGGCCGTCGACCGCTCCTTCACGCTGACCGGCATCGGCACCGTCGTGACCGGCACGGTCATGTCGGGGGCCGTGGCGGTGGGCGACGCGGTGACGGTGAGCCCGTCGGGGTTGGCGGCGCGCGTGCGCTCGATCCACGCCCAGAACCGCTCCGCGGAACAGGGCCGCGCGGGCGACCGCTGCGCGCTCAATCTCGCCGGCGAGGGGGTCACCAAGGAGGCGGTCGCGCGCGGCGATGTCGTGCTCGATTCGACGCTGCACGCACCGACCTTGCGGCTCGATGCGCGGCTTCGTGTGCTGGCATCGGAGCCCAAGGCGCTCGGCCAGTGGATGCCGGTGCGCTTCCATCACGGTGCCAGCGACATCGGCGGACGGATCGTGCCGCTCGGCGAGGCGCCGCTCGCGGCCGGCACCGAAGGCTGGGTTCAACTGGTGCTCGAGCGGCCTGTTGCGGCGGCCGTCGGCGACCGGTTCGTCGTCCGCGACACCTCGGCACAACGCACGATCGGCGGCGGCACGCTGGTCGATCTCCGCGCGCCGTCGCGCCGCCGCCGCACGCCCGAGCGGCTGGCGCAGCTCACGGCGCTGGCAAAGCCCGATCCGGCCGATGCGCTCGCGGCCTTTCTCGACGGGCCGCCCGGCTTCATCGACCTCGCCGCGTTTGCCCGCGACCGGGCGCTCGGCGGCACGGCAGCCGACGCCCTGGCAAGCCGTCTCGAACTCGTCTGTCTTCCCGTGCAAGGCGCCACGTTCGCGCTCTCGGCCATGCGTTGGGCCGGCTTCCGGCGCGCACTCGCCGATCTGCTCACGGCATTTCACAAGGAGAGCCCCGACTTTCAGGGCATGGGCCGCGAACGCCTGCGGCTCCGGCTCGACCCGCGATTACCCGTCGCCGGCGTTTGCCGCGGCGCTGCTGCGGCTCGCCAGGCTCGGCGACGTGGCCACCGACGGCGCCTGGGTGCGCTTGCCCAGCCATCAGGCGCGGCTGACCGCCGAGCATGAGGCGTTGTGGGCGCGGGTGCGGCCGCTGCTGGGCGGCGCGGAACGGTTCCGCCCGCCGCGCGTGCGCGACATCGCCGCTTCGCTGCGCGTCCAGGAGGCCGACGTGCGCAGGCTTCTCAAGCTCGCCTCGCGTCTCGGGCGGGTCGATGAGGTCGCGCAAGACCATTTCTTCCTGCGCGCGACCGTCGGCGAGATGGTGGATGTCGCCCGTGCCGTCGCGGCGGCGCAGCCGGAGGGAGAGTTCACGGCGGCGCATCTGCGCGACCGGCTCGGCAACGGCCGCAAGGTCGCGATCCAGATCCTCGAATTCTACGATCGCCATGGCGTGACGGTGCGCCACGGCGACAACCGCCGCATCAACCTGCACCGCGTCGACCTGTTCCGGCCTTCGCCGGCGCCGGTCGCCGCATCTCCCGATTCGGCCGGGAACACTGGAAGAGAATCGTCCCCGGTGGGGCGTCCGGACTTCAAATCCGGGAAGGGCCGCGAGCCGGTCCTTGGTGGGTTCGACTCCCACTCTCCTCCGCCACCCCGTCCGCCCGCGCGAAAGGTCGTGCCATGACGGTCATTCTCGGCCCGCTCCTCGATACCCTCAAGGCCGCGGCCGAGCGCGCCGGCGAAGCCGAGGCGGCCTGCCGCCGGGAGACAGTGCAACGCATTGCCGCGCTCGAGCGCGACCGCACGTTTGCCTTCCGCCGCCTCAACCTCATGCGGGCGGTGGTCGCCTCGGTGTCCGCTAGCGAAACCGAGGACGACGCCATCGCGCGGGGGGCAGCCGCGCTATGTGCCGAGATCGGCTGGGATGGCGTGAGCGAGGCGCGCACGGCGGTGCTCGATCAATTCGCCGCAGTGACCAAAGCGATTTTCGCGGATCTCGACCGCGATGCCGATCCGTCGCCCGGCGACGGCACGGCGGCGCTCGCGGCGCTCGCCTCCTTCGAGGCGTGGTACGGCGCAACTCATAGCGGACCATTCTGGGCCCTGTTCGACCAATACGTGCCGCAAACATCGGTGGTGGATTTTTGACCACGCCGCGTGAGTGGGCCGGTCGCGCGCTGTCCCGCTGACACTCTGCTAAGCGGACGAGAGCGCCAGCATTCCGCCAAGCTCCACCATCCGAATTTGAATTTATTCGGCCCGCTGTTCCTGCGTCGCTGCTGATCCGCAGCGCGGTCGACAGGATCTGTAATCCGGCCTGCCCAGCCTTGCCCCGGCATATCAACGTCGTCGATCGCGACTTTGCGAATTTGCGTTCTTGGCGCGCGTCGCGTGCTGGAGCTTGCGAGGAGAAGGGGAGTGAATTCCGCCAGGCATTCACAAAGCGAATTTATGGTGAGCCGCAGCGCATCCCACAACGGCGCGATACGTCAGTTATGTGCGCCAATCGTCGTTTTTGCGTCTCAGTTGGAACCTTCGAATGACAGTACACATGTCAGTTGGACTGTAAAAAGCGACGTTCCGCCAATAAAAACCTGTGGCAATTCTGGCCATAAGGCTGCGCGGCAGGAACCGTCGCGCGCGGCGTGAGTTACTTTTTTTGTCGATGTACCAATGTGTTCACGCAGCCACACGCGGCAATAGTACGGCGATGGTCGCTTCGGCTCATCGGTGACACAGTTTCGTCACTCGCCAAAGACCGTCGCGTTTAGAAGTTTGATGTAACGACGTACCGTCCGCGTTCGTCAGCACAGCGCAAGCCTCGTGAACAACCATATGGGCAGGCATGGCACTGTCCGGAGGCCGCACGGAATGCAAAAGCTTGCGTCTGCAGAACTGTGTCAAACGCAGCTTAGCTACGAAGCAGCCCTGCAGGAATGTGCCGCCGGACGAGAGGCCGCAGTCGCCGGTATTTATCAACAGGAAAGACGTCGACTGCGCGGATTTGTCGGCCGCATCGTCCGCAATCGGCACGATGTCGAAGATGTCATCCACAATTCTTTCGTTCATATCATGAAGGACGCGCGGAGCTTCGATCCGGCGCGCGGCTCGGCGCGTGCCTGGGTCTATCAGGTCGTCCGCAACACGGCGCTCAAGAGTTGCCGGAAAGCCGGCCGCGAGGTCGCCACGGAAGGGCAAAAACTCACCGCAATTCAAGACTCTGCAGTGCTTTCAGAACCAGCGCCGCGGGCCGCGGAATACGCCGCCTTGCGCGGTTTCCTGGAAGCGATGGACCCACAGCGGCGGGCAAGCTTGATTTTGGCGATCATCGACGGCCAGACCCACGCCGAGATCGCCGGTTATCTGGGCGTCCCCCTCGGCACGGTGAAATCGTGGATCCGCCGCGAGCTCGTCGCGCTTCGCGAACAGTTGGAATGATCGCGCAAAAAAATTTTCGCGCGCTGCATCCAGGGCGCCCGGTGGGGGACAGTAATAGGTGACGGCGCGGAAAGGCCAAGCACATGTGCCCGTGACCGCAGACGCAACCCTATAGAAGGATCTCGGACATGTTGAATCTCAAAGAGACGCTGCCTTTCGGGCGCAAGGACGACGACTGCGAAGAAGAAAAAATGCGAGAAGGACGACAAGCACGGCCGCGACGAACGCGACC
Source organism: uncultured Alphaproteobacteria bacterium (assembly GCA_963752345.1). GTDB lineage: Bacteria > Pseudomonadota > Alphaproteobacteria > SMXQ01 > SMXQ01 > CAVVYA01. Next base: position 599,954 of record CAVVYA010000015.1, read on the forward strand.
ATCACGACAAGTACAGCCGCAAAGACGACGATTGCGACGACAAATGCGAGAAGGACGACAAGCACGGCCGCGATGAGCGCGACAATCACGACAAGTACAGCCGCAAAGACGACGATTGCGACGACAAATGCGAGAAGGACGACAAGCACGGCCGCGATGAACGCGACAATCATGACAAGTACAGCCGCAAAGACGACGATTGCGACGACAAGTGCGAGAAGGACGACAAGTGGAACAGCCACGACAAATACTCCCGCAATGATGATTGCGACAAGCCGCGCCATGACGACTGCGACAACGATTGCCCCGACATGCATGCCGTTCTCGCATCGATGTCGGATGTGGGCTCCGTGTTGGATTTCGCTGTTGGCCAGCTCGACACAACCCCGACCTACGACACGTTCGCGTATGACGATGCGTTAGCGTAATTCGCTCACGACATTGCTCCGGCGGCGTCGAACATAGGCCGCCGGAGCAGAAGTGAGGCCGGCTTCAGCCGTTCTATCGTAGAGGTTTGCGCCATGATAGAGATGAAACGCGATGCGAGGCCTGTCTCGGCCGTCGGCGATCGTCCGCATATGCCATTCGACCCTCCGGAAAAGCCGCGGGGGTTTCTCAATTTCATGACCCATCCTCTGTTCTTGGCGCAGCTTTTCCTAGCCGATCAGGCTTTGGGTGGCCTGATCCGGCCGGCGGCCGCGGAGGACGTGCCATCCAATCAGGCTGCGTCGCCGCAGGACTCCCGCGGCGCCAACTCTCCTGATTCCGCGGTTTCGGCTCTGCAGAACACGGTCGAGGACGAGCGGCAGGTCGAAGATACGCAGTCCAAGCTCACGGACGCGGCGCGAAGCGAGTCCGCGGTCAGCGGGACGGCCTCGACGCCGCAAGTCGTGGCCACCTCTCTGGCGGGTGGCGCGATCGATGGGGCGGCGAGTGATGGCGGCGGTGGTGGCGGGGTCTGGGGCCGCCGGGGGAGGCGCTGGCCCGGCCGAGCCTGCCTCGGCCAGCGCCGGCGTGTGGAGCGCCGTCCAGGGCCCGGTTCCGGGGCACAGCCTTGTTCCGGACACGATTCTTTCCGGCTCGGCTACGACTCTATCGTCGGACGCAGGCGACGTTCGCGCTGCGTGGACAGCGGTCGAGTCAGACGCCGAGTCCATCGGCTCCGCACTCGGCTCGACCACGGGCATGGTGTCCGATGTGGCGGACGGTGTCGTGACGGCCGGTGAACCGATCGCCGATTTCACCGCGCCTCCTCCGACCTCGGTCATAAGCACAACCGCCGAGGACACACCTGCCGGCGTGGTGGGCGATGCCGTCACGATCGTCGAGCCGATTGTCAATTCGGCAATGCCCACGCTGGCTTCCGCGTCGAATGCGGTGACCGGCGCCGTCGACGGTGTGGCAGGCCACGGCCCGGCGCTCGATGCTGTCGGGCTGACGTTGGCTTCTGCGACGAATTCGGCGACCGACGCTGTCGACGGCGCGTTGGCCGGGGCCGACCCGGTAGTTGATGCTCTCGGGCCTACGCTGGATTTTGCGACGAATGCGGTGACCGGCGCCGTCGCCGGCGTGGCGACGGTCGCAGAGCCGGTGATCGATTCGATCGCGCCGACACTCGTTACGGAGGCGGCCGATGTCGCCGACGGCGCGTTGGGGGCAGCCGAACCGGTTGTCGATTCCGTCGGGCCGACGCTAAATTCTGCGACGAATGCGGTGACCGGCGCCGTCGACGGCGTGGCAACGGTAGCCGAACCGGTTGTCGATTCCGTCGCGCCGACGCTGGATTCCGCCGCCGGGCTGGCGAGCGATGTCGCGTCAGCCATCGAGCCGATTGCTGATTCCATCGCGCCGACACTGTCCTCCGTCACGGAGACGATGGCCGGTGTGGTGGGCGATGTGGCACCGGCCGCAGAGTCGGTTGCCGATTCCGCCATGCCCACGATAGCCGCGGCCGTGAACACAGCGACCGATGCCGTGACGCTTGCCGAATTCGATCGAGGGTTCGGTTATACCGACGCTGGCCCCTGGCGCGAGCCCGACGACCGACGGATTCGGCGAAGCCGCGCCGGCAACTGAGTCAATCATTGATTCGATCGCGCCGGCGCTCGCGTCTGTCGAGCCGGAGAGCAATGTCGCGGCCGATATCGCACCGGTAACTGATCCAATTGTCGCCTCCGTCGCGCCAACGCTCGATTTGGCCACGGATATGACGTCCGATGTCTTGGGCGCTATGCCGACGGCGGACCCGACTGTCATCCCAGGTTTGGCGCCTGCGCTGGCATCCGATGACAGCATCGCCCCGGACATCGCAAGCGATGGACTGACGGCCTATCCGATCGTCGACTCGGTGACCGATGGCGCAGCCGATGTCGTGCCGTCGGTGACGGCAGAGCCGACTGTGACCGCTGTTGCTCCGATGCTGGCATCCATCGCGGATCCCGCCGCGGGCGAGGCATCGCCTGTTTCCGGTCCGAGCGTGGTGCCTGCCGCGCCGACACCGGCCGCCGTCACGGATGCCGTCTCCGCGCCGATCGACCTGGTATCAGACCCTGTGCCACCCGTCGTCGAGGCATCGCCTGTTTCCGACTCCGAGTGTGGTGCCTGCCGCGCCGACACCGGCCGCCGTAACGGATGCTGTCTCCGGGCCGATCGACATGGCATCGGATCCTGTGCCACCGGTCGTCGAGGCATCGCTTGTCGTCGATCCAATTGTCGGCGCGACTGAGAATGAGCGCGGCGACGCAGCCTTCAGTGGTTTCGGCGGAAAGCGCTGTTCATGAGCTCGCAGAGGCTGCCTCAAATCAAAGCGTGGGCGACTTCCTCGGCTCCGATGGAACCATCACGCTGAGTGAGCAGCCGCCTCCGCCGGCTGGCGCGGACGATCTCTTCAGCAAGGGTAGCTTTACCGACTACGGGGTGGCCCTGACGAATGCCGCGGAGGATATCGGCGCCAACCAGACTCCCGATCACGGAAACGGCGACGTAAGCCTCGCCAAAGTATCCCCTGCGGAATCCGACGAGCACACCGATGGTAAGGCCGGTCATCACACCGACACGGCGCCCGCGGTCGCCGAATTCACCAATGCCTTGGACGAAGCACTACTTCGCGGCACCGATGGCGTGATTTAACCGGGGGTTGGCAGACATGAACCCAATCGCACTGCTATTTCGTTCCCTCCGGTTGTCCCTGGTTGCCCCGTTTCGTTCCGAAGTCGCCCACAGTCTGTCCGCCGCTTCGATGGCGCGCCCCGCAGTTGCAATCGACGGCGCGATGGAAGGCGGGATAAAAGACACCGGTTCTCGCAACGCCCGCTCGTTTTCCAGACCGCCGCTGCTGACGAGAAGCTGGCGGAGCTATCGCCCAGCATGCGCTGGCCTCTGTCCGCGCCGCCCGCGGGTGCGGCCATGCATGGATCGCACGCCGCCGAGCCCTTGCCGAGCAAAACCGGGCGGAAGATCAGGCGGCTGAAAATGCCGTTCGTTCTCCCACGGAAGCGCCACTGACCGTGTGGCAGGCCACGGCCCGGCGCACCATCGCCATCGTCGTGCTGTTCTCGGTGGTTGTGAACCTTTTGATGCTGACGCTGCCGATCTATCTTTTCCAGATTTCCGACCGCGTGTTGACCAGCCGTAGTTTCGACACGCTCCTGATGCTGACGTTGCTCGCCTTGTGTTTCCTGGCGGTCCTTTCGATTATCGATATCCTGCGCCGGCAGATTCTCGGCCGCCTTGCGGCGAAACTGGAAGCGTTGCTCGGCGGCCCCGTGCTGGCGAGCGTCATCAACAGCGCACGGGCCGGCGAAGGCGGGAACGTCCAGGCGCTCCGCAGCCTTCAGCAGGTGCGCAATTTTCTCGCAAGTCCCGTCATGCTGCTCATCATCGACGTGCCGTTTACGCCGCTCTATCTCGCGGTCATCTTCCTCATTCACCCCCATCTGGGCTTTCTCGCCCTTGGGGCCGGCGTGCTGCTGTTCTCGATCGCCATTCTCAATCAGAAGGCGACGATTGAGCCGCTCAGCCGCGCGAACATCCACGCCTCCCGCGCGGATGCCGCCGCCAAATCGCTCGGTCGCAACGCGCAGGTGATCAATGCCATGGGGATGCTGGACGAGAGCATTCTTCACTGGGGCCGGCAGCAGGCGCAGTTCCTCACGCTCCAAAGCGCGGCCGTCGACCGGAATCTGTGGATCAGCGGCATATCGAAGTTCGTCCGTTATGTGACCCAGATCATTCTTCTCGGGTGGGGCGCCTATCTCGCGCTGCAGGGGCAGCTCACGGGCGGCATGATGATTGCCGCCGCGATCATCGTCGGCCGCGCGCTTCAGCCGCTGGAGGGCCTCATCGAGGGCTGGCGCAGCTTCGTGCAGGCTTGCGCGGCCTATAAGAAGGCGCGCGTCACCATCGAGGCGATGCAGAGCGAAAAGCCCAAGCTCCTGCTGCCGAAAGCGCAAGGCCGGGTTTCCGTCGAGCGGGTCTTGTATCTGCCGCCCGGTTCGAAGGAGGCGGTTCTCAATGGCGTGAATTTCTCGCTCGATCCCGGGGAGTCGCTCGCCATCGTGGGACCGTCGGGCTCGGGCAAGTCGACGCTCGCCCGCATCCTCGTCGGATGCATCGTGCCGACCGCCGGCAAGGTGCGGCTGGACGGCACGGAACTGCGCAACTGGAACCGGCGGCAGTTCGGCGAATATACCGGCTATCTGCCGCAAGAGGTCGAGTTGTTTCCGGGCACGATCACGCAAAACATCTGCCGCATGCGCGACGGCCTTTCGGATGCCAGCATCTATGAGGCGGCGACGCTGACCGACGTGCACGACATGGTGTGCCAACTTCCGAACGGCTATGAAACCGTGCTTGAACGTGGCGGAGCCCCTCTGTCGGGCGGTCAGAAGCAGCGGATCGCGCTCGCCCGGGCCTTCTTCGGCAATCCCTCGCTGGTCGTGCTGGACGAGCCGAATTCGAACCTCGATGCGGCCGGCGAGCAGGCACTCGCCGACACCATCGCGCGCGCCAAGGAACGGCGCGTCACGGTCGTGGTCGTGACGCTGCGTCCGGCGCTGCTGCACACGGTCGACAAGGTCCTCATCCTGCGCGGCGGGCGCGCCGAGGCATTCGGACCGCCGGAAGAGGTGTTGCATCGCCTGGTCCGCACGGGCCGCGGGGAGCGGCCGCTCGAAGCATCACCGGACCGTAGGACAGGCCGTGGAGAGCGGCCGCTTGAAGCGCCGCCGGACCTCAAGAAGGTGGCCAACCGGCCGGTCGCCGCGGGAGGATCCAATGACGGCTGAAACCCATAGCCTGCCGCAGTGGCATCGTGGCGTCCCGCTGAGCGCGCGATGGCCGATCATCGTCGGCATCGCCACGCTCGTGTTGTGGGGCGGCGGCTTCGGCCTTTGGGCCGGCCTGGCGCCCTTGAACGGCGCCGTGGTCGCGCCCGGCACGTTCGTCGCGACCGGCCAGAACAAGCTCGTCCAGCACCTCGAAGGCGGCATCGTTCGCGAACTGCTGGCGAAGGAAGGTGATCTCGTCGAGGCTGGCCAGACATTGGTCCGCATCGACGAAACCTTGGCCAATGCGAGGCTTCGACGGCTTGTTCTCAAGCAGCATCGGCTGGTTGCGATGAAGGCCCGGCTCGAAGCCGAATTGAGCGGAAAAGACGATCTGGAAATGCCGCAGGCACTCGCCGCGGTGGCGAACGATACCGAGGTCGAGGCGATCATCGAACGCCAGCGCGCCGAGTTGCAGGCGCGCCGCGCGAGCCTCATCGCCGAGGAACGAGTCCTCCGGCGGGAGATCGCAGGCATCGAGGAGAGCATCCATGGCTATACGGCCCAGGTCGAATCGACACAACGGCGGATCGCGATCTTCGGCCAGGAATTGAAGGACAAACACCAGCTTTTGAAGAGCAACCTGATCCGCAAAACCGATGTGCTCATGCTCGAGCGTGCCGAGGCCGGGCTGGAGGGCAACCTGGGCGAGATGGTCAGCCGCATCGCGGACGCCAGGGAGCGAATCGCGCGGGCCGACCAGCGCATCGTGCATCTGAAATCGGTCGCGGTGGAATCGCTGGTGCGGGAACTGCAGCGGGTCGAGACCGACCTCGACGACGTCCAGGAGCAGATTCACGCCTCTCAGGACGTGGTTGACCGCACCGAGGTTCGCGCGCCGACGCGGAGCATCGTGGTCAAGCTCAATTTCCATACGGCGGGTGCGGTGGTTGCGCCAGGCGGTGTCATCCTCGAGCTTCTTCCCGTCAGCGACGAGTTGATCATCGAGGCGCAGCTCAAGCCGAACGACGTCAGCCACGTGGCCATGGGGCAGCAGGCACTGGTCCGGCTGCCGGCACTCAACCAGCGCACCACGCCCACCGTCCTGGGTCACGTGATCTACCTGTCGGCCGATGCCTTGCGCGGGCAGGAGATGCAATCGATCACGCCCGCGTCGGCCAATTCCGGCCAGAGCACGCGGCGGGACTACTACGTGGTGCGGGTCCGGCTCGACGAGGAGGATGTGCACAATCGCATGAACGGGTTCCAGGCGACGCCCGGAATGCCCGCCGATGTCTACATCAAGACGGGCGAGCGGACGTTCTTCGAGTATATCATGCGTCCGGTGCTCGACAGCTTCTCCCACGCATTCCGCGAGAGTTGAGCGTCCAAAAGGCGGGCTATGCACAGCCTGCGCGGACATTGCTCCAGTGGCCAGTGGCCCAGTAGTGGCCAGCGGATAGCGCGCTGGCGCTCAGGCGTCGTGGCCTTAGCGCGTCAGGTAGCGATAAACCTGGCCGCGGACTTCGTTGAAGCGGGGCAGATATTCTTTGAAGGATTTCGCCGAAGTCGGCGACGAGCTCCTGCAGTTTTTCGCCGCGGATCAAAGCCACCGGCTGTCCTTGGATCTTTTCCAGGCCTTCCGCGAAGGCCGGATCGGTGACGGCGTTCACGTAGGCGTCGCGCAGCACCTTGGTAATCTCGGCTGGCATGTTGGGCGGGCCAATAATGCCCTTGGCGTAAAGCACCTCGGGCAGATAGATCGCCTTCCACAACTCCCGCTGCTCATCGGTCTTCAGCCATGTGTAGGCGTTCGGCAGCGGCATCGCGATCTCGGCGTTCGGCGAGGATGGTGAGTCGGGGTGGCCCATGTCGGCGAGCGGCTTGATGAAACCTGTCTTGAACCAGCCGGGCCGCTGCTTGGGTAGCGCGTACCACTGGCTGTCGGCCATCCAGCTGTTGACGTCGCCCCGTTCGAGCATCAGCAGCGCATCGGCCGTGCCGCTGCGCGCCACGGGCGCCATCCGCAGCGGAGCCTCGAGCCACATGGCCAGCATGCCGACGCCCAGCGTTTTCCCCGACAGAGCCTCGGGACTGCCGAGCGCTTCGGCCAGCGTCAGCGCGGTCTTGCCGCCCTTGGCGTCGGCGAGCGACTTATAGGGCACCGTGCCACGCGCCAGCAGCGTCGTGTCGCGCTTCGCGTGCGACCCGATCTGGGTGTATTTCTCCGCTTCGAACTCGGCCGTCGGATCGACCAGGATGTCGCTGCCCACCGCGGCACTCGCCACGAACGACAAGGTCAGCCCATCCGGCGCGGATTTCCATGTGTAGTTCCGCCCCGAGGGATTGGGGAACAGATTGGTCACTGTCGCCCGCGGATTGCCGGGAATGAACTTGCCCCAGTAAGCGGCGAAGTATCGCGCCTGCACATCGGTGCCGCCGCCCGGCTTGAAATCGACCATCAGCTTGATGGTCTTGCCCTTGAAATGCTTCTCCGCATCGAAGTCCGCCGCCGCCGCATGCCCGCCGCCGACGGCGAAGGAAAGCAGAAGGATCGCCAGACGCGCGTGCCGCGCGTGAAGAATAGAGGTCCGCATGATGTGCGTTTCCTTTGGCGCCGCGCGCGCTCCCAGAGTTATGGACATCGCCCGGACTTTTGCCCTTGTGGCGATTGGCCGATGACGGCAATTCCCCGACGCATGAACTTCTATTCGAGTGGAAATATGATAGTCTTTCGAGCCGGTCCTTTGTCAAGCTGTGTTCGATGGGCACGCCCGGCTGGGGCGGATAGAGGCAAATAACCATAAAGGGGAGGCCAAGTCGTGGTCGAGCGTGCGCAATACGCCTACGAGAACTGGATCGAATCGACGGGACTGCCAATTCACAAGGGCTATTACATCGAAGACGTGCGTGAGATCGAGCTGGGCCGGTGGGAGGAGCGCGATTGCAACGCGGCATTCCTGATGCTCGAGGGCCAGCAGAACGTCTCCGAGGCGCGGGTCACGGAAATTGCGCCTGGAAAGTCTCTTCCTCCTTTGAAATTCGCCCTCGATGAAATCGTCTATGTGGTCGAGGGGCAGGGCATCTGCACCGTGTGGCAGGACGGCGGCGAGAAGCGCAGCTTCGAGTGGCAGAAGCACAGCATGTTCCTGCTGCCGCGCAACCATCATCACCAGCTCTCGAATGCGCGCGGCAACCAGCGCGCGCTTCTTCTGCACAACAACTATCTGCCGGTCGCCATGGCCGGCGCGCCCGACATCGAGCTCTTCTTCGACAACGCGGGCATGCGCGGTCACGCCATCGACCCGCAAAACTTCTACTCCGAGGCCAAGATGGTCGAGGAAAGCGATCCGAAGGTGGCGGCCAAGCGCAAGGCCTTTTGGCGCGGCAATTTTTTCCCCGACATGCGCGCCTGGGACAAGCTGGTGGCTTTCCGTCAGCGCGGCGCCGGCGGAAAGACGATCTTCATCGACTTCCCGGGCTCGAACATGTCGTGCCATATGTCGGTGTTCGATGCCGGCACCTACAAGAAGGGCCACCGCCACGGTCCGAGCTACGTGATCGTCATTCCCGCCGGCGAGGGATATTCCATCATGTGGCCCGAGGGCGGCGAGAAGGTGATCGTGCCGTGGCGCGAGGCCAGCGTGTTCGTGCCGCCCGACAACTGGTACCACCAGCATTTCAACGTGGGCGAGACGCCGGCGCGCTATCTGGCTCTGCATCCGCCGCGCCCCTTTTCGAAGAGCGGCAATCCGGGCAACCAGATCGAATACCCGAGCGAAGAGCCGTTTATCCGGCAGAAGTTCGAGGCGGCGCTGGCGAAACGTGGGTTGCGCAGCCGGATGCCGGCGGAGGCCTATGCGGACAAGACCTACGAATGGGCCTACGCCGAGGGCTAACGACCCGGACGTTTCCCGCCGCTGGCTCTTGACCTCCGATAGATGCCATGTCTTGCGGCACGCGCCGTTTGCGGCCGCGGGAGAACGGTCTGCGTCCGTAATCAGAGGGGCGTGATCGCGAGGGAGGCGGTCCGCTTCCGTTGCGCGCCGCAGCCGGCCTTCGCACCACTGGACAATCCCGACCCTGCGGTTCTCGCGGGTGGGATCGCGCCGGCTCGATCGATTGAGGAACACCGCGACATGCACGACGATGACGATCACGCATTCGAAGAGACGTCCGGCGCGGGAGCGGGCGAAGAACTCGAGGGCATCGAACGCCTGACCTTGCGCAGTGTCGGCATCGATATCGGCTCGTCGACCACCCACGCGGTTTTTTCCAGGCTGACCCTGCGGCGCGAAGGCGCCGGGCATTCGGCCCGCTTCGTCGTAGCCGGTCGCGACGAACTGTACCGCTCGCCCATTCTGCTGACCCCCTACCTCTCCGCGACGCGTATCGATACCGACCAGGTTACCGCCTTTGTCGAAGGCTGCTATGGCGAGGCCGGCTTCAAGCCCGACGAGGTCGACACGGGCGCCGTGGTGATCACCGGCGAAGCGCTCAAGAAAGAAAACGCGCAGCCGATCCTCGAGCATTTCGCCCGCGAGGGTGGCCGTTTCATCTGCGCCTCGGCGGGGCCGATGCATGAGGCGCTGCTGGCCGCCCATGGGTCGGGTGCCGTGGCCATGTCACGCCATCACAGCAATGCCGTGCTCAACGTCGATATCGGCGGCGGCACCACGAAAATCTCGGTCATCCGCGCCGGCCGTATCGTCAAGATGATCGCGGTGGAGATCGGCGCGCGGCTCATCGCCTATGACGACGACATGACGATCACGCGCATCGAGCGTCCCGCTCGAACGATCATGACGGCCCTCGGCCATGAGGTGGCGGTGGGTGGCAAGCTTTCGCCGGCCCAGCGCGAGGCCTTCGCCGAACGGATGACCGATGTGCTGTTCGACATCGTCGGCGGCGGCCATCGCGACCCGCTCACGGAACAGCTGATGCTGATCGACAGCCAGCCCGACGCCGCCATCCGCGACGTCGATCATGTGGTCTTCTCGGGCGGCGTCTCGGAATATATCTACGGACGCGAAAGCGCCGGCTATGGCGATATCGGTCCCTGGCTCGGCCAGGCGGTGCGCGGCAGGTCGCAAAGCGCGCTCAAGCCCGGCATGCTCGTGCGCGCGGCCGAAGGCATCCGCGCCACGGTGATCGGAGCGGGTGAATACACGCTCCAGGCGAGCGGCACCACCAGCTACATCTCCGCGCCCTCGGTGTTGCCGGTCCACGGCATCCAGGTCGCCCATGCCTTCGTCACGAAGCAGCAGTCGTCCGACGAGATCGACGTCGCGCTGGCGGCGGCGCTCCGCAAATACGACGCGAGCCACCTGACCGGCGGGCTCGCCTTGGCGGTGTCGGTCGCGGGGCAGCCCGACTATCCCTATCTCCACCGCATCGCCGAGGGCGTCGTTCGGCTCGCCGATCCACAGGACCGCAGCCCGCTCTTCGTCATCCTGGACGTCGATGTGGCGAAGTCTCTCGGCAGCATCCTGGTTGAAGAGCTCAAGGTCAGCCGTCCGGTGGTGCTGGTCGACGGCATCGAGGTCGGCGACCTCGACTATCTCGACATCGGCCGGCCCATGGGCACCTCGGAAGTCATTCCCATCACGGTCAAATCCCTGGTCTTCGGGATACGGTCCAAATCCGGCTGAGACGTCCCATGGTTGCCGGGGATGACTGTCGAGCGCATGAGTAAAGTGGGGCACGCGACTTTGAGCGAGGTTATAGTGGAGGAGCTTGAACTGGCTCTTCCGCGCTGCGCGCATAGCGACCGTAGATGTTCCTACGGCGCTCGTAGGATTGCCCAACGATGGATAACCTGAACGACATCGTCATCTTCGGCCAAGTGGTGGAGACCGGCGGCCTGTCTTCGGCGGCCCGCACGTTGCGCATGTCGCCGAGCCGGGTCAGCCGCCGGCTTCGCGCCCTGGAAGAGGCGCTTGGGGTGCAATTGATCAGCCGCTCGACGCGCCATATCACCCTGACCGAGGCCGGCGAGGTTTTCTACGACAAGTGTGCGCCCGCGCTCACGGCGCTCAATGCGGCGCGTGCCGATACGATCGGCATTTCGGACAAGCCGCGCGGCACGTTGCGCATACATTCCGCGGTCGGGGTCGGTCAATGGCTCGTCACCGAAGCGGCAACCGAGTTCAAGCTGAGCTACCCTGAGATTGCGATCGATCTCTACATCGATTCGGATCGCGAGAATCTTCTCCGCGATGGCTACGACGTCGTCATCAAGACATCCGATGTGCCCGACACGAGTCTAGCCTGTCATGACCTCGGGCCCGTGCGGCGTGTTGTCGTGGCTTCGCCCGCCTATCTCAAGCGCGCCGGTGTGCCGCAAACGCCGCACGACCTGGTCAATCACAACTGCCTTCTGCAATATGGCCGGCGTCCGGCGGCGGAATGGAAATTCGTCGGCGCGCGGGGCCAGCCGTTTTCCGTCAAGGTCTCGGGCAGCTTCAGAAGCACGAACGCGATCGCGATCTGCAAAGCCGCCGCCGCGGGCATCGGGATCGCGCGTGTCCCGGAATACGTTCTTTACGGCCAGCCCGAAGAGCACAAGCTGCAGATCGTCTTCGACAACTGCGTATCCGTCGAGCGCACGCTCAAGGCCTTCTATCCACGCTCGCAACACCTGCCGGCCAAGGTCCGCGTATTCCTCGAATATCTCGACCAGGCCGACGCCCGGCGCCAGGCGTTGCCGGTCGGGCTGATGTAGTCGGGTCAGGCCCGCAACCTCGACTTCGCGGATTGTTGTCCGCGCACCCGAGCAAAGCCTGCAGCGCGGTCACCGAATGCTGCGCTGCAATATAACGCCCCGTGGATCTGGCCGCGAACGTTGCAAATCTGCAAAAGTATTTTTCCATTTTTGCGGGTAATCAAAGGCCGGCCGCATCACTAAGCTCATCTCCACAATAAGCCAGACTTCGATAGATCGCAGAAGTCGGCAACCCAGGGAAGCTGAGATGGAACGTCCGGTCGCTCGCGCATCGCGCACGCCACATTGTGCAAAAGCACGTCAATCCCTGCCACCGATAGCGGCACCGGACCGCCAACGGGACGTCTCGATCGTGCGTCGCGTGCGCAGCGTCCCGCGCATAGAGATGCTCGTCGCGGGACAAGCGGCGAAACCTGGCACCGGCGTGCCGCGTAAAGGGGAACTATGTTGAGCGTTCAGAAATTAAAGCTTGGCTTCATCGGACTGGGTCAGGCGACGACCAAGGTGATGGCGCGCCGCGACGAGATCGAGACTCTGCCCTACATCATGACCGACGCCTGCGACTTGCGCCCCCACGCGCGCGAGGCCTTCGCCAAGGAATTCGGTGGCCGGGTGTTCGACAACGCCGAGGACATGTGCCGCGAGTCGGACGTCGACGTGGTCTATATCGCCACGCCGCCGGAATTTCACCGCGAACATGTCGAGACCGCGGCGCGCTACGGCAAGCATATCGTCTGTGAAAAGCCGCTGTCGCTTTCGCTCGAAGATTGCGCGGCGATGATCGCCGCGACCGACAAGGCCGGCGTCAAGCTGCTGGCCGGCCATACCCACAGCTTCGACGCGCCGATACGCAAGATGCGCGAGATCATCCGCAGCGGCGAGATCGGCGACGTGCTGATGATCAATACCTGGAACTTCAATGAGTTCAATCATCGCTCGCGGCTGACGAAGGAGCTGCGGGTCAACCACGGTCCGATCCTCAACCAGGGCCCGCACCAGGTCGACGTCGTCCGCCAGCTCGGCGGCGGCATGGTCAAGTCGCTCAAGGCGAAGCCGATCACCGACAGTCTATCGGGCTGCGAAGGGGGCTATAGTTGCTTCCTGGAGTTCGAGAATGGCGCCACCGCGACGCTCGTCTACGACGGGCGCAGCTTCTTCGATACGGCGGAGCTTTTCTGGTGGGTCAACGAGGGCGGCCAGGAACGCTCGCCGCAAACGAACATGAAACGCCGGCAATCCTATGCGCGCTTTTCCAAGATGACCGACGCGGAAATGGAACAGTCCCTGGAGGAGGAAAAGGAGAGCGGCCGGTACGGGGCGATCAGCCCGCGGGTGCGTCACGAAGCCGACGCGCCGAGCGTGCATCAGCCGTTTTTTGGTTTGACCGTCGTGAGTTGCGACCGCGGCGCCATGCGGCAGTCGAAGGACGGCGTGATCGTCTATGGCGAAGACGGTCCGCGTGAAATCCGGCTCAAGCAGGAACTGCATGGCCGCGCGGCGGAGTTGAACGAGATTTACCACGCGATCGTCGAGGACCGGCCCGTCTCTCATGACGGACGCTGGGCCATGGCGACGCTCGAGGTCTGCATGGCCATCCTGGCTTCGGCGAAGGGTAGCCGGGAGATTACGCTGTCCCGCCAGGTCCCGACGGGCGATTGAAAGGAGAGGGTCGTGTTAACAGCTGAAGAAAACGAAATGTTGACCCGCGTCGGCCCGGGCACCCCGATGGGCGAATTGATGCGCCGCTACTGGCACCCCGTCGCGACCAGTCAGGACCTCAAGCAAAACCCGGTTAAATCGGTGCGCATTCTGGGCGAAACCCTGACGCTCTATCGCGACCGTCGCGGTCGCCTCGGTCTGATCGGCCAGCGCTGCGCCCATCGCCTGGTCGATATGAAATGCGGCATTCCCGAGGAGGAGGGGCTGCGCTGCCCCTACCACGGCTGGATGTACGACAGCACCGGGCAATGTATCGCGCAACCCTCGGAAGCGAACGAAGACGTCTTCAAGACGAAGGTCAAAATTGCCGGCCTATCCGGTCGAGGAACTCGGCGGCCTGTTCTGGGCCTATCTCGGACCGCAGCCCGCGCCGCTGTTGCCGCGCTGGGATCTGTTCGTCGTCGACAACGCCTTTCGTCAGATCGGCACGACGGTTCTGCCGTGCAATTGGCTCCAGTGCCAGGAGAATTCCGTCGACACGGTGCATATCGAATGGGGCCACGGCCGGTTCGGGCACTATGCCGCGGAGCGCAAGGGCATCACCGATCCGCGCACCATCAAGCGCTTCGATCTGATCGGCCGCCGGCATACGAAAATCGACTTCAAACGCATGCCCTACGGCATCCAGAAGCTCCGCCTGCGCGAAGGCGAGACGGAAGACGCCGAGGGCTGGCGTGTCGGCCATCCGCTCGTCTTCCCGAATTACGTGCGCGTCGGCCAGCTCGGCTATTCCGAATTCCAGATTCGCGTGCCGATCGACGACACGCACACCTGGCATCTCGCCTATCAGGTCTATTTCCCCGGATCGGCGATCAAGGTGCCGGAACAGGATCCCGTGCCGACATTCCCGGTGCCGATCATGGAGCTGCCGGATTTCGTGCTCGGCCAGGACCTGATGATCTGGTCGAACCAGGGCGAGATCGTCGATCGCACCCAGGAAAAGCTCGGCGCCACCGACAAGGGACTCGTGATGTTCCGCCGCATGCTGATGGAGCAGATCAAAATCGTCCAACAGGGCGGCGACCCGATCAACACCTTCCGCGATCCGGCGAAGAATCAATTCATCAACCTGGAGCTCGAAGAGCGGGAAAGCATCGCGCACTATCGCAACGGCGCCGTGCGCTACATGAACCTGGGCGAGATCAGTCCCGTCATCGACGAGCTGGACGAATTGATGAGCAGAGGGGCGGACGCGGCGAGGGCGCTGGAAAAGCAACACGGGCAGGAACGTCCGGAGCAGGCCAATCTCAAGGGAGAAAGCGTATGAACAGGATGGAAACGAAAGGCTCCAACGCCTCCCGCGTCGGCTACACCGACATGCGCGAGTATCTCGACCTGTTGGAAGAAAACGGCTTGCTCCATCGCATCAAGGCGGAAGTCGATCCCGACATACGAAATGGGCGCCGTCGCGGCTCGGTCGCTGGAGCGCAAGGGGCCTGCCCTGCTGTTCGAGAACGTCAAGGGCTACCGCGACATGCCGCTGGTCACCAATATGATTTCGACGACCAAGCAACTGGCGATCGCGTTCAACACCGAAGCCGACGAAGAAACGATCCTCAAGAAGGTCGTCGAGGGCATGACCTACCGCATCCCCTCGGTCACCGCTGCCGACCGGGCCGTGCAAGGATGTGATCGTCACCGGCGACGATATCGATATCGACATCATCCCGACGCCCTATTGGCATGAACACGATGGCGGACGCTATCTCGGCACCACGGCGGGCGTGGTGACCCGGGACCCGGTCACAGGCTTCCTCAACATGGGCGCCTATCGCGTCATGATCAAAGACAAGAAGACCCTATCCATTTCCGGCGGCCTGCGCGGGCGCAACGCTTCGTCCGGCCCTGGCGGCGGCGACCATATCCTCGACAACGAGGCGGCGGGAAAGCCGACACCGGTCGCCATCGTCATGGGCATGGATCCCTTGCTGACCCTGGCCAACGGCAGTCCGGTGCGGCCGGGCGACGACGGGTCGATGGAATATGAAGCCGCCGGCGGCTGGCGCGGCGCGCCGACCGAACTGGTGAAGTGCGAGAACAGCGATCTCCTCGTGCCGGCCTATGCCGAGATGATCATCGAGGGCGAGGTGGTGCCGAACGTGCGGACCGAGGAAGGCCCCCACGGCGAATCCACGGGCTTCTACGGCGAAAACAAGTCCGCCTTCCTGATGAACATCCATTGCATCACATATCGTAAGAATCCCATCACCTATGGCCTGATCTGCCAGCGCGTCGAAGACTATCCGCGCCAGTTGCTGCGGTCGGGGTCGATCCAATCGCGTGTCATTCAGAAGACCGGCTTCACCAATATCAAGGAAGTCTATTTTCCCGAGGTCGGCCGTCATGGCATGCTGATCGTGTCGGTGGCGATCAGGGATAAGACCGAACCGCTCAAGATCATGAACGGAATCTGGGAAGACACCGGCGAGCGCTGGCGCTGGATCATCGTGGTCGACGAGGATTGCAATGTGCGCGACTGGGACGAGGTGATGTGGCGCGTCGCCGCGGCGGCGGACCCCGAGCACGACGTCATCCTCGGCAAGGAGCACGCGCGGCAGATCCGCAGCCGCGGCACGGTGGATTTCGATCCGCCTCTCCGCGGTATGGGGATCGACGCGACGATGCGCTTCAAGGACGCAAAATTCCCGCCGGTGAACAAGGTCAGCGCGACGTGGACCGATAAGGTCGCCGCGCGTTGGAAGGAATACGGCCTGTCGTAAACGTCCACCAGGGAACAAGAGAGGCGTCAGTTCTCTCGCAACGCTGCAAGCAAGGAGGCTCAGGCGATGACTCAGGACAAGCGCTCGTTCGGCTTATCGAGTTTTGCTTTGGCGGCCGTTATGGCCGTTATGGCCTCCGGCAGCGTGCGCGCGGAAGAGGCCTGGCAGGCGGAATGGAAGAAGACCGTCGAGGCCGCGCACAAGGAAGGCGTGGTTCTGGTTTCCGGTCCGCCCGGGGTGTTTCAGCGCCAGGCCATCACGACGGCCTGGGCCAAGGCCTACCCCAATATCCGGTTGGACTATACCGGCGGGCGCGGCACCCAGGTGGTCGCCAAGATCGTGCGCGAGCGGTCCGCCGGCCTCTACGAATGGGACATCATCATCGCCTCGACCAACCCACGGTCTTTTCGTTCGTGCCGATCAATGCCCTGGCGCCCCTGCGCGATGCCCTGATCCTGCCCGATATCGCCGACGACAAGACCTGGATCGACAGCTTCGAAGCCGGCTTCATGGATCGCGAGAAGAAGTTTTTCTATAACGCCATGGGCACCGGCGGACAGCCGTTCGGCTTCGCCAACCGCGATTGCGTGTAGCAAAGCGAGTTCGGCACGACCGCCGACATGGCAAGCCGGAGCTCAAGTCCAAAGGTGGTATGGTACGACCCGACCGAGCCCGGCACAGGCAGCCGCGGCACCTGGGTTCTGAGCCTCGCCCTTGGGGAGGATTGGCTGAAGAACATCTTCCAGAACCAGGGCGTCACCTTCTCGCGCGACTACAAGCAGATGACCGATTGGCTGGTCAACTGCACGAAGCCCATCGCCATCGGCATGCCGAACGACGTGCTCGAGACCATGCAAAAGCACGGCATCGGCAAGAACGTCGAGGAGCTCAGCGGCGCGGCCTATCTTGGCGACGTCATTCCGGGCGGCGCGGGCGGCAACGAGAGCATCGGCTGGTTCAACAATGCGCCGCATCCGAACGCGGCGAAGGTCTTCGTCAACTGGTACCTGTCGCGGGAATTCCAGCAGATCTATGCGGATAGCGTGCAGGACAACAGCCGGCGCGTGGATACCAAGCCGGGCGATCCCGACCCGGATCACGTGATGAAACCGGGTGTAAGTTACGTCAATTGGAGCAACGAGGACGCCACGGTGAAGATCAACGCACTTCAGGAAAAGATCAAATCCTGGGGCGTGCTGACCGCCAAACGTCCTGCGGCTCCAGGCAAATAGGCGAAACACGCGCCGACAGACCGGCCGATGAGCAAAGGCCGGCGGAGACATCAAGGGAGTATAGTTCTCCCGATCTATCACGCGCTCGACAGGGGCGCCTTGGTCATGGGGTGGTGAAGCGATGGAGATCAAATGGCACAACGGTCGTCTCACGGGACTCATGCTGACGCTTTCGGTCGTGGCGATGACGATCAGCGGCGCGCTGGCCCAGCAAAACGCACCCGCGGAATGGCAAAAGGTCGTGGAGGCGGCGCGCAAGGAAGGGGTCGTGATCGTCTCGGGCCCGCCGGGCGTGGAGCAGCGCCGGGCGATCACCGAAGGCTGGGCCAAGGCCTTCCCCGACATCAAGATGGAATACACCGCGGCGCGCGGCACGCAGATCGTGTCGCGCGTGGTGCGCGAGCGCACCGCCGGCGTGTTCAATTGGGACATCATCCTCGCCTCGACCGACCCGACGGTCTTTTCCCTCAAGCCGATCAATGCGCTGGCGCCGCTGCGCGACGCGATCATCCTGCCCGAGATTACCGACGACAAGACCTGGCGGGACGGGTTCGAAGCCGGCTTCATGGACGAGGAGAAGAAATATTTCTACAGCCCGGTGGGCACCGCGGGCACTCTCGGCTTCGTCAACCGCGACTGCGTCTCGAAGGACGTCTTCAACAAGACGGCCGACATGAAGAGCCCAGCCATGCGCGGCAAGATCGTCTGGTACGATCCGACCCAGCCCGGCACCGGCACCCAGGGCACCGGCCTGCTCAGCATCGTCCAGGGCGAGGACTGGCTGAAGGACATGTTCCTCAACCATGGCGTCACCTTCTCGCGCGATTACAAGCAGATGACGGACTGGCTGATCAGCTGCAGCAAGCCCGTGGTGATCGGCATGCCGAACGACGTGCTCGAGCAGATGCAGAAGCATGGCATCGGCAAGAATGTCGAGGAGCTCGACGGTCCGAACTATTTCGGCAACCGCAATCCCGGCGGCGTGGGCGGCAACGCCAGCATGGGCTGGTACAACAACGCGCCCCATCCGAACGCGGCCAAGGTCTTCGTCAATTGGTACCTGTCGCGGGAGGCGCAGCAGTTCTACGCCGACCTGGTGCAGGTCAACAGCCGGCGGGCCGATACCAAGCCGGCCGATCCCGAGCACCTGCTGAAGCCGGGCGTGGAATATTTCAACACCAGCGAAGTCAATGTGCGGTTCGTCAAGGTGTTGCAGGCCAAGATCAAGACCTGGGGCGTGGTACAATAGGCCGCTTGCCCGGAAAACAGGGCAAGTGGAAAAACGATAGTCCGAAGGATATGGGCATCATGGCGCTGAACGAGACCTACGGAAGAAACAGCGAGGTTCCGGCCGCCCGCATCTGCGGCGTGAGCAAGCACTACAATGGCGTGCTCGCGGTCAACAACGTCAGCTTCGACGTGGCGCAGGGCGAGCTGTTGACCTTGCTGGGTCCAAGCGGCTGCGGCAAGACCACGACGATGCGTTCGATCGCCGGACTCGAGAAGATCACCAGCGGCGAAATCTTCCTCAAGGACCGGGTCGTCAGCTCGATCCCGAAGCGAATCCACCTCACGCCCGAGAAACGCGACGTGGGAATGGTGTTCCAGTCCTACGCCATCTGGCCTCACATGACCGTGTTCGAGAACGTCGCCTACCCGCTTCGCTGCCGCAAATTCAAGAAGGACGAGATCGTTCGCCGCGTCCGCGAGGGGCTCAAGCTTGTCGAGATGGAGGCCTACGAGGACCGCCCGGCGACCAAGCTCAGCGGCGGCCAGCAGCAACGCGTCGCCCTGGCACGCTCCATGGTGATGCAGCCGTCGGTGTTGCTGCTCGACGAGCCGCTGTGCAACCTGGACGCCAAGCTGCGCGGCCAAATGCGCACGCACATCAAAGAGCTGCAGCAGCAGACCGGCCTCACCATGATCTATGTCACCCACGACCAGGCCGAAGCGATGGCCCTGTCGGACCGCATCATCGTCATGAACGGCGGGGTGATCGAACAGGTCGGCTCGCCGGAATCGATCTATGAGCGGCCGCAGAGCGAATTCGTGGCGGATTTCGTCGGCGCCATCAACTTCATCTGGGGCAATGTGGTCGAAACCAGGCCGGAGCAAAACCTGCTGCGCGTCTCGACCGGAAGCGAGACGCTGGCCTGCGTTCTCAACGGCAACAGCTGCCCCAGCGTCGGCGCGCGCGTGCTGCTGATGGTGCGGCCGGAGAAAATCACCGTCGTGCCGGCGAACGCGCCGTCGGTGAGCGGGGAGTGTCACGGCGTGGCCGAGATCAACAAGATCCGCGCGACCGTCAAGATGAATACCTATTGCGGCGACCATCGGGAGCTGAGCGTTGCGACGGCGGATTACTCCGTGCGCATCATTGCCGCCAATACCCTATCGGTTCACAAGGGCGGCGAGGTGCGGCTGGAGATTTCCGCGCAGGATGTGCACTTGCTGCCGCATTGGAAGACCGACGGCGCATGAGCGCGATTTCCGAAAGGCTCCCGAGCCGGCTCAATTTGGGCGAAGCCGGGCAGACGCTGCTTTACAGCGCGGTCTTCCTGTTGGTCGCGAGCCTTGTCGTCGTGCCGGTCCTGTTCCTGGTGGTGAACAGCTTCCAACTCGCGAAGCCAGGACAGCCGTCGGACTGGGGCTTCGATAGCTGGCGCAGCGCGCTCGCCAATCCGGGCGTCTGGAACGCCATGTGGAATTCCATCCGGCTCTATCTGGCGACCAGCATCTTCAGCTGGCCGATGGCGATCTGTCTCGCCTGGATCATCGGGCGGACCGACTTGCCGAAGAAGGACTGGATCGAATTTCTGTTGTGGCTTTCGTTCTTCCTGCCGAGTCTCACCGTGGTCATGGGATGGATCACCCTGATCGATCCGTCCTCCGGGATTCTCAACCAATTTCTCCGCCGGAATTTCTTTCCCGGCATGACCGAGGGGCCGTTCAACATCTACACGTTCTGGGGGCTCGTTTGGGTGCACCTGGGGCAGAACGCAATCGCGCTCAAGACAATTCTGCTGATCCCGGCATTCCGCAACCTGGACGCCTCGATGGAGGAAGCCTCGCGGCTGTCGGGGGCGGGGGCCTTGAAAACCTTGCGCCGGGTGGTGATCCCCATGATGGGACCGCCCATCATCATTACCGCGCTGTTGGGCTTTGTCCGACTCTGGCAGTCCTTCGAAACCGAACTCGTGCTGGGCATCCCGCAGGGCTTCTATGTCTACGGGACGAAGATTTACGACATGCTCAACGCCGAGATTCCCGATTACGGCCAGGCGACGGTTCTCGCCGTTCTCATCATCGCGCTGACGATTCCGTTCATGGTCCTGCAACAGCGGTTTACCGTGCGGAAAAGCTATGAAACGGTGACGGGACGCGCGCGGACCAATGCCACGCCGTTGGGTCGCGCGAAATGGCCGGTCTTCGCCATCGTCATGGCGATCGCCATTTTCGTCTCGATCCTGCCGATGGTCGCCGTCACCACGGCGACCTTCATGAAGGTCTTCGGATATTTCTTCATCCCGCAGCCCTGGACGCTCGCTCATTGGACGCAGGTTCTTCATGACCCCGTGTTCCTGCAGGCCGTCCGCAACACCTTCGTGATCGGCGGCGGGGCGGCGCTGGGCGGCGTCGTGCTCAGCGTGCTCATCGCCTATATCCTCGTGCGCAGCCAGTTCAAGCTGCGCGCGCTGCTCGATCTCCTCACCTGGCTGCCGCATTCCTTGCCTGGCATGCTGATGGGCCTCGGCATGCTGTGGGTCGCGCTGACCTTCCTGCGGCCGCTCTATGGCTCCGTGATCCTGCTGATCCTGGTCACCATCATCGGCGGCATGACGGTCGGGGTGCAGATCATCAAGAGCAACATGATCCAACTGGGTTCGGAGCTGGAGGAAGCGTCGCGCGTGTCGGGCGGCTCCTGGTTCTACACGTTCCGGCGAGCCGTGTTGCCGCCCCTGGCGCCGGTTCTCGTTCTCGTCGCCACCCTGAATTTCGTCAGCGCGTCGCGCGACGTCAGTTCGATCATCCTGCTGGCTTCGGGCGAAAGCAGAACGCTGGCGTTGCTTCAGCTCGACTACATGGTCGCGCCCTACTGGGAAAGCGCGACGGTCGTCGCGGTCGTCATGACGATCATCAGCACCGGCGTGGCGCTGGCGGCGCGCGCCTGCGAGGCGCATTTCAGGATCAAGTAGCGCGTACCGGATCGCCGCCGGTGGCATCGTCGAACGGGGAGTTAAAAGAAACCAATGGAACCGGATCTGAAAGATCGCGTCGCGGTCGTGACGGGTGGGGCGCGCGGCATGGGACGGGCCTATGTCGAAGGCTTTCTGGCGCGCGGCGCCAAGGTCGTGGCGACCGACAGGTCGTGGGACGGGGTGCCCGAATTCGACAAATCCCAGGCGAAAAACATCCTCAGTCTCACCATGGACGTCACCGACGACGCGCAGATCGACGCCGCCTATCAGGCAACCCTGGATCGCTTTGGCACTGTGGACGTGCTCGTCAATAACGCGGCCATGCGCCAGCGCGACTTGTTTCCTCCCACGGGCCGCGTGACGACCCTGCAAACCAAGGATTCCGACTGGGAGAAATCCTTCGGCGTCAATCTCTTCGGCGCCTTGAAGGTGATCCGGCGGTTCATCCGGCCGATGATCGAGAAGAAGCGCGGCAGCATCATCAATGCGGTGAGCAGCGGCATCCTGCATCACGCCCAGGGCGGCGCCTATGCCGCGTTCCGGCCGAACAGCCGCGAGATGCCCTACATGTCGTCGAAGGCCGCCCTGGCGACCCTCAGCTTTTACCTGGCGGACGAGGTCCAGGAGCATAATGTGGCTGTGAACATCGTCATTCCCGGCCATACCCGCACCACGGGCTTCGACGAGCAGAACCGCGCCCGCCTGGCGCTCGGCGCCCGCCGAGGGCCGATCCCGGTCACTCCGCAGCACATCGTTCCGCTTGTGTTGCATCTCGCGGCGCAGGATGCTACCGGCATCACCGGCCGGATGTTCGATGTCATGAAGTGGAACGTCGAGCACGGCCTGGGCGGCCATGAGACCTGGGCCGACAAGTCGTTTTCCTATGATGCGCTGGTGACTGGCTGACGTGAGGGGTGGAAATCGTAATGGCTGATCTCGTCCTGGGAATTGGTACTTCTCACGGCCCAAGCATTCAGAGTGAGCCGGAGCAATGGGCGAAGCTCGGCGAAAAGGACACGCGCGACCCGCGGTTCAACTATCAGGAGCTGCTGAAGACCGCGAAGCCCGGCCTGGACCGCGAGATCACCCTGGACGTTCAGCGTGGCCGCCATGCCGCCGGCCGCGCCGCCCTGCGCAAGCTGACCGACATCGTGGCGCAGGCCAAGCTGGACGTGATGATCGTCGTCAGCAATCTCCATAGTCCCAAGACGGTCGAAAGCCGCCCCGTGTTCGGGATTCTGCGCGCCGAGCGCTTCGCCATTGCCAAGATGTCGGACAGCTTTTTCGATCCGGGCGCCCGGGTCGTCGAGCGCGAGAAGCGCAAGCCCGCCGATATCATCGACGAGAAGCCCGGCCATCCTGCTATGGCCAATCACCTGCTGGAAGGCCTGATCGAGGAGGGCTTCGATGTCGCCTGCAGCGACCGCCTGCCCGAGGGCGTCGCGCTCGATGACGCGTTCTCCTTTCACTATCAGTGGGTTCTCGGCGGCGGTTCGATCCCCACCGTGCCGTTCTTCCTGAGCCGCGATCTGCCGAACCAGGCGACGCCCACCCGTTGCTACGATCTCGGTGCCGCGCTCGGCCGCCAGATCAAGGCCTGGCCCGAGAAGGCGCGGGTCGGCCTGATCGCGTCGGGCGGCCTGAGCCATCAGGTCATCGACGAAGAACTCGACCGCCAGGTGATCGACGCCTTCACCGGCGGCAATGCCGCGGTGATGCGCGGCCTGTCGCGGACGCGCTTGAACCGCGCGCCGGGCACGCCGGAGATCCTCAACTGGGTGACCGTCGCGGCGGCGATGGCGCCGACCCGCATGCAATTGGTCGAGTATCTGCCGGCCTACCGGTCGCTCGCCGGCACGGGCCACGGCATGACCTTCGGCTATTGGGCTTGAGGGCAGGGGGCGGCCTCTCGGGAGCGGTATTTCCCGTCCATGCCGGCCTAGCGTTACGCCGCCCTTCGGGGCCGACGCTTGCGCGCACCGCCCGCTGGAAATCCTTGTTTTCCTTTTCCTTATCAATAGCCCGATCGGTCCGGAAGATGGTGACAAGCCCGCTTCCGTGCGACTAAACTTCGCGACCGATCGGGGCGTCGAATCGCACGCCCCGCTTGACAGAAAAGACGGGCGGCGACAGCGCCCGCTATCAGGGAGCTTCCGTTTAATGCCTCGGGACGACGACCGGTCGCAGCGTGAACTTATCGCCCAGTCCTGCCGCATGCTCGGCAAGCTGAAGCTGACCAAGGGCAGCATGGGGCATGTCAGCCAGCGCACCGCCGACGGCGAGCACATCCTGGTGCGCGCGAAAGGGCTCGAGGAAGTCGGCGTGCGCTATACGTCCGCCGAGCACATCATCAAGGTCGACCTCGACGGCAACATGGTCGAGGGCGCCGACGGTCTGGAGGCGCCGGGCGAGATCCTGCTGCACACCTGGCTTTACAAAACGCGGCCCGAAACCCGCAGCGTCGTGCATGTCCATCCGCTGAACGCCCTCTTGCTGACGATCTGCCGCAAGCCCTTGCTGCCGCTGTTTGGCGGCTACGATCCCGGGCTGCTGTCGCTTGTCCTCGATGGCATCCCGACTTACCAGCGCAGCATCACCATCAGGAACGACAAGCTCGGCAAGGAATTCAGCGAGGCCATGGGCAGCAAGAAGGCCTGCCTGATGCGCGGTCATGGCATCACGACCGCCGGCGCGAGCGTCGAGGAAGCCACCATCACCGCGATACAGGTCAACGAGATCGCCGACATCAATTATCGCGCGCACCTGCTCGGCGGCGCCGAGCCGATCGCCGACGAGGACGTGGCCGAGTTTCGCGACCGCAAGAAGGACAGGAAGCAGCCAGCGGAGGGAGCATCCCGCGAGACTCCGGCGGCTCGGCTCGCCTCGGCGTGGCGCTACTACACGGATCTCGCGGGCGAGTGACTTGGGCAAAGATCACAGGACAAGGAAAGAAGGCGAGGAGTGATGGCGGAGATGAATAGGGGTGCGAAAGCATTGGCGAGCGACAAGCGTCTACGGATCGGCATTGCCGGTCTCGGCATCGCATCCATGCGGATATTGACCGAATTCCGCGAGGATTCTCCCTACCAGCTGGTCGCCGGCGCCGACATCCGCGCCGATGCGCGCGAGCACTTTCAGAAGCGTTATCACTGCGATGCGGTCGACAGCGTCGAGGCTCTGTGCAAGCGGGACGATGTCGACGCCGTCTGGGTCTCGACGCCCAATCCGCTGCACGCCGAACACACGGTGTGCGCGGCGCGCCACGGCAAGCACATCGTCTGCGAAAAGCCGATGGCCGTTTCGCTGGCCGAGTGCGACCGCATGATTCGCGCCGCCGACGACAACGGCGTGCTGCTGCTCCAGGGCCACTCGAAGATCTACAACGCGCCGATCCGCGCCATGGGCGACATCGTGCGCAGCGGCCGGCTCGGCCGGGTGCTTCAGGTGCAGAGCGGCAACTTCAACGATTGGCTGCAGCGCATCCGAGTGGCGGTCGAACTCGACACCACCAAAGGCGGCGGACTCGTCTACCGCCAGGGACCGCACATGGTCGATATCGTCCGGTTCATTTGTGGCGGCATGGTCGCCAATGTGCGTGGCATCGCCGGCCGGGCCGATCCTCATTTCGATACGGAGGGGCATTTCAGCGCCTTGCTCGAATTCGAGAACGGCGCCGCGGCGGCCCTCACCTTCAACGGTTACGGCTATTTCGACGTTACCGAGCTGACCTGGGACATCGGCGAGGGTGGGCAGCGCGCGGATCGCAGAAACTTCCCGCGCAAGCCGCGTCTGGTCGGCCCGATCGAAGCGGCCGAGAAGTTCTCCAGCGCGGAAGAACGCATCAAGCCCGAGAGGCAAAAGGAAAAGCCGCGCCAGCCGTTCTTCGGGCTGACCGTGGTGACCTGCGAGCGCGGCGCCATCCGGCAGTCTCCCGACGGGCTCTTCGTCTACACGGAGGACGGCACGGAGGAAATCCGTTGCGCGGAAGACAGCGGCCACAACGGCGAATTGATGGAATTGGTCGAGGCCCTGCGCACGCCCAGGCCGGCGTTCCCCGATGGCCGCTGGGGCAAGGCGACGCTGGAAGTGTGCCTGGCGATCCTCGCCTCGTCGCGCGACGGGCGGCTGCGCAAGCTTCGCTACCAGGTGCCGGTGCCCTCGCCCGCGTCCGCGGCCGCTCCGCGACGCAAGAGGGCCGGCGCCGCCTAAGCGGCATGCGACCGAGGCCGGGCGGCGTTATCTCGACCGGCGTTCTGCGTGAGTAGTTTTGTCCAACTCTCGAGACAGGTTACGAACGATGATTACGCGGGAAGAGAACGACATGATGACCCGGATCGGCCCGGGCACTCCGGGCGGGCGAGCTGCTGCGGCGCTATTGGCATCCCGTGGCCGCGGCCGTGGAGTTGACCGACGCGGAGCCGATCCGGCGCGTCAGGATCCTGTCCGAGGATTTGGTGCTCTATCGCGACAAGAGCGGGCGCTATGGCCTGGTCGGCGCGCAATGCCCGCATCGCCGCGCCTCGCTGGCATTCGGCAAGGTCGAAGGGGAAGGGATTCGCTGCGCCTATCACGGCTGGAAGTTCGCCGTCCGACGGACGCTGCCTGGAGCAGCCTGCGGAGCCTCCGGGCAGCCCCTGAAGGACGAAACGCGCCACAAGGCCTATCCGGTGCGCAAGCTGGGCGGGCTGCTGTTCGCCTACATGGGGCCGCTGCCGGCGCCGGCCTTGCCCGCCTGGGACGTGCTGGCGTGGAATTTCGGCAAGCGCTGGATCCTGAAATTTTCCGTCATCGAATGCAACTGGCTGCAGGCCGTGGAGAACGCCGTCGATTCGTCCCACGTCTATTGGCTGCACGGCACCAGCACCGACCTCGGCCTCGACCACTACAAGGAAGAGCACGAATTCGTGCCGTTCGAATACGGCGTCATGAAGCGGCGCCTGCTGCCGTCCAAGGTGCCCGGCGGGCCGAAGGAGGTCGATCAGCATCCGCTGCTTTTCCCGAGCACGCTGCGCCATGTGCTCGGCGCGAACGCGCCCGGCGCGCCCGGAAGGATCGCGCGCGTCTACAATCGCGGCGGCGCCAATGGGTTCGTCCACGACCTGCAGTTCCGCGTGCCGATCGACGACACCCATACCCTGAGCTACCTGGTGTTCTTCCAGGCGTCCGAGAGCCGAGCGCATGGGGCCCGACGACGACGTGCCCATGCAGTCATTTCCGATGAAGAACCCGGACGGCAAATACCGGCGCGACAAGGTCTATGCCCAGGACGTCATGGCCTGGGAGAGCCAAGGGCGCGATCCTCGACCGCAGCCAGGAAACGCTCGGCGTCACCGACATCGGCGTCGTCAAGTTCCGCCGCATGCTGATGGAGCAGATCAGGATCGTGCAGAGCAGGCGGGACGCCAATGGGCGTCGTGCCGGCTGAGCGGGAGAGCCCGCTGATCGAGCTCGACGTGATCCGCGACCCGGCATGGGCTGACGCGCCGGAGCGGCAGAAGGCGCAGTTGAGGCGGACGATGGTCTTGACGATCATCCCGACCGCTGCGGGCGCCAACAGATGAATAGCGAGTCCGAACGCGTGCAAGGCCCAGGTTTTTAGTCAGGGAGAATGATGATGGTGAGCGCCAGCCGAGAACGAGACAATGACCCGGGTGGGACCAGGCACGCCCGCGGGCGAACTGCTGCGGCGCTATTGGCACCCGGTCGCCGCCGCGGTGGAGCTGACCGAGGAGGAGCCGATCCGGCGCCTCAGGATCCTGTGCGAGGATCTCGTGCTCTTTCGCGACAAGAGCGGCGGCTACGGCCTGGTCGCGGCGCAATGCCCCCATCGGCGCGCGTCCCTGGAATTCGGCCGCGTCGACGCGGAAGGCATCCGCTGCCCCTATCACGGCTGGAAGTTCGCCAGCGATGGCCGCTGTCTCGAGACGCCCGCGGAGCCGCCCGGCAGCCGGTTGAAGGAGAAGGTGCGCCAGCCGGCCTATCCGGTGCGCAAGCTGGGCGGGCTGTTGTTCGCCTACATGGGCCCGCTGCCGGCGCCGGCCCTGCCCCATTGGGATGTCCTCGCCTGGAGTCACGGCAAGCGCTGGCTGCACAAATATTCGGTCCTGGAGTGCAACTGGCTGCAGGCGGTGGAGAACGGCGTCGACTCCTCGCACGTCTATTTCCTGCACGGCACGAGCACCGATCTCGGCTATCTCGACCATTACCAGGAGAGGCATGAATTCGTGCCGTTCGAATACGGCATCATGAAGCGGCGCATCCTGCCCTCGAAGCTGCCCGGCGGCGGCGAGCAGGTCGACCAGCATCCGCTGCTGTTTCCCAACGCGCTGCGTCACGTGCTCGGGACCAAGGCCGGCATCCGTCACGACCTGCAATACCGGGTGCCGATCGACGATCATCACACGCTGCATTTGCGCTGCTATTTCATGGCTTCGGATACAGAGCGCACCGCGCCGGACGCGGATCCGGCACTGCGCTTCTTCGCATCGCGCGACGAGGAGGGCCGCTACCGCTTCGACGAGGTCTTCGCCCAGGACGCCATGGCGTGGGAGACCCAGGGCTCCATCCTCGACCGCACCCAGGAATGCCTGGCTGCCACGGATATCGGTGTGGTCAAGCTGCGCCGCATGCTGATGCAGCAGATCAAGATCGTGCAGGAGGGCGGCACGCCGATCGGTGTCGTCCCCGCCGAACAGGAAAGCCCCTTGATCGAGCTCGACGTCATCCGCGAGAGGCACGGGCTCGTCACGCCGGAGCGTCAGAAGGCCAGCTGAGATTTTCGGCGGCGGCTTTCGCGCCGCATCGTAGAAGGCGTCGAGTCGCTTCTTTCGTGCCGTGATGTGCGTACGCGAGTCAATCGAGTTGCTCATTGGGATCGCAGGGGAGAGATGGCGATGTTTCGCAATACGAGGACGTTCGGCATTCGGGCGGCGTCGGTATCGGTGCTTCTCGCCTGCCTCGGCTGGGGGAGCGCCGCGGCGCAGGACGCTTCGGAAAAAACCTGGAACGCGGTCCTGGAGGCCGCCCGCAAAGAGGGCGTGGTCGTGGTGTCGGGACCCCCCGGCGCGTTTCAGCGGGACGCGATCGTCTCGGCCTGGGCCAAGGCCTTTCCCGATATCCAGTTGCAATACACCGGCGGGCGCGGGTCCACGATCATTTCGAAGATCGTCCGCGAACGGACCGCCGGCATGTACAGCTGGGACGTCATCCTGGCGTCGACCAATTCCGTGGTTTCCAACCTGGTGCCGATCAACGCCTTGGCGCCTTTGCGCGACGCCCTGATCAAGCCCGATCTCACCGACGACAAGACCTGGATCGACGGCTTCGAAAACGGCTTCATGGATAAGGGGAAGAAGTTCCTCTACAGCCCCATGGGGCTCGGCGCCCAGCCGCTCGGCTACATCAACCGCGACTGCCTGTCCAAGGACGTCGTCAGCAGGACCGAGGACCTGAAGAAGCCCGCGCTCAAGGGCAAGATCGTGTGGTTCGACCCGACGCGCAGCGGGGTCGGCAGCCGGAATACATGGGTGCTGAGCAAGCACCTCGGGGAGGACTGGCTCAAGGACCTGTTCATGAACCACAACGTGACCTTCTCGCGCGATTATCGCCAGATGACCGACTGGATGGTGAATTGCAGCAAGCCCGTGGCCTTCGGCATGCCCGACGACGTGGTCGAGCAGATGCAGAAGGCCGGCATCGGCAAGAACATCGAGGAAATGATCGGCGAAGCCTATTACGGCGACACCAATCCCGGCGGGCCCGGCGGCAACGAGCAGATCGCCTGGTACAACAACGCGCCGCATCCGAACGCGGCCAAGGTGTTCGTCAATTGGTACCTGTCGCGCGAATTCCAGGATTATTTCGCGAGCATCGTCAGGGACAACAGCCGTCGCGCGGATGTCAGGCCGGGCGATCCGGAGCATGTCATGAAGGCGGACGTGAAATACCTGATCTGGGCCAGCGAGGAGGCCACCGAGCATGTGAGCGCTTTCATGAAGAAGATCGAGACCTGGGGCCTGCCGCAGCTCCGCGGCAGCGGCGGCGGCGGCCAGAAGCCGGAAGCGGCCGAGTAATACAATCGTTGGGGAGACGTCGATGTTTGGGATTCGCGAGAAGCGTGGGTTGTCGCGGTGGTCGTTGTCCGCCGTTTTGCTATGCCTCGGCGCGGGAAGCGCCGTGGCCCAGGAAGCCTGGGAGACCACTTGGAACACCGTCCTCAGCGCCGCCCGCAAGGAGGGCGTCGTGGTGGTCTCCGGCCCTCCTGGCGTGGCCCAGCGCGAAGCCATCACCCGCGGTTGGGCGAAGGCCTATCCCGACATCAAGCTCGAATATACCGGCGCGCGCGGCTCCGCGATCGCGACGCGGGTGCAGCGCGAGCGGACGGCCGGCCAGTACCAGTGGGATATCATCCTGGCGTCCACCGGGCCGGTGGTTTTCAACCTGATCCCGATCAATGCTTTGGCGCCGTTGCGCGATGCTCTGATCAAGCCCGACATCGCCGACGACAAGACCTGGATCGGCGGCTTCGAAGCGGGATTCATCGATAAGGAGAAAAAATACTACTTCAATCCGATGGGCAGCGCCGATCTGCCCCTTGGGATTTGTCAATCGCGACTGCCTCTCCAAGGACGTGTTCAGCAAGGCCGCGGACATGAAAAAGCCGGAGCTCAAAGGCAAGATCGTCTGGTTCGAACCGACCGGTGCCCAGGGCGGGGTGGTCGGCCCGACCACCTGGGTGATCGCCCTGGATCGGGGCGAGGACTGGCTGAAGGACCTGTTCCAGAACCACGACGTCACCTTCGCCCGCGAATATCGTCAGATGACCGACTGGCTGGTGAGCTGCCGCAAGCCCGTCGCCTGGGGCATGGACGACGACGTCGTCGAGCAGATGCAGAAGGCCGGCATCGGCAAGAACGTCGAGAAGCTTATCGGCGGCGATTTCACCGGCAAGATCAATCCGGGCGGCCCTGGCGGCAACGAGAGCATCGGCTGGTACAACAATGCGCCGCACCCGAACGCGGCGAAGGTCTTCGTCAACTGGTACCTGTCGCGCGAATTCCAGGATTTCTATGCTGCGACTGTGAAGGACAACAGCCGCCGGGCGGACAGCACGCCGGGTGATCCCGCCCACGTCATGAAGGCGGGCGTCGAGTACCTCAACTGGATCGACGAAAACGCCACGGTCAAGATCAGGGACATGCAGGCGCGGATCAAGGAATGGGGCGTCGTCAAGTAGCCGGCCGAGCGAAACCGGTGAAGGATGCGAGGTGACCATGTGGCGGGGTGATCGGGAGGAATGGCCGGGTCCGGGGCTTGGCGGCCTGTATCACGGCCGCCTGGCTGATCTCCGCGCCTTTGCCGGCCGTTGCCCAAAGCACGTCGCAGTCGTGGGACAACCTCGTGTCGCGCCGCTCAGCGCGAAGGGCGGGTGGTGGTTATCGGCCCACCGGATTCGGAAGTGCGCAAAACGCTGCCCGCCGCCTTCAAGGCTCGTTTCGGCATCACCGTGGAGTATCTGGGCGGCCGCACCAGCGAGCAGGCCGACCGGCTGCGCTCCGAACGTCGCGCCGGCGTCTACACGGTGGATGTGACCATCGGCGGGATTCAGTCGATGGCAACGATCTTCCATCAGGAAAAGATGCTGATTCCGCTCCGGCCGGAGCTGATTTTGCCCGAGGTGGTCGACGGCTCGAAGTGGAAGAAGGGCGCGCTGTGGTTCTGCGATCCGGAAGAGCAGTATGTGCTGCGGCTGACCAATTCCGTGCAGTCGGCCTTCTATATCAACACCGGCAAGGTCAACCCCGGCGAATTGCGTTCGGCGCGCGATCTGCTCGATCCGAAATGGCAGGGCAAGATCTCCACCCAGGATCCGACCGTGCCGGGCAGCGGCAGCAACACGGCCGCACAATTCTACGTCGAGTACGGAAAGGACTTCGTCAAGAGTCTCTATGTCGACCAGAAGCCGATGATCAGCCGCGACTCCCGGCAACTGACCGACTGGCTGCTGCGTGGCACCTATCCCATCGCCTTCAATGCCGACAGCGATCAGATCGAGAAGATGCGGCTGGAAGGGCTGCCCGTCATGGAGATGGGCGAAATGCAAGACATGCGGCGCTCTGTGTCGGCTGGGTTTGGCCTGCTTGCCGTGTTCACGGGCGCGCCGCACCCGGCGGCCGCCAGACTCTTCGCCAACTGGATCGCCTCGAAGGATGGCCTCGAGGTCTGGTCGCGGGCCAACCAGGCCTCACCGACGCGCAACGACATCGATGAAGCGAGTTTTTTGCCTCCCGGAGACATTCCTCGGCCGGGCGTGGCGTATTTCGACACCTATGACTGGACGTTCACCATGACGACCAAGGAACAGGTCCGTCTCTGGATGAAGGAGTTGCTCGGGCGTTGAGGTCCGGGAGTTTCGAATGGCGGGAGCGAGGCCATACACCGAACAAGACGTGTCATCCCGCCGCAGGGGACCAACCGGCACAGTCGGCTCCGCCGGCGCGCAATCGTGGCGGTGCGATGGGACAATCTCCGGGGTTTGCTCCGGCACTATTCTCCCGCTAACATCAGCAGGACTTCTTGCTCTAACCCTTGAAAAAAGCGGCAAATACTTCATTCGGCTCGGCCAGGACGGGCGCTGAGAAGAAGACCGCGCGAACCAGCTATGTAACAGCGGAGCCTTCACTATGATCACCCAAGCGGAAAATGACGCACTGACTCGTGTTGGGCCGGGCACCCCCGCCGGCGAATTGCTCCGGCGCTACTGGCATCCCGTGGCTGTCGCCGGAGAATTGACCGAAGAAAAACCCATCAAGGCGGTCACGCTGCTGAACGAGAAGCTCGTCGTCTTCCGCATGCCGCCGGCCCCGGGCGAAACCGAACCGCGCTATGGCTTGGTCGCCGAGCAATGTGCGCACCGCCTCGCGTCGCTCGCTTATGGCCGGGTGGATTGCGAAGGCATCCGCTGCCCCTATCACGGCTGGAAATATGCGGCGGACGGCCGCTGCCTGGAGCAGCCGGCGGAGCCGCGCGACAGCACCTACAAGAACGAGATTCACCAGACGGCCTATCCGGTGCGGAAGCTTGGCGGCCTGCTGTTCGCTTATATGGGGCCGCAGCCGGTGCCGCTGCTGCCGCGCTGGGACGCGCTGGCGCGCACCGACGGCAAGAAGTGGATTCAGATCCAGTCGGACCTGGACTGCAACTGGCTGCAGCCGATGGAGAATTCCGTCGACTCCTCCCATGCCTTCTTTCTCCATTTCATCAATGCCGGCAAGAGCTCGCTGGATGACACCCCGTATCAGGAGAACCACGAGTTCATCCGGTTCGAATTCGGCATCATCAAGCGGCGCATCACGCCCGGCAGGACACCGGCGGATAAGCCGCTGACCGCCGATCATCCGCTGATTTTTCCGACCATTCTGCGCAATCTCAAGCCGGCCGGGCGAAACGCCGATGGCTCGTACAATTTCCGGCACTATATCGAAATTCGCGTTCCGCTCGACGATACCCATACGCGGATTTATCGCGTGAATTTCATTCCATCGAAAACCAACGCCGTGCCGCTGGATGAAGAGACTCAGAATCGATATCAGCCGCTGCCGGTTCCCGAGGGCGACTATTCTCCCGACCAGGACCCGCCGTTCGAATACCGTCCGCTCAAAACGGAAGACGGCGAATTCATGATGGACCTCACACCCGCGCAGGACGCCATGGCATGGGAAACGCAGGGGCCGATCACCGACCGCAGGCAGGAACATCTCGCCGCGGCGGACCGCGGTGTCGCGATGTTTCGCAAGCTGCTGCGAGAGCAGATCGAGATCGTGCGCAATGGCGGCGATCCGATCGGCGTCAGGCGCGATCCGGCGCAGGATCATATCATCGAGCTGGACGTGACCAACGAACGGCTTGGCCTGTATTCGGCGCAAAAGCGGGCGAGCCTCAAACGTGAAATGGCATGAACTCCATCCCGTAGCCAACTCGTCGCCCGGACCGGACGTGGTCCAGGTTCGAGAGCCTGTCGGCCGATCCACGCGAATTCGCGGGGATCGTGGTATCCACGTGCCGCCAATCTGCGGCCTTTTGTCGAGGATGAGCACAGGGTGAAGCAGAACTCTCTTATCCGGATGTGTCGGTCTTTGCGCGCTGGTCGGCCTCGCCAGCACGGTGGCCGCGCAATCCAATCCGGTCGAAACCTTTTACAAGGGGCGCACCGTCAACATGGTTGTCGGCTTTACGCCAGGCAGCTCCTACGATCTCTATCTGCGCGTGGTCAGCCGGCACCTCAACAAGCATATTCCGGGCAATCCGACCCTGATCCTTCAGCACATGCCGGGTGCGGGCTCGCTGCGGGCTACCAGCTATCTCGCCAACGCTGCGCCGAAGGATGGTTCGACGATCGGGATGCCTCATCCGGTGAATATCATCGAGCCGCTGATCGACCCGGCGCGGTCCAAGTTCGATCCGCGCGCGTTCGAGTGGCTGGGCGCCTTGAATGCCGAATTCCCGGTCTGCGCCTTCTGGGCGAAGGACATCCGGACGTTCGACGATCTCAAGCGTCGGGAAATGGTGATGGGGTCCACCGGGCCGGCCGCCGGCTCGACCGTCGATGTCCTGCTGCTCAAGGCGTTGCTTGGCATGAATTTCAAGGTGGTGATGGGCTATCCCGGCCTGCCCGAGATGCGCATGGCGGCCGAGAGCGGCGAGACGGACGGGATGTGCGGTATCTGGTTCTCCAACGTGAGACGGGATTTCAGCGACGCCTGGAAGGCCGGCACCGTCGCCGTGCCGGTGCAATACGGCCTGACCAGGCATCCCGAACTGCCGAACGTCCCAATGCCTACGAGCTGCTCGCCAACGAAGCCGACCGTCAACTGGTGAGGCTGACCGTCGGTCCGCTCGCCTTCGGCCGCCCGCTGGTCGCCCCGCCGGGCACGCCCGCCGACCGCGTTGCGGCCCTGCGCAAGGCGTTCGACGCGATGACGCCCGATCCTGAGTTCCGCGCCGAAGCCAAGCAACTCGACGTCGAGCTCCAGGTGCGCGACGCCGCGTCGGTCATCCAGGTGGTGGATGAAATCATGCGCACGCCGCCGGCCATCATCGAGCGAGCGCGCTTGCTGATCGGCGTCGCCAACCGCTGATCGCGCTGGGTGAACGGCACATCGGCTGGGCCGCAGAGCGGGCTGGAACATCCAGCCAATGGTTGACATCGGACGGCGGGAGTAAGCCCTGGACGACATTCAGGCGGCCGTCATCCTCCGGGACGCGATCAGTCCTCGATGCGTATCAGGTCCTCGCCATCGAGCCAGCGGATCGCATCGCGCACCAGCCTGTCACGGATGCCGTAGAAACTGTGATGGTTGTTGCCCCCACCGCAGGTCCTGGCGGTGCCGTCGTCGGTGCCGCCCGGGGCTTCGAGGAAGGCAACCCGCGGGCTCGACGTGAGCAGAGGCGGGTACGACGCGGCTCCCTGGGGGCCTGCGCCGCTGCATGGGTCGTCGCGGTTCTGGATGAGCAGGACGGGGATGCTGATCCTCTTGATCGCCACGTCCAACAGCGTCATGCCGCGGCCGCCGCGTTTCCGGATGCCGGCCGGCGTGCTTGCCAGGACGAGAGCGCGGATGTCGGGGTCCTTCACGGTCGCGGCGGCATGGGCGGCGGAAATCGTACCCATGCTGTGGCCGAACAGATAGATCGGCCCCGGCACCTCCTGTTTCAGGACAGCGACGACCGCCGCGATATCGCGAGCGTAGGATGCGCTGGCGCGAAAGCGGTCATAGGGCGGCTCGGCCATGCCGCGGCCCTGGTCGGATGGCGCATCGACGACGGCCGTGGCATAGCCGTGCTGCATGAATTCGGGCCGCAGAAAATCGTCGTATCCATACGCTTTGACGAGAAACCCGTTGCCGCCGGGAAACATGAGGACAATGCCCTTGGGCGGGTCCTGCGTCGTGCGGATGTGGAGTCTGACGGTCACGCCGGGGCGTGTGTCGACCGTCGGGAGCTTTTCATCCGGCCCAAGCGCGGCGGCGGGGGCGCGCGGGTGTCGTGCATCGTCTTGGGCGAGCGCTGCCAAGCTGTCGCCGAACGCGAGGATCACGAACGCCGACAACACCCGCAGCAACATGGCCCTTGCCCCCCATAGCCGGGTGAGATGACCATAGAATATGGCACGGCCGCAGTCCAGGCGGGCGGTGGAATCCGGATTGTTTTCGCTTTAAAGAGAAACGTCGATAGACTAGTCAATATCCTAAAGTCGCCACTGCAGAACGCCCTCGTGCTGAGTTGATGGTCACAATGCTTATGCTCCAGAGGCTGCGAATAGTAATTTCACCCTATTGGTGCGCCAATAATCCACCCCATGGTTTTCCGATCCCAACGGTCTCCCGCTATGACGCACACTCTCCGGTACTTCACTGAAGTCCAGAAAATCGCCGCCACTCTCGACTATGCCGCTATCGAACAGCTTGGGCGGGAACTGGCCGATTTGCGCGAACGCGAGGGACGCCTTTTTCTGCTGGGTGTCGGAGGGAGCGCCGCGAATTGCGCGCACGCCGTCAATGATTTCCGAAAGCTCTGTGGAATCGAGGCTTACGCGCCAACAGACAACGTGTCGGAACTGACCGCGCGGACAAACGACGAGGGGTGGCATACCGTCTTTTCCGAGTGGCTAAAGGTCAGCCGTGCCAAGGCAAACGATGCCGTTCTGGTCCTTTCCGTCGGCGGTGGCAACATGGAAAAGAACGTCAGCCCGAACATCGTCTCCGCCCTCCAGGAAGCGCGTGAACGCGGCATGAAGATTTTTGGGATTGTCGGCCGCGATGGCGGTTATACCAAGCAAGTTGGCGATGTGGTCGTGCTGGTACCAACGGTGGAAGATACCCGTGTAACCCCGCACGCGGAGGCGTTCCAAGCTGTTGTTTGGCATTGCCTCGTGTCTCATCCCGTCCTTCAACAGCGGAAGACGAAATGGTAGCTCGATGAGCCGCTGCTGGTCCATCGGCTCAAAGCGTGCCGTATTTCTCGATCGCGATGGAGTGTTAAACCGCAGCCTTGTCCGCTCGGGCCGGCCATACGCACCGGTCCATCTCGATCATTTCACGCTACTGCCGAACGTCCCCGAGGCCGTTTGCCGGCTTCGCGAAGCCGGCTTTCTCACGATCGTCGTTACCAACCAGCCCGACATTGCCACAGGCAAGCAAAGCTTGGAAACCTTGGCTGAAATGCACAGGCTGTTGCGCGAATGGGTGCCATTGGACGACATCAGAATTTGTCACCATGCGGACGTGGATCGTTGCGAGTGTCGCAAGCCGAAGCCTGGTCTCTTGACAGGAGCAGCACATGATTTCGGCCTCGACCTGTCGCAGAGTTACATGGTTGGGGATCGCTGGCGCGATATCGCTGCCGGGTTGGCGGCCGGCTGCATGACTGTTTTCGTGGACCATGGCTATCGTGAGCAGCGACCCGACCGTCCGGATGCGGTCGTCGCGGATCTGCCGGAGGCGGTCGAATGGATTTTGCGTCGAGAAGAGGAAAGTGCGGGATTAGTCCTGTAGCCGAAGCTATCCGACGATCTAGTTCCGCTCTACGCGACGTCCCACCGCGGAATCGGACGACTTCGGTGTGTTCAAGTCGTGAGGCATGGCTGATGGGAAAGGCTGTTTAATGCTTACCGATTCAGCTTGAGGCCGAGCGCTCTATTTTCCGACGGATAAACCTATTGTTTTATCAATCGTATAGTGCCTGGCGGATCCGTCGACTGAATACCGGCCATACGTCCCGGGGTCGCATGCGTAGAAACAGCCACAATGTCATCGCGATCTCGCGCACACGCATCAAAAATTGTTGCAGTGGTCCGCCGTCGCGTGTGGCGAGCCGAGCTTCGATGAGAGCTAGGCGGCGAGCACCGAACAAATATCGTGCATGCCAGCGCTCGGCGTAACTTTCTGGGAAAATTTCGCCACATTCCTTCATCTTATTTCTAGAGGCATCTGCGATGCGGGTGGCGCCGTCGATGTTTGCCGTCGCCGCCCACGATGCTCCCTGGCGAATGCGGCGCCAGCCCCCGAGCGCCTCTGGCGAATAACATGCCCCATATTTCAACGCGAGAAGCTGGGACACAAAACTATCGGCGACAGCGGATAACTCTTCCGGAAAACAACCTTCTGCAATCAAAGGTTTCCGCCGAAAGAGCGTCGTGCCCCCGGTGAACCAGGGGCCATCCCGCATCAGAGCGCGGGTGCACTCCTCCGGGGCGAGAAAACCTGGCTTCGATAGCGGCATGGGAGTGTGAAACAGTCCGAGATTTCTTCCTTCGGCATCGATCGCATGACATTGCGCCGAAAATAACGCGGCTTCCGGATGTGCTTCCAATAGAGCCATCCCCTGTTCGAAGAGCGTCGGATAGATCACGTCATCCGACGGCGCAAAGTGGATCACCTCACCTTGTGCGATTGTAGACAGTCGATTGACGTTTCTATTGGCGCCTTGGTTGGTCGAATTGCGAATTAGGCGGATGTTGGGGTGACGGGACAGATACGATGAAATCACGTCGACGCTTTGATCAGTGGAGGCGTCGTCGATGATGATAATTTCGTCTGCCGGACGGGTCTGGTTAAGCAACGCGTCGAGGCAAAAAGGCAGGTAGTGTGCGTAGTTGTAATTGCCCAAAACAACAGTCAGCCGGCACTTCATTGAACGCGCTTCCCAAATTGGGGTCGGTCATTCGATCCGTTGCAAAGTAGGGTTCTGACGCCTGTGGCGCAATGATCGTGTTGATCGATAGTTTCAGAACCCAGCGGCAGGTTGGTCACGGCGCTAAAAACATTGCTCTCATGTTACGATAACCTAAGGTGGACGCGCGCTAAACCGCAATGTTATATGTCCAAAATGAGCGTGTATTTCTAAATCGCCCGGGGTCTGAGATTGTGACTGAATTTAAGGTGCCTTTTATCGACCTTCCTCAGCGCTATCTTGAGGAGCGGGAGGAAATACTTTCTTGCGTCGATCGGGTTCTCTCCAAAGGCCATTTGGTTTTGACCGAGGAGTTGGTCGAGTTTGAAGCCCAAGTCTGCGCTTACTCCGGCGCCAAACATTGCATTGGACTCAATTCGGGCACCGATGCCCTGATGATTGGCCTCTGGGCTCTGGGTATTGGCAAGGGCGACGAGGTGATCACAACACCCGTCTCATTCGTTGCATCGACGGGGGCAATTGTCCATGTCGGCGCCACGCCCGTCTATGCCGACGTACGTGAGGATCAAAACATTGATCCCGTTGAGATCGAGAAAAAGATCACGCCGCGCACCAAGGCGATCATGCCCGTCCATTGGATCGGACGCATCGCCGACATGGATGCGATCACGGACATCGCCAAGCGTCACAATCTCAAGGTGATCGAGGATGCGGCTCAGGCCATGGGCGCCTACTACAAGGGACGCCACGGCGGCACGTTCGGCAATGTCGGCGCCGTTTCAGCCCATCCCTTAAAAAACCTCAATGCGCTGGGTGACGGCGGTCTGCTGCTGACCGATGACGACGAGCTTGCTCACAAGGCCTGGTTGTATCGCAACCATGGCCAGGAGGGACGAGATAATACGGTCATCTTCGGCGTCAACTCGCGTCTCGATGTGCTCAGTGCGGAAGTGCTCAAATATCGCCTCACGCGCCTCAAGGGCGTCATCGAGAAGCGCCGTCGCAATGCCAATATTTACCGGAAGATCATCAAGCCGGGGCACGTTTTTATCCCCGATGAAAAACCCCATGAGACCGTTTCTTACGTCATGTTTCTTGTCCAGGCGGATGATCGCGACGGGCTGCAAGCCTATCTTGCCGACCACGGCGTGCAAACGCTCGTCTATTACGGGACGGCGCTCCATCTGCAAAAAGCCGCGGCCAAACTGGGTTATAAGCGCGGCGATTTTCCGGTTGCGGAGCGCCAATGCGATCGTGTCCTCGGATTGCCCCATATGCAGTATTTGAGCGAGGACCAAGTGGGCTACGCGGCTGACCTCATCAACAAGTTCTACGGAGTGTAGGGCGCGATGGTCGCGGTTCTGATCGTTGCTCCGCATGCCATGGATGAGGCCTTGGGGTGCGGTGGAACGATGGCGCTGCACGCCGAAGCGGGCGATCGTGTGGAGACCCTGGTCCTGTTCGGCGACGGCACCGGGATGGATGCGAAACGGCGCGAGGCGGCCCCTAAAGCTGCGACGACTTTGGGGGCCTGTCCGCCGCGATACGTGGGCTTTCCGGAAAATCGCAGCGACACGTTGCCTCTTCTCGAAATCATCGCTGCGGTCGAAAAGGTAATTTTGGAAATCGGCCCGAAAGTGGTCTACGTGACCCACGGGGGCAATCTGAACATCGACCACCAAAGCGCCTTTCGCGCGGTTGTCACCGCCGCGCGTCCGGTGCCGGACTGCCCAGTCCGCGAGATTTACGCCTATGAGGTAGCTTCCAGCACCGAGTGGGCATCACCGACGGCAGGGCAACCATTCCTCCCAGCGCGGTTCGTCAATATTGCCTCCATGCTTCAGCGAAAAATGAAAGCGCTCGACTGCTACGCCGCCGAGTTGCGCGCATCGCCGCATTCGCGGTCGGATGAGGGAATCCGCGCCTTGGTCCGGTTGCGCGGGCACAACGTCGGCGTTGCGGCCGCCGAGGCATTTGCGGTCGTTCGCCAGCTCGTTTAAAGCGACAAATCTGTAGCGAACCTGATAAGCAACAAGAGGCATTTCCCGTTGCGCCGCAAACGAGGGTAACATGGACGACTATGCCGACAAGACAGTTCTAATCACGGGCGCTTCGAAAGGACTTGGCTCAATCGCAGCTTCGGCTTTCGCGGCGCGCGGCGCGCGGCTCTGTCTGGTCGGACGAACCGAAAGCCGCTTGGAGGAACTGCGGCGCTCGTTGCCCCGACCCGATGGACACTTGGTCTTCGGCGGCGATCTGATGGAGAGGGAAACGGTCGAGCGGCTCTCTCGTCATGTGCTGGAGAATTGGGGATCGCCGAGCATCGTTCTTCATTGCATGGGCGGCGGCTACGGGTTCCGCGATCCGCTGCTGACATGGGAACAGTTCGAAAAGCTCTATCGCGTCAACTTTGCCGCAGGCGCGGAACTCAACCGCTTGCTCATTCCGGCGATGAAGGAAGGCGGTGGAGGCTATGTGGTCCATGTCGGCTCGACGGCATCGGTGGAGGCCATTGGATCGGTCGGCTACAACACCGTCAAGGCGGGATTGGCTGCCTACGTACGCAGCGTCGGCAATGCGCTCGCCGGCACAAACGTGATCCTCACCGGGATACTGCCGGGGGCCTTTTACGGCCCGGGCAACGCATGGCGCCGGATGGAAGAGACGAAGCCCGAAATTGCGGCCCAATTCGCCGCCGAACGGCTGCCGCGCGGCCGCATTGCCGAGGGAGAGGAAATACTGCCGCTGCTGTTTTTGCTGACGGGCGCGGGCGCTTCGATGATGGCGGGAGCCTGTGTCGCGATCGACGCGGGCGAAAGCCACGCCTACGCGCGCTA
Source organism: uncultured Alphaproteobacteria bacterium (assembly GCA_963752345.1). Lineage (GTDB taxonomy): Bacteria > Pseudomonadota > Alphaproteobacteria > SMXQ01 > SMXQ01 > CAVVYA01. The sequence goes on from CAVVYA010000015.1 coordinate 641,338, forward strand.
GGGGCATGGAGGGTTTCTCGTGGCGGAGTTCGATCTCGGTTACTTCGACGCATCGGTGAAGCGGACCGTCGGTCCACGGCGGTTCCGACACCGGCTGCTCGCCTGGGAGTTGGGCAAGGATCTCTACGACGGCGGGCGTGAGACAGGCTACGGCGGTTTTCGCTACGACGGTCGTTGGCTCACCCTGATTCCCAAGTTGGCCGAACGTTACGGGCTGACCGCCCGCTCGGCCGTCCTTGACGTCGGCTGCAAGAAGGGATTTTTTCTCCACGACCTGAAGCACCTGCTCCCCGGCATTAAGGCACGGGGGATCGAAAACCATGCCTATCCCGTCGAGCAGGGCCTCGATGACGTGCGCGGCGACATGACGATCGGCGACTTTACGGCTCTGCCGTATAACGAGGGCGAATTCGATTTCGTCATGGCTTTCTCATCGATCTATATGCTGAACCTGGGAGACGTCGTAAAGGCGTTGCGTGAGATCCAGAGGGTGGGGAAGGGCAGAAGCTATGTCACCTGCGGGGCTTACCGCACGCCGGAGGAGCGCGAGCTGTTCGCGCGCTGGACCCTGGTCGGCACCACCGTGCTTCACGTCGACGAGTGGCGCGAGCTTTTCGCCTACGCCGGTTATACAGGCGACTATTATTTCACGACCGCCGGCTCGCTGAATTTGGCGGCCGGTTAGGGCAGCCACAATCATGGCCGTATACCTCGTCCGCCACGGCAAATCGATTGCCAACAAAGGCCTCGTGCTCAGCGGGAGCTGCGATCATCCGCTGACTGACCTCGGCCGCGAGCAGGCGCGCCAGGCAGGGCGCGCGATGAGGGGTGTGCAATTCGCCATGACCTTCAGCTCCGAGCTGTGCCGAGCCGTCGAAACGGCCGAGATCATCATGGAGGACGCGGGCAGCAGACCGGAAATCTCGATTCGCGATCCGCGCTTGAACGAGCGTGATTTCGGAATTTACGAAGATGTGGCGCAAATGTGGATTTCCGACAATCACGGACCCGACGTGCTGCAGCGGGTCCACGCCGACGTCACCTTCCGCATGGAACGTGGTGAATCCATCGGCGACGTCTATGAGCGGGTAGCCTGCTATTTCGACGAAGCAATTCGCCCCGCGGCGTCCGTGTCCGACGTGCTCGTGGTTTCACACGGCAACGTCACCAAATGCCTGCTCGCCCATTGCGTGGGCTGGCCACTCGCGATCATACCGGAGATTCCCATGTGGAACGGGTTGGTGACGCGGCTCAATGTGTAACGGAGTTGGTGATCGAAACGCAGCGGCGCGCCTCGGGGCGGCAAGCGAGGCAACACAGGTGGGAAGCATTGTTGATTTTTGCGAAAGGCGAGTTCCGTTGCCGAAGAGGCGAGATCGTGGTCATCACCTGAAACGCGCGATGGAAGGCTCTGGAATAGTCTTTTTCGAAAATGATAGAGCGATAAAAGCACCTCGCGTAATACCGAAGGCAGTCGATCCTTTCCCGTAACGACCTTTGAACTACACAATTCGCATGGCGTAACGCTTTGACAAAATCCCCTTCAACGATCATGTACGTGAAGAAAAGTTTCACGTAGATGAAAAATCGGCCATCGGCATTCTTAAAAACGCTATCGGTGCTCGTAAGGGCATTAAGTCCTTGAAGATTTCGGACTTCGAAGTTTCGCCACGATTGCCCAATGTCTCCCGTGTGCACCTTCATGCCGTGAAAGAAACAGAAGCGGCTGTAATGGCAATTTGACGATTGGAACAGTGCCTTTCCTAGGTATCTCTCGGGCCATCTATTCTCTTCGGCTGGGGCGGGCGTTCATCTCGTCGCGCGGCTTGACGCCAATTACCAGGAAATTGTCGGAGTCGGTTTCGACATGGACACTCGTCGACCCAGTGAAAGGATGACTCCGGACGAAATTATGGTCGATGGCGGTAAATTCAACAATTTCAGTCAATCCACTCAAGTCGACCATCCAAGGATGAAGCGATACAAATCGGAATAACGCCCCTCATTGTCAGGCGCAAGCCAGAAGCCCATGTAGGGGACCTGGGGATAATGCGGATTGCCAAAACAATGGATCGCCATATCCGGATGCAGATTGTCCAATAGAGTTTTTGCGATCGTCCGGGATGGCAGGGCATTGACCTCGTCAAACCGGTGCAGGCCGTGCGCGCGCAGATACGAGATGACGGTTTCCTCGGTTACCACCGGCCCATGCGAAACGCAGGCCTTCTTACCCTTTTGCCAAACCGTAGAGGTACTTCAACATCCCGTCGGAATAGAAACCGGCTGGGTGAAAGAAGAAGCAGTAACCCTTGCCGAGCGCCTCGTGGGAGCCGAGCTGCAACGCGTGGCCGAGCTGGTTGAATTTTCCCTGTCGTGATCCCTTGTAGAACGTGAGATTGATGAATTTGACCAGGCCAACGCATCGAGAATTCCAAACAGGTGCGACGCTCTGATGCGCGTCTCATCCTCCTCGGTCGTCAGAAATCTAAACTGCGACCCGGCGCGGTTCGGCAGCCACGGAAGGTTATTGGGCGCGAGCAGAGTTGGCAAGGCGAACGTCAGGAGATAGTCCACGTATGCTTTGCCCCATACCGGCATCAGAAAGAAGAATTGGGGTTCGGCGCTAGGCGTCTGCTCGGTGGACATCATTTCATTGCCGGACGAGTTACCGGCCTCGGTGACGGGCAGTATGGCGCCGTTGATATAGGCCGACCGTGGCGAGGCCAACAGGGCGATAGTCCAGGCAACTTCGTCGGCGGTGCCAATCCGGCCGGACGGGGTTTGCGCGACGATTTTATCCAGTCTCTCTGCGGACGAGTGGCGTTTCTGGAAATCGGTGTCGATGGCGCTGGGCGCCACGCCGACTGACCGCACCGGCGTTCCTGCGAACTCCCGCGCCAGAGCCAACGGTGAACGTGTTGGCGTGCCGCCCTGGCCACGCCGTAATGCGGCAAGTGCGCAGGCTCCCGTCGTGGTCGCCATAAGGAAATGTTGACCACGGCGCGGCGTCGCTTGCGACCAACAACGAGCGCCGCAGCGCGCGCATCATCCGCACCGCGGACAGGAGGTTGACGGTGAGACTGTCCATCCACAAGACATCGTCCGATTGTGCGAAGGTGGAACGACGGATCGCATCGCCGACGTTGTTGATCAGAATGTCCAAGCCGCCCGGAGCGGGACGAAACGGTATCAGCCAACGGGTGTGCATGGCGCGAGCCGTCAGCAGCGCTGACCACCACCCGTCGACCGCGATGGATCGGTCCCTGGCCCACGACACGAGATTTTCGGCGGCTTGTTCATCGTTCGGTACGTGAAGGCGACCCGCGCGCTGCATGTGGCGAAAAGCGTCACGCAAGCGCGGCCGATGCCGCAACTTCCGCCTGTCACCGCCGGAACACCTGGTCCATTGAGGCCGAGATCGACAGTGGAGGACAACTCAGTCATCGCTGGAGAGGATAGTGTTACGGCAGACAATCGCATTCAGCAGAGGAATACCGGCTTGAGTCTGAAAATGGGTCATGTCGCCATCATTCAGGGATAAGATGCCTTGTAATTTACGTCCACGCCGCGCAGCAGGCACAGCCAGGAGGGACAGTTGCAAAGCGGGACCCGAGGCGCGCGTCCGAGGCAAACCGGTGGTCCAGCGCGTAAGCCTCGGGCAGCTTGCCGTCGAGGGCGGCCCGGTAGAGGAAGCGGTAGTTTTCCATCACCTCCTCGGGCCATGTAAGCGAGACGTCGAAACGACCATCGATCGTTCCCCCGCGCGGCATCAAAGGTGCGGAAGCAGATCGGGTACTGGCTGAGTTCCGCCAATCGTACCTGTTCTCAGGAAATGGTACAAAAAGCCGGGCGAGTCCGGAGATGGGATCGCATTCGTCTCCAAGGCTACCACATCCGGATCGATGATGGCGAAGCCTTTCGCTTGAACTCAGCATTGTGGATGATGTTTTCGCCATGAAAATTCCGATACCTAGACCCGGCGATGGCGGGCCGCTTGCGGATCGCTCGGTCGAACGCTGGCGAATCGATAATTCGCTCCACGCTGAAGCGAAGTCCTTTCCGCGCATGGCCGTTGATCACGAGCTCCGGCAAGCGGGCGACGGCGCCGACGGGGCGAATCGAGGATTCGGTGAAAGCGGCGCAAAATTCATCCGTACGAAAACAGGCCCTATCTGCCGCTGTATCAATCGGACGATGATCCTCGATATCGTCGATTAAATTGGTGACCACCTGCCCATTGTCAATAACGCTGGCAATGTCCTGATGGGCCGACTTGCTTCTGCAGCAAATAATGGCTCAAGGTGGGGCCTCGAACAGATTGTTGCAGAAAGAAGACGCCGCCCCTCCAGCACGCCTGCCCCAGCTCGATCAGCCCCTAACGCCGAGGAAAACCAGCGTCCAGCGCGCGAGGTGCGGGAACCGCTGTTTGTCGAGGACTGCGATGCGATCGATCTCCCGCCGAATTTTCGCATTGTCTTTCTTGGCGATTTTGCAACCGCCCGTGCCGTCCGGACGGTCCAGCGCCAAACCAGGGAACACCCCATCCTTGGAGAACGCGGTGATTCTTGAAATCGGCCAGCGTCCAGCGAGGACGGGGAAATGCCGCTCATGCGTCAGGTGACGGGAAAAACCTTGACCTTCGGGCTGGGGTTGAAGTGTTTGACGCTATTCGATGATGGTTCGTCCGGCAATATGTCCGCGTGTTATCCGCGTGAGCTCTGAGGATGAGCTGGCTGACCGGGGAATGCATCACTAACGTCAACACCGGATAATTAACCCGTGAAGTGAAGCGGCGATTTCTGCGGGGTTAAACGGCGGCGGACTCGCATTGTTCGAAGCCTCGACTTCCCAGCGGAAGGTCGGCCACGCAAACGGCGACAAGGGCGCGTCTTCGCGGCGTGTCTAAACCCCGCGACAATCACCGCGCGGTCAGCCGGCGATGGTTGGCGAGCCGGTAGCGGAAAAAAACCGGCAGATTTGATAACTCGGCGGCATGATCAGCGTCCGCAGCGAAATGGTATTGACGGTGTGGCGGCCGGGAAAGAGACGCTCCATAACCGTTTCTACCTGGGAAGAACCGGGGCAAAGGTTATTCCTTGCGTCCTGGTCGCGCGCCGCAGAGACTCGGTGCTGAGCCGCCCGGTGGGCGTGTCTGGATGAACGATGTGAGCTCTGCGGCGCAGAGCTCGAACGATTCATGCCGGCGGTTTCGACAACGCCGAACAGGCCACGAGGAGGGCCTGCCAACCGTTGCTCTGGCAGGAGCCCAGACAGAATACCCGGAATCGCCGAGCGTCACCGGCGCCACCGGAAGCAGCCGGTCGGGAACGTCGATCAAGGGGCAGAAGATCGCTGGTAGTCCGCCGGATTCGGCGACGCCAATCACGTAATTGGCGGTCGCGAGAAGCGATTTATAAAGGCGCTGTCCTTCACCTGCTTCTCCGATGTTGCGACAGGCAGACAACAAAGGGGGCAGAAGGCTGAAGTCGAAGCTTGCGGCATCGCCCGAAGACTGGAATGGTTTGCCGCGCACCACGAGCGCTTCCGGCGATTGGGACGACTTCACCTGATCGAGCATCTGGGGTTGCGCCAGAATGACCCGGGCGACCAAGGAATCGACGCCCTTGAGCGTTGGATGTTTTGGGTCAACTGCAATCGGATGTGTCAATATGGCGGCTAATTCGATGGCGTCGGCTGCGGGGTCGATCATCCCGACCAGCATGGATCCGATCTCAGCGCCGCAACCGACAAAAGTAACCGCTTCATAAAGGTGCCTCCATCCCCCCACTCTGGTAGATGTTATGGAACGTCGCGAAATTCTACCGGGAAACGGTCCACTGGCTTTTCCGCGCGACGATTTCCGGGAGTATAGGGCGAGAAATGCCAGCTCAAGTCATCTTTGCCGCGCAACGATTGCCGCGTCAGTTGTTGCGGCAACACGGTGCGCCGACTTCAAAGCTGGGTTCGATACCGGATAGGGAATGCGACGCGTCCACTGGCAGTTGCGACCCTGCCGCCGCGATCGGGTCAAAAGAGGCGGCGTTGTTTCCGCTGCGATAAAAGGATATGATTCCTCCGCCTGGAAATGGTTCGGGCGGACGGGCAACGCGTCCAAGGCCGGAGGCGCGCTGTCGATCCGCTCGTAGCCAGCGGTGAGGCGTCGCACACCTGCGGGGGTTATCCGGCCGTCGACGTCCGGTCCATCATGGTAGTGGAAACAGACACGTCAGACTTGCAGATTACATCGCTGATTTCGTAGCCAAGCAGGACGTAAATTACGTTTTTGGCGTCACCGGCGGTGGCGCCATGCCCTCAACGACGCCTTCGCAATCATCGTCGTTCCGCTCATTCCGATGCACGCCGAGCAGACGGCCTCGATGGCGGCGGAGGGGTATGCCCGCATCGCCGAACGCATCGGCGTGCTGCAGGTCACCACTGGGCCGGGGGGAACCAACTCGATTACCGAAATTTGCGGGGCGGATGATTCGATCCCGATGTTGGTGGTTTCCGGGCAGATCATGACATGGATATGATCGGCGACGCCAACTTGCGGCAGGTCGGCGTGCAGGAGGTGGATATCGTCAGCCTGGTCCGCCCCATTACCAAATACGCCAAGGTGGTCATCGAGCCGAACCGAATCCGCTACCACTTCGAGAAGCGCTGCACCTGGCCACCACCGGCCGGCCCGGCCCGGTCTGGCTCGACGTGCCGTTCAACGTGCAGAATGCCCAGGTCGATCCCGACTCACTTGTGGGCTTTGTCCCGCCGGTGCCGACGCCGCCCGCCCCGCAGGCTTTCTCAATATCCAGATCGAGGAATGTCTCGATCTTCTGCGTAAGGCCGAGCGGCCGATCCTCATCGCGGGCTGGGCGTTCGGCTCGGGCGCCGTCCATGAATTTGAAGAAGGGCCAGCGGCTTCAATCCCCGATCGTCCCGACCTGGAACGCGAATGACATGATTCCGGCCGAACACCCGAATTATGCGGCCGGGCCGGGCTGTTCGGGGAACACGCCGGGAATTTCGCGGTCCAGAACGCCGACCTGCTCTCGTGGTCGGGTCGCGCATGTCGATCCCACAGACTGGCTCAACGCGACGCTGTTCGCCCGCCATGCCAAGTTGGTCATGGTCGACATCGACGAAAACGAGATGTTCAAGCAGAGCCTGCGATGGATCTGCCGATCGTCGCCGATGCAAAGCAGTTTCTGACGGGCCTGCTGGCGAAGCTCGGCGACTTTCGCCCCTCGTCCGTGGTTTCATCCCGGATGGAACGGTGCCGCGACTGGCGGCGGCGCTATCCGGTGGTGCTGCCGGAGTACCGCGAGCGTGCGGAACGGGTGAACCCCTACTACTTCATCGAGCAGCTGGCCCAGCGCGCACCCGACGATGCCGTCATCGTCACGGACATGGGTACGAGTTTCACCTGCACGATCAGACCATCCAGATCAAGAAGGGCCAACGCCTGTTCACGTCGAGCGGCCTTGCCGCAATGGGGTTTCGTCTGCCGGGTTCGATCGGCGCCTGTTTCGGGCATGCTCGGCGCAAACCATCAGCGTCAACGGCGACGGCGGGTTCATGTTCAATCTGCAGGAGCTCCAGACGATCGCCGAATTCAAACTGCCGATCTCGATTTTCGTCCTTTCGAACGGCGGCTATCTGACAATGCAACTCATGCAGCAAAATCACTTTAAGCGCTATGTTGGCTCGGGACCTTCGAGCAACGTCAGTTGCCCCGATTTCATCCGCGTCGCCGACGCTTTCGGCATCGAGGCGATCCGGGTGAGCTCGAATGCAGATCTGCACGCCAATCTCGACCGCGCGCTAAACGCCAACGGGCCGTTTTTGGTCGATATCGAGATGCCGGATTTGCAGGCCCTGATCCCCCGCGTTCAGACCCAGAAGACCCCCGATGGCAAGCTGCTGCCGCCGGCCATCGAAAACATGTATCCGTTCCTCGAGCGCGAGGAATTCCTCGCCAACATGATCGTCCCACCGGTGGACGCCTGATGGCCATGGCCGCGGCAGGCCCGCAGGCGAAGTCCGTGGTGGTAATTCTGCCCTACCGCGAGCGTCGCGTGCTCATGCAGCTTCGGGACGACAAGGAAGGCATTGCTTTCCCGGGCAAGTGGGGGTTCTTCGGGGGCGGGATCGAGCCCGGCGAAAGCCCCGAGGGGGCCGCGCGGCGTGAACTGGCCAAGGAAAACCGCATCATGCCACCACGTTGGTGCCTCTCGGCTGCGGCGTCATCCCGGAGGTCGAGGTATTCTCTCACGCTTTCGGCTGCCTGCTCGAAGTCGATATCGAGGCCTTGGAGCTGACCGAGGGCATGGATATGGCGTGGTTCGATTTCGATGAGTTGATGGGTGGAACGCGATTTTCTTTGAAGAAACAACGGCCTGAATGGGGTGACTCCCCTGCCGTATCTGGCGCATACGTTCCAGACGCTGCTCGCCTCGCTCGCGTGCAAGCCTAGCCCAGAGATGCTGCGCAATTTGACCAGCAAATAACTCGCGGACGCTTCGCCGCGACAGAGATGAGGAACAGCCGGTGCTTGTGATCGACGAGAAGCTTCCGGGAGCTGCGTTCGACGGCCGCCTAGTCAGCTGCTTCAACGAGCCGGGGCCTTATTACTCGAGCTACCCTTCGCTCAACCGGTGGTCCGTCGGCATGGATAGTGCGGCCTATGGCCGGGCGCTGCAGGAGTTCTTCGTCGCCGATCCGACTGCGCCGATCTATCTCTACACGCATATCCCGTTTTGCGCGAAGCTCTGCTGGTATTGCATCTGCAACATCGAGATCTCTAACAACCGCGAGCGCATCCAGAGGTTTGTCGATGTGCTGCTTCGCGAGGCCGATCACCTGGCGAATTTCTTCGAAACCAACCGCATCCGGCCGAACGTGCGCGGATTTACCTGGGCGGCGGCACGCCTTCGCACCTCGACCACGCGCAATTGCGCCAACTCGTCGATAGGCTGGCCAATATCGCGGACATCGGTTCGCTCGATGAATTCGCGATGGAAATCGATCCCCGCACCATCCGGAGCGAAGATCTTCCATACTATCACTCCCTCGGAGTCGACCGCATTTCGTTCGGGGTGCAAGACTTCGATCCGACCGTCCAGCAGAAGATCAACCGTATCCAGCCGTTCGAAATGGTCCGCGATCTTCTGTCGCCGGAGGTGCGCAAGTTGTTCAAGGGCGTGAACTTCGACCTGCTGTACGGTTGCCGATGCAGACGCGCGAAACGTTCCGGCGCACCATCGAGCTGACCAAGGAACTCGCGCCCGATCGCATCACACTGATCAAATATGCGCACGTCCCTGAGGTCCGCAAACATATGAACATGATCGACAAAGAACAACTTCCGGCGAAGGACGTGCTGCCGCTGATGTTTCAGGAAGCGGTCGAGGAATTGGTCGATGCGGGCTATGTCTGGGCTGGATCGATAATTTCGCCAAGCCGACCGACGATCTCGGCAAGGCCGCGCGCAGCAAGACCACCGGGCGCAACTTCAGCGGCTCTTCGCCGGGCCGTGCCGACAACATCATCGGTCTCGGCCCGACCTCCACCAACGCCTTCGGACGCTACTATTTCCAGAGCGTCTATGAATTGCCGCAATATACCGAGGCGGTCAACGCCGGCCGCTTCCCGGTGTTCAAGGGCTATCGGCTGAGCGATCCGGATGTCGTTCGCCGTGACGTCATCTTCCGCATTCAATGCCGCCAGGAAGTGGACATTGCCGCCGTCGAGCGCGCCCACGGGATCGTGTTCGAGGATTATTTCAAGCCGGAGCTGGCACAACCGACCGGTTCATCGCCGACGGCATGGTCGTGCGCGACGAACGCTCGTTCCGTCTCACGCCCCTGGGGCGCTTCTTCACGCCGCATGTCTGCCGCGTATTCGATGCTTTCCTGGCGGAAATCCCGAATACAAGATTTACGGGCCGTAAGGCCGACGTCGGGGCGGGCACGCATGACGGCACGGCGCGTCCCAGCCGGTCCCAGCACTGGCGATGCTATGCCCCAGCGGCGGACCACGGCCGCGCATGGCATTACGTTCGCGCGCGAGCAGCTGGGCGTGACGATCTCCCGCGGCGCGGCGATTTTCGATTTCGGCTGCGGTGCCGGCGCACAGGTGCGGGACCTGCTCGAACAGGGCTTCGATGCCTGGGGCGTGGATATCCACGATGCCTGGAACGGGCATGGGCACGAGCCCGGGCCCGCCGAGCTGCCGGCGTTCGTCCACGAGCGGCTGCGGGTTATCGCCCAGGCCGATCTCAAGCTCCCTTTTCCTGACCGGACGTTCGACTTCTGCTTCAGCGAGCAGGTCATGGAGCATGTCTTCGACTACGAGACGGTATTCGCCGAGATCGTTCGGGTTCTCAAGCCAGGCGCCTTGTCCCTGCATCGCTTTCCCGGCCCGAATTATCCTTTCGAGGGTCATGTGGGGCTGCCGTTTTCCTGGCTTTGCCGCAGCCGGACCTATCTCGCGGCCTGCGCCCTGGCTGGATTCGCGGATCCGACCAGTGTGGATTGGACTGGCGCGCCACCCTCGCGCGAAACATAGCATTGATGCGGCTCAACAATTACCCGAGCAAGGCGTATCTTCGGCGCGCTGCGGCGCGGGCGGGCGGGGCTATTGCCTTCGTCGAGCGGGAGGAGTTTGCCTTCCGCCAGGGTGGACGGCTCGGCGGTGTTTGGCGTGTTATGAGCATCGCCGGCTTGGCCGGCCCGTTTGCCGCTATCTGCGGCCTTGTGTTGCAGCGATACATGGTGCTGCGGAGGCTAGAACGGTAACTCAGGAAGATTGCCATGCTCTTTGGGTGGAGCTTCTGGCGGTGGAGGATGGGCATGACTTTGGGAGCCTAGGTTCTTTTTTCTGGTTACTGTGTGGGGCTCCACTTGTACGTCGACAATCTGCTGACCTTTTGCCTGCCGACGCTCTTGTCTCCCGGGAACCTTCCGGGACTTCCGAACTTGAGCGAGTTTCAATTTACGATCATCACGACGCAAGTCGACAAACAAGCAATCCGCCAGTCCAGCCTCTTCGCCATACTCTCGAGTTTGATCCGTGTCGAGTTCATCCTTATGGAAATGAGCCATGACAGCAGAGAGGAGAAGTACGGTCATCTCGGAAATGCATTCAAGCGCGCCGCTTCTCAGGCGCTGGGCAAGGGGTACGATTTTTCGTCCATCCCAATGCAATGTATTCCGAGGGAATGCTGACGTACCTCTATCGCCTTTGTCGTCAGGGCCGACGAGTGTGCGTTTCCCACGGACCGGTTGTCTCAAAAGAAAAGGTGATCCCTTACTTGAGCCATAGGAAGCTTTGCCAGTTCGACGAAGTAACGCCAATCCAACCTCGCGTCATGGCGAAAATCCTGATGGACAACTTGCATACGGACATGACCAACCATGACGTTAGGAATCCGTTCTTTCCCGAGAACCCCTATATGGGATTATGGCGTGCTCCAAGCGCCGACGGTGCTTTGTTCCGTTTCGTATCTCTTCATCCTTACATGGTCGATTTATGAGACATGACGATATTCCCGATTTTACCGCCATAGATCATGACTTCGTAAGGGCTAACGGCTTCGTTCTCAGCGATATACATATTGAAAACGACTTCGACAACTTTCTTGTGGTCGGTATTAAGCCTGACAATGAGAAGAACGCCAATGCAAGCCAAGTCGAAAACGATGACGTTGAAAACTCCATTATTAATTCCACTCTGAGGCCGTCCAACTGCATGTACAGCCTCGCCTGCTTCATGAATGGGATCAGGGTTCACAGTTCCGATCTCGACAAAAGATGGCGTCGATTTGAGGAAGAGAATTTGCCTATGTTAATGGCTTGCTGGTTCGTGGCATTGCGCGGGGAGTAGACGCCTACGCGCATGTTATGGGGGCACCGCCGGATAGTGGCGATGCTGACCAGCCAGGCGCAGCCGCCTCCGATCAGGCGCGCGCTCAGAGCTTTCTTCCGAAGGACAGAAAGAGGAGAGGCGTTTCCCGCCTTAAGGCATTTGGCAAGAGCGCGGCTATCGCCCTTTTCGCTCAGCTCGGCTATCGCATCGTCAAGATCAAGTGACCGGCCGCGCAAATCGTCACTGACATCCCTGCCGATGGCCGATCTCATGCAAGTGGGTGCAGACGGGTCTATGTCACGATTTCTGAGGCGAGGGACGTCGGTATAGCGCATTGGGGGGCATTTTGAACGTGATCATCCCTTGGCTTAAGCGCGCAGTTCTGGGGACCGCGCGGCGCTTGGGCTACGACATTGTCAAGCTCCCAAACGATGGGATTGGTGACGCGCGTTCGTCTGCGGTTTCTGAAACGGCGAGCGATGTTGCAGATGCAGCCAGCGATGACCTGCAAAAGGCATTCCTTGATGACCGCCTTGCTCATAGTGATTTCAGCGTGAAAAGCGCAAAAAGGTATTTCGGTTCTCTTTTGGAAACAGAAAATGTAGAGAGCACCTCGCTGATGCGGGCTGGCGCTCTGCTACGAAGGGACCTTTCGTTTTCCGATAAAATGAGTCCCGACGCAGCCGCGATGGCGGACCTAGCATTGCTATTTTTCGATCGAGTCATCGAACGTGCGCCGTATACCTTTGACGCGTATCGCCAACTCTGGACCTTGAAATTTTACCTGGGGGATTGGAACGAGCCCTACAAGATCATGAACCGCATGCGCGAAAAGCAACGGGAACTTGCGCATAAAAAGGGTATCGATGGACTGGGCCTGCGTTTCATTCCAGAGGCAGTTGCGACGAACATCGGCGTTATGACGCACATCGAAATGTACCTAAAGGCAATGCTGACGGGTGCCGCGGAACGTGTGCAGTTGGTCATGCTGCTTAAGGATGTTCGACCCGCAAATCGTTGTTTTCTGGACTGTTTCGGGGAATATCTGCGTGTTGTCGACAGTAGTGTTGAAGCGGAAAAACTTGGGGACATCGCGGATTGTCTAACTGACGACATCCATTGGTTCATTCCATTCGACGGCAGGGCGACGCCGATTTCGTGGGCTGCCGGCGAAGTGAGAAAACGCTGGCATGATCAGAGGCATCCCCCCATCATGAGGCTGACGGACAGCCATCGTGCAGAGGGGGCCGAGGCGCTTTGCCGTCTCGGCATGCCTGCGGGCGCTTGGTCGTCGGACTCCATGTCCGGGACAGCCGGATTCCCGGGGATCTATATCGCGACGTTAATATCGCCAGCTACTCGGAGGCAATCGACGCAATCATTGCACGCGGTGGTTGGGTCGTGCGCCTCGGCGACGAAGGTATGCCGCCTTTGCCTCCGAAAAAGGGGCTCATTGACTACGCGCATAAGGCGGAAAAGCAAGACTGGATAGACATCTATTGCATTGCGGCTAGCCGATTTTTCGTAGGAACTGGGTGAGGCCCAGGTGGTGTTCCCAACTCTTTCGGCGTTCCCAACATCCTCAGCAACTTCATGCCGGTCAGTTCGATTGCTGCGTCCCCGACCGATCTGGCGATGCCGAAGATGTGCTTCCTACCGAAAGAAGACCGCATGCTTCACTTTCGCGAGTTGCTGTCTGCGCCGGTCGCCGACTTCTACTTCCAGCACGAGTTCGACCGCCGCGGGATCAGGACGATAGATAATGCCCCGGACGAGTTGCGCGAGGCGGTCATAGAAATGATGGACTGCCTGGACGGCACGATTTCGTACTCCGCTGATGACGACGAACTGCAACGCAGGTTCTGGATGCTTTCGGCAGAAAGCCAGACGGCGACCGGCACCCGCATCTACAGTCGTGTTCCGCGTTATTTTCTTAGAAAGTATGCTGAATTCTTGTGAACAAAACGATGAACTCAAAGGCAAATGAACATGCCTAATCTCTTGATGGCGGTCGCCAGTAAAATTTATAATCTTGCCCGCCGTATTCATCTGTCAGTTAGGCATTCTATGGGAGTGGTGCTCGGGTCTCATACCCGTGAGGCCATGCTTCACGAGATACGCATCCTGAAGAACGAGATGCAAACAACCCGTGACGAGGTCCGACGGCTAAGGTCGCTCAACATGAGTACGCTTCGGGGAGGGGACCCGATCGATTGGTATGTAACCGGCAGCCAGTATTTCTTCGATCAAGGACACTTTCACGACCATTATGTCGAGTGGCGCATCCGACGGCTTCGCAAGATCATGGAGATATTCGGCTCGGACTTTTCTGGAAAACGTATATTGGAAATCGGCGGCGGCCTCGGAGACATGGGTCGTTTTTTGCCGCGATGGGAGCGACCGTTGTTTCGCTCGAGGGTCGTTCGGTTAATCAGCAGTTTGCGAGCCTGAAGTTCCGCCATCTTTCGAATTTTCAATCTATCGTGTTCGATGCTGAAGAGGATTTCACCCATCTTGGTCGGTTCGATCTGATTCTCAATCTCGGTTTTCTGGAAGTCGTCACAAAAGTTGACCATGTAATGGACTGCTGCTGCCGTATGTCCGATCGCATCTTCGTGGAAACGATGGTTTGCGACTCGCTTGATCCCGACAAGGTCATGATCGTCGACTGGCTGCCCGGATATGTCGATCATCCGCTGCGCGGTAAGGGGGCACGTCCATCGCCCGGATACATCGAGCAATTCTTTAAATCGCGCGGTTATGTGACGAGGCGTGCATTCGATGCTGACCTAAACACCTATATGCACGTATATGACTGGAAGCACGAGGACCGTGGCGCTGCCGACAATTACCGGCGGTTCTGGTACCTTTCAAAGGCCTAAAGTTGGTTCGCTTGCATGAACGCAACCTTGCCATCTTCGGCACGACTGGCTTCATCAGCGCGTTTTTCAGTCGAGCGCAGAGTTTACTTGGTGGCGGCAAAGACGAGGGCTTCGGCCGTTATTCCCGCGAACATTTGGCCCGCGCATGGCGGCGCGCCGAGCGCGAGCCACGTCAGCACTTCGAGCTTGCCGCCTTCGGTCCACGGATCGACGCCGTCCGTCAACGAGCCGGGAAGGGCGTCGAAGGCGATCTCACAGGCTTCGCCTTCGGCCGTCGGTGACAGGCGGTCGACTTGCTCCGGCGTCAACGTCACACCGAGCAGGCAAATTTCCAGCGCCCCATAGTCGTTATCCCGGAACAGGGCGAGACGCGGCGGCGGGAAGGCTTGGTCGAGCGTGAACACGCCGAGGCCCGTCTCTTCACCGAACTCCTGGAGGCCCTCGGCGACGGGGCGGCGCTCGGGACCATCGGCGCCCATGCGATAGCCGCCGGAAAAACTGTGGAGCATGGAGGGGGCCGGCTGCGCGCCCTTGGCGCGCCGGTGGACGTAGAGCGTCCGTCGGGCCGGGCAGACGGCGACAGTGCCGACGCTCAAGACTGGCGGCGCGCCGCCGCCTTCCCGCATGGCACGCGCCGTGGCGTAATCGAGCGCTCGATAGGGGATTGCGATCACCGGTGCGGAGATGTCCAATGTGCCCGCCAGGATTGCCTGGGGTTCGTTGTAACGGCCAGGCGCGCTCAGAACTTCGCGCCAGTAATCGATGCGGCGGCGAAGGCTCGGCGGCGGAACAAACGGTCCGAGGGGCACCAGCCGCGGCTCGGCATCGAGCGGCGTCAGCAGCATGGTCCGCTCGCCGAACAGGGCATTGATGCGACGAACGACCTCCGGTTTCATGGGATGCCCGCCGACGACGGCATCAGGCGGCACTGACCTTTTTATAGGCCGCAAGAATCTCGTCGACCGTGCCGAAATCCACGATCCGGCCGCTTTGCATCAGAACCGCCTTGTTGCAGAGGTCCTTGATCAGCTCATTGGAATGAGAGGCGACGACCATGATGCGCGCCTTCTGCAGAAAGCCTTCGACGCGTTCCTTTGCCTTGCGCGCGAAGCGCGCGTCGCCAGCGCCGATCCCCTCGTCCATCAGCAGGATTTCCGGGTCCACCGCGGTGGTGATGGCGAACGAGAGCCGCGCCATCATACCCGCCGAATAGGTCCGGATCGGCATCGACATGTATTCCCCGAGTTCGCAGAACTCCTCGATCAATGCCAGCTTCTCCTCGATCTCCTGCTTGGTCATGCCGAGAAAACGGCAGCAGATGGCGATGTTGCGATAGGCATTGTCGGCATCGTCCATGCCGACCAACTGTCCGAACAGGCAGGAGACGCGTCCGTCCGTCGTCACGCGGCCGCTGTCGGGCTCGTAAACCCCGGCCATCACTTTGAGAAGCGTGCTCTTGCCCGCGCCGTTCTGGCCGATCAGCCCGAGCCGGTCGCCTTGCTTGAGCTCGATCGAGACGTCGTCGAGCGCGGCCACGGACACCCGCTTATTGTGCCGGCCGCCGTGCTTGATCGCGCCACCGACGGCGCGGCCGAACAGCACTTTCCGAAAGCTCCGTTCGATGTCGTAGATCGGGAACGCGAGAGAGACGTGATCGACGGACAGCGAAGGCATGTCGGGACCTCAGACCCAGAACGGGATGCGGCGACGGAACCGCCCGTAGAACGAGCACGTCACGGCCAAGCCCACAGCGGCGAAGGCCAGCGTGATCGCCACCGACCGCCACGGCGGGGCTTCGCCGAGCAGGGGCTCGCGCAGGACGCTGACGACGTGATAGATGATGTTCGCATTGACGAAAATCATGCGCTCGCCGCTCAGCATCTCCGGACGCCAGAAGATCGGCGTGATAAACAGGATGATCTGCAGGAAGCTCGTCACCAGTTGCTGGATGTCGCGGAAGCGCGCGCAGAGCGCGCCGAGCAAAAGGCCGATCCACAGGCCGTTGAGACCGATGAGCAGCAATCCGAGCGGTGCCCACAGGATATTCCAGCCGGGAAAATTGCCGGAGAACATGTAGACGGGAATCAGAATCACCGCATTGTGAAAAAATACGATGATGTTACGGCAGACGATCCGATAAATGATGATCGAATAGGGAAATTGCTGATTGCAGATCCACGTCTTTTCCAGCGTGAACGCGGTGCAGCTCTCGTTGATGATGGTCGAGAACAGCACCCAGGCCAGGAATCCCGATGTAACGAACGGGAGATAGCTGACGATGTCCTGCTTGAACAAGGTGGCGTAGATGCCGGCGAACGCGAACGTGAAGATCGCCGTGCTGGCGGTGAGCCAGAACGGGCCGAGGGTCGTCCGCACATAGCGCGAGCGGATGTCGCGCCAGGCCAGGGTCAGCCAGAGTGAATGCTGCAGTGCACCGTTCGACAGGTCGCGGACAGCGGTCTGGAAGTGCGTGGTCATCAGTGGAGAAGGCCGTCCGAGGCTGGGAAACTGCCGCGTCGGTATAACACTTGTTCGCCGCGACTTCACGGCCTCAAGTGTGCATCCCGTTGGCGGGCATGCCTCAATACCGCTCGAAACGTGCCCGGCGCCCCTCGCTTTTCGTGAAAAGATATTATTAATCAGCTGGTTGTTAGAATATCAAGGGGCCTGGCCGACGATCTGAGCCACGGCGCGTGAGCTTGCGACGTTCGCCCGCCCAGCCCCGTCGTCGGAGCGAAATCGTGCCCAAAATGCCACCTAGTGCACCCTTAAAGGATTGATGCTAAACATAAGTTTGAGCTATCCGGTGTCGGAAGGCCTGGAGGCTTTGCGCGGCCATGCTCGGCATGGTGGCTGGCAGAGTATGTAGGTTGGAGAGACCATCGTGGGCACCATATCCAGCATCGGCGCAACACCGCAGGCCAAGTTCAAACGGGCTTGGCAGCGCCTCAAATCCTCCGCCCCGCAGCCGCGCCATATGCGAAATTTACGGGTGGTGCCGTCCCATGAGATTTTGCAGGGCATCCGCGAGGGTCATAACGACTTTGTCGAGGACTTCACCTCGTCTATGTACGCGGGGGATTTCTTTCTTCTCAAAGGCGCCTTCGAGCGGGAATTCCTGCAGGATGTCGCGCGTCGCGTATTTGCCTTCGGGCTCTCTCAGCCTTCGTCGTTTCACAAGATGTTCGACGGAACGCCCGATTTCCACCGCATCATCGACGATGGCGCGACCGCGGATTACTCGCTGCGCGCGTTGCGCCACGGATTTTATTTCTACCGCTTCAACGACGATCCCGCCGGCGTCTATCGCGATTTTTCTTCGGTCTGGCGCACGGTCAAGTCCATCAGCGGTCTCGAACCCACGGCCTTCGAGTGCAACGTGCCGCACGACGGCACCATCGACCGCATCGTCGTTTACCTCTATCCGTTCGGCGGCGGCAATCTGAAGGCGCACGTCGACCCCACCAACAACCATAAGACGACCACCGGTGTGATGATGAGCACCCGCGGCGTCGACTACGATACCGGCGGATTTTATTGCGTCGGCCCTCACCGCAAACCGATCGATCTCGAGCCCTGTGTCGAGGCGGGCGACATCTTTATCTTCTATCCGACGGTCGAGCACGGCGTCATTCCGGTCGATCCGCACAAGGCAGTGGATTGGACCAATCCCGCGGGGCGCTGGTTCCTCGGCGTCAGCAGCGTCAATTCCGACCATGTGGCGCAGCGGGTTACCGGTCAACATCTCGCCTACGAGTTTTGACCATGGGCGGCCCGCAGGACGCGTCACGCGCGAACAAGGAGAGCGCTGCATGAAGCAAAACGTCTATTTCGTAGACCTCGGCACCGGCAGCAACCGCAACCTGCTGCCCTTGGGCGTCGGCCTCATCTCCTCCTACGCGAAGAGCATCCCCGTCCTCAACGACGCATACAACTTCAACATTCACTTTCTGCGCGGCGACACCGCCGACATCGTCAGCGGCTTCGATAAGCCGGCGCTGGTCTGCTTCGCGCTCTACGTGTGGAACTATCGCGCCTCGATGCGGGTGGCCGAGGCGACAAAGGCGGCCAATCCGCGCGCGCGGATCGTGTGCGGCGGATATTCGGTGCCGAAGTCCCCTGATAAGCTGCAGCGTTTCTTCGCCGAGTTTCCATTCGTCGACATCCTGGTCCATGGCGAAGGCGAGTTCACCTTTGCCGACCTCGCCCAGGCGCTCGCTGAGGGCAGAGAACTGTCGACCACGCCAGGCATAAGCTACCGCGAGCCCGACGCGCCCGGCGGATTTGTCACCACGGGGCGTCGCGACCGAAATCAACGATCTCGACGTCCTGCCGTCCCCGTTCCTGAACGGCACGTTTGACGAGTTGATGCGGCTCCATGGCCAGCATGTGACCGGGGTGGTGTGGGAGACCAATCGTGGCTGTCCGTTCTCCTGCACCTTTTGTGACTGGGGCAATGCGGACGTCAACAAGATCAAGTCCTACGATATCGCGCGCCTCCAGGAGGAGATCGACTGGATTGCCCGCAACAAGATTTTCTATATCTATCTGGCGGATGCCAACTTCGGCATCTTCTACGAACGCGATCTCGATATCTCCGACCGCCTCGCCGCCGCCGGCAAGGCGCACAGTTATCCCCGCTTCATGGCCATCAACTGGACCAAGAACACCCACGAACGGATCACAGCGATTGCCGAGAGCTTGGCCTCGGGCGGCGTCCAGACCAGCGTCACGTTTGCCGTGCAGTCGTTCAACGACAAGACGCTTGCAGCGATCAAGCGGCGCAATATCAAGACTGAGAGCTTGATGAAGCTCAAGAAGGAGTACCAGGAGCGCAATCTTCCCACCTACACCGAGATGATCCTGGGTCTTCCCGAGGAGACCTACGAGACATTCACCCAGGGGCTCAACCAGGCGATGACGCCGGGCGTCTCGGATCACTGGGTGTTCCACCTCTGCACGCTGCTCGTCAACACCGAGATGGAGTCCGACGAGTACCGGGAGAAGTACGGTATCGTGTCACGCTGGGTGGCGGCGGGGATCGCCCGCCGCACGGTGGAGCAAAAGGAAGAAGCTGCTGCGGAGATTGAGGAAATCGTGGTGGGGACCGCTTCGATGCCGCTGGACGCCTGGGCGCGCTCGTTCGCGGTCGGCTATCTTTCGGCGGCGCTTTATAACTTCCGTCCGGCGTTCTTTCCGATGCTTTATGCCCAGAACGAAATCGGAAACGAACACACGCATTTCATCGAGTTTCTGCTCGATGAGGCCGAGACGAAGCCTGAGACCTATCCCTGGCTGCACCGGGCGACGGCGCACGTCCGCAAGCAGCGCCAGATGATCCTCGATAGCATCGCCTGCCTTTCGCCGATCGAGGAGTTGGGCGGCGCGCTCGCGCTAACTCATGAGGCGGTGCTGGCGATAATGCTGGACGATCCAGATGCGTTCTATCGCGACCTTTCGGAGATCGTTCGCCGGTTTTTCGCCTGTCACGATCATCCCCTCGACGAAACGGTGCTTGCGGAGATCATCGCCTACCAGCGCGCGCGCGTGCCGCTGTGGGGCGAGCAAGAGCGCCGTGTCATGCACTTCACCCGGAATATTCCGGCCTACTTCGCTGCGGTCACCAAAGGGCTGGCTGTTCCAGACGTCGTGGAGGAACCCAACGCGATCGAGGTCGCGCCGCGCGAGATCCAGGCCAAAGACAAAGGCAGCTTTGCGGTACAGCGCACGCGCTCGGGTCATACCATCATCTTGAATGACGTGCGGTTGCTGCCCAAGCCTGCCCGTGAAGGCTTGGTCGCCTCGTCAGCCGCGCGGCCTCCGGAGAGCGCCTGCGTTCAGCCCTTGGCGTAGAAAGACCGCACCACCTCGATGACGCGGTACAGGTGCGCGCGCGTCAGATATTGGTCGACCGGGAACGTAATCATCTCCAGCGCATGACGGTCGGTTACCGGGAAGTCTCCGGCGCGGTAGCCGAGGTATGTAAGTGCATCCTGCCGGTAGACGGGAACCGGATAGTGCACCTTGGCCTCGATACCCTCGGAGGCGCAGTAATCCAGGAGTTCGTCGCGGCGCTCGGTGAAGAGAATATAGAGTAGATAGACGTTCTTGCTGCGCGGATCGCGTGGTGGGATGCGGACCCCCTTGATGCCGGTGAAGGCGCGATCGTAATAGGCGGCGTTGGCAATGCGCTTCTCTATCCAGCCGGGTACCTGTGGCAGCATATGTTTGCCCACAACCGCCTGCAGCGAATCAAGGCGCGTGTTGTAGCCTAGGATCTCCATCTCGTCGCGCGTCTTAAGTCCATGGTTGCGCAGAAGTCGGCAACGACGGTTCATCGCGTCGTCGTTGGTGACCACGATGCCCGCGTCTCCCCATACGTTGATGATCTTCAGCGGGTGCGTCGCAAACGCCGATGCGAGGCCGAACGACCCGGCGCGATGGCCCTCCCATTCGCCAAACAGGCTTTGGCATGCATCTTCGATAACAATCAGCTTGTGCCTGTCGGCCAAGGCCATCAGGCGCGGCATGTCGAGCACATCGCCGGTCAGTTGCGCCGGCATGATCGCCTTGGTCTTGGGGCCGATGGCGGCTTCCAGCTTGTCGAGGTCCATGCCGAAGCGGTCGTCGCAATCGACCAGAACCGGCCGGCCCCCGACTTCGGCGATCGCGCCGATCGTCGCCCAGAAGGTATTTGCGGCGGTGATCACCTCGTCGCCGGGGCCGATGCCGGCCGCCTTCAGAGGAATCTTTGAGGGCGTCGGTTCCGGAGCCGACGCCGATCGCGTGCTTGACGCCCAGCATACGGGCGAACATCTCCTCGAATTCGCCGACCACCTTGCCGAGCGTAAAGTCGCCCGTCGCCGCCAGGGCGCGGATGTCGGCGAGGATCGGCTCGGGATCGGCGAATTGATCGGCGAGCGGCGAGTAGCGGACTCTCATGGGGTGTGAATTTGGCGAGACCATATCGCAGCCTGCGAAGCTAGGGAGTGGGGGACAGTTCACGACACATGCGAGCGAGCCCATCTGGCAGCGGCGTATAGCGGAAGTCGGGGAACGCCGCGCGGGTTGCCGTGATGTCGAACGGGCGATAGCCGCCGTGGGGCATCGGTCCCTGACGCAGCGAACTCGAGATCGGAACCGGCTGGCCTACCAGCTTGGCTGCCATCTCGGCGATCACGCGGGACGACCATACCTCGCCGGTCGCCGCGTTGAGGGAGCCCCGGCTGCGGCGGAGGACGATGCGAACGGCGAGATCGGCGACGTCCTCGACTGAAACATGGTCGCGCCGCTCCTCGCCCTCGCCGAACAGAACGATGCCCTTGCCGCTGGCGGCGAGGCGCAAGAACCGGTTGGGGCCGTAGCCGTTGTGTGGATCGGCGGCGCCGTAGATCAGCGTTGGCCGCAGCGTCGCCAGGGGTGCTGTCAGATCGGCGAAAGCGATCTCGCGCGTGGCGTGCATGACGCCGTGAAGACTGGCCGGCGCCTTGGGCGCGGCCTCGCTGAGCGGCCGCGGCTCGTCGCCAAACACCGCGTCGGAGCCGATATTGACGATGTGCCGCGGCGTCACCCGACCGAGCGCCTCAACCATGGCGCGCAGCATCGTCACATTCTGCGTCAGCATTTCGAGAATTCTTGACCGGAGCCAGTGCCGAGACGGCGATGAAGGTGTCGTCCGGCGTCAGTCGCGTGGCCAGTCGGTCGGCCGCGTCGGCTGCCAGCAGATCGACCTCGCCACGGCCCAGCGCCAGGGTCGCGATGCCTTCCGCCGCGAGGCGACGCACGATGGCGCCACCGACGAAGCCACCGGCGCCCATGACAACTGCGCGCTTGGGCTTTGCCGCGGTGGTGTTGAGATGGTCAAGCACGGCGGAAATCCTTCGCTCGTATCGGTGGCACGCCAAGGGTGATGTAGTCGAAACCGGTGGCCAGCGCGGCATCGCTGCGAAAGACCCGGTAGGGGTCGACAATCAGCCGGCCGCGCATGACGGCGGCCAGCGCCGCTGGATCGAGGTTGCGGAATTCCGGCCAGGGCGTCAGGACCATCAGGGCATCGGCCCCGCTGGCGCACTCCATCGCCGACGAGCAGGCCGTGGCGAAGGGCACGATGTTGCCCTTCACCACGGGGTCGAACACGGCGAGGTTGTGGCCCTCGATCGCCTTGAGGCAGGCGATGGCGGGCGAGTTCTTGACCGAATCGGTGTTTTCCTTGTAGGCGAGCCCCAGCACGGCGATCCGCGCCTCGGGCCTCCGATCCAGCAGTTCCGCCTTGATCGTCCGCGCGCTCCAATCCTTGCGGTGGCGGGAATTCGCTACCCAGGCGGAAACCACGCCAGCGTCGGTATGGTGTGTTTCGGCGAAGCGCAGCACCGTCGCGAGGTCGCGTTCGAGGTTACCGCCGACGAGCCGAGTCCGGGCCTCAGGTAGGAATGCGGCCCGATGCGCGGTCCAGCCTCAGCGCCGGGGCGATTTCGGACCAGTCGGCGCCGACGCGCTCGCAGAGCTCGGCGAGGGTGTTGGCCACGCTGACGAGCCGACGAGACAGCAGTTGATGGAGATCTTCGCGAGCTCGGCGCTCTCGAATCGCATGGGCAGGATCGGGCAGTCGAAGCCGGCGAAAGGTGGCCAGCGCCGCCGGGAGAGGCTCCGCCGGGTCGGGGCAGCCGACGATGAACCGTTCGGGCAGGTGGCCCGCTCGACGGCGCGGCCAAAGATCAGCGTCTCGACCTGGTAGTAGAGGTCAGCGGCCGGGCTGTGCCGGGCCGCGGGTAAAGCCGGGGGGACCTGGCTCAGCACCACGAGCACGGCAGCATCGCGGCGTGGTGCAGCCGACGTCGAGCAGCCACGAGCGGCGCCAGGTCGCTGCCGCCCTGTCGTCGGTCGGGACGTCGGGCGCGACGTAGACGACGTCGCGGCCTGAGCGCGGGGGTCGGCGGTGAAAGTGATCCGGCGCCGGTTGGCGCGCGAGCAGATCGTCGAGGCCCGGCTCGAACACCGGCAAGTCGGCCCGCGTCGAGAGCGGCGACGAGCGTCGCGTCCGGGGTCGAAAGCCGACGGTCGAGAAGCCCTTGCTCGCGGCGGCGATCGCCGAACAGAGGCCGAGGTGGGTCATGCCGGCGAAGCCGACAGTCGGCTGGTCATGCACGTCCCTGCGCGGCTAGGCTCGGTGCCAGGCGCCCCAGCACGCGATGAGCCAGCGGTCGTTGCGAGGTCGTGGTGCGCCGCGCCGGCGACAGACCTTGAAGTGGGCGTACTCGAGCGCCCAGGTCGGATCGTCCTGCTAGCGTTACGGCTTCCTCGGGCGGCCGTCCGCTGGGCAGGACGCGCGTGCGGCGGTGAAGGTCGTCGGGCCCCACTTGCAGAGCGATTCGATGTGTGCGCTGCCGTGCTCGGCGAACACGTCGCAGGTGAAGTGGTTGCGCCAGGACAGCAGCGTCATCTCGAGTTCGAGCTTCGGCCGGTCGCTTTCCGACGCAATCACCACATGGTCGGGCGCTGGTTCTCGAAGCGGTTGGCGGACGAGCAGCTGGAAGTCCTCGCCGACATCGCCGAACCAGAAGCGAGCGTGTCGAGCAGGTGCGAGCCGAGATCCGGCAGCACGCCCGGCGCCCTGATCGCGCCACGCCGAATTGCGGACGAGGCGCGCGGTGCCGTTGCCGTAGAACATCCGGCAGCGGTAGATCGTGCCCAGCTGCCGCCTGCGATCAGCTCGTGCATGCGGACGTAGTGCGGCTCGAAGCGATGGTTGTAGGCGGTGTAGCAGACCGCGCCGGTGCGCCGGCGAGCGCTTCGCAGCTCGATCGAGGTCGGTCGCACTGCGCCCAGAGCGGCTTCTCGACCAGCACGTGCTTGCCGTTGCCAAGCAGATAGCTGAGCAGCTCGAGCTTGGGCTCGTCCGGCGTGCAGAGCAACGCGGCGTCGTAGCGGTCGAGCGGCACGTCCTCGATGTCGCGATAGTCGGCTCGCGCGCGACGGGATCGACGGTCGCCGACGGCGTCCGCTCCCGCGACCGCCAGGCGCTTCGTGCCCCTGGACGCCGAGCCGACGACGACGACCCGCATCAGCTGTCCTCAACTGATAGTCCGCTGGCGCTCGACCGCTCGCAGCTTGTCGAGCACCTCTTCGGCGCGACCGGGATGTTGCCGTCGTGCTCGCAGGCGACGGCGGCCGCGACGCGCCCAGAATCGACGCGATCACCGGGCTCTTGGTCGCGAACAGCGAGAGGGTGGCATAGGCAAGCAGCGCGTCGCCCGCGCCGACCGCATCGACGACGTGGTCGGCGAAGCTGTCGATGGCGAAGAAGGCGCGGACGTCCTCGACTTCTGCGGACGCGCGGAAGGTCATCATGCCGCGCTCGCCCAGCTTGAGGATCAGCGTCTTGCACCGGCCTGCCGGTAGAGCTCGAGGCCAGCGGGCGGACGACCGAGTCCTGGTCGCCGAGCGCGAAGCGCGCCTCGCGCTCGTTCGGCGTGATCAGGTCGAAGCCCTGGAAGTCGAGGATGTTGCCCCAGCGGCTGGCCACCTGGCTGTCGGCGACGCGGAAGCGCCGGCGGGAATGGCCGCGGTCAGCGCGGAATCGTGGCGCGGTTGAAGATGCCGTGGCGGAAATCGCTGAAGACCACGACGTCGCCTCGGCGTCTGCGATACTGCTGCGGTCAGCGTTTCGACGATCCGCTCGGAGATCGGCCGGTTGTCGACGCGTGTCGACTTTCAGCAGGCGGTAGCCGCCGGCGATGAAGGCGTTCTTGTCGGTGGTCGGCCGCGTCGGATCGATGATCGGCAGGCAGTGGATGCCGGCGTCCGCTAGATCCTTCCGAGCACGAAGTCGTTAAGCGGGTCGTCGCCGAGCACCGTCGAGAACGTGACATCGGCGCCGGCAGCCTGCAGATGCTTGGCGACGACGCCGGCGCCGCCGGCGAAGTCCTGCTGTTCCTCGAAACGGACGCTGAAGGTCGGCGTCTTGGTCGTGCCGCCGATCAGCGTGCAGTGCGTGTAGGAGTCGACGATGGTGTCGCCGAGGACGTGCACCTTGATGCCCGTGCAGTTGTCGAGCGGCGTCGCGCAGGTCGTCGAACGTCAGCCCTTCGGCCTCGAGCAGCGCCAGCAGCTTCTCGGTGGCGATCGCGGCGGCGCGGTCTCGATGATGTGCGACGAGGAAAAGACGACGTCGCCGGGCGTGAAGATGATCTCGCCGCCGTAGGTCTCGACGGCGGTCTTCTCCTCGGCGGTTTGCGGGTGGAGGCCGCTCGTTGGTGTATTCGTAGCCCTTGGCGAAGTAGTCGGGCTGGATGATAGCCGATGTTCTCGAGCGGCGTTGGTCGTTCGTCGATGATGACGTAGTCGACGACTTCGAGCGCGGCCAGATTCATCGCCCGCAGCTCCTGCGGCACGAAAGGCCGGAAGTTGCGCCTTGATGATGTGCGCGTCGGAGGTCAGGCTGGCGATCAGGATGTCGCCTTGCTCTTGGCGTAGATCAGGTGGCGGACGTGGCCGGGATGGACGAGATCGAACGTGCCGTGGCACATGATCACTTTCTTCTTGCGCGGGCGGCGCGCCGATCGCGGCCGCAGCTCGTCGCGCGTCTTGATCTTATGCTGACGATCTTCCGGCTGCGATTCATCCATCATGCGTCATCTACCCGGCAGCCAGGGCTTGAACCAGCCGGCCGTCGCCTTCGCGATCGAGTCCGGATCCCAAAGCGGCGCCTCGCGCCAGTATTCGATCTCGGCAAGCATCGCCGCCACGCCGTCTTCGAAGCTGACGTTCGGCGCCCATCCAAGGTCGCGCCTGATCTTGCGAGATGTCCGCCCAGGTGCAGTCCGGTTCGCCCGGCCGTTTCGGGATGTGCACGACCGGTCCGCCCGAGCAGCTCGACCAGACGGTTGACCGATTGCGGATTGCCGGCGCCGAGGTTCCAGATCTCGCCCGGTTTGCTCGGTCTCTGCCGCGGCGAGGAACGCCGCGGCGACGTCGGTGACATAGAGGAAGTCGCGGGTCTGAGTTCCGTCGCCAACGACGGTGAACGGCTTGCCGGCGAGCTTCTGCTCGAGGAACACACCGAAGACCGCGCCATAGGCGCCAGACGTGCGCGAACGCGTTCCATAGGCGTTGAAGATGCGGATGGCGTTGACCGGCAGACTGTAGACCTGGTGCCAATGGAACACCGCCTGCTCGCCCTGATATTTCTCAGCGCGTAAGGATACTGCGGTGCGATCGGGTGATCCTCGCGGGTCGGAACGTGCTGGCCAGCCCGTAGCAGGAAGAGGAGGCGGCATAGACGAATTTGCGCACGCCCGCCATGCGCGCGCGCGCATTCCAGCATGTGCACGGTGCCCTGGACATTGGTCGACATGTAATCCAGTCGGCCGCTCGATCGATGGCACGATGTCGCCGATGCCTGCAAAATGGAACACATGGCTAATACCGTTGAAGAGGGCATGGCCTGGCTCGAAATCTCGGATATCGGCTTTTTCCAGTGCAACGTCGGGATTATTGACGTGATGAGCGAGATTGGCTTCCCGTCCACCAACGAAATTGTCGATAATCCGCACGGCGTAGCCTCGGCCGACGAGCGCAGGTCCACCATGTGACTGCCGATAAAACCGGCTCCCCCTGTCACCACGGCGATCGACCGGGATGCGATCATTTCGCGCCGAGCTTTTTCATCGTGCGCACATTGTAGTACCAATCGTCCTCGAAACTGCTGGGGAGAAGATGGTTGCGGAAAGCACGTGCGAGATCGCGGACCGCATCCTCAATCGTACGTTTGGGCGCGAAGCCGAGCACGCGCCGTACCTTGTCGGAGTTGACGTGGTAGGAGCGATTATCATTGGATGGTGTCGTCACGATGCGGATAGCGTCTTTATCCGGCATCTCTTCTTCGACGACTTTCTTTACCAGCTTTGCAATATCGGCGATGGAGTGGTTCTGGAAGCCGATATTGAAAACCTCGCCATGGATTTTCTCGTGAGGCGCATCGAGGATGACTTCGTAAGCGTCTACCATGTCTTCAACGTGGAGATTGGGCCGCATCTGATTGCCACCAAAAACCGTGATGACGCCCTTATTCACGGCGTGATTGGTCAAAATATTGACCGAAAGGTCGAGGCGTGAGCGCGGGCTATAGCCGCATACCGTCGCGGGACGGATGGTGACACACGTGAAGTCATCCGATTGATGCTTCCACAGCAACGGTTCGCACAGTCCCTTGAACTTGTTATAAAGAGTCAGCGGCACGAGAGGGTGATCCTCGGTGACGTCAGGTGAATCGCTCACTCCGTAAACCGAGCTCGACGATGCATAAACGAACCGTTTGACCCCTGCTGCTTTGGCGGCAAGAACCATCGGTTCGAAGCAATCATAATTGATGCTCTTGGAGAGATTTTCATCCAGTTCAAAACTTGCGTCGTTTGAAATGCAGGCAAGATGCAGCACTGCATCCTGACCCTCGAACGCCTTGGCAAGGTGCGCCGTGTCTCGGATGTCGCCTCGAATGACCGTCAGGTTGGGATCATTCGGCAGGCGGCAACCGAAGTAGAGGATGTCATAGACGGTGACATTATAGCCCTTGGTCAGAAGGCGGTTGGTCAGGACATGACCAACATAACCGGCACCGCCAGTGATGAGGACGTTCTTTATCGTGGAAGGCATGGACGTAACACCGCTAATCTGTTGACCAACCGCGGAAAATAGGTCGGCGCAGAACTAAGTAAGCGTCTTTCTAGGAGGCCGCCTGGGTGAAGGCAAGAGGGATGCTGAAGCCTGCGGTAACCGCGTCACGGCGGAACATCGCTACGGTCTCCAAGGAGTATTCGTCGAGATTCTTGCCGACCAGCGTGAGCTTCTTGAGAAGGTCGCCAGTCACCGTGATGATGTGGCAGCCCAGGCCGTCGGCGTGAAAGACATTGAGCAACTCGCGGGGACTGGCCCACAGGAGCTCGGCCTCGGGACGATCGGCCAGAATGCGCAGGCACTCGGCCATATGCGGTACCGGGTCGCGGCCGGTGTCGGCGATGCGTCCAGCGAACACCGAGATGATGGCTGGCGTGGCTGGCGCCAGCACGCCAGCGACTTGGTGGACCTGGTTCAGCGTCATGATCGCGGTGACGTTGAGCTTAATGCCGTTTCGTGACAGCGCGCCGATGATCGGGCCGGTGAATTCGCCCTTGGTGGTGGTTATGGGAATCTTGACATAGATGTTGGGTCCCCACGAGGCTATCTCCCGCGCTTGATCCTGCATGGTGGGAAGGTCGTCGGCGAAAACCTCGAACGACACGGGGCGATCCGAGACGATCTTGAGGACATCGAGTGCGAACGCCTTATAGTCGTTGACACCGGCGGCCCACATCAGGGTGGGGTTCGTGGTAAAACCCTTAATACGGGGATCAGCAGCATACTTTTTGATGTCAGATAGATCGCTACCATCTGAAAAAATTTTGATCTTCAGCCGGTCAACGCGCGGCTCATCCATGAGCTTCATTCCCCTTCTTTGCTAAAATATACACCATGCTTGGGTGAGAGAAGCTACGATTTTTATCGGCATGAACTAGCTCATTCTGAACAAAACCATAGTCGATGAAGAGAGTTTGGCAACCCGTGACCTGGCCAGCATCGACGTTGAACCATTGCCCGAACAAAACCGAACCGGTGGTTTCGCGAACTACGGCCGGGTGAGCGAGGAGCACTCCGCGAAAAGACTGTTGACGTGCGCTCGCGAGATAGAGCTATCGAGCGATGAATGAACCTCGAACGTTACCCCTTTCCGAAGCTGGCATCCCCGATAGGTCGTAGGGCGCGCTGATCGCGCTGCGGAGCTGCGGAATCACCGCGCCGTCAAGAATGGATTCAGCAGACCGGCGGCTAAGGAGGCAGGCTGAAGCTCACGCGTCTCCGACCCGGCTGGTTTCGCTTGGGGGCGCTGAGGTCATTCCTTTCGAGAAGTCGAAGTCTCGCCCTGCTGACGATCGCCGAGCAAGGCGAAGCTATAGGTTTTCTATCAGGTTAGATAAATTAATAATTATTCGCATCTTGGTGTTTCCATGCAACCGAAGCCGGCTTCAGGTATGACATGGAGGGCGGGCCTTGGCGCGGCGCTAGGGCCCGGTCCAGGGGTATTGCTTCACCAGAAGCCGCGCCTGGCGTCCGATGACGAGTTGTGAGGATAGGAGTGTCATGAGCGAGCAGACCTTTACGGTGGTTGTGGCGAGCACCGGTCAGGAATATGAAGTGGGCGCGGGCGAATCGATCCTGCAGGTCTTGCTCAACAATGGCGTGAATGCCGCGTCCTATTGTCGCGAGGGCGAGTGCGGCACTTGCATCGTGAAAGTGCTGGAAGGGCAGCCTCATCACAAGGATTTCGTGCTGAGCGAAAGCGAACGCGCGTCCAATGGCCTGATGACGATTTGCGTATCCGGCAGCAAGTCCAAGAGACTGGTCCTCGACCTGTGACGAACCGCCGGCGATCGCCGGCCCGTCCGTCGACAGTCGCGTGAGGCGCTCCAGGTCGTTGAAGAGAGCAGTCTTTTCCGGACCGATGTCACCGGAACAATGGCGGACGCAGGCGGCGCTTCGACGCTTGCCGCTCGTTGAAGCGCGGCCAATAAAACCTTATTGGCCGACTCGGCCCGTCAGGTTCCAAGGGTCGTCGGATGGAACATGTCCTCGGGCGCGAATTTCTTCGGCGTCATGCCGTAGCGGTGGACATAGTCCAGCATCTTGTCGACCTCGAAGCGGGTATCCTTGAAGCCCCAGCGGTAGAAATCCGGGCCGCCGACCACCCACTCCTCCTCGCGCAACTCGCGGTACCACAGCGCCGTCATATGGACGCGCTGCCACCGGAGCTCGTCGTAGAGCGCCTGTTTCGACGCCATCCAGGCGTCGAACAGGCTCATGGCGACCCACGGCTCGCGCTCCAGCAGCTCGGTGCGGATCAGCAGGGTGTGCATGATCGGGAAGAGGCGCGTGCGTTTGTAATACTCGCGCTCGACCGCGCCATAATCGGGAAACAGGAAGTCGACGTCCGGATGGACATCGGGCGCCCAGATCCGGGTCGTGAGCCCCGCGTCGATCTTGCCCGCGGCGAGCAGGTCGAGCTGGGATGTCTCTTTGCCGGCGATCTCCAGCTTGAGCCAGGACGGCGGCTGCCAGTCGCCGATCCGCTCGTCATCCGCCGCGACCCAGGTGATGGAGCGGATATCGACGCCCCAGTCGTCCTCGAGCAGGCCGCGCGCCCAAATGGCGGCGGAGGTGAACCAGCTCTGGATGCCGACGCGGCGGCCGTTGAGATCGGACGGCTTACGGATGCCGGCCTTCTTGTTGATGTAGATGTAGGAGTGGCGGAACATGCGCTTGACGAAGATCGGGATCGCCGTATAGCCGAGCGAGCGATAGGGCAGATCCGCCATATAGCGGCCGGTGTAGAATTCCGCCGCGTCGAAGAAACCGTGCGGCCCCTTGAGCAGGTGGCCCGGATTCTTCGGATTGACCGTGATGTCGAGGTCGATGCCCTCCGGCTTCACCCGCTTGTCGATCAGCGCGCGTGCCCGGTCGTAGGGGCCGCAGGTCATCGTCATCTTCAACATAAGAACCCATCTCCCAGTCAGCCGATTTTGTTCTCGATTCCG
Source organism: uncultured Alphaproteobacteria bacterium (assembly GCA_963752345.1). GTDB lineage: Bacteria > Pseudomonadota > Alphaproteobacteria > SMXQ01 > SMXQ01 > CAVVYA01. The sequence continues at coordinate 672,704 of CAVVYA010000015.1, forward strand.
CGCCGTGCCGCGACAACATCAACCCTGTCGCGTCACTCGCCGAGCGCGGCCCGGGTTTTTTCGATCACCGCAGGTGACGCCGCATACAACCGGGTGATGTATTCCTGCACGTCTTTGCCGGCCATGGGAGCGACCTGCAGCTTCATCTTTTCGGCATCCGCGAGGAAGCTTTTGTCGGCCATGGTCGCCATGAAGGCGGCGCGCAGAACCTCCACCCGGTCCGCCGGCACGCCCGGCGGCGCCATGAACGGCCGCTGCACCATGCGGTCGGAGAAGATGAGCTGCAGGACGTCCTTCTGTTCCTGGGTCTTGGCGAGCTCGGAGGCTTCCGGCACATTCGGCAGCTCGGGCGCCTTGGCGCCGAGCTGGACCAGGATATTGAGCTTCTTGTCGGCAAGCCAGCCGACGCGGGTGCTTTCGATGCCGCTGAGCGACCAGCCGCAGCGGCCCTGCACCTCGCCGCGCTCCATGGCGAGCACGACGTCGGTGCCGCCCGGATAGCCGGAGATCACCTTCATCTTGGTGCCGAGGATGCTGTTGAGGATCTTCGGGTAGACCTCGAGCTGGCCGCCGGCGCCGGAACCGCCGACGATGAATTCCTTGGTCAGGAAGTCCTCGGTGGTCTTGACCGGCGTCTCGTGCCACGACACGCAGAGCGACGGCTCCGACGACATATTGCCGAGCCAGGAAACCTTTGTCGGGTCGAACTGGTCGCGCGTGTTCTTGAGCAGCGGCTGAATCAGATTGCTGCTGTCGACGATGCCGATGGTGGTGCCATCCTTCGGCGCGCCGGAATAGACGAAGGACGACGCGCGAATGCCGCCGGCGCCCGGCATGTTCTGCGGCACGATCGTCGGATGGCCGGGAACGTGCGCGCCGTAGAAACGAGCAAAGAGACGGGCGTTGGTATCGTAGCCGCCGCCGGGCCCCGTGCTGATGATCAGCTTGATCTGCTTGTCGGCGAAGAACGTCTCGGCCGGCTGCGCCTGGGCGCCGGCTATCGAAAACGCGACAACGCCGCCGATCGAGAGAAGGGTGACGAGACTGGAATGACGGCGTCGGTTGAGAGACAGGGCTGTCATGGAGAATCTCCCTTGTATGGCTGTGGGCTGTGTATCTGGCAGGCGCATGGCGTTTTTCCGTCAAATCGGCAAGGCGGCATCGATGTTGAGCAGTGTTCGCGCGACGCTGTAGGCGGTGAGCATGGAGCTGCGCGGATTGTCGGGGAAGGGCGCCCCTTCCAGGCGAAAGCTGACGCGTCCGCTGGCCCCCTCGGCCTCCACCTCGTGGATGTTGCAGGAGATGGCGGGGTCGGCGACGAGCTCGACAGTCGTACGATCCATGCCGAGGCCGGCCAAGGCGACGGTGGCGGATGGCATTCTTGGGAAACCGCCGGGCTGCCTCGCGGGCCGTGCCACGGAAGAAGGTCTCGGCATGAGACAATGACGCCAGTGGCACGAGGTCTTCCGCCGCGGAACCGCGCCACGCGGCGGGCGGTTTGCGCGAGCGGTAGGTCACGCGCGACAAGCCGGCGATCCGCATGGCCGCGATCGCGTCGATTCCGCCAATGGCGCCCGACGGAAGCAGGATGCGGCTACCATATTGGCCCGCCACGCTGCGGAGGCGCTCGAGAAAGCGGTCGTCGGTCAGCGCGCCGGACGAGGTGATCAAGAGATCGCAGCCCGCCGCGAGAGCGGATTCGCCGTATTCCACGACCGCGTTCTGCGCGGCCGTCTCGGCGACGATGTCCGGCCGGCGCGCGAGTATGTCGTTTAAATTCTCGAAAACCGGGACGCCGCAGTTCACCGCCCGTGCCGACGTGACCGGGGCGCACGAGGACACCGGAAACCTCGAATTCATCGGTCCGCCCCGACGTCTGCAAGACCCGTAGAACCGCCTGGGAAATCGTGCCGTAGCCGATGAGCGCTATCTTCAACATGCGTCCGTCACGATGTCTCGCCTTCTTTGCTGCCGTCGCGAGTGCACGGCTCATCTCAGGACGCCCCGCTGAGAAGGATCGCCCCGATGATCCAACAGCCCGCCATGCGGCCGGCCTAGACCGTCGGCTCGAGGGCCCACCCGCCGTCCGCGACGCTCGTGATGCATCCTGGCACCATGCGCGCCGCAAACCGGTAGCCCGAAGCGGAATTGTCGAACAGCTCATCCACGCTAAGCTGGCGGTCGGTGAGCCCCTGTTCATGAGCAAGGTGGAGAAAGCGCGCGATCTGCGCCCGGTTTTTCTCGCACCCGTAAGGCCACGGATCGTCACCCCAGATGGCGACCGTATCGTCCAGATATCCGCGCATCAGCGGCAGCGCGTTCATCCGTTCGTCCTGCAGGATGCGATAGGCGATATCCTTCGATTGATCGAACGCCCGGCAGAGTTCTTCGGCAAAGCCGGGCCGGGATTCCAGGGCCTTGTTGTGGATCGCGACCACATGGGCGATCGGGAAGAAGCCGGTGCGCTTGGCCCATTCGCGCTGCCGCTCCCACGCGTCGGGGATGACCCGCTTGACGGTCTGCTCCTGGCCCGCCGGCAGCCTCGCGGTGCGCGCCGTCATCAGGCAATCGACGGTGCCATCGAGCAGACGCTCGAGCCCCAGCATGGAGGCGGGACTATGGGTCACCTTGACGGGGGCCTTCGTGCCCTTCGGTTCGGGAAACGCGGCGAACCATTCGACGTCCTGAGGCCGGATGCCAGCCTCCTCGGCCAGCAAGGCGCGATGCCAGAATGACGGCGTTGAGAAATACGACGGCGCGCTCATCACGCGGCGGCCGCGAAGGTCTTCCAGTCCGTTTATCCCGGTGTCGGTTCGCGTATAGATATACTGGTGCTGGAAGAACCGGTCGGTGAAGACGGGAATCGCCGTGATCGGCAGCCCCGACGCCTTCCAGAAGACATAGCGTGCGAGCGGAATGTCCGCCGCGTCCAAGGCGCCGGCGCTGAATGCATCGACGCCCACCTTACCGCCCGGCACGTTGATGACGTTCACGTTGTCGAGCCTGACGCGCCCATCGATCAACGCCGTCGTGCGGTCGAAGTGCAGAACCCCGATGTTCATCGGCGGCTTGACGGACCCCAGGGTCATCGCACGTGTTCCCTCGCCATTCCTATCGACGCGAGCGTTCAGCGCTCGCGGCCGGCTTTATGCGTGCATCTGTTTTTCGCGCCGTTCCTCCCAGAGTTCGCCGCGGCAGATCGCCAGCTCCTCCGGGTCGTAACGCCACTGTTTGAGCGGGCCGCCGTCTGCCAGCGCCTTCAGTTCGCGGGCCCACAGCTTGCGGATCATGGCGATGCCGATATCGCCCTGACCCAACATGTCGTTGGCATGGTCGCCGATCGTGCCCTGGCCGGTCTGCGCGATATGATCCTGCATACGGACGAAGTCCGTGGTCGCGGGATCGACGTCTTCCCGATACATCTCGCCCTTCAGAATCTTGTCCGCCAATTCGAGGCTGGAGAGCGTGCGCTTGGCCAAGCGCCCCTCGCGGCGCTCCATGTACTGCTTCACCTTGTCGGCCGGCATGCGCACGGCCGCGACGGTGAATTGGATATGGTTGTGGTCGTCAATCGGCGTCCACCAGGCCATGAACTCGCGATAGATGGCGACCGCCGGATCGGTCGGCTGGGCCTTGTGGTGGAAAGATGTTGGGGAAGCCGATCTGCGACATGCCGACCTGATCGGGCCAATGGGACGAAACCGTGACGCCCCAGATGCTTTCCTTCGCCTCGATGCGCGGCGCATAGGTGAAGCCGTCGAACGAGCCGGGATTGTTGCGGTGGACGAATCCCGAATGAGTGAGATCGGCGCCGTTTTCCAGATTGTTGAAGAAATTGCAGCGGCGATGGTAGCTGTCCAGCTCGAGAATGCCTTCGACATTCTCGAAATCGGGATAGCGCGGGAACGGCGGCGCCGCGGTTTCCTCGCCGAGATACGCGAAGATCAGGCCGAGGTAGTCGCGGCACGGATAGGTCTTGATCTTCACCTTGTCGAGGAATGGTTTGGGTTCCGCCGGCTGTTCGACGCAACTGCCGGCGCAATCGAACTTCCAACCATGGTAGTAGCAGCGGATCGCGTTGCCCTCGACCCACCCGGCCGAAAGCTGCAGCCCGCGATGAGGGCAGCGGAACTGGGTCAGGTAAGGTTTGCCGTCCTCGCCGCGATAGAGCGTGTACTCCACGTTCATGATCTTGACCGGCTTGGCTTTCCCGACCGGCAGATCCTCGGCGTGGTAGATGGGTTGCCAGAAGCGCCGCATATAGCGGCCCGCCAGCGTGTCGGGGCCGGTGTGGTGGAAGTCGAGCCACGCCGGCCTCTGGTTGTCTGCGGTTCCCTCCGCTGCTAGGCGCTTCTCCCATCGTCACTACTCCTCTAACGAAATTACGGTCGGCCGGCTCGCCTCATCGCGGCGAAGATCGCATCTGCCATCGCGACCCGAGGGAACAGGGGATGAGAGAGGAGCCGAAGCATTCTCGCGCGATGATGGCCGCGCATAGCTAACGGGTCAAGTAAGAACAAATAATCGAGCAAAATTATTGCGGGGCATATCAGGTCACAGGACAGTTATCGCCCACGGAATACTTGCTGTTATCTTTTTCGGCCCTCGGATTACAATTTGTTAGGTGCGATCGAGGCCGCACCACCAGGTTCGGCGCAGTCTTATGCAAGTCTGTGCGGGCGTTGCAGCTTGGCGCGGCGTGCTTTTGCCATTAGAATTATTGCCCTTAGATCACAGTATCTGTCGCGAGAGGGGCCGATGGCACGCACTCTGCCGCCTTTGAATCCCCTACGTGTCTTCGAAGCCGCCGCTCGACACGTTCATTTTACGCGGGCCGCCGAGGAATTGGGCATCACCCAAGCCGCCGTCAGCCGCCAGATTCTGGTTCTCGAGAGCTGGCTCAAGGTCAAGTTGTTCGAGCGGCGCCATACCGAGCTGCGTTTGACGGAGGCCGGCAGCCAATACCTGACCGCACTGGGCCAGGCGTTCGATCTCATCGAAACCTCGACGGCACACGCCAGCGGCGGTTCAAAGCAAACCACGATCGTGCTGCGCGCCTATGCGACCTTCGCGATGCGATGGCTCATCCCCCGGCTGCCGCATTTCACCGCCCGGCATCCGGATATCCTGATCGACATCAAGACGTCGGTGACGCCCATCAAATTCCGGCCGGATGAAAGCGGGCTGATCATCGATTACGGCCCCGGCGAGATGGACGACGTCGTATCCCAACGCATCTTCAATGACGTCATCGCGCCCATGTGCCATCCAAAGCTGTTGCGCGACGGTTGGCACCTGGAACGTCCGACCGATATCAGCCATTATCCCCTGCTGCATTCGCGCCGCCGCAGCAATGACTGGAGCGACTGGTTCGCCCACGTCGGCGCCCCGTATGCCCCGAGCGACGGATCCACATTCGACAATTCCTCACTGACTTATCAGGCCGCGAAAGAAGGCATCGGGGTCGCAATGGGGCAGGTCCATCTGGTGGAATCGGAACTCGCCAACGGCGATCTGGTCATTCCGATCGACCGCAAGCTGGAACGCCCCTATGGCTACTATCTGCTCTATCCCAAGCGCGTGATGCGGGACCCCAGGGTCATCGCATTTCACAACTGGATCATCGAGGAGTCGCGCGCGATGGGCGCCTCGGCCTGCTGATTCGCGGCACTCCAATATCCGTAAAATTATTGTCCGATACTTTCCCATTACTTCCGGTAATGGCAAAATTCCTGCGTCTTCTCTAATATAAATTGCCCACTCGATACCCCCTCACTATCATTCGCCGATGTCGAGTTTGGGGAGAGTTCGATGAGGGTGCCACGTTTCGCTGTCTATTCCGGTCTGTTGCTCGCCGCTGGCGCGCTCGGCACGCGTTTGCCGATGCCGCGAAGGCGCAATCGCCCGCTGAATTCTACCGCGGCAAGCCGCTCACCATATTTGTCGGCTTCACACCAGGCGGCGGCTATGACGCCTATGCCCGGTTTCTGGCGCGCCATATTTCCCGCCACATTCCCGGCGACCCGAAAGCCGTGGTGCAGAACATGCCGGGCGCGGGCGGCCTGACCCTGACCAACTATCTGTATTCGGTGGCCGCGAAGGACGGCAGCATGGTGGCCACCATCGAACCCGGCTCCGCGTTCGAACCGCTGTGGGGCAATCCCGGGGCGCAGTTCGACGCGACGAAGTTCATCTGGTTGGGGGGCATGAACTCCGAGGTCAGCACCTGTCAGGCGTGGCACAGCTCGCCCGCCAAGTCGCTCGACGAAGCGCGCGAAACCGTGATGATCGTCGGCGGCACCGGCTCGAGCGACGGCAACTACATCTATCCGAAGGTGCTGAACGAATTCGTCGGCACGAAATTCAAGCTGGTCGCCGGCTATCCCGGCACCAACGAGATCCACCTCGCCATGGAGCGCGGCGAGGTGCATGGCATCTGCGGCTGGTTCTGGTCGAGCATCCTGACGCGCAGGGCCGACTGGCTGAACGACAAGAAGATCATTCCGCTCGTCCAGCTTGCGCTCGAAAAACATCCGAGCTTTCCCAATGTCCCTCTCGCCATCGACATGGCCAAGACCGAGGACGACCGCAAGGCCCTCGAGCTTATCCTGGCGCCGACGAAAATGGGCCGGCCTTATATCGCGCCGCCCGGCGTTCCGGCGGATCGCGTCAAGGTCCTGCGTGACGCGTTCGCCGCCACGATGAAGGATCCGGAATTCCTCGTCGACGCGAAGAAATTCGATTTCGAGATCAATCCCACGACCGGCGACGAACTTACTGCGATCGTGCAGCGGATTTATGCGACGCCGAAAGCGATCGTGCAGCGCGCGGCCGAGGCCCGGAAATAGCCGCGCGACACCAACGCCGGCGCAGACGCAACCACCCGGGGCGTGACGGTGGACATCTGCGGCCAAAAGAAAGGCCCGTGCCTCGCCCGCGTAGGCGGCGCCACGATTTGTCGATATTCAACGAGTGGGAGAGTAACGTGGTTTCTGAGGTGAGTGATGCGGACCGGCAGGCAGCGATGGGCGATCTTCGCGAGTTCATCCGCCTGTCGCGCGAACGGGGCGAGCTCGAGGTCATTCGCGGCGCCGACACTTATCTCGAAATGGGCGCGCTCTACGAGCTGAGCCTGAAGCAAACCCATCCGCCCGTGCTGCTGTTCGAGGATATCAAGGGCTTCCCGGCGCAGCATCGCGTGGTGATGAATGTGCGCTTCTCGCGCCTGTTCGTCGGCGACTACGACATGGACGCGCTCAAGGCCTATCGCAAGCGGCGCAAATGGGAGGGCGAACCGGTCGCGCCGGAATTCGTCAATGCCGGGCCGATCTGCGACAACATCATCAAGGGCGACAAGGTGAACGTGCGCGCCTTTCCCGCGGGCCACTGGCACGAGGGCGACGGCGGGCCCTATATCGGCACCGAATGCCTGATCATCAACAAGGATCCCGACAGCGACTGGGTCAATATCGGCACCTACCGCACCCAGGTGCAGGACGACAAGACGCTCACCGTCTTCATCGAGCCCGGCAAGCACGGCCGGCTGATCCGCGAGAAATACTGGGCCAAGGGCAAGCCCTGCCCGATGGTGGTCTGCGTCGGCCAGGCGCCCGTGCTCGGTACCGTCGCCTCGACCGCGTCGCGCACCGGCGTCTCGGAATATGGCACCGCCGGAGGGCTGCTCGGCAAGCCGATCCGCGTGATCAAGGGCGAACTCACCGGCCTGCCGATTCCGGCCGATGCCGAACTCGCCTTCGAAGGCTTCATGCCGCCGCCCGCGGAGGAGACGCGGCCCGAGGGCCCGTTTGCCGAATGGCCCGGCTATTACGCCACCGATGCTCATCCGGAGCCTGTGGTGCGCGTCGGCGCGATCTATCACCGCAACGATCCGATCCTGATCGGCCAGCCGCCCGCCAAGCCGACGTTCCCGGGACGACAGCCGCCCATTCAGGGCATGGCGGCGCTGTGGGACGCGCTCGAAGCCGCCGGCGTGCCGGGCGTCACGGGCGTGTGGAAGCCGCTCGGCGGCGGCACCCGCTTCATCAATGTCGTGTCGGTCAAACAGCTTCATCCCGGTCACGCCAAGATGGCGGGGCTGGTCGCCACGGGCGCCGGACCGGGCGCCTACATGGGACGCATCACCATCGTGGTGGACGACGATATCGACGTGACCGACATGGCCGAGGTGATGTGGGCGCTTGCCACCCGCTGGGATCCCAAGACCCAGACCGACATCATCGACGGCTGCTACACCGGCTATATCGATCCGCTGACCAGCCCGGAGAAGCAGGCGTCGGGCGATCTCACCACCAGCCGCGCCATCATCTACGCGGTGCGGCCGTATCACTGGAAGGACCAGTTCCCGAAGGTCAACACGGTGTCGAAGGACTATGCCGCCCAGGTGAAGGCAAAATGGGCAGGCAAGCTCCCGTTCCTGAGGTAGCGCGGACGCGCCCGGGCGGCTTTGCATAGCGACACGGGCGGAGGCATGCCGGTACAGGCCTCCGCCCGTGGTCTTCCTGCAAAAAAGAAGCCGTCATTTCGCCGCGCCGAGCAAACTTTCCAGCATCGTCATCATTTCCGGTGGCTGATCGAGCGCCTTTTTGACCGCGTTGGCGACGGTTTCCCCGTAGGCGGCTTCGACCGGCATCTTGAGCTTGCCGGCCTTGGCGCGCAGATCCTTGTCCTCCAACGCCTGCTTGTAGGCCTCGCGCAGCGCTGCCAACTGCGGCGCCGGGATTTCCGGCGGACCGACCGTGAGACGGCCGAGCTCGCCCTGCAATTCGATGAGAGCGACGATCGATTGGGCCTGCGGCTCCTTCGCGAAAGACGCAAGCTGCGGCAGGTTGGGGTCGCTGCCGCCGATCTGCACGACGAAGCGGCCGTAGCCGTTAGCGACGAATTCGTCGAAGGAGGAGCGCGAGCCCAGCGCCCCGTCGATCTCGCCGCGGCGCATCGCCAGTTGATCCTCGTTGCCGTGGTAGCCGGACAGAACTCGCATGGGCAGCTTGAACGCCGTGGAGAGCATGGTGGTTTCCGAATGCAGATTTCCCCCAACTCCGCCGGTCGCGAACTTCACGGGCTCCTTCTGTGAAAACAGGTCCTGGAACGTCTTAACGGGCGAAGTCGCGCTGACCACGATGACGCGGCCGTCCGACGCGGCCTTGCCGATCCACGACATCTTCGCCAGATCGAATTTGACGCCTTTGTTCTTGGCGAGCTGGGCGTACATCAAACCGATGCTGAACGTGCCCAGCGTCAGGCCGTCGGGCTTGGCGCCATAGATCGCGGCGGCGCCGATCAGGCCGCCGGCGCCGGCGACGTTCTTCACCACGAAGGTCGATCCGGGCAGGTATTTCTGCATGAACTCGGACGTGAGGCGGCCGTAAGCGTCGGTGCCGCCGCCGGGCGCGGTGGCGACGATATAGGTCACCGTCTTGCCCGAAAAACTATCGGAAGTGGAGGCCGCGATGGCGGGCAGCGTGATGAGCGCCGCCAAGCATCCCGCGCTGAACGATATCCATGTCGCTTTTCCGCTCATCTGACACCCCAACAGTGGTCGATACGGTCGGTAGTCCTGCATGATCCGTGCCTGGGCTGGATCATACAAGCGAGATCGTGGGTCTTCTCCCAAATAATCCCGGTTGTTGCGAGTATTGGCGGCGTTGGAATGAGGCGCCATACAGGAAATTATTGTTTCCGAACTTCACATTACTTTGGGTAATGCGGAATCGTTTGTTTCCACTGCGGTCGTACATTGCTGGCGGAGCAGCAACAAAATACACTTGCTGCATCGGCGTATTCATAAGGCAGTTTCGGCACATCGCTGAACGAGGGGTGAGCACATGCCACGCGTGTCGCGATCGATATCCGGCCTGATGCTGGTCAGTGCACTGGTCTTCTCCAGCGGAGGGTTTGCGGAAGACGCCCGGGCGGAGGTCTCGTTTCAGGGAAAGACCGTCAGCATCATCATCAACTCGAATCCGGGTGGGGGAACGGACACCATCGCCCGGTTGGTGGGCACGGTGCTGGTCAAACACATTCCGGGAGAGCCGGACGTCACCTTCCGCAATATGCCGGCCGGCGGCGGCATTCAGGCCAACAATTATTTCCATAGCCAGGTGAAGCCCGATGGCCTGACCCTGCTGACCGGCTCGAACACGCAAATCAGTCCGCCCAAGCTGCGCAACAGCGCGGTCAAATACAATCCGGCGGATTACCGCTACATCGGCGGCACCGAGCGTCTCGGATCGGTCATGGTGGTGCGCGACAGCGAGCGCGCGCGCCTGAACGATCCGTCGAGTCCGCCGCTCGTGCACGGCGACATCGATGGCGAGCGGGATGGACTGCTGATGGGCTTGTGGGGCAAGGAGTTCCTCGGCTGGAATGTCCGCTTCGTGATCGGCTACGCCAGCGTTCCCGCTGTCGAGCTTGCCGCGCGGCGCGGCGAAATCGACGTCTTCGCCAACGGCACCGGCTCCACCATCATGCGGATGAATGCCGACGGCCTCGCATCCCTCGTGCAACTGGGCACCCGCGACGACGACGACCGCATCGTGCGGCGCGCCGCATTCCGCAACGTGCCGCTGTTCGACGAACTCATAACGCCGAAGCTGTCGGGACAGGCGCTGAAGGCCTATCGGTCGTGGCGTGGCGATCAGCTCATCGACAAGTGGATTGCCCTGCCGCCTAATACGCCGGACGACATCGTCGAGACCTATCGCACCGCCTATCAGCAGGCCACCGCCGATCCCAAGAACAAGGACGTGCTGCAGAAGGCGTTCGGGGAGGATTGGGGCTCCTACCCCGGATCGTCGGTCGACAAGATCGTCAAAGCCCTCGTCGAAACCAGCGAGGAAGACCTGGCCTATTTGATCGCGCTGAAGAAAAAGCACGGCCTGCCCGCGAATTGAGTGCCGACCCATAACAAGCGTAAAGGGGAATGAAATGTCGACGAACGGTCGCGTGTCTTGCATCGCCCAGCGGATAACCTGTCGCCTATTGGGCGCATGGGCGGCATTGCTCGTCCTTCCCGGCGCGGCCCAGGCGCAATCCGTCGAATCCTTCTACAAGGACCGCCAGGTGCGGTTTGTGCTGTCGGCGAGCTTGAGCGGCGGCTATGGACTCTACGCGCACACCATCACGCCCTTCCTCGAGAAGCATCTCCCCGGCCGTCCCAACATCGTCGTGCAGGAAATGCAGGGCGCGGGCGGGCTGGTGGCCGCCAACTGGCTGGCCAATGTCGCGCCGAAGGACGGCAGCGTCATCTCGATGCTCCACCGCAGCGCCGTCTCAACGGCGCCGCTGTTCGGCGCCCAGAACATCCGCTTCGACCCGACCAAGTTCGGCTGGATCGGCAACATGAATTCCGATCTCTCGGTCTGCGTCATCTGGCACACCGCGCCCGCCAAGACCTTCGACGATCTGAAGACCAAGCCGTCGATCTTCGGCGGCGTCGGCGCCGGGTCCGATATCGACACCTACACCAACATGCTGATCAATCTGTTCGACGCCAAGGCGCGTCTGGTGAGCGGCTATAAATCCAGCGACGGCATCCATCTCGCCATGGAGCGCGGCGAGGTCGAAGGGCGCTGCGGATGGGGCGTCGCCAGCCTGCTGAGCACGAAGGCGGACTGGATCGCCGAAAAGAAGATCAACATCCTGGTGCAGATCGGCCTGCAGAAACATCCGGCGATTCCCGACGTGCCGCTGCTGATCGACCAGACCAGCGACCCGGAGATGAAGCAGGTGTTGGAGACGATCTCCGCGCCGCTCGCCATGGGACGGCCCGTTCTGACGACTCCCGACGTGCCGCCACAGCGGCTCGCCGCGCTCCGCACCGCGTTCGATGCCGCCATGGCCGACCCCGGCTTCAAAGCCGAGGCCGCCGCCAAGAATCTCGAATACGACCACGCGAGCGGCCAGGACATCGAAGCCATCATCAACCGGCTCTATGCCATGCCGAAACCCGTCATCGAGAAAGCCGCGCGCGCGCTCGAATCGACCAGCAAGCGCTAGGGTGCCGGTAGCCTGGCGAGTGATCCGCGCAAAGAGCGCAGGGGCGAGTGCTGAGCACATCTCAGCGCCTTGTCGAATTCTCACCTCTGAGATTCGCGGCAACGGAACGATCGTTTCCACCAGGGGCGTGACGGACCGCCGCGCAAGCTGCGGAAAGGCGCGCGAAATTTCAACCGCCGCCGCCGGAAACCCGTTGATTCCCGGGCCGCTCGGCGGGAACGGCGAACGTGGAGCAGCGTGGCCGTTTAGAGGTCGATGGAATGGAGGCGAGCGCCACTCGTTACTTTGACAGCGTCTTTGGTTTGGGAGCCGCTTCATCGATGAGGGGCTGGTCGTCATGGCGAAAGATCCCAGTGCCGGGAATGCACCGGTAACGCGCACGCCCGAACAGAGCCGTGAGGGCGAAATTGGCAGGGACCGCTTCGTCCGCGGCCCGATGCGCTATGTGCTGATCATCTCGACGATCTTGGCCGTCGCGGGGTTGGTTGCCGCCTTCGTGCTCATCTGACCACCGATGGTCGTGGCGCGGCGAGGCAAGGAGGACACCGCCAATGGTCACCCGTGAAGACTGTCTTCTCAAGGCCGAGGACTGCGAACGCCTAGCCGGAGAATCGGATACCGAGGCGACCCGCGCGGCATTCCTCGCCGAGGCGCAGAAGTGGCGCGCATTGGCGGCCAAGTCAGATGTGGAACGGGCCCACGTGGACACGCCTGACCAAGCCCTGAAAGGCCTGGGATGAAGCTGCAGATGGGCAGGCAACCGGCGAGGCGCGAACATTCTTGGCAAAAGCTTCGATGCGCCGCTTTCTGCTCGGCCATGCACTGAGGCGCCAACCCGTTGAAACCGCGATGGTGCGGTCGAGAAATACATTTTACATCGGCTGACAAGGCCGGGGCGTTGCGCCGCCTAGGCGCGTTCTTGCCTCGTCAGCTGATCCAGCAGGCCTCGCAGAAGAACGGATTGCGCATTTTCCTTTCGGTAGACGATCGAGAAATCGACTTTGCCAAATTGCGCGCTGACATCGATGTAGTGAAGGGCTGCCGATGGGCTATCGCTGACGCATAGCGAATGAACGAGCCCAACGCCCACGTCGTTTTCCGCGAAATCCCGCGCCGTCTGACAACTTCCCACCTCGATCACGTCGCGATTTTTTATCCCCGCCTTCGCGAAGACGCGGTCGATGATTTTTCGCGTGGATGATTGATCCGGCGGGAGAACCAACCTATAGCGCGCTATGTCGTCGAGCTTGAGCGGCTGGCGGCGGAAGAGGGGGTGATCGCGCGTGCAGACAAGGGACAGGGCGCTTTGGGTCACGACCTCCTTTTCGAGCGTCTCCGGCAGGTTCGGGAAATAGCCGATTCCGACATCGATATCGCCGCTGCCGACCAGCCGGAGCGTCTGCACGGCGTTATAGACATGGTGCCGCAGTTGAACGCCAGGGTAGCGCTTGATGAAGTTGCTGATTCTGGGCGTGAAGTACCAGACGATATCGCTGCTTGTCGAAAGCGATAGGCGCCCGCTGAACACGTTCTTCGGCACGAGATTCGCCAATGTCTCCTCGATGTGATCGAAGATGCCTGCCGCTTCGCGCAGGAAATTCTCGCCGGCGCGGGTGAGGACCAGACCGCTCGGCGAGCGCTGAAAAAGCTCGACGCCGAGTTCCTGCTCGAGACGGCGGATCTGAAACGACACGGCCGGGACGCTGAGATGGAGGCGCGCGGCCGCCACCCGCAGACCGCCATGCTTCGCAGTCAGTTGAAAGGCCTTCAGTTTCTTGAGGTCGAGGCTTTCCGGCAGCATGGGCCGACCATACAAAAATTTTTAACAAGCGATATTAAACCTCTTAAATTTACATCAACAACGATTTTTAATAGCATGCGGAATAAGGCGTTAAAGCCGCAGGGAAGCTTGAGAATGACCGCAGAACAGCAGATGGACGCGTTTTATCGCGACCTCGCGCGGCAAGAATATGGACGCGCTGTGGCGCGGGCGGCCGCCCGCGCGGCCCAACAGTGGCATCACGGCGCCCTATCCGCCGTGTCACTGGGCGTGGTCCGACATTCGGCCCTTCATGGACCGCGCCAGCCGCCTGGTCGCGACCGGTCCCGATGCCGAGCGGCGTGTCGTCCAACTGATCAATCCGGCGCTGGTCGATCTGCGCTCCGCGTCGCATACGCTCACCGCGAACGTGCAGATGGTGCTGCCCGGCGAGATCGCGCCGTCGCACCGCCATACCGCGGGCGCGATCCGCTTCATCATCGAGGGCGCCGCCGCCGTGACCATCGTCAATGGCGAACCGGTGGAAATGAGGCCGGGCGACCTGGTGCTGACCCCCGGCGGCTACTGGCATGGCCACGTCAACGAATCCGATGGGCCGATGCTGTGGATGGATACGCTCGACCGGCCGATGGTCAACGCGCTGCGCCAGATGCACCAGGAGCCTTACGAAACCAAGCTCCAGGCGCGGACCAACGGCGATGGGCCACTCGGCTGTCCGCTATGGCGCGGGCGGCCTGCGCGCGGTCGGTGCCAAGGCGCATCCGATCTCGCCCCTGTTCCTCTATCCCTGGTCGGAAACGGAAGAGGCGCTGCATCGCCTGGCGGAGACGAGCGACGATCCGTTCGACGACATCGCCTTCGACTATGTCAATCCGACCACCGGCGGACCGGTCATGCCGACCATCGGCTGCCGCATCCAGATGATCCGCGCGGGTGTGCAGACCAGGGCGCACCGCCATTCGGCCGTCTCGGTCCACCACGTGTTCCGCGGCAGCGGCTCGACCGTGATCGACGGCGTCAAGATGGACTGGAAGCAGGGCGACTTCTTCGTCGTGCCGCCGTACGCCTGGCACGAACACCAGAACCGCACGGCCGAGAACGCGGTGCTGTTCTCGACCACGGACATACCGGTGCTCGAGGCGCTACATCTGCTGGCGGAAGAGGCCTATCCCGAGAACGGCGGCCATCAGACGGTGACGGGGGCATACGCCGAGCGCCAAGCCGCGCTCCAGGCGGGCTGACAGGGGCGAGGCGAGAGCGCGAAACGTTGAGTCGCAGAAAGAAAAAGGACACGGGATGCTGAACGAGACGATGACCACGGCAAAAGTGCCCGCGAGGACCCTCGGCTTCGGCATCGCCGGCCTCGGGGTCGCCAGTACCTTGCTGCTGCCCGGTGTCGAGAAGTTCGACAAGGCGCGCATCCTGGCCGCCGCCGATCCGCGCGACAGCGCGCGCGATGCGTTCGAAAAAAAATATGATGGCAGCCACGCCTACCGCAGCGTCGAAGAACTGTGCGCCGACCCCGCGGTGGACGTGGTCTGGATCGCGACACCCAACCAGTTTCATTGCGATCATACGATCATGGCTGCCGAGGCCGGCAAGCACATCATCTGCACCAAGCCGATGGCCCTTTCGGTCGAGGAATGCGAGCGCATGTGCGACGCGGCCGAGCGTAACGGAGTCCAAATGGTCTGCGGCCAGACCTTCAGCATGAGCCCCGACGTGCAGGCCTTGTGGATGGCGGCGAAATCGGGCGAGCTCGGGCGGCTGATCGCCATCAACACCTGGCTTTCGACCGACTGGCTGCTCAAGCCCCGCGCGCCCGAGGAACTGGATGAGTCACTGGGCGGTGGCGTGGTCTATCGGCATGCGCCGCACCTCATCGACACGGTGCGGCTGCTCGGCGGCGGCATGGTGAAGAGCGTGCGCGCCAGCGTCGGCCGCTGGATGAAGGAACGGCCGGCGCCGGGCAATTTCTCGGCCTACCTGGAGTTCGAGGATGGCACCCCGGCGACGATCGCCTACAACGGCTACGGCTATTTCGACACGTCCGAGCTGACCTGGGGCATCGGCAACCGGATGTATTCCGACGACGAACGCGTGCGGGTGCGCGCCGCGCTGCGCCGCGGCGAGATTACCGACTCGGCCAAGGAAGGCATGCGCTTCGGCGCGGGCAGCAGCGACGCCACCAGCACCGGCTCCGGCCATGCCAAGGCGGCGTCCGCCGGCACGCGTGCCCACATCGGCTGGTTCGGCATCACCGTCGCCAGCTTCGAGCGCGGCGACATCCGCCAGTCGCCCAATGGTATCTATGTCTATAGCGACGCTGGGCGGCGCGAGGTGCCGGTCCATGGTGGCCGGGGCACGGGCATGCTGGAGATGAAGGAAATGTACGAGGCGGTGGTCGAGGGCAAGCCGATCGGCCACGACGGCCGCTGGGCAACCGCAACGACGGAAGTCTGCAAGGCCATCCTCGATTCGGGGCGCGAGCGGCGCGAGGTGGAATTGACCCGCCAGTGCCGCTTCGCCCATTAGGACTGCGACCATGGCAACGGAGTCTCCGCCCAAACTCGACATCGAAGCCCTCGCCAAGCTGGCGGCGGAGCTGACGCTCGGCTGCCGGATCCTGGCCGAGCAGGAGATCATCGACGCCTACGGCCAAATATCGGTGCGCGTCCCGGGGGGCGACGGCCTGTTCATGATCAACCGCGGCATCAGCCCGGCCCTGGTCGAACCCAACGATTTCATCGTCTGCGACGCCGCGGGCAAGATCGTCCACGGCACCGGCCATGTGAATTCCGAATGGCCGATCCACGCCTGCATCTACCGCGCGCGGCCCGATGTCGCCAGCGTGCTGCATTCCCACAGCCGGCTGTCGCGCATCTTCAGCCTGTCGCGCCACAAGCTGCGTGGCCTGCTTACCAGCAGCAGCCCGGAATGGCAGGAGGGGCTGCCGCTCTATCGCGAAGCCGGGCTCATTACCTCGCTCGAGCGCGGCACCAGGCTCGCCGGCGTGCTGGGCGACAAATCCGCCGCCCTGCTGCGCGGCCACGGCGACGTGATCGCCACCAACGGCATCAAGCGCACCGTCATGAAGGCGATCACGCTCAAGCAGAACGCCGACGTGCTGCATGAATTGATCTCGCATGGCGGCGAGATCGAGCTGTGGTCCAAGGAGGAGCTTGCCACCTGGGCCGATACGCAGGTCAAAGGGTTGTCCGCGGAGAATGTGGCCGCTCTGGCGGCGCGCGCCTGGGACTACTACGCGGCGCGGGTCGACGGTCGTCTGGCGCGGCTGCTCAACCGGATCTGACCACGGTGCGACGAGCTTAGATCGAGTTTGCGGAGAGGAGAGAGACATGCAACAGGACATCAATGACAGGCTCACCCAGGTCGGCCCGGGAACGCCGATGGGCAATCTCCTGCGCCGCTATTGGCAGCCGGTCGGCGTCGCCATCGAGTTCGAGGCCGAGCCGGTCCAGAAGGTTCGCATCTTCGGCGAAAACCTGACGCTGTTCCGCAAGGAAGGCGGCGGTTTCGGCCTGGTCGGCGAGCGCTGCCCACACCGCTGCCTATCCATGGAATTCGGCATTCCCGAAGCCCGCGGCTTGCGCTGCGCCTATCATGGCTGGCTGTTCGACGAGACCGGCCGCTGCCTGGAGCAGCCGTTCGAGGACCGCATGGCCGCGGACTCGACCTACAAGGACAAGACGCCGATCAAGGCCTATCCGGTGCAGGAACTGGGCGGCCTGGTGTTCGCCTATCTCGGCCCGGCGCCGGCGCCCCTGCTGCCGCGCTGGGATCTGCTGGTGCGCGACGACATCGACCGCATCGTCCAGATCCACAAACTGCCGTGCAACTGGCTGCAATGCATGGACAACGCCGCCGATCCCGGTGCATTTCGAATATCTCCACGCCGAGCTCGGCAACTACACTTTGCGCAAGATGGGCAAGCCGCCCGCGATGGTGCGCGCCGATCATGTGAAGATCGAGTTCGACGTCTTCAAATACGGCATCATGAAGCGCCGCCTGCTGGAAGGCGAGCCGGAGACGTCCGACGACTGGACGACCGGCCATCCGCTCCTGTTCCCCAATATCCTGGCGGTCGGCGGCAGCGAGAGTCCGTCCCTGTCGCTGCAGTTCCGCGTGCCGATCGATGACGTCAACACGATCCAGTTCGCCTACCGTGTGGCCGCGCGCAAGCCAGGCGCCGCGCCCCAGCCGCTGCGCGTCAAGCACACCGAGCTGTTTGACGAAAAGGGCCGGATCATCGCCGACAACGTGCCGACTCAGGACATGGTGGCGTGGGTCGGGCAGGGCCCGATCTCCGACCGCACCAGCGAGCATCTCGGGCGTAGCGACAAGGGCGTCGTGCTGTTCCACAACCTGCTGCTGGAGAGCCTGGAGAAGATCGAGCGCGGCGAGGACCCGATGGGCATCATCCGCGACCCGAGCGACAACGAGCCGATGATCGACATCCGCCGCGAGGGCAAGGCCCTGAAGCCGTTCCAATCGAAATACAACACGATCTTCGACTGGATGAAGGCGGAGCCGGTTGCCGGTGAGTAGGACGAGCCGGTAACATCGATGAAAACAACGCCGGCGACATACGGCGCCGACGGCATGTAGAGTAGCAGTCAACAAGAATAGTAAGCACCCGATAATCAATGCCGGACGTCTTCGGGAGGCACCCATGGCATGGACGAGGTTCTGCGCACTTCTCGCGATGTTCACCGGCATCGCGACGGGTGCTGCCGCGGCGGATCCCGTCGCGGATTTTTATAAGGACAAAACGCTCACGGTGGTGATCGGCTATCCGGCCGGCGGCGGCTTCGACGCCTACGGGCGGCTCGTGGCCGACCATCTGCCGCGCTTCCTGCCCGGAAAGCCGAAGGCTACGATCCAATACATGCCTGGGGCCTCGAGCCTGAAGGCGGTGAGCAACATTTATAATGTGGCACCCCAGGACGGGACCGTCGTCGGCATGGCCGGCATTCAGATCGTGTTCAACGCCTTTGTGCGCGGCGAAGTGGGCGATAAGGTCGACGTGATGAAGATCAACTGGATCGGCCGTCTCGCCATGATGGATTCGGTGGCCGTCATCTGGCACGAAACCGGCGTCAAAAGCGTCGAGGATCTGAAAATCCGCAAGACCCATTTCGGCGGCACCTCCGCGGCGGCCGGCTCGGGATACATACCCTATGCCATGAACCGCCTGTTCGGTACGCAGATGAACGTCACGCTGGGTTATGGCGGGACGACGGAGCAGTATCTGGCGATCGAGCGTCGCGAGATCGACGGCGTGACCAACGCCATCTGGTCGCAGCTCCAGCGTTCCCACCCCGACTGGATCCGCGACAAGAAGATCGTGCCGCTCTTCCAGGACAGCGCCGAGCGCTATCCGTTCCTGCCGGACGTGCCGACGATGGTCGAAATGGCCCAGAACGAGGAGCAGCGCAAGGTGCTGCGGCTGATGTCGGTACCCTCCACCTTCGGCCGGTCCTTCTATGCTGGACCGAGGGTGCCGCCCGAGCGGGTAGCGGCCTTGCGCAAGGCCTTCATGGCGCTGACGGAGGATGACGCGGTCAAGGCCGAGGTCAAAAAGCTCAACCTGGATGTCTGGCCCATGTCGGGCGAGGGACTGCAAGCCTTCGTGGAGGAGGTCGGCAGCTATCCGAAAGAGCTGTTCGAAGAAACGCTCAAAATCATCACGCCGGAAAAAGCGCGATAAGCGTCCGCCGTCCGGCGGCGGCGGGCGCGGAAAAAACACGGTCGAGCCGTGACAGTATACGGGGAGAAGGCGATGGCGCAGTTCAAATTATATATGGGCCTGGTGGCGATCGCCGCCGGTCTGTGCACCACGGCGGCGGCCGATCCGATAGAGGACTTCTACAAGGACAAGCGCCTGTCCGTGGTCGTCGGCTATCCGGCGGGCGGCGGTTTCGACGCTTATGCGCGCATCGTCAGCGACAACCTCGGGCGCTTCCTGCCCGGCCAGCCGAAATCGACGGTGCAATATATGCCGGGCGCGGCGGCGCTGAAGTCGGTCAACTATATCTACAACGTCGCGCCTCAAGACGGCACCGTGCTCGGCGTGCCCAACACCTATCTGACCTTCAACGCCTTTGTGCGCGGCGAAGTCGGCGACGGCGTCGATGTCACCAAGCTCCATTGGATCGGCCGCGTCGCGCCGATGGACATCGTCACGGTCGTGTGGCACGGCACCGGTATCAAGAGTTTCGACGACCTGAAAAGCCAGAAGGTCTTCTTCGGCGGGACGAGCGCCGGCGGCGGCTCGACGATCATCCCCTACACGCTGAACCGCATGTTCGGGACCAAGATCGATCTCGCGCTCGGTTACGTGGGCACGACGGACCAGTATCTCGCCATGGAGCGCGGCGAGATTCACGGCATGAGCAACGCGATCTGGTCGCAGATGCAGCGCTCCCACCCGCATTGGATCGCCGAGAAGAAGGCCATCCCGCTCCTCCAGGACGGCTATGAGCGGCGCGCCAGCCTGCCCGACGTGCCGACCATCGTCGAACTGGCCCAGAACGAGGAAGATCGCAAGGTGTTGCGCCTCGTGGGCAGCGCATCGGTGTTCGGCCGTTCGTTCTATGCCGGGCCCAAGGTACCGCCGGAGCGCGTCGCCGCCTTGCGCAAGGCTTTTTCGGCCATGACAAAGGACGAAGCTTTCACGGCAATGGCGGCGAAGCTCAATATCGACGTTGATCCCCTCTCGGGCGAGGCACTGCAGGCTACGGTCCAGGAGATCAGCACCTATCCCAAGGCGCTGTTCGAGCGGACCAACGACCTGACCTCGCCGGAAAAGGATCGCTAGGATTTCCATTGGTTTTCGCCGCCGCCCGGCGGCTTTTGGATTGGGAGACATAAAGAATGCGTCTGGTTGTGTTCAACGATTTCCGCATCGGCGTTCTCGAGGATGACTCGGTGCGCGACGTCAGCCGGGCCGTGCCGAAATGGGAAAGCGACGATGCGCGCGCCATGAATCGGCTGATCGCCGGCTGGGCCACCCTGCGCGCACCGATCACGGAAGAGGCGAAGAAGGCCAAGCCGGTGCCGCTCGCCGAGGTCAGCCTCAAGGCGCCGGTGCCGGCGCCGACCCATCTGCTCGCCGCGCCGTCGAACTACAAAGCGCACAGCGAGGAGATGCGCACGGGCGCGGCCGGTGTTCATGTCAGCGAGGATAAGAAGAGCAAGCGGCAGACCGCCGAGGAGCTCGGCTTCTTCATGAAGGCGGTCGGCTCCATCACCGGTCCGCACGACCCGATCGAGTTGCCGCTCAAGACCTATCCGACGCGGCGCTTCGATCACGAAGGCGAGATCGCGTTCGTGGTCGGCAAATACGCCAAGGGCGTCTCGCCGGACAAGGCGATGGACTACATCTTCGGCTACACCATGATGATCGACGCCACCATGCGCAATTCCGCCGAGCGCTCGGAAGAGCGGGTGCAGCGCAAGTCCTTCGCCTCGTTCAGCCCGATGGGTCCCTGCGTGGTGACGGCGGACGAGGCGGGCCGCTGGCAAGACCTCAACGTCAAGACTGTTCCTGAATGGCGAGCAGCGTCAGGATGCGCGGGCCACCGACATGATCGTCGATATTCCCAACCTGCTGTCGCGCGCCTCACACGTCATGCCGCTGCTGCCGGGCGACGTCTACACGACCGGTAGCCCCGCGGGGGTCAGCCCGATTTCCGTCGGCGACACGGTCGTGGTCGAAGGCCGCGGGATTGGCAGCATGAAGCTATCGGTCGTCGAACGCGGCTGGTGATCGACCGAGGTAGATGTGGCGTATCGCGGAACGGGGCAGGGTCTGGCCGACCAACCGATGAGAATGGAAGGAAGCCCTGGCGCTAAATCCATTCCAGGTGGTCTTCCGCTTCTCGCCGCCGTTCTCGCCGGGCAACCGCCGAGACGGAATCCGAGATGACCAGTACCGTCATGAGAAATGAGGACGAGATCGCAATGAGTGACATGAAGATAGCGGAAGCGCCGGCGGAGCCGCTCGAGAACTTTGTCATCGAAGATGCCTATGAGGCCTGGCAGCAGCGCGAGGGCGTGCGGGTCATTCGCGATTTCGCGTTCGACGATCTGTGCAAGGTGGAGCTCAGCCCTTGGCCGCGCAAGGGCGGCGCCGGCGCCATTATCAACATCCCCAACGATTGCCTGCTCAACGACGCCCATCTGGTCGAAATCGCCCCGGGCGGGCAGTCCGAGCCGGAGCGGCACATGTATGAGGAGGATGTCTACGTGTTGTCCGGCCGCGGCGCGACCCGGATCTGGCTCGACGGGCAAAAGCCGGAGTCGTTCGAGTGGACGGCCGGCAGCTTGTTCTCGATCCCTTTGAACGCCTGGTATCAGCATTTCTGCGTGAGCAGCGAGCCGGCACGCTACATCGCGGTCACCGGCGCGCCACCAATGATGCGGCGCGTGCGCGACGACGATTTCATCTTCAACAATCCCTTCCAATTCACCAGCCGCTACAGCGGCAGCGGGCACTTCGCCGGCGGCAAGCTCTACAACCGCCGGGTGTGGCAGACCAACTTCGTGCCGAACGCGCCCAACATGCCGCTGTTCGGCTGGAAGGAGCGCGGTGCTGGCGGCATCAACGTCATGCTGGAGATGGCCGGGAATTCGCAGAAGGCGCACATCTCCGAGTTTCCGATCGGCACTTACAAGAAGGCCCATCGCCACGGGCCGGGCGCCCATCTGCTCGTCTTGAGCGGCGTGGGCTTTTCGCTGTTGTGGACCAAGGAGGACATGTCGGACCTCCGCAGGTGCGATTGGAAGGCCGGCGGTATGGTGGTCATACCCAGCGACAACTGCTTCCATCAGCATTTCAACACCGGCGCCACGCGCGCCCGTTATCTGGCCCTGCGCCCCGGCAACTTGGGCCTCTATCCGCCGAACAGCGGCAGCAACGGACGGATGGCCGACGTCAGCATCAAAGAGGGCGGCCAGCAGCGCGAGTATGAGGACGAAGACCCGCGCATCCATGAGATCTTCGAGGCTGAGCTGGCCAAGCACGGCGCGACCTGCCGCATGAAGGCCTTCGTGCCGTGGTGTCACGGCGAAGTCGGCCCCACCAATGAGCGCGACACTTAAGAGGCATAAGCGACCGGTGGAGCGCGGCTCCCACCGGTCGTTTCACGGCGCTCTCCGACGGGCCAGGCGGGTGGATTTTAAATCCGGCGGCGCGGTTTAACCCTCGAAGACCAGCGACTTGACCACGACGGGGATGGCCTCGACCGACTCGATGATCTGGCCCAGGTCGACGAAGTTGAATTCGCCGACATGGATGCCATCCACCACGATGACATCCTGCGCGACATTCTCTTCATCCTTGAGCATCGAGCCGACAAGCCCCGCGACATCCGAAGACAGGATGATGGTCCAGGGATGATCCACTATGGGCTGCAGCGCCTGCACGATGCCGCTGCAAATCGCCTTGATCGAAGAGCGATTGGGAATGACCGGGCCGAGCAGCGCCAGGGCGACGGGACGGCTGACGTCCTGCGGTGCAATGTCCAGGCGCTCGAAACCGCGCATGATCACATCTTTGACGGCTGAGCCGGTCAGCTCGGCGGCATCCGCTGGCAGGTAGGCCGGCACCACCTGAAGGTCCAACCGCGGCAGCAAGCCGTCGCGAGAGACGAATATCGTGCTGCTGGAGAGCTGGATCGTGTATTGCGAGGCGCCGATGACAGTGGCCCGGATGCACTCCAGGCTGCCCGCCAGGGGTATATCGAGCATCGGGATACGACGGCGGACGGCGGCGCCGAGGAGCGGCCCGAGGTCGCCATAGTCCTGCTGATCGAGATCATAGATGTATTCGCTGACGCCGCCCGAAAAGCTGATCTCCGTAATGGGGCCCCGGTGTTGCAGCGGCCCGGAGATGACCAGGCCCCGGGCGAGCGGCGACAACGGCTTTCGCCGCATGGCTTCATAGAGGATGTCCGCCAGCTTTTCGGCGATGACCGTCTTCTGGTCCTCGCCGATGATGTCGCCGATGGCGATATCATAGCCGCACGCCCGCGCCACCGCGCGGCCGGCGGCTTCCGTGCGGATCACGCGACTTTCGCTGTCCCAGGCGATCAATCGGGCGCCGACGTTGACGGCCATCGTCTCGGTGACGGCGCCGGATTGCACCAAGGCCAATTTCGAGGTGCCGCCGCCGATGTCGACATTCAGGCCGATGCCCTTGTGCCGCTGCGATCGCGCGGCCGCGCCGGACCCGTGGGCGCCGAGGATCGCCTCGAGATTCGGGCCGGCCGTGGCGCAGACGAAATTGCCGCCCTGCTCCGCCAGCATCCGGATAATGGCTTCCGAGTTGTTCTTGCGGACGGCTTCGCCGGTGCAGATGACCGCGCCGGTATCGACAGTCTCCGGCGCAATATCGGCCTCTTCGTAGCTGCGCTTCACGAATGAGGCCAGCATGCCGGTATCGATGGTGTCCGGGTCGGAATAGGGGGTCAGCAGGATCGGGGATCGGTAAAGAACCTGGCGATGGACGACCTCGAACTCGCTGGACATCTCTCTGCTGCGGCGCCGCATGACGAGCCTGGAGAACATGAGATGCGACGTCGATGACCCGATATCGACTCCCACGCTGGTCAGACGCAACCAGTCCGGGTTGGTCGGATAGCCGTCCTCGGCGGTCGGGCCAAACACGGTTTCGCCGTCATCTCCATAGTGACCGTGCTCAAAGGGGTCGTCATGCATGGGGCATCAGGCGCATTAGTTTGCCAACACTTCCTTCATGGAAAGGCGGACTTCTTCCTTCGTCGTCGAGCTTGGCCGCGGCCGGGTATGGCCCCGATCGAACGCGGCAACGAGGCCCAATCCAGCCGACATTCTCGTCGGCTTTCAGCATTGCGAGCGCCATCATCGACAGCCCTGCCATTGGTTCTACCAACGATTGGCATCACGCGCAGCTAGGGTTTCCACGCCGTCCCGCAAAATCGTCAAAACGCGGACAAACCCGGCGGCGGGTGCTGCGATCAGGGTCGGATCTGGGTCGCGCGCCCGATGTTCCTGCGTCTCCGCCATCGCAGCTTTGTCTGCCTCGGCTGCGATAGCCAACAGAGACGGCGTCCGCTCGGGAAGGAATGGCTGGGGGGGCAGTGCGGAGCGCATTACGCCCCCGTGAATGGTCTTTGGGCCCGCGCAACTGCGCGGCGACCTGACGGCGGCTGATGGTCGAAGCGGCGCCGGCATGGCCGGGCGTGACAGGACACGAGCCAGCACGCTAACCTGAGGCACGCCACATCGGCGCCCGCAGCAGGTTGACGATGGACCGCCTCAAGATAATCGAAACCTTCGTGCAGATCGTGAAATCGGGCAGCCTGTCGGCGGCGGCCGGTGAACTCGGCATGTCGCGCGCCCTGGTTAGCCGCCACCTTCAGCAACTGGAGGAGCATCTCGGCGCCAAGCTGTTCAATCGCACCACGCGCAAGCTCTCCTTGACCGAGGTCGGCGCCGAATACTTCGGCTTCTGCACCACGATGCTCGCCGAGTTCGAGGAGGAGGAGAGCGCCATCGCGCGGCTGCAGAAAGAACCGCGCGGCACGCTCAAGATCGGCGCTTCGATGGCGTTCGGAAACCTCTACCTCGGGCCGCTCGTGGCGGAGTTCATCAAGCTCTATCCCGAGATCCGCATGTCGTTCGTTCTCAGCGACCGGCCGATCACGCCGTTCGATGTCGTGGAAAAAGGCTACGATCTGGCGATCTGTCTGCATCGCATCGAAGATTCGACGATTGTCGCGCGCAAGATCGGCGAGGTGGTCTGGGTGGCCTGTGCCGCGCCGTCTTATCTGCGGCAGCACGGCACGCCCCAGACCCCCGACGAGCTGCGCACCCATGCCAGGCTCGTTCACCGCAGCATCGCGCCGAACGGTGTTTGGCATTTCGACGGTCCCGGCGGTCCCTGGCACATCCGGACGGAGGCCTTGCTGACGACCAATAGCGTGATCGCGCTGCGCTCCGCCGTGCTCGCGGAGGCGGGCATCGCGCTCTTGCCGACCTACTGCATCGGCGAGGACCTGCGGACGGGACGAATGAAGCAGGTGCTGCCCGATTACATGGTCGAGAGCCGTCCGATCTACGTGCTCTATGGCCAGAGCACCTATGTGCAGCGCAAGGTGCGGCTGTTCGTGGACTTCCTCGAGGAGCGGATGCAGGGGATGCTTCCGGCCGCGCCCGGCGCGATGTCGATGGGCGGCAAACCCGTCGGGCCGCCCCGGATTGTCAAAAAAAGCTGAATTATCTTGTGCAAACTATCGGCTTATCATCGGCTGGTGGTTAAACCACGATAAGCGCGCCGTGCCGCCCGCCCGCAAGGGTCGGAGGAAATGTCCGCACGGCCGCATTGTGTCATTCCGACAAGTCGTTGCAGCTTACAATGCCGTGCCGAAACGAAACGCGAGCGCCAAGTTCGCGAAACAGGGAAGTCCCGCCGGAAGGCCGCCCCACGCGAACAACAGCGGAGGCGCAAAAGGGGACAGCAAACGGGAGGGGAAACGCATGGCCGTGGCGCGAGAGCTGAGAAGCATGTTTTCCATGATGGCCGTTGCCGTAACGGCATTGGGCGCCGGCCCCGCGGCGGCCCAGACCACGGGAGACCTCTTCAAGGGCAAGACGATCACCGTCACCATCGGCTTCGCGCCTGGCGGAAACTATGATTTCGTCGGCCGCCTGGTGGCGCGCCATATCGGCAGGCAACTGCCGGGCAATCCGAGCGGCGTCGCCGTCAACATGCCGGGCGCAGGCAGCTTCCGGGCCGCGAATTATCTCTATTCCTCCGCGCCGAAGGACGGCACCGCGCTCGGCATCATGTCATCGGCCCTGGCCATCGAGGAAGCGCTCGGCACCTCGGGCGTCGCGTATAAATCCGCCGAGTTCAATTGGATCGGTCGCGTCAGCCTGATTCTCCAGGTCCTTGCGACGCTGGAGCCGGCGAAGGCCAAGACCATCGAAGAGGTCATGAAATATGAAACGCCGGTTGGCGGTACCGGCGCCGGATCGCCGTCCGAGGGTTACCCCAAGCTGCTCAATGGGGTGCTCGGCACCAAGTTCAAGGTGGTGAGCGGCTATCGCTCGTCGGCCGATACCATGCTGGCCATGGAGCGCGGCGAGATCGACGGCAGCCTGCCGTCGTGGAACACGGTCAAGCGATCGAAGCCGGACTGGATCGCCGACAAAAAGATCCATCCTCTGGTGCAATGGGTGTTGCAGCGCCATCCGGATTTGCCGAACACGCCCACCTCGGTCGAACTGGGCAAGACCCAGGCGGACCGCGATGTGCTGGCCTTCTATACCAGCGGCGAGGAACTCGGCCGTTCGATCCTGGCGCCTCCGGGCATGGCGCCCGACCGTGTCAAGCTGGTCCGGGGTGCGTTCGATGCCATGCTCAAGGACCGCGACTTTCTCGACGAGGTCGAGAAGACCAGGCTCGAATTCAACCCGCTCAGTGGTGAAAAACTTCAGCAGGTGGTGGCGGATGCGGCCGCGACGCCGCGGCCGATCATCGATCGGGCGAGAGCGCTGCTCGGCGCGGACTGAGTAAGCTTAAGTATGAGGAGTGAGAAACAAGGATGAAAGTTACGCCATTTGATGCCGGATTCGGCGCGGAAGTGACGGATGTCGATCTCTCGCGTTTCACAAAATCGGACGCGGACGCGATCTATCAGGCTTTCCTCGACCATCAGGTGCTGGTCATTCGCGATCAGGCCATGACGCCGCTCGAGCAGGTCCAGTTCTCCGAGATATTCGGAGAACTGGAATGGCAGGAGAACGCACAGTACGCCCATCCGGACCATGACAAGGTCCTTGTCCTGTCCAACGAGATCCGGCCCGACGGCAGCGCCGTGGGCGTCGTGGACGCCGGCGATTTCTGGCACTCCGATTCCTCGCACCACGAGGAACCGGTCAAGATCACCATTCTGCAATCCGTGCGCAATCCGTCGCGCGGCGGCGATACCGAGTTCTGCAACATGTATGCGGCCTACGAGGCCCTGCCGGACGAGGTGAAGGAGAAGATCTCCGGCCGCTACGGCGTGCATCATGTGTCGAAGGCGGTCAACCCGCGCGTGGTGATCTCGCCCGATCGTCCGGGCGCCAAGGATTTCTACGAAAGCCAGGCCAAGAAGCGGCCAAAGGTGCTGCAGCCGATTGTGCGGACCCACGATGAAACGGGACGCCAGGCGCTCTATGTCTCGCCACGCTTCACGATCGGCATCGAGGGCATGGATGACGCCGAGGCGCAGCCGCTTCTCGATCAACTGTTCGCCGGCATCACGGACAAGAAGAGACCCAGGCACTACCGCCACAAGTATCGCGATGGCGACGTGATCATGTGGGACAACCGCTGCCTGGTTCATCGCGCCACCGGCGGCTACGGCCTGCCCGATATCCGCCGCATGCATCGCACCACGGTCGTGGGGAGGAAGGCCTTCTTCCGGCCCGTCTGACGGAACAGCCAAGCGTCGCGGCGGTTCATCCGCGGCGCCATAAAGGAGGAAACCACGTGTCAACCGAACTGAAAGCCCGCCACACGGATGCGCGCCGCGGCGGCACGCGCGTCATCGATGCCGATGGTCACATCATCGAGGATATGGCGGAAATCATCCGGCGCATGCCCGAGCCCTATCGCAAGATCGCCGACCGCCACCGCGCCGTTTTCCCGCCGCTCGACCATCTTCACGACGCGCGCGCGGTCGAGACGCCGCCGCAGCGCGACGGCCGCAAGCCGGTCGGCCCGAGCGGCTGGCTCGACTTTCTCGACGATGTCGGCATCGACTGGACGGTGCTTTATCCGACGCGCGGCTTGGCCTACGGCAAGATCGTCAGTCTGGACTATGCGGTCGTGGCCTGCCGCGCCTACAACGACTGGCTCTACGATACCTACGTGGCGTCCGATCCGCGCTTCCGTGGCATGGCGCTCATTCCCATGCAGGACCCGAAGCCGCGGCCCTGGAGCTGCGCCGCGTGGTGGAAGAACTCGGTTTCATGGGCGCCATGCTGCCGTCCAATGGCCTGCCGCTGCCGCTCGGCAACAAGGCCTATTGGCCGGTCTACGCCGAGGCCAATCGGCTCGGCTGCTGCCTGTCGATCCATGGCGGCTGCCACGACCGCTTCGGCATGGACCACATGAACATGTATGTGCCGGTCCACGCTCTCGGCCATCCCTGGGGCCTGACGTTCAACTGCGCCAACATTCTCTATAACGGCATCTTCGACCGCTTCCCGCGCGTTCGGATCGCCTTCCTCGAGGGCGGCATCGCCTGGCTTCTGCTGCTGCTCGAGCGGCTGCATGCCTCGCACGAGACCCACTTCCAGCACATCCCGGCCGGCGAATTCGGCATCGGCGAGCACGACGAGCCGACGAAAGTCATCAAGAAGCTGATCGACAGCGACCGGCTCTATCTCGGCATCGAGACCGAGGAACTGACCATGCCCTTCGCCATCAAGATCGTCGGCAACAAGCCCTTCTTCTACTCCTCGGATTTTCCGCACGAGGTGACGAACGCCAGTTGCAAGCACGACCTCGCCGAGCTGATGGAGAGCGAGGAGATCACCGACGACGATCGGGCGGCGATGCTCTATCGCAATGCCGAGCGGTTCTATACGCGGTTGCCTTGACCGATACGCCACAACGAGAACGGCTGAGCAGGGGCTTCGGCCCTTGCCTCGGCTGCAAGAAACAGGTGAGGGGAGCAGACGATGCAGGATTGCCGCGCGGCCGTCATTACCGGCCATAACCAACCGCTCGAGATCCGCCGGGTGCCGATTCCCGAGCTCGACCCGGGCGCGCTGCTCGTGCGCATCGTCGCCTCGACACTATGCGGCACCGACGTCCACCGTTGGCATGGTCCGCTGCCCGGTGGCGACAGCCTGCCGATCATCACCGGCCACGAACCTTGCGGCATCATCGAGGAGATCGCGGGGCGAGCGTACCGATATTCTCGGCAATCCCATCAAGCGCGGCGACCGCATCGTGTGGAGCTACGTCTCCTGCGGCTCGTGCTATTACTGCAGCGTGGCGATGCAGCCCTGCATCTGCCCCAACCGGGCCTCGTGGGGCCACAATCGCGCCGACCGGTTTCCCTATCTGCTCGGCAGTTGCGCCGAATACATGTATGTCCCGGCGCCCTGCCTGATCATCAAGGTGCCGGACGAGGTGACCTCGGCGTCGGCCGCGGCGGCGGCGTGCGCCTACCGCACCGTGATGCATGCCTATGACCGGCTCGGTGCCATCAAGAGCCACGAGACTGTCTTGATCCAGGGCAGCGGTCCGCTCGGCAACTTCGCCGCGGCGGTCGCCAAGGATCATGGCGCGAAGAAGGTGCTGGTGATCGGCGCGCCGGCGGCGCGCCTGGCGGTTTCCCGGCGCATGGGCGCCGACGCGGTGCTCAACCTCGAAGACGTGAGCGACGCGCAGGACCGGGTGGCCTGGGTGCGTGACCAGACCGATGGGCGCGGTGCGGATGTCGTCATTCAGGCGGCGGTCGGCGCCGCCGTGCCCGAGGGGCTGAAGATGCTGCGCGACGGCGGCCGCTTCGTCAGTGTCGGTGTCGGCGGCAAGGCGACCATGGGCGTCGAAACGCTGCCCCAGCAACTGACCTTCTACACGGTGCGTTCGGGCGAGCCGCGCCACTGGCTGCAGGCGATCGATTTTCTCGCCTCGCGGAGAGAGCGGTTCCCGTTCGAGGACATGATCAGCGCCAGCTATTCCCTCGATCAGGTGAACGAGGCCATGCAGGCGATGGCCGATTTCAAGGTGGTGAAGGCGGTCATCAATTTTCAGTAAAGCGTCCGATCACAGCGCGTGAAATCTTCGGCCGTTCGGCCGAGCAACGACGGTTGCTGGAGGAATGCCATGGTTGTCACATCGTTATGCCGGCGTTCGATGATCGTGGCGGGGCTCGCGGCGCTGCCGGTCGCCTGTCCTGCCTTGGCGCAGGATGCGGTGACGGCCTTCTACAAGGGCAAGCATATCGACATGATCATTCCGACGCCGACCGGCGGCGGGTATGACGCTTACGCGCGCCTGGTCGCCCGCCACATGGGCACGCACGTCCCGGGCCATCCGGGCATGATCGCCAAGAACATGCCGGGCGCCAGCGGCACCAAGGCGCTCAGCTTCATCTACAATCTCGCGCCCAAGGACGGCACGGTGATCGGCGCCTTTCATCCCGGCAACATCCTCGAGCCGATCCTGGCCCTGAGCAGCAAGCGTGTCGACTACGACTCGCCGCGCTTCACCTATCTCGGCAGCGCGAATGTGGAAACCTCGCTCTGCATGCTGCGGGCGGCGGCGCCCATCAGGACCTTCAAGGAGGCGTTCGAGACGCAGGCGATCCTCGGCGGGTCGGGCACCTCCACCGTATTCTTTCCGGTCGGCCACAACGCCTTTCTCGGCACCAAGTTCAAGATCATCACGGGCTATGGCGGCACCGCGGCCCTCAACCTGGCGATGCAGCGCGGCGAGGTCGACGGCTTCTGCGGCCAGTTCTGGTCCAGCCTCAACACCCAGAATCCGGAATGGATCACCAACGGCGAGTTCAACATCATCGTGCAGGAAGCCGCCAAGGGCAGGCCCGAGCTCGACCGCATGGGCGTGCCGCTGGTCTATGATTTCGTCAAGACCGATGCGGACAGGCAGGCGCTGGATCTGCTCTACGTGCCGCTCACCTTCGGCCGGCCCTATGTCGCGCCGCCCGATCTTCCGGCGGAGCGCGTCGCGGCGTTGCGGGCGGCGTTCGACAGCGCCATGCGGGATCCGGCGCTGCTGCGGGACGCGGCGAAGATGCGCCTGCCGATCGAGCCGCTGTCGGGCGACGAGGTGCATGCGCTGGTGACAAAGCTCTTCGCCACGCCGCCCGAGATCATCAAGCGGCTCAGGGACGTCATGCCCAAGGAGGATTAGGTGCGAGCCGTGTTTCGGACGAGGCACAGAGGAATCGCTTGGGAGGAAATGGCTGCGGAAGCAGTCGGGGGCCGACTCTTCTTTCAACGGTCCCCGCGTGCGTTCGGCAAACTCGTTTAAAACAACCACCCATTCATTTGGAGAAGGAAGGCCACGCCGGCAGCGGCAGCCAGCCACCACCCTGCGCCCACGTCGATAGGCCTAGCAATCTTGCGTCCAGCTCCGGAAGTGGCTCGCCTGGGGAGTAGCTTCACCAGTCGCGTGGCAATGGTAACGTAGTCGGGAAAGTCCGGGCCGATAATTGGCAACCGGGAAAGACTTTCCGCAAGCGCGGACACGGCGCCGTGCGGCGGCAACTGCCTCAGTCGGTCTGCTTCCGCCCAAGGCTCCAGCCCTAAGCGCGCGAAGGCCGACATGACGCTGAGAGGGGTGCCACATGTCTCCTCCCACAAGGGCGCAGATAGAAATCGCTCGCAGTCCGAGTCGCGCGTGTTGAAAAAGTCATGATGCTTCATGTCGTTCTGTGGCTGGTCGCGCCGCGGCGGTTTTGCGCGCATGTGCATCAGTATGCGATGCAGCCGCCTTTGAGCAGCCAGGAGAAGGCTATCTCATGCGGGCTCAGGCTGCACCGAAAGGTGAAGAACTCCGGATGCTCCCCTCGAAGCGAGCGAAGGAAGGCGTGAGCGTCGTTGTCCTTCGCGGTGCGGCCATTCAGGTTTTGCGCTGTCCAACTCGGCCAGGCGGCCAGGATGGCGAGTTGCGCGGTCTCCTGGTCGATCTTGTGGCCCGTCCCGCGCGGCAATCCTCCGCCCTTGGATGGGCTTAGCGGGAAGGCGCCGGCATGTGCTCCGCCTGCCGGACTCGGCAGGGGCGCCGTTGCCGCGGGATTTGCAGCTGTCTGTTCGCCGTTCTCCATAATTGAACCTTTTCTTTACAGCTCCACGGCCGAGGATGCGGCGCGCGGTCGATCAGCCCGCTCTCGATCGCACCTCGATCGGAAGCTGTTGCCCGGTGTACGGCATCACACGGCGGCGTGGCACGATTGCGCCGAGACGCCAGCGGAATAGACGACAATGGACGCCCGCTCTTCCGGAGTCACACCATGCATCATGACCGCCAGGGCCGAACGACCGCGCGACACGCGCGACCGCACCGTGCCCACGGGGGTTCTCGTAATCTTGGCCGTCTCCGCGTAACTGAGCCATCGAGCGCGACCAATAGAATCGCGGAGCTCTGCGCCTTGGGAAGTGCCGCGACGGCCTTGTCGGCATCCATCAACTCAATTCGGTGAAGCTGGTTGGGGCGCGTGAGGTGGTCTTGCTTCACGGTCATCGCTTTGTCGAACTCGCGCGTGCGTCGATTCTTGCGCCTGCCATCGAGGAAGACGTTGTTAATGATGGAAACCAACCAACCCTTCAAGTTCGTGCCGGCTCAAACGTGTGGAGTATATGTGGGCGTGAGTGACGAAATGTAAGTATAAATGCAATTTCCGACGGTTTTATTTATGAAACTAGATTATTCGTCGACACGAATTGGAAGTGACGTGGTGCTCTTCTCAAGGTATTCGGGAGCTGAGCGGCATAAATGGTGTATAAGAAGATACTTTTCGTCACGAGCAGACAATCCAACCGTACCATTCAGGGAGCGTGCCTTTTGGCGCGCCTCTCCAATTCGTACCAAGGCAGCTTCGTGTCGCCAGCATCCGTGAGGCCATAGAGATTGCCGCTGCGACCGGGAAGCCATCGGCCTCGAGAGTCTCGGTTTGGTTTCTGCCGGTTCAGTCTCTTCTGCCGCGGGATAGATTTTTTTGCCATAGAGGTCTCGCGACATGTTGATCGCGCGAGTTCGCTTTTTGGACCGGTGCCGGTCCATCAGAACAATCCGCAGAAAATTCTTATGAAGGGAGCCCAGCAGGTCGAGTCGGCGCTTTGATATGTGCGTCCTCACCACCAGCTTTGCGCCTGGTCGACGCTTGTTAGGCTCCTGTTATGCCCCTGTTATGGACCTGATATTTTCGGAAGGCGGATAGGGCTTCAGGCGCTGATTTGGCGCACTATTATCGATTTCAGGTCACGAAGCTCAGCTGTGCGCCAACAAAACAGGTGCAGTAACACCATCGCTTGCATGAGGGTGTCGAATGCGAAATCGACATGCAGAGAATTTCGGCTGCCGGGCGGCCATTTGCCGGAGTATAGAGCTGCGGAGAGGCGGAATTCGCGCGCCATCGGCGGCAAGCGCCGGAACTATGGGCGCTATTCGGCGCGGGCGTACAGAGACGGAGTTCGCTCGCGAAAAATTGGCTGTGCAAGCAGTCTGGTGCGGAGTTTGCTCCAGCCTTTCTCTCTCGGCAGGTCGATGCCTACCGGCGGTCGACCGGAACAGGATTTTCCGATTCTCAAGCCATCCAACTGACCAGCGGTCTTTCCCTGCTGTGCGGTCGGAATGCGGTCACGTCGAGTGCGCATTGCCATATTGGCAAGCTGGGAATTTGCCCGCGACGGCCATTTTCCCGCCGATGGGCCAAGAGGCGACGTGTTCACACGTCATTCTGCGCAGGCGCGGAACCGGCAGCCCTGTTCGGCCTAAGCGCACAGAGTGTTCGTGCTTGAGGGAATGGCTGGGAGACGTGTGCGATGGAGTTTGTCCTACTGCGGTGCGCTTGTTCGACGGTCGTCCCGAGCGCTGGTCGTAAAACCGTCGATCATTCAGGACAACGACAGAATCCGCGACAAGCTTTCCGCTTCCGTCTTGAGCAGGCGGGCGGGCAGGCCGGTGAGGCTGCAGTCGAACGTGCCCACGATACCCGTCAGGGCTAGACACATCCGGAGCTTTCCGCTGTCGGCGAAGATGGGCGCAGCCAACGCCGAAATCGATGGGTTGTGCATGCCGGCGGCATTGATGATGCCGTACTTCTTCACTTTCTGTTTGATCTTCTGGAGCGAGGCCATGGAGACTCGCTTACTCTTCGGTGCTGTGGCATTCCAGGCCTCAAGCTCGCGCTCCAGGATGGCGCGAGTCTCCTCCTCGGGCATGAACGTCAAAAACACGCGCCCGACGGCCGTGATCGGCAGCGGAAGAGTTGTGCCGACTTTGACGCGGACGGAGATCTGCAGGTTGGCGTCCGTGCTTCGGACGACTGTCGGTCCGTTCGATCCCCAGACCGAGAGCGTCGAGGCGAGGCCGCTCGCCTTCGTCAGCTTGCGCATGACTTCCGCCGCAGGCTCGAAAGCATCCATATTGGAAAGAGAGGCGAGACCGAGTTCCACGGCACCGGGCCCGATGACGTAGGTGCCCGTGTCGATGTTGTGCTTG
Organism: uncultured Alphaproteobacteria bacterium; assembly: GCA_963752345.1. GTDB lineage: Bacteria > Pseudomonadota > Alphaproteobacteria > SMXQ01 > SMXQ01 > CAVVYA01. The sequence goes on from CAVVYA010000015.1 coordinate 707,761, forward strand.
AGGAAATCCGCGCGCGTGAGGCTCTTCAGGTAACGGGAAGTGCGGCTGACCGACAGTCCCGCCCGCTTCGCGATCAGAGTCAGTGTTTCAGGCGTCGGTGATGTCGCAATTGCTTTTAGTAAATTGATGCCGATGAGGATGGTGCTATTGCCCACCTCTTCTGGGTTGCGCGAGCCGGGACGCCCGCGGCGGCCGGTTCTCGCTGGCTTGCCTTTTGCATTCTCTGCGGCAGGCCGGGTCCTAATTTGATCCATCGTCATCCACTGCGCCCTATTTGGCTCGGTCGAATGAAGCATTTTTACTTTCCGGCGATCCTGCACGCCAGACCCACGTGCTCGACGCGGCCTGCGACAGGACGGCCGGTGTGTTGCTCCGCCTTAGCAGGCCGATTCTTACCATGACGATTTGGATTCCGCGCTCTTCAATTACGAAGAGCGACGGGCCATTCAATCTACATGGATAAGTTAACAGAATTACAAGTTTTTCGCGAAAAACAAGAAAGTCGTTGCCTTGGTGCGGTGACGGGGTGGACAATGACGCGGTTCAGCTGTGAACGGGGTTTCATTCAACTTTGGAGCGTCGTCAAAAAGGGTAATCAGCTGTCAAAACGGCATAGGGGGAGCCAGAATGCAGTTCGAGGATTTTCGCGAATTCTTGGCAGAATTGGAGAAACGCGCACTACTCAGAGAAGTTTCTCAGCCGGTCGATAAGAATTGGGAAATCAGCGCCGCAATGCGCTGGGTTTACCAAGGTTTTCCCGAGAATGACCGCTTTGCGATCAAGTTTTCCAACGTCAATGGTTTCAACCATTCCGTCGTCGTGGGGGCGCTAGGTGCGAACTATAAAAGTTATGCCCTGGCCATCGGCCTGGATCCGGATCTACCGCGCCGCGAAATCATGGAGGGTGCCCACAAGAAATGGGAAGCAGCCCTCAAGAACCCGATTCCACCGGAGATCGCGAAGGACGGCAAGGGCGCGCCCTGCAAGGAGAACATCCTGCGCGGCACGGATATCAATATCCACAAATTTCCGATTCCGGTCTGGACGCCGGACAAAGACCCCGGCTCGAAAGAGGGCTACGGCTTCATCACCTCGGGCTACCACATTTCGAAAGACCCGGTGACCGGCATTCGGAACGTCGGGACCTATCGGAATCGAACCATCAACCGGCCGGACCAGATCTGCATCCGGCCAGGCATCTCATCCGGCCTGCGCGACCATTTTCAGAAGAACGAGGCCCAGGGCAAGCCGACGGAGGTCGCCCTCGTGCTTGGCGCTCAGCCGACGGTCGGCCTGGTCTCGGTGAACGCCATTCCGGCCGACATGGACGAGATCGCGGTTGCCGGCGCGCTGCACGGCGCGCCGATCAAGATGGTGCCGTGCGAAACCATCGACCTGGAAGTCCCGGCGACGGCGGAGATCGTCATCGAAGGTAAGCTGTTGCCCGCCAAGGAGCAGCCATACCGCTGGGACGGTCCGTTTGGTGAATACACCGGTTATCAGGGGCCCGGCAGCAAGAACCCGGTGTTCCAGATCACCTGCATCACCCATCGCAACAACGCCATTCTGCAGACCTTCATCAGCCAGTTCCCACCGAGCGAGAGCAGCAAGCTGCGGCAGATCGCCGACGAGGGCTTTCTGCTCAGTGTGCTCAATCAGGTGGTGGGCAACGTCACGGCCATCCATATTCCCGAATCGACCCAGCGCATGGCCATCGTATCGATTAAAAAGGAAAGCCCAGGGCATCCCCGGCGGGTGGCCAACGCCCTGTCGACCATGGTGAAAGCCAACCCCAAGATCATCATCGTCGTCGACGACGACATCGATGTTTACAACTGGGATGATATTTTCTGGGCGGTGACGTTCCGCACCACGATGGTGAAGGAGCGCTGCGGCGTGCAGTTCCTCGAGGGTATGGACCCGGTCGGCAACGACTACTCGAACTTCAAGACCTTCGAGGAAGAAAAGCAGATGCAGGGCCGTTTTCGTCATCAGACGATGAAGCTCTTCATCGACGGAACGCGGCCGTACAAGCCTTATCCCGCGACATCCTTGCCGCCGCGAAAATATATGGAAATGGCCCTGGCCAATTGGCAATCCTATGGTCTACCGCCGCTGATCAATCCACAGATTCCCGTCAAGCTGTTCTCCGAGGAACGGGACCTGAAATCTGGGACGGTCAAGCTACCCGATCAACCGTCCTCTGACGAATGATACGAACGGCGCCGCCGATTGGCCCTTGATGCTTCCGCGCGGCGGCGTCGCGGCATCACAGATTCAGAAGACGAGAGGTTCATGGCACAGCGTCACATCGGCGAACCCATCCGGCGCAAGGAGGATTATCGCCTTCTCACCGGCGCCGGTTGCTATACCGACGATCTCAACTTTGCGGAACAGCTCTTTGTCGCGTTCCTGCGTTCGCCCCACGCCCATGCGCGGATCGTAGCCATCGATGCCGCGGAAGCCGAAGTCGCCGCTGGCGTCGTCGCGATCTTCACGGGCAGGCATCTCGCGGTCGACAAGGTCGGGACGATCATCTGCGAAGCTGAACTGAAGGACGCGGCAGGCCGCGCGATGTTCAAGCCGGTTCGGCCTGTGTTTCCGACAGATCGCGTACGGTTCGTTGGCGAACCGATCGCCATGGTTGTCGCCGCATCCTACGAGCAAGCTCGCGATGCTGCGGAACTCATGACGATCGATTACGAGGAACTGCCCGCGGTGGTCGGTGCCGATGCTGCCCTCCGTGACGACGCTCCGCTCGTATGGCCCGAAAACGGCAGCAACCTGGCGGTCCATTGGGAAAGCGGGGATCCTGCGCCGGTGGATGCGATTCTGGCATCGTCGCCGCATTGCGTCTCTGTGGACGTGGTCAACAACCGTGTCATCCCGAGCCCAATGGAGCCGTGTGTCGCACTGGCGACGCACGATGCCGAGCGCGATATCACGACGCTCTACACACCATTCCAAGGGGGGCGCCGGCTGCAGAAGCGCCTGAGTCAGTTCCTGTCGGTCGATCAGGAGAAGATCCGCGTGTTGGCGCACGATACGGGCGGCGGTTTTGGGATTCGCAGCAGCACGTATCCCGAACATCTTGCGCTCACATGGGCTGCGCGCAAGATGAAGCGATCGCTCAAATGGCACTCGGACCGCTCTGAAACCTTTATTTCCGATTACCATGGGCGCGATCAGATCAACCATGCCGAGGTGGCGCTCGACCGCGAGGGCCGCATCCTGGCCCTAAAAGTCGAGACGCTGCTCAACCTTGGAGCCCATCTTTCGGAGAATGGTCCGCGGTTGCCGATGGCCGGCGGCGGCCGGATCATTCCCTGCGCCTACGACATCACCAGCTTCTATTTTTCCGTGAAGCCGGTGCTGACAAATACCGTTCCGACGGAAACCTATCGCGGCGCAGGCCGGCCGGAGGCCAACTTCCTTATGGAGCGGCTGATGGATAGTGCCGCTGCGGTTTGCGGCCTTACACGCGACGAGATCCGCCGGCGCAACCTGATCGCTGCCGACAAGCTTCCCTACACGACCCAGATGGGCCTCGTCATCGATTCCGGCGATTTTGTCGGAACCATGGATATGGCGCTGAAGGCAGCGGATTGGCACGGGTTTGCTGTGCGACGCCGAGAGTCCGCCTCTAGGGGCAAGATGCGCGGCATCGGGATCGCCAGCTTCATTGCGGGGGCAGGCGGGCAGCCGGTTGAGGAAATGCGGGTGCGTCTTGCCGGGGATGGCGCGGTGAGCGTGGTTGCCGGCACGTATTCGCACGGCCAAGGGCACGAGACGGTCTATGCGCAACTGGTGGCCGATTTCCTCGGTGTGTCGCCGGATAACGTCACGATCGTCCAGGGCGACACGGACACGATGCCGGCGCGCGCTGTTGGCACGTTCGGATCGCGCTCGTCGATGATGGGCGGGGCGGGGATCAGGCGCGCGTGCGACCAGATCATAGCGAAAGGCAAAATGATCGCCGGTCATTTGCTGCAAGCAGCGCCGTCGCAGATCGCATTTGCCGATGGCGTTTTCACGGCTTCGGCCGGGAGCATCACTCTGGCCGAAATTGCGGCTGCAGCGAACCGCGCTGACAGCCGTCCCGACGGAATAGCACCCGGACTCGATGTACTCTGCACGTTGCAACAAGACGCGATGAATTATCCGAACGGCTGTCACATCTGCGAACTCGAGGTCGATCCGGAAACCGGTGCGATTGAGCTTCTCAACTATGTCGCCGTGGATGATTGCGGCGTCGTGCTCAACCCCCTCATCGTGCATGGCCAGGTCTATGGCGGTGTCGCGCAAGGACTTGGGCAGGGCTTATGCGAGAATCTCGTCTACGATAGTGGCACTGGGCAGTTGCTAACGGGGTCGTATATGGACTACGGCATGATCCGTGCCAGCGACATCTCGCGCATTCACGTGCTGATGAACGAAGTGCCCTGCACCACCAATGATCTCGGCGTCAAAGGCGTCGGCGAGGCCGGCGCATGCGGCGCGCCGCACGCGCTTGTTTCCGCCGCGATCGACGCGTTGCGGCCATTGGGCATATCACATCTGAACATGCCACTGACACCGCAGCGTGTTTGGTCGGCGATCCAGGACGCGAAGGGTCGTCAAGGCAGCCACTGAAGTGCCGGTGTTTCCTGACGATGCGGGAGACACATGCGCAGGGCCGTAGAGATGCCGTCTTCGACGAGCCATGACGATGACGCGCGGATGCAATGAGTGATGCAAGCGTGACCATCCGTTGCCGGTAAAATGAGCGAAGTCTCGGACTCTGCATCCATTTCCTTCGAATTGACCAACCGGTCGTTCGAAGTCGAATTTTTAATTGAGTGTGACGTTGGCGAAACTGCCTTGACTCTCGTTTCCCCACGCCGGAATAATGAATATGAAAGTTTTTCGTGAAATTCGCGAAAAAAAAAATGGGCGGCGCCCACGGCGTTAGAACCCATCCGATGAGTTCGAATACGCGTCAGCGTGCCGGCTGTTTAAGGGGAGTGAGAGCGATCGCGTCAAACAGCAGTGCGCTCGCGCCGATATCGTCACGTATTTCAGTAAGCGTAGTCGCCTGGCATAGTTGTTGAGTGCGCTTCATATGCGCTCGGAACCGGGGAGAGTGACGATGGCCCAAGCAAAAAGCGCAGTGCGTGATATCAAAGGAATCGTCTTGCCGTTGCCGACTCCTTTCAAGGCGGACGGCGAACTCGATGAGGCGCTGGCCTGCAAGATTGCCGACTTTGAAATAGCGGCCGGGGTCAACGCATTGTTCCTGCTCGGATCATTCGGGCAGGGGCCGGTGATGCGGATGGATCAGCGCAAGAAGTTCGCGGAGACGATGACGCGCCACGTCGATGGAAGAGTGCCCGTCATCATCCATGTCGGCACAGCGGATGTGTTTTCCACCGTCGAGCTCGGCCAACACGCCAAGTCCACCGGGTGCGATGCCGTGGCGATCGTCGGCCCGTACTACTACAGCGATCACACCGAGTACGAAATCGTCGAACATTTCAAGGAAGCCGGTGAGCACATCGGCATGCCGGTGCTGCTCTACAATAACGCGGAATATTCCGGCTACGACATGTCGCCGGCATTGATGCGGCGTTTGAAGGAAGAAGTGCCAAACATCTTCGGCGCCAAGCTGTCGACCAACAGTTTCGAGACAGCGCTGCGCTATCTGGCTGAGATGCCGCCTGACTTTGCCCTGTTCGGGCTTTCGTCGAGCTTCATGCCGGCGGCGCTCTACGGCATGCGCGGGACGATTGTTCCGCCGCAATCATCCTATCCCGAGCTGCCGGTCGCGTTATGGCAGGCCATCCAGGACGGCGATCTCGAAGCCGCCATGAAGATCCAGATGCGCATGAACACGTTGTCGCGGACCCTCTCGCAGTTGGGCCGGACATATGGCCGCGCCACGCAATGCGAGGCGCTGCGCATGCGCGGCTTCAAGATCGAGAGATTTCCGCGTTGGAAGACCAAGGAGCTCTCGGCGCAGGACCGCAAGCTCCTTCGCGACGCCTTGAGCCAGGCAGGCGTGCCGGTGGCGGAACTAGTCGCCGGTTGAACGCGCATGCTCGGCGGCGATTTCAGGCGGACTGAAATCGGCCCATGGAGATCATCTGAGGGAGGAAGTTATGAGGCAGACAGTTCACCTACGCGTGGCCAAATCACCGTGGCCTGCTTTCGTGTTCGCTTTGTCGCTCAGCGTGGCCCTTCTCGTCCAGTCCCTGCCGGCCGCCGCTCAGGCCGCCGCCGATTGGAAGGCGAAGTGGGATGCCACCGTCGCCGCCGCGAAGAAGGAAGGCAAGGTCGTGGTCTGGGGCCCGGGCGGCACCACCATCCGGCGGGCGCAGGATGCCTTCGAAAAAGAATTTCCGGGCATCCGTGTCGAGTTGTCCGGCGGTCGCGGCACATCGGAGGCCGCAAAGCTGGTCGCGCAACGCGAGGGCGGGCTCTATCTGGTCGATATCTTTATCAACGGGCCCACGACCGCGAACTTCAATCTGAAGCCCTACAAAGTGCTTGATCCGATCGATCAGGTTCTCATCCTGCCGGAGGTGATGGACGGTAAGAACTGGATGGGCGGCGGAATTGAATATTCCGACACCGAGCGGAAGTACAACATCGTCTTCTTCACCCAGATTGCTCCCGAGCTGGCTTATAACCCGAAGCTGGTCAAGCCCGAGGACGTCAACACGTTCGAAAAACTTCTCGATCCGAAGTGGAAGGGCAAGATCACGATCAACGATCCGAGCGTGACCGGCGCGGGCGTGCCCTGGTTCCGCCGCCTGTGGCTCGAGCTCGGACCGGAAAAGGCGGAAGACTTCTACCGCCGGATCGCCGCGCAGGCGGGGCCCATGACCCGCGATACCCGCGTGCAGGTAGAGTGGGTGGCGCAAGGGAAGGTCGCGGTTCTGGTGGCCCCCAGCACAAGCTCGTATCAGCAGTTGCGCGAAAAGGGCGTGCCCCTCGGCCTGCTCGATCAATTCGATCGCGTGAAGGTCATCACCGGATCGAGCACCGGGACGGTCTCTCTCGTCAACAAGGCGCCCAATCCTAATGCCGCCGCCGTCTACGTCAATTGGCTGCTGTCGAAGAACGGGCAAACGGCGTGGCAGAACGCCATCAACGTGGCGAGCCGGCGGCTGGATGTCGACAAGAGCAAGCCTTTGGTCGCGGAGTTTGCCCCGGCGCCGGACGGATCCTACTGGCCGAGCTACACGGAAGTGAACCAAACCCGCACGTCTCGTGAGGAAGAGCTCATCAACGAGCTGTTTGGCAGATAGGTGAGCGTCAGTACGTCTCGGAAGGTCCTGTGCGAAGAATAGGGCCTTTCGGGCGACAAATGAGGTGGGGAGAAAAATGGAATTCAAAGGGCCGGTTCACAACACGGCGCTATACGACGAGCAGGTCAAATACGGCAAGGAAGAGCAGAAGCGCCGCAAGGAATTGCCTGTGTTTGTCAGCGGTGACGACGTCGAGCGGCTGCTCGATACAGGTCGCGGCGTCTACCTGGTCGACAACCGCATGGGTTTCAACAACCGCACCCACCGCCTGTTCGTCAGCAAGCACCTCCCCGTCGCCGACGAGGAGAATTGGAAGACCCTGGGCCATCGCCACACCGTCGAGGCGGTGATCCACTGGCTGAAAGGCAAAGGCTACAGCGTCATCGACGGCGAGCGCTACGATTGGGAAGCGGGCGATTTCATCTGCGTGCCGATGTTCGCTTGGCACCGCCACGTGAATCTGACCGGTGAACCGGCCCTCCATATCGCCTCGACGACCGGTCCCCTCAGCATGGGAATTGGCACGGCAGTTTATGAAGATGAGCGTTACCCGGAATACTGGGTCTACGCCCAAGAGGGTGAGAAGGCGCTCAACACCCTGATTCCAGCGGGCGCCGAGACATCCGACAAACCTTCGGCGGAAAGCCTCATTGCCGCCAAGAGCAAAAGCAAGGCCGGACAGCTCTATGCCGAGGAGATCGGCTTTGCCGCCGAGGAGGAAGTGCGCCGACGCGCCGGCAAGGTGTTCGTCCGCGGCAAGGACCTTCGGTTTGAGCAGACGGCGATGGGGTCGGTCGCCTACGTGGTGGATCCCCGCATCGGCTTTCACGCCAAGGCGCTCGGCACCCTGATGGCGGAAGTGCCGCCCGGTAAACGCTCCGGCGCCCACCGCCACTTCTATGACGAGATCGATTACGTCCTGGCTGGTCGCGGCAAAGCGATCGTCGCCGACAAAACCTACGAGATCAAGAAGGGTGACGCCCTCGCGATCCCGACATTCGCTTGGCACCAGTATTTCAACGCAGGCGATGAGCCGTTGCGCCTCCTGGTGCACAGCACGCGCCCGCTTATGCAGAACCTCGGCTTCTCCCTGACCCATCAGGGCGAGGTCGCCGACTATTAACGGAAATTCTCAGGTTTCGCGGCGCGACAGCGTTGCTGACCGAATACGACACAAAGGAGGACCGCAAGATGGCTATGGCACAAAACTTTGAAACCAAATTCGATTCGTTCGACAACGAACTCAAAACCGAGTGCATGGAAGGGCACTGGGTCCGTGGACCGAAGGAAGAAGAAGAGCAGACCTACGGGTTGGAGCCCCATACGCGCGTGGAGCCTTTCCTGTGGAAGTGGGACGTGATCTATCGCCACCTGATGAAGGCGGGCGAGGTCCATGGGCTTGAAGGCATGGCCGATCGCCGCACCCTGCGGCTGATCAACCCGGCCTTCAACGACGACAAGGTCCGTCGCAACCGGACGACCACGCATACCATCCAGATGTCCGTCCAGCTCTTGAAGCCTGGTGAGCTGGCCAGCAGCCACCGTCACAACTTCGGGGCGTTCCGCTTCGTGGTGCAAGGCCAGGGTGCCTACACCGTCGTCGACGGTGAAAAGTTCATGATGGAAGTCGGTGACCTGATCCTCAATCCACCAGGCCATTGGCATGGCCATGGCAACGATGCCGAGCCGATCATTTGGCTCGACGGCCTCGACTATCCGCTTGTGCATATGCTGCAGACGACGACCTGGGAGCCCTATCCGGGTGATTTCCAGAACATCCTCCCGGATTCCGAGTCCAACAAGCACCGGCTCGGCCATGCGCGTCCGACCTGGGACAGGAGTGACAAGGTGCGCGGCCCGCTGTGCTTCAAATGGAAGGACACATACGAGACCCTGCAGGCTCTCAAGGGCTCGGACGGTTGCCCCTACAACGGGATCTCGCTCGAATACATCAACCCAATGGACGGCGGATCCGCGTTTCCGACCATGGCGTGCGAAGTTAGCCTACTGCGGGAAGGCGAAAAGACCAAAACGCACCGCCATCGTCACACGACGATCTATCACGCCTTCCGTGGGGAAGGCACCACGATGATCGACGGACAGGAGTTCAAGTGGAAGCAAGGCGACTGCTTCGTCGTGCCGCTCTGGGCTACCCACAGCCACGAAAATCGTTCGAGGAGCAATGAGGCAATTCTGTTCTCGATGAACGACATGCCGCTGATGAAGGCCCTCAAGCTCTGGAAGGAAGAAGCGGTCAACGTTTGATGGAGAAGCTTGTTGCGCACGATCTCCGTGCAGTTGGTCGCTCGTCCGCTCGGGATCGCGCCGGCAAGCCACGATTTTTTCTCCGCCGACGCATCTCGCCGAGGTGCGTCGGTCGAAGGCCTGCACGTATATGAAAAAGTTATTTGAACCGACAGATTCTTTTGGATGTTCCATGAAGCGGCTGCGTGATTTGCAGGCCCGGTTGGCTGGCGTGCACTGCGGTCCGAAATCGATGGGGCAGTCATGATTTCGATGGAGCGGCAGAGCCATATCCACAGCGATCCTGCTGGCGGCAAATCCTTCAAACACGAGCATGAATTTCCGGGCGGCGCTTCGAACCATGGCCACGGGCATGGTCATAGCCACGACGAACTTCTGATCGGCGGCGATAAGCTGACGAGTATCGGGGTCGATATCGGCACCGCGACCACCCACCTGATGCTTTCGGAACTTCAGATCGGTTACCGCACCGTCCATAGCCAGCGCCCCGAGGTTCTGACGCGCAACGTTCTGGCGAAGTCGCCGGTTATGCTCACCCCGTTTGACGACAAATGGCGGATCGATGCCGATGGGATAGGCCGGTTCCTCACGGAAACCTACGCCGCGGTCGGAATGGGGCCGGAGAGTGTCGACACGGGGGCGGTCATCATCACCGGCGAGGCGGCGCGAAAGGAGAACGCGCGTCAGATCGCGGAATTCTTTTCCCAGCAGGTCGGGCGATTTGTATGCGCAACGGCAGGGCCCCGGCTCGAGACGATCATGGCGGCTCATGGGTCAGGCGCGGTTGAGCGCAGCCGCGACGGTGCGGGCGCGCTCCTCAATATCGATATCGGCGGCGGCACGACAAAGATCAGCCTCATCAAGAACGGCAAAATCCTGGGTACAACGGCGATCAACGTCGGTGCGCGCCTGGTCACTTACAACGAGGACGGCCGGATCCTGCGGATCGAAACGAACGGGCAACGCTTTCTCGATGACATCGGCAGCAGGGCATCCGTCGGCGACCGGATCGAACAGGGTCTGGTGGATCGGTTGGGCGCGCGCATGGCCGCCGTCCTTTTCGACGTGGTTCACGGCAAGCTAGCGCCACAGCGCGAGCTGTTCGTGGTGCCGCCGATGGAGGTGCCTTCGGCGCTCGACGGCATCATCTTCTCTGGTGGCGTGTCGGAGTATGTCTATGGCCGGGAGACCCGGGCATTCGGCGATCTCGGCATGGCGCTAGGACGCTACGCGCTCGATCAGGCCCGTCAACGGGGCCACAAGACGCTCGCGGCCGATGAAGGCATTCGCGCCACGGTGATCGGTGCCTCGCAGCACTCGGTCCAGGTGAGCGGCGACACCATATTCATCCCACCGGCGGCCAGCCTTCCGCTGCATGGCCTGCGCGTGTTCGCGGTCAAGATTGACTGGATGCCGCCGATTGCCGAACGAGTTTGTTCCGCGGTCAACAAAGCCTTGCTCGAACGTGACCAGGAGGTCCGCGGCGAGCCGTTCGCCCTCGTGCTTGCGACACCGCCGTTCTCGGGGTACGGCGCGGTCTTGGAGTTGGCCTCGGGCATTGCCCGCGCGCTCGGCCAGTTGAGCGCCGTCGATCGTCCGCGTGTGCTCGTATTTGAGCAGAATATTGCCGGTGTCGTGGGTGGCGCGCTGGCCGCGAAATTGGGCGTTCTCTGTGTCGATGAGGTGTCGCTTTCCGAGATGGACTTCATCGACATCGGGGCTGCCAAACCAGGCGAACGCTATGTGCCGATCGTGGTGAAGAGTCTGGTCTTCGACGTTTAGCATTTGATCGTAATTCCTGGTCTGGGTGAGGCGGGGCACCATTCATGTTGGATGTGACAGAGTTGCGTAAGATCTACAGCAATACCGATGGCACGCCGGGGGGCGGCGTTCTCGGCGCCAGTTTTCATATTGCGCGGGGCGAGATGTTCACCCTCCTCGGTCCTTCCGGTTGCGGCAAGACGACAACCCTGCGAGCCATCGCCGGCCTGGAAACGCCGGATTCCGGGAGGATCACGCTTTCAGGACGCGATATCTACCGCTCGGAGACGAACACGTCGGTGCCGATGCACCAGCGCGATATCGGCATGGTGTTTCAGTCCTACGCGATTTGGCCGCACATGAATGTTTTTGAGAACGCGGCCTATCCCCTGAAAAACAGGCGTCCGCGGCTCTCGAAGGACGCGATGTCCCAAAAGGTCACGAAGACCCTGGAGATGGTGGGGTTGATCCGAGTACCGTGATCGCGCTGCCACGCGGTTGAGTGGTGGCCAGCAGCAACGTCTGGCGCTGGCCCGCGCGCTCACGCGCGAACCCAGCCTCCTGCTCATGGACGAGCCCTTGAGCAATCTCGATGCGCAACTGAGAGAGCAGATGCGGGCAGAGTTGCTGCGCTTGCAGCGCGAATTGGGCCTGACCTCTATCTACGTGACCCACGACCAGACGGAGGCGCTGTCCCTGTCGGACCGTATCGCGGTGATGAATCAGGGCGAGATCGTGCAGATCGGCGCCCCGGAGGAGATCTATAACCGACCCGCGACAGCCTTCGTCGCCAGCTTCATCGGCAGGAGCAGTTTCATTCCCGGCGAACTGAGAGAACAAGCCGACGCGGACTGATCGCCATTATCGAGAGCCGGGTCGGCCCGTTGCGCTGCTATGTCGGCAGGCAAATCTCGCCGCAGAAAAACCTGTCGGTCGTTGTGCGCCCCGAAAATGTCGAATTGATCGAGCTAAAGAGTTCTCAGGCCGCCTCGCTGCCTGACACCAATTGTGTCCGCGGCGTGGTGCGGAAAAAGGTCTATCTCGGGGAGATCAACGAGTTCGCAATCGCAGTTGAGGATGGCAAGGCCGACATTGCCGTGCGCGTTTCGCCCTCGCGCAGCATCTCGGTCGGACAGCAGGTCATTCTGCACCTGCCGCCCGAAAAAACGATTGTCGTGCAGTGAGGGGGCGCGAATGAACATTCGCTTAGACAGGGCGACGTTCGGTCTGGGAATGCGAACCGTGTCCTCGACAAAAGCCCTATTCAATCGCTTGCGTTCGTTGATGCAGTTTCTCGGACGGCGTCAGTTGATGATCTTTGGGCTGATCGTCCTGGCGCTCGTCGCCTTCATGGCGGCCTATCCCGTCATCCTGCTGTTCATCAAGAGTTTCGCCGTCGCCGAACCGGGCCAGCCCGCTGTTTGGGGCTTTGCCAATTGGGTCGTCACCTTCGGCGATTGGTCGCTGGTCGACGCTTTCGGCTACACCTTTGCCTTGGCATTGGTGAGGACCGTCATTTCCATCTCGATTGCGATCTTTTTCGTGTGGGCCGTGACCCGGACCGATATGCCCTACAGGGGCTTTATCGAAACGACACTCTGGCTCGGCTTTTTCTTGCCGGTTCTGCCGATGACTCTCGGCTGGATGCTGCTGCTCGATCCGACGGTCGGTCTGCTCAACAACTTCCTCATGGAGACGTTTGGTTGGTCCGAGGCGCCGTTGAATGTCTTTTCCTTCTGGGGCATCGTGTGGTGCCATCTCGCCTATTCGGTCTCCATCCGCTTCCTGCTTCTGGCACCCGCCTTCCGCGCCATGGATGCGAGCCTGGACGAAGCCGCGCGGATGTCGGGCAGCAGTAGCTTCGGCACCTTGCTGCGGATCAATGTGCCGATCCTGGCGCCGGCGATCATCGCGTCGATCTCCCTCGGCTTCATCAAGAGCCTCGAATCCTTCGAAATCGAGTGGCTGCTCGGCCGCAGTGCGGGTATCCCGGTCGTTTCGACAAAAATCTACGATCTGCTCAATTATCAACCGCCGTTCTACGGCCGGGCGACGGCACTCTGCGCCATCTTCCTCTTCTTCATTTTTGTCATGATCTGGGTGCAGAAAACCGTCCTACGCAACCGCGATTATACGACGTTGTCGGGCCGCGGCTTCACGACGCGGCCGGTGAGCCTGGGACGTCTGCGGTGGCCGGTCTTCGGGATCTGCGTGACCTTTCTCGTGACCGTGATCTTTCTCCCGTTGGTCATGCTGATCATGGGAACGTTCATGCACGTGTTCGGCTTCTTCAATCTGGAGAAGACCTGGACCCTGGATCATTGGCTGCAGGCGTTCGACGACCCGCTGTTTCTGAGCAGCCTTAACAACACCGTGATCACGGCGGCGGGCGCGACTCTGGTCGGAGCATTGTTCTATGCAGTGATCAGCTACGTGATCGTGCGGACAAATTTCCGTGGGCGGCATCTGGTCGACTTTCTATCCTGGCTGCCCTGGGCACTGCCCGGCGTGCTGATCAGCCTGGCGCTGCTTTGGATGGTGTTGGGCACGGGAGACGCGATCCGCTTGCTCTACGGTACGACCTTCATCGTCGCTCTGGCGATTATCGTGAAGGAAATGCCGCTCGGGGTACAGATGATGAAGACAGGGACCATGCAGATCAGCCGCGAGCTGGAAGAGGCGTCCCGTATGTCCGGGGCGTCATGGAAGGCGACATTCCGCCAGGTCATGCTGCCATTGCTGCAGCCCAGCATCATTGCGGTGGGGATCGTGTTGTTCATCGTCTCGTTCCGTGAAATTTCCGCTGTCATCTTCTTGGCGAGTCACAATTCGCGGACGCTTTCTCTTCTCATGATGGACTATATCGCCAACTCCATGATCGAGAGCGCAACCGTGCTTGGCGTCTTCATCGTGGTGCTTTTGCTGACGCTCCTGGGCATCGGCAGTCTGTTCGGGCTGAGGCCGTCGCGAACCTGACAGGGGCGGTTCCCGCGTCCGGCTCTGCCGGGTGTGCTGTTACACAAAAGTGCTTTTGCGTAGGAGGACATTCTATTTATCAGGCACTCACTGGCGGCGCTGATCCGGCAGTGACTGAGAAAAAGGGGATACTCATGGTGTGCTTGCAGTCCAGTCGGCGCTTCGCCGGAATGGTGAGTGTTCTGAGTGTATTGGGCCTTGGTGCATGGGCAAGCGCCAGTACCAATGCCGAGGAAGCCCCCCTGTTCAAGGATAGGTCGATCACCATGTTGATCGGCTCGGCATCAGGCGGGGGCACCGACACGACCGGCAGGCTGGTCGCCAAATTCCTCGGGCAGAACCTTCCCGGACAGCCGCAGATCATTGTCCGCAATATGCCTGGTGCCGGCGGCGTAACGGCCCTGAACTATATTGTGCAGCAGACGAAACCCGACGGGTTGCTCCTGACCGTGGGCGCACCTTCGCATGTCGATCCGATGAACTACCGGAAGTCGAGCTCGCAATACGATCCCAGCAAGTTCCGCTACATCGGCGGCATCGGACGTGGCGGCACCGTCCTACTGATCAATAAGGAGGCGCGGAAACGGCTGTATGACAAAGGGGAAAAGCCCGTCATCATGGGCATCACCGCGTCGCTGCCGACCCAGGCTTCGATGGTGACGGTCTGGGGAATCGCCTTCCTGGACTGGAACGCGAAATGGGTCGGCGGCTACCCGAGTACGAACGAGATCATGCTCGCGCTCGAGCGCGGCGAGATCGATATGACCACCACCGGCAACATGTTCAAAATCCAGGGCCTGCTAGATAAGGGCACGTTCGAGATCCTGAACCAGGCGGGCATGATGGAAGGCGGGCAGGAAATCAAGCGGTCGGACTTCGGCGACGCGCCGCTCTTTACGGAGCAGGTGAGCGGCAAGATCACCGACCCTGTGGCTCAGCAGGCCTTCCGGTATTGGCTGGCGATGAACGCCTTGGACAAATGGCTGGCCCTGGCGCCGGACACGCCGGACGCCCACGTTGCCGTCTACCGCGCGGCTTATGCCAAAACCATGGCGGATCCCGAATTCGTTTTGCAAGGCAAGACGATGAGCGAGGATTTTACACCGATGACCGCCGCCGACGTCAGCGGCCTGGTCAAGGACCTGGTGGCAACGCCCGATGAGGCGATCGATTACATCAAGGGGCTGATGCGTAAGCAGGGCCTCCGCGTCGATTAATGCGACGACGATAGCGCAGGACAGTCTGCCCTTTGGTCATCGACAAGAGCACGATGGGAGACGCAGGTGGATCACATCAACTTCCCTTATCGGGATGCCGGACATCTGGCCTTCATGCATGTGGTCGCCGAATGTGGCGCTTGGGAGCGGCAGAACCTCTCGGTGGCCTATGACAAGCCGATCGGCCGTGGCGATGCCCATAAGCTCGTGCCGACCGGCGAAGTCGAGTTCACCAGTGGCAATCATGTCTCAACCTATGCCGCCCGTGCGCGCGGCGACAATTGGGTCTATCTCGGCCAGTCGGTGAGCGAGAACCGCCTAAGCTTGGTCACCCGTTTCGACAGCGGAATCGATCGCATCGCCGATATCAAGGGCCGCAGATTCGGTTCCCTGGGCCGTCATCCCAGCCTCAACGATTGGCTCTATCTTAAGCAAAACGGACTCGACGTCGACCGCAACGCCTATGAACTCATCCGGCTGGGACGTGAGCTGGCGGGCGATCCGAAGTATCACAACATGAGCCTGATCGAGGCGGTGAAGACTCGCGAGGTGGACGCCTGCTTCCTCGCGCAGCCGCGCCGCGAGTTCGCCGCGCGCGAGGGCTTGAAGGTGATCGAGATTCCGCCTCAGCCGATGATCTGGTTCACCACCGTATCCTCGAGCCTGCCGTTCGTGCAGAAACATCCTGACATCGTCAAGCGGGTGCTCATGGCGCTGCTCGATGGCGTGGCCTTCTTCAAGACCCAACGTGAGCGCACGATCGATATTTTGCTCGCGCGCCATGACAGGGAAGGCAAGCTCGACCGCCTGGCCGCCACGAAGCTGTATGATGACCTAGCGCCAATGCTGGAGCCCAAGCTCTATCCTTCGCTCGCTAGCATTTTCAACGTCTACGAAGAAGCCAAGCGGCAAAGCAAGGATGCGCAGCGTATCCATGCACTGGCGTTATGGGACTTTCACTTTCTGCGGGAAATAGACGATAGCCGTTATATAGAGGAGCTGTACGGCCGATATTCGATTCAGCCGCCGAGCTGAGCATTGCTCGCTATCCAAGATCACTTTGGTCATCAGTGTCTTCATATCTCTCGCGACTTTCGGTGGCAGTAGGCACCCCCGGCACCTGCCGCGCGTGCACATCCAAGGGAAGATTTCCTCCCTTGAGAAACATCGCTCGATGGCGATGACAAATGAACCCGTCTCAAAGCTCCTGCTCGGCGAACTCGACCGTGCGATCGTCTGCGGCGAGAACCTCGGTCCTCATGGCATCGTGCGCATCGGATCCGAGGTCTCGTGCAGAACAAGGGAGGTGAAGGAACGGTGGAAAAGATACGCGCGGTATTCTTGTCTATCCAGAAACCTGTACTCAATTCCGAGGCGTTGGCACCGTAAATGCGCTCCAGATGCGTTAGTGGATAATGAGGATCGAGGAGGGCGCCGCGCTTTCGTCCCGATCATGCATCAAAAAAAAACGTTAATGTTGATAAACAGCGCAGCATCGAATAGGCTTCTCGCTGCCCGCGATGGCAGGGCTAAATACATCAGGGGAGAATTTGATGACCGCGATGCGTGGCCCAACGGGCTCGCTTGTTGACATGAGCGAGGAACTGATAAGGCTGGCCAACAAGCAATTCGACTCGGTGGCTGCTCAACGACTGCTCGGCCTCCGTTTCAATAAAAAGAGGGCCGCGGCATACATCATCCAGCGCACGCATTTCGTCGAGAATCGGCGGCAGTGCTGGGCCCAGGTTCAATCGTCTTCGCCAATGCCGGTCAAGCCCATCATCTGGGATCATGAGCGTGAGGAGCTCGAAGGCAACAAGGCGCTAGGTTCTGCCAATCACTACATGCTGAGTCAGCAGGAAGGTGCGGCCGTGGGGGTGACCCCCGACGATTTCGAACGGGTCGGAATGAGCGACGGCACGCTCGCATGCTGCTACGCATGGTTGCACTTGGCGCGGAACACCCACTGGCTCAAAGCCCTTGCGGCGTCTGCGGCGCTTGAGTTGAGCAACTCCGACGAAATCTTGACGGGCGGCGGAATGTCCCGTCGGATCGGGATCAAAATGCGCGACGAGGTGGGCATTCCCTTGGAGAAGCAGCCCTCAAACGCCGAGCATATGGTCGCGGACGTCAAGCATGCACATATGCTGATGGAGATCGCGGAGCACTATGCGAAGGACGAGCGCAGTCGCGCCAAGATACTTGACGGTGCCCGGCAGAGTTGGGCGATCGATCGCACCTGGAAGGCGCATATGGCTGACGTGTTGTCGGCAATTCCCGAGTGAAGCGATCTCGAGCCTACCAAGCTCCAGCTTTGAGGTGCGATGGCGCGCCGAGGTTATGCGAGAGCTCGGAAGTAACGGCCTTCAAGGCGAGTGCCGCTGGGTCGTTGTCTCCAAGCTTGAAGCTTCCGGCAACGCTCACCAGCGTAATCGCATAGGCAAGGCGCCCATTGATATCAAAGACCGGCGCGGCAAGTCCGTCTAGGTGGGGGTTCTCTTCACCTCGGCTGCGGGCCAGGCCGCTTTTGCGAATCTCGCTGCGCAACTCGTCGATTTTCGTCCAGGTATACGCCTCGTTCGAGGGATGATTGGAATTCCATTGCTCGATTTCTTTTTCGACGAAGGGCTTGGTCAGAGGCGGCGAATAGTACGCGAGGAAGATTCTGCCCGAAGAACTCCGCAGCAAACTGAGAGCCCGGCCCTCCCGGACGCGAACCGCTGACGAGAGGTCGCCCTGTTCCCACCGGATGACGGTGGGGCCGTTCGTGCCCCACACCGAGAGCACCGACGCCAGTTGCGTCCGCTCCGTCAAGAGCGCCAGCGAGTCCATTCCGAGGCGAATGGCATCGATGCGTCCCAATGCGGCGACACCCAGCTCGACGATTTCGGGGCCCAAATCGTAACGCCCTGTGATCGGGTTTCGCGTGACCAGCTTGTTGGAAATGAGGCCGAGCAGGTAGCGATTGGCACGCGAGGCTGATATCCCGGCCGAACGGGCAATTTCACTCAGGGGCGCGGGGCGCCCCAGGGCCGCGATCGCTTTCAAGAGCGAGACCCCGACCGTAATCGAGCGAATGCCGTGAGACGGCAAATCGTCGTCGGACCCTCGATTCGGGCGCCGCGGAGTCTTAGCCTTAGTCATCGAATTTCAGCCGAGTTGGTGGAGGCAGCGCACACTGCCCTATTCTTTCTGTGATGGCAATGTGGCCCCGGCGGCGGCACCTAAGCGTTGTTGGTCGTGGGGACGCGCGGGAAGAGCAGTTCGGGCGTTCGACCTTGACAAGCGGGGCACCGCAGGATATTTCAAAAAGAAACATAAATGTCTTAATATGTATATCGCCATGACAGCGAGATCGGTACGCCAATGCGCCGTTTCCTGTCCGGGCGGAGGGCGGTGGTTCGATGAGTGTGGCTTTGTCGTGCCAAACGGGAGCCGACACTCGCACGAAAATCTTTCGTCCGACAGCGATGCCATTCTTTTCTCGGTTCACGATACCCCCGTCCTGAAAGCACTCGGCTTTTACAGAGAAGTGCTGGGATCATCTCAATAGGCCATCTGCGTCTCCTAAGTCAGGTCGTCAATCAACCAAACAACATCTACGGGAGAGCCACCTTGCCATTGTTTTCTCGGATCCTCATGAGAAGCTGTCGGCTAGCCGGGATCCTCGCTGCCGTGCTTGGTTTTTATCGCGAAGCTTTCGCTGCCGAAGCGGTTGAGGATTTTTACCGCGGCAAGCGCGTGACGGTACTGATCGGGTATGGCCCGGGTGCCGAGAATGACACGTATGGGCGTCTGCTGAGCCGGCATATCGGCAGGCACATCCCGGGCAATCCTGTGGCCATCGCGCAAAACCGCGTGGGCGCAGGTTCGATCCTGCTGGGGAACGAGATGTATTTGTCCGCACCGAACGATGGGACGGTGATCGCCCTTATCGGAAACGTCCTGCCCATGAAACAGGTGCTCAAGGAGCCGTCCATCAAGTTTCAGGCACAGGAATTTCATTGGCTTGCCCGGCTGACAAAGACGCTGCCGGTCCTGGCTTTGCGAGATCGCGCTGCCACCCTCGATGAGGCGCAGCGACTGGAGGCCGCCATCGGCGTTCCCGGCGCCGGTTCAGCGACGGCGCAAACGATCTCGGCCGTCAACAATCTCCTCGGCACGAAGTTCAAGCTCATTTCCGGGTACCAGAGCGGTAATGAGATTCGATTGGCGATGGAGAGAGGAGAAGTGGATGGGATCGGCAGTGTGTTTTGGGAACGTGACACCAAGGAATGGGTCCGGACGAACAAATACAAGATCTTCTACCAAATCAGCGAAAACAAGGCGCCAGATCTTCCCGATGTGCCCCGCTTGGTCGACCTTGCGCAGACGGACGAACAGCGGCGCCTTCTGCAGTTTTTCAGCTCCTACACAGACCTCGGCGTTTCCTTCTTCGCTCCGCCACGTGTTCCGTCGGAGCGGGTTCAAGCCTTGCGACTCGCGTTTGACAAGGTTGCAACCGATCCGAATTACCTCGCGGATGCTCAACAACTCGGCTTGGAGTTGAGCTATGCGGACGGCCTACAGGTTCAGAAACTAGTGTCTGACGTCACGAGCCTGACGGGATCTCTTCTCGACCAGGCCGTCGAGGCGAGCAGGGTTAAGGTGTTCGAGAAGAAGTGAGCCTGGCTCATCGCCGGCGAGCCGCAGGTCTCCCGGCGAAGTCGCGATCCCTTCCTCAGGTTGTCGAGTGCGAAATCGGCATGCAGAGAATTTCAGCGGTCCGCTGGCGAGCTGCCCCGAGGAATGCGCCAGGAAGAGGCGGAATTCGCGCGCATGCCGGGCCAAGCGCCGGACTTGTCGGCGCTATCCCGCGGGCGTACAGAGACGGAGTTCGCGCGCGAAGGAATGGCTGTGGAAGCAGTCTGGAGCGGACTTTGCTCTCTTGGAGATGGAGCACTGCTCGGTACATCCTGTCTGCCGAAGGGGACCTCGCAGGGGAATGAAGACAGAGGACGTGGCGCGCGTCCCATCCTCGAGATCAACGAGGCACGCGCCAAAACTCGCGAGCATTTTGGCCACTTAGGAAGGAGCTACCCGGGGGCGGATTTCGGCTTGCGACTGGTGCATTTTTTGAGCTACCCGGGGCCAGCGCGGGTTGGGCCATGGCTGTGCTGCCACTTTTTGCTTGTCCTTTTTGTTCGAGGGATGCAAGTGGATGTCCGATGTCGCGGGGCGCAATGGGGGCTTTGAGACGACGGCGGCGAAACTCAATACGATCTCGATGTGCCGGCTGGCCATGCGATGCAGGCAATTGACCAGGAGGTCAGCCCTTATCCGAGGCGCTGTCGACCTGACCAATGACCTGACCTTGCGGCAGAAAGACCGTTGCGGTCGAATATAATGTCACGCCACCACAGGGTGGCAGAACTGGGGAGAAGTATATGCGTCTGGTGGTGTTTAACGATTTCCGCGTCGGCGTTCTCGACGGCGAGTCGGTTCGCGATGTCAGCCAGTCAGTGCCTAAGTGGGAAAGTGGTGACAAGCATGCAATGAACCGGCTGATCGCCGGATGGGATTCGCTGCGGGCCCAGGTATCCGAAGAGGCGCAGAAGGCCAAGCCGGTGCCGATCACCGAGGTCGAGCTCAAGGCGCCCGTGCCGGCGCCGAACTCATCTGCTGGCCGCGCCGTCGAATTACCGCGCCCATAGCGATGAGATGCGCACCGGCGCCGCGGGCGTTCATGTCAGCGAGGAGAAGAAGGGCAAGCGGCAGACCGCCGAAGAGCTCGGGTTCTTCATGAAGGCGGTCGGCTCCATCACCGGCCCGCAGGATCCCATCGCGCTGCCGCTCAAAACCTACCCGACGCGCCGCTTCGATCATGAGGGCGAAATCGCGTTCGTAGTCGGCAAATACGCCCAGGGCGTGTCGCCGGAAAAGGCGATGGACTACATCTTCGGCTATACCATGATGATTGATGCCACCATGCGTACCACTGCCGAGCGCTCGGAAGAGCGGGTGCAGCGGAAGTCCTTTGCCTCGTTCAGCCCGATGGGTCCCTGCGTGGTGACAGCGGACGAGGTTGGCCGCTGGCAGGACCTCAACGTCAAGCTGTTCCTGAATGGGGATCAGCGGCAAGACGCGCGGGCCGCCGACATGATCGTCGATATTCCCAACCTGCTGTCGCGCGCCTCGCACGTCATGCCGCTGCTCCCGGGCGACGTCTATACGACGGGCAGTCCGGCGGGCGTCAGCCCGATCTCGGTCGGCGACATGGTCGTCGTCGAGGGCGCTAGGATCGGCCGCATGACCCTGGGAGTCGTCGAGCGCGGCTGGTGATCCAAGGCAAAGCCTTTGCCAAGGTCTGATGGCAAGATGGGAGAGGCCACGAAGCCGCCCACTGTCACCTTTTGTATGGAATAGCAAGGGGAGCCAGGCCGAGCGCTATCGGATTGACGATCTCACTCGGCCCGCCGGACGCCGCGCCGATTGCGGTTGAATGCGTGGGGGCGGCCTTCGTGCTCTTCGATAAAAAAATATTCCAGATTTGTGCGAGTATGCTGAAGATCGCGTAATCGGCACATGCGGCTCGAGCACCCAATCGGTGGCATTAAATGGAATACATTAGTGACATCCGCGCATTCGTTAACGTTGTTCAGAAGCGGAATTTCAGCGCTGCCGCCGTGGCAATGGACACGACACAGCCGGCAATCAGTAAACGGCTGGCTCGGCTTGAGAAATCTTTGGGAGTGCAGCTTTTAAAGCGTTCAACGCGCCATCTTTCACTGACTGAAGCGGGCTCTGATTTTTACAAGCGGGCAGAGCGTATTTTAGCAGAGCTCGAAGAAGCATCTAAATCAGCCGCATCCGTAAACAATGGCGTGCGAGGGCTTCTGCGGGTGCATGCCACACTTGGCATCGGTCAAAGCTTCGTCGCGCCTGCGGTCGCTGAATTCATTAAGGATAATACGGACCTCACCGTTCAGCTCATTCTGGCGCCGAATGATACGGTCAACCTTATGGAAGACGTCGATGTCACAATAAGGCTTGAGACGGAGGAGGATAGGCTGCGGGGTAAAACCAGCATTTCGCGCCGAGTTCTCGGGTCGATAAGTTATCTGATCTGCGGATCACCGATCTACTTCGATCGAGCTGGCGTTCCGAAGACGCCCTATGATCTTGAGCACCACAATTGTCTGGTATTTTCCGTTCGAGAATCTTCTCAGCTGTGGAGTTTCACCAGCCCCAAAGGCGACTACTCTGTACGGGTATCGGGAACGTATAGCTGCAATAGCAGCGCCTCACTTTATGAGGCTTTGAGGCAAGGCGTTGGTTTAGCCCGAATGCCTGAGCACCTTGTCAGCGATGATTTGAAGAATGGATGGCTGAAGGCGGTATTCTCTGATTTTACGCGGCCTCCCCGCTCCATCATCGCCTATTCCCCCAAAGCGGTGCGTGTTCCAGCGAAGACCCAAGGCTTGTTGGATTTTCTTACCCTTATTCTGAAAAGGAGGCTGGCTGATAGCGCTACGAGAGTTTGACGGAGAATTTACAATGGAATAACTGTTATCCGAAATTAACGACTTCACGGGCGGAACGGCTAAACGTAATCTCCAGACCGACAAAGAATATGCAACTCGACATATAGAATAATCCTTGCAAAGGTCGGTACGCATGCTTCCGCGCCGAGTACCACACATCCCCACACCACCCGTTCGCGCCTGATGCTCGAAGTCGCATCCGAGATGGTCGACGATCGACACTGGCCTTACCTGCAGGCCAAGATTTGTCTCAGGGAGCAGGGCGCGAAAGAATGGGCGGTAACGCTGTTCGGCAGCGATAGTCCTGCGACCTTGTACGAGGTTGCACGCGGTGAGGTCCACTTTGGGGTCGTGAATCCCTCCATGGTTCTGACCATGGCAACTCTTGGCAAGGGGCCCTTCAAGGATCCCCTTCCTCTGCGGGCCATCGGCGTCATCCCTTCCTGGGACCAGATGGTTTTTGCGGTGAATGCCAATACGGGCCTGACCTCCTTGGCCGATATCCGAGAGCAACGTTTCCCTCTGAAGGTCTCGCTGCGCAAGCAACCTGACCACTCATTGCATATCGTCATCCACGAAACCTTGAAAGCCGCTGGCTTTACGCTGGATGACCTTGTGTCCTGGGGTGGGGAAGTGCGGTACAATCACGGAATGCCGTATGAGCCGCACCGAATTGGCGCTGTCGATCGTGGTGAAATCAATGCCATCTTCGATGAAGCCTCGGAGATCCTGGGGCAACATGGCCCTGGATCTCGGAATGCGCTTTCTTCCGCTAGAAGCTTCGTTGCTGGAGAAGCTCAAGGGCGTCGGGTTTCGCGCGGCCACGCTGGATACCGCTCGCTTCCCAAAGCTCTCCGCAGACGTCCCGACGCTGGATTTCAGTGGGTGGCCCATCTATACGCATGCCGACACCGATGAGGACCTAGTCGTTCAATTCTGCAAGGGGCTACAGTCGCGAATCGATAAAGTACCTTGGGAAGAGGCCGGAGCGCTTCCGCTGAACCGGATGGTCCGCGATACGGCCGCGGGACCCTGTGATGTTCCGTTCCATGCAGCCGCGGAGCGACACTGGCGCGATCACGGCCTCATCACTTGAGGCCTCGGCTGCGCCTTGGGTGACGCTAAGCCCGATGCGCTTGTGATGGGAAAATGGCAGCGGACAGGCGCGTGTACGCACGCAAGACTGTCCGCTGCAGAGGGCTAAATTCCAGGATCAGGCTTGAGCAGTAACTTTCGCCAACTCGCGCTGCGTCGCCTTCCATTTCTGAAGCCAATCAAGAATCTCCGCGAGATGCAGGACATCCGCATATTTCTGATCCATGTCGAACAAACTCACGGCGTGGCAGGATTCGTGCCGGTCGAATACGCACTCCTCTGCAACAATCATGCGATAGCGAAGGCTGCAACCGTCAGTCACTGACGCACGAACGCACCCGCTCGTGGTCTCTCCGGCAACAATCAGCGTATCGATGCTGTGCCGGATCAGGATGGCTCGCGAGCGGGGTGGCGAAGAACGCGCTGGGAGCCGCTTTCCTGAGAATGACTTCCCCCGGCAATGGCGCGACTTCGGGACGATCTCGAACCGCCGTTGCGCACGCTTCTGGGCTTCGGGATCGATGCGTGCGGGCTTGGGACGGCCCGTGCCCAATTCCAGCCTTGAATGCCCAAGTCTCCTTCCTCGAGGCCGGTGGTGTGGATGATTGGAATGCCTGCCTTTCGCGCAGCGCCCAATAGCTGCTGAACGTGCGGCAATGCCTGCCAGGCGGCTAGGCCGCATGTGTTAGACCATTCAGGCGCCGCATCGATCAAGGCCTCGGGCTCGTCCCCGAATACCCAGCGGTAGAAATCGATCATCAGAAGTGCCGGTCGGGCACCAAACCCCACCCTTCCCTTGGTTGTTAGATTCGCATGCTTCCGATCCTGCTCGGTCAGAAACTGATCCCACACATGTGTCATGAGTTGTTCGCTCCCTCTCCGCGACTGGTGAATCGCATGCATTCAATTGCACGCGTTCGGCATCGACAGCATGTGCGGTCGATCAGCGCTTGTGTGAGTATTACAAACGGAAAATCTATTTTCAATGTTACGGCGAACAGTGAGCGATGGAATTCAGGTGTTGCGGACCGATCGAATTCCTTCGGATATTTTCGTCGCGTAAATACGAATTTGGATAACAGTAATTGCTGAAAAGCAGAATGGTCCCGACATTGACAGGCGTCTTTCGAAATGGGCAGAATTCCCGACAGAACGCAATAGAACGCTTTTAGCTTTAGGCCAGTAGGGGAGACGAACGTGGACTACCGCTGTATTTCCGCAAACTCGCATCTCGAGGTTCGACCGGATCGGTCAGCGAACAGAATTCCGACAAAATACCGCGACAGAGCGCCGAAGGTCATCACGCTCGAAAATGGCACCCTCGCCGTTCTTGGCGAGGACAAGCCGCTTGAGTTGCTGATCTCGAATATTTCGAGCGGCAAGCCCTACGATAAGCGTCGTCCCTTTGATCCGTTGCCGGAGGACACCTACGAGACTTCGCCGGGTATGGCTCGCCGGAACAGCGGCTGAAGGAGCAGGACACCGACGGCGTAGATGCCGAAGTGCTGTTCGCGGGAAACATCGGGCCGAATTTCTGGCGCGGCATCAAGAGCGACGAAGCGTTCAAGGCGGTTGTCCGCGCATACAACGATTGGCTTGCCGAGGAGTATTGCCACCCCAGCCCCGACCGTCTGATCGGCGTGGGCATCATTCCGATGACAAACCTCGATGACGCCATTGCCGAATTGCGGCATTGCAAGAAGATCGGCCTCAAGACGGTCCAACTGAACGCGTTTCCCAGCGGTCGTCAGTATCCCACGCCGGAAGATGATCGATTCTATCGTGAGGCGCTGGACCTGAAGATGCCGCTTACGATTCATGTCCAGTTCGGGTTTCCCCGCCGCGGCCCGCCACCGCCTTCTTCGCCCGTGTTCAAATATCCGAAGGCGTCCAGCAACTCGGAGATCCCGGTCCCCGATATGGTGGACCGCTATAACAAATATGGATTTCGCGGGGCGATTCATGCCGTCCAGATGATCTTCGCGGGCGTCTTCGATCGGTTCCCGGATTTGAAGATCTACATCGCCGAGGTTCAGATCGGCTGGATCCCACATTGGCTGGACCAGCTCGACAACGAGTACGGCCGGCAGCGTTTTTGGGTGGAACGAATGCTCGGTCTGCCGCAGTTGCCGCGCATGCCCAGCGAATATGCGCGCGAGCATTTCTATTGGGGGTTCAACAAGAATCCCGCGGGGGTGCGTATCATTAAGGCAGAGGGTGGGCTGGACAAGGTCATGTGGGCGAGCGATTTCCCACACCTCGAATCGGACTGGCCGAATTCTCAGATTATCATCGAGGAATGCTGCGGCACGTTGAGCAAGAAAGAAAGAGGCCTCGTGACTGTGGACAATGCGGTCGAGTTTTTCAACCTGCTTTGAGTATTGGCTCAGGTGAGAAGCGGATGGCATAACTAAGAGACGCGATGCTACGGCCCGGTTGCCGCTCGTGGAGCCGGGCCGAATCGAAGCGAATACACAAGAACAGTTTTGCCGTCGGCTGCAGTTTCGCACGACTGGGCAATGCCGCCACGTGTCTCAAAGCCGCTGCAACGATTTTTTCGTGAGGCCCCGATGGATGTTGCTGTGCCTGTGCAGCATAAACCGACGCTGATTGTGGAGGGACGCCACGTCGTAACCGGCGTTGCGCTTATCCCGCTGCTTCTCGTTGTCGTTCTCTTGATTGTGGTTGCGTTGATTGCGTTCCGGGAAGCGTCCGGCATGAGGTTGGGCGCATTTACCTTCGCGAATTTCGACAAGCTCTTCGGCGATCCTGTCATTTACCGGACCCTCGCCAATACGGCTGGGTTCGCCATCATCTCCGTCGTCGTTGCCGTCTGCGCCGCCATGCCGCTGGCATGGTTGGCCGAGCGCACGAACCTGCCCGGTCGGAGCGCCATTTTTCCCTTGATGGCGCTGACCATGGTCATTCCCACATTCTTCACGGCAATGGGCTGGGCATTCCTATTCGATCCGCGCATGGGGATGGTAAACCGCTGGATTGTCGACTACCTCGGCTGGAGCCCGCTCAACATTGCGACAGTCGCAGGGATGGGCTGGGTAGAGGGGCTGTCTCTGGTAGCGCTGACCTTCGTGATGATCGCCGCGTCCTTTCGGGCGATGGATCCGACGCTGGAGGAATGCGCAGAGATCCATTCGATCTCCATGTTGCGGCGGCTGAGAACGGTGACTTTTCCTCTCGTTTGGCCTGGGGTTCTGGCTGCTGGGATCTATGTACTGACGATCGCCATAGGCGCCTTTGACGTGCCAGCGGTCATCGGTATGAGCAACGGCATACTTTTGCTGAGTACTTTCATTTTCAACAAGTCCCAGCCGGAAGACGTGCAGCCCGAATATGGCGTGGTCGGAGCATCGGCGGTTCTGATGCTTATCCTGGCGGTTTTTCTTACGTGGTGGTACCTGCGGGTGATCGGCGCGGCCGAACGCTTTGCCGTCGTAACTGGTAAGGCATATCGCCCCAAGCTTGTTGACCTCAAGGGATGGCGGTGGCTGGCCTGGTGCTACGCAGGCTTGCTGGTGTTGTTGACTGTCGGCCTGCCCCTCTTGGCTCTGGTCTGGGCGGCTATCACGCCCTACCTCCAGCCATTCTCGCTAGATGCCTTGAGCCGGGTTAGCCTGGATCAGTTTCGTGGCATTCCCTGGCGCAGCTTCTGGAGTGCGGCTCAGAACACCGCCATCCTGATGATTGTTGTTCCCACGATGACCGCCTTGCTCGGGCTGTGCATCTCGTGGGTCGTGGTGCGCCACAAAATCCGCGGTGGTGCTCTCATCGATGGACTGGCCTTCGTGCCCCATGTGGTCCCGCATATCATCTTTGCGGTCGGGGCAATTCTGCTGTCGCTGTACTGGTTGCCAGAATTCCTGTCGCTCTACGGTACCTTGTCCATTATCGTCATCACTTACATCGTCGCGCGGATCAGCTTTGCCACGAGGATGTACAACAGCGCGCTCCTCCAACTCCACAAAGAGTTGGACGAAGCGGGATATGTGTTCGGGCTGGGGACCATAAAGGTTCTTTGGCACATCATCCGCCCACTTATCATGCCTGCGCTTCTCTATTCGTGGGTCTGGATGGCCTTGCTCACGCTTCGTGAGCTGGCAATGGCCGCTCTCCTTGTGACTGGCGAAAACAACACTCTGCCCATGTTTATCTGGGGCATTTGGACGGATAATTCGCTGAACCAGGCTGCCGCCGTGTCGGTGCTATTCATGTTGATGATACTGCCCATCATCCTCCTCTATTTCTTCGTGGGGCGTAGAATGCTAGCAGTCGGGGGAAGGTCCTAAACACGGCCTATCCTCGCGGACGAAAAATAATAAGTATACCCAAGGGAGCTACAAATTGATCTCCGTGCGTGACCTCAAGAAGACCTTTAGAACGGCTGATCGCAAGGGAAGCATGGGGGACGTCACGGCTCTCCGCGATGTCAGCTTCGACATTAAAGATGGCGAGTTCTTCGTGTTACTGGGGGCGAGCGGCTCAGGAAAGACAACTCTTCTTCGGTGCCTTGCGGGTCTCGAGAGCCCCACGGGCGGGGAAATCCATATTGGCAACCGGCTGGTCTATTCCAAGGCGCAAAACATCGACCTTGCGCCAGGAGAACGCGGCCTCGGGATGGTGTTCCAGTCCTACGCCATTTGGCCGCACCTGACCGTTTTCGGAAACGTCGCGCTGCCTCTGATTGAAGGACGGCGTAAGTTCTCGAAGGGTGAGGTCAAGGAGAAGGTCCATCATGCGTTGTCGTTGGTCGGCCTGCAAGGGCTCGAGGACCGGCCGGCGCCCCTGTTGAGCGGCGGCCAGCAACAGCGCGTGGCGCTCGCACGCGCCATGGCGGTCGAGCCGGTGGTGCTCCTAATGGATGAGCCGTTGAGCAACCTGGATGCGCGGCTGCGTGAGGAAGTGCGCGGCGAGATCAAGGCACTGACCGAACGCCTAGGCGTGACTGTGGTCTATGTGACGCACGACCAAGCTGAAGCTATGGAGCTGGCAGATCGGGTGGCGGTCATGGCTGAAGGCTCCATCCTGCAGGTTGGGTCCCCGGAGGAGGTGTATTCCAAGCCGGTCCATCCGCAGGTGGCGCAGTTCTTCGGCGCTGTTAACTGGTTGGAAGGCGTCGTGAACAAGCAGGGCGGGGTTGAAACCCCGCTGGGTCGTCTCATGTGCGAGGACATGGGCGGTTTTGTAGATCAGGACAAGGTTGCTGTTGGCGTGCGTCCGGAGAATCTGGAAATTTCCCGCAGCCGTGATGATCGCCTGAATATCATTCCATGCATGATTAGCACCACGACTTTTCTTGGAATTTACCGCGTCTTCACGGTGCACGTCGGCGAAGCCCGCCTTTTGGTCATGCGCACGGGGGCGGAAAAATTCGACGGTCCAGGATACGTGCATGTTCCCAAATCGGCGATTCGACTTTTTTCGCGTGATGTAATGGTGGTGTGAAAGACCCGCTCTCCGCAGCGCCTGTCCTGCAGGCGGGGTGACGGACAACGGGCCGAATTGAGCAAGAAAGAGGGGGTGCCAATCATGATCAAGAACATAATGGCGATCGGGCTTATCTCAACGCTGACGGTGGCCATCGGGGCTTTCTCGGTGCCAGCCGCCGGCGCTGCATCGGACACCGTGACGAGGACTGCGGCCTTGGAGAAGGTGATCGCGGCTGCGAAGCAGGAGAAGCGACTCAGCATCGTCATGGGCGGCATGGGACCTGACGGCTTTTGGGCCGACCTGGAAAAGCTGCTTGTAAAGCTGTACGGCGTGCAGGTCCGGATCAACTACACGGCGGGAGGAAACTTTTCCGTCGGCTCGGCACGCATGCAGTCTGAATACGAGACGGGCCGGGTGCCTTCGACCGATGCCACGCTGATGACATCCCGTCTG
Source organism: uncultured Alphaproteobacteria bacterium (assembly GCA_963752345.1). GTDB lineage: Bacteria > Pseudomonadota > Alphaproteobacteria > SMXQ01 > SMXQ01 > CAVVYA01. The sequence goes on from CAVVYA010000015.1 coordinate 737,785, forward strand.
TCATACAACCTCACCGAGTTGGGGGCATTGCAGGAGATTAGCTGGCTCGAGCTTGTCCCTGATCTTCCGCCGAAGCTGATCAATTCAAAGAATACCGGATTGATCGTTGCCGGCGTGACGGGGGGTATCGTTTACAACACGAACCTGATGAAGCACGAGGACGTGCCGAGGACATTGGAGCAACTTGCCGATCCGAAGTATAAGGGGATGATGGTTGGCTCCTCTGTCGCCACTCAGTGGCCCGAGGTTGCGATCGCCTTGGGTGTCGACAAGGTAACGAAGACACTCGAAAAGATGGTTGAGCAGGGAAACTTCGTCGGCGTTCTGCCCGGATGCGGAGGCCATGAACCCATCGCCGCGGGTCAGTTCCCCATGCTGGTACTGTCCTGCATCCACTTCGAGTCGCAGAACTACCTCGAGAGAACTGGAGCGCCGATCGGTTTGGTTTTCCTCGACGAGGTGCGGTGGGCGGCGCCTTACCATTGGATCATCCCCAAGCGGAGCAGGAATACGAACGTCGCGATCCTAGTGGGCTTGGCGCTCGCAACGCCGGAAGGGCAGCAGATGCTGGACAAGTGGCAGGGACGGAGTTCGCCCTATGTGCCCGGCACGCGGATGAACAAGCTGGTCGAAGAGGCGAACAGCAGCGGCCGCAAATTCGTCATCAGCGACTGGGAAATCGTGACAGACCCGCGCTACGACACCCTGTTCGAAGGCGAAATGCGTGAACGTTGGCGGGCTCTCCTGGGCAAAGCGCGCAAGCAATAGGCAACCCCAGCAGAACCCATCACGCGTTCGAGGGCGCGGCCGATGCCATCAATGCGGGCGACGCGCAGCGTCGATCCTGGCATGCCGAGGGCTCGAGCCTATGGTTAGTGTCCGGCAAGCGGCGAGAGGAATGGCACGATGACGATTTAGGACATAGGCGATCTGGAGGACCTGAATAGCTATCTGGAGGCGCACGCGCTGCGCGGCCTGTGGGCACGGGAAGAAAGCTACTGGCGGGAGCCGGAGCCCTTTGGCCGCCCGCACCTTTGGAAATGGAAGACCATTCAGCGGGGCGTCGAAGCCGCTCGACGCGCCGTTCCGACTGATCTGAATGGCGCCCGGCGGGCTATCCTGCTCATCCACCCCGAGCTGCGAGCGGGCAGCAGCCACACCCTGGGCATGGCGGTGCAGCTCGTCGTCCCTGGAGAGTCGGTCTATGCCCATCGCCACACCGCGGCGGCGATCCGTTTCGTGATTGATGGCAACAAAGACATCTATACGATCACGAATGGCGAAAAGTGTGTGATGGAGCCAGGCGACCTGTTGGTCCAGCCGAACAGCGGATGGCACAACCACGTGAACGACAGCAATTCGGACGCGCTGTGGATCGACTGCCTGGACACGGGCGTCACGAGCCTCCTCAGGACGATGTTTCAGGAGCCGTATCCCTCCAAGACCCTGCAGACCCTGAACAGCCCCGTCGACAGCGCCATCCGCAACCCCGGCACGCTGGCGCCGCCCGGCACCAAGCCGAGCAAGCTCTCCTACAAGTGGACGGAAGCCCTGCCGGCGCTTGAGAGCATGCTAGCGGAAGAAAAGAGCCCGTTCGACGGCCGGTGTCTCGAATATCGCGACGCGGCCACGGGCGGTCCGACTCTGCCCACCTTTTCCTGCTGGATCCAGATGCTGGAGCCCGGCGAGAAAACGGTGCCGCACCGCCACACGTCCGTGCATCTCTGCCATGTCATCAAAGGCTCCGGAGTCACGGAGGCGGGGGGAGAGAGCCTGGTCTGGGAGAAGGGCGACTTTTTCGTCGTTCCCAACTGGACCTGGCATTCCTACCAAAACACGTCCGACGAAACGGTTCTGATTTTCTCCACGACGGACCGGCCGCTGCTTGAAGCGCTTGGGATGCATCGGGAAGAGGCTCGTTGATCGGCGCCCGCAATTCAATTGGAGGATATTGAAGCATGGCCGACGCCAAAGCGAAGGAAATCGAGTTCTATAATGACCCCGCGTTCGTCTTTGGCACTGGCGTCCCTGCGGATATCGCCAAGACCCTGCCGGCCAAGGTGGGAGAGAAGGCACCGGATTTCGAAGTGGTCACCATCGATGGGGCACGTGTGCGGCTCTCTGATCTGCAGGGCAAGCACGTCATCATCATGACCGGTGCCGTGACCAGTCCGATGTGCGCCTATGAAATGCCGGCTCTGAATCGGCTGCAGGAAGAGTTCGCCCGGCACGGCATGCTGTTCTACCTCCTGTACACCCGCGAATCGCACGCTGCGGAGCATTATCCGGCTCATGAGACCCTGGAGCAGAAGATCGCATATGCGCGCGACCTTCAGCGGCTCGAGAACGTCCAGGTGCCCATCCTGATCGACGATTTGGCGGGGACGGTGCACCGCAACTATGGCCCCTGGCCCGCCGCGCTGTTCGTGATCGATCGAAATGGACGGCTCGTCTATCGCAGCAACATGGCGAACTTAACGGAACTGAAGCAGTTCCTGGCCGATGTCGTCTTTGCTGAAGAGATGTCGGCTAGCGGCGAGATGCTGCACACCGAATATTCGGAGCGGCTCGTTCCCCATCTGGCTGACCAGGCAACCCATCACCGGGTCTACGAACGCGCTGGGCCTTTCGCCTTCGAAGAACACTGGCAGCGCCGCCCCGACCTGCGCAACCGCTGGCCATAAGTGGCGGCCGCGATGGTCAGGCGTGTTCGTTTAGCTAAAGCGCGCTGGTATTTCGTGGCGCTGAAGGCATTGGAAGACGGGCGAATTACCCAGCGAAAGATATGCTGCCAGATCAAATAGGATCGATTGGGGTGCTGCATTCGCGTTGACAAGATCTATGGCTTTGCCGAGCATCCGCCGGTACTGACACTTCCTGCCGGCCCCAATCGCTCAAACTTACAAGGATCCACCATACCTGTCGCGGGGAATGCCGTGCCTGAGATCGGCATGGCATTCGGGGCCTCCACGAACGACTATTGGGCTGACGTCGTGGTGAGCATTAGCAGTCACCTTTACAAACCATCGCTCTCCTGAGGCGGTCGATTACGAAATCGACCCGCAGAGAATTGCGGCGGTTCGGCGGAAGCTTGCCCTGGGTACGGCATGAACAACATCAAATCAGGCAACGTTAGTTGGTGGGATTAATCGCGTGCGCTTCGCCAGCGCACCGTAGGGCTGAAGACCAAGGGAACAACCTTCAGGGAATCGGGAAGATCGATTTGCAGCCGATGTGAGGGGACGCTACGTTGTTCCTGTCTTCATGATCAGCAGGCACCGCTATGGCACGAAACGCGCCCCTGAAGTTCATTGATTTAGGATTGAAGTCGGCCAAAGAGTTCTGGAGGAAGATTGTATTAGAGGACTACCAGCAGTTCAGGAAGGCTCCTAATGCCCGCACCGCCATGGCGTCGGCGGGCTCATGTTGGCACCTGCACGACTGGGTATGGCACGAACTCAAGCCGACAATGGATAAGGCCGACTTTCAGAACGGTATCATCAAAGATTGTCCTCAACTCGGCTGGGTTCGCGACGTTGCTGATGCAAGCAAGCACCGCTGACTCAATCGTTCCTCGGTACAACTCGCGAGCATGGAACACGTGTCACGCGGCTATGGCCTGACCGTTGCGAGTGCGGCTGTTGGGGAAGTGCCGCTTGGTGGCGACGTGCATCACCGGCTCATCATCACGTTAGAGGACAGCACCAGCCATACCTTCAACGCCGTGTTGCGGGACGCGATGAATTGGTGGGGCCGTAACTACTTTCCGCCTCCTGAGGCTACAGACAGCAATTCATCATCTGCATAGGTGGTAGTTCGTTGCTGGCTGTGGGGACGTTAGTCCCGCGATGGACCTAGAAGGCCCTTTTTCGACTTCTACAGCGCGATCCCGTTTTCGGCCACCCAAAGTAGCTGCCAATCCCTGAACGACTCTGTAGAGTCATCTCTGCGGCTCTGGCGAACTCGTTCAACTTTCGCCCTCCCTCATCGGTAGCCGATACGTGGGGGTGACATTTAGATTATTAAGGTAGGGACCAGTTTTCTAGTCCGCTGACCAGATCGTTATGGTCTCATATTGTCTGATCAAGCACCCGCAAACAAGAGCGACTTGATCACACTCGGCGAACTCTGGAGACAGCATCGTCAGCACTTACTGCCTCGCTACTTTCGTGGAATTAGCTGGCGGGGATGCGAAAGCGATAAGAGACGTAGCACAAGCAGTGCAATACGGGCAGGCCGCTTTAACGGTTTTTTCGGGATTCGCAACTGGCGGTCCAATCGGTGGCTTCGCGGCTTTAGGTATTCGCTGATACGGGCGAAAGTTACGGCACCGTCTATAGCCTATAAAAGCAAGCTGCAGGACACAGCTTTTCTGTCACGAGGTTGTCGGGTGCGAAATTGACAGGTTGCGTTCGCGACGTGCGGTTTCCAAATGCAACCCCTGCGCCGGTGCCTTTCATACCGATCCTCGTCCTAAAGACCGGCCAATAGATCGAATTACCCGAAAGATATGTTTCGGGATGGTCATCAATACTTTAGCGTAGCAACCTGGTAAAGTAACATCGGTTGGAAGGTATTATTGACTAATAAGCCGGATTTTCGTCTTATCTAAGATGCCTGTAAGTAGAGATAAGTAGTGTTGAGTGATTTAATGCAGTGATTATATAGATTATTTCTGCCGGGGGAGGGGGCGTTGGCGGCGTTAGTGTCTGAGCCTGTGCGGCCCCTGAAGGACTGGCGCCGCGCCTTGGTCGGGATCGGTATTTTCAGCGCACTCATCAACTTGCTGACGCTCACCGGCGCCTTTTACATGCTGCAGATCTATGACCGGGTGATCCCCAGTCAGAGCGTGCCGACGCTCATCGGTCTTTCGATTCTCGCCGTTCTCCTGTTTGTCGTTCATGGCGTTCTGGACGTTGTTCGCAGCCGCATTCTGCTGCGGATTGGTCGCTCTCTCGATGAGCAACTAAGCCAGAGAATATATGCCGTCGTCACGAGGCTTCCGCTAACTCAGAAGTCAGGCGCTCAAGGTCTCCAGCCGCTTCGCGATCTCGACCAAGTTCGCAGCTTTTTCGCAAGCGGCGGGCCGGTAGCCATCTTCGATTTGCCCTGGCTCCCGTTCTATCTGGCGATTTGTTTCTTCTTTCATCCATTTATTGGCTACACGGCGCTTTTCGGTGCCGTCGTCCTGTCGTCACTGGCGCTCCTGATCGAGGCTTTTAGCCGCAACGCGCTCAAGGCTGCTGCGGAACATGGCTTAGCCCGCAACAGCCTCATCGAGGCCAGCCGTCGCAATGCCGAGGTTCTGGCCGCGATGGGCATGACGAAACGAATCTCCGCCATTTGGAATGATCACAATCGAGATTATCTAGCTGCTCATGGGCGCGCCAGCGACATCGCGGGTACTCTCAGCGGCATTTCTAAGATATTCCGTATCGCTTTGCAGTCCGCCGTCCTGGGCGTCGCTGCCTATCTCGCTATCTACGGCGAGGCGACAGCCGGCATTGTCATCGCCAGTGCCATTATTGCGGCGCGGGCCTTAGCTCCGGTCGACACGGCTATCGGTAATTGGAAAGGATTCGTGAGCGCGCGGCAGAGCTGGCGAAGGCTGACGACGGTGCTGAGCGCATTTCCAGCTGAAGACGAAGCCCTCACCCTGCGCAAGCCGGTGAACACTCTGTCAGTCGAGGATCTCAGCGTGGCGCCTCCCGGTGAACGGATGCCCGTCATCAGGAATGTGTCATTCGACCTCAAGAGCGGCAGTGCGCTAGGCGTCGTCGGCCCGACGGCGGCAGGTAAGTCCACCTTGGCTCGTGCGCTCGCGGGCATCTGGAGCCCGATGCTCGGCAAGGTCTGCCTCGACGATGCCGCGCTCGATCAATGGTCATCGGACGCTCTGGGGCGCCATATCGGCTATCTTCCGCAGGATATCGAGCTCTTCGACGGCACCGTGGGCCAGAACATCGCGCGCTTCGACCCGGACGCGCCGGCAGAAGCGATCATCACGGCGGCGGAGGCGGCGGGCGTCCATCAGATGATTCTCGGGCTGCATAAGGGCTACGCGACGCCAATCGGCGAAGGCGGCCTGGCGCTATCGGGTGGGCAACGCCAGCGTATTGCTCTCGCCCGCGCGCTCTATGGCGAACCGTTTCTCGTCGTGCTCGACGAACCAAACGCCAATCTTGATGCAGAGGGCGAGCAGGCGGTGAAAAGCGCGATTACGAGCGTTCGCAACCGTGGTGGAATCGCTGTCGTCATCGCGCATCGTCCCAGCGCGATTGCCGCCACCGACTTCGTCCTGGTGTTGAAGGAGGGCGCGGTCCAGGCCTTTGGACCGACGAATGAGGTCTTGCGCAAGGTGCTCAGGACCGTGGGCGACAGGCCGGTATCCGCGACCACGGGAGCCATGTGATGGAGAAAACCTCAGGATCCGGATTGAAACGCGAGGTTCGGCGCCTGCTGCTGATTGGCAGCGCCACGGTGGTGTTTCTCACGGCCGGGGTCGGCGGTTGGTCGGTAACGACCACCCTGTCCGGCGCCGTCTTTGCTCCGGCCAAGCTGGTCGTCGATTCCAATGTCAAGTCGGTGCAGCATCCGACCGGCGGTGTGGTCAAAGAGCTGCCCGTGCGGGAAGGCGATCAGGTCAAGGCTGGAGATCTTCTCCTCAGACTGGACGAGACGGTGACCCGCGCCAATCTCAGTGTGATCGTCAAGGCGCTGACCGAACTTGCCGCTCGTCAAGCCCGTAATGAGGCGGAACGAGACGGCCGGGATGCTGTGACCTTTCCAGCAGACTTGGTGCAACACGATAGTTATGAAGTTGCCACCATTCTCCAAGACGAAGCGCGGTTGTTTGCGATCCGCCTCACCGCCCGCAATGGGCAGAAGTCGCAGCTGAAGGAACGTATTCTTCAATATCACGATGAAATCCGCGGACTTACCGATCAGGCGAAGGCCAAGGAAACCGAAATCGCCTTGATCGGCAAGGAGCTTGCGGGCGTGCGGATCCTTTGGGAATCCAAAATGATCCCCATCATGCGCCTGATCGCGCTCGAGCGTGACGAAGCCAAGATCAAGGGCGAGCGCGGTCTTCTCCTGGCCTCGATGGCTCAGGCCAAAGGCAAGATTTCCGAGATCGAATTGCAGATTTTGCAGATCGACCAAAATTTGCGCGCCGAAGTCGGCAAAGAACTTGCTGAGATCCGGGGCAAAACGTCAGAACTGATCGAACGACGGATAGCCGCCGAGGATCAACTCAAGCGCATCGATATCCGTTCGCCGCAGGATGGCATCGTGCATCAGTTGCTGGCCCATACCGTCGGTGGCGTCATTCCGGCGGGCGCGACGGTCATGATGATCGTGCCGGAGGGCGATCCCTTGTCGGTCGAAGCGAGGATCGCGCCACAGGAAATCGACCGGATCTGGACCGGACAGAAGGCGGTTCTGCGCTTCACCGCCTTTAACCAGCAGACGACACCGGAACTCAAGGGCGAGGTCAGCCGGATTTCGGCGGATGTCAGCCAGGATCCCAAGACAGGCACTTCGTTTTATACGGTGCGAATCGCGCTGCCGGAGTCCGAGCTTGCGCGATTGGTTGGCTTCAATCTCATCCCCGGCATGCCGGTGGAAAGTTACATTCAAACGGAAGAGCGAACGGTCGCGTCCTACCTGACCAAGCCGCTTCAGGACCATTTATCGAAGGCGTGGATCGAGAGATAGCATGACGTCGGAACTCGACGGGATAGTCGTAGAATTGATTCGTTGGAATTTATAGGCAGGCGATTTACGCCGGCTGGGGGAAAGAATGGCGATCATTAATGGGACGTCGGGACGAAACGTGATAACCGACCCCTCAGGCACGGATACAATCCGGGCATTTGGCGGGCATGACACGATTCGGATCGCGAACGGCACTTTTGCCCCGGGCGAGATTATCGATGGTGGCAGTGGCTTCGATACCATCGATCTCACAGGCGCCAGCAATACGGTCGATTTATCGACTGGCACGGTGACAGACGTTGAGCTGCTGATCGGCGGATTTGGCAATGATACGGTCACGACGACGGCGAAACAGTTTGCCGATTTCAAAAGCATCATTCTGGGCTTTGGTAACAACACCCTCAATGTCAAAGTCGGCGGATCGATCGACATCTCCGGAGATGGCGCTCCGGTTCTGGTCGGTATCCAAAATCGTAATCTCATCGGGAGCAGCGGCGACGATTCGATCACATTGACAGGAAGGCAACTCAACGCCTTCAACGAGATCGATCTCGGGGCGGGAGACGCGGACACGATCAAGCTTACTTCGACATCGAGAGGCCTAAACGATCTGCGCGATTCGGAATTGAAGAACGTCGAGATTGTTTCTGCAGCCGATGCTCGCGGAGGAGTGAGTATCGACCTCGGCGATCAGACCGAGGATTTCACAATCGTCGGAAGCAGTTTCAACGACACAATCGTAGGCGGCAGAGGGAGCGATACAATAATCGGCGGCGACGGTAGCGATCGGATCACTGGTGGTGCCGGCGCAGACACCCTTGTCTATCGCGCAGCTTCGGAATCGTCCAATCCGGACACGATGACCGACTTTCAGCATGGGATCGACAAGATCGATCTCTCGGCTCTGCTGGGAGCCGCCGACCTGGTTTGGGGGGCAGGGACTACCACCGCCAATGGCGTCTGGGTCACCCATACAGGCTCCGGCGGCAATGCGCGCACCCATGTTTGGGCCGACATCAACGGCAATTCGGCCACGAGGGAACTGCACATTGTCCTGTTGGGAAACATCCCGCTCGACGTCAACGACTTCATCGGTGTGGCCTCTCCCGGGGGCGGCAATACGGCGCCGGTCAATACGGTGCCCGGCCTACAAACGGTCGCCGAGGATACTGCCCTGGTCTTCACCGCGGGCAACGCGGTGTCCGTCCAGGACCCGGATGGCAATCTGGCCACCACCAAGCTTTCCGTGCTCAACGGTGTCCTGACCGTCAACTTGGCGGGTGGGTCTGCCATTGCCGCCGGCGCCAATGGGAGCGCGGCGCTGACCTTGTCGGGAACTCAGGCACAAATCAACGCCGCGCTCGCAACTTTGACCTATCAGGCCAATGCCGCTTTTCACGGTAGCGACACGCTGACCGTGCTTTCTTCCGACAGCGCCGGTACGCCCTTGTCCGACAGCGACACGGTCGCGATTACAATAACCCCAGTGAACGACGCACCGGTTCTTATTGGTGATCTGGCCGCCGCGGTCGACGAAGGCGGCAGCGTCGTCATCGGTGCCGCGGACCTCGACTTTACCGATCCCGACGACGGCTCTGCCGGCGTGGCCTTTACGGTCAGCAACCAGACCAACGGCAAGGTCCAGGTATCCGGCGCGGACGCCCAGTTCTTCACAGGTGCGCAACTGGCGGCCGGGTTCGTGACCTTCCTGCACGATGGCAGCGAGACGATCGCGGCTTTCTTTGACGTGTCGGTTGAGGACGGGAACGAGGAGGCGTCGGCGCCCGGCCATAGCACCTTCAATCTTACCGTGACGCCGGTCAACAATGCGCCGACGGCGGTCAGTCTGATCGATACAACGACCACGATAGCTGAGAACACCGATACGACCCTCGGCGTCAAGGTGGCCGATATCCTCGTCACCGACGATGCTCAGGGCAGCGAGACGCTGGCCCTGATTGGAGCAGATGCGGCATTCTTCGAGATCGTTGGCGCGGAGCTGCGCCTGAAGGCCGGCGTGCTCGACCACGAGGCCAAGTCGAGCTATTCGGTGCAAGTCACAGCCGACGATCCGACGGTGGGCGGCGCCCCGGACGTGACGTCGCCCACCTTCACCGTCAATGTTTCGAACGGCAATGAACAACCGCTCGTGACCTCCGGTACCTTGGCGAGCGTCGATGAGAATTCGTCTGACGACACGGTGATCTACACGGCGACGGCGAGCGATCCTGACCTCGGAGACAGTGTCACCTGGAGTTTTAATGGGGCGGATGCGGCGTTCCTCAGCATCGACTCGAATGGACAGGTCAGACTCAACGCGCCGGCCAACTTCGAGGCCAAACCGAGCTACAGCTTCGATGTCGTCGCCACCGACGCCGGCGGCCTGAGCGACAGTCAGGCGGTCGTCCTGAGCGTTACCGATGGCAACGAAGCGCCGACGGTGACCTCCGGATCGACCGCCAGCGTCGCGGAGAATTTCTCTCTCATCGCATCCAGCTCGTTCAATGTCGACGCCGAGGGGTGGCTGCTGAATGGCGATGCCACCACGGTGCCGACGCCCATTTACGTGCCGGGGGGCGGCAACCCCGGTGGCGCCATTCAAGGCATCGACGAGAACCTCGGCGCGTCTTGGGGATATGTTGCGCCCGCGGCCTATCATGGTGACCTGTCCGCGGCGTTTGGCGGAACCCTCAGCTACGACGTGAAATATTCGACCTCGGGCGCTCTTGGTCCGCTCGCCTCCAGCTTCGTGACTCTGAGCGATGGGACGACCACGCTGCAATATATCGCGGCCATTTCGCCGGCGGCGGGGGATTGGGTTCATTTCGACATCCCGCTGACCGAGGCGGGGTGGGTCGTCGGCACTGCGGGCGCGACGGAGCCGGCTGCCACGGCGGCGCAAATGCAGGCGGTCTTGTCCAATGTCACCAATTTGCGCATCCGCGGCGAGTTTGACCGCAGCGACGACATCGGCTTGATCGACAATGTGCGTTTGTACACGCTCGGTCCGGTGGTCTATACGGCGACCGTGAGCGATCCTGATCGCGGCGACAGCGTCACCTGGAGCCTCACGGGCACGGATGCAGCGCTCCTCAGCATCAGTGCGGACGGCGAAGTCAGGCTCAAGGGGCCGGCCGATTTCGAGACCAAGACGAGTTACAGCTTCAATGTCGTGGCGACCGATGCCGGCGGTTTGAGCGACATCCAGGCTGTCGTTCTGAGCGTCACCGACGTCAACGAGGCGCCCATGGCGGTCTCCTTGCTCGATACGACGACGTCGATTCTCGAGAACACCGATACCTCGGCCGGTCTCAAGGTCGCCGATATCGTCGTGGCGGACGACGTGCTGGGAAGCTCAGTGCTGGGATTGACCGGCGCGGACGCGGCCTCGTTCGAGATTCTGGGGGGTGCGCTCTATTTGAAGGCCGGCTTGCTCGACTACGAGGTCAAGACCGAATACGCGGTCCAGGTCACGGCGGATGACCCTACAGTCGGCGGCGCACCGGATGCAGTTTCTGCGAATTTTACCGTCAATGTCGTCGATCAAAACGATGTTGTCGGGTCTCCGGAGAACGACATCCTCACGGCGCCGGCACCGAACATGTTTGTCTATGGCTTGGGAGGTTCCGACGAACTCTCCGGGACGACCGGCAATGACAATCTCGATGGCGGAGAGGGAGACGACACCCTTGTCGGTGGGTTAGGCGATGACACGCTCACGGGCGGGCCAGGAGCCGACACGTTCGTCTATTTGTCTGAGGCCGATTCGCCAAACTCCGACACGATTACGGACTTTGAGCATGGGTTTGATAGGATCGATCTCACCGCCCTGCTCGGAGCGAGTGACTTCGTTTGGAGCGTCGGAGACACCGCACTAACGACGCCGAACGGCCTAACTGTGATGCGCACCGGTTCCGGGGCTAGTGCCAATACGCATGTCTATGCTGATACGGATGGCGACCCGAACACGACGGAATTCCATATCGCCTTGTATGGAGATATCACTCTAGACGCCAGTAATTTCCTCGGCGTTACCAGCTTCTTTAATTTTGAGCCGCACGTCGTCAATGCTCCCCACCCTCTTCTCGAACTCGTTCGTCTCGCGGTCGATGCCTATGAGGGTGGCCAAGAAAGTGGCATACCGGAGGTAGATCGTGGTTGGCAGCCGCTGACCGATCGAGAACTGGGCATGCCAAATTCACGTTCCGACAATGGTCTAAGTTATGAGTTTCTTACCGCTGGTTCGTATGAGGCAACTGAGGGTGGGTTACCTATCTTCGCTAGCACTGGAAATGGCCATGTGTTGGCCGGCATGCTGGATGACAAGAAAACTCTCGCCGTGACATTCCGCGGCACAGATGGTGATTTTGGTGACTTGATCGACGACGTGAGAGCTTTTGGAATTGCGGATCATTTCAAACTCTTTGCGCCCCTTATCCGCCAGATTGATTGGTTCATTGATACGAAAGGCGTGGAACAGGTCCTCGTCGCCGGCCACAGCCTCGGTGGTGCGATGGCGCAACTTTTTATGGAATTGCACTTTGATGATCCCAGATTTATCGCTGTGACGATTGGTAATCCTGGCGTTCAGGAGATCTCGCCAGCTCCTGATAACCGCATTCTTCACCTGGAGCACACTCAGGACATCGTTGCGGGTGCTTATGCGACGAGCGGTCAAATCGTTGAGTTTTCGGTTGACCCTTCGGTGGTAATTCGCGATGGCGAGGGCAATGTTGAAGGGGAGGGTACCAATGTCCCCGGATTTGGTGAACACTCAAGCGCACTCTATCTGGAAACGGTCACGCGCCTATTCGCACTTACCACGGAAGAACGGCCCGACATATTCAATGGCATTAACTGGACGCACACGGAAATACCCGAGGTAAACTCCCGACTCGCTCTTGGCTCCGAGTTGGATGAGATAGTTAAAGGCGAGCCTGCAATCCTTTCAGTTTTTGGAACTAACGAACACATTTTTGGCGGAGCTGGCGACGACACCCTCGAGGGTGGTCTTGGCGTCGATCTCATGACTGGTGGGGCCGGCTCTGACATCTTCACGTTGAATGTTGGTACATTTTCCGAACCCACCAGGACTTATGAGATTACGGATTTTACACACGATGACCGTATCGTTGTGCCCGGAGCCAACTTCTCCATCTCTAGCCAAGTTGTGGAGTTCGATCCCCAGTCACCGCTGACATTTAATCAACTTCAGAGTCGGATGGTCGCAGGAGACAAAACCGAGCTTCTTATTGGCACGGACCCAGATTCGAGCGCCGATATCGTCTTCGTCGTAAACGGATCGTATTCTCCGAGCGACTTCTTTCTCACGAACACCAACGAGATCCGTTTGAAGGGGCCAGTCGCCCCAAACGGTAACGATATCGACCTGGCAACTCTGTCACCTGCTCAGGGTTTCCGCATCTTTGGAGCAGAAACAAGTGATTTTAGCGGCATGTCGGGGTCGATAAGTGCCATAGGAGACCACAACGGCGACGGGATCCCCGATCTGATTATTGGGGCGTCTCTTGCGGATGCTGCCGGTAATACGAAAGATGGGGCCGGCGAAAGCTATGTAATCTTTGGACGAAGCACAGGTTTTTCCGACATTGACCTCGCAACTCTCACGCCCGCTCAAGGCTATACCATATTTGGCGCCGACGTGGGCGACCAGTCAGGCAATTCGGTTAGCAAGGCCGGCGATGTGAATGGGGACGGCTATGATGACTTGATCATCGGGGCGCCCGCAGCGGATGCCGCCGGAAATGCCAAGAATAATGCGGGCGAGAGCTATGTAATCTTTGGGCGAGGCGCGAGCTTTTCCGACCTCGACCTCATGAATCTTACTTCTGATCGCGGCTTTACAATATTTGGCGTGGACATTCGTGACGGTACAGGCGGTTCGGTTAGTACTGCTGGTGATGTCAATGGCGACGGCTTTGATGATTTGATCATTGCGGCGCCCGCTGCAGATGGTGCGGACAATGCCAAGATTGAGGCGGGTGAGGGTTATTTGATCTTCGGGCGAGGAACGGACTTTTCCGACATAGACCTAGCGGCTCTTACGCCTGCCGAGGGCTTTGCAATATTTGGTGCGGACGTGGACGACCACTTAGGTCATGTTAGTACAGCTGGGGACGTGAACGGCGATGGCTTCGACGACTTAATTGTTGGGACAGGTGGAGACGCTGCCGGCAATGCCAAGAATGTTGCCGGTGAAAGTTATGTGATCTTCGGGCGAAGCGCTGGCTTTTCCGATATAGACCTAGCGGCTCTTACGCCTGCCGAAGGCTTTGCAATATTTGGCGCGGACGTGGACGACCGTGCAGTTCGTGTTAGCGCGGCGGGTGATGTCAACGGCGACGGTTTTGACGATTTGATCATTGGGGCAACTAATGGAGATGCTGCCGGCAATGCCAAGAGTGATGCGGGCGAAAGCTATGTGATCTTCGGGCGAGGCACGGGCTTTTCCGACACTGACCTCGCAGCTCTTACGCCTGCCGTTGGCTTTACAATATTTGGCGCAGAGAAGGGTGATAGTTCAGGCGTCGGGGTTAGCGCGGCTGGTGACGTTAACGGCGACGGCTTAGACGATTTGATTGTTGGGGCTTTAGGTGCAGACGCTGCCGGAAATGCCAAGAATCTTGCCGGTGAAAGTTATGTGATCTTCGGGCGAAGCGCTGGCTTTTCCGACATAGACCTAGCGGCTCTTACGCCTGCCGAAGGCTTTACAATATTTGGCGCGGACGTGTTCGATTTTTCAGGGGAAACGGTTGGGGCGGCTGGTGATGTCAATGGCGACGGCTTTGATGACTTGATCATTGCGGCGCCCGCTGCAGATGGTGCGGGCAATACCAAGAATGATGCGGGCGAGAGCTATGTGATTTTTGGACGAGATTTTACCCAAGCGGTCACGCACATCGGTATTGAGAATGTCGATGCTGAAACTCTTACCGGAGACGACCTCGTCAATGTCCTGATTGGGGGACTCGGTAATGACACAATCGATGGCCTCGGCGGGAATGACGTTTTGAAGGGCGGAGTTGGTGATGACACTCTGAGAGGCGGCAATGACACCGACCGGCTGATGGGAGGAGCCGGAAACGACCGTTTAGATGGTGGGACGGGCGACGATTACCTGATTGGCGGCGATGGTAATGATACCTTCGTTTTCCGCAGCGGTTATGGGGATGATAAGATTGAGGACTTTAATCCAGGTTCCGGTGCCAACGCCGATCGCATAGATTTCGTTTTAGCTTCATTTCCTATCACCGGCTTCAATTCTCTCCTTATCGCCACTACCCAAGTAGACGGAAATGCCGTCATCCAACTCAATAACGGGACTCTCACGCTGGTTGGGGTTGATGTTGATGATCTAACGTCAAACAATTTCACTCGATACTTTCAACTACCGTCAGGCGGATTTGAAACCTAGCCTTTGCCTCGATGCTGGTGTGGCGAAGCAATTCGGACGGTATGCGAATTCCAAATGGACCCTACAGCTCCAAACACCAAATGATGAACAGCTTGGCGGAATCGCTCGCTGTAAAACGAACCTGGACGTTCGTCCTCCTTGGTCTCGCACGCCGATTGTATCTGCTCATCGCGTTGCTGAGCCTGATGGCGGCCGTTGTGGCGCTTGTAGCGGTCTTGTTTTTACAGATGAAGAAGCAGGCTGGGGTCTCCCAGGCCCCGGTGCCTGGACCCTATACGGCGGCGCCATCCAGCGTCGATGTAAAGATCATCGAGGGCTATTTGCAGGGGCCGAGCGATGTCCGGTTCGTTCTGCTTCGCCCGGTCATTGATAAGCCTCTCAAAGGCGACGAGATCCTGGGATATTTCGAGGCCAGGTCGGCCAATCCGCTGATGGCCTATCCCAATGACATCGAAATCCTGGAGGGCGGTGATGCGGCCTTGTTCAACCGGGTTCCCGTCACCGCGCCACAGCAGCAGGGGCAGCGGTCCGCTTTGCGCGGAAGGCCCGCGCTCGTCCAAGAGATCAACAAAGCTTTTGCGGTGGGAGAAACAGCCGGAAAGCGCGAATTCGAATTGTCGGTCCGCGCCCGCGATGCCTTCGGCAATCGAACGGAGCCGTTGAAGATCGTCTTCAGTCTGTCCTTCGGTTCCGTGTCAGATGCCGCACAACAGCCATCGTTCGTCCAGGAAACCGGCCCTCTACCCATGACGGCGTTGCAGGCGCTCGCGCGCGATGTCGCCTTGATGATCGATCCTGGGCGATCGCCGGCCTATTTCGATGCCTATCGCAAGGCGCTCGAATTGCCGCGAGCCTGTGGCGCAGCTGATAACGACGCCACCTTCGTCGCAAACTACCGCGCCGCCTTCGAGCACGTGAAGGCCGCGGCGGAGGCGGTTGGAATTGAATCCAGGCCCCTAAATCAGGACGCCTTCAACGCCGGCATGTGCCGCTCCTGGCGAATGGTCGTGGACGCAAGGAACAATGAGGCAGCCCGGCGCGAGGCCGAGCGCGCGGCAGTCCATGCCCAGAATGAGAGAGCAAAGTTCGAAGCCGAGTTGGAGAAGATTGCGTTCAGCCGCATGCAGATGTGGGCGCTGTCCGTGCTTGGTGGCGCTCTCCTCATTTTCATGCTCGTGGCCCTATTCCTGGCGTTTCTGGCAATGGAGAACCACTCGAAGGCTATGCGGGACGCGTTCGAAGCCTTCTCCCGCGAAAGGCGACCCCATGACCAGCCCGCTGCGTGAATTGGGAGCAGGCTGCATGCGCTCGCCTCAGCCAGTCTCGATGCGGCCCGCGGCGGCTCGATGGGTTGTCGTGGGTTTCCTGTCCCTAGCCCTATTTCCCTCAATGGCGACTGCGCAGGTGACGGCCTGCGGACCGCTCGAGGGACCCCTGGGCAAACTGTTGGGTGGATTGGGGGTGACGAGCGCCGACGATAGCTGGCAGAAGCTCGACCCCGGCGTGCGCCAATGCGTGATCAAGCGGTTGGGAATGTCCGTCCAAGAGCTTGGAAGGCGGTGCGTCACGCCCACGGATCAGCGTGTTCAACCCCACGTCCAATCCTGCTCGGCCTCGGTCGAGAAGCAGAAGCGTGACCAAGCGGCTGCAGACGAGGCGAAACGGAAAGCCGAGGCTCGTACCAGGGAGCTCCAGCAGCAGGCCGCGGCGCGGGAGCGCGAGGCCAAGCAGGCGGCCGAGGCGGCGGCTCAGGAACGCAAGGACGCGCGTCGCCGCGAGCTGGCGGAAAAGTATGGCGACAATGCCGATGCGATCCTGGCCGGCCAGATACGCCAGGGAATGACGAAACAGGAAGTCTTCGAAGCGCGCGGCGCCCCGAGGGGCAGGGACGTCGTGCCGCCCATGGACGAGCTATGGCGCTACAACTCGGGCCGGGTTGTCTTCACCGACGGCAAGGTCACGTATCTGGACCCGGTATTGGGCCAAGCCATGGTGGGCCGGTGAGCTTGTAAGCTGATCCAGCCCCCCTTAGAGCATGAATCGTCTTAATTAAATCGAGGGATTCCCTTGGGGGCGCTGTTGTGATTCAAGATGCTGGCTGGATAGGAGGTCAGCATCCGATGGTGAAGCCGTATTCGGAGGATTTGCGCATTCGGGTGGTTCGGCGGGTCGAGGCCGGGCACTCGGTACGGGAGGTGGCCGAGACGTTCGGGGTGAGCGTTTCGAGCGTGGTGAAGTGGTCGCAGCGCAAGCGTCAGACCGGCAGCGTGGCGGCCAAGCCGATGGGCAGGCGGCAGGCGCGGTTGCTGGCGGCGCAGCGGGACTGGATGCTGGCGCGGCTCGCGGCGAAGCCGGACGTGACGTTGCGCGCGTTGGTCAACGAACTGAACGCCCGCGCGGTGAGGGCGAGCTACGGTTCGGTGTGGCGGCTGCTGAACGACGAAGGTGTCAGCTTCAAAAAAAAGCCTGCACGCCAGCGAACAAGACCGGCCTGACGTCGCCCGGCGACGCGTCCGTTGGAAGACCCATCAGGGGAAGCTCGACGCCGCCCGGCTGGTCTTCATCGATGAGACCTGGGCCAAGACTAACATGACGCGCACCCATGGCCGGTGTGCGCGCGGCCAGCGGCTGATCGCCAAGGTGCCGCACGGACACTGGCGGACGTTGACCTTCTTGGCGGCCCTGCGCGTAGATCGGATCGACGCACCCTGCGTTCTCGACGGCCCGATCAATGGCAAGATTCCTCGCCTACGTCGAGCAGATCCTGGTGCCGACGCTGTCGGCCGGCGACATCGTCATCATGGACAACCTCGGCAGCCACAAGGGACAGTCCGTGCGGCGCGCCATCCGGACGGCCGGCGCCAAGCTCTTCTTCCTGCCACCCTACAGTCCCGACCTCAACCCGATCGAGCAGGTCTTCGCCAAACAAGACCCTCCTGCGCAAAGCCGACGAACGCTCCGTCGAAGCAACCTGGCGCCGCATCGGCACCTTGCTCGACCGCTTCACACCCGCCGAATGTGCCAACTACCTTCGCAATGCCGGATACACGTCAATCTGAATGGATCACGCTCTAGTCAGCGGGCGCGGACCGTACCGGGTTGTTGCCGCTGAGGAATTGCCGCCAGTCGCCTTCGAGCTCCGTGAGAGACGGACCGTAAATTTCCCGCCATCGATCTGGCGATCCGGCTACGCGGCGGCCCGGCACCATGGGCGTCAGATCGTAAATTGCCCGAAACGTCGCCATTCCGTAGTGCTCAATAAGAAATCGCACAAACGAACCGCTAGCCAGGTAGGCTTCCGCAGATTTCCCTTGGCGGCCTAGAGAGCGTGGCGTCGCTATCTTGTCAAGTGCTGTGAGGCTGATCTTTCCAGCGCGGTCGCGGGCCATCTCGTGTAAATCGCGTCCGAAGTTCGGGTATGCCCGCTGGCCTTGCAGCGCCTCTTGGGCATATACCGCAAGGCCTTCCGCCAAAAAACGATTGCCATTCGGCGCGTAGATATGCACCAGCTCGTGCAACGACGCCGCATCGCGGTCACGCACGCGAGGAGCGGGCACTAGCATAGTGCCGAGATCGCCTCGCCAGCCCGGCACCAATGCCATGGAGGTGCCACGGTCTTCAACAATCTCAGCCAGAATCGGTCCCTCGAAGGTAGCGCCCCACCAGCCACGTACTAGTCTCCGCTCCCGCGCCAATACCTCACCAAACTGTTGTGCTAGATTGCTGGCGATGTCAGGCGGATAGGACACCCTGATCTGCTCGTCGACCGTAACATCTGCACTGATTGCAGGAATGGCGGCGTGGAGAGAAGCGAT
Source organism: uncultured Alphaproteobacteria bacterium (assembly GCA_963752345.1). GTDB lineage: Bacteria > Pseudomonadota > Alphaproteobacteria > SMXQ01 > SMXQ01 > CAVVYA01. Next base: position 756,754 of record CAVVYA010000015.1, read on the forward strand.
ACCCCATACCAACGCAGGCGATGCCCATCTGAGAAGCAATTCCGCAATCAACTTCATCGCAATATTTTGATCTCTCCGGGCGGCATAAGAAGTCTCGTCTTCCTAGACAAGGGCATCTCGCGGTACGACTACACTCAGCGCTGCTTTGGCAGGAGCTTGAACGAATTCATTACGCGGTCTATATCGGCCTTGACGTCGGCTCCCTTGATTCCGCATCCCCCTACCTGCCAGACGCGGGGACTCTCTGCGATGATAAGTGAGTGGCAGGCCCCTTTCTCGCTTTCAACCGAAAATTCAAGTGCTGGCAGGAGGTCGTTCGGCGCGCGTTGGTATTGATAAAATCGGCTAGCAGTAATAGTCCCTTTGACAGTCCTGGCAAAACCATCCCGGTTCGCTAACAATTCCTGATGGGCATCGGGAATTCCTCTTGGGCGGTCACCGTAAGTGACTCCCGCCATCATATGGCCCGGCACAACGCTAGCGATCCTGTACATAACTTGAGGACTATTTGGATTTTTTCCTTCCCTTGATTCCACCTTAGGCGGAAACGGCAAAATCACACTAAAGCGCCCCTCCGATGATACATAAGGGACCCAATCGGTCTGCGCCACGAGCGGCGTTGACAACGCAGCCAACGCCATACAGCTGAAGAAAACCGCAAAGATCTTACGCATTGCCGCCTCGCATCAGTGAAACCAGCAGAGGACTATCTATTTTGATATTATCCGTAGCCCACAAGAACACTTCTAGGTATGCAATGCTTCTAAAATGATCAGTTATCTTTCCCGCATACTTTCCTGACGGTATCTGAGCAGGGGTGAAAGAAAAAACTCAATGATATGACGCTCATCTGTCTTAATCTCTGCCGTCGCACTCATGCCTGGCGCAAGCCTTATCTCTTGGCCGTCTACGTTGATAGTCGAGCGCAGCAGCTTTACCCGGGCCGCATAGACAGGCCCACGCTTCTCGTCGATGATCGCATCCCCGGAAATAGATGTGACTTCGGCAGGTAGTAGGCCATAGCGGGTATAGTTAAACGTCTCCACTTTAACCTCCACCGACTGCCCCACACGCACAAACCCCACATCTCGATTATGGAGCATAGCCTCAAGTTCTATCCCATCTTCAGCAGGAACAATAACCATGAGATGCTGCGCTGGAGTTACAACCCCGCCAATCGTATGAATAGCGAGTTGTTGCACTACACCATCGATTGGAGCCGTTAAAGTTTGCAGGACGTGGCGTTGCTCCGCTTTAACAAGTTCTTGGGCAATAGCTATAGCTCGCCTTTCAGCATCGTTTAGATCAGCCGTTTTTGAGCGACGGAACTCCGCTTCAATTTGGAGCCGCTGGCTTTCCAGCGCCGCAACTGAAGCGTTTGCTTGCTCAAGACGGTGTCTTTGGACGTTCCGCTCCTGCTCAAGCTCAACCAATTGCTGTTTGACCTCAAGATACAGCAAACGCGAACCAAAGCCCATTTCAGCCAATTCCCCCCTAGCATTAGTCCGTTCTTTCAGGAGGGGAATAGCCTCATCGTATCGGTAAATCGCCGATTGTGTCGCCGCAGCCTCGGCCTTACGGCGAGATAATTCATCTGCGAGTTGGCGCTGACGCGCACGTAATTCTTCCGCCTCACTAACAAGAAGGTTTCGCTGAGTCGCAATAAATGCGTCGCTAATGCCAGGCAATCCTCTAAACTCAAGAACAGCCACATCAGGATCGATGTCCGACAACAAAGCATGCAATCTCATCGCCGTAATCTGGGCTGACAGAAAATCCTGCGAAAGCCGTTCTCGTTCAGCGGCAATACTTGTTAGGTCGAGTTCGACCAAGACTTCGCCCTGACGTACAAATGAACCATCCTTCACATGTATGGCGCGGACAACTCCGATTTCCATCGGCTGAATGACTTTACTACGGCCGCTTGCAACCAACCGTCCCTCAGCAACAGCCACGACATCCGTCTTTCCCAGGGAAGCCCATACGATGGCAATCACAAAGAATGCGATCAAACCCCACGTCATAATCCGAGCGGTCGGCGACGGAGGTGTTTCGACAATCTCCACCGCCGCCGGCAGAAAAGCCAACTCTGTTGGGCTGCTCCGCTGACGTTTAGCCCGGGTGCGTTCAAGTGCAAGCGCCGAGCGCGCCACTGCAAACGCCCGCGTCATGATGCCGCACCCGCCGACGCAGCGTCGGCCAAGCCGATTTGATGCCGGTAAAGCGCGGCATAACGTCCACCGCGGCGCAGTAGCTCCTCATGCGTGCCGTCCTCGCTGACGCGACCACGTTCGATTGTCAGGATGCGATCTGCAATTCGAACCGCGGCAAGCCGGTGAGCAATGATAATGACAGTACGGCCTTTACAGATTGCCCGCATGTTGTCCTGAATTACCCGCTCGGATTCGTAATCGAGCGCGCTCGTCGCTTCATCTAGAATGAGAACCCGAGGATTGGTAATCAATGCGCGGGCAATCGCAATTCTCTGGCGCTGACCACCAGATAGTGTAGCCCCGCGTTCTCCGATTACAGTGTCGTATCCGTTTGGAAGCTCCAGAACAAAATCGTGCGCACCGGCGAGTTTTGTCGCCTCAACAATACGGTCCATCGGCAGGCCAGGATCCGCGAAGGCAATATTGTCGCGGATCGACCGGTTGAAGAGCGTATTTTCCTGGAGAACGACGCCGACTTGGTGGCGTAGCCATGCGGGGTCAACAAGCGCATGATCGATACCATCGATCATAATGCGACCAGCTTCGGGAGAATGAAGACGCTGGATGAGTTTTGTCACCGTGCTTTTGCCCGATCCGGAGGGCCCTACAATTCCAAGAATCTGCCCCGCAGGAATGTCCAGACATACGTCCTCAATGACACGAGGCCCGTTGAGGCGATACCGGAACGATACATGCTCCAGAGTAATGCGGCCCTTGATCACCGGCAGGGACGTTTGACTGGCGTTCGTCAATGACTCCGGCGCCGCATTGAGGATGTCACCGAGCCGTTCAACAGATACCCGCACCTGCTGAAAGTCCTGCCAAAGTTGCGCCAGGCGCAAAATTGGCGCCGAGACTCGGCTCGCCAACATGTTGAAGGCCACGAGTTCGCCAACTGTCAGTGCGCCCTCAATGACGAGCTTTGCCCCGAACCACAGTGTGATGGCAATGGTCAGCTTGCTGATCATTTGGATGATTTGACCCGCCCAGGCCGCCAAATTCGAGGCACGGAATGCCGAAGTTACATAAGCAGCTAACTGCTCTTCCCAACGCTGCTGCATACGGGGTTCCACCGCCATGGCCTTCAGAGTCTCCACGGCGGCTATAAACTCAACAAGAAAGGCTTGGTTTTCAGCCCCACGCGTAAATTTCTCTTCAATTCGGCGCCGCAAGATCGGGGTGACGAATGCCGACACAGCAATATACAAGGGGATCGTCGCCATAACGACGAGGGTCAATAGGGGGCTGTATACATACATGACAAGCAAGAAAATGACGGCGAAGAATAGATCTAGGATCACCGTCAGTGCAGAGCCCGTGACAAAGCTGCGGACGTTTTCAAGCTCACGGGCCCGCGCCACGGTGTCGCCCACTCGCCGCGCATGGAAATAAGCCATCGGCAGCGACAAAGTGTGGTGAAACAACCTTGCTCCCAATTCCACATCGACACGGTTCGTCGTATGAGAAAACACATAGGCTCGCAGGCCTCCGAGAAAAGTCTCGAAGACTGTGACGATGATCAATCCGAGAACCAAGACATCCAGGGTTGACAGACCCCGGTGAACCAGGACCTTGTCGATCACGACTTGGAAAAAAAGCGGTGTGACCAGAGCAAATAATTGCAAGAAGAACGAGGCAAGTAGAACCTCGCCGAATATTTTTCTGTAACGAAATATGGAAGGTATAAACCAGGTAAAATCGAAGCGACGGGTTGCCCCCGAAAGTTGAGCACGATGCGTTACCAAAAGTAGACGGCCGCTCCAAAGATGCGCGAACTCCTCAGCCGTCATAACATGCGGGGCAGGTTCCAATGGATCATGCACGAGCACCTTATCTCCGGAAGCTTTCGCGAGAATCATCCAGCGGCCATCGCGGTGCGATGCGATGGCCGGCAGCGGCGTGCGTGGTAACCGGTCCATCGTGGAGTTGACCACGCTCGCCTTCAATCCAAGAGCCTTTGCGGCTCTTAGAAGGCCGATTTCATTGAGCGGCCTGCCGGAAACCGAGAAGCGGTGCCGGAGTTGTTCTGGATTGGCAGCTTCGCCGAAGAACCGTAGGACCATGGCAAGGCATAATATCCCGGTATCAACGGGCGGCCCGGAAGCATCAGGCGCCATGGCGTCACCAGCCGACATGGCTTCATCACCACCCGCCCCACCTGAGAGATCCGACGAATGCAAGGCGAACAACCTCAAAAATTACTAGATGAGCGTGCGCTGTTTTTTCCAGCACACGGCCGCCAAAACCATCACGCAACGTTCTGCCATGCTGCGGCAATGATAGGATCCAAGGCTGCGGCTTGTTGCGGCGTCAGTTCCATCTGGCCTTGTGGTGGCGGCGCGAACGATGCCATCGCCTGGACCAGTTGCTGAACATTGGCTTCGATCAGTACGCGATTATCGCTCGTGCGGAGTTGATCAAGACGATCTGGCGCGCCGTCGTACCAGTTCTGCACCACGACGTGGTCCGTCGTGCCGACGACGTTGATAACTAGGTTGGCTCCAGACTGAGTGAACCAGAGCTCGCGCTCATCGATACCTGGACCGAAGAGAACCATGTCCAGTGAGCTTGAGTTATCACCATTTTGGACCGTGTCACTCGCCGATCCGCGGTTGAACAGGTAAATGTCGCTACCCGTACCACCAATCAGCGTGTCGGCGCCAGCACCACCATCCAGAGTGTCATTACCGGCACCACCATTCAGGACATTCGCAGCTGGATTGCCAATCATAACGTTGTCAAGGGCGTTGCCTACGCCACTAACCGCAGCGTCCGTCAGCGCCAGGTTCTCGATCTGCCATCCGAGCGTGTAGTCAACCGAACTGAAGACAGTATCGATACCTTCGCTGGTGAGTTCCGTCGCCGAGTCGCCAGATCATCGACCATGTAAATGTCGTCACCAGCACCGCCGATCAGCTTATCGGCGCCAGCGCCACCGTCCAGCACGTCATCGCCGGCATTCCCGAATAGGATGTCGTTACCGGCACCGCCGCTGATGAAATTATCGCCATGTCCCCCATACAGGTTATCATTACCATCCCCGCCCAATAGGATAGCGTCTGCAGAGATGCCAGCCGTGACCGTGTCGTCTCCGGAGGTACCGACGAAGCCCTCTAGGTTCGTCGCACCAAGATCGATCGTAATGCCGACGGTCCCCTCGCCATAGGCCACATCAATTCCCAGACCACCGTCGATGTGCGCCTGTAAGTCCTGAGCGTCGATGACAAGCGTGTCATCGCCGGCACCACCCACGAGCGTATCGCTGCCAGTGCCCCCAGAGATAAAGTCCGCCCCGTCTCCACCTGTGAGCACATCGTTGCCCGCACCGCCGTATAGAAATACCGCAGAGACTCCAGACGTCGTCAAAACATCGTTTCCATAGTCGCCAAACACCGCCTCTAAGCTATGGGCATTGAGGTCGATCGTAACGCCAGCACCTGCGATCAGGGCGATATCCGTTCCATCCCCACCATCCACCACACCACTCGCAAGGTCATGATCATCGACGATGAGTAGATCATCGCCGCCATTGCCATAAATAGCGTCGCTTCCGTCCCCGCCAATAATGAAGTCGCCGCCACTTCCGCCCAATAGCGTGTCGTCGCCTGCTCCGCCGTCGAGATAAACCGTCGCGTTAGTCGTGCTCCCATCCAGAATATCATTCCCCGTAAATCCGATAACTCCGGCATACCCGGCTTGCGCAAGGTTGATCGACTGATTTTGAGGCTCAAAAACAATTCGCAATTTACGGCCATCTTCAAACGTCAGGGTCGTGCCGGTTGCGTCATAGGCCTCTTTCATTCCTGGGGAATATGCGAGCGCAACGTCGCCTAGAGTTCCGCTCGTTCCATCAGTCCGGGTGAAGCTGCTGTAACCCAGTACCTGGTTTCTGTTGATTTTTTGGTCAGATGGCGTCGCTGTCAGATTAATGGATTGAATGCCCAGCGCCGCTAAACTCGTAAGCTCACCGGATTGGCTTATGCCATCGGTGTTCGCGTCACGCCAAACTGCGAACGATCCGAACTGTGCATCACTGTTGTTGAATAGGCCATCACCGTTACTGTCGAACCCAGCAGCTAAACCTTCCAAATCGCTGGCACCGGCAGTTCGATATGAAGCGAACGAAATCTCGTGGATATCATCGATGGTACCGTTGGCATTTACGTCAAGTACCAACATACCGTCGTTGCCTTCCACCCAGCCTGTCGCAGACAGAGAATCCACTGCCACCCATATCAAACAGGGTTGGTGTTTGGCGGGCGTCAGTGAGGTCTAGTCCATTACCGTCGAGGTCAAGAACAATAGGCAGCCCAAGGGCGTCGGCACCGAGCTCGCCAAAAAATTCCCCAAATTCCGAGCCGATGTAATCGCCACCTATATGCCCTAGGATGGCTCCGATCGTGCCGCCGATCACTGCGCCCGGAGGACCGCCAAGTATCGCACCGGCTATTGCTCCTAAAGCAAAACCCTTTGCTGCTCCTATCCGTGAACCAACCGCACCGCCGATTACGCTTCCCGTCGTAATAGCTGCTGCAGCGTCATCGCTTCTGCCCTTCGCCTTTTGCTCGGCATAACCTAGGGCCGCATCCGCGACAGTACCAACACCACCGGCGTATTTAGCAGCCTTCCCATAAGCTGAAATCTCAGGATTTTGCCGACCACCGTGCTTAAACAGCTCTTCTTTCACAATTTGCACGGCCTCGATCACGTCTTTGGCAATTTCTATATTATGGGCACGACTGTCGCCCGGTGCTGAGGGGGCACCTGTGGAGGGGGCACCAGACCCAGAGCCAGCCTCACCACCGCCACCGCCACCGCCGCTACCACCACCACCCGGTCCCGTACCGGGAGTGCTACCGGCTCCAGCGCCTGTACCGCCAGTAGCAGCGGCAGCATCAGCAGTTGCAGCGGCAGCGGCATTAGCTTCAGCGGCAGCAGCATTTGCGGTAGCAGCATTGGCATTCGCTTGAGCGGCATTGGCATTAGCTTCAGCGGCATTGGCTTCAGCAGCGGCAGCATTGGCATTAGCTTCAGCGGCAGCAGCATTAGCGGCGGCAGCATTGGCATTAGCTTCAGCGGCGGCGGCATTGGCGGCAGCGGCGTTATTGGCTTCTGCATTGGCTTCTGCAGCCGCAGCATCAGCAGCAGCAGCAGCTTCTGCAGCAGCATTGCTATTACCCGCCCCTGCGTCACCAACGGCAGCGGCGTTAGCTTCATCCGCGGCGTCAGCGGCAGTAGCGGCAGCTGCCGCGGCTTTTCCAGCATAGCCGTTCGCAGCTGCAGCTGCAGCTGCATTGCCGGTGGCAGTGGCAGCTGCAGCTGCAGCTTGGGCATGACCGGCGGCGGTAGCGGCAGCAGCGGCAGCGGCTTCTTCTTGGGTGTTAGCAGCTTTAGCCTGTTCAGCAGCGGCAGTCGCATTAGCAGCAGCCGCAGCGGCCGCAGCCGCAGCGCCAGCAGCCTCGGCAGTAGCAGTACCGGGAGCGGCATTGGCATTCGCGGCGGCAGCATTGGCGTTGGCTTCAGCGGCATTGGCATTCGCGGCGGCAGCATTGGCATTGGCGGTAGCTGCATTGGCATTAGCTTCAGCCGCATTGGCTTCAGCGGCAGCAGCATTGGCATTCGCGGCAGCAGCATTGGCTTCAGCGGCAGCGGCATTGGCTTCAGCGGCCCCGGCATTTGCTGCAGCGTCGGTGGAATTGGTTGCTTGCGTGTTATTGGCTTCAGCCGCAGCGGCATTGGCTTCAGCCGCAGCGGCATTGGCCTCAGCGGCAGCGGCATTGGCTTCAGCCGCAGCGGCATTGGCCTCAGCGGCAGCGGCATTGGCTTGAGCGGCCGCGGCATTGGCTTCAGCGGCATTGGCAGCAGTGGCATTGGCAGCAGTGCTATTGGCTTCGGCGGCAGCGGTATTAGCGGCAGCCGCAGCGGTATTGGCGGCAGCGGCAGCGGTATTAGCGGCAGCGGCTGCGGTATTGGCTTCAGCGGCAGCGTTGTTGGCTTCTGCTGCGGCAGCTTCTGCCGCAGCGGCCTCCGCGGCGGCTGCGGCTTCAGCGGCTGCGGCTTCAGCGGCTGCGGCTTCAGCGGCTGCGGCTTCAGCGGCTGCGGCTTCAGCGGCTGCGGCTTCAGCGGCTGCGGCTTCAGCGGCTGCGGCTTCAGCGGCTGCGGCTTCAGCGGCCGCGGCTTCAGCGGCTGCGGCTTCAGCGGCCGCGGCTTCAGCGGCTGCGGCTTCAGCGGCTGCGGCTTCAGCGGCTGCAGCTTCAGCGGCTGCAGCTTCAGCAGCCTCATCTTCAGCAGCCTCATCTTCAGCAGCTTCATCTTCAGCAGCTTCATCGTCAGCGGCGCAACTGCAACCGCAACCGCAACCGCAGCCGCAGCCGCAGCCGCAGCCTTCTGTTTCTGCCGTTAGATCTTCCTGGCGATCGAGTTGCCAGAGGATAAGATCGTCGGAGGGGGGACGGCATGCGTAAAGTCGGTTGAGGACGTGTTCATCTGGGATGACAAGGTCATAATTCCCCCCGGGGTTTTCCAGTCAGCGACGAGTCAATCACGCATTACGCATGAACTCTTTACGCCCGCGACAAGACGAAACCCCGTGATCTGCTCCACTCACGCGACCCTACGCGCTCCATGCCGTCGGCAAAGAACGCTGCAGCAGCAGAGAAACACGACAGATCAGATCAACACTGTTGAACAACGCGAACGCGCGTTTAACACCATTGACGACTATCTAAGGATGGCTGACGCTTTAAGATGCGCATGGAGTTTTAGGCGGCATTCCTGATCTCCGCCAAACGGTGTGACAAAATCCACCAGGAATGCCACCGGACCACAGCGCCATTGGTTCGACTGCAATCTCGCGGCCGGCATTCTCAAGTGAGCCTCTAGCTCGCTGGAAATGAAAGCCCAGGTTGCAAATGCATAGGGTTTACCCTCTTTGCGGAATACGCAAAGTTGCCCCAGAGACAGTGGCGGCAGAATTCTCCAGTCGAGATCGCTTAAAAGGGTACCGCGATGTTCCGGAGCCTGCATCATCAACCAGACGACGGGGCCGATGAGATGCCACACCTGCGGGGTATTTTCCCGAGGCCTTTCCGCCACCGTAGCAATCAACGGATTATTGCTGCCGACAGCGCCTTCATGCAGGGACAAAACCGATAAAGCATTATTATCCGACGAGACTTGGCGAGACATGGCGAACTCAGCAAGCGCTTCAGTTCGCTCCTCTCCCGAGGCTGTACCGTTCCCGGTAATCACCATTGCTCCCCCGTCGGCAAGTTCATTTACGATTAAGCGTCAAAGCGAAGCTCGTCAATGAACATCGAGGAGAAACCAAACACACTTTGGGATAGTCAGAGATAGTTCTCAACTTGATAAGTAATAATGTTATTTGTGGTAATATTGAACAGTTTTCGGCGCGTAAAATTATACGAAGAGTGTTGAACGGACGTCGCTGGATGGCGTGATTTCAGAGGACGTATCAAGGATAACTATGCCGCAGGCTTGGTTTCCATCGACAGCTACAGAGTGAAGACAAGGATTGAGTCACGCTATGGCGTTGCGCGTGCGGCGCGGAGCCGGGCAAAGCGCTGTCGCATGCGACGCTGAGGTTCTTCGCCGCGCAACGCGACCGGAATCGGTGCTGACGACCATCAGGAGAATGTGTCGAAGTTTGTCGATGCGGGTCGAGTGAGGTAAGGCCTTACTATGGAAATTTTGGAAAGAGATCGCCATTGGGCCAAGATCTCACCTTATCCGTGGCTTTCCAAAGAACTCCGCCAACTTCATCAAGAAATTCTATAATTTTGGCATTGGCCGGGCGTGAATTGAAGACAACGACCCAGGAATATCCATCGGAGCGTCGAACATAGAGGCTGATCGTTCCAGGCTGACTTCCGTCATGCCACCAATACGTCAAATTTGAAACCGAGCGCACATACATACCCAAACCATACAAGATAGTGTCGCCTTCCTTTTTTATAGGTAAGTGGCTGTCTAACTGAGTGCGGAATGTCGCTTTGCTCAGAAGAGGACGACCACGCTGGCCATCGATGGCGAGTACGAACCGGAGGTAGTCGACAGGTGTCCCGCTCCACCCCACTACAGAATCCAGGGCTTCGAACGGCACCATGCCATATGGTCGGGAAGTCATGGTGCGGCCGTAGCCCGGCACGGCTAATACAAGTGGTGCCCTCGCATAATCGTAGTAGGCGACCTCACCGTCACCTGACTCCAAGGTGCGGCTCAAACGCATCCCATTTGCTCCGACCTGGCCCAAGATTTTTTCACGGACGTAGTGCTCGAACGTTGTTCCGGTGATGCGCTCCACCACCCGACCCAGGATGCAGTAACCCAGGTTGGAATAGGCATACCGAGTGCCGGGCGCAAATTGCAGCCTGAGTTCGAGCGTATCGCGTAACACTGTCTGACAGGTGGGCGGGAAGGGGCCTCCCTGCCGTCCGGCAGCCGCGGCGATTCTCGGCATGACCAACGGATCACCACGGACCGCCTCGTCAAATCCCGCCGAATGCTGCAATAGCTGTCTTATGGTGATGTTATGCACCCGGGGGTCGCTGATCACCTCGGGTCGCGGGCCGATCTCGCCCAGGATAGGCAGAACCTTATCGTCCAAGCCCAGCCTGCCATTTTCGACAAGCTGCAGAATCGCGACTGCCGTTATCGTTTTTGCGAGGCTGGCCAGTCGGAACAGGTGCGTTGGCTGCACAAGCTCCCCCGTTTCCCTGTTCGCCACCCCATAGCCATGAGCGAGCAACAGGCGGCCGTCCTTTGCCACGACCAAGCTCCCGCCGGGCATGTTCCATTTTTTCATCAGCGCGGTCATTTCGGCATCGAAGGCTTCGAGGCCAGCGAGCGCATAGCCGGATGGATCCGCATGCACATGTGGCGCGGCGACGATCAGTACGAAAACCATAGAGCAGAGGAGTCGTTTCAGGGCCACACCGATGGATGCAATGGCGCTGAACTTAATGTGGTGGACGGGGCGGGGTATATGAGCGCACATGAAAATGTTCACAGCTGCATTCCAAAGAATGCTCGCAAGTGACGGTGCCATGCCGCTTCTAGAGAGCCGATTGACTGATTGAAGACATTTTGCCAGGAAGTTTTTTTATACGCTGACATCACCCGATCGACACCAAAACTTTCGATTAGAAAGCCGGTGAACGATCCCTCTTGTAGATAAGCTAATGTGCGTTCCGGACCACGCTTCCCCCGACGCCGGACTCCGATCGTTCCGTCCAGAGGCAGAACTGACCCATGTCTGTTAACAGCATTTGACGCTGCCTCATGAACGTCTTTCCCTTCGGTGGGGAAAGAGCGGTCATTCGCGCCGCCGAATTTCGCCTGCAGATACACAGCCAGGCCTTCATCGAGGAGGCCGCCCGGCTCGGCCCCGACACCCACTATCAAATGCGTTAGCTCATGAACAATGGCTGAACAATCCGGCAATCGGCTGAGCGGTATGATTATGGTCTGCTGTTTACGAAGGGTGACCGGAATCGAACGACGATCGCTAAGCTGAACGATGATACGTTCTGGCGGGGATAGATTTAGATGGGAGCAGATGTTCTCCACTCCTTCATCGACTTGCGGACTTATCCGCTCGGCGGCGTGTAAATCCGTGGTGATGCAATGTATCTCTGCATAGTGCGTATGGATAATTCTTGGATCCAAGCTACCCATTCGTTCAGGCACTACTAGCCTCATCTGTAACCCGGCCCGTCCTCGGCAACGCCGCCGTTTGCACTACGTCGGCGAGGATAGAAGCCAGCCCCTGTGGGAATACATTCTCTCTCTCGACAATGCGGGCATATTCACGCGCCCTCACTCCAATCTGCCGGACGCCATCTGCATTTTCGATTGCAAATGTCAACTTCTGCACCAGATCCTCGATCACGTTCACATTAGGAATGGCAAGGCAATTATAGCCGTCAACCATTTTTTCCGGGGAAGGTAGCTTACGGATTACTTCCAACGCGCCGACGAGACAAGCTCCGCTTGTCAGCACCTCGCGTGCTACGACCGGCGTGTGGAAGACGATAGGAAAATCCTGCTCGAGGCAACAAACAGCGGCGCAAGCGCGGATGAATTCTGGCACACGCCAATGGGGCAGGAATGGCAGCTGGCATATTCGGTCATGCAATGCATTGGTCATCGCGTAGTTCCGGAAGGCGTTCTGAGCCATAGGCGGTTCATGGGCCATAGCCAACAAACCGATTGGTTTTCCATCATCTTTCATTTTCTTCAAGGCCTGCAGCAACGCAAAGCTGCCTTTGGATCTGCCCAATTTCCCATAGACGCCTATATAAATGAGTTCAGGATTATACTCGCCGAACAGCAGAGTTTTGAGTTCCGCATCGTCCCCGCTTAACACGTCTTGGCGCAAGCCTTCCACATTCAATGCGGGGCCATCTGGCGAAAAAAGCTCACACAGATTCAAACTTTCTCGGTTACGCCGGAGTCGGGATCTCTGGACACCGATATCGATCATCTTCGGTTCGAGAGATGGCCCGCAGATAACGGCCGCAGCCGAACGAAACACATGGTCGTAGAGGGGCGCGAATTGTGGCAATCGCCAAAGACGTCCGGCGTCACTTCCTGCAGTTCTAATTACCTGCGGCAACCCTGTCGCCTGCGCCACAATATGAGCTGCTACACAGTATGGCTCCATATAGTATGAAAAAACCACATCCAGCGGCTCGCGCTTCGCCACCGATATTCCAAGAGATGCCAGTTTTGTAATGTAAGGAGTGCCTCTTGGAATATGCCATTGTCGCCGGCCGTACGGTTCCGTCCAGTGCACTTTGACCGAGCCAGCGCCATAGGTCGCATCACAGCGCGCCCAGTCGCCTTGCTGCATCAGCATGCGATATGGCGCGGCCGTTTCCCGCGCATTGGTAATCACATGGACGGTATGACCGAGTTTCGCCAAACCATGGGCTGTCCAGTAGGTCCGAGTGCTGACCCCACCCTGTATGGGTGGGTATTTTCCCATTATACAAATTTTCATGACGAACGTCGCACGATGCCGGCTTCCAGAAGCTTGTCGAGAACAGCCGCGTGCTCTCCGAGGCCGTGGCCGCCGCGCAATGCCCGAAACTGAACGTCATCTGAGATAATGGAAAACAAGACAGGGGAGATCTCTACGATACAAGGGTTGCCGTCTCCGACAGGAGCAACGATGAGCCTCGTGTCTCGCTTCTGAGGCAGAGGACGTTCACTCCCGTCTTTGGCTTCAAAAAGCATCTTAAGATTGTAGTTGAGCGCTAAGAGACTTGCTCCCGGAGCGAGACGAATCATTCCCTTGCCGATTTTCCTTGGCTCATCGACGCTGACGGCATTTCCACCCTCGTCATCGAACGAGGCTTTTACTCGAGCCAGGGCAATTTCAACGGTAGCAATGTCACCGAGATAAGGAGGGTTCGGCGTTGAATGCTGCCATTGCTGCAGCAGAAAATCGTAGAAATCCCTCGAATCGTCATATCGGCGATATGATCTGGGCGGACAGGATCTGACGAATCGCCGTATTATTCGCGCCTGCTCCTGCCGCATATAGGTGAAGGTCAGAGGAAGAGTGCGTCTGATCTTGCCTATCCGTTTGTCCATCGACAATTCGGCCTCAAGCCGAAGATGAGGCAAGCTCATTCCCCACAACCCCGGATTTTCGGCCAACGCGGTTATTTTCGGCGTCCCGTATATGAGATCGGCGTTGGTCAACGCCCGCATGATCTCAATTTGACGATCCAACAGCTTGGCGTTACTCATAGACCGGCTCACACAAGATCTGGTCGATACAGGTGCGAATGCGTCGAACATCGCTGATGATCTGATCGACTTGCTCCACCATATTGTCGCGCTCAAGAATGATTGTTGCCGGAGCGTGACGCTCAAGAACCGGTGCCAAAAGGGCGAGAGCTCCGTCAGGAACTGGATGGCTATGATTGTCGACCCACACTGGTGTTTTCAAATAGTCACGGTTCACGAGCGGACCACCCGCAGCATGGATGTCAGTCACGATCTTAGGTGGCAGTCCTGCTAAAAATTGCAGCGGATTGAACCCATGATTTTGAGAATTGACGAAGAGATTTTCTACATCCAGGAGAAGGCCTGCGCCTGTCTCCCTATAGATGAGGCTAAAGAACTCCGCATCTGACAGAATGGAGTCCGGATAGTCAAAGATGTAAGAAATATTCTCCAAGGAGAACGGTACCGATAGATATGACTGAACGAATTCTGATTTTTTCGATGAGGATTTCCGCAACTTCCAGGTTTTTTGGCAGGGGGAGCAAGTTCGCTAGGTCGCATCCCGGCACCTTGGTCCAAGCGAGATGCTCGCTGTAAGATGGACTTTTGATAATTTCGATCGCATGTGCCACTTTCTCGAGATATGCCTCAGAAATCGGAATATCGGTTCCAATCGAGAGACCGACACCATGTGCAATCAACGGGACCCGGCCGACGAGATCTTTGATCACGCCCTTTGCCCTGTCGCCGCCCGCGATGTAGTGGTCGACGGTGATTTCGAGAACGTCAAATGAACTCGATGTTATCGAGCGTCCAAGGTCTAATCGGTAGCCTGAAGCCTATTCCGACCGCGGGCCGAGAAACTTTTTCAGACACGTCAGACTCCCCAAAAGTATCTAGCCAACCTCACCACAATTGATCCCCGAACCCCTCCTCGTGTCATCGTCTCCGTCGCTCTGATAGCCTGGGAGGCGCCGCTTCATATGTCCGACCGAGATAAGCTATCGTTCCCGAACGAAGTAGCTCTGAGACCGCCTCAGGCGTAGCGAATTTTGTCAATTGATCGACCAGGCCCATTAGCGGAAGTGGCAGCTTCCGCTCCTGTGCTAGGTCAAGCGCAATATCCATGTCTTTCTGGTGCCATGTGTATTGTGTGCCATCCCAGCGCTCCAACGCACTGTTTTGGGCAGGTAGTGAAAGCAAAATATCGCGCATCATCAACGGGTCCAATCCGTAGACCTTACCAAGCAGTAGCGCTTCTTGATTTGCGAGATTGATCGTCCAATGAAGCATCTGATTGATGATTTTCGCCACCATTCCGGTCCCGATCGGACCAGCGTGGAAAATTTGGTTGCTGAAGCACTCTAGAACCGGTCGCGCCCTTTCCAGATCCTCTTTTAGCCCACCAACAGTCAGCGCCGCGGTGCGCGCTTCAACCCCGCGTCTGCCGAAGGAAACGGGCGCGTCGAGGACAGTCATCTTCGCTGTGCCCGCTATTCGCGCGACGCTTATTATCGTGCTCGGATGATGGCAAGAGCCTACGACGATCACGGAACCTGTCTTACCTGACTTGCTGACGGCCTCGACGACCTCTCGAAGTTGAGAATCAAACGGGACCACCACGCTGATGACGTCGCAAGTAGACCCGATCTCTAGACAGGAGGCGGCAACAACTGCGCCGGTACTGGGCCAAATTCTCTGCTCTTTTCTTCTGCCGATCGAACACGAGCACGGCATCGAAATTGCCATGCTGGAGTGTGTGTTTGGCCATAGGCTCACCCATGACCCCCAACCCAACAAAACCGACTTTCATGCAAAGCCCCCAACTTTCGTTGTTAAGCGTAGACATGAGTTATATGCAAAATAGCAACAATTTTACTCAGAAGTCGAGTGCGGTCCATTTATTGGGCCGCTTATCATTAACCAACTCTCAAATTGTTGCCGTAGTGATTGGATGAAATCTGGTTAATTCCTAATAATCCAGCACGCTAACGCCGTCCGTTTATTTGCCAAGCAAATGGCGTGAAGCAGTAACCGCGTCGGCGCTTGAATTTAGCATTGGCGCGAAATCCATAAGCTCAATCTGACTGATCGCCTAATGCCTGCGTCTTCAGAATCTTTAACTGGCCGGCCGCTACACTTAATCATCATTGGAGGCATCGCTTCGCAATTTGAAGTCGAAAGTCGGGAGCGATTAAGAATCGCATAACCCCAATTCACTATCTGCTCGACACTACAGGCAGGCCGCTCGAAGACTTCGTCATTACAAACGCGGGACATCATCCACGGCGTCGTCGAGCCGATTGTCCCCGCGGAAGACCACGTTGTTCCGGCGCAACGGGCCGCTAACCATCGATTGGTGGCAGAATCTAGAGCGCAGAATCCCGCAGCAAATATCAAGCGATCTGCTTACCGAAGAGTGCCATGGCGACATCCTCCATGGTTTTTAGAACTTTGAATTGGCTGCGGCGGATCTCCCGCATATGGGGCCGCTGGGCTTTGTATCCGTTGCCATTGCCCTTCGAATGCCTGCCGACGCGCTCACCAATAGGCGGCAAAGGCATACCGGGTTCGCCGCCGAACCAGAGGTAGGGACCTAGCTCCACGGTTAGCTGATCGAAGATGATCCAGATGACACATCCACTCGGCTTCAGCGACAGTGCAACATTGATATCGATCTGGCGGGTCGTTAACTCCCTGTGGCTTGATTTGAACTGAACGTGCCGGATGATGCCGCTGCATTCCAACACGACGTCGTAGCCGCCGTTGTCGACCTCGGAACGCAGGACTTCCACGTTGCAATCCCGAGTGCGCCAGAGGTAGCGAAGCAGATCGCCTATGAATAGGTGATCCAGCACTTTTTCCCGGCGGCTGGAGTGAAGGGAATGACTGTTTTTGGGTGACGATCCGAGCTGCATTCGAGTTCTCCGAATTTATTTAAGCCACCCGACTGATTGCTTGCCGGTGCGGGGAAGTCCACATAAACAATGGCTGATCGTAGTTAAATACATATTAAAGTAGATAAACTTATAATGTGTAATCCGCTGATCTGTGCGCATGGATATGCGCAAGCTGGTCGGCCGGAATGTGCGGCGCTTCAGGCTAAAAAAGGGCCTGACGCAAGAGCAGTTCTCGGCTGTGTCCGGTTTCAGCCAGCAGTACATCAGCGACCTTGAGCGTGGCCTGCGCAATCCAACGGTTGTCTCGGTCTATGAGTTAGCGCAGGCTCTGGGCGTTAACCATTTGGACCTTCTCAAGCCTGACAGGCGGAGGTCTGCTGATGCCCGATGGCCCGTACTGGAGCTTCGATGTCCTGATAGCAAGGATGAGGAGAGGGCGGCATGTGCCGCCGGAGCAGCTTGCCGACTTTCTCGAGCACAATCGTGGCAAGCCCATCCCGGCAGAAGTTTATGACCACGTGATACACGGACTTCGAGGGTTGATACGGGGGCCCCGGGGCCGCAAACGTGAAGTCATGTCGGAAACCCGGACGGTGTTAGCGCCGCTGATCTATAAGCGATACGTTTCCTGGTTGGAAAAGCGTCAGAAACGGTCAGGCCTTAAGGGCTGGAGCTGTATTCAGGACAAGGATTGGTGGCAAGGTTTGCCTGCTGAACGCGCCGCTCGCATCACTATGCGCAAGCTCGGATGGCGAAACGTGACCGTTCGCCACATCCAAAATATTGCTTCTTCATATAAGGAGTGACGGATTTGATCTGAATGATGGACTGGTAGCGAGCCGGCAGTCTCCAGCGATTAACAACGGGAGATTGCAATGCACGAACTCAAGGTCACATACCAGCCCATATCAGCCCTCAAACCCCGGTCCCGAAACCCTCGAACTCACAGCAAGAAGCAGATCCGGCAGATCACCGACAGCATCAAGCGCTTCGGATTCACGAACCCGATCCTCATCGATAACGACGATACGATCGTCGCCGGTCACGGCCGCGTCGAAGCAGCCAAGATCCTGGAGGTCGAGACCGTACCGGTCATATACCTGTCGGAGCTGAGCGAAGCTGAAATCCGAGCCTATGTCATCGCCGATAACAAGCTGGCGGAAAATGCCGGCTGGGATAAGTCTCTGCTCGCCCTCGAGCTCGGAGATTTAGGTGCGCTAAACCTCGACTTCGATCTGACGGTGACGGGTTTCGACCCCCCAGAGATCGATATCCTGCTGGACAGCGCCGATCCTAAGAAGGCCGACCAGGCAGACCGGGTTTTTGAACCTGATGAAAAGCCGGCTATCTCGCATCCAGGCGACCTGTGGTTGCTCGGGCGCCACAAGCTGCTCTGCGGCGACGCAACGAAGAAGGTTTCGTTCGAGGCGCTCCTGGCCAATGAGAAGGCTCAGATGGTCTTCACCGACCCACCTTACAATGTGCCGATCGATGGCCATGTCTGCGGCTTAGGCAAGGTGAAGCATGCGGAATTTGCCATGGCCTCCGGTGAGATGAGCGAGGCTGAATTCGTGGATTTTCTCCAGACCGTCTTCAAGAACTTGGCCTCATTTAGCACAGACGGTTCGATGCATTTCATCTGCATGGATTGGCGGCACACCTATGAGCTAATGACGGCTGCCCGCGCGACATACTCAGATTTCAAGAACCTCTGCATCTGGAACAAGACCAACGGAGGCATGGGGTCGCTCTACCGGTCGAAGCATGAACTGGTCTTCCTGTTCAAGAAAGGCTCGACGCCTCACGTGAACAACGTCGAACTCGGCAAACACGGACGTTACAGGACCAACGTTTGGGACTATGCGGGCGTGAACACGCTCGGGGCTGAACGTTCAGAAGCGCTCGCCATGCATCCCACCGTTAAGCCTGTGCCTTTGGTGGCTGACGCAATCCTCGATTGCTCGACCCGAGGAGGAATCGTGCTCGATTGCTTCGGTGGGAGCGGGACGACGCTGATCGCGGCTGAACGAGTCGGGCGCCGCGCTTACCTGATGGAATTCGATCCCAAATACGTCGATACAATCATAGAGCGCTATCAACAGCTGACAGGTGATGAGGTCCTGCACGCCCAATCTGGGGCGTCTTATGACGACATGCGCGATGTGCTCGCTTAGGAGATGAACTTCGCGACGATAAAAGCGCAGGCTGCGGTGAGCCTAATAAGGGACATAGGAGGGCCGGGCCGCACTTTGGTAAGTGCGGCCCGGATGCCTCGTCTGCGGTCCTAAACAGCAAACCGCATCTGTAAATTGCGCTCAGGAGCCTCCGCCGCCAGCGATGAAAGCGAAACGCCCAGTAGACGCACTCCTTTTTGTACCGGACAAAGGGGACCAAGTAGATCGAAACTGATGCGCTCCACATCGTGCCGGCTGCTGATCGCCGCTGTCACCGACCGCCGCCGGGTTATCAGCTCGAAGTCGCTAAATTTGACCTTTAGTGTCACCGTTCGTGCCCGGACGTTCGCCAGTTCGCAATGATTCCAGACCTTATCGATGATTGGCTTAAGGGCGTTTCGCATTGCATCCAAGTCGGTTAGATCCTGCGAGAATGTAATTTCCGCGCCGACCGACTTACGGGTGCGGTCGGCTCGCACTGGCCGCTCGTCCACGCCGCGGGCAACCCAATAGTAGAAGGGGCCGGATTTGCCGAAATGGTTCTGCAGAAACGGTAGGGTCTGCGACCTCAGGTCGCAACCAGTAAAAATACCGAGCTGGTTCATCCTCGCCGTTGTCGCCGGCCCGATTCCGTGAAAACGACTGACGGGCAACTCAGTCACAAAATCTGGGCCCATCGTGGGCGCGATGACGAAGAGCCCGTCCGGCTTGCGGTGGTCTGATGCCAGCTTGGCCAGAAATTTGTTGTAGCTGACGCCGGCCGACGCGGTGAGATTGGTCGTCTGTAAGATTTTTGCCCGGATCTCTCGTGCGATCTCAGTGGCCCATGTGACGCCTTTCAGGTTCTCCGTAACGTCCAAGTAGGCCTCATCGAGCGACAGAGGTTCGACGATCGGTGTGTACTCGGCGAAAATAGCGCGAATCTGCATTGAGACGTCTTTGTACACATCGAACCGCGGTGCGACGAAGATCAGATCCTTGCACTTACGGCGTGCGGTCACTGACGGCATGGCGGAGTGGATTCCGAACTTGCGCGCCTCATAACTCGCCGCGGCCACGACGCCACGTTCGCGGGATCCGCCGACTGCAACGGGCTTGCCCCGCAGCTCTCGATTGTCCCGCTGCTCTACTGCCGCGAAGAACGCGTCCATATCGACGTGAATGATCTTGCGCGACTGTGCTCTGCCAGCAAGGCCGTTATCGGCGAGGGTCAACTCTGTCTCTTCCGCCACTCCACCTTCTCCATGGATGAATGCAGCCTTCCCTTTCGCCACCCGCTCGCTTAACGGAACAAAATAGGAACATAACACCGCGCCCGTAGCTTTTAAAGGACTTAAGCTGGGCGATTGGGCCGCTATTACTCACCTGGACTTCCTCGACGAAGGAAGCGTCCATGGACGCCTGTAGGGGAGGCTTATGGACAAAAATCTTCAAGAATTGGCGCGCCGGCTGTTTACGGTCGCTACTGAGATTCTCGAAGACGCAACCCTCGTCGGCGTTGGCGGCCAATCGGCGAAGCTGACCGATAAATCCTGCGCGCGGCATGCCCATGCCTTGCAGCAGGTTGCCCATGATCTCGAAATAATCGCCTCAGCTGCCGCAACGATGGCGCGTTTGAGCGGGCAAATCGCGCGGCAATCATCAAAGAAATCTCACCGCTGAAAGGACTGGACTGCGGGCGCCAAGCAAGCGTTGCTGTGCTCCAACAAGGGAAGTGATGGGCTCATGCAGCCCATGCCTCGACCGGCGCACCGGCGGGGCTGTGGGCGGTGGAAGCGCCGCGATGGACGCGGCGCCCGACACAGGAGTTCCACCATGTTCAGGCTTAACGACACCCAGCTTGTCATCCTTGCCGCAGCAGCAGATCGCAAGGATGGCAGGATCATGCCAGTGCCCAAATCCCTCAAGGCGACCAAGGATGCGCTCATAGCCGTTCTGAAGACCCTACTGAAGCGAGGCCTCATCAGCGAACGTGTCGCGGCGCGGGAGGAAGAGCACTGGCGCGCGGAGGGCGACGAGCGGTTCGCCCTCATCATCACCGAAGACGGGATGAAAGCCATTTCCGGCGAGCAGGAAGAAGCCAAACCTGCTGGCCGTGCCGTCGGCAAGAACGAAGCGAAGGCCAGGCGCAAAAGGGTGATTCAGAAACACAGCAAACGAGCCGAGACCAAAAATAAAACAGGGGCCAAAGGGACCAAGCAGGCCCTTCTAATTGGACTCCTCGAGCGGAAGACGGGTGCCACCATCAAGGAGGTGATCAAGGTTACAGGTTGGCAGGCCCATTCAGTGCGCGGTGCCATCAGCGGGACGCTCAAAAAGAAGCTGGGCCTTACCGTGAATTCCCAGGCGGTGGACGGTCGCGGCCGCGTCTATCGTGTCACGGCGGGGCGCTGATCATGTTGGACAACAGCACCATGCATGAGTCGATCGCCCGCCGGGACTATGAGGCGATCAGTCCCTACCTACGCCGGCCGATCAGGAGCCTGAAGCAATATTTGCGCGAGCGCGCCCTATCGCGGAAAGGCACGGGTCCCCGGCAGATGAATGCCGATCCAAGCAACGACGGTGAGACGCATGACCGGGATTCCGGTCAAGGACGAGAAGAATGACTGACAAGGACACGGCTTCGGCGAGGAGGGTAGGGAAGCGGCGGTCTAATCACGCCATCCGGGAAAAGGATCTCCCGGAAGAGTTGGCTCGCCTTGAAACTTTAACGTTGCCTCAACTTAAGGCCAAATGGGTCGAGCTTTATGGCAAGCCGCTGAAAGGAGCGAGGCGAGGTTTTCTGATCCGCGGGATCGCATATCGGCTGCAGGAACGGATTTATGGCGGACTATCGGCCAAAACCCGCCGTCGACTGAACCAACTTGCCAAGCAGTTCGCGCGCGACCCGGACCATCGGCCCGCGGTTGCGCCGGATCTCAAGCCGGGCTGCCGGCTGTTGCGCGAATGGCGGGGTCACATGCATGAGGTGATCGTCCTGGAGAAGGGCTTTCGCTATCGGGACCAGGCTTACCGCACTCTTTCGGAAATCGCCCGCCTGATCACCGGAACGCGCTGGTCGGGCCCCGTGTTCTTCGGGCTCAAGAAAGTCTCATCCGGAGAGGCACTTGCGGCGGCTGTGGCACGCGGGCCGAAAACCAGGACAACAGACGGGGGGCGCCGGCTGTCAGGGCGGTCAAAGCGCACTGCAGAACCTTTAGCGCCCGTCACCGATGCCGGTTGAAGGGAAGGGCCGGCTCGCCTGCGCCATCTACACCCGTAAATCCACGGAAGAGGGGCTCGAGCAGGAGTTCAATACTCTCGATGCCCAGAGGGAGGCCTGCGAGGCCTATATTCTCAGCCAACGACATGAGGGATGGCGGGCACTGGACGCTCGTTATGACGACGGCGGTTTCACTGGCGGAAATATCGACCGTCCGGCACTCAAGCAGCTCCTCGAAGACGTTCGCAATCGCAAGGTCGGCGTCGTGGTGGTCTACAAGGTGGACCGGCTTACCCGCTCGCTTTCGGATTTTGCAAAGATCGTCGAGACATTCGATGCCCACGGGGTGTCTTTTGTATCGGTCACCCAGCAGTTCAATACGACCAGCTCTATGGGGCGGCTAACGCTGCATGTCCTGCTATCCTTCGCCCAGTTCGAGCGAGAAGTTACCGGCGAACGAATCCGCGACAAGATCGCCGCCTCCCGCAAGAAGGGGATGTGGATGGGCGGGCCGGTGCCGCTTGGTTACGACCTTCGCGACCATAAGCTGGTCATCAATCCTGTCGAGGCTGAAACCGTCCGGACCATTTTCAAACTCTATGCCGAGCATCGTTGTGTACGGCGGGTCAAGGCCGAACTCGATCATCGCAAGCTCCTCAGCAAGCGGATTACCAGCCAGACAGGTCGCACATGGGGCGGCCGGCCTTTCGGCCGTGGCCAGCTCTATTACATTCTGAAAAACCACCTTTACATCGGGGAAGCCGTTCACCGAGGGCAAGCTTATCAGGGGCAGCACGAGGCCATCGTGGAGCCTGATCTGTGGAGCAGCGTGCAATCAATCCTCGGCGGCAATCGCAGCGAGCGGGCTGGAGGCGTCAAATACGCCGAGCCGAGTCTGCTGGCCGGAATCTTGTTTGACGATCGTGGCAATCGGTTTAGCCCCAGCCACACCCAGCGGCATGGCCGGCGCTACCGTTACTACGTCTGTCAGGCAGTCCTGCAAAACCAGCCCGAGAAGGCTGGAGCGCTCAAACGAGTACCCGCCCAGGAGATCGAGCGTGTTGTTCAAGACCAAGTCATGGATTTCCTCCGGACGCGAGGCCGGATCATCGATACCATGCCATCGATCCGCAGCGATCTAAAGCTAACACTCGCGACTACTGCCAAGGAACTTCTGCGCAAATGGTCCGAACGACCACGTTCAGAACAAACGGCGTTCCTGCGAGCCGCTCTAAGTCGGGTTATTGCAGGGCCTGAGAAGGTCGAGATCATCCTCAACGTCGCTTCATTGGTCGAGGGGATCATCGCATCCAGAAGCAGCGGGACCAGAGCGGATCAGGTGACCGACATTGCTGAATTTGTCCAGCAGAAAACAATTCGGATTTGCGTAACCGTGCGGCTGAAGCGGACAGGCCGCGCAACGCATATGGTGGTGCGGACGGACGATAATCACGAGCAATCTGCTGGACCTAACCGCACTCTTATCAAAATGCTCGCTCGGGCATTCCATTGGTTCGATCAATTCCAAGGGGGCCGCTCGACCCAGAAAATTGCCGATGAGCTGGGCATCAACCGCAGTTACGTGGCACAGATCATGCCATTGGTGTTTCTGGCGCCTGACGTCGTCGAAGACATTCTTAGTGGTCAAGGGGCGGATACAGATCTGTTTCTTTGTGCGCCGCCGCACCTGTGGGATGATCAGAGAGGTCGGTTAAAAACGTGAAAACCACAGGCAAATTCGGATCCTTCGTCGAGGCCCACAGCCGAGGCACCCATGGCTCTTAACGTCGATAACCTCGAGGCTCTAATCCGAAGGTGTGTGCGCCGGCTCCATGGCGTGCTCAGTGCCGGTAACATTGCAGCAGCCGGATGAATGCCCTCGAAGCATTTCAGGTTCGTCCTCTCGATGAAGCTGATTTGGATTTTGCGCTAGGGTCAGCTGGAGGCATTCGCGCACATCCCGATGCCGATAGTCGAGCGGATGTTGGTGCCGACTATAAACTTGGCTCTGCTGTGATCGAGTTAAAGGCGCTGGATGAAGAAGGTCTTTTCAAGCCTTCACGGCAGAAAAAGGTTGCTACGCTTTTTCAACAATACGAGCCCGGCAGACCGGTGATCGTGCTGGACCGACAGCGCTTGAACCCTAGCGATCGAACTCGCTTCGACCGTATTATGGAAGGGCCAATCAAGACTGCGGTCTCAAAAGCCAATCGACAGCTGAAGCAATCCCGTCTCGAACATGGGGATGCGACCTGCTCAGTGCTGATGGTCATCAATAATGGCTACACGACCCTGGATCACGAGGCGCTGAAAGATATCGTCGCGCACCGGGTTCGACAAGACACCCACGAAATCGACGCTGTCGTGGTAGCTGGTGCCTATTATCACAGCGATGGGTTTGAAGGCTTCTTTCTTTGGCCGATAGACTGCATTTCAATCAACCGTGAACGCCCATTCGCTCACTTCGAGCAGCTAAGGCAGGGCTGGCACGCACTCGCCGAGCGCTTCATGAACTTGATGGTAACAGGCGGCCTCAGACCTGAACCCTTTAAGGGGCCGGTCGCGGATACTCAGTTTGATGTCAACGGCACCACATATATACGCCCCGCACCGATCATGGGCGTAGATTCGAAGTTCTACATTTATGGCCGGCCTAGGAAGGACAGTTCTGGCGTCTCTGTATGTCCTCCCGTCGGATTGACGTTCCCTGCTCTATCAAAGGGGGACTGGGAGCGGCTTCAGAAGATGATCTCCCGGCCTGCCGACTTGCTTGGAAGCTATGAAGCATGGAAACAGGAGGAAATCCGGGGGCTGGGAGCCAGTAAGCCACTTTGCCCTTTTGTGACGGTGCCTGTCACCGTTGACGCTTGGAAAGAGTGGTCCGCCGGGCAAGTGGAGGCTAAGGAATCCATTTTCGAATTCGCGAATGATCTGTTCAGCGAGCGGGTTCGAGAGCTGGTCTATCGTGCACGGGAAATCCAACCCCGCAAAATCGTCCCCTCGCACTACGTGCTCGCAATTACGGACGAAATTGGCCAGGACCGAGCGAACGATGTCTCGAGGATCGTGATCGTAAGAGAGCGGCCCAACGGCGAAGCAATCGGGCGTGAGATCGTCACCAATGCTCGCGTTTTCCATGAGCACGCACTGGCGCTAGCCTCAGCTTATGCTGTGAAGGAACGCCTTGATTCAGTGATGTGGGCCAAAAACTTAAAGTACGCGTGGATCTAAGGTGTAAGAACACCTGCAATGGGGTCCTATCTGGTTGCCGTTGTTAATTTTAACACCGCGTAGTACTTACTCGAAATCGAACTTGAGGGCTTTGCGAGGGGTAATGGTCTTAGGTGCTACACTAACCACCAAACTGCTAGGTGCGATTGAAACTGATACATTGGTGTTCTTGTGTGGCGCGGGTCTGTCAGTGCCTTCGCCGAGCTATCTGCCTAGCGCCGCTCGCGTTGCGGAAATCTGCTATGAGAAATGGATAGCTACAGAAGCCCTTGGTCCGGACTTACGTTATGACGTCGATAAGTTAGCAGGCCATTTTCACGCGAAGGGCGAATTCCAGTCGGTCTTTATTCAGCTGATTCCTTGGAATGAGCTTTCGGGCGGTCCAAACAAAGGGCATGCTGCTGTGGCAGACCTACTGGTGAGCCGTGGGGCGCACGCTGCTCTCTCTGCCAACTTTGACACGATGATTGAGCGCTGGGCTGAGCAACACAAGATTGCTATGCGAGGCGCGCTAACCGGGCAGGAGGCAACCAACTTTGCTACGATCTCCAGCCCGCTCCTTAAGTTTCATGGTTGTATGCAGCGCGCGCGCTCTTCAACGCTCTGGACCCAAGGTCAACTGGCCGAGGTGGAGGTTCAGGCGCGGATAGAAGGGTGTTCGCAGTGGATGAACCTCCATCTCCCTGGCAAGCATCTTGTTGTTGTCGGCTTCTGGACAGATTGGGGCTATCTTAATGACGTCCTAGCTAATGCTTTCAACATTACAAATGCTCTTTCCGTTACCGTTATAGATCCAACCCCCTCGGCGGCGTTACAGGCTAAGGCGCCCCACTTGTGGGATAGGCTCACGAAGCTGAGCAACTCTTTTGAGCACTTACAAGAGTCGGGCGACGTAGTTCTTGGGGAACTGCAGGTAGCCTACTCCAAGAGCTGGGCGAAAAAATTTTATGCATTGGGCAAGCCCCTTGCTCAGGCGCAGGGGATAGGATTTGAACCTTCTCCAGCGGCCCTCGACGGAGCGGATCTATATAATCTCCGAAGGGACGTAGAAGGTATCCCATACACAAGAGCGGCAACGTTAAAGGCTCCGCCCGGAGCAGCGGCAGAAGCAGCCTTTGCGCATATCGAGCTAGCCGAAGCCGGAGCCGCGCAGTCCGGCGCATGGCTTGTGCATGGCGGCAAAACCGTTCGCATTGTGAATGGTGCGGGCCGCGGACTCGACGATGTACGTCAAGGGCATCTTGAGCCAGGTACGCTTGCGCAGCCCGACATCGTCTTGTGCGCCGGGTCTATTGACTTGGGTGTGCCGGCCAAATTAATCGCCAGCGGTAAGGGCGCCAGTATTGTCAGCCCGGCACCCGGCGGCGGGGCAAAGTGGCTGACGCGGGATCAAGCATGCGCGGAGCTAGGCTTATGATCGACTTGCTCTCCACATCGCAAATTCTTCTCCGAGATGCCGGGTTCTCGGTGCGCCTCCACTCGCTGGGCCGAACTCCGCTCGTTTGCTTCGAGGACGAGGTGCTCATCGGCTTCTGCAGCTTATTTGAGACTCCTCAGGAGCTAATAGGCAGGTGGAAAGCCTTCGAAGGTGACATCCTCGGCCGGTTTGCCCCGCAAATCAGAGCGGCGGGAGACAAGGCGTGGAATGTGTACTGCGTTTTCCTATGCGCCGCGGTCGCCGATGGACCACAAAAGCGAGCGGTTAGTTGGATCGAAGAGGATTTGGAGCGGACGCGGAAGGTTGCCGCTAGCGGTATTGCGAGTCGTGAGGACCTCGTTCGCGTCTTGTTGCCTGTACTCCCTGTCCAATACCAGCCTGTGCTCCAACACGAGGACTTAACTGAGCGCTTGCTGCGCAGGATCAGCGACATCGCGCCTCAAGCAACCCATGTTGTACTGGACCCGGCTGTTCCAGCATCCGAGGCGGTTCGGCTGCTCGGTGAACGGCCATGAGACTTTTATACGTTCATATAGAAGGTTTTAGAGGTTTCAAAGACGCTACACGCTTCGATTTTCCTGCGGGCTTCGCCGTACTCACAGGCCGGAACGGTGCGGGAAAAAGCACCGTATTGGACGCAGTCGACTACGTGCTTACGGGCACTATCAACAAGTATGCGGTAAAGGGAGCAAAGGGTGGCGGACTCGACAGCCACATTTGGTGGGTAGGCGAAGGCACCCCTGCCGCCCAATATGTGGAGGTGGGATTTGTCGCCCCGGACGGGTCCGAGGTCAGGATTAATCGGAGCCGTGATCGTGGACTCCAGTTTCCGCTCGATGAGATAGGGCGCCAGCTCTGCTTGGGGCCGATGGCAGAGGGAACGTGGCCGGAAACGCTCATGCAAACCACGCTTATAAGGGATGAAACACTTGCGGGGCTCAGCCTTGACCTGCCAGAGCAAGCTCGCTTTGAATCGGTCCGCGCCGCCATCGGTGGCCTCACGGGACCAGACCATTCTGGCCGCACTGCAGAACTGACTAAGGCGGCAAACGCTGCGAAGGTCGCGCAAGAAGCAAAGCAGGCTGATGTTCAGGCGGAGTTGGGCAGAGCGCTATCCGCGCTAACCGAAGCTAGAAGCATCTCCGGACGACAGGCTGATGTTTCGGAGGCCGAGCAGATCATAATGCGGTTGGTGCCAGACCTGGACGCTACAGCAGGGGAGCGGTCAGAGCGGCTCAGACGGCGCGTGGCTACTCGCAAGCAGTCCGCCCCAGCCCTGATGGACGCAATTGTGAAGAGTGAAGCCGCCGCAGCAGAGGAGAACTACTTCTCGTCCGATCCTGGCCTAGCCGAGGCGCTGGCACTCGCTTCCCAAGTGAAGGCTTTTGAGCAGAGTCTAACCCAAGCCGCTGAGGAATTGGCTACTGCCGAGTTGGTCGCGGCAGCAGAAAGGGAGGCAGATGTCTTCGCTACGCATATGATAGCGATTCTCGACCACGGCGAGGAGATCGGGTTGGTTGATGGCCATTGTCCTCTTTGCGACGCTGTCCGAAGCGACCGGGAGTTTGCAACTGCGATAGCGTCGGCTCGCTCGCGCTTAAGTACCCGTGGGGTGGCTGCGGCGCGATCAGCTGATAGACTAGCGAAGGCTCAACTGGCTAAACGGCAAGCCGAGCAGCAGCTCCAAGCGGCTAAACAATCAATGGCAGAGTTTGATGCGCGCAGAAGCCGTGCCACTCAAGAGCTCTCCTCGCTCCACTCCGTGTTTGAGCGCTATGGCTTGCAAGCTGACCCCTTGAATCCCGAAGCGGCGCGGCAACTTGTTCTGAAGCGCCAAGAGGAGACAGCTCAACTTGAGCATGCGCTTTTCATTCTTGAAGCGTCCGGAGCCCACGACCGAGTTACAGCGCTAGAGAGTCGAATCGCTCAGTTGCGCACCAGTGTCGAGGAGGAGTCTCTCCGCGTAACAACCGCCGAGAGAGCGGCCGAGGCTGCAAAGCAGATCGATAGCGCAGCGAAGTCGGTCGCAAATCAGCTCCTTACGGAGCAGTTCGATACGGTCATGCCGCTCCTAAAGGAGCTTTATCAGCGTCTTCGGCCCCATACGGATTGGAGAGAGATCGAGACCGATTTTGGCGGGAAGGTGCGCGCATCTCTCAATTTCACCGTTGGCGACGGACGTAATCCACAGTTCCTATTCAGCAGCGGGCAGCGGCGCGCAGCAGGTCTTGCATTCCTCCTCGCCATCCACGTGTCGCGGCCTTGGTGTCAGTTGCGTACGTTGCTACTCGACGACCCCGTGCAGCACATTGACGATTACCGCGCACTAAATCTTGTGGAGGTGCTCTCGGCTATACGACGCATGGGGAGGCAAATCATCGTTGCTGTCGAAGATCCTGCTCTCGCCGACCTCTTGTGCAGGCGGCTCCGTAGCATCGCCGGTGAAACAGGTCGCCGCTTCGACCTGTCTTCAGGACCGAATGGGGCAGCGATGATTGAGAGTCAGACCGAAGTTCTCCCGCTGCCGCGCGAGATTCTTCGGTTGGCTGAAGTATCCTAAGGGCGTTCAGCCCTTCGCGAGCGCAAGGCATGGCGGCTCAGAAATCACAGATCGACAGCCTGCGTCTGTCCGCACTCAGGCACGGTCTTTCCCACATGTAGCGCGAGCCTGAAAGGGTAGCGTCGGCGGTAATGACGGTTAGGCGGAAACGATTATCGCCGCTTCTTTTGGTTCTTCCAAGCGACAGCGAAGTTCAGTGCGTCGATTATTTCTCTGGTGCTCAACTGTGTCCACCATGCGGTCTCTCTTTCTGTCGTCAGTTTCCACACGACAGAGATCTATCATCTTCAGCGCCTCGAGTGGGGCCTCGACTACGATTTCGCTGTCTTCCGCGATTCGCTTTTGCAGGTGGATGAGCGCTCTCGAATCACCATTCATGGCCATTTGAAACAGCTTGTGATTCAACGCTTCTGAGTGAGTCATCTCGACGACTTTGCCATTCATGTTGAGCTTGCGGATCGTCTTGCCGAAAACGTACCCGCTAGCATCCGCGCCGATCATGTCGTCGTTTTTTCTGGGCCGTCCTCTTGGATTGCCGGTGTGGCCGGGCAGGAATCGGCCGCGGCTGTCGCGCACGGGCTTGTGTAGCGCAGGTAAAGATTTTTGAGTTATTGCTCGCCTCATAGGATGCAGAGATTTCCGATGAGGGGAGTATCGGGTCGATCCCAATCGCGAGCTATCAGATTAAATGGCCGGTGATTTTTGTGAAGAGATGTCGGCACCTACGGGCTATCAGGTCCAATTCGTCTCCTGAAGCTGCTTGCTAGAGGCCAGTTTCACACCTGTTCGGCGCCTGTTATGTGCCTGTTTTCGGCCTGTTATCTTCGTCGGCGTCGAACGCGAGTGGAGCCATAAGCTACGGACTTGGCGGTGAAATACCGAGTATGGGTCACAGCAACCTGCTGGAACCGCCACAATAACACGTGGGCTACACACCATCAGTCTCATGAGGTTGTCGAGTGCGTAATCGACACGCAGAGAATTTCGGCCGTTCGGCGGCTGTTTGTCCCGAATAACTGGCGGGAGAGAGAGTGAATTCGCGCAGCACGTCGGCGCAAGCGCCGGAAGTGTCGGCACTATTCGGCGAGGACGTACAGAGACGGAGTTCGCTCGGGAAGGAATGGCTGGGGGACTAGGATTCGAACCTAGACTAGCGGAGTCAGAGTTCGCGGTCCTACCGTTAGACGATCCCCCAACGGCTGAGAAGGCGGGGGTTCTACCATAGATGTCCGGGCTTGGGGAGGGGCTTTAACCGGCCGTGTCGCCGGCCCCGCGTGGTCGCGGCGGGGCCCGGGGCCGAGGCCCGCCGTCTCGTTCATGGGGCGGGCGGCCGCCGTTCCGGTCGACGCCGACCGGCCGCGCGGCCGGCACTCGCCGACGGGGCGCGCGCTGCGATGCCCCCTTCGCGGCGGCGTGGTATTTCGCTACCATATCGGCAATGTTGGACAAGACTTAGGGGCCGGTCGACCCCGCACAGGCGCGCCGCGAGGGCGCGCCGGACGGCCATGGCATGTCTCGCCCCGATGGCGCCGGGCGCGATCGGCCGTCCGCGACCGTCGAGCCGGCGATTTATGCCGCGCTCGATCTCGGCACCAACAACTGCCGGCTGCTGGTGGCCCGCGCCGTCGAGCCGGCCGGGGCGCCGCCGGCGGGCGCCGGGCGACCCGCCGATGCGGCGGCGCGGCCGGCCAACAGCAATGGTTTCGAGGTGATCGACGCGTTTTCCCGCATCGTCCGGCTGGGCGAGGGGCTCGACCGCTGCGGCAGCCTGTCGCCAGCCGCCATGGACCGCACGATCGACGCCCTGAAGGTGTGCGCCGCCAAGATCCGCCGCCGCCGCGTCCGCCATGTCCGCAACGTCGCCACCGAAGCCTGCCGGCGCGCCGTCAATTGCGGCGAATTCCTCGACCGCGTGCGCTGGGAAACCGGCCTGCGCTTCGAGATCATTTCGTGCGCCGAGGAGGCCGCCCTGGCCTTGGCCGGCTGCGCCACGCTGCTCGATCCGGGCCGGCCCCATGCGGTGGTGTTCGACATCGGCGGCGGCAGCACGGAACTGATGTGGGCGCGCCGGATGGACAGCGCCACCGGTTCCGCCGTCAGCGAGATGCTCGACAGCATCTCGCTGCCGTTCGGCGTCATCAACCTGTCGGAGAATTTCGGCGGCGACTACGTCGCCCCGGCGGATTACGAGCGCATGGTGAACGCGGTACGCGGGCCGATGGAGGCCTTCGAGGCGCGCCACGGCATTCGCGCGAAAATCGCGGCCGGCAGCGTGCAGATGCTCGGCACCTCGGGCACCGTCACGACGCTCGCCGGCATCCATCTCGGCCTGCCGTGCTACGACCGCTCGAGGGTCGACGGCTGTTATCTCGATTTCGCCGAGATGCGCGCGGTCACCGACCGGCTGCTGGCGCTCGATTGCCGGGGCCGCGCCGAGCAGCCCTGCATCGGCCCGTCGCGCGCCGACCTGGTGCTCGCCGGCTGCGCCATCCTGGAAGCGATCTGCCGTACCTGGCCGGTCGGCCGGCTGCGCGTCGCCGACCGCGGCGTGCGCGAGGGCATCCTCTACAACCTGATGCACCAATCCGCGGCGGCCGCCGGTCCGGCCGGGCGATAATGGCGCGCGAGGTCACATCATGAGCGGCCGCGGCAAGAGCGGCCCCGCGAACCGCGGGCGTGGCCCAGGAAAGCGCGGCGGCGGCACTGGAAAAAGTGGCGCCGGCACGGGTGGCGTTGAAAAAAGTGGCGCGGGAAAAGGTGGCGCCGGACAAGGCGCCGCCGGAAAAGCTGGGGCGGGAAAAGCTGCGGCCGGCAAGGGCGCCGCGCAGCGCGGCGGCCAGAAGCGCGGCGACCTCAAGGTGCGGGTGCGCAGCGCCAAGGGCCGCACGCTCGCCTCGAAGCTGTGGCTCGAACGGCAGCTCAACGATCCCTATGTCACGGCGGCGAAGCGCGAGGGCTACCGCTCGCGCGCGGCCTACAAGCTGCTCGAACTCGACGACCGTTTCCATCTGCTCAAGCCGGGACTGGGCGTCGTCGATCTCGGCGCCGCGCCGGGCGGCTGGACCCAGGTCGCGGTGGCGCGGGTCAATGCCAAGGGCGACCGGCCGGGACCGCGCGGCCGGGTGCTCGGCGTCGATCTGACCGAGGTCGAGCCGATCTCCGGCGCCACCCTGATGACGCTCGATTTCATGAGCGAGGACGCCGACAAAAAAGTCGCCGCGGCGCTGGCCGATAAACCGGGAGCGGGCCGCGCCGACGTGGTGCTGAGCGACATGGCGTCGCCCGCCACCGGCCATCCCGCCACCGACCATATGCGCATCATCGCCTTGTGTGAGGCGGCGGTCGACTTCGCCTGCGCCGTGCTGGCGCCCGGCGGATCGTTTCTCGCCAAGGTGCTGCGCGGCGGCACCGAGCGCGCGCTGCTCGACCGGCTCAAGCGCGACTTCGCCCAGGTGCGCCACGCCAAGCCGCCGGCGAGCCGCGCCGATTCCGCCGAGATCTACGTCGTCGCCACCGGCTTTCGCGGCCGCCAGGACGAAGACTGATCGCATCTTTTGCTTGCAAGAGGAGCGTCGGCTGGGCGTCCAATGAGTGACCCGGCGCTTTGCGAATCCGCGATCTTGGCTTTTCCGTCTGTTGTCGTCCTCGGGCTTGACCCGAGGATCCATGCCGCGATCGTGGGCAGGTGCCTGGGCCTGCGGAATGGCCCCTCGGGTCAAGCCCGAGGGTGACGATCTTTTTTCGCGGAGCGTGTGTGAATCGGCTATTCGCACGTCCGTCTCAGCATCCCGGCAATATCTATGTGCGATGGCTCGCGCGCATTCCGCTCCTCTCGTTCTCTCGGGCTTGGTGGCTGAGCGTCCGAGTTCCTGCCAGACAAAATCGTCACCCCGGACTTGATCCGGGGTCCATTGGCCATCTGCCGAGGCTCGAGCGCCTGCGCTGTTCGATGGATGCCGGATCAAGTCCGGCATGACGAATGTCGTGGATCGCACATCCTTGTCGGGAGGACACCGTCATGTCCGGGGTGACGGGCTTCTTGGATATCCGCGCTCGACTCGAAAGCCTGAGGCCTAGACTTTGACGATGCCGTCGAGGTAGCCCGGCAGGTCTTCGATCGGATGGTGGGTGAGGTCCTTGGCGATCTCGCCCGCGATCAGCGCCAGGGTATGTTTGTCGAGCTTGCCGCGCAGCTCGCCGAGCGTCTTGGGCGGCGCGACCAGCACGAGATGATGGAACGCGTTGCGCGCCCGCGCCTCGTCGAGCAGCTTGGCCATGCTATGGGCGAACTTCTGCTCTTCGTATTGATGCCAATCGACGGTTTCCATGGCATGGCGCGTGCCGGAATGGGTGGAATTGAACGAGCGTCCGGGCTTGTCGGTGCCGAGCTCGTGGGTGAGCGGCACCGCGTGCTCTTTCGACAGCACGGGTGCCAGCCCGGTGCCGGGCCCGCGGTTGGCGACGATGAAGGCGCGCGCGCCATCGGCG
The DNA here is from genome assembly GCA_963752345.1 of uncultured Alphaproteobacteria bacterium. GTDB lineage: Bacteria > Pseudomonadota > Alphaproteobacteria > SMXQ01 > SMXQ01 > CAVVYA01. Next base: position 790,720 of record CAVVYA010000015.1, read on the forward strand.
ACGATGACCCACGTCGTCCGCTTCGGCTGAATCATGGCAACCTCGCTGTCAGGGGGGCGGTGTTCTGCATATCAACATGCCAGCTTGCACCGTCAACCCGGGCGCGGCCTTGATGCAGGTCAGCCGCGGGGACCCCGCGCGGCGCGCCCGGCCGCGCTGGCCGGGCGGTAACTATCTCGTTGATTTTGCAGCAATCGGGCGGCCCGGCGCGGCGGTGATAGTTGTTGGAATCGCGCGGCCAATCTGTATTATGCAGCGCCAACCTTGAACCTGAGGTCGGCATGGAAATCCGCGACGCTCTGACTTTCGACGATGTGCTGCTGACGCCGGCGGCATCGAGCGTGCTGCCGACCGAAGTCGACACCCGGACCCGCCTGACCAATTCCATCGAGCTCGGCATTCCGCTGGTGTCCTCCGCCATGGACACGGTGACGGAAAGCAAGATGGCCATCGCCATGGCCCAGGCCGGCGGCATCGGCGTCATCCACAAGAACCTCGACATCGCCGCCCAGGCCGACGAGGTGCGCAAGGTCAAGAAGTTCGAATCCGGCATGGTGGTCAATCCCGTCACCATCAAGCCCGAGCAGACCCTGGCCGACGCGCTCAAGCTGATGGCCGACTTCCGCATCTCCGGCATCCCGGTGGTCGAGAACGGCAACAACCGGCTGGTCGGCATCGTCACCAACCGCGACGTGCGCTTCGCCAAGGACCCGCGCCAGCCGGTCTCCGAGCTGATGACCAAGGACAACCTGATCACCGTGCGCGAAGAGGTCAGCCAGGACGAGGCCAAGCGCCTGCTGCACCAGCACCGCATCGAGAAGCTGCTGGTGGTCGACCGCGACTACCGCTGCATCGGCCTGATCACGGTGAAGGACATCGAGAAGGCCCGCCTGTTCCCCCATGCCAGCAAGGACGAGCAAGGGCCGCCTGCGCGTCGCCGCGGCGACCGGCGTCGGCGATGCCGGGCTCAAGCGCGCCGAGGCGCTGCTCGAGGCCGAGGTCGACGTCATCATCGTCGACACCGCCCACGGCCATTCCGAGGGCGTGCTGAAGGCGGTCAACGCGGTCAAGAAACTGTCCAATTCGCTGCAGGTGATCGGCGGCAACATCGCCACCGGGGAGGCCGCCAAGGCGCTGATCGACGCCGGCGCCGACGCGGTGAAGGTCGGCATCGGCCCGGGCTCGATCTGCACCACGCGCATCGTCGCCGGCGTCGGCGTGCCGCAGCTCACCGCGATCCTCGACGTGGTCGAGGTCTGCCGCAAGGCCGGCATCCCGGTGATCGCCGACGGCGGCATCAAGTTCTCCGGCGATTTCGCCAAGGCGATCGCGGCGGGCGCCGATTGCGCCATGGTCGGCTCGCTGCTCGCCGGCACGGACGAGGCGCCGGGCGAGGTCTATCTGTTCCAGGGCCGCTCCTACAAGGCCTACCGCGGCATGGGTTCGGTCGGCGCCATGGCGCGCGGCTCGGCCGACCGCTATTTCCAGCAGGAAGTCTCCGACTCGCTCAAGCTGGTGCCCGAGGGCGTCGAGGGCCGCGTGCCGTTCAAGGGCCCCGCCGCCGCGGTGCTGCACCAGCTCGTCGGCGGCTTGCGCGCCGCCATGGGCTACACCGGCAACGGCACCGTCCGCGCCATGCAGAGCAACTGCAAGTTCGTGCGCATCACCGGCGCCGGCCTGCGCGAAAGCCACGTCCACGACATCGCCATCACCCGCGAAGCCCCCAACTACCGCCAGGAGCACTGACGCACCCACTTATCGTCACCCCGGACTTGATCCGGGGTCCATTGAACAGGGCAAGCGCTCTGCTGGGTGCCGACGACAAATGGATCCCGGATGTCACGCTCCGCGTGCTTTCGCACGACGTCCGGGATGACGATTTATTGGCGTCCATGAACATCGACTTGGACTCCAATCTTCTTCCTCTGAACCACCACGCTCTCGAAGGTGTCCACCCCGTGACCGAAACCCTTCTCATTCTCGATTTCGGCTCCCAGGTGACGCAGCTGATCGCGCGGCGCGTGCGCGAAGTCGGGCGTCTATTGCGAGATCGTGCCGTTCAACAAGGGCGCCGACGCGCTACAGCGCGCTCAAGCCCAAGGCGATCATCCTGTCGGGCGGCCCGGCCTCGGTGACCAGGAGCGACACGCCGCGCGCGCCGGACGCGGTGTTCGAGCGCGGGCCTGCCGGTGCTCGGCATCTGCTACGGCCAGCAGACCATGGTGGCCCAGCTCGGCGGCAAGGTGGAAGGCTCCGACCACCGCGAATTCGGCCGCGCCTTCATCGACGTCAAGGACACCTGCGCCATGTTCGAGGGCCTGTGGCCGACGGGCGCGCGCCACGAGGTCTGGATGAGCCACGGCGACCGCGTCGTGTCGCTGCCGCCCGGCTTCCGCGTGGTGGCGCCAGAGCGAGGGCGCGCCCTTCGCCGTGATCGCCGACGACGCGCGCCACTTCTACGGCATCCAGTTCCACCCGGAAGTCGTCCACACGCCGGACGGCGCGCAAGCTGCTCGCCAATTTCGTGCACAAGGTCGGCGGGCTGCACGGGCGACTGGACCATGGCCGCCTTCCGCGCCCAGGAGATCGCCCGCATCCGCGCCCAGGTCGGCAAGGGCAAGGTGATCTGCGGCCTGTCCGGCGGCGTCGATTCGCTCCGTCGCCGCCGTGCTGCTGCACGAGGCGATCGGCGACCAGCTCACCTGCGTCTTCGTCGACACCGGCCTGCTGCGCGCCGGCGAGGCCGACGAGGTGGTGACGCTGTTCCGCGGCCACTACAACATCCCGCTGATCCACCGCGACGCCTCCGACCTGTTCCTCGGCAAGCTCGCCGGCGTCACCGACCCGGAGCAGAAGCGCAAGATCATCGGCGCCACCTTCATCGACGTGTTCGACGAGGAGGCGAAGAAGATCGGCGGCGCCGAATTCCTCGCCCAGGGCACGCTCTACCCCGACGTGATCGAAAGCGTGTCGTTCGCCGGCGGCCCCAGCGTCACCATCAAGTCGCACCACAACGTCGGCGGCCTGCCGGCGCGCATGAAGCTGAAGCTGGTCGAGCCGCTGCGCGAGCTGTTCAAGGACGAGGTGCGCGTGCTCGGCCGCGAGCTCGGCCTGCCCGAGAGCCTGGTCGGCCGCCACCCGTTCCCCGGCCCCGGCCTCGCCATCCGCATGCCCGGCGAGGTGACGCCGCGAGAGGCTCGACGATCCTGCGCAAGGCCGACGCGATCTATCTCGAGGAGATCCGCAATGGCCGGCCTCTACGACGCCATCTGGCAGGCCTTCGCCGTGCTGCTGCCGGTGCGCACCGTCGGCGTCATGGGCGACGAGCGCACCTACGACTACGCCTGCGCGCTGCGCGCGGTGACCTCGACCGACGGCATGACCGCCGACTACTACCCCTTCGACCACGGCTTCCTGGGCCGCGTCGCCACCCGCATCATCAACGAGGTGCGCGGCATCAACCGCGTCACCTACGACATCACCAGCAAGCCGCCGGGCACGATCGAGTGGGAGTAGGGGCAGCGCATGATCGAGTGGAGGTAGCGTCCGCGTAGCGATCGATCCAGCAACCGACGGGGGGCGTCATGGCAAGGAAGGCCTACGACTACGATGTAGTGCTGTCGTTCGCGGTGGAGGACCGTCCCTTGATCGCGCGGCTTTCCGCCATGCTGAAGCGCGCGGAGGTGCGGGTGCTGTGCGACGAAATCGAAAAGCCCCAGAAGGGCGACAAGGATCTCGCCCGCCATCTCGCGCGGTACCGTCGCAAGGCGCCGCTCTGCGCCGTGTTCGTCTCGCGGCATTATGCCGGCCAGCGCTGGACCAAGGCCGAACTCGCGCGGGAACGAAAAAGCCGGGACGATCTGGCGTGGGTCAAACCGGTCCAGCTCGACGACACCGATCTGCCGGGATTGCCGCCGTCCGGCGAACCGATCCGGCTCACGCGCCGCAATCCAAGGCAGGTCGCCGTCCAACTGCTCTCTCGCATCAAGGGGCAGACATACGGGGAGATCGAGCTGGACAGCCTCACATGGGATGGCAGGCGCGTCCGCTATCAGGGCGCCGAGATGGTGTCCTATTGGCCGAAGCACATCCGCCGCGCGCAGAAGATCGACGCGCTGGGCGTGATCAACGTCATGCCCCGTATCAAATACGGCGACGAGGAGGTCGATTGGAGCGCCGAGCGCCAGGCGTGCCACGATTGCCGCGTGATCAAAGGGCAGTATCATGTCCCCGGCTGCGACGCGGAGCAGTGCCCGTAATGCGGCGGGCAGCTGATTTCATGCGGCTGCGAGATCGACAGCTGGGACCACCTGCGCTAGACATGGACCAAGGCGGCAAGCCGGGCCCGCGGCGTGAGCCGCGTCGCCAACCGCATCATCAACGAAGTGCGCGGCATCAACCGCGTCACCTACGACATCACCAGCAAGCCGCCGGGCACGATTGAGTGGGAGTAGGGGCCAGTGGGAGTAGGGCGAGTGGACGTAACGCGAGTGGGAGTGAGGCCGTGATTCAAGCGAGTGCAGTGTTCAAGGACAACCTTCGGCAATTGCCGTCCATCGATGGCGTGCAACGCATCGACCTCGTCGACGGCAACGGTGCCGTGGTTGCCAGCATCGAGAATCAGCCGGGCAAACAGGGCTCGCTCGCGGTCTACCAATACCTCAAGCAGGTCTTCGGCAAGCTGGATGCCAAAGCGGCCGAACACGGCTTGGCCGTCTTCGCCGAGCACACAGCCGATGCGCGCAACCGCCCGGGCGCACATCCGAACATCGACCGCCTGCTGGCGATCGTGGCGGGTGGTGCGCCGCTGCGGATCGACGTGATCCCTGCCGCGCCCCCATCGTGAACACCGCATCGTGAACACCGCATCCTGAATCCATGTGAACCGTATCAACCGCGTCACCTGAGACATTGAAAACGCCATGAGCAGCACATCCTCCCGGCCGGCCTTGCAGCCTGGCCTGTGCCACGTGGCACGCATGACGGTTGCCGCCCGTCATACGGTGCCGCAGCTCGCCGAGTGGCCGACCCTGGCGGATATGCCCGCCGTTTTTGCCACCGCCATGATGGTGGGGTTCATGGAGCAGACCTGCGTCGAGGCGCTGCGCCCTTATCTGGGTCGAGGCCAGCGCACGGTGGGCACCCATGTCGATATGAGCCATGTCGCGGCCACGCCGGTCGGCATGGTGGTCGAGGCGCGCGTCGAACTGGTCGAGGTTCAGGGCAGGGCCCTGCTGTTCAAGGTCGCGTGCAGCGATGAGGCCGGGCTGATCGGCGAAGGCCTGCACCGCCGGGCCATCGTCGACCTGCAACGCTTCGAGGATCGCGTGGCAGCCAAGGCGGCAGGGCAGGCAGCTTCGAAGCCGGCAGCGACGTGATCGGCGTCGCCGTCTCATCCCGTTAGCCCAAACTTTTTTCAGCGCACACCTCATGATTCGTCTCGATAGTATCAGCAAGCAGAACGGCCATCAGATTGTGTTCATCGACGCGTCGATGGGCCTCCAGAAGGGCGAGAAGGTGGGGCTTGTCGGGCCCAACGGCGCCGGCAAGACGACCTTGTTCCGCATGATCGCCGGCGAGGAGCGGCCCGACGACGGCCAGGTCGTCGATCGATCCCGGCACGACGATCGGCTATTTCAGCCAGGACGTCGGCGAAATGTCGGGCCAGAGCGCGGTCACGGCGGTGATGGACGGCGTCGGGCCGGTGAGCGCGCTGGCCGCCGAGATGGCCCAGCTCGAGGCCGCGATGGTCGATCCGGAGCAAGCCGGCGACATGGACGCCATCGTCGAGCGCTATGGCGAGGTGCAGGGGCGCTTCCAGGAACTGGACGGCTATGCGCTGGAGGCGCGGGCGCGCGAGGTGCTCGCGGGCCTGAGCTTCAGCCAGGAGCGCATGGACGGCGACGTCGGCCTGCTCTCCGGCGGCTGGAAGATGCGCGTGGCGCTCGCCCGCATCCTGCTGATGAAGCCCAGCGCCATGCTGCTGGACGAGCCGAGCAACCACCTCGACCTCGAAAGCCTGATCTGGCTCGAGGCCTTCCTCAAGAGCTACGACGGCGCCTTGCTGATGACCTCCCACGACCGCGAGTTCATGAACCGCATCGTCGGCAAGGTGGTGGAGATCGACGGCGGCGCGCTCACCACCTATTCGGGCAATTCGATTTCTACGAGCAGCAGCGCGCGCTGAGCGAGACGCAGCGCCAGGCGCAATTCGAGCGCCAGCAGGCGATGCTGGCCAAGGAGATCAAGTTCATCGAGCGCTTCAAGGCGCGCGCCTCCCACGCCGCCCAGGTCCAGAGCCGGGTGAAGAAGCTCGACAAGATCGAACGGGTGGAGCCGCCCCGGCGCCGCCAGACGGTGCAGTTCGAATTCCGCAGCCCGCCGCGCTCGGGCGACGACGTGGCGAGCTTCAGGAACGTCCACAAGGGCTATGGCGGCCAGCCGATCTACGCGGGCCTCGATTTCCAGGTGCGCCGCAAGGAACGCTGGTGCGTGCTGGGCGCCAACGGCGCGGGCAAATCCACGCTGTTGAAGCTGGTGGCCGGCGCGATCGGGCCCGACGAAGGCACGGTCGACGCTCGGCAGCCAGCGTCCGCATGGGCTATTTCGCCCAGCACGCCATGGACCTGCTGGACGGCGACGAGACGGTCTTCGAATCGCTGGAGGCGTCATTCCCGCTGGCGCCCCAGGGCGCGCTGCGCACGCTGGCCGGTTGCTTCGGCTTCTCCGGCGACGATGTCGAGAAGCCCTGCCGCGTGCTGTCCGGCGGCGAGAAGGCGCGCCTGGTCATGGCCAAGATGCTGTTCGACCCGCCGAACTTCCTGGTGCTCGACGAGCCGACCAACCACCTCGACATGGCGACGAAGGAGATGCTGGTCGCGGCCCTGGCGGACTTCGAGGGCACCATGCTGTTCGTCTCGCACGACCGCCATTTCCTGGCCGCGCTCTCGAACCGGGTGCTGGAGCTGACGCCCGACGGCGTGCATCAGTTCGGCGGCGGCTACACCGAGTATGTGGCACGCACGGGCCAGGAGGCGCCGGGGCTGCATCCGGGGAATTAATGAGGGCAACGTAAGCTGCCCGGAGTAGGGGTTAGCACAGCCTGTCATCATCACGCCTTCGGAGCATCTGCGTGAAGTCAATAAGCGGGGGTGGGCGGTGCGTTTGTCAGAATTCGATCTTGAGAAGAGAGTGGGGCGTCACATCCACTCGCCCGGGAAATGCATTTATTGCTCCGCTATTGGCCGAAACCTATCCGATGAACATGTCATCCCCTATGCGCTGGGAGCTAACAGCCTCGTCCTTGAGAAGGCTTGTTGCGAGACTTGTCAGAAGATTATTCAACGGTACGAGCAAGAAGTGCTCAAGAAACAATTAGGCATCTTTCGTGCGCAGGTGGAGGCACCTACCCGGAACAAGAAGCATCGCCCTGCCGAGGTAAAACTCAATTTCATTGAAGTGGACTCCCGCGCTCAGAAGATTTCGAGATTTGGGTTTCCGTTCCGTACCGATCGACCAAGCTCCGATCATGTTGAACTTGTGGTCATCTCCTCAGCCACGCCTGCTGCGAGATGCTAGGAACGTTATCAATGAGAATGGCCAGCCGTGGTCCTACTTTGACGAGAAGGTGCTTCCGCTTTGCCGTGATGTCGCAAAGGAACAGGGCGTCACGAATGTGGCGGTTAAACTGGGCGAGGTGAATCGGACTCACTATCTTCGATCACTCGCAAAAACGGCTCACGCATATGCCGTAGCGGAACTGGGCGTGGACGCCTTTCAAGCTATCCTACCTGATTTGATTTTATGCAAAACCGACGATGTGGCAAACTTTGTAGGTGACTGTGAAGGCCCGTCGCCTTTTGAATCGCATCCTGCGCAGACGTTACAGATGTCGATTGGTGAAGTGAGTGGATATCTAGTAGTCCGGATTTCAGCTCTATCCGATGCTGAACAGCCCCGCCCATCTGGTGGTTATAGGGAAGGCCATCGAGGGTCTTGGCACGCGCTTTAAAGGGAGTAATGATCAATCACCAGTTGCGGACTGATCCTTCCAGCGTCGCTCATCGTCACCTCTTGCGCCAAGCGCCGATGAACTAGGCTTAAGCGATGGTGTAGGGCCGACTATAAATAACGTCCCCTGAAGTTGGTCGATCTCCATAGCAACAATCTCGATGCGGTCAGCGATTACTTTCTGAAGCAATGCGACATGCTCCTCGTTAGCCATCGGGCCAAGCAATAAGCGGGAGGGCTTTTCCGGCAAGTCGAAATACGGACGATCAACGATGATCCTGTACTCTTCCTCGTACTCCCACTCCTCACCCTTGCTGTTGAAGAGGTGGCGCATGTCTTCTTCGGTTTGTGCCTTTTTCGAGAACACCGACGAGAATGGCGAATAGGTCACTTTCGTCAGATCTGGATGATCCTCCGGAATGTCCATCTCGATGGCGATACCTTTGTGACCATCCGCGTAGTGTGACCAGAGAAGGAAATTAGTTGCATTTGCTGAGAGCGATGCGATGCGAAAGCCATCCCGCGCCTGCTCGATCCTGTCAATCATAATTGACTCGATCTTGTGGCTCTTCTTTCCCAGGTAGACTTCGTACCTGCCTTCCAGCGGATCATTCAGCCTCGACCAGTGGGCGCAGTACAGGCGCTGATTCACTACCACATCCAACACATGCCAGAGGTTTGCGAGCGACTTGTATTTGTAGAGTTTCACGTTGTAAGTCCTATTGGATGATTTGCGCCGCTGAGGCAGTGCGCGATCGAGAACTTCGCATGCAAATCGGCAGGTCAGACATGCCGAGCCATCTTGGCAGGCCGAGACACAATGATGGCGCCGCGAATCCCATTGATCCTGAGCAGTCCTTTTTGAAGTTCAGCGTGTTCCTCGGTTCGGGCGAAATCGTCCCAGACGACGACGATGATGTGACGATATGGGCTGCCTTGCTGGAGATACGTACTCGCATCGGCCGCGACTTCTTCGATCACCTGGGAGAATGCGTGTTTGCCGTTGCGAAGGAATTTCGCTTCCACGATGAGATCCAAGGAGGGAACCACAAAATCAGCCCGTGGCTTATGGTGCCCCAGAGACTTCACCCATTCCTCGTCACCTAGATCGGGGAACACAGGAGCCATGATTGCCCAAAGCAGGTTTTGGACGTGGTACTCGTTCTCCACGTCCCAGCGCGCCATGGCGGAGTTCGGGGTTCGAGCTTTGTTTTCCCAGGTCCAATGGCGAAGGCCAGCCGACACGCCGGCAAGCAATTTGACGATTTGCTCTACAGTGAGGGCACCGGGTCGGATCGTCGCCGAGTTCTTGAGAAGAAAATGAAGTGCGACCTGCTGGGCGGCTGCACGCGTCATTCCATCGTCGGTACCTCGCATCCTGCTGATCAGCGACCAAGCGGCTTGCTGATCCTCCTCGGAAACCGGTATGCCCAACCGTTCGGCCAAAACAGGAAAAAAAAAAAGGATCGTTTATTCAATACCAGCCCTATTTCTTAATATTACGATTGTGTTTGTAATCGCCAATTTATATGGCGCCTCTACAGGAGAAACTCATCTGGAGAATGGAGATGGTGCGCTTGATGCGAGCTTACAATGAAAGAGTCAAACGAAGTCAAAAATGACTTCGGTAGCCTATGTAAGTTGATGATTTTTCTGTCACTGTGAATTGAAAATGTATCTGCATTATCGTTTTAAATTAAAACTGTTTTTCAGCGTTTCTGCTAATAAAAAAATTTAAAGAATACTGTTATTTTATTTGTAATTAGTTTTTTGTCTCATTTCTAACTCGATTGTGATCAGCTGAAACGATTTCAAGGGGCTTCAATACAATTCAATTTAAATCCACTCAATTCAGTACATTGAAACATTTTCAAAAAGTCTTTCGCACTATTCAACACACTAGGCCAATTAACAAGATTTGATATTAAGCAATAGGCAATTATGATGACTAAACTAATAGCAAATATTAACAAAACAATAAAACCCAAATACATCAGAACATTTAAAATGGACTGACTAACCTATTCCGTCTAAGTCTAAAGGTTTTCCTAATTTCTTGCAGTAGGCCCTTGCCTCAAACTAACTTCCTGTGGAACCATTGCTCCCGCTAGCTACCTTAAGAAGGCCACAGATCCTAGTTTGCCTACATTAAGAAGATAACTATAGTTCCAGTTTGGCTGTCTTAAGAAGGTCACATTTATTCGAATTGGCCGCCTTAAGAAAGCTCAAAGTAAGTCAAGTTTGGCTGCCTTAAGAAGATCGCACCCGCCGACGCTAGTTGGTACCTAAGAAGATAACATTAACTCCCGTTTGACAACCCTAGGAAGATAACATTAACTCAAGTTTTCAGGCTATACCTTGCGAAGATAACATTAGCCCAGTTTGGCGACCTTATGAAGCCAGTATTAGTAACTCAGTTTGGCTGTTTAATGAAGACAACATTAACTCAAGTATGACCGCCTTCTGAAGGTCGGATTGTGCAACGGGGTTTGATTGGTCTGAGCGCATGCATGGTAACGCGGATTATGCGGGGTTCGAGCCTCCTCTAAGACGATTGTTATTCATATTGGGACCGTTAAGTAATCCATCATGCACAATAGTTAGTGCTCAGAGGTCACGAACATTCGCTGAATAGTTCGAAATTGGCGCTTAATGAATGCAGAAATAATAGTAGCAAAAACTTTTACTCGTGTTTTGCCATGTAAGAAGCTTGGCTTCCGGTTTCCCTAACCCACCGGATTTCGACCTCGCTTCTCCAATGGACTTTGACACTATACATGTCAGTGCATATTTTAACTGTTTAACTAAGCTGAGACATTAGTACCAGTAGTTTTAAGATTTGACGCTAGTGTAGTTATTAAGATTTATCCCAGTAATTTTGGTGACTTGATCCCATGGTGAAAATATAAAAAACGAAAACTTAACTTTCAATGAAATTTAACATCCGGCAGGGTAGGTTATATTAAATTCATTAACCTCTAATTCAACATTTTCGAAATATTCAACGAATGAAACATTATCTGAAAATCGAATCGATGCACGCTATAAATACAGAAATAGTTTATAGTTAACACGTTATACACAAGTTTACCAATATCTCTGGGACAGGTGCACACTCTAGGTTTAATATATATCTACTATCTGTAGGCTAGCGGATGAAAGATTATATATAACGGAGCGTATAGGGCAGTGTAACAGTCTATGAAGAACCGCTGCTTTTTCAATTCCGGTTTTACCGTTTTAGACGCCATTTTAACTAAGTGTATATTTATTGCATGCATTTGCATTTCATGATATTTCTAATTTCTTCATTCCTTTGGTTACCTGATAACATCATAACTGGTTAGTATAAATTAAATATTTTAATTAATTTGTCATTTCTAAGTTCTAATTAAACTCCATAGTCAAAAGTCGAAACACCCACCAAGCAAACATTATATAGAATGTAACTATATTATAGTTGGTCTAATTATTCTCCTATTCCCGTTGGCTGACTACAGGATACACTGTGCAAGTGATAGTATTGTGATCAGAGTTATTATGTGACGTGTGTTATGGGTTTTTGTTGTTGAGTGTTGACAATAGTCAGGCAAATGAAACCAAAAAAACCATAACACACGTCACATAACTCTGATAAAAAATACTACCACTCGCAACGATGTATTCTGTAGTCAGCCAACAGGAACAGGAGAATAATTAGACCAACTATTACATAAGTGTTTGCTGAAGTTAAACATAGTTGGTATATAAGTGTTTGCTGAAGTTAAAGCCATATCATTGTTTGTTGTAGATGCAGCTATTCCACTGCATCACAGTCACTCAGCCTATCACTTACTTATTTATATCAATTATTTGGTGCTATGGTTGAACTAGTTATGTCATATTTTCAAACTTCTATGTTTATTGTTTCTTCGTTGCATTTGATCTTGTAGGCGCATTTACCTCCTTTTTCACGGGATCTTCACTGTTAATTTGGAGTGTGGTTACCTGATGATGTGCGTATTGTGTTAGTATTCCCGTCTTGTTAACCACCCAATCAGCATCAAATGGATTCTCTTCTCCTCTTCCTCCTTCCGCCGGAGCGAGAAACACGTGGACGAACATTGTGCCTTTGTTGTGTATCCCTGACGGAATTCTTACTGTGACATCGCTATCACATGATAATGAAAATTAAGTCACCATGAGTCTTCACACAGTATACAAGCATCACATGTAGCACATCAATGAAACAGTCATTACAACTACAGACTAGAGTCTACAGGAAGCAAAGCTTATCAGCTATGAGAACAAAGTTGATGCCAACAGAAGAATGCATCATCAACAAGACTGGGTCACACAAACAGAAACACAAATTGTGCTCTCCACAGGAACAGAGACAGTGTTTAAACTTTCAGTTGGCATATCTACAAATGCTTTGAATGAATGAATGAATGAATGAATGAATGAATGAATGAATGAATGAACGAATGTATTATTTAGCATAAAGTTCTTCTTGCTTTCATTCATTCATTCATTTCAGGAATTCAATATAGAACCCTTCAAGAAACTTACTCGGAGGCTCTACCAGCACAACCACGGCAGTGAAAATTAGACTTGAGCAACTTGTAAAATGCAGGCGCACTACCCCTTGGCAGCAGGCGAATATCTAATGGGAGGCCATTCCAAATGGAGGCCACAATAATTGAGAAGGCCCGGCGCTGCCTAATTGAGGAGCGAGCCTCGGGGACTAAGAGTTCTCCCCCAGCAGAAGATCGGAAGACTCGACGGCCAGCTGTATCAGAGACCGGACGACAAAGATCACGCAGGGAGGCCGAGTCATAGCCAAGGAGACACCGCCAGACCAATGCAGCAACACTATAAGAGATGCGCTGTGGGACAGGGAGCCAGCGCAATACATCCCGCATATATATGCAGAAACAGGAGTGTATTTAGGAATGCGGTCCAATAAGACGAGCAGCTGAACGGAGGACCAGGTACAAGATGTCCAATTGGTCCAAGTGAGAAATCCACCAGGATCGAACTGCATTGATCCAATCTGCAAGTAGCAAAAGGATGGACGCCTATCATAGGAGTGCCATGGGACAGGGAGCTAGAAATAACCCGTAATTGACATACGTAGCGGTAATAGCAGCTGCGGGTAAGCTGATTTATGTGCTGAGAAAAACTAAGTTCTTGATCGAGACTCCAGAGTGACCCCTACGTCCCGGAAGGAATCCAAGAAGGTTACAGATGCTGGAACGGTCTTCCTCCTGCCCTGCGAGCGGCCAACACAATTGACTCCTTCAAATCCGGACTCAAGACTTATTTGTTCTCTAAGGCCTACCCTGCTGTTAGTTGACTGTGAGGCGCCCTTGTAACGGCATGGCTGTGTTACGGCGCCATATAAATTGTCATTATTATTATTATTATTATTATTATTATTATTTTTTTTTTGCCCCGAGGTATACAGGATCCCTCAGGGACTTATTATTATTATTATTATTATTATTATTATTATTATTATTATTATTTTTTTTTTTATGCCCTGAGGTACTTCATTCCCCCAGGGACTTAGAAATTATAAAAGCAATGTGTTTCTGGAACGGCTACTCCTCCAATTATTATTATTATTATTATTATTATTATTATTATTATTATTATTATTATTATTATTATTATTATTATATTATTATTATTATTACATGCGGATGGGGTTTCCACCGATTCAAAACTACTCAGAACCACCCCAGACCAACCTCGGTCGAACAATACAACCTTAAGGCCAAAACAGAAGCAGAGTGAGTTAATGATGTCAGACAAAGTGTCGGCGGGAGTTCATTCCAAGTCGTAGGGCCAGCCACAGAGAACGCCCGGCGCTGCTTAATAACACTCCGCGAACGTGGGACAAGGATTCCGGCCTGCGCAGCTGAACGAAGAGAGCAGTGACGCAGTCTTTAACTAGGTCTTCCTTCTTTTCTCTACCTTGATTCTGCCATCTGACTCTGAGACTTACTTGGTGAAGTTTTCATTTGGTTTGAAGTCATTAAGTTCCCAAACAGGATAGAGATCACTTCCATTTGGAGACCGCGTCGTGGACGAGTAAACCCAGAGCTTCAAAGAAACAGCAACCCAACTCCTCTCTCAACAACACCTCACATATAGACAGACAGACAGACAGACAGGACAGACAGACAGACAGACAGACAGACAGACAGACAGACAGACAGACAGACACTGACAGAGAAGCATATGAATCAAGAGGCTCTTAAATGTACTATAGAAATGTTCAGATAAACATACATAATAAGTAGGTTCCCTGCGCTTAGTTTTTAAGCAGTGCTGTAGAATTTAGAGTTCATGATTACGATTATATATCCACAACAATAGCAAGCTCAAACGCTGCGCTGTTGTTCGTCACAATTCTAGTCTGTCCTGACTTGAATTCTGATAGACTGCCTTCGACAAATCTCCGATCTATTCTGTTCTGCTGAAATGACTGTTCTGTCAAATTTCTCAAGAAGGTAATAACATGTTTACAGATGACTCCAAGCAATCAAGGTTCTGACATCAAAGGCAGGTTATTCACCTGGATAGCTCATTTAATGACCTTGAATGGATGAAGGTTTGAGTGTGAGATATATGGCTTGGAAATACACGAATGATCAATGCCCAGCCAAGCAACAAGCAAACTAACAACATTGATATTATTGGTACTAAAACACGCTAATCAAAACAAACAGAATTTGAAAAAGTAGCCTATAGCTGATCTGACAGCGTACCTTTAGCAGTGGATGTGGTGTCTTGGCAACGTAATTCTTGAGGCACTGGTTGGCATGCAAAGTACAAGGAAAGGGATAGTAGATTGTGAGGAGAGCCACCAAATAAGAGCAAATGAATGAAGCAAGTAAACCGGAGACGACCTGTAGTCCAATCAGAAATGATGGCATGCTGACGAACACTGGCCCAGCCACCAATCACCTGCTAAGCAGAAAAAGACACAGCTAGATATATTAATCTAATTTAATCCAATTGATAAAGCTCAATGCTGGGCATGTCTGTGGACAAGTGTGCTCACGTCTGTCCATAGGCTTTGAGTCCTCATAGGTCTCCACTGCACACTTAGTCATTATTCTCCAACCTCTGTCTCGTCGTTCACTGTCATAGTCAAGTTGTACACATTTCCATGTCATCAAGTCATTCCCTGCAAAGTCTTCCTCTATCGTTTCCAACAGCTGGTGTTCATTTTTCTGTTGTTATCCATTGTTTGCCTGTCCCTGACACATGAGAGCTAGTTTCCATCCAGTTAACACTGGTGTTAGATCTTTCAGCTAATCAGCCCTCTTCTTACTTCAGAGCACCAAATTTTCTTTCTTCTTTAGCAGTGTAATTAAAATATATCAATTTTTGCTATGTCGATATTCTTAAATGTTCACGTTTCACAAACACACAACGCTGGACTGAAGATGCATTCTCAATGTTTTCAACAGGCATAGCTTAATTACTTTTAATATTACAACTTACCATTAGTCCTTTGGGTTGCTATCAATCAATGTATGTCCTATGACAAGTGAACAATCATACTAGAAATATATATTGTAATAAAATAACTGATAAAGGTAGACTCGAAACAATTACATCATTTAATACTTCAATTCCAGGCATATGAATTCGCTATCCATCACAAGAATTCGAATGCTACAAATATACTGTTATCGCGCCTGACTCTGATCTCGCGCAAAACATGTACAAACCTTTCTCTTCCGGAGTTGATTCGATACTGAAGCTGTAAATAATCTCCCGCTGCAGCTATTCTGAGTGGCCGAGATTTCTCAGAGACTTACATTACATCATCGTAGCTTTTACATCGTATATATCTCAAGTAAAGTATACCCTAAAATACGTATTCCCCATCTGATATCTATGGCATTTACAGAAATGTTCGAAAACCCAAGGACCACTAACACAGATTAATATAGATTCCTTCCATGGTGTAGGGACCGTGGTAACATCAGTGGCGTGAGGAGCAGTAGGTAGCGGGATTGCTTCCTGTACCCTCCCAAAGGTTCACTCAGCCTATCATTTGCGAATGGCGCTTTGGTAAAATGAGATGTAGGACGTGATGGGCGCCTTGCATGGCTGCCGTATATAGTTAATATTCTGTAATAGCTTGGATCATCCGTTCATACTGATTTATAATCATCCTGCGTTTGAGTCAGTTTGAAATTGAACAAAGTTTATTATTATTATTATTATTACAAACAAATAATTATAAAACAAGTATAAAAGACAAAACCTAAATACAATCTACAAACCTCTTAGTCCAACAAGTTCAGTTGATTGTCTGCAAATTCAATGACGTCATCGTCAACTCATTTTCTGAAACGCCACTTTGAGATAATAAGCGCATGGCATCAGCTTATTCACAATAGTACCAAGAAGTAATTGTTATCGTAATAATTATCAAATTTATATAGCGCCACTTTCATGAGACACTCACCAGAGGCGCTCGTGGATATACACGAGAACTATACACACTTTACACAGTGAAGCGACGATCGATGGTCTTCAAGCGTTTGCAGGAAAGAGGCAAAGATCAAGAGGCTGAGGAGTTCATGTCGCAGGTTCTTAGGCAATTTATTTAAAGAGGATGGGCCGACCACAGCAAAAATTCAATGCTGGACCGGGGGAGTCTGTAGAAGTCCAGGAATTAAGTGCCAGTCTCAATCAAGCCTTGGGGGTAGGACGACGTGAACGGCCCTACACTGTAGTGCATGTCCTGCGCAATCATTATTACTTAAGTAATCATGTCAACGATTTAAACCGGCTTGCCAATTTATTCCAGAACTTTTACTAAACAATTTTGTTTTAAGTGATTTAGAGACAGAACTTCTTCAACAAATCGTGCACAATTATAAGAGGAAAAGACAGCCAACGATTTAAAAGAGCTTGCCAATTTATTCCAGAACTTTTATTAAACAGTTTTTAAGCGATTTAGAGACAGAACCTCTTCATCAAATCGTGTACAGTGATAAAGAGGAAAACACATCCTAACGATTTAAACCAGCTCTCCAATTTATTCCAAACTTTTATTAAACAGTTTTGTTTTAAGCGTGTGAGAGAACAGAGCTCCTTCATCAAATCGTGCACAATGATAAAGAGGAAAAGACATCCAACGATTTAAATCAGCTTACCAATTTATTCCAGAACTTTTATTAAACAGTTTTGTTTTAAACGTTTAGAACAGAACCTCTTCATCAAATCGTGTACAGTGATAAAGAGGAAAACACATCTAGCAATTTAAACCAGCTTGCCAATTTATTCCAGAACTTTTAATTAAACAGTTTTGTTTTAAACGCGTGAGAGAGAAGGAAGAGAGAGCTTCATTAGCAGTCGGTGGTTTCTATTAACTTCTGTTCTGATGACTTGTGTGAGATGGACAGTTGGTGTTATTCGAAGATATGAAGGTTTCCTATCACCATCATTAGTCAGACATATCATTCGTCAATGACTTTCTTAAGCGCGATACAGCCTACAGCCAACAACAAACAGCTAACAATCATTTACAACAGAACATACTTGGTAAAGTAACTTATAAAATGCATTACAGTGATCAAGATGCAAACGCTATTCGGATGTTGGATATTTGTGGTAAACCCACCGTGATCAGGTGCTCCACGAAGCACGCGTGCGCCCAGTAGTAGGTGTCCGGGTTGAGCGCGCTGTACGCCGACCCGTCGGGCAGCCTGCCCCTGATCGGCCGGTGGAAGTCGCGCACCTCGTGACCGCTGGCCTCGGGGTCCGCACCGAAGACCGTGTTGTAGATCGGCGGGATGCTGCGCCGCAGCCGGGCGAGCGTCTCGGCGAACCACACCGAGTGGTCCTGCACGCCCTGGCCGAGCGCGGGAAGCATGTTCTGCAGGACCGCGGCGCGCGGTCCGAGCAGGGTCATCCGGCTGATCGCCGAAGTAGCGCCAGGTCAGGGACTCCGGTCCCAGCGGGAGGCGCGCTACGCCAGAGCGTGGCCTCGTCGCGCTGGACGGCTCTCATGGTGAAACATGGAAACAGATCTGTCTCACCCTGCCAACGGGTTCACGGGCTGTCCCGCCTTGCACGCAGTTTCCGGCGTAGTCGGCCGAGCCGACGACGAAGCCGGCGAGCTGGGCGTCGCTCGGCCCGGGCGCGCTCCTCGTCCAGCTGCACGCGCAGCCGACCGGCGCGACGGCGCTGGTTGGCCAGCCGTTCCCTGACCTTGGCGAGGCGCGCCCGCGACTTGACCAGCCGCGCCTTGAGGGCCGCGACCTCGTCCGCCCGGGTCCGGCGACTCAGCGCCAGCTCGTACCTGAGCTTCGCGGTCCGGCGACGCAGCTGCACGATCTGCCGGAGCGCACCAGCGACACCGAGTCGGTCGATGGTCTGCTGGGCGCCGGGGGCGATGACCAGGTCGTACCACGGACCCAGCTCGGCCGCCCGCGCCTCGTCGCTCCACGTGTGCCGCCCGCCGGAGCTGGTGGGGAACTGGAGCGCGGTCATGCGGTGGGAGGTCGCCGCCCGGCACGCGGGGTGGCGGAGGAGCTTCGCGAACTGGTGGTGGTCGGGCGCCCGACCGTGGGGAGTCGTGTCCCAGCGGTCACCCACCGCCTCGTAGAAGGTCCTCGAGTGAGCCGTGCCCGTGATGCTGATCGAGTTGAAGCGCAGTTCCTCGCGCAGGATCAGCGCCACGCCCTCCGGTTCGGACAGGTCGTCGGCGTGGTAGCGGACCTCGCCTTCGGGGGTGATCCAGCCGTTGAGGCTCTGCACCAGATCGTGGTCCTCGAGCAACGCCAGCAGGTCATTGACGTGCTCCGGCAGCAGCAGATCGTCGTCGCACAGGTAGAAGATGGCGTCGCTGCGGGCCTCCATGATGGCGTCGTGTCGGTAGCGCTCACCATGGTGGGGCCCCTTGGGGAAGTCGAGGAAGCGGACCCGCTCATCGCCCTCGACCAGGTTCTTCAGCACTTCGCGCACGTCGTCGGTGACCCCGTCGCCGATCACGATCACCTCGAGGTCGGCGACCGTCTGGCGCAGGACGGTGTCGACGGTGAGCGGCAGCGTGGTCGGTTTGTTGTGCGCCGGGATCAGGACCGAGGCCCGCACGTTCATGGCAACGGCTCCGGTGGCCGGTAGCCCTCGTCCGCCAGCACGACGATCATCGAGCGTCCGTTCCGGAGCCGGTAGCGGATGTAGTCGCCCGGGTGCACCTCCGCAGTCGAGCCCGGGTCGGTCAGCAGCAGGGATCGCTCCGTCGCCCCGATCCCGAGGATCACCTCGACCGCACCGCTCACGAGCACGATCAGCTCTCGGCAGGTCGCTACATGCTCACCCCGCGTGCTGCCGGCGACCGGGCCCTCGACCGCGAACACTCGTCGTACGTCGAAGCCGACGTGATCGAGCTCGATCGGCACAAGCGTGCCTCTTGGGTCGACGAAGCTGGGGAACGAGGTCAGCTGCTCATCCATGGTGGTCGACCCATTCGGCCAGTGCGTCGCAGACCTGATCAACCTCGGAGACGGTCATCTCGGGAAAGCACGGCAAGCTGAGAACGCGGTCGCGGAGCCACGCCGCCTGCGGTGTCGAACGCGCCTCGATTCCCAGGCCCGGCATCTCGTTCACCAGGAACGGGTAGTGCACTGCCGCGGTGACCCCCCGGCTCTCGAGGTGTGCACGCAGGGCGTCCCGGTCCTCGACGAGGACCACTGCGTGGTGGGCGACCGTCGATGCCGGGTCTCCGTGGAGCTGGACCGTTGAGTCCTTGAGCGTGGTCCGGTAACTCTCGACCACCTCGCGCCGTCCAGCGTTGCGCCGGTCCAGGTATGGCAGCCGGGCGGACAGGACGGCTGCATGCAGTGGATCGAGCCGTGAGTTGCGACCACCAGGGACCTCGACCTTGTAGCGCTCCACCCAGCCGTACTGTCGCAGCGCCACGGCCAGCTTGGCGTGGTCCTCGCGCTGAAAGGCGACCGCTCCTGCATCGCCGACGGCGCCGAGGTTCTTGGTCGGGTAGAAGCTGAAGGTCGCCGCGTCGCCGGTCAGACCGACATGGTTGCCCTCGACACGAAGGCCATGGGCCTGGGCGCAGTCCTCGACCATCGCGATTCCCCTCGCGCGACGCCACCGGTCCAGCTCCGTCGTCTGGACCACGTCCCCGTGAAGGTGAGTGACCACCAGACACGAGACGTCGGGGGCATCCGCTGCGACGGCGTCGGACACCATCGGGCCCATCATGGTCCGGTCGACGTCCATCACCCGCGGCATCAGGCCGAGCTGCCTGGCCGCCGTGGCGGCGTACCCACCCTCGTTGTCGGCAACCAGTACCGCGGATCCCGGCCGCAGACCGAGAGCTGCAAACGCCAGGACCAGGGCGTCCGTGCCGTTGCCGACACCGACGACGTGGGGAATGCCGGTGTACGCCGCGAATTCGCGCTCGAACCGCTCCACCGGCGGGCCTAGCACCCAGGGTCCCTCCGCGAGGATCCGCTCGACGGCACGGCGAACGTCGGCGGCCTCGGCGGACCCGAGGCGGGTGGGTGCCGCCGAGGGCACCGTGATCATGAGATGACCAGCCGTGCCCGGAGCTGCGTCGGAGTCATCACCCTGCGGTCGTGCAGAGCCAACAGCTCATGAACGCGCTCGACCAGCATCGGGTTGGTAGCCAGCTCGGTGCGCGCCCGGTCGGCGTAGATGCCATCCTCGAGGCCGACCCGGACGCCACCTCCTGCCGCCACCGACATCGCCTGCGCGCTGAACTGGAAGTCCCCGATGCCTGCTCCCGACCACACGGCGTCGGCGGGCAGCCGTTCGATCGCGAGGCCGACCTCGGGAAGTGTGGCCTGCATGCCGGCGACGTTGCCGAAGAAGAGGTTCGCGACGATCGGGCCGGGCAACAGCCCGGCCTTCTGAAGGACGTGGACGTAGTTGAGCATCCCGAAGTCGAAGATCTCGAGCTCCGGCACGATGCCGCGATCCAGCATGATCTGGGCCAGGCCCTTAATGACATCGGGCGAGTTCACCGAAGGACCCGTCAGGAAGTTCAGCGACGAGAGGGTCAGCGAGGCAAGATCGGGTTTGAGGTCACCGTCGAGGGCCAGGCAGTCGGCCCGGCGCTCGAGCTCGGACCAGGTGCGGCCGCTGGTGCTGACGTTGATCACCGTGTCGGGCGACTGCTCACGAACCGCGGACACGATCTCGCGGTAGACGTCCTGCTCCCAGGTGGGGACCCCGTCCTCACCGCGGGCATGGATGTGGACCGAGGTGATGCCAATGGCGGCAGCGTCGGCCACATCTCGGGCAATCTCCTTGGGGGTGATCGGCACGTGCGGCGTCATGGCCTTGGTGGGCACCATGCCGGTGGGCGCGAGCACGATCGGCGCCGGGGCGTCGAGTGCGGTCAACAGTGCGGACAATGGTTCAGCTCCTCCCTGTCGAGGTCAGGTCCGGCAACCTGCCGGTGCTTGATCAGGCGCGCCGGATTTCCCACGACAACGCCGTGGTCCTCGACGTCACGGGTGACCACGGCCCCGGCGCCGACGATGGCGCCTCGGCCGATCTTCACTTCGGGCAGCACGGTGGCGCCGGCACCGATGAAGGCCCCCGGTGCCACGAGGACCGCCCCCGCCAGGACCGCGCCGGGTCCCGTGGCGACCGCGAAACCCACGTTGCAGTGATGACCGATCGACACCGAACGGTTGAGGTTGACGTGGCAGCCGATCGTCGTCCTGGAGCCGACCACCGTCCCTGCGTTCACATAGGCACCATGTCCGAGCGTGGACGTGCTGGCCACGACCGCCGTCGGGTCGGTCAGGGACGTTGCTTCGTCATACCCAGCCGCCTTGGCAGCGTGCGCAGCAGTGCGTCGGTGGTCTGCCGAGGCCAACCCGAGGGTGAAGGGGCCACGGGGTGTGGAGTCGTTCAGCCCGACCAGGTCTGGGAGCTCCTCGTCAGCGCCGACCCCCAGGTTGTCCACGCAGCTGACCCGTCTGTCCAGCCGCTGGGCGGACTCGACGACGTCCCAGACGTAGGGCGAAACCACCGCGAACACGGTGAGCGCCGGTCTTGCCATGGGCGCAGCATATGTGGAGCGCCACGCCGCTCTCGGGAGGCTCGGCGAGCCCCCATGGGTGCGTCGGCGGTACAATGACACATGTTTGTCTCATCATTCCAACTGGGAGGCGCCGTGCCGGTGACCGCGCCCGCCGGGCTCAAGACGGCCCGCGGCCCGGTGCTCGGCCTCCCGCACCTGCTGCAGCTGCGCTACAACCCGATCGAGCACAACGCGTTCCTGCGCGAGGCCTACGGCGACGTGTTCCGGCTGAACGTCTTCGGCATCAAGATGTACGTCACCGCCGGGGCGGACATGGCCGAGCAGGTGCTGGTCAACCGCGACCGCGTCTTCGCCAACGGCCCGGCCTGGTCGCACTTCATCGGGCCGTTCTTCCACCGCGGAATCATGCTGCTCGACTTCGACGAGCACCTGCACCACCGGCGGATCCTGCAGCACGCCTTCACCAACGACGCGCTCCGCAGCTACCACTCCGTGCTCGCTCCACAGATCCGTCGCAACCTCGCGGAGTGGGAGTCGGTGGAGAACCCCCTGCTGCATCGCATGTTCAAGGCGCTGACCCTCGACCTGGCCCTGGAGACCTTCGTGGGTGTCGACCTGAGCCGCGAGGAGCAGCGCGCAGGTGAACAAGGCCTTCATCGCCGCAGTGCGGGCGGGGACCGCCGTCATCCGCAGGCCGGTCCCCGGCTCCACCTGGTCGAAGGGCCTGCAGGCACGCGCGTTCCTCGAGAAGTTCTTCCGCGCACACCTGCCGGCCAAGCGTCGCGACGGAGGCGATGACCTGTTCGCGCAGCTGTGCCGGGCGCAGAGCGAGGACGGCCACGAGTTCAGCGACGACGACATCGTCAACCACATGATCTTCCTGCTGATGGCCGCACACGACACCACGACGATCACGTTGAGCTCGATGGCCTACCACCTGGCGAAGCACCCGGAGTGGCAGGAGCGGGCGCGCGAGGAGTCGCTGGCGGCGGGCGAGGTGGACTACGACGGGGTGCTCGGTCTCGACGTACTCGACCGGGTGATGAAGGAGTCGATGCGGCTGTGCTCGCCGGTCCCCTCGCTCCCCCGGGTGGCGGTGCGCGACACCCAGGTCGGCGGATTCCACATCCCTGCGGGCGCATTCGTCACCGTGTCGCCGTACATGAACCACTACCTGCCCGAGCTGTGGCCCGACCCCACCCGCTTCGACCCCGACCGGTTCGCGCCCGACCGGCGCGAGGACCGCTCGCACCGGCTCGCGTTCGAGCCGTTCGGCGCGGGCGTGCACAAGTGCATCGGGATGCACTTCGCGGGGATGCAGGTGCGCGCGATCTTCCACGAGCTGCTGCGCAGCTACCGTTGGTCCGTGCCGACCGACTACGTCTGGCCGCTCGACCTGACCGCGCTGCCCTAACCCGCGCGACGGCGTACCCGTGCAGCTCGAGAGGCTCCCCGGATGACCGTCGGGCATCCTCGATGCCGCCCAGCAGGTCTTCGAGCAGTACGGCGCCCGCCGCGCCAACGTCGAGGACGTCGCCCGGACCGCGGGTGTCAGCCGCAGCACGCTCTACCGCGCCTACCCGAACAAGGAGGCGCTGCTCGAGGCGGTGCTGCTGCGCCAGTTCGACGACTTCCTCACCGAGCTCGACCGCGTGGCCGCGGACCTGCCGCCGCGCGAGGCAGTCGTCGAGTGCTTCGCGCACGGCATGGCGCTGAGCCGCGAGATCCCGCTGTTCGCCCGGCTCGCGGAGACCGAGCCCGACGTGGTCACCGCTGCCGGCGCAGCGACCCAGAGCACCCTCGTCCTCGGCTCGGCCGAACGCGTCGCCGCCACCCTGCGCCGCAGCGGCGCCACCATGCCCGACGACGAGCTGCAGACCGTGGCCGAGCTGATGCTCCGCGTCTCCTGGACCTACCTGCTCAACCCCCGCGGCGGCCTCGACGTCACCGACGAGTCAGCCATCCGCGACTACGCCCGCCGCTACCTGGCTCCGTTGGTCTACTGAGCACCCAACCCCCTACTGCGTGTCAGAGATCGTCAGGGTGAAGTCGGCGGCGGCTCCGGCGTACAGCGAGGTCAGGATGTACGCCGTCCCCGACGGAATCGTCCCCGCCTCGTTGGCCGCCGAGGTGGCGTACTCGGCGAGGCGTGCACTCGGCGTCGTACAGGTAGACGTCCGAGTCGACGTTGGTTGCGCCCGACTTCGTGCTGAAGGCGTGCTGACCGTCGCCGGCTTCGCCCTTGAGCACCGTCACGTGGCCATCGGAGTCCTGGCTCGCGGGCGGCACCGTGCAGGTGTTCTCGAGCTCGGTGCCCACGACACCTGGCGACACCAGGTTGTTCGGGTTGCCGGTGGCGATCACGAAGCTGTCGGTGACCGGCTTGTCCAGTGGCGGCGGGGGCGGTGGCGTCAGACCCGTCGCCGTGTTGCTGAACACCTGGATGTCACCGACCTGGACGTTCTCCATCGTTCCGCCCTGGGGCGCGTCGGCCCAGAACCTGATGAACGAGGCATCGGTGGGGGTGGGCAACGTGAACGTCTTGTAGTGCAGGTCGGGCACCACGGGCCGGGGTGCCTGGTAGCCGAAGGCGTTCTTCCCGCCGACCGACTGTGTCTTCCAGTTCACCCCGTCGGTGCTGGTCTGCAGGGTGAAGCTCTTCAGGCCCTCGAAGCGGCTGTTGGTGTAGGCGCTGACCTGCACCGAGGAGATCTTGGCCTTCTTGGCCAGCTTGATCACCGCCTTGCTGCCCTTGGGGGTCTTCCACGAGCTCGCCTCGGTGTCGTCCATCGCCGGTCCGGCGTTGCCGGTCACGAGCTGTGGCTCCGAAGGTCTTCGACGCGAGGTTCGGGGACAGCGAGAGGTTCTTGGTCAGCGTCTTGCCTGCGGTCACGGTGGTGGCCGCGAACGTCTTGCTGCCGAATCCCTTGGCCTGCACGGTGATCGGGTAGCTGCCCTTGGTCGCGCGCGATCCGGAAGGTCCCGGACGTGCCGGTCGTGGCGACCGGCGTCGCGCGGGCCTCGAACTTGCCCAGCATGATCCGTGCGTTGTCGACCGGCTTGCCGGTGGAGCGGTTGAAGACCGTGCCGGTGATGGTGCCGTTGAGCGCCGGGTTCCGGTTGTTGAACCCGGGACGCCGTCCGTGTCGTTGCCGCCGGTCGGGTCGTCCTCGCTGGTGGTGTTGACCGCGGAGGCGCCCATCCCGCGCTGCGCGAAGACCGAGTAGACCGTGTCGACGAGCTGACCGAAGTCCGACCGCGCGTGGTAGCGGTTGGCGAGCGCGGTCATGATCGCGGTGCGCTCGTCGAGCATCGACGGGTTGTTCGGGCTCAGCGGCATCGCGTCGGTCACGATGTGCTCGCTGATGTCGGATCCGGGCTTCTGGCCGTACTTCGCCACCAGCGCCTTGCGCATCTGCCAGAGCGTCGCGGTCCAGATCTCACCGTCGGCGTGCACCTCGGGTCCGACGAGGTCGTAGCCGATGTCACCGAAGGTGGTCGGGTTCTGGTCGTAGGCCCAGTTGCGGATGCCGCGGGACTTGTTGCCGGTGACGTAACCGCCGACGACCGAGTCCTTCTGGTAGCCGCTGCGGTGGAGGTGGTCCAGGGCGTACCAGTCGCCCCAGCCCTCACCCATGGAGCCGGACTGGTGAGTGCCGAGCGACCCGTCCTCGGTGCCGATGTAGCGGTTCGACAACCCGTGGGAGTACTCGTGCTGGATCACGCCGGCGTCGAAGTCGCCGTCGGCGCAGGGACCCTCGAACGCGTCGTCGATCGGCTCCCACAGGAACATCCCGCTCCACGGCGGGATGCCGTCGGGCAGCGTCAGCATGTAGGCGTTGTCGCGGCCGGTGTACGTCGGGCTGCCGCCGGAGACGGCGCCGGCCTGCACCAGGCCCTGGATCGCGTCGCCGGGGTTGCCCGCCTTGCCGAAGTTGTCGAGCTGGAAGTTGCCAGCGGACTCGGTGAAGCCGAGCCGGTAGTACTCGTCGTGGATCCGGTTGTGCTGGTAGAAGAGGTTCGTGCTCGCCGGCTCCTGGTCCTTGGGGTAGGACGTCGGGTCGCACTTGGAGGTGCCCCAGTTGTCGGCGAACGGGTAGTCGAACTGGCCCGTCGGGCTGATCGGGCGCGGGCCCTGGTCGACCGGAGCGATGTAGTTCGACCAGTTGGCGTGGGCGTTCGCGTTGTTGCCGAAGGTCGTGATGCCGGTGCCGAGCACACCGGTCGGGTCGACGTACCCGTTCGGGGAGGCGTCGTTCTTGCCGAAGGACACGTGGCGCGGCTGTCCGCCCGCCGGCGCGCCCGGGTAGTTGTCGTAGACCGTGCCGCCGCTGTCGGTCTGCACGAGGCTCGACTTGTGGAGCTGCTTGCCGGTCTCGGCGTCGACGACGACCTGGTAGGCCTCGTCGAGCTTCTCGATGAACAGGACGGAGTACGCCGCGCGAGCGCCGTCGCTGGTGGGGAACGCGACCTTCTTGACGTACGACGACGCGGCGAACGGGCCACGCGCGAACACGTCGTACCCGGCCTTGGTGCCGGTCTTCGTCGCGGTGAAGGCGGAGACACCGGCCAGCTTGCGCGGCGACGCCACGGAGCGCGGAGGCGGCGGAGAGCCCGAACGAGCCGGTCAGTCCGCTGCCGCGAACCGTCTCGCCGGTGTAGCTGAGCACCGACCCGTCATCGGTGACCGCGAGTCCCAGCGAGCCACCGCGTGCCGCCGCGAGGCCGTCGAAGAGCTGGGTGAACTGCACGACGTGCGTCCCGGTGCCCGGCAGGACGTGGTCGCGACGCAGGCGAAGCGCGGCGACCTCGGCGTCGGACAGTCCGAGCATGTCCTTGTGGGCACTCAGCCAGGAGCGGGCGATCGACACGGCGGTGCCCGACCGTGGGCCGGAAAGGCTCTTGCCGATGGCGGGGGTCAGGGTGCGGGGGGTCCCGAAGCGGGCGTCCCAGGTGGCGCGGGTGCCGGGGCTCCCCTTGACGATCGAGGCAATGGCATCGGCCTGAGCCTGGGTCGGTTTCGTGATCGAGCCGGTGCGACTGTCCGTGGTCGTGATCGAGCCGGCACTGTCGTCGCGCGCGGTGACGGCCGACGCGTTGGACGAGAGCGTCAGTCCGAGGATGGTGGCGGTCGCGACTGCGAGCAGCTGAGCTGAGCGGGATGTCCGCATGCTGAGTAACCCTTCCGAGGGAGGGCCTGCGGTAGGAGGCCCGGTCCAGGGGTTTCAACGAAGCGGTGTGTGTCGGGTCACGGTGCCGACCGCAAGATGCGACGCCTCAGCACCCTCAGCACCGCAAGATGCGACGCCTCAGCGACCACACGTGGTCAGTGGTTTCGAGACGCTCGCTTCGCTCGCTCCTCAACCACCGGGGAGGCCAGGCGGACGAGCTCGTTCGCGACCCTTGCGGCGACTGCTTGGGCGAGTGAATAGGCGTCGTCGTCGGGGAGCTCGGGCACCACGTGCTGGACGATCCCGGACTCCACCAGGGCGGCGGAGCCGATGCCTTGCGACTCGGCCATCTCGGCTGCGTGGTCGACGTCGCCGTAGCGGATCACGCTGGCCCCTTCGGGGGGCAGCGGGGAGAGCCAGGCGTTCTCGGTGGCGACCACGACCTGGGCGGGGAGCAGCGCCAGCGCGCCACCGCCGCAGCCCTGGCCGAGGATCACCGAGACCGTCGGGACGGTCATCGTGGTCAGGGTCGCGATGCAGCGGGCGATCTCGCCGGCGATCGCACCTTCCTCCGCGGCGACCGAGAGCTCGGCGCCCGGGGTGTCGATGACGGTGACCAGCGGCAGGCCCAGCTCCTCGGCCAGGCGCATCCCCCGTCGCGCCTCCCGCAACGCCGCCGCCCCCAGCGGGGTGGCCCGGGTCTGCTGGTGGCGGTCCTGTCCGACGACCACGCACGGCTGGCCGTCCAGCCTGGTCAGCGTCACCAGGACGGCGGCGTCCTGCTCGCCCTCCTCGGTCCCGTTCAGCGCGAGGGTGCCGTGGGCGCCGTACCGCAACAGGTGTCGTACGCCGAGGCGGTCGGGGTTCCTGGTGTGCTCGACCCCCTCCCACACCGGCAGCGCCGAACCTCCCCCAGGTGGACGCACTGGCAGCGCCGGCGGCTCGGGCCGGTCGACGAGCACCGCGAGGGTCAGGTCGATCAGCTCGGGGAGCTCCTCGGTGGCCACGACCGCGTCGATGACGCCCTTCTCGGCCAGGTTCTCCGCCCGCTGCACGCCTTCGGGAAAGGGGTGTCCCTCGAGTGCCTCGTAGACCTTCGGCCCCAGGAACCCGACCAGGGCGCCGGGCTCGGCGACGGTGACGTGGCCGAGCGACCCCCACGACGCGTAGACACCGCCGGTCGTGGGGTGCCGCAGGTGCACGAGGTACGGCAGCCCGGCGGCGCGATGGGCCATGACCGCACGCGAGATGGCCACCATCTCGAAGAACGCCGGCGTGCCCTCCTGCATCCGGGTGCCGCCGGACGCAGTGGAGGCGAGCAGCGGAAGACCCTCGCTGGTCGCACGCTGTACGGCGGACACGATCCGGCCGGCAGCAGCGCGGCCGATCGACCCGCCGAGGAAGGCGAACTCGTTGACCACGACCGCGACCGGCCGCCCACGGACGAGGCCGCGACCGGTGAGCACGGACTCGTCGGACCCCGCGCGCTCGGCGGCCTTCCGCAGCTCGGCCTGGTAGCTGTCGGAGTGACCGCTGATGTCCACCGGCTGGTCCCACGACTCGAAGGACCCTTCGTCGATGACCAGGTCGATCAGGCCCTGGGCGGACCACCGCTGGCTCATCGATCACCGTCCGTGTCGGGGTCGTCCTTGTCGGGGTCGTCCTGCAGCCAGGCACGCACCGACGGACCGTGCTGGTCCAGCGTCGGCGGCGCCAGGTGGTCCTTGCGGGTCACCTCGGTCCCGTCGGCCTCGAAGAAGCGCAGCGGCGGGCCGGGCAGCGTCAGCGGCCCCAGCACCGGGTGCTCGACATCCACCAGGAGGCCCTGGCTCGCGGTCTGGTCCCAGGCGAAGACCTCGTCGATCGTCCGCACCTTGCCGGCGGGGATGCCGACCTCCGCCAGTCGCGCCAGGAGAGGCTCGGCCTCCCACGCCGCGAACACCTGCTCGATCACCTCGATGACCCGTTCGCGGTTGGCCACCCGCTCGGAGTTCGTGGCCAGGCCCGGAGTGAGCGGGTCGATCCCGAAGCCCTCGCACAGGCGTCGCCACAGCCCTTCGCTCCCGACCGCGATCTGCACCGACCCGCTGCGGCAGTGGAACAGCCCGTACGGCGCGATCGAGGGGTGGTGGTTCCCCTGCGCCTGACCGACCTCGCCGGCAACGGTCCAGCGGGTGCCCTGGAAGGCATGCACGCCGACGGTCGCTGCCAGCAGGGACGTGCGGACGATCGTTCCGACGCCGGTGCGGTTCCGCTCGTGCAGGGCGGCCAGAACGCCGTACGCGCCGTACATGCCGGCCAGTAGATCAGCGATCGGGACGCCGACTCGCTGCGGGTCCTCGGGACCGGAGCCGGTCAGCGACATCAGCCCGGCCTCGCCCTGGGCGATCTGGTCATAGCCAGCGCGCCCACCTTCGGGACCGTCGTGGCCGAACCCGGTCACCGACAGCACGACCAGCCTCGGGTTCCGTTCGCGCAGCGTCTCGAGGCCGAGGCCGAGCCGCTCGAGCACCCCGGTCCGGAAGTTCTCGACCAGCACGTCGGCACGGTCCACGAGCTGCAGCAGCACCTCGCGGCCGGCCTCGTCCTTGAGGTCGAGGGCGATCGACTCCTTGTTGCGGTTGGCCGAGAGGAAGTACGTCGACTGCCGGTCGTCCTCCGGCCCCACGAACGGCGGCCCCCAACCACGGGTGTCGTCGCCGTGCCCGGGCGCCTCGACCTTGATCACCCGGGCGCCGAGGTCGCCCAGCATCATCGTGGCGTGTGGACCCGCGAGCGCGCGGGAGAGATCGACGACCAGCACGCCATCGAGTGGCCCACCCCCGGAGGTCACGGCCGTCACCAACCCGGCAGCACGAGGGCTGCCCAGACGAGGAGCGGTCCGACCAGGGTGACGATCACGCCGTAGGTGAGGATCTGCTTGTAGTAGACCGGCTCCTCGATCGTGTCCGGCTTGTTGGCCAGCATCAGCGCTCCGTTGGTGGAGAACGGGCTGACGTCGACGATGGTCGAGGAGACCGCGAGGGCCGCCACGAACAGGCCGGCACTGATGCCGCCCTCCGCGATGAGCGGCACCCCGATCGGGATGATCACGGGCAGCAGCGCGGTCGAGGAGGCGAAGGCCGAGACCACGCCGCCGACGTAGCAGAGGATCAGCGCGCCGATGGCCACGGCGCCCAGGGTGGCGGCCCACTCGCCGACGAACTCCGGTGCCTTCGCGGTGGTGAGGATCGTGGCGTAGGTGCTGACGCCGGCGACCAGCAGCACGGTCGGCCAGGCGATCTGCTTCACCGCGTCCTTGTGCTCGTTCGGGGAGAGCATCGCCAGCACGACGGCCGCGGTGATCGCGACGAAGCCGATGTTCTTGTCGAAGGCCAGGGCGATCAGGGCCACGGCCACGAACGCGATCAGGGTGAGCACCTGGTCCCGGTGCACGCCGAGGCTCTGCGTCGTGGTCTGGGTCGAGGTGCCGGTGCCACGCGCCGGTATCGAGGCGCCGCCGCGGTGCAGGTCCTCGGACAGGGTGTCCGGGTCGTCGGGGTCGATACGCTGGTTCATCAGCTTTCGCCCACCGAGCGCGAAGAACAGGATCGCCGCCAGGACGGTGTTGACGATCAGGCTGGCAAGGAAGATCGTGATCTCGCTGTTGGGCAGGTCGGCCTCTGCCATCACCGAGTTGGTGATCGTGCCGTAGATGCTGATCGGCGAGAAGCCACCGGCCTGGGCACCGTGGACGACCATCATGCCCATCATCAAGGCGCTGATGCCGTAGCGGCCGGCGAAGCCCAGCGCGATCGGGCCGATGATCGCGCAGGCCGCGGGGCTCACCGCGCCGATCGCGGTGAGCACGCGCTGTCACGGCGAACATCACCCAGGGGATGAACGCCACCCGGCCGCCGACGGCCTTCACCGCACTTCGCACGATCAGATCGACGGTGCCGTTGTTCTTGGCGATCGCGAACAGATAGGTGACCCCGATCAGGGTGAGGATCAGGTCGCCACTGACGCCGGCGAGGATCTCCTTCTCATCCAGGTCCAGGGCGTACATGCCGACCAGCCAGGCGGCGACGTACGCCAGCGCACCCATGTTGATCGGCAGCACGGTGCCGATGACGAAGAGCGCCACCAGCGCGATGATGGAAACCCATTCCGGTCCCATGGCTGTCCTTCCCAGAAGCTCCACGGAGGCAGCGAGCCCGGCCTCCGCGTGACGCCGATCACCCTCACTGGTCCAGTGGCCTAGCCAATAGGTCAATGAGCCATCTGTCAATAGGATGGGCAGCATGGATCAGACCTCACGCGAGCCCGGGTCCCTGTTCCCGGGCAGGCTCGTGCGGACCCGGCTCTACGAGCAGGTCGCCGAGCAGATCACCTCGTGGATCGCCGAGAACGGCCTGCAGCCGGGTGACCGGCTGCCGCCCGAGCGCGAGCTGGCCACCCGCCTGGGCGTCAGCCGCGCGACCCTGAGCCAGGCCCTGGTCGCGCTCGAGGTGATCGGCGTTGTCGCAGTGCGCCACGGCGACGGAACGGTGGTCACCCAGTCGAGGACCCGCCGCATCGTGGAGGCGATCCGCGAGCACGCGGACCGGCTGCCGGAGATCATCGACACCCGCGATGCGCTCGAGACCAAGATCGCGGCGCTGGCCGCCGCCCGTCGTACGGACGAGGACCTGCGGCGCATCGACGAGGCCCTGGACGCGATGGAGGCCGACATCGACGCCGGCGGCCGCGGTGTCGAAGGCGACGAGCGGTTCCACGGGGCTGTGACCGCTGCGGCACACTCCCTGCTCCTCGCCCGACTGATGGACGAGATCGCCGAGCTGATCAAGGAGACGCGGATCGAGTCGCTCTCCGAGCCGGAACGACCGCGCGCGTCCCTCGCCGGGCACCGGGCGATCGCTGCCGCGATCCGGGCCGGCGACCCGGAGTCAGCCTCGGACGCCATGCACGCCCACGTCGCGCTGGTCAGCGACGTTGCGCTGCTGCGCGACCCCCGATGATCGACGACATGGTGAGGGGCTGGTGACCGGCGCGGAGCAGCTCGCTGTCCTCGTCACCGGCTTCGGTGCCGGGATCCTCACGTCCACCGTCGGTGTCGCTTCACTGCTGAGCTTTCCGGTGCTCGTCGCGGTCGGCCTTCCGCCGGTGGTGGCGAACGCATCCAACACGATCGGGATGACCCCGGCCGGACTGAGTGGGTCCTTCGGCTACCGGCGTGAGCTGCGTGAGCACCCCAGGGTCACCGCCGCGGTGCTGCTGACCTGTGCCCTCGGTTCGGTGGCTGGAGCGCTGACCCTGCTGGCGCTCCCACCCGGCGTCTTCGAGGCGGTCGTGCCCTGGCTGATCCTGTTCACGAGCGTCCTGGTCGGCATCCAGCCGTGGATCAGCCGCCGGCTCAAGGCGAGGCGGGGCGCCGACGTGCCGGATCGCGTGCACCTGTCGCCACTCACGACTTTCTGGGCAACGCTGACCGGGGTGTACGGCGGGTACTTCGGCGCCGGCTCGGGAGTGATGATGATGGCCGTCCTCGGGTTCGGGACCGACCTCGAGCTCCGCATCGTCAACGCACTGAAGACCCTCGCAGTGATGGCCGCGAACGTGGTGGCCACGGTGATCTTCCTGTTCCTCGCCGAGCTCGACTGGGTTGCCATCGGCCTGCTCGCAGGCGGATCGGTCGTGGGCGGGTACGTCGGCGCGCACATCGGCCGGCGCCTGCCCGCACCGGTGCTGCGGACCCTTGTCGTGATCGTCGGCGTGACGGCCTCGATCCTGATGATGAGGTGACGGGCTTCCCAGCACTCCACCGGTGGTCCACGATGACTCCAGACGGTGGCGCATCAGGGAGGAACCCGTGACGTCCGAGGCGCACGAAGATGACCTGAGCGAGTTCGACTCCGCCCTGGACACCCTCGACTGCTTGCGCGGCCACCAGCGGGAGGTCGAGAAGCTCCCGGGCGGGCTGACCAACGTCAACCTCAAGGTGACCACTTCGGCGCGGTCGGTCGTCGTACGGATCCCGCAACCGGGCAGCGACCTGCTCGCCATCGACCGTCGGGCCGAGCACGAGAACTCCCGGGCTGCCGCGGACGCAGGGGTCGGCGCGCCGGTCCTCGAGTTCCGTGAGGACCCCTGCCTGCTGGTGATCGGGTTCCTGGAGGGCCACACCTTCACCGACGACGACCTGCGTGACGGCGGGCACCTCGCTCGCGTGGCCGCCGCCTGCCGGCAGCTGCACTCGGGTGGGCGCTTCGTCTCCGACTTCGACATGTTCGAGGTGCAGAAGAACTACCTCGGCATCGTGCAGGACCACGGGTTCCGGCTGCCAGCGCGCTATCTCGAGTTCGCCGACAAGGCGGAGCAGATCAAGCGCGCGTTGGCCGCGCGACCGACGCCGACGGTGCCCTGCAACAACGACCTGCTCGCCGGCAACTTCATCGACGACGGCACGAAGCTGTGGCTGATCGACTACGAGTACGCCGGCAACAACGACGCCTGCTTCGAGCTGGGAAACATCTGGAGCGAGGCCGGTCTGACCCCCGAGCAGCTCGAGGAGCTGATGGAGGCGTACGACGGCGAGCTGCTGCAGCATCGAGTCGCGCGGGCGCGGCTCTGGGGCCTGATGTCGAAGTACGGCTGGACGTTGTGGGGATCCATCCAGCACTCGGTGAGCGCCATCGACTTCGACTTCTGGGCCTGGGGGATGGAGAAGTACGAGCGAGCCGTCGCGGAGTTCGACGGTCCCGAGTTCGAGTCCCTGCTCGAGCAGGCGGGCCGGGACGACTGATGAGCCAGCAGCTCCCGGAGCGGGCACGGATCGTCATCATCGGCGGCGGCGTGATCGGGACGAGCGTCGCCTACCACCTGGCCAAGCAGGGCGAGAGCGACATAGTGCTGCTCGAGCAGGGTGAGCTGTCCTCGGGAACCACGTGGCACGCCGCGGGACTGGTGGGTCAGCTGCGCGCGAACCAGAGCAACACCCGGCTGGTGCAGTACTCCACCGAGCTCTACTCCGAGCTGGAGAACGAGGTCGGCCTGTCCGCAGGCTTCAAGCGGTGCGGTGGCGTCACGGTGGCGCGCACCGAGGACCGGATGACCCAGCTCCGTCGTACGGCGGCAACGGCGGAGGCGTTCGACCTGGAGTGCGAGCTGCTCTCGCCCGAGCAGGCGCTCGAGCACTACCCGGTGATGCAGGTCGACGACCTCGTCGGCGCGATCTGGCTGCCCGGAGACGGCAAGGCGAACCCGACCGACATGACCGCGGCGATGGCCCGTGGTGCTCGGCAGAACGGCGCCCAGGTCTTCGAGCGCACCCGAGTGCTCGACGTCCTGGTGCGCGACCAACGCGTCACCGGCGTACGCACCGAAGCCGGTGACATCGAGGCCGAGATCGTCGTCAACTGCGCAGGCCAGTGGGCCAAGGCGGTCGGCGAGCTCGCCGGGGTCAACGTGCCGTTGCACTCCGCCGAGCACTTCTACGTGGTGACCGACCCGATCGAGGGCGTGCACCCCGACCTGCCTGTGCTCCGGGACCCCGACGGCTACACCTACTTCAAGGAGGAGGTCGGCGGGCTGGTCGTCGGCGGGTTCGAGCCCGACGCGAAACCGTGGGTGTCGCCGGACCAGATCCCCTACCCGTTCGAGTTCCAGCTGCTCGAGGAGGACTGGGACCACTTCTCTCCTCTGATGGAGAGTGCGGTGCACCGTGTCCCCGTCCTCGCGGAGACCGGGATCCGCAAGTTCTACAACGGACCCGAGAGCTTCACGCCGGACAACCAGTTCATCCTCGGCGAGGCCCCGGAAGTGCGGAACTTCTTCGTGTGCGCCGGTCTCAACTCTGTCGGCATCGCCGCGGCGGGCGGGGCCGGTCGCGCCCTCGCTGAGTGGATCGTCGACGGCGAGCCGAGCATGGACCTCACCAGCGTCGACATCCGCCGCTTCGCCCGCTTCAACGGCAACAACCAGTGGCTGCACGACCGGGTCGCAGAAGTGCTCGGCCTGCACTACGAGATCCCCTGGCCCAACCGCGAGATGCGCACCGCACGGCCGTTCCGGCGCTCGCCGCTGTACGCCCACCTCTCGAGCGCCAACGCCAACTTCGGCAGCAAGATGGGTTGGGAGCGGGCCAACTTCTTCGCCCCCGAGGGTGAGAGGCCGGACATCGAGTACTCCTGGGGCAAGCAGAACTGGCTGCCCTGGACGGCCGCCGAGCACGCGAACACCCGCGAGAACGTGACCGTGTTCGACCAGACCTCCTTCTCGAAGTACCGCCTTATCGGCCCCGACGCGGAGTCCCTGCTCCAGTGGCTGTGCACTGCGGACGTCGCGGTGCCCATCGGTCGCACCGTCTACACCGGCATGCTCAACGCGCGCGGCACCTACGAGTCCGATGTGACCCTGACCCGCGTCGCCGACGACGAGTACCTGATCGTCAGCAGCGCCGCGACCACCGAGCGCGACCTGGACCACATCCGGCGGCACACCGGCGACCGGCGCACGACGCTGGTCGACGTCACCTCGTCGTACGCCGTCCTGGGCGTGATGGGCCCTCGATCGAGAGAGCTCCTCACCCGGCTGACCCGCTCCGACCTCGCCGACGATGCCTTCCCGTTCGGCACCAGCCGCGAGATCTCGCTGGGCTACTCGACCGTCCGCGCCACCCGGATCACCTACGTGGGCGAGCTCGGCTGGGAGCTCTACGTGCCGACCGACTTCGCCGTCGGTGTCTACGAGGACCTGATGTCCGCCGGGGAGGACCTCGGCGTGATGAACGGCGGCTACTACACGATCGACTCGATGCGTCTGGAGAAGGGCTACCGCGCCTTCGGCCGCGAGCTGAACCCGGACTACAACCCGGTCGAGGCCGGCCTGTTGTTCGCCTGCAAGCTGAGGACCGACATCCCGTTCCTCGGCCGGGAGGCCGTGGAGCAGGCGAAGACCGACGGGCCGCGACGCAAGCTGACCTCGTTCGTGCTCGAGAGTCCCGACCCGATGCTGTGGGGCGGCGAGCTGGTGCTGCGCGACGGCCGAGCAGCCGGCCAGGTGATCTCGGCTGCGTGGGGCGAGAGCCTCGGCGCGTGTGTCGGTCTGGCCTATCTCTGGGACCCGGACGGAAGCCGGATCGACCGTGAGTGGGTCAAGCAGGGCACCTACGAGGTCGACGTCAACGGCTCCCGCGAACCGGCGTCGGTGTCGCTCCGGCCGCTGTTCGACCCGGACGGCAAGAAGATCAAGGTGTGAACGAATCGAATCGAGTCGTGTGCTGAAGTGGCCCCCTTTTCCGCGGGGCCCAGCACACGACTCGAGGTGAGCGAAGGAGCGTGGATCGGTGAGCGCGAGCAAGACGGGACGAGTTCTCCAGATGCGGTTGGTCGTCGAGGCTCCGGACTACGACGAGGCCGTCACCTTCTACCGCGACGTCCTCGGCGCTGCCGAAGAGCTCGTCGTGGAAGGGGATTCCGGCGAGCGCGTCACCATCCTCGACGTCGGTCGGGCCACGCTCGAGCTCTCCAACCCCGAGCAGGTGGCCATGATCGACCAGGTCGAAGTGGGGCGCCGAGTCGCGCCGCGACTCCGCGTCGCCTTCGAGGTCGCCGACGTCGACGCGGTGACCGGAGAGCTCATCGACGGCGGAGCTGACCTGGTGGCGGATCCCGTGATCACGCCGTGGCAGTCACTCAACGCTCGCCTCGAAGGCCCGGCCGGTCTCCAGCTGACGGTCTTCCAGGAGCTCGGCAGATGACGGACGAGGCAGTGGGGTCACCGCAGACCGAGTTCCCCCGGGCCATCGGCAAGGTGGCTGCCCGCGAGCTTGCCGCGCATGGGTTCACTCGCTACGACCAGCTCACGCGCGTCACAGCGGAGACGCTGCTGGAGATCCACGGCGTCGGCCCCAAGGCGATCGCCATCCTGCGCGAGGAGCTGGCGACACGGGACCTCAGCTTCGCCAGCACCGGGTCGCACTGACCTGGCCCTTGTCAGGGGCAGTGGGCTCGCACCATCCTTGAGTGGCCGGAGGGGCCGACGCTGACCCACGTCGAACACCTCCCCACCGGCGGGGAGTGGGGCCAGATGTCGAAGCCGACCATTTTGGCGGTCGATGACGATCCGGGCGTCTCGCGTGCCATCGCCCGCGACCTGCGTGCGCGCTACGGCGCGGACTACCAGGTGGTGAGCACGAACTCAGGTCAGGAGGCGCTGGACCTGCTGGCGCAGCTGGCCCTGCGAGACCGCACGGTTGCCCTGGTGGTCTCCGACCAGGGCATGCCCGGGATGACGGGGATCGAGCTGCTGGAGCGGGTGCGCGAGGAGTCGCCGGAGTCGCGCCTGCTGCTGCTCACGGCGTACGCCGACACGGGCGTCGCGATCAAGGCCATCAACGACATCGGGCTCGACTACTACCTGCTGAAACCGTGGGACCCACCCGTCGAGCGGCTCTACCCCGTCGTCGACGACCTGCTGAGCAGCTGGCGCGAGGAGCACCCGGACGAGGAAGCGCAGATCCGCGTGATCGGGCACCGGTGGTCGGACCAGAGCTATGAGGTGAAGACGTTCCTGACCCACAACCACGTGCCCTACCGGTGGCTGGACGTGGAGCGCGACGAGGAGGCGACGCACCTGCTGGAGCTCGCGGAGGCCGGCGCCGAGGACCTCCCGCTGGTGCTCGTGCCCGACGGCGAAGCCCTGCGATCGCCCTCGCCGCTCCAGCTCGCGAACGCACTCGGGCTGCGAACCCGACCCGAGCAGCCGCTGTACGACCTGTGCATCGTCGGCGACGGGCCGGCGGGCCTTGCGGCAGCGGTGTACGCCGCCTCCGAGGGGCTGCGCACCGTCGTCGTCGAGCGGGACGCACCCGGTGGACAGGCGGGGCAGAGCGCCTCGATCGAGAACTACCTCGGGTTCCCCAAGGGACTCTCCGGTGCCGAGCTCACCCACCGCGCGGTCGCCCAGGCGGCACGCTTCGGAGCGGAGACGGTGCTCGCCCGCGACGTGGTGGGCTTCGAGACCCGCGGGCCGGTCCGGGCCGTTCGGCTCGACGGCCAGGGTGAGATCGAGGCACGCGCCGTGCTCATCGCCACCGGGGTGTCCTACCGCCGGCTCGACGTGCCCGGCTTCGACGCGCTCGGCGTGCGCGGCGTCTACTACGGCGCATCAGCCAGCGAGGCACTCCAGTGCCAGGGCGAGGACGTGTACGTCGTCGGGGCGGCCAACTCCGCCGGTCAGGCAGTGTTGAACTTCTCCCGCCACGCCAAGCGGGTGGTGATGGTGGTCCGCGGAGCAAGGCTCGAGGACCACATGTCGCAGTACCTGGTCTCCAGGATCCGGGCGGCCGAGAACGTCGAGGTGCTGCTGCGCGCCGAGGTCGTCGCGGCGCGGGGCGAGGGCCACCTCGAGGCGATCACCCTGGCCGACCGGGAGGCGGGCACCGAGCGGGAGGTCAGCACGAGCTGGCTGTTCGTCTTCATCGGGATGTCACCGCGCACCGGCTGGCTGGGCGAGGACATCGTGCGCGACCCGAAGGGCTTCGTGGTCACGGGACAGGACAT
Source organism: uncultured Alphaproteobacteria bacterium (assembly GCA_963752345.1). Classification (GTDB taxonomy): domain Bacteria; phylum Pseudomonadota; class Alphaproteobacteria; order SMXQ01; family SMXQ01; genus CAVVYA01. Next base: position 829,500 of record CAVVYA010000015.1, read on the forward strand.
GCTGGCCGCGGAGGGGTCGGGGAAGTGGCCGCTCCCCCGCCCGCCGTACGCCCTGGAGACCAGCGTCCCCGGCGTCTTCGCGGCCGGCGACGTCCGCCTCGACTCGATGAAGCGCGTGGCCTCGGCTGTCGGCGAGGGCGCGATGTCGGTCTATCTCGTCCACCGCTACCTGGCGACGATCTGATGCGCCTCGAGGACCTGCGCGCCCTGTCGATCTTCGACGGGCTCACCGATCAACAGCTGACCGAGCTGCTCGAGGCCGGCGGGGAGCACGAGTTCGTCCCCGACGAGGTCCTGTTCCACGAGGGTCACCCGGCGGACAGCTGGTGGGTCCTGCTCGACGGCACCGTCAGCCTCGTCCGCCAGGTCGGCAAGGAGGAGACCACACTGGGGGCGATGACCCAGCCCGGGCAGTGGGCCGGCGGCTTCCGGGCCTGGGACGAGCACGGCGTCTACTTCGCCACCGGGCGGGCAACCTCGTCGGGGCGCGTGTTCGCGGTCTCCGCCGCCGTCCTCCGCGAGCGAGCCGATGCCTGGTTCCCGTTCGGGGTGCACTTCATCAAGGGTCTGGTCAACACCGTGCGGCGGATCGAGGCGGGGGCCCGACAACGCGAGTCGCTGGTGGCTCTGGGCACCTTGGCCGCCGGTCTGGCTCACGAGATCAACAACCCGGCCTCCTCCGCCACCCGGTCGGTCGACGCCTTGGAGGGCACCTCCGAGTCGCTGATGTCCGCACTGGGCCGGCTGGCGGAGGGACAGATCACCGCGGACCAGTTCGTCGCGCTGGACCACTTGCGCCGTGAGGCTGCACCCAGGCCAGCGACGCTCGACGCGCTCACCCTGGCTGACAACGAGGAGATCCTGTCCGACTGGCTCACGGCGCACGGAGTGGAGGACCCCTGGCTGATCGCACCGACGCTGGCAGCGGCCGGGATGGACGTGGCGTGGTGCGAACGGGTGGCGGCGGTCCTCGGCGAAGGTCCGCTCGGAGCTGCTCTGGAGTGGGTGGCCAGCTCACTGTCGATGACGAGCTTGCTCGCGGAGGTGAAGGACGCGACCCACCGCATCTCGGACCTGGTGGCGGCCGTTCGGGAGTACTCCCAGCTCGATCGCGCCTCGGTGCAGACCATCAACGTCACCGAAGGCCTGGAGAGCACGCTGGTGATGTTCGGCTACCGGCTGCGGCGTGACATCAAGGTGGAGCGCGACTTCGACCCCGAGCTCCCACGCATCGAAGCCATCCCCGGGGAGCTCAACCAGGTCTGGACGAACCTCATCGCCAACGCTCTCGACGCCATGGGCGGCACCGGCACCCTGCGGCTGACCACCAGGGTCGACGACCTGGGCTGGGTCGTGGTGGAGATCGCCGACACCGGACCGGGAATGCCGGAGCACCTGCAGGCGCGCGCCTTCGAGCCGTTCTTCACCACCAAGGACGTCGGGGTGGGTACCGGCCTCGGCCTGGACATCTCGCGCCGGATCATCGTCGACCGGCACAGCGGCGAGATCTCCATCGACTCGGTCCCCGGCAGGACAGTCCTCCGGGTACGACTACCGCCTCGGCGTACGGAACGGCCGTGAGCAGCGGGCCAACAGCCCCGACCCGCTGCCCAGGCCGGCAAGGTCAGAAGCGCAGTCCGCCCACCCCGTTGACGATCGGGAGGTCCACGCTGCTCTTCGCCGGGTTCACGGTCAGCCTGGTCCCGGGGTCCGGGCGCACGGTGTACTGCTGGTCCGTGGAGACCACCACCAGCCCGATCCGGTGCCCGGCCGGGAACACGTAGTCGTCCGGCTCGAGCTTCCAGCCGAAGGCGTACTCCTTGCCCTGCTGAATCGGCGAGCTGCGGTCCGCGCTCCGCCGGTTCTGCACGTCCATCCAGCCGCGGGTGACCATCACCGGCTGGGTGGCGCTGCCCACCGGGCCGTAGTCGACGAGAACCGCGGTCAGGTTGGCTGCGTAGCGGTTGTCCACGGAAGCCCGCAAGGAGACCGACGGGGTGCCGGAAAGGTGCGCGCTCCGGCGAAGGGGCGGCGAGAGGTAGGCCAGCCGGTTCGGGTTGGCGACGTCCGGTGCCGGCAGCAGCTCGGCGTCCGTGTTGGCCTCGCGGCCGCGGTCCACGAACGACTGCCGCGGCTTCGGACCCCTGGTCTGCGGACGTGTCGCGAGCGTGCCCGGCTGGGTGGCGTTGGTTGCTCCCAGGTGCAGGGTCGCGTCCCGGGCACCCGGCGCCGGCCAGTTGGCGTACTTCTCGTAGGTGCCGTCAGGACGCTGTACGTCGGCCCGCGGCTCCGAGGTCACGCCGTTCCGGACGCCGAAGAGCCAGTAGTCCATCCACTTGTTCAGGGTCTGCTGGTAGCCCGAGGTGGACGACGGTCCGCCGTGGCCGCCGTTGTGCAGCCAGATCTTGCGGGGTACGCCGTTCGACGCCAGCTTCTGCCACCACGACGTGAACGCCTTGGGCATCACGTTGTAGTCCTCGAGGCCGTGCACGACGAACACGCTGGCCTTCACCCGGTCGGCCTTGTGGAGATAGTCGCGGGCGTGCCAGTAGGCGTTGTAGTCGCCGGTGACGCGGTCCTGACGCGCCAGCATCTCCTCCACGACGTGGCGGCACTTCTCCGTGCGCGAGGGCCCCTCGACGAACTCGGCCAGCACGTCGAGGTCCTCGCCGAGGTAGCCGTTCTCGCCGACGCCGGACTTGTTCGAGTGCGGCGCCCGGACCAGTCCGTTGGCGCGGTAGTAGTCGTACCAGCTGGAGATCGCCGAGACCGGCACGATGGTGCGCAGCCCCTCGACCCCGGTGGTGGCGACCTGGTTGGGCAGGGTGCCGTTGTAGGAGACACCGGTCATGCCGACGTCGCCGGTCGTCCAGTCCGCGGTGACGGGCTCGCCCTCCTCGTTCCACGCCGGCGCCCTGCCGTTGAGCCAGTCGATGATCGCCTGCGTGCCGAGCGTCTCCTTCTGGTCGCCCACAGTCGGGCAGCCGTCGGAGAAGCCGGTGCCGATGCTCTCGCCGAGCACCACGGCGTACCCGCGCGGCACCCAGTAGTTGTCGAGGGATCCCGGCAGGTCCGGTGCCGACTTCGACACGGGCTGGCCCGCGGCGAACGATCGGCGCTGGTTCCGGGGCTGGTTCCCCTCCTGTGGCATCACGGAGTAGTCGACGTTGTGGTTCGTCCCGCCGCCGACGTTGTAGCGGTAGGGGCTGTGCTCGAAGACCACCGGCACCTTGATGTTCGAGCTCTCGGTCTCACCCGGGCGGGACAGCTGCAGGCGCACCCGGTCGCGCTTGCCGTCGAGGTCGGAGTCGACCGTCGTCTCGACGTACAGCGTCTCCTCGACCGCGTCGGCGAGGTCGAACTGCGGCTGTGTGGCGCCGTTCTCGACCTTCAGCCAGGGCGGCGGCTTCGGCCGACCAGAAGGTTGCGCGGCGGGCGGCTTGGCGGGTTTCCCGGCGGGTGCTGCTCGCTCAGCGGGTGGCGCCGCACCTGCCGGACCGATGAGAGCGAGTCCCCCGGCGGAAAGCGACAAGGACATGGTCAGGACGAACAACAACAACCGGCGCACACGAGCCTCCCGAGCTGGATCGAGCCGTTGTAGCGGATCCTAGGCCGGTCTGTGCTCGCTGAACAGGGATCAGGGTGCACCAGCGCAACCGTCCTGGAGGGGCGGAGCTTCCAGTCGATCTGCACAGAACCTGCACACGTCCTACCCACGTCCTGGCCAGCTGCACCCCTAGCGTTCGGCACATGATCAGCGCGCGGGGACTGACCAAGAGCTATGACGACGTCGCGCCGTCGACGACCGACCCGCCGCCATTCACCGCGGATGAGAGAACACTCGAGGAGCAGACCATGAAGACATCGACCTACTACCTGCTCGGAGTTGGCGCCGCTGTCGGCACCACGCTCTTCTTGATCCTCGCGATCGGCGCACTGGGCATCATCGGCGACGGCGGTCGAGACGACCGGATGTACCTCGCCGTACCCACCGTCCTGGTGCTCGGCACGATAGTTGCGCGGCTCCGCGCCCCGGGCATGTCGCTGGCCCTGCTCGCGACAGCTGCGACGCAGGTGCTCGTCACCGTCGTCGCCCTGGTCGCCGGTGTGCCGAAGGAGGCCTCCATCCTCGACATTCTGGGCATCAACGCAATGTTCGCCGCTCTGTTCTGCCTCTCCGCCTGGCTCTTCCGGCTGGCTGCCGACGGGCCTGTTGTCGCCACCGAGAGTCGCGCCTAGCCGTCTGACCCTGTCCGCTCATCGGCGACGGCGTACTCCTCGACCGACGCCGTGAGCATCGCCTGACTCTGTTGCTCATCAGGGCCGCTGCCGCGGAAGGTCTCCAGAGTCGCCTGCGACTCCCAGCGCTCGAAGATGTTGATCCGCCCGGGGTCGACGAGGTCGGCGCTGATCGCGAAGTCGAGGCAGCCGGTTGCCTCGCGGGCTTGTTCCACTACGGGGTGACAGCCAGCGAGGTAGGCCTCGCGCTGCTGCGGCTCGACGGTGAGATGTCCTGCAACGATGACCATGGGTGGTAGCTCCTGTCCCCGTGAGGTCGTGCTGGGCTTGCCAATGACCAGACCACCGGGGCAGCGGAAACTCATCGATGGGCACCCGCTCAGTTGCACGAGGGGTTGGCCAGGGCCCGATCTACGGAGTGGCGAACGTGCTCTCGCCGAATCGTGTGTGGTGGCAGGTGCAGGATTCGAACCTGCGTAGGCATACGCCGACGGATTTACAGTCCGTTTCCATTGGCCACTCGGACAACCTGCCGTGCTCACGGCCCGTTAGTGTGGGCCAGCGCGCAGCCGAGGATAGCGCAGCACCGCCGCAGGAATTAAATCGGATGGAGGTCCACCAGCATGGCCGACTCGTCGTTCGACATCGTCAGCAAGATCGACCGTCAGGAGGTGGACAACGCACTGTCCCAGGCGGCCCGCGAGGTCTCCCAGCGCTACGACTTCAAGGGCACCGGTGCCGAGATCAAGTGGTCCGGCGAACAGGGCATCGAGATCTCCGCCAGCGCCGAGGACCGGGCCAACGCCGTGCTCGACGTGTTCAAGGAGAAGCTGATCAAGCGACAGCAGTCCTTGAAGATCCTCGACGCCGGCGAACCGCGTCCCTCCGGACGCGAGACCAAGATCAGCATCGCGCTCAAGGAGGGGATCAGCTCCGAGGACGCCAAGAAGGTCGGCAAGCTGATTCGCGACGAGGGCCCCAAGGGCGTCAAGGTGCAGGTGCAGGGCGACGAGCTGCGCGTGAGCAGCAAGAAGCGCGATGACCTGCAGGCCGTGCAGGCGCTGGTGAAGAAGCAGGACTACGACTTCGCGGTGCAGTTCACCAACTACCGCTAAGGGGTGCCGCTGACCTGCGGCTTCTCTTCACCAGTCCGCACACAGTCCGCAAGAGCGGCCGTCATGAGCCCTGCGGCCGCCGCTCGGGTCCGTTCCTCGGCCCTGGGCCACAGGTGGCTGTACGTGTTCAAGGTGATGCTTGGAGACGAGTGCTCGCTCAGCTGTGGGTAGACGTCGGAGGAGCGGCTCTCGAGGTAGGAGTTGGCGGCGAGTGCTGGCCCCGCCGGGCCCGGTGCCGGTGACGTAAACGTAGCTCTGCCCGGTCTCGCGGATCAGCCGGTTCAGTGCGACGTACTCCGAAGTGATCGGCGACCTCGACCGACCGTTGTCGGAAAGAAGGCGCCCGCCTGGACACTCACCGAAACTCCGGGCGCCATTGATTGCCTCGGGGTTGTCGACGTGTCAGGCAAGTGCGCGGGACTTCAGCGCCTCGAACTCTGTCTGGTCGATAACCCCAGAGTCGAGCAGCTCTTTGGCGCGAGCGATCTCCTCAGCCGGGGCAGGCGAGGTGCTGGCGACCTGCTGGATGTACTCCCTCTGTTCTGCCTGCATCTGCGCGGCGGCCGCAGCCTGCCGCTCGGTCATGCTCCGGCCGCGAGCGATGAGATAGATCAGTGCACCCAGCCATGGCACGAAGATCAGCAGGACGGCCCACCCGGCTTTCGCCCAGCCACTGAGCGAGCTGTCGCCGAAGAGGTCGAACATGCAGCGGACCCACACCATCAGCGCCGCGATCCAGATGAAGAACCAGAAGCTCCACAGCAGAACTTCCCAGAAGTCAGTGGTGATCGCGTCCATGGGTGGCTTCTCTCCTCTAGATCGGTCGCTGTGGCCTTAGCGGGAAGAGAGTCCCATACGCAAGATCCTCGCCGACAACCGGGCCGCGCGTGTCCGGATCAGTCGGCACGGACGCCGGCTCGCGCGGCAGCCAAGATCTGGCACTGGTCGCTGTCCTTCACGTCGCCACGCAGCCCGTCGCATCGGCAGTTGAATCCGTCGGGCGGGTGCCGAGGCGCGGTGCCCACCGGCACCGGAACGTATTTGCGGACGGTTTTCGCGCTGCTCGTCCGTGGGCGGATCGTGGTCCTCTGAGCCGCTCGTTCGGGATGCAGACGTCGCTGCGACCCGAGTTTCCGCACGCTCGCGCTTTTGCCCGCCCGGCCCCGGCCGTTCGTTGAGTCACCCCGATTGGGTGAGGCGACGCGCCGTGGGTCGCGAGTAAGAGTAGGTCCGGACCACAACACACCGGGAGCTGGACATGCCGATCGACACTTTCATCGCCTACGTCGGGGTTTACCCGGACGTGCATGCCGCCGAGGCGGACTACGAGCGGGTCAAGGATCTGCACTACGAGGCGCAAATGCTGGACGCCTACGACGCGGCCGTGGTCGAGAGGCGCAGCGACGGCAAGGTCAAGATCGTGCGCAAGCACGAGACCCCCACTCGGGTGGGAGGCGTTCTCGGCGGCGGTGTCGGCCTGGCAACCGGGTTGGTTGTGGCGCTCTTCCCGCTCGCGGCCGTGGGTGGCGGCCTGCTGGCGGCCACGACCCTTGGTGGTTCGCTGCTGGGCGCGCTCGCTGGGCATGCAGCAGCTGGGATGAGCCGCGATGACCTGAAGGACCTGGGAGAGCACCTCGACGCCGGCCAGGCCGGTCTGGTCGTGGTCGGGGTATCGGACATGGGCGCCAAGATCGAGAAGGCGATGCGCAGCGCAGAGAAGATGAAGGAGAAGCAGCTGACGGCAGACGCCGAGGACATCGAGCGCGACGCAAGAACGGCGGACCCCGACGGGCCGCCAGCCGCCGACTGAGCCAGCGCGGAGCCCTGGGCCGTGGATCGGCCGGCTCCTACAACCGACGCAGGCGACTCTGGTGATCGCCTCGACGGCGTGGCTTGGCGGCGGGCTCGAGTGCTGGGTGAGAGGAGTAACCGGTGTCGAAGCAGACTGTGCCGGGCGAGGTTGACCGGCTTGCGTGGGTACGCGGGCTTGAACCCGCAACCGTGTGGCAGGAGTTCGCCTTGCTGGCCGTGCTGCCACGTCGCTCCAAGGAGGAGGGGCAGGTCCGGTCGCACGTCCTGGGCCGCCTCGAGTCCCTGGGTCTGGCCGCGAGGGTCGATCGAGTGGGCAACATCGTCGCCGACCTCCCGTCGTCTTCGGGGGCCCAGACGGTCGTCCTGCAGGCGCACCTCGACATGGTCTGCGAGGCCGACGCCGCGGCAGGGACCAACCCTGCGCTCGACGGGGTTTTTCCGGTGGTGGCTGACGGCTGGGTCCGGGCCCCCGGTACGACGCTGGGTGCCGATGACGGGATCGGTGTGGCGGTGGCTCTCGCGATTGCAGCGGAAGGCTGTTCACAGCCAGCCGGCACGGGCCGATTGCTGTTCCCCCCGCTGCAGCTCCTCTTCACCGTCGACGAGGAGGAAGACTTCGGCGGGGCCGCCGGGGTGGATCCGCAGCTGGTGACCGGACGCACTCTGCTCAACCTCGATTCAGAGCAGGAGCACGAGGTGATCATCGGGAGTGCCGGTGGCTCGCGGGTCTTCGTGCGCATCGCAACGGGCTGGGAGACCGCCCCCGACGACAGTGGGCACGCCGTGCTCCGCGTGAGGAGTCTTCAGGGCGGACACTCGGGCCAGCAGATCGACGACAATCTCACGAATGCCCTCAAGGTCCTTGGTTACGTGCTGGCCCAAACCACCGAGGAGCTGACCGAGGATGCTGCGACCCACCTCCGGGTGGCAGACCTGTCCGGCGGCAACGCGGACAACGCGATCCCCCGTGAAGCCCAGGCCGTGTTGCTACTCGACGACCGGGTCGGGACGGTCCTGAAGCGCGTCGCCGCTGAGGTGCAGGAGCGGGTCCGTTCCTGGCGCACGGGTGCGGACGACGACGCGGTCATAGAGATCGTTGGATCACCCGACCCGCCTCCGGCACGAGTGATGTCGCACGATGCGGCGCGCAGGGTCATCGACATGCTGGTCGCGCTCCCGTCCGGGGTGCTTTCCATGGACGAACGGTTGCCGGGCATCGTGCGGACCTCTACCAACCTGGGCGTGGCCTACATCGAGGGCGACGATGCAGTGCTGGTCTCGGCCCCGCGATCGTCGCGGCAGATCGACCTGCACGCGTTGCACGCCAGGTACGCGAGCTTCGCCCGCCTCGGCGGTGGCCGCGCCGACATCACCTCCCGGTACCCGGCCTGGCAGCCGGACTTTCACAGCGCGCTGCTCGACGTTGTCCGCGCAGCCCATCACGAGGTGCACGGACGAGAACCGAACGTGACCGCGGTGCACGCTGGTCTCGAAGCCGGGGAGATTGCCGCGCATCTGCCGGGACTGTCCGCCGTCTCGATCGGCCCAACCATCGAAGGGGCCCACAGTCCGCAGGAGCGACTCGACGTGGAGTCCGTAGGACGCTTCCATGAGGTGGTGCGGCGGATCCTCGGCAGGCTCGCGGCACAGTGAACACCGCCGGCGGCGGTCCTCAACTTATTCCCGGGCACGTGCATCGAGTTAGCAACGGACCCCGGTTCGTCGCCCTCGGGACCGACTGGATCTGGTTGGCAGTGCTGTTGGGCCGGGTAGTCGGGGAGCCGGGCGTTCGGACTTCAGCGCGGGTCGGGCAAGTTCGCTGTTTCGTCCCAGGACAAGGTCGTGCACACATGGGTGGTGAAGATCTGACCGATCTGGTCCGCGTCGACGAACCTGACGCCCTCGGGAGTCTGGACATTGATCCCATCGAAGACGTCAACCGGTTCGTCGACGAGCACGGCTGCGACCGTGCCGAACTCGCGGCCATCGCTTGTGTGCACCGGCGTTCCGCGCTGCAGCGCGGCGTACGCGATCGGGGCGGACTCCGTATCCATGCGGTTCACCCTACCGAGGCCGTCGGTACCGGCGCCCGGATTCTGACCCTGACGGATCAACAATAGCGAGGCGATCCAGGTGGTCTGTTCTTGCTGGAGGTGCAGGGGTCGACTCTGACGGTCTACCGGACTTCGCGGACCCGGCTCGCCTATCGCCCGATCCAGGTGAGTGACCCGGGGTCGATGGCAGGCACGATGGGGTTGACGCCCATGAGGAGGCAGCATGATCAAGGTCGTCGCGAACATGCCCACGGGAACAACTGGCCCGCGGGCAGGTGACAAGCCCAGCGGGGAGGATCGCCGTCGCGATGTACTAGTGCCGACGATGAACGCTGGGATGGAGCAGGGCAACGCGCGGTCGATGTACGTGCTCGGGGACGAGGCTGACCACAAGCCAGGCGCCGTGTGGGCCGACACGAAGATGTGGTTGAAGAGCCCGAGGGGATGGGAGCGCGTGGCCGTCGTCTCCGACGCCGACTGGCTCGGGAATGCTGTCAAGGCGTTGGGTTGGTTGATGCCGGGAGAGGTGCAGGTGTTCGAGCCCGATGATGTCCGGGACGAAGCAGTGGTTGGAGGGATCGATGATGACTGAGCCTGCGCACCGGCGTGTCTCGATCGACGCCAGTCGCCTCTGGGGCGGCGGTGTGGCGACCGGTTTCGTTGCGGCCCTCGTGGCGGTGGTCGGCGTGCTGGTCTGCGCGATCGCCGACGTACGCCTCGTTCGACCGGCCCTTCTGCTCGACCTGTTCCACACCTTCGCAGGTGACTATGCGCTGACCGCTTTCGTGTTGGCGCTCGTTGCGACCGGTGTCGCGCACGCCATGGCACTGGTCACGCCTCGGCCGCGGATGTTCTTTTCTTGGATCGTGAGCCTGGCCACGGTGGCGGGCGTCGCGTTCCCGTTCGCGGTGGGGGAGAGCACCGAGAGTCAGGTTGCCACCGCTTGCATCAATTTGGCGTTGGGGGTGTGCGTGCTGTCCCTGCTTGGGGGCGTCATGGCGCGGACGGTGAGGCTGACACGGGCCTACGATCGATGACGAGCCGCAGGCCGAAGGATGTCAGGTCTGGGAGCAGCCTCAGAGAAGCACGGGCCTCTCGCGTGACCTGCCCCGAAATCAATCGGGGGGCCGCGATGAGGAGGTCCGACCGCGGCCGACCAACACGTGCTCGAGGTCGTCCGTGATCGCGTCCAGATCCAGCATCCAGGTGTCTTGAGGTCCGGGGCCAGTCAAGGTCTGCATCCGTGCACGCGCCTGTCGCGAGGCGTTCAGAAGCTCCTGCGCCCGGTCCTGGCCGACCTGGTCCGGCGCCGACGACTCGAGCACCGTCAGCTGGTCCTCCGCCGCGACGACGCGCGGCTGGCCCACCGTCCAGCCTCCGGAAACCTCCTCACGCGAGTGGGCGTGCCGCAGACCCTGGAGTAGCTCATGGGCGAACCAGGCGATCTCACCCTCTGCTTCGGCGAGCTCGCCGCGCCACGCGGCGTGTCGACGACCTCGCACGATCAATGGGACGGCCACGGCCAGGGCGAGCAATAGGGCTCCCAACAGCCACCACACCCACGGCGGGACGGTTTCGCCCTCGTCGTCTGCGGAATCTGCAGCCACCGCCGTGGCGGGTTCGTCGGTCTTCGAGGTAGGGCTTGGCTGCTGCGTAGCCGGCACCCTGTCACTTGCGGTGGCCTCGGGCAGTTCGGGTCGATCTCGGGTGGGAGGGGGAACGTCCGGCGTTGGCTCCTCCGGCGTCGTGTCATCTGGCTCGTCCAGGCCGGGCCGATCGTCCGTACGGTCCGTAGTGGGCCGGTCACTCGGCCGGTCACTGGGCCGGTCGACGGACCGGTCGGCGGTAGGTGTGCGGGTCGGTGAGCTCGCGCCCCCCTCGCCCCCCTCGCCGCCTTCACCTCCGCAGCCAACGACCACCAACGCCAGCAGCAGCACCACAGAGGCCCGTCGGGTGCGACCCGGCGTTCGTCCGCCCATCCAAGCACCTCGCTTGCCTCTGCCTTGTCGACGAAGCATGCGCCGCCCGACGGGCGCCCCTCCTCACCCGGTGGAGGTGAGCCGACTCCTAGCCATGGAGGGGAGGGTGGCCACATGGTCCGCGGGGCACTGCACTGTCTTCGGGGCGGAGGGTTGCATCGTGCAGGCCACCTCGCAGCCCTGGTGACGACTGGGCTGCTGCTCGGTGGCTGTGGTGGCAACGAAGGCACCGCTGGGAGCTCGGAGCTGTGCGCGCGCTACGACGAGATCGTCACGACAGCCAAGGACTTCAGTGAAATCGACGCCTCAAAGACCAGCGCCGATGAGTTGCGTGCGCGTGCCATCGACTTCCGCGACCGGCTCGATGATCTGCAGGAGGTCGTGGAGGGGGAACGCCTAGACACTGCCTTGTCGAGGTTGGAGAAGAGCCTCGACGCTGCACGCGCTACCGCGGCCGAGGCTGGCGACAACGTGGAGGAGAGGGTGGCGCGGGCCGAGGCCTCCCTGGAAGAGGTCAACGAGAAGTGGGCACGGGTACAGGCGTTGGTCACTGATCGCTGCAACTAGAAGTGCAACCACGAGTCAGACAAGACAAGGGGCGAGGCCGTCATGACATCGAAGAGTGACTTCCCGGACGACGAGTGGGCGCGTGTCATACGTGCCCCGCTCGTGGCTGGTATGGCGATCATGCTCGCCGACCCTGGTGGCCCGATCGAGGCCACCAAGGAGACGATGGCCTCGATAAAGACCGCGACGAACCCCCCGACCCGAGAGCAACTCGTGACCGAGGTGGCGCTCGACGTGCAGGCCGAGGTGCAGGCCAAGCGAAATCCACTGAAGGGGTTCAAGCCCACCGGCAGTTCCAGCCCGGGAGACCAGGTGCTGGCCGAGCTCACTGCTGTGCAGAAGATCGTCGCCGCGCGGGCAACGGACGAAGAGGCTGCGGCATTCGGTCGCTGGCTCGTCGCTGCGGCGCAGGCGTCGGCCGACGCGGCGAAGGAAGGCGGGTTCATGGGCGTCGGCGCCCAGCAGGTCAGCGAGCGCGAGCAGGCGATGCTTGAGCGGGTGCGTGACGCCGTTTCGGCCTGACCTCGAGGACTGCAGCGGAAAGGGACGTTGAGATGTGTCGTTGGCTCACGCTCGCCCGTGCCGTAGCTGACAAACCGGGCCTGGGTAACCGTTAGGTGCAGGCCATGCTATTGCAGGGCATCGTGCCGAGCAGCGACTCAAGAGCGTGCTGTGTGAGGTCGATCTCGGCCAGGTGCCAGTCACGCTCGAGCTCGACGAGGGCCGCGATGAGTCGATCTGGGATTCCGGGTACCGGTCGAGGATGCGGCCGTGACTGAGCAGAGCGACGTGTACGAGTCCCTGGACCTGGCCCTGCGGATCGGTGAGGTCTTGCTGTCATCTGGGGCTGGGGCGGCTGACGTGGCGGCCACCATGCTGGAAGTGACCAGGGCCTGCGGCGTGCGCAACGTGTCTGCGGACGTGACGTTTGTGGACCTCACCCTCCGGCACCAGCCGAGCAGCCGCGAGCCCGCCGCTCTGCAGATGCGAAGGGTGGGCCGGCGTCCGGTCGACTACGCGGACCTGATCGAGGTCGATCGGACTGTGCAAGACCTGATGGCGGGTGCCATCAGCCGAGAGGATGCACGGGACCAGGTTGCCCGGATCCTGTCGACTGGCCATCTCAGGCACCGCTGGGCGGTGACCCTCGGCTGGGGGGTGATGGGGACCGGTGTCGCCCTCACCCTCGGCGGCGACGCTCTGGTGTGCCTGCTCGCGTTCCTTGCGGCCTGTGCGATCGACGGAACTCAGTTGCTCCTGCCGCCGCATCGCATCCCGGCGTTCTACCAACAGGCAGCAGGGGGCTTCGTCGCCACGATGATCGCGGTTACGGCCGCGGGAGCGCAGCTCGAGGTGAACCCGTCTCGCGTGGTCACCGCTGGCATCGTCATGCTCCTGGCAGGCGTCGGCATCATGGGTGCGACCCAGGACGCCATCAGCGGGTTCCCGGTCACCGCCAGCGCCCGGTTGATCGACGCGCTACTCAATACCATGGGGATCATCGCGGGGGTCGGTGCCGGGCTCACCGTGGGGGTCATGTTGGGGTCAGGTCCGGTCTCGCTCAATCACGGTGCTGTCGGCCTCGCAGAGGCAGGGGTCGCCGTGTTCGGCGCCGCGATCGCCGCAGCGGGCTTTGCGTTCGCCGCGTATGCGCCACTGCGTTCCCTCGTGGCGGTGGCTCTGGTCGCGGCCCTTGGACAGGGTGTCCTGCTGGGCATCGACACGGCGGAGGTCGGCCGCACCTGGGGCACTGCGACTGCCGCCGTCACCATCGGGGCCGTGTGCTACCTCGTCGCCGGCCGCTTCCGCGTCCCACCCCTGGTCGTGGTGGTCCCTGCGATCGTGCCACTCCTGCCTGGTCTCGACATCTATCGAGGGCTGGCTCTGATGGCGGAAGGCAAGGACGGTGTGCTGCAGCTAGCCTCCGCGGTGGCAACCGCGCTGGCCCTCGCGGCGGGTGTCATCCTGGGTCAGTATCTCGCGCAGCCGCTCAAGCGTGAGGCGCACCGCCTGGAGATTCGGCTCTCGGGTCCGCGCATGGTCGGGCCGCCCCGACGCACCGGCGACTCCAAGATGCAGCCACGCGGGTGACGGCCTGGCCGGCGGCCGGCCTGGTCGCACACGCTCAAGGTGGAGTGCCTCGTCGACGTCGTGGTTCTGGATGCGTTCAACCGGTCAAGCGGTGCGATGCTGGCTGCTGTCATCAGTGACTGGCAGCGGGCCGCGAACGACTTCGGGACGTAACCCAGGTGCGACTGAGGGTCGAATGCAGGTCTTGACCTGACGGTCGGCAGGCCGAACCGGGGTGTGGAAGCTCAACCTGACTCCCTGAGACCGCGGCCTTCGGCGCGGCCTCGCCACGAGCTCCTCTTCCGAGATTCAGGACCGGGCAGGTGAGCGAAACAGGTCGCGCTCCGCGCCAAGGCCGCTGCGCCGACCTCCCGGGTACTGTGCAGCCCCGGGGAGGTCGGCGTGAGTCCGCAGGGAGTCCGCAAGATGACCGTAAGCCGCCCGACGCCACAAAGGTGCCCAACGCTGTTCATGCAGGTCAGCCCGCACACGCCAACGCTCGCCAACGTGACCCTCCTACGCTGGAGCAATGCACCAACTACCGATGAACCCACGGGCTTCGGTCGACATCGACGCCCCGATCGACCGGGTGTGGGCGGTGATGCTCGACACCGATGAGTACGCCGAGTGGAACCCGTTCGTCGTACGAGCCGAGTGCCCCACTCCCCCGCAGATCGGAGACCCGATCAAGCTTCACGTGCGGTGGGCCAACGGCCGCGGCACGACCTCCCCGGAGCGGATCAGCCAGGTCGATCCGCCGTACGACGAGGACGGCGTACGCCGTGCGACGCTCGGCTACGTCTACGAGGGCCTGCCCGCGAAGCTCGGCCTGGTCAGGGGGACGCGTCACCAGCGGCTCAGCCAGACGCCAGGCGGGCCCACGCGCTACGAGACCGTCGAGGAGTTCTCCGGCCCCCTGGTCCCGCTCGCCGGTCCGAAGCGCGTCGAGGAGGGCTTCCGCAGACATGCCGAGGCGCTGAAGGCGCGCTGCGAGGAGTCGACCCAGCCGTAGCGGGTGCGGGAGTCAGCCTGGGATCAGCGAGGCGAGGCCACCCTGGACCTGCACCTTCGTCCGGCCCGGCTTGCTCGCCAGGGTGGCGTCCACGACCACCGACAGGCGGGGCTCCGGGTCGCAGGTCGCCTCGAAGACGGTCATCTCCCCGGACGCTTCCTCGACCGTGCCGGAGAGCTGGTCGTGCCGCTCCGGGTCCACGCCCCGCACAACTGCATCCGATGGTCCGGCCTCGTAGTCGCGTTCGGTGAGCGGCAGCTTCATCGTGCCGTGGACGCCGACCGCCACGTCGACGACCAGAGCCGGCTCCCGCCCCTCGCTGCCATCAGCGGCCTCGGACCGGCCGGCCGGCGCGACCAGCCGGACCACCTCGACTCCCGGGAGCTTCCGGTGCTCGATGCACCTGGCCACCGCATCGTTCACCTCGTACGACGACCCGTCGGCCCGTGTGAAGACCAGCCCCTCGGCCGCGCGTGAGGGGTTCTTCGGGTCCAGCTCGGCGTACTCGTCCGCACCGCATCCCGTCAGGACGAGGAGGAGGACCAGCAGGCCGAGCCGCACGACTACACCAGCCGTAGCTCGTGACTCAGTTGAGCGCGCGCATCGTGGACGGCACCCCGCCACCGCGGTGGATCTCCTCGACGAGCTCCTGCAGGGCGGTCAGCGCAACCCGTTGGGACATCGGCCCGTAGGAGACCCGAGCCACGCCGAGCTCCTCGAGCCTCGCCAGCGACGGAGTGCCCGGTGCGCCGATCACCGTCAGCCGCTGTGGGCCCAGGGCATCGACCAGCGTGCTCACGGCGTCCTCGTCGAGCTTGCCGGGCACGAACACCACCGGGGCTCCTGCGTCGACGTAGGCCTTGCTGCGCTCGACCGCGTCCGCAAGGACCTCGGCCTGGTCCCGCTCGCGGCCGAGTACGAACGCATCCGTGCGCGCGTTGAGCACGAAGTCCGGGACGCCTTCGCTGATCGCCGCGTCCATGATGGCCTGCACGTTCGCCACCGCCTCGTCGAGCGGCCTCATCTGGTCCTCGATGTTCGCGCCGACCACGCCCACCCCGATCGCCTTGCGCACGGTCCCTACCGGGTCGCCGTACCCGCCCTCTAGGTCGGCGCTGACCGGCAGCGTCGTCGCCTCGACAATCCGTCCCACGGCCTCGATCATCAGGTCGACCGGGATGTTCTCACCGTCGGGATAGCCCAATGAGGCGGCGATCGAGTGGCTCGCGGTGGCGAGTGCAGCGGTCCCCGGCGTGTCCGCGACCACCTTCGCCGAGATGGAGTCCCAGACATTCACGACCGTCAGCAACGTCGGGTCCTGGTGCAACCGCAACAGCTCGGCGGCCTTGTTCTCGACGCTGTTCTCCTGGCCCATGGTCACTCCTCGTTGAGACGGTCGACGTTCTCTCTCGCGAGGCTAGCGGGGCGCACCAGTCAGCCGTTGACGACCCTGATCGGCGCCGGCATCCGGGCCCCGTTCGTGTGCGAGATCCACACCCGTGAGCCCTCGACGAGCTCGAGGTGGCGCTGGGTCGCCCGGGTGACCGTGACCTCGACGGCG
The DNA here is from genome assembly GCA_963752345.1 of uncultured Alphaproteobacteria bacterium. Taxonomy (GTDB): domain Bacteria; phylum Pseudomonadota; class Alphaproteobacteria; order SMXQ01; family SMXQ01; genus CAVVYA01. The sequence continues at coordinate 845,909 of CAVVYA010000015.1, forward strand.
GGGTGACCCTCCTCCTCGAGCGCGACCGTGAGGCGCACCTCGAACCCGACCCGCAACAGGCGCACGATCTTGCCTGGCTTGCCCTGGGGGTCCTCCGGCGTCGTGTAGACCTCGATGTCGTGGGGTCGCACGAGGCGTCCACTGAGCTTGGTGACCGGGCCGAGGAAGCTCATCACGAAGTCGCTGGCCGGCTCGTCGTACAGCTGGTCGGGAGTGCCCACCTGCTCGATCCGGCCGTCGTTGATGACCACGATCTCGTCGGCGACCTCGAGGGCCTCCTCCTGGTCGTGGGTCACGAACACGGTCGTCACGTGCACCTCGTCGTGGAGGCGGCGGAGCCATTCGCGCAGCTCCTTGCGCACCTTTGCGTCCAGTGCGCCGAACGGCTCGTCGAGCAGCAGCACGGTCGGCTCCACGGCCAGGGCACGGGCCAGCGCCATCCGCTGACGCTGCCCTCCGGACAGCTGCGCCGGCAACCGGTGCGAGAACTGCGAGAGGTGCACCAGCTCGAGCAGCTCCGCCACCCGCTTCTCGACCTCGGGCTTCGGGCGCTTCCGGATCTCGAGGCCGAACGCCACGTTCTTGGCAACGCTCATGTGCTTGAACGCCGCGTAGTGCTGGAAGACGAAGCCCACGTTGCGCTTCTGCGGCGGCAGATGGGTCGCCTCGTTGCCTTCGATGGTCACGGTGCCGGAGTCGGCGTCCTCGAGTCCGGCGATGATCCGCAGCAGGGTGGACTTGCCGCCACCGCTGGGGCCGAGCAGCGCGGTGAGCTGGCCGGTGGGCAGGTCGACGCTGATGTCGTCGAGTGCGACGAAGTCACCGAACTTCTTGTTGATGCCTTGGATCTTGATACTCATGCGGGGTCCCCGCGGAAGCGTGAGGCCAAGGACATGAGTGCAGGTCTATTCATGAGCGAGCGCTTTCGTGGGGTGTTCATGATTCTTCCTTTGGGCGAAGGACGGCGACGATGACGAGGCAGGCCATGGCGATGAAGGCGAGCAGGGCGGCGAGGGCGTACGCCGTCTCCGGCTGAAAGTTCTGGTAGGTCTCCTCGACGGAGAGGGTGGCGGTCTGGGACTGGCCGGCGATGTTCCCCGAGACGATCTTCACCGCGCCGAACTCACCCAGCGATCGGGCCAGGGTGAGCACGACGCCGTACACGATCGCCCATTTGATGGCGGGAAGGGTGATTCGCCGCAGGGTCTGTACGCCGTTGGCCCCGAGACTGCGGGCCGCCTGCTCCTGGTCGTCTCCGAGCTCCTCGAGGACTGGAACGACCTCGCGGATCATCAACGGCAACGCGACGAACACGGTCGCCATGATCATGCCGGGCGTGGAGAAGATGATCTGGAACCCAGCCGACTCCAGCGCCGGACCGAACCACCCGTCCCTGCCGTTGTAGACGAGCACCAGTGCCAGGCCGACGACCACAGGCGAGACCGAGAGGGGTATGTCGAGCAGGGCCGAGAGCAACCGCTTCCCGCGGAAGTCGTAGCGGACCAGCAGGATCGAGATGGTCAGCCCGAACATCAGGTTGATGAGCACCGCGAAGAAGGTGATGTAGGCGGTGAGGTAGAGCGCGTGTGCGATCTCGGGCTCCATGAAGGAGGCGAACATCGCCCCGACCCCGTCGACGAGGGCGTTCTTGAAGACCAGCGCGGTGGGCCAGGCGACGAGCATGACCACATAGGTGACGGTGACGACCCGGAGGCCCCAGCGGACAGGGGCGGGGTCGCGCGTGTAGGTGCTAGTCGCCACGGCGGGCCAGCCTCCTCTGGATGACATCGAGCACCAGGATGACGAGCAGCGCGACCAGCAGCATGATCGCGGCGACCGCCGAGGCCGCCTCGCGGTTTCCGTTCTCGATGAAGGTCAGGACGCGCACCGACGCGACCTCGGTTTGGCCGGGCAGGTTGCCGGAGAGCAGCACCAGCGACCCGTACTCGCTGATCCCCCGTGCGAAGGACAGTGCCGCGCCGGCCGCGATCGCCGGGATCAGGGACGGCAGGATCACCCGGCGGAACGCCGTCCACCGCCCGGCGCCGAGTGAGGCGGCTGCCTCCTCGACGTCGAGCTCGAGGGACTCCAGCACCGGCTGGACGGTGCGGACAACGAAGGGCAGCGTCACGAAGGCGAGCGCGAGGAACACCGCGATGCGGGTGTTCGCCACGTTCACGCCCAGCGGCGAAGCGGGTCCATACAGGGAGAGCAGCACCAGCCCCGCGACGATCGTCGGCAGCGCGAACGGCACGTCGATGACGACGTCGACGAGGCTCTTGCCCCAGAACCGGTCCCGCACGAGGACCCAGGCGAGCGCCGTACCCATCACGATGTTGACCGCGGTGACCGCGAGCGATTCCATGACGGTGAGCCGCAGCGCGGCGGCGGTCTGGGGTTGCGTGATGACCCGCCAGAACTCGGCGGGCCCCAGTCCCGCTGCCGAGACCAGCACTGCCGTCAGCGGGATCAGTACCAGCAGGCTGAACCAGATCATCGTGACGCCCAGCGCCAGGCCTGAGCCCCTTGTCAGGGAGCGGCGGCTCCGGGGACGGCGCGTGCGCGCCGCCCCCGGAGCCGTAGCAACACCAACAGATGCCATCAGGACTTGCCGGAGTCCGCGATCAGCTTGGTGACGGTGCCGTTCTCGTCGTCGAAGAACTTCGAGTCGGCCTCGGCCCAGCCGCCGAAGTCCTCGTCGATGGTCAGGAGAGTCTTCGGCTCGGGGAACGCGTCAGCAGGGTCGTTGGCGCCCTCCACGTCGACCGTGATGCTGTCGTCGAGCGGACGGAAACCCTGCTTGGCGTAGTCGGTTTGTCCGTCCTTGCCGATCTGGTACTCGAGGAAGGCCTTGGCCGCCTTGCCGGCATCCTTGGTGACCGCGCCCGGGTTCTGGATGAGCAGGGTCTCGTCGGGGATGACGTAGTCGAAGTCGGCACCTGCCGCGCGGGCCTGGATCGCCTCGTTCTCGTAGGACAGCAGCACGTCGCCGGTGCCGCCCTCGAAGGCCGTTGTCGCGTCCTTGGCGCTACCCGGGAAGGCAGCGATGTTCCCGAAGAGCTTCTTC
>CAVVYA010000016.1:0-67546 GCA_963752345.1 uncultured Alphaproteobacteria bacterium
TGGCGGAGCGAGAGGGATTCGAACCCTCGATAGGGCTTTTCAACCCTATAACGGTTTAGCAAACCGCCGCCTTCAGCCACTCGGCCATCGCTCCGCAACTGCGGGACCGGCGGAGCCGCCGCAGAGCCTGCCCTTGTATAGGCCGGGCCCAACCCTGTCAACGACGGCGGACCCGGCGAACCCTTGAAAAGCCAAGGTTTCCGGGCCACGGACGGTGGTGGAATCGCCAGGATTTGGGCGGCCGGAAAGCTCGCTGGGCCACAAGATCCCCGCTGGGACGGGGCGATCGTCGGTGGCGCCCGCATCGCGCGCGGGCGATGCCTAGACCGGCACTGCCGATGGCGTCGCGCCGGCGCCATTTTTAACTCGCCGGCCGCCCTGTGCCAACGTCGACCAAAGCCATCGCTCACGGGCAAAAAAGCGGCTATTCGAAGGGAGAGCACGATGCGGACGTCTCATGTCTGGGTCGCACTGACGGGCTTCATCGCGCTCGCGCCGAGCGCCGCGCGGGCCGCGCCAGCCGATGACTTCTACCGCGGCAAGACGGTGACCTATATCGTCGCGACGGCGCCGGGCGGCGCCTATGACGGCTACGGCCGGCTCACCGCGCGCTATATGGAAAAGCATCTGCCGGGTTCCACCTTCGTGGTGGTCAACCGGCCGGGCGCCGGGCACATGGTCGGCGCCAACATGATCCACGCCGCGAAGCCCGACGGGCTCACGGTCGGCACCTTCAACATGGGCGTGCTGTATTCCCAGGTGGTCGGCCTGAAGGCGGCGCAATACGACCTCGGCAAGATGTCGTGGGTCGGCAAGGCCGCCACCGACAAGCGCGTGATCATGGTCAGCGCCACGTCGCCCTACAAAAACTTCCAGGACCTGCGCGCGGCCAAGGAACCGGTGCCCTTCGCGGTGTCCGGCGTCGGCAGCGCGGCCTATTCCGAGCTGCAATTGCTGGCCAATGTGTTCGACCTCAACCTCAAGCTGCTGCCGGGATACAGCGGCAGCGACGACGACATGGCCATGATGCGCGGCGAAGTCGTCGGCAAGATGGGCGCCATGGCCGGGCAGGGCGGCATGGTGCGCGCCGGCCGCGGCCGCTTCATCATCCAGATCGGCGGCGCGCGCGAAACCGGATACGGCGAGATGTCCTACGGCGCGGACGTCGCCGAGACGCCCGAGCAGAAGGCGGTGATGAACCTGATCGCCAGCCAGGGCGAGATGATGCGCATCACGGTCGGGCCGCCGGCCATTCCCGCCGACCGCCTGGCGCTGCTGCGCGACGTCTATCGCAAGGCCTTCGCCGATCCGCAGCTGCTCGCCGACGCGGAGAAGCTGCATTACGTGATCGACGCGGCGGTGGGCGAGGATATCGAGAAGATCGTCCGTGCCGCGCTCGACCAGCCGCCGCGCATCGTCGCCATGCTGAAGGAGCTGCAGAACGCCAAGCCGTCCGCCGTCACGGTGACCTCGACCCTGCTGAAAGTGGGCGACGGTGCCCGCGAGATCGCGTTCAAGGATGGCGCGGGCGAGGATACCACCGCCGAGATCAGCGGTTCGCGCAGCAAGATCCAGATTGCCGGGCAGGATGCGTCACGCGACGCCCTGAAAGCCGGGATGACCTGCGCGATCACCTATACGCCAGGCAGCGAGGCCTCGCTCATCGCCTGCAAGTAGCAGTGAAGGCGGCGACCTGCGTAATCAGGCGCTGTGGCGTTCAGCAATTCGAAAAAAGGCGGCGTCCGGTTTCCCGAACGCCGCCTTTCGTATGCGCCTCGCTTGCGCGAAGCGTGATCTTCGTCGCTGTTACGCCGGCACGCGGGCGTCGGCGCGGTATTTGTCGCACAGCTTCTTCCAGCGCTCGGCGGTGCGCTTCTGCTGCTCGTCGACTTCCGGCGGGATCTCGAGGAACGGCGGGCGCAGCGGGCCCGGATCGACGTAGCCGGCGTATTTGACGCCGATCTTCGAGCCGGTCTCGCGCCACGACAGGTTGGGTGGGGCGCCGGAGAACGGCGGAGCGAGGTCGAGGCTGACTTCCTTGGCCTTGGCCATGTCGCCGCGCGCCATGGCGTCGCGCAGGGCGAACAGCGGCCACGGCCCCATCCACGAATCGATCGACCAGAAGCCCGGCGCGCCGAGCGGCTGGAACGCCATGTACTGCCACTGGTTGCAGAACACGCTCATCTTGCCCTTGGTCATTTCCATCAGCTTGATGAATTCGAGCGGTTCGCGGTGGCTGTCCTTCATGCGCCACCACGTTCGGGAGCTTGAGGATCTGCTCCATCACCGGCAGGTTCAGCTTCACGTTATGCAGCGGCGGGTTGTGATAGATCATGATGCCGAGCTTGGGGAACATCTCGGCGATGTCGCGGTAGAAGCGGATCACGTTGCCCGGCGAGGACGGGAAGTAGAACGGCACGCCGAGCAGCACGCCGTCGGCCTTGGTCTGCGCCACGACCTTGAGCTTGGCGATCACTTCGCGCGTGTTGAGGCTGGTCGCGCCGACGAACAGCGGCACGCGCTGTTTCGTGATGTCGCTCGCGGCCCGCGTCAGCGTTTCGAATTCGTTGGGCAGCAGGGTGTGGAATTCGCCGAAGCTGCCGGCGGCGGCGATCACGTCGGCGCCGTCGCGGATCATGCGGTCGAGGCCCTTTTCCATGCGCTCGACGGAGATGGTGTTGGTGGCGTTGATGTTCGCCGCGTCGTCGGTGGCGAACGCCGGCATCATGGCCATCAGGCCCTTCAGGTCGTTGCTGCTGATCATCGTCTACTCCCAGTGGTCGTTTTGGTCGGTGCGCGGTGAGGCGCGGAGTTTAGAACAGGGTGCGCGGGTCGCGCGCGGAACGCAAATGTCTTCGCAGGGAAGCGCGGGCCGTTCAGTCCTTCGGGCCGTCACGCCTTGGGGAACGGCAGAATCTTGGCATATTTCTTCATCACCTTCGCGATATCCTCGCGCGCGCAACGGTTGACCGCCGGAAAGCGCTCCTTCCAGGCGAACGGCCGCACAGCATAGAAGATCGCCCGGCTGTTGGTATAGTCCGCGGCGTCGCGCAGCGCGGGCGGCATGCGCGGGTCGAGCGGCGTGCTCCACGAGCCGCCGACGGTCTGGATGTCGCTCTCCGGATCGACCCGGGTCTCCATCGCCCACAGCACTTCCTGGATGTTGGTCGGGTCGATGTCCTCGTCGACCACCACGATGTAGCGGCCGTTGCGGTTGGCCGCCGCGCAGGACAGCGCCGCCATGCCGGCCTGCTTGGCGTGGCCGGCATAGCGCTGCTTGATGGCGACGACGACCAGGTAGGAATTGAAGGCATAGACGCCGACCACGTCGGGCACGCCGGCCGCCTCGATCTGGTCCCAGATCAGGCCGGAGCGGAAGTTGACGCCGTCGGCCGGCGCGCCGGGCCACATCGGCGCCATGTTCATCAGGATCGGGTCGTTGCGGAAATAGACCGCCTTGATCTTGATGATCGGCTGGTTCTCGCCGGTGCCCGCGGTGCCGCCCGAATAATAGCCCGGCCATTCGCCGAACGGCCCTTCCTCGCGCGACTCCTGGTCAGGCGGCGGCACCTCGCCCTCGATCGCCACTTCGGCGCGCGCCGGAATCGGCAGGCCGGTGATCGGGCCCTTGATCACCTCCATGGGCGAGCCGCGCAATCCGCCGGCGAGGTCGATCTCGGATTTGCCGAACGGGAATTTGATGTGCGAGGTGAGGAACAGCAACGGATCGCCGCCGAACGTCGCCACCACCGGGCAGGCCTGGCCCTTGTCCCAGTAGCGCTGGCAGATGGTGCGGCCCTGCTGGCCCGGACTCATCCACAGGCCGAGCGTGTTGGCGTCATGCAGCTGCATGCGGTAGGTGCCCATGTTGACATAGCCCGATTCCGGATCGCGGTTGATCAGGCTGTCGCCGGTGCCGATGTAGCGGCCGCCGTCGCCGGCGTGGGACTTGATGGCGGGGAATTTCAGCATGTCGATCTGATCGCCCGTCATGACGTTTTCCATCACCGGGCCGGTCTTGACCTCCTCGGGCGGGATCGGCTCGATGTTGCCGAGCTTCTTGGCGATCAGGCGCACGAGCTCGAGCTTGGTCTTGTCGGTCGGCAGGCCGGCGATCATGGCGATGCGCTTGGCCGAGGCGAGCGGCAGGCTCGCCATGCGGAAGCCCTTGGGATAGCCTTTGATCTTGTCGAACATCAGCATCGGCGGCGCGTCGATCTTCTCGGCGGCGGCTTCGGTGAGCGCGCCGATCTCGAGATTCCAATCCGCGTCCTCGATCTCGACGCATTCGCCCTCGCGCCGGCAATCCTCGAGGAAGGTGCGGAAGCCGTCGTACTGATTGGTCGTCATGGAAGCGATACTCCTGATGGCAAAGTCACACGCACGCGGCTGGTCTGATCAATTCTCGACGGTTTTGCGCGCCTTGGCGAGCAGGTCGGCGGGAATATTGGCGAAGCTCTCGGCCAGCTTGTTGAGATCGTCGCCCGACACCGGCTGGATATCGACGCCGAGCTTCTCGGCATCGGCGATGAACGCCGCATCGGTCATGGTCTTGGCATAAGCCGCGCGCAACGCAGCGACACGCGCCGCCGGCACGCCGGGCGCCACCACGGTCGGCTTGCCGAATTGGGCGGGCGAGGAGAACAGTTCGACGAGTTGGCGCTTCTCCGGATTGTCCTTCACCAGATCGAGCAGCAGGGGCACGTCCTGCAGGTCCGCGGCTTTCTTGAAGCCGATCTGCAGGATGATCTTGGCCTTGCCGTCGCGCATCCAGTCCCAGGTGGTGCCCTTCTGGCCGTACCAGCTTTCGCCGGCGCGCCCATGCACCTCGCCGCGTTCGACGGCGAGGTCGATGGCGGTGGCTTCCTTGTATCCGGCGATCGGCTGGAACTGGGTGCCGAGCACGTCATTGAGCACGCGCGGATACATGCCGCCGAGCGAGCCCGGCGAGGTCGATCCCATCAGCACCTTGGCGGTCTTCGCCGCCTCGATGCTTTGCGCCGGCGCGGTGTGCCAGACGAGCACGAGATAGACCTCCTGCGCCATGTTGCCGATCCACTGGAACTTGGCCGGATCGAATTGGGTCGTCACCTGGCCCAGCGCATGCACCAGCGGCACGGTGTTGAGGATATTGGCGAGCACGCTGCCGTCCTTGGGCGCGACATTGTAGACGTGGTTGGCCGCGGTCACGCTGCCGGCGCCCGGCATGTTCTGGACGATGAGCTTCGGCCCGCCCGGGATGTGTCTGCCGAGGTGCCGGCTGATCAGGCGGCCGTGAATATCGTAGGCGCCGCCCGGGCCGGTGCCGATCACCAGGGTGACGTTCTTGCCCTTGTAGAAGGCTTCGATCGGGTCGCTAGCGCCTTGCGCGAATGCGGCGCCGCCGCCGGCAAGACCGATGGCCAAAGCCGCGCAAAACATGGACCGCAACATCGTTTCCTCCTCATTTATGGACAACAGACGAGAGACGTTGCTCCCGCTTACGGATGGTCGAACAAAATTGACAAAAGAATGATGGGCGCCGCGCGAAATTCGTGCGAGGCGCCCATGGTGCGCCGCCGGGAAATTTCGGCGGGTTACTCGGCGACCGAGAGGCCCTGCTTGCGCATCAGGCCCGTGGTATGACCGATGGCCTCCTCCGGCGTGGCGGCCAGGGTCTGCACCAAAGCTTCCACATCCTTGTAGGACATCGGCGTGAAGTCTTCGCTGATCTTCTTGCCGAGGTTGCCGAACTCCGGATCGCTCGCGGTCTTGGTGAAGGCGTTGCGATAGGTCTCGACGATCTCCTTGGGCGTGCCGCCGATCACCGCCAGCCACTTGTCCATGGAATTGATCGACAGCCAGTAGTCGAACGCCTTCTTGGCGAGCGGGTCCTTGATCTTGCCTTCCATCTCGAGCGGGAAGACCGGCGCGTTTTGGAAGTCGGGCCGGGAGCCGAGCTTGCCGTTCTCCAGCGTGCCCGACTGGTTGAGGATCTTGAACTTGCCGCCCTCGATCATCTTGCCGATCTGGAACATGTTGCCGGTCGAGGTCATGTCGATCTCGCCGCGCTCGAGCGCGATCATGATGTCGTTGGTGCCGCGGTAGCCGACCACCCACTTGGCGTTCCAGCCGAGGTATTCGATGCCCCAGGCGGTGACCTGCATGCCCGAACGCGGCACGCCGCCGATCGAGCCCATGACCACCGGCGGCTTGCTCTTGTCATAGAGCCGCGGTTCGGCCTCCTTGGAAATCACGAGCACGGTGCCGCCGCGCCCGACGCCGCCGAGATAGTGGAAGGTTGCCGGGTCATAGCCGGCCTGCGCCTTGCGGTAGTTCAGCGGATCGACCTGGGTGCTGGAGCCCATGGTGATGGTCAGGCCGTCCGGCTTGGTCTGCTGCACCATGTAGTTGAGCGAGGTCATGCCGTCGGCGCCGGGCTGGTTGCGCACGATGATGGACGGCTGTCCCGGCAGATGCTTGCCGAGGAACTGGGCGATGAGCCGTCCCGAGGCGTCGGTGCCGCCGCCCGGCGCATAGCCGATGATCATGGTGATCTGCTTGTCCTTGAACGACACGTTCTGCGCCAACGCGCTGGTCGCAGTCGCGCAGCTCAGGGCCATCAGGGAGATGATGAAACGATTCATGGTGCCTCCTTGTCGCCATGGGGCGGCCCGCAACGGGCCGCCCCTCGTGGTTAACGCTTGTTCTTGCCGTAGAGATTGCGGATGAAGCCGCTGTCGTCGATGCGGCGCAGGAAGTGGGTGTCCCACAATTCCATGGGATTGACCTTCCGCGCATCCTTGTCCTGGCGCAGCGCCTCCTGATAGACGTTGCTGATGGATTGCATGGACGGGAAAAGCTTCGGCTCGAGATTGTTGACGATATTGTCGTAGGTGATGGTGGCGAGCTCCTTATTGAGCTTGCCTTCCTTGGTGTATTTCTTCTGGATCACGGCGATCGACTTGTCGCGCTCGGTCTTGAAGAAATGGATGCCCTCGATGATGCCCTTCAGGAAGCGCTGCACCAGGTCGGGATTCTTTTCGGCGAATTTCAGGCTGGTGGAGACCGTGGTGAACCAGATCATCGGGAACGGCTCGAGGTCGATCAGCTTGAGGCCTGCCTTCTTGGCGAAGGAGGCCGCCGGCTCGGTCAGGAAGGCGGCGTCCACGGTGCCGTCCTTCACCCAGTCATAGAGCGGCGGCAGCTTTTCCATGCTGCCCTTGACCGGGTCCATGTCGCCCTTCTTGTGCTTGAGCTGGTTGATGAGCTGCACCTCGTCCTTGTCGGTGTCCAGTCCGCGCTGCTTGAGGAGCAGCCAGTCGTTGAGGCCGGGATGCGAGCCGCGGGTGCCGACCTTCTTCTCGAACAGATCGTTGATGCCGTTGATGCCGGAATCCGGCCGCACGCACAGTTTCGATTGAACGTAGTTGACCGTCTGGCCGAGATAGACCCACTGGTCGCCGCGCGCGCGATGCGCGTAGGTCGAAACGTGGTTGCCGCCGACGAACTCGACTTCGCCGTTCGGGATCTGCTTGTGGGCATCGCCCGCCGAGATGCCGTAGTCGTAATTGACGTCGAGACCGTGCTTCTCCCACGCTCCCGATTCGGAAATCACGTGCAGCAGCGGAAGATGCGAACTGGAGCGGTAGGGGAAAGCGACTTTATCCACGAAATTCTCCCTCGAATAAGACGGTTCTTCGGATTGGGGCAGGTGCGTTCGGCGCAGCCGCGGCAAGCGCCGGACGCAGCCGGTTTTTATGCGATGTGAGCGTTCTCCCGCCCGGCATTTGCAAAAAACAAAAAAATATTCTCTTTTTTGTAAGTCTTACATTCGAAACGGCGCACTGTCCACCCGTCCGGCCGGAAAATTTTACCCGATCAGATGCGCCGACGCCAATTTCACGGCTTGCGAAACTCAAAAATAATATTTAAATTTTGAAAATTACACCGTCACACCCAAGGAGACGAGAATGGCGACGGCTTTGAAGATCGACAATCCGGCGATGTCGGAGAAAGAGGCGGACGCGCGGATCGCGGCGTTGGCCAAGAAAGTGAACGAGCGGTGGAACGCCACGGTCGAGACGACGCCGTTCATGCAGGAGCTGGTGACGGGCAAGCTGCCGCTGGCGACGATCCAGGAGTTCTACCGCAACTGGGGCGCGTTCGTGCCGGTGATCAACTCGATCTACACGATGCAGTTCTACAAGCATCTGTGGTTCTTCGTGTCGAACCTCGACCTGATGAAACCCTACACCGAGAAGGTGCTGGACGAGTTCGGCCATCCGGAACCCCCGGGCCACATCCACATCCTGATCTCGACCGGCCAGGCGCTGGGCCTGAAGACCGAGGAGATCCTGCTGACGCCGATGCGGCCGCGGGCGCGCGCGCTGGCGGACTTCCACCGCACCACGGCGAACGACGGCCTGATCCACGAATACTGGGCGACGGTGCTGTGGGAACACGCGTTCGGCGAGACCTGCCACAAGTGGTTCACGGCGCTGACCACGCACTACGGGATCAGCGCGCAGGGCGCCGACTACTTCAACAAGCACCACGAAGCGGACACCATGGACCATCTGGGCCGTGAGGCGCACTCGTCGGTGTCGAAGAAGGCGCTGAGCCGTCTGATGCAGCGCGGCATCATCGAGCGTCCCGGCTACTCGCTCGAATACTGCGCCACCACGCCGGGCGACCTCTACGCCGAAATGCTCAACTCGGCCTACGAAGAGACCCACTAAGAAACGCGATTCGTTTCAAACCGAAAGCCGTGTGCGGGCGACCGCACACGGCTTTTTCTTGCGAGCGGAGGACGGCGCCGCCTCGCGGCGCGCCCGCGCTACTGGGCCTTCGGGTCCTTGTAGATGACCGCGTCGCGCGCCCGCTCGACGATGGCCGGCGGCGTCGCCATGATGCGCGCGACGATCGCCTGGACATCCTCGCCGAAGATCGGCGCCACGTCGAAGTTCATCTTGCGCGCTTCCTCGAGCAGCTCGGGATCCTGCATGGTCTTGCGGAAGGCGTCGCGCAGCACCGCGACCCGCGCCGCCGGCACGCCCGGCCCGACGAGCAGCGGCCGGCCGAGCGCGACGGTGTCGGAGAACACGCCGATGATCTGCTTCTGCTCATCGGTCTTGGCGAGCTCGCTGGCGAGCGGCACGTCGGGCAGGTCCTTGGCGCGCGCGATGCCGACCTGCACCAGGGGAACCAGCTTGCCGGTCTTGATCCAGTCCGGGCGGGTGACCTTCCAGCCGTCCCATGACTGGCCGGCGCGTCCCGCCACCTCGCCGCGCTCCATGGCGAGATCGATCTCGTTGCCGCCCTTGTAGCCGGCGACGATGTTGAACTTGGTGCCGAGCACGTTGTTGAGCATGGCGGGCACGGTGGCGTCGTTGCCGACGCGGCCGGCGGCGCCCATGATGATCGAGGTCTGGAAGGCGTCGGCGATGGATTTCACGGGCGACGTATGCCAGGCCATCACCACGCTCACCGACGTGCTCGGGTTGCCGATCCACTGAAACTTGGCGGCGTCGAACTTGACGTTCTTGTCGCCGAACAACTGCTGCTGCGGCATGGTCTGCACCACGCGCGACGATCACCGAGCCATCCTGCGGCGCCACGTTATAGACGTGGTTGGCGGCGTTCAGGCTGGCGGCGCCCGGCATGTTCTGCACCACGACCGAGGGCGCGCCGGCGATGTGCTTGGCGATGTGGCGGCCGACCAGGCGGCCGCTGGCGTCGTAGGAGCCGCCGGCGTCGGTGCCGACGATCAGCCGGATCTGGCGGTCCTTGTAGAAATTGTCCTGGGCCTGCGCCGCCGCGGCGAGCGGCAGGGTGAGAAGAGCCAGCGAGATCGACATCGCGGCACGAACGGGGCGTTTTGTCATTGTTACCTCCTTGTGACGTACGATTCGGCAACCGGACGGCTCAGACCGGCTCGAGCCGCCTATGTGGGAGCGGTGGCAGCGTGACACGAATGGCGTCGCCGGGCAGAACCTCGCCGCTGGCGATCACCACGGCCATGACACCGCATCTGTAGAGCAGAGTCCCGTCGGCATCCCGGCCGAGCACGGCGGCCGTCAGGCCCTTTTGATAATCATCGAGCTGACGGCAAGGTTTACGCAGGCCGGTCACCTCGATGATGGCGGCATCGCCCAGGTGCAAGCGCGCGCCGGTCGGAAGAGAAAGCAGATCCAAACCGCGGGTGGTGACGTTTTCGCCGACCGTTCCGGGTGATACGGCAAATCCGGCGGCCCGCAATTCCGTCTGAAGCTCCTCGTGGACGAGATGGACCTGGCGCAGGTTCGGTTGAGCGGGAGCCTTTCTAGCGTGGGAGCGGTGCCGTGCCGTCTCGCCGAGATGCGCATCACCCTCGACGCCGAGCCCAGCGATGAGCCGAATGGCGCGCTGGTTCGATTTCGTGAACGTGTGCGATCCGCTGAGACTGACAGCAACGACGCTGGCGGGCATCGGCCCCCTCCCTCACTAAAAACGCGATTGATCAGGCGACCTTCTGATCGGGCGGCTTCACGTCGTAACCGTTCTTGCGGCACTCTTTCTCGAAGATCCCCCACACGTTGTCGCGCAGGCCCTTGTCGAGATCGGTGTAGTGCAGGATCGTGCCGCCCTTCGAGATGTGCTTGTGCACGCCGTCGTAGCTGTGGCTCACCGGATGTTTGCGGCTCATCAGCTTGACGGCGAGCTGCAGGCTGAGCGGATCGGTGCCCCAATGGCCGTGCCACCACATGGTCGGCGGCACGATGACGCCGATGTCGTCCTCGGGCCAGTCGAAGCGCTCCATCTCGCCGCCCTCGAGCCACATCAGCGAATAGCCCTTGCCCTTGATGGTGAAGACGAAGCCCGACGGGCCGTGGCGGTGCGGATTGTAGAACTGCAGGCCGGGGTGCTCCGCCATGTGGCAGGACAGCGCGCTGTTGCACAGCTCGAAATAGGCGGTCTTGTTGCCGTGGCCGCGCTCGGCGAAGCTGACGCGCGGCACCGCCAGCACGTCGGGCACGAAGTTGGTGTCGTAAAGGTCGACCGCGGTGCGGTCGTGGGCCGCGTCGGGCTTGTAGAGCACCGCGTCGGTCGGGTCGGAGGAATTGTCGATGCGCTTGAAATCGTGCTCGCTGCCGAAGATGAACTTCTTGTCGCGGAACAGGTTCATCATCACGGGCAGGGTATTGACCGAGATGAAGCGCGCCGGCTCGCGGCCCGAGCCGTTGTAGAGCCGGTAGGTCGAGTTCAGCGGAATGGCGAACAGGCTCTGCGGCCCCCATTCGAAGCTGTAGGTGCGGGTCGGCGTCTGCACCGTGGTGCTGCCGTGGCCGGCGACGATGAAGATCACCTCGTCGTAGATCTGATGGGCGGGCGCGGTCGACTGGCCCGGCGCGATCTCGCCGACATACATGCCGGCCAGGGATTCGGCGCCGGTGAAATCGAAGAACGTGGCGGACAGGTTGCGTTCGCGCCACGGGGCGAGCGGCATCTTGCCGAGCGGGCCGGCCGCGAAACCGCGATGGAGCTCGAGCTTGAGCTCGTCCTCGACCCATTGCTCGTAGGGCGTGCGGCGGTCCCAGGGAATTCCCGTCTTGGTGTCCTGAACGTTCAGCATTCTTTCCTCTCCGATCACTCGACGATAAACGTCGGCAAAGCGTGCGGCGGACGTGCCGAGTTGTGCGGCGCCGGCCGTTGCCGAACCGATTCCGCGCTGGCGCGCGTTCCTCTCTGCGATCCGCCGTCGCTCTCCCGACGGGGACCATACACGAGCCGACCCCAGGTTCAAAAACAGATAAAATTTTCCGAATTATGAAAAATAGCGGCCGCGCAGCGCCCTGGTCGTCGTCGCTATCGCGATAGCAACCTGCCGGGAAAGCAACGCCGAGCGGTCCCGCCGTCCAGCCAGTTGACAGGGCCGACGCGTGGCCATATCAGTTCACCGTCATTCCATCAGGAGCAAACACGTTACGGGACGGCCCGTAACCTCCGTTCCGCCTCCGTATTTTGAAGGGAAAAGGTCATGAATCTTCCGGCCTTTGCATGATCGTGTCGTCGTCGAAACGCTTGCCGCCGAGAAGAAGGCGGGCTCGATCATCCTGCCGGACACCGCCCAGGAGAAGCCCCACGAGGGTAAAGTGGTCGCGGTCGGCTCGGGCTATCGCAGCAAGGACGGCAAGGTGATCGGCCTCGACATCAAGAAGGGCGACCGGGTGATCTACGGCAAGTGGTCGGGCACCGAGGTCAAGATCGAGGACAAGAAATACCTGATCATGAAGGAGACCGACATTCTCGGTGTCGTCGACGGCAATGCGAAGGTCGTCGTGCGGGCGCCGGGAGAAAAGGTCGCCGCGGCGCCGCACGGCCTGCCGGGCCATATCCACGACGAAGACTGCTGCGACGACTAAGTCGCGCGCGGCGTGGCCGGCCACGCCGGCCGCAACTCTGCTATAAGACCCGCGCCGCCGGTTCGTTGAGTCGGCGGCGTTTTCGTATCCAAACGTGGGGTGGCGAAGCGCAAGGCGGCATTGCCAGCAGCTTAACCGCTGTCTGGAAAGGGAGTTTTTCCTAGCCGCTTGCTAACGCGGCGCGCGTTTTGTGCCATACTGAATTGGCCGGCCGACATCGGCCGGCTCGCCGGCGCATCGCGTGAGTCCGGAGCGTTTGCCCGAGCGCCCGCAAGAGGCGCCCTTACGGGAGGACGTGCGATGACGAATCCGTCGCTCGATTCCTGATCCCCTCCGCGCCGCTCGAGGCGCAGTCGGTGCTGGCGCGCATCACCGCCGGGCCGCCCGACATTCCCGCCGCCCGGCTGGACGCTGCGCGCCGCCTACCGCAAGACGCTGGAGAGTCCGGAACTGGCCGCGGACGCGCAAAAGGCCAAGCGCAGCGTGATCCCGCTCTATGGCGAGGAGGTGACGCGGCGATCAAGGCGCGCTCGCCCAGCCGCGCCGAGGTCGTCGCATTGCTCAAGACCCTGGTGACCAAGATCGAATAATGCCCGAAGAGATCTCATGGAGGAGCGTATGACGCAACAGAGCGACGAAGCCCCGCGCGGTGCCCCGAAGAAGGAGGCGTTCCATCAGGCGGCGGAAGCGAAGATCGTCAGTTTCAAGTTCGAGAAACCGGCGGCCGAAATTCCCATGGGCAAGAAGGCCCATGTGAAGCTCGCCGGCACCAATTCTTGCCGCGCGTCCGTGCAGGTGCTCAACCGCGGCGGCGAGAACAACCTGCATTACCATCCGAACATGGACCTCATCTACATGGTCCTGAAAGGACGCGTGCAATTCTACGGCCCGGAGGGCAAGCTGCTGGGCGACTACGGCCCGCAGGAGGGCCTGCTGCTGCCGGAGAATTCGCGCTACTGGTTCAAGAGCGTCGGCGACGAGGAAGCCTGGCTGCTGCAGATCGCCGGCTATCCCAAGGGCGCCGAGATGTCCAAGCGCATTCCCGTGGAGCCGGCGCGCGCCGACGCCGGCGGCGTCTGGTTCGGATTGACCGACAAGGAGGAGGAAGTCCGCCTGCGCAACAATCGATTGTAGCGTTCTCCGCCGGGCTGGATACGGTGCGGCACGAAGACGCGATCGGTCGCGGTCCGGGAGTCGGCCGGTCCAAGGCAGCGGATGTGCCGCGGAAATAACACGGGGCGGACGCAGCCGCCTGTAGCTCGTGGCGTTCCGTGAACCGGGCCCAGTCCGTATCAAAAGGGGCGCAAGCCCCGCTCGAGGAGGAAGTCCAAGATGCCGAAGTCACCCGAAGAGCTCGCCCGCCTGCATGACGAAGCCGAGGCGCACGTCACCACGTTCCGCTATGCCAAGCCCGACGGCATCGCCGCGGGCAAGGGCCGCGTCAACCTGGCGCAGAGCAGCCACATGCGCGGCGTCGTGCAGATCGTCAAGAAGGACGGCGGCGAGAACAACCTGCATTATCACACCAACAGCGACAGCCTGTGGGTGGTGCTGAGCGGCCGCATCCGCTTCTACGGCCCCGACGACAAGGTGATCGGCGAGTTCGGCCCGCAAGAGGGCACCATCTCGCCGGCCTTTTCGCGCTACTGGTTCGAGAATGCGGGCGAGGGCGAGGCGGAGATCCTGCAGGTCATGGCGCTGCACAATGTCGCCGAGAAGACCAGCGGCCGCACCGACGTGTCGCCGCAGCGCTTCCAGATCGGCAGCATGGAGCACTACGAAGCCCAGAAGGTCTGACCGGCGCGCGCCAAGGCGTCGCCGCGCAAACGAAAAACGGCGGCTCCGAGGAGCCGCCGTTGGTTCGCGCCGTCTCGGCGGGATCAGGCCGTCTTGCGACGCCGGGCGAGGCCGAGGCCGACGAGGCCCATGCCGAGCAGGCCGAGCGTGGCCGGCTCCGGAACCGCTCCCGGCTGCCCATAGACGTCGACGAATTCGCCGGCGATGTCACCGTGTAGTCGGTGTAAGCCTCATGGCCGTTGGGGTTCGTGTCGCCCAGGGTGTCCGGGTTGAACGAAAGGTGCCGACGCGAAGGACATAGGTGCCGGCATCCAGCGCCAGGCTCAAAAAGCTTTCGTAGCCATCGCCACTATCGTCATCATTCGCGATGAAATCGGCGGGGTCGAGCGAGCCATCCCAAAAATACAGGTTGATCTCGGAGTTGGACCAGCCGCCGCCGCCGACCTCGGTTTCGGTCACAGAGATCGTGACGGCGGTCGTGCCGGTGACGGTGAAATAGTAGTCGTCGATCTCGGGTCCGAGGATGACGCCGGAGCCAGTGATGAGCCCGGCGTGAGCCGAGGAGAGGGACATAAACATGGCCGACGCGGCGGCCAGGGAACGATAAGCGGAACTGAACACGGAGATACCTCTACGCTACAAACAAAAGTTCCCTGAGACAGCAAACCACATGCCAAACTGGCAATGAACCAGCCCATGCAGGAAAATCAGTAGCTTGCGGCGTCTTCTGAGCAGTTCGGATGATGTCGCGGTGTAAAGATTGGCCGAAACCGACACGCGACCGGCGCAAGGACCGTAAAAAAATCTGACAGCGCTGCCAAAGGCGACCATGCGGACGAACGTCCCAGTCCTCGACGAGGTAATGGGCGGAAGACGAGTTACCGCACCCTCCTGGAATCGCACGGCGCGATCCGATGTAGGGAACTCCGCGTGTGGCGGGCTGCGACGGGCGCCGATAGGCCGACCCGAGAAGAATTGTGGTGCCGGTGACGATCGCGAGGGAGGCGGTCGGAAACCAAGGCCAGGCAGGGGCGGCGCCGGCCAGACCCTCCAGTCCTCCCTGGCGGTTTGCAGAGTGCCCCCGAATTGCGTTAAATGTCTGTTAGGCGAGCGAGGCTGGCGAAGCCGCTTCCATCGACCTCCAACACGTTCCCCACCAAACGTCCCACTTGAAGGTACCCGATGAGCACCGCATTGAAGATGCCCAAAGTCCCGTTCGACAACGCCCGCATGCTGATCGGCGGCGAACTGGTCGACAGCGAAAGCGGCCAATGGATGGAATCCATCAACCCGGCCAACGAGGAGGTGCTCGGCCGCGTGCCGCAGGGCACCGCCAAGGACATGGACCGCGCGGTCGAGGCGGCGGAGAAGGCGCAGCCGGAATGGGCCAGCGCTGCCGGTCTCCAAGCGCGCCGACTATCTCAACAAGCTGTCGGACGGGCTGGCCAAGCGCGCCGACGAGATCCTGCAGCGTCGAGGTGATGGATACCGGCAACACCATCTACAAGATGCGCGACGACGTCGCCAAGGCGATCGAGCAGCTCAAATATTTCGCCGGCCTCGGCTACGAGGTGAAGGGCCAGACCGTGCCCTCGACGCCCGGCAACCTGCACATCACCGTGCGCGAGCCTTATGGCGTGGTCGGCCGCATCATCCCGTTCAACCACCCGATCAGCTTCGCCGCCTCGCGCATGGCCGCGCCGCTGATCGCCGGCAACACCATCGTCGAGAAGCCGTCCGACCAGAGCCCGCTGTCGGCCTCGATCCTGGCCGAGATCGCCCAGGAGGTGATGCCGCCGGGCGTCGTCAACATCGTCACCGGCACCGGCGCGGAGGCCGGCGACGCGCTGGTGCGCCATCCGCGCGTCAAGCGCATCGCCTTCATCGGCTCGGTGCAGACCGGCATGGCGATCCAGCGGTCGGCCGCCGAGGTCGCGGTCAAGAACGTCACGCTCGAGCTCGGCGGCAAGAACCCGATGATCGTCTTCCCCGACGCCGACTACAAGACGGCGCTCGACGCCGCGGTCAGCGGCATGAACTTCGCCTGGCAGGGCCAGTCCTGCGGCTCGACCAGCCGGCTGTTCCTGCACGAGTCGATGCACGACAAGTTCCTGGCCGACGTCGTCGCGCAGGTCAAGGCGCTCAAGCTCGGCGATCCGCTGGCGGAAGACAGCCAGATGGGCCCGATCAACTCCAAGGCGCAGTACGAGAAGGTGCTGTACTACATCAAGGCCGGCCAGGAAGACGGCGCGCGGCTGATGACCGGCGGCAAGAAGCCCCGAAGGCGAGCAGTTCGAGAGCGGCTACTGGGTCGAGCCGACCGTGTTCGCCGACGTGAAGCCGGACATGCGCATCGCGCGCGAGGAAATCTTCGGGCCGGTGCTGTCGGTGTTCAAATGGAAGGACGTCGACGAGGCGATCGAGATCGCCAATTCGATCGAATACGGCCTGACCGCCGCGATCTGGACCAAGGACATCAACACCGCGCTGACCACCGCGCGCAAGGTCCAGTCCGGCTATATCTGGATCAACGGCGTCTCCGCCCACTACAAGGGCATGCCGTTCGGCGGCTTCAAGAACAGCGGCACCGGCCGCGAGGAAGGCATCGACGAGCTGCTCTCCTACACCGAGGAAAAGGCCATCCACATCCATCTGTGATGGGTGGGTTCAGAGAGTGACTGGGCGAGGGGCCGCGTGAGCGGCCCCTTTCTTTGGAGTGATCTCTGGGGCCGAACAGCGTGAACAAGGTCGTTAAGAGGCGGACGGAAAGGGCTGTCGAATTTGCTTGACCCCCGCCCAAGAATGAGATCAAAACGAGAACATGTCAAGTCGGGGGGTCTAGGATATCACAGGATTTCTACGGCTGAAGCTTGCCCAGGATTGTCTCGCTGAAGCTCGCCAAAGGGCAAACTCAGTGCGATTGCCCAGTGTGCGATCTCTACGGTTTCCCAATGCCTCTGGAACTGCTCGCGTCCGTCCTACGGCGCCAGCTCGTCATCGTCGCTGGGCCGGGCATCGGGATCGAAGCAAGCAGTTTTCCCAGATCCATTTGTCCAAGAGATTGCCGCGGCTCCCGGCGAGGCGAAGGACTCCCTCGCGGCGCCAGACCTGATGACACGTTATTGCGAGCAGCCGGATGGCCGGTTGCGACTGCTTTCGGCTTTTTTCGAGGAAGCGCTTGTTCGCCCTGTCGACCCCGGGCTTGGCGAGGGAGGCGGTCGGCTTCCATCAGGAACTGGCCACCGTCGTGCCAGATCGAGACTTACGTCACGGCGAGCTGGGATGAATTCTTCGAGCGGTTCTGCATGGCGACGCCCTTCGCCTGGCCGGCCGACCTGGACCTGATCGGCTTGCCGGGGCGGAAGGTCATCAAGCTGCACGGCTCGATCGGCAGTCCCCTCTCGATGGTCGCCACATGGGAAGACGACACGGAGCGCTATGAGGAATGGGCGTCGGACGAGTTCATGGAGGGCCTGCAAACGGCGTTTGCGTGGCAAGATGATGGCCGACGTCGGCTGGTCGCTCGGAGATCCGATCGTCGCGATGGCTCACGACCTGCTCCCGAAAGAAGTCGGGCATTCCGACGCGCTGAGATACCTCAACGGTAATGACGAGATTGCCTGCGAGAAGATCGCGCAACGCACCGATTTCGGCGCCATTTCGACCGATTTAGAAAGTTTGATCTCGGCCTTCAAGAACTACTTGGTGGTTTTAGACGAACAGCTGGAGGATAAGGTTTTCTCTCAATTGGAGGCGGCCTTGGGCGAAAATCATCAAACATCACCGCAAATTCGTCGAGACCAGAGGTTAATGAAAAATTTTGCCTTAACTGCGCTCCTCACCGCTGATGCTTTACGAGGACGGCCTGATCGATTTAATCAACCGAATCGGCATGACCGAGCATTCCGATGGGCAGTTCTGTACGGCTAGCATCCAGGTCGAGATCGAAAGCTACGCCAAACAGCGGGCCGCTCATCTCGAGCGCGGTCACTACATGGACGTGGCGTATATCGACGGCTATGTGCAGGGCCTGCGCCTGTTGCTCGGCACCCCGGACGAACGAGCATCGCCACCGGCCTTCTACGTCTACGGCGCTGAGCGGCAACCGCGGGACGCGCGCGAATGCCGCAAGATGCTGGCGCGCGCCCGCGACCTCGACTTCGGCGCCGACGACTACTGCGTCGACCTGGTCAAGCGCTACCGGATGGAGAAGGAAAACATCGACCTCCATCACGGGCCGTTTCTGGAAACGGGGCCTTGAGCAGGACTGGCGCCGAGCGGCCGCGCGACGCGGGGCACGGCCTGTCCGGAAGAATACCGCCGCGCACCACCGAATAGGCTCGGCGAGCGTCCCGTATATGACTGTCGCGACCGGGCCGCCCGACCGCTGACCTAAACAGGCACCATCTCCGCCACATGCCCGCGCGGGTACACGGTGTGGAGACTCTGCTCCAGCTTCGTGTCGATGATGCGCTCGTCGCGGATGACGCCGACGGGGTCTTCGCCGCGCTGCACCTTCTCGATGTTCTCGAACATCATCCGGCGCAGCATGACGACGCCTTTGTCCGATGCGCCCAGGTGCTCCAGGGTGCGGTCGGAGACGGGGCCCTGGGTTTCCCACATCACCACGTCCTGCGACAGCGGCCAGCCGTGCTGGGGGAAGTTCTGGAATTTGGCGGCGGGGTGGATCGCGTCGGGCGGGTCCTTGAAGGGCGCCAGGTATTCCACCGCGGGCTCGTCGTGGCACTCGGTGCCGTCGCCCCTGTTCCAGTCGAAGCGCAGCACCCAATGCATGGTGTGCTCGTCGTCGATCGGCGTGCGCAGCCACATCGAGGCGCGGGTGCGCAGCCAGAGCGGGAAGACCAGCGGATGCTCGTCCTTGGTGCCGCCCTTGTAGGTGCGCTTCTTCATGATGCCGTAGTCGGTCAGGTAGTAGTCGCTGCTCTCGATGTCGTCGATGAAGCCGCGCGTCGAGTTCTTCGGCTTGTCCTTGGCGCCGGGCGGCACCTGGTGGAGCAGTTGCAGGTGGGTCGAATCGACGCCGTTCTCGGCGGCGGCGAACCAATTGCAGTCGAGCTGCGGGTAGACCATGATCTTATGGCGCCCGTCGCGGCGCATGAAGATGTCGTATTTCGGCAGCACGGGCGCCGGCGCGGGGCCCATATAGGCCCAGTAGAAGCCGATGAACTTCTGCACCGGATAGGCCGTCGTGGTGACAGTCTTGGTCAGGCCGTCGGTCTTCTCCGCCGGCGTCTCGAGCACTTTGCCGGCGCAGTCCATCAGCCAGCCGTGGTAGGCGCAGGAGATGCCGCGCTCTTCGACGCGGCCGTAGAGCAGGGAGGCGCCGCGGTGCGGGCAGCGGTCGGCGATCAGCCCGGCGCGGCCGCGCTTGTCGAGGAACAGCACGAGATTTTCGCCCATCACGCGCACGAACTTGGTCGGCTGCTCGGGCGTGAGTTCCCGGGCGACCGCGATCGGGTGCCAGTAGCGGCGCAGCAATTCGCCGCCCGGCGTGCCTTTGCCGACGCGCGTCAGCATCTCGTTTTCCGCAACGCTCAACATCTACGAATCCTCCCACTACGCTTCGTTAGCGATCCAGCAGTTTCTTCACCAGGACGCGGACGTCCTGCTTCGTCGTCGTGGCGAACGTCCAGCCCGACGTATCCAGATATTCCGTGCCCGGGCGCGGGATGACGTCGGCCGGCAGGAAGCTCGCCTCGTCGATGTCGTTGCGGGTCGGCGCGGTCAGGGTCGCGCGCGACCAGATCTCGCTGCCTTCCTTCGAGGCCATCCAATTGGCGAAGAGCTTGGCGGCGGCCGGGTGCGGCGCGCGGTCGAACAGGGCGATCAGGCCGAACGCGGCGCCTGCCGAGCGCTTCATGCCGGACAGGCCGTCCAGCGCCATGACCGGCATGCCTTCCTGGCGCGCCGACTCGACCTCGTCGTTGCCCGCGTTCAGCGAGATCGGATAGACGCCGCGCAGCAGCCAATCGGTGATCTGCCGCTTGTCGCGGCTGATCGCGGGCTTCTGGTCGACATAGATCTGCTTGACGAAGGTTTCGCCGAGCGACACGTACAATTCCGCCGCGCGCACGCTGCCGCTGCCGTTCACGGTCGGGTCCTCGACCGAAATCCTGCCCCGCCATTTGGCAGCGAGCAGATCTTCCGCCGAACGCAGGTCGCCCGGTTTGACGTGGTCGGTGTTGATGTAAACCATGGCCGACACGGAATTGCTTAGCCGCAGCACATATTGCTGGTCCGGGTCGGAGAACCACAGCGAACCCTTCTTCCATTTCGATTCGTCGACGACCTCGGGCATGATCAGCGCGGGCCGCAGGGGCACCAGCATCTTCTCCTGATAATAGGTCACCGCCATCGACTCGATCCCGCTGATGGCCGCGTCCACCGTGTATTGGCCGGCCGCGCGCTCGGTGCGCAGCTTGGCGACCGGTTCGCTGCCGCGGCCGCCGAGATACTCCACGGTGATGCCGTAGCGCGCCTTGAAGGCGGCCGGCAGCATCTTGCGCACCTGGGAATCGGGCGGGCCGAGCACGACGACGCGGCCCTCGCGCTGGGCCGCGGCGACCAGATTGTCCCACGCCGATTTGTCCTGGACCGATTTAGCCTGGGCCGATTTGTCCGGGACCGATTTAACCGGGGCCGCCCTGTCCTGCGCCGCGCCCGGCGCCGCGCCGAGGGCCAGCACGGCGGTCATGACCGACAGCACGGCAAACAGCTTTCCCATCGCCCCCTCCATCCTTCGCGTCATTGCACGCCGACGACTGAACGCCCCGGACCACTGAACGCGCCGACGCCTTAACGCCCCAGCAGGTCCTTCATCCAGAGGCGGACCTTCTCCTTGGTCGTCACGGTGAACTCCCACTCGTAGGAGTCGAAATATTTCACGCCGGGTTTGGGAATGACGTCGGGCGACAGATAGCTTTCATCGACGTCGTTGCGCGTCGGCGAGGTCAGGGTGGCGCGCGACCAGATGTCGAGCCCCTCGCGCGAGGCGAGCCAGTTGACGAACAGCTTGCCGGCGTTCGGGCGCTGCGAGTTCTCGAACAGCACGACCATGCCGGATTCGGCCGACAGCGATCCCGGCAGATCGGGCCATTCATTGCCCATTTCCTTGACCGGGATGCCTTCCTTGGCGAGCGACTTCGAGCTGGTCGCGGTCGACGTCGAAGGCGATCGGATGGGAGCCGCGGATCAGCCAGTCGGTCATCTGCCTCGTGTCGCGCGAGATCGTCGGCTTCTGGCCGACGTAGAGCTTGCGGACGAAATCCTCGCCGAGCAGGACATAGAACTGCGCGGCCTGGTTGGCCGAGCTGCCTGTCGTGGTGGGATCGCCCATGGAGATCTTGCCGTGGAACTTCGGGTCGAGCAGGTCGCGCGCGGTCTTCAGCTCGCCCGGCTTGACGCGGGCGGTGTTGATGTAGATCGGCGCCTGCACGGAGCTGCTCAGCCGCAGCACGTAGGTCTGCTCGGGATCGGCGAACCACAGCTCGCCCTTCTTCCATTTCGAGCCATCCGCCACCTCGGGCATCAGCAGGAACGGCCGCATCGGCTCGAGCATCTTCTCGCGGTGGAAGACCGTCGCAATGGACTGGATGCCGCCGATATTGACGTCGACCGAGGATTTCTGGCCGGCGTCGCGCTCGGCCCGCAGGCGCGCGAGATGCTCGTTGGTGCGCCCGCCGAGATATTCCACGGTGATGCCGTAGCGCTGCTTGAAGACGGCGGGAAGCTGCTTGCGCAGATCGGCATGGGGCGGCCCCTTGACCACCACCGTGCCTTCCTGCTGGGCCGCTGCGACGAGCTTGTCGAAGGCCGCCTTGTTCTCGGCCGCCTTGTCCTGCGCGGCGGCCGGCGCCGCGCCCAGGGCCACGACGGCCGCCATGATCGATACCAATGCCAACAGCCGTCCCATTACCGCCTCCACCAATTGGATTATGTCCCCGCTGGTCAATCGCGGGTTAATTTTGCCTGAGGGCCTTGGCGCAAGCTTGCCCCCGGCCTCGCAAATGGTCAATACGGGCGTCCGCGCCCTGATGGTCGAGAGAGATAAACCAGTGCTGTCCCTTGCTAAGAGCCAAGCAAACCCGTGATCATGCCTAGTCCGATCATCAGCATGAGCGCGGCGACCGAGACCCGCACGACCGTTATCGTCGCTCGTTTGAGATATTTGGCTCCCAGCCACGCCCCGGCGAAGGCGCAAAGCGTGCCGACAGCAATCAGGGCGCCGTCATGTCCAGCCAAGTCGAGGGTCTCCGGATCGAGGGTCGCCACATAGGTCGGCAATCGCGAGAGATCGACGAGAACCGCCACCATGACGCCGGTGGCGATGAAGCTTTTTGCATCCAGGCCGCATTTGAGCAGGACCATCGACCGGAGAGCGCCTTGCTGGCCCGTCATCCCGCCCATGAAGCCCGATATGGCGCCGCCGAGCGGCAGCAGTTGCGGGGGGAGCGCCAGTCTTTGAAACCATGGCATCGCTTCCAGGAACGAAAATCCGATCATGGCGGCCCCGATGACGACACCCGCGAAGGTCGGCGCCAAGTCATGACCGTAGAGTGTCCAGCGGAAGGCCGGAGCATCGCTCAATGCGCTCAGAGCCAGGGCGCCCAGGGCGGCGGCGGGGATTGCGCCGATGGCGAACCGGGCGACGACGGCCCAATTCGCGGCACGAAATACCAGGGCACCCTTGAACAGGTTGTTCAGCAGATGAACCGCTCCGGTCGCCGCGACGGCGGCGGGCGGGGAGAAGAACAGGGCGAAGGCAGCCAGCAGGACCGTGCCGAGCCCGAAGCCGGAGAAGAACGTCAAACCCGAGGCGACAAACGCCACCATGCCGATGACAACAAAATCCAACGATCCCTCGCCCCTCTCGGTGCGGCCAGCCGACGGCGGCTGCCGCAGCGCGGGGAGCGTAGACGAATACCGCGAAATAGTCCCGCTGGTCGGCACACTCAGCGGCTCTCGCCAGGCACTGGACGGGGTCCGCTCGCGGTGCTAGGAATCGCTTAGCGAAATCCGAAAAACGACTTCAAAAATCAAAAACATCGCCGGGTTCGCCGTCCCGCCGCGTCTGCGCGCGGATGGCGGCCGGGAATGCGCACAGCAGAGGAGGGCGGCATGGTTGGTTCGAAAATCCGTGTGCTGGCGGTCGCCGGCGTGGTCGCCGCGGCGTCGATCGTCACGGCCGGCGCGGCCCAGGCCGTCGACTTCAAGGGCAAGTCGATCTCCATGGTGATCGGCTCGGAGCCGGGCGGCGGGACCGACAATTCCGGCCGCCTGTTCGCGCCCTTCCTCGAGAAATACCTGCCGGGCAACCCGACCGTCGTGGTGCGCAACATGCCGGGTGCCCAGGGCATCACGGCGCTGGTCTATGCGGTGCACCAGACCAAGCCGGACGGGCTCACCGTCATCACCGCATCGAGCCAGCAGGCCAATCCGCTGACCTACAGGCGCGCCCAGGGAGCCGGCTACGATCCGACGACCTTCCGCTACGTCGGCGGGGTCGGGCGCGGCGGCACTGTGGTGCTGATCAACAAGGACGCCGAGAAGCGGCTCTACGAGAAGGGCGACAAGCCGGTGTTCCTCGGCGCGGTCGACGGCATCCGCTCGGGCGAGCAGGTGGCGATCTGGGGCGCCGAATATCTCGGCTGGAACCTCAAGTGGATCATCGGCTATCGCGGCACCAGCGCCTCCACGCTGGCGCTCGAGACCGGCGAGATCGACATGTTCACCACCGGCACGCTGACCCAGATCAAGCGGCTGGTCGAAAGCGGCAAGTTCAAGATTCTCAACCAGACCGGCGTGATGGTCGACGGCAAATGGACGGGCCGTCCCGAGTTCGGCGACGCGCCGTTCTTCCAGGTCGTGATGGACGGCAAGATCAGCGATCCGGTCGCCCAGCAGGCCTATCGCCATTGGGAAAGCGTCAATGCGCTCGACAAGTGGACGGCGCTGATCGGCGGCACGCCGGACGATATCGTCAATGCCTATCGCGACGCCTTCGCCAAGATGTACCAGGATCCGCAGTTCATCGAGCGCGGCACGAAGGTGAGCGACGATCTCACGCCGATGAGCTACCAGACCGTCGAGAATCTGGTGAACCAGCTCGTGGCGAACACCACGGAAGAAGCCGAGCAATACATCAAGGGCGTGCTGCGCAAGCACGGCATGCGCGTCGAGTAGAGCCGGTGCGGCGCCCGCTTCGTCCTAACCCTCCCGCCTTGCGGGGGAGGGTGCGAACGCAGTGAGCGGGTGGGGGGCGGTTGTGGTCGCGGTGATGTCGTTCCCCCTCACCCCGGCCCTCTCCCGCGAGGGGGAGAGGGAGTTGGATGGTATGGGCGTGTTCCCCGCGTTGACACGATTGCGTCTGTAACTGAGAGTTGAGGCGTCTTTTCAATCAATAACCGGCGGGCCCGGCGTCAGCGGCCCGCTTTTCATCAGAAACCTGCAGGAGAAGTCGATGGCCCAGTTTTGGCCGACGTTGAGTGATTATGTTCAAGGGCTGGAACGGGCCGGCAAGCTGATCCGCGTCACCAATCCGATCAACAAGGATACCGAGCTGCATCCGCTCGTGCGCTTGCAATTTCGCGGGTTGCCGGAGACGGCGCGCAAGGCCTTCCTGTTCGAGAACGTGGTCGACAGCAAGGGCCGCAAATACGACATCCCGGTGCTGATCGGCGCCATGGCCGGCTCGACCGACATCTATTGCCTCGGCATGAACTGCGCGGTCGACGACATTTCCGAGAAGTGGCGCGCCGCGATGGCCAAGCCGCTCGCGCCCAAGATGGTCGCCAAGGGCGCCTGCCAGGAGGTGGTGATCCAGGGCCCCGAGCTCGACGCGCGAAGGCGGCGGCCTCGGCCGGCTGCCGATCCCGATCTCGACGCCCGGCTTCGACAACGCGCCCTACACCACGGCGTCGCACTGGGTGAGCAAGGACCCCAACAGCGGCGTGCACAATCTCGGCAACTACCGCGGCCAGGTGAAGGCGGAGAACCGCATCGGCGCGCTGCCCGCCATGCTCGGCGTCGGCATGCGGCTGCATATCGACGAATGGCGCAAGAAGGGCGAAACGCGCATGCCGGCCGCCATCGTCATCGGCGCGCCGCCGCACGTGACCTACACCGCGGTCACCCGCATTCCGAACGAGATGCAGGAATACGACGTGGCGGGCGCGCTCGCCGGCCAGCCGATCGAGGTGGTCCGATGCCTGACCCAGGACCTCATGGTGCCGGCCGAGGCGGAGATCGTCATCGAGGGCACCGTGCCGACCACCGAGCTCGAGATGGAAGGCGCGTTCGGCGAATTCCCCGGCTACATGGCGGCGCGCGACTTCAGCTTCTTCATGGACGTCACCGCGATCACCATGCGCAGGAAGCCGATCTACCTGACCATCCTGAGCCAGATGCCGCCGTCGGAAAGCAGCAAGATGCGCCATATCGGACGCGCGGCCGCGTCGAAGAAGTTCCTGCACGACGCCGGCTTCACCAACGTCAGCGAGGTGCATTACCTGGAATGCACCGGCTCCAACGCCATGGTGGTGGTCAAGATCAAGAAGCGCGACTCCGACGACGCCAAGAAGGCGCTCAAGCTGCTGGCCGAGAAGTTCATCGGCAAGATCGTCGTCGCGGTCGACGAGGACATCGACATCCACGACCTGGAAAGCGTGATGTGGGCGATCGCCTACCGCTCGCAGCCCTACCGCGACGCGCAGATCGTCGATGCGCCGCTGTTCGCGCTCGACCCGTCGGTGTCGCCGCCGGGCAGCATCCGCGGCCTGGTCGCCGGCGGCGATGCGCCGCGCTCCTCGGCGCTCACCATCGACGCCACGATGCCCTGGGCCTATCCGCCGCTCTCGCTGCCGAAGAAGGAATACATGGATCGGGCGCTCAAGATTTGGCAGGAGCTCCAGCTGCCCGCCCTCAACCTCAAGAATCCGTGGTGGGGTTATTCGCTCGGCGATTGGACCGAGGAAGAGGAGCAGGAGGCCGACCTGGCCGTGGAAGGCCGCCATTACGAGACCGGCGCCAAGCAGGCCGCGAAGCGCCGCAACTATCCGCTGTGATGGACGGTGCCCCGGCGGTGGCTGCCCTGCCGCCGCCGGGGCAGCCCGTCCCGACACGGATGATTGTCGCGGTCGGGAACAGCGGCTAGATTGCCGAGGAAGTCCTCTATAAGTCTGCAAATCTCCGGGAAGACGTCCATGCCTCAAGGGCCCGCCACCGTTCGCCGCAAATCCTCGCTACCGGGGCGGCCCGGCACGCGCGACCCGGCGGACGCCGGCAACCGGACCATCGTCATCGGCGTGCGCCTGCTGCAGGCGGTATCGCGCATGAACGGGCCGGCGACGCTGACGGAAATCGCCCAGCGCACCGGCATGTCGATCAGCCGGGCCTATCGCTACCTCACCAGCCTGACCCAGACCGGCCTGCTGACGCACGAGCTGGAGACCGGCAAATACGATCTCGGCCCGGCGGCCATCGAGCTCGGCATCGCCGCCATGGCGCGCGTCGACATGATCCGCGTCGCCTCCGACGTGATGCGTCAGCTCACCGAGCAGGTGCACCTGGTTTCCATCCTGGTGGTGTGGGGCTCCAACGGCCCCACCGTCATCAAGTGGGAGCAGGGACGTCTCGATCTTTCCGTGCGCATCCGCGAAGGCCTCAACCTGCCGATGCCGATCACCGCGTCGGGCCGGCTGTTCATGACCTACCTGGATGCGAAAGAAGTGCAGCCGCTGCTCGAGCGCGACATCAAGCTGTGGAATGCGTCGGCGGCCGCCAAGAAGAAGCTCGACAAGAAAGCCATCGAGGCGATCCGCAAGGACGTGCTCAAGCATGGCCTGGCCTGCACCAGCGGCATGCGCACGCCGCAGACCGCGGCGATCGCCGGACCGATTTTCGATCCCGACGGCCGGCTGTCCATGACCATCTCGCTCGTCGGCGTCGTCGGCACCTTCGACACCAGCTTCGAGGGCGAGCCGGCACGCGCGCTCAAGGCCGCGACCCAGCGCCTGTCCCATATGGTCGGCGCGCGCCTTTCGCCCGACCTCGCCGTGGCGGGTGCGTCCGGCGGCTGACGGCAATCTGCAGGGATACGGCTCCGTTGTCGTTCCGCTTGCTTCGCAGTTCCATCGTGCTCGATTTGTGCGGCGATAACAGCGTGTTTTGCCCCTATGGCGTGGCCGTTTTCAAAAATCAAAAAATGCTTAGGTCTAAAAGCTTTCTTGCACATTTTGAAAAACACATCTAATTTTTGAAAATTGTTCGGGCGATTCGTAGGAGGAAAGCAATGGCGACCGCTCTCAAGATTGAAAACCCAGTGATGTCGGAGAAAGAGGCGGACGCGCGGATCGCGGCGTTGGCCAAGAAAGTGAACGAGCGGTGGAACGCCACGGTCGAGACGACGCCGTTCATGCAGGAGCTGGTGACGGGCAAGCTGCCGCTGGCGACGATCCAGGAGTTCTACCGCAACTGGGGCGCGTTCGTGCCGGTGATCAACTCGATCTACACGATGCAGTTCTACAAGCATCTGTGGTTCTTCGTGTCGAACCTCGACCTGATGAAACCCTACACCGAGAAGGTGCTGGACGAGTTCGGCCATCCGGAACCCCCGGGCCACATCCACATCCTGATCTCGACCGGCCAGGCGCTGGGCCTGAAGACCGAGGAGATCCTGCTGACGCCGATGCGGCCGCGGGCGCGCGCGCTGGCGGACTTCCACCGCACCACGGCGAACGACGGCCTGATCCACGAATACTGGGCGACGGTGCTGTGGGAACACGCGTTCGGCGAGACCTGCCACAAGTGGTTCACGGCGCTGACCACGCACTACGGGATCAGCGCGCAGGGCGCCGACTACTTCAACAAGCACCACGAAGCGGACACCATGGACCATCTCGGCCGTGAGGCGCACTCGTCGGTGTCGAAGAAGGCGCTGAGCCGTCTGATGCAGCGCGGCATCATCGAGCGTCCCGGCTACTCGCTCGAATACTGCGCCACCACGCCGGGCGACCTCTACGCCGAAATGCTCAACTCGGCCTACGAAGAGACCCATTGATCCGCACTTGAGCGGGCAGTACGCTACCGGGGCGGGCGCTTTTCACGAGGCGCCCGCCTCAAACTTATGGGGAGGAACAATCGTGGTTACGGAAGCAACTCCGTCCTCGTCGGCCAGTCCGTCGTCAGCGGAACGCGACGCGTTCGACCGCGACATAAAGCAGAAAAATCTGCTCGGCTATTGGATGATCCCGTCGCGCAGCAACGGCTACCGCGAGCCCAAGGCGCCCTACGGCGCCTTCAAATGGGATTGGCAGACCCTGCGCAGTTCGCTGCACGGCGCCATCGCCTATATTCCGAAGGAGGAGGCGCATCGCCGCTTCATCGGTCTGCAGCATCCGGATCTCGAGCTCGGCACCACGCCGCACCTCATGCTCGGCGGCCAATTGCTTCAGGCGGGCGAGACCGCGCCGCCCCACCGTCACACCATGGACGCGGTGCGCTTCGTCGTCGAGGGCGACGGCAGCGCCTGCACGGTGGTCGAGGGCGAAGTGTTCCCGATGGCGCGCGGCGATCTCATCACGACGCCCAACTGGAGCTGGCACGACCATGTCAGCGAGGCCAAGCAGGACACCGTCTGGCTCGACGGCGCCGTGGCGCCGCTCATCGTCAATTTCGGCGTCGGCTTCGCCGAACCGCACCAGGAACCGCGCCAGGCCATCAGCGCCAAGGGCGACTGGTCGCGCATGCAATTCGGGCCGCTGCAGCCGCGCACGCCGAAATATTCCAACACCGCCCGCCGTCCGCCGTTCCGCTATCCATGGGAGCAGACGCGCCGCGTGCTCGACCAGCTCGCGGCCGAGCAGGGCGACGCGCACGACGACGTGGTGCTGCATTTCGCCGACCCGCTGACCGGCGGGCCGACGCTGATGACGCTCGACTGCGAGATGCAGCTGCTGCGCCCGCACTGGTCGGGCAAGCCGCACCGCCATACCCACGCGACGATCTATCACGTGGTCGAAGGCGAGGGCGCCAGCACGGTGGGCGACAAGCGCATCGAGTGGGGCCCCGGCGACACCTTCGTGGTGCCGATCTGGGTGCGCCATGCCCACGAGAACCAGTCGGCCAAGCCGGCGGTCCTGTTCTCGATCAGCGATAAGCCGGTGATGACGGCGCTGGGCTTCGACCGCGAGGATCTGGGCGTGCGCAACTGAACGGCACGCGCTGAGCCGCCCACGGTGACGCAGCAACAAGAGATGAACTGCAAAGGCCGACGAATTCCCCTCGTCGGCCTTTTCGTTTTCTGTCGTCAGGGCCCGGCTTGACCGGGCCCTCTTGTTGGAACGAGCCAACGTGTTCGCAACATCCCAATTCGTCCCCCCGGACTTGATCCGGGGCCCATCGAAAAGCGCAGGCGTGTACAGCCGATAACGTGTGAACTCCGCCTGAGGTGGCCCGGTCGAGCCGGGCCTTGACGAAGAACGACGCGAAAAAAAACGGCGCCTTTCGGCGCCGTTTCGTTTTGTCGCATGATCCCGCCCGCGGGGAGCGGTGGAATTCGCCAGCCGCTTACTTCTTCTTCGTCGCGGCCGGGTGGTTCTGGTAGAGCGCGTCGATGTAGCCCGAGTCGTCGATTTCGCGCAGCATGTGGAAGTCCCACAGGGCGAGCGGATGGATCTTCTCGGCGTCCTTGCTCTGGCGCTTGGCTTCTTCGTAGACGTTGAAGATGGCGTCGAGCGACGGATAGAGCTTGGGCTCCAGGATCGGCGCGAGATCGTCGTAGATCTTGGTCGCGATCTCGCGATCGAGCGCGCCTTCATCGATATGCTTTTCCATGATGATCTTGATGGTCGCTTCGCGCTCGGTCTTGAAGAAGGCGATGCCGTCGAGCAGGCCCTTGAGCACCCGCTTGACGATGTCGGGGTTCTTCTGGACGAACGGCAGGCTCGACGACACGGTGGTGAAGAACACCATGTGCTGGGCCGGGATATCGATCACCTTGAGCCCGGCGCGCTCGGCGAAGGTGCGGTTCGGCTGGGAGACGAAGGCGGCGTCCACTTCCTTGGTCTTGATCGCGTCGAGCATGTTCATGTTCTGGCGGCGCGGATCCTCGGCGAAGCTGCCGAACTGCACCATCTCGAAATCGTCGCGGTCCTGGTCGAGGCCGTTCTGCTTCAGATAGAGCCAGTCGTTGAGGCCCGGATGGCGGCCCTTGGTGCCGAACTTCTTGCCTTTGATGTCGCCCAGCTTGTTGATGCCGGTGTCGGCGCGGGTCAGCAGCGAAATCTTGTTCAGGCTGACGGACTGGCCGAGATAGACCCAGTTGTCGCCGCGCGCGCGCGCGGCATAGGTCGAGACGTGGTTGCCGCTGGTGAATTCGACCTCGCCGGTCGGCACCAGCTTATGGGCGTCGCCGCGGCTGATCTCCTTGTCGTAATCGACGCTGAGATTCTGGCGTTCCCACGCGCCGCACTCCTGCACGACATGCATCAGCGACAGATGGCTCTCGGAACGGTACGGGAAGTTAATATGGTCGACCACGCTGGCTCTCCTCTCTCTCTTCGTTTGCGGAAACACGTCACCGCCGCGTCTTCCATTGTCAGGCGCGCGGCGGCAAATCCTGTAGAAATTTCAGCTTGTCCCGCCACTTGTGGCGGATTTTTTCGGCGTAATCCCTCGACACGGTGTTCACCTTGGGGAACTGGTCTTTCCAGTGGTAGGGGCGCACCGCGTAGATGATCATGCGCGAGTTGGTCATGTCGCCGGCGGCGCGCTTCTCGGGAGACATGATCGGATCGAGATAGCCGCTCCAGCAGCCGTCGATGATGTCGGTCTGGGTCTTCGGGTCCCAGCGGGTGGCGAGCGCCCACATCACCTCGGCTTCGTTGGTGATGTCGATATCCTCGTCGACCACGATGGTGAGCCGGCCGAGGAAGGCGGCGGGGCCGGCGCCGGTCGCCACCAGTCCGGCCATCTTCGCATGCCCCGGATGAAGCTGCTTGACGGCGATGACATTGATGAAGCGCGTGCCGCCGGCCGCGAGCTTCCACACGGCTTCGATGCCGGGCACGCCGGCGTTCTCCAGCGCGTCCCACAAGGCGGCCGACCCGGCAATATGGGTGTGGCGGCCGGGATAGGTCGGCTTCACCGGCGGCTGGCCGATGATGATCGGGTCGTTGCGGTGATAGATGTTCTTGATGCGCAGCACCGGCTCGGGCCGTGCGTTCGAGGCGTAGTAGCCGGGCCATTCGCCGAACGGCCCCTCGACGCGGGTTTCGATCTCGGGCGAGGGCACTTCACCCTCGAACGCCACTTCCGCATCGGCGGGAATCGGCAGGCCGGTGAGCTTGCCTTTGACCACCTGGATGGCGCGGCCGAGTTGACCACCGGCGATCGCCAATTCGGAAACCCCCGGCGGGAAGGCAACGCGGCCGACGCCACCGAGCACCGGCGCCTGTCCGACGCACACCACCATGGGACAAGCTTGGCCACGCTCCCAATATTTGCGACGGATGACGTTGCCGTGCTTGCCCGGCTCCATGAACACCGTGACGGTCTTCTTGTCGTGCATCTGGGTGCGATAGGTGCCGATGTTGACCCAGTCGGAATCCGGATCCTTGGTGATCACCAGGCATTCGGTGCCGATGTAAGGCCCGCCGTCCTCCGCATGCCAGGTCGGTGCCGGGAAGCGGAAGATATCGACGTCGTCGCCGCTGATCACGTTGTCGAAAATCGGGCCGCTCGTGACCCATTCCGGCGGGATCGGCTCGCTCTTCTTGCCCGTCTTGGATTTCTGGCGGAACAGCCGCACCGCGTCCATGTCGAGGTCGCCGACCATGAACTTGGACGTGCGCACGTTCATGATGACCCGGGCCGACGGATCGCAGCCCTGCATCTTCTGGAACAAGAGAACCGGGGGAAACAGGTTCTTGAGGCTGAGTTCGTAGATCGCGCCCATCTCGTATTTGGGATCGGCACCCTCGATGACCTGCAATTGGCCTTCCGCCTGGGCCGCGCGCAGGAATTCGCGCAGATCGCCGATGGCGGCGCGACGGTGGTCGTTGGAGTTGGTGGCGGTCATGGCTCCCCGGGTACTGACTGTTTCACCCATTTCGGGTCGTTGTTGGCGTCGGCTTTATGCCATGCGCCGGGCCATTGTGCCATGATTTCCAAAATCTGATATGAATTTTCCTTTTTGGAATAAAATATGTCGAAACATCCGTGGCCGCTCTGCTAAAGGACTGGCAGGGCAGGAACGCAGGGAAAAAATATGTCGAAATCTATGGGTTTTGCGGCGCTGCTCGCGGGCGCCCTCGTGTCATTCGCCGGTGCCGTGGCGCGGGCCGACGATTTCTATGCCAACCGCCAGGTCACTCTGCTGATCGGCAACAATCCGGGAACCAGTTATGACGTCAGCGCGCGGCTGATCGGCCGCCATATCGGCCGCCTGATCCCGGGAAGCCCGGCCATCGTGCCGAAGAACATGCCGGGCGCCAGCGGCCTGATCGCCACCAACCACGCGGTCAATATCGCGCCGCAGGACGGTTCGGTCATCGTCGCCGCCCTGCAGACCATCCCGCTGCGCCAGGTTCTCGGCGACGAAAACGTCAAGTTCGACGCCGCCAAGCTTCATTGGATCGGCAATCCGGCGACCTCGGTCAATGTCATCGTCACCTGGCACACTTCGCCGGTGAAGACGATCGCCGACGCCAAGGCGCGGCCCGCGCAGATGGGTGCCACGACGCGCGACGCGGCGAGCGGTGTCGAGGTCGCGCTCGCCAATAATCTGGTCGGCACGAAGTTCAAGCTGGTAAGCGGCTACAAGGGCAACGACATCGACCTCGCCATGGAGCGCGGCGAGGTCGACGGCCGCGCCGGCCAATCGTGGGACGGCTGGAAGCTGACCAAGCCGGATTGGGTGCGCGACAAGCGGCTCAACGTGCTGGTGCAGCTCGGCCTGAGCCGCGCCAAGGACCTGCCCGACGTGCCGCTGATCAGTGAGTTGGCGAGCAGTGACGAACAGAAGCTCATCCTCGACCTGTTCGCCATTCCGATCGCGCTCGTGCCGGCGGAGCGGGTCGCGACCCTGCGTGCCGCCTTCCGCGCCACCATGGCGGACAAGGAATTTCTCGCCGAGGCCAACAAGCTCAACCTCGACGTCGATCCGATCTACGGCGAGGAGCTGCAGACCCTCGTGCAGCGCATGCTGCAGACGCCGGCCGCCACCGTCGCCAAGGCGCAGGACGCGATGACCTATAGGGATTGAGAGCGAGACGGGCGCCGGCGCTGTTCTCTTCGCCTGCCTTGATGGCCTTTATAGGGAGAGGTGGCGTGGATTTATCGTCCGGGAAGTCCCCCACCTTGATCCTCCCACCAGGAGGATGGAAGGCGACAGCTGCCATCGAGCAGTGCGACCGCGCGCCGTTTCAGGGGATCCTTGTCTCTCAGCTTCACGCGTCAGCGGTAAGCGGGTGCGGGAAGGATGGGCGGAGCCGGCTACTGCCCGCCCTCGGCTGGCTTCTCGCCGTCGCCGCCGATCGATTTCTTGAGCACGTCTTTGGCGTCGACTGCGGCCTTGGCGGCCTGAATGACCGTTGGCGGCGTTGTCACCAGGTCCTCGACGATCTTCTGTAGATCGGCGCCGCTGACCGGCGAGACGTCGAGCCGCGATTTTCGCGCGTCCTCGAGGAAGTCGGGATCTTTCATGGTGGCGTCGAAAGCCTTGCGCAGGGCCGCGATGCGGTCAGCCGGCACCTCCGGCGTGGTCAGCACGGGCCGGCCGAGCGCGATGGGCGCGGAATAGATGCGGAAGATCGCCCGCTCGGTTTCCGTCTTCGCGAGATCGGCGAGCACCGGAATCTTTTCGAAACCTTCCTCGGGCTTCATGCCGATCTGTACCAGAATATTGATCTTGTTCTGCTTCACCCAGTCGGCGCGCTGCTGCGTCAGGCTGCTGAAGCTGTGGTTGGCGCGGCCGTGCACCTCGCCGCGCTCCATCGCGAGCGGAATGTCCGAGCCGGTGTGATAGCCGGCGATGACGCGGAATTTGGTGCCGAGCACGTTGTTCATCAGAGCGGGATACTGCAGGTTGCCGCCGCCGGCACCGGTGGCGCCGAGCAGCACTTCCTGCTTCTTCGCGTCATCCAGTGTCTTGACGCCGGTGTCGGCCCAGACATAGACCGCGCCGTTGCTCGATTCGCTCGAGCCCAGCCAGTTCAGCTTGGCGATGTCGAAATGGATGCCGCTGCCGTCCATGATCTGATGAAGCGCAATCGAATTGCCGACTGTCGCGACATGGGTGCCGTCGCGCGGTGCCTGCACGGCCATGAAGTTGGTCGCGCGCACGTGGCCGGCCCCTGGCATGTTGCGCGGCACCATGGTCGGGTTGCCGGGGATATGTTTCGGCAGGTGGCGCGCGACGACGCGGCCGCCAAGATCGTAGCCGCCGCCGACGCCCGTCGAGATCACCATGCTCATGGCCTTGCCGCGATAGAATTCCGCGATCGGGTCGGCGTCGGCCGGCCGGGCGTGAAACAAGCCCAGGGTGAACAGGCTCAAGACGGACAAGGCCGCGAGGTGCGCTGGGACCGTCATGTTAACTCCCCTCCGTGCGGCAACTGACGTGCCGTTTCACGCCTATAAGAACACGAGCGGACGGGAATGCCATCGCGTTTTTTTGAGCGGCTTCCAATCCGCGAGCTCAGGAACGCGCGCCGCAGCACCTATTTGCACTCGATCGTCGCCGGCTCGTTGTCGCCGCCCGGCGTGTAATCGATGATGCAGGACAGTCCGGGCTTGAGGTCCTGGCGCTTGCCCTCCTTACCGGCGATCTTGATGGTCGTGCGCGACCCGGAAGGCTTCGATGCCACGTTGCCGTTCGGCCCTTTGAACACGATCTCGCGGCCTTCGTCCTTGACCTCGAGAATGGGCCCGTCGACCTTGACCGTCTTGGCCGCGCCGCTTTCGCCGAGCGCCGCTTTCAGGAGCGCCACGCTGCTCGGTGGCTGATTGAGCGCCTCCGTCACCATGGCGAGCACCTCGTCGCCATAGGCCGGCTCGACCGGCCGTCCCGCCTTGACCGCCTTGTCGCGCAGTTCGGGATCCGTCAGCGCCTGCCTGTAGGCGGCGACCAGCACCGTCAGCCGGTCGGCGGGAATGCCCGGCGGGCCCGCGGTAAGTCGGCTGATCTCGCCTTGCGACTGGATCAGCGCGACGATGGCGCGCACTTCGGAGCTTTCCTTGGCGACCAGATCCCGCAATTGCGGCATGCTGTCGCTCGTGCCGCCGATCTGGGCGACGAAACGGCCATAGCCGTTGTCGACGAAGTCCTGATAGGACGAGAGCGATCCGACGGTGCCCTGGATCTCGCCGCGCCGCATCGCGAGGCGGTCCTCGTTGCCGTTGTAGCCGGTGATGATCGTGCCGGGCAGCTTGAGGCCGTCGATCAGCAGCTTGAGCTCCATATAGGCCGCGCTGCCCACGCCGGAGCCGGCCCATTTCATGTTCTCCTTCGAGCGCCGGATATCGTCGAGCGTCTTGTAAGGCGTTTGCGCCGCCATCACGATTGTGCGCGGATCGGTGCCCGCCTTGCCGATCCACGACATCTTGGTGAGATCGATACGCAAGCCGTCGATCTGGGCGATCTGGCTGTAGATCAGGCCGGTATTGAAGGTGCCCATGGTCAAGCCGTCGGCGCGCGCGCTGCCGATATAATTGGCGCCGATCAGATGGCCGGCGCCCGGCATGTTCTTCACCACAAAGGTCGAGCCCGGCAGGTACCTCTGCATGTACTCGGCGACCAACCGGCCGTAGAGATCGTAGCCGCCGCCGGCCGCGGTGGCGACGACGTAGGTGACGGTCTTGCCCTTGAAGAAATCGCGCGCGTCCTGCGCGTGAGCCCACGGTACAATGCCGGCAATGGCGCAGACAGGCAGGAAAACGCGCAGATAACGCGACATCTTTCACCTCCCATGTTGGCGCCCATGCGGCGCTTTTGTCGGACAAAGCCTAGCATGGGCGCCACGTCCGGCAATAGCCGCGGCTCGAGCGCAATAGAGCTTGGCGTAAACCTCGGAAATGAGGCATCAATTCGGGCTTGGACGAGGGGCGGCGGGATGGCGACGAGGGGCGGGACATGGAATTCGACAATCGAACGGTGCTGATCACCGGCGCGGCCGGCAATCTCGGACGTGCCGCCGCCGCGGCTTTTGCCGAGGCGGGCGCCCGCCGCGTGCTGCTCGACAATAATGCCGAGGGATTGCGCGCCGCTTACGGCGCCGACCGTGACGGCCAGATTGCCATCACCGCGGATCTTGCGGACGCGGCTTCGCTCCAGCGCGCGGTCGATGCGGCGCTCGCCAAGTTCGGCCGTATCGACGTGCTGTGCAA
This sequence comes from uncultured Alphaproteobacteria bacterium, assembly GCA_963752345.1. GTDB lineage: Bacteria > Pseudomonadota > Alphaproteobacteria > SMXQ01 > SMXQ01 > CAVVYA01. Next base: position 36,585 of record CAVVYA010000016.1, read on the forward strand.
CATCGCCGGTGGATTCCGCATGGGTCACCCGGTGCACGAAACGCCGGCCGACGTCTGGCGCCTGATGATCGACCTCAACGCCGGCTCGTTGATCGCGACGGCCCATGCGGTCGTGCCGCACATGATCGCCGCCGGCGCGGGCAAGATCGTCAATATCGCGGCCATGGGCGGTCTGCGCGGCGGCGCCAACATGGGAGCCTATGCCGCGGCGAAGAGCGCGGTGATGCGCCTGACCGAAAGCATGTCTGCCGAATTGCGCGAGAAAAATATCAACGTCAATTGCGTGTTGCCCAGCATCATCGATACGCCGACCAACCGCGCCGACATGCCGAAAGCGGATCCCAGGCGCTGGGTCGAGCCCCGTGCGCTGGCCGAGGTGATCCTGTTCCTCGCATCCGACCGCGCCCGCGCGGTGCACGGCGCATCCGTGCCCGTCGTCGGCCTGAGTTGATCCGTCACTTGACCGTGAGGCACGAACATTTGGCGTGATGCAGCACTTTGTGCGACACGCTGCCGAGCACCAGGCTGCCGATCTCGCTCAGGCCCCGCGTTCCCATGACGATGACGTCGGCTTTCGCCTTGTCCGCGGCTTTGAGGATTCCGCTCGCGGGATCGCCCTCCTCGATGACGCGCGTGACCTTGGCCACCTTCCTGCGAGTAGCGACTTTCTCGGCCTCGTCGAGGATCACCTTGCCGAGCGCGTTGCGCACGGCGGGCAGGACCGGCACCCAGGGGTGCAGATCGCGCTCGGTGCCGGCCGACGCCATGATTTGGTGAATTCGTTTCAATTCGGCTTTTGTCTCGCGCGGCAGGCGTCTCGCCAGAGGCGAGGCTTCCAGATCCTCCAGGGTCATGGATTTCGCCAGCACCGTCACCAAGGTGAGCCGGGCGCCGGTGGCCGCGGCAAGGTCGGCCGCTTCCGTCGCGGCGCGCATCGCGTGCTCGGACCCGTCAGTGGCAAGAACCACGCTCTTGAACATGCCGACCTCCTTTGTGAACCGCCCTGGTACTAACGATAGGCGAGGCGAAACCTATCCGTGTTGACGCATGTCAAACCGGCCTGGTGCGGGCAATTCCGCCAAACTGCGGAAATTCCACGAAAACCGGCCGAAGCGGTTCGGTCCGTCAGGCGGCAGTGGCGCGCATGGACGGGCGCTGGTTGATCCGGTCGAGCCATTGAGCCAGATGGGGATGCTCGGTGCGCCATGGAATTTCAGTGAGCCGGAGATCGAGATAGGCGAGGCCGCAGGCGAGGGCGATGTCACCGAGATCGAAGCGGTTCGTGTCTGCCAGATATGCGGGCGTAAAGGTCGGCAGCACGCGGTCGATCGCCCGGCGCTGGCGCGCGATCCAATCGGGCCATTGGCGCTCCGCCGGGCGCCGCCGTTCGATGACCGTGGCGAAGGCGGCGTCCATCAAACCTTGGGCGAGGGCGACGCGCGCCTGGACCCGCCAGCGCTCGCCCTCGATCAGCCGGCGACCGAAACCGCGCGTGGCGAGATAGACGGCGATGGTGGTGCTCTCGGTGATCAGGGCGCCGTCATCGGTGAGCAGCGCCGGGACCTTGCCCAGCGGATTGACGGAGAGCAGCTCGGGCGGGTCGCTCCAGGGATCGACCTCGACCATCTCGAGCCGGTCGATCAGCTCTATTTCATGCGCGACCACGCGCACCTTGCGCGCATAGGGCGATGGCTTGTTGAAGAACAGCTTCATGGCATCACCTGTTGCTCGGTTGCGGTCCGCGATGAAATGCATCAGCCGCGAGATCAATGATGAAGGCGAGCGCGAACGCGATCGCGCCGATGGTGAAGACCACCAGATAGAGGTCGCCGAAATTCGCGAAAATCGCGGAATAGGCGTAGGCGGCGATCGCCTGCCCGATGGCGAAGGAGGCGGTGCAGCGGCCCCAGGCGAGGGCCTGGGCGCCGTTGTTGTTCGGCGTCAGTTCGCGGGCGCGGCCAAGCGTGAGGGCGACGCTGCCCGAGATGAAGCTGCCGATGGTGAAGCTCGAGATCAGCAACGACGATGGCGCGGTCGACAGCACCGGCAGAAATACGGCGACGGCTTGGAGGACCAGGCTGAGGCGCAGCGCCCGGCGGAAGCTGATGCGGTCGGCGATAAATCCGGCACACAGCGGTCCGATGACCGAGCCGATGCCGAAGGCGAGCCAGTAGGTGGCGCCGACCTCGACTCCCCGACCGAGTCCGCGGGCGATGAAGTCCACCAGGAAGATCACATGGGTGACCTGTCCCATCGCGGTCAGGCCATATTCCACATAGAGCGCGCGCAGAAGCCGCGCATTCTCGGGACGCGGCGCGGCCGGATGCTGTTCGTCGTGCAGCACCTCGTGAGTGTTGGGCCACGCATTCCAGGCGAGAATCGTCAGGATGAGCGAGGCGACACCGATCCCGATCCACGCCTGCGAGACGCCGAAGCGCAGCAACAGGGGAATCAGGGAGCCCGAGGCGACGATGCCGAGGCCGACGCCGAGGAAGATGCCGCCGGCGGCCAGCCCGCGCCGCGCGGGCGGGACATGGGGCAGCACCATCGGCGCGGCCAGCACCATGAGGAAGCCGCCCGCCGCGCCGGCGATGAAGCGCCAGGCGAAGAACCACGACGGGCTAAGGGGTTCGGCGCAGGCGAAAAAGCTGGCGGTCGCCAGCAGCATCATGCCGCGCAGCAGGGCTACGTTCGGTACACGCCGTCCGATCGGCCCGGCGGACAGCGCGCCAAGCAGGTAGCCGGCGATGTTCGCGGCGCCGAAATAGATGGTCTGGGACGGCGAAAACCATTCCGCCGCGATCTGCGCCGGAATGAGCGGCGTATAGGCGAAGCGGCCGAACCCATTGGCGATCAGGCTGGCGCACAGGCCGGCGAAAATCACGCGCAATGGGTTCGCTGTTCTGCTGGGAATGGGCGCCGGCGTGATATCCACGATGTCCTCGGCCGTGTCTGGCGGAGGCAGTCTAAGTGTGGCGGCTCGCGGAAAAAAACGAATTTAACTGATAGCCGGTATCTGATCCGGCGATAACGGTCATTCGGCCGCTGCGCTGCGCGCGGCGGCGCCTTGCGCGCGCAGCAGAAAGGCGGCCAATGCGCTCGAAACGAAGCCGTCGCGGCGGCGGACAAACAGGGTTTCGACGGCGGATTCGGATGAGGGCAGGGCATGGACGGCGACGCGCCCGTCACGCCACACCGCGCCGATCAGCGCCTTCGGCAGCAGCGTCACGCCCAATCCCGCGCCAACGCAGCTCACGATGGATTCGATGGTGCCGAATTCGAGCCAGCGCAGTCCGACCACGCCGCGCCGGGCGAGAATCTCCTCGAGCCGTTGGCGATAGGAGCATCCGGCGCGCAGCACGATCAGCTTGAGGTCGGGCTTCTTCAAAACCTCTTCCAAACTCGTGACGGCTGGCGCGGTCAGCACCACCAGTTCTTCGCGCACGACAGGCTGCCACTCCAGTTCGGGATGATCGACCGGGCCGCAGACAAAGGCGCCTTCGAGACGCCGTGCCAGGACATCCTGGATAAGTTCGGCGCTCGTTCCGGTGCGCAACACGAGATCGACCTCGGGATAGGCCGCCACGTAATCCGCCAGTAGCGGCGACAGCCGGAGCGCCGCCGTGGTTTCGAGCGAGCCGAGCAGCAGGGCGCCCTTCGGCGCGCCATCTTCCGCCACCGCGCGGCGGGCGTCCGCGATGAGCCGTTGCATCTGGAAGGCATAGGGCAGCAGCCGGCGGCCCGCGTCGGTCAGCGACACGCCGGCGCTGTGGCGCGCGAACAGCGGCGTGCGCAGTTCTTCTTCGAGGGCGCGAATGCGCGCCGTCACGTTCGATTGCACGGTGTGTAATTCGGCGGCGGCGCGATTCATGGCGCCCAATCGCGCGACGGCTTCGAAGATCCTCAGATCCGCGGCATCCATGCCGCAATGTTAGCAGAAGACGCAAAAACGCCTATGGCCTTCTCGCTTCGGTGCGCTTGGCGATGCTTCTGGCGGGCAACTGAAAACAAAAGCCGGAAATCGACGGGCCATCGGCAACCTTTCTCGACTTGGCGGGTTACTCTGGAACACCTCTAAGCTGCAAGGTGCGCCGGCCGGTCGCGACGCGAGTGAGTTGAGAATGTGGTGTGGCGCGGAGGTGATCCACCACCGTTTCTTGGAGGAATTGGATCGCATGTTTATGCACAACAAACGTCTCATGTACACGGTTCGGGTTTCCGATCCGAATCCGGCGCTCGCTACTTTGATGCTCGAGCAATTCGGCGGTCCACAGGGCGAGCTTGCCGCCGCGATGCGCTATTTCACCCAGGCTCTGGCCGAGGAGGATCCCGGCCGCAAGGACATGCTGCTCGACATCGCCACCGAGGAGATCAGCCATCTCGAGGTCATCGGCAGCATTATTGTCATGCTGAACAAGGGCGTAAAGGCCAAGATGGCCGAGGGCGCCGAGCAGGGCGAATTGATGCGCGACGTGTTCAGCGGCGGCGAGAGCCATACCACATCGTTGCTGTACGGCGGCGGCGCGCCGCTGATCAACTCGGGTGGCGTGCCCTGGACAGCCGCCTATGTCGATACCATCGGCGAACCCACGGCCGATCTTCGTTCCAATATCGCCGCCGAATTGCGCGCCAAGATCGTCTACGAGCGGCTGATCAACGTGACCGACGATGCGGGTGTGAAGGAAGCGCTCGGCTTCCTGATGACCCGCGAAGTCGCCCATCAGAAGTCGTTCGAGAAGGCGCTCTACGCCATCGAACCCAACTTCCCGCCGGGCAAGCTACCGCCGATGAAGGAGTTCAAGGACACCTATTACGATCTGTCCAAGGGCGAGGGCGGCGATACGAGAGGTCCCTGGAACGAGGGCGAGCAGTGGCAGTTCATCGACGATATGGAGGAGTGCGTCGCGGTCGACGGCGGCAGCGGCGAGGCCTCCGTCGGTCTCGGCAAAGATGACCAGAAAATGCTGGCGACGGTGGCCAAGCGCACGGCTTCCCGCACCGATGTCAACCCGACCACCGGCGCCGAGCTGGGCGCCGGCAAGTCCAATGGCAGCGGTGCCGCCCGGCACTGAACTGGCTTCAAAGGCTGAATAGGAAAGCGCCGCCAGTCCGAAGACTGGCGGCGCTTTTCCGTTGGCCCGAGAGCGAAGTTGCGGAAGGGGGGACGCTGCTTCGCTCTATCGAACCCCCGGATTACGGATTGCTTTGCCGCGGCGCGCGCGGCCTGCGGGCGCTGGCGCCCTGCGACTTCTCGCCGCTCTGCCGCTCGCCCTTGCCGGAAGACTGCTGCCCTTTATTGCCTGCCGGCTCACCAGCCTGGCTTTGGGCGGATTTGGATGCCGGTTGTGAGCCGGGCGCCTGCTGGGCGCGCTTGGTGGTGGATGCCGCCGCCTGGGTCATGCTCGGCGCCGCAGGATGCCCCGGCCGCCCGAGCGAGGCCGCCTCGGTCTGCCGGGAATTCTGCTCGGCGCCACGGAGATCCGCGGGGCGCGCATCCTTCGCCTTGTCGGCGCCAAGAATCTCGCGCTCGGCCCTATGCCAATGGTCCTGATCGCGTCCATGCGGCCGGCCTTCGCTCTCCCAGATCTGGTGGGCGCGCTGGGCTATATCCGCATGGGAAGGCTGATTCATATCGCGACCTCCGTTTGTCAAATCACCGTTCTCTTCACGACCCGGTCGGCCGCAGGTGCCGCACCGCCAGTTCCTGCTCGACGGCCACGTCGTTCTGGGCTTCCAGGGGAGCCAACTCTCCATAAAGCGACAGATAGCGCTGGGCGGACCGGTTCCACCGGAAGTCCTGCCTCATGGCCCGCACCTGCATGGCGCGCCAGGCGACGGGCTTGCGATAATGGCGGCACGCACGCTCGACAGCGTCAGACAAGCTGCTCACTTCGGCATCGTCGAACATGAAGCCGGTCGCGCCTGTCCTCAAGCCGCCGCCGGGTTCGTGGCGCACGACGGTGTCCTGCAGCCCGCCGACATTGCGCACGATAGGGATGGTGCCGTATCGCATGGCGTACATTTGGACGAGTCCGCACGGTTCGAACCGCGAGGGCGCCGCCAGTATGTCGGAACCGGCGAGAATTCGCCGCGCCAGCGACTCCTGGTAGCCCAGCCGCACGGCAACCGCGCCGGGGTGCCGCGCTTGAAGCGACATCAGCGCCTGCTCGATCGCGCCGTCGCCCTCGCCGCAAACGATCAACTGGCCGCCCTGCTCGGCGATGACCGGCATGATGGCCGGCAGCATGTCGGCCATCTTCTGCTCGGTGAGCCGGCTGATGAAGGCGATGACGGGAGCGTCGGGCGCCGCAGCTAGCCCCAGTTCCGCCTGCAGAGCCGCCTTGCAGCGGCGTTTGCCGGTCAGGTCGCGGGCGTTGAACGGGTAGGGAACGGCGACCGGATCGTCCGGAGTCCAAAGGCCGTAATCGATGCCGTTGAGAATACCGACCAAATGGTCAGCGCGCGCACTGAGGAAGCCATCGAGGCCGCAACCGAATTCGGGCGTCAGAATTTCCTGGGCATAGCTCGGGCTGACGGTGGTCAGCCGGTCGGCGAACCGAATGCCGGCCTTGAGCATGGAGACCTTGCCGTAGAATTCCAGCGCGTCGGAGTTGAACCAACTCGCGGGAAGCCCGAGTTGCGGAAAGGTCTCCGCCGGGAACACCCCTTGGAAGGCGAGATTGTGAATCGTCAGCACCGAGGGCGGCCGCATGCCGCCATCGGCGGCCAGCAGCGCCGGCACGAGCCCGAGGTGCCAATCGTTCACATGGACGACGTCCGGCTTCCAATCCACAGGGGTGGCGCCGAGCGCCAGGCGGGCGACCGCATGGGACAGCGCGGCAAACCGGATGGCGTTGTCGGGCCAATCCTGGCCATTGCGGTCGAGATAGAGGCTACCGTCGCGCCTGTACAGCTGCGGACAATCGAGCAGCCAGATGGGCAGACCGGATGTGGGAAGCCGTGCTGGAATGAGGGCCGCGCCTTCGGCCCCTGGAAGATCGCCGAGCGGAATGGATTTCTGTTTCGCCGCGGCCAGGTCGAGCGCCTCGGTGTAGCCGGGCATGATGAGGTGGATGTCTACCCCCAAGTCGGCTAGCGCCATCGGCAACGCGGCGCTCACATCAGCCAATCCCCCTGTTTTCGCCAACGGAAATACTTCGGCGGACGCAAATATCACCCTCATAACTTGTCCGCCTCCAATCTGCTCGGCCGGGGTTCATCACACTTAAAATTAGTAATGCCGGCCGGGCCGATGAGTTCCGGACGTTGTGAGAAATATATGAAGGTACGCTGGAGGACAGAGCGCGCTGGCGGCAATTGCTCGCAAAATTCATTCGACAGCAAAAAGCGCTTTCTGCTCAATCGCCTGCGCGGGAACCGATCGAGGCGCGCCGCGTTTAGCCCCTGTCAATCCGCGGGAAGCTGTTGCAAAATAGCGTCCTGCTTATCCCGATTTCCGCACCAGAGACTGCGATGATATGGCGAGGAGCCATGAGGCAAGGCCCTCGTGTATATAATCTATTTCCACTTCTGGTCGGTCCGGTGGAGGCCTGGAAAGCGCATCTGGGCCGTATCGCCGAAATGGGCTTCGATTGGCTCTTTGTAAATCCTTTTCATGAGCCGGGTTTCTCCGGCAGTCTCTACGCGGTCAAAAATTACTACAAGCTGAACCGGTTGTTTCGCGGCGACTCCGCAAAGCCGGATGACGCGCTGCTGTCCGATTTCGTGCAAGCCGCCAGCACCCACGGCCTCTCGGTGATGATGGATCTGGTGATCAATCACACCGCGAAGGACAGCGTACTGGCTGGGCAAAAACCGACCTGGTTTGCTCATAATCCGGACGGTTCTTTGCGTTCACCGGGTGCGGTCGATCCGACCGACCCGACCCTGTTCACCGAATGGGGTGACCTTGCCGAGATCAACTATGCGGAGCGGCCCGAGCGCGCCGAGATCGTGGCTTACTGGCAAGACCTGGTGCGCCATTACCTCGGCCTCGGCTTTCGCGGCTTTCGCGGCGACGCCGCCTACAAGGTGCCCGCCGCGATATGGCGCGACATCATCGCCACCGCCCGCTCGACCAAGGGTGACGCGGTGTTCTTCGCCGAAACCCTGGGGTGCCGCCCCAACGAGGTCGTCGCCCTGCATGACGCGGGCTTCGATTACATTTTCAACAGCTCGAAATGGTGGGATTTCAAGGCGCCCTGGCTATTGGAGCAATACGAGATCTTCCGCAAGATCGCGCCCTCCATCAGCTTTCCCGAAAGCCACGACACGGATCGGCTGATCGCCGATCTCGAGCGCGAGGGCGTGAACGATCCGCGCAAGGTCGAGGCGGCCTATCGCCAGCGCTATCTGTTTTCCGCCGCGTTTTCCACCGGCCTGATGATGCCCATCGGCTTCGAATTCGGCTTTCGCCGCAGGCTGGACGTGGTCAAGACACGGCCGACCGATTGGGAACAACCGGCTTTCGACCTCGGTGATTTCATCGCCGAGACGAACCGGATGAAGGCGTCGATTCCCGTGCTCAACGAGGAGGGCCCGCAGCGCCGCATCGAGGCCAATCACCCGCAAGTCGTCGGCTTGCACCGCAGCACGGAGGCCGGCGATGCCTGGGCGCTGAGCGTGATCAATGCCGACCGCGAGCACGGCCACGCCGTTCAAGCCGTGTCCCTGGTCGGCAATGACAACCTGGGGTGCGGCGAGGAGGTCACCCCGGGCCACCACCATGTCCGCCTCGATGCAAACACCACCCTGCGGCTTCATGCGGCGGATCTGCGTGTCTTCGCCTGCGACACCGCGGCGCCACGAGAGCGGCCGGTCAATAAGGACGCAACGGCGCCGGTCGACGATCCCGTCGCCCGCAACCTGCGCAGCAAGCGCATCATCATCCAGAACGTCCATCCGGAAGTCGACTGCGGGCGCTATCCGGTGAAGCGCGAGGTCGGCGACCTGTTCGAAGTCTGGGCGGATATCTTCAAGGAAGGCCATGACAAGCTGGCAGCCGTGGTGCGATACCGGCGGCTCGGCGAGGACAAGTGGCATGAAACGGCGATGGAGCTGATGAATCCCGGCCTCGACCGCTGGCGCGGCTGCATCCGGCTCGAGCAGAACACCCGCTACCATTACACGATCATCGCCTGGCACGATCTCTATGCGACCTGGCTCGACGAGATCGAGAAGAAACGCCGCGCCGGCCAGGACGTGCACCTCGAGCTGATCGAGGGCCGCGCCCTCGTCGAGGCGGCGAGGGACCGCGCCACCGGCGCCGACAAGAAGCGGCTGACCATCGTGCTGGAGGATTTCGACCGCAGCGACGATCCTGAGGTGCGGTTCGGCCTGCTCGGCTCGCTGACGATGCAGAGGCTGATGAGCCGGCTGCCGGACCGGCGCAACAGCGTCACCTACGACAACGAGCTCGAAGTGGTGGTGGATCGCGTCCAGGCGCGCTACGCCGCGTGGTATGAGATGTTCCCGCGCTCCCAGGGCAAAGATCCCGAACGCAGCGCCACGTTCAAGGAAGCGGCTCAGCGGCTCGATGAGATTCGCGGCATGGGATTCGACGTCGTCTATCTCGTGCCCATCCACCCGATCGGGCGGGCCTTCCGCAAGGGCAAGAACAACACGCTGGGCGCGGGCGACGACGATCCGGGCAGTCCCTATGCCATCGGCTCGCCCGAAGGCGGCCACGATGCCGTTCACCCCGATCTCGGCACCCTGCAGGATTTCCGCGATTTCGTCGCCGCCGCGGCCGAACGCCGCATGGAGGTGGCGCTCGACTTCGCGATTCAAAGCTCGCCCGACCATCCCTGGCTCAAAACCCATCCGGACTGGTTCGAATACCGTCCCGATGGCACGATCAAATATGCCGAGAATCCGCCGAAGAAGTATCAGGACATCGTCAACGTCAACTTCTTCGGCAGCCATCAGGCGGAGTTGTGGCGCGAGCTGCGCGACGTGGTGCTGTTCTGGATCGGGCAAGGCGTGCGTATCTTCCGCGTCGACAATCCCCATACCAAGCCGGTGCCGTTCTGGGAATGGCTGATACGCACGGTGCAGCTCCAGCACCCGGACGTCATTTTCCTGTCGGAATCGTTCACCCGGCCACCGATGCTGCGCATGATGGCCAAGGTCGGATTCACCCAGTCCTACACCTATTTCACCTGGCGCAATTTCAAGAGCGAGCTGATCGAGTATTTCACCGAGCTGACCCAGAGCGATTCGGCGGAATACCTGCGGCCGAATCTGTTTCCCAATACGCCCGACATCCTGCCGAAATTTCTGCAGACCGGCGGCCGTCCTGCGTTCCAGATCCGCTTCGTGCTGGCCGCGACCTTGTCCAGCGTCTACGGCATTTATAGCGGCTTCGAGCTGTGCGAGGCGGCGGCCCTGCCCGAACTCGGAGGAATATCGCGACTCCGAAAAATACCAATACAAGGTGTGGGATTGGAACCGGCCGGGCAACATCAAGGAATACATCACCGCCATCAACCGCATTCGTGCGGAGAATCCGGCGCTGCAATATCTCCGCAACCTGCGCTTCTACGACTCGTCGGACGGCAATGTGCTGTTATACGGCAAGATGACGCCGGCACGAGACAATGCGGTGTTCGTCGCCGTCAACCTCGATCCATTTGAACCTCACGAGTTCGAATTGCGTTTACCTCTGGGCGACCTGGGCATTCCGGAGGACCGGAACTTCCTGGTGGAGGACCTGTTGAGCGGCGACAAGCATCTGTGGTGCGGAACGACTCACCGCGTGCGCCTCGACCCGCATCACAATCCGGCCATGTTCTTCCGGGTGAGCCCCTGGGAGCACGTCGAATTCCGCCAAGCGGGCATGTAGAGGGGCGAAATGGACAAGGACCCCTACTGGTACAAGGACGCGATCATCTACGAAGCCCATGTGAAGGCGCTGTTCGATGGCAACAACGACGGCATCGGCGACTTCCAGGGCCTGACCCAGAAGCTCGACTACCTGCAGGATCTCGGCATCACGGCCATATGGCTGCTGCCGTTCTATCCGTCGCCCATGCGCGATGACGGCTATGATATTTCCGATTATCGCACCGTTCATCCGTCCTACGGCACCCTGCGGGATTTCCGCAATTTCGTGCGCGAAGCCCACAAACGCAACCTGCGGGTGATCACCGAGCTGGTCATCAACCATACCTCCGACCAGCATGCGTGGTTTCAGCGCGCCCGTCTCGCCAAGCCGGATTCAACCTGGCGCAACTATTATGTGTGGAGCGAAACGGATACGAAATACGCCGGTGCCCGCATTATTTTCATCGACACCGAAAAGTCGAACTGGGCTTGGGATTCGGACGTCAAACAGTACTATTGGCATCGCTTCTACTATCACCAACCCGACCTCAACTTCGACAATCCGCAGGTCCTGCGGTCCGTGATCAGCGTCATGGAGCACTGGCTCGACATGGGTGTCGACGGCCTGCGGCTCGACGCGGTTCCTTATCTCGTCGAGCGCGAAGGGACCAATTGCGAAAACCTGCCGGAGACCCACGCCATCATCAAGAAGATCCGGGCGGCGCTGGACGAGCGTTATCCGGACCGCATGCTGCTCGCGGAAGCCAACCAGTGGCCGGAGGACGTGCGGCCGTATTTCGGCGACGGCGACGAATGCCACATGGCCTTCCACTTCCCGCTCATGCCGCGCATCTACATGGCGCTCGCCCAGGAAGACCGCCATCCTATCACCGATATCATCCGTCAGACGCCGGACATCCCCGACAACAGCCAGTGGGCCATCTTTCTGCGCAATCATGACGAGCTGACGCTCGAAATGGTGACCGACCGCGAGCGCGATTATCTGTGGCGCTATTACGCGGCGGATGCGCGCGCCCGTCTCAATCTCGGCATTCGGCGCCGTCTCGCGCCCCTGTTGGAAAACGACCGGCGCAAGATCGAGCTGCTCAACAGCCTGCTGATGTCGATGCCAGGCACGCCGGTGATCTATTACGGCGACGAGATCGGCATGGGCGACAATATCTTCCTGGGCGACCGTGACGGCGTGCGCACGCCCATGCAGTGGAGCCCCGACCGCAACGCCGGTTTCTCGCGCGCCGATCCGGCGCGGCTTTATCTGCCGCCGGTCATGGACGCCGTCTATGGCTTCGAGGCGGTCAACGTGGAAGCGCAGAATCGCAGTCCGTCGTCGTTGCTCAACTGGATGAAGCGCCTGATCGCGGCGCGCAAGCTGCACCAGGCATTCGGCCGCGGCACCCTGTCGTTCCTCTATCCGGGCAATCGCAAGGTGCTGGCCTACATCCGCGAGCATCATGGCGAAACCGTGCTGTGCGTCGCCAACCTGTCGCGCGCGCCCCAGCCGGTCGAGCTCGACCTTTCGAAATTCAAAGGGCGGGTGCCGATCGAGCTGCTGGGCCGCAGCGCTTTTCCGCCGCTCGGGGACTTGCCCTATTTCATCACGCTGCCGGGCTACGGCTTCTACTGGTTCCTGCTTGCCGAGGAGGCGCAGGCGCCGAGTTGGCACGAAAATCCGCCCGCGCCGATTCCCGAGTTGCTCACCCTGGTGATGCCGCAGGGCTGGTCCAGCCTGCAGGCCGGTGCCCAGCTCAATCTGCTCGAAGGCCGCATCCTCGCGGAGTTCTTCTCGCCGCGGCGCTGGTTCTCCGCCAAGAGCGATTCGATCAAGGCTACCCATCTGAAGGCGTTGGCCGAGCTTCCCATCGACCGGACCACCGCGCTGATCACCGTGGTGACCGTGCAGTTCGAAAAGGGCAGCGAGCCGCAACTCTATTCTCTGCCCCTGTCGATCGCCTGGGACGAGGCCGGCGAGGACAAGCTGTCGGTTCTCGGCCCTTGCACATTGGCCCGCGTGCGGCGCGGCTCCAAGCTTGGTCTGCTGTTCGATGCGATGAACGACGACCATCTCATCCGTGCCTTCATCGCCGACATGGCCGCCGATCGGTCCGTGCCCACCGTCGACGGCGGCAAGCTGGTCTTTTCCGCGACCGCCGCCTATCCGCGCGACATCGACGTTTCCGCCATGCCGATTCATCGCGTCGGCGGCGAGCAGAGCAACACGTCGGTGCGCATCGACGAGAAAATGGTCCTGAAGCTGTTCCGTCGGCTGCAGCCCGGCGTTCACCCGGAACTCGAAGTTGGCCGTTATCTCACCGAGTTCGCGCGTTTCCCCAACACGCCCGCGCTGCTTGGCGCCGCGCTCCTTGAGCCGGCTGAGGGCGAACCGCTCGCCTTGGCCGTGCTGAACGCCTATGTGCAGAATCAGGGCGACGGCTGGACCATGACGCTGGATTATCTCAAGCGCTTCTTCGAGGAGGCGGACCTGCTGCCCGCCGATGCCATGGAAGAGGGCGCCGAGCGCCATGCCCATTATCTGACGCGGATACGGACCCTGGGCCGCCGCACGGCCGAGCTCCACCGCGCTTTCGCCTTGCCGACCGACGATCCGGCGTTCGCGCCGGAAAAGATCACGGCAAAGGATATCGCGCAATGGGTGGCACGCACCCAGAAGCAGGCCGACGATGCCATCGCGACGTTGCGCCGCGTCGAATCGTCGCTGGCCGAAGAAGACCAGGAGCGTGTCCGCCGCCTGGTGGAAAACCGCAAGAAGCTGTCCGCGATGATCGCGGGCGCGGTGCCGAAGACGGTCGAGGCCATGAAAACCCGGTGCCATGGCGACCTCCACTTCGGGCAGGTCCTGGTGGCGCAGAACGATTTCTATTTCGTCGATTTCGAGGGCGAGCCGACCCGCACGGTCGAGGAGCGTCGCGCCAAGCAGATGCCGCTGCGCGATGTCGCCGGCATGCTGCGGTCGCTCGACTACGCGGCGGCCTCGGCCCAGCGCGAGGGCGCCAATATCCGCCCGGAATCGCGTGCGCTGGTGGCGAGCTGGGCGGAGGACTGGCGCAAGCGGGCGCGGGCCACCTATATGCAGGGATACCAGGATGCGATCGGCGATAGCCCGTCTTACCCTGCTGATCCGGCGGCGGCCAAGGGCTTCCTCGATCTCTTCCTGCTCGAAAAGGCGCTTTACGAGATCAACTACGAAGCGGCGAACCGGCCGACCTGGGTTCGGCATTCCTCTCGACGGCGTATTGGAAATGATCGAGCAGGCACCATGACAACGATCATCGAACAGGACTCCCGGCGGATGCAGATCGAGGCCATCGTCCACGGCGACCATGACAATCCGTTCGGCATTCTCGGCATGCATGGCCCGGAGGAGGGCGGCGCCATCGTCGTTCGCACGTTTCAGCCGCGCGCCAGCGCCGTCAGCGTCGTCAACATGCGCACCGGTGAGGTGTCCGGCGATCTCGCGCGGGTGCATCCCGATGGCTTTTTCGAAGGCGTGGTCGGCCGCGGTTTGCGCTTTCCCTATCGGCTGCGCGTGACGACGCCGGACGGCATCGCGGGAAATCGAGGATCCCTACCGGTTTCCGCCGGTGCTGGGCGACATCGACGCCCATCTGCTGGCCGAGGGCACGCACTACCGCCTCTACGACGCGCTCGGCGCCCATCCCAAGTTGGTCGACGGCGTGCGCGGCACCGCGTTTGCGGTGTGGGCGCCCAATGCCCGCCGGGTCAGCGTCGTCGGCCCGTTCAACCAATGGGACGGCCGCATTCACCCGATGCGTTTGCGCTACGAGTGCGGGGCCTGGGAACTTTTCATCCCCGGCGTCGATGTCGGTGCGCTCTACAAATATGAGATCAAGACGCGCGCGGGCGACCTTGCGCTCAAGGCGGATCCGGTGGCGTTCCGGGCCCAGCAACCGCCGGAGACCGCCTCTATCGTGGCGGACATCAGCAAATTCAAGTGGGCCGATCACGATTTTCTCCGCCAGCGCATGGACCGCAATGACCGCCATGCGCCGATCAGCACCTACGAGGTGCATCTCGGCTCATGGCGGCGGCGTCTCGACCAAGGCGGCCGCTATCTGAGCTACGGTGAACTGGCCGATCAGCTCATTCCCTATGTGCGCGACATGGGATTCACCCACATCGAACTGATGCCGATCTCGGAATATCCGTTCGATGGTTCGTGGGGTTATCAGCCCACCGCCCTCTATGCGCCGACCAGCCGGTACGGCACGCCCGACGATTTTCAGGTCTTCGTCGACCGCTGCCACCAGGAAGGGCTCGGCGTGATCGTCGATTGGGTCGCGGGACATTTTCCCGCCGATGCGCACGCGCTCGCGATGTTCGACGGCACCCATCTTTACGAGCATGCCGATCCGCGTCAGGGGCGGCACCGCGATTGGGATACGTTGATCTACAACTACGGCCGCCGCGAGGTGGCGAATTTCCTGATCGCCAACGCGTTGTTCTGGGTCGAGCACTATCACCTCGACGGCTTGCGGGTCGATGCGGTCGCCTCGATGCTCTACCTCGACTACAGCCGAAAGGCGGACGACTGGATACCGAACCGGTTCGGCGGTCGCGAAAATCTGGAGGCCATCGATTTCCTGCGCCGCACCAACGAAGCGGTATTCGGTCGCGGCGACGGCGCGACGACCATCGCCGAGGAATCGACGGCCTGGCCGAGCGTGTCGCGCCCGACCTATCTCGGCGGCCTGGGCTTCGGCTTTAAATGGAACATGGGTTGGATGCACGACACCTTGCTCTATATGAGCAAGGAGCCGGTCCATCGGCGCTTCCACCACAACCAGCTCACCTTCGGGCTGATCTATGCCTTCAGCGAGAACTTCGTCCTGCCGCTGTCGCACGACGAGGTGGTGCACGGCAAAGGCTCGCTGATCAGCAAGATGCCGGGCGATGATTGGCAGAAATTCGCCAACCTGCGCGCCTACTACGGTTTCATGTGGACCATGCCGGGCAAGAAGCTGCTGTTCATGGGCGGCGAATTCGCCCAGTGGCGCGAGTGGAATCACGATCAGGGACTCGATTGGCAGTTGCTCGGCGAGCCGCGCCATCGCGGGGTGCAGTCATTGGTGCGTGATCTCAACCGCGTCTATCGCGAGGAGCCGTCGTTGCACCAGCTCGATTGCGAGCCCGAGGGCTTCGATTGGATCGACGGCAACGACGCAGACCAGAGCGTGCTCTCTTATATTCGCTATTCGCGGAACCCCCGCCGCGTTTCGATAGTTGTCTGCAACTTCACACCTGTGGTTCGCCGCGATTACCGGCTCGGCGTTCCCCAGGGCGGGTACTATCGCGAACGGGTGAATACCGATGCGGCCGAGTATGGCGGCTCCGGTGTCGGCAATGCGGGCGGCATGCTGGCAGACCCGATGGCCTGCCACGGCAAGCCGTTCTCCCTGAACATCACCTTGCCGCCGCTGGCGACGGTGATCTTTACATTGGAAGACTGACTATGAAGCAGGTCGCGCGCGGTCTCGTCACAGAAGAGCCTTCAGCCCGCACGGCGGCCGGGCAGGCGCCAACGCGCGGCCGAGGGGCCGGGAAAGCGCGTCCGCGCGTATGGCCGGGGTTGCCATATCCGCTGGGCGCGACATGGGACGGCCGTGGCGTCAATATCGCCGTCTTCTCGCTGCATGCCGAGAAGATCGAGCTGTGCCTGTTCGACAGCACAGGCGAGCGCGAGCTCGAGCGCGTTCAGTTGCCCGAATATACCAACGAGATCTGGCACGGCTATTTCCCCGACCTGCGGCCCGGCCAGCTATATGGCCTGCGGGTCTACGGTCCTTATGAGCCGGAAAAGGGCCACCGGTTCAATCACCATAAGTTGCTGCTCGACCCTTACGCGAAGCGCATCGTCGGTGAAGTCAAGTGGAACGACGCGCTCTACGGCTACACGATCGGCCACGACGACGCGGATCTGTCCTTCGATGAGCGCGACAGCGCGCCCTTCATGCCCAAATGCGCAATTGCCGACACCGCCTTCACCTGGGGCGAGGACCGCGCGCCGCGCCGGCCATGGACGGAAACGATCTTCTACGAAACCCATGTGCGCGGCTTTACCAAGCTGCATCCGGACGTGCCCGAGGCGACGCGCGGCACCTTCACCGGCATGGCGTCGACCGCTGTTCTCGACTATCTGGGCGACCTCGGTATCACCGCCATCGAATTCCTGCCGATCCATCATTTCGTCGATGAGGCACCGGTGGTCGATCGTGGATTGGTGAACTATTGGGGTTACAACACGATCGGGTTCTTCTCTCCCCACTCGCGCTATCTCGGCACTGGCACCATCGCCGAATTCAAGACCATGGTGAAGGTGCTGCACGAAGCGGGCATCGAGGTCATCCTGGACGTGGTCTACAACCACACCGCCGAAGGCAACCAGCTCGGACCGACCTTCAGTTTCCGCGGCATCGACAATGCCTACTATTACCGGCTGAACGCGGAGGATCCGCGCTACTACGTCGATTACACCGGTTGCGGCAATACCTTCAACCTGCACCAGCCGCGCGTGCTGCAGCTCGTCCTCGATTCCCTGCGCTATTGGGTGCAGGAGATGCATGTGGATGGGTTCCGCTTCGATCTCGCGACGGTATTGGCGCGCGGCGAGGATGGCCACTTCGATCCCTATTCGGGCTTCCTGGATGCGGTGCAGCAGGATCCGATCTTGTCGCACGTCAAGCTGGTGGCCGAGCCGTGGGACATCGCGGGCTACCATCTCGGCGGCTTTCCGCCCGGCTGGGCCGAGTGGAACGACCGCTTCCGCGATACCGTGCGGCGCTACTGGAAGGGCGACGATGGGGTGTTGGCCGAGATGGCGTCCCGCGTCACCGGCTCGAGCGACATCTTCAACCGCAACGGCCGGCGCACCTGGGCCAGCGTGAATTTCATCACCGCCCACGATGGGTTCACCCTGCGCGATCTCGTCAGCTACAACGAGAAGCACAACGAAGCCAACCAGGAAGACAATCAGGACGGCAACAGCAATAACAATAGCTGGAATTTCGGCGTCGAAGGTCCGACCGACGATCCCAAGATCAACGAGCTGCGCTGGCGTCAGCAGCGCAATCTGATGGCGACGCTTCTGCTGTCCCAGGGCACGCCGATGATTCTGGCGGGCGACGAGATCGGCAAGACCCAGAACGGCAACAACAACACCTATTGCCAGGACAATGAGCTCAACTGGATCAACTGGGAAGCGATCGACGAGCAGGGCGAGGTCCTGCGCGACCTTCGTGCAACGGGTGATCAAGCTGCGCCGCGAGCACTCGGTATTCCGCCGCAGCCGCTTCTTCGATGGGCGGCCGACGCCGGGCTCCAACGTCAAAGACATCACCTGGCTGCGGCCCGACGGCAAGGAGCAGACCGCGGACGACTGGAATGTACCCTATGCCCACTGCCTGGGCTTCGTGTTGAGCGGCGAGGCGCGCGACTACCACCTGACGGCCGTGGGCGTGCCGGAAACCGACAACGCTTTCCTCGTCCTGATGAATGCCGCGCCCGATCCGATCGATTTCCTGCTGCCGGAATTCAAGAATTGCCTGCAATGGGAGCTGCTGATCGATACGTCCGACGCGGATGGAATCCCGGAAGGCCGCAAGGAGCAACCGGGTAAGCATTATCAGATCCCGCCCTATTCGTTCTTGCTGTTCGCGCGCTGTCAGGAACAACGCGGCCGCGCGACGGTTTAATGCGGTCCATCCATCACATGCCGTTCGGCGCCGAGCTTCTTGAGGGAGGCGAGGCGCGCTTCCGCCTCTGGGCGCCGGCCGCCAAACGCGTCGACCTCTGCATCGAAGGACACACGCCGCAGCAGCCGACTCAGATGCGCGGGCTGTCGGACGGCTGGTTCGGGCTCGAGCTCGACGATATCCGGCCTGGCACGCGGTACCGCTACCTGATCGATTCCAAGACCCGCGTGCCTGATCCCGCATCGCGCTTTCAGCCCGACGACATACAGGGGCCGAGCGAGATTATCGATCCGCTTGCCTTCGAGTGGACCGACGATGCCTGGCGCGGCCGCCCGTGGGAAGAAGCCGTGACCTACGAACTCCATGTCGGCGCTTTCACGCAGGCCGGCACCTTCGAGGCGATGATCGAGAAGTTCGATCATCTGGTCGATGTCGGCGTCACCGCGATCGAGCTGATGCCGCTCGCCGAAGTGCCCGGCCGGCGCAATTGGGGCTATGACGGCGTGCTGCCGTTCGCGCCGGAAAGCGCGTTCGGCTCGCCCAACGGCCTGAAGACGATGATCGATAGGGCGCACCAGCGCGGCCTGATGGTGTTCGTCGACGTGGTCTACAACCACTTCGGTCCGGAGGGGAATTATCTGGGTCTTTATGCGCCGCAATTTTTCACCGAACGGCATCACACGCCATGGGGTGCCGCGATCAATTTCGACGGCGGGTGCCGGCCGGTGCGCGATTTCTTCATCCACAACGCGCTTTACTGGCTCGAGGAATATCACATCGATGGACTGCGCTTCGACGCGGTGCACGCCATCATCGACAATTCGACGCCCGACATCCTGACCGAGCTCGCCGATACGGTGCGCGCCCGCACGCCGGCGGAGCGCCACATCCACCTGGTGCTGGAGAACGACGACAACGCGCCGCGCTATCTCGAGCGCGAGCCCGGCAACAAGCCGCGCCGCTACAGCGGCCAATGGAACGACGATGCGCACCACGCTTTTCATGCGTTGATCACCGGCGAAGACCAGGGCTACTACGGAGACTATTGTGACAACGCGATCCGCCATCTCGGCCGCGCGCTGACCGAGGGTTTCGCCTACCAGGGCGAGGCATCGGCCCACCGCGACGGTGAACCGCGCGGCGCGCCGAGCGCGCATTTGCCGCCGACCGCGTTCGTCGATTTTCTGCAGAACCATGACCAGATCGGCAACCGGGCGTTCGGCGAGCGCCTGGCTCAGATCGCCGAACCGCAAGCCTTGCGCGCGGCGGCGGCCGTTCTGCTGCTGTCGCCCCAACTGCCGCTGCTGTTCATGGGCGAGGAGTGGGGCTCCACGAAGCCGTTTCCGTTCTTCTGCGATTTCCACGACGAACTGGCCGACCAGGTCCGCGAAGGCCGCCGCCGCGAATTCGCGCGCTTTCCCGAATTCCAAGACCCCAAGGCGCGCGAGCGCATACCCGATCCGAACGACCCGGCGACTTTTGCCATGGCGGTGCTCGACTGGAGCGAGCCGCAAACGCCCGAGGGTCGGCAATGGCTGGCGTTCTATCGCGAGTGGCTGCGCCTGCGTCAGGCGGAGATCGTGCCGCGCCTGGCCGATATTCCCGGAAACGCGGGAAGATTCGAGATTCACGGCGAGCGCGGGCTCAGCGCCGAATGGAAAGTGAACGACGGATCGCGCCTATGTCTCTATGCCAACCTCGGGCCGCGGCCGCTCGATAAGGCCCCCATCGCAACCCAAGGCCGCGTGATCGCCACGGTCGGCGATGGCATGGCCCAGGCGCTGGCCGCTGGACGTTGGCCCGCCTGGTCTGTGGCATGGCTGATCGGCCACGGAGTGGACGGTCATGGACGGTGACCGGCCGCTCGACCGTTTGGCGGAGATGGCCGGAATTCTGCCGGCCTATCGCGACGCGCTCGGCCACGACCATGTGATCGGCGAGCGCACCAAGATCGCCCTGCTGCGCGCCATGCACATCGACGCCGACTCGTCGGACGCTATCCAGGCGAGCCTGCGTCGATTGGAGGATGAGCCGTGGCTGCGCGTGACCGATCCGGTTTCGGTCGTGCGGGTCAAGCGCGGCGCCCGATACACCGCGGCGATCGCCCTGCCTGCCGATCTCGCGTCATCGGCCGTCGAATGGCAGTTCGAAATGGAGGACGGCGAGCGCCGAAGCGGGCGGGTCCGGTTCGGCGATCTGCCGCTGACCGCCAGCAAGAACGTCGAGCGCCGCCTCATCGAGCGTCGCACTCTCGCGCTGCCGTTTCCCGTCGTCATGGGCCGCCATCGGTTGGTGCTGCGCACCGACGGCGGGGAGACGGCTTTGCCGGTGATCGCGGCGCCGCAGCGCTGCTGGCTGCCGCCCCATGCGCCGGGTGAAGATCCGCGTCTGTGGGGATTGACCCTGCAGCTCTATGGCCTGCGCTCGCAGCGCAACTGGGGGATCGGCGACTTCGCCGATCTGCGGCAGTTGGCGGATACGGTGGCGCCATTGGGTGCCGCGGCCATCGGTCTCAATCCCTTGCATGCTTTGTTTCCCCAATGGCCGGACCATCGCAGTCCTTATTCGCCCTCCCACCGGCGCTTTCTCGCGGTCCATTACATTGCCGTCGATGCGCTCGAGGATTTCGCGGAATGCGACGAGGCGCGCCGCCTTGTGGAGAGCGATGATTTCCGCCGCCGGCTGGAAGCGGCGCGGCAGACGCCCCTGGTGGATTACGCGGCGGTGCTGGGCCTCAAGCGGCCCATTTTCGAGTTGCTCTGGCGCTCGTTCCGCGAACGCCATCTGGCGCGGGACGGCGACGAACGCGCCCGATCGTTTCGGGATTTTCAGAAAAAATGGGGCCTGTCGCTGCGCCAGTTTGCCCTGTTCCAGGCACTGTCCGAGCAATATCAGCATGAGGATTGGCGGCGGTGGCCCGAAGGCTATCGCGCGCCCAAGACGGCCGAGGCCGCGGAATTCGAGCGGCAGCACATCGAGCGTGTCGAATTCCATGAATATCTGCAGTGGCTGGCCGACCTCCAAGTCAACGCTGCCGACGAACGCGCCCGCGCGGCAGGCATGAAACTCGGCCTCTATCACGATCTGGCGCTGGCGCCCGATGGCAGCGGCGCCGAGGCCTGGGCCAACCCGAACCTGTTCGCGCGCGGCGCCACCCTCGGCGCGCCGCCCGACCTGTGGAATCACCTGGGGCAGAACTGGGGCTTGCCGCCTTATGTGCCGCTCGCCTTGCGCAGCGACGGTTATAGTCAGATTTCCGGCGTGCTGCGCGCCATCATGGCGCGCGGCGGCGCGCTGCGCATCGACCACGCCATTGGACTCGAACGCATGTTCTGGATCCCGGAAGGCATGGGTCCGGCCGATGGCGGCTATGTGCGTTACCCGGTCGACGAGCTATTCGCCGTCATCGCGCTCGAAAGCGCGCGCGAGAAGAGCCTGGTCATCGGCGAGGATCTCGGTACTCTGCCGGAGGGTTTCCACAAGCGCATGCAGTCGGCCGGCATGCTGTCCTACCGGCTGCTCTATTTCGAGCAGGACAAGCGCGGCGAGTTCATCACGCCCGGCCGCTATCCCGAGCTCGCGACGGTCGCCGTCACCACTCACGACCTGGCCACCCTGCCAGGCTATTGGGAAGCCGGCGACCTGCACGTGCGCGACGAGCTCAAGCAGTTTCCCTCGGAGGACGTCAAGGCGGCGAGCTTCAAGCAGCGCGAGAAGGATCGCCGCGCCCTGGTGCGGGCGCTCAAGCGGGAAGGCCTGCTGCCGGCGAGTGTGCCGGACGACAGCGATCTGACCTTCGAGATCATGATAGCGGCCTATCGCTTCATCGCGCGCACGCCGTCGCTGCTCATGCTGCTGAGCATCGAGGACGTGGCGTGGGAAAAGGACCAGGCGAACCTGCCCGGCACGGTGGACGAGCATCCCAATTGGCAGCGCAAGCTGTCGCTCGCACTCGAGTGGCTCAAGGACGATGAGCGGCTGCATACCCTGGCGCGCGCTATCAACGAAGAGCGCGGGCCGCAGAGTGCGGTGGCGTCTCGCAAGGACAGGGCGTCGTGACGGCCGCCCAACGCAGCACGCTCACCAGCACCTATCGTCTGCAATTCAGCAAGACCTTTACCTTCAGACAGGCCGAGCAGTTGGTGCCCTATCTCGCCGAGCTCGGCATAAGCCACATCTATGCCTCGCCCTATCTCAAGGCGCGAGCCGGCAGCTCGCATGGCTACGACATCACGGACTACAACGCGCTCAACCCGGAAATCGGCGACGAGGCGGCGCTCGACGCCATGGTGGCGGCGCTCAAGCGCCATGACATGGGGCAGGTGCTCGATTTCGTTCCCAATCATATGGGGGTCGGCAAGGCCGACAACGAATGGTGGCTCGATGTGCTGGAATGGGGCCCGGCCTCGCCCTACGCCGAATATTTCGACATCGACTGGACGCCGGCCAAGGAGGACCTGCGCGGCAAGGTGCTGCTGCCGTTCCTCGGCGACCATTACGGCATCGTGTTGGAGAAGGGTGAACTGCGGCTGGTGTTCGACGGCGAACGCGGCAGCTTCTGCGTGCGCTACCACGAGCATGCCTTTCCCATTCGCCCGGGCCATTATGCCGAGATCATCGCGCCCTATCTCGCGCGGCGTCAGGCGGCGGGCGATTTCCGCAGCGAGCCCCTTGCGATCTTGAGCGACATCGTCGCCCGCTCGCTCACCCTGCGGATCAGCCGGCTGCCCGCCGATCGCCGCCGCGCTGTGCGCGAAAAGGGGCTGGCGTTCAAGCGCGAGCTGGCCGAACTGGTGGCGGCGAATTCCGCGGTGCGCGAGATCATCGACGAGGCAGTGCGCGAATTGAACGGCACGCCCGGAATTCCGACCAGCTTCGTGCCGCTGCATCGCCTGCTGGAGCGGCAGGCCTATCGTTTGGCGTTCTGGCGCGTCGCGGCGGACGAGATCAACTACCGGCGCTTCTTCGACATCAGCGATCTCGCTGGCGTGCGCATGGAGAACCCCAAGCTGTTCGAGCTCGCCCACCGCCTGGTGCTGCGCCTGGCGGCAGAAGGCAAGCTCGACGGCCTGCGCATCGACCATATCGACGGCATGCTCGACCCCGCGCAATATTGCGACCGCCTCGCGGCCCGGGCCGGCGAAATCGATTTAGCGTCGGGGGTGGTCGACCCGACGGAGGACGGCGCCATCGATCCGCTGCGCCGGTTCTACATCGTCGTCGAGAAGATCCTGGCGCGTCACGAATCCCTGCGCCGCGCCTGGCCGATCGACGGCACCACCGGCTACGACGTGCTCAATCTGATCAACGGCTTGTTCGTGCGGCCCGAGGCGGAGGCGCCGCTCGCGCAAACCTACGGCCGTTTCATCGAACAGGCACTGGTGTTCGATAGCGTACTCTACCAGTGCAAGAAGCATGTGATGGAGCACGTGCTGGCCGGCGAGTTGCAGGTGCTTGCCAATGCGCTCGACCAGATTTCGGAAAGCCATTGGCGGACGCGCGACTTCACCCTGATCGGCTTGCGCAATGCGCTGCTGGAGGTGGCGGCCTGCTTCCCGGTCTATCGCACCTATGTGGACGACAAGAGCGTCACGGCGGACGACCGGCGCGACATCGACTGGGCGGTCAGCCAGGCGCGCCAGCGCAGCGAAGACAAGGAAGATACCGTCTTCGACTTCATTCACGCGGTTCTCACCACCGATCTCGTGCGCAAGCGCCGGTCGGGCTACAGCCGCCGCGCGGTGGTCCGCTGCGCCATGAAGTTCCAGCAATACTCCGGCCCGGTGATGGCCAAGTCCCTGGAGGACACCAGCTTCTATCGGTTCAACCGACTGCTGTCGCTCAACGAGGTGGGTGGCGATCCGCGCCGCTTCGGCCTTTCTCCATCGGCCTTCCACCATTTGATCCAGGACCGGGCGCGCAACTGGCCGCGCGCCATGACCGCGACGGCGACCCACGACACCAAGCGCGGCGAGGATACCCGCGCCCGTCTCAACGTGCTGTCCGAACTGCCTGAGGAATGGGACCTGCGGATCGGCCGCTGGTCGATCTTCAACCGGCGCTTCAAGACTTTGCAGGACGACGAGTGCTTTCCGACCGCAAACGACGAATACCTGCTCTATCAGCTCATTCTCGGTTCATGGCCGAACGAGCTGTCCGACAAGGACCATCTCGATCCAAAGCTTTTGGAGTCGTTCCGTAACCGGATCGAGGGCGCAGCGATCAAATCGGTGCGTGAGGCCAAGCTGCACACCAGTTGGGCGCGGCCCGACCAGGCCTATGAGGAGGCGGTGCTGAATTTCATCCGGGGCCTGCTCGATCCCGCGCGCTCGCCGCAGTTCCTCGCCGACCTGATCGAATTCGCCGGACGCGTTGCCTGGTTCGGCATGATGAATTCGCTGTCTCAGACGGTGCTCAAGCTCACCATGCCCGGCATTCCCGATACCTACCAGGGCGCCGAGCTGTGGGACTATGCGATGGTCGATCCGGACAACCGGCGGCCGGTCGATTTCGCGCGGCGCGTGGAATCTCTCCGCGAATTGCGCCAGCGCTACGGCGAGCGCCGGCCGATTCCGCCGGACGCATTCGCGAACTTGTTCGAACACTGGTCCGATGGCCGAATCAAGCTGCTGGTCCTGTCACGGCTGTTGCATATGCGGCGGGAGTTGCCCGAGCTGTTCGTCAAGGGCGGCTACCAGCCGCTGACGACGGATGGTGCCCGCGGTGATCACCTGTGCGCCTTTGCGCGGCCTTGCGGCACCCGGCTGTTGATTGTCGTGGTGCCGCGCTTCTTCGTGTCCTTAGCGGATGGCCGCCAGGAGATCCCGATCGCGGGCGCCTGGGCCGACACCATGATCGCCGCACCACCCGAGTTGGCCGGGCGCCGCCTGACCAATGTACTGACCGGGGAGACGGCCATGGCGGCCGAAAAAAACGGGGCGCCGGCCTTGGCGGCCGACGCCCTGCTGCAAACTCTGCCGTTCGGTGTCTGGTTGGCCGAGGGCGAACCGGCGGCCGGCTGACCCTCGCGCGTCCTTTTTAAGCCCGGCGGCGTTCGGCCGCTTCGCTCTCCGACAACGGCTCGATCATCGACTTCGCGTGCCAGATGTTGGTGGCGTAATCGCGAATCGCCCGATCGCTCGACAGGCGGCCCATGCGCGCCACATTGAGGATGGCGTGGCGGGTCCAGGCCTCCTGGTCGCGGTAGAGAGTCTCGATACCCTGCTGGCAACTCACATAGGCCTCGTAGTCGGCCAGCACCAGGAAGCGGTCGCGATAGAGCAGGCTGTCGTAGATCGCCTTGAAGCGGCTGGGCTCGTCGGGGGAAAACACGCCCCGGGCGATCATGTCGAGCACCTTGCGCAACTCGCCGTTGCGCTCGTAGACCACGCGCGGGTCGTAGCCCTGCGCCATCAGCCGGTCGATACCCTCGACGGTGAGTCCGAAGGCGAAGAAATTCTCCGGCCCGACCGCTTGCGAAATCTCGATGTTGGCGCCGTCGAGCGTGCCGACCGTGAGCGCCCCGTTGAGCGCGAACTTCATGTTGCTGGTGCCCGAGGCTTCCGTGCCGGCCATGGATATCTGCTCCGACAGGTCGGCGGCCGGGATGATGATCTGGGCTTCCGATACGCCGTAGTTGGGCATGAACAGCAGCTTCAGCTGGTCGCCCACGGCTGGATCGTTGTTGATCACCGTGGCCACGTCATGCATCAGCTTGACGATGAGCTTGGCCATGGCGTAGCCCGGCGCCGCCTTGCCGGCGAACAGCACCATGCGCGGCGTGGCATGAATCGACCGGCCCTCGCGGATGCGGTTGTAGAGCGATACCACGTGGATCAGCTTCAGGAGCTGGCGCTTGTATTCGTGGATACGCTTGACCTGAACATCGAAGATCGCGTTGGTCGTGGGCGTGATGCCCAGGCGCTTGCCCGCGTGCGCGGCCAGCCGGCGTTTGTTGGCGTTCTTGATGGCGCGGAATTGGGCGCGGAACTCGGGATCCTCGGCATGCTCGACCAACCGCTCGAGCTCGTCCAGATTGCCGAGCCAGTTCGGCCCGATGCGCGACGAGATGAGGCTGGCCAAGGACGGATTGCCGGTGCCGAGCCAGCGGCGCGGCGTGACACCGTTCGTCACGTTGGTGATCTTGTTTGGAAACAGGCCGTGGAAGTCGGCGAACACCGTCTTCTTCATCAGGTCCGTGTGCACCGCGGAGACGCCATTGATGTGGTGGCTGCCGACGAAGGCGAGGTGAGCCATGCGGATGCGCCGTTCGCCATGATCGTCGATGAGCGAGACGCGTTGCAGCAGCGCGCCGTCGCCGGGATGACGCCGCTCGACCTCCTGCAGGAATTCGAGATTGATGCGATAGATGATGTCGAGATGGCGCGGCAGCAGGGTTTCGAACAAGCGCACCGGCCAGGTCTCGAGCGCCTCCGGCATCAGGGTGTGATTGGTGTAGGACACCGTGCGGCGGGTGAGGCCCCAGGCCTTCGCCCAATCGACGCCATAGACGTCGACCAGCAGACGCATCAGCTCGGCGACGACGAGCGCCGGGTGGGTGTCGTTGATTTGGATCGAGATCTTGTCCGCCAGCTCGTCGAACGACTCGTGCGCGGCACGGTATTGCACGAGGATATCCTGCACGGATGCGCTGACGAAGAAATGCTCCTGCTTCAGGCGCAGCCGGCGGCCGGCCTCGGTCGAATCGTCGGGATAGAGGGTCCGGGTCAGGTTCTCGGTCTCGGTGCGGCTTTCGAAAGCGCGGACGTGATCGCCGGTGTTGAAGCGTTCGGTGTCGAATTCCTCGCGCGGCTTGGCCGACCATAGGCGCAGGGTATTGACGCAGCCCGAGCCGTAACCGGAAATCGGCAGATCGGCGGCGACGGCGAACACGTCGTCGTTGCCTTTGCCGTCGCGCTGCGAGCCGAACGGCACCCGGTAAGCGAGATCGGTGCGCGGGAATTCCCACGGATTGCCATGGCGCAGCCAGAGGTCCGGCTTCTCGACCTGCCAGCCGTCTTCGATGGTCTGGGCGAACAGACCGTATTCGAAACGCAGGCCGTAGCCGTAGGCGGCGATGCCAAGCGTCGCCATGCTGTCCATCAGGCAGGCGGCGAGGCGGCCCAGGCCGCCGTTGCCCAGCCCTTGATCGACTTCTTCGTCTTCGATGTCCTCGATGCGATGGCCGGTGCGCGCCAGCGCCGCGCGGCAGGCCTCATAGATGCCCAGGTTGCGCAGCGCGTCTGCCAGCAGACGGCCGAGCAGGAATTCCATGGAGAGATAATAGACGCGCTTGGTCTGCCACGCGTCCTGGGCTTGCTTGCTCGCGGCCCAATGGGGCGCCAGCATTTCGCGCGCCAGCATGGCGGTGGCGAGAAACCAGTCCCGCTTCGTTGCTTGCGCGGGTGCCTTTCCCGTGATCGCCAGCAAACAGCGCTCGAGGCCCGCATACACCATGTCGGGATCGGAAATGATATCCGCGCGCCGGGAATGGGAGGGAGAAGAGTGATCCGAAACTCGTGCTGAGAAATTCAACTGTGCGCTCCAACGGTGAAGAACTGCAGCCTGATGTTTCTTGATGGCCTTTTGAGGGCGCAGCGGCAGTGAGGCGAGTTTGCGATGTTCTGTTTAACGCATCCTGAACACCCAGTGTCTTCTATTACTTTTTATATAGGATAGCACACTACGATTGGTTGTGACCGCATTGTGTACACTACATATAGGTGTGGGGACTGCGTCAAGTCTAGCTCTCGCCAGAATCGATGTGCAGGTTGACCCCATTCCGGCAAAGCGTTAGAACAAAACATGAACATATCCCGGATTGGCAATCAAAAAGCCACAAAATGCAAAGAGTTAACGAAGCTTCGCCGGACCCTGCAACAGGCTGACGGAAAGCTTGCGGGTGTCACGGCCCTGGGCATCGCGGAAATCGATCAGGTTCTGCCCTGGGGAGGATTGCCAGGCGGCTGTTTGCATGAGGTCGCAGGCCTGCCCAATGACGGCGCGGCCCTCGGCTTCACCGCCTGGCTGACCTCTCTGTTCGGCGCGCAAGGCTGGGTGTTGTGGTGCCGCAGCGAACGGCGCGGCGCGGAGGCGGGTCAGCTCTACGGACCGGCGCTCGCTCAGTTCGGGATAGATATGCGTCGCCTGCTGTTCGTCAAGGCGAAGACGGCAAAGGATTTGTTGTGGGCGATGGAAGAGGGCTTGCGCGCGCGCCGCTTCGCCGCGGTGATCGGCGAAGGCGCCAGCCCCAATCTGATTCAGACCCGGCGCCTGCAACTTGCCGCCGAGACCGGCGGCGCGACGGCTCTCATGATTTTGCCAAAGGCCGGTGGCATCTCGGCGGCGATGACGCGCTGGGCGGTGTGCGCCGCCGCAGCGGAAAATCCCGCGCAGGTGCGCTGGCATCTGCAGCTCGAACGCTGCCGCGGCGGCGCCCATGGCACCTGGCACGTGGAGTGGAACGATGAAACGCTTCGTCTCGGTCTATCTGCCCCATTGGCCGACCGACTGCTGGCGGCGGCGGAATAGCCGCGCCGAGTCGTCTGCCGCGAACGCTGCGCTTTCCTCCACTGCGCAGGATGCTCGTTCGTCCGCTATGCAAAAGGCTCATTCCTTCGCTGCGCACAGTGCTCTTGTGTCCGCCGCGCCCGGAGTTCTCCTCCCCCTCGACGGGGGAGGTAGGGTGGGGGTGGAGCAAACGCAAAAACGCCGCCCCCCACCCCGACCCTCCCCCGCGAAGGGGGGAGGGAGAACTCGCACGGGGGGAGGGAGGGTTACCGCGCAGGGAAGGAGAGTGCCCGCGGCGCCGCTCGCGCTGTTCGCGTCGGGCACCGGCGGCATGCTGATCACCGCCGTCGATGCGGTGGCGGCGGCGCGCGGACTGTACGTCGGCCAGCGCCTGGCCGATGCGCGCGCGCTGATCCCCGGCCTGCATACGGCCGCCGCCGATCCGCTCGCCGATGCGGCGGCGCTCGATCATCTCGCCGGGTGGTGCACGCGCTACACGCCGTGGGCGGCGGCCGACGGTGTCGAAAACGGCACGGCGGAACTCGTGCTCGACATCACGGGTTGCGCCCATCTGTTCGGCGGCGAGGACAGGTTGCTCGCCGATCTGCTGGCCCGGCTGGCGCGCTTCGGCGTGACGGCCCAGGCGGCGGGAGCCGATACGCCGGCCGCCGCCTGGGCGCTCGCGCGATTCGCCGAGGCGGAGGGCGTCGACGGGAATTCGTCCTGTCCCGCAGCCTTCTGCAGCGGGCGACATCCTCGACCGCACGTCATCGCGCGCCAGGCTGGCGGCTCTGCCGATCGAGGCGCTGCGCGCTCCCGATCTCGCCGTGCAGTTGCGCCGCCTCGGCCTGCAGAAGATCGGCGACATTCTGACCATGCCGCGGGCGCCTCTCGCGGCACGCTTCGGCGCGGATGTGCTGCGCCGGCTCGACCGCATGTTCGGCGCCACCCACGAACCGATCTCACCGCGCCGCCCGGTGGCTTGCTGGCAGGCGCGCGTCGCTTTTCCGGACGGCATCGGCCGGCGCGAGGACATCGATCTGGCGACCCGGCATCTGCTCGACGAGATCTGCGCCACGCTGGAGAAGGCGGGACGCGGCGCGCGCAGCCTCGAACTCGCCTGCTACCGGCTCGACGGGGTGGTGCAGACGATCGAGATCGGCACCGGCAAGCCGACGCACCAGGCCGCCCATCTGATGCGGCTGTTCGCCGAGAAGCTCGGCACCATCGAGCCCGGCTTCGGCATCGAGCTCATGGTGCTGGGCGCGCTCGTCACCGAGGGGCTGGCCTTGCACCAAAGCGACTTGGCGGCAGCGGCACGACATGTCGAAGGCGATCTGTCCGACATCGTCGACCGGCTGAAGGCACGGCTCGGTCCCAAGCAGGTGCGCCGGCTGGTGCCGCGCGAAAGCCATCTGCCGGAGCGCGCCGTGGTCGCGGCGCCCGCGCTGCAGCCGCTCGGCATGACGGGCTGGCGCAAGGGACGGCATCGTCCGCTGCAGCTCTTCGTGCCGCCCGAGCCGCTCGAGGTGAGCGAAGACGGCGAGACCGCCGACGGCCCGCCGCGCGGCTTCCGCTGGCGCCGCTCCGATTATCGGGTGGCCCAGGCCGAGGGCCCGGAGCGCATCGAGCCGGAATGGTGGCGCGGCAATCGCCAGGCGGCGCGCGATTATTTCTGGATCCAGGACGCCGCCGGCCGCCGCTTCTGGATCTACCGCAACCACGGCGGCGGGCGCCGCTGGTATCTGCACGGGCTGTTCGCTTAGACGCCGCTTATTTTTTACACCCTCAAATTTTTTACTCGTCATGGCACGGCTTGACCGGACCATCTTGGCTGTCGGCCCGCCCTGGGCATCATAAAAATCGTCACCCCGGACTTGA
>CAVVYA010000017.1:0-447656 GCA_963752345.1 uncultured Alphaproteobacteria bacterium
CAACGACGCCCATCCCGAAAAGCTCATGCAGTACATGACCATGGAAAGGAGTAGCCGCGATGTCTTCGGCCACGGATTCGACGACGACCGAGCCAGGCCCGGTCATCCCCCCACCGCGGCGGAGTCGGGCGGCACGTGCTGCAGTTCCTCGGCGGCCGACTGCGGCAGATCGGCATCTTCATCGCGCTGATCGCCATCGTGATCTTGTTCCAGATCCTGACCAGCGGCAACCTGCTCACCCCCCGCAACGTCACCTCGATCATCAACCAGAACGCCTACGTGCTGATCCTGGCCATCGGCATGGTGATGATCATCATCGCCGGCCACATCGACCTGTCGGTCGGTTCGGTGGTGGCGTTCGTCGGCGCGATGACGGCATCTTCATCGTCAACTGGGGCTTGCCCTGGTGGCTCGGAGTCCTGCTCGGCATCATCGTCGGCGGACTGATCGGCGCCTGGCAGGGCTTCTGGGTGGCGTACGTCGGCATCCCCGCGTTCATCGTCACCCTGGCCGGCATGCTCACGTTCCGCGGACTGACCCAGATGGTGCTGAACAACGTCCCGATCACCCCGTTCCCGGACGCGTACGTGGCCATCGGCTCAGGCTTCCTGCCCGACCTGACGCGGGCAACTCGACGTTCGAGCCGCTCACCTTGATCCTCGGCTTCGCAGCGACCATCGGGCTGGTGACCCAGCAGGTCCGGGAGCGGGCGAAGCGGGTCAAGCTCGGCCTCGAGGACGAGCCGTTCAACTGGTTCATGGCCAAGGCGGCGTTCACCGCGATCTTCATCCTGGGCATCACCTTCGTGCTGGCCAGCTACCGCGGCACCCCGATCGTGCTGGTCATCCTGGCCGCGCTGATCTTGATCTACACCACGGTGATGAGCCAGTTCGTCTTCGGCCGGCACATCTACGCCCGCGGCGGCAACCTGCACGCGGCCCAGCTGTCCGGCGTCGACACCAAGCGGGTCGACTTCGCGCTCTTCGTCAACATGGGCGTGCTCGCCGCCATCGCCGGCGTCGCCTTCACCGCCCGCAGCAACTCGGCCCTCCCGGTGCCGGCACCGGCTTCGAGCTCGACGCCATCGCCGCCGTGCTTCATCGGCGGCGCCGCCGTCACCGGCGGCATCGGCACCGTGACCGGCGCCATCATCGGCGGTCTGATCATGGGCGTGCTGAACAACGGCATGTCGCTGCTCGGCCTCGGTAGTGAGGTCCAGTCCTTCATCAAGGGCTTCGTCCTGCTGCTCGCCGTCGCCTTCGACATCTTCAACAAGCGGCGCGCCGCCAACGCCAGCAAGTAGCTCGCCCACCACACCATTCCGCCGACTTGTCAGCGGTCGGGATCGTCGCCGAGCGCGAGCACGCTGAGCAAGTCGACCATGCCGCGAGAGAAGGAAATCATGAATGTGATCCGTCAGCGATGTCGACGAGACGATTGCCGCGCTGCGTCGCGAGGTGTGTGACCTGCACGCCGAGCTGCCGCGGAACGAGCTGGTCGTCTGGACGGCCGGCAACGTCTCGGCCCGGGTGCCCGGCCGGGAGCTGCTGGTGATCAAGCCCTCGGGGGTCAGCTACGACGAGCTCACGCCGGAGGCGATGGTGGTCACCGACTTCGAGGGCCGGCTGGTCGACGGTGACCATCGCCGTCCTCCGACACCGCCGCGCACGCCTACGTCTACAAGCACATGCCGCAGGTGAACGGTCAGGTGCACACCCACTCGACCTACGCGACGGCGTGGGCGGCCCGCGGCGAGCCGATCCCGTGCGTGCTGACCATGATGGGCGACGAGTTCGGCGGCGAGATCCCGATCGGGCCGTTCGCGCTGATCGGCGACGACTCCATCGGCCGGGGCATCGTCGAGACGCTGCGCGCGCACCGCTCCACGGCCGTGCTGATGCAGAACCACGGCGTCTTCACCATCGGCCGATCGGCCAAGGCCGCGGTCAAGTCCGCGGTGCTGTGCGAGGAGGTCGCCCGCACCGTCCACGTCTCCCGGCAGCTCGGCGACGCCGATCCCCATCCCGCAATCCGACATCGACTCGCTCTACGAGCGCTACCAGAACGCCTACGGGCAGAAGTGAGGACGACATCCATGACTCCTCAGTGCTGGTTCCTGACCGGAAGCCAGGGGCTCTACGGCCCCGAGATCGTCGAGCAGGTCGAAGAGTCACGCGCAGCAGATCGTCGCCGCGCTGAACGACGCCGACGAGCTCGGCGCCGAGATCGTCTGGAAGCCGGTGCTGACCGACGCCGAGTCCATCCACCGGATCATGCTGGAGGCGAACTCCGACCCGGACTGCGTCGGCGTGATCGCCTGGATGCACACCTTCTCGCCGGCCAAGATGTGGATCGCCGGACTCGACGCGCTGCGGACGCCGCTGCTGCACCTGCACACCCAGGCCGAACGTCGCGCTGCCCTGGGCCGAGATCGACATGGACTTCATGAACCTCAACCAGGCCGCCCACGGCGACCGGGAGTTCGGCTACATCCAGACCCGGCTCGGCGTGGCCCGCAAGACCGTCGTCGGCCACGTCTCCGACCCGGGCGTCCAGCGCCCGGATCGGCGCCTGGGAGCGGGCCGCCACCGGCTCGCGGCCGATCCGGCGGCTGAAGCTGGCCCGGTTCGGCGACAACATGCGCGACGTCGCGGTCACCGAGGGCGACAAGGTCGAGGCGCAGCTGAGGTTCGGCGTCTCGGTCAACACCTACGGGGTCAACGACCTGGTCGCCGTGGTCGACGAGATCACCGACGCCGAGGTCGACGAGCTGATCACCGAGTACGGGGATCTCTACGAGCTGGCGCCCGAGCTGGCCGTCGGCGGCGAGCGGCACGAGTCGCTGCGCTACGGCGCGCGGATCGAGGCCGGGCTGCGGGCGTTCCTGACCGACGGCGGGTTCGGCGCCTTCACCACCAACTTCCAGGACCTGGGCGGGCTGCGGCAGCTGCCCGGCCTCGCCGTGCAGCGGCTGATGGCCGACGGCTACGGCTTCGGCGGCGAGGGCGACTGGAAGACCTCGGTGATGCTGCACACCATCAAGGCGATGGGCGCCGGGCAGCCCGGCGGCACCTCCTTCATGGAGGACTACACCTACCACCTGGGCCCGGGGAGCCGAAGATCCTCGGCGCGCACATGCTCGAGGTCTGCCCGACGATCGCCTCGGCGACGGCCGCGGATCGAGATCCACCCGCTCGGCATCGGCGACCGCGAGGACCCCGTCCGGCTGGTCTTCGACGCCGCCGCCGGGACCGGCCACGATGCTCGGGATCTGCGACCTCGGCGACCGGTTCCGGCTGGTGCTCAACGAGGTCGACGTCGTCGCACCCGACGAGCCGCTGCCCAAGCTTCCGGTGGCCCGGGCGGTCTGGGAGCCGCGGCCGGACCTGGCCACCTCGGCCGAGTGCTGGCTGACCGCCGGCGGTCCGCACCACACGGTGCTGTCCACCGCGGTCGACGACCGAGGAGCTGACCGACTTCGCCGACATGCTCGGGACCGAGCTGGTGATCATCGACGCCGACACCCGACCGCCGCGCCGTTCGCCAACGAGATCCGCTGGAACCAGGCCTACTACCGCCTCGCCGCCGGCTTCTGACCAACTCCCTCGGAGGGAGTCACGCACATAGATTGGCCGGATGCAGGAAATCTCGATCCGGATGGCCACTCTCGCCGATGACGCAGCGCTCAGGGACGTCGACCAGCAGACGTGGAGCCCGAGCACGGCGCCAGCCGACCGTTGGCCAACCGACAAGCCCTTCTTCACCGAGTCCGCCGGACCCGACCTGGTCGTAGCCGCAGACGTCGATGGCACGGCAATCGGCTACTCACGGCTGGAATCGGTCTTCCGGCTCCCGTCCGCGCGGCACGTGCTGGGGATCAACGGTTTCGCCGTACACCCGCAGTGGCAGGGCCGCGGGATCGCCGCGCGTCTGATCACCGCCACGATCGCGCTGGCCCGCGAACGCGGCGCTCGCAAGTTGACCCTGCGGGTACTGGCCAGCAATCCGAATGCCATTCGCGTCTACCAGCGTGCAGGGTTCGTCGAGGAAGGCCGGTTGACCGGGCTGTTCCTGCTGGAGGGTCGGTACGTCGACGACCTCCTGATGTCCCTGGACTTGTCAGACGCTCAGCTCGCCAGAACGAGCTGAGAGTCGGACAACTGGGAGGCAATGGGTAGGAGTGTTACCTATATCCTCGTGAAGTGACGAACCCGCGACCGTCGCTGGACCTGCTGCGGCAGCTGACCGACCGGCACGTGTTCGAGCAGTTGCTCGACCATCCCCAGCTGACCAGGGCGGAGCTCGCGACCAGGACCGGCATCTCCAAGCCGACGATCTCTGAGAGTGTGAAGCGTCTGCTGGACGTGGGTGTCCTCGAGGAGTCGGGACGACAGCAGGGCAAGCGCGGGCCGGCCGGCACCTTCTGCCGGCTCCGAGATGATCTTGGTGTGGCGCTGGCCGTCTCGGCCGGACCCGGAGGCGTGGTGGTCGAGAGCTTCAGCCTGCGCGGCGTGCCGCTCGACCGGGTTCAGCGCGCCGTTCCGCCGACGATCGACGCCGCCGGCTGGAACCGCTGATCTCCACCAGCGCGCAGCAGGCGGTCGCGCAGCGCACCAGGCCCGGTACGCGGCTGCGCCATCAGCGTGGCCGGACCGGTGGACCAGCAGACCGGGCGCCTGGTCCGGTTGCCGCATGCTCCCTTCTTGCTCGATGAGTTCGCGCCTCGCGACGTGGTGGCCTCGATCATCGGATGCACCGGTCCAGATCGACAACGACGTCAACTGGGCGGCGCTGGCTGAGGCCCATGAGGGGGCCGGGCGTGACCGCGGACAGTTCTTCCTCTGCTACCTCGGTGCCGGCATCGGCGGAGCGGCGGTGTTCGACGGGAAGGTGCTGCACGGATCGCGCGGCCTCGCCGGAGAACTGGCCTACGTCTCCACCATCGGCCCGACCGGTCGGGCGATGAAGCTGGTCGAATGCTTCGGTGCCTGGGATCTGCTGCAGCCGGGTTCGGCGGCCATCGACGTCGACGTGGTCGCCCAGATCATGAACGGCCGAACGGCGGAAATCCGGCGCCGACGTGACGGGATCGTCCGTGCCGTCGCCGCCGCCCTCGGCACGGTCGCCGCACTGTACGACCCGGACGCGATCTTGATCTCCGGACCCTGGGGCGTCGTACCCTGGCGTCGCCGAGCTCATCGCCGAACAGGTCGACGTGGAGAGCAGCGTCCGCGCGAGTATTCATCCGGCGGAGCTCGGCGACGAGGCGCCGCTGATCGGTGCCCGCATGCGGGCCTGGAGATCGCGCGATCTCAGGTCGTCGATGACATGATCAATTCACCACGATCAACTCCGTAGGTAGCAGCTCGCCGAGCGGCGATTGAGCCGTTTCAGTCGCGTCGTCGAGACCAAATCGCCACGTCAGAATCGACCGGCCGCCGCGCCGGGTGGCTAGTGGCTGACCGGGTGAGCCGGTGATACTTTGAAGCGAATCAACTGGCCGACGCCCGGATATCGGTTGGATTCACCCGTTGGGTCGGGAGGCCGTCGGAGTTCAGCGGAGGAGGAGAGGTCTCATGGCGTTGTCGAAGTCGTCGGTCAGCGTCAAGGATGTCGCCGCCCTCGCCGGCGTCTCCGTCGGCACGGTATCGAACGTGATCAACTCCCCGGACGTCGTCTCCGCGGCGACTCGGCAGCGGGTCGAGGAGCGATCTCCAAACTCGGCTGGGTCCGCAACGAGTCGGCGCGCCAGTTGCGGGCCGGCCGTAGTCGCTCGATCGGCATGGTCGTGATGGAGATCGCCAATCCGTTCTTCACCGACATCGTCGCCGGGGTCGAGGACTACGTCCAGAACCTGGGTTACACCGTTCAGCTCGGAAACAGCGCCGAACAGGTGGATCGTGAAGCCGCGCATCTCGCGCTGTTCGAGGAGCACCGGGTCCGAGGGGTCCTGTTCGTGCCGATCCGTGAGGTCGGCGACCGGGTGGCTCGGCTGCGGCGTCACGGAATACCGGTCGTCGTCGTCGATCGGGCGGGCGACAAGGCCGACTACTGCACCGTGGCGGTCGACGACGTCGAAGGGGGCCGGCTCGCGGTCGCCCATCTGGTCGACCTGGGCCATCAACGGATCGCCTTCGTGGGTGGACCCAGCAGCCTGCAACAGGTTCGCGATCGGAGTCTCGGGGCCCAGATCGCGGCGTCGCGATTGAATACCCCCGGCGCCCTGCTCACGATGTCTACCTCGCGCCTCGACACCGAGTCCGGGGTTCGCGCAGCCGGGGAGATCGCCCTGATGCCGGAGACCGAACGGCCGAAGCAATACATTCTTCTTCCAGGGACGCCTTGGACGGTACCGTATTGCTCATTGGTCGACCTCGCCTCGCGGGTCGAGGCATTGACGTTGAACAAAAAGTCCAAGGTCGAGCAATTCATCGGCGCTATAGGAGAATGGATAGGTTTTCGCGGATTCTTCAATGGGAAATTCCGCCACGTCGACAGGCGTGTGATCCAGGCAGATCAGGCATTCGAACTTGAGCTTTGGCGCGCTTTGATCGAAACGCGCCACGGCGACGCAATTGCCGAAGACGTCGAGAACCCATCGGATGTCGTGGGGCTGTGGCGTAACCGTCAGTTGCAACTCGAGGAGCCTCTGGTGGTAGCTGTCGCGCGGCCGAAACATGACCCGGTGCTCGCCAAAAGACACCGCACGTTTGTAGGTATATGTGGTGACGTGATGAACCGTCAGAATGGTCATTACCCAGAGCCCGAAGAACGCCCGATTTAACGCGGTCTACCGCGTGGTTCAGCGAAACATCGGGGGTTCCTGCATTTCTTGCGCCACTGGGATAGGGCTCGGATCCGGCGTTAAAAGGCCGCCTGGATGCATATTTTATGCACAGCTGCCTAGCTGGGCGGCAGCACAACGTCAGGACCGCATAGGAATTCAGCCGAGCCGGCAGCGGCGGACGCATCAGGCCACGGCCTTCAGGAAGTCGCTCTTGTCGAAACACGCGAGATGCGCGCTGCGATCATTGCTGCCGTAGCTGACATAGACCGACTGCTCGTCCATATGGAGACCGTTGACGAACTGGACTGCCGGCTGCTCGATGACGAAATAAGAGCCGCCAGTCACGACCGAGACGCGGCGGTCGAGATGATAGAGCCGGCTGAGGTAGGCCCAATTGAGTTTCGGCAATCGGACGCTGCGGCGATGGGCGACGAACAAATAGCCGTCCGCCGTCTCCACGCCCGGCGAAGAGCCACAAACGAGGAAGGGGAGGGACCGCGCCGCATATGCGGCATGGTCCGGGTTGCAGAATTCCACAGCGCGCGTGTCGCGCCGGTATTTCAGAATGATCAACGGATGGTACGAATACACGAAGCACAGTTTTCCATCATGCTCGAACGGACACCAATTTTTTTCCTGCCGCAGGCCGAAAGGCGAGGCGATGTCCTGAGCGTCCGTGCTCACCAGATCACGGTCTATCTTGACCAGCGTGATGCAGCAGGCGTTGTCCGCATGATCCACGATGCGGGATCCGATGCCGTAGGTCTCGCCACCGAACGTGAAAAGCTTGACGTCCTCGATATCTGAAAACGCTTTGTCAAGCTGCGGCAGGGCGTGGAACGTGGCGAAATCAGGCGAGGCGACCATGAATTTGTTGATCGTGCGAAAACTTCGCTCGCCTGTGAGCGTGGGATTCATGCTCCGTGTATCGTCCAGCGTATAGTTCACACCGCGCACGCAGATCAGGAATTTGCCGTCGATCGACAGAATCGAAGGGTTTGTCGGAAAATATCCCGGCGGCAGATCGACCCTGTTGCCGAGATCGAACACCCATTGCGGCGTTGCCGTCTTGAAAAGCAGCGGCAGAAATCGCTGCGCTTTTTTCCAAATCGCCGGAATTTTCGCCATTGAAACGCTCTCTCCTCGCAAGTGTGCCTATAACTACCAGCGTGCTAAAAATTTCCCAGACATGT
The DNA here is from genome assembly GCA_963752345.1 of uncultured Alphaproteobacteria bacterium. Classification (GTDB taxonomy): domain Bacteria; phylum Pseudomonadota; class Alphaproteobacteria; order SMXQ01; family SMXQ01; genus CAVVYA01. The sequence goes on from CAVVYA010000017.1 coordinate 7,981, forward strand.
GCTCGGACGCCGCGAGACGTCGCTCGCCCGCGACACCACGAAAAGGCCGGAAATGTCGGCGATTCCATTCGAGATATTCTTTACGGCACAAAAATCACATAGAACGCCTAGAACTCATGACCAAGGTTGGATGATCGCGAACAACTCAAGCCGATATGGCGTTCCAACGTCGGGGGCGAGTGAAGCAGCTTGCACAACATTCGTGCCACGATGTTCTTCGTGACATTGTCATAAGCGGCAGTTTCGCTGATCCCTTCATATCGCAACGCTCACGGTCGATTTCCGTCCCATCGACTTGTGTGTGCTCCCGAGTGCGTAGGGCAGTATCAGGGCCGGTGCTGATAGCTTTCCGGTCTACCGCGGCGGATGGGGGCCGAACGGCCCAATGGCGAAATCCTGGCGGTTGCGCCGGCTGGGATGATAAGGATGGCGGGCCGGTGGTCGGCCAGGGTCAGCAATGCCGCCGCCACGGCATAGACGAAAAGCCATAGAAACTGTGCCTTCGGGAGGGCACGAGAGGGGCAGCGGATGTTTGGTTTAAGGGGCGGCGGTATCGCGCGCGCCCTGCGTCACGTGCAATACCGGCGTTTCGCGGTAGGGGATTTCGTCTCCTTGGTCGGCAATTGGGTGCAGCGCGTTGGCATCGGCTGGCTGACCTGGCAGCTGACGGAATCGGGCACTTGGCTGGGTATCGTCGCGTTCGCCGAGCTGGCCCCGGCGATGGTATTCAGCCCGCTCGGCGGCGCGCACGCCGACCGCTTCGACCGCCTGCGCATCGTCACGGTCACCGAGGTGATGATGGCCGCTCAGGCCTTGTCGCTCGCGGTTCTGACCCTGGGAGGCTGGATCGACATCTGGAGCCTGCTGGTGCTGACCTGCGCCCGCGGCTGCCTGAACGCCTGGAGCCATCCCGCGCGCCAGGCGCTGGTGCCGAGCCTGGTGCCGCACACGGAAATCGCCACGGCCATCGCGCTCAACTCGGTGCTGTTCAACACGGCGCGCTTCGTCGGTCCCGCATTGGCAGGCTTGATCATCGCCGAGTGGGGCACGGGATTCGCATTCGCGCTCAATTCTCTGGGCTTGCTGTTCTTCACCCTGGTGCTGGTCTATCTCCGCCCGCCCTATCCGGATCCCGGCGTGCGCAAGCGCCAGCCGCTGGTCGCGCAACTGACCGAAGCCTACCGCTATGTGATTCGCCATCCCGGCATCGGTCCGGTGATGCTGCTGCTTCTGGTTGGCTCCCTGTGCGCGCGGCCGGTGGGCGACCTGCTGCCCGGATTTGCCGGGGCGGTCTATGAAACCGGCGCCACCGGGCTTGCCTGGATGACCTCGGCCATGGGTGCGGGCGCCATGATGAGCGGCTTCATCATTGCGCAGCGCGGCCGGGTGGCCGGCCTGACCAGGCTCGCCATCGTCAATACCCTGGTGATGGGGCTTGCGCTCATCGTCTTTTCCTTCGCGCCCATGTTTTGGCTGGCGCTGGTCGCCATCGCGGTCGCGAGCTTCGGCATATCGATGACCGGCATCGCCTGCCAGTCGCTCATTCAGCACGGCGTCGACAGCAATCTGCGCGGCCGCGTCATCAGCTTCTACGGCATGATTTTCCGGGCGGGGCCGGCGACCGGTGCGCTGATCATGGGGGCCTTGTCCGAGACTCTCGGCTGGGAATGGCCGGTCGCCGGCGGCGGTGCTTTGTGCGTCGCGGCATGGCTTTGGGGCCGGCGTAAGCTGCGCTCCATCGCCGTGGTCCTCGAGCATGACGGGCTTCAACCCGCCCCTCCGGCAAAGGGAGGTTAGCGGCTTGCCAATTCCTGACGCCGCAATCTGCGTGCGGCTTGCAAAGTGGACCGCCCGTTACATTGTGCCAAGCGCTCCACCGTGGTTAAACGCCGTCTCTTGTCCATAAAGATTTATCCCATGCATCAGACCGTTGGTCGTCCCGCCACCCTCAGCATCCCGCCTCTGATCAAGCGCAACATCACGCTGTTCGCGCTCGCGCAGTCATTCAATGGCGCGGGCATGCAGCTTGCTTACGGTCTCGGTCCCCTGATGGTGCTGGCGATGAGCGACTCGCCGAGCCTGGCGGGGTTGTCGGTTGCGCTGCTTGGCATCAGCCGCTTCCTGGTCGCCTATCCGGTCGGCAAGATCATGGATACCTACGGCCGCAAGCCCGGCATTCTGCTCGGGCAGGCGCTCGGCCTGATCGGCGCGGTTATCGTCGGCCTATCGATGGCCGCGCACAGCGTGTTGCTGCTGGTCGGCGGCATGCTGGTGTTCGGCATGGGTATGAGCGCCGCGCAACAGATGCGCGTCGCCGCCACCGACATGTTTCTGCCGAACATGCGGGCCCAGGCGCTCGGTTACATCGCGCTGGGTTCGATGGTCGGCATGGTGATCAGCCCGATCCTGGTGAATGTCGCCGAAAGGGTGGCGCCGGGCGCGGGCTATGATCCGCTCGGCCTGCCGTGGCTGCTGCTGCCGCTCCTGATCGTCCCGGGCATGGCGCTCGTGCGATTCGTGCGGCCCGATCCGATGGAGATCGGCATGCACCTCGAGCGCTACTATCCGGACTACGCACCGCCGCCGACGCCGCTCAAGAAGCCTGGCGCCACATTCAGCGCCCGCGCGCTGCTCCAGAGCCTGCCGATCCGGGTCGCCATGGTGTGCAACTGCGCCGGCCAGGGCAACATGGCGATCATGATGGTGCTGACCTCGCTCGTGCTCCATCACCATGGGCACTCCCTGGCGGCGATCGCGGTGTCGCACGCCTTTCATTCCGCAGGCATGTTCGCCTTCACCATCCCGCTCGGCCGGCTGGCCGATCGCATCGGCCGGCAAAAAGTGATGTTCGGCGGCGTGGCGATGACCTTGGCCGCGGCGGGCCTCGTCGCCTTTACCGCCGCCTATTGGTCGATCACGCTCGGCACGTTCCTGGTCGGCTTGGGCTGGGCCGCGGCCAATGTCGCGGCCACGGCGCTGATCGCCGACTACGCCGAAACCGAGGAGCGCGGCCGGTCGATCGGCCTCAGCGACAGCCTCGCTGCGGTGATGACCGTGCTGATGGCGGTGGTCACCGGCCCGCTGATCCAATGGTACGGCCTACTGGGCGCCGGCGTTCTGGCCATGGCGGTGGCGCTGATGCCGCTGCCCCTCGTGCCGGCGATGCTGGCGGCGCGGCGAGCGGCGCGGAAGTAGTCTCCGGCCAGCCGCAGCGCCGTGCGCCGGCGCTGCGAAGTTTCTCCGCATCCCGAGCGCCACCACTTTCGCGCGCTAAGCTGGTTATAGACGGCTCTCCATCTGCCGCCGCCCTCATTTCGTGCGGGAATTCGGCGTTTGGTGAAAACCGCCCCCCGATCATAAATCAGCACCGGCCAGCGCGAGCCCAGGGCCTCTAAACTATGCCCTTGAGGGGACGCGTCATTCCGGAGTACCGAACGGCTGCCGCATAAGAAGCCGCGGTTTTCCAGCGGATCAAAAAGCCGCGAAGCGGCAACGAGAACCGGGAGCGCGCCCCCCTATCGGAGGGGGTTTCATGCGGAAAATATTGGGAATTGCCGCCATTTGCGTGGGTATACACGTGGCGATGGCGGAGCTGGCCGATGCCAAGGAAGCGGGCAGTCTACTCATGCGCCTGCGCGCCATTCATGTACATTCCGACACGAACGGCACCACCGACGTCATCGGCGGCTCGGCCGAAGTCGATTCGGACACCGTGCCCGAACTGGATTTCTCCTATTTCTTCACCGACAACATTGCCGTGGAACTGATCCTTGCCACGACGCGCCACTCGGTCCGCGTGAACAACACGTCGATCGGAAACGTCGAACTCGGCAAGGTCTCGATGCTGCCGCCGGTGGTCACGCTCCAATACCACTTCTGGCCGAAACAGCAGTTCAGCCCGTACCTCGGTGCCGGCGTCAACTACACGATCTTCTACAACGAGGACAAATCGAGCGCGATCAGCTCGATCGAGTACAAAGATTCGTTCGGCTGGGCGTTGCAGGCGGGTCTCGACATCGCGCTGCCCGATCCGTGGTATTTCAACATCGACGTCAAGAAGGTCTTCCTCTCGACCGACGTCAAGGTGAACGGCGGGGCGATCAACGCGCGCAACGTGGATCTCGACCCCTGGGTGTTCGGCATCGGTGTCGGCTATCGATTTTAGGAAAACGGCGTTCGCGCGGGCCAGGGGGAGGGGGCGGCGTCCGGCCCGGCGGGCGGGCGCCGCGTGGCCTGCGGGGCCGTTGAGAACCCGCTCGGAGGTTGGAAAACACCCACCAAACCTGAGATTTGCCGGTTGGCGGCTTACTGCTCCTTGGTTACATCCGCGCGGATTCTGGGCATAATATCGCTGGATTCGAGCCGGCATGCCGCACCTGGGCAATAGACAGTGGCGATAGACGGTGAGGCCGATGGAAAGCATCAGCGCTCATGCTTGACGTGCACTACGCGCCGAGTCTGGTTGCCGCTTCGGTCGCCGTTGCGGTGATGGCGGCGTTTACGTCGTTGCGTCTGACCAGCGGGCTCGGCTCGCTCCCCGCGCACCAGCGCAAGATACGGCTGTCCCAGGCCGCGTTCACGCTGGGCGGCGGCATCTGGTCCATGCATTTCGTCGGCATGATGTCGGTCGAGGTGCCGGTGCCGATGTACTACGACCCCCTGCGCACCATGGGATCGTTCCTGATCGCTATCCTGCTGACCGGCACCGCATTGATGTCGCTGCATTTTGGCGTCCGGACGCGCAACCGCATCCTGCTTGCGGGCATCATCACGGCGATCGGCATCGTCAGCATGCATTATCTCGGCATGTCGGCGATTTCCGGGAACTGCATCGTGTCCTACAGCGTGGGCGGGGTTTTGCTGGCTATCGGCATCGCCATGGCATCCTCGACTCTCGCCATGGAGCTGGCCTATCGCCGGCGCACGCTGTTCGCCACCGTGTGCGGGGCGATCGCCCTGGGGCTGTCGATCTCCGCCATGCACTACTCGGCCATGCTGTTCACGACATTCAGTCTCGCCGACAGCATCGACGCGACGGCGACCCAGGCGATTTCGTCCAACACCCTGGCTCTCATCGTCGCGATCGCGGCATTTGTCATCTGCGGCCTTTTCCTGCTCACCGCGGTTCCCGACGAAGCGGCGCGGGAGGCTGCGGACGATGGTCCCCATCCGGCGGAGCCGCGCGAGCCAGGTCCGGCGGCGCGGCCCGACGCATTCGCCGTGTTTTCCAAGGCCTTCGATCGGACGCCGTTTGGCAAGGACCGGCCGGACGACGGCACGGTCCGGATACCTTACGAGAAGGACAAGACGCTGCGATACGTTCCCGCCCACAAGATCCGGTTCGTTCAGGCCAACGGCCACTACACGTTGATTGCCAGTGGCGAGGACAAGTTCTTCTGCCCGTGGTCGATTACCCGTGTCGAGCAGAGCCTCGATCCGGAGGGCTTCATCCGCACCCACCGCAGCTATCTGGTCAACAAGCAATTTATCACCGGCCTACGCCGCCAGGGCGACAAGGCGGTTTGCATCATGGGGGACGATTCCGATACCGAGATACCGGTGAGCCGGGCACGCATCTCGGAAATCCAGGAAATGCTTCGCAGCCCGGCGGCTCGGCCGCATTTCGTGCAGGAATCCCGCATTTCGTGAAAGCCGCCACCCTATCATGCATGAGGGCGCGTCAGGGCTTCCGGCCGGCTTCATAATCGCCCTGTCAAACACCCAAACATAACGAATACAGACCCGAAAAAATGGGGTCGACGGGTGTCGCGAGGGGCAGGCGGGAGGTGCCGAATGATACCGGGCTCGTTCGACTATCATCGTCCGAATTCCATAGACGCGGCGGTTTCCCTGCTCGCCTCCCTCGGTGAGGACGCGCGGGTGATCGCGGGCGGCCATAGCCTGATACCGATGATGAAGGCGCGGCTGGCTGTGCCGGAGCACCTGGTCGATCTGCAGGATATTGCCGAGCTGCGCGGCATTGCGGTGGCCGGCGGCACCGTCACGATCGGTGCCATGACGAGCCAGGCGGAACTGATGGCATCCGCGACGTTGACCGCGGCATGCCCCCTGATCCGCGAGGTCTCGGCCCAGATCGCCGATCCGCAGGTCCGCAATCTCGGGACGTTGGGCGGCAATGTCGCCAATGGCGACCCCGGCAACGACATGCCGGCGGTCATGCAGGCCTTGAACGCCACCTATCTGTTGCGCGATGCGCGCGGCACCCGCGAGGTGCAGGCGCGCGATTTCTACCAAGCCGCCTATCAGACCGCCCTGAAGGACGGGGAAATCCTGACGGCCATCCGCTTCGCGGCGCCGCGCGCTGGGCATGGCTACGCCTACATGAAGCAGAAACGTAAGGTCGGCGACTACGCGACCGCGGCAGCGGCGGTCGTGCTCACCATGAACGGCCGCATCTGTGACGCGGCCGATATCGCGCTGACCAATGTGGCCGACACGCCGATCTACGCCGCCGCAGCGGCGGCCGCCATCGTGGGAAAGCCCCTGGATGCCGCGGTGCTCGACGCGGCGGTCGCGGCCGCGAAGGCGCGCACCAGTCCGGCGGCCGACGGGCGCGGCCCGGCGGATTTCCGCACCCATGTGGCGGGGGTCATGGTCCGCCGCGCCATTCAAAAAGCCGCCGAGCGCGCCAGATAGCACCGGATCAGGGAGTCACCGATGTCGAAATTGAGCGTCAAACTGACGGTAAATGGCGATGTGGTCGAGCGGCTCGCCGATGCCCGGATGCTGCTTATCCATTTCCTGCGCGAGGAACTCGCACTCACCGGCTCCCACATCGGCTGCGAAACCAGCCACTGCGGCGCCTGCACGGTCGACCTCGACGGCAAGTCGGTCAAGTCCTGCACGGTGTACGTGGCTCAGGCGAACGGTAAGACCGTGACGACCATCGAAGGCATCAGCGGCGCCGGCGGGGCGCTTCATGCGCTGCAAGAAGCTTTCCGCGAGCACCACGGGCTGCAGTGCGGATTTTGCACACCCGGCATGATCGTGCGCGCCTACCGGCTGCTTCAGGATAATCCCAATCCGACCGATGCGGACATCCGCATCGGCATCTCGGGGAACCTGTGCCGGTGCACCGGTTACCAGAACATCGTCAAGTCGATCAAGGCTGCGGCCGGACAACTGCAGGCACCGCGGGAGGCGGCGGAATAATGGATGATGTAGCCAAACCCGCGTCGGTCGACCGCAAAGCGCAACTCCATGGGCTGGGCACCTCGCGCAAGCGCGTCGAGGATGTCCGCTTCACCCAGGGCAAGGGCAACTACGTCGACGACATCAAAATGCCCGGCATGCTGTTCGGCGATTTCGTACGCTCGCCCTACGGCCACGCGCGGATCAAATCGATCACCAAGGATGCCGCGCTCGCCTTGCCGGGCGTCATTGCCGTGCTCACGGCGGCGGATCTGAAGCCGCTCAACCTGCATTACATGCCGACCCTGGCCGGCGACGTGCAGGCCGTGCTGGCGGACGAAAAGGTGCTGTTCCAGGGCCAGGAGGTTGCCTTCGTCATCGCCAAGGACCGCTATGTGGCGGCCGACGCGGTCGAGCTGGTCGAGGTCGAATACGAACCGCTGCCCGTCCTGGTCGATCCGTTCAAGGCGATGGACAAGGACGCGCCGGTGCTGCGCGAGGATCTCAAGGGCAAGAACAGCGGCGCCCACGGCGCGCGCAATCACCACAACCACATCTTCTCGTGGGACGTGGGCGACAAGGCCGGCACCGAAAAGGCGCTCGCCGCGAGCGAGGTGGTAGTCGAGGAACTGATCTCCTATCCGCGCGTCCACCCGTGCCCGATCGAGACCTGCGGCTGCGTCGCCTCCATGGACAAGGTCAACGGCAAGCTCACCATCTGGGGCACCTTCCAGGCGCCGCACGCGGTGCGCACCGTAGCCTCCCTGATCACCAACATCCCCGAGCACAATATCCGCATCGTCTCGCCCGATATCGGCGGCGGCTTCGGCAACAAGGTCGGCGTTTATCCCGGCTACATCTGTTCGGCGGTCGCCTCGATCGTCACCGGCAAGCCGGTCAAGTGGATCGAGGACAAGATCGAGAACCTGACCGCGACGGCGTTCGCGCGCGACTATCACATGCGCGGCAAGATCGGCGCGACCAAGGACGGGCGGATCACCGCGCTGTCGTGCCATGTGATCGCCGATCACGGCGCGTTCGACGCCTGCGCCGATCCGACCAAATACCCGGCCGGCTTCTTCTCGATCTGCACCGGCTCCTACGACATTCCGGTGGCCTACTGCAATGTCGACGGCGTCTATACCAACAAGGCGCCGGGCGGCGTCGCCTACCGCTGCTCGTTCCGCGTCACCGAAGCCGCCTACATGATCGAGCGTATGATCGACATGCTCGCGCGCAAGCTGAAGCATGGACCCGGCGGACCTGCGCGCGCGCAACCTGATCCGCAAGGAGCAGTTCCCCTACAAGTCCGCGCTCGGCTGGGAGTACGATTCGGGCGACTACCATGCGGCCTTGAAGAAGGCGCTCGAGGCGGTCGACTACAGGGAGCTGCGGGCCGAGCAGGCGGCCAACCGCGCCGCCTTCGCCAAGGGCGAGACGCGCTCGCTCATGGGCATCGGCGTCGCCTTCTTCACCGAGATCGTCGGCGCCGGCCCGGTGAAGAACTGCGATATCCTCGGCCTCGGCATGTTCGATTCGTGCGAGATCCGCATCCATCCGACCGGCTCGGCGATCGCGCGCATCGGCACGATCTCGCAAGGCCAGGGCCATGCCACGACCTTCGCGCAGATCATCGCCAGCGAGATCGGCATCCCGGCGGAGAACATCACCCTCGAGGAAGGCGACACCGACACGGCGCCCTACGGGCTCGGCACCTACGGCTCGCGCTCGACGCCGGTCGCCGGCGCGGCGACCGCCATGGCCGGGCGCAAGATCCGCGCCAAGGCGCAGATGATCGCCGCCTACCTGCTCGAAGTGCACGACGACGACGTGGAATGGGACATCGACCGCTTCCAGGTCAAGGGCAATCCCGAGCGCTTCAAGACCATGAAGGAGATCGCCTTCGCCGCCTACAACAAGGCGATTCCCGGGCTCGAGCCGGGGCTCGAGGCGGTGTCCTACTACGATCCGCCCAACATGACCTATCCGTTCGGCGCCTATGTCTGCGTGCTCGACATCGACGTCGATACCGGCGTGGCCGATGTCCGCCGGTTCTACGCGCTCGACGACTGCGGCACGCGCATCAATCCGATGATCATCGAGGGCCAGGTGCACGGCGGTCTGGCCGAGGCCTACGGCATCGCCATGGGCCAGGAGCTCGCCTATGACGAGCTCGGCAACATCAAGGGCGGCAGCCTGATGGATTATTTCCTGCCGACCGCGGTCGAGACGCCGGTGTGGGAAACCGACTTCACCACGACGCCGTCGCCGCACCACCCGATCGGCGCCAAGGGCGTCGGCGAAAGCCCGAACGTCGGCGGCGTGCCGGCCTTCTCCAACGCCGTCGTGCGACGCCTTCGCGCATCTCGGCCTGACGCACACGCCGATGCCGCACGATCATTGGCGCGTATGGAAGACCGCGCAGCGGCTGGGGCTGACCGGGTAGAGCGGATGTCCGAGTTGGTGCGGACCGTGACCGACCACAGTTTTTCTCTGTTGCTTACCGTATCGGTCGGATGGCGATGACGGGATCTTTGGACATTCGCGCGCGCCTGCGCGACGCGCACTATATCCCGGACGAAACGCTCGTCACCGCGCTGCAGCTCTCGCTCGATCTGCAGCGCCCTCTGCTGCTCGAAGGCGAGGCCGGCGTCGGCAAGACCGAGATCGCCCGCGCGCTCGCCGCCGTGCTCGACGCCCGGCTGATCCGGCTGCAGTGCTACGAAGGGCTGGATGCGAGCAGCGCCATCTACGAATGGAATTACCAGCGCCAGCTCCTCGCCATCAAGGCGAAGGAGCACGACAACGTCTCGTCGGACGCGATCGAGGCGCAGATTTTCTCGGAAGCCTATCTGCTGCGCCGGCCGCTGCTGGAAGCCATCTCACAGGCCGAGCCGCCGGTCCTGCTGATCGACGAGATCGACCGCGCCGACGAGGAGTTCGAGGCCTATCCTGCTCGAGGTGCTGTCGGATTTCCAGATCACCGTGCCGGAGCTCGGCACCATCACCGCGAAAAGCATCCCCCATGTCATCCTGACCTCCAACGGCACGCGCGAACTGTCGGATGCGCTGCGCCGCCGCTGCCTCTACTCCTATGTCGAATTTCCCAGCGCGCGAGCGCGAGCTCGAGATCGTGCTGGCGCGCGTGCCGGGGATCGAGCAGCGCCTCGCCGAGCAGGTCGTGCGTTTCATCCAGAGCTCTGCGCAAGGAAGATCTGGAGAAGGTGCCGGGCGTCGCCGAGACCCTGGACTGGGCGACGGCGCTGGTCGGCATGCGCGTTGACGACTTGAACGGCGACGTGGAGCGTATCCGCTCGACGCTTGATCTGCCTGCTCAAGACCGAGGCCGACCAGAAGTCGGTCACGTCCGAAGTGGTCAGCCGGCTGGTCGGGAAGGCGGCGTGATGCCATGTCCGAAAGCGCCCCATCCATATCCGACATCAACCGGCTGAGCGCGCGCATCGCCGGCTTCGTCGCGCATCTGCGCCTCAACGATTTCCACCTCGGGCCCCGTGAAACCGCCAGCGCCGTCGAGCTGCTGGCCGCCGCGCCGCTGCCCAGCCTCGATGAAGCGCGGCTCAAGCTGAAGATCCTGCTCGCCAGCCGGCGCGAGGAATGGCGCCGCTTCGACGATCTGTTCGAAGCCTATTGGCGCGCGCAGGGACGTGAGCGGCCAACGGCACAGCGGGCCGGCGGCGCGAACGCGCGCAGCCGCGGGCCCGAGCAGGCCCTGTGGGGCCGCCATCTCGACTCTGCCGGAGCGGACCATGCGGCCGGCGGCTATTGTCGGCGAAGGAGAGGGCGAGCGAAACCTGCAGGGCGATGCGGCGGGCCGCCTCGTCGCTTCGGCGCGCCATGCGACCATGAAGACCGACCTTCGCGCCATCGCCGACCCGCGCGCCATCGCCCAGGCCGAACGGCTGGCCTACGATCTGGCGCGCGCCATGCGCTACCGCCTGTCGCGCCGCTATCGCCGCTCCGCGCGCGGCACGCGTCTCGATCTGCGCCGCACCATCCGCGCCAGCCTCGAGCCGTGGCGGCGAGCCGCTCACCCTGGTGCGCAAGGAAAGACCGGACCGCCCGGTGCGCATCGTCGTGTTCCTCGACGTTTCGGGCTCGATGAAGGCCTACAGCCGGTTCTTCCTGCAGTTCGTCAAGGGACTGGTCTGCCAGTGGATCGACACCGACGCCTACCTGTTCCACACGCGCCTGATCCGCGTCACCGACGCGCTGCGCGAACGGGATGCGACCAAGGCCATGATGCGTCTGTCGCTCATGGCCGAGGGCTTCGGCGGCGGCACCAAGCTCGGCGCCAGCCTGCGCACCTTCAACGATGCCTATGCCAAGCGCGCGCTCAATTCGCGCAGCGTCGTCATCATGCTCAGCGACGGCTACGACACCGGACCGGCGGACAGGCTGGCCCGGGAGCTGGCGCGTCTGAAGCGGCGCGCCCCGCGGCTCGTCTGGCTCAACCCGCTGCTCGGCTGGCGCGACTACGAACCGGTGACGGCGGCCATGGCCGCGGCGCTGCCGTTCGTCGATCACTTCGCCGCCGCCAACACGCTGGAATCCCTGGCTGCGATCGAGCCTGACCTGGCTCGTCTGTGAGGAAGGCATGTGTCATGACCCAGACAATGAAGATCCTCGAGCTGATCGACCGGCTGCGCACGGCGGGCGCGAGATTCTGCATCGCGACAGTGGTGCGAACGGCGAATCTGACGTCGGCAAAGGCCGGCGCCAAGGCCGTGGTGACCGAGGACGGTGTCATCCATGGATTCGTCGGCGGTGGCTGCGTGACCGGGGCGGTGCGGACGGCGGCGCTTGAAGCCATCGCCAGCGGCAGTCCCCAGACCATCCGCGTGCGCCCGAAAGACGAGGTCACCGGCATGACCGACGTCGACGGCGCGCCGCTCTACAAATCCATGTGCCCGAGCGGCGGCACAGTAGAAATTTTCCTCGAGCCGATGCGCAATCCGCGCAAGCTGGTGATCTGCGGCGCCTCGCCGGTCGCCGAGGCGCTCATCACCATCGCCAGGGCGGTCGGCTTTCAGGTCGTCGTCGCGGTGCCCGCGGCCGAGCGCGACGAGCGCGCCGGGCGCCGATAGCTACCTCGACGATTTCAAGCTGGAGGCGCTCGATCTTCAGCCCGACGATGCCGTGGTGATCGCCACCCAGGGGCGGCGGGACCGCGACGCGCTGCGCGGCGCGCTGGCCTCACCGGCGCGCTATGTCGCGATGGTCGGCAGCCGGCGCAAGATTGCCAAGCTGCGCTCCGATCTCGCGTCCGAGGGCGCGGTCCCGGCGGCGCGCCTCGCCGACCTGCGCGGGCCCGCCGGTTTCGACATCGGCGCCGTCGGGCCCGAGGAAATCGCCCTGTCGATCGCCGCCGAGATGGTTTCGTTCCTGCGTCAGTCGGCCGCTTCGGCAACCGGCGCGCGCGAGGCGAAATCCTAGAGCATGATCCGTTCTATGGATTCGGACCATGCTCGCGAGTCTTGATTGAATCGCGTTTTTCAGCCGAACCGGTTTCCCGTTCGGCGGAAAATGCGCTAGGCGCGGCGGAAGCCGCATTATCACGTCGCGGAGGATCGTTTTTGGAACTGGTATCCGAGCAAAGAATTCTGGCGTCCCGTGAACGGGTCTACGCGGCGCTCAACGATCCTGCGATTCTGCAACAGTGCATCCCGGGATGCGAATCCCTCGACAAGGTATCGGATACCGAGATGACGGCAACGGTCACCTTGCGGGTCGGCCCCGTGACGGCCAAGTTCAAAGGTCGCGTCACGCTGTCGAATCTCTCGCCGCCGGAAAGCTATACCATCACCGGCGAAGGCACCGGCGGCGCGGCGGGCTTCGCCAAGGGCAGCGCCGCGATCAGGCTGGTGGAGGAGGGCGACGCCACGCTCCTGCGATACGAGGTTCGGGCGGATGTCGGGGGCCGGCTTGCGCAGATGGGGGGACGGCTCATCGATTCGACCGCCCGGGCGCTGGCCGGCCGGTTCTTCGAGGAATTCCGCGCGCGCGTCGAATCCGCCGGCGCCGCCGGAAACATTGGTCGGCGAGACCGTCCGGGTCCCTGAGGTTCCGCTCACCCACGCGGCCGCGCCGGCGCCGGTCAAGACGGCTGGCGAACGCAGGCCGTTCTGGCTGGTCGCCAGCGGCATCGGGGTCGTGATCCTCGTCGTGCTGCTGGCGGCGCTGTCCTAGACCGGTCAGGGCGTTTCGCGCGGGAACCGCGGCTGCGCGGCCGCTATTCGCCCCGCGGGCCGGTCCCGTCCGTTTGTTGCGATGCGCGGCCCGGACCCTGGGGTCCGGCCAATTTCCTCTTCGCCGTCATGACGGTCTCTCAATCGCGCTTCAGGATCTGTGCGCCGAGTTCGACCACCGACTGCGGCAGGGAGGTCTGCGCGCACCGCGATCGCCTGCATCTCCTCGCCGGTCACCGGGCTGATCTGCATATTGACCTTCTTCGCCTCGGCCAGGAAATCCGGGTCCGGCCATGGTCTGCTTGTAGGCGGCACGCAGCAGGGCGGTCTGCTCGGCCGGCACGCGCGGGCCCACCACCATCGGTCGGTCCATGGTCATCGCGCCGGCATAAAGCTCGACCACCTGTTTTGTTGCCCTGCACCAGGTCGATCAGCGCCGGCACGCCGGGCAGGTCCGGCGCGGGACGGATGCCCATCTGCAGGATCGGGATGACCTTCTTCTCGGCCACCCAGTTGGGATTGGACGAACCCCAGCCGGCCCACGACTGGCCGGCGCGGGCATGCACCTCGCCGCGCTCCATGGCCGCTTCGATCCCCTCGCCGCCGAGGTAGCCGAGCACGACCTTGAGCTTGGCGCCGAGCGTGCGGTTGACGAGTAGGCGGCGAGCGCGTCGGGCGCGGTCGGCGCCGGCGCGCCGATGATCAGCGGCTGGTTCTTCGCCGCCTCCCAGCTCGTCCATGGCGCCTGGTGCCACACGGCGATCACCGAGGGCGAATTGGAATGGGCGCCGATCCACTGCAGCTTGGCGACGTCGAACTGAACGTTGCCCTGCTTGAACAGCTCGTTGAGCACCACGGTCGGCACCAGCACACCATGACGCCGCCGTCCTGCGGCGCGGTGTTCGAGAGATAGTTGGCGGCGATCACGCTGCCCGCGCCCGCCATGTTCTGCGGCACCATGTTGGGCTTGCCGGGCAGGAACTTGGCCATGTGCCGGCTGACCAGCCGTCCGGCGAGATCGAAGGTGCTGCCGGGCGAGGTGCCGATCAGCACCGTCATGCGCCGGCCCTCGCCAGCCGGCTCCTCGGCGGCCTGGGCGGTCGCGCAGCCGAGTGCAATAAGCAGGGATGCCGCCTTCAGCGTCATGGAGAGGCCGCTGCCAAAAGCCATACGATCGTTTCCTTCCTATGCATGCGGCCCGGCTCGCTGCGCCGGCCGGGCGACCTGTGATCACAACTGCGGATCGGATTTGATCTCGAAGGCTTACAGGCTTCTGCCGCGGCGCGCTGCTGAAAGCGCGATCAGGCGCTTCCCGACGATCTCCGGCGCGGCGTAGATCAGGTCACTCGCGGGAGCCGGATGGCACGGTCGGCATGCATTGCGTCTTGTATTGTTTTCTGCCCGGACACAGTCCTGGCGCGGATTTCTTGGGAGTGCCGAGGCCCCTCTTTCGTCTCTAGTGCTCGCGGTCACCAGTGAACGGAGCTGCCATCGGTTCCTGACCGGAAACACAAACGAGGTTCCGCCGGCGGAGCACCAGACCGGCCATGGATCCTCAGACAAGAGGGAGGCGTGCCATGTCTGCTTTGCCTGTGCGTTGCGTGTTGCTTGCTCTCGTCGCTTGCGTCCTCGCCTGGCGCGGCCACCGTCGCCGTGGCCCAGCCCTATTACAAAGACAAGCGTCTCACGGTCATCATCAACTTCGAGCCGGGCGGACCGACCGACATCGAAGGCCGCCTGTTCGCCAAATACATCGGCCGCCATATCGACGGCAATCCCAGCGTCATCACCCAGAACATCCCGGGCGCCGGCGGCATCACCGGCACCGTGCATCTCGCGCGCAACGCGCCGAAGGACGGCACGGTGGTCGGCTATCTCACCGGCGCGGCCTGGCAGGCGGTGAGCGAACCGGAAAAATTTCCCGTCGATTTCAAGACCTATGAATTCGTCGCCTATCAGCCTGGCACGACCGTGTATTTCATGCGCACCGATATTCCGCCCGGGACCAAGACTGCGACTCGACATCGCCAGGGCGACAGGCATCGTGGCCGGCGGCTTGACGGCGGGCAGCACCAAGGATCTGCGGATCCGCATGACGCTCGACATCCTCGGCGTGCCCTACAAATACGTCACCGGCTACGGCAGCAACAATCCGGCGCGTGCCGCTCTTCGAGCGCGGCGAGATCAACTTCTTCGCCGAATCGCCGCCGGCTTATCTCAGCGTCGTCGAACCCACTCTCGTCAGATCTGGGAAAGCCGCGCCCGTGTTCTACGACACCGGCTACAACGGCGAAGCCATCATCGAGCCGAAGCAGGTCAAGGGCCTGCCGATCCTGTCGTTCCACGAACTCTACAAGCAGATCAAGGGCACCATGCCCTCTCGGCAATTGTGGGAGGCCTATCTGTTCGTGAACTCGGTCAACAACGCCATGCAGCGTATGGTCGCACTGCCGCCTGGCACGGCGCCGGCGGCCGTCGAGGCGCTGCGCGCGGCTGTGCAGCGTCTCAACGGCGACAGGGAGTTCGCCGCCGAGGCCCTGAAGTCGGTCGGGTTCGAGGTCGATTACGAAGCCGGGCCGGATACCAACAAGCAGGTCCGCAACACGCTCAATGTCCCGGCTGAAACCAAGGCCTTTCTCGACAAATACGCACAGGAGTTGCCGCGCCGGTAGTGGGGGCGGGTAGCGGTCCGGCGAGTCTCGCGCCCTTGCCGGCTCGCGCATTCTGGTTGGGCGGTGGGGCCGATCGGCCGTCGAATGGAATTGGCCAATGGCGGCGCGGTTCGGGTATCGGCCTGCGCCATGCAGCCGCCCATCATCTCCGTCGCGAACCTCTCCAAGACCTACGCGTCCGGCTTCCAGGCGCTCAAGAGCGTCAACCTGGAGATCCGCCGCGGCGAGATCTTCGCGCTGCTCGGCCCGAACGGCGCCGGCAAGACGACGCTGATCAGCATCATCTGCGGCATCGTCAATCCGACCGAGCGGCACGGTCACGGTCGACGGCCACGACATCGTCGCGCGACTACCGCGCCGCGCGCGCGCATGATCGGCCTGGTGCCGCAGGAGCTGCACCACCGACGCGTTCGAGACGGTGTGGGCGACGGTCAGCTTCAGCCGCGGCCTGTTCGGCAAGCCGGCCGAACCCGGCGCTACATCGAGAAGGTGCTGCAAGGACCTGTCGCTGTGGGACAAGAAGGACAGCAAGATCATGACGCTCTCGGGCGGCATGAAGCGGCGCGTGCTGATCGCCAAGGCGCTGGCGCACGAGCCGCAGATCCTGTTCCTCGACGAGCCGACCGCCGGCGTCGACGTCGAGCTGCGCCAGGACATGTGGGAGATGGTGCGCGCGCTGCGCGAGCGCGGCGTGACCATCATCCTGACCACGCACTACATCGAGGAGGCCGAGGAGATGGCCGACCGCGATCGGCGTGATCAACAAGGGCGAGATCATCCTGGTCGAGGACAAGGCCGAGCTGATGCGCAAGCTCGGCAAGAAGCAGCTCACGCTGCAGCTGCACGCAGCCGCTCGCGGCGCGTCCCGCCGGCGCTCGCCGGCTACCGCCTGGCGCTCGCGCGACGGCGGGCAGCGAGCTGGTCTACACCTACGACACGCAGGGCGAGCGCACCGGCATCACCGCGCTGCTCGACGACCTCGAGCGAGGCCGGCATCCGGCTTCAAGCGACCTGCAGACCACGCAGAGCTCGCTCGAGGACATCTTCGTCGAGTCTGGTGAGGGACGAGACGATGAACCTGCACGCGGTCCGCGCGATCTACATGTTCGAGATGGCGCGCACCGGCGCACGCTGCTGCAGAGCATCGTCGTCGCCGGTGATCTCGACCTCGCTCTATTTCGTCGTGTTCGGCGCCGCGATCGGCTCGCGCATCACCGAGATCGACGGCGTCAGCTACGGCGCCTTCATCGTGCCCGGGCCTGATCATGCTGTCGCTGCTGACGCAGAGCATCGTCGAACGCCTCGTTCGGCATCTACTTCCCGAGCTTCACCGGCACGATCTACGAGCTCCTGTCGGCGCCGGTCTCGCTATGTCGAGATCGTGCTCGGCTATGTCGGCGCGGCGGCGACCAAGTCGATCATCCTCGGCCTCATCATCCTGGCGACCGCGCGGCCTGTTCGTGCCGCTGCAGCATCGCGCATCCGTTCTGGATGCTGGCCTTCCTGGTGCTGACCGCGGTGACCTTCAGCCTGTTCGGCTTCATCATCGGCATCTGGGCCGACGGCTTCGAGAAGCTGCAGATCGATCCCGCTGCTGATCATCACGCCGCTGACCTTCCTCGGCGGCAGCTTCTATTCGATCAACATGCTGCCGCCGTTCTGGCAGACGGTCACGCTGTTCAATCCGGTGGTCTATCTGGTCAGCGGCTTCCGCTGGAGCTTCTACGGGATCGCCGACGTGAGCGTCGGCGATCAGCCTCGGCATGACGCTGGTGTTCCTCGGCGCTCTGCCTCGCGCGGTCTGGTGGATCTTCAGGACCGGCTACCGGCTGAAGACCTAGGCCGGCGCATCAGGCTTGCTAAATGAAAATATATATATACATATCTTTTTTTTTTTTTTTTTTTTTTTGGGGGGGGGGGGGGGGGGGGGGGGGGGGGGGGGGGGGGGGGGGGGGGGGGGGGGAAAAAAAAAAAAAAAAAAAAAAAAAAAAAAAAAAAAAAAAAAAAAAAAAAAAAAAAAAAAAAAAAAAAAAAAAAAAAAAAAAAAAAAAAAAAAAAAAAAAAAAAAAAAAAAAAAAAAAAAAAAAAAAAAAAAAAAAAAAAAAAAAAAAAAAAAAAAAAAAAAAAAAAAAAAAAAAAACCGGCAAATGCGGCGGTTCAAACCAAGAAAAAACGACACAGCAAAACCGGCCACTACGGCCAAGATCCGCATGATCGGCTTCGGCGGGGCCTCGAACCTGCCGAGCTGGCTCGCCATGGAGCACGGCATTTTCGCCAAGCACGGCCTCGAAGTGTCGCTCGCGCGCACCGAAGGCTCGATGCCGCAGATCCAGGAGATGATGGCCGACAAGTACGATCTCGCCACCACCTCGATCGACAACATCATCGCCTACACCGAAGGCCAGGGTCCGGCCAAGCTCGACAAGCCGTTCGACATGGTCGCGGTGATGGGCGTGCATTCCGGCATGAACAGCATCGTGACGACGCCCGAGATCAAGTCCTACGCCGACATCAAGGGCAAGGTCGTCGCCGTCGACGCGCCCAATACCGGCTACGCCTTCGTCATCTTTCGCCTGCTCGAGGAGAAGGCCGGCCTGAAGCTTGGACGCGACTACACGATCCTGCCGGTCGGCAACACCCATCTGCGCATGGACGCGATGCGCGACGGCCGCGCCGTCGCCGCCGTGATGGGCGGGCCGAGCGACCAGGAAGCCGCCGAAGAGGGCTACAACATCCTGTCCGACTGCGCCGCCGAGTTGGGCGGCTACCAGGGCAGCGTCTACGGCGTGCGCCGCGCCTGGATGGCGGAGAACGGCGAGACCCTGCAGCGCTACATCCGCGCCATCGTCGAGGCGCACGGCCGCGTCTATGAGGACAAAGCGACGTCGAAAGCCGTGCTGATACAGCGCATCAAGGGCCTGACCGATAAAGGCGCGGACCAGCTTTACGTCAGCCTCACCGCCGGCAAGGGCGGCCTGGCGCGCAAGGCCGAGATCGATCTGCCCGGCATGAAGACGGTGCTGTCGATGCGCACCGCCTACGGCGAGCCGAAGCTCACGCTCACCGATCCGCTGAAATATCTCGACCTGCGCTATTATCAACAAAGCGATGGGCTGACTCTGATATCGGCGCGGACGGCACGCCGACGACGGCCTGCGCTGGTACAAGAAAGCGGTAGGCCGACCCGGCCCCAAAAGCTATGAGCTTGCGAAACAGTGGCGCATAGAGGCCACGGCACAACGAGGAAACGCATGACCCGCTTCAAGATCCTGCTCGCGGGCGCCGTCCTGGCGCTCTCTTCGACGACCGTCCTGGCCCAGGACTTCACCACGGGCAAAACCATCACCATCATCTCCGGGGGCACCGGCGGCTATGATGCCTACGCCCGCCTGCTCGGGCGCCACATGAACCGCTTCCTGCCCGGCGAGCCGAATGTCATCGTCAAGAACATGCCGGCGGCGGCGAGCATGGCGGCGGCGAACGTGATCTACAACGCGACCGCGCCCGACGGGCTCACCTTCGGCAGCTTCCTGCGCCAGATTCCCTTCGCGCCGCTGCTCGGCGACGCCTCCGCGAAATACGACGCGCAGAAGTTCACCTGGATCGGCACATCGAGCCATTTCCTCGACGATGTCTCGCTCTTCTTCGTGCGCAAGGATCTCGGCATCAGGAGCGTGGAGGAGCTGCGCGCGCGCAGGCAGCCGCTGAATTTCGGCTCCGCGGGCCGCACCTCGACCGGAGACGAGAGCGCGCGGCTGATCGGCCCCGTGCTCGGGCTCGACCTCAAGATCATTCGCGGCTAAGGCGGCTCGCCTGAGATCCTCATGGCGTTGGCATCAGGGCGAGGCGGAATGCCATGATCCTCGGCATCTCGTCGCTCAGCTCGACCAAGCCTGACTGGCTCAAGCCCGGCCATGCCGTGAACTTCCTGTTCCAGTTCGGCTATGGCGGCGAGGGCCGTCATCCGCGGTTTCCCGACGTGCCGCGCCTCGATGAGCTTGCCACCACGCCGGAGGCCAAGGGCCTGTTCTACCTGCTGCAGGTGCCGTTCAAGGTGGCGCGTCCGTTCGCCGCACCCCCGGGCGTGCCGGCCGAACGCGCCAAGGTGCTGCGCGAGGCCTTCATGAAAACCAACCAGGACGCGCAGTATCTCGAAGAGGCCAAGAAGCTGAAGATCGACATCAGCCCGCTGTCGGGCGAGGCGGTCGCCGCCGCCATCGCCGAGGCCTACAAGCTGCCGGCCGACTTGGTGGCGCGCTACAGCGACATCCTCGCCAAGGCGGATTGAGCAGATCGGGCCGCCCGCTGTCGCTGCGGCGGCGGGCGGCTAACCTTCGCGCGGCCGGGATCCAGCCCGCGCCCGCGAGCCAGTCCCCCAGCATCGGAATGCGGTCCCAGCCCCAGAACGGCTCGCCGTCGGCGATGAAGAAGGGCGAGCCGAACACGCCCTTGGCCACGGCCTGCTCGGTCATGGCGCGCAAGGCGTCCTTCGCGGCCTGCGAGGCGAGCCAGGCGGCGAGCGGCGTGGTATCGCCGATGAAGCGGCCGGCCAGTGCCCGCACGCCCTGGGAGGTCACCAGGGTTTTCTCGTGCACGAAATGCTCCGCGAAGGCGGCATGGGCGAACGGCTTCGCGGCATCGGGCTGATGCTCCGCCAGCCAGTAGAGAAGGCCCGCGCCACCATCTGCGAGGGATAGGGATGGGACTCCAGAATGCAAAACGGGACCCCGAGCTTGCGCGCGATGCGGTCGCAATCGCGCCGGGCGTAGTCGCCGCGCAGGGGCATGGCGACGAGCGGCGCCATGCCGGTCAATTTGAACACCGCGCCGAGCATGAACGGGCGCCACAGCACGGCGCGGCCGCAGCGTTCCATGCGCGTGTCGATCTCGTGCGCGGCGAAATAGCCGTAGGGCGAGCTGAAGTCGAACCAGAATTCGACCGGCCGTCGGCTCTCATCGGCGGCTGACACAGGCAATCACCTTTTTTCCCATGCCGTGCGCCGGGACGATATAGTCTCGCGCAGCGCGAGACAAGTCGGCGGGTGTGGTGCGTCCATGTGGCAAAGGCTGAAGAGCGATCGCCTGATGATGGTGGTGATCGCCGGTGGCGTCCTGGTGTCGGTGACCATGGGCATCCGCCAGAGCTTCGGGCTGTTCCTGACGCCGTTTTCCTACGAATACGGCCTGCCGATCACCGTCTGGGCCTTCGCGGTGGCGCTGCACAACCTGCTGTGGGGGCTCGCCCAGCCGTTCGTCGGCGCGCTCGCGGACCGCTACGGCGCGCCCCTGGTGATCATCGTCGGCGCCCTGATCTATTGCGCCGGCCTGGCGATCACCGGCCTGGTGCCGAGCGAGCCCGGCATGATCGTCGGCACCGGCCTGATGGTCGGCTTCGCCATGAGCTGCACCAGCTTCGGCGTGATCCTGGCGGCGATCGGCCGCGCCGCGGCGCCCGAGAAGCGCAGTTCGGCGCTCGGGCTGGCCACCGCCATCGGCTCGATCGGCCAGATCATCGTGCCGCCGCTCACCCAGTTTTTCATCGACCAGTGGGGCACCGGCGTCGCGTTCTTCTGCCTCGCCGCCCTGATCCTCCTCGTCATGCCGTTCTGCCTGCCGCTCGGCCGGGCCGAGGCGCCGGGCGCCGCCGCGATTCCCGCCCCGTCTTTCGCCGACACCATCGCCGCAGTGCGCGCGGCGCTCGCCGACCGCAACTACGTGCTGCTCACCCTCGGCTTCTTCACCTGCGGTTTCCAGCTCGCCTTCGTCACCACCCACCTGCCGGGCTACCTGGTGCTGTGCCACCTGCCGATCGGCCTCGGCGCGACCGCGCTCGCCGTCATCGGCTTCTTCAACATGATCGGCAGCTGGCTGTGCGGCCAGGCGGGCAACCGCTGGCAGCCGCACAAGGTGCTGGGCTGGCTCTACATCATCCGCGCGGCGACTTTCTGCGGCTTCTTGCTTCTGCCCAAGACGCCGGAGGTGGTGCTCGGGTTCGCGGCCGTGCTCGGCTTCACCTGGCTCGGCACCATTCCCCTGACCAGCGGCGTCATCGCCCGGCTGTTCGGCGTGCGCAACATGGGCATGCTGGCACGGCGGCTGCTTTCTCAGCCACCAGGTCGGCTCGCTTCCTCGGCGCCTGGCTCGGCGGGCTGGGCTTCGAGCTGACCGGCTCCTACGACCTGATGTGGATCATGACCGCCGCCGCGGGCCTGTTCGCCGCCGCCATGAACTTCCCGATCCGCGCCCCGGCGGCCCTGCAGCCGGCGCGGTCCTAGAGCGAATTTCGCCCAACCGGACGCCGGTTCGGGCGCAGAAAACCGCGGCGCAGCCCGGACCCCGGCGCATGATCCGGGTCGGCTGAAGCGGATCATGCTCCGGCCGGCCGGTTTCACGCCGTCACAGGCTGCGGCTGGCGAGCTCATCGAGCACCGCGCGGCGCTCTTTCTTGGAGTATTTCTTCCATTTGGCGATCTCCTTGCGAGTGCGCAGGCAGCCGCGGCAGAGGCCGGACTCCTTGTCGATCTTGCACACGTCGATGCAAGGGCTTGCCGCCTTCTTGCCCATTTTGCGCTTTTCCGGCGAAGTGAGGATCAGACGGCGCCGCCGGCGGCGCCCTTTGCCGCGGCGAGTTGTTCGAGCGCGCGCTGGCGCGCCGCGCCGCGATCCCGGTCGGTCACGTGGATCAGTCCGGCGATGCGGCGCAGCAGCATGTCCTCGTAAGGATCCAGCACGCCGTCGGCATAGGCGACCTTCCATAACATCTCGATGATATGCGCGCGCTCGTCCGGTGTGATGCGCTCGCAGATTTCGCGCGTGAAGGGAAACATCTGGGACGAGTTGCTGCACCGCCTGCTCGGCCTTCTCGACCAGGTTATGGGCCTCGGCCGGCGCGAGCTTGAACTTCTCGGCGAGCAGATGTTCGATGGCCGCGCGTTCGGCCTCGTCGAAATCATTGTCCATGCGCGCCGCCTCGATCAGCAGTGCCGCCACGGACAATTCGAGGTCGTCGCCTTTGGTCTCGGCCCGGCCGAGTGCCGGCACGGCACGGCCGCTGAGAAAATCGAGCACGCGGTCAATCATGCAAACTCCAGTCAGGTGCGGTCCAGGGTGGCCGAATGATAGGTACTTAGGCGTTCAGACCGGATTTTCCACCGCCGACAGGGTCTGCACCACGTCGAACAGCTCCAGTTCAGGATGGGAGATGGTCAGCGGCTTGCCTTCGCCGGCATGGCGATGGGCAGCGCGGAAGGCTTCCGAGCGAGTCCAGTCTTCGAACACGGCGCGCGATTGCCACACTGTATGAGAGGCATAGAGCACATGGTCCTCTCGCTCGGGGCCTTTCAGCAGGTGAAATTCGACGAACCCGGGCACGCCGCGCAGGTGGCTGTCCCGTTCGCGCCAGCGGGTCTCGAAGGCGGCTTCCTCGCCCTTCCTCACCTTGAAACGGTTCATCGCGATCAACATGGCCACCTCCAGGTCGTGAACGGCGTATCCCTACCATGGGCCGACCATGGAACGAAGCGGCGCACCCATGGTTCTAGCTTGCGTATCAACCAGACGGGAGACCGACATGGCCGACCAGTTCATGCGCATCACATGGGGCAAGATCAAGCCGGGTCAATGGCAGGGCTATGAGGAAGCTTATAAGAAAGGCACCGCCCTGACCCGCGATGCCAAAGGTCTGAAAGGCCGCTGGCTGGTCCAGGACCTGGACGACCCGGACGCGGGCTATTCCATCACCCTGTGGGACAGCGAACAGGAGATGCGGAACTACCGCGACAACCCGGTGTTCAAGGATAAAATCCTGCCCCTGGTGCAGCCGTTCTTCGTCGATCAATACCACACGCGCTTCTGCCGCGTGAAGGTGACCGACAAGGGATAGCGCGCTCTAGCGGGTCGCGCGCACTGCCGCGCCGGGTTTCCACCGGGCTTTGATGACGGCCTTGAGGCGGCGGTCGGCTTTCACCATCAGCTCCCGCCGCAGGGCGTCGCCGTGAGAGAAGGGGCCTTCCCTGTGCACCACCACCCAGGGACCGCGGCCGCGGGTAAACCGCGCGCCGCAGCTCTCGTTATGCTGGATGCAGCGCGCCTCCACGTCCTTGGCGATGCCGGTATAGAGGATGCCGGCGCGATTGCGGATGACATAGACGAAATAGGACACGACCGTCGGCATGGCAGAGTTGGCCCGCTCAGTAGTGGGGTGGCGGCTGGTCATCCTGGGGCGGGGGCTCCCAGACTGCAGCATCCTGCAGGCGCTGGATGAGTTCGCCGACTTTCTGGTCGAGCCCGGCGATGGTGCGAGCCTGCTCGGCCACCACCGCCGACAATTCCTCGACCGTGCGTTCGGCGAAGGTCAGGCGATGTTCGAGTTCGACCACGCGGTCTTCCAGGCTGGCGCTCATCGGGGCTCCCATTCGTCAAGAGAATGGAATAGGCGCCCGGCCGGTCCGCGACAAGCCCGAAGTGGCGAGGTTCAACTCGTCGGCGCGGCCGCCGGCAGTTGCTCGAGCCGCACGCGCGCGACGCCATCGTCCGCGATGCCGAGGTCGCGCGCGGCGCGCGCCGAGAGATCGATGATGCGTCCCGCCACATAGGGACCGCGGTCGTTGATCCGGACATTGACCGACCGGTTGTTCGACAGGTTGGTGACCTTCACGATCGTGCCGAACGGCAGCGTGCGGTGCGCCGCGGTCAAGGCTTCCATATCGAATTTCTCGCCGTTCGCCGTGGTCTTGCCGTGATGGGATTTGCCGTACCAGGATGCCACGCCGGTCTGGGTGAAGACCGCGCGGTCCGGCGGCGCCGCTGGCGGCGGTGAGGGCGGGGGTGGCGGCGTCTGCGCGCAAGCCGACACGGCAACGATCGCGATCGCAGCCAGGATATTGTCGAGCCGTAACGTCATTCTTGTTCTCCGCCGGGTTTCTCGACGCAAACGCTCGACGCCCCAGAAACGTTCGCCGCAGCGATTAGGCTCGGTCATCTCGCAAGAATGGCAAAAAACAGCAAGGAAAGGATTAATGCCAGTGACAACGCGGAAACGCTGGCCGCCCGCAGGCCACAAGCTTGGTGCGGATGGCGTGGATGCGCGTGAGTTTTTTGAGAAATTCGTCGCATTCCCGTCACCGGGCGTTTGACAACCCGGCCGACGCGACAAAGAATGCCCAAATCCACAAATTTCAAGAAAAGCCTGGGGAGGAACTCAATGCTGCGCGCCGCCTGTCCCGCAATGCCGATCGCGGCCGTGGTAGCGGTCTTGTCGGCGCTCTGCGCCACGCCCACGTTCGCCGCGGACAGCGAGTTCTACCAAGGCAAGCGGCTGACCCTCTACATCGGCACCGCGCCGGGTAACGCCTACGATATTTACGGTCGCCTGCTGTCGCGCCATTTCGGCAAGCATGTCGCCGGTCAGCCGCTCATGGTGGTGCAGAACCGGCCCGGCGCGGGCGGTTTGCAACTCGCCAACGAGCTCTACAACACCCTGCCGGCGGACGGCACCGTGATCGGCATGCTTGCCTTCGGCCTGCATATCCAGCAGACCCTGGGCGAGCCCGGCATCAAGTTCGTCTCCAACGATTTTCACTGGATCGGCCGGCTGACCGACGTCGATCCGCTGGTCGTCGTGCGCGCGGATTCGCCGGCCAAGACGGTGGAGGAGGCGAAGCAGCCGCGAGGTCGTCGTCGGCGTGCCGGGCGTCGCTTCCGCTGCGGTGCTCAGCCTGTTCGCGCTCAACAACCTGCAGGGCACCAAGTTCAAGCTGATCTCCGGCTACCAGAGCGGCGGCGAGATCAAGACGGCGCTCGAGCGCGGCGAGGTGCATGGCACCATGAGCGTGCTATGGGTGACCGACCGCCAGTGGATCGAACAGAACAAGCTGCATGTGCTGTTCCGCATGAGCCCGAAGCCTTACCAGGGGCTCGACGGCGTGCCCGCCCTGATCGACTTGGCGCGCAATGACGACGAGCGGCGCGTGCTCGGCCTGTTCTCCTCCTATACCCAGGTCGGCATGTCGTTCGCCGCCCCGCCCAAGGTGCCGGCGGACCGGGTGGCCGAGCTGCGCGCCGCATTCACCCGCATGGTGGCCGATCCGGAGCTGCTGGCGGAAGCCAAGAAGATGAACCTGACCCTCGATCCGTTCACGGGCGAGCAGCTCCAGACGCATATCGCCCAGGCGACGGACCTGCCCGGCAGCCTGCGCGAGCGCGCGATCGCCGCGGCGCGCGGCGAGGCCGCGGCCAAGGGGAAGTAGCCGCGGACGACAGACAGGGCGCCCGC
The DNA here is from genome assembly GCA_963752345.1 of uncultured Alphaproteobacteria bacterium. Classification (GTDB taxonomy): domain Bacteria; phylum Pseudomonadota; class Alphaproteobacteria; order SMXQ01; family SMXQ01; genus CAVVYA01. The sequence goes on from CAVVYA010000017.1 coordinate 34,283, forward strand.
GGACGTGCTAAACTCGCGGCAAGCAGCGAGGAGAACGGCGATGGTGAAGAGCCCTGAAAGCATCTCCGATCGGATCATCGACGCGGCGCTCGAGCTGGCCGCCGAGACAAGCTGGCGGCGCGTCGCGCTGCACGAGATCGCCGAGCGCGCCGGGGTGACCCTGGCCGCGTGTGCCGAGGAATTCCCGACGAAAGGCGCGATCCTGGTCGCCTTCGGCCGCCGCATCGACCAGCAGGTTCTGGAGAACCTGGAGGAGCCGGTCGAGGGCGAGGGCGCGCGCGACCGGCTGTTCGGCGTCGTCATGAAGCGCTTCGACGCGCTGCGGCCCTACAAGCCGGCCATCGCCGGCATCCTGCGCGCGCCGGACGGCGATCTCGGTTCGCTCGCCGTGGGCGCCTGCCGGTATCTCGGTTCCATGGGCCTGATGCTCGAGGCGGCCGGCGTTTCGACCGCCGGCCTGCGCGGCCGGCTCCGGCTGCAGGGTTTGGCGGCGCTCTATCCCGCCGTGCTCTGCACCTGGCTCAAGGACGACACGGAGGACATGTCGCGCACCATGGCGGCGCTCGACCGCTGGCTGCGCAACGCGGAAATGCTCGACCAGCGCCTGTGCGGCTGGACAGGCGGGCGGGCGCGACCGGCGGAGCCGCCGCCATCACCGGCCCCGCCGCCCGTGTCGCCCCGGACGGCGCCGAGATCGGGGCGCCGGGGCGGGCGCGGCGGTCGCGCGCGCGGCACGGCCGCGCCGGCCTGAGGCAGGGGATCGGTCAATCGCCGGACAGGCCGGCGGCGGCCAGCGCGGCGCCCTGCCGCTCGGCCAGCCGGCGCTCGTCGTAATCGTCGATCAACCCGTGGAACAGCCGGTGCCAGTTGATCTCGGCGCCGAGATGCAGGAAGACCGACCCGAGACCGATCGCGGCGCGATCCATGTAGACGAATTCGCGCGGCGGCTTGATGCCGCCGATGCGGCGCAGTTCCTGGTGCACCTTCGCGGCGGTCTCGGCGCCGTAGGAGACCGAGTTGGTTTCCTGCATCGGCCGCTGGCGGTCCTCCATCAGCGGCGCATAGACGAAGCGCGCCCAGATGTTCAGGGTGTCCAGCATGGCCTGGTTGAGATCGCGGAAGCCCCAGGTTTCGTAGGCATGGAGGGCGAGCGCTCTATCGTCGTCGCGCACGGCCTTGTAGAGGTCGATCACCGCGGTCACGAATTGCGGGCGGAAGACACGGATGCAGCCGAAGTCGAGCAAATTCAGCGACTGGTCCGCGCGCACCGAGTAGTTGCCGAGATGCGGATCGCCATGGATCACGCCATGGCCGTAGAACGGCACGTACCAGGCGCGGAACATGGTGCGCGCGATGCGGTTGCGCGTTGTCAGCGGCTCGCCCTTGAGTTCGAGCAGGCGGCGGCCCTCGAGCCAGTCCATGGTCAGCAGGCGGCGGGTCGAGAGCGCCGGCCGGGCGACCGGCACGTGAATGGTGTCCTCGTCGCGCAACACGTGGCGGTAGAGCGCCATGTGGCGCGCCTCGCGATCATAGTCGAGCTCCTCGCGCAGGCGCGTGGCGATCTCCTCGTGGATCTCGCTCGGGTCGATGGCACGGTCGTAGCGCTTGTAGATCTCGAAGATGAGCCGGAGCTGGCGCAGGTCGGCTTCGACGGCGGAATTCATGTCCGGATACTGCAGCTTGCAGGCGAGCGGCGCGCCGTCCTCCTTGGCGGTGGCGCGGTGCACCTGGCCAAGGGACGCGGCGGCCGCGGCGGCGGTCTCGAAGCTCGCGAACTTGCGGTGCCAACCGGGGCCGAGCTCGGCCGCCATGCGGCGCTTCACGAAAGGCCAGCCCATCGCCGGCGCGTTGGCCTGGAGCTGACCGAGCTCGCGGGCGTATTCCTCGGGCAGCGCGTCCGGGATGGTGGACATGAGCTGGGCCACCTTCATCAGCGGGCCCTTGAGCCGCCCGAGCGCCGCGCGCATGTCGGCGGCATGGCGCCCGCGGTCGATCGACAGGCCGAGCACCCGGCTCGCCGCCATCTGCACGGCGAGCCCGCCGACGGCGGCGCCGACGCCGGCGTAGCGCTGCACCCGGCCCGTCAGCCGGTCGGCTTCCTTGTCCCGTTCTGCCATGACGCCATTGTCCCGCAAAGGACGCGGTGCGTCATCACCTAGTCCCGCTCTGGCATGAGACGGCAGGTTTCTTATAGACTCGTGCGGAAGGGCAGCCTGGAGTCGACCGCAACATGAGCCCGCCAGAATTTCCAATGTGGCTGGTCAAGCCCGTCACCGCCGAAGCCCGATGTGGATGATCCCGGCGACGGATGGTCTCGCCTGGTTGGTCAGGCTCCTGATCATCGCCGCGCTCGCCTATGTCGCGGTGATCGGCGCGCTGTATCTGGCGCAGACCTGGCTGGTCTTTCCCACCGGCCTGGTGCCGTCGGCCGGACCGCCGCTGCCGCCGGGCGCTGAGCGGCTCGAAGTCGTCACGCCGGACGGCGAGCGGCTGCGGGGTGTGCGCATCCCGGCCGCGCGCGACTCCGGCGCCGAGCGGCGAATCATCCTCGGCTTCGGCGGCAACGCCTGGCATGGCGACAGTGTCGCGCTCTATCTGCACGAGCTCTATCCGACGGCGGACGTGGTCGCCTTCCAGTTCCGCGGCTACAGGCCGAGCACCGGAAAGCCGAGCGCCGCGGCGCTGCTGGCCGACGGTGCGACGATCTTCGATCATCTCGCCGAGGGCGGCGCGGCGCCGGTCACGGCCATCGGGTTCAGCATCGGCGCCGGGGTCGCGGCGCATGTCGCGAGCAAGCGGCCGGTGCGCGGCCTGATCCTCGTCACGCCATTCGATTCGCTCGAAGCGGTGGCGGCTGACCTGCATCCCTGGGCGCCGGTGCGCCTGCTGTTCCGCCACCCCATGCCGACCGCGGATTTCGTCCGCGATCGCGCGACTCCCACGGCGGTCATCGCCGCCGAGCGCGACACCATCGTGCCGCCGCGCCGCACCGAGGCGCTGCGCCGCGTTATCCCGAATCTGGTGCTCGACCGCACCATCGCCGGGGTCGGCCACAACGAGATTTATCACCACGCCGAATTCCGCCTGGCGATGGCCGAGGCGTTCGCGCTGGTCACCGCGTCGCCGGCCGCACCGCGCGCGCAAATAAACCCTGTTCTGCCCGGCGCCGATTTGCGCGACAATGGACGCGATAAAAGGCGATATCGGCGGCTGGGAGGCAGCACCATGGCAGAGACGAACACGCGCGAGCTGATCGATCCCTATCTCGACTGGTCGGCGGCCGAAGGCGTGCCGGTGATCGAGGGCTACGGCGTCGACCTGCTGGCGGCGGAAACCGGCCCTTGGCCGCGCTTCGGCCTCGACGGCGCCATCGTGCATCTCAAGGCGCGCGGCGATTTCGTCACGCTCTATGTGCAGGACCTCAAGCCCGGCGGCGCCTCGGCGCCCGTCCGCCACATGTACGAGCAACTCGTCTATGTGCTGAGCGGCCATGGCTCGACCCAGCTCGAGAGCGACGACGGGCGCAAGATCACCTTCGAATGGGGGCCGCACAGCCTGTTCGCCTTGCCGCTCAACATGCGCTATCGCCTGTTCAACGGCTCGGGCCGGGAGCATGCGCGGCTCGCCGTGTGCAACACCTTCCCGCTGGTGATGAACTGCTTCATGAACGAGCGCTTCGTCTTCGAGTGCCCGTTCGATTTCCCCGAGCGCATGGGGCAGCAGGGCTGGTTCGACGGCGAAGGCGTCGAGATTCCGTTCAAGCGCGGCCCGACCCTGTGGGAAACCAATTTCGTGCCCGACCTGACGAGCTTCAAGCTGAAGCCCTACGGCATCCGCGGGCCGGGCAGCAGCAATATCCAGTTCGTGCTCGGCAACGGCATCATGAAGGCGCATGTCTCGGCCATGCCGGTCGGCACCTACAAGAACGCCCATCGCCACGGGCCCGACTTCTTCATCTTCAACGTCACCGGCTCGGGCTATTCGCTGATGTGGTACGAGGGCGAAAGCGATTTCCAGCGCATCGAGTGGCGCCATGGCGTGGTCTTCTCGCCGCCCGAAATGATGTATCACCAGCATTTCAACACCGGCACCGATCCGGCGCGCTATCTCGCCATGAATCTCGGCAATCGGCGCTATCCGTTCACCGGGGAGCGCAAGAAGCAGTCCTCGACCATCGGCATGAGCGAGCAGGACGGCGGGCGGCAGATCACCTACGAAGACCAGGACCCGCGCATCCACCGGCTCTATCTGGAAGAGCTGGCGAAGAACGGCGTGAGCTGCCGCATGAGCGAATTCATGGACGAATCCGTGCTGCTCGACAAAATGCGGCAGACGGTCTAGCTGCGCCTGCGTTCAGTTGCAGGCGACCGTCTTCGCCAGATCGCCCTCGCCGAAATGGCGCAGCGAACAGGTCATTCCGACCTTGAGCGCCCCGCTGTCGGCTTTCTCGCCGCCGATCATGATCGCGCTTTCGCGGTCGGACAGCTCGAACCGCATGACCTTGCCGCCGTTTTCCCGGATGTCGATGCTGTCCTTGGCGAGGTTCGCCACGGTGCCATCGGTTGATTTCAGCGTGACGTTCTCGACATTGCCGACCTTCAAGGCTTCGCGCGCCTTCTCGATGATCGGCGCCGGGTAAGAGACGATATCGCGGATGAAGGCTTCGACGTCGGCGCCGCTCTGCGCCACGACGGGAAGAAACTGACGCTCCGCCGCCTTGCGCAGCTCGTCTTCCTTGGACACCGCGTCGAAGGCGGCGCGCAGCATCTTGGCGCGCTCCGGGGGCAGGCCTGGCGGCGCGGCAATCGGCCGCCCGAGGATGTCGCGGTTGAAGGCCCGAGGCGCCGATCTTGAGGCTTTGTGGCATGGGGAACCTCCCGATCTTCTGGTTTCTTGGCTCGAGCCGGGCGAGGGCCGACCATGGCACGGACCGCGACCGCGCGGTCGTCCGCCGCTTTCCGGAGGACGTTTCCACAGGACAAAGCGGTCCGCCGAAGCCGTTGCGGCGGGCCAGCCGGGTCATTATCATGGCCCCAATCCACAGCAACAAGCGATGCCCGCCGTGGCGGCGTGACAAGACACGCGGGAGGATGCATGCGCGGTCCACATGACGTCGGCGGGCTCAAGGCCGGCCCCATCGATACGGTGCCTCACGCAGATGTCGCATCTGGAGAAGGAGATCGATGCGCTCAGCCTGCTGCTCGGCGACGCCAAGCGCCAGATCAAGGTCACCGACCAGAACCGCTACAGCATCGAATCGCTCGGCCATGAGGCCTATCACACGCTCACCTATTACGAACGCTGGATCGCGGCGATGTGCAAGCTCCTGGTCGACAAGAATGTTCTGACCCTCGACGAGATCGACGCCAAGATTCGCCAGCTTCGCGCCAAGGACAAGACCTCCGCTCATTGAAGCATCGCGCCCGCGATGACTGCCGCGGCACGCCGAAAGGACACGACCATGGATGACACCCGCCACCACGACCACGATCACGGCGATGATCATGGCCACGACCATGGCGCCCATGCGCCGGCCGCCAAGGACGAGAAGGTCCACAGCTATCATCAGTATCTCGGCCTCGCCATGAAGGAGCTGCTGATCGAGAAGGGCGTGGTCACGGCCGACGAGATCCGCAAGGCCATCGAGTTGCGCGACGGCATCACGCCGGCGCTCGGCGCCAAGATGGTGGCGAGAGCCTGGACCGATCCCGCCTACAAGGAACGGCTGCTCAAGAACGGCGTCGAGGGCGCGAAGGAGCTGGGGTCGATCCCGGCACCACGGCCAACCTCATCGTGGTCGAGAACACGCCGAAGGTGCACAACGTGGTGGTCTGCACGCTCTGCTCCTGCTATCCGCGCAATATTCTCGGGCTGCCGCCGTCCTGGTACAAGAGCATCGAATACCGCTCGCGCGTCGTGCGCGAGCCGCGCGCGGTGCTGCGCGAATTCGGCACCGATCTCGCCGACAACGTCGATATTCAGGTGCACGATTCGACCGCCGACATCCGCTACCTGGTTCTGCCGATGCGGCCCGGCGGGCACCGAAGGCATGACGCCGGAGCAACTCGCCGCCATGGTCACGCGCGACTGCATGGTCGGCGTCGCGGTGCCCAAGGCGAAATAGGCCACCGCTCGGACCGCCGCCCACATGGGCGGCACAATAAAAAACGGCGCGCCCTCGGGCGGCGCCGTTTTTGTTGCCTGACGCTGGGCTTATTCCGCCGCCGCCTGCATCGCCTTGCGCTTGGCGTCGGTGGCGGCATTGACCCGCTGCACGGCCGGCCGCGCCTCGATCGCCGCGATCCAACGCTGGATGTTGGGATAGGCGGCGATGTCGATGTCCTGCTTCTTGTAATTCTGCAGCCAGGGATAGGTCGCCATATCGGCGATGGAGTAATCGCCGGCGAGATAGTCGGCTTCGGCGAGCCGGCGGTCGACCACGCCATAGACGCGGGCGGCCTCCTTGTCGAACCGCTCCTTGGCGTAATTCTCCTCGTTCGGATATTTGGCATGGAAATGATTGACCTGGCCGAGCGTCGGTCCGACATGCGCCATCTGGAAGAACAGCCATTGCAGCACGCCCGTCGTGCCGGCGAGGTCGGCGGGCAGGAAGCGGCCGGCCTTGCGCGCGAGATAGATCAGGATGGCGCCCGATTCGAACACCGGGAGCGGCTGGCCATTCGGCCCGTCGGTATCGACGATGACGGGAATCTTATTGTTCGGGCTGATCTTGTGGAACTCGGGCGCGAACTGTTCCCGCTTGCTGATGTTGATCCAGTGGATGACGGTACTCGAGGCCGCTTTCCTCCAGCATGATCGGGATCTTGCGGCCGTTCGATGTCGTCCAGGTATAGAGATCGATCACGCGAGTCTCCCGATAGGGGCCGATGCGGGCTTGCGGTTGCGAGATTAAATCCTCTCACCTATGCTGACAATGCCGTCAGGAGACAAGGCTTTCTGCCGATAACGCGGGCATAACCAATCAAAACCAGAGAACACCCGCGACTGGACAATTGGAGGTTTCGGCCATGAACACCCTCACCAGACTAACCGTGACGCCGCTATCGCCGGTGCTCGGTGCCGAAGTCTCGGGCGTCGATCTACGGCGCGGCCTCACACCGGACGAGGTCGAGCAGATCCGGGCCGCGTGGCAGAAGCATATCGTCCTGGTGATCCGGGGCCAGGACCTGACGCTCGAACAGCAGAAGGCGTTCGCGGCGAATTTCGGCGATCTCGGCGAGCGCAAGCGGGCGGCCAGCGCGCTCGCAAAGAAGGTCGAAGGTGTCCTGCAGACCGATCCCCACACGCTGCTGGTCAGCAACATCAAGGTGGACGGCAAGCCGATCGGCGCTTTCGGCGAGGGCGAGATGTGGTTCCATATCGATTCGGGCTATGCCGAGAAGCCCTACAAATACACGTTCCTCTACGGCATGGAGCTGCCCTCGGTCGGCGGCAACACCCGGTTCGTCAATTGTTATACCGCCTATGACAAGCTGCCCGAGGAGATCAAGCGCAGGATCGCCGGACGCAAGGCGCTGCATGTCCACGAATACAAGCGCGCCGAGCGGGTCGATACCTCGGCCGATGTCAGCGACGCACCCCATTTCGCCCATCCCATCGCCATCACCCATCCGGAGACCGGCCGCAAGTCGCTGTTCGTCGACCGGCTGATGACCTTCCGCATCGAGGGCATGAGCCACGCGGAAAGCGAGGAACTGCTGAACTTCCTGTTCGATCACGCGGAGAATCCCGCGTTCATCTACGAGCACGAATGGCAGCTTAAGGATCTCATCATGTGGGACAACCGCTGCACGATTCACGGCCGCACCTGGTTCCCCGAGACCGAGAACCGTCTGCTGCGCCGCTGCACCGTCGAAGGCGGGCCGCTGTCCGAATAGCCGCGACGAGCGTGCGAGCCCGGGTGCCAGTGGCTTTTTCCCTCCCCCTTGATGGGGGAGGTCAGGTGGGGGTGCTGATTAATCTGTCGTCATCAGAGGGGTCACCCCACCCCAACCCTCCCCCATCAAGGGGGAGGGAGTTCCCGGCTCTCCGTGAAATCCGCCGCCTTTGATGACCGTCGCGCTCACTGTGCCGCGACTGAGGGCGCGGCGATCTCGAACGGCACCTGGGTCGGGCCTTCGCCCTGATAGGTGGTGTTGGTTTCGGGCTTGTAGCGGCCCTGCAGAACCTTGCCGACCAGCCGCTCGGACCGCACGATGACGGCGACCGAGCGTGCCTGGCTGCCGTTCTCCGAATGGATGGCGTGGGGCGGCACCAGGTCGACGGTACCGCGTTTTCCCCGCGTCACGCTGTCGCGCGCGATTTCGCAATAGCCTTCCTTGGAGCCGTCGTCGAGCCGGCGATAGCGCGCCAGATCCTCTTCGCCGTCGAGCACGCCGTAGGCGGTCCAGGCATGGGCGTGATCGTGGATGCCGCCCTGGCGGCCGGCGGTACGCACCACCGCGTTGACCACGAAGCCATGGTCCGGATCCTCGTAGAGCAGCAGATTTTTATGCCCTTCGGTCGAAGGCCAGGATTTCGAATGGGCATGGATGCTGTCGTCCTTCACCAGCCGTTCCAGCAAGCCGCGCGCTTCGGCCATGGCTGCCGCCTTGTCGCCCTCGGCGCTGGCGAAGGCGCGGCGCAGGCCGTCGATAAAGGTTTGAAACGCGGGCAGTCGCTGACTGGCCATGGTGATGCTCCCGAATATTCCCGTTCTGCCGTTACGACCATTAAACCGCAGAGTCCGCGCGAATCCAATGCATGTGGGGTTTGAACCCTAAGCATTTAGGCCGCGGACAGAGGGGGGACGGCGCGGCTTTGCCCGGTTGACGCTGGCCGGGGGATGATCTCTACTTTTGGCGGCTACAAGCACGGGGTCGTCATGAATATCGTCTCCCAGCGGCCCAACGCGCCGAAGCTTCCGCCCAATCTGCAGCCGCTGCTCGATGCGGATTTCCCGGTCTTTTCCGGCGCCGAGATGGCGCGCCGGCGCGCCGCCCTGACGGAGATCATGAGCAAGGCCGGGACTGCCCACGTTCTGCTGTCCGGCGGCGACCGCAAGGGCTCGGCCATGCAATGGCTCACCGGCTGGCCGCCGGGCGGCGGGCATTTCTGCGTCGTCACGCCGGGCGAGCAGGATGCGATCTGGGTCAAGAATCCCAACAATGCGCCGCTCGCCAAGATTTTCGCATCCGCGGCGAAGGTGTCATGGGGGCCCGAGGGCAGCCTGGCCCTGGCGATCGAGGAACTGACCCGGCGCGGCGCCAAGGGCAAAGCGGTCGGCATCATCGGCTCCTACGGCCATTCGCTGCACGAGAAACTGAGCGAAGCCGGATTCAAGCCGACCGATCTCGGCCGCGCCTATACCCGCCTGCGGCTGGTCAAATCGCCGGAGGAGCTGGATTGGCTGCGCATCGGCTGCGCGCTCACCGACATGGCGGTCGAGGCGCTCGGCCGCGACACGCAACCCGGCATGACCGAGCACGAGCTCGGCGATGTCATCGAGCGCGCCTATGTACGCTGGGCCGGCATGACGCAGATCCACTATACCGGCGTCACGTCGATGGCCGCGCCCGATTGCTGCGTGCCGCGCCAATTGCCGATCAACCGCGTGGTGCGGCAGGGCGATGTGATGTTCACGGAAATTTCGGTGTCGTTCTGGTCCTATCCCGGCCAGGTGCAGCGCAGCTTCACCGATCGCCGCCGATCCCACGCCGCTCTATCGCGACCTGTATCAATGCGCCGAGGATACGTTCCACGGCATTCTCAAGGTGCTCAAGCCCGGCGCGCGGCCCGACGACATCTTCGACGTCGCCGCGGGCATCGCCAAGGCCGGCTTCACCATTTGCGACGATCTGGTGCATGGCTATGGCGGCGGCGGTTATCTGCCGCCGGTGCTCGGCACGCGCGAGCGCCCATCCGGACCGGTGCCCGATTTCACCTTCGCCGAACACATGACCGTGGTGATTCAGCCTTCCGTCACCACGAAGGATGGTAAAGCCGGGCTGCAATGCGGTGAGATGGTGCGGATCACCGCAACCGGCGTCGAACGCATGCACAAGGCTGCCTGGGGATTTCGCCGCATCGGATAACCGTGGCGGCCCCCGCACCCCGTCAGACTTTTTCCTCGGCCGGCTTGCGCAGGTGGGCGACCAGCGAGTCGCGCTTGGTCGCCGCCCAGAGTGCGACCACGAGGCAAATGCCGGCGCCGATCGCGACGGGCATCTGGATGCCGAAATGTTCCGACAGCAAGCCCATGAGCAATGCGCCGAGCGCCGGTCCGCCGCGGAAGATCACGCCATAAAGGCTCATGACCCGGCCGCGCATGGCGTCGTCCACCGCACTCTGGGTCAATGTCTGGGTTCCGATGCCGCTGGACGAGGTGGTCATGCCGAAGGCGAACAGCAGCAGCAGGCCGACCCAGAACGACGGCACGAGCGCAAAGGCCAGGATGCTGCCGCTCAGCACGATCAAGCTGCCGACCGCGGCCTTGACCAGCTTGGCTGGTGTCGCTGCGCCGGATCATCGACGAGGCGCGCCAGCATGGCGCCGAGTCCGACAGCCGAAGTCATCCAGGCGAGCCCCTCGGCGCCGCGTCCGAAAATGCCGTCGGCAAAGCCCGGCAGCAATCTCGGTCACCGGCCGTACCAGCAACGTGGCCGCGGCGAAGATCAGCAGCAGGGGGCCGATGCCCGGATGGGCCGAGACATAGCTGTAGCCCGCGGCGATCTGGGAGAAAAAGCCGCGCGGGCCCGCGTGCTCGCGTTTCTGCGGCGTGACGTCGATCATCCACAGCGCCCAGATCAGCACCAAGTAGGTCGCCGCGTTGATGGCGAAGGCGGCGGCGATGCCGCCGGAGACGAATGACAGCCCCCGCGATCGCCGGGCCCGATGAAGCGCGCGGTGATTGAACAGGACGGAGTTGATTGCCAGCGCCGCGGGCAGATCGGCGCGCGGAATCAGGCTGGGCACCAGCGACATGCGCGCCGGCTGATTGACGGCCGCGAGCGCGCCGCGGATCGCGGCCAGCGTCACCAGCAGGATCATGTCGATATGGCCAGTCCAGGTCAGCAGGAAGAGCATCACCGACTGCAACATCGCGAAGCACTGGGTGATCATCGAGATACGCCTCGGATCGCCGCGGTCGGCGATCACGCCGCCGATCGGACTGAAGATGACCGCCGGAAACAGATCGGCGAAGGCGATGATGCCGAGCCACAGGCCCGAATGGGTCAGCTCCCAGGTCAGCCAGGCGATGGCCACCCGTTGGGTCCAGGTGCCGATCAGGGAAACGCCGTCACCGATGGAATAATACAGGTAATTGCGGTGCGCCATCACCTGGACGAAGGTGCTGCCGCGCAGGGCGGCGCGGGCGCTGCCGGCAGGCGCGCCGCCTGGGGTCTCGTTGGTATCCTTCATGACGCGACTATGATGAAACGGCGGGACGGGTCAGAGCAATACAAAGGACACCTGGCTGGCCAGAAAAATCACGATGCGCGGGCGGTCGCCGGCATGGAATGGTGGCTGAGCCCGGCCGCCGCGCCCGGCGGGCAGATGCGCGTCGATGCGCGCCACGTCGGCGGTCGACAGATCGAGACTGGCCGCCTGCACATTTTCCTCGAAGTGACGGCGGCTCTTCGACGACGGAATCGGCACGATGGTGCCGGGCTGGTGCATGAGCCAGGCGAGCACCAGGGCGGAGACCGGCACGCGCTTTTCCGCCGCCATGTCCTCAAGCTGCCCGACGATGGCGAGATTGTGCTCGAAATTGCCCGGCATGTAGCGCTCGTCGCGGCGGCGCTCGTCGTCCTCCGGGATGTCCCGCGCTGAATGGAACAGGCCGCCGAGCAGCCCGCGGCCGAGCGGCGCGAAAGCCATGAAGCCCATGCCGCGCTTGCGGCAGGCGTCGAGCAGCACGTCCTCCGGGTCGCGCACGAACAGCGAATATTCGTCCTGCACCGAAACGATGGGATGGACCGCCCAGGCGCGGTCGAGCAGGTCCGGCGTCAGGTCCTTGGAGATGCCGATGTGGCGGGTCTTGCCCTCCTTCACCAACTCGGCCATGGCGCCGACCGACTCCTCGATCGGCACCACCGGATCGACCCGCGAGATGCAGATCACATCCAGATGGTCGGTGCCGAGCCGCTTGAGCGCCGCCTTCGGTGGAGGCGCGGATATGGCCGGGCGTGCCGGCGACCGTCTGGCCGTCGACCTTGATGCTGCCGAGCTTGGAATGGATCACCACCTGGTCGCGCCGGCCCTTGATCGCCTTGCCGATCAGCGCGTGGTTGTGGCCCTTGCCGTAGTTCGACGAGGTGTCGAGGAAATTGACGCCGAGCTCGAGCGCGCGGTGGATGGTGGCGATGCATTCGCGCGTCGTCCTGCTGGCCGTAGCAGCCCGACATGCTCATGCAGCCGAGGCCGATGGGCGAGACCATGAGATCGCTGGGGCCGAATTTGACGCGTTTCATCGTGCCGTCCTCCCGTCCACGATCGGTCAATTGTGGTGCAGCGAACCACGCAGCAGGCGGCCGGGCAGCGCGCCGGTATGGCGGCCCTCCTGGATCAGCACCTGGCCGTTGACCACGGTCGCCTTGATGCCGTGGGAATGCTGTTTGATGCGCGGCGCGCCGGACGGCAGGTCGTGCACCAGCTCTGGCATGCTGGGCGATATGGTGGCCGGGATCGAACACCACCACGTCGGCGTGATGGCCCTCGCGCAGCCGGCCGCGCCCCTCGAGGCCCCAGAAGCTCGCGATATCGAAGGTGATCTTGCGGATCGCCGCTTCCAGGGGGATCGCCTGCTTGTCGCGCACCCAATGGCCGAGCAGATGACCGTGGATCGGATTGATCGTCGTGGCGACATGCGCGCCGGCGTCCGAGAAGGTCACCGCCGCATGGGGATGGCGGATCAGCGCCAGCACGAAATCCTGGTCCTCGTTGTTGCTCGGCTGGATGAAGAACAGCTTGAGGTGATGATCGAGCGCCAGATCGATGAAGGTTTCGACCGGGTCCTGGCCGCGCTCCGCCGCGATCTCGGCAATCGACGGATAGGGCGGCAGCGGCCGGGTGAGCGGGAACACCCAGGTCCAGTCGACCGGGCGCTGGAAATTGTTGGGCAGCGCCGGGTCGGGCTTGTGGGTATGGGCATGAACCGCGTCGACCAGCTTCTTGCGCATCTCGGGATTGCGCAGGCCTTTCTCCTGGTCGGCCAGCGGCAGCTTGCGGAAGTCCCTCCACACCGGGATGTAGTCGTAGGGCGTCGCGGTCTCGAAGGAGCGCAGCGAGCCGTTCCAGGTGGCGGTGGCCTGGATCAGCATCTTGCCGCCGGCGGCGTTGCACTCGTCGACCATGTGGAATTGCTCGCGCCATTGGTCGGGCGCGCCGCGCTTGTAGAACGAGCTGCCGAAGGTGAAGGGCACGCCGCTGTCGAGCGCCAGCTGTTTGATCTTGTCGAGTTCGTCGCGGCGCTCGACCGGATCGGCGATGATGTTCTGGCGCGCGATCTCGACGATGCCGCTGCCGAGCGCCTCGAGCACGCCGACGAGCTGGCTGAACTCGTCCCATGATGCCAGGCGGCTCGCCACCGGCTTGCCGTTCGGCGTGCGGTGAGCGCCGGAACGCGAGGTGGAAAAGCCGATGGCGCCGGCGCGCATGCCGGCGGTCAGCTCGCGCTTCATGGCCGCGAGATCGTCGGCGCTCGCCTGCTCCTCCATCGCGCGCTCGCCCATGACGTGAGTGCGGAGCGAGGAATGCCCGACATAGCTCGCGTAATTGAGTCCCTTGGGCAGCGCGTCGACGGCGTCGAAATATTCCGGGAAGGTGGTCCACGACCACGGGATGCCGGCGATCATGGCGGCGGGCGGAATATCCTCGGCGCGCTCGAAGTTGTGCAGCACCAGGTTCTTGTCTTTCTCGGCGCAAGGAGCGAGCGTGAAGCCGCAATTGCCCATCACCACGCTGGTGACGCCATGCCAGCAGGAATTGCTGCCCGACCGGATCCCAGAACACCTGGGCGTCCATATGGGTATGGCCGTCGACAAAGCCCGGCGCCACAACATGACCCTCGGCATCGATGGTCTGCTCGGCGCGTTGACCTTTGAGGTCGCCGATCGCGGTGATGGTGCCGTCGGCGATGCCGACATCGGCGCGGAAGCCGGGCAATCCCGTGCCGTCGACAACCGTGCCGCCCTTGATGACCAGATCGAATGACATGCGAAACCCTCCCAGGTGCGGCGGGACGATGGCTTTGCGCGTGTTTTTCTCGGGTTGCAGGCCCGCGCGTGGTCGGTCCCTTGCGGACAGGCTACACATCCGCCCGCGCCGGGGCAATGAAGCTTGCGGGCGAGGTGCCTCGAGCGGGTCGCAACTCGATAGAAAACTAAGAAATATAGCCCTTTTGGCGCCAGAATTTCTCGGCCGCCGGGTGGAGCGGCACGCCGAGCGGCGCGTCCTCCTCGTCGCGGCACATGCGCTCGACCGGCAGCGGGCCATCGCCCTGCCACGGCATCAGGTGCTTGCGCGCATCGAGCCCGGCGCAGATCTGGGTCACCAGCTTGTCCGGCGTGTCGGCATGGACGAACATGGCCCAGCCGCTGAAATCGATCGTCGTGATGTCGCGCGGCAATTTCGGAAACAGCGACTTGCGCAGGATGCCGCGGCGATAGCCCATGGCCTCGAGCTTGCGCAGGGTCGGCTCGGTGAAGCCGAGGATGGTCATGCCATTGTCGATCGCGTCGTCGATCCAGTTCTGCACCGCCTCGTCGAACAGCGCATCGACCGTGCCGTTCTTGACGTGGGCGAGCCGGTCGCCGCGCGAGGTCAGCGCAAAGTGGAATTGGCCGCCCCAGGCCTCCACGTCGGCCATCGAGAAACCCGAGGCCTGGGCCACATGGTTCAGGATCATGTGCAGGCAATGGTCGCGCTGGCTGCGGCCGGCGATGCGCAGCGGATAGCGCTGCGTGCCGATATCCTCGAAATTGACCAGTCCCGTTTCTGATTTCACCGCGAACATATATTGGTCGAGCGAGGGCACGACAGCGATGGCGCGGACCGGCTGTGGCGCCTTGAACGGGCTCTGGCCGCGGTGCGCCAGCGTCAGCACGGCGGAGGGATTGGTGAAGGCCATGGTGACGCGGCCGGCGACCACATCGTCGATCGCATCCATCGTGCTCTGGCCCGACAGGCAGATCGGCCAATCCTCGCCATGATCGCGCAGCAGAACCTTCGCCTGGTGTCTCGGCTGATTCGCCGCGACCAGCTCCGCGGCGATCTCCAAGACGACGCGCGAGCGAATGGTCGGAGCATGCACGGGCTCCGTGGTTTCGTGTTTGTCCGGCATCGAAGTCCCCCGAAGGTTATTTCGTTTTTTTGGCGGCGCCTTCCCGCTCGAACGTGATGCGGTGGCCCCAGGTATGGTCGTAGTCGCGGTGCGCGGCGTCGGGCAGGAATTGGTCCTCCAACGCGCGGATATCGTCGGCGCCGAGCAGCCGCTTCTGGTCGATCAAGCCCCATTTGCTGTTTTTCGCCTGGGCCGAGCGTTCGGCGAGCGCTACCGGACCGCGCTCGCGGAAATCGTTGAGCAACTGCCAGATGGCCTGGATGGCGTAGGTCGAGGTGAAGGTCGGGTAGAGCGCGATACGCACGCCCATGGCCTCGTATTCGGCCGGTGTCGGCGCGGTTTCCGCGCCGCCCCAGATGGTCAGCACGGGACCGGGAATTTCGGCGCACGCGCGGCGCACCTGCTCGCGGTCCTGCACAGAATTCAGCCAGACGAAATCGACGCCGCCGTCCCGCAGATAGGCCGTGCAGCGCGCCACCGCCTCGTCGAAGCTGCCGCCTTCGGCGCCGAGCAGGTCGCAGCGCGCGCAGATGACGAACTCCGGATCGATCTCGTCGCGCGCGGCAACCGCCGCGCGGTACTTGCCGACCGCCTCGTCGACGCTGATGCAGCGACGGCCGGCCACGGTGCCGCGATTTCTTCGGCGCCTCCTGGTCCTCGATCTGCAGCGCGGCGGCGCCCGTGCGCACGATGTCCTGCACCGCGTAGTAGACGTTCACCGCGTTACCGAAGCCGGTGTCGGCATCGACGAACATGGGAATATCGGTGCGCGCCGCCACCGCGCGCGCGTGATCGCAGACTTCTTTCAGGCCGACCAGTCCGTTGTCCGGCACGCCATAGAGCACGTTGGAGAGCTGCGAGCCGGCGAGGAAGAAACTTTCGAAACCCGCCTCCTGCGCCATGCGCGCGTAGAGCGGGCTGAAACCGCCCGGCATGACGGTGAGTTTGTCGCGCTTCAGAAGATGACGGAAGGTGCGACGCTTTTCACGCACCGCATCATGCTGGTTGATCGGCATTGTTTTTCCCTTGATGAGAGCCCTGTCGCCATGTCGAGTGTGTGGCTTGACAAGCGTTTGGGCAACAACAAGAATACCGACTAGCAATCGAAAATTTTTTTCGACAGATAGAAAAAGCCGCGCGGGCGGGCTCTGCTCGCCCGGGCGCGGCGGCGATGGGGAGGGACGAGATGCGCGGTTCGGCAATCTCAACGGTGGTGGCGGTCGTTTTCGGCGCGACGCTCGGCCTTTGCGGCGCTGCGGCCCAGGCCCAGGATCTTCGCATCGTCATCGGCACCGCGCCGGGCGGCAGCTACGATCTCACGGGACGCCTGGTCGGTCGTCATATCGGCAAGCATCTCGCCGGCAATCCCAACGTGGTACCGCAGAACATGCCGGGCGCCGGCAGCCTGACGGCCGCCAACCACATCTACAACGTGGCGCCGCAGGACGGCTCGGTGATCGGCGTGGTGGTGCCGGCGATCCTGTTCAACCAGATCTTCGGCGAAGACAACATCCGCTTCGACGGCGATAAATTCCAGTGGATCGGCAATCCGCTCGGATCGCCGGTCGTCTCCACCGTGTTCCATACGGCGCCGATCAAGACCTGGCGTGACGCGCTGACCACCACGGTGATGATGGGCGCCCCGGGCTCGACCGCGCCCGACGCGACCACAGCGCATCTCGTCAACGCGACGCTCGGCACCAAATTCAACCTGATCACCGGCTACAAGGGCGGCCAGGATATCGTGCTCGCCATGGAGCGCGGCGAGATTCACGGCCGCGCCAGCCAGACCTGGGCGGGCTGGCTCTCCGCCAAGCCCGACTGGATCCGCGAGGGCAAGCTGGTGCCCTTGTTCCATGTGTCGCGCAAGAAGGTGGCCGAGCTGAAGGACGTGCCTTTGCTGGTCGACCTGGTGCAGGGCGAGGGCAACAAGGCTCTGGTGCGCGCCTACGTCAACGTCATCGAGATCGGTAGGCCACTCGTCGCCGGTCCAGGGGTGCCGGCCGAGCGTGTGACGGCGCTGCGCCGCGCGTTCGATGCGACGGTGAAGGATCCCGCCTTCGTCGCCGAGGCCGAGAAGTTGCAGATCGAGCTCGGCCCCATCACCGGCGAGGAGTTGCAGGGCATGGTGCGCGAGGTGACCCAACTCGACAAGGCGGTCATCGCCCGGCTCAAGGACGTCCTCCGCTAACAAAACAAATACCGGCCGACCAGGAATTCTCATGCCCGTCCAGCTTTCCGCCGCCTTCTGGAGCTATGACCGCACGCACGCCATCGAAAGCGGCGCGGTCAAGGTCGAGGGAGTCGAGCTTCTCCACTTCGATCTCAATCCCGAGGAGATGTTCCACCGAGCCATCTTCCACGAGGAATTCGACATCAGCGAGCTGTCGCTCGCCTATTATGTCGCGCATCACTCGCGCGGCACCTGTCCCTATATCGCGATCCCCGTCTTCCCGGCGCGCATGTTCCGCCATTCGGCGATCTACATCCGCACCGACCGCGGCATCAAAACGCCCGCCGACCTCAAGGGCCGGCGCGTCGGCACGCCGCATTATTCGGCGACGGCCGTGGTGTGGGCGCGCGGCGCCCTGCAGGATGATTTCGGCATCAACGCGCGCGACGTGGAATGGGTGACCGGCGCGCTCGAGGAAAAGGGCAAGCGCGCCAGCCGCGACGTGCACATTCCCGAGGAGATCCGCATCACCGCGGTTCCCGACGATCGCACCTTGTCGGAAGCCTTCGCGGCGGGCGACTTCGACGCGATGATCTCGCCGCGGGCGCCCTCGTGCTATCTCAAGAAGGCGCCCAACATCGGCCGGCTATGGGAGAATTTCCCCGAGGTCGAGCGCGACTATCACAAGCGCACCGGCATCTTCCCGATCATGCATGTCATGACCATCCGCAAGAAGACGCTGGAGAAACATCCCTGGCTCGCGGTCAGCATGTTCAAGGCCTGGGAGGAATCGAAGAACCGGGCGCTCGCCGACCTCAAGGTCGAGCGGGTGCCGAAGATCATGCTGCCCTGGGTCAATGATTTCACGCGCCAGATCCAGGCTTTCATGGGCGCCGACTTCTGGCCTTATGGCGCCGACGAGAACCGCAAGACGCTCGAGGCCTTCATGCGCCACCATCACGCCCAGGGCCTGTCGCCGCGCATCATGCCGGTCGAGGAATTGTTCGTGCCCTCGACCCTGGAGCGCATCAAGATCTGACGGGAGGCAGCGGCCGCGTGGGCCGATCGGAAGCATTGCCGGCAATAAGGCAGGCCGCGACGACCTGAGGCCCGGCATGCGCTGCGAGATCGGCTATTCCGGCAAGGATGCCGACTCCATTACGCGCCAGTGAAGGTCGCGCGCTCGGGAGAGCTTCTTTCAAGAAATAAAAGGGGTGTTTAGACCATGTTGTGCCGCTCAGTCATTCACAATGTCGCAATGGCCGCCGTGGTCGCGGCCGCCGTGGGCTCGGCGGACATCTCGGCCGCCGCGCAGGATTTTTATGCCGGGAAGACTATGGACATGGTCATCGGTGGCAATCCGGGGAGCGGCTACGATATCTACTCGCGTCTGATCGCGAAGAAGATGCCGCAGTATATTCCCGGGCATCCGGCGATGATCGCCAAGAACATGCCGGGCGCGGGCAGCAACAAGGCATCGCACTTCATGGCGCATATCGCGCCCAAGGACGGCACGGTCATCGCCGCCATCTATGCCGATGCCATCATGGCGCCGCTCCTGGAGGACGATATCCAGCTCAAGTTCGACCCGGCGAAGTTCGTCTATCTCGGCACCGCCGACAGCAGCACGCGGGTCTGCATCACATTCCATACGGCTCCGGTGAAGACCATGGAGGACCTGCGCGCGCAGAAGGCCATCGCCGGCGCGGCTTCGACGCGCGGTTCGACCGGTATCTATCCACTGCTGGTCAACAACCTGGCGGGCGGCAAGTTCAGCATCGTCACCGGCTACAAAGGCACGGTAGATATCCTGCTCGCCATGGAGCGCGGCGAGGTAGAGGGCCTGTGCGGCTTCGACTGGCCGAGTCTGAAGGCCCAGAAATCCGACTGGCTGCGCGATAAGAAGGTCAATATCCTGGTGCAGTTCAACCTCGACCCCGACCCCGAGCTGACGGCGCTCGGTGTGCCGCAGATGTGGAAATATGTGGCGAGCGAGGATGACCGGCAGGCTCTGCAGTTGATCTTGAGCCAGCAGGTATTCGGGCGCCCCTACGTCGCGCCGCCGGGTACCCCGGCGGACCGGGCCAAGATTCTTCGCGACGCCTTCATGGCTACCATGGCCGATAAAGGTTTCCTCGCCGATGCTGAAGCTGCCCAGCTGGCCATTGCGCCTTCGTCGGGTGATGCGGTCCAGAAGATCGTGGAAAGGCTCTATGCCATGTCGCCCGCCGTTGTTGAGCGCGCCAAGAAGGCCACTCTGCCGTAACGGTGCCATCTATCGTATAGTCCGCCGGGCAAGCCGGCCCGCAGAGGCCGGAGCCATGCGCCAGCGGACGGGGAGACGATGGCCTATATCACCGACCTGACGGTCTTTTCCAAGGTGGTCGAGCAGCAGAGCTTCACCGCTGCCGCGCGCGATCTGCGCCTGTCGGTTTCGGCGGTGAGCCGGCATGTCACTCAGCTCGAAGACACGCTCGGCGTGCAGCTCGTCAAACGCTCGACCCGCAAGCTGGCGATCACCGACATCGGCATGGATTTCTACACGCGCTGCGCCCGTGCCATCGGCGAGCTCGAGCAGGCGCGCGCCGATGCCTTCAGCCACAGCACCGAACTCAAGGGCCAGCTCCGCATCCGCTCCACCATCGGCATCGGCCACAAGCTGATCCTGCCCGTCATCAACGAATTCCTGAAGCGGTACCGCGACATGTCCGTCGAGCTCACGATCGGCGTCAGCCCGGTCAATCTGATCGAACGCGGGCTCGACGTGATCATCCGCAGCGACAATGTCGCCGACGTCAAGCTGAGCAGCCGCGATCTCGGCGCCATGCGTTACGTGATCTGCGCCGCGCCCGAATTCGTCGCGACCTTTGGCCGGCCGAAGACTCCGGACGAGCTGAAAAAATTCAACTGCATCCTGCACAGCGGTCAGGCCGAGCCCAACCGCTGGCGCATCCGCCACAACGGCCGCGACTACAATGCGCGGGTGCGCGGCACCTTGCTGGTCAACAACGGCGTGGCGCTCTATGAAGCGGTGAAAGCGGGCGTGGGAATCGGCCGCTTGCCGGTCTATGCCGCTGGAGAAGACCTCGAATCGGGCGCTCTCCAGCCGCTATTCAAGCAGGTCGCGGGGCCCAAGCGCAGCATCAAGGCGTTCTATCTGCGAACCCGGCAGCAGCCGCCGAAGCTCAAGCTCTTCCTCGATTTCCTGGAGCAGCATCTGCGGACGTATCCGGTCTAGCGCTCGCCCCGGCGCAGTTTTGCGCAAGCCGCAAAAGTGTTTTGAGCAGAAAACGGATAATCAGGGGCGAAGGGCCTGAGTAGCCTAGCAGAAATAACATCCCTGTACGACCAGCGGAGCGCCCGATGCGGATGAAGGATCAAGAGGTTATCACCACGAAACTCTCGGCAGGCGAGTTCGAGGAGCGGTTCTACAAGATCGCCGGCTTCTATCGCTGGGAAAACCAGACCGCCATGATCCAATACGCGCGCGGCTCCAACCCGACCCATCATGGCATGCAGGCGTACGCGCTCGAGCATTGCGTGTTTGCCGCCAATTTTCCGCGCTGGTTCGGCAATATCGTCGCCAATTGCCCCAATCTCGCGGTACGCCAGTATCTGATCGGCAACATGTATGTCGAGGAGGTCGAGGACCCGACGATCAGGAACGGTCACTACGAAAGCCTGGTGGATTTCGCCGTCGCCCTCGGCCTCGACCGGCAGGCGGTTTACGATTACCAGCCGAGCATGCACATGCTGACCGGTCTGCACTATTGGGACAATGTCAGTCGCACGCGGCCGTGGCTCGAAGGATTCGCCGCGATCGGCGGCATCGAATTCCAGAACAGCGGCCGGCTTGCGAAGCGTCATGGCACCGTGCCGTTCAATTCGCGGGCCAGCTTCGCCAAGCTCAATCTCACCGAGAAGAGCCTGTCGCATTTCGAGGCCGGCAAATCGGCCGACCATGGCGAGGGCGGTCATGGCGACGAGACCATCAAGATCCTCGTCGAACATGCGAAAACCGCCGAGCAGCAGCAGGCGGTGATCAGCATCTTCGAGGAGAGTATCGCCGTGTTCTGGCACGTCTACGACAACATCGGCATGATGGCGCGGGAACGCGACCGCAAGCTGGTCGCCTGAGCTGGCCTCGCACCGGCCGAGTTGGAATTCAAACGGGAGACGGGGGCATGGCGCAACTGCTGGTGGGCACCGAGGACGGCGTGTTCCTTCTCGTCGGAGAAGGCAATGCCTGGATGGCCCGCGAGCGGTTCCTCGAGGGCCAGGAGGTCAACGGTATCGCCGTGCCGCGCAACGACAAGACGACGGCGTATGTCGCGACCCGCCGCGGCGGCCTGTTCCGCCTCGACTTGGTAGCGGGCAAGAGCGAGCGCCTCGGTGTTGACACGCTGCCGAACGGGCAGCGCTGCATCGCCGTCTCGTCCCATGATCCCAATGTCATCTATGTCGGCACCGAGCCGGTCGGAATCTTCAAGAGCACGGACGGTGGCGAGACCTGGCGCGAGTGCAAGGGCGTCGCGGAATTGGCCGGGCGCCGCAACTGGCTCTATCCCGTGCCGGTTGTGCCGCCGCATATCCGGCATATTCATCTCGACTGGAGCGACCGTGACACGATTTACGCGGCTGGGCAGGTCGGCGGCGTGCTGAAGAGTACCGACGGCGGCTATACATGGCAGGATTTCACCGAAGGGCTCGACCCGGACGTGCATATGATCACCCAGGACCCCAAGGATCCGGCGGTGATCTATGCCGTCGCCGGCGGCGGTGGCGGCATCATCATGGCCAACATCCAGGATTATCCGCCGCCCTTGCCGCAAGGCCGCCCCGTCTACCGCAGCGCCGACGGCGGCAAAACCTGGAGTTGCATCAGCGTCGATTTCAAGCGCACCTACGGGGTGCAGATGGCGGTCCACCCACGCGATCCGGCGCGGCTCATCACCGCGGTCGCCAACAAGGTGCCGCCGATGTGGGCGGCGCGACCGGAAAAGGCGGACGCGGCGGTCGTTTATAGCCACGACAGCGGCAAGACCTGGTCCGAGGTGGTGGCGGATGGCTTGCCGGCGAGCTTCCTGGTCATGGTCGAGGCCATGACCATGGGCGGCGACGACGGGGAGCAGATCTTCGTCGCCACCGGTGGTGAGGGCACCAAGCGTCTGGCGGCCGAGAAGAGCGGCGAGATCTATACCAGCCGCGCCTTCGATAAGGGTTGGGCCAAGCTGCCGATCAAGCTGCCTTCGATCTTCTGCCTATCGCCGCTCTAGCGGGAATACATGGCCGCCGTCGCGAAAGGCGGGCAAGATCAACGAAAATCGGCGCGAATGCGCGTGGTCTGGGAAATGCAGGGAGACGGACATGGGGACCTTCACGGGCGTGTGCGGCAGCTTACTCGCGGTCATCGGCCTTGGCGGCGCGCTCAGCGTCGCGCATGCGCAGGACTTCTATAAGGACAAACAGATCAAGCTGATCATCGGCACCGGGTCGGGCGGCAGCTATGACTTCAGCGGCCGCATGGTCGGCCGTCACATTCACCGCCATATCCCCGGCAATCCCGCGATCATTGCTCAGAACATGCCCGGCGCCGGCAGCATCAATGCCGCCAATTTCGTCTATGGCATCGCGCCGCAGGACGGCACCGTGCTCGGCGTCATCGTGCAGATCATCCCGCTCAACCATGTGTTCGACGATCCCGGCGTGCGCTTCGATGCCGGCAAATTCCACTGGATCGGCAATCCCAGCTCGTCGGTCAACGTCTATGCCATCTGGCATACGGCGCCGCTCAAGAGCATGGATGAGATGTTCCAGGCGCCGCTGATCTTCGGCGGCACGTCACGCACCGGCTCGGGCGGCGCGGATATCGCGCTCTCCAACAACGTGCTCGGCACCAAGTTTCAGCTCGTTAGCGGCTACAAGGGCGGTGCCGAGATCGATATCGCGATCGAGCGTGGCGAGGTGCATGGGCGCGCCGGCCAGTCGTGGGACGGCTGGAAGCTGACCAAGCCCGACTGGATCAAGGAGGGCAAGCTCAAGGTGCTCATGCAGATGGGGCTGGCCCGCGACAAGGACCTCAAGGACGTGCCGCTGATGACGGAACTGGCCAAGACCGAGGAGCAGAAGATGATCCTCGGCTTGTTCTCGGATTCGGTCGCGCTCGGCCGGCCGCTTGTCGTCGGGCCGGGCGTCCCGGCCGACCGCGTGGCGATGCTGCGTGACGCGTTCCGCAAAACCATGGCCGATCCCGAATTCCTCGCCGAGGCCAAGAAGGCCAACTACGACGTATCGCCGATCTACGGCGAGGAGTTACAGACCATCGTCGGGCGCATGCTCGCCACGCCGGCGCCGGTGATCAAGAAGGCCCACCAGGCGATGTCGTTCAGCGGTGAAGAGCGGACCGCGCAATAAGCGAGGCTCCAGGGCGGACCGCGTCCAGTCCGTATCGCTTGCGACACGGCCATTGCACAACCGCGTGATCTGGGCGGCAGGCTCAGGCCGCCCAAGCGAGGCGCGTTGACGCGCCCGCCGCCGGTCGATAGGCTTCAAACCAATTAAGGATAGATGACCGGGAGGAAAACATGGGATTCGCACGCACCTTCATGCCGGCTGCCCTGGCGCTGGCCGCCGCCGTCGGTCTGGCTGCCGCGCCCGCTTCGGCGCAGCAGGACCAAGCCGCCTTCTACAAGGGCAAGACCGTGAGGATCATCGTCGGGTTCGGTCCAGGCGGCGGCTACGATGCCTATGCCCGCATGATCGAGCCGCACCTGGCGAAGGCGCTTGGCGCGACGGTGATCGTCGAGAACCAGCCGGGCGCCGGCGGCGTCACCGCGCTCAACCGGATCTACGCGGCGCCGGCGGACGGCCTCCAGATGATGCTGGTCAACGGCACGGCGGCGGGCCTGTCGCAGATCGTCGGGCAGACCGGCGTGCAGTACCGATCTCTCGAAGCTCGGCCACCTCGGCCTGGTCAGCGCCTCGCCCTGGGTCTGGCTCGTCAATCCGACTCATCCGGCGGTGCAAACTCCGCAAGAGGCGATGAAGCCCGGGCTCAAGTTGCGCTGGGGTGCATCGGGGCCGATCGACGGCATGTCGGACGGCGCCGCGGTGACCTGCGAGGCGCTCAAGCTCGATTGCAAGATCGTCATTGGCTACAAGGGCACCGCGGAAGTGGCGCTTGCCGTGCAGCGCGAGGAAATGGATTCGCTCTATCTTTCCGACACCTCCGCCAACAATTATGTGAAGAGCAACCAGAACAAGGCGATCGCCACCATGTCGCGCGAGAAGTCGCGCTTCTTCCCGCAACTGCCGACCATCTTCGAGGCGGTCAAGCTGACGCCGGACCAGGAGTGGTGGTTCGATTTTCGCGCCACGCTCGACAATCTCGGCCGCATCCTCGTCGTGCCGCCCAACATGCCGGCGGAGCGCCTGACCTATCTTCAGGGCGTGGTGCAGAAGGTGCTGAACGATCCGGCCCTGATCGCCGAAGGCGAGAAGAGCCAGCGCTATGTGAATTTCCAGGACGCGGAGAAGACCCGCAAGATGGTCATCGACGTGATCGCCAATCTGCCGCCCGAGAAGAAGGCTCAGGTCAAGAACGTCGTCACCGAGAAATTCCGCTGAGTTCGTCCGAGGAAGCGTCATCATGGTTGGCGTTATCGACGTAGAGCCGCTATCTGCCGTTCTCGGCGCAGCCGTGCGCGGCATCGACTGGCGCAATCCGGTCGATGCCGAAACGGCCAAGGCGGTGCGCGACACCTTCACCCGCTATTCGGTGCTGTGTTTTCCGGATCAGAAGTTGAGTTCGGAGGATCAGGTGCGGTTCGCCGGTGTGTTCGGCAAGGCCGACAGCGCCTTCCGCAAGCCGCCGTCGCAGGATTTCGAGGGCGCGCGGCAGCGCGGCGTCATGCTCGTCACCAACATCCGCAAGGACGGCAAGGCGATCGGCTTCCTCCCCGACGGCGAGATGCAGTTTCATTCCGACGGCGCCCATCGCGTGCCGCCCTATCGTGCCACCACGCTCTACGCCATCAAAATTACCTCGCGCGGCGGTGAGACTCTGTTCGCCAATCTCTATAAGGCCTACGAGACGTTGTCCGACGATATGAAGGCGCGGCTCGAGGGATTGAAGACGCGCTTCGTCTACCACTACGACGCGACGAACCGCGACGAGACTGAGGAGGACGATCCCAATCTGCCTTCGGCCGAGCATCCGCTGGTCAAGGTGCATCCGGATTCGGGCCGCAAGTCGCTCTACCTCAGCCGCCTGATGACGCGCAATATCGTCGGCATGGACCGCGGCGAAAGCGACAAGCTGCTCGCCTATCTGTTCGATCACGCGGAAAAGCCGGAATTCGTCTATGCCCACCGCTGGACGCCGGGCGACCTGGTGATCTGGGACAACCGCTGCACCAACCACGCGCGCGCCGATTTCCCGGCCGACGAGGTGCGCCTGCTGCGCCGCTACACGGTGTCCGAGCCGGAGTGACGGCACCGCTCTCGCGGCAAACGACGTCACCTGCCCAGTCGAGCCAGGCCTGGAACAAGCCAGCTTTAGAACGAGATCAGCCGGGTCTGCGCTTGGGCCCTTGGTGGCCGTCGTGCGAGGCGAAGCCTTTGCCTGCCGCCTTGCCGAAGCGCTTGGCGGGCGGCTTGCCGCCGCCCGTCTTGTATGCGCCAGGCTTGCCTTGCCATTTTTCACCCGCGGGCTTGTCCGAGGCTGGCTTGCGCTGCCATTTTTCTGAGGGCTTGTCCGAGGCGGGCTTGCCTTGCCATTTCGCGGCGGATGGCGTGTCCCCGCCGCCTGATCGATCCGACGCCGGCTTATCCTGCCACCGTCCGGGGGATGGCTTGTCCGCACCGGGTTTATCCTGCCACCTGCCGGGTGACGGCTTGTCCAGGCGCGGCTTGCCCTGCCACTTGCCGCCGGCCGCTTTGCCCGGCCAGGGCGCGCGGCCGGGGCCGGACGGCGGCTTGCCGCGGGCGGGCTGGATGCGGATGCCCTCATCCTTCTCGTCGGGCCGGCTGGCGGCGGCGAGGAAACGGTCGGCCGCGTGACCGGCGATCTCGAACTTGGTGTCGCGGTCGAAGATGCGGATCGAGCCGATGTCACGCTTGGTAACATGGCCACGGCGGCAGATCAGCGGCACCAGCCAGCGCGGATCGGCATTGCCGTTGCGCCCGACGCTCATCTCGAACCAGACCGCGCCGGTTGATTCGAAGCGCGGCTTCTCGGACGGCGCGGCGGAGTCCGGGCGGGGCGCCGCGCCGGTTTCGAACAGCTCTTCCGGCGCCGGCAGTTTTGCCCGATGCATCCGCACCAGGGCCGCGGCGATATCCTCGGCGCCGCGTTCGGCAAGCAAGGCGCGCGCGATGGTGCGTTCTTCCTCGGTGGTCTCTTCCGTCGCCGACAATTCGCGCACCAGGCGCTCCTGGTCGCGGGTGCGGATCTCGTCGGCCGTGGGCGGTGCCATCCAGGTCGCTTTCACATGGGCGGCAATCAGCAATTGCTCGGCGCGGCGGCGCCGGTTGTAGGGCACCAGCAAAGCGCTGGTGCCTTTGCGCCCGGCGCGCCCGGTGCGGCCGCTGCGATGGAGCAAGGTGTCGCGATTGTTCGGCAGGTCGGCATGGATGACCAGCTCCAGGTCGGGCAGGTCGATGCCGCGCGCGGCCACGTCGGTGGCGATGCAGACCCGGGCGCGTCCGTCACGCAGCGCCTGCAGGGCATGGGTGCGTTCGCTCTGGCTCAATTCACCCGACAGGGCAACGGCCGCAAAGCCGCGTTCCAGCATATTGGCGTACAGATGGCGAACCGCGTCGCGGGTCGCGCAGAACACCAGGGCGCTGCGCGGCTCGTAATAGCGCAGCAGATTGACCACCGCATGCTCGACCTCGTTCGGCGCGATGCGCACCGCGCGGTATTCGATATCCGCATGGGCCTGCTTTTCCGCCGTGGTGGCGATGCGCAGGGCGTCGCGCTGATAGCGCTTGGCGAGCGACGCGATCTCTTTCGGAATGGTCGCCGAGAACATCAGCGTGCGGCGTTCGCGCGGCGCAGCATCCAGCATATATTCGAGATCTTCGCGAAAGCCGAGATCGAGCATTTCGTCGGCTTCATCCAGCACGGCGACGCGCAAGGCGGAGATGTCCAGGCTGCCGCGCTCCAGATGGTCGCGCAGGCGGCCCGGCGTGCCGACGACGATATGCGCACCTTGCGACAGCGCGCGCTGCTCGCGCCGCATGTCCATGCCGCCGACGCAGGTGACGAGCCGCGCGCCCGCATGCTGATAAAGCCAGCTCAGCTCGCGGTGGACCTGCATGGCGAGCTCGCGGGTCGGCGCGACGATGAGGGCGATGGGTTCGGCGCGCGCCGGCAACTGCTCCGCACCGTCGAGCAGCGTCGGCGCCATGGCCAGGCCATAGGCGACAGTCTTGCCCGAGCCGGTCTGCGCCGACACCACCAGGTCGCGCCCGGCGGTTTCCGGCTCCAGCACGGCGGCTTGCACCGGTGTCGGCTCGGCATAGCCCTGTTCGGCCAAGGCGCGGGCGAGATTGGGATCGACGTCAGGAAACGGCATTTCGGTCACGGATTTCGTGGATGGGCCCGGGGCCGCACGCACCGGTAACGGCTACGGCGGGCGGGAGGTCCGGGAAAATAGGGGAAAGCGGCCGCCACCGCCACCTTTCATCCTGGCCCCGCCGAAACGCCGCCGCTCCCGCCTGGAACCCGGCCTTGAATCGCCGCGCTCCTGTGACCGTCAAGGCCCAGGAAAATCGCCAAAAGAGAGCGCGTCAGACCGCTTTTACTCGGCCTTGTCGAACTTCAGCGACACCCCGTTCATGCAATAGCGCAGGCCGGTCGGCGCCGGGCCATCCTCGAAGACATGGCCGAGATGGCCCTTGCATTGGGCGCAATGGACCTCGGTGCGGGTCATGAACAGGCTGCGGTCGGTGGTTGTCTCGACCGCGCCATCGACCGGTTCATAGAAGCTCGGCCAGCCGCTGCCGCTGTCGTATTTCGTGTCGGATTCGAACAGCTTGGCGCCGCAGCCGGCGCAGACGTAGCTGCCCTTGCCATATTCCTTGTCGAGGGGCGAGCTGCCGGCGCGCTCGGTGCCGTGCTGACGCAGCACCCGATATTGCTCCGGCGTCAGCGTCTTCTGCCAGTCCTTGTCGCCCTTCTCCATGGTCGCCTCCTATGCGGGTTGGCTTGGAGATATGACGTCCGGCGATAAAGTCAATCGGTCCACGGATCGCGTGCGGCGAATCCGACTGGCGTCAGTTCTTTGCCATGCCCCGCGTCCAGGCGGTGAAGGACAGCAGCGCCACGGTGACGGCGAGCAGCACGAGAGCGCTGAGCGCGAGCGACCAGTGGACGCCGATCAGGCTGCCGCCGATGCCGACGGTGACGCCGCTGAAGGCGCGTAGCCCATGCGCCGACATGTTGTAGAGGCCAATGACCCGGCCACGAATTTGCGGCGGCGCATGGGATTGCGTCAGGGTCTGCATCATGGAGCTATAGCCGAGATTGAGGAAACCGGCGGCCAGCATGGCCGCGACGGCGATCGCATAACTGTCGGTCAGCGCGAAGACCGCCATGGTGACGCACCAGATGACGACCAGCAGGAAGGCGGTGCGCGGGTTGGCCGGCAGCAGGTTCTTGCTCTCCAGCCCGACGCCCGCGATCAGCGCGCCGGCGGCGTTGGCGGCCAGCAGCACGCTGTAGTGGACGCCGGCATCGCCGTGGCCAAGGTCGTGGGCGAATTCGGGCATTTGGGCGGTGTGGGCATTGCCGATAATGAACGATGAGGCGCCGGCCAGCGTCACCATCGAGACGATCACCTTGTTGCCGGCGATCTGGCGGATGGTCTCCACGATGTCGGAAAACCCGCGCACCGGCGGCTTGTGGGCGGAAGGCTCCGTGCGGAACTTCGGACCATAGGGCGCGTTCCACAGCCATAGGACGAGCGGTACATAAAATAGAGCGTTGAGCAGGATTCCGACGACGGGTCCGAAGACGAGCAGCATGCCGCCGCCGATCGCCGGACCGAGCAGCAGGCCCAACTGGCGCGCGGTCGACATCATCCGGATGGCGCTCTGCAAGTGGGTCGGGCCGACGATGTCGTGGACCAGAAGCTGCGCCGCCGGGCCCCACAGCACGCCGGCAAAGCCATGAATGACCAGGAGCACGGCGGCGTGCCACATCTCCAGCGAATCGGTATAGAACAGCGCGCCCCAGGCGAGCGACACGCCGGCGAACAGCACCATGCCGACCTGTATGATACGCCGCGGATCGAAGCGGTCGGCGAGCGCCCCCGAATAAATCGAAAAGAACAGAAAGGGTGTCCAGTGCGAGATGATGGCGAAGCCGCCGAGGGCCGGCGACTGGAACTTCTCGAAGATGATCCAGTAGCTGATCACATGCTCGATATTGTCGGCCATCATCGACAGCAGCGTGCCGACCAGATATATGCGGCACTGAGGATGGCGCAGCGCGGCGAAAGACTTTTGCGAACCTGCGTCCGCACTTTGTTGTGCTTCGGTCATTCCGATGTGCGGCTGGGCGGTGAGAAACGAACGGCTTAGACGCGACGGTGCGTGAGTATAGCGCCTACGCCCGCCGGTCCAAGGCCGATCCCATTCCTGTGCGTAGCGCCGCCCGCCGCTCGCGTTCATCAGTCTTATAGCTTTGCCCGGAGGTCCCACCATGAGCCATCATCCATCGCGCCGCTTCGCCGTCTCCACCGCGCTCGCCCTGTCAGTGACGTTCGCCGGCGACGCGGTCGCCCAAGGTAATCTGCTTGACCAGGGGCGCGACCTGCTCGGCGGCAAATCCGGCGCGACATCGGGAACTGCGGCGAGCGGCCTGACCAGCAGCCAGGCGGACTCCGGATTGCGCGAAGCCCTGCGGGTGGCGAGCCAGCGCACGGTGGCGCGGGTCGCCAAGCCCGACGGTTTCCTGAAGGATCCGGCGGTGAAGATCCCGCTGCCCAGCTATCTCGCCAGCGCGCGCGACCTGATGGCCAAAGCCGGCATGTCGGGCATGCTCGACGACCTGGAGTTGCGCATGAACCGCGCCGCCGAGGCCGCGGCGCCGAAGGCTGCGGACATTTTCGGCAAGGCGATCTCCAGCATGACCGTGAGCGACGCGCGCGGCATCGTCAGCGGGCCGCAGGACGCGGCGACCCAGTATTTCAAGCGCACGACGACGCAGCCGTTGAGCCAGGCCTTCCGCCCGATCATGGAGCAGAGCCTGTCCCAGGCCGGCGCCACCCAGGCCTTTCACAAGGTGTCGCAGAGCGCCGCATCAAGCACGTCGAGCGCCACTGGCGGCTTGGGCGGGCTGGCCGGACTGGCGGGTTTGGGTGGCGGCGGCAGCGCCGCGCCGCAGGGCTTCGACCTCACCGACTATGCCGTCGAGAAGGCGCTGGCCGGTTTGTTTCACTATATCGGCCAGGAGGAGGCAGCGATCCGGACCAATCCGGCCGCGCGCTCGACCGAGCTGCTCAAGCAGGTGTTCGGCCGGTAAGGAATGCGCCGACAAACCCTCGTTCTTCATTCTTGCGGCTTTGCGTCGGACGGCCTAAAACAGCGACTGCCGTGCGGCCGCGATGAACGGGCCGCGCGCCTGACGATCCGCCATCTCGTCGCAATCTGTAAGGAGGCCCAATGCCGGCTGACATGCAACCGAGCGCCCAATCCGCTGGCGATCTGAGCAACAAGTTTCTCGTCGACCCCTACATGAACTGGGTCAAAGGCGAGAACATTCCGGTCCATGTGGATTTCGGCCTCGACCTGCTGGCGCTGGAGACCAAGCCGTGGGACCGCTACGGCGCCCGTGGCTGCTTCGCCCATTGCCATGGCCGCGGCGACTTCATGGCCAATTACGTGCTGGAAGTACCGGCCGGGAGTAAGACGGCCCCGATCAAGCATCTCTACGAAGCCTTCTTCTACGTGCTGTCGGGACACGGCTCCACCACCGTGTGGAGTCCCAAGGGCGAAGCGCGGACCTTCGAGTGGGGCCCCAAGGCGGTCTTCGCGATTCCGCTCAACTGCAAATATCAGATCTTCAACGGCTCGGGCCGCGAGGCGACCCGCCTGTCGGTCACCAACGACGCGCCGATGACGCTCAATCTCTACCACAACGTCGGGTTCGTCTTCGACAACCCCTATGAATTCCCCGAACGCCTCGGCGACGAAAAGCACTTCGACGGCGACGGCGATCTGGTGCCGATCAGGCGCGACGGCAAGGCGCCTCTCAATATCTGGGAAACCAACTTCATCCACGACCTCACCAGCTTCAAGCTCTATGAGTTGAACGAGCGCGGCAAGGGTTCGCTCAATATCTCGTTCGTGCTGGCCGATGGCACCATGCATGCGCACTCGTCGGAGATTCCGACGGGCCGCTACAAGAAGGCCCACCGTCATGCAGCCGGCACCCATGTGCACGCGGTCACCGGCGAAGGATATTCGTTGCTGTGGTACGAGGGCGATTCAGAATTCAAGGAAATTCCCTGGCGTCACGGCATCATGTATGCGCCGCCGTTCTGGATGATGCATCAGCACTTCAATACCTGCCCGGAGCCCGCGCGTTATCTCGCGTGCAGCCTCGGCAGCCGGCGCTATCCGATGATTTCGCTGCGCAAGGTCAGTGCCGAAGGCGGCGGCTCGACGAAGATCCAGGATGGCGGCCGTCAAATCGAATACGAGGACCAGGATCCGCGCATCCACCGCAAGTGGCTGGAAGCGATCAAGGCCAATGGGGTGGCATCCCAGATGGGCGACATCTTCGACGAAGACGCGATCATGAACCTCGACGCCAAGACGATGACCGGCCCGATCAAGATGCCGCGCTCCATCGGCCCCGCGATCTGAGCCCGAAGCTCATACCCCGACCGGGAAGGTTTCGGGCACCTCGCCCTCTTCCCAGTCGGCGGTGATTTCCAGCGGTTCGACCGCCGTCGTCTCGTCCATATGGATGACGGCGTCGAACTGCTCCGACAGCCGCGCGCCGAAGTAATGGCTCATGCGCTCGGTCTCGGGACGGTAGATCACGCCGATCGCCCGTTCGAGCCGGCCGAAGCGCAGGCCTTCGGCGATCGGCTCGTCGTGCTGCCACATCAGCAGGAAGCGGCTCGGGTCCGCCGCGCGGAACAGCACCTCATAGCTGCCGGGCAGCGACGGCCGCACGCGTTTGCGCTCGGCCGGCTCGTCCCAATTGGATGCCGCGGTTACCGTCCCGGTGTAGGTGGTGAAGCCGACCAGAACGGCGTCATAGGCGTGCTTCTCGCGCATGATCTCGCCGACGTTCAATTCGCCGCGGTTTGCCATGCTCGTGGCCCGTGCGTCGCCCAGGTGGGAATTGTGCGCCCAGATGGCGAGCTTCGGCGGCTCGCCACGCTTGCGGCCGAGGTGCGCCGCCACCGCCTCGATGGTCTCCACCATGTGGCGGCCGCGCAGATTCCACGAGGAGGCCTCCTGCAGGAACATGGTGCGGTAGTATTCCTCCGCGTGCACCACGACGCGCGCATTCTGTTCGGCATAGAACAACTGGTCGTCGGCGATGCGCCGCTCCCGCTCGGCGCCGCGCATGGCGCGCTTCTGCAGGTCGACCAGTTGGGCGATGGCCTGCTCCTGGCAGGATTGGCTCGCGTTGGTGCCGGCGATGAAGCCATAGACCTGCGGATCCGGGCCATAGTGGTCGAAGCAGGCATAACGTTCGCGCGCGATCTTGGCGGCCTCGGGGTCGAGCTTGTCGAGCACCCGCAGCACCGCCTTCATGGAGGCATGCAGGCTATAAAGGTCCATGCCGTAGAAGCCGACTTTATGGGCATCCTGCGGCAACTGGTCGTTGTAGTCGCGCAGCCATTCGACGAACTCGACAACCACGGTGTTGCGCCACATCCAGGTCGGGAAGCGGCGGAATCCGGCGAGCGCCTCGGTCGCGTCCAGGTCGTCACTCGCGCCGCGCACGTAGCAATTCACGCGGTAGGCATCGGGCCAGTCCGCCTCCACCACGACCGCGGCAAAGCTCTTCTCGGTGATCAGCCGCTTCGTGATCTCGGCGCGCTCGCGATAGAATTCGTGAGTGCCGTGGCTCGCTTCGCCGAGCAGCGCATAGGGTGCATTGCCGATGCGGTCGAGCAGGGGATCGTAGTCCGCGCGCTCGCCCGTCAACGGATGGGCATGCCGGCTCACCGCCTCGATCAGCGCGATGTCGCGATCGTCGAACAGTCCGAGTTCCATGATGCCGCCCGTAACCATCGCCGCGCGTGCGGGTTCCCGGAATTTGGTGATCGACAGAGGCGCGATCCGTCGCGCACGGAGCGGGGCCGGGCATTCGGCCCGCTCGATAGCGGAACCCGCCGCAGCGGCGCGGCACGATGAGTGCATGGCAAACGCCGGATCAGGCAAGAGCCGGCGTTTCATGGTCTTGTTCGCGGCAGAGGTGCAAATGTGCTGTTTTTAGAGGCAATCGCCGTCCGGTTCGGCAGGTTTGAATGACACGGCCAGAACCGGAAATGGCCGCGCTCGCCGGCCTGTGGCAGCGAACGCTGATCGCCTGGCCCGACGGACGTCGCGACACGGAAACCAGCGTTGGCTGGCTGCAGGGGCCGAGCCTCTATGCCGATCTGCGCCAGCCGGCGGACCGACCGGACCACAGCGGCGTCGCCGGCCTGCGCCACTTGCGGCCAAGCCATATCGCCTGGCTCGCCCGCCAGGAGGGATTCGCCGGCGCACTCCACGCCCGCGGCGGGATCTTTCAATGGGACCGCACCATCGATTTCCAGCCCGCGGCGCGCACCGCGGATGCCGGCCGCCTAAGGTTCGAGGGGCCGCTCCTGATCGAAGAGGGGCACGACATTGCCTATATCGAACATTGGCGGCGCGAAGCGACGGCGGCCCGCCCATGCGCGGCGGCTCGCCTGCGCGACATGGAGACAGGCCGTAGCCGGATTCGTGATCCGCGTCGGCGCCCGCTTCATGATCGCGCGCGACCGCGCGGCTGCACTGCCGCCGCATCGCACGCTGAGCGAGCTCGTCGCGGGCGCCATGCGCCTCCAGGACGCGCAGGACATCGTCGATTGCGAGATTTCGCTCGGCCGGCTCGATCGTTCGGGATGGCTCGTGGAGCGTTCGTCCCTGCCGTTCAAGGAAGGGTGGCGGCCATCGCCCCGCCGGCCCGCGCGCACCGACCGCGTCATCGATATGCGCGACCTCGATTGCGACGGCCGTAGCTTCGCGCGGCGATGGGAGATCGTGGCTATCGAGGGCGGCCTCGATGAACTTCTGAGCCCCGCCAGCGCGCAGAATTCCCTATCACAGGTGACGTCATGACCGAGTTCTCATCCATTCCCTCCGTCGACGTGTCCGCTCTGGCAGGAACCGACGGGGCGGCGCGCGCCCGCGTTGCCGGTGAATTGGGCCGGGTGGCGCGCGAGATCGGCTTCGTCTATGTGACGGGTCACGGTATCCCGCAGCCGTTGATCGACGGGCTGTTGGTGGCGACCAAACGGTTCTTCGCCCAGCCGATCGAGCGCAAGATGGCGGTCTATATCGGCCGTTCGAGCAACCATCGCGGCTATGTGCCGGAAGGCGAGGAAGTCTTCTACACCGGTAGCAAGGACAAGAAGGAAGCCTACGACCTGTCCCTCGATCTGCCGGCGGACGACCCGGACTATCGCGCCGGCAATCCGCTGCTCGGTCCCAATCAATGGCCCGATCTGCCGGGTTTTCGCGCCAGCGTCTCGGCTTACTACGACGCGGCCTTCGCGCTCGGCCGCCGGCTGCTCGGCGGATTTGCCCAGGCGCTCGGCGAAGCGCCCGACTTCTTCGAGGGCTTCGTCACCAAGCCGCCGAGCCAACTGCGGCTGATCCACTACCCGTTCGACGCCAATGCCACCGACGCGATGGGGATCGGCGCTCATACGGACTACGAATGCTTCACTCTGCTGCATTCGACCTCGCCGGGCCTCGAAGTTCTCAACGGGGCGGGCGAATGGATCGATGCGCCGCCGGTGCCCGGCGCCTTCATTGTCAATATCGGCGACCTGCTCGAGCTATGGACCAACGGCACGTTCGTGGCGACCAGCCATCGCGTGCGAAAGGTCAAGGAAGAGCGCTACTCCTTCCCGCTGTTCTTCGCCGTCGACTACCACACCATGGTGGCGCCCATGGCACGGTTCGTCAAACCGGGACAAGCGACCCGTCCGGCCCTTGATCGCCGGCGAGCATCTGTTCGCCCAAACGGCTCAGAGCTTTACTTATCTCAAGGAGCGGGTGGCGCGCGGCGAGGTGACGCTGCCGAAGGACGCCCATGCACTCGCGTCCTTCGGCCAGCAGGCGCGATTCGCGACCAAGGCCTGACGCAACTCCGGCCGGTCAGCCTTTCCTATGATCGAGAAATTGGCGCGCTAGAAGGCCACGCCCGAAGCAAGATAGTGATCGACAATCTCGCTGCCGGTGGCGAGCCAGACGTCATTATAGCGGGCGATATGCTCGAGGCCCCGGTTCAACCCGTCGATGCGGTGGGGCGTGCCGGTGAGGTAAGGGTGGAGCGAGATCGGCATGACCCGGCCGCTCGTCGCGCTTTCGCGATAGAGCGTCATGAACGTGTCGATGATCATCCGGGTGAAATCGGCGGGGGTGTAGTGACCGCGCATGATGGCGTTCATGTCGCCCATGTCGTGGCCATAGGGAATCGAGACGAGCGTCTTGCCGCCGGCGTTCATCAGGTACGGCTGATCGTCGGTCGTCCAGTCGCCGACGAACTTGATGCCGGCCTCCGCCAACAGCTCGAAGCTGTTCCAGGTTTCCTGCAGTCCGGGTCCGAGCCAGCCGCGTGGCCGCCTACCGCAGGCCTTCTCGATGCGGTCAAGGGTGCGCCCGATCATCTCGCGCTCTTCCTCGACCGAGCCTGTGTGGTTGAGCCGCCGCGTGTTGGTCTGGCCATGACCCATGAATTCCCAGCCGAGCTTCATGCCCTCCTCGATCACGTCGGGGGCGGCGTCGCACACGTCGCTGTTGAGCGCCACGCTGCCGCGCAGGCCGAAGCGGGTGAGCGATTCCATGAGGCGGAAGACGCCGACCCGGTTGCCGTATTCGCGCTTCGCCCACGCGCTCACGTCCGGCACCTTGTCGCCGGCGCCCGGGATCTTCACGTCGAGCGCGAAGGTCTCGATGTTGGGAATGACCCAGACCGCCAACCGTTTGCCCTCCGGCCACTGGAGCTTCGGACGTTTGGTGATGGGCCGGTAGGGAAATGGGCCAGTCGAACTCGGTTTCATGCGTGCCTCTGATCGATCGAATCTTTGCCGGCGCCATTAAAGCCGCTGGTGGCGGCGTGCTCCAGCGCTTTCGCGCGCGCACGCGAATCCCCAGGCGCGGAACGCCTGGGAATTCTTCGTGCGGGATGGCGATTGGCTATTTGCGGCTGAGAATGTCGCGGACTTGTTGCACGACATTGCCCGGCGCGGCGAAGATCCCGGCGATCATCGCCGCCGTTTCGTCACCGTTCAACGGCTGGAGGTCGAACTTGCGCGCGTTCAGTTCTTCGATGAAGGCAGCGTCCTTCACCATGGCGTCGAAGGCCGTGCGATAGGCGGCCACGATCGGTGCCGGCGTGCCCGGCGGCGCCATATAGGGCCGGCCGACCTCCTGGCGGGTCAGCATCAAACGCAGGGCGGCGCGCTGGTCGTCCGTCTTGGCGTAGTTGATGACGGTCGGAATGTCTCGGATGTCGGGATGCGGCACCAGGCCATACTGGGCGAGAAACTTGAGCTTCTTGCCGTCGAGCAGCGAAGTTTGGGTGGTCTTGATGCTCGACCACGACGAAGACCCGATACCCTCCACCTCGCCGCGCTCCATGGCGAGGAAGCCGGAATTCGCGCCCTTGTAGCCCTCGACGATCCTGAATTTCGTGCCGAGCACGCCGTTGATGAGCTTGGGCAGGATCGAGGAAGCGCCGCCTGTGCCGGCGACGATCAGTTCCTTGTCGAACAACTCCTCGAAGCTGGAGATCGGCCTGTCGTGCCAGGCGACGATTACTTCCGTGTCG
Source organism: uncultured Alphaproteobacteria bacterium (assembly GCA_963752345.1). GTDB lineage: Bacteria > Pseudomonadota > Alphaproteobacteria > SMXQ01 > SMXQ01 > CAVVYA01. The sequence goes on from CAVVYA010000017.1 coordinate 71,858, forward strand.
CGCATCAGGCTGCCGATCCAGGCGAAGGCGCGCGAGTCGTATTTCGCGCTGTCCGGATTGATCAGCGGCTCCGCGATGCCGCCCGGATTGATGGCGCCGATGACGCTGCCGTCCTTGGGCGACCACATTGTAGAGGTGCCCCATGGCGAGCACCGATCCGGCGCCCGGCATGTTCTGGACGATGAAATCGGGCTTGCCGGGAATGAAATTGCCATAGTGGCGTACCATCAGCCGCGCATAGGCGTCATAGCCGCCGCCGGCCTCCGCGCCGACGATGACGCGGATGTCCTTGCCTTTAAAAAAGGCTTCAGTGCTCTGCGCGGCGCCATTCGTCGCGAGCGATGCGAAGCCCGCCAACGCGGTCAACGCGATCAGGATGTTGGATTTACCGATGTTCATGGCTGCTTTCTCCCTAGGGCTTTCTTGCTACGACGCGGGCGCGGAAACGAAAGCAAGGAGGAAGCAAGAACGGTGCCATCCCCTTGCGGACGGCTTTGCGCGGCCCGGCGCGGAATTTTGCCCGATTGTAGCGGCGCGGCGGTGCACCCGAAAAGAGAATCCGGGTTGCCGCCCGCTCGGTGCCGCGTTCATCGTCGCGTCCTGGGTCAAGGTGCGTGCACCGCGGCATATGGCCGAGGCGCCGAGATAGGCCCCGGCCGTCGAGCCCAGAACGAGCCTGCCGGATGGCGGGTGTCCGATGCTGACGGGTAGTAAGGGGGTCGCCACCGGTGTAAAACAGCGGCATGTTCCGCTTTTTCGAAAACCTCGTGGCGCCGACCGGTCCGGCGCCGGCCGCACCGCCGCCTCCAGGTTTATGGGCCTTTTACTGGCATTTCGTGCGTCAGGCCAAAGGCTTGTTCGTGGCCCTGTTCGTTGCCGGACTGGCGGTCGCGCTGTCGGATTCGCTGGTCCCGCTGTTCATCGGCCGCCTGGTCACCCTTGTCACCAGCCACGACCCATCGGCTGTCTGGCCGGATGCAGCCTGGCAGCTCGCCGGCATGGCCGCCGTGATGCTGCTCGTGCGGCCGGCGGCGCTGCTGGTCCAGAATCTGATCACCAACCAGGCCATCGCGGTCAATGTCACCAACCTGATCCGCTGGCAGAGCCATTGGCATGTGGTGCGCCAGAGCTGGTCGTTCTTTCAGAACGATTTCGCCGGACGCATCGCCAACCGGGTGCTGCAGACCGGCTCGGCATTGCGCGAAAGCGTGGTGCTGACGATCACCGCGGTGTGGTACATCGTGGTCTACGGCAGCAGCGCGCTGGTATTGCTCGCTTCGGCGGACCCGCGGCTGGCCGCACCGCTCGTTGTCTGGGGCATCGCCTACGCGATTCTTCTGCGCCATTTCGTGCCGCGCCTGCGCGACTTGTCGAAGAAAGTGTCCGGTGCGCGCTCGCTGGTCAGCGGGCGCATCGTCGACAGCTACACCAACATCCTCACCGTGAAGCTGTTCGCCCGCGCGCGCGACGAGGATGCCTATGTGCGCGAGGCGGTGGACGATCACACGGAGGCGTTCCGTCAGCAGCAGCGCAAGGTGACGCTGTTCTCCTTCTTGCTCATCACCATGAACGCGATGCTCGTCGTCTCGACCGCCACGGTCGCGATCGTGCTGTGGCTCGATGGCAAGATTTCGCCGGGTGCCATCGCCATGGCGTTGCCGCTCACCTGGCAGATCGTCAATATCGCCGGCTGGGTGGCGCAGCATATCACCTCGATCTTCGAGAACATCGGTGTGGTACAGGAGGGCACCGGCTCGATCGCCGTGCCGCACCTGCTGACCGATGCGCCGGATGCACAGCCGCTGGTGGTATCGCGCGGCGATATCCGCTTCGAAGACGTGTCCTTCGGTTATGGCCGCGACAGCGGCGTGCTGCATGACCTCGACGTGCATATCCGGCCCGGCGAACGCGTAGGGCTGGTCGGGCCGTCCGGTGCCGGCAAGTCGACGCTCGTCAATCTGCTGCTACGGTTCTTCGAGCCGGAGCAGGGCCGCATTCTGATCGACGGCCAGGACATCGCGGGCGTCACCCAGGAAAGCCTGCGTTCTCAGATTGCCATGGTGACCCAGGATACCTCGCTGCTGCATCGGTCGGTGCGCGAGAATATCCGCTACGGCAAGCCCGAGGCGAGCGACGCGGAGATCGAGGCCGCTGCGCGCCAGGCCCACGCCGAGGAGTTCATTGCCGAGTTGCAGGACTGGCGAGGCCGGCACGGCTATGACGCCCAGGTCGGCGAGCGCGGCGTCAAGCTGTCGGGTGGCCAGCGCCAGCGCGTGGCGCTCGCCCGCGTCATCCTCAAGAACGCCCCCATTCTGATTCTCGACGAGGCCACCTCGGCGCTGGATTCGGAAGCCGAGGCGGCGATCCAGGAACAGCTCGCCGGTCTGATGGAAGGCAAGACGGTGATTGCCATCGCCCATCGGCTCTCCACCATCGCCCGCATGGACCGCCTGCTCGTGATCGACCGCGGCCGCATCGTCGAGGAGGGCACCCACGCGGCGCTGCTCGCCCGCAATGGCGTCTACGCCCGGCTATGGCGGCGCCAGTCCGGCGCCTTCCTCGAGGACGAAGTCGCCGACGTCGGCTAATCTAGTGGCCGCCTTGGCGCAGGGCGGCCTGAACGATCGTATCCAGCGCGCTGAGAAAGCGTGAACGGTCGGCCTTGCTGAACGGCGGCGGGCCGCCGCCGGTGTGGCCGAGTTCGCGCAGGTGGCGCGAGAGTTCGCGTCCGGCCAGGGCGCCGCCGATATTGTCCCCCGTCCACAGCTTGCCAGCCGGCGACAGGGCCCGTGCGCCTTTGGCCAGGCAGCGCGAGGCGAGCGGAATATCCGCAGTGACGCAGACATCGGCGCCGCCGATGCGCTCGGCAATCCAGTTGTCGGCGGCGTCCGCGCCCTCGGCCACGGTGATCATCTGGACCAAGGGATTGCGCGGCGGCAGGATTGGCCGCGATCCGTTGGACACCACGAACACCTTAAGCCCGAGCCGGTCGGCCACGCGATAGACCTCGTCGCGCACCGGACAGGCGTCACCGTCGATATAGATTTCCGTCATGGCGTCTTGATAGAACGGGCGGGCGGCGCGTGCAACCTGCGTCGATCCGAGACAATCCACGGCTGTCCGGTTCGGCATCCACATTTGCCAGGACAGCGCTGACAGCATGACATGTGATAGGTGGGCCGCCCGAAGAGGGACGTTGCTCGTCAACTTGAGCGGGGCATCCACGAATCGGCGCCTGCCAACGGTCTCGGCCTTGACCGGACAACCGTGGGACGAGCCGGGGCGCGAGACATTATTCGGATCGTCGTCTGTCGTATGCCTCAGGGAACATCCGACGCGCCCGGTGGTCTATTGCCTGTTCTACTATCTTCCGGAGAACCATCATGGACGAGGTAGCCGCGCGCAGCCCAGCGTCGCAATTCCACAGCGGCCGTGCGGACAGCCTGCATGATCAGGAGGTGCCGGAGATCGATCTGACCAGTCCGCTGACGATCCGAGGCGTCACCTTGCGCAACCGCATCGTCATGTCGCCGATGTGCCAGTACAGCGCCGAGCACGGCTTCGCCAACGATTGGCACCTCGTTCATCTCGGCAGCCGCGCCGCGGGCGGCGTCGCGCTGGTCATGGTCGAGGCGACCGCGGTGACGGCGGATGGGCGCATCTCGCCGGGCGACATGGGAATCTGGAGCGACGACCATACCGAGCCGCTGGCCCGCATCGCGCGCTTCGTCCATTCGCAGGGCGCGGTCGCCGGAATTCAGCTTGCCCATGCGGGACGCAAGGCGAGCTGCGATCTGCCATGGAATGGCGGCCTCAATCTCAATTCGAAAAAGCTCAAGACGCCGAAGCCCGGCGGCTGGCAAACCGTGGCGCCGAGCCCGATCCCGTTCGATGAGGACGATCCGCCGCCGAAAGAACTCGACGAAGCGGGCATCGAGCAGATTCGGCAGGCCTTCGAGGCGGCCGCGCGGCGCGCGCTGGCTGCCGGATTCAAGGTCATCGAGATTCACGCGGCCCACGGCTACCTGCTGCACGAATTCCTCTCGCCGCTGAGCAACCGGCGCACCGATCAATACGGCGGTACGCTGGAGAACCGCATGCGGCTGACGCTGCAGATCGCCGAGCGGCTGCGTAAGCTGATGCCCGCCGAGCTGCCGCTGTTCGTCCGCATCTCGGCGACCGATTGGGTCGACGGCGGCTGGGATGTGGACCAGTCGGTCGAGCTGGCCAAGCGGCTGAAGCCGATCGGCGTCGATCTGATCGACGTCTCGTCCGGCGCGCTGGTGCCGCACGCCCAGATCCCCGTCGGCAAAGGTTTCCAGGTGCCGTTCGCCCGGCGCATCCGGCGCGAGGCGGACATCCGCACCGGCGCCGTGGGCATGATCACCGATTGCGAGCACGCCAACGAGATCATCACCAGCGGCGAGGCCAACCTGGTGTTCCTCGCCCGCGAGTTGCTGCGCGAACCCTATTGGGCGCTCGACGCCCAGCAGAAGCTCGAGGCCGAGCCGGCCTGGCCGCTGCAATACGGCTATGCGGTGCGGCGGCGACCGAAGCCCAGCTGACATGCCTCGGCACTGACGACGGAAGCCTCTGCGAAGCAGGCGGCTTGCGCTTTTTCCCCAAGATGTCGGCGCGCGCCAGCGCCGCATTGACAAACCTCCCCTGAGCCCAGGTACCGATGCGTCATGCTGCGGCGTTCCGTTCCGCGGCCGCATTCGGTTTCACCATCATTCAGGGACAACCCATGGATCCTCGGCCCTACGGCCCGTTCGACTATATGCCCATCAACCGGCGCCCGAAGATCACCTGGCCCGGCGGCGCGCGCGTGGCCCTGTGGGTGATTCCGAACATCGAGTTCTTCGCGCTGAACGAGCCGATGCAGGGCTCGAAACAGATCCCCAACGTGCCGGCCTGGGCGAAGCGCGATTACGGCAACCGAATCGGCATCTTCCGCATGATGGAGGTGATGAGCCGCTACGACGTGCGCGGGACCGTGGCGCTGAATTCGGACCTGTGCGACTGGCATCCGGAGATTCTCGATCAGGCCGGGGAGCTCGGTTGGGAATTCATGGGCCACAACCAGAGCAACACACGGCGGCTCACCGATATTCCAGCGGCGGAAGAGGGCGCGGTGATCAAGGCCACCCTCGATCGCATCGAGAAGCAGACCGGCAAGCGGCCGCGCGGCTGGCTCGGCTCCGGCCTCCAGGAGACCTGGAATTCGCTGGAGCACCTGGCGGCGGGCGGCGTGCGAGTATGTCGCCGACTGGGTCAACGACGACCAGCCCTATCGCATGGCGGCCGGCGGCAAGACCATGGTCTCGGTGCCTTATTCCCTCGAGCTCAACGACAAGCCGGCCTTCGAGCAGTATCTGCGTACGCCGGAGGAATTCGCTGCGATGATCATCCGCAGTTTCGACGTGCTCTATCGCGAAGGCGCCGAATCGGGCCGCGTCATGGCGATCGCGCTGCATCCCTACATTACCGGCGTGTCCCACCGGATCGACGCGCTCGATACGGCGCTTGCCTATATCTGCAAGCATGCGGACGTGTGGCGCGCGACCGGTGAGGAAATCATGGACCACTACATAAAGACGGTTCCGGCCGGCGCGCGCTGATCGACGCATCCCGTACGCGTCGAAAACTGCGACGTCACAGATTTTTGCGTCCCAACTGGCGTACGGCTCTTGTATAAGAATGCCTCGATGTCGAATGCGTTGTGTTTCGGCGCGTATTTGTTGGAGTAGGACCCCCTATGGAGATCATGATTCGCGGCCACCGGTGTGTGTACGAGCGCACGGGACAGGGGCCCGATCTGACATTGCTGCATAGCGTCGGCCTCAGCACACGGCAGGGTTGGCGCAATCAGATCCCAGCGCTCGCCAAACACTTCACGGTGCTGAGCTACGATTTCCGCGGCCTCGGCGAATCCGAGACGGGCCGCGAGCCGCTCGGCGTCGATACCTTCGTCGGCGACCTGGAAGAACTGCTGGCCCGGCTCGGCATCACGCGCACCGCTCTCATGGGCGTGTCGCTCGGCGGCTTCGTGTCCCAGGCCTTCGCGCTGAAGCGGCCTGAGATCGTCTCGGCCATGGTGCTGGTCTCGACCACGTCCAAGATCTACGCCGGTCATGCCGGCCGGCGCGCCGAGCGCAACGAGAATATCCGCAAGCACGGCATGGCGGTCGCCGCGGCGCATCAGCTCGACAGCCATTTTCCGGACGATTTCGCCAAGGCCAATCCGGACGTTCTCGCCTGGTACAAAAAACACTACGAGCAGAACAATCCGGAAAACTACATCGCCATCATGGAGGACCTCGGGCGCTTCGACAGCAGCGCGCGTCTGCCGGAGATCCGCGTGCCGACCCTGATCGTCGCCGGCAGCGCCGATCATACGTCGGTCGCCGGCAAGGAGCCGCTCGACAGCGCCAAGACGCTGAACCGCTCGATTGCGGGCTCGCGGCTCGCAGTCATCGATGGCGCTTTCCACTATCCCCACCTCGACCATGCCGCGGAATTCAACGCCCGCGTGATCGAATTCCTCACGACCGCGCTCGCCGAACGCAAAGCGACGACGGCCTGAATCGTCCAAGCTTGCGCCGGTCGCATCCGCGCCCGGGCGGTGCCCGATGGCATGTTCCTTGCTCTAGAAAACACGTCACGACCGGATGGGTTACGAGCAGCGTGCCCGCCGTACACTCACTGTTTCCGAAAGGCCATAACGATTATGAGTAAACGCGTATCGAGTTCTCTTTCCGCCGCCGTCGCCCTCTCGCTCGGGCTCGTCGCCGCACCGGCAATCGCCGACCCCATTGCCGATTTCTACAAAGGCAAGTCCGTCGCCATGGTGATCGGCACGGCGGCCGGCGGCGGCTACGATTTTTTCGGCCGCCTGGTGGCGCGCCATATGGGCAACCACATCCCCGGCAAGCCCTCGGTGATTCCCAACAACATGCCGGGCGCGGGCAGCCTGCGCGCCGCCAATTATCTTTATGAGATCGCGCCGAAGGACGGCACCGCGATCGGCATCATCACCCAGACCGTGGCGCTGGAAGAAGCGCTGGGCACGCCCGGCGTGCGCTTCAAGGCGGCGGACTTTGCCTGGATCGGCCGCGTCGCCGCGAACGTCGAGGTGCAACTGCTCTCCGATCGTTCGAAGGCCAAGACCATCCAGGACCTGATGACGATGGAAGTCCCGGTCGCCGGCACCGGTCCGGGCCTCGCGTCCGTCGTCTATCCGACCGTGCTGAACAACATTCTCGGCACCAAGTTCAAGGTGGTCACCGGCTACACCGGGTCGACCGAGTCGCTTCTGGCGGTAGAGCGCGGCGAAGTCGATGGCGCCTTGACCTCGTGGAGTTCGCTCAAAACGACCCAGAAGTCTTGGATCGACGAAAAGAAGATCAACATCCTGGTCCAGTACACCCTGGAGAAGCATCCCGACCTGCCGAACGTGCCGACGGTGGTCGAACTCGCCAAGACGCCGGAAGACCGGCAGATCCTGGCACTTTATGCCAGCGGCGCCGTCGTCGGGCGTTCGATCGCCTCGACGCCGAAGCTGGCGCCGGAGCGCCTCAAGGCGCTGCGCGCGGCGTTTCAGGCCATGCTCAAGGATCCGGCGTTCCTCGCCGAAATCGAGAAGACCAAGGCGGACTTCGATCCGATGTCGGGCGAGGAGCTCGAAAAGATCATCGCCAACTCTGCGAAGATGACCGACTCCATGCGGGAGAAAGCCCGGACTGCGCGCGGCCTCTAAACCCCCATTAAATCGACAAGTGAAGCGCTCCCGTGCACACGGGGGCGCTTTTTTGTGCCTGCGCACAGCCGAGATTTGCGCACGGATGCGCTCGTGAATTACCAGCACAATAAATTTCCTGTGCCGACACTTCTAATCGCACGTGCCGTGGCTTAGGCTCTCGCATACAGGGAGAGGCACAAAAAGCGCCCCGCCGCGTCAGGGCAAACATCATCCCGCAAAATCAGTGCGCGGTTTGCTCCGCCATCGGGGCAGAGGTCTGCCTCCGTGTGTTGGATGACAACAGTGAGGCATACTTACATGAAGCCGATGAAAAGATGGGTGGCGGCGATCGCCGCGGTGGGTGGCGTTGCCACCGGCGTGAACATGGCGCACGCCCAGGATTTTTATGCCGGCAAGGAAGTCAGCCTGCACATCGGATTCGGTAGCGGCGGCGGCTACGACGCCTATAGCCGCCTGGCAGCGCGCCATCTCGGACGCCACGTTCCCGGCCATCCAAACGTCGTTCCAAAAAACATGCCCGGCGCGGGCGGACTGAAGGTGGCCAATTTTATGTGGCGTTTGGCGCCCAAGGACGGCACGGCGTTGGCAATGGCGGCCGAAGCGCTCGCCCTTGAGCAGATCCTCGAAGGGCCAGGCACCGACTACAAGGCGGACGAATTCCTCTGGATCGGCCGGATGTTCTCGACCGCATCGGTGTTCTTCACCTGGCATACTGCGCCAGTGACGAACATCGAGGAGGCCCGCAAATACGAGTCGGTCTTCGGCTCGAGCGGCCCGGGCATCACCTATTACACGCCGCGTGCGCTGAACAAACTCGCCGGCACCAAATTCAAGATTGTCACCGGCTATACCGGATCGGCCGAAGTCGAACTTGCCATGGAGCGCCAGGAGGTGCATGGGGCATTCGGCTTCTGGTGGGAACTCGCTCATCGTCGGCCCGAGTGGGTGCAGCAAAAGAAGATCCAGCCGCTCTATGTCGTCTATGACCAGCGCATTCCGGAACTGCCGCAGATTCCAACCATGATTGAGCTCGCGACCACTGACGAGGGCCGCGACATCATGAAGCTGCTGACGAGTACCACAGCGATCGGCCGTTCGATTTTTACCACGGCAAATGTGCCCGCCGACCGTGTTGCGCAGCTGCGCAAGGCTTATCTGACTATGCTGGAGGACGCGGCATTCCAGGCCGACCTGACCAAGTCGGGTCTACGGCTGATCGAGCCGATCGGCGGCGAGGAGTTGCAGAGGATCGTGAAAAATACCTACAGCTTCCCACGGGCCCTGGTTGAAGTGGCCAAGCAGACGCGAGAATAACCGGCAGACGCGTAACAGGAGAGTGAGTGAGCGTAATGGAGAAAGCCGATTTAACCCGGGCAATGGGCGATTTGCGCGAGTTCATCAAGCTGGCGGGCACCGCCGGCGAGCTCGACGTGATTAAGGGCGCCAACGCCCAACTCGAGATCGGCGCACTGTTCGAACTGAGCTATGAGCAGAAGCATCCGCCGGTTCTGCTATTCGAGGACATTCCAGGGTTTCCGCCCGGTTACCGCGTGCTGTGCAACGTGCGCACCGCGCATTTCACCAATGGTGATCTCACGGTCGCCAATCTCGACGCCTATCGCCGCAACCGGCGCGATAAGCGCGATCCCATTCCGCCGCGCGAGGTTAATACCGGTCCGATCCTGGACAATATCCAGGAAGGCAACGCGATCGACATCCTGAAGTTTCCCGCGCCGAAATGGCACGAGGGCGACGGCGGAAACTACATCGGCACCGAGTGCATGGTGATCACCAAGGATCCCGATAGCGACTGGGTCAATATCGGGACCTATCGGGTAATGGTGCAGGACAAGAAGACAGTCACCGTCTTCATCGAGCCCGGCAAGCACGGCGACGTGATCCGCCGCAAATACTGGGCGAATGGCCAGCCCTGCCCGATGGCCGTGTCGTTTGGCCAGGCGCCGATTCTCGGCACCACGGCACCGAGCCCAGTGCGCCATGGCGAATCGGAATTCGCGGTCGCCGGTGGCGCGCTCGGCCGTGCGATTGACATCGTGCGCACCAAGGAAACCGGGCTGCCGATTCCGGCCGATGCCGAGATCGTATTCGACGGCTACATGCCACCGCCCAATGAGGACTCGCGCAGCGAAGGGCCGTTCGGCGAATGGCCGGGGTATTACGCATCCGAGGAACGGCCGGAGCCGGTGCTACAGGTAAAGACCGTCTATCACCGCAACGATCCGATAATCGTGGGTTGGCCTCCGACCAAGCCCACCTATCCGGGTTCGGATGTGTTCTACCCGCGTTTGGCGGGCATCTGGGATGCGCTCGATGCGGCTGGCGTGCCGGGCGTCAAGGGCGTGTGGAATCTGCCGGGCGGCGGCTGCCGCTTCATCGCCGTGGTCGCCATCAATCAGCTTCATCCGGGCCACGCTAAGATGGCAGGGTTGGTGGCCGCTGGTTGCAGCGCGGGTGCCTACATGACCCGTATGGTCGTCGTGGTCGATGACGATATCGACATCAGTAACGCGGCGGACGTGATGTGGGCGATCTCGACGCGCTGGGATCCCAAGACCCAGACCGATATCATCGACGGCTGCTGGACCGGCCATATCGATCCGCGCGTATCGCCCGAAAAGCGCGAGTCGGGCGATATCACCAATTCGCGGATCATCATCTACGCCGTGCGGCCCTACCACTGGAAGGATGAGTTTCCGAGAGTCAACACGGTGAGCGCCGATTACGCGGCGGAGGTGCGCCGGAAATGGGCGGGAAAGGTTAGCTTCCTGCCTCAACGTTGAGGGTTACAGCGTTCGCGTCCGCGACACGACGAAAGCGCTCCCGTAAGGGGGCGCTTTTTTGTGCCGGCTCGGGAGGGGTCCAGTAATCGGGTCAGAGGGAGCTGCGCGCCGCAGCCTGCACCAGCTCGCGCAGCAGGATCTTGGCTGCGGTCATCGCCGGAAGCTCGCCGAGCCGTGCTGCCCGCGTGCCGAACCGGCTGGTGACCAGCACGCGGCCGCCATCCACCAGGTAGCGCCCGCGATAGGCAATGCGGCGGTAGGTAATCTCGACCATCGCGGTCGGCGGTTGCGCCGAGCCGGATCGCTGCACCGCGGCGCGGCGCACCGGTGCGCCGCTCGGCTCCCCGCATATGATCGAACAGCGGCAGGCAGAGCTGCGGCAGGCTGCGGCGCGAGACGAATGCCGAACGTCCATCCGGCGAGACTGCATAGATCATCAGCCGCCGCCCCGATTGACTCTCCACATAGCGGACAGCGCCCGACAGGGTGGGGAATTCCCGGCGGTCGTAACGTCCGCGCCCGAGAAATTCGCAGGCGGTGAAATAAGCCGCACCGTCGACGATCTCGGCATCCCATCGGTCCGATGGATGAGGTTTGCGCTTACTCGCCATGCCGCCTGCGACGTCACACGTCGTAGAGGCTGCGTACCGATTCCGGATAGAGCTCTTCGACCGTGAGCTTGCGGTGGGCGACGCCCTGCTCGTGGCAATATTGCACGAAGGCTTCGAGCGTCTTGCGGTTGGGCTCCAGGCCGTAGGGCCAGAAATCGTTGCCGAACATCTGCCGCGACTTCTCCGCGTAGTCGAAGGTCCAGGGAATCGGGAAACGGCAGATGTTGCCGTCGAGCGCGCGGGTCTGGCTGCGCCGCTTGGCCTCCTCGAAGGCGCGGAACAGGTTGGGCCCGATCCACGGATGCTGGTCGACGATGTCCTTGCGCAGCGCGATGGTGTGCATGATCGGGAAGATGCCGGTTTCCTGCCAATAGGCTTCCTCCACCGGGCGGAAATCGGTGAACATGCGGCGGATGCGCGGATCGCCTTCCTCGAGCAGGCGCGGCGGCCGCGCGCTGATGATCGCGTCGATGTCGCCGGCGAGCAATTGGTCGGTGAGCGAGCGGTCGCGCGCCGGGGTGTAGCGGATGCCCTTCGGCATCTGCGCCTTCACCTCGTCCACATGGCCCGCCACGTTGACGCCCGACTGGTACCAGTCGATTTCGGTCAGCGGCACGCCCGCCTGATGCACCAGATAGGCGCGCACCCAGACCAGCGCGGTCTGCACCCATTCCGGGATACCGACCTTTTTGCCAGCCAGATCCTGCGGCCGGTCGATCGGCCGATCGCTCGCCACATAGATCGCATGCTGGCGGAAGAAGCGGCTGGGGAATACCGGAATGCCGGTGATGCCCGTATCGCCTTGCGAGATCAGCGACACGTAGCGCGCCAGCGACATCTCCGAGACGTGCCATTCGCGGAACCGGGTGAAGCGCGAGAAGATCTCCTCCACCGGCAGGTCGATATGGGTGATGTCGATGCCCTCGGCCCTGATCTTGCCGGAGGTGAAGTCGCGGAAATGGTCGTAGTCGCTGAGCGCGACGGTGAGCTGGATATTCCCCATTTGTTTCGTCCCGTTAGGCTTTTTTGGTTCGATTGGGTCTGGCCGTGTGCCCTGCGGCAGGGCTAAGCTTGTCGCCGCCTGCGCGCGTGCGCGGGAGGTTCGTGATGTGCAGGCTATCGCGTGGTTTCCCCTGGCAGGCAGGAATCGTCGAGCATGGCTGGATCTTCGGACAGGCGAGCGGCGGACGGCGGTGGCGCCCTGGTCAATGACGACCCGGCGGGCCGGATTTTCCGGGTCAACCGCAGGGCCATGACCTCCCAGGAGATCTTCGAGCAGGAGCAGCGTCGGATCTTCGACAAGTGCTGGCTCTATCTTGGCCACGAATCGGAAATCCCGCAACCCGGCGATTTCCTCACCCGCACCCTGGTCGGCCGGCCGCTCATCTTCTGCCGCGGCGACGACGGCACGGCGCGCGCGCTGATCAATTCCTGCCCGCATCGCGGCGCCATGGTGTGCCGCGAGCAGCGCGGCAACGCCAAGGCCTTCCACTGCCTCTATCACTCCTGGTCGTTCCGGAACACGGGCGCGCTCCTCGACATGCCGGGCGCCGACGCCTATAGCGGCGCGTTCGACGCCGGCGACTTCCGTCTCGAGCCGGTGCCGCGGCAATCCTCCTATCGCGGATTCTTCTTCATCAGCTTCAATCGCGACGCGGCCTCGCTCGAGGATTACCTGGCGGGCGCCAAGGACTATCTCGACGCGGTCGCCGACCAGGGCGAGCACGGCATGGAGGTGATCGCCGGCACGCAGCTCTATTGCGCGCGCGCCAACTGGAAGCTTCTGGTGGAGAACAGCATCGACTTCTATCACACGGTGCCGCTGCACAAGACCTACTTCAAGTTCCTCAAGGATTTCGGCACTGACCTGTCGAGCGGCGTGAGCGGCCGCGGCCACGATCTCGGCAATGGCCATGCGGTGGTGAAATTCCGCGCCGGCTGGGGCCGGCCGGTGGCGCGCTGGGAGCCGTCGTGGGGCGACGCCGAGCGCGAGCGGCTGGTCGGCGTGCGCGCCGATCTGGTCGAGGCGCGTCGGCGCCGAGCGCGCGCAGCTCATCGCCGACACCGACCGCAACCTCTGCGTCTTTCCCAACCTGCTGATCAACGACATCATGGCGACCGTGCTGCGCCAGGCTAACCCTGTCTCCGCCGACTACATGGAGATCACCCAGTGGGCGCTGGCGCCGGTCGGCGAATCGGCCGAGGCGCGCGCCCGCCGGCTGCAGAGCTTCAACACCTTCCTCGGCCCCGGCGGTTTTGCCACGCCCGACGACATCGAGGCGCTCGAAGGCTGCCAGCGCGGGTTCGCGGCGCACCGCGAGCTGGCCTGGTCGGACTATTCGCGCGGCTACGAGCAGGAGCTGCAGGGTCCGGACGCGCCCATGAAGTCCGATTTCGAGTTGCAGATTCGCGCCTTCTACCGGCGCTGGGCCTCGCTCATGGACACCGGCGCCGAACGCGCGGCTGAGGACCAGGTCGTATCGTTACGCCGCTCCGATGCGGCAAGCGGACGGACATGAGGCTGCGATGACGCCGCCGCTCGATTCCGATCAAAACGCCGGTGGCGGCGAGCTCGCCCGCGAGTTGGAGCGCTTCTTCTATTGGGAAGCCGATCTGCTCGACGAATGGAGGCTCGACGAGTGGCTGGCGCTGTTCCTGCCGGATGCGACCTACGAGGTGCCGACCACCGACAAGCCGGACGGCGATCCGGCGGCCAATCTCTTCATCATCGCCGATACCCTGCCGGTGCTGCGCGGCCGCGTCGAACGCTTGAAAAGCGTCTATGCCTATGCGGAAAGCCCGCGAGCGCGCACGCGGCGCTTCGTGTCGAACGTCCGTCTCATGAGTGCCGCCGGCGAGGACCTCGTGGCCGCCGCCAATTTCATGGTGGCCCGCATGAAACACGCCCAGGTGGATACTTACATCGGGCGCTACGAATTCCACCTGCGGCGCGCCGCCGACGGCGCCTTCCGTTTCCGCCGCCGCCGCGCCATCCTCGACCTCGAAGCCTTGCGCCCAGCCGGCAAGGTCAGCATCATTCTTTGAGCGCAGCCGGCCGTATGGGAAGCAAACGCCGCGATAAAGATCGCGGTCATTTTGCCTTGAAAGTTTCGATTCGGGCGCGGCCGCCGCGATCAGAAGCGCGCTTCGTCCGGCACTTTCTCGATGGCGATGATCTCCGCGCGGCCTGGGCCCACCGTCACCACGTCGCCGACCCGCTTGCCGGTGAGCGCAAGCGCGAGGGGCGAGACGTAAGACAGAAGCCCGCTGGTCGGATCGGCCTCGTCCTGGCCGACGATGCGGAAGGTCTGCCGGCGCCCGTGGTCGCGCTCGATGGTGACCTGCAGGCCGAACCGCGCCGTTTCGTCGTCGGTTGCGGGCGGCACGACTTCGGCGTTGGAGCGGCGCGCCGTCCAATAGCGCAGATCGCGCGAGATTTCGGCCATGGCGGCGCGGTCGCCGTTCGTTTGGGCATCGGCCAGGGCTGCGCGCAACCTGGTGATCTCGTCTTCGATCAGCGCGAGGCCGCGCGCCGTCACCAGATTGGGATGCGGACTGATCGGCCGGTCGGGCAAATCATTGAAGACGTCCGTCCCGTCGGCCTCTTTGACGAAAGCGCGGCTCATGACTGTCTCTCCATCCGGTAGTGGCGCTGGTCCTTTTTATCTAAGGAAAGCCCGGGAAACTTCCAGAGCGGCACGGTGAATTCATCAAATCGACATGGCGCCGGCCCGGCAGCAAACGGGAACTCGACTGCCCCGGGCACGTTCGGGTGATTGTCGTCATGACACTCAAGCCCCTGGCCGCATGCCTGGGCTGTCCACCCACGGCTTTGCCGTTTGCCGTGCCGCGCTGCGTCAGTCGAATGTTGGCCTTAACGGACGAGGAAAATTACATGTTGAAAGCGGTCGGTTGGATCGTCCTGATCATCTTCATTATTGGCCTGCTCGTGGTGCTCGGCGTGTTCAAGGCGATCTTCTGAGGCGAAGCGCGTCAACTCGATGCGATGACCACGGAGTCGGGGCCGCCAGGGGCTCGCCTCGTCGTGTCGCCCCCAGGCGCTGACAGGGGCATCTCGCTTTTCTGCTGCGATCATCCGACGTGGCAGGCTGAATCCCCCTGCCGTGGACGGAAACGCCGCGTTGCAAGCCGCGGCACGGCGCCGAATGTCAGGCCGCTTGCTGCCGGGCGGCGCGGCCGGATCCGAGAAACATCATGCCGCACATCACGAAGAACACGGCCGACGAGTAGAAGATCCATTCCGGTTCGCCGACGTCCAGCAGGAAACCATAGAGCACCGGGGCGGCGCCGCCGCCGATGAACTCGCCGGAATAGACGAAGCCGAACGTCTTGCCGGCCGATCCCTTCGGGCTGGCATTGCGGATCATCATGTCGCGCGCCGGCCGGATGATGCCGCTGACCAGGCCCGCCACGGTGAAGGTGAAGATCAGCACGAACCAGTGCAGGTCGATGCCGACGACCAGCAGCACGATGGCGCCGCATGTGAACAGCGAGGCCGCCGCGACCAGATCGTGCTTCCGGTAACGGTCGGCGACCCATCCGCCGACCAGCACGCCGAAGGCGCTGGCGAACAGGAAGCCGGTCAGCGCGCTGCCGGCGATCGACAGGTTGGTGCCGTGCACCGCCTCGAGGCCGGCGATGGAGAAGTTCTTCAAGCCGCCCTGGGCGAGGTTCGACATGGTGAAAAAGAAGAACAGGAACAGCAGCGGCGGCGACTTGAGAACCTGGAGCATGACCTGCCAGGTCGATTGCGACTCGTCCGCTGCGACGTCGCCCGATGCTTTTTTCTTTTTCGGCTTGGTCGGCCCGGCCTCGTCGCGCATTTGGCGCCATTGGCTGGCGAGACCAAAGAAGATGAGCACGCCAACCGCCGCGCTGAGCAGGAGCGAGGCACGCCAACTCCAATACACGGCGATGGTCAGCAGAACAGCCGGCGCCACGGCATTGCCGAGATGGCCGGCAAAGGTGTGGATGCTGAACGAGCGCCCCATGTAGCGATCGTCCATGCTGCCGGTCAGGATGCTGTAGTCGGCGGGATGGAAGACGCAGTTGCCCATCGCCATCACCACGACGGCCAGAATGAGCATGGCCCACGAATCCGCGATGCCGAGCAGCGCCATGCCGGCGGCGCACATCAGCAGCCCCACCGACAAGATTACTTTGGCGCCATGGCGATCGACCAACATGCCGGCCGGCAACTGCAGCAGCCCGGAGGTCATGCTCTTGGCGCTCAGGATCAAGCCGATCAGGGTGTAGCTGATATTGAGGTCGTCGTGCAGAAAGGGCATCAGCGGCGGGATCGACATGGAATAGAAGTGGCTCATGAAATGGCCCGCGCTGACCAAGCCCAAGACCTTCACGTGCGGCTGCATACCCTCGGCAATTGACGCCATAATCCCCCCCTTAAAGGCTACGGCCTTGTGCGCCGATTTTTCTCCCCTGCGGAGCGTCAGGGCCCCTGCGCGCCACCCAACGGGCGCCTTTCCCTGTAGTTTCGTCCTATGGACGGAACTCTTCAAGTGTCGCGATAGCGGTGCAGTCTGGGTTGAGAGGCATCGAAGCCCAGGTACCGCGCCTAGCGGCTGCGCCGATTATCCGTACGGTAGCGATGCCGGTATGGCGGTTCGCGTCGTCAGCCGTCATTTTTCTGCCCCGTTAACGGCGGAATTTCTTCACGCCGGGCGACCACCCCCGAAACTGGAGGCACCGGCTAGGGCCGCGCCACGGAACAAAACTTAGCCAGGCCACGTTCCTTCGTGCGGCAGTGCAATAACCGACTGCCCGTCTGTTCCACAGTTCTGCCAGTCGAGGGCAACTCGGTATGAAATTTGTGCTGTTTTATCATTCGTTCACGTCGTGCTGGAACCACTCCGCGGCTCATTCATTGCGTGGCATCTGCCGTGAACTGATCAACCGCGAGCATGACGTCGTGGTCTACCAGCCCGAGGACGGCTGGAGCCTGACCAATGCCCTGTCGGCCGGCGGTGAGACCGCCCTGGCAGAGGCCGCTCGCCTGGTTCCCGGCGTGGACCTTCGATCCTATCGCATCGGCACGCTCGACCTCGACGTCGACCGCGCTCTGGACGGGGCGGATGTGGTCCTCGTGCATGAATGGACCGAGCCGGAGTTGGTGGCGCGCCTGGGTCAGCGGCGCAGCCGCGGCGGCCGCTTCCTGCTGTTCTTCCATGACACGCATCACCGCGTGATCACCGCGCCGCTCGAAATGGAGCAGCTCGATCTCGATGGCTACGATGGCGTGCTCGCAGGCGGCGAGGTGCTGCGCGAGGCCTATCTGGATTGTGGCTGGGGGCGGCAGGCTTTCACCTGGCACGAAGGCGCCGATTCGGCGCTCTTCAAGATGGATCAGAGCGCGCCGAAGGAGCGCGATGTGCTTTGGATCGGCAATTGGTCCGCCGGTGAGCGCAACCAGGCGATTGCCGAATATCTGATCGACCCCGTCGTGAAGCTGCAACTCAAGGCACGCGTCCATGGTGTGCAATATCCGGAATTGGCGCGCGAGCGGCTGGTGGAGAACGGCATATCCTACGCCGGCTGGCTGCCCAATCACCGCATGCCCGACGCCTTCGCGCGCGCGCGCTTCACCCTGCTGCTGCAGAACAGCGCCTATGTGGACGCGCTGCCGGGTGTGCCGCACGTCCGCATGTTCGAGGCGCTGTCATGCGGAATTCCCCTGATCAGCATGCCGTGGCGCGATGCCGAAGGGCTGTTTCCGAGCGGCAGCTACCTGACCGTCAACAACGGCGACGAAATGCGTGCGGCGATGTCGCTCGTGCTGCGCGACGAGGATCTCGCCGAGGACATGGTGCGCAGCGGGTTGCATGCCATTCGCACGCGCCATACGTGCGGCCACCGCGTCGACGAACTCCTGCCGATCATCGACGGCATGCGCGCGGCGTCCGCGCGCGCCAAGGTTCGCCGGCCGGCGCAGGCGGAGCACCGTATCGCGCCCTGACCGGCGCGGGCCACGGTGGGACGCGACGTTCCCGTGCTTAACGGGGAAGCCCGCCCATCATGCGCGACAGGCGTTGCGCCGTCGCCTTCAATCGGGTCGCTGGATTGCCCTCGTAGCTCGTGTCGAATGAGCCGATCAGGCCGGTCAGCGCCAGGCACATGGCGAGGCGTCCGTCCTGGGAGAATACCGGTGCGCCGAGCGCTGCCACCGCGGGATTGCGGATGCCACTGGCTTGCGACAGGCCGTGCTGGCGCACCTCGTCCTGCAGTTTCGCGATCTCCGCCGCGTTCAGCCGCTTGCCTTTGTCGGCCGCGCCATTCCATGACGCGATGTCCCGTTGCAACAGCGTTTTGATCTCGCCCGCCGGCATATAGGCGAGGAAGATGCGTCCCACCGCGGTGATCGGCAGCGAGAGATTGGCCCCCTCGCGGATGCGCACCGCGGTTTCCAGGCCGCCTTGTTCGCTCTTGATCACGGTCGGTCCATTCGAACCCCAAACCGCGAGCAGGGAGACCAGCCCCGTGGTGTCGGTCAACGGCCGCATCAGATCCGATGCGAGCCGCACCGCGTCGAGCCGGGCGGTCGCCGCGACTCCGAGCTCGATCGAGGCCAGCCCGATGTCATAACGGCCTGTCGCCGGATCCTGCTTGAGAAATTCGGCCTGGGTCAGGCTTCTGAGGTAGCGGAATGTGCGGCTCGGCGACATCGCCATCTTCTTGGCGATTTCGGTGAGCGTCGCCGGCTCCTTGAGCTGCGCCACGGCCTGCAGCAGGTCGAGACCCGCCAGGATGGTGCGGCTACCCGATTGTTCCGGCGGCACTTTCGCCGGACGGCCTCGCAGCCCGGTTCGGCCCGGCGCCATTTTCGACGGTTTCGCCATAGTAGTGTCCCGTGCGCTGGCGCGGACCGCGCCAGCCGCGGACTCGAGCCTTGACTCGCCCTCCACTATACCGGGATAATCAAAATAGAAAACTTTTTTCGTAAATCGAAAAAAACAAGCGTCGCCCCGCAGGGGCGGCTGGCTTTGAGGCGCTTCTTCGAACCGGGCACGCGCCCGACTGAACCGGAGGATATCGATGAACGACATTCGTGGCATGCTGCTGCCGCTGCCGACCGTGTTCGACGACAATGGCATGATCGACGAGCCCGTTCTGCGCCAGATGGTCGACTACTACATTGGCGCCGGCATCCATGCGGTGTTCGTCGGCGGCTCCATGGGCCAGGGCATGGCGCTTACCCAGGACGAGCGCAAGAGGTTGTTCGACATCGTCATCAGCGCGGTGAACAAGCGCATTCCCGTGGTCGCCCATGTCGGCACGGCGGATCCCTATACCACCATCGATCTCGGCCGCCACGCGCTCAAGGCCGGCGCCGACGCGCTGGCCATCGTGGGGCCCTATTATTATTCGGATCGCACCCAGCCGGAACTGCGCGCCCATTTCAAGATGGTCGGCCGCGAGCTCAAGGCGCCGATCCTGCTTTACAACAACCCGAAGTACCAGGGTTATCCGATCACCGGCGAGCATATGGCGCAGTTCGTCGAGGATTCGCCGCAGATCTTCGGCTGCAAGCTGGCCAAGGGCGGCATCGATGAGATGGTCGCTTATCGCGCCACGCTCGGTCCGGACTTCAAGCTGTTCGCCATGGCGAGCTCGCTGTTCCCGGGCATCCGACTCGGGCTCAGCGGCACGGTCAGCCCGCCGCTCACCTTGTGCCCGGAGATCGGCGTCGCTTGCATTCGCGCCATCGATGCCGGCGACGACCGCCGCGCGCTCGAATTGCAGGAAGCGATCGTCGAACTGCAGGGCGCCCTCATGTCGCCCGCGATTCGCAAGGTCGCCGGCCGCGGCGTCTATCTCGCCGGTCTGCGCGAACTCGGCTTTCCGATCAAGATCTATCCGCGCTGGCCGGTTGCGGAAGTGCCGGCGGTCGGCATCGAACGCATCCGTGCCGCCTTGCAGCGGGCGCGTTCCGCGCTTGCCAAGAAGGCGGCCTGATTCCACCACGGAGGACACGGCTCGATGTCGGGCACGTCGCACCCGGACGCCACGGCCGCATTGGATGCCGAGCTTGCCGCCATCCATATGGAGGGTCATTGGAAGAGCAACCAGGACGGCCTGCCGGCCGAGCCCGGCGGCACGGCGCAGCCGCACCTGTGGCGCTGGGACGAGGTCTATCCAAAGCTGCTGAAAGCCGGTGAGTTACTGGACAACGAGGCCGGCGCGTCGCGTCGCACCCTGCGGCTGTGCACGCCCGGCCTGTCGAACAAGGCCACCACGCGCACCATCCATACTTCGATTCAGATGGTGAAACCCGGCGAAGTTGCCAAGATGCATCGTCATTCGATCAGCGCCTTTCGCTTCATCCTCGGCGGCTCCGGCGGAATTACGGCGGTCGATGGCCGGCGCTTCGTCATGCGGCGGCACGATCTCGTGCTCACGCCGCAATGGAGCTGGCACGAGCACAGCAACGATACCGCGGAGCCGATGATCTGGATCGACGGCCACGACATGCCGCTGATGCGCTCGCTCGACACGATCTTCTTCCAGTCGGAGAAAGACCAAAATGCCGGCTCGCTGGTCGAGCCGGATGATTTTTCCGACGTGCCGCCGGCGGAAGCGTGCATCTACAACGGCGAGGAATCCCTCACTGTGTTGCGCGGGCTGGGCGCGGATGCCTGGAACCCATTCGAGGGCGTGGTGCTCGAGTACCGCAACCCGGTCAGCGGCGGTCCCACTCTGCCGACGATCCTATGCCGCTTGCATCGGCTCGACGGCGGCGAGGCGACCCAGCGCCGCCGTCACACGGCGAGCACGATCTATCATGTCATCGCGGGCAGCGGCCGTTCGGTCGTGGGCGACAAGACGCTGGACTGGAAGGCCGGCGACATCTTCGTCGTGCCGAATTGGGCGTGGCACAGCCATCGCGCCGATCAGCGCGAGCAGGCCACGCTGTTCAGCATCACCGATGAGCCGATTCTCGCGGCGCTCGGGCATCTTCGCAGTGAAGCCGCTATGCTGGAAGACAATGAAACATTAAATCACGGAGTACGCCGACATGGTTGAGAGCACGGCATTGAAACGCAGTGGCGGCGGGTTACGCGGAGCGCCTGGAAGCGGAGCTCAACCGCATGGTCAACGAGCAGTTCGCCAGCGCGGAATTCCGCTTCCTCGCGGAGACGCCGCTCACCATGGCACGGGCCAAGTTCTACACCTTGCAGATGGTCTTCTACGCCGCCAACCGCCGCGATTGCTGGGCCTATGTGCAGGCGCGTGCGCCGTTGGACGTCAAGCAGGCGATCTGGCATCACGAGCAGGACGAGCTGATCGTCGATCCGCGCGGCGGCACCGATCACATGACCTTGATGAGCCGCGAGGCGGTGGCGCTCGGCGTCACCCCACAGGAACTCGCCGCGTCGCAGCCGACGCCGCTGGTCAAGGCGGCCTTGATGGCGTTCTGCTACAACGCCTCGACCTTGCCGTGGCTCGCCGGCCTCGTGCAGTCGCACTTCATGGAGCGGCGCAACAACAACACGCTGATCAAGAGCGGCGCGGGCGGCTCGTCGGTGCGCTGGCGCGACCGGCTGATCAAGGAGCTTGGCGTCGATCCCAAGGGCCTGAGCTCCAGCAACGTCCATGTGGTGGCGGACCAGGAGCACTCCGACCTGATCTGGGAGGCTGTCGAGCGCCATATCACGGACGAGGATGCCTATAAGGAGGCGCTGCGGGGCGCGCGCGAGGCGGCGCAGCTCGACCGCGCCGT
Source organism: uncultured Alphaproteobacteria bacterium (assembly GCA_963752345.1). Lineage (GTDB taxonomy): Bacteria > Pseudomonadota > Alphaproteobacteria > SMXQ01 > SMXQ01 > CAVVYA01. The sequence continues at coordinate 93,788 of CAVVYA010000017.1, forward strand.
GCGTGCCGCGCTCGCCAGCGGCATGCGCATGATCGACGCTTAAGCGGTCCGAGACAAACGAGAGGGACCGCGCAAAGGTGGGGGAAGACATGATCAGCATCGCTCGATACGGCCTGCTTGTAGCCGCGGTCGCCGGGATTCTCAAGCTCGGCCGCCGCGCAGGAACTCGTTCTATGCCGGCCGCGAAGTGCGCCTCATCGTCGGCACCGGCGCGGGCGGCGGCTACGATACCTATGCCCGCCTGGTCGCGCGCTATCTCGGCAATCATATTCCCGGCAATCCCACCTTCGTGGTGTCGTCGATGCCCGGCGCATCGGGCGTCAAGGCGGTCAACTATCTTTATTCCGCGGCGCCCAAGGATGGCTCGGTCATCGCCACCTTCAACAACTCCATGCCGGTCTATCAGGCGATCGGCCAGCCCGGCATTCAATTCAAGAGCGAGGAGCTGTCGTGGCTCGCCAGCATGAGCCAGCTCGTCAGCGTGGTGGCGGTGTGGCACACGGCGGGCGTCAACACGATCGAGGACGCGAAGAAGAAGGAAATCGTCATGGGGGCGACCGGCGCGGCTGGCACCATGGCTGGTTATCCCGCGCTGCTCAACAACACGCTGGGCACCAAATTCAAGATCGTCACGGGCTACGAGGGCGGCAATCAGCTCAATCTCGCCATGGAGCGCGGCGAGGTGCAAGGACGCGGCACGCTATCCTGGTCCTCGGTTCAGTCGCTCAAGCCCGATTGGTTCGCCGAGAAGAAGGTCATCCCGCTGGTGCAGTTCGGCCCGAAGAAGGAGCCAGATCTGCCGCATGTTCCGCTGTTGACCGACCTGGCGCAGGACGATGTGCAGCGGCAGATGTTCCAGTTCGTCATTCTGCCGAGCGCCATGGAGCGGCCGTTCGCCGGCCCGCCCGGCATACCGGCGGCGCGGGTCGAGCTGCTGCGGCGCGGATTCGAGGCCATGGCGAAAAATCCGGAACTTATCGAGGCCGCGAAGAAGCAGGACGTCGACCTCGTGCCGCTGCCGGGCGAAGAGGTGCAGAAAATCGTCGCCACCATCGTGAACACGCCGCCCGATATCATCGAGCGGACGAAGGTTGCCATGGCGGTCAAGGAAACCGCGCGATAAAGCCATGGGGCACAGGGAGGACATCGTGAGAACGATCGAACACACATTGCGGCAAATCGGCGCGGTTGCCGTCGGCATCGCGCTGCTCGCCGGCGCTGGCGCATCGAGTCAGGCCGCGGTCGACAGCGGCGCCGCCGATTTCTACAAGGGTAAGCAGATCAGCGTGCTGATCGGCTACGGTCCGGGCGGCGGCTACGACGTCTACAGCCGGTTGCTGGCGCGCCATTTCGGCAGCCATGTGCCGGGAAACCCGTCGGTCGTCGCGCAGAACAAGCCGGGCGCCGGCAGTATCCGCCTGGCCAACGAGCTCTACAACGCCTCGCCGGCCGACGGCACGGTCATCGGCATGATCGGCGACGTGCTGCTGGTCAAGCAGGTGGTGGGCGAGGCCGGCCTCAAGTTCGATTCCAAAAACTTCAACTGGATCGGCCGCCTTGCGGTCACCGATCCCGTTCTCGTCATCCGTCCCGATTCGCCGGCGCTGACGATGGAAGAGATACGTCAGAAGGAACTGTCGATCGGTGTGCCGGGCGCCGGCTCGGCGACGGCGCAGAACATCGCCGTGGTCAACTACCTGCTCGGCACCAAGTTCAAGATCATTTCCGGTTATCCCAGCGGCACCGAGGTGCGCCTCGCGGTCGAGCGCGGCGAAGTGCACGGCTCGGGTAGCGTGCTGTGGGGCATCAGCAAGGATTGGGTCGAGCGCAACAAGCTCAAGATCCTCTATCAGGTCTCGCTCGAGAAATTGCCGGACCTGCCGGATGTGCCGCGCCTGATCGATCTCGGGCGCAACGACGACGAGAGGCGGCTGTTGCGGTTCTTCGGTTCCTATGTGGAAATCGGCCGCTCGTTCCTCGCGCCGCCCAAGGTGCCGGCGGAGCGCGTGGCGACGCTGCGCGCGGCCTTCAGCAAGATGGTGCAGGATCCTGCATTCCTGGCCGACGCGCAGAAAGCCAAGCTCGACCTGAACATCCAGTCCGGCGAAGACCAGCAGCGCGCCATTACCGAGGTCGCCAATCTGCAGGGCGACCTCTTGAAGAAGGCGATCGAGGTCAACCAGGCCACGGCCACCAAGGAAGGCAACGATTGATGGCGCCCGTCTCGAACAGCCATCTGTCCTGTCCACCGAATAGAGGGCGGCACAAGCCGCCGACCAATGAGGGGAGCGCAAAAGTCATGAAAAAGGGTATGGGAGCGATATTGCTCGGTGCCGCAGTGGTGTTGGCGAACCCGGCCAATGCTCAGGACGTCGGCGATTTCTATAAGGGCAAGCAGATCCGCATGGTGATCGGGCTCGGCGCGGGCGAGGCCTACGACGTCTACGCCCGGCTGCTCGCCCGCCACATGCCGAAGCATATACCCGGCAATCCCACGATCATTCCGCAGAACCAGCCGGGCGCCGGCAGCCTGAATGCCATCAATTCGCTCTACAACACCGCGGCGCGCGACGGCACCGTCATCGGCACGGGCCACCGCTTCGTGCCCATGATGCCGCTCCTCCAGATGGATGGGGTCATGTTCGATCCGCTGAAATTCACTTATATCGGATCGATGAACCGCGAAATCGGCGTCTGCATCGCCATGAAGGAAGCCGGCATTCGGACGCTGGAGGACATGAGGACGAAAGAATTCGTCGTCGGCACCACCGGAGCCGGCGCCGAGCTGACCAATTTCACGGCGACCCTGCGTTCGATGCTCGGCGTCAAGCTCAAGGTCATCGTCGGCTATCGCACCAGCCTCGACATCAACGCCGCCATGGAGAAGGGCGAGTTGCAGGGGCGTTGCGGCGTCTCCTACGGCAGCGTCAAGACGACCCGGCCGCAATGGCTGGCGAACAAGGAGATCGACATTCAGATTCAGCTTGGCCTGACCAAGGAAAAGGATCTGCCCGATGTCCCGCTGCTCGGCGATCTGGTGTCGAACCCGCAGGACCGCCAGGCCCTGGAACTGATGCTCGCCCCCTCCGAGATGGGACGGCCGTTCCTGGGTCCGCCGGATGTGCCGAAGGATCGCGTCGCCGCGTTGCGCGCGGCGTTCGACGCCAGCATGAAGGACAGCACCCTGTTGCAGGAAGCCGAGAAGCAGCGTCTGGAAATCGGCCCGCTCTCCGGCGCCGAGATGGAGGCGCTCGTGGTGCGGCTCTATAAAGCCCCGGCGCCCGTGGTCGAACGCGCAAGGGTCCTCGTGCATACGGCCCAATGATGGAAGGGTTCAACTGAGGCGGCGCCCGAGCTTTTCACAGACCGCCTCGCGAATTGTGTTGTTACAGGAGAGCTCTATGGCGACCGCGCTGAATACCAGCAACCCGATCAAGCAGCTCGAGCAAGAGCTCATCAGAATGGCGAACGCTCAGTTCGACTCCGAGCAATTCCGCCGTCTGCTCGGGCTTCGTTTCAACAAGGAACGGGCGCGCGTCTATATCCTCCAGCGCACCCATTGGACGGTGAACCGCCGCGAATGCTGGGCCCAGGTCCAGTCTCTCGCGCCGATGCCGATCAAGAAGCTGATCTGGGACCATGAGCGCGACGAGCTCGAAGGCGACAAGGAGCTCGGCAAGCCCGACCATTACACCATGAGCGTCATGGAAGGCGCTTCGGTCGGCTTGAAGGCGAGCGACTTCGTTGACATGGGGCCGAGCGACGGCTGTTACACGTGCTGCTCAGCCTGGCTGAACCTCGCGCGCAATAGCCATTGGCTGACCTCGCTCGCGGCCGCTTCCGCTCTCGAGCTCAGCAACTCCGACGAGATCCTGACTGGCGGTGGCATGTCCCGGCGCATGGGCATCAAGATGCGCGACGAAGCCGGCATTCCGCTCAAGAAGCAGACCTCCAACGCCGAGCATATGGAAGCCGACATCAAGCACGCGCATATGCTGATGGAAGTCGCCGAGGAATATGCCGTGACCGAGCATGACCGGCAGCTCATTCTCGAAGGCGCGCGCCAGAGCTGGCGCATCGACCGCATCTGGAAGGGCCATCTGGCCGATCTGCTGGCCGCGATCCCGGAATGAATGAAGGCCGGGACACCGCCCGGCCTTTATCCTCTCAGATCTTCGTGACGCGCGGCCGCCGTTACGCGGCCGCCGCGTTTTACTTGACCCTATGTGGCGCGATGGTCTCCAGAATCAACTGCTCGAGGGCGCCCGGATCGAACGGCTTGGGTAGCGTCGGCGCGCTGAATTGCGTCTGGTCCAGGCCGGCCGACCCGTAACCTGTGAGAAAGAAGAACGGCGTGCCGCGCTTCTGCAGCGCGGCGGCCACGGGAAGCGCCTGCTCACCTTTCAGGTTGAGGTCGAGAATGGCGCCGTCGATCTGCTGCCCATCGCCGAGGATTTCCAGCGCCTTGGCGACGCTGCCCGCGGGCCCGATGACAACGCAGCCCAAATCCGTGAGCACATCCTCAATCGTCATGGCGATCAGCATTTCATCTTCAACGACGAGCAATCGTAAGCCGGCGACTTCATTCATTGTTATGCGTCCGTGTGGCGGGTAACGGGAGCCGAATCTCGCATTCGACGCCGGTCGGTGGGTAAGACAGCACTTCTCACTGTCCAAATTCATGGACCAGGTCACACTCGATCAGCCGCAACCCAAGGCTCTTCGGTCGCGATGGATGGTCTGCGGACCCTTTACGTCTTGCCCGTGATTATAGCGGCTGTTGCACGGTCATCCAGTGCCGTGGTGGCGCGCATCAAGCATGCCAGGCGGTAGGATGGCGCTGCATTTTTGCCGATTCCCGGACCATAACCGACGCGACGGCCCTCGATGAGAACTGCGGGCGAAGGTCGATAGGCAGCCACCGCTTTGTGTGGCGGAAAACCTTCTGCGGAGCCACCCGTGTTTTTCCAGGCGGCGCGGCGGCGGTTGGCCATCAATGGCCTGATCGGCTGCCACCCGCAAAGGATCATGGGGCGCCCCGGCTGATCCTGTCTCAATGAATAGTCGCGGGGATGGCCCATTGCCGGCAGGGCGCTCGTGACGATCCGCGTATCTGATATAAGATATTGTAATATAATGATTTTTTAACATTCGCGCGCTGCTTGCAGCCATGGCGCCGCCCCGCATATGCCGCGCGCCTGAAGTGCTACTGTCGCGAACGCCAGAGCTCTTCGGTTCTGGCGCAGCGCCGACCCGCACACATTCAACGACCAAGACAAGCGGCCGCCCGGAAAAATATCATGACAGGGAGATGGAGAATGCAAAAGACCGTTCCGTTTACCCAGGGATGCGTCGCTCTTGTAGCCCTTTGCGGCGTGGTCGTCGGCGCTGGTCATCCGGCCCGCGCTCAGAGCGTGCTCGATGAATGGGCCACTGTGAAGCCGCCGCCACCGCCCGCATTGAAGGCGGTCACGCTCGACCCCAAAAAGACTGTCTACATGGTGCTGGATTTTCGGGTGGGATCCTGCACGCCGGAAACTCGGCCGCGGTGCGCCGCGGCTTTGCCCCACGTGCAGAAGCTGCTGGCCGACGCTCGAGCCAAGGGCGTCATGGTCGTGCACACGACAACCACACGCAGCACCGCCGCGGATATTCCGCCGCAACTGACCCCACTGGCGAATGAACGGGTCATCACGGCCGCCATGGACAAGCTCTCCGGCTCCGATCTGCCCGACGTGCTCAAGGCCAGGGGGATTCGATACCGTGTTGATCTCCGGCACATCGGGTAACGGCGCGGTCCTGAACACCGCATCCGGCACGGTGCTGCGCGGGTTCAAGGCCATCGTCCCGGCGGATACGATGCCATCGGATGGCGCCTATCAGGAACAGTTCGCGGTCTGGCAACTCGCCAATGGACCGACTCTGCGCGAGGAAGCGACAGCCACGCGCTCCGATATGGTCAGTTTCAAGTGATGCCGCGGCGGCGCGAGGGACTACGTCGCGCCGCCATTCATGCCACTTAAATCATTGTTCTAAAGCGCGATATAGCAGTTTTCCGCGGCCGTTTCGCATCGCGCGGCGACGAAGGAGCCCGAGGCGTCGGGGAACCGTCCTCGCGCCATCGCGTTACGCGCAAGGGGTGAGGTGCGCCCGCCCATGAACAGCGTAGCATCCGCCATAGACTGGGCCGATACGGTTGCTCGCGAGATGCCACCGTGGCTCGTGACCGTGCTCATTCTCGCCATGGGCGCGGCACTTGCCGTTGTGCTGCATGGCTTGCTGTTCCGGCTGGTGCAACGGTTGTTCTATCGCCGATTGAGCGAATTCGGGCGCCGCCTGTGCCGTCGTGTATTCCGGCCCACTGGTCTGGGCGCTGTCATTCTCATCTTGAGCATTGCGACGCAGGTCGCGCCTATTCAGGGCCGCGCCGCGGACCTGCTCAACTGGGCGCTGGCGCTCGCTTTCATCGTTTTCGTCGGCTGGTGCGCGGTGGTGGTGGTCGACACCGCGGCCGATCTTTATATGCGGCGCTTTCCGTCGAACGCCGACGATCCGATTCTGACGCGCCGGCACTTGACCCAAATGCGGCTGCTGCGCCGCACCGCGGTCATCCTCATCTATTTCATGACCTTCTCGGCGCTGCTGATGACGATTCCCTCGATCCGTCAACTCGGGATCAGCCTGTTCGCATCGGCGGGCGTGGCCGGTCTGGTCGTCGGTCTCGCCGCGCGGCCTTTGCTGTCCAACCTGATCGCCGGCATTCAGATCGCCGTGACGCAGCCGCTGCGCATCGGCGACGACGTGGTCATGGAGGGCGAATTCGGCACCATCGAGGAAATCCGCACGACCTACGTGGTGCTGAAGACCTGGGATTGGCGGCGGCTCATCCTGCCGCTCTCGAGCGTCACCGACAAGCCGTTCCAGAATTGGACGTTGTCGTCGTCGTCGCAGATCGGCTCGGTGTTCTGGTACATCGATTATATGACTCCGGTGCAGCCGATCCGTGAGCGGTTCAATGAACTGGTGAAGGAGTCGAAGCTTTGGGACGGCCAAGTCGCCGTCTTCCAAGTGACTGATGTGACCGCCGAGGCGGTGCAGGTACGCGGCTTGGTGAGCGCCGCCTCGCCAGGAGCCGCGTGGGACCTGCGCTGCGAAATCCGCGAGAAGTTGCTGCGCTGGATTCAGGAGGCTTATCCGCAATCCCTGCCGCTCGTCCGCCGTTTGAACATCACGGTCGAGGAGAAAGACGACCGGGCGGCGATCGAGCGCCGGCTGCAGAGTGGTACCGGCCGTGACGACGGCGCCGCACGGTCAAACCGAACCGGGTAAGGACCGGGCGGATCCGGCTGAAGCATGATCCACTTCGGCGGAAACGCTCTAACGCTGCGGCGCCCGCTCGCGCACCGGATCCTGCGTGCCGCCACCCACCGATCGCAGCAGGACGGCCGCCTGAGCGGGCACATACCAATGCTCATCGGTTTCGACAGGCGGCGTCCCGCGTCCGCCGTAACGAACGTCCTCGCTCGACCACAAGACACGCCAGGACGCGCCGGCGGGCGGTGCGAGCAACGGTTCGGCCGGCGATTCAAGCCGCAGATCGCGTCCCAGGTTGATCAGGAGCGCGCGATCGGTATGACCGAACCAGCGCAGCACGAATGCCGCATCGCCAAGCACCGCGCCATCGATGTCGCGACGGCTCGGGCTGTCGACCACCGGATCGGTCCGGCGCAGGCGAATCAAGTCGCGGTGCAGCGCGAGCGCCAGCGCATGCTGGCCGTGGTGGCGTTCGGAATGATCGAGGATGCAGCGCTGGAAATTTTCCAGCGCACCGGGATCGGCGAGCGCGGCCGCCATCGATGGCGACGCGAGATTGGGAAACTGCGAGAGGAATTCCGCGCGGCCCCTGCGCACCAGCTTGGCGAGCTCCGGATTGTGATCGGCAAAGAATGTAAACGGCGAGGAGGCGGCGAACTCCTGGCCCTGAAACAGCATCGGCGTTCCCGGCATCAGCAGGCACAAGGCCGACAAGGCCTTGTAGCAGCCGAAACTGGTGAGCTGATGCAGGCGCTGGCCGCTGCCCGAGTTGGCGATCTGGTCGTGGTTCTGGATGAAATGAACGAAGTGGCTGGGAGCGACGTCGAAGGTCGGCGTGCCACGCCGCTTGCCCTGCCACTTGTAGCGTTGCCCCTGATAGAGAAAGCCATATTTCGCCGCGGACACCAATTCCTGCGGCGATCCGGTGTAGCCCGAAAGATAGGCCCGATTCTGGCCCGTGGCGGCCACGAGCGCGCTATGGTGGAAATCATCGTTCCACAAGGCGTCGAGTTCATAGCCACCTTGGTCGATCGGGCACACCAGGTGACATTCCTGCGGCTCGTTTTCGCACACCAGATAGATATGGCGCCGCTTCTTCGTGGCCTTTTCGCGCGTTACCTGGCCGAGCTCGGCGAGAATATGGACGGGCGAGGCATCGAAGATCTGCTGCGTCGCATCGACACGTAGGCCGTCGAGATGAAATTCATCGATCCAGTAAGTCGCGTTGGCTAGAATGAATTCGCGTGTGCTGCTCGATCCCTCGCCGTCGAAATTGATCGCTTCGCCCCATTCGCAGACGTAGCGATCGGTGAAGAAGGTGTCGGTGAATTGCGTCAGGAAATTCCCGTCCGGCCCCATGTGATTGTAAACCACATCGAGAATTACCCCGAGGCCGAGTCGGTGGGCGGCATCGACGAAGCCGCGGAAATCATCTGGCGTTCCATAGAGGTGCGTGGGGGCGAAGAGATCGACGCCGTCGTAGCCCCACCCGAAGCGGCCGGGAAAGCCGCCACCGGCATGACCTCGAGAAGGGTAACTCCGAGCTCCGCCAACTCGGACAGATGACCGGCAGCGGCCTGCCATGTGCCCGCGGTGGTGAAGCTGCCGATATGCATCTCATAGATCACCGGAGCGGCCAGCGCGGGACCGGACCAGGCGCCGTCGCTCCAGGGGAACAGCGTCGGATCGACCAGCTCCGATGGGCCGTGCGGTCCCTCGGGCTGCGAGCGCGATGCCGGATCGGGAAACAACGGCTTCTCGCCGTCGAGCCGAAGCCAGTAGCGCTCTCCGGCGCTCGCCTGCGCACGACCCGAGAAATAGCCATTCCCCTCGCTGTCGAGTTCGAGCACGCGCTCGCCGCCGGTGCCGCTGAGCACGATCTCGACCCGCTGCCGCTTGGGCGCGGAAATTCGGAAATACGCGATACTGTCGTGCAATTCCGCCCCAATTGGCAGGCGCCGCTTGTATTTAGCGCTCGATTTCTCCGCTCCGCTGCCGCGGGACGGCTCTGGCCCACTTTGCAAGCCTGCCATCTGCCTATCTCGAAACTCCGCCGTGCCGGTTCGGGGCTGGCAGGGGAAAACCCGACAACGCCCGCTTCGGTTCCCTCGCGCGGAAAATCTTGTGCCCAAGGGAACCGGCGGCGCCTCTTCCGCTTTAGTCCTAGATGTCTCGCGACACGTCAGACCGCAATCGGGAGCGCCCATGAGCGAGCCGCTTTGGTGGCAACGAGGGATCGTCTACCAGATCTACCCGCGCTCGTTTCAGGACACGAATTCGGACGGAATTGGCGACCTTAGAGGAATCTCCAGGCGGCTCGGCTACCTGCATTGGCTGGGTGTCGACGCGGTTTGGATTTCGCCGATTTATCCTTCGCCCATGGCCGATTTCGGCTACGACGTGGCCGACTACTGCGGCATCGACCCGATGTTCGGCTCGTTCGCGGACTTCGACGAGATGATCACCAGAGCGCACGAGCTCGGGCTGCGCGTCATCCTCGACTTCGTGCCCAATCACACCTCAAACCAGCACCCATGGTTCGTGGAAAGTCGCTCGTCGCGCCACAATTCCAAACGTGACTGGTACATCTGGCACGACGCCGCCGAGGACGGCGGGCCGCCCAACAACTGGCTGAGCAACTTCGGCGGCAGCGGCTGGGAATGGGACGCGCCATACGGGCCAGTACTACTATCACGCCTTTCTCAAAGAGCAGCCCGATCTCAACTGGCGCAATCCCCACGTGCGCCATGCGATGTACGACGTGTTGCGCTTCTGGCTGGCGCGCGGCGTCGATGGATTCCGCGTCGATGTGATCTGGCATCTCATCAAGGATGCGCAGTTCCGCAACAATCCCGATCAATCCCGGATATCAGCCGCACGATCCCTCGGTGCGCCAGTACCTGCAGATTTATTCGGCGGATCGCCCGGAGGTGCACTCGGTCATCGCCGAGATGCGCGACGTCATCGACGAATACGAGGGCCGCTTGCTGATCGGCGAAATATACCTGCCGGTCGAGCGGCTGGTCGCCTACTACGGCGAAGGGCTGCGCGGCGCGCACCTGCCGTTCAATTTCCAGCTGATCGAATCGCCATGGAACGCGCACAGCATTCACCGCATGATCCGCGAATATGAAGATGCCCTGCCTCATGGCGGCTGGCCAAACTGGGTGCTGAGCAACCACGACCAGAAGCGTATTGCCAGTCGCATCGGAGTCGACGAGGCGCGGGTCGCCGCCATGCTGCTGCTCACCCTGCGCGGCACGCCGACGCTCTACTACGGCGACGAGATCGGCATGGAACGGGTCTATATCCCGCCCCAAGAGGTGCATGACCCGTGGGAAAAGAACGAGCCTGGTCTTGGCGTCGGCCGCGATCCGTCGCGCACGCCCATGCAGTGGGACAGCTCGCCCTATGCCGGTTTCTCCGACGTTCAGCCGTGGCTGCGCGTCGCGGAGGATTACAAGGAACGCAACGTACAAGCGACGCGCGACGACCCTCGGTCGATCCTCACCCTGTACCGCCGCTTGATCGAGCTGCGGCGGCAGCGCCCCGCGCTGACCGTCGGCACCTACCGCACCCTGGAGGCCCATGATCATGTGCTGGTCTATGAGCGCCATTATGGTGATGACGAATTGATCATCGCTCTCAACCTCGGCCGCGAGGAGCACGTCCTCAAGCTGCCGGAGGAGGTGCGGCCGTGCGACGTCGCGCTCAACACGTTCCTCGACGGCGACAGCTCGATCTCGCCGACCGAGATCAGACTGCGTCCGAGCGAGGGCGTGATCCTCGAGCCGTGCCGGACCTCCTGATCGCGGCGCCCCGGCCGAGTTTCAGCGCGACGGCTTGAGCGAATCGAGGATGTATCTCAGATCGAGCGGGTGCGGCGGATCGAGCAGCCGGCCGACCGGGACGAAAGGTTCCGGCGGGGCGTCGCCGGAGGGAAAATCCATCAGCCGGCGAGTACCGGTGTTGAGAGTGTCGATTGCGCCAATCAGCGATCCGGTGCGCTCAAATTCCTTGTCGAAGATCGCGCGATCGACGCCGACATGCTCCGCGAGCAACCGGTTGCGCAGCTTGGCGATGGCTTGGCGCGCGAGAGCCGTTTCACCCTCGATGGCGATGTCGCATTCCGTATCGAGTCCGATCGAGCGGGCGTTCAAATTGGACGATCCGATGCGCAGCAGCCGGTCGTCGACCACCATCAGCTTGCTGTGGATTTTGATGTCGCAGACCGGATCGGGGGAGGATGCCGGATAGTAGGTTCGAAGCCTGCCGAACCGATCGCGCCGGCGCAAATCCGCGAGCAGCCGATCGCGCGTTTCGGCCATGATGTAATGTTCGATCGCGCCTTGGGCATGCAGCGTGGTGACGATGACGATTTCCGGGCCATTTTCGCGCTCGAGTTGCTCGCCGAGCAGGTCCGCCACCTCCGGCAGGGCGAAATACTGGGTTTCGATATAGATGGCGCGCTGGGCGGCGGTGATCAGCGCGGCGTTCATCGCTTCGATCTCGCGCACCTCAGCCCGTCCCTCGTAGAGGGGTCTGGTGCGGGAAATCGCGACTGCCTGCTGCCCGATGATGGCGGGTGTGATGGCCGGCCAGGGGTCGCCGCTGCCGGCGACTGGCGGCAGGATCTCGCCGGTCGCATCGAGCCAGCGGGTGCGCGCCACGTCCGCGAGCGCGCGTGCGGCATCGCCGTCGAGCACGGCCTGAACGTCATGCACCGGCGGATAAGGCACTTGGGCGGCGGTCAGCCGCCGCGGATTGTCCGGCAGGTGACTTTCGTCGTCCCAGCGCCTGTCGGTCAGGTCCATGCCGCCGATGAAAGCCAGCGTATCGTCGACCGACACGATCTTTTCGTGATGGCAAGCGGTCACCGGATGGCGGTCGTCGAGCTTGTAGTGGATGCGCGGATGATCCCACCAATGGGCGATGGGCAGCAGCGGTATATCGGCGTTGCTGGCATAAAAGAGGGAATTGCGCCAGATCAGGATATGGATGTCGATTCGCGGGTTGCCTTCCACCAGAGCGCGCAGATATTCGCCCAGCGTGCTTTGCGAGCCGGCCGATTCGTCGGCTGTGAAGCGGACCCGGCTGTCGAAATCCCAACCTACGATGATAATCCGCCGCCGCGCGAGGGCGAACGCCTCGGCGATAGCAGCAAAATAGCTCTGCGCGTCGACGAGAAATGCCATGCGCCGGCAAGCTTCGATGCGCCAACAAGTCCGTCCTGGGAGGAAGGTATCGGGGGAAGAACCTTCACGGCGATCCATCGGTCTCGCCTGCCAAAGTGCTGGTCATTCTTGGTAACGGGCGAGGTTATGAGGCGGTTCCCGGAACGGGGGCGCACCTGAAGCGTTTGGCCCTTATGAGAAGGCGGGCATTCCTATCGGCGCTTGGCGTTGGCGCGTCCTTGCTGGGCTTATATCTGCTGTTCCGTGTCGTGCGGCGTTACGATATGGAAGAGATCATATCCGCGGTAAGCTCTGTTCCCGCCAGCACGATCGGCCTCACGGTGCTCTTCACCGTTCTCGCCTATGTCTTCCTGATCGCCGCCGAGTATCTCGCGGTTCGCTACACACGCCGCGCCGTCCCCTTCGGGCGAGTCGCGAGTACGGCCGTCGCCGCACTGGGAATCGGCCACAGCATCGGAGTTGCGGCCCTGAGCAGTGGCGCCGTGCGCTATCGTATGTACGCGCGTGCCGGACTCGATCTCGCGTCCGTTGGCCGGGTTCTGCTGTTTTCGGGCTTCACCGTCTCGCTCGGGATCGCCACGGTAGGCAGCTTGGCGCTTTTCTGGCACAGCGCGCAGCTTTCGCAGATCCTCGGCGTTTCGGCGTCGGCACTCATGGGCGTTGCGGGCATAGCGTTGCTCGCGGTCGCGCTCTATCTCGTCATCTGCGCCCTGAAGCCGCGGCGCTTTCATATCCGGCGCTTTCACGTCGATGTGCCCTCGCTCGGACTGGCCTGCGGGCAGGTTCTTTTCGGAAGCGCCTATTTTCTCTCGGTCGCCGGCGTGCTTTATGCTTCCCTGCGCAGCTTCACCGAGGCAGACTATCCGACGGTCGCGGCTCTCTATGTCGGGGCGGACATGTCCGCCCTTATAGGGCACGTCCCGGGCGGCTGGGGCGTCATCGAATACATCATCACCAGTGCCTTGGAGGGCCCGCAGTTGCTCGCCGGTTTGATCATTTTCCGGGCCGCTTACTACCTTGTGCCACTGGCCGCCGGCGTCGCCATTTTCGTGCTTGATGAAGTGGCCGGCCGGCGCAGCTCCCAGCGCATGATTCATTCCGCCGCCGTGCCCCGTCATTAATCGGAGGCACGGCAGTGATCCGCGTAGCAACCTACAACATTCATTCCTGCGTCGGCGGCGGCGGTCGCTACGATCCTGAGCGCACCCTGTCCGTTCTCAAGGAAATGGACGCTGATATTCTGGCGATTCAGGAGATCGGCGGCTACACCGTCGAGGGCGGCGAGCAGATCCAGTATTTCGAGCGCAATCTGGCATGCATGATCGCCGCGGGGCCTAACCTCAAGCGCCGCCGCACGCAGTTCGGCAACGCTCTGGTCGTGCGGGGGCGTATCTTGGAGACGCGGTTGGTCGATCTGACGGTCAAGCCGTTCGAGCCGCGCAGCGCGATCGACGCCATTGTGGAAACCCGCGGAACTTCGGTGCGGGTGATCGCCACCCATCTCGGCCTATCTCGGCGCGAGCGGCGTTCGCAGATCGGCCGCATCGCGCAGTTGCTGGAGGCGGAACAGCATCCTCTGACGGTGATCATGGGCGACTTCAACGTATTCGGTCCGGAACGCTCGGTGCTGCATCGGATCGGTGCGCCGATGCCGTTGCCGAAGCTGCGCAGCTTTCCGGCGCGCCGTCCCCTGATGTCGCTCGACCGGGTATGGACGATTCCGAACGATTTCCTCATGTCGCTTGTGGTGCATCGCACGCCACTGTCGCGTTACGCGTCCGATCATCTGCCGTTGGTGGGCGAGGTGGCGATTCCGCCGGTCCAGCCGAAGGAGGATGGCGACACCGACAGCCAGCGCGCATTGGAGGAAGCCGGTTAAGCCTCTTAGGGACACAAAACAACCGAGGCGGGGCGAACCCCACCTCGGCGGTTTCGTGACTTCAGCGATCCCGGCTTAGAAAACGAAGCCCAAGCCGATCGTGTGCTGGAAGGCGCCGTCGTCGAACTGGTCGGACACGTTGTCCCCGCTGTCGAGGAAGACCTGGTATTCGGTCTGCACCAGCACGAAGGTCGTGTCGTTGACGAAATACTTGAAGCCGAGTTCCGGCCCAACGGTGACGGTGTTGTTGACGTTGTCGCCGTAGATGTAGCCGACATTCACGCCAAGGAAGGGACGGAATCGGCTGGTGGTGAAGAAGTGATAATCGGCAGCGACACGGGTCGCCCCGTTCCAGGAATCGTCGCTGTTCTCTGCGCCGGACCAGCCGAAGCTCTGCCGCAGGCTGACCTCGAAGGCATTCGTGAAGTAGTAGCCGTAACTGCCGCTGATACCGAAACTGCCGGTATCCCAGTCATTGTTGTTGCTCCCCGTGCCCGACAGGGTGATTTCATTGTTTCCGGCCCGAGCGCCACCCCGGTATTCGCGTCCCTCCTGCGCGAGCGCGATCGTCGGCGCCAGGGCGAGGAGAGCGGCAGTGACCAATAAACGTTTCATATGCGACA
Organism: uncultured Alphaproteobacteria bacterium; assembly: GCA_963752345.1. Taxonomy (GTDB): domain Bacteria; phylum Pseudomonadota; class Alphaproteobacteria; order SMXQ01; family SMXQ01; genus CAVVYA01. Next base: position 108,799 of record CAVVYA010000017.1, read on the forward strand.
TCCTTTCAACTGCATCGCCTTGGGAGGCGATTGATTGGTTTTGTTTTTCCGGATATCGCTGAACGAGCTTGATCTGGCCTTGTTCCCGGAAATATCACGGGAACTATTCAGGTGTGGCATCTTCGCATCGGCTGTCAGCGTCGATAACGGAACATTCCCGATAGGCCCCGCGTTTCTCACCCATGCCGCGGTGGTTGAAATGGGTTCTTGGAATCGCGGGCGGATCTGGTCCTTACGCTGGTCGCCGCCGTCGCGATTTTTATTTTGGTGTTCGATTGGAATTGGGCGCGCGACCCGATCACCAAGGCCGCCGCCGATGCGACCGGGCGCCAGGTGAAAATCGGTAACATCGAGGGAGAATGGTCACTCCGTCCGCGGATCGCGTTCCAGGATGTTCATATCGCCAATGCGGAATGGAGCAAAGAGCCGGAGATGTTCGCGGCCGATGAACTGGCGCTCACCATAGATCTGCCGCAGCTGCTCCGCCGTAGGCTCGTTCTGCCCAATATCGACCTCAAGAAGCCGCGGCTCGTGCTCGAGCGTACGCCCGAAGGCGAATCGAATTGGACATTCGGCGCGAAGAAGGCCGCTGATGTGGCGAAGCCCGAGAATCGGTTCGAAATGCCGCTGATCGGTCGCCTTGCCATCGAGGAGGGGGCGTTCATCTACCGGGATCCCAAGGCCGGTGTCGATCTCGACAGCAAGATCAGCACCGTGGTCGGCTCCGGTGGAGAAGGCAAGGGTCAGGTCAGGGTCGAAGGCAAAGGCGCGCTGCATGGTGAGCCGTTCACCCTGCGGCTGTTCGGCGGCTCGCTCTTGATGCTGCGGGAAACCGATGAGCCCTATCCACTGACCATCGAACTGGTGACCGGGTCGACCCAGGCGAAGATCGCAGGCAGTCTGGAGGATCCCATCAAGTTCGAGGGCCTGAACCTCGACGTGAATCTCAAGGGCGACAATTTGGCGCGCATATCCAAGATGACTGGGGTGCCGCTTCCCCTCACGCCGCCATACGACATCAAGGCCCGGCTCTATCGCGAAGAAGATCTTTTCCTCCTGCGCGACATCGACGGCACCATGGGATATAGCGACCTGCAGGGCATGCTGAAGATCGATACCAATGGAGAGCGGCCTTACATCGAGGCCGACCTGAGATCGAAGACGCTGGATTATCGCGATGTCGGTTCGCTGATCGGCATCGATCCCGCGAAATACCAGGAAATCGACCGCCAGCAGCGAGAGAAGAAAGACGCGGCGAAAGAGGACAATCGGCGGACGCAGAGCGCCGAAATCGAGGCACGTGACAAATCCGATACCCGCGGCGCCGCGGCCCGTCAAACACGCAAGGCCGCCGAGGAAGAAAAGGCCCAGGCGGAACAGCGCCGCGTGCTACCCGATGCCCCGCTCGCCGTCGAGCAGGTGCGCAACACAGATGCCAAGGTCAGGTTCCGGGGCGAGAAAGTGATGGCACCGAATGTGCCGTTGAGCGGCGTCGAGCTCGATCTCGAAATGAAGAATGGCGTGCTGCATATCAAGCCGTTGTCGGTCGGCGTGGCTGGCGGCAAGACGATCGCCGATATCAAGATCGACGCGACAAAGGACATGGTCCACACGAATTATGACATTAAGCTGCAGGGCTACGAGCTCGAACGCTTTCTCAACGAGGCTGGCCTGAAAGACGCCGGTCGCGGCAAAATTTATGGCCGCATCGTGCTCGCCAGCCCCGGCGACACCCTGCAAAAGTCCCTGGCGAATGCCAACGGCAATATCCGCCTCGTGATGTATGGCGGAGAGATCTCGACCTTGGCCATGGAGGCCGTCGGCGTCGATATCGCCGAGGGTCTTGGGTTCCTGGTGCAAGGCGACAAACCGACCCAGATTCGCTGCATGGCGGCGGACATGCCCGTCGAGAGCGGCCTGATCCGGATCAACTTCTTCATTTTGGACACCAGCGATACGCTGCTGCAGATCGAAGGCACCGCCGATCTCACGGCCGAGCGGCTGGACCTGAAAATCACCGCCCACCCGAAGGATGCCAGCCCGCTCAGCGTGCGCACCCCGATCACCGTGCGGGGCACCTTCGCCAAGCCCGCGATCGGCGTAGAGCCTGGTCCGCTTGCGGCGCGCGCCGCTGGCGCCGTGGCGCTTGGCGCGCTCCTCACCCCGCTGGCCGCGATCCTCGCCTTCATCGAGCCGGGCCTCGAGAAGGACAGCGACTGCGGCAAGCTGCTCGAGGAAGCCAAGCCGAACTGAAATCGACGGGATGGAAGCACGTCGCGTGCCGTTCAGCGTCCGGAGGTGCCGCGCAATTCAGGGTCGGGGAACGGGCCGTCGAGTTGCGCCGAGGCGCCGCCGCAAAGCCCTTGGCGCGTGACTGCCGATTTCCCACCTGTACTGACGTTCTCACTCGTCATAGGGCAGCCATGTCGCTCATCGTCAATCGCCCCACCTCAGTGCCCGGGAGCGGAACAGCACCGGTGCGCTCTGCTTTGCCCGGCAGCATCGACGTTGCGCTGTGGATCAACGGTGAGGAGCATCGGGTTGCGCTCGATCCGCGGACCACGCTGCTCGATGCCTTGCGCGAGCATCTCGGTTTCACGGGAGCGAAGAAGGGCTGCGACCAGGGGCAATGTGGCGCCTGCACGGTGCTCCTGGATGGAAGCCGGGTGCTGAGTTGCCTGACCCTGGCACTGGTCGCCGAGGGCAGGCCCGTGATGACCATCGAGGGCATCGGCGATCCGGCCGGCGAATTGCATCCGATGCAACAGGCTTTTATCGACCACGACGCCTTCCAGTGCGGCTATTGCACGCCGGGACAGATCCTTTCCGCGATCGCCTGTGTCGAGGAGGGGCACGCTGAAAGCGACGCCGACATCCGCGAATACATGAGCGGCAACCTGTGCCGGTGCGCCGCCTATCCCAATATCGTGGCGGCGATCAATCAGGCCAAAGCCAAGATGCGGGGCCGCTGAGATGCGGCCGTTCGCCTATTGCCGCGCCGATGGTCCCGCCGCCGCCATCGAGAACGCCCGGGGCTCGCTTCGTCCAATGTCTCCGCCGTCGACAATCCGCTGCAGTTTCTCGCCGGTGGCACCACCCTGATCGATCTCATGAAGCTCGATGTGCTGCGGCCGCAGCGCCTGGTCGATATCAATCCGTTTGCGCGCGCCGGCTATGGCGAAATTGCGGTCACGGCGCGGGGCCTGCGAGCTCGGCGCCCTGGTGCGCATGGCCGAAGCCGCGCGATCATCCGGCGATCAGGCGCGACTATCCGGTTATCGCCGACGCGCTGACGCTCGGCGGCCAGCCAGCAGTTGCGCAATATGGCCAGCCTTGGCGGCAATGTGCTTCAGCGTACTCGTTGCAGCTATTTCCGCGATACGTCCTGGGGGGCTTGCAACAAGCGTCGTCCCGGCTCCGGCTGCGCCGCGCATGCGAAGGCGTCAACCGCATGCATGCGGTGCTCGGCACCAGCGAGCATTGCATCGCCACCTATCCCGGCGACTTTCGCCCAGGCCCTTATTGCCCTTGATGCGACCGTCGATCTGGTGGGACCGGAGGGCGCACGCACGGAGCCGTTTGCCGGTTTCCATCGCCTCCCGGCCGACCGGCCGGACCAGGAAACCATCCTGCGGCCGGGCGAGCTGATCACCGGATTCACCGTGCCGGCGGGGCCGTGGACGCACCGCTCGCTCTATCTCAAGGTGCGCGACCGGCAATCCTACGAATTCGCCCTGGCCTCCGCCGCCGTGGCGCTCGACCTGCGCGACGGCGTGGTGCAGGAGGCGCGAATCGCGCTTGGCGGCGTTGCCACCGTGCCCTGGCGTGCGGGCGAGGCGGAGGCGGCGCTCAAGGGCAAGCCCGTCAACGAGGAGACCGCCGCCGCCGCCGCCGAGGCCGCCTTCGCGCGGGCGCGGGTCCATGGCCACAACGCCTACAAGCTGCCGCTCGGCAAGCGCACGCTGGTCCGCGCGCTGCTCGAGGCATCACGGATGGAGGTCTGAGATGAGCGCTGCCGCTCCGGAGCCGAAGGAGAACATGGGAGCCGCCGCGCCACGTATCGACGGGCGGCTGAAAGTCACCGGCCGCGCCGCTTATCCCGCGGACATCCAAGCCGAGAATCCCGCCTATGCATTTCTGGTCACCAGCGCGGTCGCCAAAGGGCGCATCCGCAGCCTTGACGTGGACCAGGCCAAGGCGGTGCCAGGCGTGCTCGATATCCTCACGCATGGCAATCTCCCCGCCGATCAAGGATCTGCCGTTCGGCCAGGTCGCCAGCACCATCCGGCCGCTGGCGTCGCCAGAGATCCGCCACGACGGGCAGATCATCGCGGTCGTCATCGCCGAGACGCTTCGAGGTGGCACGCGAGGCGGCCTACAAGGTCAACGCCACCTACGACGAGGACGAGCCGGCCGCCGGATTCGATTCGCCCGGCGCGGAGACGCAGTCGGCGGCGGAGGCGGACGATGACGAGTCCGTCGATCTGAAGGCCGGAGACTTGGACAAGGCTCTCGCCGTGGCTGCCGTGACCATCGATGCGCGCTATGAGACTCCGACTCAGCACCACAATCCGATCGAGCTGTTTTCCACCACCTGCGTGTGGCAGGGCGACCACCTTACGGTCTATGAGCCGAGCCAATTCGTCTATGGCGTGAAGCATGGCATCGCCAAGCAGTTGGCGATGGATCCGGAGAAGGTGCGGGTGGTCAGCCGCTACGTCGGCGGCGCCTTCGGTTCGAAAGGCTCGTTTACCCAACGCACGGCGCTGATTGCGATCGCGGCCAAGCGCCTGGGCCGGCCGGTCAAGCTGGTGGCAACGCGCGATCAGGGCTTCACGATCGGCACCTATCGCGCGGAAACACGCCACCACATCCGGCTGGGCGCGCGCAAGGACGGCAAGCTCGTCGCCTTTACCCACGAAGGCTGGGAGCTGACGTCGCGGCCTGACACCTATTACGTTGGCGGCACCGACAGCACGGCGCGGCTCTACGCCTATGGCGCGGTTCAGACCAGGCTGAACGTGGTGCGCGCCGACCGCAACACGCCCGGCTGGATGCGTTCGCCTGCCGAATTCCCCTATGTCTATGCCCTCGAATGCGCCATGGACGAATTGGCGGTGGCGCTCGGCATGGATCCCGTCGAAGTGCGCCGGATCAACGACACCATGACCGACCCGGTGAGCGGCAAATCCTATTCCAGCCGCTCCCTCATGCGGTGCTATGCCGAGGCGGCACGCGCCTTCGGTTGGGATAGGCGCAAGCCGGAACCGCGCGCCATGCGCGACGGCGATTGGCTGGTCGGCTGGGGCTGCGCGACAGCCGCCTATCCAACCCATATGTCGCCGGCGACCGTACGCATCGGTATCGCGGTGGATGGCAAGGCACGGGTCGAGATCGCCGCCCATGATCTCGGCACCGGCACCTATACCATCGTGGCGCAGCAGGCGGCCGAGCGCCTCGGCCTCGATCTGGCCGCCGTCACGGTGCTGCTCGGCGACACCGACCTGCCGCCCGGTCCCAACGCGGGCGGATCGAACACGACCGCCAGCGTCTGCTCGGTGGTTATCAAGGCTTGTGACGCCATCCGCGCCAAGCTGTTCCGCGCGGCGGCCGGCATCAATCGCGGCCCGCTGGCGGGCCAGCCGGCAGCGCAGCTCGATCTCAAGGACGGCCGGATCGTCGGCCCCGATGGCGCGGCGGAAACGCTCGAGCGCGCCTTCGGCCAGCTCGGCACCGGCGCAATCGAGGAATATGCCGAATGGGCGCCGCCGGCCACCGGTGCCGAAGGCGATCAAGGCGCTCTACGAGGGCTCCACGAAATATTCCGGTGGGACCGAGGGGGATAAGCTCCTCTATGCCTTCGGCGCCGAATTCGTCGAGGTGCGGGTGCACGCGCGAACCGGCGAGATCCGCGTGCCGCGCATGGTCGGTGCGTTCGCCGGCGGGCGTGTGATGAACCCGCGCACGGCACGCAGCCAGTTGATGGGCGGCATGATCTGGGGCTCTGGGTTCGGCGTTGCACGAGGCGACGGAGATCGACGCCCGCGCCGCGCGCTACGTCAACGATAACATCGCCGAATACTTGATCCCGGTAAACGCCGACATCGGCGCGGTCGAGATCATCCTGGTACCGGAGACCGACTCCGAGGTCAATCCGGCCGGCGCAAAGGGCTTGGGGGAGCTGGGCAATGTCGGCACCGCGGCGGCGATCGCCAACGCGGTCTATCATGCAACCGGCAAGCGCATCCGCAAGCTGCCGATCCGCATCGAGGACGTCCTCTCGTGCTGAGAGGCTTTACGGATTCTCCGGCAGAGAGGCCCAGCCGAGGCTGCGGAACGTCTCGTCGAGTTCTTTATGCCCGAAGGGCTTGCGCAAGTATCGCGCCAGCGGATCCGCTCTGAGGTCGGGATAGCGTGACTCGCTGTAGGCGGTGGCGAAGATCACCCGCAGGTTGGGATAGGCTTGGCGCGCGCGCATGGCGAGCTCGGCCCCATCCATGTAGGGCAGCCGCATATCGGTCAGCATGACGTCGAAGTTGTCGCCGCGCAATAGGGCGAGCGCGGTGTCCGGATCGGGGGCCTCCAGCGGTTCGTGGCCCATGTCGCGGAGGATGTCGGCGATCAGCATGCGGAGAAACGGATCGTCGTCCACCAGAAGGCAGCGCAGGCTGCGGAACGGCAGGTCTGCTGTCGATGGCCCTGTGCCGCCTTGCTCGACCATATTCACGCTCATTGCAGTTCTCCGGCCCCGTTAGTCTTGCGCGCGCCGAGCGTTCCGATCAACGTCTGAATCGCGGTAAGCAGCTGAGTGCCGGTGACCGGCTTTTGCAATTTCGGCGCCTTGCGTAATTCGGCCGGCAGGGCGGTCTCCAGATCATAGCCCGAGACGAAGATGTAAGGCACGCCCCGCTCGGAAAGCAGCTGGGCGAGCGGCAGTGTCGATTCGCCGCGTAGGTTGACGTCGAGGATGGCGGCGTCGAAGCGGCAGTCATCGCCCATGATCGCGGTCAGCGAGTGATGCAGGTCCGGCATGGGTCCGACAGTCTCGACTCCGGCATCGATCAGCGCCGTCTGGAATTCGAGACCGATCAGGGGGTCGTCCTCGACCAGCAGTATGCGCGTCCTGGCCAGGGCGCCGACGGGATGGTCGACCAATGCCTGGCTGGCCGGCCTCGCCCGCATGTCGAGAAAATCACCGGCCCGATTGTCGACCTTCAGGCGCTTGAGCGGAATGGATGCCGTCAGAAGCGCGCCTTCGGTCGGATATTCGAGTTGGAAGGTGGCGCGCAGGTCCTTGGCGAGGAGCTGGCGGATCAGCCGCGTGCCGAACCCCGGCCGGCTTTGCGCGGGGGTGGCGGGACCGTCCGACTCGCGCCAAATCATGATGAAATGCGCGTCGCGGATTTCCCAGGTCAGCGAAACACGGCCATTGGGCACCGAGGCGGCGCCGTAACGCACTGCGTTGGTCGCCAGCTCATGCAGGATCAAATTGAGCGAAATCGCGGCCGAGGGATCGAGTAGAAAATTCTCGCCGTCGACGTGAAAGCGCGAGGCGATGCTATTGCCGAAGGTGCGGGTGACGCCGGCGGTGAGCTGATGCAGATTTACGCACTGCCACTGCATCGATGCGAGGAATCCATAGATGCGAGTATAGGCGTCGATGCGGCCCTGCAAGGCCAGCGTATATTCTTCCTTGGTCTGGCCGCTGCGCGCGCTGAGCGTGACGAGCGACTGGATGGCGGCCAGGGTATTGCGCACGCGATGGTCGAGCTCCGCGGTCAACAGCCTTTGTCGCTCCTCCGCGGCTTTTCCCGCCGTGATATCGAGGGCGGCAACGGTCAGCCCGGTGACCCGGTTCTTCTCGTCGACGAGCGGTTCCGCCGTGATATCCCACGTCTGAAGTATGCCGCCTGCCGTAACCGACACCTCCTCGCGCGCCCCAATGCCGGTATCCAGCACGCGCTGCTTGAAGGCGATCAGCTCGGCCGCGTTATGCGGCGCAAGCATCTCGTCGTCTCGCCGTCCGAGGATTCGTTCACTCGGCCAGTTCGGGGTGAGGATTGGCGATCCAGGTGTAGCGCAAGTCACGGTTACAATGGTAGAGCGTCACAGGCGAGTTCTGCACGGCGAAGCGCAGCCGCTCCTCGCTCTTGCGCAACTCGGCCTCGGCTTCCTTGCGGTCCGTGATGTCGATGCAGCTGCCCATGTAGCCGAGAAAATGCCCATCTTTTGCGAAGCGAGGCGAGGCGCTATCGAGCACCCAACGATAAACACCGTCGTGCCGGCGCAACCGGAATTCGATCCAGAACGGCTGGCGCGCCTCGGTGGCTTTGGCGCCTACCTCCAATGCGGCATGGTCCTCGGCGTGGACGCCGGCGATCCAGCCTCGGCCCAATTCCTCGTCCATCGTGCGCCCGGTGAAGTCCAGCCACGCCTTGTTGAAATAGATCCCGCCCGAATCCGGGTCCGATACCCAGATCGGTACGGGGGCACTGTCAATGATCGCGCGACTCTGACCGGTCTTGTCAAACGGACCTGAAAATTCCATTCCCTGAGGCTCTCGTTCGCGAAGCTCCCGCGGTTCTTTTAGTGGGCCGTCGGCATCACGGACGAGTCGATCCGCTCGGGTGGATTGAAGAACAATGCCTGACTGACGGCCAGTTTAATAGTCTCGGGCAGGAACGGTTTGGTGATCAGGAATGCGGGTTCAGGATAAACCGAACGCAGAAGACGTTCGGGATAAGCTGTCACGAAAACCACCGGGACGTGCGACTCCTTGAGGATATCCTGCACTGCGTCGATGCCGGATGTGTCGTCGGCCAATTGCACGTCGGCGAGAATCAGGTGGGGCTTCTGTTCTTCGGCGGCGGCGACCGCATCGGCGCGCGTGCTTGCGATATGCACGACTCGATGGCCGAGATCCTCCAAAATATTGGATAGGTCCAGCGCGATCATCGACTGATCCTCGATAATCAAGACGTCGGTCGAAATATCCTTGGCGATTTCATCCATCGCCGTCGCGGTGAGCGCGGCGACTTCCATTCGCGGCCTGTTCAGGATCTTGGCGACATCGTCGACCGTGAAGCCTTCCAGGGCGGTCAGCAGCAAGGCATGGCGCTGCTCCGGCAGGAGCCGCCTCAACCGCGTCTGCACGGTGCGCTCCGCTTCGCTGCCGGCCTCCTCGCCATAGCGGTTGTCGGCCGCGGCGGCTTCCCAGATGGCGTGAAAAAGCCAATACAGACCCACCCGCGGCCGCATATCGGGCGACACAATCGCCGGATCAGCGATCAACGTCTCAAGGCAGGCGCGCACGTATGCATCGCCCCGCAGCTTGTCACCCGTCAGCGCTCGCGCATATCGGCGCAGGAAAGAAACGTGAGGGGCAATGGCTTCGGAACTTGTCATGGCGCACCTGCGTTTGTGGGATTGAATTTACTACGCTATCATAGCAAGCTTGCGCGGCTCATTGCACTCAGGGATTACTATGCCGAAGGGCAGAGGGAAGTGGGGTATCCCAGTCGCGACCGAGTAGAACGCGCATCAAATACGAAGGTTCCGTTGCGCTTCGTACGCTGTGCGAAGCGCCGACCACCAGGCGCCGGACAGGCAGGGGATCGGTAGAATCTCCGAGGCCGGCGTGCTTGAAAATTGCGGCATTTGGGCAGATAGCCCTTGGGGATGAATAATGGACCCGAAGAAATCGACAGGTGAACTCGAGGTTTCCCGGGACGTCGGAGAGGCCGGCAAACGCGTCGCTGCCGCGCCGCCCGATATGGCAGCCCAGAAGCCCTCGCCGCCGACCTATGACTGGTTGGGCCCGAGCTTGCGGCGGATGTACGACGAGGTGCTTAACGAGCCGATTCCCGAGAGCTTCGTCGATCTTCTGCAGCAGCTTTATGATCGGCAGAAGAAGCGGCAAAGTTAGTCGCCCTGTCCGCCATCGTGACGCACATCCTGGCGTACGCACCGGCGTGCTAAAGAATGCGGGTTAACTCCGATCGGCAAAGAGCAGGTTTGGCAACACCGCTGACAATGAAGATCTGCAAATGAACCGGCAATATCGTTCTATCAACCTTCCGGCCATCGTCGGTTGGGCGTCAAGGCGGCGCGCTTTCGTATCTAGGGCGAACGGCTAGACACCTCCGTCATGGCATATTAGCGCCCCTCGAGGCGATCGCACCCGATACATGCACATCCTTCTCATCGACGATGATCCGAATGACCGCGTGCTGGTGTCGCGACTGATCAAGCACGACCATCCCGATGCCGAAATCTTCCAGGTCGAAAACGCGGCGGACCTCGCCCGCTACCTCGCACGCAGCCACATCGACCTGGCAATCGTGGACTACTCGCTGGGATGGGGTAACGGCCTGGAGGTATTTCAGCGCATCAAGGCGGCGCATCCTGATTGCGGTGCAATCATGTATTCGGGCGCTGCCGGCGAGGATTACGCGGTCGAGGCGATCAAGGCGGGGCTGGACGACTACATCGTCAAGGACGTGCAACGCCAGCCGCGCCTGCGCACGTCGATCCACGCGCTGTTGGCTCACGGCGAACAACGCCATCAGCTTCGGCTCAGCCAGCAACGCTATGAGGAACTCTTCCAGCGCGTGACCGTCGGCCTGTTCGAATGCACGGTCGACGGAAAGTTCGAGGACGCCAATCCGGCGTTGCTCTCTATATTGGGCGTCCGTGATCTGGAGGCGCTTTCGGGACATGGCTTCTTCGATATCTTCCGCGGCGCGAATCTACCCGGGAGCCTGGCCGCGTTGCCCCGGGACGGCATCAGCGACATCCAGGTCAGCCTGCGGTGCAACGACGGGCGGGAACTCGCGGGCTTGCTCAACGCCTATCCGTCGCGGGAAGGTGAAGATCGCATCCAGGGCGTGCTGACCAATGTCACGGCCTTGCAGAAAGCCCTCGATGACAAGACGGTGCTGCTGCGCGAGGTCTATCACCGCGTTTACAACAATCTACAACTGGTCATTTCGCTGCTTGGCATGCAGTCACGTCACTTTCAGTCCCCAGAGGTGCAGGAGGGCTTCCGTCAGGTGATGGATCGGGTGCGTTCCTTGTCGCTCGTCCAGCAAAAGTTGCATCGCACCGAGCAATATAGCGCGGTCGATTTTTCGTCCTACCTCCGCGATCTCGCCAATTCCCTGGTTTCGCCTGCCAGGGCGTCCGATATCTCCCTCGTATTCGATCTCGATCCAATCGAGCTGACGATCGACAAAGCGGTCCCGCTCGGTCTGATTGCCAATGAGCTCCTGATGAACGCCATGAAGCATGCCTTTCCGGACCAGCGCAAAGGCGAGATCCGCATCGCGTTGGCCAAGAGACAGGGCGGCCGTGCGGCATTTTCGATCGCCGATACCGGCGTGGGCCTGGGCACGACCGACATGCTGCAAAGCCGAGGCGTCGGCGGACGCCTCATCCAACAGCTCGCCCAGCAGGCCGACGCCAAAGTCACGATGAAATCCGCCGGCGGGTTCGCGGCAGACGTGGAGTTCCAGCATGGCGAGCCCTAAATCCGGCGGTGAGCCCTTGGCTTCCAATCTGCATGTGGCCCTCAACGAAAGCGAGGAAAGCCTTAAGCTTCTGATCGACAGCGTTCTGGATTACGCCATCTATATGCTGGATCCCGATGGCAACGTGATCAGTTGGAACACCGGCGCGCAACGCCTGAAAGGCTGGAACAGCCGAGAGATTCTCGGCCGCCACGTGTCGGTCTTCCATCCGGCCGATTCGGTTGCCGCGGGTCGTCCGCAATTTGAGTTGCAGGTCGCACGCGAACAGGGCGTTTTCCGCGAAGAAGCCCGCCGCCAGCGCAAAGATGGTTCGGAATTCTTCGCCGATATCACGTTGACGGCGCTCTACGACAAGAACCATCAGCTGCGCGGCTTCGCCAAGGTCACCCGCGATATCACCGCGCGGAAACTGGCCGAGGAACGAATGGCCGATCAGAACAAAGCCCTGCAGTCGGCCAATGCAGAACTGCAATCCTTCGCCTACTCGGTGGCGCATGACCTGCGGGCGCCGTTGCGCGCCATGCGGGGCTTCAGTCAGGCGCTGATGCAGGACTACGGCACCCGGCTGGACGAGACGGGGCTCGATTACCTGCATAGGATTGCCGGCGCCGCGGTGCGGATGGACGATCTGATCGAGGATTTGCTGTCTTATGCGCGGCTCGGTCGGGAAGAGGTTCCGCTCAAGGCTGTCTCCCTCAATGTGGTCGCGGAAGTGGCGAGGGATCAGGTCTCGCCTCTGGCGCGCGAGACCGGTGGCACCATTGTCGTGGAAGACTCCTTGCCGGTCGTGCGCGGCAACCTGACCGTGCTGGTCCAGGTCTTGGTCAATCTTCTCAGCAATGCTTTGAAATTCACCCAACCCGGTGTCGCGCCTGTCGTCCGGGTCTGGTCGGAAAACGATGGTGATGTCGTCCGCACCTGGGTCGAGGACAACGGCATCGGCATCGCACCGGAGCATCACGCGCGTGTATTCGAAGTGTTCCAACGGTTGCACGGAATCGGGCAATATGAGGGTACCGGCATTGGACTGGCCGCGGTGCGCAAAGGTATCGAGCGAATTGGCGGCAAAGTCGGTGTGGAGTCTCGACTTGGAAACGGAAGCCGTTTCTGGTTCGATTTGGCGAAAGGATAAAACGGTGTCGAACTCCGATGGCGGCGTTTTTCTGCTCGTCGACGATGATACCAACGACCAAGTGCTGATCCGCCGTTCGTTTCAGCGGGCGCCGACGACGACCCGAATCGTGGCGGTCCACAATGGCGACGAGGCCCTTTCCTATCTCTCCGGAACCGGCCATTTTTCCGACCGGAAACAATTTCCCCTGCCGGATGCCATTCTGCTCGATCTCAAGCTGCCGCGGCGCTCCGGATTGGAGGTGCTGACCTGGGTCCGCAAGCATGCCGTGCTGCGCCAGACGCCGGTGATCATCCTGACCTCGTCGTACCAGGAAGACGACGTTCGCTTGGCCTACGATCACGGGGCGAATTCCTATCTCGTCAAGCCGGTGGATCTGGACGATCTCGAGACCATGATGGCGCGTGTGGCGGAGTATTGGACGAGCTTGAATCGTCCATCCGACCTGTCGCCTTCGCCATTTGAAGCGAACGCGGAGTGGCATAGCCGCCGGTCGCCGGACGATGGTGTCTAGCGCCAGCGGATCGGCTTGCGGCTGACCGTGGCTCCGCGGTCTTCGCTGAGACGGATCAGATTGACCGTGCGGGCCAATTCGGGCGAGCCGGAGTAGCAGGCTTTGACATCGCCATTGCCGACGCGGGCGGGTCGATTCCAGTGGCCGAGCGCCACGTAGTCCGCGCCCGTGGCGGCGACTTCCGCGGCGCTGATCAGCCAGGATGGGCGAAAGGGCGTCGTGAGATCGGGCCGCGCTTCATAGTGGCCGTGGGCTACCGCAATTTGCCAGCGTGTGCGGCGCGCACGGCTGGCAGCCAGCGGCGCCATATCATCATAGTCGCGATGGGCGCGACCCCAGACCTCCAGGTCGAGATCGTGGAACCTGATGGCATGGCGATGGCTGATGCCGAGCACCGCGACATTGTCGATCGCGGCGAGTTGCGCGCGATGGTGCGCGGAGTCCGCCACGGCCGGATCGTGGTTGCCGGGCAAGACGACCACGGGACGGCCGTAACCGTGAAGCAGGTCGGCCGCCCGGTTGATCACGTCGAGATGAAGCCGGTTGTTCTCGAACACATCGCCCGCCAACACCACCACGTCGGCCGACAAGCTGCGCGCCGTGTCAAGCACGCAGCGCAGCCCCATGGTGCCGTCGCCGCCATAGGTGTGGGCGGTATAGTCGTCGTCGACGTGCAGATCGGAGCTGTGGACGATGCGGACCGCGGTCTCGCGCAGGGCAGGTGACGAAGCGCGGCGGCCGTCCTGGCGGCGAGGGTTTTTCATGCGTTGCGATCGACTGTTTGGAACGGAAGATCCGTCCGTGGCGGGCGCTGCCGGCGGCTTGGCCGTCGGCAGCGCGCAGCCTAGTTTTGATATTCGGGAAACAAGCGGTCGGCCAGCCGCAGGCAAGCCTTCCAGTCCTTGCCGCCATTGGCGCGCCGGTCGTGGCCCGCCTCCATCTGGCCTTGGGCGTACTGCCGCGAACTCGGATGAGATCAGCACGATGTTGTCGATGCCGGCCGAGAGTGCGGCGATCTGCCCCTTGCACGCGGTTTCCAAAACGTGATGGTCGACGAAGGCCTCGCCGATCGAGCGGCCGCACACCAGCGAGCCGTGATTGCGCAAGAGCGCGATCATCTTGTCGCCGAGGTCGCGGATCAGCGGCGCGCGCTGCCGCATGTCGAATTCGAAGCCGCCAAAATCGTGATAGGCGACCTTGCCCTCGAAATGCATGGCATGCTGGTTGATCGGCAGCAGGCCGTGCTTCTGCGAGGCGACGCCCATGATCGCCTCGGTATGGGTATGGATGGTGGCGTGAATGTCGGCGCGCACCTTGAACAGGCCGGCATGAATGATGAGCCCGCCGCCGCGCAGCGGCTCCGCGCCGTCCTGCCGGGGATTGCCCTCGAAATCATACTTGATGAGCGTGGAGGCGGTGACTTCGTCGAACAGCGATTCGGCCGGCTTGATCAGGAAGGCATCCGGCTCGCCGGGCACGCGGGCGCACAGGTGATTGTGGGCCAGATCGTTGATCCCGAAATGGTCCATCAGGCGGTGGGCGGCGGCCAGTTCGAGCCGGGTCTGCCATTCCGCCTGGCTGACCAATTCTCTGAGATTTGGCGAATTCCGTAGTGCTTGCACGCTCATCGTGGCGGTCTCCCCAAAGGTCCCATACTGACGACGGGTATCTCGATTGATGGAAAAGCCGCTGACCGTAGCATTTCCGGCCCGGGTCGTCACGAGCCGGAAGGGCGCCAGGCGGGGGGCTGCCGGGCCTTGTGCAATGGCGGGGATTTACGGGACAATCGTCCGCCGTAGTCACACCATGGCGGCCTAGGAGGAGCGCGATGTCTTACACCTTGGAGGAACTCTGCGCCGACTGCCGCGCGATCGTGCAGGGGGCGGCGCGGGTCGAGGATGGTCTGCCGCAGATTGCCGAAAAGCTGAAACAACTGCTGGCTAATCCAGCCTTCGTCGCGGCGACGTTCGACGATGACATGCCGCCGGGCAAGCGCGTCTTGCATCACGACCCGGTGACCGACGTATACGTCATGGCCCATGTGCAGCAAGCCGGCAAAGGCGGCTCGCCGCACAGCCACGGCACCTCATGGGCGATTTATGGCAATGCCCGCGGCCATACGAACATGACGGAGTGGCGTCGCGTCAATCCGGACAGCGAGGATCATGCGGTGCTGGAGCCTGCGGAGCGCTACAGCCTGGGGCCCGGCCAGAGCCGGGCCTACGGGCCCGGCGTCATCCATTCGACGGCTCACCCCGAAACGGCCTGGGTCATGCGCATCACCGGCACCGACCTCGACAAACTGCCGCGATATCACTTCCGGCCTAAGCGCGACAAGATCGTCGAAAGCGTCTGATTCGGTAAATTTTTCGAGAGGGCAAAAAATTGGCGCCGCGTCCACGCCGACGCGGCGCCATCTTTTTTTTGACGATTTACGGTCTTCAGTTCAGGCGGAGAACACCAAGCGTTGCTGCAAAAACGGCGGCCCCACTCAATACCAACTCCCACCATGGCACGGACAGATCGAACAGCATGTGTGCGTCCCTCCAAAGGCCTTCGCGCCCTCTGAACATCAACGCTCAACACGGGAATTTGTTGCGCTCAGCTGCGCTTCGTACGCGGAACAGGGGATGCCGCGCGGCCGTTTACCATAAACCTCGCGCCGGCAGGCCCGGGGATGGAGACGTTGCACCTCGGCGTGAGATTCGGCGTGGTGCGACGATGTTCACGTAAACAGGGAAGGACCTCTCGACATGGCGAACAATCCGCAAAATCCGCAGCAGGGCCAGCAGAATCAGCAGGGCCAGCAGAATCAGCAAGGCCAGCAGGGCCAAGGCAAGCCAAATCAGCAAGGCCAGCAAGGCCAGCAAGGCCAGCAGGGCCAGGGCAAGCCGGGCCAGCAGCAGCAACAGCCCAATCAGCAGGGCAACCCGAAGCAGCAGCAGGGCGACCAGCAGCAGAATCGTCAGCAGCAGCAGGAAGGTGGCAACCGCCAGCAGGAGTCCGATCCGCGCCAGCAGAAACAGAATCTCGACAAGTGAAGCGACGGCCGAACGCTCGAGCGTTTTCCGCCGAAGTGGAAACCGGTTCGGCGTAGAAACGCGACTTAATCAAGACTCGGGAACATGGTCCGATTCCATAGGAGCGGATCATGTTCTCGAAGCCTCTGGCGACCTCCGCCGAGGACGCAAAATAAAAACCCAGCTCTCTTACGGAGAGCTGGGGTTTTGTGCGCCGCCGGCCGCCTCAGAACTCCAAACCGACCCGCTCGAGCAGTTTCGCGACAGCGCTTTTTCCCCGGCTTCGACGCGCCGGAGCTTTGCGCGCACCCGTGGGATTCGCTGCTTTCCGGCCTGCACTCGGTTTGCGTGCGCTCGTCTTGCGGCTCGCGGTTTTGCGCGTGCCCGCCGCGCGCGATGCCGTCTTACGTTCCGCTTTGCCGCGCGACGCGCTCTTGCTTGCGCCGGCGTTACGCGCCGATGCCGCGCGGCTCGCGGTCTTGCGGCCGCTGCTTCGTGCCGCGTCTGCGGGGTCTTGCGTCCGGTGGTCGTGCGCGCAGTGGTTTTACGTGCTGGCGTCTTGCGCGCGGGCGGCCCGGCGCGTGGCCGCCGCCTTGCGTCCGCCTGCCGCGCGCTTGGTCTTCGACCGTGCGGCCGACGCGCGCCCGCCAACCTTGCCGCCCTTGCGGGCGGAGACGGTGGTATCGGGCTTGCCCCGGCCGGAGCCACTCTTGTTACCGCCGCCGCTCTCTTTGTTTACGGTGGCCCAAGCGCGCCGTTCGGCCTCGTTCTTCGAGAGGCCGCGCTTTTCATAGCCTTCTTCGATGTGCTCGGCTTTGCGCTTTTGTTTGTCGGTGTAACTCGATTTATCCCCGCGCGGCATGAAACATCTCCTTCGTTCCTGTAGACGTCAGATACGGCCGGTGGCGAGGAGGACCACGAGAATGACCAGAAGAACGAGAGTCAAACCGCTCGGTCCGTAACCCCAGCCGCGGCTATAGGGCCAGGTGGGCAACGCGCCCAGCAGCAGGAGAATCAGAATGATCAGCAGGATCGTGCTCAACATAAACAGCCCCTATGGCAGTTGAACGGGCGTAGCGTCGTTGCGCAGCACTTTGCGCGCCGCCTGGCAATTCCAGACTTTAGCGTAAACGTGCCTCGTGGAAGGCGGGTTCCCCCTAGGTTCCCCCGGCGCTTTGACGACTCGCACGCGTAACAATTTCGGAACCAGCATATGAGCGCTTAGTTAGGTAAGCAGACACGGCGCTGCGGAAGTGCCGGTTACGACATCACAACGCAAGGAGACAGCAGATGTCCGACATGGACAAAATGACGACCGGTAATCTCATCAATGCCGAAAAAGTCCACGGCACCGATGTTTACAATACGGCCGGCGAGAAGCTCGGTACCATCGAGGATCTCGTCTTGGACAAGATCAACGGCTGCGTGCAGTATGCCGTGCTGTCGTTCGGTGGCTTTCTCGGGCTTGGCGACAAGCACTATCCACTGCCGTGGTCGGCGTTGAAGTACGACACGCGCCAGGGTGGCTACATCGTCAACCTGAGCAAAGAGCAGCTCGAAAACGCGCCATCGATCGAAGCCGACGAGCAGATCGACTGGACGCCGGACTATGGCCGCCGGGTCGATTCCTTCTACAACGTCTCGCGCGGTTGGCAATAAGCCGCTCTAGTCCTTAATAACCCGGCGCTCATCTTGCCGGCATCGAGAAAGCCAGGGGGCCCGCGGTCGCCCTGGCTTTTTCTTGTCCGCCACATCTGCCTCCGCGGCACGCGACGGGCCGATCCACGCTGGTTGTGGCGCGTACTTCCCCATGTTACCGTTTGACGGCTGCATGCGATGCGGCCGAGGGACACACGACCTGGAGACAGCCATGACGAAGCTGCACGTTCTTGCCATAGCCGTATCGATGATGGCTTTGGCCGCACCGGTCAGCGCCGGTCCCACGCTCGATGCCGTCAAACAGCGCGGCGAAATCACCTGTGGGGTCAACACCGCGATTGCCGGATTCGCGGCGCCGGATTCGCGCGGCGAATGGAAGGGCATCGATGTGGATGTGTGCCGCGCGGCGGCGGCCGCCTTGTTCGGGGATGCGGGCAAAGTGAAATTCGTCGGCCTGACGGCGGCCCAGCGCTTCACGGCGCTGCAATCCGGCGAAGTCGACATCCTGTCGCGTAACACGACCGCAACCCTGTCGCGCGACACCTCGCTCGGTCTCAATGTGGCTGGGATCAACTACTACGACGGCCAGGGATTTCTGGTGTCCAAGAAGGCCGCCGTGAAGAGCGTCAAGGAACTCAATGGCGCGACCATTTGCGTCCAGCAAGGCACCACCACCGAGCTCAACATGGCCGATTATTTCCGCGCCAACAAACTCGATTACAAGCCGGTGGTGATCGAGAAGCTCGAAGAGGTGATCGCGGCGTTCTTTGCCGGCCGATGCGATGCCTTCACCGCCGATGCGTCCAACCTCGCTGCGACCCGCTCGACCAACGCTCAGAATCCCGACGACTTCATGATCCTACCCGAAATCATTTCGAAGGAGCCGCTCGGCCCCATGGTGCGTCACGGCGACGACCAGTGGTTCGATCTCGTCAAATGGTCCTTCATTGCCATGATCGAGGCCGAGGAATATGGCGTCACCTCGAAGAATGTCGACGAGATGCTGAAGAGTCCCAATCCGGGCATCCAGCGCCTGCTCGGCGTCACGCCGGGCATGGGTAAGGCCTTGGGCGTTGATGAAAAGTGGGCCTACAACATCGTCAAGCAGGTCGGCAATTATGGCGAAAGCTTCGAGCGCAACATCGGTGCCGGCAGCCCGCTCAAGCTGGAACGCGGCTTGAACGCGCTGTGGACCGAGGGCGGCTTGATGTACGCATGGCCGGTGCGCTAAGCGCAATAGGGCGCTGGCCATCATGGCGGACCGCGCCCAGCCCGCGTCGCCGATCCTGCCGCCGCGACGCGGCTTGTCATGGACCGACCCGCGGGTGCGCGCGGCGATCTATCAAGTTCTCGCGCTGGCGGCGGTCGCTGGCCTCATTTGGTATCTCGCATCGAACACCCTGGCCAATCTGGCGGCGCGCAACATCGCCACCGGCTTCGACTTTCTCAATCGCCAGGCGGGATTCGCCATCGGCGAACGCCTCATCCCCTACGAATCCTCGGATACCTATCTCAGGGCCCTGATCGTTGGCTTGCTCAACACCCTGCGGGTGGCGGTCGCCGGCATCGTCCTCGCGACCGTTCTCGGCACCGTCGTCGGCATCGCCCGGCTGTCGTCAAACTGGCTGGTGGCGAAACTGTCGGCCGGCTACGTGGAAATCTTCCGCAACCTGCCGCTGCTGCTGCAACTGTTCTTCTGGTATGCCCTGATCACCGAGACGTTGCCGGGCCCGCGCGAAGCGCTGCGCTTGGCGCCGGGAATCTTCGCCTCGAATCGCGGCGTCAAGATCCCGGTGCCAACCGACTCGGCCGCCTATGATTGGGCGGCGGGCGGGTTCGCCCTCGCGCTCATCGTTGCCGCGGTGCTGCGCGTCTGGTCGCGCCGGCGGCGCGAGGCGGGACGCGGCTATGTGCCGACCGGCTGGCTATCGCTAGCGGTTCTGATCGTTCTTCCGCTTCTTGGTTGGCTGGTCAGCGGCAGCGCCCTGGCGTGGGACGTGCCCCGGCTGCAAGGCTTCAATTTCGTCGGCGGCGCGACACTGTCGCCCGAATTCACCGCCTTGCTTCTCGGATTGGTCATCTATACCGCGGCGTTCATCGCCGAGATCGTGCGCAGCGGCATTCTCGCGGTGTCGCGCGGCCAGCGCGAGGCGGCGCAGGCGCTTGCGCTTGAACGAGCGTCAGACCATGAGCCTCGTGGTGCTGCCCCAGGCGCTGCGCATCATCGTGCCGCCGTTGACCAGCCAGTATCTGGCTATCACCAAGAATTCGTCGCTCGCCGTGGCGATCGGTTATCCCGACCTGGTGTCCGTCGCCGGCACGACGCTCAACCAGACCGGCCAGGCCATTGAAGGCGTCGCCATCATCATGCTGGTCTTCCTGACCATCTCGCTTTCCATCGCGCTGTTCATGAATTGGTACAACAAGCGCATTGCCCTGGTGGAGCGCTGACATGAGCATGGCCAGCGCCGCTGTCCGGCCGCGCCGCACCGCCCCGCTCGGCTGGCTGCACGCCAACCTGTTCAGTTCGCCGCTCAACGCCGTCGCGACCGTCCTGATCGTCTGGCTTGCGCTGATGATCGTGCCGGCCCTGATCGACTGGGCCGTGCTCGATGCCGTGATCGAAGGTACGGACCGGCAGTCTTGCCGTGCCGCGGGCAGCGGCGCCTGCTGGGCCTTCATCGCCGACAAGCACCGCCTGATCCTGTTCGGCCTCTATCCCTATGACGAACAATGGCGTCCCCTGATCGTCGTGGCGCTGTTCATCGCCCTCATGCTGGTGAGCGCCAACCGGCGTTTCTGGAGCCTGTGGCTGGCGCCGATCTGGCTCGTCGGGCTCGCCGCGATCGCCCTGCTGATGTGGGGTGGCCTGTTCGGTCTGAGCTATGTTCCGACCGAACGCTGGGGTGGGCTGCCGCTGACCCTGATCCTCGCCTTTTTCGCCATCGCGGTCGGCTTTCCGTTGGGCACGCTGCTGGCATTGGGCCGGCGCTCGACGATGCCGGCCATCCGCGTGCTGTGCGCGACCTACATCGAGCTCGTGCGCGGCGTGCCGCTGGTCTCGCTGCTGTTCATGGCCTCGGTCATGCTGCCGCTGCTGTTGCCCGAGGGCTTGACCATCGACAAGCTGCTGCGCGCTCAGATCGCGCTCATCATTTACACGGCGGCCTATCTGGCCGAGGTCGTGCGCGGCGGCCTGCAGTCGATTCCGCGCGGCCAATACGAAGCCGCCGAAGCGCTCGGATTGGGCTATTGGCGTGAGATGGGATTCGTCATCCTGCCCCAGGCATTGCGTGCCGTGATCCCGCCCTTCGTCAACACAACCATCTCCGTGTTCAAGGATACCTCGCTGGTGGTCATCATCGGCCTCTATGACCTGATGAACGCCGCCAAGGTCGCCGTCGTCGATACCGCCTGGCGCGGCAGCTCTATCGAGGCCTAC
Organism: uncultured Alphaproteobacteria bacterium; assembly: GCA_963752345.1. Taxonomy (GTDB): domain Bacteria; phylum Pseudomonadota; class Alphaproteobacteria; order SMXQ01; family SMXQ01; genus CAVVYA01. The sequence goes on from CAVVYA010000017.1 coordinate 130,094, forward strand.
GTCTTCGTCGCGGCGATCTATTTCGTATTCTGCTACTTCATGTCGCAGTACAGCCAGTCGCTCGAGAGGCATCTGGCCAAGGGTCAAGCCGGTTAGGGCGCGGGGAAACGTGGCATCATGACAACCGGCGCGGCCGACACCCCGATCATCGAATTCGATCACGTCAGCAAGTGGTATGGCGATTTCCAGGTGCTGCGCGACATCGACCTGACGGTGGCCAAGGGCGAACGCATTGTCATCTGCGGGCCGTCGGGCTCCGGCAAGTCGACCCTGATCCGCTGCATCAATCGCCTGGAGGAACATCAGGCCGGCCGCATCATCGTCGACGGGGTGGAACTCACGAGCGATCTGCGCAACATCGAAGCGGTGCGCCGAGAGGTCGGCATCGTGTTTCAGCAATTCAATTTGTTTCCCCACCTGACGGTGATGGAGAACCTCACCTTGGCGCCGATCTGGGTGCGCAAGATGCCGCGCCTCGAGGCCGAGGCGCTCGCCATGCGCTACCTGGAGCGGGTCTATATCCCTGAGCAAGCCGGCAAGTATCCCGGTCAGCTCTCGGGTGGCCAGCAGCAGCGCGTGGCGATCGCCCGGGCGTTGTGCATGAGTCCCAAGATCATGCTGTTCGACGAGCCGACCTCGGCGCTCGATCCCGAGATGGTCAAGGAGGTCTTGGACGTCATGGTGTCCCTGGCCGAGGAGTCGGGCGTGACGATGCTGTGCGTCACCCACGAAATGGGGTTTGCGCGCCGGGTGGCGGACCGGATCATCTTCATGGATCGCGGCGAGATCGTCGAACAAAGCCCGCCCGAGGCGTTTTTTACCAATCCGATCAACGAGCGGACCCGGGCATTCCTCAGTAATATTCTTTCTTATTGACACTCAACGGACTGTTGCCGCTCTGCCATAGCCCGGTTTTTTCTCAACCATTTTAAATGTTTGTGCACGTTGGGCGTGTAGTTAATGATTGCCGGCAACCGGCGGGCTTGGCATAAATCAATGAAACCGGGCGGGGACCGGGCCGAGCCTGACGCAAGGGGACGGCTTTTTCGCCATAACAAAGCCGAGCGCAAGAGCATGGATACAAAATTTAAGCAGATACACCGGTTGGCATTTGCCGTCGCGGGGGTTTTGGCGTCTGCCATGGTGGCGCTACCGGCTGCCGCGGACAGGCCAAATCTGACCCCGCGCGAGGATTACGAGACGCCGCCGCGTCCGCCGGCTTCCGTGCCGGAGCGTGCATCCGAGAGCATGGAGCCGACCGGCGCGCGCGTCGGCAGCTTCATTGTGTTCCCGAGCGCGGAACTGTCGACGGCCTACGATTTCGAACGTTTTCGCCAGTTCGCGCAACGAGCAAAGCGACATTATTTTCAGCCTGGTTCCCGCGATCCGGGCGCAGACCGATCTGGCTGCCCCGGTGCGCCTCAACTTCGATGCGGTCGGCGCGGTCAACCGCTATATGGACAACACTTCCGAGAATACCGAGGGCTACCTATTGTCGCACGACGGCAGCTGGGAAATCCCGGCCCTCGGCGAAGCATCCTTCATGAAATGGGGATTGGCCAATTCCCGCGACTGGCAGGAGCGGGGTTCGCCGGACGACGTGACCAGCGGCGCCGCGGAGCCCACCATTTTCCATACGACGCTCGGCTATCTCGGATTCCAGTATAAGCCGGGCCCGCTCAGCATCTCGCCGCGGGTATCGGCGCGCTATGTCGATGTCGACGATGTGCGGGCCGTGAACGGTGTCAACATCAACAACGATGACCGCGACCGGTGGATCTACCGCGAAGGCGTGCGCGTCGGCTATGAACTCGTCCGCGGCTACGAAGCCTATGTGCGCGGCACCTTGAATCAGCGCCGTTACGAAAATACGCCCGACGACGCGGGATTCAGTCGCGATTCGAATGGCTGGGAAGCCGTGGCCGGCGCCAAGATCGGCCTCACCGAAATCACCAATTTCGACGTCTATGCCGGCTATCTCAGCCAGTCCTACGACGATCCACGGCTGTCCAATGTGGAAGGGGTCGGATTCGGCGGCCAATTGAACTGGTCGCCGCGCCGCGAATGGCAGTTTGCAGGCTCGGTGACGCGGACCGTCGAGGAGACGATCGTCACCAATTTCTCCGGCTATTTGGCCACCACCTACGCGGTGAGCGCGGCTTATCAGCTGATGCCGGCCCTGCGGTTCGACGCCCGGCTGAGCTACGGCGTCTTCGATTTCGAGCCGATCGGCGGCTCAACCGCCTCGCGTGAGGATGAACTGCTGATGGCGCAAATCGGCGTGCGTTACTACCTTACCCCCAACTACTACGTCCGGGGATCCCTGGTGCAATCGGCCTATTCGAGCAATGTCGCGAATTCGGATTACGACCGCAGCGTCGTCTTCCTGACCCTCGGCGCCCAGGTACTAGGCGCCGCAGGGGGCACGACGCCACCATAAGTTCTTGAAGCGCGGCGATTTGCCGCGCTTTTTTTTGTGCCTGCCGGCACGGCCACGCTCGTCCTGCATGTTCAGACCCGTGTCCGAGGCGTCATATTTCGGTCACACCTTACCGAAACAGGCGGTTCCTTTGGGGATAGCCTCACCTCGTTGTGGAACGCTTCGTGAGAAAGGCCGTTTTCCTAGCAATTGTTTGTGGGATTCGTCTGACTTTATCCCGCGCGACGGCCCGTCAGGATCAGGGGTGGGGCACTGATTGAATCTATGACTTCAGGCGGAACTCAGGGGAAGGAGATCCTATTTAGGGTATGACCATGGACATGCAGCTGGAATCCAAGCCAAGTGGCGTTCGCATCGTGTTTGTTGAAGACGATCTGCTCTTCAGGGACGCGTTGATCAGAAATCTGGAAGATTTGGGGTTCGAGGTCTGCGACTTCGAATCCGGGGAAACCGCGCTCGAGTATTTTGAGAGCGGTGGGCGCGCCGACGTCGCCATTCTGGACTGGAAGCTGCCCGGCATTGCCGGCATCGAGCTGCTCCAGAAAATGGGTGCGAAGGAAAAGGGCATCCCGGTCATCTTCCTCACCTCGTTGGGCGATCAGGTCTATGAGGAGACGGCCCTGCTCAACGGCGCGTCGGACTTCATCGAGAAATCGCGCAGCTACTCGATCCTGCTGAGCCGCATCACCGGGGTGCTGAACCGCAAGGACGATCTCGTACGCCCCGAGTTGAAAGACGAAAGTCAGAAGGTCGTGTGCGGTGAACTGACTTTGAGCACCGATTCGAACCGGGCTTTCTGGAAGGACACGAAGGTCGACCTGACGCTCGCGGAATTCAAGATCGTCTATCTGTTGGCCATGAATAAGGACAAGGACGTCCCGCACCGCGAGATCTACGACAACGTGCGCGGCCCCGGCTTCGTCGCGGGCGACGGCACGGAGGGTTACCGGGCCAATGTGCGCACCTTCATCAAGCGCATCCGCCAGCGATTCCGCGAGGTGGATGAGAATTTCAACCGCATCCAGACCTATTCCGGTTTCGGCTACCGCTGGGTTTCCGAGGCGGAAGACGACAGCAATCACCTCTATCTGAAGGCTGAAACGGAAGGGACTACGGCGAGCGTTGCATTGAGCAGTAAGTAATCGTTGCAGCCGGCGCGACAGGACCTTGCCTGAACAGCAAACGAACGGGTTCGTTCGCGCCGCCCCGCACGTCAGCCTGCACGCGCTTGACGAGGGCGGCGTTGTGATTGGTTGAATTACGATTTACGGATTGGATGAAGGCGTCGAGCAGATTGTCCGCCTTTGCGGGGCGCCGCATGTTGCGGAATTTGCGGATCGTCACTGAGAGCCTGCAACCGGATGCGGGCGGCCCGGGAGCCGCGGTGCGCCGTCAGGAAGTGCTCGACTGGCTCGGTCCGCTGCAACTCGCCAGCGACCATCTGCTGGCGCCCAGCCATGCACGAATCCTTGGCGGCGGCGGGCCATTTGGGCGATCTGCCTTCCGCCGTCCGCGACTACCTGGCGCTCCTGCGCAACGCCAACCAGGATCGCAACGAGGTCGTCCTGGCCCAGGCCTTGGAGGTGTTCGGCGCCTTCACGGCAGCCGGCATCAAGACGATGGTGCTGCAGGGCGGCTTGAGCTTCTTCTTCAACTACTACCAGACGCCGGCGGCACGGGTGCTTCAGGACGTCAACCTGCTGGTGCGGCGCGAAGATATCGAGAAAGCCGATGCGGTTCTCAAATCGCTGGGCTATTTCGTCGCCACGTCCTACGAGCCGGTGCAGCATGCGTTCGCCGAATATCGCCGGCTCAACAGTCCGGCGGCGATCGATATTCACCTGGAGCTGATCAATGCCTACTGGGTGTTGCCGAGCTCAATCGTGTGGAGCCGCGCCGAGCAGGTCGAGTATCAAGGCGGCTCGTTCTTCATTCCCTCGGCAACCGATCGCCTTCTGCACAATTTTCTTCATGCCCAGGTTCATCATGTCGGTGGCTACTACGGCGGGACATTCGATCTGCGGCAGATCTACGAGTTCGCCCGCATCCTCGATCGCGACGCCAACAGCATCGATTGGGACGAGGCACTCGCCGTCATCGGCAAGCACTATTTGGAAGGCCCGCTCCTGCTGCACGCACTGGCCGCCCATCGGCTATTCGGCGCGCCCTGGGAATTGCCCGTTCCGATCAGCCGGCGCACGCAGCGGCAGTATTGGCGCTGCTTGCTTCAGGCCGCCTTTCCCGCCCTCGAACGCGCCGGTCGGCCCTTGGCCAACCTCAGGTCGGCCTTTGCCAAGCATCGCATGGTGGCGTTATACGGCGAAGGTAGTCTGTTCTGGCAACAGCTTCGCCATACCGCGCAGTTTTTACGCAAGACCGGCACGCGCGAATGGATCCGGCGGTTCGCCCGCACCCATTGATCCAATCGTGGCGGAGAGTTCAAAAAAATTCGCCGGGCACCGCGAATGCAGAGCCCGGCCGGAAAGTGAATGCCGTCAGGAGTTTCTTTTTATTCGGTCAAAGACTCTAATCGAGCGTGCTCCGATCGCCTTCTTTTGCTGTCGCGGTGCGAGAGGCTTCCCGGGGCGAGCAGCATGTTCGTGTTTAGGTGAATACCATAGTGTGTTTAACGTGGCGGAAATCGGACGGCCACGTATCGTCAGGATTTTCAAATATTTATGTAGTGCGCGGCAAGGAGCGGCAACAATCCGCCCCGGTGCCGCGTTGATGAGCTGTCTGAAAATACGCGCAGAGCGGCGCTCGGGGGACTGCGGTCGATGAATGAGTGGCATTCCGAAATGGTTGGGTTGCGTAACAAGGTCGGCGATATCGCCGAGCTCATCCCGCGCGGTAACCCTGTCGTGTTCTTGGACTACCCCGTTTACCTCAATGTCGGCGACCTCTTGATCGAGAAGGGCACTGAGGCCTTCTTCCGCGCTTTCGATTACCAGCTTGCGATGGTCCGCTCCGCCTACGATTGTGGCGTCGAGCAGTTTGCCGCAGTCCCACCGGAAGCGACCATCGTTCTCCAAGGCGGCGGCAATTTCGGCGACCTCTACGATTTGCACCAGCAGTTTCGCGAACGGGTCGTCGCCCAATGCCGCCGCAATCGAATCGTCCTTCTGCCCCAGACCATCCACTTCGAGTTGCCGAGCAAAGTGGCGGACTGCGCGAAGGTGTTCGCAGCCCACCCGGATCTTCATATCTGCCTGCGGGATGAAACTTCCTGCGATTTCTTCCGCCGGCATTTTCCGAACCCGGTCTATTTGTTCCCCGACATGGCGCATTTCCTGTGGGACGAGATGGCGCCGCACCGCCAGGCGACAGGTGAGCGTGACACGCTGCTGTTCATGCGTGTGGACAAGGAAGAATGCCCATTTGCCTACGAGCCCGCCTATGGCCAGATTCCGATCGACTGGCTCGATATCATCAATCCGCTGGATCGCGTCGCCTTCGGGCTCTTACACCGGCTGCACCGGTGCCATCGCGACCTGCTGCCACATCATGAAATTCATCCGTTCTGGCGCGTGTATCGCGAACATCTGGTCCGCAAAGCCATTCGCACCCTGGCGCCCCACAAGATGGTGGTCACGAACCGCCTGCATATGGCGCTGCTTGGCCTCTTGACGGGGCGCAACGTGGGAATAGCGGACAATTCTTATGGTAAGCTGTCCGCCTATCACGCTTGCTGGCTGAAGAAAATCCCGACGGCGAGTTTGCTCAATTCGCGCGGACCTGAGGGGCCGCAGCCGTCTTTGGTACCAGCCGCGGTATAAAAAGGGATAGGCGGCGCGCCGGACGGATGAATAGAGCATAAAATTGGTGTACCGCGAATATCAGTAGCGCCAAACGCCGGCCAATCCTCAGGCCGAGGCGTTCCGCATAGCGCTCGTAATATTTTCCGAAAAAGTAGTTGGTGTAGTAAATGCTCCAATAAAGCTGGGCGAAGCGCGAGATTCGTTGACCGCCGGAGCGGTTTTCCCACCGGCTGAGCTCGACGCAGTGGACGTCGTTCGTTACCAGCATTTCATAGCCGTTGACGAAGGCGTTCATCTGGAAATCCGTCTCTTCGCGATAGCCATTGCCGCGGCAATAGAATGGGTCGTAAGAGAAGCGCTCGAGCAGCTCCCGGCGGGTCACGCCGATCGGCCCGGTAAAGGGAATCCGCACGTCGCCGGTGAACCGCGCGCTGTGCCGCAATTCACAGGTCACCGGCATAAGCAGCGGCCCATCCAGCGTGCCGTTGCCGAAGGCGGCGATCGCCTGGTCGAAGGTCTGATTTGGCAGCTTGGTGACGAGCCGGCCGGACACGAACGCGGCGCCCGTGGCCAGCAGCTTGTTCAGGCAGGTTTCAAAATAGCCTGGCTCGAGATAGGTGTCGTCGTCGGTAAAAGCGATGAAATCGCTGGTCGCCGCGCGGTATCCCTTGATCCGATTGTAGGGTGCGCCCTTGCGCGTTTCATTGCGCAGCACCACGGTCCGAACTGCTGGGAATGACCGGGCTAGCCCGTCAATCACCGCTTCGCTGTCGTCCGTGCTGGCGTCGAGCACGAAGATGATTTCCGTAACCTTGCTTTGGCGATAAAGGCTCTCGCCTACGATGCGAAGCGTGTGAGCGCGGTTGCGGGACGGCACGATCAGCGAAATCATCGAATAGGACTCCAGACTAAGCCGTTGTTGCGTGGCGGTCAGATACTGCCGGGCAGCCGTTGGAACTGCCGCGCTATGCCAGCCATAACGCCGCCGCGGCCGATCCGTTCACACGCCCGAATATAATCGCGCGCCTCGCGGTTGAGCCGGTAGAGATCGGCATCGCGGCTTGACCGCGCGAACCGCGCCGCCATCTTGGCCGCATCCCATGCGCCCCGTAACGCTTGGCAGCCGACGCCATTAAAGGCACCCCTGAGCGTGAGGGCGGCGACCGATTTGGCCAGGTAGAGGGGAGACTTGCCGAACTTGAAATCGCTATAGAGGATATTGCGGACCGTGTAATAGTAGCGTCCGGCATCCCAGCGCACCCGCTGTCCCGGCAGGACCTTGTGGCGCACCGCCAAGTGAGGCGCGTATTTGATGCGGTAGCCGAGATTGAGGATCCGATAGCTGAGATCGCGCTCCTCGCCCGCGAAGAACAGGCTCTCGTCGTAGCGGCCCGCGTCGTAGAAAACGGCGCGCCGTAGCGCGTGTCCGGCGCCGATATAGCGGGTGACCTCGAATTCGCGGTCGGCATAGGGACGCAATGCCTCGGGGTAGTCCCAACACATCTCGTCGTCATCGCCGGTGTAGAAGTTGAAGATCCGGAAGGCCAGGGCGCCGAGCGTCGCATCGGCCTCGAAGCTCTCCACCACGCGGGACAGCACCAGGTTGTCCGTGAAAATCGCGTCGTTATCGAGCGCCACGATATAAGCGCCGCTTCCCAGGTCGCTCGCCATGTTGCGCCCTGCGGCAACGCCCACGTTGCGTCCGACTTCCTTAAGCACGACGCGTGAGTTGCCGGCCGCGACATTGCGCAACTGCGCCAGATTGCCGGGCTCGCTGCCCTGATCCAGCACCAGCACGCGCTGATCGACGTTCTCCTGGGCGAGTGCGCTTTCGATCGCCTCGATCGTCTCCGGCGTGCGATTCCACGAAAGGATAATGACGTCGACGGTGGCTGGATGAGCCATCACGGATACCTCAGGCTTTGCGAATTGAACTCGCCGGCTCCCACGTGCGGATCCGGTGGCCGGCGGAGGCCTTCCACACGCCGATCGCGGTGGCGACGAACGAAACAAGAATATCGGCAATCACGGTCACCGGCCGGAAGCCCACGAAATATCCGGCCCCGAGCGCGCCGAGTGCCGCCACGGTCAATCCGGCGGCTACGGCCGGTCCCCAGGTCAGGCCGACACCGGCGATGAAGAGTATTCCGGCGACGCCCAGGGTATAGGCGGTAAACCAGCGGATCAGCTTGTGAGACACGTATTTGTAGCGGTCGAGTGCGCCAAGCTGCGCGATCTTGGGCTTCAGAGCCCGATGGGCGGCAAAGGCCTGGCAGGAGATGCGGACCTTGCGGCGGAATTCCTCGCGGGTGTCCGTCACCGATTTCTCGTAGGCATAGACGTCGGGCGCCCGCACGATACGGTAGCCATCGCACAGCACGGCGAGCGAAATGTACATGTCGTCGATCATGTCTTCCGGCACCGGCTGGAATAGCGCGCGCCGCACGGCATAGATCGATCCGTCGGCGCCCATCACCGATCCAGTATCGCTTTCGAGCTGCTTTACGCTTTCCTCGAGGCGCCAGTAGAGCGAACCCACGAACGCCGTCGAGGTCTCGTCGAGATTGGTGTAGCGAAGATGGCCGGCGACGCAGCCGACCTCGGGATCGTGGAAATATTTACTCAGGTTGGGAAGAGCATGCTCGTCGATGCGAACCGTCGCGTCGGTGAGCAGCACGACCGAGGCCCTGGTCATGCTGAGCAATTGGTTCATGCCGTAGGTTTTGCCTTTGCGCTCCGGCGAGACAACCAGGTCTATCTCGACCCTCATATTCACGCGCGATGTCCGCCGTGCCGTCGGCGTTGCCGTCGACGTGAACCAAGATCTGCAGCTCGGGCGTCGTCCGCCGTAGCGCAATGAGATTCTCGATGGTCGTGCGAATGATCGGCGCTTCGTTATAAGCGCAGACGCAGACCGCGTAGGATAGCGGCTGAGTCTCGTTCGGTGGCGGCGCGTGGCGGCCTCGCCGACGGGTCCAGCGCAGGATGCGGAGACTCAGGGGATAAAAAATGAAGGGATGAAGCGAGACGAAAAGCAAGATTCCCGCTCCGGCAAAGCACAAGATCGCCAACACGGCTGCCCTCCTTATGTGGCGTTAGCCTGTCTTTTAGGCAGTCGCGACATTGCACGAGCGCGCTCCGTCGCCAGCAAAAACCAGGAAGAAAACAGCGCCATCGTAGTCGAAAGCAGCGGTTCCCTTTGTGACAAGTTTATGGAGTTTTCAAGGGGCTGCCGCCGCGCATAACACACTCGCATCCCGAGGTGAACCCTCGTCCTATTGCGACGTTTAATGCTCAGCGTCGTGCGTCGCGGCGTCGGCCCGCTTGCCCAGAAGAACATGGAGATCTCGCAATGGACTATCAGCCTGCGTCCCACTCGGGCCATGGGTCTCTCGACCTGTCCGGTAGACTGAAGCCGAGAGTTCCACGGCGCCGGTCTCGCCGCGTGCCCGGGGGATGAGTTCGAGGGCGATTACATTGCGCTGCCGTCGCCGCAGTCGATCCAACGGCCACGGCCGAGTGGCGAGATCAGCTTGGGCCAGATTTTCGGCGCGCTCTGGCGCCGCAAGATGATGATCCTCGGCGTCATGGTGCTTCTCGGTCTGGCCGGTTACATCGCGGCGATGCAGTTGACGCCGAAGTATCTGGCCCAGGGTGTCCTCGCGATCGATGCGCGGCCGACCTATCTGCCTCAGCTCGGTAACACGATGGCGCCTTTGGCCCCGGATGCGGCCGCGGTGCGCAGCGAGGCGCAGATTATCAGTTCGCGCGAGCTCATCGCCGATGTCGCGCGCAAGCTGCAGCTCAATCGCGATCCCGAATTCAATCCCGACCTGAAGGAGCCGACCTTCTTCGAATCGATCTTCGGCGGTTTGCAGGATGGTCTGGCCGCCGTTGGCCGGGTGTTCAGCAGCCGCAACCGCGAGATCGATCCCGAACTCGCAGCGTCCGCTGCTGAGCAGGGGATGTGGTCGAACGTAGTCTCCAACGTCGGCAAGAAGCTGGACGTTTTCACCGATGGCAAGAGTTACGTCATCTACGTGAACTTCGAGAGCGAGACGCCGCAGACCGGGGCCGCCGTGGTGAACACGGTGATGGAAACTTTCATCGCCAACCAGATCGAGTACGCGGCGAAGAAATCCGTGCAGACCAATGCCTGGATCAAGCAGCGTGCCACGGCGCTCAAGGAAGAGGTCGAAGACGCCGATAAGAAGGTGCAGGAATATCGCAGCAAGCATGGCCTGCTCGAAACCCGTGCCGGGACCGTGGGCAATCAGCAGCTCAACGAACTGAATGCGCAACTGAGTCTGGCCCGCGCCGACCGCACCCAGGCCGAAGCCCGCCTGCGCTCGGCGCAGTCGGCGTCGCGCGGCGGCTTGGCAGGTGACGCGACCGCTGAAGTTCTCGCCTCGCCTCTGATTCAGCGGTTGCGTGAGCGGGAATCGGAGGCGGCGCAACGGTTGTCTGAGGCCTCCTCCCGGCTCGGCCCGCAGCACCCGCGCTATCGGGCCGCGGAGACCGAGCTGAACAGCGTCCGCACGCAGATCAGCCGCGAGATCAATAAGGTCTCGCAGTCGCTGCAGAACCAGGTCGATGTGGCGCGCTCGCGCGAGCGCAATCTCGAGCAGCAATTGCAATCCATCCAGGGCCGCGAGATGAAGATTGCGGCGTCGGAAATGGAGCTGCAGCAGCTTCTGAAGGAGGCGGATACCAAGCGCAATGTGTATCAGGAGTTCCTGGCCACGGCGCAACAGACGGCCGAGCCCTCGCGCATCGGCCTGACCACGGCGCGCATCGTGTCGCAATCGGTACCGCCGATCACCCCATATGGCCTGGGCGGCAAGCTTTACGCGGCCATGGGCATGTTCATCGGCTTCCTGCTTGCCGCCGCGCTCGTGCTGCTGTTCGGCGAGAGCAAGCGCGGGTTCGAATTCGGCCGACGAGATCGAGGAGAATCTCGGTGTGCCGGTGCTGGGCGTTCTGCCGACCGTTGGCGGTTTCCTCAAGCGCGAGGGCGTGCTGACCCAGGAGGTCAAGGAGAATCCCGCATCCTCGACGGCCGAGACGCTGCGCGGGATTCGGGTCGCCATGCGCAACCGGCGCGCCGACGAACGGCGTCCGCAGGTCATCCTGGTGACGTCGGCGATGCCCGGAGAAGGCAAGACTTCCTTCGTGGGTGCGCTGGGGGTGGTCGCCGCGATGGATGGCGCCCGCGTTCTGGTGGTGGATTCGGATATTCGCCGGCCGCGCCTGCGCCGCATGTTTTGCCGCAACGGCGTGCCGAAGCTGTCCGACGTCCTGCGCGGCGAGGAGCCGTTGTCGACCGCCGTTTATCGCGACAAGAAGTATCACGTGGATTGCCTGATCGCCGCGGGCAGCGACCATTCTCCCGCAGCGCTTGCCATGTCAGGCCACTGGCAGTCCTTCCTCGACGAGGCGCGCAAGAGCTATGACCTGATCATCCTCGACTCGTCGCCGGTCATGAAGGTGGCCGATGCGCTGTGCCTGGCCGATCACGCCGACGCCGTCCTCATGGTCGTGCAGCACCGCGTCACCGGCCGCAAGTCGGTGCGCGAGGCGTTGCGGCGCGTGATGGCAACGCGCGGGCCCTTGGCGGGAATCATCGTGTCGAAGGCCAAGGTGTCGAAGATGGATACGCAGCCATACTACAGCGGTTACGCCGCCTAAGGAGCTCGGCCGTGGTCACGGCCGCGTGCCGTCGGAAGAAGGCGCGACTTGGCGGAAGCCAGCGCGTCTTCTTCATTTCGGGCAATTGCGCCGTCGCGCTCCGGCTACGGCAATCGCCGAGCATGAGCGAGGTGGGGAAATATCGCTGGCGGCTGCAGCGCTGCCGTTAAAACGGGCGACGGCCGTTAGAACAAGAGGCCCAGCACGAAGCCGAAGGCCATCGATACGAGAGCGACGAATCCCAGGACCAGGACCATGGCAGAGCTTTGAGCCGGTTCGGTGAGCTCGCGGTCGCGGAAAATCTGCTCGTCCATCGCGTCTTGCGCTGGGCGCTTCGACACTCTCACGTTCTGGTCCATTGATCGCATCCCCCGGCTCGCGACGGAGCCATTTCAATCAAGACTGTGACCGCGGAAATCGTCTAACCCATCTCGCCGGAGCAGGTGGCTTCAGATGATTGGGCAGTCTAAACGAAGCTTTATAGCGAGACCACCGCCGTGTCGCTTTTATGTGCCCCGTACGCGCGAAAAATAGCAGTTTCTGTTCCCGCGCCGAGGCAGATTTTGAGCACACGCCCAGGTTGTGGACATGTCCTCAAAATCTCACAAACGTCACACGCCACGCATTGATAGGAAAGCATATTTTTAGTTTTGCGGTGCTCGCCTACGTTCCAGCGAGACGCCGTGAAAGAGGGCCTATCTGAGCAGTGCGTAACGGCCACCGGGTTCGTCCGGAGGCAATGCTTGGTTTGCTCCAAGATGAAATTTGTAAAAAGAGGAAGAGCCAATGGCCAAGTGGAGCTCGAACGGGAACGAAGCCATTCGGAACTCGCGGTCCGAAAGCCTGAAGCCCCACCCTCATGAAGTGCAGCGCGGGCGACTGCCGAGTGGTGGTGGTGCCGGCGCGATGGCGGATGCCGAGATCGTGCCGTTTCCGGCGCGCCCCTCGGTCCAATATCCGTCGTCGTCCATCATGAAGCGAAGCCTCGATTTGATCGGCGGCATGCTGCTTCTGCTCGCCTTGTTTCCGGTGATGGTCGCCATCGCACTCCTGGTCAAGCGCGACGGCGGCCCCATCCTGTTTCGCCATAAGCGCATCGGCGCCAACGGCAAGCCATTTTCCTGCTTGAAATTTCGCACCATGTGCGTCGACGCCGAAGCGCGCCTGCAGAAGCTCCTGGCGGAAGATCCCGAAGCGCGCGCCGAATGGGAGCGCGACTTCAAGTTGAAGAACGACCCGCGCGTGACGGGGCTCGGCAACTTCATGCGGCAGACCAGCTTGGATGAACTGCCGCAGCTGTTCAATGTTCTCCGGGGAGAGATGAGTTTGGTGGGCCCGCGTCCCATCGTCATGGCGGAAGCCGCGCGGTACGGCGCGGCGTTTCGCGATTACCTGGGCTGCCGTCCCGGTCTGACCGGGCTGTGGCAGGTCAGCGGCCGCAACGACATCGATTACGACAGCCGCGTACAGCTCGATGCGAACTATGCCCGGGAATGGAGCCTGAAGCGCGACGTATCGATCCTGGTCCGTACGGTGCGCGTCGTTTTCGGACGTACCGGCGCCTACTGATTTCGCGGGCGGCGCCATGGCAAGCGCCGTCCAAATTTCCTTGGGGGTTCCGCGATTTCCATGAAGATCGCTCTCGTCGATCCATCTCTTTTCACCCTGCCTTACGATCAGGAGCTGGCTGACGGTCTGCTGGATGGCGGCCATCAAGTCTGGCTCTACGGCAAATTCCCGAGTGGCATAGAAGCCCACTCCACGCCGGCTTTTCTCCGTCCCCTGTTCTATGGCGGGCTCGCCGCGGGCATCTGGGACAAGCTCCCGAAGCCTCTGTTCCGTGCCGTCAAGGGCATCAGCCATATCGCTGGCATGCGGCGGCTTTGCGCCGAAATGGAGCGGCTGCAGCCGGACGTCATCCATTTCCAATGGCTGCCTCTGCCGGTTGTCGATGCCTGGTTCCTGCGCCGCCTCCGGCGCGTCGCGCCGCTCGTCATCACGGTGCACGACACCATGCCATTCAATGGCGCGCCGGGTTCCTCCCTGCAATCGATCGGCGCCTTCGATGCGTTACGCCATTTCGACGCTCTGATCGTACATACCGAAAACGGCCGGCAAATCGTCGCCAATCATCTCGGTCAAGCCGACCGGGTACGGTGTATCCCGCATGGGCTGCTCCATCAGGGCGATTTGACCGACGAGGGCCCGACGCCCGGCCGCGCCCCGGAAACTCCCACGACCTTCCTGCTGTTCGGCAAGATCAAGCCCTACAAGGGCCTCGATGTGCTGATCCGCGCCCTCGCGGCGCTCGATCCTGCCACGCGTGCGAAGTGCCGCGTACGCGTGGTGGGCAAGGCCTATATGGACATGGCACCGCTCGAGGAACTGGCGGCCCAGACCGGGGTGGCCAATCGCATCGATTTCGACTTGCGGTTCGTATCGTCCGCCGAGCTCAACGAGATCTTCCGCGGCGCCGATGTGCTGGTATTCCCGTATCGCCAGATCGAGGCCAGTGGCGTGTTGATGACCGCCATGGTCGTCGGCAAGCCCATCATCGCCACTCGGATGGGCGCCGCCGCCGAGCTGTTTGGCGACGGCCAAGGTGGCTTCCTCATTCCGTCGGATGATGCGGGAGCTTTGGCACAGGCCATGCGCAGCTTCATTCAGCAGCCGGAACTGGTGGCGTCCTGCGCGGCGCACGTGCGCCATCTGCGTGACGCAATCCCGAGTTGGGCGGAGATCGGCCGCCTTACCACGGCGGCCTACGAGGGGGCTTACGGGCATTGGCGCGCTTTCGACCCGTCTGCCGGTGGTGCCGCCCCCTTGGGTGCGCCGAAGCCCGTCGAGCGGGGCGTTTCCGGTCCCGGCTGAGCCAACGATCCCGACGTGGCGCGAAGCGCGTGGCTAGGGTATGATCCCGTTTCTATGAATCGAACCATGCTCTCGAAGTCTCGGCGATCGAATTTTTACGCCGAACCGGTCTCCACGTCGGCGAAAACGCTCCAGGGCCGCCTGACAATCACCGCTTGAGCGTCGCGCACGCGTGCGCTGGGCTGACGTCTAGACATGCGCCGGCTGCGGGACTGCTGCTGAATCGATATACCAGAGTTTAAGGCGCTGGAGTCCCCGGCGCCGGCGCGGAGTACCGCCGCCGGCTGGCCGCCCGCCCGGCCATGCGCGCGCGCCGCGGAGTCAGAGGCCGCTCCTGGTTGCGCACGGTGGACCATGAATGCATGGCGCCGAGCGTCACGAACAGCACGTTCATCATGCCGTTCAGCAGGTAGCCGCCGAGCGCGAGCCAGGCCAACAACAGGACCGTAGCGAACAGCCGGTCGCGCGCGCCGGTATACATGGCGCAAATGACGTAGCTGAGGAAGGCCACGCCGCCCACCAGGCCGTATTCGAAGATCAGCTTGATCCAGGTCGGGTCATGGGCGAGGTAGGCGTGGAAGGACGCCTTCGTCAGCGCGGCATCGATTGTTCCTGGCCCCATGCCGAACAAGAAATTGTCCGGCGATGGCAGCAGGAAGTCGCGAATGAGATAGAACGGCGAGATGAAGCGCGCGAAACCGCTCGATTCAGGCGACGCGAATTCGTCGACGCGGTTGAACAGCGTATCGAATTCCAGCACGCTCATGGACAGAGCGACAATCATCGCGATGACGACGCATCCCAGGATAAGCGGCACATTGATGCGACGCATCAGCGCAAACGGCGCGAATATCGCGGCTGTCAGCAACCCCGTGCCGGAATAGGAGATCAGCAAGGCGAAGAGATAGATTCCGGACCGGACCGGCCGCTGACGTCCGAGCAACTCGAGGAGCAAGGCGATCGCCAGGAACTGGGAAAAGAACGACGGTTCGAGGAAGAAGATGCCGTTGCTCTTGACGATGGGCGAGCCGTAGGTCAGCGGAATGATAACGTTATAATTCTGCGCCTTGATGAATTCAGGAAGGTATTCCAGCGGGAACACCTGCTCGGGCCCAAGCACGAACTGCGCCATGAATTGCGCAATACCCAGGACGGCGGCGATCAGCATGCATTTCAGGAAGACATGCTGGGCTACCGCAAAACTCGCGGCGCGGTTGCGGAAGCGCAGCATGTAAAGCGCATAGATCGCCAGCAGATAGAGAAAGGAGCTGAAGGATGCGTCGCCCGGCCACCAGATGACGGATAGCGACGCCACGGCCGCCGCGACCAGGAAGAAGACGAGGAACATCGCGTCGATGACGACGACGCGCAGCAAAACCAGCGAGACGAGCACCAGGTACGAGATGGCGAAGGCCACCGGCACGCCGCCGAGCGAAAGACGCTGCAGGAAAACAAGGGAGCCTAGAATCACCCACAGCCCCACGACGGTCGATCGATCGGCGATCGGAACCGCGCGGGGCTGGGAGTCGGGCTCAGACTGATAGGCGGCGCTCATGCCGGCCAAACACGCTTACTGACGATGGATCAGAACCAACGCTCCGGAACGATGATGATGTCGCCCGGTTCAATATAGGTGCCCGGGGTGATGCGCTGCGGCTGCGCCGTGCCATCGCCACCCTGACGGAGCAGGCGGACGCCCATCTTTTCGGCGCGATAGGTGTAGCCGCCGGCGACGGCAACCGCGCTCAGGACGCTGGCGCCTGAGTAGAACGGATAGCCGCCCGGGCGGGATACTTCACCGAGCACGTAGAACGGCCGATAACGAACCACGCTCACGGTGACATTCGGATTGGATACGAATCCTTCCGACAGGCGCTTGGCGATGGTCCGTTCGGCATCCTGCGTCGACAGGCTGGCCACCTTGACGCGGCCGGCCAGCGGCAGGGAGACGATGCCGGACTGGTCGACCTCGTATTCGCCGGACAGGTTCTCTTCGCCGAAGACGTTGATGGCGACACGATCGCCCGCATCCAGCTTGTATGCTGGCGGCGTGCCCATCGATTGCATCGTCAGACCGTCATAGTTGGTGCCGCAGGCCGAGAGGCCGAACGTGAGCAGCAGACCCGCCACGGGCGTCAACAACTGCCGTTTGCGCACCCGCAGGAAGGACATGAAGGCGCTGGCAATAGTGCCAGACGGATGAGTGTCACTGGTCATTTTTGAATTCTCCAGCCGAGAGCTCCGGCGGTTGATTTGCCAATAGATCGTCAAACGAGCCGCCTGGTTTGCCCCATATTTAAGGGAACTTATCAATTCATCGGGCGTCGCCGCAGCACTGAACCCACCCCGGCTCAGGCGTAACCCCGGACCGAGCAACTCAGCACTGCGCATCGTGTTGGACAACGTTACCTTCCGTAAAGAGTTCCTCTGTAGGCTGTGACAGCGACATTTTGCGCGGCCCGCATGTTGCAATTTGACAAGGCGGGAGCGCCCCCTTCATCATGCGAAAACAGTTGGTTAGGAATAGGCTGTATGACGGGTGCGTTAATAGGGATGGGCGCGATGAGCGACGCTGGTGGTGGCAGTACAGCAGGGGAACGGATCTTTCCGGTTGTCCTTTCCGGTGGATCGGGCACGCGGTTATGGCCGCTGTCGCGCGCGCTCTATCCGAAGCAGTTGCAGAAGCTGGTTTCCGATCACACCATGCTGCAGGACACGGTTCTGCGCTTGCATGGCGAAAGCGAAACCGCGCCGCCGATCGTGGTGTGCAACAACGATCACCGTTTCGCGGTCGCCGACCAGTTGCTGCAATTGCGGGTCAGCCCAACGTCGCTGCTGCTCGAGCCTGTCGGGCGCAACACCGCGCCTGCGGTGGCCGCCGCCGCCATGCTCGCTGCGAAACGCCACCCCGACGCAATCCTGGTGGTTCTGCCGGCCGATCACGCGATCGTCGATGTGGCGGGCTTCCGCGCCGCAATGAAGCTCGCGGTCGCCACGGCACAGAACGGGCGCTTTGTCACCTTCGGCGTGAAGCCGACCAAGCCGCATACCGGTTATGGCTACATCGAGTGCGGCGAGGCCGTCAGCGAGGGTGTCATGGCCCTGTCCATGTTCAAAGAGAAGCCCGATGCGAAGACCGCCGCCAAATATGTCGCGGACGGCCGCTATCTGTGGAACAGCGGCATCTTCGTGTTCCGCGCCGACCGCTATCTGGCCGAGCTCGAGCGGCTGCAGCCGCAGGTGCTGTCGGCTTGCGCCGCCGCCGTGGACTCGGGCCGGCGCGATCTCGACTTCCTGCGCCTCGATGAGGCTAATTTCGTGCGCAGTCCGAGCATTTCCATCGACTACGCGGTGATGGAGCATGTCAAAGGCGCCGTCGTCATTCCGATCGACATCGGCTGGAACGATGTCGGCGGCTGGGGCGCGCTGTGGGAGGTCGGCGAGAAAGACGAGCAGGACAACGTGTTGTCGGGAGACGTCATCGTCAAGAATTCGTCGGGCTGCTACGTCCGCTCCGAGCGCGAGCTGGTCGCGGTGCTCGGCGTGAAGGATCTCGTCATCGTCGAGACTGGCGACAGCCTGCTGGTGGCGTCGCGCGACAGCGCAGAGGACGTCAAGGACATCGTCGCCGAGCTCAAGCTGCGCGGCCGCGAGGAGGAACAGTCTCACCGCCGCCATCACCGGCCGTGGGGCTACTATGAAAGCATCGACGACGGCGACCGCTTCCAGGTCAAGCATCTTATGGTCAAGCCGGGCGCCCAGCTCAGCCTGCAGATGCACCATCACCGCGCCGAGCATTGGGTCGTGGTCAGCGGCACCGGCCGCATCACGCGCGGTGAGGACAGCATGCTGCTGGGGCCGAACGAATCGACCTATATCCCGATGGGCATGACCCATCGGCTGGAGAACCCCGGCAAGCTGCCGCTGCATATCATCGAAGTACAATCCGGCGCCTATCTCGGCGAGGACGACATCGTACGCATGGATGATGTCTACAACCGCAGCGCCGACGAAGTGAAATAAGCGCGGCCCGCGCCGGCGCGGTCCACCGAACAGATTGGCTTTTGCGGCGCTCACGCCGCTTCAACTCCCTTTGATATCGCGGAACTTCTCGGGTTACGCGGTGTTTAGGCTGGGCATTGAGTCCTGTTTGGGAGTTGTCGCCGTGCATCGCCTGATGTTGAAGTCATGGATTGAGAACGAGGATCTCACCTTCCGGTCGACCCGGGAAGTCATTGAGGATCACATTCGTTTGCAGATTGCCGGCCAGTTCGAAGAGGACCTCCGGCGCAACTACGCCGAGGACGTTGTGCTGTTGACCGACGAATGGGCGGCAGCAATGGGGCCATGATGCCGTCAGCAAGGGTATGGCGCGTCTCTATCAGCACAGTCCAGGATCGCGCTACGAAATGGTCGCGCTCGAGGTGAATGGCGAATACGGGCTGCTGATCTGGAAATCCGATGCGCCCGGCTACGCCATCGATTGCGCCGTCAATTCGTTCGTCGTGGTCGACGGCAAGATCCGCATGCAGACCAGCCACTACCAACTTGTGGAATCCGTCGTCCGCGCCGCTGAGAACGGCTAACCGAACGAGGCTGCCATGCCAAGAGCCAATCAACGACCGAGCGTTGCACGAAAGGCCGAACGTCGAGTGGCTTCGGCGCGCCACTGACACCGGGAAGACCAGGGACAAGGCGCCCATTCCGGATCCGGCCGCGGCGCCGCTCGGCACCGACGAGGAGGCCGGTGGCACGCCGCCGACACCGGAGCAGGTCGCCGCAGCGGCCCACTTGGAAATGGCGCAGCGCGTCTTGCGCGGGGACGATCGGGCCTCGAATGCCGTCATCCTGATTGCCGTTCTGCTGACTGCGGTGGTGACCGTCGCGGCGATTCTGTGGACCCGATACTGACTCTCAGCGCGTCTCGGCCGATTTCTCCGCTGGCGGTGATTCCTCGCAGATCGCCTGTGGCCAAGCCTCCTGGTTGGTGATCAGGCGCGAACCGCGCTGATATGTGACATAGGCCCACAGCCAGTCCAACACGACCCGCAAACGGTTCGCGAATCCGACAAGCAGCCAGACGTGGATGATCGCCCACAGCAGCCAGGCAGGAAAGCCCGTGGCGCGCCAGCGCCCGAAATCGAAGAAGGCGGCGTTGCGGCCGATGATGCCGGCATTGCCGCGATTGCGGAAGCGGAAGGGTGGCATCGGTGTGCCGTTGCGCAGGTTGGCGGCGAGCGCGCGGCCAAGATGCTGCCCCTGTTGCTTGGCGACTTGGCCGAGCGCGGGCAGCGGGGTGCCATGTTCGTCGCGGCACAGTGCCGTATCGCCCAGCGCATAGATGCCGTCAAGTCCCGGCACGGATAGATCCGGGTTGACGGCGATGCGCCCGGTGGCGTCCGTCTCTACGCCGAACCAATGGGCGGCAGGCGATGCCCGGACTCCGGCAGCCCAGATCAGCGTGCCGGCGGGAATGAACTGGCCGGCGATGACGGCACCGTCAAGACGCAGATCGTCGACCCGGTGGCTCAGCAGGATCTTGACGCCCAGTTGCCTGAGGCGCCGCTCGGCATAGTCCGAGATCCGCGGGTGAAAGCCGCCGAGCAGACGGGGCCCAGCCTCGACCAGGATGGTCTGGGCCAGTGCGGGCCGGACATGGCGGAAGTCGCGCGCCAGCGTGAAGCGCGCGAGCTCGGCGATCGAGCCTGCCAACTCGACCCCCGTTGGACCCCCGCCGACAATGATGGTCGTCATCAGCGCGGTTTGCCGGGCCGGATCGTCGGTCATCTCGGCGATCTCGAAAGCCATGAGCAGGCGCGATCGAATGCGGCGGGCGTCCTCGATCGTCTTCAGGCCGGGCGCGACCAAGGCCCATTGCTCGTGGCCGAAATAATTGTATTTCGAGCCGGTTCCGACGACCAGCCGGTCGTAGGAAATGATCCGTCCGGTATTCAGGGTGACCTCGCGCCGGGTGGCATCCACCTGTGTCACTTCGGCCATCAGCACTTCGATGTTGGCGTGCTGGCGGAAGATTTTGCGGACCGGCTCGGCGATATTGCCCGGCGACAATTCGGCGGTGGCGACCTGGTAGAGCAGCGGCACGAACAGATGGTAGTTATTCTTGTCGATGACCGTGACGTCGATGCCGGTACCCTTCAGCGTCGATGCTGTCGCCAGCCCGCCGAAGCCGGCTCCGACGATCACCACATGGGGCGCCATTCCGGACATGCTCACGACTTTGTCCTCGGGTCTGCAGGCGCGCGGGCAGGTGTGGCGCGCGTTACGGGGCGGACCAGCCTTCGGCGGCAGCATGCCTGCAACCCGCCCGCCGCGCCACCGGTTCCGGAGCGCGCCTGTCGGATATTAAG
Organism: uncultured Alphaproteobacteria bacterium; assembly: GCA_963752345.1. Classification (GTDB taxonomy): domain Bacteria; phylum Pseudomonadota; class Alphaproteobacteria; order SMXQ01; family SMXQ01; genus CAVVYA01. Next base: position 151,219 of record CAVVYA010000017.1, read on the forward strand.
AACAATGGGGCGGGATCACGGCACCAGGCGCCGCAATACGGCCAAAATCCCAGGTCATTCTTGGGCTTAGTGGTTTCGGTCAGGAGCCCCTCATGACCTCGGTGCCTTGCATGAAACGGAGCGGTGGCGTAGCGTCTGGCGCCATGAAACAACGCTTGCCTCTTGTCCTGACCAGCGCCTCCTGCGAGGGCCGCTTATCGTGAAAATACTGGTTACCGGCGGCTTCGGCTTCATCGGCTCGGCCTATGTGCGCTTCCTGATCCGGCGCACCGACGTCCAGATCGTCAACCTGGACAAGCTCACCTATGCGGCGAGCCCGGACGCTCTGGAAGAGGCGCTCGGTCATCCGCGCCATGTCCATGAGCAGGCCGACGTGGCCGATGCCAGCGCGGTGAACGCCATTTTCGCCAAGCATCAGCCTGATGCGGTGGTGCATCTTGCCGCCGAAACTCACGTCGACCGCTCGATCGACGGGCCCGCCGCCTTCATCCAGACCAATATCACCGGGACCTACGTGCTGCTCGAAGCGGCGCGGGCCTACTGGCAGACCCTGCCCGGCGCGCGCAAGGCAGCCTTCCGCTTCCATCACGTATCCACCGACGAGGTGTTCGGCACGCTCGGTGATGAAGGCAAATTCCGCGAAGACAGCCCCTACGCGCCGAATTCACCTTATGCCGCGAGCAAGGCGTCGGCCGATCACCTGGTGCGCGCTTGGCACCATACCTACGGCCTGCCGATCGTGCTGACCAACTGCACCAACAATTACGGGCCGTGGCAGTTTCCTGAGAAGCTTATCCCGCTGGTGACCCTCAATGCGCTGGAGGGCAAGAAGCTGCCAGTCTACGGCAAAGGCGCCAATGTGCGCGACTGGCTGCATGTGGACGACCACGCGGAGGCTTTGTGGCTGGTGCTGACCCGAGCCGCCGTGGGCGCGACCTACGGCATCGGCGGCGGCGAGGAGCACCGCAACCTCGAGGTCGTCGAGACGATCTGCGACGCGCTCGACGCTGCCGTCCCCGACCGGACCATCGGCCGGCGCCGCGATCTCATCGAATTCGTCGCCGACCGGCCAGGCCACGACTGGCGCTATGCGATGGATATCGCGCGGATCGGCCACGACCTCGGTTGGCGCCCGCGCATCAGCTTCGCCGACGGCCTCCGGCACACGGTGGGCTGGTACCTCGACAACCGCGCCTGGTGGCAGCGCATCCGCAGCGGCAGCTACGGTGGCGAACGGCTTGGGTTGGCGGCGAGAGCCGAATCGAAAGTAACAGTGACCGCGGCGGCAAAGACCACCGCGGCGGGAGGCCATTCTTGAAGGGAATCATTCTGGCGGGTGGACGCGGCACCCGTCTCCATCCGATCACGCTTGCCACCTCGAAGCAGCTTCTGCCGGTCTACGACAAGCCGATGGTCTATTATCCGCTGTCGACCCTGATGCTCGCCGGCATCCGCGACATCCTGCTCATTTCCACGCCGGAGGATCTGCCGCAGTTCCAACGCGTGCTCGGCGATGGCAGCCAGTGGGGCGTCTCGCTCACCTACGCGGGCCAACCGCGCCCCGAGGGCATTCCGCAGGCCTTTCTGATCGGCCGCGACTTCATCGCCGGCGAGGGCTGCGCGCTGGCGCTTGGCGACAACCTCATTTACGGCGATGGTCTCAGCGCCCTGATGCAGAAAGCCGCGACACGCCACCTGGGCGCCACCAACTTCGCCTATTGGGTCAAGGATCCGGAGCGCTACGGCGTCGTCGAATTCGACAGCGTCGGCATGGCGACGCGCATCGTCGAGAAGCCGTCGCAGCCGAAGTCCAACTATGCGGTGACCGGCCTGTATTTTTACGACGATCAGGTGGTCGACATCGCCCAACGGCTCAAGCCCTCGCCGCGCGGCGAGCTCGAGATCACCGATCTCAACAACGTTTATCTCGAGCACCGCACGCTGCATGTGGAGCGGCTCGGCCGCGGCTATGCCTGGCTCGATGCCGGCACGCCGGCCTCGCTGCTGCAGGCCGGCAACTTCGTCCAGATGATCGAGGAGCGGCAAGGCCTCAAGATCGCCTGCCTCGAGGAAATCGCCTACCGCATGGGCTACATCGAACACGCCGCCTTGGCTGAACTGGCCGAGCGCAACAAGAACAATCAGCTCGGCCCTTACCTGCAGGAAATCGTCCGTAGCGGCGCCGCGGCGCCATGAACGGCACGACGCACGACTGGTCGGGCCGCCGCGCGTTGATCACCGGCGGTGCCGGCTTCCTCGGCGCGACATTGGCGCACCGCTTGGCCGGCCTGGGCGCCCAGGTCACGGTGGTCGACAGCTTTCTTCCCGAAGGCGGCGCCAACGAGGCCAATTTGTCCGATCTCGCCAGTCGCGTGACGCTGCGGCGCGGCGATATCGGCGATGCCGCGCTGATGAGCCCCCTGGTTTCGCAAACCGATGCGCTGTTCAATCTCGCCGGGCGCACCAGTCATATGGATTCGATGAGCGATCCGCAGGGCGACTTGGCGGCCAATGTGACGGCGCAACTCGGGCTGCTCGAACTCTGCCGCAAGACCAATCCTGGCGCGCGCATCGTCTATGCCAGCACGCGCCAGGTTTATGGCACGCCCGATTATCTGCCGGTCGACGAGGCGCATGCGCTGCGGCCGCCCGATGTCAACGGCGTGCACAAGCTGGCCGCCGAGCAGCATCATCTGATTTATGCCCGCGTTCATGGGCTGCCGGCGAGCGTTCTTCGTCTGACCAATTGCTATGGGCCGCGCATGCGGGTGCGCGATGCGCGTCAGACCTTCGTCGGCATCTGGGTGCGCCGGGTGCTCGAAGGCGAACCGTTCGAAGTCTGGGGCGGCGAGCAGAAACGCGATTTCACTTTTGCCGACGACGTGGCCGATGCTTTCCTGGCCGCGATCGATTCGCCCGCCGCGCAAGGCAAGGCCTTCAATCTCGGCGGCGGCGGCGCGATTTCGCTCGACCGACTGGCCGAAGCGCTGGTCGCCGCCAACTGCGGCGCAGGAAAATTCGAACGGCGCGCGTTTCCCGCCGACCGCAAGCGCATCGACATCGGCGACTACGAAGCCGACGACCGTGCCTTCCGCGCCGCCACCGGCTGGTCGCCGAAGGTGACGCTGGCCGACGGGCTCGCCCGTACGCTCGACTACTACCGCCGTCATCTCGCTCAATACATCTAGGAGAGTTTCGTGGCTGCCACCCTGCGCGTCCTTCAGGCCGATCCCAAGGCCGGCTATCTCGCACACAAGGCGGAGATCGATGCCGCCGTGCTGCGCGTGCTCGATAGCGGCTGGTATATCCTGGGCCAGGAGGTCGCGGCCTTCGAGAAGGAGTTTGCCGCCTTCGCCTCCGCTGCTCACGGCATCGGCGTGGCGAACGGCACCGATGCGCTGGAGATCGCGCTTGCGCGGACTCGGCATCGGGCCGGGCGATGGGGTTCTCAGCGTGTCCCACACGGCGGTCGCCACGGTCGCCGCCATCGAGCTGGTCGGCGCCACGGCCGTGCTCGGCGACATCGAGCCTGCCTACTACACGCTCGATCCCAAGTCGCTCGATGCGGCGCTCGCCGGCGAAATAACCGGCGGGCAGGGTGCCAAGCCGAAGATCAAGGCGGTTATCGTCGTGCATCTCTACGGCCAGCCGGCGGACATGACGGCCATCGCCGCGAGCCGCCAAGCGTCATGGCGTCGCCGTCATCGAGGATTGCGCCCAGGCCCATGGCGCGACGCTGAACGGCAAGCATGTCGGCGCGTTCGGCGATGCCGCCGCCTTCAGTCTCTACCCGACGAAGAATCTCGGCGCGTTCGGCGACGGCGGCATCGTCACCACCAATGACGCCACGCTCGACGAGAAAATCCGCGCCCTGCGCGAATACGGCTGGCGCCAGCGCTACATCAGCGATCTCAAGGGCATGAACACGCGGCTCGACGAGCTGCATGCGGCCATCCTGCGGGTTCGCCTGAAATATCTCGCGGCTGAGAACGCGCGCCGGGGCGCCATCGCCGAGGCCTACGACCGCGGCCTCAAAGGACTATGCGTCTTGCCGGCGCGCCGTCCAGGTGCCGGGCCACGTTTTCCATCAATATGTGATACGCGTGCCCGACCGTGCCGCGGTGCAGGACAAGCTACGTGAGCTCGGCATCGGGACCAATGTGCATTATCCCATGCCGGTGCATCTGCAGCCGGCCTACAAGGGCCAGACCTGGCTCGCCGGCAAAGGCCTGCCGGAGACTGAGCGCGCCGCGGCCGAGGTGCTGAGCCTGCCGATGTTCCCGCAATTGACCGAGGAACAGGTGACCGAGGTCGTAGCGGCGGTCAGAAACGTATTGGCGGGATAACGCCGTCAGGCGTGGTAGTTCACCAGCACCACGCCGGCCATGATCATGGCGATGCCGGCCATTTGCAGCAGCCCGAGAGGCTCCTTGAGCCATATGACGCCGAGCACCGCGATGATCGCGTAGCTCAGCGCCACGCTGGGAAACGCCACCGTGACCGGGATCTTGCGCAGCGCGATGATGTAGAAGAATGCCGCGAGGCCGTAGAGCCCAAGGCCGATGATGGTCTGTGGCCGGAACAACTGAGCCATCAGGTTGCCTTCGCCGGTGGCGCCGACCTTGAGCAGCAGCTGCGCTGCGACGCCGAGCAGAATGCCGGCGGCGAGCGACAGGTAGTAGATGATCATCGCGACAGGCTCTCCGGCTGTTTGGCGTCATGCAGGACCGGCTCCGGCCGTACCAGCTCGCGCACCAGATATTGCGGCTTGCGGTTGGCGGTGAGGAAGACGCGGCCGAGATATTCGCCGACCACGCCGATCAAAATCAGCTGGATTCCCGCCAGCAGCAGGACGGCGGCCATGAGGGACGCCCAGCCGGCCGGCGGCCTGCGGGGTTACCAGGATGGCCTCCAGGATCACATAGATGCGCGCCCAGCACGCCGATCCCGCTCATGATGAATCCGAGCAGCACGCTGAGGCGTAGCGGCATGACCGAGAAGTTGAAGAACAGGTTGGCCCACAGCCGGACCAGGCGGCGCAATGTATAGTTGCTGCGGCCCATGGCGCGCGGCAAATGTTCGACCTCAAGCGAGCCGATGTTCTGGGTGACCTGCATGATCGAGGCCGTCGATATAGGGGAAGGGCCCCTCGTAACGGATTACGTTGTCGGTCACGAAGGCGCTGACGCAGCGGAAGCTCGAAAGGTAAAGCCCGCGCGGCTTGTCGAGCAGCACGTCGGCGACCCGGTTGGCGAAGCGGCTGCCCCAGTTGCGCCAGGCGGCGTGGCGCTTGTCCTTGTAGCGCGTGTAGACCACGTCGTAGCCGTTGTCGCGGGTATATTCGTAGAGCCTTTTCACCTCTGACGGCGGATTCTGCAGGTCGTCGTCCATGGTGATGACATAGGCGCCGCGCACATGATGGAAACCGGCCATCACCGCGTTGTGCTCGCCGAAATTGCGCGCGAGGTTGACCAAGGAAACGGCGATGTCGCGCCGCGCCGTGAGTGCGCGGCAGACAGCCGCGCTATTGTCGGGGCTGCCGTCATTGACCAGCACGACTTCGATGCCGCCTGGAATGTCGAGGTCGGCCAAGGCATCGACCAGGGTGCCGACGGTGTCGGCGCCGCGATAGACGGGAACGACGATGGACAGGGCGAAGGGCTTGGACGGGGTCATGGTACCACCTGGTGGAATGCTCTCACTGTTTCGTCGCGACGGCGATGATCGAGCCGCCGAACGGTAAACGCAATCCGAGGCGCATCAGCGCGCGTTCGAATCCGAGAATGCCACGAAATATGGCCTCAATTGGGGCAGGGTAGAGCTGTACGTCGCTTTTATCCGAAGTCGGCACCAACTTCCGGCGCAGCATCATGAGGGGAAACAGAAACATATTCCAGTAGCTGGCATGCACCTCCGCAAAGCCGGCGCCCTGGAGCAAGGCCACGATTTCGCGGCGCGTGAACCGCCGGGCATTGTGCACCCGCTCGTCATGGCTCGAATGCATCCATTGATAGGCCGGGAGATTGATGACCAGGGTGCCGCCGTTTCTCAGGCAGCGCTGCGCCTCTCGCAAAGCAACCTGATGGTCCGCCGCCCGGTGGCAGAGCACATCCATGCTGAAGATCGCGGTGAGGGACGCGTCCGCGAAGGGCAGGGCATTGACGCTGCCCACCACCACAGGCCGGCCGGTTTTGGCGCGCGCCAACTCGGCTGCCCGGTGGGCATAATCGAGCCCGACCACAGGTGGGACGCCGGCCGCGCTCACGAGTTTTCCCAGCAATCCGCCGGTGCCGCAGCCCGCATCCAAGGCCAGCCCGTCGCCCGGTGTCCGCGGCCGATGAAGCCGGTACAGCGCCAGCGCATTCGCATGAGCCCCTTGGTACCACCACATGCGGTCCTCGACCGCATTCATGAGCTCGTATTCGGCCTTTTCCATTAATGATTTCAGTAGGTTGTGGGTACGCCGCCGCCGTAATCTCGCCGCAAAGACCGGCTAGCTTATTGTTCTGTCAATACTCTGGTCGTATACGTCATTTCCATAAGGCCGTCCAATTGGCCAAAAATTCACATGGGAGGCGTCGCGTGCTGCCGGTCGATACTGGAGCATCTCAACCGAGTTTCGTTTCACGAAAGAACAACAGCTTCACTCGGCGGGTCTGCGTTTTATCATGACGTCTTCCGATACTCCCCTGCAGCCAGAGTCTGGCGCGCGGGTCGCCCAACCGGTGTCCTCTCAAACGGCGACGTCGGCGTTCGGCGCGCGCGATGCCGCATGGCTTCTGCCGGGTGCGTTCCTGGCGTTGCCGCTGCTTTGGGTGGTTGCCTATTTTTTCCCGCCCATGAACCAGGACGTGGCTGTCATCCTGGCGGTCGCGGAGCGCTGGATGAGCGGCGAGCGTCTCTATATCGACGCCATCGATGTCAATCCGCCGCTGATTTTTATGCTCAACCTGCTGCCGGTCGCGATGGCCAAGGTCCTACCGATCGGCAGCACCAGTGCCTTGATGATCTGTGTCCTTGCGCTTGCCGCATGGGCAACCTGGGCAAGCTATCGGCTCCTCGGCAGCCTGATGGTCGCACAGGAGCGCACGGCAAAGCTGCTGCTGCTCCCTTTGTTCATTTTCATCATCGTGGTCTTTCCGAGCGAGATGTTCGCGCAACGCGAGCATCTCATGGCGACGGCGATGATTCCCTACCTTCTGCTCGCCGCTTTGCGCTGCGAGGACCGGTTCGTGCCTTGGTCGCTGTCTCTGCCGATCGCCGTGGTGGCCGCGCTAGGCTTCGCGCTGAAGCCTCATTTCCTGCTCGTTCCGATCGCGGTGGAGGCTTACGTCCTGCTGGTTCGCGGGCTGCGGCGCGCGCTGGCCGATCCGATTCCCTGGCTGATGGCGGCCGTGCTCGCCATCTACACGCTGCTGGCCTGGATGATCACGCCGGCCTATTTCGATTTCGTCCTGCCGCTGGTGATGAGCGCCTATGAAGGCATCGGCGGCACCAGTTATTTCAGCATCGTCACGGGCCGTCACTTGGCGCCCTATCTGCTGGTGGTGATTCCGTTGACGATCGTCGCGTTCCGCAATCGCTGGCCCCATGTCATGCGTCTGACGGCGGTCGTCGCGTTGGCGGCCGCCATCGGGGGCGTCTTGCAAGACAAGGGTTGGCCCTATCACTTGCTGCCCGCGCAGATGGCGGCCATCCTGATGTTCGGCTGGGCGATGGGCCGTTTGATGGACCAGCTCAGTGGCAGCGGCGCTGCGGCGGTCACTGTCAGCCGTTCGCTGATGGGCCTCTTTCTGCTGTTGATCTACAGCTTCGCCGGCGCCGCGCGCTACGCGCTCTACGATCAAATGGATTACAAGGCCAGCCAGGCCGGCCAATGGCAGCGCATCCTGGAGCGGCACGCCAATGGCGACTCGGTCCTGATGCTGACGCCCGGCATTTATCCGCATTTTCCGGCCATGAACTACGTCAATATCAAAGAAGCGTCGCGTTTTCTGACAGTGTGGCCGTTGCAGGGTGCCTACGAAGGCTGCAAACCCAACGAGCCGCGTTATCACACGGCAGAGCAAATGACCGCATCGGAAAAACTGTTCAACCGCATGACGATCGAAGACCTGACGAAGCAAAAGCCTCGACTGGTGGTGATCGACCGAATTCCCGGCATCCCCTGGTGCGGCGGCAAGGAATTCGATTTCCTCGAATACTTCCTCATGCAGCCGGCGTTTGCAGCGGAATGGCGGAACTACGAATTCATCGCCACCTATGACCGCTATCAGCTCTATAAGCGCAAGGCGGACGTCGTCGCCAATTGAGTGTGGCCGGCCGCGACTGCTTCCGCGGGCCGGCACGCCTATCGTGCAACTCTTGGTCGAGGCGGCCGTTGACGTAACGTATGGCGAAGCCCTCCCTCGCAGGCTGCGATCTCACCCTCAAGCTCGGCAAGGCGCCCTACAAGGTGCGTCTGGACGAGCTTCAGACGCAACTGCGGCGCCTCGAACTCGCCTATAAATTTGCATCCGGGCGGGCGGTCATCGCCATCGAAGGCTGGGATGCCGTGGGCAAGGGCGGCGTGATCCGGCGCCTGTCGTCGCCGCTCGATCCGCGCGGCTATGCGGTATGGCCAATCGGGCCGCCCACGCGCGAGGAATTGGCCGAGCACTATCTTCAGAGATTCTGGCGCAAGCTTCCGCGCAAGGGCACGCTGGGCTCTGTTCGACCGTTCGTGGTACGGACGCGTCTTGGTGGAGCGAGTCGAAAAGCTGGCGCTCCCTGCCGACTGGCGCCGCGCCTACGACGAGATCAACGAGTTCGAACGCATGCTGGCGGACGATGGCGTTCGGATCGTGAAACTGTTTTTGCACATCTCGCAAGCCGAGCACTTGCGGCGGCTGCTCGGTCGTGTCGAGGACCCTATGGAGCGCTGGAAAATGGGCAGCGCCGATCTACGCAATTACGAACTGCGCGGAGACTATGAAGACGCGGTCGAGGATATGCTGCGTGAAACCTCCACCGCTCATGCGCCGTGGCGCGTCATCCCCTTCGAGGAGAAGCGCTACGGCCGCGTCGCCGCGATCGAGCATGTGGTGGCGGTGCTCGCCAAGGGCATGGATCTGTCCCCGCCGCCGCTCGCGCCGGAGATCGTCCAGGCTGCGGCGCGCCTGGCTGAAGAAGCCGGCCGGGCGAACCTCGGTAAGGCGATCAAGAAGAACGCCGCCGGGAGGCGGCGCTCAAAACGCTGATCGGGATTCCTTCAGGCGGCGATCGATGCCGCTTCGACAGCGCGCGTCACCAGCACTTCCGCCGCGGCGCGGGCCTGCCGGGCGGGCGCGGCTTCGCCGGTGATTTGCGCGGAGACGATCGCGCCTTCCATCAGAAGCATGAGAGAATCGGTCAGCGCATCTGGCTCCTTCGCCTCGGCGGCTTCGGCCAACTCGAGAATGTAGGCGCGGATGAGGCGCTTGTGTTCGGCCGCGGCGGCGTGGATCGGGTCATCCTTGTCGCTGTATTCCGCAATGGCATTGATGAAGCAGCAGCCGGTGAATTCCTCGCTCTCGAACCATGTGCCCAGCGCGGTGAAGAGTGCGATCAGGCGCTCTTGAGGCGCCGAAGCGAGCTTCTCCACTTCGCGCATGAACCAGGTGCGGTGCAGTTCGTCGCGCCGGCGGAGCGCAGCCAGGATGAGTTCGTCTTTCGATTTGAAATGCTTGTAGAGCGTCATTTTCGCGACGCCCGATTCGGAAAGAATGCGGTCGATGCCGGTGGCGTGAAAACCGTAACGCGAAAAGAGATTGAGCGCCGTATCCACCAAATGATCCCGACGAATGGAAGTCATGACTACGGCGTCCTCCGCTATTTTCTTGCTATACAAATCTGTCTTGGCGTCCTCGTCATGGCCTCATAGTCCGCATCGAAGCGACATAAGCGACGACCGGCCGGGCCGCAACACGGCCATGACATGCGTACCCTACACTAAGTAAACGGTGTCTTTCCAGCATGCGTGTAATGAAGTCATTGTGATACAATGTGAACAGAACGTTATGGTTATGCAATGCCTTAGGCCAATATTGTCCTGAATTTCGCCCCAATCGGTTTGTGAAGAATGAGCCGCAGCAGATGCTGGCATAACGAGAGAGCCGGGATTAATAATCAAAAATGAGGTTGTCCGCTTGGTTCTATGCGCCGATTCTCGCCGTTGCCTTGGGTGCGACGGGGATGGCGCTTGGCCAGGATATTCGTTTCTTCCGAATCGGCACAGGATCCACCGCCGGCGCCAACTTCCCCATAGGCGGACTTATCGCCAGTGTGATCAGCAATCCACCGGGCTCGCGCGATTGTGAACGCGGGGGCAGCTGCGGCGTGCCCGGGATGATCGCGGTTGCGCAAGCAACCCAAGGGTCGGTCGAAAATGCCCGCGAGGTCGGCCTCGGCCATCTCGATGCCGGGATCGTTCAAGCGGACGTCGCCGCCATGGCCTATGAAGGGCGGGGCGTCTTTTCCGGCAAGAACCGGCTGCCGACGCTCCGCGCGCTCGCCAACCTTTATCCGGAGACCATGCAGATCGTGGTGCGGCGCGACAGTGGCATCACCACGCTCGCGGGCTTGAAAGGCAAACGCATTTCGCTCGACACGCCGCAGTCCGGAACTCAGCCGGCGGCGCGAGCCGTGCTCGCCCAGGCCGGCATCAAGATCACGGACATCAGGCCGGTCTACGTCGATGTGAGCACGGCGACCGATATGATGCGCGAGGGCAAGATAGAGGGCTTCTTTTACGTGGGCGGCCATCCCGCCCCGGCCGTCGCGCAACTCAGCGAGGCCCTGGACCTCCGCCTGATCCCGGTGGCTGCCAATTTCGTCGAACGGTTGCGCAAGACCGAGCGCTACTATTTCCCGGCGACCATTCCTGCCGGTGCTTATAGAGGCATCGAGAACACGCCGACGCTGGGCGTCCATACCCTGCTGGTGGTCAACGAGAGACTGCCGGAAAACTTGGCTTACAATATTTTGCGCGCCCTATGGCACAGGACGGCGCGCGTCATGCTGAGCAGCGGGCATCCGCAAGGCAAAATGATCCGGCTGGAGACGGCGCTCGACGGCGTCTCGATTCCCCTGCATCCCGGTGCGCGGCGCTTTTACGCCGAAGCCGGATTGCTCAAGGACGGCGCGCTGAAAACAGAATCCGATCGCGGTGGCCCCGCTGGAAACGAGCCCGCCAAGAGCGATGCCGACAGAAGCGCTGGAGTCCCTCAGCCCAACGCGGCTGGCGCGGGCCGGCAGCAGCGTTAGGCGGCCGGCGCGATAGGGCCGTTGACGCCGCCTTTCTCGAAATCGGGAATCATCCATGGCTCGGCCTCGGCTGCGGCGGCCCATTCCTGCATGGCCGGCAGGGCGAGCAGCGCCTTGGCATAATCTTCCGCGGTCTCGCTCAGGGTGACGCCGTAGGTCCGGAAGCGGCTGGCGACCGGCGCGAACATTGCATCGGCGATGGTGAATGCGCCGAACAGCATGGTGCCGCCGGCGCCGAAACGCGAGCGCGTGTCGCGCCAGATCGCTTCGATGCGGTTGATCTCTTCTTGAACGCCTTCGGCTCTGCCATGGCCCGGCAAGCTGGCGCGTATGTTCATCGGCATGGCGCGGCGCAGCAGGATGAAGCCGCCGTGCATCTCATGGGCGATGGAGCGCGCCACGGCGCGCGCGCCGGCATCCGCAGGCCACAAGCCGGCCTGGGGGAAACGCTCGGCCAGGTATTCGCCGATGGCGAGGGATTCCCAGACCGTGACGTCGCCATGCACCAGGCAGGGTGCCTTGCCGGACGGCGAATAGCGCATGATCGCGGGGCGCGTCTCCGGGGTGCGCAGGGGGACCACCACTTCCTGGAAGGGAACGCCGACGTGCTTGAGCATCAGCCAGCCGCGCAGCGACCAGGACGAATAGTTTTTGTTGGCGATGACCAGGGTTAAGGCCGCATCATCGCGCTGATCGGATGGCGCCATGACCGCCCCTCCACAGTTGGTGCTTTGCCTCTGATAGGCTAAGCAGTGGTCCGGTGCAAGACGCTCCAACGCCGCGCGCCGCGGGGCAAACCCATTGGTTCTAGAGGAGCCGCGTGTGACCAGCCATTTGACCAAGCCCAGCAGCACAGCGATTCCGATCACGCCGGTTGCCACCGATGGCTTCAAGACCTGGCTGGCGCGGCAGCCTGCGCGCCTGCGGGCCTGGGTCGGAGCGGCGGGCTTCGATGGCTCGGCCGGCTCGGTCAGCCTGGTCGCTGGCCCTTCGGGCGAACTCGAGCGCGTGCTGCTCGGCATCGGCGTGCCGCCCCGACCCAGCGCATCGCTCTTCGCGCTCGGCGCCGGTGGGACGCCGAGCGGCCTGACCTGGCGCTATGCCGGCCTGCCGTCAAAGCTGCCGCCGGGCGCCTATCGGATCGATGCCGAACTCGAGCCGGCGGAGGCGACCAAGGCGGCGCTGGGTTGGGCGCTGGGTTGCTATGCCTTCACGCGCTACCGGTCGAAGAAGCCGGCGCAGTTCCCCAAGCTGGTGTGGCCCGCGGAATGCGACACCGCCGAGGTCGAGCGCACCGCCGCCGCCGTCTTCATGGCGCGCGAGCTGATCACCACGCCCGCGGCCGACATGGGTCCGGCGGAGCTTGCTGCCGCGGCGGGAGCGGTGGCCAAGGCCCACAAGGCGAAGCTGCGGCTGGTGGTCGGCGACGATCTGCTCAAGCAGAACTATCCCGCGATCCATGCGGTGGGCCGTGCGAGCGCGCGGCCGCCGCGCCTGATCGACATCACCTGGGGCGATCCCAAGGCGCCCAAGGTGACATTGGTCGGCAAGGGCGTGTGCTTCGACACCGGCGGCTACGATCTCAAGCCGTCGTCAGGCATGAAGCTGATGAAGAAGGATATGGCGGGCGCCGCTCAGGCGCTGGCGCTCGGCCAGATGATCATGCAGGCGGACCTGCCGGTGCGCCTGCGCGTGCTGATGCCGGCCGTGGAGAACATGGTCGACGGCAACGCGATCCGTCCGCTCGACATCATCGCCACGCGCAAGGGCATTTCGGTCGAAATCGGCAATACCGACGCCGAGGGCCGGCTGATCCTGTGCGACGCGATTGCCGACGCGGTCGAGGAGCAGCCCGCTCTGCTGTTCAATTTCGCGACACTCACCGGTGCGGCGCGCGTCGCGCTCGGGCCGGAGCTGCCGGCGCTGTTCAGCAACAACGAGAAGCTGGCGCAGGATCTCCTGCGCCATGCCGCCGTGGAGGAGGATCCGCTGTGGCTTCTGCCGCTGTGGCGGCCCTACCGCGACAAGCTCGCCGGCACCAAGATCGCCGACATCAACAATATCTCGGAGGGGCCGTTCGCCGGCGCCATCACGGCGGCGCTCTATCTCCAGGAATTCGTGCCGGCGAGCATTCCCTGGGCCCATCTCGATTTCATGGGCTGGAACGATTCGACCAAGCCGGGCCGTCCGGAAGGCGGCGAGACGCAAGGCATCCGCGCGATCTTCCGGTTGATTGAGGACCGGTTCGGCGGCGGGTCGAAGACGCGCACCGTCAAGCGGCCGCGCGGCCGCCGGTAGGCGTCAGATGGCGAACTCGGGGCCGGCGGATGGGTCGGCTTCGAGCCCATCGCCGGTCGCGAGCACGCAACTCAAGTTCTTGTCGTTGGTATAGATGATCGTCCAGGTGCCTTCGGTCGGCGATCGGAAGGCTTCGAGCAGACCGGCCTGGCCGATCTTGCGCGCCTGGTCGAGCCGTTCGCCATATTCCCCTGTCAGGCTCTTGAGCAGGTACGCGCGCTCGTAGCATTCGGCCTTCATGGTTTGCGCGGGAACCGCGCCGGACCAGACAATCGGCAGACCGATGGCGAACGCCAGAACCGCGACCAGACGCACCATGCTCACTCTCCTCGGCGGCGCGGACGCAAGCATCGCCCTGGACACGCCGCCACAACCCTACAAAGGATGGGTTTAGGAACTCTTGCCGTCGAGCGGGCTAATTGCAGGTCAGCGTTGCGTGGGGGGAATGGCGCGGCCGTGCGCGCGCGGGGTCGTTACTGGCGGACCGCGTCGCGCTCGGCAACCAAGAGTTCGAAGGCGGCGGCCATCAGAGCCTTGGTATAGGCGGTCTGCGGATGGTCGAATATCCGGTCGGCGGGGCCCTGCTCCATGACCTTGCCGTCCTTGATGACGATCACCTCGTCGGCCATGGCGCGCACCACCCGAAGGTCGTGGCTGATGAACAGATAGGCGAGATTGTGCCTGTCCTGCAGCGCGCGCAGCAGATCGACGATCTGTGCCTGCACCGACATGTCGAGCGCCGAGGTCGGCTCGTCGAGCACGATCAGCTTCGGCTTGAGCACGAGCGCGCGTGCGATGGAAATGCGCTGACGCTGGCCGCCGGAGAATTCGTGCGGATAGCGGTCGCGCGCCTCGGGGTCGAGCCCGACCTCGCGCAGCGCCTCGTCGATCAGCTTGCGGCGTTCCTCGTCGTTGGCGCCGATGTCATGGACGTCGAGTCCCTCGCCGATGATTTCGCCGACCGACATGCGCGGGCTGAGCGAGGAGTAGGGGTCCTGGAACACCATCTGCATCTCGCGCCGCAGCGGCCGCAGGTCGGCCTGGCTGAGCTGCTGGATCTCGCGGCCCTGGAAGACGATCTTGCCGCGCGCATGTTCGAGCCGCAGCAGGGCGAAGCCGAGCGTGGTCTTGCCCGAGCCCGATTCGCCGACCACGCCGACGGTGCGCCCCTCGTGCAGGTCCATGGTGATGCCATCGACCGCCCTGATGTAGTCGACAGTGCGGCGAAACACGCCCTGCTTGATAGGGAACCACACCCGCAGATCCTCGACACGGGCGAGCACCGGCGTGTTGTCGGCGCCACGCACCAGTTTGCCCTTCGGCTCGGCGGCCAGCAGGTGCTGGGTATAGGGGTGCCGCGGCTTGGTGAAGACCTCTTGCGTCGGCCCGGTTTCGACAATCTCGCCCTTGGTCATGACGCAGACCCGCTCGGCCATACGCCGTACGATGCCGAGATCGTGGGTGATCAGCAGCACGGCCATGCCGAGCTTCCGCTTGAGCTCTTCGAGCAGCGCCAGGATTTGCGCCTGGATCGTCACGTCGAGGGCCGTGGTCGGCTCGTCGGCGATCAGCAGGTCGGGCTCGTTGGCGAGCGCCATGGCGATCATGACACGCTGACGCTGGCCGCCGGACAGTTCGTCGGGGTAGGCCGACAGGCGCTTTTCCGCCTCCGATAGGCCGACCAACTGCAAGAGCTCGAGGGTGCGGGCGCGTGCCTGCTGGCGGCTCATGCCCTTGTGCAGAATCAACACCTCGCCGACCTGGTTGCCAATCGACTGCAGCGGATTGAGCGAGGTCATGGGCTCTTGGAACACGATCGAGATGCGGTCGCCACGGATGCGTCGCAGGGTCTCTTCCGGCGCGCCGACCAGCTCGTTGCCCTCGAACTTGATGCTGCTGCCCGTGGGATGCACGGCGGTGGGATAAGGCAGGAGTTGCAAGATGGAGAGCGCGGTGACCGATTTTCCCGACCCGGATTCGCCGACCAGGGCGACGGTTTCTCCCTTGGCGATGTCGAACGACACGTGCTTGACCGCCTGCACGTCGCCTTCCTGCGGGCTCGTGCCGCTGCCGGCACGGCGCCGCGCTCCGAAGACGACCGAGAGGTCGCGGACTTGCAGGAGCGGCGCGGCCGAGGCTGGTTTGTTCATCGCCTCACCGCAGCGTCTTGCGCGGATCGAAGGCATCGCGCACCGCTTCGCCGATGAAGATCAGCAGGCTGAGCATGACGGCGATGACGACGAAACCGGAAATGCCGAGCCACGGCGCTTGCAGGTTCGCCTTGCCCTGGTTGAGCACTTCGCCGAGCGACGGCGAGCCCGGCGGCAGGCCGAGACCGAGGAAATCGAGCGCGGTGAGCGCGGTGATCGAGCCGCTCAGGATGAACGGGAGGAAGGTCAGCGTCGCCACCATGGCGTTGGGCAGCACATGGCGCAGCATGATGGTCAGGTTCCGCACGCCGAGCGCGCGCGCCGCGCGCACGTAGGCGAAGTTGCGGCCGCGCAGGAATTCGGCGCGCACCACGGCGACCAGCGACGTCCAACTGAACAGCAGCAGCACGAAGAGCAGCGTCCAGAAGCCGGGCACCAGGATGCTCGAGATGATGATCAGGATGTAGAGCTCGGGCAGGTTGGACCAGATCTCGATCACGCGCTGGCCATAGAGGTCGACGCGGCCGCCCGAATAGCCCTGGACGGCGCCGACTAGAACGCCGATCACCGAGCTGAGCCCGGTCAGAATCAGGCCGAACAGCACCGAGATGCGGAAGCCGTAGATCAGACGCGCCAGCAGGTCGCGTCCGGAATCGTCGGTGCCGAGCCAGTTCTGCGCCGAGGGCGGTGCCGGCGCTGGCACGGTCAGCTCGTAATTGATGGTGCGGTGGCTGTAGCGCACGATCGGCCAGATCACCCAGCCGTTCGCCTCCACCTTGTCCCGCAGATAGGGGTCGCGGAAATCAGCCTGGGTCGGGAATTCGCCGCCGAACGCCGTCTCCGGATAGAACTTGAAGATGGGCATGTAATAGGCGCCATCGTATTTCACCAGGATCGGCTTGTCGTTGGCGATGAACTCGGCGAACAGGCTGAAGACGAACAGCGTTAGGAAAAGCCACAGCGACCAGAAGCCGCGACGGTTGGCGCGGAAATTGTCCATGCGCCGCCGGGTCAGCGGCCGGATCGGCAGGCCGAAGAGGCGATCGTCGCGCGGCATGGTCACCCCCGTCCTTCGAAGTCGATGCGCGGATCGACCAGGATGTAGGTCACGTCGCGGATCAGCGCGAAGAGCAGGCCGATCAGGCTGAAGAAGAACAGCGTGCCGAACACCACCGGGTAATCGCGGTTGATCGCCGCCTCGTAGCCGAGCAGGCCGAGCCCATCGAGGGAGAAGATCACCTCGATCAAGAGCGCGCCGGTGAACAGGATGCTGATCAGCGCGGAGGGGAAGCCGGCGACCACGATCAGCATAGCGTTTCGGAAGACATGGCCATAGAGAACCTGGCGCTCGGTCAGACCCTTGGCGCGCGCGGTCATGACGTATTGCTTGTTGATCTCCTCCAAGAAGGAATTCTTGGTCAGCATGGTCAGGCCGGCGAAGCTGCCGATCACCAGCGACGTCAGCGGCAAGGCCATGTGCCAGAAATAATCGACGATGCGCGCGGGCCAGCTCATCATCTCCCAGCCCGGCGAGGTCAGGCCGCGCAGCGGAAACCAGTTGAAATAGCTGCCGCCGGCAAACAGCACGATCAGCAGGATGGCGAACAGGAACGCCGGAATGGCATTGCCGACGATGACCACCACGCTGGTCCAGATGTCGAACGGCGAGCCGTCGCGCATGGCCTTCGCCACGCCGAGCGGGATCGAGATCAGGTAGATCAAGAGTGTGGTCCACAGACCGAGCGAAATCGACACCGGCATCTTTTCCAGCACGAGCTCGACCACGGAGCGGTCGCGGAAGAAGCTGCGGCCGAAATCGAACTGCAGATACTGCTTCATCATCAGCCAGAAGCGCTCGTGGGCCGGCTTGTCGAAGCCGTAGAGCTTCTCGATCTCCTTGACGAAGCCGGGATCGAGTCCCTGGGCGCCGCGGTAGCGTTCGCCGTCGGTGCGCGCCACCTCGCCGCCCGAGCCCGCGAACCGCGCCGTTGCCTGCACGGCGGTGCCGCTCACCTGGGCGATCATCTGCTCCACCGGGCCGCCCGGCGCGAACTGCACGATGGCGAAGTTGATCACCATGATGCCGAACAGGGTCGGAATGATCAGCAGCAGACGGCGGATGATATAGGCGACCATGGCGCTTACCTCCGCGGCCGCACGACGCGGCGCGCGCGCCAGCCGGCGAAGACCAGCAACGCGGCGGCGCTGAGGCCGATCACGACATAGATCCAGTTGCTCGAGCGGCCGTCCGGCGCGGCGCCTTGTTCGGGCGCGGCGCTTTCCGCGGTCGCCTGCGCCTTGGCGATGGCCACCACGTCTTCGCGCGACGAATCGACCCACCAGGTTTCGATCTGATAACCGGAGTCCGGAATGACGTCGGGGTGCTCGAACTTGTCCCAGTAGGCCACCCGGTCGACGCCGACGTGCCAGTTCGGGATGACATAGTGGCCCCACAGCAGCATGCGGTCGAGGGCCCGGGTGCGGTTGATCAGGCTGGTGCGGTCGGGTGCTGCGATCAGCAACTCGATGATCTCGTCGATCACCGGATTCTTGATGCCGGCCAGGTTGCGGCTGCCCGGGGTATCGGCGCTTTTCGAGCTCCAATAGCTGCGCTGCTCGTTGCCGGGCGACAGCGACTGGCCCCAGCCCGACACCGTCAGGTCGAAATCCCAGTTATCGATGCGATTCTTGTACTGCGCGGTATCGACCGTGCGGATGCGGGCCTCGATGCCGAGACGCTTGAGATTGCGCACGAACGGACCTGTGACGCGCTCGAAGGCCGGATTGTTGAGCAGGATCTCGAAGGTCACCGGCTGGCCCGTGGTGTCGAGCATCACCCCGTCCTCGGGGCGCACCTTCCATCCGGCCTCTTCCAGCATCCTGAGGCCGGTCAGCAGGTTGTCTCGCGCCATGCCGCTGCCGTCGGTCTTGGGTGCGCTGTAGGGCGTGGTGAAGACCTCGGGCGGAATCTTGTCGCGATACTTCTCCAACAGCGCCAGCTCCTCGTCCTTGGGCAGTCCGACCGCGGCCAGCTCGGAATTGGAGAAATAACTTTCGCTGCGCTTGTATGCGCCGAAGAACAGCCGCTCGTTGGTCCACTCGAAATCGAAGGCGTAGGCCAGCGCGCGGCGCACCTTGGGATCGGCGAACAGCGGCCGGCGGGTGTTGTAGACATAGGCCTGCATGCCCGACGGCCGATGGTGCTCGAGTTCTTCCTTCTTCACCAGCCCGCGGCGAACGGCGGGAAAGTCGTAGCCGGTCGCCCAGAGGCGCGCGGTGGTTTCGACCCGCAGATCGTACTGACCGGCCTTGAAGGCCTCGAATTCGACCGAGGGATCGCGGAAATAGTCGTAGCGGATCGTATCGAAATTGAAGCGGCCGATGTTCACCGGCAGATTGCGCCCCCAATAGTTCGGATCGCGCCGGTAGGTGATGTCGCGCCCGGTCTCGAAGGAATCGATGCGATAGGGACCGCTGCCGACCGGCGGCTCGACCGTGGCGCGCTCGAAATCGCGCGTCTCCCAATAGTGCTTCGGCAGGATCTGTTGCTGGCCGATGATCAGCGGCAACTCGCGGTTGCCGGCTTCGTTGAAGGTGAATTTCACCCGGCGATCGCCGAGCTTTTCGACCTTCCCGATGCTTGCGTAATAGAAGCGGAGCTGCGGATGGCCCTTGGCGCGGATCAGATCGAAGGTGAAGACGACATCGTCCGCGGTGATCGGCTTGCCGTCGTGGAAGCGCGCCTCCGGGCGCATGTTGAAGATCGCCCACGAGCGGTCGTCGGGCACCTCGATGGAGTCGGCGATCAGGCCGTAGTAGGTGAAGGCTTCGTCGTCCGACCCGGTCATCAGGGAATCGTACATCAGCGTGATGCCTGCCGCCGGGGTGCCCTTGAGCGCGAAGCCGTTGAGCGTATCGAACGAGCCGTCCGCCGACAGGCGCAAACTGCCGCCCTTCGGCGCGCCGGGATTGACGTAGTCGAAATTCTTGAAGCCGGGCGGGTATTTCGGTGCGCCGTGCATGGCCAAGGCGTGCGCCGGCTTGACCTCCTGGGCGTGGAGCGCGGCCGGCAGGCTGACGAGCGCGCACAGCACAGCGCCTGCGAACTGGCGCAGGAACCGAGGCCGTTGCCGAAAACCCTTACGCGCGACGCTCACGCCTCGGTGATCTCCTCATCCTCGTTGTCGCGATTGTGCCGGGGCCACCCGAGCGGATCAAGGCGGGAATGCTACCCGCGCGCCGCTTCTGCCGCCTACGCGTTCAGCAGTTCCAACGCTTTCTTGTGAAGGGCAGGATCACCCGCGGCCAATACCCGGCCGTCGGTCGCGATGGTCACCGGGCGGCCTTGCCAGTCGCTCATCGCGCCGCCGGCGCCTTCGACCACCGGAACCAGGGCGCAATAGTCGTAGGGTTGCAGGGAAGCCTCGCACACCAGATCGGTGAAGCCGGCGGCGAGCAGCCCATAGGCATAGCAGTCGGCACCATACAGCGGATATTTCACCGCCTTCACCAGCCGCTCGAACAGGACAGCGTCGCCGCCCACGAACATGTGCGGCGAAGTGGCATAGAGCGAGGCATCCGCCAGACGCGCGCAGGGGCGCACGGAAATGGCGGCGCCGTTGAAGGTGGTGGTCTCGCCCGCGACCCCGACCCAACGCTCGCGGTTGATCGGCTGATCGATGATGCCGAGGATCGGGCGGCCGCGCCGCGTCAGGGCGATCAGGGTGCCGAACGTCGCCTTGCCCGTCATAAAGGACTTGGTGCCGTCGATCGGGTCGATGACCCAGACGTATTCGGCGTCGGTGCGTACCGCTCCGTGTTCCTCACCGAGGATGCCATGGGCGGGAAATGCGGCTTCGATACCCGCTCGCGACCAAGGTTTCGACCTCGCGGTCGGCGATGGTGACCGGGCTGAGGTCGGCTTTGGCGTCGATGGCGAGCGGCTGGCGAAAGTAACGGCGCAGCACGCCGCCGCTTTGATCCGCCAGGGACTGCGCCAGGGCGACGAAGGCTGCCGGGCAGGCTTCGCTCATGGCTGACCGGGAACGCGCCGCTGGCAGCGGCTGAATGGCGGGACGATCATCATCCCATCCCGCCTCCGACTCACGGCAGCGGCGGCGGGTTGTCGTTCAGCGTGCGCAGGAAGGCGATGATGTCGGCGCGCTCGGACGCGCGCGGCACGCCGGCGAACGCCATCTTGGTGCCCGGAAGGTAGCCCTTGGGACTGGCGATGAACTTGTTCAGGCCCTCATAGTCCCACGTGCCCGGGGTCTTCTTCAACGCCTCGGAATACTGGTAGTTGGGCAGATGGGCGTGCGGCGCGCCGACGATACCGTAGAGGTTCGGGCCGATCCTATTGGCGCCGCCCTTGTCGAAGGTGTGGCAGGTGGCGCACTTCTGGGCGGCCTTCTTGCCGGTGTCCGGATTGGCCGAGGCCAGGATCGGGGTGATCGGCTCGATTTCCTTGACCGCCGCGCCGACGGTGCCGCCCGGTGTGGTCGGCGCTGCCTGGGCGACGCCGGCGACCTCATAGACGTTCTTTTCGAGAGGCTGAGGGTGGATGATCGCGTCGCCGACGATGTCGAAGGTCTTGATCGCCAACAGGGTGACCAGGACGGCGCCAATGATCTTATTCCACTCGAACGAGGACATGGAGAAAGCTCCGGGGATTTCGTCACGGGGGCGGACCGGCATAGCGCCGGCCGCGTCAGGCGGGCGGAGATTAGTCCGTAACTCCCATGCCTTGCAACCCCGATGCGGGGGCCCTATGCGCGGCGCGAGCTTTAAACATCGGCGTTCCGCCGCTCTGCTCGGGCGGTATATGGTGCGCCCGCACAGGGGAACCAGAGTATGACTGCACCGTCATTCGCAACAGGCCGCGGGAGAGGCGGGCCAGCGGTCCGGCCCGACCGCGCCGCTGGTGCTGATCCCGGCCCGGCTGGCTTCGACCCGGCTGCCCAACAAGCCGCTCGCCGCTATTGCCGGCGCGCCGATGATCGTCCAGGTGTGGCGCCGCGCCATGGAAGCCGAACTCGGTCCCGTCGTGGTGGCGTGCGGCGATCGCGAGATTTTCGACGCCGTGCGGGCGTCGGGCGGCGAGGCGGTGATGACCCGCGCCGACCATGCCTCGGGGTCGGACCGCATCTTCGAAGCTCTGCAGGCGGTCGATCCGGGCGGCCGGCACGACAGCATCGTCAACCTCCAGGGCGATCTGCCGACGCTCGATCCCGATCTGCCGCGTGCCGCCCTGGCGCTGCTCAACGACCCGGCGGTCGATATCGGCACCTTGGCGGCTGAAATCCGCGTGTCTCACGAGCGTACCGACCCGAACGTGGTCAAGGCGGTGGTCAGCCCATGGCCGGCATCGCAGGGCGGCGTGCACGGCGGGCGCGCGCTCTACTTCACCCGCGCTTCCGCGCCGTCGGGCGACGGGCCGCTCTATCACCATATCGGGCTCTATGCCTATCGCCGCGCGGCGCTCGAGCGTTTCGTCGCGTTGCCGCCGAGCGCGCTGGAGGAGCGCGAGCGTCTCGAGCAGCTGCGCGCGCTCGAAGCCGGCATGCGCATCGAGGTGGCGTTCGTTGACACTGTTCCGCTCGGCGTCGATACTCCGGCCGATCTCGATCGCGCCCGTGCCCTGTTGGGCGCTTCCCGCTAGCTCAGTCGTCATTCCATGGCCAGATCCGCGCAACCGAATCGCCGCACAGGCAAAGCCGCACCGCGCCGCACCGTGGCCTTCCAGGGGCTGCCCGGAGCCTATTCCGATCTGGCCTGCCGCGAGGTATTCCCGCGGCTCGCCACCCTGCCGACGGCGACCTTCGAGGAAACCTTCGCGGCGGTGGAGGGCGGCAAGGCGGAGCTGGCGATGATCCCGATCGAGAATTCGGTCGCCGGGCGCGTCGCCGACATCCACATGCTGATGCCGCATGCCACCAAGCTGCATATCATCGCCGAGCATTTCCAGCGGGTGAATCACCACCTGCTGGCGCCGCCGGGCGCCAGCCTGGCGACGATCAAGGTGGTGCGCAGCCACATCCACGCGCTGTCCCAGTGCCGCGCCTTCATCCGCAAGCACGGGCTGCGCGCGATCGTGCACGCCGATACGGCGGGCGCGGCGGCGGAGCTCGCCGAACGCGGCGACATCACCGAAGCCGCCATCGCCTCGCAGTTGGCGGCGAAGATCTACGGCCTGAAATCGCTCAAGGCGAATATCGAAGACGCCGATCACAACACCACACGCTTCGTTATCCTGCAGGCGCAAGCCGGTCGATCCCGATCCGGCGAAGGGTCCGGTGATGACCTCGTTCCTGTTCAGGGTGCGCAATATTCCCGCCGCGCTCTACAAGGCGCTCGGCGGCTTCGCCACCAACGGCGTCAACATGACCAAGCTGGAGAGCTACATGATCGGCGGCAGCTTCGCCTCGACCATGTTCTATGCCGAGGTCGAGGGCCACCCGGAGGAGCGGCTGGTGAAACTGGCGCTCGAGGAATTGCGGTTCTTCTCGGACGAGCTGCGCATCATGGGTGTCTATCCCGCCCATCCGTTCCGCCAACGCACCGTGGGCCGGCGTTAGCGCGGACCGCGGCGGGAGGGCTTTCAAGCCCAGATGGTGTGTTCCGCCAGAATGAAACAGCCGATGGCGATCAGGCAGAGGCCGCCGACGAATTCGGCCTGGCTACCCAATTTTGTGCCGACGATGCGGCCGATCATCACCCCCATGGTCGTCATGACGAACGTGCTGATTCCGATAGCACCGGCGGCCACGAGGATGTTCACATTGAGAAACGCGAAAGATACGCCAACCGCCAGCGCATCGAGGCTGGTACCGATCGCGGTGAAGATCAGCACCAGCGCGGAATGACGGTGCGGACGCTCGCGGGTTGCATGATCGGCCTTCAAGGATTCGTAGATCATTTTGCCGCCAATGATGCCGAGCAAGCCGAACGCAATCCAATGATCGATCGCTTCCACGAAGCTGCTCGCTGCCACACCGGCGCCCCACCCGATCAGCGGTGTCGCTGTTTCGACCAGTCCGAAGATAGAGCCTGTGCGCAGCGCTTCAGCCCACTGGGTTTGTGTAAAGCGGCGCCCTTTGCGAGCGACGCGGCAAACGCGTCGACCGACATGCTCAAGGCAATCAGGGCGATGGTGACGGGGCTCATTGGGGTGGTCCGAGCCGGTCGATGAAACCAGACGTAAACCTGCTCTACCGGCGAGCGCAGGCTTCGTCTTGGTCTCGCCGACAGGTGAACCTGCTGAACGCGCCATGAGTGCAGCCGCACTCAAGTGTGTTGACGCGCTCCTGCCATTAACGCGGCAGTGGCTACTCCCCAAAAAGTGAGGCCTGTTTAGCCAGCTATCGTGGCGAAGTCAAATTGTTATAGGCCGAGCGGCAATGACCGCCTCAGGCTTGGTTAAGCCAGTCGCTGATCAGCCGGCGCGCGATGGAAATAGAACGGGGCAGGTGAACTTCCGAATTCGTGCCGCGCGCGTCGCCATCGAACAGGCCGCGCAGTTCGGCCCGCGTGAACCACCGCGCGTCCTCGATCTCGTCGTCGAGATAGCGGCAGTCGCGCCCGGTGGCGTCGGCGCGGAAGCCCAGCATCAGTTGCGCGGGGAACGGCCACGGCTGAGACGACTGATAGCGGATGTCGCGCACGGCCAGGCCGACTTCCTCCATGACCTCGCGCGCGACCGCTTCTTCCAGGCTCTCGCCCGGTTCGACGAAGCCCGCCAGGGTGGAATAGATCGGCGGATTGCGCCCGGTGCGGCGCGCCAGCAGGCACGAATCGCCCTGGGTCACGAGCATGATGACCGCCGGGTCGGTGCGCGGGAAGTGATGGGTGGCGCAATCGGCATTGGTGCATTGGCGCACGCGGCCGGCCTGCGTGCTTACCGTTGCACTGCCGCACTTGGCGCAGAACCGATTGTGGCTGTGCCAGTGGATGAGCGCGCGGGCATAGGCGAGCATCGCGCTATCGCCGCGGTCGAGCACCGCCGCGAGATCGCGCAGGTCGGCGAAATTGCTTTTGCCCGTAAGGCCGAGTGCGTCGAGCGGCTCGGCAATGGCGGAAAAATCGGCGGCGAAGACCGGCGCCGCGCCGGCGAGACCGAGCAGAACGAGGTCTGCGTCGGATCCGGCGGCGGCACGCGCGGTGGTCAGGTCCAGGCTGATCGGCGTCGTCGGTATGTCGGCGCCGCCTTCCGCCGAATCCTCGCTCGGCGCGCTCACCAGGTTCTTGGCCCGCCAGACCGGCAGCACCCGGGCGTCCGGTGAGGCGAGTTGCGCGGCGACCCAGGCGTCGTCCTTGCATTGGATGCCGGCCCGGTCGAGCGGCCCCCCTTCGAACACGTTGCGCTCGCTCATCGCACGGGCGCGCCGGCCAGCCATCGGCTGAGGATCTCGCCGGCCGTCCGTTCGAGCCCAGCACCATGGCGGGCGGCATCCGCGCGCAAGGCGGGCACCGACAGGCCGCTCGCGGCGAGCTCGGCGGAATGGCCGATGAACCAGCGCTCGAGCCCGCGCGGGGTGACCTCGGGGTGGAATTGCAGCGCCAGCACGGCATCGTCGGTGCCCCAGGCGAAGGCCTGGTGCGGGCAGATTTCGGTGGCGGCGAGATGCCGCGCGCCATCCGGCAGGTCGAAGGTGTCGCCATGCCAATGCAGCACCGTCCGGTCGGCGAGCGGCGCCAGGCAGGATTGCCGGCCCATGGCCGTCAGGGATACGGGCGCGAACCCGATCTCCGTGGCTTTCGCCCGATAGACCCTGGCGCCGAGCGCCCGCGCGATGAGTTGGGCGCCGAGACAGATGCCGAGAACGGGCTGCCCCAGGCCGATCCGCCGCTCGATCAGGCGCAGTTCGTCGCGAAGGAAGGGAAAGTCGGCCTCGTCATTGGCGCCGATCGGCCCGCCGAGGACGACCAGCAGGTCGCAGTCTGCGTCGCTCAGATCGTCGTAGCCGGCATCCAGGCTGCGGATGGCATAACCGCGGCTCTCCAGGGCCGGGCCGAAGCTGCCGAGATCCTCGAAGGCGACATGGCGGATGGCCAGCGCAGACTTGCGGACGGGCTGGCCTATCATGCGGCCCTGGCGGCTGGTCTAGCCACCGAGTTGGAACAGGGTGACGGCGAACCAGCGGTTCGGGTCCGACCAGCTGCCGAGATGGGAAAAGCCGTGCGGCCGGCATTCGTTGAGCAGCGCCGGCAATTCGAATTTGTAGGAAACCTCCGTGCGCACCGTCTCGCCGAGCGCGAATTCGGTGCTCAGGCCGAGGCCGCCCAGGCGTACCGCTTGTGGCCGCAGGCTGCTGAGGTGCATTTCGATGCGGTGCTCCGTCTCGTTGTAGAAGGCGAGATGAGCGAACTGGTCGAGCACGAAATTGCCGCTATACAGCCGGTTCAGATGGCGCAGCATGTTGAGATTGAACGCGGCGGTGACACGCTGGCTGTCGTTGTAAGCCGGCTCCAGGATCGTCTTGCTCTTATGGCGGTCGACGCCGAGCAGCAGGAAATCGCCGGGCGACAGCGCCTCGGAAATCTGGCCGAACAGCTCGGCTCGACCGTCCGCATGGAAATTGCCGAGCGAGCTGCCGAGGAAAATCACCATGCGGTGCGGCGCCACGGGTTCCGGCAGTGTAGCGAGGCCCTGCCGGTAGGTACCCGAGAAGCCGCTGATCTGCAGGTTGCGATAATTTCGCAGCAGATCGCCGGCGCTGGCGCGCAGCGCATCCTCGCTCACGTCGATCGGCACATACTGCAAGGAGCCGCCGGCGTCCGCTTCCGAATAGGCGGTCAGCAGCAGGCGGGTCTTGCGCGCGCTGCCGCTGCCGAGCTCGACGATATCCACCGGACCGGTGCGTTCGGCGATTTCAGCGGCGTATTCCGTGAGAATGCTCTCTTCGGTGCGGGTCGGGTAATATTCCGGCAGATCGCAGATCGCATCGAACAGGCGCGAGCCGCGGCCGTCGTAGAAGAATCGCGACGGCAGCCATTTCTGCTCCTGCGACAGGCCGCGTGCCACATCCGCGCCGTCATCGGGCAGGTGTGCCGCCGTTTCGAATTTGGTGTAATGAAACCGCCTGGCTTCGTGCACGACCTGCATACGGCTTACCTTTTTTGCGTTCCCGGGATCATATCAGCCAGCGAGCGCGCTCGGAAACGCCGAATCCCGCCGGTTTCGGTCAACGTGCCCGGCATTCGACGGGTTCCCAAGCCTCGTTCCGTAACTCTCATCCCCCCTTGTGACTCTCCGCCCGGCTCCTGATATAGTGCCCTCGGGAGGCTGGCGTTGGATAGGTTCCTCGCCAACCCGGTCAGGTCCGGAAGGAAGCAGCCGTAACGAGTTTCGACCTAGGTCAGTGTCCAGTCTCCCACCCGCGTCGGGCCTGATCCTCGCCCGCGCCGTCACCCGCCAAGAACCGCCCACATAAGTCAGGCAGACGAAGCACGGGGCTCATGAACGAACAGACCGCAGCCGGCCCTGCCGATTCGGCGTACCGGGTCCTTGCCCGCAAATATCGGCCGACCTCGTTCGATGGCCTGATCGGTCAGGACGCGCTGGTGCGGACCCTGACCAATGCCATCCGCTCCGGCCGGCTCGCGCACGCCTGGCTGCTGACCGGCGTGCGCGGCGTCGGCAAAACCACCACGGCCCGCATCATAGCCCGCGCGCTCAACTGCATCGGGCCCGACGGCCAGGGCGGCCCGACCCCGGAACCCTGCGGCGTCTGCGCCAATTGCGTCGCCATCAGCGAAGACCGTCATGTCGACGTGCTGGAAATGGACGCAGCCTCGCGCACCGGCGTCGACGATGTGCGCGAGCTGATCGAAGGGGTGCGTTACCGCCCCGGTTCGGCTCGCTACAAGGTCTACATCATCGACGAAGTGCACATGCTGTCGAACAACGCCTTCAACGCCCTGTTGAAGACGCTGGAAGAGCCGCCGGAGCATGTGAAATTCATCTTCGCCACCACCGAATCGCGCAAAATCCCGATCACCGTGCTGTCGCGCTGCCAGCGCTTCGATCTGCGCCGGGTCGGCGAGGAGGAATTGGCGGCCCATCTCGAGGCGATCGCGCGGAAGGAACAGGTTGCGATCGATCCGGCCGCCCTGGTGCTGATCGCGCGGGCGGCCGACGGCTCGGTGCGCGACGCCCTGTCCATTCTCGACCAGGCTATCGCCCATGGCGCCGGCGCCCAGGCTGCCGGCGGCGGCGCGACCATCTCCGAGGGCCAGGTGCGCGAAATGCTCGGCCTCGCCGACCGGACCCGCGTATTCGACCTGTTCGAGGCCGTGATGAAGGGTCAGGCGGCCCCAGCGCTGGCGGTCATGGCCGAGCAGCATGTGGCGGGCGCCGATGCGGCGACCGTGATCGAGGACCTGCTCGACCTCACCCATTGGATCACCCGCATAAAGGTGGCGCCCGACGTTGCCAAAGACGTCACCGTGCCGGAGGCCGAGCGGGTGCGGGGCGCGCAGCTCGCCGGTGCCTTGTCCATGCCGGTGCTGGCGCGCGCGTGGCAGCTCCTCCTCAAGGGGCTGCAGGAGGCGCAGTTCGCGCCCGACCCGATGCAGGCCGCGGAAATGGTCCTGGTGCGCCTCGCTTACGCGTCCGATCTGCCGCCGCCCGCCGATCTGGTGAGGCGGCTGTCGCAAGGCGGGGATGCGGCAGCACCCCGTCCCACCACGCCGTCGAGCGCTCAGAGTGGTGCTGCTGGGTCGAATGGCGGTCGCGCGCCGGCCATGAGTGCGCAGACTGTCTCGGCTGCACCCAACCCACCCGGATCACCGACCATGACGGCCGGTGCTGCCATGAGCGGCGCGGGACTGTCCGATGGCGCTCATGCGCTGGCCGCGCGGACCGCGCCCGTCGCGGTCCCGGCCCAGCCCGGCTTCGAGCCGATGCCGAGCAGCTTCCGCGAGGCCGTCGCGCTGTTCGCCCGCAAGCGCGAGGGGCTGCTCCACGCCCATCTGATGCACGATGTGCATGCGGTGAGCTTCGAGGCCGGCCGCATCGAATTCCGCCC
Organism: uncultured Alphaproteobacteria bacterium; assembly: GCA_963752345.1. Classification (GTDB taxonomy): domain Bacteria; phylum Pseudomonadota; class Alphaproteobacteria; order SMXQ01; family SMXQ01; genus CAVVYA01. The sequence goes on from CAVVYA010000017.1 coordinate 179,975, forward strand.
GCGTCCCGAGGCGCCCAAGAATCTCCCCAACCGGGTCAGCGAATGTCTGAGCGATTGGACCGGCCAGCGCTGGCTCGTCAGCCCGTCCGATCTTCCTGGTCAGCCGACGCTCGCGGAGCAGGATGCGACCCAGAAGCAGATGGACCGCGACTCGGCGGCGCAGCACCCGTTCGTGCGCGCGGCCCTGCTGGCCTTCCCGGGCGCCAGGATCACCGAAGTACGCACCATGCGCCCGGCGGTCGATTTCGTGCCCAGCGACGGCGAGACGCCGGACGCGGAAACCTTGCCCGACAGCGAAGACGGGCCCATTGACGACGGTGCGCCGCCACCGAGCTTTGAAGGAGAGTACCCAGAATGAAAAACCTCGGCCAGATGATCAAGCAGGCCCAGGAGATGCAGTCGAAGATGGCCGAGATGCAGGAAAAGCTCGCGGCCGTCGAGATGACCGGCGCCTCCGGCGGCGGCATGGTCAAAGTCACGCTCAACGGCAAGAACGAAATGCGCGCCGTGAAGATCGACCCGAGCCTCGTCGATCCGAAGGATACCGAGGTGCTCGAAGACCTCGTCGTCGCCGCGTTCAACGACGCCAAAGGCAAGGTCGACGCCCATATGGCCGAGGAGATGGCCAAGATCACCGGCGGTCTGCAATTGCCGCCGGGCATGAAGATGCCGTTCTGAATTCGGTGATGGTCCGTCTCGCCTGCGCTAGACTTCCGTCATGAGCGGACCCGAGATCGAACGCCTGATCCAGCTCCTGGCCAAGCTGCCGGGGTTGGGTCCGCGCTCGGCGCGGCGCGCGGCACTGCATCTGTTCAAGAAGCGCGAATCCCTGATGCAGCCGCTGATGGCGGCCTTCACGGAAGCCGCCGAGCGGGTGCGCCTGTGCGGCACCTGCGGCAATCTCGACACCACCGACCCGTGCGCCATCTGCGCCGATCCGCGGCGCGACCGGGCGACGATCTGCGTCGTCGAGGATGTGGCGGACCTGTGGGCGCTCGAGCGCGCCGCCGTGTTCCGCGGCCGCTACCACGTGCTGGGCGGCGTGCTGTCGGCGCTCGATGGCGTGGGGCCTGACGATCTCAACATCACCAGGCTGATCGCCCGCGCCCATCCGCCGGAGGTCACGGAAGTCATCCTCGCCATGGGCGCCACGGTCGACGGCCAGACCACCGCCCATTACCTGACCGACCGCCTGCGCCAGGGCGGCGCCATCGTCAGCCGCCTCGCCCACGGCGTTCCGGTCGGCGGCGAACTCGATTATCTCGACGACGGCACGCTGGGCGCCGCGCTGAAAGCGCGAAGACCGTTGTAGCGCCACCGTTTCGGAAAGCAGGGTTGGGGCAGGACGAGCTTTCTGTGAGCTATGAAGGAGCCGCTCGGTCTTTCCCGCTGTTCTCCGCGGGGTTTCTGGCCGTCTTCTCCATCTGACGGCGTGAATGGCTGCGTCTCATGCCATAGAATAGAGCGATGCCCAAAAGCACCGGGCCGAGCAACGTGAGGACGATCCACATCTGTTCCATTTGCGCTCCTTTGACCTGCGTGATCTTGCTCACAAAGCAACGGACTCAATAAGCTGGCGTTCCCCAGCCAATTTGCGGAGATAAAACCGACCGAGCCGAACGAAGCGCAGGTGACATGAGGTGTAATATCCACAGCAACGCTCGAATAACCTGAGCGGCTTGTGGAAGCCAGCACGCCCGATCAGTTGGCGGCGGGTCCCCGCGGTGGGCACCTTCCGCCAAGACTGGTTACGGTCATGCGAAGGCGATGCGGTGACTTTGACGAAGCCGGATAAAGTCGAGCAATGGCTACAGCGCCGATCCGTGACGCTTTGAACCTGCAACGATCATTGCCTGACAATGCTCGATGTGGTCGCCCGTGGCGCCAAGAAGCCCCACGCCGGGGATGCGTGCGCCGTTACGGCGGACTGGCGAGCTTGCGGCGGCGCGGCTTGAGCGAGAATTCGAGAAAGTGCAGCAGGTCCGGCGCATCACGCCAGGACGGCACGCGCGGCACGCCCGTCACATGCCGGCCTGGCAGCAACTGACCGATGGCGTGGGTTGTCTCCTTCAGTGGCACGGTGCTGTTTTCCGATTCGCTGACCACGACGCCGATCAGGTTGACCTTGCGCTCGGCGAGCACGGCCGCCGCGGTCAAGGCGTGGCTGATGGCGCCGAGATAACTGCCGCCGACCAGCAGGGCCGGGCAATCGAGCTCCATCATCCAGTCGACCACGGTCGAGGTCTCGGTGATTGGCGCCATGACGCCGCCGACGCCTTCGATCAGGGTGAACGTCTCGCGGTCGTTCAGCGCCGCGCGGCAGAATTGCACGACCTCGCCGAGATCGATCGCCCGTTCCTCGATGCGCGCCGCCATGCTCGGCGCCACCGGCGTCTCGTAACGCCAGGGCGATATCTCCACGACATTGTCGTCGGTCGGCGGCACGCGCAGGGCTTCGAGCAGCTTGCCGCTGTCGCTGTCCTGCGGCCGGTCCGGATCGTAGCCGGTGATGATCGGCTTGAGCACCTGGACGGCGCGGCCCTGCTTCTGCAGTTGGTCGGCGAGGGCGCAGGTGATGAAGGTCTTGCCGATCTCGGTGCCGGCGCCGGTGATGAACAGGCCGCTCATGATGGCGCGCTCATGTCACGGCGGCCAGGGTGCGCGGCGCGAGGTTCAGCGTTTTCATCGTGGTGATCAGGCGGGCGATCTCGTCGTCCGTATGGCCGGCGGAAAACGTCACGCGCAGGCGCGAGGTGCCTTCGGGCACCGTCGGCGGCCGCATGGCGACCACCAGCAAGCCGGCATCCTCCAGCTTCTCGGCGGCGGCGAGCGCGCGCGCCGGTTCGCCGAGGACGACCGGCACGATGGCGCTTTGCGCTTCGGGCAGGCCGAGCGCGTCGGTGAAGCGGCGGGCCAGTGCGAGCGGGCGAGCGACCAGCGCGGCGTCATGCTCGATCAAGTCGAGCGCGGCGTCGATGGCGGCGAGCGTGCCGGGCGGCAGGCCGGTGGAATAGATCAGGCTGCGCGCGCGATGGCGGATGAATTCCGCCGTGTCGCGGTCGGTGCAGAGATAGCCGCCATAAGCGCCGACCGCCTTGGACAAGGTGCCCATCTGCAGCGGCACGGCGCCGACCGCATCGTCGGCATGCGCGCTGCCACGGCCGCAACCCTCCTTGGCGCCGATCACGCCGAGCGCATGGGCGTCGTCGGTCAGCAGCCAGGCATCGTGTTCGCGCGCGACAGCCGCGAGGCGCCGCACCGGCGCGCGGTCGCCGTCCATGCTGAACACGCCCTCGGTCATCACCAGGCAATGGGGATGGGCGGCGCGCTCGGCGGCGAGGATTTCAGCGCAATGAGCGATATCGTTGTGGCGGAACAGGCGGATGGCGGCACGCGACAGGCGCGCGCCGGCGTGCATGCAGGCATGGCTCAATTCGTCGCCGACGATCAGGTCGTCCTCGCCGACCAGGGCCGGGATGATGCCGAGGTTGGCGAGATAGCCGGAGCCGAAGACGATCGCCGTGTCGCTGCCCTTGAGCCGCGCGAGCCGCGCCTCGATGGCGTCATAGAGCGGATTGTCGCCGGTCACGTAGCGCGACGCGCCGGCGCCCGCGCCATAGCGCGCGGTCGCGGCCAGCGCCGCGGCGATCACTTGGGGGTGGCGCGACAGGCCGAGATAGTCGTTGCAGGAAAACGAGGTGAGCGTGCGGCCGTTGCGTTCGATGGTGAGGCCATCGCCGGCGGCCGGCCCGCGCGCGGTGGGCTTGAGCACGCGCATGAGGTTTCGTGCGGCGATCTCGGCCATCTTGGCGCGGGCGAATCGGGAGAGACTGTCCATGGATAACAATGTGATTTAGGCCGGAGGAAAATGATCGCGCCAGTGTATAGGATCCGGCCTCCGGGGGCTAACGGACCGTGCGCAGCGCGGCTCTGCAACGCCATTTTGCCCAAGCCGTCTTTGCCCATGCCGTCTTTGCTAAGCCGCGCCGTATCGACTAAGGTCCCGCCCAGGGCCCACGCCCCCGGTTCCCCCGTATCAGGATCGCCCATGGCTACCGAGCTTCGCCGTTCCGAACCCGTTTCCATCGCTAAGGCCGACATTCGGCACGACTGGACCAAGGCCGAGGCCGAAGCGCTGTTCGCCTTGCCGCTCAACGATTTGCTGTTTCAGGCGCACGGCCTGCTGCGCCGCTATTTCGATCCCAACGAGGTGCAGCTTTCGACGCTGCTCAACGTCAAGACCGGCGGCTGCCCGGAGGATTGCCGATATTGCGCGCAGAGCTCGCGCTACGACACCGGGCTCAAGGCCGAGAAGCTGATGGAGCTCGAAGAGGTGCTGGCCGCCGCCAAGCAGGCGAAGGACGCCGGCGCGGGGCGCTTCTGCATGGGCGCGGCCTGGCGCAGCCCGAAGGAGCGCGATCTCGACCGCATCGTGCCGATGATCGAGGGCGTCAAGGCCATGGGTCTGGAAACCTGCGTCACGCTCGGCATGCTGGAAGCGCCGATCAGGCCAAGCGGCTCAAGGAGGCCGGGCTCGACTACTACAACCACAACCTCGATACCTCCGAGGAATATTACGACCAGGTCATCACGACGCGGACCTACGGCGACCGGCTCGAGACGCTGGCCAACGTGCGCGAGGCGGGCCTCAAGGTGTGCTGCGGCGGCATCCTCGGCATGGGCGAGGGCGCGCGCGACCGTGCCTCCATGCTGGTGACGCTCGCCAACCTGCCGCAGCATCCCGACAGCGTGCCGGTCAACATGCTGGTGCAGATCGAAGGCACGCCGTTCGACAAGCTCGCGCCGCTCGATCCGTTCGACATGGTGCGCACCATCGCGGTCGCCCGCATCATGATGCCGGCCTCGATGGTGCGGCTCGCCGCCGGCCGGCTCGAGATGGACGAAGGCATCCAGGCGCTCTGCCTGTTCGCCGGTGCCAATTCGATCTTCTACGGCGACAAGCTGCTGACCACGCCCAATCCCGAGGACGACGCCGACGACACGCTGTTTGCGCGCCTCGGCCTGCGGCCAATGCCCTCTTCCTGCCGCTCGTGAGCAGCAAGCCGAACGAACCCGCGCCGATTTCAACCCCGCCCGATTGGCTGCAGGACGGGCTTCCCCATCTGTGGATGCCCTATACGCAGATGCGCACGGCGGCGCCGCCGTTGCCGGTGGTCGCCACCGCGGGCACGCGCCTCAAGCTGGCCGACGGGCGTGAACTGATCGACGGTCTGGCGTCGTGGTGGACCGCCTGCCACGGCTACAATCATCCGCATATGACCAAGGCGATCGGCGATCAGCTCTCGCTGATGCCCCATGTCATGTTCGCCGGGCTGGCCCACGAGCCGGCGGCGCGTCTCGCCACGCGGCTCGCCGCACTGTTGCCCGGCGATCTCAACCGCGTATTCTTTTCCGATTCCGGCTCGGTCGCGGTCGAGGTCGCGCTCAAGATGGCGCTGCAGTTCTGGATCAACCAGGGCGAGCCGGCGCGCAAGAGCTTCGTCGCCTTCCGCCACGGCTATCACGGCGACACCATGGGCTGCATGGCGGTGAGCGACACCGAGGATGAGGACGCGATGCATGTGCTGTTCCGCGGCTATCTGCGGCAGCATTTCATCCGCGACCTGCCGCGCATGGTGGAAGAGGTCGCCGAATTCGACCGGCTGCTGGCCCAGCGCCGCGGCGAAATCGCCGCCGTGATCGTCGAGCCGCTGGTGCAGGGCGCCGGCGGCATGAAGTTCCACGCACCCGAGGTGCTCGCCGCCATCGCCGGGTCCTGCGCGCGCCACAATGTGCTGCTGATCCTCGACGAGATCGCCACCGGCTTCGGCCGCACCGGCACGCTGTTCGCCTGCGAGCAGGCCGGCGTGGTGCCCGACATCATCTGCCTGTCGAAGGCCCTGACGGGCGGCGCCATCGGCCTCGGCGCCACCGTGGCGACGAACCGCGTGTTCGACGCCTTCCTCGGCGACGACCATAGCCGCGCCCTGATGCACGGGCCGACCTACATGGCCAACCCGCTCGCCTGCGCCGCCGCCAATGCCTCGCTCGACCTGTTCGAGCGCGAGCCGCGCCTGCGGCAGGTGGCGGCCATCGAGGCGCATCTGCGCGAGGCGCTGGAGCCGTGCCGCAAGCTCGCCGGCGTCGCCGACGTGCGCGCCAAGGGCGCCATCGGCGTGGTCGAGCTGTGGGAGATGAAGGGCCTCGACTGGCTGCGCCGCGCTTGCGTCGAGGAGGGGCTATGGCTGCGCCCCTTCACCGACATCGTCTATTGCACCCCGGCCTTCACCATCTCGGCCGACGATCTGGCCCGCGTGACCGACGGCATGGTGCGTGTCGTCACCGAGTGGTCGCGCAAATACGCGTGAGCTAGTCGCGCACGATTTTCAGGTTGGTCAGCTCCGCGAGCGCGGCGACTTCCTCGGATTCGCCTTCGATCAGATCGGGGTCTTCCTGGCTGAACACCTGGATCAGCGGCAGGTTGCCCGGCAGATCCTTCTGCTTGGCCTGGCGCACGCCGAGATTGGCGAGTGAGCGCTGGCGCGGCAGCAGGCGCGAATTGACCGAGCCCACCAGCTTGGCGTGGCTGTCGGCGGCGGCCTTGATGCCCTTGCCCACGCCGGCGACATAGCCGACCACCGTGGTCACCGCCTCGATAAGCTGGCGCGCGGCGAGCACGATCTTTTCCTGGTTCTCCGCCTGGCGGCCGAAATCGATCCTGCACCGCGCAAAGCCGATGTTAGACATCAATCCAGTCGGTCCGGCGATGACGATGTTCTCGGCCACTGCCTTTTTCTGAAACTGAGCGTCGGCCCGGCTTAAGCGTTCTATTCCGCCTTCCGTCGGCAAATACATGATGTTGATCGCATATGCGATCCGTTCGCCGCGCCCAGCCTTGCGATAGGTCGCCTGAATCGCACTGGCGTAATCCTTTCCCGACAGCGCTTTAAGATGGAGGTTCATGGTGCGCGCGAGATTTGCGTACGCCTCATCCTCGCGCTCCGTCCCTTCGGCATCGGCGGCTTCGAGCAGGTACTTCGACGCCTTGCTGTCGATCGTGAGGACCGTATCGCCGGGCAGGAACACGACCGCATCGGGCCGCAGGCGCGAGCCGTCCTCCTGGCCGTCGATGGTGTGCTGCATGATGAAGTCGCGGCCGGATTCGAGGCCGAATTCGCGCAGCATGTTTTCGAGGCCGATCTCGGCATAGTGGCCGGCGCCCGCGGGGTTGGACAAGGCGCGCACGATCTGCTCGGTCTGGCCGGCGGTCTGCTGCACCTGGGTGCGCAGCGAGGTCACCGAGTTGGCCAATTGGCCGAGGTTCTTCTGCATCTCCTCGGCGGTCTTCTTGACCTGTTCGGCGCTGTCCTTTTTCTGCGCCTCGGCCTCGCGCTTGTGGTCCTCGAGCAGCTTGGAGGAAACCTCCTTGGTCGTGGTCAGCATGGCGGCCTTCGCCGCTTCGAGCGCCTGGGTCTTGACCGTCTCCCAATCGGCGACGCGCTTCTCCATCTCGATGCGCGCCTGCTCCGCCAAGGCGGCGGCCTTTTCGGAATCCTGCCGCGCGCGGATCGCTTCGTTGCGCTCGGAGAATGCCGCATCGCGCTCGCGCGTCACGGTGGCGAGCGTCTCCTGCACCGTGGCCAGGCGAGTCTCCGCCTCGGTCTGGCTGCGCAGCCGCTGACTGGCGGACTCCTGGTCTTGTCGGGCGCGCGCGGTGGCGGCGGCGAGATCGGTCCGGATCTGGTCGCGTTCGGCGCGCAGGCTCATGGCCCGGGAAATCGCGAAGGCCGCGACGCCGCCCCAGAACACCATGGCAACCAGCAGGATCGTCTCGACAAAGGTCATAGCCCACCTCCATCGGCGCCAAGCCTATCACGATGGCAGGGATGGTGCGACGCTTGGGTGCATCCCCCATCCCTAGATGGCCGGCTTGACGCGGGACGGCGCGGGGCCTACCTAAAGATCGGCAAGATTCCTTCGACCAGCGTGACTCCGACCCATGGCCCTTTTGACCGTCATCACCGCGCCCGACCCCCGGCTCAAGGTCAAGGCGAAGCCTGTCGCCAAGGTCGACGCGGCGGTGCGCAAGCTGATGGACGATATGCTGCAGACCATGTATCTGGCGCCCGGCATCGGCCTCGCGGCGCCCCAGGTCGGCGTCGCCAAGCGCGTCATCGTGCTCGACATCGCCGGCAAGGACGAGCCGGCCGCGCCGCTCAAGATGGCCAATCCCGAAATCATCTGGAAATCGGAAGAAACCGTGACCTGGGAAGAGGGCTGCCTGTCGGTCCCCGAGCACTATGCCGAGGTCAAGCGGCCGTCGAAGATCCGCGTGCGCTATATCGATCGGGAGAACGAGATCCGCGAGCTCGATGCGGAAGGCTTGCTCGCCACCTGCATCCAGCACGAGATGGACCATCTCGAAGGCGTGCTGTTCATCGACAAGATCAGCGCGCTCAAGCGCGGCATGATCCTGCGCAAGCTCGCCAAGGCGAAGAAGGCCGAGCCCGAGCCCGTGCCGGCGCGCCGCGCGCGCATGCAGCGCTGAAAGCAGCCATCCCATGAGCAAGCTGCGCTTGGCGTTCATGGGGACGCCGGGTTTCGCCGTGCCGGCGCTCGAAGCGCTGATCGCGGCGGGCCATGATGTGGCCGCGGTCTATACCCAGCCGCCGCGCCCGGCCGGCCGCGGCCAAGCCGAGCGCCGCTCCGAGGTGCACGAGGCCGCCGCGAAGCACGGCATTCCCGTGCGCCATCCCACGTCTTTGAAATCCCCCGCCGAGCAGCAGGCCTTCGCCGATCTGAAGCTCGATGCCGCCGTGGTCGCGGCTTACGGGTTGATTCTGCCCCAGGCGATCCTGGCGGCGCCCAAGCTCGGTTGCCTCAATATTCATGCTTCGCTGCTGCCGCGCTGGCGTGGCGCGGCACCGATCCAGCGCGCCATCATGGCGGGCGACACGGAGAGCGGCGTCACAATCATGCAGATGGACGAGGGGCTCGATACCGGCGCCATGCTGCTGCAGGACAGCCTGCCGATCACCGCCAGCACCACCGCCGAAACCCTGCACGACGCGCTCGCCGCGCTGGGCGCCGGGCTGATCGTCCGCGCGCTCGACGGCCTCGCGGCCGGAAACCTCGAAGCTAAACCCCAGCCCGCCGATGGCGTGACCTACGCCAAGAAGCTGACGCGCGAGGACGGCGTGATCGACTGGCGCAAGCCCGCCGTCGATATCGAGCGCCAGGTGCGCGCCATGACGCCGTGGCCCGGTGCGTTCTTCGAGCATGGCGGCACGCACTTCAAGGTGCTCGCCGCGGAGGCGAGCTTGCAAGGTGCCGGCGAGCCGCCGGGCACGGTGCTCGACGACAAGCTCCTGGTGGCCTGCGGCGCAGGGGCTCTGCGGCTGCGCCGTGTGCAGCGCGAGGGCCGCGCGGCGATGGACGCGGAGGCTTTCCTGCGCGGATTTCCGCTGCCGCCGGGAACGCGCCTGACCGCGCCGGCCGGCGCGGCGTCCCCATGACCCGCTACAGGCTCACCATCGAGTACGACGGCGGACCATTCTGCGGCTGGCAGCGCCAGGACAATGGACCTTCGGTGCAGCAGGCCCTGGAGGACGCCATCCACAAATTCGCCCAGGAGCGCGTCACGGTGCACGGCGCCGGCCGCACCGACGCGGGCGTCCATGCCCTGGCCCAGGTCGCCCATTTCGATCTCGCCAAGCCGACCGAGGCGGATACCGTGCGCGACGCCATCAATTTCCATCTCAAGCCGCAGCCCGTCACGGTGCTGGCGGCCGCGGCGGTGCCCGCCGAATTCCATGCCCGCTTCTCCGCCCGGGAGCGCATGTACATCTACCGCATCGTCAACCGGCGGGCGCCGCTGGCGCTCGATCGCGGGCGCGCCTGGCACATCGCCGCCCCCGTGCTCGATGCCGAGGCGATGAACGCGGCGGCCCAGCATCTCGTTGGCCAGCACGATTTCACCACCTTCCGCAGCACCGAATGCCAGGCCGACAGCCCGGTGAAGACGCTGGACGCGATTTCCGTCAAACGGCATGGCGACGGCGTTTCGATCGCCGTGTCGGCACGCTCCTTCCTGCACAACCAAGTGCGCATCATCACCGGCACTCTGAAGCTGGTCGGCGAGGGCAAATGGACGGCCGAGGATCTAGCGGCCGCCCTGGCAGCAAAGGACCGCACAAAAGGCGGCCCAACCGCGCCGCCAGAGGGGCTTTATCTGATGCGAGTCGGATATTAACAGTGCTTATACACGAAAATGGCCGGAAATCGGTATTTACACAGTGTATATACATTGTAAAATGCGGAATGGACATCACGTTCACGGCCGACAAATTGGTCAAGCTCGGCATTACCCTGAGCTTAGCGGACTTTCGCCGAGCCTTGGCCGACGGCCGTCTCGTGGTGGATCTCACGGCCGCGCCGGAGCCGGGCCAGGCTGAAAAGGGGAATTTCTCAGCCTCCGAGATCGCTGCCGTTTGCCGCTGCTACGGGCCGGAAAGCCTGGCCGCCAATCTGCTGTGGGAGGTCGCCCAGGCGGGCGAGGCGGGGATCGTTTCGGCCGAACTCAAAAGCCTGCTCGGCCTGACCAGCAGCCAAAAACTGGCCGGCGTGTTCAGCGGCATCGGCAAGACTCTCGAACGGCTGCTGCCCGGTCGCAAGGACCGCTTCATCGACCGCCAGTGGCTCGCCGTCCAGGGCGAATTCCTCTACCGCATGCCGGCGGAGGTGCGCGCCGGCGTCATTGCCGCCTTCGGCTGAAGATCGGGGGCCGCTTCGGCTGAAGATCGGCGCCGCCTTCGGCTGAGCAATGGGGCCGTCTTCCGCTAACGCTAGCGGGCCGCCGGGCAGCAAAGCGCGCATCGCGATCATCAGCGCGATATCGAGCAGCACGTCGAGGCCGATCACGGCCACGGCCTGCAGGCCGGTGATCTCCAGCGCGATGCGCGCCACATACCATTGATAGCCGAAGATCACGAACGCGCTGAGCGCGGGCAGCATGGTGAACCATGCGATGCCGGTCGCGGCCAAGCCGGTCGCCAGCACGAACAAGACCATTTCCAACACATTGGCCCAGTTGTGGGCGACGATATAGCGGATGTAGTGCCGCTCGCGATTGAGCATGCGCACCACCGTCGCCATGGCGAGCGGAAAGGCGGTCCAGCTGATCACATAGGCGATGGCTTGTACGCGGAGATGCGCGCACCGGACGCCGTCGGCGTCCGCTGCGCGTATTCGAACGCGACGATGAGAACATAGGCCGGCGCGCCGATCACCGCGGCCCAGAACGAGCGCCAGAAGCCCGCTGCCGTCGCGTTGAAAATAGGTCAGGCCCCGCGGGTCGAGCCGCGCCAAACGCCAGGCCCCATAGATCGAGGCGGCCGCTTTAGGGAAGGACACCATGGGCGGCTAGGCCGCCCGTCGGGTGAAGAAGCGCTCGAGACAGGCGAGATAGATGTCGGCGAGCTTGTCCATGTCGGCGACGGCAGTGCGCTCGTCGGCCTTGTGCATGGTCTGGCCGATCAGGCCGAATTCCACCACCGGGCAATGACGGAAGATGAACCGCGCATCCGACGTGCCGCCGGTGGTCGAGCGGTCGGGCGCGCGGCCGGTGACCTGCTCGATGGCGCCGGCCACCAGTTCGGTCCATTCGCCGGGCGGACAGAGGAAGGATTTGCCGGTGATGTGAGTTTTGAATTCGTAGCGCGCGTTGCCGGCGATCTTGGCGAAGGTTTCGTCGAGCCATTGGATCAGGCTCGCCGACGTATGCTTGTCGCTGAAGCGGATGTTGAAGGTGGCCGAGATCTGCGCCGGAATCACGTTCGACGCCGGATTGCCGACGTCGACCGTGCTGATCTCCAGCGTCGAGGGCTGGAAATGCTCGGTGCCGTCGTCGAGCTTGTGGTCGGTGATCGCGCCCAGCATCTTCAGCATGCGCGGCACCGGATTGTCGGCGAGATGCGGATAGGCGGTGTGGCCCTGGGTGCCGAACACGGTGAGATAGCCGACCAGGCTGCCGCGCCGGCCGACCTTCATCATCTCGCCGAGCTTGGTCGGATTGGTCGGCTCGCCGACGATGCAGACGTCGAGCGCTTCGCCGCGCGCCTTGAGCCAGTCGAGCACCTTGACCGTGCCGTTGATGGCGTAAGCTTCCTCGTCGCCGGTAATCAGCAGGCTGATCGAGCCGGGGATCTTGCCGCCATGCTGTTTCTTGAAGCGCGTGGCGGCGGCGACGAACGCGGCGATGGCGCCCTTCATGTCGGCGGCGCCGCGGCCATAAAGGAAACCGTCGATCACCTCGCCGGCGAACGGATCGACCGTCCAACCCTTGAGATCGCCGGTCGGCACCACGTCGGTATGGCCGCCGAAGCAGAAATTGGGCCCGTCGGTGCCGAGCCGGGCATAGAGATTGTCGACATCCGCGGTGCCGGCTTGCGAGAACGGCAAGCGATGGCATTGGAAGCCGAGGGATTCGAGGGCGCGCTGCAGCACGTCGAGCGCGCCCGCGTCCTTGGGTGTCACCGAAGCGCAGCGGATCAGCGCCTGCGCCAGCGCCAGCGGCTGGGCAAGGTCGCGGATATCCGTCTGCGTGCCGGTGCTCATGGCGGTCAGTCGCGCAGCAGGTCGTTGATGGATGTCTTCGAGCGGGTGCGCTCGTCGACCTGCTTGACGATCACCGCGCAATAGAGCGACGGGCCCGGCGTGCCGTCGGGCAGCGGCTTGCCCGGCATGGTGCCCGGCACCACGACCGAATAGGCCGGCACGCGGCCGACGATGACCTCGCCGGTGGCGCGGTTGACGATCTTGGTCGAGGCACCGAGGAACACGCCCATCGAAAGCACCGAGCCGGTCTCGACCACGACACCCTCGGCCACTTCGCTGCGCGCGCCGATGAAGCAATTGTCCTCGATGATCACCGGGCCGGCCTGCAGCGGCTCGAGCACGCCGCCGATGCCGATGCCGCCGGACAGGTGACAGTTCTTGCCGATCTGGGCGCAGGAGCCGACCGTCGCCCAGGTGTCGACCATGGTGCCGGAATCGACATAGGCGCCGAGATTGACGAACGATGGCATCAGCACCGCGCCCGGCGCGATATAGGCCGAGCGGCGCACGATGCTGCCCGGCACGGCGCGGAAGCCCGCCTGGCGGAAGCGCGCGTCGTCCCAGCCGGCGAACTTCGACGGCACCTTGTCGAACCAGGGCGAGGGGCCGCGCACCGGGTCGGCCGGGCCGCCCGGCATGCAGGTGTTGTCATAGAGGCGGAACGACAGCAGCACGGCCTTCTTGGCCCACTGATTGACCTGCCAGGCGCCGCCGATCTTTTCAGCCACGCGGATGGTGCCGGAATCGAGCGCATCAAGCGCCGTCTCGACGGCCTCGCGCGCCTCGCCCTTGGTGGTCGGATTGATGGTGTCGCGCGCATCCCAAGCGGCCTCGATGGCCTTTTCCAATGATTTTTTATCCATGAGCCTTCTTACGGGTGTGGGGATCTAACGGGGTCCAGAACGGAAAGACGCGGCGCAAGGCGCCGCGCGAAAGCCGCCCGAAGATGGGCGAGGCCTCCGGGCCTGTCAACCGTGCTTTCGCTGTGCGCGGCGGCCTGGATGTGGCTGCGGCGGTCAGGATTTGGCGGCGTCCGCCGCGCGCTCCCGCGCGACAGATTGCAGCCAGCCCGTCAGGTCGTCGGTGACGAAATGGATCTTCTCGTCGGGCACCTGCCGGCCGGGCGCCGGCGGTGCGTCCGGCGCGACCATCTGCGCCAGGGGCGGCACGACCAGCACGGTGGTCATGCCGAGCGCGGCGGCGGGCGGCAGATTGTCGGCGGTATCCTCGAACAGGGCGGCGCGCTCCGGCGCAATGACGAGGGACATCAGCATTTTCTGGTAACAGGCCGGGTCCGGCTTGGGCACGAATTCCGCCGCCGCGACATCGAAGATTGCGGCGAAATGCCGCGCGATGCCGAGCCGGTCGAGTATCGCTTCCGCGTGCTTGAGAGAGCCGTTGGTGAACACGGTCTTGCGCCCGGCGAGGTTCTCCAGCGCCGTGTCGAGCGCGGTGTTCCGGGTCACCACGCTGAGGTCGATGTCGTGCACATAGTCGAGATAGGCATGGGGCTCGAGACCATGATGCAGCATGAGGCCGCGCAGCGTCGTGCCATAGGTGCGGAAATACCGTTTCTGGATGAGCCGCGCCTCGTCCGTGCCGATACCGAAATGCCGGGCGATGAATTCGCCCATGCGGCGGTCGACCTGGGGGAACAGGTTGATGTCTGCCGGGTAGAGCGTGTTGTCCAGGTCGAAGACCCAATCGCGGATTTGTCCTAAATCCCGCGGATATCCAGTCGCGGCGCCGGATTTTACCGAGGTCGCCGGCAAATTTTCCTTTTTCTTCATAAACTTGGCCTGCAGAACCGGAGCACGGCGTAACTCTTCGTTAATGACTGGGCGGTTACTCTTAGTCAAGACCGGCGTGGGGACGCGAACCATCTGAACGATAAGTTGTGTCCCTCCGGTTTGGCGCAAGAGGCGTCCAAAGCGACCACCGTGCCGGTGTCGGTGGCGCGCGAGGCAACATGTAGTTGAGGCTCGATGAAACGCAATCCGCTCCTCATCGGCGAACCACCCGCTGACCAGCATGCCGAGCTCAAGGCCGACCGTGACCGGTTCGCGGCGCTGGCACATTGCGCGTCGGATGTGTTGCTCGAGCTCGATAGCGATCTTTCGATCGTCTTTGCCGGCGGCGCTACCTCGTCGTTGATCGGGCGCGATCCGCAAGACCTCGTGCGCAAGCCGTTTCTCGACCTGGTCGCGCCACAAGACCGGCCGATGATGCGCGAGGCGCTCACCGCCGCGGCGCGTGGCACGCGTATCCGCAATCTGATTGCGCGCCTCGAAGGGGCGCTCGGCCAGCGGCCGCCGTTCTCCGTCGTCGGCCATCACCTGACGGACATGGACGGCCATTACTTCCTCTCGTTGCGCACCGATGCGCACACCCTGCTGTTCGGCGAGGGCGATCCGCGCCGGTTCGTTCCCGGCGGCGACAGCGGATTGCCCAATGGCCGCTGCTTCGCGGCCCTCGTGGGCAGCCGGTTGCATGCCGAATCGTCGGGCGAAATCCATCAGTTCACGCTGATCCGCCTCGATGGCCTGTTCGCGCTATGGCAGCGCCTGGACCGCCTAGCCCGTCAGTCGCTGGCTGAAGCGATCGGCGGCTCGTTGCGCGCCAACGCGCTGCAAGGCGAGCTCGCTGGACAATTCGATCATGAAACCTACGGCATGATCCACACCGCGGACGTGGCGCTCGACGGCCTCACCGAAAAGCTGTCGCAGCTCGCCATTATCATCGATCCGAAGCGGGAGGGCGTGCGCATCGTCATGGCCACCGTCGCCATGGACGTATCGGGGATGGGCGAGCCGGAACAGATCAAGGCCCTGATGCATACCATCAACCAGTTCACCGACCGGCGGCCCGAGGATTTCGCGATCAAGAGTCTGACCGCCGGCCTGAGCGACATGATCGGCGAAACCATCCACAAGATCACCGAATTCCGCTCGGTCGTCGCCGCCGGCAATTTTGCCATGGCGTTTCAGCCGATCGTCGATCTCGACTCGCGCGCCATCCACCATTTCGAGGTGTTGGTGCGCTTCACCAGCTTCGGCGGCCGCTTCTCGCCCTACGAGGCGATCACATTCGCCGAGCAGACAGGGTTGATCTGCGATTTCGATCTGGCGATGTGCGAGAAATCCCTGCAATGGCTTGAAGCCACGCCACTGGGCAAGCGTCAGTTGCCGCTGGCGGTCAATCTTTCGGGCAATTCCATCGGCACGCCGGCCTTCGTCAAGTCGCTGCACGATCTGCTCAAGAAGTACGAGCGCGTGCGCCATCTGGTCATGTTCGAGATTACCGAGTCGGCGCGCATCACCGATCTACGCGGCGTCAAGGACGTGGTGCGTGGCCTTCGCCAGGCCGGCCACAAGGTCTGCCTCGACGATTTCGGCGCCGGCGCCTCGGCATTCCATTACCTGCGGGCGCTCGACGTGGATGTGGTCAAGATCGACGGCGTCTATGTGCGCGACGCCTTGAAGAACAGCAAGGGCGCGGCCTTCCTCAAGGCGATGGCGGCCCTGTGCAACGATCTCGGCATCGAAGTGGTCGCCGAGATGGTCGAAGACAACGCCAGCGTCGCCTTCCTGCGTCAATGCGGAGTCGATTACGGCCAAGGCTACTTGTTTGGACGGCCGTCTCTGGATATCCAGGACTTTTACCCCGAATCGAAGGAGCGGCATGCTCAGCCTGTTTCAAACGGACAGCTCTTACCTCCTGCCGCGTCGTTGAAGCCGGCAAGCGAGCCCTGATGCCGACACGCCGGTCTTCCGTCGTGACTCCCGTGGCGGTCGACCCAGCCGCGGGCCAGAATTCCCCGGCTGATCTGCTGGCGAGAATGCTGTTCCACGGCCTGGCCGACATCACTCAGGAAGACGGCCTGCTAGCGCGCTATCCCGGCGCGGCCCTGCTGGTGAATCGCGAGGCGCGGGTCATCGCCACGAATCTGCCGGGCGGAGCCATTGCCGATATCATCGCCACGGGGCGGGCGCGCGACTTCACCGATCTCATTTCCGCCTGCATCAGCCAAAACGCCGCGCGCAACGAAGATGTTTTTCTGTCGTCGGGCGACGGGGTAAAAACCATGGAAGCCGCCGTCCTGCCCACCGGGGATGGCGCGAGCGCTCTCTTGCTGTGCCGCGATGTGACGTTCGAGCGCAACCTGCGCGCGGCCCTCTCCGATTCGCGCCAGCGCTATAAGGATATGGTGGATATCGCCGGCGATTTCGCCTGGGAGACCGGCGCGGACGGGAATTTTGCCTTCATTTCGCCGCGCGGCGCGCTCGGCTATGCGGCTGCGGAACTGGTCGGCCATTCTCCGAGCGAACTCGTTGCCCAGACGCCGGGTCAGGCAGAACCCAACGATCAGCCGTTCGTTACGCGCGAAATGGTGGAGAATGTTCAGGTCTGGGCTTATCGGCACGACCATGCCATGGCCTGCCTGGCGACGTCCGCGGTGCCGATCTACAGCGTCGACGGCGTTTGGGTCGGCGCGCGCGGCATATGCCGGGATGTCACCGATGCGCTCATGCGCGACGCGGCTTTGGCCGCCGCCAACACGCGCGAACGCCTGCTCAGCCATATCCTGCGCACTGTGCGCGATGAGATCGAGCCGGCCGACATGCTGGCTGCCGCCGCCGCGGCCACCGCACGGGCGCTCAATGCCGACGCCTGCCTGGTGTTTCGCGGCCGCGATACGGCAAGCTTCAAGTCGGCTGCCTCGTTCGGTGCCGTGGTCGGCAAGGCCGAGGATGTCGCCATGCTGCTCGCCCAGGTCGTGGAAACTTCCGATCCGACCGCGCAGGCTGGTTGGCTGGTGGCGGCGACGTATTACCGCCGTGCCATCAATGGCGCCGTCGCGTTATGGCGTGCCGGCGGCGAACGGGCGTGGAGCGGCGACGACCAAGCTCTGCTCGCCGGGGTCGCCGACCACCTGGGCATCGCCGTGGCGCAGATCGCCAATCACGAGCAACTGCGCGATTTGTCGCGCACGGACGATCTCACCGGTCTGCTCAACCGCCGCACGTTTTACGCGGAGTTGGAGCGACGCTGGCCGCGCGCCTGCCGTTCCGGAGCGGGCGCCTTGATTTACTGCGACCTCGATAACTTCAAATTGGTCAATGACCACTTCGGCCACGCCAATGGCGACGAAACGCTGCGCCGCATCGCGGAGATCCTGACCGGAATGACGCGCGGGCGCGATCTCGTCGCCCGCTTGGGCGGTGACGAATTCGCGCTCTGGCTCGAGGACGCGGATATGCCGGGCGCGCAACGCAAGGCGGAGGGTCTGCTCACCGCGGCCATTGCCCTCTCCAACCTGACCGGCGACCCGAGCCGTCCTCTCAGCTTGTCGCTCGGTATTGCATTGCCCGAGCGGCCTGCCGGGACCGCGGAGCGGCTTGAGGCATTCCTCGCGCGCGCCGATGGCGCGATGTATGCCGCCAAGCGGACCGGTAAGGGACGTATCGTTCTCGCCGATCCAGCCGAGCCCAAGAGCGGCTCATGAAGGGCTTGATGGGCCTGATCTTTGGGCGTGCCGGGCTTAGCCCCCAGGAGCTGACCTATGAGGAGGCCCGCGACCTCGCCCGCCATCCCGACATCAAGGTGCGCCGCGACCTCGCCGCGCGTCAGGATGTCCGCCCGGAAATTCTTTACTATCTGGCGGTCGATGCTTCGAGCGACGTGCGGCTCGAGATCGCCGCCAATGCCGCGACGCCGGCCAAGGCCGATCTGATTCTGGCGCGCGACGGCGATGACCGCGTGCGCTGTGAGCTCGCCGGCAAGATCGCGCATCTGATGCCGCATCTTCCCGAGGATGCGCAGAACCGGCTGCGCGATATAACCATCGAGGTGCTTGGAAATCCTCGCCCGGGATCAGTTGAGCCGCGTGCGCCAGATCCTGTCGGAAACCCTGAAGGATGTCGCCGACGCGCCGGCCCATGTCATCCGCTGGCTGGCGCGCGATATCGACCTTGCGGTCGCCGCGCCCGTGCTGCAGTTTTCTCCGCTTCTCACCGACAACGATCTGGTGGAAATCATCGAAAGCGCGCCGGTTCAGGGTGCGCTGGCGGCGATTTCGCGGCGGCGCGGGCTTTCCGCCGGCTTGTGCGATGCCATTGTGACGACCGACGATGTAAAGGCGATCACCGAGCTGCTCGGCAATTCGAGTGCCCAGGTGCGCGAAGAGACGCTCGATTATATCGCCGAGCGGGCGCGCGAGGTCACTGTTTGGCAGGGCCCGCTGGTGCAACGGCCGCGGCTGCCGCGCGCCACGGTTCGCAAGCTCGCCGGCTTCGTCGCCGATTCGTTGCTGTCGGTGCTGAGCCAGCGGCGCGACCTGCCCGCGGACGTGCTCGAGGAGGTCGCCGCGGTGGTGCGGCGGCGCGTCGAGACCAACGGACCACCCGCCGGTGCGCCCAAGGCTGGCGGAAAGAAGGGCAAGGCCGTCGAAGAGAGCGGCTCGCTGGATCGCGCAATCCTGCGCGAAAAAGGCGCGAAGCTCGCCCAGTATGCGCAAAAGCTCCATGCCGCGGGCAAACTGGATGAAGACGCCATCGACGAAGCCCTGGGCGTGGGCAGCGAGGAGTTCGTGGCGCTTGCTCTGGCGCTCAAGGCCGGTGTGCCGCTGACCGTGGTCAGTCGCGTGATCGCAGCGCACAGCGCCAAGGGCATCACGGCGCTCGCCTGGAAGGCCGGGCTCGGCATGCGGTTTGCGATCAAGCTGCAGACGCGGGTGGCGCGGGTGACGCCGGCCGACGTGCTCAATGCCAAGGACGGCACGGACTATCCGCTGACGCCCGACGAAATGACCTGGCTGATCAACTTCTTCAGCGAATAGGCGTCCGCCAGCGAGGCTGGCGTGGCGGCCTATCCGTCCGCGATCAATCGTCGCGGATCATCGTGCCGACGCCGTGCTCGGTGAAGATTTCGAGCAGCAGCGCGTGCGGCACCGTGCCATCCATGATCACGGCGGCATCGACCCTTCCCTCGACCGCATGGATGCAGGTCTCGACTTTCGGGATCATGCCGCCCTTGATGGTGCCGTCCTTGATCGCCTTGTGGGCCTCGGCGCAGGAGAGCTCGGGAATCAACTCGCCGGCCTTGTTCAGCACGCCCTTCACGTCGGTCATCATCAGCAGCCGGGTGGCGCCCACGGCGGGCGCGATGGCGCCGGCGGCGGTATCGGCATTGATGTTGTAGGTCTCGCCGTTCTTGCCCACGCCGATCGGCGCGATCACCGGGATGATGTCGGAATCCTTGAACTGCTCCAGCACGTGCGGATTGATCCGGCTGGGCTCGCCGACGAAGCCGAGATCGAGGATCTTCTCGATGTTGGAATCGCTCATGCGGTGGGTCTTCTTGAGCTTGCGCGCCTGGATCAGGCGTGCCATCCTTGCCCGACAGGCCAATGGCATTGCCGCCGGCCTCGTTGATCTCGGTCACGATCTGCTTGTTGATCGAGCCGCACAGCACCATCTCGACGATCTCGACTGTCGCTTTGTCGGTCACCCGCAGGCCGTCGACGAATTCGCTCTTGATCTTGAGCCGCTCGAGCATCTGGCCGATCTGCGGTCCGCCGCCATGCACCACGATGGGGTGGATGCCGACCTGCTTGAGCAGCACGACGTCGCGCGCGAATTTCTTCGCCAATTCCGGATCGCCCATGGCATGGCCGCCGTATTTGACGACGAACGTCTCGCCGGCGTAGCGGCGCATATAGGGGAGGGCTTCGGAGAGGGTTTGGGCCTTGTCGAGCCAGATCGGATCGTAAGACGGCGCGCGTTGCTTCATGGCGGCGGACTTTAACCCATAAGATTGCCGACCGCCACACCGGCGAGCGCGGTACGCAGGGCCTCGATGCCCTCACCCGACTCGGCGCTCGTGGCGATGATTTGGGGATGGGCCGCCGGATGTTTGGCGAGCTCCGCCGAGAGGATTTCGCGCAGCGCGGCGAGCGCTTCCGGCCTGGTCTTGTCGGTCTTGGTCAAGACCGCCTGGTACGACACCGCGGCGCCGTCGAGCGTTTCGAGGATTTTACGGTCGCTGTCCTTGAGCCCGTGGCGGGCATCGATCAGCACGCAGACCCGGCGCAAGGTCGTCCGCCCTTTGAGAAAAATTTCCGCCATGTGGTTCCACGCCATCGCCTTGCCGCGCGACACCTTGGCATAGCCGTAACCCGGCAGGTCGACCAGCATGAGCGTGCCGCCGAGCGAGAAGAAGTTGATCTGCTGGGTCCGGCCCGGCGTGTTGGAAACCCGCGCCAGGGTCTTGCGCCCGGTGAGCGCATTGATCAGGCTCGACTTGCCGACGTTGGAGCGGCCGGTGAAGGCGATCTCGGGCAAGGTAGCCGGCGGGATCTGATCGGTCTTCGCGGCGCCCGCGGTGAAATCGCAGGCGCCGGCGAAAAGACGCCGCGCGAAATCGGCCAGCTCGTCATGACGGTCGGGACTCATAATGCGCCTCTTCGAAGCTCCGGGCGCACCCGGCTCACGTGCCGATTTTGACGCCCATCCTCTTCATGATGATGTACTGCTGGGTGATCGACAGCAGGTTGTTCCACGCCCAATAGATGACCAGGCCGGCCGGGAAGGACGCCAGCATGAAGGTGAACAGGATCGGCATAAAGGTGAAGATCTTCTGCTGAATCGGATCGGGCGGCATCGGGTTGAGCCGCATCTGCGCCCACATGGTGACGCCCATGATGATTGGCCAGATACCCAGATGCAGGAAGGCACCGACCACCGGCAACGTCGTCGGGTCGAATGGCACCAGCCCGAACAGGTTGAACAGATTGGTCGGGTCGGGCGCCGAGAGGTCCTTGATCCAGCCGTAGAACGGCGCGTGGCGCATCTCGATGCTGATGAACAGCACCTTATAGAGCGCGAAGAAGACTGGAATCTGCAACACGATCGGCAGGCAGCCCGACGCCGGGTTGACCTTGCTGCGCTTGTACAGGTTCATCATTTCCTGGTTCAGCTTGACGCGGTCTTCCTTGTAGCGGTCGCGCAGCTTGAGCATCTCGGGCTGCAGCTTCTTCATCGCGCTCATCGCCTTGTAGGACTTGTTGGCGAGCGGAAAGAAAAACGCCTTGACGATGACGGTGACCGCCAGGATGGCGAGACCGTAGTTGCCGAGCAACTGGTGGAACCAGGCGAGGATGTAGAAGAACGGCTTGGTCAGGAACCAGAACCAGCCGAAGTCGATCGCCAGATCGAGTCGGTCGATCCCGAGATTGTCGGTATAGGCGTCGAGCAGCTTGACCTCTTTGGCGCCGCCGAACAGGCGCGAGGTGTTCTCAGCACTCGCTCCTGGAGCAACCGTGACCTGCTCGCCGAGCCAGTCCGCCTGATACTTGTCGGTGGTGCCCTCGCGGCTGTGCAGGAAGCGCGCGTTGAACTTGGCGTTCTGGTCGGGGATCAGCGCGGCCAGCCAGTATTTGTCGGTGATGCCGAGCCAGCCGCCATGGCTCTCGCTGGTGATCGGCTTTTCCTGGAGGTCGTCGTAGCCCGGCTCCTGCAGGCGGCCATTGAACACGCCGACCGGGCCTTCATGCAGCAGATAGAAACCCGAGGTGACCGGCAGGCCGGTGCGCGAGATCAGGCCGTAAGGGAACAGCGTGACCGGCACGTTGCCGGTGTTCTCGACGCGCTGGGTGATGGTGAACATGTAGTTGGTGTCCACCGCGTAGGTGCGCACGAAGCGCAGCCCCCGACCGTTGTCCCAGCGCAGCGTGATCGGCGCATCCGGCGTCAGCTTCTGGGCGTCGCTCTGCCAACGGGTATCGGGCCCCGGCACTGGCATGGTCTGATCCTGGGGCAGCCAACCGAACTGGGCGAAATACGGATGCTCGGTGCCTGCCGGCGAAAACAGCACGATGGGCGGGCTCTGCGGGTCGACGTCGACGTGATAGTCGGAGAGCGTCAATTCATCGATTCGGCCACCGATCAGCGAGATCGATCCGTGCACGCGCGGCGACTCGATGGCGACGCGCGGGGCCGCGGCGGTCGGCACTTCGGCCGGTGCGGTCATGGAGGGTGCGGTGCGGGGCGTAGCGCTGCTCGGCAGCTGGGGCAGCGTCGGACTGCCGGCCTGGCCCGGAGTCGACGGAGGCGCCGGCGGCTGTGCCGGGACCGTGGGCGTCGTCGGCTGCGCCGACTGCTGCGCGGCTTGCTGCTGGAGCGCGAGTTCGCGCTCCTGGCGCGGGCCTTCCATGAAGAACTGGAAGCCCACCATGATGACGACCGAAAGTGCGATCGCCAAAATCAAATTCTTCTGATCGTTCATCAACGGTTCCGTTCGACTGTGATGGCGCGGCGGCCGAACATGCGCCCAAGCCGGTTGGATGCGGCATGGCGCGGCGCGGGCCAGCGCTGGGGTACAGGATCTTCACCCGCGCCGCCCCAAGGGTTGCAACGCAAGATACGTAGGATGATCAGCCAGCCGCCGCGCACCGCGCCGAAGCGCCGGACCGCCTCGGCGCCGTAATGCGAGCAAGTCGGGGTATAGCGGCAGCAGGGGCCGAAGAAGGGAGACAACGTCAGTTGATAGAGCCGGATGGCGCCAAGCAGGACAGATCGCGCCGTTTCGGACAGCAACGGTTGAAAAGTCCTCACATCCGCCTCTTATCCTAGTCCTTGTCCGAAGTTCGACTCGCCGGGAGTGGCAGGCTGAGCCGCGGGATGGTCCTGAGCGGTGCGCTCGGCCCGCACCTTACGCAACGCGACCTCGAGATCTTGAAGCAAGGCGGAGAAGGGTCGGTTCAGGCTCTGGCGCCGGCCGATCACCACATAGTCAAAATCCTGGCGCGCATGCATCGGCATGACGGCTTCGGCGGCAGCGCGCAAACGGCGACGAACACGGTTACGAACGACGGCATTGCCGACCTTGCGGGTGACTGTGAAGCCGACACGTAACGTCGGCGACGCGCCTGTCACCCCAGCAGGGCTTTCGACGGTCGCGGTCTGCGGGCTCACTTGCAGGATCAGGCCCGGCGCTACCCACTTCCGCCCTTGGGCCGCGACAAGCAGGAATTCCCGCCGCCGCTTGAGGCGGGGGAGGACGCTCACGGCTAGGCAGTGAGCCGCTTGCGGCCCTTCTTGCGGCGGCTGGACAATACGCTACGGCCGCCGACAGTCGCCATGCGAGAGCGGAACCCGTGCCGGCGCTTACGGACCAGGCGGCTTGGTTGATACGTGCGTTTCACGGGTAACTCCGTCAACGGCTTAGGGAAAAGCAGGGTCCGGTGTATAAGGGCTCCCAGGGGCGAAGTCAACGCGCATCCGAATGGCCCAAAAACGGCGGCTTCCCGCGGTTTTTCCGGCTATCGTTGGGGCCTTGACCAGGGCCTGCCGGCGCGCGGCGGCATTTCGGCTGCCCCGCCTCGTCAGAGGACAAGCAACGAATGACCGAGAATCCGGACGAGTCGAGGGCCGCTACGCCTCGCCAATCGCGCCGAATCCTGCCCCTCGCCATACTGTTGCTCGGCACTGCCGCATTTTTCGCGTTCGGCCTGCAGGACCGGGTTTCCTGCGCCTGGTTGGGCGCACATCAGGAAGGGCTGACCGGGTTTATCGCCGCCCACGAACTCACGGCTGTGGTGGTGTACATGGCCGGCTACGCTCTCGCCGTGGCCTTGTCGCTGCCGATCAGTGCGCTCCTCACTCTGGCCGGCGGATTTCTGTTCGGATTATGGTTGGGCACCGCCTATGTGGTGACCGCCGCGACCCTCGGGGCAATGGTCCTTTTCCTCGCCGCGCGCAGCGCCATGGGACACGGGTTGCGCGGCCGGGCGGGACCGGCGGTGGCCCGCATGGAGCAAGGCTTCCGCGACAATGCGATGAGCTACCTGCTGTTTCTCAGGCTGACCCCGCTGTTTCCATTCTGGCTCGTGAACCTGGTGGCGGCCGTGGTCGGCATTCCCCTGCGCACGTTCGTGATCGCGACCTTTGTCGGCATTATTCCCGCGAGCTTCGTCTATGCCAGCGTGGGGAATGGTCTCGGCGCCTTGTTCGAAAGCGGAGAGCCATGCGACCCCCGCGTTCTGACGAGTGCCCGCGTCGTGCTGCCGTTGGTCGGGCTCGCCCTCCTGTCCCTGGTGCCTGTCATCTATAAGAAACTGCGCGGCAATCCGATGGATAAGGACAATAGGGCATGAGCGAGGCGATCAAGACCGACCTGTGCGTCATCGGCGCCGGCGCGGCCGGCCTGACGGTCGCAGCCGGCGCGTCGCAGATGGGTGCGCGGACCGTGCTGATCGAACAGCACAAGATGGGCGGCGAATGCCTGAATACCGGCTGCGTGCCGTCGAAGGCGTTGCTTGCCGCCGGGCACGCGGTCCACGGCGCCCGGCGCGGCCATAACTTCGGCGTCGATACCCACGCCCCGGTCGATTGGACCGGCGTGCAGGATTATGTGCGCGGCGTCATCGCGGCGCTTGCGCCCAACGATTCGGCGGAACGCTTCGAAGGCTTGGGCGTGCGTGTCGTGAAGGCCGCTGCCCGCTTCGTATCGCCCGACGCGGTCGTTGCCGGCGATTTGCAGGTGCGCGCCCGGCGCTTCGTCATCGCAACAGGCTCGAAGCCGGTCGTCCCCTCGATCGAGGGCATCGATCGGACGCCTTATCTGACCAACGAAACCATCTTCGAAACTCCGACCCGGCCCGAGCATCTCATCATCCTCGGCGGCGGCGCCATCGGAGTCGAAATGGCGCAAGCCCATGCGCGCCTCGGTTGCCGCGTGACGCTGCTCGAACTGCGCTCAATTTTGAGCGGCGAGGATGCCGAACTGGTGAATGTCGTGCGCAGCCGGTTGCTGGGCGAAGGTGTTGTGATCCACGAGCAGGTTCATGTGCGCAAGATCACGGCCGGCAAAGGTGAAATCGCGCTCGCCACGGATATTGGTGGATTGATGCATCAGATCATCGGATCCCACCTGCTCGTGGCCACCGGGCGGCGCGCCAACGTGGATGAACTCGGACTCGAGGCGGCGGGCATCGAGGCTTCCTCGCGCGGCATCATGGTCGATGCCCGCTTGCGCACCACCAACAAGCGCGTGTTCGCCATTGGCGATGTGACGGGCGGCCCGCAGTTTACCCACGTGGCGAGCTACCACGCGGGAATCGTGCTGCGCAACGCGCTGTTCCGCCTGCCCGCCAAGGCGCGCCACGACGCGGTGCCACGGGTGACCTATACCGCGCCCGAACTGGCCAGCGTCGGCGTCAACGCGAATGATGCGCGGGAGCAATTCGGCAAGATCCGCATCCTGCGCTGGCCGTTCGCCGAAAACGACCGTGCCCAAACCGACGGGGACGTCGACGGCATGATCAAGGTCGTCGCCACGGCCCGTGGCCGGGTGCTCGGGGCGGGCATCGTCGGGCGCTCGGCCGGAGAATTGATCCTGCCCTGGGTCCTGGCGGTCAACGGGAAGTTGTCCCTGGCCGACATGGCCGGCGTGATCGCGCCGTATCCCACCCTCAGCGAGGCGTCCAAACGGGTCGCCGGCAGCTTCTACACGGCTAGGCTGTTCGGCAAGTCTACCAGGCGCCTGGTCCGCTTCTTATCGTGGTTTGGCTAAGGAATTCGGCGGCGGCCGGCCCTCGCCGGGATGCTTCGTCCCGAAATGGCCCCTCTCGTCGCGATGCGCTAGACTATGACCATGAACGAGCCAAAACGGTCGCTTCCGCTGGTGGGCAGCCTGTCCGTCCGGTTGCTGGTCTTCACTGCCGTCTTCGTCATGCTGGCCGAGGTGCTGATCTATGCGCCCTCGATCGCCCGTTACCGCTGGACCTATTTCGAAGACCATATCGCCAGTGGCCATCTCGCCGCCCTGGCTCTCGAAGCGACCCCCGACAACAACCTCAGCCCGGAGCTCGAACGCGAACTGCTGCGCCATGTCGGCGCGCATGGCGTGGTGCTGCAACGCGCCATGTCGAAAGCCCTGGTGCTGAGCGACCGTATGCCGCCCGAGGTCGACGTTATGGTCAACCTTCAGCGCGGCACGTTCGTTGATAAGATCATCGATGCGTTCGAATCGTTGCTGCAGACCGAGAACCGCGTCATCCGCGTGCGCGGGCCCTCGCTACAGGACCCGAAGATCATCGTCGAAGTCATTCTCGACGAGACCCCGCTACGTCACGAGATGTACGAATTCTCAGGCCGCATCCTCGGCCTTTCCATCGTCATCTCGCTGATTGCGGGCGCGCTCGTCTACATCACGCTGCATTGGCTGATGGTGCGGCCGATGCGCCGCCTGACCGAGAGCATGATTGCGTTTCGCGAACACCCCGAAGACCCCACGCGCATGACCAAGCCGAGCCGGCGGCGCGACGAGATCGGCCTCGCGGAACGCGAATTCGCCGTGCTGCAGAGCCGCTTGCGCGCGGCACTCGGTCACCGCGCGCGGCTGGCCACCCTGGGCGAGGCCGTTGCCAAGATCAATCACGACCTGCGCGGCATCCTGTCGACCGCGCAGCTCGTCTCCGACCGGTTGGCGAGCAGCAATGATCCGGAGGTGCGCCGCGCCACGCCGGTGCTGATGAAATCGATTGATCGCGCAGTCACCCTGTGCAGCCGCATTCTCGATTTTTCCAAGCCACGGCCGGATATCGCGGCCGAGACCTTCGCGCTCGGCGAACTGGCGACCGACGTGGCCGCGGCTCTGTCGCCGGTGATGCCGCCGGGTGCCGAGGTGTCGAACAACATTCCGGCCGATTTCGACCTTTACGCCGATCGCGATCAACTGTTCCGCGTGCTCAGCAACCTGGTGCGCAATGCGGCCGAGGCGGGTGCCACCCGCATCGCCGTGGGCGCCCGCCACGAAAACAGCGCCACCGGCCGCCGCGCCATCATCGAGATCGCCGACAATGGTCCCGGCCTGCCCGAGCCGGTGCGCCAGCGCCTGTTTCAGCCGTTCGCCGGCAGCAGCCGCAACGGCGGCAGCGGGCTCGGCCTGGCAATCGCGCGGGATCTGGCTTTGGCCCACGGCGGCGATCTGACCCTGGTGTCCACCGGGCCGGACGGCACGGCCTTCCGCCTCAGCCTGCCGCAGCCGGCGCGGACCGGGCCGCGCAGCCGCCGTCCGGCACCGCGCGGGGCGTGGCGCGCCGCCGAATAATCCATTCATTTCATTGTTTGAAAGCGTCGCCGATGCCCTGGGATCCTGGCCAGTATCTGAAGTTTGCCGCGCCGCGCGAAAGGCCGGCGCTCGACCTGCTCGCCCGCGTTCCCGTCGGCAATCCCGGACGCGTCTACGATCTCGGCTGCGGCAGCGGCAATACCACGCGCCTGCTGCAGCAGCGCTGGCCGCGGGCGCGCATCACCGGCGTCGACAGTTCGCCCGAGATGCTGGCCGAGGCGCGCGCCGCGAGTGCCGCCTCGAAGGCACGCTACCCACTCGAATACATGCAGGGCGATCTCGCCACCTGGCTGCCCGGCGATCCGGTCGATGTGTTCTATTCCAATGCCGCATTGCATTGGCTCGGCGGGCACCAGGTGCTGTTGCCACGGCTGATGCGCTCGCTGATGCCCCATGGCGTGCTGGCGCTCCAGATGCCGACCGGGCAGGATCAGCCGCGTCTCGCGGTGCTGGCGGAGCTCGCGGACCAGCCGCGCTGGCGCGACCGCCTGGTGCCGCTGCTGTTTCCCCGGGTCGGCACGCCGGCCGATTATCATGACCTGTTGGCGCCGCACGCGCGCGGCCTCGATATCTGGCAGACCGAGTATCTGCACGTCCTGACGGGAGATGATCCGGTGGCGGAATGGACGCGCGGATCGTCGCTCGGCCCGCTGCTCGCGGCGCTGGACGAGGGCGAAGCGCGGGAATTCTTCGGCGAGTATGCCGCACGCATGCGTGGCGCCTATCCGAAGCGCGCCGACGGCACGACCCTGCTGCCGTTCCCGCGCATTTTCATCGTCGCGCAGCGCTGACGCCACAAAACTCGATCAGTCGCCGAGTGCCGCGCCTTCACGGCGCGGATCGGCGCCGCCGTAGAGCTTGCCGTCCTTGATCTCGATGCCCTGCAGGCCGCTGATCATGCGCACCAGCTTGACCTCGTGGCCGCGCGCTTCCAACTCGCGTTTGAGCATGGCGATCCGCGTATCCCGTTCGAGCTCGGTCGGCCCGTTGCGGTTGACGAAGTGGGGCAGGCTGATCGCCTGTTGCACGTCGAGCTTCCAGTCGAGCACGCCGATCAGGGATTGCGCGACATAGCCGATGATGTCGACGCCGCCGGGCGAGCCGATGGCGAGTTGCAGCTTGCCGTCCGCGTCGAACGCCAAGGTCGGCGCCATGGAGCTGCGCGGCCGCTTGCCCCCCTCCACCCGGTTGGCCGCTGGCCGCCCGTCGGCCGTCGGCATTACCGAGAAGTCGGTCAGTTCGTTGTTGAGGAAGAAGCCGCGCACGAAGATGCGCGAGCCGAAAGCATAGCCCACCGAGGTGGTCATCGCCACGCCGTTGCCTTCGTCATCGACCACGCTGATATGGCTGGTGGAGGGAATTTCCGCTTCGAACGACAGGCCGTGCAGCCAGGTCCGGCGCGACGGCGGCTCGCCGGGCTTCGCCAGGCCCATGCTGCGCTGGCGCGAAATCAGCGCCGAGCGTTGCGCCAGGTAGTTGCGGCTGATCAGGCCTTCGACCGGCACCGGTACGAAATCGGGATCGGCGCCGTAGGCGCGGTCGGCATAGGCGAGCTTCTCGGCTTCCGCGATCAGATGGACGGCTTCGGCCGACAGGGGTTCGAGCAGCGCCATGTCGAAGCGCTGGATCAGGCTCAGGGTCTGCAGCACGGCGATGCCGCCGGTCGACGGCGGGCCCATGCCGCACAGCTTGTAGAGCCGATAGGGGCCGCACACCGGATCGCGCTCCTTGGCCTGGTAGCCGGCGAGGTCGGATTCGCTGAGCAGGCCCGGATTGGAGGCAGCACGCACCGCCGCGGCGATATCGCGCGCGATATCGCCGGTGTAGAAGGCTTCGGCGCCTTCCTCGGCAATCTGCCGCAGGGTCGCGGCCAGCGCGGGATTGCGCAGGCGTGTGCCGACGGTGAGCGGCGTGCCGGACGCGTCGTAGAAATAAGCGCGCGCTTCGGGAAAATCCTTGAGCGTACGATCGTTGGCGACGGAGCGGTACAAACGATCGGAAATCTCGAAGCCGCGCTCGGCCAACGCGATCGTCGGCCGAAACAAATCCGCCCACGCCATTTGCCCATAGTCGCGGTGCGCCGCTTCCAGCATGCTCAAGACGCCGGGCACGCCGACGGCAATGCCGCCAAAGCGCATCTGGTCGCGCGGCTTGGGCTTACCGTCCCGTGTGAGAAACAGATCGGGGCCCGCGGCCGCCGGCGCGGTCTCGCGGCCGTCGTAGCTTTTGACCTTGCCGTCATCGGCATTGTAGTGCAGCAGGAACGCGCCGCCGCCGATACCCGAGGATTGCGGTTCGACCAGGGTCAAGGCGATCTGCACGGCGATTGCCGCATCGACCGCCGATCCGCCGCGCCGCAGGATGTCGCGACCGACCGCCGCGGCGACCGGGTTCGCGGCGGCGACCATCTGGCGCTCGGCGACGGCCGCCCGGCGCGTCTCGTCGGTCGCATTGCCGACTTCCTCGTCCGCACCGGCCGGCACCTGGGCAAGCAGAACGGCTGGACGATCATCGGCAGCCAACTGGGGCGCCGCGCCCCGAGCGCCAAGCCAAGCACGATGAAGAACCAGGGCAAACCGCTGGTCGAGGGTTTGCGCAGCGCCATTGGGTCGTCTCCCACAAGTCGATCCGAGCCCTGTTTTCGCCCCGCCAGGACCCGGTTATCTTGGCATAACTTACCACAAAGCCTACATAATCAGGATCCACACCGGCCGCATTATTCGTTTTGCGCCGCAGCATAATGGGCGTAAAAAGCAGCCGCGCCCGCGCTCGCCAAGGAGGCTCAGGTGTCGACGTCATCACGCAGCAGCAACGCCATCACGGTACCGGCGCTTCGGGCCCGCAAAGGCGGCGAACCCATCGTCAGCCTGACCGCCTATACCACGCCCATGGCGCGCCGGCTCGACCCCTATATGGATATGCTGCTGGTCGGCAATTCGCTGGGCATGGTGATCTACGGCTTCGAGACGACGCTCGGCGTGACGGTCGAGATGATGATTGCCCATGGTGCCGCGGTGGTGCGCGGCGCCCAGCATGCCTGTGTCGTCGTCGACCTGCCGTTCGGCTCCTATCAGGTGTCCCCCTTCGAAGCCTACCGCACCGCCGCCCGCGTCATGATCGAGACTGGCTGTGACGCGGTGAAGCTGGAAGGCGGCGTCGAGATGGCCGAAACCGTGAAATTCCTCACCACCCGCGGCATTCCCGGTACTGGGTCATGTCGGCCTGATGCCGCAATCGGTGAAGGCCGCCGGCGGCTATCGTATCCGCGGACGCAATTCGACCGACGCCGACCAGGTGCTGGCGGACGGCGAGGCGATCGCCGCGGCGGGAGCCTTCGGCATCGTCGTCGAGGGCACGACCGAGCCGGTGGCGCGCGAATTGACCGGACGGGTGCCGGTGCCGACGATCGGCATCGGCGCCTCCGCCGCCTGCGACGGGCAAGTGCTGGTGACCGATGATCTCCTCGGCCTGTTCACCGACTTCACGCCGAAGTTCGTCAAGCGCTATGCCGACCTCGCGCCACAGATCGAGACGGCCGCCGCCGACTATGCCCGCGACGTGCGGGCGCGCCGCTTCCCCGGTGACGAGCACACGTTCGGCGGGGGACCGAAGCGCGTCTCCGGCTGAATCGTGCTGACAGAACCATCTTTCCGCGACCCGATGATCGAGACCGTCCGCAGCGTTGCCGCGCTTCGCGCGCGCGTGGCCGAATGGCGCTCCGTGAGCGACGCGCGCGCGGGGCAGATCGCGCTGGTGCCGACCATGGGCGCTCTGCATCTCGGCCACCTCGCCCTGGTCAAGGCGGCGCGCGCTCGGGCGCAGCATGTGGTCGTCAGCCTGTTCGTCAATCCGACGCAGTTTGGCCCCACCGAGGATTTCGCGCGTTATCCGCGCGACGAGCTCGCCGATGCCCGGGCGCTCGAGGCGGCCAAGGCCGACCTGCTCTATGCGCCGACGGTGGAGGAGATGTATCCGGAGGGCTTTGTTACCACGGTGACCGTTCCTGATCTCAGTGCGGAGATGGAAGGTGCCGTGCGGCCGCATCATTTCGCCGGCGTCGCCACGGTGGTCGCCAAGCTGCTCAATCAGGCCCAGGCCGATCTCGCATTCTTCGGTGAAAAAGATTATCAGCAGCTTCTGGTCATCCGCCGCCTCGCGCGCGATCTCGACATCGGCACGCGCATCGTCGGTCTGCCGACCGTGCGCGACATCGACGGGCTCGCGCTCTCCTCGCGCAACGCCTACCTAGGACCGGAGGAGCGCAAGATCGCGCCGGCGCTCTATCGCACCTTGAAGGATCTTGCGGCGGCGCTCGAAGCCGGCCAAGGGCCGGCGGCCGATGTTGTCGAGCGCGCGCGCCAGACGCTTCTCAAGGAGGGGTTCAGCGGCGTCGACTACCTCGATCTGCGGGATGCGGAAACCCTGGCGCGGTTGGACAAAATCGATCGTCCGGCGCGGCTGCTCGCGGCGGTGCGGCTCGGCAAGACGCGGCTGATCGATAACGTGCCGGTGAGCCCGGCGCGTTAGGTTCGCGGATCGAGCACGATCTGGCCGCCCGGCGGGCTCCACTTGCCGAAGGCGAAGATCCACAGCCAGACCAGCCCGATGATCGGGATCACCAGGAAGACGAAATGCCAGCCTGGCCAACCCGCGCGCTTGATCACCCAATAACCGGGCAATTGCGGCAAGACGAAGAACAAAAAGAGCAGGATGAGATGCCAGACGCTAAGGCTCATCGGCCGGCCTCTACCGCACGCGGTGTCCAGCGCGCCCGCGCGAGGACGAGCCAGAGAAGAAAGATTCCCAATGGCGAAATGAGAAGGAGCAGATCCAGCCCTTCGCAACGCCGGTGCGATCGAGAATTTTCCAGAACGGAATCCCCAGCAACAGAAGGCCGACGAAAGTGCCGGTCAGTTCCACCGACATGGCGGCCGTCTAGCTCGCTGCCTTCAAGCGCGGCAGGCTGTTCAGATGGCTCACCACCTCTTCGACGTGCAGCACGTCGGCGTATTTGTGGTGCAGGTCGAACAGCGCGACCTTGTGCGACAGCATCGAGCGGTCGTAGACGCATTCCTCGACCACCGTCATGTGGAAGCCGTTGGAAAAACCTTCGACGACGCTGGCGCGGACGCAGCCCGATGTGCTCTCGCCGCAGACGATCAGGCTGCGCACGCCCCATTGCTGCAGGTGGGCGACGAGCGGCGTGCCGAAAAAGCCCGAGGCGCGCTCCTTGTAGATGATCAGGTCGTTCGGTTGCGGCGCGAAATCCTTCCAGATCTCATAGCCGCTGCCGGGCACGAGTTCTTTCTGGTCCTTCTGGCGATTGGTCGCGGTCACGCGCGGATTGGGATTGGCCGTGGTGTAGACGATCGGAATTCCCGCAGCGCGCGCGGCCGCGAACAGACTGCTTGGTCGGCTCGATCGCGTTATAGGCATTGATGCCGCAGCTTCCCGGATGGGTCTTGTTGACCTCGGCGACCGGCAGCGGCCCGCCGGCATAGACCTTGTTGTAGAGGTCAATGGCCAGCAGGGCCGGCTTGTCGCCCACGCCGCGCCCGGTGCGCTTGAAAAAGTCCGCGTAGATTTGCTGTTCGCTGGGATCGACGACGTCGGTCCAGCAATGATCGGTGCGTGCCATTACGGCTCCTCCCCAAGTGAAAAATATTTGTCGGATTGTTGTCCAGCGGCCTGCGCTTTGTCAAAGCGGAAGGTGCCGGCCGGAAAAATTAGGCCAATAAAATCAAAAGGGCCGCCCAAGAGGGACGGCCCTTTCCGATTGCGTGCGACGCATCTTTTTACCGCACGTAGATATGGACCTCGGGAGTCGCGGCATCGGCGCTGTTCATCGCCGACATGCTGACGCGGCTGGCGGGCAGCCCCATGTTGTTGAGCGAACGCAGCACGTTCTCCGCGTTGCGCCGGGCGGTCGAGGTGGTCGCCGCAGCCTGGGCGGGCGAGCCGCGCGACGGCGCCACGGCGACGACATCGAACATCGCATTGGGACGACGCTCGAGCGCGCGATTGACCGCGGTATAGAGCGCCTGCTGATATTCGACATCGGGCCGGTCGAACCGGATCACGACCAGCGGCCGGCGCGCCGCGAGGTCCATCGGCGTGGAGGCGATCGGACTGCGTGTCGACGGACCGAGCGGCACGCTGCTGTCATAGGCGCGATTGGATAGGTTGGAGCCGAGCATCTCGCCATTCTTGATGGCCAACGCGAGGGTGGTCAGATTGCGCCGCTCGTTAATCAGGTAGTTGGTCTGGCGCGTGACGTCGTCGTTGAGTTCGTTGAGCAGGCGGTCGACCAGCACCACGGTGCGATTGACCTCGTCCTCGAGGATGGAAAGCTGGCGGTGATCCTCTTCGACAGCGCCGGACAGACCGTAGAGTGCCCGCGTGGTCTCCAGCAGATAGGCTGCGGTCGAGGAATCGGAGGCCACCTTGTTGGCCAGGC
This sequence comes from uncultured Alphaproteobacteria bacterium, assembly GCA_963752345.1. Lineage (GTDB taxonomy): Bacteria > Pseudomonadota > Alphaproteobacteria > SMXQ01 > SMXQ01 > CAVVYA01. The sequence goes on from CAVVYA010000017.1 coordinate 214,179, forward strand.
TGTTCATCCGGGCAATATCGGAACTGATCGCGTCGAGCTGCTGTTGCGCCGTGTTCCATTGGTTCGTCAGGATCGGGTTGCCGGGCGTGGTGCCGACCTGAAGGCGCGCATTGATGGCGGCGACGGTGCCATGATAGCGCTGTGCGTTCTGCACGGTCTGGCCGCGGATACCCTGCAATTCGCGGTTGTACTGGGCGATATTGGTCTGCAGCCGGCGCAAATCCTCACGCAACTGCTGAATCTTGCGGCCGACTTCGGTGCCGGTCGGCGAGCCGGCGGTGACGCTGCCCGGTTCAAAGCTGTTGGTGCCCAGCGCTGGGGGAGCGCCCGCCATCTCGGCCGGGCCGGGCGGAATTTCGATGCGTTGTGTCGACTGCGTGGCTTTCGCTGGATCTTCCCCGGAGAGCGATGGGAACAGGGTATCCGAGACGAAGGAGCAACCGCCAAAAGCGATTGCGGCCGCGAGAATCGCGGCGCAGCTGGACAGTCGGGTCATTTGGACCTTTTACCCCTATCTATGGCGTGTGAACGCCCTCGTCCCGATGCAAGCTGATGGTGGGCGAGGCGAGCTTTTCACAACCCCTTAATTTCACTGGAACTCTAATGCAATGGCGCGGTAGGGGACAAGCCCGAACCGTGCCGTACGGCCTAAGCCATGGGAGGTGTTGCCGCTCTGCGCCGGGATTGTGTGAAGCAAGAGGACCAAGGCTTGCCAAGCCGGGCGCGGTTGAGTAGTGTCGCGACCCTTCTGGACCGCGGCGGGATTCTCCCGCCGCATCACGCGCCCGTAGCTCAGCTGGATAGAGCATCAGACTACGAATTTGAGGGTCGGGAGTTCGAATCTCTCCGGGCGCGCCATTTCCTCAATTACTTAGCAGCGTACCTGCGTCCGTGACGGGCCATCTGCATGGCTCTCTCATGCGATGCCGGATCGGTTTTCCATCACGAACGTATGCGCATGGTTCGCCAGCCCGTCCGTTGCGACCGCAGACTAGACTCTCGTCTTACGGCGGCGGCCTAGCAGTAAGGGAACTGCGAGAAGTCCCGCGGCGAATATGGCGAGACTCGCCGGTTCGGGCACGCGGACGAAATAGCCCTCGAAGGTGCAGGACTGCGGAGTACCACACAAGGGGTTCCAGTCAGCGAGCACTTCACCATCCCAGCGCCCGTCCGATGGATCGTAGGTCAAGCCGAGGCTGTCGAATATTCCCTGGTATCGGATGGACCCGATCGACGGATTGTCCGGAAGGCCGGTCAACGATGCCGTGAAACGGTCGAAGAGGCTGTTCGCCGGTAGTCTGTCGCCGCCCGGACCCCAGGACAATTGCTCGATGCCGCTGCCGACGGTGACTGGCACGAAGGCGGGAGGATTGGGCGCCACGGAAATCAGCAGCGCTTGCTGATCGAAATTGAGGAAGCCATTGCTCACGGCTTCATCGGTCAGCGTCAGTCGGATCGGCACACCGAAAAAGGATGATACCGAACCCGTCAAAGCAGTCGTGGTAAAGCTATAGATAACGCTGGCACCGGCAGCACCGCTGTATAAGAGAACCGCAAGACAAAGCGGTCCAATCCACAGTTGCTTGGCTTTTCTGAGCATGGCTGGCCCCCCATACCTTTGCCGAAGCCGTATGGTTAACACTTATCCACAGGTTGTCTTGTGTCATTCCCTGGACATCCTCGCCACATAAGTGGGAATTGGGTCTAACCGGGAGGTCGGACGACACCCTCGCGGGGCGCTTTGATCGGCTCGCCGGCGGGCGAAACGAGGTACCAAAAACCGTCATAGCTGAAAACACCCTGCCCGCTGGTCGATGCCGTTTCGCCATCGACCTTGTAGTAGTAGAGCGGCCAGCCGTTATAGGTGACGTGCCTGAAGAGTTTGCCTTTTGTGTCGGTGCGTTCAATGCTGCCCACTTTGGCTGGATCAACGCCCTTTCCCGCTTTCGGTTCATCGGCCGAGAAGGCCGGCGGCCAAGCCTCGGCGCAGGGGCCTGTGCAACGGCTCTGACCTTTGCTGTCGGATGTGTACATATACAAAGCGTGGCCGCGCTGGTTGGTGAGATAGTGCCCGTAGGGGCTCTTCTCGGCGGCGTGTAGGATGATGTTGTCCGGCCGCGGACCGACGATGGGCGGCCCCTTCGGGGCGAGCGGCGGCCCCGGTTGTGCCGAAAGCGGGCCGGCAGTCGACAGAGTCACCAGCACTGCCAGGGCGAGGATCGTCACGAGGTTCGCGCGCATAGGCTTTCTCCCGTCACGGATGTCGGCGGTTTGGCGCTTATCGTAACGAAATGTTTCGCGCTGGCGTGGGTTCCGCCACCAGGCGGAACTCGTCTGCTGCGATGCGTGAGGCGTTAGGGAGCGACCACTGGGAGCGTGACGTCGAACGTCACCTTCTCGAAGTCATTGACGAGGACATCGAGGTTGAGCTGCCATGAGCCCGGCCGGATCAGCGCATCGGTGGTCAATTGGTAGCGTCCCGCCGCTATCCGCTGCAGCGGCTGGGCCAGCGGCTCGATTCCGGCCTGCAGCATGCTGAACTCGACCGTGGCCTCCAGGGCGTCGAATGGCGTGCCGTCGGGACCGCTTAAGGCGACCGTCAGCATATTGCGTCCGACGTGGCCCGGCGTGACGGTCAGCACCGTGCGGTAGCCGCGCGATTCGGCGACCATGGCATGCGCGGCGGCAACTCCGTGCCCCGCATGGGCGCCATGCAGTGCACCGCCACCGAAGTCCATCGCGGCGCGCGGCGGCGGTGTCTGGCCCAGCACGGTGGTCACAGCGACAATCAGCCCGATGGCGGCGATTTCCAAACGGATGGACCGCTTCATCCTCGCCGCGGCGGTGCCATCGCCGCCGGTCAGCGCGGGCGTCAGCCGGGTTTTGTTGAAGGCGGCGAGGGCCAGGAGAAGCGCCGCGAGGCAGAGCTTCAATAGCAGCAACTGGCCGTACGAGGTGGTGATGAGCGTCGTGATATCGCCATCGAGTTGCAGGATGGCAAGCGTCAAGCCGGAAGCGAGAAGAATGCCGACCGCCACCATCGCCACTTTGGAGAACCGCCGCACGAGGGCCACCGCCTGGGCGGCGGATCGATCCAACCCGCGGTGGAGGGGCCAGAGAGAACCGGCCCAGAAACATACCGTCAGGCCGTGCAGCGCCATGGCGGACCCGGCCAGCCAGCGCGGCGACACGGTCGCGGCATGGCCGCTCACCGCCAAGGCGGCAGGGGCCAGCAGCGCGCCGGCAACCGCCAGCCAGCCAAGCGGCCGCGCGCGATCGAAGAAGACGATAATCAGAAGCAGCCCGAAACAGATCAGCGCCATGCTGGTGCCGAGGTTGCTCTGCCAGCCGACCCGAACGGCATCGCGCCATGCCGCTGGATCCAGCAACGTCGCGCCAGTGAGCAATGTGCCCTGCAGCAGAATGCCAGCCAGAGCGCTCGCAATGCCGACGGTCGCGCCGATGCGCACCGGTTGCCGCATGGCGCTCGACAGTGGATGAGCGAGGCTCGGACACGGCGGCGGCAAACAGCACGCCGCCGGCAGCGAACATCAGGCAGGTGAGCAGCACGACGCGGTTGGCAATGACGAGAAGGGCGGCCGCGTTTTCATCCGCGCGCGTGTCGGGCGCGGTCGGCGCGGTAGCCGAGGGCGTTCCGACGACGAACAGAAAGGCGCCGGCGATCGGGTGGGAGTCTGCCGACACCACACGGTAGCTGACGATATAGCTGCCGTCCGCCAGATCGCGCGTCAACGGGATGTGCAGCATGGTGTCGTGCGCCGTTGCGGGCAGCACGGTGGTGCCGTCACGGCCAGTGAGGCTGACCGCAATCGGCGACACGGTCTCGTTGAAGTGCAGCATGATCCCGGGCGGCCGCGCCGCCAGGACGGCGCCGTTCGCCGGATAGGTTTCAAGCAGCACCGCGTGCGCGAACGCCCGACCGCTTGGCACGATGGCCGAGAGGCACAGAACGAAGAGGAGGAGCGCCCGCGCCACGCGACGACGCCTGCCGTTATCTGCCGCCCTGCTTCGGTGTCAGGTGCAACTCGGGCGCGGGCTGCTTGTAGTCGCGCCGCGTTTTTCCCGCTTCGGGAATCTCGATCCAGCGGTTCACGCCGGTCTCGCATTCCTGCACCACGGGAAAATAGAGCGTGGCGCCGGGTCGGTTCGGCAGCTTGGCCCTGAAGGCGAACTCGTCATAGTGATCGTCCGGCAGCCGGCCGCCGCTCCATTGCACCTCGCGGACGGATTCCGTGATCGTCTCGCCATGGTCACCGGCTTTGATCGGCGTGGCGAGCTTGCCTTTGACGGTGATGAGTTGCCAACCGGGCTTCGGCTGCGGTTTCACGTCGATTACGTCGTCGGGGATGCGCACGCGCAGGCTGATGGTCGGGGACTCAGCGCAGGCGTGCGGTACCTTGAGGACGAGCTTAGCGGTGTCGCCAGCGGGATATTCCCGGGTCTCCAGGGTGACATGGGCGAGAGCCGCGGGCGCCAGGAGTGCCACGGCAGCATGGATGAGCGCAGCCGGCATGGCCGCGCGTAGACAGGATTTCGACATCGATCTCTCCAGAATGGTCGATTGAACGGCGCCCGAGGGCGCTGCTTATGCGACAGGGAGAGAGACCGGCGGCGCGCGTGGCTGGGTGGCGCTGGAAAGGCGGCCGAGGACAAAGCTCGGCTCGTGCCATGGCAAAGCCCGCGCGGTGCCGCTCGGAAGCGGCATCGCGGCCACATCGGGCGCGCGGCAGCGCATGACAACCCTGGAGCCAAAAGCACAGCGGACAGTGGCCGACCCTCGATCGGGAGTTGCCGTCGCGCGGCGTGTCCGGCGTCTGATGTTCCGCGGCTGGTGGATGATCATAAACTAGGCCGGCATGGCTGGCATGCTGGTGGCGCGCTTTGGGCTCGGCGTGAACAGCCGGCGGAAACAGATACAGCAGCGTGACCAAAACCGGCAGCAGCGCGTTGATAAACGCCGCCCCGAGTCCGATCCTGCGCCACAATGCCCGCATCGACCTTGCCATGATTCCGCCACAATACCCGAACGGTCATAGCGTCGCAACGCGACCCGCTCGCGAATTGGTGATTGAACGCGAGCCTTGCGTCGCGACGGAATGGTCGCGCCGTCGCGTTGAATCCTCTCGATGCCCCAACATTGTTTTTGGGCCCACAGGCCAGCAGTGTTTTGGCCACAGGAGAGTACGCATGAGAATGTCCCGTTTGCTCGCCACCGTTTCCAGCGCGGCGCTCGCCGCGGCGCTTCTTTCATCCACCGCGGGCTTAGCCGCGCCTGCGCCGGCCTTGGCGGCCGCCAGCGCCGCGCCGTCGCGCGGCGATCACCACACTCCGATACACGCGCGTGGTCCCATGCATGGCGGCGCTGCCGCCTTCGGCAGAACCGACCATGTCGAGGGACGCATTGCCTTCCTCAAGGCCGAACTCAAGATTACGGACGATCAGACGCCGCAATGGGAAGCGGTGGCCCAAGCCATGCGTGACCAAGCCGCTGCGATGACCGCCCTGCGTGAGGAAATCCGTTCCACACGCGGCGAGGGTGGGCGCGACCGCGCCGAACAGCGCCGGACATTGACCGCGCCCGAAATCCTCGACCGGCGCGAGAAAGCCATGGCGATGCGAGCGAAGGCTCTGACGCTGAGCGCCGAGGGCCAGCGCCAATTCACCACCGCTTTCGGCTCTCTGTATGAGCGCCTGAACGACGACCAGAAGAAAATGGCGGACCAACTGCTGGCCGGGCGCCATCGCAGGGTCTGAACGGCAGGGCAGGGCCGCAGGACCTAGCCTGCGGCCCCTGCCGCCGGCCGGCGCGCCGGATTTCCGCCCTTCGCGCGTTCAATCTTCCAGAGGCTCCACTGAGGGGGCCGAAGAAGGTCATGATGAGACATGCTAGCGCGCATCTTGGGGCCCCGGCAGCGGTCGTTGCCATCGCGGCGCTGGTGTCCTCGGCGGCCGTGCTGGGCGCGCGGTTCGGCGTGCCCGAAGGGTGCGTCTCGGTTGGCCTCCAGGAGCGTCCGGGGCCGGCCGCAATTGTCGCGCAGCGTCCGTTCGAACAGACCGTGAGCGTTGCCGCGGTGCGTGGCGATGTCGAACAGCGCATCGCGCTGGCGCGGAGCAGGCTCCACATAACGCCCGAGCAGGTCCCTCACTGGGACGCGTTCGTGGGCGCCCTGCGCGACCAGGCCCTGGTGCGGGACGGCCTCGCGGACCCGTCCGCCGCCGCCATCGAGCCGGTGGGTCGGCATGCCCATCAGCGGCCTGTCGTAGCACGGGGGGACGGGGCCGGCACCGCCGCGCGGGCCGCAGGCGATAAATTCGCCGCCGCCTGGGCGGCGCTCTATGATCGGCTGACCGATGATCAGAAAGACACCGCGGCCAGCTTGCTGATTCGGCATGACGGCCGTCAGCGCTAAGCATACGCCAGAGGCGCTTCCGGTGGTCGTGCCGCTGGCTCGCGCGTCTTGTCTCGATGATGGGGAGCGGCTGGCCGCCATTCGCGGCCGGACCAATGACGTTGGGGATAAAGGCGTGGAGCCACGGCGCGCGTCGAACGATATGCAGGACCAATGCGACGAAGACTTGCTGGCACTGGTCGGGGCCGGCGATCGGCAGGCCTATCATATCCTGGTCGAGCGCCATGGCCGCCGTGTGCTTGCCATGGCGCGCCGCATGACCGGCAATCTGGCAGAAGCGGAAGACGTCGCGCAGGATGCGTTCCTGCGCGTCTGGCAGCGCGCCGCGGATTGGCGGGACAAGGGGGCGAAGTTCACCACCTGGCTCTACCGCGTGGTGATGAATCTGTGTCTCGACCGCCGCCGGCGCGCACCCATGGCGCGGCTCGAGGTCGCCGGCGATCCAGCCGACGATCGGCCGAGCGCCGAAGCCGCGGTCGCGGCGCGGCAGCGTGAACGCGCGGTGGCCGACGCCCTGGCCATGCTGCCCGATCGCCAAAGGGCGGCGCTCGTGCTGAGCTACTACGAAGGATTGAGCAATGCCGCAGCGGCTGTCGTGCTGACGATCTCCGTCACCGCGCTCGAATCGCTGCTGGTGCGGGCGCGGCGCTCGCTGCGCGCGGAACTCGAGAATCGCGGCATGTTGACCGCGGAACGGGAGGAGCCATGAGTGCTCAACGCAGGAACGAAATGCCGCTCAAGCGGCTGGAGCGAATTATTGCCGCCTATGGGGCGGATCCGGCGCACTGGCCGGAAGCCGAACGTGAGCCCGCCGAACGGCTCATGGCCCAGTCGCCGGCGGCGCGGGATTTGCTGACCCAGGCCAAAGAATTGGATAGGGCTTTGGCGCGGGCCGTGGCCGATCTCCCCGACGCGGCCATGACGCGTCTCATGGCGGCGACCGCATTTCCGCCGTCGCGCGTTTCCGCGCCGACATTGCTTGACCGGCTGGCTTATGTGGCTTCGGCATTCTGGCCGCGTGCCGCGGTGCTCACCGGCATGGCCGTACTCGGCATTCTCGTGGGCATCACCACGGAGCCGGCCTACTCGGGCAGCGACGCCGGTGTCATCGTGTCCGGCGACCTGAGCGCGGACATTATCGAGGAGTTGGTGCCATGACCAGTCCGGGAATCGCTCCGCAGAACGCAGCCCGGGAGTCGCCGGCGCCGCTGGCTTCTGGTGGGGCTGGTTGCGTCGATTGCGCTCAATCTATTTTTGGCCGGGGTGGTTGGCGCCTGGCTTGTCCGGCCAGCGATCTTCCGCCCCTCACCTGGGCCAGCGCTCGCGCTGGGGCTTCCGGCCGACCGGCTCGCCGAGCGCATCTCCCGACGCCTTCCGGCTTCCGACAAGTCCGTTTTCCGCGACGCCTTCAAAAAACATGAGCAGGACATCTGGCTGCGCCTGGAAGATTGGCGTGAGGCCCAGCAGATGAGTCGCCGCAGCCTGCGCGCCGATCCGTTCGATCCCGCCGCCTTCACCGCCGCCTTCAACCGCGCGCAGGAGGCGCGGCTCGGCTATCAGACCGCGGTCCATCAGGCGATGCGTGAAGCTGCGGCGGCGATGTCGCGGGAGGGCCGCGTGAAGCTGACGCAGCCGCCGCCGGCGCGCCGGGGCTGAAGGATTCTGTCGACACCGCTCGCCCCATCGTGCCGGCGTTCACCCGTCAATCTCATCGCTGGCGGCGCGCCGATTGCGAGCTGCTGATCGCGGCTGCGGCCCGGGCGCGCACCGACTCCGGCGTCGCCATCAGACCGGTCAGCATGTTGGTCAGAACCTCGCCCGACAGCGGCCCAATGCCCAGCTCGAGCCGCGCCGCGTCGGCGAGAAAGTCGCCATCGCGCATCGTGGCGTCGAAGGCGCTGCGCAAGGCGGCGACCCGTTCGGCGGGCGTGCCGGGCGGTGCCGCGTAAGGCGCGCCGAGTGCCTGGCCGGCGAAAATGAAGGCGAGGGCGTCTCGATCTTCGGCGCTGCGGGCAAAATCCAATGCCAAAGGTACATCGGGCAACGCCAGGTCCAACCGCAGGCCCAGTTGCAGCAGGGCGCGCGCCTGACCGCTTTGCACCCATGGGATCAACCGGCTCTTGATGTCGCCCGCGCCGGCGAGAAAGCCGGCGATCTCACCCCGCTCCATGGCGATCTGCAGTTCGGTGGTTCCGGTGTATCCGCCGATGATCCGAAAGCGCGTGCCGAGCAGCGCATTCAACGCGCGAGCGAAACGGATCGAATCATGGTCCGGTGTGGTGCCGCCGACGATCATTTCGTCTTCGAACAGATCCTGGGCGTCGCGATCGCGAGCGGCACTCCACGCGATGACGAAGCCGGTTTCTCCGCGCAAGCTGCCGATCCAGGCGAAGGCTGGAGCGATACCATCGCCGCTCGCCTTGGTGCGGTTGCCACCGCGCAGCAGCGGTTCGGCGGCCAAGCCCCGTTCCAGATTGCCAATCACCGAGCCATCCCGCGGCGCGCGATTGTAGAGGTAGTCGGCGGCGCGCCGCCCACCCGCTCCTGGCAGCGTCTGCACGACGAAGGTGGGCCGCCCTGGGATGTGGCGTCCCATGTGGCGCGCCAGGAGGCGGCCGTGGAAATCGTCCTCTCCTCTCGGCTGCAGGCCGGATGTGATCGTCATGCCGGCGAAGGCGCGTTCCTGCTGCCGATCGCCGCCTTCCGGCGTATGGCCGTTGATCATCGTCATGTGCCGCCCCGTATAAAAGGCAGCCACTCGGTTCCCCGCGGCGTGGTCGGGCTTGCTGTTCGAATCCGCGAGGGCGGGCGCCGTGAGGCACAGGACCGCCGCCAACGCCCGCAGGGGCGCCTGCCCGCGAAACCGGCGACGAAGCAGCCGGTGACAAAAGCGTGTCAAGCGACCGGCCTTTTTCCCTGGCAGGGCGCGCGCGAGACGCCATAATGCGGTGTCACAGGGTTGGCTCGTCACGGCGGAAAATCCGGCTCCCATGCGGGCCAGGATGCCACGAATGGCTGCCATTCGCCTCCTTCGCCTCTTCAATTCACCGTGGTACGTTTTCATGAGCCTTGCCGAGGGCGCTTCGACCAGACAACCCAACCCGATCGCCGGCCAGGACCAGAGCACGTTCGGTGCCGGCGGGCCGGATGACGGCCGCCGTACGCTTGGCCAGCATCTCGACCTGCATGTGTTGCGCGCCATGCTGCCCTACCTGTGGTCGGCCAATCCGCCAGCCCTGCGGTTGCGCGTCGTGCTGGCGGTATGTCTGCTGGGGGTGGCGACGGCGGCGACCGTCTATGTGCCGATCCTCTACAAGGCCGCCATCGATGCACTGACCGCCAAGGGCGGTGTGGCGACCGAGATCGTGCTGCCGGTCGGTCTGATCGTCGGTTATGGCCTGGTCCGCTTCCTGGCCGCCGCATCGGGCGAGCTGCGTGACGCGCTGTTCGTCAAGGTGACCCAGCGCGCCGTGCGCCGCGTGTCCTACCAGATTTTCGAGCATCTGCACGGCTTGTCGTTGCGCTTCCACCTCGATCGCCAGACCGGCGGGCTGAACCGCGTCATCGAGCGTGGCACCAAGGGCATCGAGTTCGTGCTCGCCTTCATGCTGTTCAACATCGTGCCGACGTTGCTCGAGATCCTGCTGGTCTGCGGCATCCTGTGGTACCTCTACGATGTCTGGTACTCCCTGATCACGTTCGTCACCATCGGCTCCTATATCGTCTTCACGCTGACCGTCACCGAATGGCGACTCAAGTTCCGCCGCGAGATGAACGCGGTCGAGAACGTCGCCAACACGCGCGCCATCGACAGCCTGATCAACTTCGAGACGGTCAAATACTTCAACAACGAGGATCACGAGGTGCGGCGCTATGACGAGGCGCTGGCGCGCTATGAGCGCGTCGCCACCTGGAACAAGACCTCTTTGTCGGCGCTCAATATCGGCCAGGCCGGCATCATCGCAGCGGGACTGATGGCCGTCATGCTGATGGCGGGGCGCGGCGTCGCCAACGGCACCATGTCGGTCGGCGATTTCGTGTTGGTGAACACCTATCTCATCCAGCTTTATCTGCCGCTCGATTTTCTGGGCTACGTCTATCGCGAGATCAAGCAGTCGCTGACCGACATGGAACAGATGTTCCGGCTGCTCGGCGTCAAGCAGGAGATCAAGGACGCGCCGGGTGCCAAGCCTCTGCGCGTAACCGGCGGCGAGGTCATCTTCGAAAACGTGCTGTTCGACTACGACCCGGATCGTCGGATCCTGAAGGATGTGTCGGTGACGGTGCCGGCCGGCCGCACGGTCGCCATCGTCGGGCCGAGCGGCGCGGGAAAATCCACCATTTCCCGGCTGCTGTTCCGCTTCTACGACGTCACCGGCGGACGCATCCTGATCGACGGCCAGGACATCCGTTCGGTGACCCAGAAGAGCCTGCGCGAAGCGATCGGCATCGTGCCGCAGGACACGGTGCTGTTCAACGATACGGTGTTCTACAACATCGCCTACGGTCGCCCTTCCGCTTCGGCGCAGGAGGTCGAAGAGGCGGCGCGGCTCGCCGCGATCCACGACTTCATCGTCTCGACGCCGCGCGGCTACGACACCCGCGTCGGCGAGCGCGGCCTCAAGCTGTCGGGCGGCGAGAAGCAGCGTGTCGCCATCGCCCGCACCATTCTCAAGCGGCCGTCGATCCTGGTGTTCGACGAAGCGACCTCTGCCCTGGATTCGCGCACCGAGAAGGAAATTCAGGCGGCGCTGCAGCAGGTGTCGAGCAACCGCACCACGCTGATCATCGCGCACCGCCTGTCCACCGTGGTGCATGCCGACGAGATCATCGTGCTGGACGGCGGCCGTATCGTCGAGCGCGGCCGTCACGCTGATCTGCTCGCCCAGGGCGGGCATTATGCCGCCATGTGGGCGCGCCAGCTTGAGGCCAATCAGCTCAAGGAAGTGCTCGCCCAGGATCTCGGCTCGGCCGTCGCCGAGGATGCGATGGCGGGCGAGGGGTTCGGCGAATTGGAACTGCGCAAGATATGAGCGACTGCCGTCAACGATGGGTGCGGCGCCGCCCACGGAGTGTTAATCTGCCCACCAGAATGAACCACTCCGCCTGATCATGCAGATATTCCATCGCTTTCTTCGCCGCGGCCTGCTCCTTCTGTGGCTCGCCGCCTTCATCATTCCTGTGGCCGCGCCGATGGCGCAGCAGGCGGAAGCGCCCGCCGGGCCGGAGACCAGCGCCGTCCAGTTGCAGCAGCTCGAGGAGCTCGTCAGCAAGCTCGAGGATCCAGTCGCGCGCGAGACATTCCTCAAGGACCTCAAGGCACTGATCGCCGCGCAAAGACAGGTCGAACCGGAACCCGAGGAGGAACTGGTCGATCTGCCGCCGCCGGAGACCTTGGGGCGCGGGCGTCATCTTTGCCATTTCGTCCGGCATCCGCTCGCTCAGCGAATCGATCATGGAAGGCGTCTCGATCGTTCAGGATCTGCCGCGCGCCATGCGCTGGATCGAAGAGCAGCTCAGCGACCGGGCGACGCGCAATTTCTGGCTGACCCTGCTGACCAAGCTCGTCCTGGTGGTGGTCGGCGGCTATGCCGCGGAATGGACGACCCGCCGGCTGCTCGCCCGCATCTGCCGGCGGTTGGAAACGACTCAAGCCGCGCACCTCGCGGCACGGCTGCTGCTTGTGGTGACTCGCGTCGCCCTCGACCTGCTGCCAATCGTCGCCTTCGCGGCCGCCGCCTATCTGATTCTGCCGTGGACCGGCTCGGGCGATCGGGCGCGCTTCGTCGTGCTCGCCGTGGTCAATTCGCACATCCTGGTGAATCTCGTCGCTGGTGGTGGCACGGCTGATCCTGATGCCGACCGCGCCGAATCTGCGATTCGTGCGGCTCGGCGATGAGACGGCCATCTATCTCTACATCTGGATACGGCGGCTCTCGGCCCTCATCATCTACGGCTATTTCACCGGCGAAGTGGCGGTGCTGCTCGGCGCCAGCATGGCGGCCAAGGATTTTATCCTCAAGCTGGTCGGCCTGCTCACCGTGGCGATGCTGATCGTGCTGGTCATGCAGAACCGCAAAGCGGTGTCCGACTGGCTGCGCGGGCGCGTGGCGGCCGATGAGGCCGCCGGCCAGCCGGGCGCGTTCAACGTGTTCCGCCGGCGGCTGGCCGACGTCTGGCATGTGCTCGTCGCCATCTATCTGGTGGCGTTCTACGTCGTCTGGGTCCTCAACATCGGCTTCTTCTTCCTGATGCGGGCGACGCTGCTGACCGTCGTCGTTCTGTTTGTCGCCCGACTCCTGATCATCGCGAGCTCCAAAGCCATGGAGCGCGCGTTCCGGGTCGGCCACGATCTCACCCTGCGCTATCCCGGCATAGAGGCGCGCGCGAACCGCTATCTGCCGGTCCTGGGGCGCGTGCTGCGCACGCTCATCTATGTGATTGCTGGGCTGCTTATCCTGCAGGCATGGGGCGTCGAGTTGCTCGCCTGGCTGACCTCACGCAGCGGTGTGCGTTTCATCGGCACGGCGCTCGGCATCCTTGTCGTGCTGACCATGGCATTCGTCCTGTGGGAGATGATCAGCCTCGGACTCGACCGCTATGGCGCGCGGATGGACGCCAACAGCCGCTCCAGCGCGCGCGTGCGGACCCTTCTGCCGCTGCTGCGCACCATCATCCTGGTGGTGCTCTGGGTCATGGTCGGTCTCGTGGTGCTGTCGCAGATCGGCATCAACATCACGCCGCTGCTGGCCGGCGCGGGCGTCATCGGCCTGGCGGTCGGCTTCGGCTCGCAAAAGCTGGTGCAGGATGTCATCAACGGCCTGTTCATCCTGGCGGAAGACACGGTCTCGGTCGGCGACGTGGTCAAGCTCGACACCAGTTCCGGCGTGGTCGAGGAGATCAGCATCCGGCACATCCGCCTGCGGGATATGGCGGGAAATGTCATCACCGTGCCATTCAGCGAGGTGAAGACGGTCGTCAACATGACCCGCGACTACTCGCGCTACGTGTTCGACATCGGCATCGCCTACAAGGAAGATGTCGACCAGGTGATCCAGGTGCTCAAGGACCTCGACGAGGACATGCGCAAGGACGAGCGGTTCGCCTCGCTCATCATCTCGCCGTTGGAGATCATCGGGCTCGACAAGTTCGCCGATTCGGCCGTGATCCTCAAGGCGCGCTATACCACCTTGCCCATCAAGCAGTGGGAAGTCGGCCGCGAATTCAATCGCCGCATCAAGAAGCGGTTCGACGAGCTAGGCATCGAAATTCCCTTCCCTCACATGACGATCTATCGCGGCGACGCCCAACCGACGCAGAAGGACAGCAAGGCCGCGCCGTTGCCGGAGCCGGAAGATGACGACGACGAGGACGCTAGCGGCGAAGATTCATCGGTGCCGTCGGCCAGCGGCAGCGCGCAGCAACCCTAGTTCTCGCCCCGGATCATCTCCTCGAGCGCAGTCGCGCTCTCCGCGTCGACCACGCGGCGCGCCACGTCGTAGCCGAAGCCGGCCCGCGCCAGGGCGGCCATGTCGCGCTGGCGCAGTTCGGCGCGCGCCACTTTGGGCCGGAACGGGCCGAGGCGCTTGCGTTGCGCCAGGCGCGCCGCCGCGGTGAATTCCTCGTCGCCGTCGCCGCCGTTCTCCTGGGCCAGACCCCGGAGGGCCGCGTCGCTTTCGGCCGCGCTCAACCCCTTGGCGCGCAGAGTCCGGCCGATGACCACGCGGCTGGTGCCGCGGCGGCGCAGGCTGCGCGCCTTGCCGGCCGCGTAGGCGGCGTCGTCGACCAGGCCGGAGCGGCGGTAGCGCTCGATCAGGTCATCCACCAAGCGGCGGCCTTCGGCGGGATCGGTGCCGTGTGCCTTGGCCGACTTGTCGACACGGCGCAGCAGCACGCGGCGTAATTGCGCGCTCGGGGCGCTGAAACGGGCGAGATAGAACAGCGCGGCATTTTCGAGCGATCGCGCCGAGACCTTGCGCGGAACTTTGCGCTCGTATCCGGGCCGGCGCGGCGCGGGCGGGCCGTCGCGTTCGGCCGCCGGCGCCGCATCAAGCCGGTCGCGTTCAGGCCGGTCTTGTGGAGGATTGCGTCGCACCATCAGGCCAGCATGTCAGGCGAGGTGGCACCTGTCACCCAATGGTTGCCGTGAGGCGTTTTGATGCTGCGCCCCAGCCAAACGCGCTATAATTGCCGCTACCGGGCGGCGCATTGACGGCGCCGTCCGAGATTTCAATAAATCCAGGCGGTCATGAACAAGCTCTCCACGCAAGACCACACGGCCCTGGCCGCCGGCCGAATCGGCCAGAGCGAAAGCCTCGGCAACCGGCCGCTGGCGCCTTCGATCCGCCGTATGGGGCAAGTCAATTGGGTCGGCCTATGGACACTGTGCCGCAAGGAGGTCGCGCGCTTCCTGGTGGTCTACAATCAGACCCTGGCGGCACCCCTGGTGACCACGCTGCTGTTCCTCGCCATCTTCACCCTGGCGCTCGGTCGCGGCCATACCATGATCGGCGACATTCCCTTCGACGTCTTCCTGGCGCCCGGACTGATCATGATGTCGATGATCCAGAACGCCTTCGCCAATACCTCCTCCTCGCTCGTCTCCTCGAAGATGCAGGGCAATATCGTCGACGTGCTCATGGCGCCCCTGTCGCCGTTCGAACTCACCCTCGGCTATGCCTTCGGCGGCTTGGTGCGCGGGCTGCTGGTCGGCGTAACCGTGGCGATCGCCATGCTGATCTTCGTCAACGTCCAGATTCTTCATATCGGCGTGGTGCTGTTCTATGCGGTGACCGCTTCGATGATGATGTCGCTGCTCGGCGTCATCGGCGGGATCTGGGCGCAGAAGCACGAGCAGATGTCGGTGGTGAGCAACTTCATCATCACGCCCTGCGCCTTCCTGTCGGGCACCTTCTATTCGATCGAGCGGCTGCCGGGGGTGTGGAATTACGCCGCCCATATCAACCCGTTTTTCTACATGATCGACGGGTTCCGCTATGGCTTCATCGGCCATGCGGAGAGTTCGCTGGTGATCGGCGTGGCGGTCATGATCGTGGGCAACCTGGTGCTGTGGGGCACCTGCCTCTGGATGTTCGCCTCGGGCTACCGGATCAAGGCCTGAAAAGCCCGCAAATCCCTCGGTTTAGGGCGCTTTGCCGCCGTTGACAGAGGGCCCCGTTCCACAGATACTCTGCGGTTTTTCCGCAACACCTTGTGATTTACGCACCGCCTTGAGCGGCATTGGGGAGCCTTTCGTGATTCCAGCGGTCCTGCCGGTCTATTCCCGGGTCGATCTCGCGTTCGAGCGGGGCGAGGGCGCCTATCTGTTCACCGCGGAGGGCCAGCGCTATCTCGATTTCGCCTCGGGAATCGCGGTGACCTCGCTCGGCCACGCCCATCCCCATCTGGTCGATGCGCTGGTCAGTCAGGGCAAGAAGCTGTGGCACACCTCGAACGTGTTCCGCATCCCCGGTCAGGAGCGTCTGGCCAAGCGGCTGATCGATGCGACCTTCGCCGACACGGTGTTCTTCACCAACTCGGGCGCCGAGGCGGTGGAATGCGGCATCAAGATCGTGCGCAAGTATTTCGACGAGATCGGCCAGCCCGAGCGCTATCGCATCATCGCCTGCAACAATGCCTTCCACGGCCGCACCATGGCGACCATCGCGGCGGGCGGCCAGGCCAAGTTGCTCAAGGGCTTCGAGCCGGCGGTCGAGGGCTTCGATCACGTCGCCATTCGGCAATCTGAACGAAATGCGCGCGGCGATCCGTCCCGATACCGCGGCCATCCTGGTCGAACCGGTGCAGGGCGAGGGCGGCGTGCGCGCCGCCGACCCGGCCTATCTGCGCGGCTTGCGCGAGATCGCCGACGAATTCGGCCTGCTGCTGTTCTTCGATGAAGTGCAATGCGGCATGGGCCGCTCCGGCAAGCTGTTCGTCCATGAATGGGCCGGGATCACGCCGGACGTGATGGCAATCGCCAAGGGCATCGGCAGCGGCTTTCCGCTCGGCGCCTGCCTGGCGACGGAAAAAGCGGCGAGCGGCATGAATGCCGGCAGCCACGGCAGCACCTATGGCGGCAATCCGCTGGCAATGGCGGTCGGCAACGCGGTGCTCGATGTCATACTGGCCGATGGCTTTTTGCCGAGGGTCGAGAAGATCGCCGGCGTGCTGCGCAAGCGGCTTGCGGCGGTCGCGGCGGCGCACCCCAAGACGCTGGCCGGCGTGCGCGGCCTCGGC
Organism: uncultured Alphaproteobacteria bacterium; assembly: GCA_963752345.1. Classification (GTDB taxonomy): domain Bacteria; phylum Pseudomonadota; class Alphaproteobacteria; order SMXQ01; family SMXQ01; genus CAVVYA01. Next base: position 230,849 of record CAVVYA010000017.1, read on the forward strand.
CTGCTGATCGGTCTGGAATGCGTGCGGCCCAATACGGATCTGATGGTGGCCCTGCGACGCAACGGCCTGTTGTGCGTCGGCGCCGGCGAGAATGTCATTCGCCTGCTGCCGCCCTTGATCATCGACGAAACCCATGTGGAAGAAGCGGCGCAGATCGTGGATCGTAGCTGCCGCGAGTTGGAGCAATAGACATGTCTCTGTGGAAAGTGGCGCAGACCGGGAATTTGAGCCCGCGCCCGACGGTGACCCGGGACAAGCCCCGGCATTTTCTCGACCTGTCCGATTTCGACCAGGCAACGTTGCGCCAGATGCTCGATTGGGGCGTCGCCTATAAGGCCGGCCGCCTGCCCGCCGGCAAGGCACCGCTCGCCGGCAAGCGGCTCGCCATGGTATTCGAGAAGCCGTCGACCCGCACGCGCGTGTCGTTCGAGGTCGCGATGCAGGATCTCGGCGGCCAAGTGACGCATTCTGAACCAGGCCGAGTCCCAACTCGGCCGCGGCGAGACCATCGCCGATACCGCCCGCGTGCTGTCGCGCTATGTCGACGCCATCATGCTGCGCACCGTGAGCGCGAAGCATCTTAACGAAATGGCGGCGCATGCCACCGTGCCGGTGATCAACGGCCTGACCGACCACGGCCACCCGTGCCAGTTGATGGCCGACGTCATGACCTTCGAGGAACACAAGGGTCCGATTGCCGGCCGCACGGTGGCTTGGCTGGGCGACGGCAACAATGTCGCGGAATCCTGGGTGCATGCCGCCGCGCGTTTCGGTTTCACCCTGCGCGTCGCCTGCCCGCAACCTTGCGGTCTGCCGGAAACGCTGCTGGCCTGGGCGCGGGAACAAGGCGCCGATGTGAGCGTTACGGGCGAACCGGAAACCGCCGTGCGCGGTGCGGATTGCGTCGTGACCGACACCTGGCTTTCCATGGCGAACGGCAGCGCGCCGGACATGGACCGCGATATGCGGCTCAAGCTGCTGACACCCTACAGGGTCGATGAGAGGCTGATGGGATTGGCCAAACCAGACGCGATCTTCATGCATTGCCTGCCGGCAAGCCGCGATCGGGAAGTCAGCGCCGCGGTGATCGACGGGCCGCAATCCGTCGTCTGGGATGAGGCCGAGAACCGCGTTCATGCTCAGAAGGGCATCTTGCATTGGTGCCTGGCCTGAGCCCGACGATTTGTTCGGTTGCGTCGTTGGTGTTCGTAGCTGCGTCAGGATGAAGGCTTCGTGAATAGTCCCGCTCCCGCGCCGGCCAATGATCTGATCCAGCCTTTTCAGGTAGAGCGTTACGGGCTGCGCGGCCGTCTCGTGCGTCTGGGCGGCGTGGCCAGTGACGTCCTGAGCCGCCATGACTACCCCGAGCCGGTCGCGGTCATGCTGGGACAGATGATGGCGGTGGCGGCCATTCTCGCCGGCGCGCTGAAATATGACGGCGTTTTTACCTTGCAGACCCAGGGCGATGGGCCGATCCGCCTGATGGTCGCCGACATCACCAGCACGGGCGATGTGCGCGCCTATGCGCAGTACGACGCGGAACGGCTCGCGCGGCTGAGCGCCAGTTCGCCGGATGGCGCCGTCGGCGGTTCGGTTCCGCATCTGCTGGGCAACGGCTATCTCGCCTTCACCGTGGATCAGGGGCCCGATACCGAGCGTTATCAAGGCTATCGTGGATCTGGACGGGGCGACCTTGGCCGACTGCCTGCATCATTATTTCCGCCAATCGGAACAGATCGATGCCGCGATCAAGGTGGCCGTCAGCCGCAGCCCCGCCGCGGCCGGCGCATCGGCCGAGCGAAATAGCGCCTGGCAAGTCAGCGCCCTCATGGTCCAGCGCCTGCCCAAGGCCGGCACGCTGCATCAGGAGGAGCAGGAAGAGGGCTGGCGCGAAGCGGTCATTCTGATGGGCAGCGCGACCAACCAGGAGCTTCTCGATCCCGGGCTTGCACCCGGATGCGTTGCTCTACCGCCTGTTCCACGAGCCGGGCGTGCGGGTCTACAAGCCGATGGCGCTGCAGTCGGCCTGCCGATGCTCTCCCGAGAGGGTTTCGCTCACGCTGCGGTCCTTTCCCAAGGACGAGATTCAGTCGATGATGGTCGACGACAAGGTCGTCGTGACGTGCGAATTCTGCCGGCGCACCTACAGCTACGATCAGGACGAGATCGATCGCCTGTATGCGAGCTGACGTCGGCTGCGGCCTTTGTCCGCCACAGTGCAACCGGGGCTTATAACAAGAAGGACGGTCACCATGATTCTTTCGCGGCTTTCGTCGCTCCGTTCCGGGCTGGTGCTCGGCGGTTTGCTGGCGATCCTGGCGCTCAACGGCTGCAAGTCCACGCCGCCCGCGCCGAGCTATCCGGAGCTGACTTACGGCCACTACGGCATCATCGGGCTCGACGTTGCCAGCATCGAATTCGTCTCGACCTACATTCCGCCGCAGAAGCCGCCGCATGTGGAGCATCTGTCGCCGGCCAGTCCGATCCTCGCCATGGAGCGCTGGACCAACGATCGCCTGCGCGCCATGGGGCGCGAGGGCGTTGCGCGCGTGGTGGTCAGCAATGCCAGCATCATCGAGACGCCGCTGCAGGTCACCGGCGGGGTGCGCGGCTGGTTTACCACCGACCAGGCCGCGCGCTATGACGCGACCATCGAGGTCGAAGTGCAGATTCGCGATGCCGGCGGCGTGCAGCGCGCCTTTACCCGGCGCCAAGGCCGAACGCTCGAAGAGCGTGCCGGAGAATGCGTCGATCCTCGATCGCGAACGCGTGCTGTTCGATCTGGTCGAGGCGACGACCACCGAGATCAACACCGAACTCGGACCGCGGCATCCGCCAGTTCATGGCGCGCTACGTGGTGCAGTAACGAGGACCGGCCGGCGATGCTGCCGGGCTCCGAGCGTTTCCGGCCGAAGTGGAGACCGGTTCGGCTCAGAAACGCGACTAAATCGAGACTCGAGAGCATGGTCCGCTCGATAGAAGCGGATCACGCTCTAGTGGCGCCAGAAGCGCGGCATCAGCACGATAATCAGCGTCATGAATTCCAGCCGGCCGAGCAGCATGCCGATGGAGAGCAGCAACTTGGCGCCGTCGGGAATAGTGGAGAAGTTGCCGACCGGGCCGATCACGTCGCCCAATCCGGGGCCGACGTTGCCAAGCGCGGTCGCGGCGCCCGAAATGGCGGTTAGGAAATCGAGGCCGAAGGCGCCGAGCGCGATCGACAGGACCACGAACGACAAGCCATACAAGAACAGGAACGCGATGACCGAAAGGGCGATGCTGTCGGTGATCTCACGTCCCTGGTAGATCGGCACGAACACGCCGTGCGGCTGCACCAGCCGGCGGACCTGTGCCCGCACGATGGCATAGAGCACCTGGAAGCGGAAGATCTTGATGCCGCCGGTGGTCGATCCGGTGCAGCCGCCGACGAAGGTCAGGAAGAAGAACACCGCGACGGGGAAGCCGCCCCACGTGCTGTAGTCGGTGCTGGCGAAGCCGGTCGTGGTGGTCACCGACACGACGTTGAACAGCGAATGGCGCAGAGCGGTCGAGCAACGCCTCGTCGTTGACATGCCAGTGCCAGAGCGCCATGCCGATGGTGACGAGCGGCGATGCAGGCCAGGAAGCCGCGCAGCTGCTGGTTGTGCCACAGCGCGCGCCCAGCGGCCTTGCGACACGCGCGATGTAGACCGGAAAGCTGACCGCGCCGAGCATCATGAAGACGGTGGCGATCATTTCGATCGGCGGGCTGTCGAAATGGGCCGAACGAGATGTCGTAGTTGGCGAAGCCGCCGGTCGAGATGGTCGACATCATGTGGCAGACCGCGTCGAAGAAAGCTCATGCCGGCCGCGAGATAGGCCAGCGTGCAGACGACCGAAAAGGTGAGGTAGATGTAGATCAGCGCGCTGGCGAACTGGGTCGCGCGCGGCAGGACCTTTTCCGACCGGTCGGAGGATTCCATGCGGAACAGCTGCATGCCGCCGACCCGCAGCATGCGGCAGGATGGCGATGGCCATGACGATGATGCCGATGCCGCCCAGCCAGTGCAGCAACGCGCGCCACAGCAGGATGCCCGGCGGGCGCGTGGTCGAGGCCGTTGATCACCGTCGCCCCGGTCGTGGTCAGGCCCGACACCGCTTCGAAGAAGGAATCGAAGAAGTTTAGCTCCAGCCTGGAGAAGTAGAACGGCAGGGCGGCGAACGCGCACATGGCAAGCCAGCTCAGCGCGGTCAGCAGGAAGGCCTGGTGCAGGTTGACGCGGATTTCGCCGGAGGGCCGCGTGGCGAGCACGAGGGACGCGGCGAAGAATGCGGTCACTGCCGCCGCGCCGGCGAACACAGTCCAGTCGCGGATCGCCAAGCGTGGCGTCGACGATGGCGGGCAACGTCATGGCCACCGCCAGCACGGCAAGCAGGATGCCGATGACGAAAAAGATGGGACGCAGGTCGATCACGGGCGTTCGCCGGCCCTGTTATGACAGGCGCGCATCATCCGTGACGACGGCGGGATTTGTCCACGCCGCGCAGGCCGCGGGCAGGCCCGGTGCGGCGGCGCCATGGCCTCGCGCAACGCACGATGGGCGGGACCTTTCGAGTCAGACGTTGGGGAGCTGGTTGAAGCCCGGATTGCCGATCATGGCGAGGAATTCGCGGCGGCGTCTTCTGGTCGGTGCGGATGTGGCCCAGCATGCGGCTGGTGATCAGCGTGGTGCCCGGCTTGTGCACGCCGCGGGTGGTCATGCATTGGTGCGCCGCCTCGATGACCACGGCGACGCCTTTGGGCTGCAGCACGTCCTGGATGGTATTGGCGATCTGCGCGGTCAGCTTCTCCTGGATCTGCAGGCGCTTGGCATAGGCCTCGACCAGGCGCGCGAGCTTGCTGATGCCGACCACGCGCTTGTCCGGCAGGTAGCCGATATGCGCCTTGCCGATGACCGGGACCATGTGGTGCTCGCAGTGGGATTCGAAGCGGATGTCGCGCAGCACGACCATCTCGTCGTAGCCGTCGGTCTCCTCGAAGGTGCGCTGCAGGATGGCCGCGGGATCCTCGTTGTAGCCGACGAAGAATTCCTCATAGGCGCGCACCACCCGTTCCGGCGTGCCGAGCAGGCCTTCGCGATTGGGATCGTCGCCTGCCCAGCGCAGCAGAACCCGTACCGCGTCCTCGGCCTCGTCGCGGCTTGGACGGCTCGTCGGAATGGGGTCTGACTTGGTCGCCAGCGCGGGCTTCGGTGGGTTCATTGGAGAGTTCCTTTTTGTCACGGCACGGTCAGAGGTGCTCGTGGCCGCCTCAGTTGACCCGGGTGGGTTGATGCGGGCTGTCGAGGGAGAAGGCCGGAATGGCGATCTCGAGCTCCTGGCCCGCTTCGGTTTCCATGTAATACGTGCCGACCATGATACCGGATGGCGTCGTCAGGGGGGTGCCGCTGGTATATTCGAAAGATTCGCCCGGATGGAGGACCGGCTGCTCGCCGACCACCCCGTCGCCCTGCACCTCCTGCGTGCGGCCGAGGGAATCGGTGATGCGCCAATGGCGGCGCCGCAATTGCACCGTGATCGGCCCCTTGTTCTCGATCCGGACGTGATAGGCCCAGACGAAGCGATGCTCGTTCGGCGACGACTGGTCGTCGAGATAGAACGGCTTGACCGTCACGAGAATGGAATTGGTGGTCTCGCTATACATGGCACGTCCTCCGTGGACGACAGGCCGGCGTCGCGGGCCAACCCAACTCTAGAAGCATCCGGGAATGTTACGACGCCGACGGCGATTGTCCAAGCAGCGGCCTGGCGCCGCCGCCTGGAACCTTCGGCGCCGGGATTAACCCTTCGCGCCGCCGTTCGAGCGCCTGGGCGATATCCTCCTTGATGTCGTCCACGTCCTCGAGGCCGACCGAGAGCCGCACCAGGCCCGGGTTGATGCCGAGATGCGCGCGCTCCTCCTCGGCCAGGCGCTGATGGGTGGTGGTCGCCGGATGGTTGATCAGGCTTTTTGCATCGCCGAGGTTGTTGGAGATGTCGATCATCTTCAGCGCATTCAAGAACCGGAACGCACCCGCCTTGCCGCCGGCGATCTCGAACGAGATGACATTGCTCGGGCCGCTCATCTGCGCCCGCGCGAGTTCGTATTGCGGATGGCTCTTGAGCCAGGGGAACAGCGTGCGCGTCACTTCCTTGCGCGTCTCGAGGAACTGCGCGGTCTCCAGCGCATTGGCGCAATGCTGCGTCATGCGCAACTCCAGGGTCTCCAATCCCTTCAGCAGGACCCAGGCGTTGAACGGACTGAGCGACGGACCGGTATGGCGCAGGAACAGCCGCAGATGCTCTTCCATGTATTCCGCATCGCCGAGGATGGCGCCGCCGAGCACGCGGCCCTGGCCGTCGATGTGCTTGGTCGCCGAATAGACCACCACGTCGGCGCCCAGCTCGAGCGGCTTCTGCAGGATCGGACTGGCGAACACGTTGTCGACGATGACCTTGGCGCCCGCCGCATGGGCGAGCTTGGAGACGGCGCGCAGATCGACCACCTCGAGCGTCGGATTGGACGGCGTTTCGAGGAAAACGCAGCGCGTCGGCTTCGACAGCGCCTGCTCCCACTGCTTGAGATCGGTGCCGTCGATGATCACCGTCTCGATGCCGTAGCGCGGCAGGATGTCGGTCAGCACGAACAGGCAGGATCCGAACAGCGCGCGGGGTGCGACGATGCGGTCGCCGGCACGCGCATAGCACGCCATGGCGGCGAACACCGCGCTCATGCCGCTCGCGGTCGCGCGGCAGACGGCTGCGCCTTCGAGCGCGGCGAGGCGTTCCTCGAACATGCCGACGGTCGGGTTGGAAAAGCGCGAATAGATATAGCGGCTTTTCTCGCCCTTGAAGGCCAGTTCGGCCTCTTCGGCATTGTCGTAGACATAGCCCGAGGTGGCGAAGATCGCTTCGCTGGTTTCCTGGAACTGAGAACGCTTGAGGCCGCCGCGCACCAGCAGGGTGCGGGGCCGAAGTTTCGATGTCTCGCGCGGCGTATCCGCCATCTGTCGTCTCCCGTGCGCAGCGGCCGCCGAGGCCGGATGCGGACAATAAAAAAGCCCTGGCCGGGCATGGGTCAGGGCTTACGAGCACCGACCTTTTAGCGGGTTGTTTAACGTGGTCCGCAAGCCGGCCGGCTCAAATCTCCACGACGGCAAAGTCTTAATCCGCCCTGTCCACCCCGTCAAGCACAGCCTACGGCCTGCTTGGCAGCAACCGGGCCATGGCCTATAAAGCGGATCGTGGTCCGCCGCCCGGCGCGGGCGTAGCTCAATGGTAGAGCTGTAGCTTCCCAAGCTACTGACGAGGGTTCGATTCCCTTCGCCCGCTCCAATCTCTCTCCAGATCAAGAATTGACGAGCGCGCCGCGTGCCATATCGGCGTTGCTCTTGAGGCCGCGCAAATAATCCTTCGCCGCGCCGATGGAAATGACATCGGCATATTTTTGGTGCATGTCGAAAAGATTGATGGCATGGCACGCCTCGTGGCGATCGAATACGCAGTCTTCGACGACCTGAACACGGAACCGGTGGCTGGCGGCGTCGACGACCGTCGCGCGCACGCAACCGCTTGTGCTCTCGCCCGTCACCAGCAGCGTGTCGATGCCCAGGCGGATGAGTTCGGCGACCAGCGGCGTGCCCCAGAACGCGCTTGGCGCGGTCTTTTGCACGACCACGTCGCCGGGTTGTGGCGCCACCTCGTCGATGATGTCGAACCGTCGGGCGAAACGCTCACGCGCGGCGGCATCGCTCAAGTCGGCGCGACGCGGCTGCTCCGCGTGAATCGCCGCCGACCAGCCGGGGATGCCGGAGTCTTCGTCCTTGAGGCCCGTGGCATGGCATACAGGAACGCCCGCGGCGCGCGCTTCGCGCAGCAAGGCCTGAACATGGGGAATGGTATTCCAGCCAGCCGGGCCGCAGTAACCCGGCCACTGTTTGACACCCTCCAACAGCGGCAGGTTTTCGTCACCGAACACGCCGCGATAAATATCGATGTTGAGAATGGCGGGGCGCCTGCCGAAGCCGACGCCGCCGGTCGCCGCGGCGCTGGGCGAGGTGGGCCTTGTCTTGTGCGGTGAGAAAGGGGTCCCAAACGCGAGTCATGTGCGTCCTCCAGTTGTTTTCTGCGGGTCGAGCCGAAGCCGTTTCCCGTTGGCGTATAGAGAGCGAGCACCTATAGCTGCCCTGAGTTAAAGTCTTTTCTAGCGGTCTTGGAGAATCACGGCCAGCGCCAGGCGGCCAGCGGCGCGAGCCAATCGGGCAATATGATGTATTGCGTCACCAATTCGTCGGAGATCGACAGCGCGAGCGCGCCGGTGAACGACAGGATGATGCCGCCGATCACGTAACGGTCGAATGCTTCGTGCTCGCGGTTGATGAAGTAGCCGAAAATCATGCGGAAGATCAGCGACAGGCTCTGGATCGGCTGCACCACGGTCACGGGTGCGATGGCCAGCGCCATATAGCGGAACAGCTGCGAGGCCCACACGGCGACCGCCGACAGGGTGAACCATGGCAGGGCCTCGCGGCTCATGTTGCGGACTTGCATGAAATTGCTCGGGATGAGCAGCAGGACCGCCACCACCAGGGTCGCGAAAATGTAAGAGATCAGGCCGCCGGCGAGGCTCAGGCCGGTGCCCTTGAGCCCGGCGGCGACCAGGATCGGGCTGGTGCCAAATCCGAGCGAGGCCAGGAAGGCGTAGATATAGCCCTCCATCATGCGCGGCTTGAACTTGGGCGCGGCGGTGGTCTGCGCGGGGTCCGCCACGGTCTCGCTGCCGGCCGCGGCGGCGCTGATCGACGCTTGAGCGCGGCGGCGCGCGGCACGGCGCTTCTCGGCCTGCCGGCCGTGGATGATGAAGCTCGGTCCGGAGACCACCAGCAGAATGCCGATGACCTTGAGCGGGCTCAGGGTCTCGTCCAGGAAAACAATGGCGAGAGTGAGCGACAGGATGAGCTGAAACTGCTGCACCGGCCCGGCGAGGTTCGAGCCCACCGCCGCGAGCGAGCGCATGTTGCAATAGCGCCCCCAGACGAAATGCATGAAGCCCGCCGCGCAGAGGAGCACGACGTTCCACGTGCTGAAGCGGTCGAATTCCGTCAGTTCACCGCCGACGTAGGCGGCGATCAGGAACAGCGGCACGCCGAGCGGTACGCTGATCGCCATGCCCTGGATGGAGGTGCCGGTCAGCACGCCGCGCCGGGCGCTCGCATTGTTAAAGCCGAAGGTCGCGGCGGCGAGGACCGCGTAGAGGGCTCCCAGCATGATTTTCCTAAATGCGCTTGGCGGACCGCCTGGTGGAGCAGGCCCGCGGACCTTGCGGTCCTTGATTTTATGACGGCGATGACCTTACGGTTCTGACGGGCGCGAGGCCACCAAAAAGCGCTGCCGCCAGCCGCGCCGTGCTGCCGCTTGAGCATTGGGCGCAGCGGTGCGACAATTCGAAAAATAGGCGCTGGCGGTCTTCACGCACCGTCGCCGTAGAGAGAGGAAACCCCGACAATGTCATCCCCGCCGTCCATCGGTCGGCAGTGTCCCGTATTGTCTAGCGCCGTTGCCCCTCGATTTGCCCGTCTCCCGCAGCGCTCATGACCAGTTCGGAGTTCGAAGCCTGCCGCCGACGTGGGCGGCATGGCGCTGTTCAAGAACCGCGACTTCGCCTGTTATTGGGTGGCCCGTTTCGCCACCAGCATCGCCATCCAGATGCAGATCGTGGCGATCGGCTGGCAGGTTTGGGAGCTCACGCATGATCCGCTCGACCTCGGCCTCATCGGTCTGGCGGAATTCCTCCCGGCCATCGCGCTCGGCCTGATCACCGGAGCCGTCGCCGACCGCTATGACCGGCGCACTATCCTGTTCTTCTGCTACGCCATCGAAACGCTCTGCGCCCTGGCGTTCTTTCTGCTGACCTATGACGGGCTGACCAAGGCCTGGCCGGTTTTCATCGTGCTCGTCGTGCTCGGCATGGCGCGCGCCTTCGCCGGGCCGGCGGCATCGGCCATGATGCCGAACCTGGTGCCCAAGGAGCATTTCGGCCGCGCCGTGGCATGGAACAGCCTGTCGTGGCAGGTGGCGACGATCGGTGGGCCGGCGCTTGGCGGCGTGCTGCTGATCCTCGGCACCGACGTGGTCTATATGATGTCGGGCCTCACTCATCCTGCTCTCCACCATCATGATGACGCTGGTCAGGCGGCGGCCGGTGACCGGCGGCCGCGAGCCGGTGTCATGGGCGACGCTGCTGGCCGGGCTCAACTTCATCCGGTCGCGGCCGGTGATCTTCGGTGCGATCTCGCTCGATCTGTTCGCCGTGCTGTTCGGCGGCGCCGTTGCTCTGCTGCCGGTCTATGCCAGCGACATTCTCAACGTCGGGCCGGTCGGCCTCGGCATGCTGCGCGCGGCACCGGGCGTCGGCGCCCTCGTCGTCGCCCTGTGGCTGACCCAGCGGCCGATCACCCACCACATGGGCGTCATCATGTTCGCCTGCGTCGGATTGTTCGGCCTGTCGATCGTGATCTTCGCCGTCTCGCAGTGGTTCTTGTTGTCGCTCGCCATGCTCGCCATCTCGGGTGCCACCGACATGGTCAGCGTCTACGTCCGACAGAACGTCGTCCAGCTCGGCACGCCCGACCAGATGCGCGGCCGGGTGAGCGCGGTCAATTCCATCTTCATCGGCGCGTCGAACGAGCTCGGCCAGTTCCGCGCCGGCATCATGGGCGCTTGGGTCGGACCGGTCGGCGCGGTGCTCGTCGGCGGCCTCGCCACGGTGGTGGTCACCGTGCTGTGGATGAAGATGTTTCCGGCGCTGCGCAAGATCGACCGGCCGGAGGATTCGCTCGCCAAATGACCAGCCAAGAACCCGATCCCGCCGAGGCGGTCACGGCCGCCGCCGTGCCCGAAAAGAAGCCCTCCAAGCTCGCTGTCTTTCACCACCGCGGCTTCACCCTGCTGCTGGCCAGCCGCATCATCGCGATCTTCGGCAACCAGATGCTGAACGTGGCGATCGGCTACATGGTCTGGGTGATGACCAAGGACCCGATGAACCTGGCCTATGTCGGTCTGGCTCAGTTCGCGCCGGCGCTCGCCCTCGCGCTGGTCACCGGCCATGTCGCCGATCGCTACGATCGCCGGCGCGTGGTCAACCTCTGCTACCTGGTCGAGGCGATCTGCGCCGCGCTGTTCTTCGCCTTCGTCTATTTCGAGCTCACGGAAATCTGGCCGTTGTTCCTGATCCTGGTGCTGCTCGGCGCGGCGCGTGCCTTCTACCAGCCTGCGAGCCAGGCGCTGCTGCCCAATCTGGTGCCGGCCGACATTTTCCCCACGGCGATCGCCTGGAGCACCTCGAGCAACAAGTTCGCGACGATCAGCGGTCCTGCCATCGCCGGCCTGTTCACCGACTGGTTCGGGGTCGGCGTCGTGTTCGCGATGGGCGTCGGGTTCTATACCCTTGGCGCGTTGCTGATATTGGGCATCGGCAAGACGACCCAGAGCTCGAAGCGCGAGCCGCTGACCTGGGAATCTCTGGTGGCCGGATTCACCTACATGCGGACGAAGCCGATCGTGCTCGGCGCCATCTCGATGGATATGTTTGCCGTGCTGTTCGGTGGTGTGACGGCGCTCTTGCCGATCTATGCCACGGACATCCTCGACAGCGGCGCGTCGGGCCTCGGTCTGCTGCGCAGCAGCCCGGCGGTGGGCGCGCTGATTGCCGGCCTGACGCTGACCCAGATCCCGCCGATGCGGCGTTCCGGAGTCGTGCTGTTCATCTCGGTCGCGATCTACGGTCTGGCGACGGTCGTCTTTGCCGTCTCCGAGATCTTCATGCTCTCGATGATCGCGCTGGCGATTCTCGGCGCCGCCGACATGGTCAGCGTCTACATCCGTCTCACGATTATCCAGATCACCACGCCCGACCATATGCGCGGCCGGGTCAGCGCGGTGAACGGCGTGTTCATCACCGCGTCGAACGAGCTCGGCGAATTCCGCGCGGGCCTGATGGCGGCGGCGGCCGGCGCGGTCGCCTCCGCCGCGGTCGGCGGCTTTGCGGTGCTTGCCGTCACGGCCCTTTGGTGGAAGCTATTTCCCGACCTGGGCCGGGCCGACCGGCTCGACGGGAAGGACTGACGCGACCGCCGGCGGCATGACGGCCGCCAGATCCGCCATTGCCGGCGGTGCAATGCCAGGCGCGGCCCTCGCGATGTCCAGTGTTGCGGCTATGGGCTTTGGTTGAGCATCGTTGACCGCTGGTGCCCGGATTCCGGCGCGGCATCTGCGCCCAACGCGGGCGAATGAAGAGAAACGCCAGCGGCGTGCGACGCACCAGCCAATAGGCGAGAACCGGCAGGGCGATGCTCAGCGCGGTTACCACCAGAGTCTGCAGGCCGACGTCGGCGATCAGACCGAGCGTGTCGAGCAGCCGTGCGGTCAGCACGGTGGCCAGGAAGAACGACAGGAAGACGACGATCGAGTGCTCGCCGAGATAGCGCAGCCAAGCCAGGGGGCGCAGCCTCACGAGCAGACTGGAAACCGCGATCACCGCCGCGGCGCCGCCGAAACCGAGCGCCAGGCCGACGACCGGTTCGTCGGCGAAACCGGCCAGCACCATGAGGCCATTGATCACGGCCCAGCTGACCAACGCGGCAAGCGCCAGACCCACATGCGCGCGCGCCCATTCGGCGAGGCGGAAAAACACCGGCGCGAACAGGTAGCCGGCATAGAAGTAGACAAACCGTTCGCCGAAGCGGTCGAGCTGGCGCCAGCCAGTCTCCGGCGCCCATATTTGCAGCAGCGCCGCCGCGGCCAACACGATGACCCATGGCACCGGCCGGACCAGCCGGGTGACCAGGAAATATATCGGCAGCATCTGGATGAACCAGAGCATATGGAAGGGTTCGACGTACCAATCGAGGTAGTCGAGCCACAGCGGCTGGCCGCCGGTGAATTCGTCGCTCAGCAGACCGGCCGCGAAATACAGCGTCGTCCATAGCACCAAGAAATAAAGAAAATGGACGACTTTCTTGTCGAGATAGTCGCGCCATGGCCGATCTATGGTGCGCGCGAGAAACAATCCGCAGAGCAGGAAAAAGGCCGGCATGCGAAACGGGCGGGCGAACTCCACCCAGTGCGACATCCAGCCTTGTTCGAGCGTCAAACCCTCGACATACATGGTGGCGTAGAGCGCCACGACCGCGACAATGCAGATACCTTTTGCGTAATCGAACCAAGCGACGCGCCCGTCACTGCCGCTCATCACCCACCACCTTACTCAACCACTTGCCGAAACGCGCCTGACCCAGCAAGGACCATAAGACTACCCAGGTGCGTCTCGCATCACGCCGCCAACGGATTCAAAACGGCAGGCTGATGTGGCGAGTTCCAGGCCGCGCAACGTGGCCGCCATCACGTTGCTGTGAGACAATCGCGGTATGGCGATACTCCGGTTGGGTTCGTCACGGCACGGCTTGACGGGCCATCTTTCGCCCTGGGCGGTCGTACAACGCGGCGACGAGCGCGACGCTATGAAAAGAACGACGCAACCATGAAGATGACGCGTCACGCCGGGCCAAGGAACGTAAGACGCTGCGCCGCTGTCCTTTCTCGCCTCTGGCACCGCCATCGCCGATAAGCTAGGTTGCGCCGCACCACACAGCTGCTTGCCAGGATTGCTCAGAGATCATGAAGGACCTTTCCTTCGATTCGGCGGAGGGCTCGCCGGCCACGGCCGCTGCCGCTGCGAACTCACACGGGCTGATGAGGGCCTTCTGGATCCTGGCCGCCATTACCCTCGCTCGCGTCCTCTATCTCACGGTGCACCCGTTCAATCTTCACCCGGACGAAGCGCAGTATTGGGTGTGGGCCCAGGATCTCGCCTTCGGCTATTACTCCAAGCCGCCCATGGTGGCTTGGCTCATCGCCGCGACGACAGCGGTGTGCGGCAACGGTGAAGCCTGCGTGCGGCTGAGCGCGCCGCTTGTGCATATGGTGACGGCGCTGGTGGTCTATGGCATCGGTCGCCGCCTGTTCAACGCGCGGGTCGGATTCTGGTCGGCCGTGGTCTATGCGACTCTGCCCGGGGTGTCGTTTTCCGCCGTGGTTCTGTCGAGCGACGTGCCGCTGCTGTTCTTCTGGGCGCTCGGTCTCTATGCCTTCGTGCGCGCGCTGCAACACAATAGCTGGCGCTGGTGGCTGCTGCTCGGCGCCGCGCTCGGCTTCGGCATGCTCAGCAAATACGCGATGGTGTTCTTCGTCGTCTCGGCTGCGATCTACCTCGTCTTCGAGAGGCGCACGGTGAAAGCGACTTTGCCGGGCTTCGGCGCGCGGCTGGCGGCGGCGTTCGGCCTCGCCGCGCTGATCTATCTGCCCAATCTGCTGTGGAACGCGGCCAACGGCTTCGTCTCCTATGCCCACACCGAGGATAACGTCAATTTGTCGGGCGACCTGTTCCGCTTCGACACCCTGCTTGAATTCGTCGGGGCCCAGTTCGGCGTGTTCGGGCCGTTGCTGTTCGCGCTGCTGATCCTGATCCTGGTGCGCTGGCGCGGCTGGATTGGCGATCGCCGCATGGCGCTGCTGGTCTGCTTCACCTTGCCGACTCTAGCCTTGATGATCGGCCAGGCCTTCCTGTCGCGCGCCAATGCCAATTGGGCGGCCCCCGCCTATGTCGCCGGCTCGGTGCTGGTGACCGCCTGGGCGCTCGACGCCATCGGCAATGCGACTAGCGTGTGGCGCGGGCGGGCGCTCATGCTGACGGGCTCGGTCATTCTCCACCTCGGCGCCATCGCCGCGCTTTGCGTCTTCCTTATCGCCACCTACGGCAGGCCCGACGCGCTGCCGTCCAAGGCCGATCCTTTCAAGCGGGTGCGCGGCTGGAGCGAGCTCGGCGGCTCGATCAATCTGGTGCGCCGCGAATTCGGTGACATGGCGCTGCTGGTCGACGAGCGCAAGCTGATGGCCGAGGTGCTGTATTACGACCGCGCCCGCGCGGCGAGCGTGGTGAAATGGCGGCCCGGCCGCATCCACGATCATTTCGACCTGACCCGCCCCCTGATCGCGCCGGCGCCCGGCAAGCTCATGCTGATCACGGAACGCGAAGATGCCAGCGACATCACCAATCGCTTTGAAAAGGCCAATGTGTTGGCCGAGGTGCGCACGCCGATCGGCGTCGACCGCGAACGGGTGGTGCGGTTCTATGAAGTGGAGGGCTTTCTCGGCTATCCTGGCAAACAATAAGCCGCAAAACAGGGAAACGCCTGCCCATGCCGAAGTACCGCATCACCGTCGATACCGGCGGCACCTTCACCGACGTGGTCTACTACGAGGAAGGTGCGCGCGCGATCACCATCTTCAAGCTGCCGTCCACGCCGCACGATCCGTCGGAAGCCATCATCAAGGGCGTCGAGGCGCTGCTCGAAAAGGGCGTGTCGCC
Organism: uncultured Alphaproteobacteria bacterium; assembly: GCA_963752345.1. Classification (GTDB taxonomy): domain Bacteria; phylum Pseudomonadota; class Alphaproteobacteria; order SMXQ01; family SMXQ01; genus CAVVYA01. Next base: position 246,291 of record CAVVYA010000017.1, read on the forward strand.
CGGCGACATCGAATATTTTTGCCATGGCACCACGGTTGGCACCAATGCACTGCTCGAAGGCAAGGGTGCCCGGACAGGCTTGCTCGTCACGGAGGGATTCCGCGGCATCTACGAGGTGCAGGAACAGTCGATCCCTTACGGTGCTGCGATCTTCAACATCAACTACGAGAAGCCGGCGCTGCTGGTGCCGCAAAGCCTGACTGGCGAGGTTGCCGAGCGCATCGATTTCAAGGGCAATGTGCTGGTGGCGCTCGACGAGGAGGCGCTGCGCGCCACAGTGCGCGAGTTCAGAGGCAAAGGTATCCAGTCGATTGCCGTCTGCCTGCTGTTCTCGTTTCTGCATCCGCAGCACGAGCAGCGGGTGCGCGATATCCTGCGCGAGGAACTGCCGGACGTCAGCGTCTCCCTGTCGTCCGACGTGCTGCCGCAGATTCGTGAATATTTCCGGCTCTCGACCACCGTGATCAACGCCTACCTGCAGCCGATTCTCGAGCGCTATATCCATCATCTCGGCAAGCGGCTGGCCGACGCGGGCGTGACCTCGCGCAAACGCTACATCATGCAGTCGAACGGCGGCACCGCGACGTTCGAGAGCACGGCCAAGAAGGCGGTCGCCACGGTGCTGTCGGGTCCCGCCGGCGGAGTCACCGCGGGCGTCTATCTGGCGCGCGCTACCGGCCATCGCAACCTGATCACCTTCGACATGGGCGGCACCTCGTGCGACGTGGCACTGATCCGGGACGCGGAAGCCTCGTTCTCCAGCCGCATCCATGTGGACGGCCGCGTCGTCGCCCTGCCGATGATGGACATCAACACGGTGTCGGCGGGCGGCGGCACCATCGCGCGCACCGACAAGCTCGGCCAGCTCATCGTCGGGCCGGAGAGCGCCGGTGCGGTGCCGGGCCCCGCCTGCTACGGCAAGGGCGGCACCATGCCGACGGTGACCGACGCCAATATGGCGCTCGGCTATTTCGCCGAGACCAATTTCCTCGGCGGCCGGATGACGCTGGACCGCGATAAAGCAGCGCGCGCCATCGAGGAACATGTGGCCAAACCTCTCGGCCTGTCCGTGGAGGACGCCGCCGAAGGCATCGTGCGCATCATCAATGTGAAGATGGAGGAGGCGATCAAGGCGATCTCCACCATGCGCGGCTTCGACCTGCGCGACTTCATGCTGGTGGCGTTCGGCGGCGCCGGGCCGCTGCATTCCTCCCAGATGGCGCGCGATCTCGGCATGAAGGGCGTCATCGTCCCGCTCTACCCGGGTGTGAATTCCGCCATCGGCCTGCTGCAGGCGGACGTGAAGCACGATTACGCCGCCTCGCGCCTGTCGCTGATCGACGAGTTGGAGCCGGCAGAGGCCACCGCCAGTCTCGCCGCCCTCGCCAAGCAGGCCTCCGAGGAACTGAGGGAGGAAGGCTTCGGTTCCGACCAGGTCGTCCTCGAATATGCCCTCGACATGCGCTATGTCGGCCAGGGTTACGAGATCACCATCGCCTTGTCCAAGGGCGAACTGTCCCGCGCCGACCTCGCCGCCGCGCGCCGCGATTTCGACGAGACTCACAAGCGTCTGTTCGGCCATCATGCGCCCGACGAGCCAGTCGAGGTGGTGACCTATCGCGCCACGGGCATCGGCCGGGTGCCGGAGGTGTTGATGCCGCGCTTCAAGCCGACGGGAGCCAAGCTGGAAGACGCCTACCGCGAAACCCGCAAGGCGCGCTTCGGCGGCGAAACGCTCGACACGAAGATCTATCAGCGCGAGCGGCTCGACGTCGGCCACGAAATCCATGGGCCGGCGATCATCGAGCAGCTCGACGCCACGCTCGTCCTGCCGCCGGGCCAGGTGGCGCGGGTCGACGAGGGCAAGAACATCGTGATCACGGAGGCCGCGTGATGGCCATTCGGATGAAACAGTCTGGCGATGTCGATCCGATCACCTTTCAGGTGATCAAGGCGAGCCTCACCGGCATCGTCCAGGAAATGCAGAACGCGCTGTTCCGCACCGGCTTTTCCACCATCATCCGCGAATCCCAGGACGCCTCGTGCGCCGTGATGAACGCTGAGGGCGACGTGGTGGCACAGCACGTCGTGCTCCCGCTGCATATCGGCTCCTTCCCGGTGTGCTGCCGAGCCGTGCTCGCGGCCTATCGCGACACGCTGGCCGAGGGCGACGCCTTCCTGATCAATCACACCTACGAGGGCGGCAGCCCGCATGCGCCCGACATGGCGGTGATTACGCCGATCTTCGCGCCAGGATCCAATGGAGGCCGCCACATCGGCTTCTGCGGCACCCTGGCGCACAAAAGCGATCTCGGCGGCGCGGTGCCCGGCTCGTGCTGGGCCGGTGCGAAGGAGATCTTCGCCGAAGGCTTGCATCTGCCCGCGGTGCGCTATGTGCGCAAGGGCGAGATCAGCTCAGGAGATCGAGCGCATCCTCGCGGCGAATTCGCGCACGCCGGAGCTGGTGCTGGGCGATATCCGCGGCCAGCTCGGCGCCGACCGCCTCGGCGAGGGGCGGGTCCAGGAACTGGTCGCCAAATACGGCGAGAACCAGGTGCTGTCCTGCCTCGACCAATTGATGGACAGCTCCGAAGCCGCCATGCGCGCCGCCATCGCCGAATGGGATGACGGGCGCTACGAAGCCGAGCGCTTCGTCGACAATGACGGCATCGACCTCGACAAGCCGATCCGCATCCATGTCGCGGTCGAGAAGACAGGCGACCGCATCCTGTTCGACCTGACCGGCTCGGCGGACCAGGCGCGCGGCCCGGCCAATATCCGGCCGCCGCTGGTCCAGGCCTCGCTGGTCTATTGCCTGATCACGCTGACCGATCCTTCCCTCCATATCAACAGCGGTTTGCTGCGCGTGGCGGAAACGAAGCTGCGCGAGGGCAGCGTGGTCAACCCGCGCTTCCCGGCGCCGGTCAATACCTACAACCCGACGGTGCACGCCATTGTCGAAGCGACGCTGGAAGCGCTGAGCGGTATCTCAGGCCGGGGACGCGGCGATGGTCCGTCGAGCCGTTCCATCATCATCGGCGGCCGATCGACCCGCTCGGGCAAGGGCTATGTGCAATACGAGATTCTCGGCGGCGGTACCGGCGGCCGCGCGGGCAAGGACGGCCTGTCAGGCGCCTGCGCCAATCAAAGCAACGCGCGCATCGCGCCCATCGAGATCATCGAGAGCGAATTCCCCACCCGCGTGCAGCGCTTCGAATTGATCCCCGATTCGGGCGGGCCGGGCGATTTCCGCGGCGGGCTCGGTTTCGTGCGCGAATACGTCAATCTGTCGGAGGCACGCTTCACCCTGCGCTCGACCAAGCATCTGATCCCGCCCCAGGGTATCCGCGACGGCGGACCGGCGCGCGGCGGAAAATGCGTGGTCAACCCGGGCACGGCGAAGGCGAAGGAACTGCCGTCGCGCTATTCCGACTACCCGCTGCGGGACGGCGACGTGTTCCGCATCGAAACTCCCGGCGGCGGCGGTTTCGGCAACCCGCTCAACCGCGATCCCGCCCGCGTGCTGCGCGATGTGCGCGAGGGCTACGTGACACCGGAGCACGCCGCGGAAAAATTCGGCGTCGTCGTGATAAAGGCGAAGGACGGCTGGCGGCTCGATGAGGAGGCGACGGCCGCGCGGCGGAAGCGTTGACGCTCGACATCACCGCCCCATAAAAATCGTCATGCCCGACTTGATCCGGGCATCCATTGCCAATGAAGTCCGGGGTGGCAAGTTTTCTTTGGCCTGAGATGGCAAAAATTAAGCCGGAGACCTTCACCGTCGGATGTCTTTCGTGGGCTACCGTGCCCAGTAAATCCGCAGGGATTCGCGCCGGCCGCGCGCGGTATTGAAACCCTCGACGATCCCGACGCGCAGCGGGCGGAAGCCGAGGTCGAGCGCGGCGTCGCGAAAATCCGCCTCGTCGCGCTCGGCGATCACCGCGATGGCCTGGGGATTCTTCGCCAGATGCTGGGCCGCGCCCGCCGGCGCTGGTCAGCAGCGTGTCGGTGCCGAGCAGGAAGACCAGGCTGGGCTCGTGATAGCCAACCGCCGCGACCGGCGGCCGCGGCACGCCGGTATCCTGCTTCGCGACCTCCGCGGCGACGCTGCGCGACAGCCATACCGAATCGACGCCTGGCAGCAGCCGGCCGAAGATCGGCGGCCACATCAGCAGAACGGCAAGCAGCGACACCACGGCCGCGCGGTTCACATCCCCGCGCCAGGCCGCCGTTCCGCCGACGGCGACGGCGATCAGCGCGCCGGCGAGCGGCACGAGTGCCAGCGGCGCGAAGCGATGCTCGAAGTGCCAGGTGCCGATCGAGCAGCAGCGCGCCGAGCGCCAGCCCGAGCAGCGCCCACAGCACGATCAGCGCCCGCCCGGCCCAGCTCCGCAGCGTGGCGGCAAGCGCGGCCGGCGCGTCGCGCAGCGCCAGCCCCGCCATCAGCGCCACGGCAGGCAGCAGCGGCAGCACGTAATGGGGCAGCTTGGTCGGGATCAGCTCGAACAGGATCCATCCTGGAATCAGCCAGGCGAGCAGGAACCGCAGCGCCGGCTCGCGCCGGTTGCGCCACCCCCAGATCACCGCCGGCCAGGCGAGCAGCGAAGCGGGCCAGAAGGTCAGGGTGATGGTCAGCAGGTAATAGCCCGGCGGCGCGCCGTGGGCCTCCTGGCCGCCGATCAGCTTGGGCAGCAGATCCTGGCCGACCGCCTCCTTGAGGAAGGCCGAATCGCCGAGCGAGACGGCGATGAACCAGGGAGCGGCGATGAGCAGGGCGAGCGGGATGCCGATGGCCGGGCGCAGCCGTGCCGCGAAGCCGCTGCGAATGCCCGCGATTCGGTCGGCGATCGACAGGGTGACGATGGTCAGAATGGAAATCAGCGGCGTTACCGGACCCTTGATGAGAATGCCGGCGCCTTGCGCGAACCAAAACAGCAGCACCATGGACAGAGCGATGGGCGCGCCGGTGCGGCTCCGCAGATAGACCCGCGCCAGGGCGAGCTGCGCCACCACCACCGTGAGCAGCAGCATGGCGTCGGTCTTGGCGAGATGGGATTCGACGGTGAGCAGCAGCGATCCCGCCATGAAGAAGCCGGCGATCAGGCCGGCCTCGCGGCCGAACGCGGGCTTGGCCAGGGCGGCCAAAGCCAGCACCGTGCCGAGCGCGCCGAGCAGGGAGGGCAGGCGATAGGGCCAGATCTTGTCCTTGCCGAAGAGCTTGGCGCTGGCGGCCTGCAGCCAATAGATGCCGACCGGCTTCTTGTTGCGCGCCTCGTTCTGGAAACGGATGTCGATGTAGTTGCCGGTCTCGACCATCTGGCGCGAGGCCTGCGAAAACCGCGCCTCGTCCCGGTCGGTGGGCGGCAGGCTGGCGATGCCCGGCAGAAACAGGATGAGCGCGAACAGGGCGAGCAGGGCGTAGGCCCAGCGTCCGCGCCAGACCTGATGGGCAGCAAAAACGGAAGAGGGTGCGAAATTCACGGGCGGCCGAAGTTTCTGTCAGCGGGTCGGGCGGCACTTTAGCAGAGGTGCGGCTTTTGCGGCAGCAAAGCGCGGCCGGCCGATCCTGCGTTCGGATCCGGCAGCCGGGCGCCTCCTGGAACCGCCTGGGAAAAACCTAGCCTTCCGCGGCCCCCCATGGTAATGGCCCGGCAAGTTGCGCCCCGTTTTTCGTGGCCATTTAAGATGGATCGCCTGCCCATGCTCTCTGTCGTCGTGCCGGTTCGCAACGAAGCGGAGAACATCCTCCCGTTGATCGAGGAAATCCACGCCGCGCTGCTCGACCGTGACGGTGTGGGCCGCTGGGACTTCGAGGTCGTCTATGTGGACGACGGCTCGACCGACGCGACGCCGGTCCGGCTGCGCGATGCGAAGGCGCGCTTCCCGCGCCTGCGCGTGCTGCGGCACAAGGCGAGCTGCGGCCAGAGCACCGCCATCTGGTCGGGCGCCAACGCCGCCAAAGGCGATTGGATCATCACGCTCGACGGCGACGGCCAGAACGATCCCGCGGATGTGCCGGCGTTGGTCGAGATGGCCCTGGCGGCGGAGGGTCAGCCCGGCCCGCGCGTCGATCTCGTCACCGGCATCCGGCGCAAGCGGCAGGACACCTGGCTGCGCCGCATCAGTTCGCAGGTCGCCAATGGCATCCGCCAGAACATGCTCAAAGATGGCGTGCGCGACACCGGTTGCGGGCTGAAGGTCATGCGCCGCGCTGCCTTCCTGCGGCTGCCCTATTTCGATCATATGCACCGCTACTACCCGGCGCTGATCATGCGGGCGGGCGGCGCGATCCGTTGCGTCGACGTCAATCATCGGCCGCGTGTGCGCGGCACCTCCAATTACGGTCTGCTCGACCGGCTGTGGGTCGGCATCACCGATCTGTTCGGCGTCGCCTGGCTGATCAAGCGGGCGAAGCGGCCGATTATCGAAACCGAAGGCTGATGGGCTTCCGCCGCTCCAAACGGGTGAACGCGCTCAAGCCCTACCTGCGCGGCTTCATTCTGATCGCCTCGTTCGTCGCGGCGGGCTTCCTGGTCAAGACGGTTGGGCTGCATGGCTTCTTCGACACCGACTGGATCGACCAGCAGATCCGCGGACGTGGTCTATCCGGCGAACTGCTGTTCGTCCTCGTCGGCGGAATGATCACCGCCATCGGGCTGCCGCGCCAGGCGGTCAGCTTCCTCGGCGGCTACGCCTTCGGCTTCGGCCTGGGCACCGGGCTGGCGCTGACCGCCTCGCTGTTCGGCTGCATTCTCGCCTTCTTTTACGCGCGGCTGCTCGGCCGCTCCTTCGTGCTCGCGCGCTTTCCCGAGCGGATCAAGCGCATCGACGCCTTCCTGCATGACCATCCGCTGTCCATGACCCTGCTGATCCGCCTGCTGCCCGTCGGCAACAATGCGCTGACCAGCATGGCGGCGGGCGTGTCGGGTGTGCGCGCCTTGCCGTTCTTCCTCGGCAGCCTGCTCGGCTACGTGCCGCAGACCGTGATCTTCACTTTGCTGGGCAGCGGCATCCATCTCGAGCCGGAGATCCGCATCGGCGCCAGCGTCGTGCTGTTCGTCGTCTCCGGTGCGCTCGGCATCTATCTGTTCCGGCGCTATCGCAAGAGCCGCGCGCTGGACGACGATGTCGACGAGCCGACCGACGAATCGGCGGCCGAGGCGCGCGCCGCCACGCCAGCGCGGACTCCGTGACATGGCCCAAGAGACTGCAAAGCCGGCTGTCGTCCTGCTCTCCGGCGGTCTCGATTCGGCGACCGCGCTCGCGATCGCCAAACAGCAGGGCTTCACGCCCTACGCCCTGACCTTCGCCTATGGCCAGCGCCATGCGGTGGAAATCGAGGCGGGCAAGGCCATCGCCGCCGCCGCCAAGGTCGGGCGCCATGTCATCCTGCCGGTCGATCTGCGGGTGTTCGGCGGCTCGGCGCTGACCGCCGACATCGCCGTGCCCAAGGGCCGCTCGGAAGCCGACATGGCGGGCGCGATCCCGATTACCTATGTGCCGGCGCGCAACACCATCTTCCTGTCTTTCGCGCTCGCCTGGGCCGAGGTGCTCGGCGCGCGCGACATTTTCCTCGGCGTCAACGCGCTCGATTATTCCGGCTATCCCGACTGCCGGCCCGAGTATGTGCGGGCGTTCCAGGAGATGGCGAACCTCGCCACCAAGGCCGCCGTCGAGGCGCCCGAGGGCGAGCGGCCCTACCTGCGCATCCAGACGCCGCTGATGGACCTGACCAAGGCGCAGATCATCGCCCGCGGCCTGGCGCTGGGCGTCGACTACGGTCTGACGCGGAGTTGCTACGATCCGACGCCGGACGGGCTCGCCTGCGGCCAATGCGATTCCTGCCAGTTGCGGCTGAAGGGCTTCGCCGCGAATGGCATCGCTGACCCGGCGCCCTACGGCCCAAGCTCCTAGGCGGCAGAATATTTTCCGTACCCTGATCGCGCTATGCGGCGGGCGGGCTGCTCGGATTCCTCGGCGAGCCAACCGCGATAGTGAATAACATGGCCGGCGATCGGGAAGGCCGCATCGATGTCGAACACGAAGCGGTCTCCCGCGCCGCTTTCGTTGCAGACGACGCGGGGCAGAGTCCAGCCGGGCATCGGCACGCCGAGCAAACGCCACTTGACCAGCCTCCAGTCAAGGCTATCGCCGCGCGTCGTCAATCGGAAATACAGCCCGAACGGGCCGAATTGCTCCATGAGCAACGGCGGATCGTGGGATTCGATGGCGCTCATCGTGCTTTGGTAGCGCCGGTCGGCGAACCGGCGGCGCCAATGCTCGCGGCCATGGCCGTCCGGTTGGAATAGCACCTTGACCGGGACCTCATGGCCGGCGCGCGGCAGGCCGGCTAGCAGGCAGACCAGCCAGGGGAGGAATCCACGATCGACCGAGACATCGGCGAGACCGGACACGGTGGTGTCCCGGTCCAGGCTGTGCAGCCGGCGCACCGGTTTGGCCAGCTTCTCGAACGCGTGGCCGAGGAGCTTTTCAAAGGGCGAGGGCGAGGTTTTCATGCTCGGACCTTTCGACGATGACATGGGTGTGGATGCGATAGGGCGCGAATTCCCGTTCGATGGCATCGAGCGGAAGAATACCGGCGCAGACATGGGCGCCGGGCTCGCGCAAGTCGCCGGTGCAGAGCAGACGGACGGCGGCAAGCGCGGGAAGCGTCGGAATGAATGGGCCGTGGCCCTGCTCGGCGATCAGGGTCCAGACCGCGCGAATGGATTGCCGGTCCGCGTCTGTGCCGCGTGCCTCGACCACCATGCCGCCGCGGTCGCGCTCCGAAATCTTTCAGGATTTGCGCTCCCCATTGAAAGAGCTGGCATGGGGCTCCAGGGAGCGGATCAGGCCCGAGCCGCACGGCGCAACTGGCCGCGACGAGCCCCAGATGCGACACGGTCAAGTCCCAGCCCGGCGCGGAAGAGGACGGAGCCGCGGACGTCGAATCGTTGCGCCACGACGTCGAGGTCCGGTGTCTCGCAGAGCGACAGCCAGCGTGCTCCCAGGCCATCGATTCGTCGCCGCGACAGCATGCCCCAGCCCGGCCGCGACACCCAGCCGCCGTTGTGGAAAACGCGCACCGGCTTGCCGGCAAAGGACAGGATCGCGCGGATCATCGACAATCCGCGCGGCGACGATTGGTTGCCGGGCGAGATCACGATCTCGACCGAATCGATCCTGCGCCAATGTCGGGTGATGCGGTCGAGAACCGCGTTGGACAGTGCCGGTGTCGAGCTTGCGCCGCAGAGCGCGACGATTCCGGCGGCGCGGGCTTCCTTGTCGAAGCGCGAGAATCCGGCGACGAAGTCGCGCCCGTCGGCGAGATCGACATAATGCAGCCCGGCGGCAATCGCGGCGCGTACGAGGCGGCCGCCGTTGCCCTGGAAAGGACCCGCGGCATCGACCACCACGAAGGCGCCGGTTGCGCGCAACTGCTCGGCCGTGACCGTGGCGTTATCGATGCTCGCGGTGCCAATTCGTGTGGGAGTCTTGTCGTCGGCAAGCTGCCGCGCCAGGACCTCGGCACGAGACGCATCACGACCGGCGATGATGACATCCAGATCCGTTTGGCCGATCAATCCTCGAACCAAGCGGCTGCCGAACTCGCCGCTGCCGCCGATGACGAGGATTTTCTGCGCCATGCTCAGCGGCCCGCCGGTTCGTCGTGGATGAAGCGACGCGCGTTGTTCTGCGTCGGCACCATGCACGCCTGGGTCCTGCCGAACAGCCAATAGCGGTTCTTCATCAGCCGGTCGTAGAGCCAGTCGCGCACCGCTTGAGGCAGGAACCGGAAACTCGCGGCCCAGGTCCGTCCGAGTGTGCGCCAGACCACGACGGCGGCGTCGAACTTGAAATAGGCGAGACCGCCCATCACCACGGCGCTGGTCTCCGGGTGTTGCCTATCGATGCCGAGCCGGCGCGCGAGCGTTTGGCCATAGGGACTTTGGATCGGCACGAAGCGGAAGATAGCGTCGGGGTCGCGCTTGACGATAGACCGCACCCAGCCGGAGCAGAGCACGCACACGCCATCGAACAGAATGATTCCGTCAGGCACATCCGGCATTGGCTTGGGCGGCCACGCTCTTGCCAAGATTTCCTCTGCTCGTCGTTTGCGACGCGGCTGCCGCTGGCGCTTAGCCCCGTCCGCGATAGGGTGCGACGCCGGTGTCGGGCACCCAGAGCCCTTCGGGCGCGGCGCCGGTCTGGTAGAATACATCGATCGGAATGCCGCCGCGCGGATACCAGTAGCCGGCGATGCGCAGCCACTTCGGCGCCATGACGGCGATCAGCCGCTTGGCGATCGCCATGGTGCAGGCCTCGTGGAAGGCCCCGTGGTTGCGGAACGAGGTGAGATAGAGCTTGAGCGACTTGCTCTCGACGAGCCGCTTGTCCGGCACGTAGTCGATCACCAGGTGGGCGAAATCCGGCTGGCCGGTGATCGGGCACAGACTGGTGAATTCGGGCGCGGTGAAGCGCACGAGATAGAGCTCGCCCGGATTGGGATTGGCCACGGTCTCGAGCTTTGCCTCGTCCGGCGACGCCGGAATCCGCGCCTCGTGCCCGAGCTGGGTAAGATTTTCCTGTTTCACGTCGGTCATGGCAATAGCTTAAGCTGCAAGGCCTGCAGTAACAAGTGAGGGCGCAGCCGGTCACCAAGCCTTGGCGATGCGTCAGCGCTTTATTTTTCGAAAAATCCCAAAGTGGCGGAGCCATCGACTTCGAATTTCTGACCGATCAGCGCGCCGGTCTTTTCATTCTCCAGCCATACTGCGGCACCGCTTTCTCCAAGCAATCCTCGAACCACATAGGTTTCGTCTGCATTGGGGGTGAACTCCAAATCGCCGGAAACGAAATAGATTTTATTGACCAGCGTCTGAATAGGTGCTGCGTAATCTCGGCGGCCGACGAGCGTCAAAGAGGCAGGAGAGGCGGGAATCTCCCGCCCAACAGACACGGTGCTCATGCGAAAGCCTCGCCCCTGCGTCGCCGCCCTCGTGCCAGTGAAGCCGTTGTCGATTGCCTTCCCATTGAATTTCGCAACATAGAAAAAATCGGCGCCGCTGGCGCTGAACGGCACGACAGTATCGTTTACTCGCGCGAGTGGGCCCTTGTAACCGTCTGGAACCGGTTTGACGGTCTCGCATGCCGTGAGCAGAAAAATGGACGCAATCAGGACAGTGAGTATACGGAACATGTGAACCCCCCGACTTGAGCCGTGAGGCCATTGCTACATCGGGGCTGGTTATCGTCAAGGCCCGCCTGCCATGCAAAATCGCAACAATGCTGTTGCGATTTTTAGACGGCAGGGATGTCGCCCTGGTCCAGCCTGGCCACAAACCCGTTGGCGAATTCATCCAGACCGCCCGCTTCAATCGCGCCGCGCAGGCCGGCCATGAGGTCCTGGTAGAATTGGATGTTGTGCCAGGTGAGCAGGATGGGGCCGAGCATCTCGTCCGCCTTGAACAGGTGATGCAGGTAGGCGCGGCTGTGGTCCTTGCAGGCCGGGCAGCGGCAGTCCGCGTCGAGCGGGCGCGGGTCGCGGGCATGGCGCGCGTTGCGGATGTTGATCTCGCCGCGCCGGGTGAAGCCCTTGCCGGTGCGGCCCGAGCGGGTCGGCATGACGCAGTCGAACATGTCGATGCCGCGGCGCACCGCGCCGACGATGTCGGCCGGCGTGCCGACGCCCATGAGATAGCGCGGCTTGTCGGCGGGCAGGTGGGGCACGGTGGCATCCAGCGTGCCGAACATCAGTTCCTGGCCCTCGCCAACCGCGAGCCCGCCGACCGCGTAGCCGTCGAAACCGATGTCGATCAGGCCTTTCGCCGATTGCGCGCGGAGCGCCGGGAACGTGCCGCCCTGGTTGATGCCGAACAGACCGTAGCCCGGGCGGTCGCTGAAGGCCTTGCGGCAGCGCTCGGCCCAGCGCAGCGACAGTTCCATGGCACGCCTGGCGTCGGCCTCTTCGGCCGGCCAGGCGATGCATTCGTCGAACTGCATGGTGATGTCGGCGTCGAGCTGGCGCTGGATCTCCATGGAGCGCTCCGGCGTCAGCTCGTACAGGGTGCCGTCGAGGTGCGAGCGGAAGGTGACGCCGTTCTCGCTCAGCTTGCGCAGCGCGGCGAGCGACATGACCTGGAAGCCGCCGGAATCGGTCAGGATCGGCCCCGGCCAGTTCATGAACTGGTGCAGCCCGCCGAGCTGCTCGACGGTCTCGGAGCCCGGCCGCAGCATCAGGTGGTAGGTGTTGCCGAGAATGATCTGCGCACCGGTGCCGGCGACAGCCTTGGGCATCATGCCCTTCACGGTGGCGGCGGTGCCGACCGGCATGAAGGCCGGCGTATCGACCGTGCCATGGGCCAGCGTCAATGTGCCGCGCCGCGCGGCGCCATCGGTTTTGCTGATCTTAAAGCTGAGGCTCACGAAGCGGGACTTTCGGTTGCGGGATGCAGCAGACAGCAATCGCCGTAGGAGTAGAAGCGATAGCGCGCGGACTTGGCATGCTCGTAGGCGGCCCGCATGCGCGCCAGCCCGGCGAAGGCGGAGACCAGCATGAACAGCGTCGAGCGCGGCAGGTGGAAATTGGTCAGCAAAAGATCGACCGCCTTGAACCTGTAGCCTGGGGTGATGAAGAGCGCGGTGTCGCCGCTGAACGGATGGATGCGGCCTTGCCCGTCGGCGGCCGATTCGAGCAGGCGCGTCACGGTCGTGCCGACCGCCACAACGCGGCCGCCCTTGGCGCGCGCGTCATTGATCGCGGCGGCGGTCGCCGCGTCGATCTCGCCGATCTCGCTGTGCATCTTGTGGTCGCGCGTGTCTTCCACCTTGACCGGCAGGAAGGTGCCCGCGCCGACATGCAGCGTCAATGTGGCGCGTCGGATGCCGCGCGATTCCATCGCCGCCAGCAGGGCGGGGGTGAAATGCAGGCCGGCGGTGGGCGCGGCCACGGCACCCTCGCGCCGGGCGAACAGCGTCTGGTAGTCGGCCTTGTCGCGCTCCTCCGCGCCGCCGGGGCGCGCGATATAGGGCGGCAGGGGGGTGAAGCCATGGGTGGCCAGCGCCGCCATCAGCGCCGGTCCGCCTGCCGAGAAGTCGAGCGTCACCTCGCCCTCCGTCGCCCTTGTCGGCGACGGTGGCGAAGAAATCGGCGGCGAAATCGACCCGGTCGCCGGCCTTCAGCTTGCGCGCGCCCTTGGCGAAGGCGCGCCAGCGCGCGTCGCTCTCGCGCTTGTGCAGGGTGACCTCGACCTTGGCGCTGCCGCGCCGGCCGGCGAGCCGCGCCGGGATGACCTTGGTATCGTTGACCACGACGATGTCCCCTGGGCGCAGCAAGGTCGGCAGATCGCGCACGTGGCAGTCACGCAGGCCATCGCCGCCTGTGCTGCCGACCTCGAGCAGGCGCGCCGCGTCGCGCGGCTCGGCCGGATGGGTGGCGATCAGCTCGCGCGGCAGCTCGAAATCGAAATCGGAAACTTTCATCGGATGTGTTTAGCAGACTTCAGGCAGCGGCCTGCCATTCGCTGCGCACGCCTTGGTCGGTTTCGCGCGTCAGCGCGCGGTCGCGCAGGGCGGCGAAGGCTTGCGCCCCCAGTAGGCGCGAGAGCGCCCATGCGGCCATGGCGCGCACCAGAGGCGAGGGGTCTGCAACGAGATCCTCGGCCACGGCTGCGAGGCCCGGCTCGCCAGAGTTGCCGATGGCGATCAGCACGTTGCGCACGAAGCGGTCGCGTCCGATGCGCTTGATCGGCGAGCCGGAGAACAACGCGCGGAAGGAGGCATCGTCGAGCCGCGCCAGGTCGGCGAGCCGCGGCGCCGTCAGTTCGATGCGCGGCAGGAAGGCATAATCGGCGGTGCGCTGGGCATATTTGTTCCACGGGCAGACGGCGAGGCAATCGTCGCAGCCATAGATGCGGTTACCCATGGCACTGCGGAATTCGGTGGCAATATGGCCCTTATGCTCGATGGTGAGATAGGAGATGCAGCGCCGCGCGTCGATCTGGCCCGGGCCGGGAAAGGCTTTGGTCGGGCACGCATCGAGACAGGCGCGGCAGGTGCCGCAGTGATCGGTTTCGGCTGTGTCGGGCGGCAGTTCCAGGTCGGTGAAGATCTCGGCGAGAAACAGCCAGGAGCCGAAGTCGCGCGACACCAGGTTGGTGTGCTTGCCCTGCCAGCCGATGCCGGCGCGCTCGGCCAGGGGTTTCTCCATGACCGGCGCGGTATCGACGAACAGCTTCACGTCGCAGCCGTAGCTTTCCGCCATCCAGCGGGCCAGCACGCGCAGCCGCTTCTTGGCCTCGTCGTGATAGTCGCGGTTGCGCGCATAGACGGAGACCACGCCGCGCTCGCGCTGCCCGGTCAGGCTCATCGGGTCGCCGGCCGGACCGTAGTTGAGGCCGAGCACGACGGCGCTGCGCACTTCCGGCCACAGGCCCTTGGGCGCCGCGCGGGAGTCCTTGCGGACGGCCAGCCAGTCCATGTCGCCGTGATAACCGCGCGCCAGGAAGGCTTCGAGTCCCTCACGGGGTTGTGATCCGAGCTCCGCCGGCGCGAATCCGACCGCGCTGAAGCCGAGCGCCAGCGCCTTGGCGCGGATCGCGTCCTTCGCAGCCGCACCTGGCGGGGCGCCGGTCTCGGGCGACGGAACGTGGATGGACAAGAGCGTTCTCTAGGGTTCGCGGTGAAAGGGGCCTTCCTATCGCCGGCCCGTGCCGGATGCAAGGGGGGCCAGCCCAGGGCGGCTACGCGCAGGAAGCGGTTAAAACCCTCAATCCATGGGGTTTCCTTCGATCCTGAAGGTTTCGCAGTTATATAATAAATGGCAGCCGTTACGGGCCTCCTATATGCTTTCGCAGGGAAGTGACAAAAAATCATGCCACAGAGCCGATGAACGACATTCGCAACGTCAAAGCCGGGCCCGCTGGCACGGATAGCGTGGAACCCTTGGAATTCCTGCCGCAACATAGCATCGGCTATCTGCTGCGCGACACCTACCGCGCCTTCTCCAAGGTGCTGCAGAGCCGGATTTCCGCCCATGGCGTGACGATCGGGCAATGGTATTTCCTCCGCGTGCTGTGGGAGGAGGATGGCCTGACCCAGCGCGAGCTCAGCCAGCGCGTCGGCATGATGGAGCCGACCACCGTCACGGCCCTCAACGGCATGGAGAAGCGCGGCTACGTCAAGCGCGTGCGCAACGCCACCGACCGCCGCAAGGTGAATATCTTTCTGACCGAGAAAGGCCGCGCCCTGCGCTCGCGCCTGCTGCCGCATGCCGCCGACGTCAACCGCATCGCCGCCAAAAGCGTGACGGCGCAAGACATCGAACGCATCCGCGGCGTGCTCAACACGATGAAAGAGAATCTCGATCGCGAAAGCATCTGAGGTTCCGTTTAGAAAATTCAGAAAGGTTTAGGGATGAACACGGCCCTCAAGGCATCGAATATCGCTGCCACTCTCGAGCCCATTAAAGGCCAGCTCGCGGCGCTCACGCGCATCCTGAACAAGGAAGGCATCCTGAGCTATTCCGGCCACGCCGCGGCCCGCGTGCCCGGCCGGGACGCGCTGGTGATCCACGGCATCAACGACAGCCGCGCCGGCGTGACGCCCGATCAGATGGGCATCGTCGACTTCGACCTCAACGTGCTCGAAGGGCCGCGCGGCTACAAGCCGCCGCGCGAGGCCTTCATCCATACGCGAAATCTTCCGCGCCCGGCCGGACGTCAATGCCTCCGTGCATATCCATTCCGATACCTGCACGCTGTTCACCATGGTCGAGGACGTCGAACTGCAACTGATCAAGTCGCACGCGGTGCGCTGGCGCAACGGCATCCCGGTGCATGCCGATCCGAGCCACATCAAATCGACAAAACAGGGCGCCGGCCTTGCGAGGACGCTCGGCGCGCTGCAACGGCGCGCTGATCCGCGGCCATGGCGGCGTCATCGTGTCGGAAAACATTCCCGCCCTGCTTGTGGACGCGGTGCATTTCGACGAAAATGCCAAGGCCTGCCTGCAGGCGGCGGCGATCGGCAAGATCAAGCCGCTGACCGAGGCGGAACTCGATTTGCTGGCCGAGAACAACGATAATCGCGCCCAGCATGTCTATAAACTCTGGTCCTACTACGTCGGCAAGGCCATCGACGAGGGCACTGTGCCGGCGGGGTGGGAAGGTCTGGTTCAGGAGGCCGTTGACTGATGGCGACCGCGGTTGATCTTTCCAATTCCCACGAAGTTGCTGCGCGCGCGTCTCGCCGCGGCCACCCGCATCCTCAACATGGCGGGCATCCTCGATTACAGCGGCCATATCTCGGCGCGTATTCCGGGCACCGACATGTTCTTCATCCAGACGCGCAACGAGAGCCGCGCCGAGGTGACGCCGGGCAGCGTCGTGCTGTGCGATCTCGATTGCAACGTGCTCGAAGGCAAGGGCAAGCCGCCGAGCGAGACGGTCATCCATACCGAGATCCTGCGCGCGCGCCCGGATGTGAATTCGGTGATCCATTGCCATATGGACCTCGCCATCGCCTTCACCATGATGAAGGACTGCAAGATCCTGCCGATGCGCTCGCGCGCCGCGCGCTGGGAAAGCGGCATTCCCATGCACGCCGATCCGAGCCATATCAAGAAGCTCGACCAGGGCCAGGCACTCGGCGAGCACGCTTGGGCCCGCACCACGCGGCGCTGATGCGCGGCCACGGCATGGTGCTGGCGGCGGAGAGTGTGCCGGCGTCTGGTGACCGACGCCATCCATTTCGAGGAAAACGCCAACGCGCAGCTCCAGGTGCTGAGCGCCGGCCAAACGCCCGCGCCGTTGAGCGCAGCGGAAATGGCGGCGATCAACAAGCTCGACGAGCGCGACCATCATATCCAGAAGCTGTGGAATTATTACGTCGCCAAGGCCAAGAAGGCCGACGCCGTGCCGGCGAACTGGAACGTGGATCTGTAAACGACGCTGCGCGAGGCAACTGTGACGCTGTCCGTTTCTTCCGTCGAAGCTCAGTCCGCCATCCTCGATCAGGTGCCGCTCTCGTCCGGCGCTCGGCGCCGAGATCCGCGGCGTCGACCTGCGCCAGCCGCAGGATGCGGCGACCATCGCCGCGCTGCGCAATGCCTGGCACGAAAACCTGGTCATCGTGCTGCGCGATCAGGAAATCTCCGCCGAGGATCAGCGGCGCTTCTGCGGCTTCTTCGGCGATGTCGGCAAGCGGGCGCGGCCGCCGGCGGGCCGTCACGAGCCGGACGGCACGCCGGAAGGCATGATGTATGTCTCGAACGTGCGCGTCGATGGCAGGCAGATCGGCTCGCTGCCCGACGGCGAGATGCAGTTCCACATCGACCAGTGCTACATCGAGTTTCCCGCCATGGGCACGGCGCTGTTCGCCATCGACGTGCCGAAGGCGGGCGGCGACACGCTGTTCAGCAATCTCTACGCGGTTTACGAAGCGCTGCCGGAACGCATCAAGCAGCGCATCGATGGGCGCAAGGCGGTGCATTTCTACGACTACACCGCGATGAGCCGGAGCGATGTGGTGAACAAGCCCAGAACCGACGTGAAGAACTACGCCCATCCTGTCGTCTGCACCCATCCGGTGACGGGCCGCAAGTCGCTATTCGTGTGTCGCCTGATGACGGGCTATATCGAAGGCCTCGAGCCAGCGGAGAGCGAGGATATCCTCACATTGCTGTTCGATCAGATCGAAAAGCCGGAATTCGTCTACGCCCACAAATGGCGTCCGGGCGACCTGCTGCTGTGGGACAACCGCTGCACCGCGCACGCGCGCACCGACTTCGACCCGGCCGAACGCCGCCATCTGCGCCGCTTCACCATCCAGGGGGGCAAGCCCTTCTGACCGACCGAGAGACGAAACCGCCGGCGCGCAAATGACCGGTGGTTCGCCATTAGCTAGGGAGAGCATGACCATGGGACTGCCGAAGTTCGTCTTCACCGTTGCCGTCGCGGGTGTCTCGTTGCTTGCGCCGGCTGCCGAGGCCCAGGATGCCGTGGCCCAATTCTACAAGGGCAAGAATCTGGATATGATCATCGGCGCCGCGCCTGGCGGCGGCTACGACGTCTATGCGCGGGTGATCGCCCGCCATATCGATCGCCACATCCCAGGCAATCCGACCATCGTCGCCAAGAACATGCCGGGCGCCGGCAGCAACAAAGCCGCCGCTTTCATCTACTCCGTGGCGCCCAAGGACGGCACGGTCATCGGCGCCGTGTTCTCCGGCGCCGTCATGGACCCGCTGCTCGGCGACCGCAGCCAGGTGCAGCATGATCCGACGAAGTTCACCTACCTCGGCAGCGCCAACAACGAAGTCAGCGTGTGCGCGATCCGGGCCGACGCGCCGGCGAAGAATATCCAGCAGGCGACGCAGAACTCCGTCGTGCTCGGGGCCAGCGCGGCGGGTGGCTCGACGCGTGACTTCCCCGCGGTGCTCAACAACCTGCTCGGCGCCAAGTTCAACCTGGTGAGCGGCTATCCCGGCACCAGGGAGATCACGCTCGCCATCGAGCGCAACGAGGTGCAGGGCGTGTGCGGCTATTACTGGTCGAGCCTGAGCACGCAAAGCCCCGACTGGGCGAAGCCAGGCGGCGGCATGACCATCCTGGTGCAGGAGGCCATGAAGGGCCATCCGGCCCTGACCAAGATGGGCGTCCCGGTCGCCATAGATCTCGCCAAGAACGACGAGGATCGTCAGGTCATGGAGCTGTTCTACAGCCAGCTCGTGTTCGGGCGGCCCTACATCCTGCCGCCCGGCGTGCCGGACGCGCGCATCAAGGCGCTGCGCAAGGCGTTCGACGACGTGCTCAAGGACAAGGACCTGCTCGCCGACGCGGAAAAGAGCCGCATCGAAATCATGCCGGTCTCGGGCGAGGAAGTGCAGGGACTGGTCAACAAGCTGTTCGCCATGCCGCAACATATCGTCGAACGCACGAAGGAAGCGCAGGTCTACAAGAAGTAAGCGCAGCGTTGCGGCCAAAAACCTCGGGTCCATCCGCGCCCGATACAGGGGAGATTGACATGAGTCGCTTCGCAGTTCTGGCGTCATCGTTGGCGGTCGCCGCGACCGCCTTCGCTGTGCATCCCGGGCCGGCGTCGGCACAGGATGCCCTCGCCAAATTCTACGCGGGCAAATCGATCGATATGACGATCGGCTCGGCGCCGGGCGGCGGCTTCGACATCTATGCCCGCGCCATTTCGCGTCATATGGACCGCTATATCCCCGGCAAGCCGACGATCATCGCCAAGAACTTGCCGGGCGCCGGCAGCAACAAGGCGGCCGGCTTCGTCTATGCGGTGGCGCCCAAGGACGGCACGGTGATCGGCGCGGTGTTTCCCGGCGCCATCATGGAACCGCTGCTGGGCGACAAGACCCAGGTGCAGCACGATTCGACCAAACTGATCTATCTCGGCAGCGCCAACAACGAGGTGGCGATCACGGTGATTCGCGTCGACGCGCCGGCGCAGACCTTCCAGGACCTGTTCACCAAAGGCATGATCAGCGCCGCCAGCGCCTCGGGCGGCTCGAGCCGCGACCTGCCGTCCGCGCTGAACAACGTGCTCGGCACCAAGATCAGTCTGGTCAGCGGCTATCCCGGCACCAAGGAGATGACGCTCGCGATCGAGCGCAACGAGGTGCAGGGCACCGGCGGCTATCTGTGGTCCAGTCTGCAGACGCAGAATCCGGACTGGCTGCCCTCCGCCGGCAAGATGCGGATCCTCGTGCAGGAGGCGATCAAGGGCAACGCCGAGCTGACCAAGATGGGTGTGCCGGTCGCCATGGATTTCGCCAAGAGCGACGAGGACAAGCAGGTGCTCGAGCTGATCTACAGCCAGCTCATTTTCGGGCGGCCCTATATCCTGCCGCCGGGCGTGCCCGCGGACCGCGTCGCCATGTTGCGCAAGGCCTTCACCGACGTGCTCAAGGACAAGGAATTCCTGGTCGACGCCGAAAAGTTGCGGCTGACCATCGATCCGGTGTCGGGCGAGGAAGTCCAGGCACTGGTCGCCAAGGTGTTCGCCGCGCCCGAGCGCATCGTCGAGCGCGCCAAGGAAGCGATGGTTTACAAGAAATAGCGTGGAGTTGTTTATGGCCGTGATTTCGCCGACCCGTCCGAGCCTCGATCTGACCGACCGCGTCGTCATCGTCACCGGCGGCGCCAAGGGCATCGGCAAAATCTATTCCCAGCGCCTGGTCGAGGCGGGCGCCCGCGTCGTCATCGCCGACATCGACAAGGCGGCGAATGACGATCTGGCCCATGCAATCGCCAAGACGGGCGGCGACGCCATCTCCCAACCGACCGACGTGTCGAGCCCGGAGTCCACCGCCGCCATGGCCAAGGCGGCGCTCGACAAATGGGGCCGCATCGACGGCCTGGTCAACAACGCCTCGCTGATGAGCGTGCTGGCGCGCCGTTCGTGGTTCGATATCCCGGTCGAAGAGTGGGACCGCGTCATGGCCGTCAACCTGCGCGGCATCTTCCTATGCTGCCGCGCGGTTTATCCGCAGATGAAAAGCCAGGGCGGCGGCAAGATCGTGAACATCTCGTCAGGCCGCGTATGGGAAGGCACGCCGAACCGGCTGCATTACACCACGTCGAAGGCCGGCGTCATCGGCCTGACCCGCGCGCTGGCGCGCGAGGTGGGCGACGACAATATCGCCGTCAACGCCATCACGCCGGGCTTCACCCAGAGCGAAACCCAGATGGCGAGCACGGCGAGCGCCTATGTCGGCAACCGCGCCGCCCTGAACAAGGCCTTCAACCGCATCCAGGTTCCCGACGACCTGGTCGGTGCGCTGATGTTCCTGCTGTCGGACGCCAGCAATTACATCACCGGCCAGACCATCAACGTCGACGGCGGCCAGATGATGCATTGAGGCGGAGCTGCCGATTCGGCACACATTCCTCCCAGCCTAATCGATCAGCTTCTTCAGGCGCTCGGCGAGCGGCTTCGGTGTGGCCACGGCCTGTGCCACCATGTTCTGGAGCTGGTCGCCGATCAGCGGCTGAATCTCGACCTTGAGCTCGCTTGCCTCGGCGACGAACGCCGGATCCGTCGTCATCGCCTTGTAAGCGCTGAGAATGGCCGCCAGGCGGTCCGCCGGCACGTCCGGCGTGGTTACCAACGGCCGGCCGAGCTCGGCGACCGTACCGATCAGTTCGAACATCTGACGATCGTCTGCATTCTTCGCGAGCTCGGTGAGGAGCGGCGGTCCCGGAAGATCGGACGGTTTGGTCAGCGCCGATTGAACGAGGATGGTGATTTTCTTCTCTTGGAGCCAATCCGGCTTGGTCACCTTCCAGCTCGACCAGGTGTTCCAGCGGCCCATGGATTCGCCGCGCTCCATGGCGAGATTGATCTCGCTACCACCCGGATAACCCAGAACCACCTTGATCTTGGTGTCGAGTAAGGCGTTCATCAACTTCGGCACCATGTAGCTGGGAGAGCTCTTGCCGGTCGCGCCCATCACGAACTCGTGCTGGCGTAGATCCTCCAAGCTCTGGGCCGGTGCCGTGTGCCAAGCGACCAGGTTCTCCGCGGTCGGTGCGATGGTGCCGATCCAATGGAATTTTGCCGCGTCGAAGCGGATTGCGTCGTCGCCCAGCGCCTGGAACAGAGGCAGGCTGGAGACCATGATGCCCATGGCCGTGCCGTCCTTCGGCGCGGCGTTATAAAGGTGGTTGGCGGCCACGAGCCCGCCGCCGCCGGTCATGGTCTGGTGGATGACACTGGGATTGCCCGGCAGATGGCGGCCGAGATGGCGGCTGATCAATCGGCCGTGGATGTCGTATTCGCCGCCGGTGGCGGCCCAATTGACGATGCGGACGGTCTGGCCCTTGTAGAATTCGGCGACCGACTGGCCGGCGGCCGGCGCGGCGAGCAAGATCATGCTCAGGGCCGCCCAGCCCGCGGCACGCACCGCAGCGATCGGATTCATCGGTATCTCCTCCCAGGAGGTGTGACTAGTCTAGCGCTCCGCCGCCGCGCGCGCCCGTTCATGGGTCTCTCGGCACAACGACGCGCCAGTGTGGCGCGAAACGGGCTCAGCGATCAAGCGGACAGGTCAGGGATCGCTGGCGCGGCTCAGGTCTCGCGCAGGAAGCCGTATTTGCCGCGGTAGTAGAGCAGAGGCGCGTTTTCCACGATGCGCGAGCTCTCCGCCTCGCCGAGCACGATCAGGTGATCGCCCGCCGGGTAGGTCTGGGTGATGCGGAATTCGGCGCAGGCCAGGGCGTCGCGGATCAACGGGACTTCGAGCAGTCCGAGGTCGTAGGGCACCTTGCCGAACTTGTCCTCGCCCTTGGTGGCGAAGGTGTTGGAGATGTCCTGCTGGTTCCACGCCAGGATATTGATGGCGAAGACGCCGCTTTCCAGCATCGGCTTGAGCGAATTGGCCTTCTCGTCGACGCAGATCATGAAGATCGGCGGCGTCAGCGAGACGCAGCTCACCGCGTTCATGGTCAGGCCGTAGAATTTGCCGGCGTTGTCGCGCGTGGTGATCACGGTGACGCCGGTTGCGAAACGTCCCGCGAATTGTCGCAGTTCGGCGGCGTCGATCATGAACTCTGCACTCCCCGTAGGCCTGAAGGCGGCGTGATTACGCCTTCAGGAACTGAAAGACGCGCCGATTGAAGTCCTCGGCGCATTCGATATTACCCATGTGGCTCGCATTCTCGAACACATGAAGTTGCGTGCCCTCGGGCAGCTTGGCCACCAGCTTTTCGGCGTAGCCGGGCGCGCGCAACGGGTCGTGGCGCCCGGCCATGACGAGCACCGGCACGCGGATATTGCCATAGTCGATCAACTCGCGCTCGCGCGGCCCGGTGGGGGCGCGGAACGGCGCCTTGAAGCGGGCGGCCGAGGTCGCTTCCCAGGCGCCCGGAACAAGCGACATGTCGTGGCGGCGGGTGATGTAACCCTCGTCCGCCGCCCAGCGCGGGTCGCGGAACATGACATCGACGATGCGCCGCATATGCTCGCGCGTGCCGTCATAGGAATTCAGGATCTGGCGCGCCTCATTGTCGGGTGCATCGCCGCCGCCCGAGCAGCACACCAGCTTGTCGAACGGCCAATCGGGCTTGTCGCGCGCGGCGACCGCGAGGCTCAGGCCGCCCGACATCGAACTGCCGATCACGTGGCAGCGCGACACATTCATGACCTCGAGAAAGCGGCGGATGTGCCGGATGCGGCGGTCGAACTGGCCGACGAAATCGTGGATCTTGTCGGTCAGCCCGAAGCCGAGATGGTCGGGGGCCAGCACATGGAAGTGCTCGGCGAGCGGGGCCAGGCTGAATTCCCAGGAGAACTCGGCCGCGCCGCCGTATTCCGCCGAATGCAGCAGCAGGACGGTCTGGCCCCTGCCGCGTCCGGCTTCGAAATAGTGGGTGCGAACGCCGTCGACGAGGACGTAGCTGCCTTCCCTCATGCAGCGGCGGCCTTCACCACTTTCTTCGGCTTGGTGCGCGCGAGATCCTTGATCTGCGGGTACACGTCCTTGGCGAACAAGGTCATGCTGCGCACGGTGCGCTCGTGGTCGAGGAAGCCGGCCTGCTGCATCATCAGCAGGTGGTCGAAGCCGCCGACCAGGTCGTAGAACCGCTTGATCTGCTTGGCGACCGAATCCGGCGTGCCGGAGATCAGCACGCCCTGCTCGCGCAGGTAGTCGAGGCCCTGGGCGCGCACCGCGTCGGTGCGGCCGGAATAGGCGCCCTGCAGCGCCTTCACGTTGATGTCGACCGGCACGTAGCCCGGCGGGTTGCGGAATTGCGGCTCGGCCTTGGCCTTGAGATACCAGGTCAGCTCCTGGGCGCCCTTCTCGGCCTCTGCCTCGCTGTCCGCCGTATAGACCAGCGGCATGTAGGCGAGTCCGCCGCCGCCCGGCAGGCCGCGCTCGATGAAGCTGTCGCGATAGGCGTCGAACATCGCCTTCACCTTATCGTGCGGCTGCAGGAACATGGCGAAGATGTAGCCGCGCTCGGCGACCTTCGTGATGTTGTTCTTGTCGCTCGAACCGGTGATCCAGACCTGCGGGTGCGGCGTCTGGTAAGGGCGCGGCCACAGGTTGACGGCGCGCTTGTGCCAGAACTTGCCCTCGAAGTTGAAGCAGCCGTCATGGGTGGTCCAGGCCTTGACCACGAGGTCGAGGCCTTCCCACAGCCGCTCCAGGGTCATGGTCGGATTGGTGTTGGCGGCGAAGATCTCGTAGGGCACGCCGCGCACGAAGCCGACGTCGAGCCGGCCGCGCGAGATGTTGTCGATCATCGACATCTCTTCGGCGATGCGCAGCGGATTGGCGCGGTTGGCCACCGGATTGCCGAGGATGCAGATGCGCGCGTTCTTGGTCTGGCGCGCCAGGATGGCGGCTGACAGGGGCGCGGCCACGTCCATGCAAGTCGCGGTCTGGTGATGCTCGTTGAGCATGATGTTGAGGCCGAGCTCGTCGGCGATCAGATGCTCGTCGAGATAGCGGTTATAGAGGTCGGCGCCGATCTTGGGATCGTAATGCTTGCTCGGCAGATTGACGCGCATGGAAGACAGCGTGTCGAGATCCGGCAGATAGGGGTAGGGCATCTCGGTGAAGTGCCAGGCGTGCATCGTGCGCTCCCTTGAAAGACCGCGGGTGTGACTGTTACCGAACGAAGCCGCTGATGGCCTTCATGAAGGCCTCGGGCTGTTCGAGATGGGGGTAGTGGCCAGCCTTGGCGATGGTGGCGAATTTGGCGCCCTTGATCATCTTGCTGTAGGCCTTGCCGTAGTCGGGCGCGACGATGCCGTCGCTCTTGCCCCACACCACGAGCGTCGGCACCTGGATGCGGTGCAGCCGGCGCTTGAGCTTCGGGTTGTGCATGTAGGGCTCCCAGCAGAAGCGCGCCGTGGTTTCGATATTGCGCGCGATGATGGCGAGCTTGGCTTCCGGCATGGCCGGGAAATCGCGTTTGCCCTTTTCGGGGGCGTGCCATTTCTGCTCCATCACTGTCTTGGGATGCTGCAGCCAGATGTCCTGGATGTCGCGGTCGAACGGGCCGCCGACCTTGATGCCATAAGCATCGACCAGGACCAGCTTGGCGAAGCGCGAATCGTCCTTCGTCGCCATTTCCGCGGCGATCCAGCCACCGAGCGAAAAGCCCATGACGGTCAGCTTGGTGAGGCCGAGCTTCTCGATCAGGTCGAGGTAGACGTAGGAGATATCGTCCATATTGGTGATCCAATCGGGACGATTGGACCGCCCGTAGCCCGGCGCCTGCGGGATGATGACCTCGAACTTGCGGGCCAGCTCGTCGACGAACGGCGCCTCGGGCTCGAGCGCCTCTTCGCCCTGCAGCAGCAGCAGGGGCTTGCCCGTACCGCGGCGCTCCAGTTCGATCTTGACGTCGCCGATGGTGATGAACTTGGTCGAGCTCTTGACCGACGCTGTCCTCGCCGGCGCTTTCCTGGCCGGTGCTTTTTTCGCAGCGGCTTTCTTGGCCTTGGATTTCTTGATCGTCGCCATCCCGAAAGTGACCTTTCTTCTTGGTGCGTTCAGTGTCCGGTCAGACCGCTGTTCACGCAAGCCACTCCACGCTGATGGGCCACGCCGAAGGCGAGCCCTGATCGTGCGAAGAAGTTGCGGACGTGGCCGGATTGCTTCGAATGCAAAGAACTAACGCGAATAACCTTAGTTTTTCTAAGGGGTTGATTCCGCAAAGGCAAGGGGCAAGCGAGCCGCCGCCACGAGCCTGTGGAAAAGTCTTGCCGCTTTGAAAGGGCGGTCTAATCCGGCAGTGGCTGCTGGGCGACGAGGGTCAGGCCGTAGCCGTCGAGCCCGACGATGGTACGCTTGGTATTGGACAGCAAGATCATCTTGCTGACCCCGAGATCGAGCAGGATCTGAGCGCCGACGCCGTACTGGCGCAGTTCGGCGATCGGCTTTTTCAGCGTCTGGCCTTCGCGCTCGCGCAGGAAGCGGCTCAGGCTGGTGGGGGTCGGCTCGCGGATCATGACGATCACGCCGCGGCCTTTTTCCGCGATGGTCCGCATGGCGGCTTCGAGCTCGCTGCCGCGCGCGCGCGATTCGCCGGCGAAGAATTGGCCGACCGTCATATCGCCCAGCGCATCGGCCAGCAGGTTGACCTGATGCATGCGCACCAGCACCGGCTCCTCGCCCGAGATATCGCCCTTCACCAGGGCGATATGCTCCGCGTAGGACACCTTGTTGGCGTAGACCACGACCTGGAATTCGCCCCCGAAGCGGCTGTTGATGCGGCTTTCGAGAATGCGCTCGACGACCTTTTCGGTGCGGCGGCGGTAGGCGATCAGGTCGGTGATCGTCGCCACCTTAAGCCCATGATGCTGGGCGAACTGCACCAGATCGGGCAGCCGCGCCATGGTGCCGTCGTCGTTCATGATCTCGCAGATCACGCCGGACGGGTTGAGGCCGGCCAGTTTCGCCATATCGACCGCGGCTTCCGTGTGGCCGGCACGCACCAGCACACCGCCCTCCTGGGCGACCAGCGGAAATATATGGCCGGGCGTCACGATGTCGTTGCGCCCTTTGGCCGGGTCGATGGCGACCTTGATGGTCTGGGCGCGGTCGGCGGCGGAGATGCCGGTGGTGACGCCCTCGCGCGCTTCGATGGAAACGGTGAAAGCCGTCTGATGGCGCGCCTCGTTGCGCGGCGACATCAGGTGCAGGCCGAGCTGTTCGACGCGTTCCTTGGGCAGCGACAGGCAGATCAACCCGCGGCCATGCTTGGCCATGAAGTTGACGACCTCCGGGGTCGCCTTCTCGGCGGGAATCACCAGATCGCCTTCATTCTCCCGGTTTTCGTCATCGACCAGGATGAACATGCGCCCTTTGCGGGCGTCCTCGATGACGTCTTCGATGGGAGACAGGTAATCAATATCGGAACTGGACACGCCTGGATCCTTCAGCGTAGGTCCTCGATGTGAGGAGCCGGGCCGGCGTCGATGTGCCGCTGCGGCGATGGAGGCGCAAGGTATCCCGCCCGCCCCGGCCGATCAAGGGCCGCCCTGGACCGCGTGGCGACACGGTGTTTGCGCCCGGCAATGCGGTCCCTGCACGCGCGGCCGTGATCGACGGCTCGATTGACGGTCGTGGGGGGCGATGTTACCAAAGGGAAAAGCGCGTCTAGCCCATTCGCTCAGCGCAATAATAATTTTACCAAGAAAACCCTTCTTCGGTAGATCCCTGCTCTTCTCGGAGGCTCAACGCCATGCCTATGTTCCGTCCAACGGCGCCAGCGACGATTGCGGCCGCGATCGTTGCTGCGTTCACCCTCGGTTCGACGCAGGCGATCACCATCAAGGACATGAAGCGGCTGCCGGGCGCTAAGCCCGAAAGCGTCGAATAAGAACCGATTCGCGGATTTCGGCCCGGTCGATCCGGGCCGGTTCGTTTGCGCCGTGTTTCTGGAAACGCCAAAGAAAGCAAAACCAATGAAAAAACCCCTCGCCAAGCTCCCTGCGCCGAAAGACCAGGGCATCGACAAGCCCGCCAACCTCAAGACCAAGAAGAACGCGCCGGAATACGCCTCCGACGCCTTCGCCGACGTGCTGCGCGCCCTCGGCTTCAACTATGTCTTCCTCAATCCGGGTTCGAGCTACCGCGGGCTGCATGACTCGCTGGTCAACTACAACAGCAACCGCGCGCCGCAGACCATCCTGTGCAATCACGAGGACGTCGCGGTCGCCATGGGTCATGGCTATGCCAATGCCACGGGCCGCGCCTCGCTCGTCGCGTTGCACGATCTCGTCGGCCTGATGCACGGCGTCATGGGCGTCTACGATGCCTATGCGGCGCATGCTCCGGTCGTCATCATCGGCGGCAGCGGTCCGGCCGATCCGTCGTTGCGCCGCGCCATCGACTATATCCATTCAGCCAACGTGCAGGGCGAACTGGTGCGGCCGTTCGTCAAGTGGGATGACGAGACCATCACCGCCCAGGGCGTCGTCGATTCGCTCGTGCGCGCGCACAAGATCGCGACCACCGGCCCGAAAGGACCGGTCTATGTCTCGATCGACGCGGGCCTGCAGGAACAGAAGCTCGACAAGCCCGTCGAACTGCCCGATGTCAGCCTGTCCTACAATCAGGCGCCGCCGCCCGCCGCGATCTCCCAGGATGCCCTGAACGAGGCCGTCGACATCCTGCTCAAGGCCAAGAATCCGGTCATCACCTGCGGCCGCGTCAGTATGAATCCGGCGATCACCGAGCCGCTCACGCAATTGGTCGAACTGACCGGCGCGCTCTATCACGACGACCGCAATTCGGTGAGCCTGGCGTCGAAACATCCGCAGAACCTGACTGGCGACAAGAACGCGCTGCCCGAGGCCGATGTGGTGCTGTGCATCGATTCCTACGACGTCAGCACGCTGGTCGACGCCTATTCGAGCCGCGAGCGCGGCAAGAAGGGCGCCGGCGGCGCCGGCAAGAAGATCATCGACCTGTCGCTCAACGACTATGCCCACCGTTCGTGGCAGCGCCTGGGCGGCATGGTGGCGCCGACCGCGGTGCAACTGCTCGCCGATCCGCTCGAAGGCACCCGCCAGCTTGCGGCGGCGATCAAAGCCCGGCTCGCCAAGGACAAGGGCCCGGTCAAGGCGATCGAGGCGCGCAAGGCCAAGCTCGCCAAGCGCAAAAAGGATTTCCTCGCCAGGCAGGCGGCGGCGACCAAGCAGCGCTGGGACGAAACGCCGATGTCGCCGCACCGCTTCGTCTCCGAAATCTGGAATGCGGTGAAGGACAAACCTTGGTTCCTGACGATCCGCAATCACCGCAACTGGCCCGAAGGCATCTGGGACTTCACGGGCGGCGGCGAATATGTCGGCCATTCGGCCGGCGGCGGTGTCGGTCATGGTCCCGGCGCGATGGTCGGCGCGGCCTTCGCGGCGCGCGATCGCGGCCAGTTCGCGGTGGGCGTGCTGGGCGACGGCGACTTCATGATGTCGTCGGGCGCGCTATGGACCGCCGCGCACTACAAGGTGCCGCTGCTCGTCATCATCAACAACAACCTGTCCTGGTACAACGACGAGGAGCACCAGGTCGAGGTCGCCAAGATGCGCGGCCGCCCGCCGGAGAATGCCTGGATCGGCACCACGACGCGCGACCCGGAAGTCGATCATGCCTCGCTGGCGCGCGGCTGGGGTTGCTGGGCGGAAGGTCCGATCGAGAATCCGGACGATTTCGCGCCGGCGCTCAAGCGCGCCATCAAGCAGGTCGAGGCCGGCCGGGTCGCCGTGCTCGACGTGCGGACCAAACCGCGCTGATCGGCAAAGTCCTGTTACCAATGTGAAAAGGGGGCCATTCGGCCCCCTTTTTCACGATCCTTTTGCGTTTTGCCACTGCAGGGCAGGCCTGCTAACCTTTGGTCATCCAATCCGGGGCGAACCAACGCTCCCGCCATCGCACGACCACATCACATTTCCAAAAATTCGACTCCAAGGGAGAGAGGCATGGCCACGACAACGCAGCCCACCAGTTCCGCCACGGGCGGCCTGACCAAGGGTAAGGTCAAACATTACAAGATGCTGATCGGCGGCGAATGGAAGGATGCCAAGGCCGGCGAAGTGGTCGACAGCGTCAATCCGGCGACCGAGGAGATCATCGCCACCTTCCCCCATGCCAAGGAGGCCGATGTTGCGCTCGCGGTCGAGGCCGCCAAGGAAGGCTTCAAGGAATGGCGCGGCTTCAGTTGGGTCAAGCGCGCCAAGATCATGCGCGAATTCGCCGCGCGGATGGCCGAGAAGGTCGAGCATTTCGCCGTGCTCGACGTGATGGATTCGGGCAACCCGATCGGCGGCATGCGCGGCGATGCCCAGGGCGCGCCGTCCGAGCTGATCTATTTCGCCGGCATCGCCTCGGAGCTCAAGGGCACCACCTACGAGGCGCCGGAGAACGTGGTGGCTTCGTCCTATCGCGAGCCGTTCGGCGTGGTCGGGCGCATCATCCCGTTCAATCATCCGTATCGCTTCTGCGCCAAGGTCGCACCGATCATCGCCGCCGGGAATTCGGTGATCTTGAAGCCGGCGGAGGCGACCTCGCTGTCGGCCTTCGACTTCGGCGAGATGACGCTCGGCCTGTTCCCCAACGGCGTCATCAACGTGGTCTCGGGTCTCGGCGCGACGACCGGCGCCGCCATCGTCAAGCATCCGGACGTGCCGCGCATCGCCTTCACCGGCGGCGTGCCGACCGGCAAGGCCATCGCCAAAGAAGCGGCCGACAACATGAAGCGCTGCTCGTTCGAGCTCGGCGGCAAGAATCCGATGATCGTGTTCCCGGATGTCGACGTGGCCAAGGCGGCCGTCGGCTGCGTCAAGGGCATGAACCTGGCGCGCTCCATGGGCCAGTCGTGCCAGTCCAACTCGCGCGTCTTCGTGCATGAGAAGATCTACGACAAGTTCCTCGAGGAGCTGGTGAAGCGCGTCGAGGCGCTCAAGGTCGACGATCCGATGAAGGAAGACGCCGACATGGGCGCGCTGGCCTACGAAGGCCACTACAAGCGCGTCATGAGCTTCATCGATTCGGGCAAGGAGCAGGGCGCTCGCCTGATGACGGGCGGCCGGCGTCCGGCCAAGCTCAACAAGGGCTATTTCGTCGAGCCGACGGTGTTCGCCGATGTCGACATGGGCATGCGCATCGCCTGCGAGGAGATCTTCGGCCCGGTGATCAGCGTGCTCAAGTGGCGCGACTGGGACGATGTGATCGCGCGCGCCAATTCGGTGCGCTTCGGCCTGACCGCCAATATCTGGACCAACGATCTGTCGCTCGCCCACAAGACCGCGAAGGCGGTGCAGTCGGGCCTGGTGTGGGTCAACGGCCAGGGCGGCCGCGTGCCGGGCTCGCCATTTGGCGGCTACAAGGAAAGCGGCATGGGCAAGGAAGGCGATCTATCGGATCTGCTGTCCTACACCCAGGAGAAGTTCCTCCAGATCCATCTCAACTGAGCGCATAGGGAAAGAGGCGCGGGAAAGAGGCGCGGGACCTGTCCCGCGCCTTTTTTATAGCCCCGGATTGGGCGCGCGCGGCTAGAACTCGCGGCCGATCGCCTTGTCGAACGACAGCGGCCCGCCGCCGCGGATCAGGATGCCGAGCATGACGATGGCCCATAGCAGCGGAAATTCGTAGCCACCGCGGCTGGCGAAGAAGCCACCCGGCAGATGCACGTGGATGACCGCTACCATGAGGAGAATGAAGCATGCCAGGGCGGCGGGGCGGGTCAGCAAGCCGATGGCGACCAGCAGGCCGCCGAAGAACTCGGTGCAGCCGGCGATCAGGGCGAGCGGCAGGGCGGGCTCGATGCCCATCTTCTGGAAGCCATAGGAGGTGCCGAGCAGGCCTTGGCCGCCGAACGCGCCGAACAGCTTCTGCGCGCCGTGCGGCACCAGCATGATACCGGCGAAAAAGCGGATCAGCGGCCAGTGATAGGGCTTCAGCCGCTCCCAGATCCGCCCCAACGACGGGATGATATAGCGGTGCGGGCGCGCGCCGGAAGATCCGTGCGGAATGCCAAGCCTTCATACATGGTCAAAAGCTCACAAAACGGGCGACGACATCGGGTTTGAAAAGAGGAACTTTCCCGAGCACAGCGGCTGACGCGCTGTGTTCCACCCGGGAGTCTATAAAAGCTCTGGCGCGAAGATAGTTCCCGCCGGAGCGCGTCGGCCGAGTTCCGTTGCGGCGCATGAGGTAGGGCCGCTCCTAGACTAGCGGCCCTCGCGGCGCCAGGCCCAGACCAGGGTGCCAATGGCCAGGGCCAGGGTGGCGAGCGCCGGCAGCAGCGGAATTTCCGTGACGCCGCGCACGATGTAATCGCCGTTGCTGCGCAGGCCGATCCAGCCGCGCCCCGCAACCGTGCGCTCCGGCGCGACGCGCCGGATATCGGGCAGTTTGCCGTCGACCAGCCAGTTCGCGCTGCCGCCTTGCGCCTTGATCACCGGATCGAGCTTCTCCGGCGTCGAACGGACATCGGCGAACTCGAGTGGATTGAGCGTGCCGGCGACGGCATAGACGGTATGACGCTCGTCGCTGATGCGGTGCAGTCCCTGTTCGCCGGCGTGGAAGGTCGCGATGGCGCGGCCGTCGGGCTGATCGGTCAGAGTCAGGCTCTGCTCCTCGCCCGACGGCGAGCGCACCACGACGGGTGATTCGTCCGGCGACAGGCTGCGCCGGGTGATCTGGATCTCGCTGCCGCGCGCCGCCGCGCGCAGGTCATCCTCCTCGAGCTCGGGCTCTTTCATCAGCCAATGGCTGATGCGGCGCAGCAGCTCGGCCTGCGGGCCGCCGCCGTCGAAGCCGCGGCCCCACAGCCAGATCTGGTCGGTCATGATCTGGGCGACGCGCCCCTTGCCGACGCGGTCGAGCACCAGCAGCGGCCGGCCGGCCGGACCCTCCATCAGCACCTGGCCGCGCCGCGCATCGCCCTCGGTGATGTTGAACCAGCGGCCCCATGTTGGATTTTGTTGGATCGGGCTCTGTTGCGTCGGCTTCTGCTGCGCCTCCGGTCTGCTCGCCGGCGGCGGCACCGGCTGGCCGGCGCCTTCGAGGTCCGCCGTCACCGGATGGCGGCGGCCGACGCTGCTGACTGCCGCGCGATAGCCTTGCTCGACCACCTCGCCGGTCGGCACCACGGGCATGATCTCGCCCAGCGGCGTGCGGAACAACCCGAACGGCGACGCATAGGACGGTCCGCCGGCTTCGAGCACCGCGCCGCCATCCTGCACGAAGCGCGCGATGTTCTGCAGGTAGGCGTTCGCCAGGATGCCGCGCCGGTGATAGCGGTCGAAGATGATGAGGTCGAAGTCGCTGAGCTTCTCCTCGAACAATTCGCGTGTTGGGAAGGCGATCAGCGACAGCTCGCGCACCGGCGTGCCGTCCTGCTTCTCGGGCGGGCGCAGAATGGTGAAATGCACCAGATCGACCGACGGGTCCGCTTTGAGCAGGTTGCGCCACACCCGCTCGCCATTGTGCGGCACGCCCGACACCAGCAGCACGCGAAGCCGGTCGCGCACGCCATTGACCACCACCGCGGCGCGGTTGTTCTGGGCGGTGATCTCGCCTTCGATCGGCTCGGCGTCGATCTCGAACACGTTGGGCCCGCCGTGATCGATCGAGACCTCGAAGCTGGTGTTGCTGCCCGGTTTGACGTCGAGCACCCGGCGCTCGCCGCCGTCGCGCACGATGGTCAGGCGCGCCGTGCCGGGGCTGGCGCTCACCGGCAGGTCCTCGATGCGTACGGTCATGGTGACGCGGCTGCCGACGATGCCGTAGCTCGGCGCCTGCTCGACCACCAGCCGGCGGTCGCGCGCGTTGCGTTCGCCGGTCAGCAGCACATGCAGCGGCGCGTGCGGGCCGCTTTCCGCCGGATGCTCCGGCACGTCGTGCACCTGGCCGTCGGTGATCATCAGGATGCCCGCAAGGCGCTGCGGCGGCACGTCCGCCAGGCTGCGCCCGATGGCGTCGAACAGGTGCGTGCCGTCGTTCGGCACGCCGCCCGCCGGCGCGGTCCCGGCATCGGCGCGGCCGGCGCGAATCACGCGGGTTTCCAGATCTGGCACGGCGGCAAGCTTCTCGCGCAGCTCGGCGAGTGCCGCTTCCGTGCGCGCGCGGCGCTCACCGATGCTCTGGCTCGGGCTGTCGTCGACCACCACCAGGGCGATATCGGTCAGCGGCTCGCGCTGTTCATCCTTGAGCGAGGGATTGAGCAGGGCGAGCAGCAGCACACCAAGCGCCAGCGCGCGCCACCAGATGCCGCGGGCGCGCCGCGCCAGTCCGAAGGCGACGCCGATCAGCGCCAAAACGGCGAGGCCGCCGAGCAGCCAGACCGGCAGCAGCGGCGAAAACGCCACGCTGAAAAAGTTGCCCGTCATTGGCCAAGTCTTTCGAGAATGGCGGGGACATGCACCTGATCGGCCTTGTAGTTGCCGGTCAGCACATACATCACGACATTGACGCCGAAGCGGTAGGCGATCTCGCGCTGGGCCTCGCCGCCGGGCGTCACCGGCAGGAGCGGACGGGAATTGCCGCCCACGGCCCAAGCGCCGGCCCAGTCGCTGCTGCCGATGATGATCGAGGAAACGCCGTCATTGGTGCTGCCCGCGGCGCGCTCGACCCACACCGTGCTGCCCTGCCAGCGCCCGGGAAAATCCTGGATGAGATAGAACGCCTTGGTCAGTATGTGATCCTGCGGCGCCGGAATCAGCGACGGAACTTCGAGCCCGTCGAGAATTTCGCGCAGCTTCTGGCCGCCCGGGCCGGCCGGCGCGATGCTGCCCTGCACGGAAAGCGTGCCGAATTGCGCGTCGCGCGTATCGAACAGAATCGTGCCGCCGCTGCGCAGGAAGGCGACCAGGCGATCGCGCGCGCGCGCCGACAGGCGCGGCTGGGTTTCCGTCATCGGCCAGTAGAGCAGCGGATAGAACGACAGCTCGTCGCGTTCGACATCGACTTCCATGGGCGCGTCCGGTTCGACCGACGTGCGGTTGCGCAGCACGTTGCTGAGGCCCAGCAGACCGGCGCGGCTGATGTTGTCGATCTGATCGTCGCCGGTGCGCACATAAGCGAGCCTTGTGCCCTGGGTCGCCTCGATGGCCAATCTTTCGTCGACCGCCGCAACCGGCGCGCTCTGTGCCAGGGCGCCGCTCGTCGTCAACAACGCAGCGCCGCCGACCAGTGTCGCCAGCGCCAAAGCCGCGACGCCTGCGCGACGAGCGTGGGAATCGCGGCGCCAGCGCGACGGCACCGGCAACAGGCCGCGCAGGCCGAGGCCGATCCACAGATCGATGATGGCGAGAATCAGCGCCGCGGCGAGCAGCCAGGGACGCAGGTCGACCTCGCGCTCGGCGCTGAACGGCGTCTGGCGCACGCCGGGGGGCAAGGCCGCCATGGGGCGCAGCGCATCGATACCGGCCGCGAGATTGAGCGCGACGCGCGCCGAGTCGTTGCCGTAGAAGCCGGGCGGGTGGGTCGGCCCGAGCAGACTGCGCAGCGCCGCGCTGTCGCTCAACGCGATCGGCGGCAAGGGTGTTACCGCCGCGGCGGGCTGCTGCAGATGGCCGAAGCCGTCGAGCGTTTGCAGCGGGGGCAGCGCCTGGCCGGCGCCGCCCTCGGCGACGCCGTGGCTCTGCGCCACGACCCGGCGCAGCATGTCGACGAACAGGCCGGACAGCGGCAGGTTCGACCATTCCGGATTGGCCGTGGTGTGGATCAGCACGATGCTGCCCTGGCCGCGCTTGTCGGCGGTGACCAGCGGCGTGCCGTCGGCCAGCCGCGCCCAAGTCTTCTCGCCGAGATCGAGGCTCGGCTCGGCCAGCACCTGGCGCGTGACGCGCACGTCCTGCGGCACCGGCAGGCCGAAGAACGGCGAGGCCTTGTCGAACGGGGCGAGCGGCGCCGGCTGCGCCCACGACAAGGCGCCGCCGAGCGCGCGGCTGCCGCGCAGCCGCACCGGCGTCAGATCGTCGGGCTTCTCGGCGAGATTGCCGCCGGCGAAGCGGATCACCGTGCCGCCGTTCTCCATCCAGCTCTTGATCTGGGCGCGCTCGCTCTCGGCAAGCGGCACTTCGTCGGGCAGCACCATGACGGCGAGGCTGCGGCGCAGCAGATCGGCGACCGGGCCGGCGCGCACTTCGCTGAACGGCGCCAGCGCGCGGTCGAGATAATAGATCGCGCTGAGCAGCGGCTGCGGCTGACCGGCGGCCGAACTGGGCGCCACGATGCCGACCGGGCGGCGGCGCCAGCGCTCGTCGAGCAGCGCCACCGCGCCGGCGCTGTCCTCGCCTTCGAGGGCAAGCCGCACCAGGCGGTTGCGCAACTCCGTCGGCGGCTCGAGACGCAGCACATGGACGGTTTCACCCTGCTCGAACATCGCCTCCTCGCGCAGCAGCAGCCGGCCGTCGTCACCGGTGCCGCGCACCGCGATGCGGCTTTCACCGCCGC
Source organism: uncultured Alphaproteobacteria bacterium (assembly GCA_963752345.1). Classification (GTDB taxonomy): domain Bacteria; phylum Pseudomonadota; class Alphaproteobacteria; order SMXQ01; family SMXQ01; genus CAVVYA01. Next base: position 282,226 of record CAVVYA010000017.1, read on the forward strand.
CGTCGGCGCGCAGCACGCGCAACATCAGCGCGGCGCCCTCGGCGCTCGGCGGCGGCAGGGCGCGCGCCAGCTTGCCCGGCGCGGAGCGAATCACTTCGAGGCTGCCGAAGCGCTGCAGCCGTTCGGCGAGCGCGCGCGAGTTGCCGTCTTCCAGACCGTCGGCGACCCAGATGACACTGGCGCCATCGGGCAGATCGATCCGCTCGGCGGCGGCGAGCGCCACGGTGCGATCGACCGGCCAGGGCTTGGGCGTGAGCGCTTGCACCAGGCTCCGGGCATCCTGGGCGCGCAGCAGCTTGGACGGTTCGAGCGGCTCGCCGCCGGCGGGCGCCGCGGTGGTCAGCATCATGACCGGCCGGCCGGCACGCTCCGCGCGATCGAGCGCGGCGTCCATGGCCTGCTGGCGCTCGCGCCAGGTCGGCGCCGCGGCCCAGCCATCGTCCACCACCAGCAGCACCGGGCCGCTGCCGACTAGTTGCGTGCTGGGATTGAGCAGCGGCCGGGCGAGCGCCAGGATGACGAGCGCCGCCAGCAGCATGCGCAGCAGCACCAGCCAGAGCGGTGTCTTGTGCGGCGTCTGCTCCTGCTCCTTGAGATCGAACAATAGCGCGATGGCCGGAAAGCGAACATGGCGCGGGGCCGGCGGTGTCACCTTGAGCAACCACCACAGGATCGGCAGCGCGGCCAAACCCGCCAGCAACCAGGGCGAGGCGAACGCGAGGCTGCCGAGGCTCAACATGGCCGTCTCGCAAGTTTCCGCGTGACGCGGGATGCCATCGTCATGCTGGGTTTCATGCGGGCCTCAATCGCGCAACTGCGAGAGCAGGCCGAACAGCGCCAGCAAGGCGCTTTGCGGCGAGGCGTCGGTGTGATGCAGCGAGAAGGTCCAGCCGCGGCCGCGGCACAGCGCCTGCAAGGCTTCGCGGCGCGCCGCCAGCCGGCGCACATATTCGTCGCGCACCGTTTCGGTGCGGTTGATCAATGTGGTGCCTTCCTCTTCGAACCCCTCGAAGCGGATGCGGCCGTTGAACGGCAGAGTTTCCTCGGCGGGATCGAGTATCTGGACCAGATGACCGTTCACGCCGCGCCCGGCGAAGCCGTGCACGGCGGCTTCGATCTCCTCCAGCGGGCCGAGGAAATCGCTGAGCAGCACGGTGTGGGCATGGCGCGGCAGCGGATCGCGCGCGGGGATATTGGCGCCGGCCTTGTTGTCGCGGGTCAGGGTCTCGGCCAATCGCACCAACGTCGCGCGGCCGACCGCGGGCGGATAGCCCTCGCCGAGCAGCGCCACCCGTTCGCCGCCGTGCATCAGCAGGGCCGCCAGCGCGAGCAGCAGCAGACCGGCGCGCTCGCCCTTGTGCGGCAGGTTGCGCTGTGACGCATAGTGCATGGAGGGCGAATCGTCGCGCCACAGCCAGACGCTCTGGGCCGCTTCCCATTCGTTCTCGCGGATGAAGACATGCTGGGTTTTGGCCGACTGGCGCCAGTCGATCTTGTGGGCGGTGTCGCCCGCCTGGTAGGCGCGGTATTGCCAGAACGCGTCGCCTTGGCCGATACGCCGGCGGCCATGAACGCCTTGCGCAACCGTACTGGCGACCCGCTCCGCGGCAACCAGCAGCGGCGGCAGTGTGGACGCGAGCTCTTCGGCTCGTTGAAGCGAGGTGGGCTGATACGACGCCATAAACTCCTTACGCGAAAAACCGGCCGCGTTTACCCGGCATCAGACGAACGGCGCGGCGAGTCTCTGAATGACGCTGTCGATGGTGACACCGTCGGCGCGCGCCGAGAAATTGAGCGCCATGCGGTGGCGCAGCACCGGACGGGCGAGCGCCAGCACGTCGTCGAGCGAGGGCGCGAGCCGGCCTTCGAGCACAGCGCGGGCGCGGCAGGCAAGCATCAGCGCCTGGCTGGCGCGCGGGCCGGGCCCCCAGGCGACATGGCGCTTCACCTCTTCAATGTCGGTGCCTTCGGGCCGGCCGCTGCGCACCAGGGTCAGGATAGCGTCGACCACGCTTTCGCCGACCGGGATGCGACGTACCAGACGCTGCGCCGCGATCAGGTCGTTGGCGGTCATCACCGGCTTGGCCTCGGCTTCGGCGACCCCGGTGGTGGCGATCAGCATGTCGCGCTCGGCGTCGCGGTCCGGGTAGTCCACGTCGACCTGCAGCAGGAAGCGGTCGAGCTGCGCTTCGGGCAGCGGATAGGTGCCTTCCTGCTCGAGCGGATTCTGGGTCGCCAGGACATGGAACGGGCCCGGCAGAGCGTGATACTGGCCGGCCACCGACACCTGATGCTCCTGCATGGCCTGCAGCAGGGCCGACTGGGTGCGCGGGCTGGCGCGGTTGATCTCGTCGGCCATGAGCAGTTGGCAGAACACCGGGCCGCGAATGAAGCGGAAGGAGCGCTTGCCGCCGTCGCTTTCTTCCAGCACTTCGGAGCCGAGGATATCGGCCGGCATCAGGTCGGGGGTGAATTGCACCCGCTTGTCGTCGAGGCCGAGGACCGTGCCGAGCGTCTGGACCAGCCGGGTCTTGGCCAGACCGGGCACGCCGATCAGCAGGGCATGGCCGCCCGCCAGCAGGGTGATCAGAGTCTCGTCGATGACTTGGCGCTGGCCGAAGATGACGCGGCCGATGCCGACGCGCACATTGGCGAGCAGATGTCCGACACGGTCGATGTCGTTGGCCAGTTCCGTCGCGTCGACCGAGGCCGAACCGGACCGGCCAGAGGCGTGGGAGGGGGTCTCGGTGAGAGTCACGGGCGGCCTCTCGGTTGAGTGAAAAACGAACTCTGTTGATAATATATGACGAAAGCTTGGATGCGGAATACCGTAGTGATCACGAAACGGCGACAATCGGTGCTATCGGTCTCATGCAAGATTCTATCCGTTCCTTGCCGTTGCCACCGGCGGCCAACGACTGCGGCTTCGACATTCGCATCACCGCGGATGGTAAATGGCACTATCAAGGCTCGCCGATCGAGCGAATGGGCCTCGTGCGCCTGTTTGCCAGCGTGCTGAAACGCGATGCAGCAGGCGATTACTGGCTCGAAACGCCGGCCGAGCGCGGCCGAATTCAGGTCGATGACGCGCCTTTCCTTGCCGTCGAACTGAGCATCGAGGGCGTTGGCCGGGCACAGCGCCTGCAATTCCGCACCAATATCGATGAATCGGTAACGGCCGATGCCGCCCATCCGATCCATCTGCGCCCCGGCTCCAGCGGCGGCGATGGCGCATTGCGGCCCTATTTGCGGCTGCGGGATGGCTTGGAGGCGCTGATCGCGCGTCCGGTCTATTACAACCTGGTGGAGATCGCGGTCGAGCACGTGGTCGATGGGGCCGCCGCAATGGGCGTATGGAGCAGCGGCGCTTTTTTTCCGCTGGGCCCCGCCGAATCCGCCACGGCGAAACCGACATGAGCCAGCTCAGCCTCGAAGACCTGGTCCGCCGCCTGACCCACGGCCTGTCGCGCATCGCGCCGGTGGATGACGCCGGGGTGGTGTTCGGACCTGGCGAACGGGCGGTGGCGATGGCTCAGCGCCGGCGCGTGGAACGGCAGGGCGCCATCGCCGAGGGCGGCGGAGCCGGGCTCAAACGCGCCGCGGTGCTCATTCCGCTCGTCGCGCGCGCCGATGGCGCCACGGTGCTTTTGACCCAGCGCACGCCCCATCTGGCGGCTCATGCCGGGCAGATCAGCTTCCCCGGTGGGCGCCTGGAGCCTCAGGACCGCGACGCCCGGGCGGCGGCGCTGCGCGAAACCGAGGAGGAGATCGGGCTGCCGCACGGCCACATCGCGCTGCTCGGCGAAATGGAGGAATATGGCACCATCACCGGCTTCCGGGTTACCCCGGTGGTCGGCGTCGTGACGCCGCCCTTCAGCCTGATGCCCGACCCATCCGAGGTGGCCGCGGTGTTCGAAGTGCCGCTGGCCTTCATCCTCGATCCGGCCAACCGGCGTCACGCGGTCGAAAAGCGTGACGGGCTCGAACGCGATATTTACGAAATCGCCTATCGAGTCCTATCGCATTTGGGGCTTCACGGCGCGCCTCCTGGTGCGTCTCGTCGAGGTCATCGAAAACGCCGCCGGCCACGAGGCCTCGAACCGCATGCCGAGCCACACTACGACCGCTGAGGAAGCCTGATATGAGCCTGTTCTTCGCCTATGTTCTGCCTCTCCTGCTGCCGACCGCGATCTACATGCTGTGGCGTATCTGGCGCGAGCGCGGCGCCGCCGCGCGCGGCGCGCCAGCCGGGGCCGACGCGTCCGTCGAAGCTGACAGTGCGACTTTGCCGGCCAACGAAATCGTGTGGCGCGACGCCCCCTGGCTGTGGCTCGCCGCCGCGGGAATCGGTTTGATGGCGGCTGTGATGCTGATGGGCGTGTTCATCCACGATGCGGCGCCGGCCGGGCGTTATGTGCCGCCGCATATCAAGGATGGCAGGGTGGTGCCGGGCGAATTTCTCCCGGAGGGTTCCGGCGCGGGCCGGCCGGCGCCGCAAGACCCGCGCGGGGCGCGATGAGGCCGGTCAGCCACATCGAACGTCGTGCCTGGATGACGCGGCCGCAGACACAGGCGGTCATGGCGGCATTGGCGGATGCGGGCGCGACCGCGCGGTTCGTCGGCGGCTGCGTGCGCGACACCCTGATGGGCCGCCCCGTCGGCGACATCGACATCGCCACCGACGCCGCGCCGGAGGCGGTCGTCGCGGCCTTGGAGCGCAGGGACATCAAGGCGGTGCCGACCGGTATCGCACACGGCACGATCACCGCCGTCGTCGATCACGCGCATTTCGAAATCACCACCCTGCGCCGCGACGTGGAAACCTTCGGCCGTCATGCGCGCGTCGCGTTCACCGACGATTGGGCCGCCGACGCGGCGCGGCGCGACTTCACCATGAACGCGCTGTTTCTCGATGGGCAAGGCAATGTCTATGACCCGGTCCACGGGCTCGACGATATCAAGCGCGGCCGGGTGCGTTTCGTCGGCGATGCGGCGCAGCGCATCGACGAGGATGTGCTGCGCCTGCTGCGCTATTTCCGCTTCTTCGCCTGGTTCGACCGCTTGCCGGCCGATGGCGACGCGCTCGCCGCCTGCCGCGCCGCGGCGCCCAAGCTGCCGGCCCTGTCCGGCGAGCGCGTGCGCATGGAGCTTCTCAAATTGTTCGCCGCGCCGAATCCCGGCGCCACGGTCGATCTCATGGCGGAGACCGGCGTGCTCGCGCAGATTTTGCCCGAAGCGACAGCGCGTGACCGCTTCGCCGCACTGCTCACCGTGGAGCGCGAGGCTGGCGCGCCGAGCGATCCGTTGCGCCGCATCGCGGCCTTGATCGAGGTGGACGAGGGGGGCGCCCTGGCGGCGGCGCGCCGGCTGCGCTTTTCGAGCAAGGAGGCGACGCGTCTCGCGGCTCTCGCCGCCCCGAGCCTCGCAGTGACGGCCAACATGCGGCGGACCTCGCTCGACCGCGCGCTGTACCGCCTGGGCTCTCGTCTGGCGCGCGATCTTGCCGTCCTGGCCTGGGCGGACGCGCGCGCCCACGGCACCGCCGACGACCGGGAATTTCGCCGTTTGATTGCGGCCGCCGATGGCTGGCGGCCGAAGGCGTTTCCGCTCAAGGGCGCGGATGCGCTCGCGGCCGGCGTGCCGCCCGGTCCCGCCATCGGCCACCTGATGGCGATGGTCGAGGACTGGTGGATCGAGCGGGGCTTCGCCCCCGACCGTGCGCAGTGCCTGGCCAAGCTGCGCGAATTGTCCAGTACCGTCATGGAGGCGTCATGACCGAGTTGCGTATCTGTTTCGTCGGCAATTCGCTCACCCACGGCACGCAGGACGACACCACCCTGGGCTGGCCCGGCCGCCTGGTCGCCAAGGCGCGCGGCCGGGGCCACGATGTCTCGCACTACAATCTCGGCATCCGGCGCGACACCTCGCGCGACATCGCCCAGCGCTGGAGGGCGGAATGTGAGGCGCGCCTGCCCTCGACCGCGCCGGGCGCCATCGTGTTTTCGTTCGGCGTCAACGATATGGCCTGCGACAAGGATGCGCTGTTTCGCGTCGCGCCGCCGGAGTCCCAGAAGATCGCCCGGTCGATCATCGCCGAGGCGGCGGGCCGCTGGCCGGTGTTGTGGATCAGCCCGGTGCCGATCGGCCATGGCGGCTCCGGCCAAGCCCATTGCGCCGCCTGGCTTCTCGAGGAGGATTATCAGGACAAACGGCTGGCGCAGCTGGTTCCGCATTATGCCGAGGCGGCCGCCGAGCTCAACGTGCCCTATCTCGACCTGTTCACGCCACTGGCGCGCAGCCGGCGGTGGCGCTGGGCGCTCGAATCGGGCGGCGACGGCGTGCATCCGTCGGCCAGCGGCTATGCCCTGATGGCGAAACTGATCGAGCGCTGGCCGGCGTGGCAGGCTTGGTTCAAGCCCGCGACCGCCGGCGCTTCAATCACGAAACTGTCGCCGGCTTGAACGGGGCTGGCGCCGGCGGCAGCCCTACGCCGGCATGTCGATTTTGCCGGAAGCGGTCGTGAAGCGACAGAGAACGGACGGCTTGACGCTAGCTGCCGGCGGCCTTCGCCACGGCTGCGCGCGTCACGCCATAGAGCGTGACGATGTCGGCTTCGGGCGCGCTCGAGTTGTAGAGCTGCATGAAGGTGGCGAAGTCCTTCAATCCGATCAGGTGCTTCACGAAGCGATAGCTGGCGAAATAATAGGCGGTGCGGCGCTCGGCATCGGTGACGAGCCAGTCGGGCGGCGGCTTGGTGGTGCCCAGGTAATCCGCGATGAGCGGCGGCACCACCGTTTTCAGATCATAGCCGTTGGGATTGGGCCCGACGCTGGTGCCCGGCAGCACCGCCAAGGCGACCCAGTCCGCCAGTCCCTCGCGCAGGGTATGGCTGCGATAGCGCCAGGTGAAGAGGTGGGTCATTTCGTGGATGTATGTGGCGTTGTTGCGCTTCATGGCGCCGCGATAGGCCATCGCATTGAGGAAGACGATGCCGCGCGGATCCTTCGGGTGATCGTGGCCGCGCCAGACATGGGACACGGGGGCCGAAGCGCTGACGACGATCTGAATGCGCGGGCCCAAAGTCGTGGTATCGAGCTTGAGGCCGGTGACCCTTTCGATGCCCTGATAGGCGTCCTCGGCGTAGCGCAGTAACCTGGCGCCCTCGACGTCAATCCCGTGCTGATAGATATCGACGAGCTCGCCGCGCGCGACACGCTTCGCCTGCACCAGAATCTGCTCGTCGCTCATCATCCGCTGGGCCTGCGCCGGAAGCATGGCGAAGGCGAGAACGAGCGCGCTCAGGGCGATGCGGTGAATGGCCAGGACCATGGTTCTCCCGCCGAATGAGTCTGGACGGCAGCGGACAATTATAGGCCGGCGCGACAGCCCGCCTAGGCATCCATCCGGGGTAGGACGATTCGGCTGCTATTTCTTATGCGCCACGCAAATCGTGGGTTTGCAACGCAGTGAGCGGATTACGGCCAGGCCGCTTGGGGCGGCAGACTCATCAGAATGGCCTCCACGTTGCCGTCGGTCTTGAGGCCGAACTGGGTGCCGCGGTCATAAAGCAGGTTGAATTCCACATAGCGGCCCCGGCGCACCAACTGATGGCGCCGCTGGTCCTCGGTCCACGGCTTGTGCATATGACGCCGCACCAGTTGCGGATAAATCGCGAGGAAGGCCTGTCCGACGGCCTGGTTGAAGGCGAAATCGCGCCCCCAATCGGTCACGTCCATGTAGTCGTAGAAGATACCGCCGACGCCGCGCGTTTCCTGGCGATGGGGCAGGTAAAAATACTCGTCGCACCATTTCTGGAAGCGCGGGTAATAGCCGGGGTCGAAACGGTCGCACGCCGCCTTGAGCGCGCCATGGAAATCGTCGCGGTCCTGGGCGTCGGGAACCATCGGCGTAAGGTCCGCGCCGCCGCCGAACCAGGCTTTTCGGGTGACGATGAAACGCGTGTTCATATGCACGGCCGGCACCAGCGGCGACTGCATATGCGCGACCAGCGAAATGCCCGAGGCCCAGAAGCGCGGGTCTTCCGCCGCGCCGGGAATCTGGTTGCGGAATTCCGGGGAGAACTCGCCGTAGACCGTCGAGACATTGACCCCGACCTTCTCGAACACCCGGCCGTGCATGATCGACATGGTGCCGCCGCCGGCATCGCCCGGCGTGCCATCGGCGCTGGCCGGTGCCGGACGCCGCCAGGATTTGCGGGTAAAGCGCCCGGCGGGGATGTGTTCCAGCCGCGCCGCATTGCCGCCGGCCAGTTCCTCCTCGAGCCGCTCGAACTCGGCGCAGATCGCATCGCGCAGGGATTCGTACCAGGCACGCGCCTGGGCCTTGCACGCATCCAACGTTTCGGGGGATGTCTCGGGCTGGATGTCGGCCATGCTCGTCATTGTTCGGATTGGGGTAATAGCAGATCGGCCGGCGGGAAGCCGGCCGTCTGGCGCAGCGCCTCACCCAACACCATTGCCGCCGCGGTGGCAACATTCAGGCTGCGCAGGCCGGCGGTGAGCGGGATCACCAGCCGGGCATCGGCGCTTCGGGCGACATCCTCCGGCACACCCGCGCTCTCGCGGCCGACCATGAGAATATCGTCGGCGGCGAAGGCAAACGCGGCGTAAGGCGTATCGCCCTTGGTGGTCAGCAGCACGAGCCGGTGCCCGCCGTGGGCGTGCTGCGCCGCCAGGCGCCAATCGCGGAAGGCCGTCCAAGAGGCATGGCGGCGGATCTCGGCCTGGAGCAGATAGTCCATGCCGGCGCGCTTGAGACGCGCGTCGCTCATCACGAAGCCGCAGGGCTCGATGACATCGGCGGCGATCCCAAGGCACGCGGCCATACGCAGCATAGTGCCGGCATTCTGCGGAATATCGGGTTCGTAAAGAGCCAGGCGCATGGTTCTGTTTCAGACCGGGTTGAAAGGCAAAAAAGCCTTTAAATGAGAGGGCTTCGCGTCAGGGCGTTTGGCGTGAATTTGGCTTTGCTTGAGGGCGAATTTATATTACACCCTCGTCTCGCAAGTCTCGCCTTGCCCGGGCTGTTCCGCGGTTTTTGCCAACCGCAGCGGCCCGGCATCACTATCCTGCCTGGACACCCTACCGTCTCAGGGACAGATCGGCCCGACGGGCAATCGCCCGATCCGGGTTCGCAAGAGGTATCGAGCATGTCAGAGTCTGCAGCCCCCAGCGCAACCTCCGGCCAGGGTGATGGTCATGGGAGCGAGGGTGAAACCCGCCGTGATTTTCTCGCGTTGACGGCGACCGCGCTCACCGGCATCGGCGCGGCCCTGGCGCTGTGGCCGTTCCTGGATACCATGAACCCCGCGCAAGACACGCTGGCGCTGTCCACCACCGAGGTGGACCTGTCGCCGATCTCCGAGGGTCAGCGCGTGACAGTCACCTGGCGCAAGAAGCCTGTGTTCATCGACCGCCGCACCAAGGTGCAGATCGAGGAGGCGCGCAAGGTGCCGCTCGCCGAACTGCCCGATCCGCAGCGCGACGAGGACCGTGTCCAGAAGCCCGAATGGCTGATCACGGTGGGCGTCTGCACCCATCTCGGTTGCGTGCCCCTGGGTCAGAAGGAAACCCAGCCGCGTGGCGATTACGGCGGTTGGTTCTGCCCGTGCCACGGCTCGCACTACGATACCTCGGGCCGTATCCGCAAGGGACCCGCGCCGAAGAATCTGGCCGTTCCGGCGTACCAGTTCATCACCGACTCAACCATCGTCATCGGCTAGGAGCCCAGCTAGATGAGCGCGTCTTCCACGACATCCCATCCGGCTGCGCCCAAAAAGGGCGGGGTCGTCGAATGGATCGATTACCGGCTGCCGATCTTCTCGTTTCTCAACCATGAGTTGAACGAGTATCCGACGCCGAAGAACCTCAATTACTGGTGGAATTTCGGCTCGCTGGCCGGGATCGTGCTGACGGTCATGATCCTCAGCGGCATCTTCCTGGCGATGCATTACACGCCCCACGTCGACCACGCCTTCAACAGCGTCGAGCGCATCATGCGCGACGTCAATTACGGCTGGCTGGTGCGCTACATCCATATGAACGGCGCCTCGATGTTCTTCATCGTGGTTTACATCCACATGTTCCGCGGTCTCTATTACGGGTCCTACAAGCCGCCGCGCGAATTGCTGTGGGCCCTCGGCGTGGTGATCCTGCTGCTCATGATGGCCACCGCGTTCCTGGGATACGTGTTGCCGTGGGGCCAGATGAGCTTCTGGGGCGCCACCGTGATCACCAACCTGTTCTCGGCCATTCCGCTGATCGGCGAGCCGATCGTGACCTGGCTGTGGGGCGGCTTCGCGGTCGACAACCCGACCCTGCAGCGCTTCTTCAGCCTGCATTATCTGGTTCCCTTCCTGATCGTCGGCGTCGTTCTCCTCCACCTGGTCGCGCTGCACCGGTTCGGCTCCAGCAATCCGCTCGGCATCGACCGCAAGAGCCCGCAGGATTCGATTCCCTTCCATCCCTACTATACGGTGAAGGACGCCTTCGGCCTGGCCGTCTTCCTGATCGTCTATGCGGCGTTCATCTTCTACTCGCCGAACTTCTTCGGCGAGCCGGACAATTACATACAGGCGAATCCGCTGCAGACTCCCGCGTCGATCGTTCCGGAATGGTACCTGCTGCCGTTCTACGCAATTCTTCGCTCGGTGCCGAACATCCTGTTCATCGAGGCCAAGCTCGCCGGCGTGATCGCGATGTTCGCCTCGATCCTGATCCTGTTCTTCCTGCCCTGGCTCGACAAGTCGCCGGTGCGCAGCGCGACCTTCCGGCCGATCTACAAGATCCTGTTCTGGGTTTTCCTGGTGGATTGCATCGTGCTGGGCTGGGTCGGCGCGCAGCACCCGGAAGGCTTGCCTCTGCTCCTGGGGCGGATCGGCACCGCCTACTACTTCATCCACTTCCTGATTCTGCTGCCACTGGTCAGCAAATACGAGAAACCCAGGCCGTTGCCGGAAAGCATCAGCACGCCGGTCCTGTCGGGCGTCAAGACGGAGAGGGCGTAAATGATCTCGATGCTTCGCACCGGCGCTGTCGCTTGCGTCCTCAGCCTCGCGTTCCTGACGGCGAAAGTCGCGTTCGCGGCTGCCGAGGCGCCGAAACCGCCGAAACAAGAATGGTCGTTCAGCGGCCCCTTGGGGACCTATGATCGCGCCGCCTTGCAGCGCGGCTTCCAGGTTTACAAGGAAGTCTGCTCCGCCTGCCATGCGATGAACCAACTCTACTACCGCAATCTCGAAGCACTTGGTTTCTCCGAGGCCGAGATCAAGGCGATCGCGGCAGAATACACGGTCATCGACGGTCCCAACGATCAGGGCGAAATGTTCGAGCGCCCGGCGCGTCCGTCGGACCGTTTCAAGGCGCCGTTCCCCAACGACAAGGCCGCCGCCGCCGCCAACAACGGGGCGACACCGCCCGATCTCTCCCTGATCACCAAGGCGCGCCATGGCGGCGTGGATTACAACTACGGCGTGATGATCGGCTACGAGCCGCCGCCAGCCGGGATGCAGGTGCCTCCCGGCATGAATTACAACAAATATTTCCCGGGTCACATGATCGCCATGCCGCCGCCGTTGTCGGAAGGTACAGTGACCTACGCCGATGGCACGCCCGCGACGGTGCCGCAGATGGCGCGTGACGTGACGACGTTTCTCGCCTGGGCGGCCGAGCCCGAGATGGAGACGCGCAAGCGCTTGGGCCTGAAGGTGCTGGCCTACTTGCTGCTCATGGCCGGCGTACCTGTACGCTTACAAGCGCAAGGTCTGGGCCGCCGTCCACTGAGGCCTTCGGATGAAACGCCCCGCCGATCGCGACGGGGCGTTTTCCTGTGACCCACGAGGACGTCGCCATGACTGACAAGGATCCCGTGCTCGGCATCATCGGTGGCAGCGGCCTCTACGACATGGCCGGGCTCGAAGAGGTGCGCTGGCTCGGCGTCAAGTCGCCGTTCGGCGCGCCGTCCGACGAAATGCTCACCGGCCGCCTGGCCGGTCGGCGCGTCGCCTTCCTGCCGCGCCACGGGCGCGGCCATCGCATTCCGCCCTCGGCAATCAATTTCCACGCCAACATCGATGCCATGAAGCGTATCGGCTGCACCGAAATCCTATCGGTCAGCGCCGTGGGTTCGCTCAAGCACGAATTGCCTCCCGGCACCTTCGTCATCGTCGACCAGTTCATCGACCGCACCTTCGCGCGCGAGAAGAGCTTCTTCGGCGAGGGCATGGTCGCCCATGTCTCCATGGCTCACCCGGTGTGCGGTCGGCTCGGCGATGCGGTCGAGAAGGCGGCGGCCGTCGCCGGCATCCCGGCCGTGCGCGGCGGCACCTATCTCGTCATGGAAGGCCCGCAGTTCTCCACCAAGGCGGAGTCCAATCTCTATCGCAGCTGGGGTTGCGACGTGATCGGCATGACCAACATGCCGGAAGCCAAATTGGCGCGCGAGGCGGAGATCTGCTACGCCACGGTTGCCATGGTGACGGATTACGATTGCTGGCACCCGGACCACGATCACGTCACGGTGGACGCGGTGATCAAGGTGCTGCTCGCCAACGCCGACAAGGCGCGCGATCTGGTGCGGCAGGTGACGCCGCAGCTGCCCGCCACGGCGGCGCCATGGTGCCCCAAGGGCTGCCACAACGCGCTCGACCACGCGTTGATCACCGATCCGAAGGTGCGCGATCCCGCGCTGCTCGCCAAGCTCGACGCGGTCGCCGGCCGCGTGCTCAACCTGCCGGCATTCTCACACTAAATCCTATCCACCGTTGCGCCGTTGCTCATCAGGCTTGCGGCCAGCGTTTGGCCGCTTGGTTTCTTGCGGCTGTGAACGCGGCGCCTGCTCGGCGCGGCGCGGCGCCATCTCGCGCGGCGTCGATGGCTGCGGCCGGGCCTCGCGGCGCGGCTCCGGTCGCGGCTCGATACGCTGCGATTGAGGCTGCGTCCGCCGTTCGAGAGTCTGCTGCGGCGCCGGACGGGTCGGCTGTTGCGGCGTGGGTGCCGGCGCACGCATGACAGGAGTCTCGCGCGCCGGCTCGCGCCGGGTGTCACGCTCCTCGCGGCGCGGCTGGCTGACCGGCGGCGTCATGCGCGGCGGCGCCGCGATCTCCGCGGGCCGTCCGGGTGGCCGCTGGCTGCCCTGCAGCGGGGGTTCGCGTCCCGGCGGGGCATTGCGCGGCGCGATGGCGCCAGACTCGACGGGCCGGGTCGGCGCGATCCGTTGCGGCTCGCGCGACGGTTCCACCGCGCGGGCGCCGGGACCGGCATCGCGCGAATTCGTGTCGCGCCGTGCGCGGTCCGCCTCCGGCCGCGTGGCGCTCGGCTGGCTCGGCGGCGAAGGCCGCGCCTGGACTGGTGCCGGCCGTGTCGGCGCGACTGTGTTCGGCGCCGTTCCAGGTTGCTGGGATGGCGTGAGTGCATGCGGCGTGCTGGACGGCGCAATCGTGCGCCGTTCGTCGGGCCGCGTTTGATTGGCCTCGCGGCCCCGGCCGTCACCTTGCTCGCGCAGTGCCGGGTTGGAAACGCGCCCCGGCGGATCGGCCGGCCGGTTGGCCTCCATGCCCGAGGCGCGGCCGGGCGGTGCGGGTGTCCGCGCGGCGGGCGCTTCCGACGGACGCAGGGCGGGCGCGGCGCGGTCGGGCCGCTCGAATGGCGTGGCGGCGGGTTCACGGCGCTGTGTCGCGGGTTGGCGCGCAGTGGTCTGACCGGTGACCGGCTGCTGTGCACTCTCGCGACCGTTGGACCGGGCCGAGCGCGGGTCGCGGCTCGGGCCGGGCGCCTTCGGCAGCACGTCCGGGTTGTTCGCCACCGCGGATGTGTCGCCGCGCGTGGCCGGAGCGGCGCTCGTAGCGCGCGCCGAAGACGGCGTGGCATTCGTATTGCGCGTCGTCGGCGGCGCGACGCGGTCGTCGTCGCGGTCGCCCCGGCGCGAACGCTGGCGCGGCTCCGCGGCGGGAACATCCCGGCTGCCGCCCGTCGCCGCGGCGGGCACCAGGATGCCGGCCTTGGCGGCGCGCGACGGCTGCAGGTGGTCGAGCGACTCGGTGCGCCGTGCATCGCCGACATCGCTGTCGCGCAGCGCAACCCGCGTCTTGGCCACCGGCGCGGCGCCGGTGAAGGCCGCGTTGGATACGACCGTCATGCTGTCGCGGTTGCGGAAGCCGCGCACCGAGTCGCCGTCGCGGTCGCGATCCCGGTTGACCACGGTGACGTTCGTGACATTGACGGTGGTGATATTGACGTTGCGCACGTAGGCCGGGCTGTGCCGGTAATGCGGGCGGAAGGCTTCGCGTGGGCCGAGCGGCACCCAGCCGACCGCCGGCGCGCGCCGGCCGGAGGACAGCACGACGAAATTGCTGCCGCCGACGAAGGCGACCAGCGCCGGGGCATAGACCGGGCGGCGCACCCGCTCGCCAGGGCACCAGCCCCAGCGGTCATGAACGCGCACCCAGCGGCCATAGTGGAATGGTGCGAAGCCCCACGGCTGCTCGTCGATCCAAGTCCAGCCCCAGGGCCGCACATAGGCCCAGTGGCCGTAGCGATAGGGCGCCCAATCGGCCGCCGTGGCGCGCGGATACCACACCGCGCCGTAGTTCGGATCGTTGCCCCACTGACCGTAGCGATCGAGGTCCTGATAGCCGGTCATTTCGGGCGAAACGTAGCGCACGGATTGCTGCGGATTGAGCAGGCGCTCGCGCTCGAGCGCCCAATCGTCGAGGGGGCGGGCGATCGCCTGGGCGAGGAGGGGCGGCGCGTTGTCGCGCAGGGTGGCGCTGTGGCCGGCGCTCACGGTCAACGGCGCGCCCACTTCCGCGCCTTCGATCCGCGCCAAGCCGTCGAGCACCGCCACCCGCACGTGATCGTTGAGCGATGACCCCTGTGACGGCACCACGTCGACGTGATAGCGGCCGGGTTGCAGAACTTCGACCGTCGCGCGCGGCGTCAGGATGCGCACGCCCCCCGGCGGCAGTTCGCGCACGCGCAGGTTGATGCTGCCCTGATCGATCTGGAACTGAGTCGTGGCATCGTCGAGCCGCGCGATGTCGATCGCCGTCGCGGGATCGAGCCGCAGGTCCGTCGAACCGATCTGGATCTCGGCGCGGGCGCCCGGCTCGGTCCAGAAGGAGTCTCCGGTGGTCACCGGAAAGTTGAGTGTCGCGGGTACCCACTGGTCCTCTTCCGCATTGCGGAAAGACACCGTGCCTTCGACATGGCTGAGACGGCCGACGCGGCCCGGCGGATCGTTGGGATCTTCGACTTGGGCAAATGCGGGCGTCACCGCGGCACATGCCATCAACGCGGCAACGACAAGCGGACGGAACGCACCTGTGATCGACATTCGCCATCTCCCGGCGGGCGCTGCGGGCATTTGACCGACCGCGCTTCGCGCCGCAAGACAGAGCCTGAGCGCCAATTATGGCGAAATTTATGGGGCCGCCGACCGTCTCCGGTTTGGCTTCACTCCGTCGTTTGTAAAAATAGTGACAAATCGCGCCGCCCAGTATGGGAACTTCGAGCGCAACGTGACAATTTTGAGCGGCCGACCAATGTCTTAAAGAATGCTGCGAGTCGTGTCCGGCGGTCGCCGGTCATTGCATGGCGCCCTTGGTTGCGCTTATGTGTGGAACTGTTTCGCCGGACGGCGACGACCAGGAGGGTTTGGCGTGAAGATCGACGGCCGTTCTTATCGTACCATTTGGCCAGGCGCCGACGGCTGGTCCGTCGAGGTCATCGACCAGACCAAGCTGCCGCACGAATTTTCTACCCTGCGCCTGACCACGCTCGAGGAAGCGGCGCACGCCATCCGTTCTATGCAAGTGCGCGGGGCGCCCTTGATCGGCGCGACGGCGGCCTATGGCGTGGCGCTCGCCTTGCGCGCCGACGCTTCGGACGAGGGCCTGGACAGGGCGATCGCCGTGCTCGGCGTAACGCGGCCGACGGCGGTCAATCTCCACTGGGCGCTCAACGAGATGAAGGCCCATCTGCGCAACCGCAAACGCGGCGAGCGCGTCGCCGCCGCTTATGCCAAGGCGGACGAGATCTGCGAACAGGATGTGGTGACCAATCGCACGATCGGCGAGCATGGCCTCAAGCTGTTCAAGCAGGCCTTCGCGCGCAAGGGTGGCGACGAACCGCTCAGGATCCTCACCCATTGCAATGCCGGCTGGCTCGCTTGCGTCGATTGGGGAACCGCATTGGCGCCGATCTATCTCGCCCATGACGCCGGCCTGCCGCTGCAGGTCTGGGTCGACGAGACCCGGCCGCGCAACCAGGGCGCGCTGACCGCCTGGGAGCTCAAGAGCCACGGCGTGCCCCATCGCGTGGTGGTCGACAATGCGGGCGGCCATCTCATGCAAGCCGGCGAGGTCGACCTCTGCATCGTCGGCACCGACCGGGTCGCCGCCAATGGCGATGTGGCCAACAAGATCGGCACCTATCTCAAGGCTCTCGCAGCGAAGGACAACGAGATTCCCTTCTATGTGGCGCTGCCCGGGCCGACGATCGACTGGCACCTGCGCTCGGGCGATGCCATCCCGATCGAGCAGCGCGCCGAGGAGGAGGTGACCACGGTCACGGGCCTGACGCCGGGCGGCCTGCTCGCCAGCGTGACGCCCTATCCATCGGGCACGCGGGCGGCCAATTTCGGCTTCGACGTGACGCCGGGCAAGCTGGTTACCGCCCTGATCACCGAGCGTGGCGTGGCGCCCGCCAGCCGCGAGGGATTGCTGAGCCTCTATCCGGAACGGAAATCCGCGTTGTAGCCTCGTGCGCCTGCATCGAGAGCGGGGCTAGTCCAGCCTTTCCTCGATCGTGCTGCGAATGGGGAGGCGGTTGTCTTGAACGACGGCAGCCCAACCGCGTTCGTTCGTCTCATGGCCCCAGGTTGAGCGATGCCAAGGCTATCGCCTTGCCGGCCCTCGAGGCCGCTGATCGCGACGGCGCTGTCCGGAACGAAATAACCCGCGGCGATGTTCATTCCTCGATCGGGAGGGCATCGGGAGAAGCCCATGGCTGTGCCACCCATAGCGACCTTGATCGGCGTGCTCGTGAGCTGTGCCCTGGCGGGAGCGGCTTGGAGCGCATCGACGCAGTCACGCCGCGCGACGGTGCAGGCGGGCGAAACGGTCCTCGTCGCGTCCCACAAGAACTGGGGCCGCGATTGCACGCCGGCGCCCAATCCCACGTTTCGCCTGATCGGTGAGCCGCGGAATGGCAGCGTGGCGACGCGGGCCAGCAATTATCTGGTCGAAGGTCCGCCGCCACCGGCAGGCGTTTCGGATTGCCGCGGACGCTATCTGCCGGGCGTCGGCATCCATTACACGCCGAACCCGGGCTTCCATGGCGAGGACCGATTCACTTATTCGATCACCGTCGGCGCGAGCCGTCCCGTGACCGTGAACTACGACGTCACCGTGACGGTGCGCTGAGCGCAAACAAGAAACCCCGGGGTTCGAGCCCCGGGGGTTTGTTTGATCACGCCGTCGAAACGCTCAGCCGACGTGCTTGCGGAAGAACTCCAGCGTGCGCTCGCGCGCCTGCTTCGCCGCCGGCTCGTTGTAGCTGCCGCGCTCGTCGCAATTGAAGCCGTGGCCCGCCTTGTCGTAGACGAACAGCGGCGCGTTCGGCTGCGCGTCCTTCACCTTCTGCACCTTGTCCGGCGTGATCGACTTGTCCTCGGCGCCGAAATGGAACATCACCGGCACCTTCGGCTTCTCGCCCGCGAAATCCGCCACGTTGCCGCCGTAGTAGGCGACCGAGGCCGCAAAGCCGTTCAGCCGGGTCGCCGCCAGCCACGCCACCGAGCCGCCGAAGCAATAGCCCACGATGCCCACCTTGCCGACCTCCGCCACCGCGTCGCGCGCCGCCTGCACGTCGGCCAGAACCGCGTCCCACTGCAGTTGCTGGCGCGTGTTGCGGCCCTTCTCCTGGTCCTCCGGCGTGTAGCCGAGTTCCATGTTCGGACTCACCCGGTCGAACAGCGCCGGCGCGATCGCCACATAGCCGTCCTGGGCATAGCCGTCCGCCACCGCCTTGATGTGGTGGTTGGCGCCGAAGATCTCCTGGATCACCACGATCGCGCCGCGCGGCTTGCCCGACGGATCGGCCCGGTAGGCGCCCAGCTTATGGCCGTCCTTCGCCGTCAATTGCACCATTTTACCCATATGTGTTCTCCCGTGATTGGCTGGTTGTTGATGGTTGGTGAGCAAGGGCCGCGCGGCGGGCGAGGCTGCAAGCGCCCCGGGACTCGCCGGCGAAGATCGGATTGACGGGACAGACACCGGGCTCGGACAAGCCGGCTACCCCACCGCCCTGGCCAATATTCTAGAATCGAGGGCGGGCGAAAGGCAAATGAACGAATTGACCCCTGGGAAAGGCAAACGAGCGCTGGATGTCAAACGTTGAAGCGGAAATGCACCACGTCGCCGTCGGCAACGACGTATTCCTTGCCTTCGACGCGCGCCTTGCCGGCTTCCTTGGCGCCCTGCTCGCCGTTGAGCGCCACATAATCGGCGTAGGCGATCACTTCGGCGGCGATGAAGCCGCGCTCGAAATCGGTATGGATGACGCCGGCGGCCTGCGGCCCCTTGGTGCCCTTGACGATGGTCCAGGCGCGCGCCTCTTTCGGGCCCGACGGTGAAATAGGTCAGCAGGCCGAGCAATTCGTAGCCGGCGCGGATGACGCGGTTGAGGCCGGTTTCCTCGAGCCCCAAGCCGGCGAGGAATTCCTGGCGCTCGGTCTCGTCGGGCAGCGACACCACTTCGGCTTCGATCGCCGCCGATATGACGACCGACGCGGAGCCGGTCGCTTTGGCCATGGCGGCGACGCGCTCGGAATAGGTGTTGCCGGTCGCGGCGGACGCTTCCTCGACGTTGCAGACATAGAGCACGGGTTTGGCCGTAAGCAATGCGAGCTGCCTGAACAGCGGCGCTTCTTCCGCCGTCACGCCGACGGTGCGCGCCGGCTTGCCGTCCTTGAGCGCGGCGAGCGCGCGTTCGACGATGGGCAGCACCGCCTTGGCTTCCTTGTCGTTCTGCTTGGCGCGCTTCTGCAAGCCGTCGATGCGCTTCTCCAGGCTCTCCATGTCGGCCAGCATCAGCTCGGTCTCCACCGTCTCGGCATCGGCGATGGGATCGATGCGGCCTTCGACATGGGTGATGTCGTCGTCTTCGAAGCAGCGCAGCACATGGATGATGGCGTCGACTTCGCGGATATGGGCGAGGAATTTGTTGCCGAGACCTTCGCCCTTGCTGGCGCCGCGCACCAGGCCGGCGATATCGACGAACTCGAGCTGGGTCGGAATGATCTTGGCCGACTTGCCGATGCGCGCCAGTTCGTCGAGCCGCTTGTCGGGCACGCCGACGCGGCCGACGTTGGGCTCGATGGTGCAAAACGGATAATTCGCCGCCTGAGCCGCCGCCGTGGCGGTCAGGGCGTTGAACAGAGTGGACTTGCCGACATTGGGCAGTCCGACGATGCCGCAATTGAAACCCATGGGGACGTTTACTCTTTACCGTTCGCTGTGGTGCCGGCCTTGGTGTCGGCGCCGTTCTGGGATGCCGGAACGAGCAGGCTTACCTTGTTCATGAAACCGACGTCGTCGCCCTTGGCGAGCAAGGGGAAGGCTTCGGCCATGGCACCCACCAGCGCGTTCATCGGATCGCGCTCGTCCTTGGCGAAATTCTGCAGCACATAGCCGGTTACCAGATCCTTCTCGCCGGGATGACCGATGCCGACGCGCACCCGGAGATAGTCGGGGCCGAGATGGGCATCGATGCTGCGTAGTCCATTGTGGCCGGCGGAGCCGCCGCCGCGCTTGGTGCGCAGCTTGCCGGGCCGCAGGTCGAGCTCGTCATGCACGACCACCATGTCGGCCGGTGTCAGCTTGTAGAACTGCGCCGCCGCGGCGACCGATTGACCCGAGCGATTCATATAGGTCTCGGGCTTGAGTGCCAGAACCTTCACGCCGCCCACGGTGCCTTCCGAGGCCTGGCCTTGAAACTTGGCGCGCCACGGCCCGAAGCCATGGCGACGGACGATTTCGTCCACCGCCATGAAGCCGATATTGTGCCGCTGATTGGCGTGCTCCGGACCAGGATTGCCGAGGCCGACGAGAAGCAGCATGGCGGCCGATGGTTCCTCTGTGAGAACCTCCTGCACGGGAGCTCCTCGTCGAGGAGCTCCCGTCGGAGATGGTGCGGCCGGTCGCGACTACTTCTTCGCGTCGGGCTTCTTGGCGGCTCCACCGGCCTTGGCGGCTCCACCGGCGGGGGCGGCGCCAGGGGCGGCTCCCGGAGCGGCGCCAGCGGCCGCCGCGCCTTCGGCGCCCGGCGCAACCGCTGCCGCGGCGGCGGGCTTCACTTCTTCCTCGGCCTGGACGGTCGGCGCCGCCACGGTGGCGATGGTGAAGTCGCGATCCGTGATGGTCGGCCGCACGCCTTCCGGCAGCGCGATATGGCTGATGTGGATCGAATCGCCGATGTCCTTTCCGGCGAGATCGACGGTCAGCGAGTTCGGGATGCGGTCGACCGGCGCGACCAGCTCGACTTCGTGGCGCACGATGTTGAGCACGCCACCCTTCTTCAGACCGGGCGACTGGCCCTCGTTGATGAAGATGACGGGCACCGCAACGGTGACCTTGGCATCAGCCGACACGCGCATGAAATCCACATGGATCGGCAGGTCGGTGACCGGGTGATACTGCACGTCGCGCGGCAGCACGCGATGGGCCTTGCCATCGAGCTGGATATCGACCAGGCGCGTAAAGAAGCCCGAGTGACCGAGATGCTGCTTGAGCACCTTGGGGTCGAGAGCGATCAGCACGGGGGGCTCCTTCGCGCCATAAACCACGCCCGGCACTTGTCCGGCGCGGCGTGTGGCACGGGCGGCCCCCTTTCCGGCCCGTTCCCGCGCGGACGCGGGAAAGGAAATAATGTCAGCCATTCGAGTCCGTCTGGCCGGCTGGCCAATAGTAAAGCGCCGGCCTCCAGGGGTGCCGGCGCGGGCTTAGAAGCGGCGGAATGTAAGCGTTTCCGGGCGCAAGATCAACCGCCCCGGCGCGCCGAGCTGTGTGCGGACGGGCCTTGAACCCGCTCCCGTTGACTGCCGCAAAACTGTGTTAAATCAATCGAATAGGCTGGAAACCGAGGTTTCCTCGCTGATCCGCTTCATGGCTTCGGCGAGCAGCGGCGCGACGGTGAGCTGCTCGACGCGGTTCGATACCCGCAGGGCCTGGGTCGCCTGGATGCTGTCGGTCACCACGAGCTGCTTGAGCGGCGAGGCGGCGACGCGAGCGACGGCATCGCCCGACAGCACGCCGTGGGTGACATAGGCGGCGACGCTCTTGGCGCCGGCCTTGGTCAGGGCGACGGCGGCATTGCACAGGGTGCCCGCGGAATCGACGATGTCGTCGATCAGGATGCAGTGGCGGCCGTCGACATCGCCGATGATGTTCATCACCTCGGAGACGCCGGCGCGCTCGCGCCGCTTGTCGATGATGGCGAGATCGGCGTCGAGCCGGGTGGCGAGCGCGCGGGCGCGCACCACGCCGCCGACGTCGGGCGAGATGATCATCAGCTCGCCGTTGTTCGGCCGCTTCTTCTTGATATCCGTAACGAACACCGGCTGCGCGTAGAGATTGTCGACGGGAATGTCGAAGAAGCCTTGGATCTGGCCGGCGTGCAGGTCGATGGTCAGCACGCGATCGGCGCCGGCCTCGGTGATCAGATTGGCGACCAGCTTGGCCGAGATCGGCGAGCGCGGGCTGGTCTTGCGGTCCTGCCGGGCATAGCCGAAGTAGGGCACCACCGCCGTGACGCGTCGCGCCGAGCCGCGCTTGAGCGCATCGAGCGTGACCAGCAGTTCCATCAGATTGTCATTGGCGGGGAAGGAGGTCGGCTGGATGACGAAGAC
Organism: uncultured Alphaproteobacteria bacterium; assembly: GCA_963752345.1. Classification (GTDB taxonomy): domain Bacteria; phylum Pseudomonadota; class Alphaproteobacteria; order SMXQ01; family SMXQ01; genus CAVVYA01. The sequence goes on from CAVVYA010000017.1 coordinate 304,150, forward strand.
GTCCTCGCCACGCACGTTCTCCTGGATTTCGACGAAGACTTCCATGTCGGAGAAACGGCGGATCACCGCTTTGGTGAGCGGCAAATTCAGACAAGCCGCAATCGCCTCGGCTAACGGCCGATTGCTGTTGCCGGCAAGAACCTTCATGTGAACTCGTCCCCTTGCTGGTGGCCCGCCGGTTGGTCAGCGGAACCCGGCTTTGAGGAGCCGGGAGCTGGCGTCGGATGCCGGGCGCGGGCGGACAATATCAGCGTGTCACAGGGGTGTAAACGGGACTTACGGACTCGTCGGGGGCGGCGGCGCGCGGCCGCCGGATTGGCTCACGACCGCATCTCCCGCGGTACTTCCTTCCGGGCGCTTGGCGGTTTCGCGCAGGAGATCGACGATCCCCTCGGCGGCGCCCTCGGCGATGATGAACGCGAGATCACCCCATGCCCGGTCGAGCGTTCCCTTCGGGATGTCGTTGGCCTGCTGGATGGTGCCGAGTTCGCTACCGTTGGACCGCAACACCGTCCAGGCCAGGCTCAGGGTCTCGCGCGAGGCGGCGGCCCCCGGCACCTTCGACGGCGTCACGTTGACGTGGCCGAGGATCAGGGCGCCCTGATCCTCCACCGTATCGCTGACCGTCAGGCCAGCCTGCTTGAGGTGATACTCCAGGGCACTGGCGAGCGCCCGGCCGCCGGCGCCCGGTGCGCCATCGATGGCGACGATCGTCAGCTTCGGCATCTCGTCGGGCGGTGGTGGCAGGCCTTCGGCTTCTATGGCGTAGCGATTGATCGTGGCGACCAGTTCGCCAGCCATGGACTGGATCCATGCGCCGTCCGGATCGCCCCGACGCTCAGTGGCGAAATGCCGCACTTCCTCGCCCTTGTCGTCGACCAACGTCCAGGCGACGGCGATGTGGCCCGCCGCGTCCGATCGCGGATCGAAGCGTCCGATCAGGGCAAAACGCCCGTTGGTCGCGGGCGCTTCGAGCGCGGCGATCTCGGCGTCGCGCAGCGCCTGCGCGACCGCCTCGGCAAGATCCGCGCCGGTGTCGGTCGCCGTCAGCGGCAAGCCATCGACCCGTGGCACGTTGATGCCGCCGCGCAATCCCGGCTGCAGGAGCGGGTTGGCGAAGGGCGTGTCGGGCTGGAACGCCGATGGCGGATCGCCGGTGCAGCCGGCGAGCAGCGGCGCCAGCATCAGCAGCACGCCGACCAGCCGATGCATTGGCCTAGAACAGAACACAACCCACCATGAGGCCGAACGTCAGGAAGCCGAGGAAGATGATCAGGTGCGGCATCGCGTCTCTATATCACGCGGAATTCACGACACAACCCTCGCCGCACAATCAGTCGGCAAGGACGATGGCCGACAGGCCACGGCCATAATCCTTCTCGCCACGCAGGCAAGCCCGGCGATAGCTGAAGAAGTGCGCGTCATCCGCGCAGGTGTCGTAAGGCAGCACCTCGACCGAACCGAGGCCGAGCCGCTCGAGCTTGTCGGACACATAACCCGGCAGATCGAAGCGCCAGCGTGGCTCTCCCTCGCTGTTGCGATCGGGCCGGAAGTGGCGGCCGTTGGTGGGATCTTCCGCCACGAAGGGCGCCGGAAATTCGGGCCCGACTTCGTAGGACTGCTGGGCGATGCATGGGCCGACGGCGGCGACGATGCGCTTCGGCTGGGCGCCGAGCTTTTCCATCGCTGCGACGGTGGCCTCGAGCACGCCGGTGAGGGCGCCCTTCCAGCCGGCGTGGGCCGCGCCGATCACGCCGGCTCTGGCATCGGCGAGCAGGATCGGCGCGCAGTCCGCGGTCAGAATGCCCAGTGCGATGCCGCGCGTCCGGGTGACCATGGCATCGACCTTCGGCGCCTTGCCGGCAAGCCACGGTCGATCGACGACGGCGACGCTTGCGCTATGGATCTGATAGGCGGTGACGAGTTTTTCGGCCGGCACATCCAGCGTGCCGGCGGCGCGGCGGCGGTTTTCCCGCACCGCCTCCGGATCGTCGCCCGAGCCGAGGCCGACGTTGAGCGCGGCGAAAATGCCCTGGCTGACGCCGCCTTCGCGGGTGAAGAACGCGTGGCGCAGCTTCGAGGAATCGCTGAGATGTTCGGACGTCAGGGGTTTCACAACGGTCATCGGGTCTCCGGCGGCGGCGCGAGGTCGAAATCCGGGCGGCACCGGCTGGTTCGGTCCGGTGAGCGCAAGAACTTTGAACAGGCTGCCCATTTCCGTCGGCGCAATCAACCGCTTGAATGCGGTGCCGACGGCGGCGGCCTGATCCGCGCGATTGCGCGCCAGGGCCGCCGCGCGCAGCCGCTCGGCGCGCGCCGCCATGCCGAGAGCGGCAAGAAACCGCCCTTGATCCGCCGGGCCGTGGACCTGCGCCCCCGCGTCCCGTGCCGCCCCGCTCAGGGCCGCGAAATCGACATGGGCGGTGATATCCGCGCGGCCCGGCTCCGTCAGCGGGTCGTGACGCTGGTGGCCTTTGAGCGCCTGCAGTGAATCGCCTCCGGTGTGCCGCGCCGGCCCATAATCGATGAGCAGCGCCGCGCCGCCTTCCGAGGCGAGTCGCCCGGCGATGGCGCGAATGGTGGCGGCGCTCGTGGGCGATTCCTCCCAGACGGTACCGATCGGGGCATTGTGCAGGCTCGACGGCGGCACGATGGCGGACGGCGCATCGGCCAGGACGAAACGGAACTTATCCTCGTTGTCATCCTCGAACGTGACGAGCCGTTCGCGCCAGCCCTCGGCCGTGACCTCGTATTGATGGATCGGCAGCGCATCGAAGAATTCATTGGCGATGAGCAGCAGCGGCCCGGCTGGGCACCGTGGCGAACGCGTCGTGCCACGTGGCTTCGACGCCGAGCTTCGCCAGGGCTGCGCACTGCATCGCGCGCAGGGGTTCGCTGGTTTCGACCAGATGCAGGTCGATGGCCTGATGCAGGCCCGGCACGCCGCGGGTCGCGCGCAGCGCATCGCTCATCAGCGTGCCACGGCCGGGACCGAGCTCGACCAGGCGCAGGGGATTCGGGCGATCGATCTGCTGCCACACCACGGCCAGCCAAGCGCCGAGCATCTCGCCGAACATCTGGCTGATCTCCGGCGCCGTGGTGAAATCGCCGGCACTGCCGAGCGGATCGCGGGTCCGGTAATAGCCGAGAGTCGAATGGTGGAGCGCGGCTTCCATATAGCGCGCCAGGGTGATGGGACCGTGGCGCCGGATCTCGTCGCGCAGCGCCGCAGCCAGCTCGTTCATTGCCGCGCTGGAACGGGTTGCGCCGGCGAGGGAGGAGTGGAAAGCGCGTGCCAGATCAGCATCAGCCCCACGACTATCAGCGGCAGCGACAGCAATTGGCCCATGGTGACCCAACTGTAGAGGAAGCCGAGCTGCTGGTCGGGCTGGCGGAAAAATTCCACGGTGCCGCGCGCGATGCCGTAGCCGGTGAGGAAGGTGCCGGCGATCAAGCCTGGACGCTGCGGCGCGCGGGTATAATGAGCCATGAACCACAGCAGCAGGAACAGCAGCAGTCCTTCCGCAAAGGCCTCGTAAAGCTGGCTCGGGTGGCGCGGGATCGGCCCGCCGTTGGGGAACACCATGGCCCACGGCACGTCGGCCGGACGACCGAACAGCTCGCCATTGATGAAATTGGCGATGCGGCCGAGCAGCAATCCGATCGGCACGGCGCAGCACAGGATGTCGCCGACGCGCAGGATCGACAGCTTGCGCAAGCGGCAGAACAGGATGAGCGCCAGGATCACGCCGACCAGCCCGCCGTGGAACGACATGCCGCCTTGCCACACGGCGAAGATCTGCAGCGGATGATTGAAGAAATACGATGGATTGTAAAACAGCACGTAGCCTAAGCGACCGCCGAGGATGACGCCGAGCGTCGCCCACAGCAGGAAATCATCGACGTCGCGTTCGCTCAGGACGCCGGGAATGCGGCGCGCCAGGTGAAGCATATAGCGCCAGCCGAGGATCAGGCCGACCACATAGGCCAGCGCATACCAGCGGATCGCGAAGGGGCCGATCTCGATCAGAACCGGATCGATCGCGGGAAAGGGCAAGGCGAACATCATGCCGGGGCACCCGTCTGTTGCATCAGCGATAAGGGTCGGCGGTGTGGAGGAAATCCTGCACGTAACGCGAGATGCCGTCTTCCAGCGCGGTGAACGGCTTGCGATAGCCGGCGTCGCGCAGACGCGCCATCTTGGCCTCGGTGAAATATTGGTACTTGGCGCGGATTTCTTCCGGCGTATCGACGAACCGGATGTTCGGCTGCTCGCCGAGCGCGGCAAACACGGCCTTGGCCAAATCGGCGAAGCTGCGCGCCTGGCCGGTTCCCATGTTGAACAAACCATTGACCTGTGGATTGTCATAGAGCCACAGCATCACGTCGACGCAATCGTCGACCCAGACGAAATCGCGCATCTGGCCGCCATCGGCGAATTTCGGATTGTGCGATTTGAACAGCACCGCCGGCTCGCCCGCCTTGGCGCGCGGATAGATCTGTACCGGAACGCTCTGCTGGGCGCCCTTGTGATATTCGTTTGGGCCATAGACATTGAAGAATTTCAGTCCGGCCCATTGGCGCGGCCGCGGGCCGCCCGCTTCGACGATGTCGGCGACACGGCGGTCGAACAGATGCTTCGACCAGCCGTAACCGTTGAGCGGCTGCAGGCGCGCGAGCGCGGTGCTGGAGAATTCATCATCGAAGCCGGCCTGTCCGTCGCCGTAGGTCGCCGCCGACGAGGCATAGATCAGGCGCGCATCGTGCGCGGCGCACCAGTGCCACAGTCCGAGCGGCAAGTTGAAGTTGGTGCGCGTCAGCAGATCGCCGTCGGTTTCCGTGGTGCTGGAAATAGCACCCATATGGAAGATCGTGTCGATGCTGTCGGCGTTGTGTTCGAGAAAGTCGAACAGGTTCTCGGGCGGGACGATGGCCGCCAAGGCGCGTTTGGCGATATTGCGCCACTTGTCGCCGACTCCCAGCCAATCGCAGACCACGATTTCATCGGTTTTGCGGGCCTCGAGCGCCGCCGCGAGATTCGATCCTATGAAACCGGCACCGCCGGTGATCACCAGCATGGATAATCCTTAAAGGCCCTGCGTCCCGCTGCGTGCATCATGGTCCGCGCCTTTATAGGGCGCGTTCCCGGGCTCGGCAAGTTGGCGGGACAAGACACAGCGCGGCGGCAAATTCCGCGAGCGGGTTGCGGCAACGCACATCACTTCCCATAATGAGTCATCAGCATCATCCATCGGAGGCTGCGATGCAGACGAACAACAAGCTGCTCGACGATCTGGCAAGGGTTGCCTCCGGCGCCCTGGGCGTCGCCGCCGGCATGCGCGAAGAGGTCGAAACCGCTCTGCGCCAACGGTTCGCTCGCGTCATCGGCGATCTCGATCTGGTCAGCCGCGAGGAATTCGACGCGCTCAAGGCGATGGTGTCCAAGGCGCGCAGCGAAGAGGAAGCGCTGAAGCTGCGCATCGTGAAACTCGAAGGCGAGGTCGCGCAGCTGCTCGTCGGAACGACGCCCGACGGCACGCCGCTGAGCGAGCAATTGCCGCCGGCGGATTAAGCCGCACTTATCCACAAAAACTTGGGGATTAGGCGAATGGGGCCTTGCGCCCCAACTCGCATTCTGGTTTCCTACCTCTAATTGTAGGTAAAGGCCATATGCCCACAAGATTTCGCTTATAAATGGCCGCGGGTCCGGTTTTTCGGAGCGTGTTCAGCACAGCGCTCCTCCCTGGCGCCGCTTACCGTAGGAGGTAGCCACATGTCACTTGCCGGCCTCGCGAGCGACGCTGCTGCCGATAATCCCATCGATCTCGTCGAACAGATCGTCTCCGCCAACGAGTGGGTGTTCGAACGCGCCGGCGACGACGAGCTCGCCGTCGAGATCGCGGGTCGGTGGTGCGACTACCGGTTGTTCTTCGCCTGGCGCCAGGACGCCTCGGCGCTGCATTTCTCCTGCGCGTTCGATATGCGCGTGCCGAAGGCCAAGCGCCTGCCGGTCCATAGCCTGCTGGCCATGGTGAACGAGAAGATGTGGCTCGGCCATTTCGACCTGTGGTCGGAAGATGGATTGCCGATCTTCCGCCATGCCATGCTGCTGCGCGGCACGTCGGGCGCGACCACCGAACAGATCGAGGACATGGTCAATGTGGCGCTGAGCGAGAGCGAGCGGTTCTATCCGGCCTTCCAGTTCGTCATCTGGGGCGGCAAAGCCCCGGAAGATGCCGTCGCCGCGGCCCTCATCGACCCGGTCGGCGAGGCGTAATCCGCGCCTCGCTGCGATGTCTTTCCCCGATAACACACGTCGCGGCCCCATTCTCTTGGTGGGTGGCGGCAAGATGGGTGGCGCGCTCCTCGCCGGCTGGCTGAAGCACGGCGTTGCCCCGTCCGATATCATTGTCGTCGAGCCGGACCAGAAGGCCGGCGCCGAATTGCGCCAGCGCTATCAGGTCACGGTGCGCGATACCATGCCCGGCGGCCTCGAACTCCCACCGACCCTGGTGCTGTTCGCCGTCAAGCCGCAGGTCCTGCCCGCGGTCGTGCCTCCCTACGGGCGCTATGTCGGGCCGGCGACCGCCTTCCTCTCGATCGCGGCCGGCAAGACGATCGGCTTTTTCGAGCGCCATCTCGGTGCGGATGCCGCCATCATCCGTGCGATGCCCAATACCCCGGCGGCCGTCGGCCGCGGCATCACCGTGCTCTACGCCAACGGCGCGACCAGCGAAGAGCAAATGAGCTTCTGCGAAACGCTGATGAGTGCCGTCGGCGAGGTGCGCTGGGCGGTGGAAGAAGCGCAGTTCGATGCGGTCACCGCCGTGTCGGGCAGCGGTCCCGCCTATGTGTTCCTGCTCATCGAGTGCCTGGCCGAAGCGGGCGTCGCCGCCGGATTGTCCGCCGACCTCGCGATGGATCTGGCGCGCGCCACCGTGGCCGGTTCCGGTGAGCTGGCGCATCAGACCGATGAGCCGGCCGAAACCTTGCGGCGCAATGTCACCAGTCCAGGCGGCACCACCGCGGCGGCGCTCGAGGTGCTGATGGGCGAAGACGGGCTGAAGGAATTGATGACCAAGGCCATTGCCGCCGCCGCCCGCCGCTCGAAGGAACTGGCGGAGTAGGAGTCGGGGAGAACCGGCACGCGTGGGGATACGTCCGGCGCGTGGCGAGTCGCGTCTGAGCCACAGCGTCAGATTCTGACGATACCTTGCTGCAGCAGCGGCGCCATGGCGTGGCGCAGCTTGGCGAGCGCTTGGCGTTCGAGTTGGCGCACGCGTTCCTTCGACAAATTCAATTCCCGCGCCACCGCTTCCAGCGTGGCACTCGCCTGGACGAGATAGCGGCGCCGGATGATGTGCAGTTCGCGCGGCGCAAGCCGGGCGCAGCCTGCGGCGATTGCCGCGGCGATCAGACGGCGCTCGCTGGCCGCGGCGAGCCGCTGCTCCGGATCGGGGCGCTCGTCGGCCAGATTTGCCACCGCGCCGCCCCGAGGATTGCCATCGGCATCGAACGCCGGCGCATCCAGCGACCGGTCGCGCGCGGCCAATCGCCGCGCCACGATCAGAATGTCGGCCATACGAGTGCCCGAGCGGCGGGCGAAATCCGCGAGGCGCGTTTCGAGCGCGCCGGCGTCGCCCGACAGAACCCGCTGCAGCGAGAAAAACAGCGACTTCTGTTTTGCCGTGGTGCCGACGCGCACGGTCGACCATGAACGCACGACATAATCCTGGATCGCCGCGCGGATCGACCACATGGCGTAGGTCGAGAGCCGGGCTTCCCGTTCCGGCCGAAACCGGCGCACCGCCAGGATCAGGCCGACGCTGCCTTCCTGCACGAGGTCCGCCAGCGGCAGTCCAGTGCTGCGGTAGCGCCGCGCGATGCGAATGACGAAGCGCAAATGGCTGAGGATGAGTCGGCGAGCCGCCGCTTCGTCCCCGGCGCGCAGGCGCAGCGCCAGTTCGCATTCTTCCTGCAGCGAGAGCAGAGGCTCCCGGCGGGCCACCTCGGCAAGGTCGGCGATCGGCGCAGCCGGGACGTGCGCCACGCCGTGAAGCGTCTGGCGCGGCCGTTGGGGCGCGTGGGGAACCGTGGCTGCCATGTCACGCCGAGTCTTCCACAGCCGCGCGGCAAGTCAACCGCCATGGCGCTGCGGCGCTAAGCTGCGTTCTGCTTTTCCATCTCGCGGATCCGGTGAGACCACGCGCCGTTCAGCGGGCTATGCGGTTTGCGCGCCAGCCGCTCGGCGATGAGACCCTGGGCGAGCCCCTTGTCGCCGGCGCGGATCGCCGCCTCGGTCAGAGTCCAGGAGAACAGGTCGCGCTGGGCATGGCTGCCGCCGAACCGGTTGGACTTAGCTTGCAGGGGCAGGAGAAGGTCGATGGCGCGCGTGAAATCACCCTCGCCAAAGGCCTGAATCCCGAGCGCCGCCGGCAGCCCGACCTCGCGGGTCATCATGGCGTTGGTGACGCGGCGATCCATGGCGGCGCGCATCGCCTCGAGCAATTGCGCCTGCGGTTCGCGCCAGCCCGCGCCGACAAACGCCATCATGGCGTGCATGTCGTTGAATCCGTAGAAGCCATCGGAAACGCGGGTGAGCCATTTGTCGGCCACCGTGATCCAACGCGCGCCGACGTCGTGGCCGAGCGCCGAGAGGCGCCACAGCAGCGCGGTGCCGTCGACCAGTTCGAGTGCCTGAGGGAAGCCACCGGCGGCGATCTTTTCGTCGAACAGTTTCAGCGCGGCCGCCGAATCGCCGGTCTCCACCGCGAACAGCGCCAGGTGCCACCAGTTGTGGAAGGCAAACAGGCCGCCCGGTGCCCAGCCCGCGGCCGAGTCGCGCAGCCATGCGCTGCCTTCGGCATGACGTCCCTGCATTTCCATGACATGGGTGACGGCATGGGCGGCCCAGGCGTCCCGGGCATCGAGCGTCACGGCCTCGCGGCCAAATTGCTCGGCGCGCTGATAGTCGGCGGTCTCCTCCAGGCCGAAGGCATACATCCCGAGCACATAGCCATAGCCCGGCGTCGATGGACTCCAGTGCGGCAGAACGCGCGCCACACGGTCACGCAGCATGTGGCTGTGACCGAGATAGAAATCGCCGAGCTGGGCGAACTGCACGGCGACGATATCGCGCGGATAGGCCAGCGCGACGCGGCCCCAGGCTTCCGTTGCGGCCGCCCAGTCGCCGTCCAGCCATGCGCGTACCGCAACAATGTGGCCGCGCTCGCGCTCGTTCGCCGTCGCCGCCAACGCCTCGGCGGCGGCCACGCTACGCGCCACCTCTGGCTCGAACATCTTGTCGCCGGCGAGGCCGATCGCACCGGCGCGAAAAGCATGACCCATGACGAAGTCCGGCTGTTCACCGAGCAGGCCATCGATCTCGGCGATCGGATCGGCCTGATAGGCGTTCATCAGGCTGACCGCCTTCTCGTAGCGGCGGATCGTTTCCGGCGCGTGCGCCGAATAGGGACAGCCTCGCTGGTCGATGGTCATGACGCGCTCCGTCGTGCTGGTGTTGAAATGGCGGGCGAACCATATGCGCGACCGCCAGGGGCCACTAGCCGACTCGTGGTACAGTGGGTTTTTGTAGAGGAATTGCCGTCGGTTACATCACAAATGGGCGCGGCGGGCCGGGCCGTCTTGGGCATTACTGTACCTGTGGTATAGTTCGCCATGCACGAAACCATGCCAGAGCCCAAGGTTTCGACCCGCGATCGGCTGCTCGATCTGGCGGAAGAGGCTGTTCTGCAAAAAGGCTTCGGCGCCACCTCGATCGAGGAACTGGTGACCGGCGCCGGCATCACCAAGAGCGGCTTCTTTTATCATTTCAGGGACAAGAGCGATCTCGCCAAGGCGCTGCTGCTGCGTCATTTCGAGCGGGATACGGAGATTCTCGACGGCATCTTCGGGCGCGCCCGCCAGTTGCACGAGGATCCGCTGCACAGCTTTCTGATCGCGCTCAAGATGTTCGCGGAGGTCCTCGACCAGATGCAGGCCATGCATCCGGGCTGCCTGGTCGCGTCGATCTGCTATCAGGAGCGGCTATTCAACCGGGAAATCCGCGACCTCAACGCGAAGGGGGTGCTCGCCTGGCGCATTCGCTTCCGCGCGCATCTCGGCGAAATCGCCGATCGTCATCCGCCGCGGTCGGACATCGACCTCGACGACTTGGCGGACATGCTCTCGACCTTGGTCGAAGGCGGCATCGTGATGACGCGCACGCTCATGGAGCCGGGTATTTTGGCGCGGCAGATCATGCTCTACCGCATGTTCATCCAGTCGTTGTTCAAGGCGGCGTAACGCCGCCGGCGTCACACTGGCAGGCGCAGCCGCGCGCGTAAGCCACCCATCGGCAAATCCTCCAGCAAGATCGCGCCGCCATGGCCGTGGATCACATCGCGCGCGATGGTGAGGCCGAGTCCGACGCCGCCGGTTTCCAGGTTGCGCGATTCCTCGAGCCGGCGGAACGGCCGGAACACTTCCTCGCGGCGGTCGGCCGGAATGCCGGGCCCATCGTCGTCGACGGTGATCTCGACCATGTTGCCGCGCCGCGCCGCGCTGACCATGACATGCTTGCCGTAGCGCATGGCATTGCCGACCAGATTGGCGAGACAGCGCTTGAACGCGGCCGGCCGCACCGGCACCAGCATGCTGCCACCGGCGGCGAGCTCGATGTTGCCGCCGGCCCGCTGGGCCCCGCCGACCACATCGGTCAGCAAATCGTTGAGGTCGGTCGCCACCGGCTCCTCGCTGCCTTCGCCGCGCGCGAAGGCGAGATAGCCTTCGACCATTTTCTCCATTTCGTCGATGTCGGACTTCAGGTCGGCGGCTTCCGGAATATTTCCCATCATGGCGAGCTGCAATTTCATGCGCGTCAGAGGCGTGCGCAGATCGTGCGACACGCCGGCCAGCATCTCGGTGCGCTGGCTGATCTGGCGCAGCAGTCGCTCGCGCATGATGTTGAAGGCGGTCGCGGCCTGACGCACTTCGGTGGCGCCCTGAAGCTTGAAGGTGGGCACATCGCGCCCCTTGCCAAGCGCATCCGCCGCCGCCGCGAGCCGCCGGATCGGCCTGACCTGATTGCGCATGAAGACCATCGCGACGGCGAACAGGATGAGCGACGAGCCGACCATCCACATGACGAAGATGTAGGTGGTCGAGCTGTACAGCCGCTTGCGCGGCACGGTGACATCGAGCACGCCGTTCGGCAATTGCACATGGATACCGACATCCGGTTCGCTGCCCTGCAGGTCGATCGTAAAGGGCAATCCGATGCGTTCCTCGATCACGCGCGCCAGCAATTCATCGCCACTGGCGCCCTTGTTGGGAGCGGTGTTCGGCAGAATGGCGTCTTCGCGATAGTCGGCCATGAGATCCATATTGCCGGCGGCGATGCGGAAGATGGTGGCGCGCGATTGCGGCGTGTTCGATTCGCGTAGCGCGTCGGCGATGGCGGCCACGTCGCCCGCGACCCCTTGCGCCAGCCGGCGCGCCACATTGTCCCAATGGCGCTCGTAGAAGATCACCGCCGAGATGACCTGCAGCAGGATCAGCGGGGTGACGATGATGAGCAGCGACCGCCCGAGGAGCGTATGGGGCAGAAGCCGTTTGATTTTTGAGTCCCAGGACATGGCGCCAGGTCCACTCAATCGGGGCGCAGCATATAGCCGTGGCCGCGCACGGTCTGGAGATAGCGCGGCGATTTCGGGTCAGCCTCGATTTTGCGGCGCAGCCGGGTGACCTGCACGTCGACGCTGCGTGTCGTGGGGCAGTCGGCGGAGCGTTGCAGCAATTCCTCGCGGCTGAGCGATTCGCCGAGCCGCTCGACCAGGGCCTTGAGCAAGCTCGCCTCGCCGGCCGTGAGTCGGATGCGGACCTCGCCGCGGCGCAGCTCCTCGCGCGCCGGGATATAGACCACGGCGCCAAGCCGGATGACGGTGGGGCGGGTGGTCGGCGGAGCAGCCGGCGCCTGGCGCACGCGGTTGAGGATGGTGCGGATGCGCAAGACCAGTTCGCGCGGCTCGAACGGCTTGGGCAGATAGTCGTCGGCGCCGCTCTCCAGGCCGCGGATGCGGTCGGCCGCTTCGCCCATGGCGGTGAGCAGCAGAATCGGCACCGTGTTGTTTTTGCGCAGGTCGCTGGTGAAATCGAGACCCGACTCGCCCGGCATCATGACATCGAGCACGATCAGGTCGAACGCCAGGCTGCCCAACCGGGTGCGCGCCGTGGCGGCGTCGCCGGCGGTGGTGACGCGAAAACCGTTTTCCGACAGATAGCGCTGCAGCAGGTCGCGCAGCCGCCGGTCGTCGTCGACGACCAGGATATGCGGCGGCTCGTCGCTGGCTTGCTCGGCCCACATGGCAGACGGCGTCACGGTATTCATGCCGGTACTATACGGTAATTCCGATCGTCGCAGGCATGTCGGGTCTCCCGGCTATGCGTTGAACCGCTCTCAGCTCCGCCCGCCCCGTACGGTTGCCGGCGCGGCGCCGGGCGGATGCACCGCCGAGCCCGAGGCCTGGACCTGAGGCTGCAGCAGCCGGCGGTCATGCTCGTTGATGATGCCGAGCAGCACCTTGCGAAATCCTTCAACCGCCTCGGCGCCGGCCTGGCGGTAGGCTTTGGCGATCCGCGCGCGCTGTTTTTCGGTGAGTTGGCGCTCGAGGTCGAGGCCCTTGGGAGTCAACTCCAGATGGCGCCGCCGGCGGTCGTTCATGCCCGCCGTCTGGGTGATAAAGCCCTGGTCCACCAGGTCGTTCAGCACACGGGCCAGGCTCTGTTTGGTGATGCGCAGGATGGCGAGCAGTTCCGACACGCTGATGCCGGGATAGCGCCCGACGAAATACAGCGCCCGATGGTGGGCACGGCCCAATTTGAAGCGGGCGAGCATCATGTCGGCTTCGTCGGTAAAATCGCGATAGGCATAGAACAGCAGCTCCATGCCTTGGCGGAGCTCTTCTTCCCGCAGGAAGAGCGGATTGACACCTGATTTTACGTCAGCCATGTTGACATATATGCCTCCAAATGGTAGGCAAACGCAACAGGCTTTCGGAACCCCTCTAAACGACGAAAGATTATTACATGGCGCTTCCTTCGTTTGACGATCGCGATGGCTTCATCTGGCTTAACGGCCAACAGGTGCCGTGGCGCGACGCCAAGGGCCACATCCTGAGCCACGGCCTGCACTATGCCAGCGTCGTGTTCGAGGGCGTGCGCGTCTATAACGGCCGCATCTTCAAGCTCGTCGAACACACCGCCCGGCTGTTCAAGTCGGCCGAGATTCTCGGCATGAAGATTCCCTACACCCAGGCGCAGATCAACGACGCCTGCCGCGAGATGGTGGCGGTGGCCAAGGTGTCGGACGCCTATATCCGTCCGTTTGCCTGGCGCGGCAGCGAAATGATGGCCGTGTCGGCGCAGAACACCAAGATCCATACCGCGATCGCGGTGTGGGAATGGCCGTCCTACTTCACGCCGGAAGCGCGCCTGCGCGGCCTGCGTCTCGCCTGGGCGCCCTACAAGCGGCCGTCCGGGGAAACCGAGCCGGTCCATGCCAAGGCATCGGGCCTCTACATGATCTGCACCATCTCGAAGCACGCGGTGGAAGCCAAGGGCTACGACGACGCGCTGATGCTCGACTATCGCGGCCGCCTCGCCGAATCGACCGGGGCCAATCTCTTCCTGGTGCAGAACGGCGAGTTGCATACGCCCGACCCGGATTGCTTCCTCAACGGCATCACGCGCCAGACGGTGATCGAACTCGCCAAGAAGCGCGGCATCAAGGTGCACGAGCGCGCCATCATGCCGGACGAGCTGGCCAAGACGCAGGAGATCTTCCTCACCGGCACCGCCGCCGAAGTGACGCCCGTGTCGGAAGTCGAAGGCCACAAATTCACCGTCGGCCCGGTCACCCGGATGCTGATGGAAGACTACGACAAGCTGGTGCGCGCGCCCGCAGCGGCGGTCAGCGCCGCGTAAGGGCTGGCGTCAGCCGAGACATCGCGAGCGCGGATTTCCCTCCGCGCTCGTTTTGTTTATGGTGTGAATTGATCTTTCAATTCCTCGTGGCCCGACTTGGTCGGGCCGCCCACGCGTTTTTGCATCGCCTGAAAAGGCGTGGATGCTGCGGACCGAGGCATGCTGAAAAAGAAGCGCTAGCTATGCGCTTGTTCCACTAGTCCGTCTTCACCCAGCGTGCCGCCAACACGTCGTCACGCGCGTCGGCACTGACCCAGCGTGGGCCGCTCGCGGTGTCTTCCAGCTTCCAGAACGGCGCCTGGGTCTTGAGCCAATCGATGAGGAACTGGCAAGCGGCGAAGGCGTCCTCGCGATGCGCGGCGGCGCAGGCCACCATGACGATGCGGTCGCCCGGCAGCAGCTTGCCGTAGCGATGGACGATGAGCGAGGCGGCGAGCGGCCAACGTTTATTCGCTTCGGCCTCGATCTCGGCGAGCTTGCGCTCGGTCATGCCGGGATAATGTTCGAGCGTCATGGCGGCGATCGGCTCGCCCGCCGCGCGTCACCTTGCCGACGAAATCGCGCACCAGCCCGACGAATACCGCCAGCGCCGCCGATGGCGGTGTTGCCCGCCGTCAGCCGATCCGTCTCGGCGCCGATGTCGAAGTCTTCCTGCTGCACGCGGATCATGGATAGGGCCTTGTCATTTTTTCCGTCATCGCCGGGCTCGTGCGTGAACACGCGCGCCCTGCGCCGGACAATTCAAGCGCTGATTCCGCGCCGAAATGGACCCTCGGGTCAAGCCCGAGGGCGACGATCTATTTGGGAGCGACGATCCCGGTTGAGGCGTGACTGGAGGAAGGCGACGGTCGCCCCCTGAAATCGCTGCGCGGTGACCAGCAGGATCCGGGTTATTCGCCCGCGCGCCGGCGCGGAAGATCGATTCAGCCGCCGGTGACCGGCGGGAACAGCGCGACTTCATCGCCGGCCCGCACCGGATGGTCGGCGCGGGCGAAGTCCTGGTTGACCGCGACGCGCACCACGGCGAGGTCCTTGAGTGCCTCGGCATGGCCGGGGCTGCGTTGGCGCAACCAGGCGAGCAACTGGCCGACGGTGCGGATGTCGGCCGGCGGTGCGACCTCTTCCTCCGCCATGCCGGTGCGCGAGCGCAACCAGGCGAAATAGAGGATCTTCATGCCGGTTCGGCCAAGCCTATTCCGCCTGTCCCGCCCGCAGGCGCGGCGGGGGAGCCGGTCCGTTGTCCTCGGCCAGCAGGTTCGCGGGCGGCTTGTTGGCCTGGGCGTGCAGCTCGGTCTCGGCGTAGCGTTCCGCGGCGCGCCGCGCGGCGGTTTCCAGGTCGATCTCGCGCATATGGCGCAAGCCGGCGCGCAGATAGTCATAGCCGGTGATCAGGGTGAGGCCGGCGGCGAGCCACAGGGAAATTTCGCCGATGCGCGTCACCGGCAGCCATGCCGGTCCGGCGTCGCCGAGCAGCAGGAAGGAGATCGCGATCATCTGAATCGCGGTTTTCCATTTGGCGAGCCGGCTGACGGGCAGGCCGACCTGCAGTTCGGCGAGAAATTCGCGCAGGCCTGAGACCAGGATCTCGCGGCACAGGATGACGAGCGCCGGCAGCACCATGAGGCCGGTGATGCGCGCATCGGCGACCAGCATCATCAGGGCGACGGCGACCATGATCTTGTCGGCCACCGGATCGAGGAAGCGTCCGAGGCTCGAGGTCTGTTGATAGGTCCGCGCGAGCCAGCCATCGAGGTAATCGGTCAGCGAGGCACCGGCGAAGACCGCGCAGGCGACGATGTTGCTCCACGGCGTGTCGAGATAGAAGGCGCCCACGAGCAGCGGAAGAACGGCGATCCGCGACAGGGTGAGGAGATTGGGCAGGCTCGTCAGCATGGATGCAATCCGTCAGGGAGAGGGGCGGGCGAGCAACGCGCCGTCCGCCATTTTAGCGGCCAGGAAGGTCTACTTGCCACCACGAAGTGTGCCGGTGATCCTCAGCCGCCGCGAAAGTCGCGGTCTAGCGGCGGTGCGAGCCGGTTTGGCGAGCGGTGCAAGTATCCTCGTCCTACCGGCCGCCATGAAAGTGGTCATAGATTTTCCGCGCAACCTGCCGGCTGATGCCGCGTCACTGCCTCGAGATCGGCCAGACCGGCGCCCGCCACGGCGCGGGCCGAACCGAAATGGTGCAGCAAAGCCCTTTTACGCAACGCGCCGATCCCGGGGATCTCATCGAGCAGCGAGCGGCCGATGGCCTGGGCCCGCTTCGTGCGATGGCTGCCGATGGCGAAACGGTGGGCCTCGTCGCGCAGGCGCTGGAGGAAATACAGCACCGGATGCTGGGGATCCAGACTGAACGGCTCCTTGCCGGGCAGGAAGAAGCGTTCGCGGCCCGCGTTGCGGTCGGGCCCTTTGGCGATCGCCGCCAGCGCGACATCCTGAATGCCGAGATCGGCGAACACCTCGCAAGCCGTGCTGAGCTGTCCGGCGCCGCCGTCGATCAGCACCAGGTCAGGCCATTGGCCGCGCGCCCGCTCCGGATCTTCCTTGAGGGCACGGGCGAAGCGCCGGTTGAGCACCTCGCGCAGCATGGCGTAGTCGTCGCCGCCGCGCGGACTGGGCGCAGCCGGTGATGCGGGCGTGAGCGTCGCCGGCGGAGCCGGCTGGGGCGTCGCCGGTGGTGCCGGCATGGGCGTCGCGGCGGAGTCCTCCGGTGAAGCTGGGGTGGGCGTCACCGCAGGAAACACGTCAGGATCTGCGGGCAGGCTTGCGGAATTGGGCATGGGCGCCGACGCCGAGTCCCCGGCCGGCATCCGCGTCCGGATGTTGAATTTGCGATAGGCGTTCTTGACCAGTCCGTCGGGGCCCGCGACGATCATCGCGCCGACCGCGTCGGTGCCGGAAATATGGCTGTTGTCATAGACCTCGATGCGTTCCGGAGTCGCTTCCAGCTGGAAGATCTCGGCCACGCCTTCGAGCAGCCGGCGCTGCGAGGCGCTTTCCGCCATGCGCCGTCCGAGCGCTGCCGTGGCGTTCTTCAGGGCATGGTCGATCAGCTTGCGCTTGGCGCCGCGCTGCGGATTTTCGATCGTCACCTTGCGCCCGGCGCGCAGGCACAGGGCCTCCTCCATGACCTCGACGTTGGGGATGGCATGGCTGATCAAGACGAGCGGCGGCGGCGGATGGGACGCGTAGAACTGCCCGACGAAGCCTTCCAGAATCTCCTCGGGCGACATGTTGGCGGTCTGGCTCGGGAAATAGGCGCGGTTGCCGAGGTTCTGACCAGCACGGAAGAAAAACGTCTGAATGCCGACTTGGCCGCCGTCCATATACAGCGCCAACACGTCCGCCTCGCCGAGTCCCGGCAGGTTGATGTCCTGGCGCGCCTGGATCTGCGTCAGGGCGCGGATGCGATCGCGCAGCATGGCCGCGAGCTCGTAATCGAGCGCTTCGCTGGCTTTCTGCATCTGATCCGACAGGCGGCGCTGGACGTCCTGGCTGCGCCCGGAGAGAAAATCGCGCGCCTCGTCGACGATGGCGTCGTAATTGTCCTGATCGATACGCAGCACGCAGGGCGCGCTGCAGCGCTTGATCTGATACTGCAGGCAGGGCCGGGTGCGGGTGGCGAAGACCGTGTCGGAGCAGGAGCGCAAGGGAAACGCGCGTTCCAGCGCGGCGAGCGTCTGGTTGACCGCGCCGGCCGAGGCGAAGGGGCCGAAATATTCGCCGGGCTGATTCTGCGCGCCGCGGTACTTGGTGATGCGCGGCCACTGGGTGTCGCCGGTGATCAGGATATAGGGGAACGACTTGTCGTCGCGCAGCAGCACGTTATAGCGCGGCCGCAGCTTCTTGATCAGGTTGCTCTCGAGCAGCAGCGCCTCGGCCTCGGTGTGGGTGGTGACCACCTCCATGGCCGCCGTGGCGGCGACGACGCGCGCCATGCGGATCGACAGCCGCTCGGGGCGGGTATAGCTCGCCACCCGCTTCTTGAGGTTCTTGGCCTTGCCGACATAGAGCACGTCGCCGTTGGCCGCCATCATCCGGTAGACGCCGGGCGAGCCGTCCAAGGTGCGCAGAAAGGCTTTGATCGCCTCGGCCCCGAGTACCTGGCCGGCGGGTGAATCTAGGCCGAGATCGTCGCGGCCGAGGAACGGAGCCGGACCCTCGGCAACGCCGGGTGGACGGCCCGCGGCCGGAACGCCGCGCGTGTTCTGGTCAGACGGGAGGGCATGATCAGCCGCGTTCGACCCGCGAGAGACCGGGCCGGTGTCCGGGTTCTCATTCATGGCCGGCGCGTGACCGGGCGTGCCAGGGTTTTGTGGTGTTCGCGGGCTCATCTAACAAAATCTTGAGGCCCCCGTCGCGGCGTCAATCGGGGTGGGCAGCTACCCGGGAAGGCCAGTGACTGAAGGTTTCCGCCGCTTCTGTCATTGAACTGAAAAATATCCACGGTTTGTGTGGATAACTCGGTGGACTCCCGAGACCTGAAAACCCGCCGGGCTATACGGCTCTAAGCTATTCACCTAATCGCACAAAAAATAGGCATTTTTTATAACTACTTGTTTTAGAATGATAAAAGCAAAGTCAATAGCGATTCAGACCGGGAGAAGCTCCGCCTCCATCGTGGGTGAGACTCGCAGGGAGGCACCCCCCTCACCTGTGCACAACTTGGCTATTCGACCGAGGCCAGGAATGGCGGATTTCCGCCACATTTACGTCACCTAACGGCCACATTGTTGTCATGCGCCGCGGGTTCGCAGGATTTCGATGCCGGCGCAGGCCGCATCGGGAAACACATCGAGTTTCTCCACCCGAACCCGAACCGCTGCAACCCGATTGTCCTGTAGGCAGAACGAGGCAAGCCGCTCCGCCAGCGTTTCCACCAGGTTGATATGGCCGGCACTCACGATGGACCGCACGCCGGTCGCAATGTCTTCATAACAAACCACGTTGCCGAGCGCGTCATTGATCGGCGTGTCGCCTTCGCGAACCGACAGGTCGAGGTTGATGCAGATCCGCTGCAATCCCTCCTTCTCGTGACGGTGTACCCCGATCCTGCAGGGCAGGACCATGTCGCGAATGAAGACCCGCCGCAGGCCGACCGTGCTGGCGGCGGCATCGGGCTCGCTGACCGATTTGAACAGGCCACCGGGCAGGGCGTGCAATTTCGATTCGGCCATTGCGGGCGATCCTTTTGGATACGTGTCTATCGGTGGTCTTGGCGCTCGGTTATTCCTCGGGCGAAGGCGCCCTGGGCTCACTCCAGCCCAGATGCTGGCCGCCGTCGAGTAGGATGATGTGGCCCGTCATGGAGGACGCGGCAAGGATAAAGCGCACCGCGGCGACGATCTCGTCAGGCGAGGCCGGACGCTGCAAGGGTAGGGCCATGTACTGGCGGGTAAATTGTTGTTCGCTCTGGCGGGCGCTCGGCAGCACCGGCCCCGGGCCGATGCCATTGACCCGAATGCGCGGGGCCAGGGCCAGGGCCATGGTCTGCGTCAGGGTCCACAATCCGGCCTTGCTGACCGTGTAGGACACGAAATGCGGCGTGAGATTGAGCACCCGCTCATCGAGCAGATTGACCACATTGCCGTGCCGGCCGTCCGGCAACTGGCGGGCAAAACCCTGGGTCAGCACGAAAGGCGCCCGCAAGTTGACGGCCATATGGGCGTCCCAGCTCGCGCGGCTGGCATCGAGTGCCTCGTCGCGCTCGAACAGGGAGGCGTTGTTGACCAGCAGGCCGAGCGGTCCGAGCTCGGCGGTCACCCGGGGAATCAGTGCCGAGGTCTGCGCCTCGTCGGCAAGATCGGCGGAAAGGGCGATCGCGCGGCCGCCGCTCCTGGTGATCTCGGCCACCAACTCGCCCGCGTCCTGGGCGGAATTATTGTGGTGAACGGCCACCGCAAAACCGTCCGCCGCCAAGCCGAGCGCAATGGCGCGGCCGACTCGTTTGGCGGCGCCGGTGACCAGGGCGGTGCGGGGAGAGACGGGCGGTGCAGGGCGCGTCGACATGGCGGGGACAATGGCGAAATCCGCCGCATGAAGCAAGGCGCCCGACAGCGTCGTGAATGCCCGAATGGTGCGGCGCGTTCCGAACAGGCAATCGTGTTACCACTGCCTCGGCGCGCAAATCCGTTATGATGATGGGATTCGCGGTGGATAGGGCTGCCATGCAAGACGCCGTGCCTGAAACCCAGTTCCTGCAGCATATCGTCATCTTCCTGGCGACCGCGGTCGTGGTCGTCAGCCTGGTCCGGCGGCTGCGCATCAGCCCGGTCCTCGGCTATCTCGTGGCCGGTGCCCTGGTCGGACCCTCGGGCATCGGCCTGATCATCGATGTGAAGTCGGTGCAGGGTCTGGCCGATCTCGGCGTCGTCTTCCTGCTGTTCGCCATCGGCCTCGATCTGTCGCTCGCGCGCCTGCGCGCCATGCGCTGGCATGTGTTCGGCCTCGGCGGGTTGCAGGTTCTCAGTTGCAGCCTTCTGATCGGCGGCGCGGCGTTCTGGTTCGGGCTGTCCCGGGAGGAGGCCTTCATCATCGGAGTCGCGCTATCCTTGTCTTCGACCGCGATGGTGGTGGCGCTGCTGCGCGAACGCGGCGAGATGACCAGTCAGACCGGGCGTATCGCCCTTGCTATCCTGCTGATGCAGGATCTCCTGGTGGTGCCGCTTTTGGTGGTCGTGCCCCGGCTCGGCGGCGATGGCGAGGCGACCCTGGTGGCGCTTGCGATCGCCTTCGCCAAGGGCGCGCTCGCGCTGGTCGCCATCGTCTTGCTCGGCCGGGTGGTGCTCGCCCCGCTGTTTCGCGCGATCGCCGCGCAAAAAAACGCCGACCTGATGATCGGCCTGACGCTGCTGGTCGTGCTCGGGGCGAGCTGGGCGACCGAAAGCGTCGGCCTGTCGCTCGCCCTCGGCGCCTTCCTCGCCGGCCTGCTGCTGGCGGAGACCGAATTCCGTCACCAGGTGGAGGGCGATATCCAGCCGTTCCGCGGCATCCTGCTCGGCCTGTTTTTCATGACGGTCGGCATGTCGATGAACCTGGGGTTGCTGCTGTCGGACTGGCCGATCGTCCTTGGCCTCGTGGTCGCCGTCATGGCCATCAAGGCGATCGCCATCACCGCGATTTGCCGGGCCTTCGGCTTCAGCCCGGGATTTTCCCTGAACCAGGGGCTGCTGCTCGCCCAAGCCGGCGAGTTTGCCTTCGTGCTGTTCGCCTTGGCCATGAGTGTTGGCGGCTTGACGCGGGATGTCGGCGAGATGCTCGTGCTCGTCACCGGATTGACGATCGCGGCGACGCCTCTGTCGGCCGGGCTCGGTCGCATGATTTCGCGTCGGCTCGAACGGCGCGGCGGTGCGGAGAGCGAACGGCTGAGCAAAGACACCGCCGACTTGAACGACCATATCATCATCGCCGCCTACGGCCGCATCGGCCAGATCGTCGGCCAGTTCCTGGACAGTCACGAGGTGCCCTACGTGGCGATCGATCTCGATAGCGGCTTGGTCGAGGCTGCCCGGGCGAAGGGCCTGCCGGCATTCTACGGCGATGCCAGCAATCAGAACGTGCTGCACGCGGCGGGGGCGGAACGGGCGCGTGCCGCCATCGTCACCATCGACGGCCACGACGGCGCCCTGCGCGCGGTAGCGACGCTGCGCCAGCATTATCCCGAGCTGCCCATTCTGGCGCGTGGCCGCGACCACCCCGGCTGCGTCGCGCTGCGGGAAGCCGGCGCCACGGCGACCGTACTGGAGACGATGGAGTCGGGCCTCCACCTCGGCGCGGCGGTGCTGCGCGCGCTGGAGATCGGAGACAGCGACGCGGTGGTCACCAGGTTTCGCGACAACGACTATGCGGCTGTGAGAGAGATCATTCCGCCGGGCGGCGTCAAGGCGACGGATAAAACCAGGCGCTCACGGGGTCCTTGACGGGGGTGTCGTGAACGAATATGGCAAAAAGACCAACGTGTGGCGCACCAGGGATCGGCGCGCCTGCGAACATGGGATGGGATATGGCGAGTGTCGTGAGTTCCGACGTGACCGTAGTCGTCACCGCGTGCGGGCGGCCCGATCTGCTGGAACGGACCCTCGATTCGTTCCTCCGCTTCAACACTTACCCGATCGCGCGC
The DNA here is from genome assembly GCA_963752345.1 of uncultured Alphaproteobacteria bacterium. Lineage (GTDB taxonomy): Bacteria > Pseudomonadota > Alphaproteobacteria > SMXQ01 > SMXQ01 > CAVVYA01. Next base: position 326,252 of record CAVVYA010000017.1, read on the forward strand.
TTCATCATCACCGAAGATAGCGGCGTGGCGGGCGTCAACGACAAGCTCAAGACGAAATATGCCGCCTTGCCGATCCTGTGGATCGAGGAACCGCGGCGGCGCGGCCAACTCGCCTGCATCGACGACGCCTATGGGCGGGTCGAGACGAAATACATCTTTCACTGCGAGGACGATTGGGAATTCTACGACAGGAGCTTCATCGAAAAATCGCGCGTCATCCTCGAGAACTGTCCGGGTGTCGTGCAGGTCTGGCTGCGTGCCGAGTTCGACACCAACGGCCATCCGCTCGACCCGGACGAGTATGCCGCCGGCAATGGCGCCGAGACGATCGAATTCCGCCGTCTCGCCTATGGGTACAAAAACAACGGCAATATCTGGTACGGCTTCAGCTTCAATCCGGGCCTGCGGCGTCTGGCCGACTACAAGGCGCTGGGCGACTATGCGCGCTACAAGGACGAAATCGGAATTTCTTATGCCTATAAGGCGCGCCTGTTCTCGGCCGTGATCTTGTGCGGCATGGGCTCGGTGCGCCATATCGGCGATGATCGCCACGTGTTCGACGCGACGCGCGGCTTCTGACGGCTCAAACCAAGCGGCGTCCGCCGGGCCCTGCCTTGGTCGGCCGTCCGGTCTTGCCGCTGCCGGCCTTGCCGGCCCGCCGGGTCGTTTTCTGCGGGCCATAGTTCGTCTGCGGCTCGCGGAAACCTTTGCCGGCGAGGCCTTCTCGGCCGGGCGAGCCCGGCGCGCGCCGTTCATCGGGCGACGGGCCGAGGCCGAGTTCGGCGGCTTCCAGACGGCGCAGCTCATCGCGCAAGCGCGCCGCTTCCTCGAATTCGAGATCGGCGGCGGCCTGGCGCATGCGCTTTTCGAGATCCTCGAGATAAGCGCGCAGACTCTGGCCGGTCAGGTGGGTGACCGCGTCGTCGCCGGTCTTCACCGTGACGTAATCCTGCTCGTAGACCGACTGCAGACTCTCCGCGATGGCGCTCTTGACGCTTTCCGGCGTGATGCCGTTGGCGGCGTTGTAGGCCTCCTGCTTGGCGCGCCGGCGGTTGGTCTCCTCCAGGGCGTATTTCAGCGACGTCCGTCATGACGTCGGCGTAGAGGATGACGCGGCCGTCCAGATTGCGTGCCGCGCGGCCGATGGTCTGCACCAGCGAGGTGCGCGAGCGCAGGAAGCCTTCCTTGTCGGCGTCGAGAATGGCGACCAGCGCGCATTCCGGAATGTCGAGGCCTTCGCGCAGCAGGTTGATGCCGATCAGAACGTCGTAGTAGCCGAGCCGCAGGTCGCGGATGATCTCGATGCGCTCCAGCGTTTCGATGTCGGAATGCAGGTAGCGCACGCGGACCCCCGCCTCGTGCAGGTATTCGGTCAGATCCTCGGCCATGCGCTTGGTCAGCGTGGTGACCAGCACGCGCTGGCCCTTCTTGGCGGCGTCACGGCATTCGGCCAGCAGGTCGTCGACCTGGTGCTCGACCGGGCGGACGATGCAGACGGGATCGATCAGGCCGGTCGGGCGGATCACCTGCTCGGTGAAGACGCCGCCGGTGCGCTCCATCTCCCACGGGCCGGGCGTGGCCGAGACGAACACCGTTTCGGGCCGCATGGCGTCCCATTCCTCGAACTTGAGCGGCCGGTTGTCGACGCAGGACGGCAGACGGAAGCCGAATTCCGACAGGGTGAATTTGCGGTTGTAGTCGCCGCGGAACATGCCGCCGATCTGCGGCACGGTGACGTGGCTCTCGTCGACGACCAGCAGCGCGTTCTTCGGCACATATTCGAACAGCGTCGGCGGCGGCTCGCCCGGCGCGCGGCCGGTCAGATAGCGCGAATAGTTCTCGATGCCGGCGCAATGGCCGGTGGTCTCGAGCATCTCGAGATCGAAGGTGGTGCGCTCTTCCAGCCGCTGCGCCTCGAGCAGCTTGCCCTGGCTGCGCAGCTCGGGCAGGCGCTTGGCGAGCTCGGCCTTGATGCCTTTCGCCGCCTGCTGCAGGGTCGGGCGCGGCGTCACATAGTGGCTGTTCGGGTAGATGACGATTTCATCGAGCGCGGCGGTCTTTTCGCCGGTCAATGGGTCGAATTCGACGATCGATTCGATCTCATCGCCGAACAGGCCGATGCGCCAGGCGCTGTCCTCGTAGTGGGCCGGGAAGATTTCGACCGAATCGCCGCGCACGCGGAAATCTCCGCGCGCGAAGGCCACGTCGTTGCGCTTGTATTGCAGCTCGACCATGCGGCGCAGCAGATCGGTGCGGTCGATGCTGTCGCCGACCTTCAGCGGCACGGTCATGGCCGAATAGGTCTCGACCGAGCCGATGCCGTAGATGCAGGACACCGAGGCGACGATGATGACGTCCTCGCGCTCGAGCAGCGCGCGGGTCGCCGCGTGGCGCATGCGGTCGATCTCCTCGTTCACCGAGGAGTCCTTCTCGATATAGGTGTCGGTGCGCGGCACGTAGGCTTCCGGCTGGTAGTAGTCGTAATAGGACACGAAATAGTGCACCGCGTTGTCCGGGAAGAACGACTTCATCTCGGAATAGAGCTGGGCGGCGAGCGTCTTGTTGGGCGCCAGGATCAGCGTCGGCCGCTGCACGTTCTGGATGACGTGCGCCATGGTGAAGGTCTTGCCCGAGCCGGTGACGCCGAGCAGCACCTGTTCGCGCTCGCCTTGCAGCAAGCCAGCCGTAAGCTCGGCAATGGCCTGCGGGCTGGTCGCCGGCCGGCTGGTAATCGGAGGCCAGCCTAAAGGGCGCGCCCAGTCGCTTGGGCAGGCCCTTGGGCGGAATGGGAATGAGCGAGGAACAGGTTTCTGGCATGCCGTAACATATGCGAAGCGGCGCCGGAAAATGCTAGGGCAAATGCTCGGCCGACCGGGGCGGGGCGGGCTCTTCCGAGAGCGCCAGCGGTGACCTCGGTCACCACGCCGTTCCCGGTCCGCCGGGGGCGGGCTGGCGGACAGCCGGCGGCTCGGATCCCCAAGAACCTCGGCGCCCGCCGGGAGCCAGCGCCCGCCAGGTGTGCCTTCATGGGGGCCGACCGCGGTCACCGGGTCGAGGTTGTGATTGAGAGCGGCTGGACGCACGGTGTTTCAGACCAAGCGGCTGCCGCCATAGCGAAAAATGGCGGGTTTGCCCGCTTTGCAACACCCGCGGGATTTTTTTGCGGTCTCGGTTGCGAAGGAACAAACCTGGCGTTAGCTTGCGCGCTCTCCGCGTGTATCTCTCTTCGAACAGGTTGTCATGTCCGCCGCCATTCTCGCCAGCCGTCTGAGTCAGATCAAACCGTCGCCGACCATGGCGATCACCGCGCTCGCCGCCGAACTCAAGGCCGCCGGCCGCGACGTCATCGGCGCTGGCCGCCGGCGAGCCGGACTTCGACACGCCGGACCACATCAAGGCGGCGGCGATCGCCGCGATCAACCGCGGCGAGACCAAATACACCGCGGCCGACGGCACGCCGGCGCTGAAGCAGGCGGTCGCCGCCAAGTTCAAGCGCGAGAACGCGCTGACCTATGCGCCCAACCAGATCACCATCGCCTGCGGCGGCAAGCACATCATCTACAACGCCATGGCCGCGACCTTGAACGAGGGCGACGAGGTGATCATCCCGGCGCCCTATTGGGTGTCCTATCCCGATATCGTGCTGCTGATGGGCGGCAAGCCGGTGTTCGTCGCCGGCACCCAGAACCAGGGCTTCAAGATCCGGCCGAAGGATCTCGAGGCCGCGATCACGCCGAAGACCAAGTGGCTGATCTTCAACTCGCCGTCGAACCCGACCGGCGCGGCCTACACGCACGACGAGCTCGAGGCGCTGACCGACGTGCTGCTGCAGCATCCGCATGTCTGGATCCTGTCGGACGATATCTACGAGCACCTGACCTATGACGGGTTCGAGTTCTACACGCCGGCGCAGATCAAGCCACGGCTCTACGGCCGCACGCTGACCATGAACGGCGTGTCGAAGGCCTATTCGATGACCGGCTGGCGTATCGGCTATGCCGGCGGGCCGACCGAGCTGATCAAGGCGATGGGCATGATCCAGTCGCAGAGCACGTCGAATCCGTGCTCGATCAGCCAGGCCGCGTCGGTCGAAGCGCTCAACGGGCCGCAGGATTTCCTGCCGGTGTGGCGCGACAGCTTCCAGCAGCGCCGCGACATGGTGGTGAAGATGCTGAACGAGGCGGCGGGCATCACCTGCGCCACGCCGGAAGGCGCGTTCTACGTCTATCCCTCGTGCGCCGGGCTGATCGGCAAGAAGACACCCCAGGGCAAGGTGCTGACCAGCGACAGCGACGTGGTGACCTACTTCCTCGAGGCCGAGGGCGTCGCGGCGGTGCAGGGCGAGGCCTTCGGCCTGTCGCCCAACTTCCGCATCTCCTACGCGACCTCGATGGCGGCGCTGAAAGACGCCTGCACCCGCATCATCCGCGCCTGCGCCGCGCTGAAATAGGCTCGACGAAAGCCCGAGCCGCAAGCCGGGCTTCACCGGCCCATCTCAGGCAAGCGTCGCACGGCGTCAGCATCACCTCAGTTCGTCACCCCCGACTTGATCCGGGGCCCATCGGTAAATGGTTGGTGCTCGAGCGCCTACCCTGTTCAATGGATGCCGGATCAAGTCCACTGCTGTCCGGTTTAAATTTTGTGGACGGGTTGCACGGTGTTGATTCTACTCGTGTTCAGACGTTGGACGCGTCGAGTGGACACGAAATCGGAGGCAACACCGTGCGGCATCAGAATAGCGTTTTCCATGATCTGCTGAAGCGTATTCCTTGGGCGACATTTGAGCGGTTGGTGGCGACGCATGGGGCGGATCGCCGGGTGCGGCGACTGACGACCAAGAGCCAGTTCATCGCTCTGCTGTATGGCCAGCTGTCGGGCGCGGCGAGCCTGCGCGAGATCGTCGGCGGCCTGGAGAGCCACGCGTTGCGGCTCTATCACGTGGGCGGGAGACGGTATCGCGCTCGACCCTGGCCGATGCCAATGCCAGGAGGCCTTGCGCGGTGTTCGGCGAACTGTTCTCGGCGATGATCGGACAAGCGCAGCGCGGTCTGCGCCGGGCGATCGGCGAGGCGGTCTATCTGATCGATTTCGACCGGCATACGACTGGGCGGATTGGGCAGCGAATGGGCGCGCTTCTCGGCCAAGGCGTGCGGCGCCAAGGTCCATGTGATCTACGATCCCGACGCCGACCGGCCGATCTATGCGGCGGTCACGGCGGCCAAGGTCAACGACATCACGGCCGCTCACAGCCATGCCGATCGAGGCGGGCGCGACCTATGTCTTCGATCTCGGCTATTACGATTACGCCTGGTGGGCGCGCATGGACGCGGCTGGCTGCCGGATCGTCACCCGCTTCAAGGCCAACACGCCCTTGAAAGTGACCGCCGAACTGCCTGTTCCCGAGGGCGGCGCCATCCTCTCCGACCGAATCGGCTTGTTACCGCCGCGGCGGTCGCTGGGGCGCGCAGAATCCCGTTCAGCCGATCCCGTCCGCGAAGTGCGGCTGCGGACCGAAACGGGCAAGATCCTGCGCATCCTGTGCAACGACCTCGATGCATCCGCTCAGGAAATCGCCGACCTCTATAAGCGGCGCTGGGCCATCGAGCTGTTCTTCCGCTGGGTCAAGCAGACCCTCAAGATCCGCCACTTCCTCGGGACCAGCGAAAACGCCGTCCGCATCCAGATCGCCGTCGCTCTGATCGCCTTCTTGCTGCTGCGCATGGCCCAATCCGCGCAGAAAGCCATTCAAAGCCCTCTCGCATTCGCCCGTCTCGTGCGATCCAACCTCATGCTCAGGCGCCGCATCGATCGCCTGATCGAACCCGATCCCAAGCCACCCATCTGCCCAGATCAGATGGCTGCTCCAATGGACCTGAATGCTAAACCGGACAGCAGTGGATCAAGTCCGGCATGACGACAGGATGATGTGAGTGGCTTGCGAGGCGAGCGTGAGATCGTCCGGTCGAGCCGGCCATGACGTGTTTTGACGAGAGCGAATGTCTGCTCTCGTCGCTGTCTCAATATCCCTGTTCGATGAGCTGGTGGTAGAACAGGTTGATGAAGGCAACCAGGCGTGGACGGCGCTGGTAGTTCTTGAACTCGTCGGGCAACACGAGGTCCTTCTGGATCTGCTCGACGGTCTTGCCGGCCTTCATCATCTTCGAGACCTCGTCGCGCACGGCGATGAAATAGCGGCGCTGCTCCTGCAGGTCCTCGACGCCGCGCCCGACATGCACCGGGCCGTGGCCCGGCACGTAGGTGTCGACCGGCAGGTTGCGCGCGATGATGCGGTCGAGCGAGCCGACCCAGCCGGTGACGCTGGCATAGAAGATCTCGCCCGCTTCGCTCTGCCCCGGATGGATCTCGGTGTCGAGAAGATCGCCCATCAGGAACACGCGCTTCTGCGGGATATAGACGGTGACGTCGCTGGTCGAATGGCCGTGGCCTTCCTCGGTGAGCTGGAAGGTGAGGCCGCCGAACTGCAAGGTCATAGCGCCTTCGAAACCGATGTCGGCGCGCACCAGCTCGGCATCTTTGTAGCCCTCCTCGCCGGCCGCCTTGCGTTCGGCGAAGCCCTTGCCCTCCTGCATGTAGAAATCGCGCATCTGCTTGCGGGTCGAAATATAGACCGGCTTATCCTCGCGGTAATGCCATGCCCCGGTCGCGTGATCGCCCGCCGAGTGCGAGGTGATCAGGTAGCGCACCTTCTTGTCGGTGAGCTGGCGGATCGCCGCGAGCACCTGATCGGCGGTACGGACGTCGGCATCGAGCACGACCACGCCGTCTTCGGTGATGACGAACACGGCGTTACTCGAGCCGCGCGAGTTCTCCATCATATAGACGCCGTCGGTGACCGGACGCAGGGTCATCTTGTCCTGCGCGGCGGCCGGCCTGGCGGCAGACATCACAAAAATGGTGCAGAGCACGGCTGCGGCCCACTTGGCGGACCAAGCGGCTATGCGGCGCGCGATCGAGCGCCGCGCGCGAACGCGATGGAACGACATGACGGGCTCCCCTGTTCCGAGATCGCTTATTTGCTTATTTTTTCTGACTTTAGCAGGTGCCTGAGGGGCGCGGAAGGGCGTCGTCGCGGAGCCGGGACGGAATTGCCGTCTGGATCGTTAAACCAACCGGATTAAACTATCGTCCTTAGGCTTATGCTTGCTGCCGCCCCAGCTGTTTTCAATTTTGCCCAAACGGGCAAGATCCACACAGATGTCTTTGACATTGGTTTCGCGCAGCATGTGATCCGGCAGTAGAAAATCCACGATCGCCAAAAATCGCTGCGGGCCATTCTCGGCGAGCAGCTTGAGAAGGCTTTCCGAGGCGTCGTCTTTCTGGCGATCAATGATGTCATCGAAGCTGGCTTCCTGAACGTCGGCTTGCGCTCCTGCAAACAGGTCAACGGTGCCGCTCTTCTCTTCGCGTTTTCGTTCTTTCGCCATCGCGCGGTTTCGGACGTGCTGCCTAAGCGCGTCGTATTCTGTTTGGCGAAACGCCTTTAACCCGTCGCGGCTCTTCGTCGCGTATGCGATATAAAAATGCGGCCGGTTAACAGTGCCTTTGTCGATTTTTGTCGAGACGACGAATTCAAAACGCCCGACCGCCTTCAAGGTTTTGCGAAAGAGCGCTTCAACCGCCCGGCCACGTGGGAGCGAGGCATCCAGCCGGTCGCGCCAGCCTGGTCCACCCAGGATGGGATCAAGAGACGCAATCGTCTTTTCGTCCGGCATCGCAACGGCCCGGTTGACAAAGTCATACATGAAATTGATCAGGACCTCGCACTTTTGGCGCGCAAAGAGCGGCTTGATCTTCTCGAAGGGATAGCCGGTCCAGCCGGTAGGGTCGATAAAGATCAAAGAAAAGGAGGAACCAACAACCCCCTGAATTTCAGGAATTGCGTCTTCGAACTTGCCTCGATACGTTGTGACCTCGAACAGCTCACTTGGCTTGTGGTGCGGCGCGACGGCCGCAGCCAGCTGCTCGTAGGCCGTCAGGTCCTTCTCGGAAAAGAAGCACCGAACCTTACGGCGCAGCCCTGTTTGTTCAAAAATACGGTTCTGTGCATCCTCCAATACGGTGATCGCGATCATGAAGGATGTATCGGAGAAGTCCTTTTCCTGCGATTCCCACGGACCTGAAAAGCCATCGACGTAGGTAATATCCCAGCCGTGCAGGACCTTAAACGCCAGCTCTTGGAGGTAGCGCCGCAGAATATAATGTTTTGCCTGGGTCTGTTCCCGATCGATATATGCGCTCACCGCCTGGCTCCGTTCACGTCAGGCGGTTGCCTGCAAAAGTTTCCGCGGCACCCGCGGATACTGATTCCACTCGCGCCCCTTCAACTCGCGGCCACCTGATTTCGGGCGCAAGCCGCCCCATTGCTTGAAGAAGAATGAGACTTTGTCGGCTTTGCACTGATCACGGATTTCGAGAACCCATTCTTCTTTCATGGGCCGCGAACCCGGTCCGCTCTCGCCTCCAACGATTACCCAGTCGATGCCACTCAGATCCACTGGACCCACAGAGGCAAGCAGCGGCTCAAACGAAACGAATTTTATGGAGGCTTGCGCAGCCTTAAGATGCTTCAGCCGCACCGCGTTCTTTGCATCCTCGACCGATACGCCCAGCCAAATATGTGCAGGTGCAAATCCTTTGCCGTACCGTCCGCGCAGATACCGCGTCATCAAGGAACTGCGTTTGGTGAGCACCTGAAAGGTGTGCCATGTCGCCTGCTCCATCGTATCGAAAACCGCGTCGATGAAAAACTTTGGCACGTCCTTGTGGAATAGATCGCTCATCGAGTTGACGAAGATGCGGCGGGGGTGTCGCCAGAGCAGTGGTTGTTTGAAGCGATCGGGCCGCAGCGTGAGATCAAAGCCTTTCTCGAAGGGATGGCCGGGGACACCGCGAAAGCGCTCTGAAAAACGCTCCGCATAACAATTGTCGCAGCCCGCAGTGATCTTCGAGCATCCCGTGACCGGGTTCCAGGTGGAGTCTGTCCACTCGATTTGCGTAGTATCAGCCATGAGGTAAACTAGAACAAAAACAGAACAAGATCAATCACAGGGTTTTGAGCGCGCGCGATGCGGACGCGCGGGCTCTAGGCCAAGCCCCGAGCCGCTTTTCAGTGCTCCGGCCGTGCGGGTGACGATCCTCGCGCAACGCGAAGCAGACAGCCTGCGGCTGGATTTTTTTTAAGTCAGGACTGCGGCAAGTCAGGAACGTAAGCCCCCGGTCGTCAAGGCAAGCTAGTCGAGCGGCTTCGTATTTCTGTTGCGCCGCGGCGCGCGGAGCGGGAAAGTTGGGGAGCCTTTCAGGGAAGGCGGAGCGCTCCAGGCGGGTTCTGAACCGGCTTGAGGTTCAAGCCCGCGGCCGACAGCGCGGCCAGAAGAGCGCCCTCAGAATTGCGTAGCGCGTCGTTCGCCGATCGATGCAACCACACGCAAGGAGGGCCAAATGAGCGAGTCCCGGACGGCGACACCACGCTGTGTCGCGCTTGTCGGACCGTATCTCAGCGGTAAGACTAGCCTGTTGGAAAGCCTGCTGCACGCCTGCGGCACCGTCCATCGCAAAGGAACCATCAAGGACAAGTCCACCGTCGGCGATAGCGCGCCGGAGGCGCGCGGGCGCCAGATGAGCATCGAAGTCAACGCGGCCCACGGCACCTTCATGGACGACCCGTGGATCTTCCTCGATTGTCCCGGCTCGATCGAATTCGCCCAGGAAGCGCAGAGCGCCTTGATGGTGGCCGATGCCGCGGTCGTGGTGGTCGAACCGGTCGCCGAACGCGCTTTGACCACGGCGCCGCTGCTCAAGTTCCTCGACGATCATGAGATCCCTCATGTGCTGTTCATCAACAAGATGGACACCGGCAACGAGCGGGTGCGCGACGTGCTCGCCGCGTTGCAGTCGATCTCGAGCCGCAAGCTGGTGCTGCGCCACGTGCCGATCCGCGAAACCGCCAAGGACGGCAGCGAGGTCGTCACCGGCTACGTCGATCTCGTGAGCGAGCGTGCCTATCATTACCGGCCCGGCAAACCGTCCGACCTGATCCCGATTCCCGAGATGGTCACCAGCCGCAAGAGCGAGGCGCGCGGCGCGTTGCTCGAGACGCTCGCCGACTACAACGACAAGCTGCTCGAGCAATTGCTCGAAGATGCGCTGCCCGGCATCAAGGACATCTATCAGGATCTCGCGCGCGATATGGCGCAGGATCTCATCGTGCCGGTGGTGATCGGCGCGGCGGAAAAGGATTACGGCGTGCGCCGCCTGCTCAAGCTGCTGCGCCACGAAGTGCCCAGCCACGAGGCGACGTTGGAGCGCCAGGGCAGCGACGTCAGCGAGGCGATCGGGCCGGTGGCTCAGGTCTTCAAGACACACCACGTGGCGCACTCGGGCAAGCTGTCGCTCGCGCGCATCTGGCGCGGCGCGCTCAAGGACGGCATGACGCGTCACCGGTCCCCACGGCAGCGAGCGCATTTCCGGCCTGTTCCACATGCAGGGCGGCCATACCGACCAAGCTCGATCATGCCACGGCGGGCGACGTCGTCGCGCTCGGCCGCATGGATGCGGTGCGTACCGGCGATGTGCTGGTGAACGAAGGCGCCAAGCCGATCGCGCTGCCATGGCTCGATCCGCTGGCACCGGTCTATGGCTTCGCCATCGAGGCGGAGAGCCGCAACGACGAGGTCAAGCTGATGGGCGCCATCGCCAAGCTGATCGAGGAGGATCCGTCGCTCGTGATCGAACAGCATCCCGATACCCATCAGATGGTGCTGCGCGGTCAGGGCGAAATGCACCTGCTGATCACGCTCGAACGGTTGGCCAACAAATTCAATCTCAAGGTGCGCAGCGCGCCGATGGCAGTGCCCTACAAGGAAACCATACGCGGCCGCGTCACCCAGCATGGCCGCTTCAAGCGGCAGACCGGCGGCCACGGCCAGTTCGGCGACGTGACCATCGAGATCGCGCCGCAGCCGCGCGGCACCGGCTTCACTTTCATCGACAAGATCGTCGGCGGCGCCGTCCCGCGCCAGTTCATCCCGGCCGTCGAAGCCGGCGTGCGCGAGTATCTGCGGAAGGGGCCGCGCGGCTTCCCGGTCGTCGACATCGCGGTGACGCTGATCGACGGCGGCTATCACACGGTCGACAGCTCGGAAATGTCGTTCAAGCAGGCGGCGCGGCTCGCCATGACCGAGGGCATGGCGCAATGCGACCCGGTGCTGCTCGAACCGATCAACCAGGTGCGGATCAGCGTGCCCAACGCCTTCACGTCGCGCGTGCAGCGGCTGATCAGCGGGCGGCGCGGCCAAATTCTCGGCTACGACGCCAAGCCGGGCTGGCCCGGGTGGGACGAGGTGGTGTGCAACATGCCGGCCGCCGAAACCGGCGACATGATCATCGAGCTGCGCTCGCTGACCCTCGGTGTCGGCAGCTTCGAGCAGACCTTCGACCATCTGCAGGAAGTGACCGGCAAACAGGCCGGACCGGGTGGTCCACGAGCGCCAGGCGGCAAGCGCTTAGAGGCAGTCGCGACGATCCATTGCTGGCCGCTGGGGGTGTCGTCCCTCGGTGGCCAGTTGTGCCCCCTCTGACGCACCGCTCCGGTAGGTTCGGCGGCGTCGCAACTGCCAAGGACAGACCGTCTCACACAGGGCCGGGCGGTCAAGAGCGCGCTTGCGAATCCGTCCGGCCCTGCTTATCAGAGGCCCTCACAGGCGGTCACTTGCCGATCCACGAGGCATTTGCCGAAATACAATGCGGTCCCGCGCTGCGCCAGACGAGTGCCGCGCCGGAACGGTAAGCATTAGATTAGTTAATGAGCAGTAGAGCTGCGAGGAGAAGGGCATTGTCCAGCGTTAGCACGAAGGCGCGTTCCGCGATTTCCCCCACCGAGTCACCCAACCACAATGAGACGGCGGATATCCTCAGCAGCGCGCTGACCCGGCTCGAAGCTGCTGCGCGCCACGTCAGCATCGATCCCGACGTGCTCGAAAAGTTGCGTTATCCCAAAGAGACTCTGAGCGCCCGCCTGATGATCCGCATGGACGACGGCTCGCGGCGTTCGTTCCTCGCCTGGCGCTGCCGCTACGACGACACCCGCGGCCCGACCAAGGGCGGCATCCGCTACCATCCCGAGGCGAGCATGGACGAAGTCCAGACGCTCGCCTTCTGGATGATGTGCAAATGCGCCGTGACGAACCTGCCCTACGGCGGCGGAAAGGGCGCGGTTCGCGTCGATCCGCACAAGCTGTCCAAAGCCGAGCTCGAGCGCCTGTCGCGCGCCTACGTCCATGCCTTTGCCAACATGATCGGCCCGGATCGCGACATTCCCGCACCGGACGTCTACACCAACGCCATGATCATGGGCTGGATGGCGGACGAGTACAGCTCGCTCGTGGGCGCACCGTGCCCGGCTGTGATCACCGGCAAGCCGATCACGCTCGGCGGCTCGCTCGGCCGCGACGACGCCACATCGCTCGGCGGCTATTACGTGCTGAACGTGCTGGCCAAGGACCTCGGCCTTCAGGGCAAGCAGCGCGTCGCCATCCAGGGCTTCGGCAATGCCGGCTGGCATATCGCCCGCCTGCTCCATGCCGACGGCCACAAGATTGTCGCGATCTCCGATTCGCGTGGCGCCATTGCCAATCCGGACGGGCTCGATCCGGCGGCCGTGCTCGAAGCAAAGAACCGCGGCGGCAGCGTCACGGCCTACGCCGAGGGTGGCAAAGCCAAGACGATCGATCCGGAAACCCTGATCGCGACCGATTGCGACATCCTGGTGCCGGCGGCTCTCGAGAACACCATCACCAGCCGGAATGCCGGCTCGGTGCGTGCGCGGATCATTCTCGAACTCGCCAATGGCCCGGTCACGCCGAGCGGCGACAAGATCCTGCAGGACAAGAAGATCATCGTCCTGCCCGATATTCTCGCGAATGCGGGGGGCGTGACGGTGTCGTATTTCGAGTGGGTGCAGAACCGCCAGGGCTACTATTGGAGCCTCGAGGAAGTGCAGAGCAAGCTCCGCGTCATCATGGAGCGGGAAGGCCGCCTCATCTGGCAGATCAGCCGAGACAAAGACATCGACGTACGGACCGCCGCATATGTGGTGGCGCTGGAACGTCTGGCCAAGGCAATCGAAGCGCACGGTACGCAGAACTACTTCGCCGCATAATCAACTGCATAAAATCGATGCAGAAGAGAGCCGTTCCATGGGCATTTGCCTACGGAGCGGCTTTTCATTGGAGATGGGAGTCGCGGGTTAATCGGCAGTCGTCTATAAGACCGCGCTCGCGTGCCTTGGAGTTCCTTTGGTTCAGGAGTTGATTCCGATGAGTCTCACTTTGTCGCGTGCCTTCATTCTTACCGTCGCCGCCCTGGCGGCATCCACTTCCTTCGCTGCCGCGCAATCCCTTACGGATTTTTACAAGGGCAAGCAGGTCAACCTGCTGATCGGCACCGCACCCGGCGGTGGCTACGATGCCTATGCCCGCGTTCTCGCTCGCCATATGGACCGTCATATCCCCGGCCATCCGACGCTCGTGCCGAAGAACATGCCGGGCGCCAGCAGCCTGCTGCTCGCCAACCATCTCTACAATGTCGCGCCCAAGGATGGCCTCGCGTTCGGCGCGCTGCAACGCGGCCTGCCGCTCGATCCGCTCTACACCGGCTCAGACAGCAAGGCGCGCTTCGACGCCACCAAATTCACCTGGCTCGGCAGCATGAACACCGAGATCGGCGTCGGTATCGCGGCCAAGGAGACCGGCATCACCAAGTTCGAGGACCTCAAGACCAAGGAGCTGATCGTCGGCTCTCAGGGCGGCGGCATCTCGGATACCGAGTTGTTCCCGCGCGTGATCAACGAGGTGCTGGGCACCAAGATCCGCATCGTCACGGGTTACAAGGGTTCGGCGGATGCGCTGCTTGCGATGGAGCGCCTGGAAGTGGGCGGGCATTTCAGCGGCGGCTGGACCGGCGTGCGCAACACTGTGCAGCCGTGGCTTGATGCCGGCAAGGCCGTGCTGTTCGTCGAACTGTCCGTGCGCAAGAGCAACTCCTTTCCGGATCTGCCCCTGATCATGGATTTCGCGCAGACCGAACAGCAGAAGCAGGTGCTCGAGCTGGTGTTCGCGCCGCAATTGTGGGGCCGCCCGTTCGCGGCACCGCCGGAGCTGCCGGCCGACCGCGCCCAGCTGCTGAAGGACTCCTTCATGGCTACCCTGAAGGACCCGCAGTTCCTGGAAGAGGCGAAGAAGCTGCAGTTCGACATAGACCCGATCTCGGGCGACGAAATGGCCGCGATTCTCAAGAAGGCCTATGCCTCACCCGAGGCGGTGGTCGCCAAGGTGCGGAACGCCATCACCGCCGAGCGCAAGTAGGCGCATTGCCCACGGGCTATCCTTGAAGGAGCCTCGCTGCGAAGCGAGGCTCCTTTTTCATGCCGGCGCGGGTTCGAGTCTGATGGGGGTGGGCTCGACCGGGCGAAAGCCTTGCGCCCGCAGCACGTCGTTCGACTCTTCCGCCTTGCGGCCCGGCGCGAGCGACCAAGTCATATGATAGGTGGAACCGTCCGGCCGGTTTGTGCTGCCGTTGATTTCCACCGCGAGCGCTTGCACGCCTTTGCCGTCATCGGTCTGGCCGACCACCCGCGCGCTGCGGATGTCCGGCATCGTCGCGCCTTGCGGGTCGGCGAAGGTGACATGATCGGCCACGACGTTCGGATAAACAGGCGGGAATTGCGCGAGCAATTGCGTGCGGTCGGCGGGCGACAGCATCCAGCCGCGAAATGTGCTTGGCTGTCCGGCTCGCATTGCGTCTCCCTACTCAGGGTGCGGCGGGCAGGCCCCACACGGCGATGTCGGTGACATCCATGTGGGCCGGCAAGCGATCCATCGCCACCGGGCCCGGCCACCGACCGCCCATGGCCAAAGTGAAGATCAGGTGCATCGGCTTGTGCAGGCCCTCGACGACGCCGGGGTCGTTGCCTGGGTTGGGCACCACCTTGACGAGTTGACGATCGATGTAGTGAGCGACGAAATCCTTCGTCCAGAGCACGCCATAGAGATGCGGCTCGGTGACCTTGCCGCCGTTCGGCAATGTGACATAGCCGCCGCGCCCTGCATGACCCTTGCTCGACTTGCTCCACCAATGGGTGTTGACGTGGACCTTGTCGATGCCGCCTTCGCGGCCATCCGCCGGATTGAGATGTTCGAAGACGTCGATTTCCGGCGGCCATTTTTTGTCGTTTGGCAAGGTCCAGAATGCCGGCCAGGCGCCCTTGACGTCGGGCAGGATGGCGCGCGCCTCAATGTAGCCGTAGGTGAAGCCGAAGGTGCGATGGTTGGCCAGCACCCCGGATTGGATGGGTTGATTCCAGGCAGCTTTCAATTCGCTGCGGGGCGTGGCGCGCGCCGTGATGCGCAGCCAGCGCTTGCCGTCACGCTCGACGATGCTGAAGGGATCGAACGTCTGACCATTCTGGCCCGGATAGGTGAACACCTGCTGCTCGCCGTTCTCCTTGTGCCACTTTGTGTCGTTGACCATGATGCGCGACCAGCGGCCGCCCGGGTCGCGTCCAGCGAGCTTCAGGCCGTCAGACCAGTCTTCGCGCAGCAAGTTGGGCCATCCACCCAGCAGCTTATCGGTGATGCGCTCGGGCGGGGCCGGGGATGGCGCAGACGCGGGTTCAATACGGGCGAGTTGGGTGACGGCGACATCGGGCGCGGCCCAGCCGCCGGTCAGCGGCAGAGTTACGAGGCAGAACAGCAGCATCCGCCACCTGCGTGATGCCGCCGGATGCGCGGCCTTTGCCGGCGCGCTACGCGCCCATAGTCCGATGATCGACCGTGCCATCCCGATTCCGGCTGGCGTCCGGATCCGGGCGACAGCCTGTCCCTCCTTGTGAAAGAACCCAAGCGGAACGACTCAGCGGTCGCTGCCGTCCCTCAGGACAAACGCAGGGACAGGCGATTGGTTCGCCGCCTCGAGTGGATGGCAGGGGATGCGGCGGTGGCGCGCCGGAACGCCTCAGATATTGGCGACGGTGCGCTGCCGCTCGGCGGGCTTCAGATAGACCGGCAGCTGGGTGGTCGCTTCGTCCCAGGCGACGTGCTTGAAATGTTCCACCAAGCAATCCACGAAGGTCCGCACCTTGGTCGCGAGGTGCCGGTTGTGCGGGTAGACCACGTGGAAGGGAAACTCCGCGGTCTTGTAGCTGGTCAGGATCGGAACCAGCCGGCCACTCAGGATGTCATTGTGAATATTGATCTCCGGCAGCAGCACGACACCGATGTCCTCAAGGGCCGCGTGACGCAGGAAGAGCACGCTATTGGCCGTGGGCCCGCCGGAAATCTTCACCGGTAGCGGACCGTCGGGACCCGTGAAATGCCAAGTCTGGTCGCGCACCTGGTTGAGATGGGACATGCAGTTGTGTTTGGCCAGGTCCTGCGGCGTCTGCGGCGTGCCGTGGGCGGCAAGGTAGGCCGGTGAGGCGCAGGCCACCAGCCGGGTCGTACCCAGGCGGCGGGCGACGAGGCTCGAATCTTCAAGCGGCCCCACCTTGATCGCCAAGTCGAAGCCGTTGTCCATCAGGTCGACGAAACTGTCGCTCAGGACGATGGCCACCTTGATGTCGGGGTAACGCTTGCTGAAGGCGCAGACGGCCGGCGCGACATGCACCAGGCCGAAGGATTTCGGCGCCAGCACTTTGAGGGCGCCGCGCGGCTCCTTGTGCAGCTTGGTGACCGACAGTTCCGCTTCTTCGACCTCGTTGATAATACGCGAGCACAGTTCGAAATAGGCGATGCCGCTTTCGGTCAGGCTGACCCGGCGCGTCGTGCGATTGAGAAGGCGCACGCCGAGCAGGTTCTCGAGTTGCGAGACGTGCTTGCTTACGATGGTGCGCGATACACGCAACTGCTGCGCGGCGGCCGAAAAGCTGCCCGCCCGCACCACTCTTGTAAAGGTTTCCATCGCCCGGAGACGGTCCATGCGATCGCCTATGGATTGGTTCACAGATAGTGGACAATCATATTCTCATCTCCAGGGTTATCAACGGGTTCGTTACGAATTATCCTGCGGATCGCTTGCATTTTGACTTTCGTCCAGCGAAAACACCTCTGACGTCACAGATTTAGAAGGCTTGTAAACTCATGCTCAAATCCCAATCAAAAGAAGTGGAGCCGGGCAGCTATCAACTGTTCAGCTATCGAAAGCCGGAAACCCTGAAGGGCGGCAAGGCCATCGTCCAATTGGCCCAAAGCGACATCATCCGCGGCCGCGTCCAGATCGTGCGCGAGGGCGGCGAAAACAACCTGCATTCCCATAAGGGCATGGACGGCTTCTGGATGGTGCTGCGCGGCCGCGTGAAGTTCTACGGTCCCGGCGACGAATTGATCGCCGAACTCAGCCAGCACGAAGGCATTCTGCTGCCGCGCGGCACGGAATACTGGTTCGAAAGCTCCGGCGACGAAGACCTCGAATTGCTGCAGATGGCGGCATTCGAAAAGGGCGTGAAGGTCGAGCGCGTCGACAAGGAGCCGCAGAAATTCGCGGTGGGCAGCGTTGCGATCAGCGATATCTCACGCTGAGCCTCGTTTCGACTAACGATAGCCATCGATGAGAGGGGCCGCCGCAAGGTGGCCCCGTCGCATACCAGCCGGCATCGGGGGCTAGGCAAGCCGGAGTGCCTCGTGTAAGACGCCTCGACATGGCCCGTGGCGACGCGAATCATGGCCCGACCCCGACAAAGGAGCCGATTGTGAAGAAGTATATGTGCGGCGATTGCGACTATGTGTACGACCCGGCGGTGGGCGACCCCGCGCACGGCATCGCGCCCGGCACGGCGTTCGAGGATCTGCCCGATGATTGGGAGTGTCCGGATTGCAACGCCACGAAAGACGATTTTTTCCCGCTCGCGGACGACGCGTAACCCCCAGGGGAGCGTACAGCCCCGTCCGCCCAACGGTTTTTATAATTATTCGAATAACCGTTGTATCTAACGGAATCGCTTACTATCTCTAGAGACAGTGGCGACGCCACGGTGCGAGGTGCCGTGGCGGTTTGCAGGGCGCGGGCGCGAGGCCCGCGTTTCCCGGCTCGTCACGTTGCGTGACAGGCAAGGAGAAAACGCCCATGTCCAGCGAATCGCTCCACGCGCCGCGTGAAAAACTATCCAAGCAAACTTTGACGATGCACCATGCCATCGTCTCGCTCAAGGAAGAGCTCGACGCGGTCGACTGGTATCGCCAGCGCGCGGACGATTGTTCCGACAAGGAGCTTGCCGCTGTGCTGCTCCACAATATGCGCGAGGAGATGGAGCACGCGACGATGGTCCTCGAATGGATCCGCCGCAACAATTCCGATTTCGACGGATATCTGCGCACCTACCTGTTCACCGAAGCGCCGATCACCGAGGTGGAGGATGCCGCGGAGGATGCCGCACACGGCGGAGGCGGAGATGGAGGGGGAAGCGAGGATCACCATCCATCATCGCCGGGCGGCGGCGCGAAATTCACCGTCGGCCCGATGAAGAACAAGAAGGGATGACCGCCATGGATTATCTCAACCGCAAAGCCAGCCCGTTCGGCGCCGACCTGTGGAAGGAATTCGACGCCGCCGCGTTGAAGGCGGCGCGCGACAGGCTCACCGGTCGGCGTTTTCTCGATGTCGATGGCCCTTACGGCGTCGGCCTTAACACCATCGAAGTCGGCAACGACAATTTCTGCCGCCAGCCGCAACCCGGCGAGGCCGGCGCGGTCATGGGGCATGCTATTTCCGTCCCGATGCTGCGCCGCTCGTTCAATCTCTCGATCCGCCGCCTGGCCGGCCATCTCGAAAAGGACCAGCCACTCGACACCACGCCGGTCGAGGAAGCGGCCGAGGCCGTGGCCGCGCGCGAGGAGGAATTCGTCTACTACGGCCAGAAGGATTTCAATCTGCACGGGCTGCTGACGTCTCCGGGGCGCAACGAAATCGCTGGTGGCGACTGGTCGGATCCAGACACCGCGCTGGAAAATGTCGTGGTCGCCGTTACGCGCCTCGACGAGGCTGGATTCCCAGGGCCGCATGCGCTTGTCGCCGAGCCCGAGATCTATAACGGACTTTTCCGCCGCTATGGCGAGAGCGATCTTCCGCAGGCCGCCCATATCAGCCGGCTCTGCACCCTCGGCATCTTCAAGGCGCCGATCAAGGGTGCGGCGGTGATCGATCCGCGCGCCGGCAAGATCATCATCGGACAGGATGCCATGGTCGGCTATTCGGGCTCCGACGGCATCCATGCCCAGCTCTTCGTTAGCGAAAGCATCGTGCTGAAGCTCGATTCGCCAGCTGCGGTTTGCACCATTCAAGTGGCGGGCCAGACCGCCGGCGTCGAACGCGACGCTCAAAGCCGCCAGAAATGACCTAGATCAAACGAACGTTGGATGTTATCCTCTAGCCTGAAAAAAGGATCGCGCCTTTCCCGGGCGCCGCGCAAGAAACGAAAGGAAACAAGATGGACATCGGAATCTCCGATAAGGACCGCAAGGAAATCGCCGACGGCCTGGCGCATTTGCTGGCGGATACCTACACGCTTTATCTCAAGACCCACTATTTCCATTGGAACGTCACGGGGCCGATGTTCAATACGCTCCATCTGATGTTCGAGACCCAGTACAACGAACTCGCGCTCGCCGTCGATCTGATCGCCGAGCGCATCCGCGCGCTCGGAGAATTCGCGCCGGGCTCCTACGCGGCTTATTCCAAGCTCAGCGTCATCAAGGAAGCGACCGACGTGCCGAACGCCAATGGCATGATCAAGGAGCTGGTCGATGGCCAGGAGGCGGTCGCGCGGACCGCCCGGGCGCTGTTCCCGGTTGTCGAGCGGGCGAGCGACGAACCCACCGCCGACCTGCTGACCCAGCGGCTGCAGATCCACGAGAAGACCGCATGGATGCTGCGCTCGATGCTCGAAAAATAGAGCCTGAAGCCGCGCCGTGCGCGGCCGCGCCTAAACCGCAAGCAGGCCGCGCGCAATCGCGGCCTGCTTGCTTTTTGCGGCGCTTGGGCATCCGTCCAGACCGGCGTATCATCCCTCACAAAAGATTGACCGCCATCACGCAGCCGTGGATTGTCCCATGCTCGAGCTCCGTGCGCATGTCCCATGCGCCGGCTCGGGGGAGCAAGGTTGGAGGTTTTGCCATGCTGATCAAGATCAAGCGCGGCTGGGAACTGCCCGAGAGCGCCGCGACCCCTGAATCCCTCTACATCAACCGTCGCCAGCTGGTCAAAGGGCTGGCCGCCGGGCCCCTGATCGCCGCGTTGCCGTCGCTGCTGTTCGACGCCGGTGCGGCGCTGGCCGCCACCGCGCAGGGCGGCGACCCGACTGCCGATCTTTATCCGGCGAACCGCAACATGCGCTATCGGGTCGATCGGCCGATCAGCGACGAGAAGCAGGCCACCACCTACAATAATTACTACGAATTCAATTCCAGCAAGGACGTGGTGAAGCAGGCGCAGCAGCTCACCATCCGGCCATGGGACGTGAAGATCGTCGGCATGGTGGAAAAGCCGATCACCATCGGCTTCGACGAGCTCGTGCGAAAAATGCCGCTCGAAGAGCGCGTCTACCGCATGCGCTGCGTCGAAGCCTGGTCGATGACCGTGCCGTGGAGCGGCTTTCCCATGAAGGCGCTGGTCGATTTTGCCAAGCCGGCGTCGGGCGCCAAATACGTCCACATGCAGGCCTTCCAGAATCCCAAGGAAGCGCCCGGCCAGCGCCAGTTCTGGTATCCCTGGCCCTACGTGGAAGGCCTGACTATGGAAGAAGCGACCAACGAGCTCGCCTTCATGGTCACCGGCCTCTATGGCAAGCCGCTGCCCAAGCAGAACGGCGCGCCGCTGCGCCTCGCCGCCCCGTGGAAATACGGCTTCAAGAGCATCAAGGGCATCGTCCAGTTCACGTTTTCCGACCAACGTCCGAAGACGATGTGGGAGCGGCTCGCCGCGAATGAATACGGCTTCTGGGCCAACGTGAATCCGAAGGTCGCCCATCCGCGCTGGAGCCAGGCGAACGAGCGGGTGCTCGGCAGCGAGGACCGCGTTCCAACGCTGCTGTTCAACGGCTACGGCGAATATGTCGCCGACCTCTACAAGGGTCTCGAGGGCGAAAAACTTTATATGTGAGGCGACGAGCGCCGACGTGCCGCACCTGCGGCGGACCTCTCGCTTACCATTCCTCGAAAACGAGCGGCGGCCCATAGGGGCCGCCGTTTGTCCGTACGGCGATGGACCTAAGCCGTTTTCCGGCGCCGGCGCAATGCGGCGAGGCCGAAAACGCCGGTCGCCAGCATCGCCAGGGTTGCCGGCTCGTTGACCGCGTTCGTATTGGTCGCCGTGGCCGTAAAGTCGGCGGTGATCAGCAGGCTCGCAGTGTTGTCCTCGCAATTGTACCACGACGAGCCGTTGAGGCTGGTATCGACACCTTCGCAAACACCCGTGCCATCCACCACGCTGTAGCGGAAGTCGCCGACGGTGAGGCCATTGAGATTGAAGGCGAGGTTGCTGAGGTCCGCCAGGGTGAAGCCGCCCATGCTGTCGCCGGCCGGATTGTCCGTGTTGAGGACCGACAGGTTGAACGTTTCGCTGTCGACGCTGACGTTCGGGTTGGTGAATGCGATGCGCAGCGTCCAGCGGAAGCCGAATTCGTCCGGCGTGATGCTGGCGTTCGTCGCGGCGTTGAACCAATCGAGCCGGGCGATGACAACATCGTTCGCATTGGTCGCGGTATCGATGTTGATATCGACCGATGTCAGGGTGCTGGCGTAGCCGATCTGATCGCCATCCTGACGATAGGGCCAGCGCAGCTGAGTGGCGGTGCCGTTGCTGGTGCTGACGATGCCGCATTCGCGGTCGTCGCCGCTTTTGTCGCAGTCGGTCAGATGAGAAAACGTGCCGCCGCTCGAACCGACGATTGCCACGGCGGAAGCTTGGCCAGGAAGCGCGAGGGCAAGCAAGAGGGCAGCGGTGGCGCAGGCTGAACGAACGGTCACGGGCGGATCCTTTCTCGGTTATCGGCGCGCGGCGCCCACGACGGCGTGGGTCGTCGGCGACGCAAGTTAAGCCATCAACCCTTAAGCACCCGTTGACGGACCCCGCGGCCGGTTGCGTGCGGCCGGCGTCTCGGGCGTCGCGCGGTTGAGACTCGAAACCGCCTCGATCTAATGGTTAACGGGGCAAGTGCAAGACAGGGCAGTCCTCGGAAGTAGCCATGGAATTAAGCGCCGCAGTGCTCGTGTCAGCGCGGTTCTGGAGTTTTGATCATAGGCAATCGGGCAGGAGGAGAAGCGTCTCCAGACATCGTTGACCTTGTCTAGTCGCCCTGGTCCAGAGAGCTGCCCGCCCATCGGACTGCTTCCAGAGAGCCTCCAGGGTGTGGTGACGATCTCGCCAGCGAAGACGGCCGGGGCTTGGGACGACAAGAGCAGAAGCGCCGAAGCCGTCACGGCGCCGGCTGAGAGCGCGCGGGCGTTACAACCTGCCCGCATTGCCAGCACTGGCGGGATTGCCCCCACGAACGGAAGCAGTACCGACAAGGCGACTTGCACGAGACGGAAACTCTGGTGCCAAGTGCGGCGGTTTGAGCGAGATGAGACCGAATTGTTGAGTTGAGAAGCAGCGTCAAGAAAACTCCGCCACCGGGCTAATCGAATCTCGCGTGTTGGCTGCGAGGGGTAAGTCAGCGAGACGAAGCGTAAGGTAAGATCGAGGGCGACGACGATGTATCTGGGCTACTGGCTTGTGAGCCTGCTGCATAGCACGGCTGCTTTGCAGACAAGGGATCACGGCGGTGGAAAGGCAAATGTCTTCGAGGCAGACCACGAATAAACCCCTGATCGCGCCAAGGATTTGTTGGCGACCACGGATCCTTCGTATTGCTCGGCGCCGGCAGGCGCTGAACCGGAAACCGCCGTATGCTTTTCGGCTTGTGACAAGGCCTGTTTCTCGAATAAGGTGACCCAATTGTTGCTGATATTATTTTTTATAAAACTGTTTTAAGAATCGGCACCTGGGATGGCTCCTCTCCGGCAACTCACGTCACGAATGGTCATCGCGCTCGTACTCCTTGCCGCGAGCGTCGCCGTGGCGTCGGCCGCACCGCAGCATCACATTTTTTCGGAAAAGCAGGCGAAATTCCTGGCGATAGGACCGGCGCTGGACAGCGGCGCGCATGACGGCACCATCGCCTGGAACGATGAAGAAACAGGGGCCATCATAAACAAGCCTCAACCATGGAGCGACGCCGAGGACGATCGACCGCCCATGCTCCACCGCGCAAGCAGCGCCAGCACGTTGACCATACTGCCCGTTGTATTGCTGCCTTTTGTCTTCGACCTCCTCACACTGTCCGTTCCTCAGCATTTCTCCATCGACAGTACCCGCTGCTGGATGGCGGCCGACATCCAAGCTCGTCGAAACTCCGCACAAAACGGGCCCGCCGTCCGCCTGATCTTCGCATAACCGACAATTCCGCGAAGCCGGTTTCGTCTATGCATCCAATAAGCCAGTCAGCTCACGACTCGTGTCATGACCATTCGGTCAATACGAGGCGTGCGTTGACTGCTCGATGAATTCATTCTCGGGATCAGATGATGGAAGTTTCGATGCTGGCCGCCGCGGGGGAAGCCCTGGCGATCATGTTCAACCTCGAGCGGATGGGATTTCTGGCGCTAGGGGTCGTTATGGGGCTCATGCTGGGCATCATTCCCGGCATTGGCGGCCTGGTGGGCATGGCCCTGCTCCTGCCATTCACCTTCGACATGGATCCCTTCGCGGCGTTCGCGATGCTGCTGGGCATGAGCGCCGTCACAAATACGTCGGACACGATTCCCGCCATCTTGTTCGGCGTGCCCGGAACGTCGGGCGCGCAGGCGACGGTGCTCGATGGCCTGCCCATGTCGAAGAAGGGCGAGGCCGGCAGGGCTCTGAGCGCGGCTTACATGGCCTCGCTGATCGGCGGCATATTCGGCGCGCTCCTGCTCGGTCTATCGATCCCGGCGCTGCGCCCGGTGATGCTGTATATCGGCTCGCCCGAATTGCTTGCCCTGGCGGTCTTCGGCATCTCCATGGTGTCTTCGCTGTCGGGCAGCGCGCCGCTGCGCGGCTTGGCCGCCGCGAGCTTCGGCCTCATGTTGGCGATGATCGGCTCCGATCCGCAGACCGGTACGCTGCGCTGGACGCTTGATAGTCTTTATCTCTGGGACGGTCTGCCGCTCGTACCTATGGTCCTCGGCTTGTTTGCGCTCCCCGAGCTGGCGGATTTGACGGTTACCCGTTCCGCAATTTCGGAGGAGGGGTCGAAATACGACGTCAAGGCGGGAATGAAACAGGGCTTCAAGGACGCCTTCAGGAATTGGTGGTTGGTCATCCGCTGCGGCGCGCTCGGCGCCGGAATTGGCGCAATCCCCGGCATGGGTTCCTCCGTCGTGGACTGGATCGCCTACGGGCATGCGCTGCAGACCGAGAAGGACGCACAAAAGACCTTCGGCACCGGCGACGTTCGTGGCGTCATCGCGCCGGAAAGCGCGAACAACTCGATCAATGGCGGCACGCTGGTGCCGACGATCGCGTTTGGCGTACCCGGCAGCGCGGGCATGGCGATCCTGCTCGGCGCCTTCCTGATCCACGGCCTGGTTCCGGGGCCGGACATGTTGACCAAGAACCTGCACGTGACCTACTCCATGGTCTGGTCCATCGCGATGGCCAATATTCTCGGCGCCGGTCTGTGTTACTTGTTCAGTGGCCAGTTCGCCAAGCTGGCCTTGCTGCGCTATACGATCATCGTGCCACCCGTCCTGGCGATCATGTATATGGGCGCGTTCCAGGCGTCGCGGCAGTGGGGCGATCTCTATGTCCTGCTGATTTTCGGTGTGCTCGGATGGAGCATGAAACATCTGAAATGGCCGCGCCCGCCGATGATCTTGGGCGTGGTCCTGGGCGGCATCCTTGAACGCTACATGTTCATTTCGGTCCAACGCTACAATACCGAGTGGCTGCTTCGTCCTGTCGTAATCGGGTTGCTGATTCTGGCGGCATTATCCTTGCTGCGTCCGTTTATCCAAGACGTCAGGATCCAGGGCGGCCTCAGGAACATGGTGCTGAACCTCGGCAAGCCGACGTTCCGCCTCACAGACCTGGCATACATATTTTTCATCGCGGTCGTCGGTGTCATGCTGTGGCAGGCTTCGGGCTGGAATCACGACGCCAAGCTCGTGCCGATGATCGTCGGTGTTACGGCGCTTGCTTGCATGGTGATCAGCCTCCTGTATCAAGTCTGCCGTCGGCCTGGGACCCAGCGAGTCCACGGTCTGGCGGAAGCGGCCAGAGAGAAGGTCATCGCGAAGCTGCACATGGACACCAAAACCGACTTATCTACTCTGTCGACTCGAACGGTAGCGAAGCGCATCACGATCTTCTTCGGCT
Source organism: uncultured Alphaproteobacteria bacterium (assembly GCA_963752345.1). Lineage (GTDB taxonomy): Bacteria > Pseudomonadota > Alphaproteobacteria > SMXQ01 > SMXQ01 > CAVVYA01. Next base: position 351,713 of record CAVVYA010000017.1, read on the forward strand.
ATCTGATCGGTTTCATGCTCTCGTCGGCAGCCATCGGCATGCTGCCGACTTTGCCGCTATTCGTCATCATGTTCATGCGGTTCGAGGGCCACGAGCGGTGGACACTCGTGTTGGCCCAGGCCATCTGGATCACCTTGGCGATGTGGCTCTTGTTCGACAAGCTGTTGACCGTTCCCTGGCCGCAGACCCTGCTTGGAGTGGAGTTCCCGGCGATCAAAGCCCTCGGCATACCTAGCATCTAGGGGCGTAATTCGTCTTTTTTGAATCGCTCTGGGTGCGACTTGTGATTCGAGATGCGGGCTGGATTGGAGGCCAGTGTCACAGGGTGGAGCCCTGTTCTGAGGATTGCGGGTTCGCGTGGTTTGTCAGGTCGAGGCCGGACTTCTTCACCAGCTGCTGCTCAAGAGGGTGGCGCGCCGGCGGATTGTGAAGGTGGTTGCATGACGTGGCGGAAGATAGCGACGAGTGGTCTTGGAGTGGCGGCAGCCTTGGCGATGATCGCGGCATCGGCGGCGGCGCGTCCGGCTGGACAAAATGCCGTGACCGTCTTCGGGGCGCAACTGACCGACAACAAGTGGAAGGAGCTTGCGACTCTGGACGATGTCAGCATGCGCGACGCCTACCTGCTGGGGGTCGGGCTTTCCCGCGAGATTGCCGGAGGCGACACCTGGGCGCTCGAGATCGAAGGTCAGACCGCGCGACATTTTGGTTCGCAGCATCTCTGGGAGTTCAACGGCCTCGTCATGGGTCGGTGGCGGAGTTTTCCCTGGAACGATAGGCTGCCCACCAGCGTCGCATTCGGCGCCGGCCCATCCTACACGAGCAAGGTCCCGCCCGAGGAAATCGCCATGAGCGGCGACAGCGCCCGTTGGCTGATCTATTGGACTGCGGAACTTGAGGTCGGGCTACCCGAGAGTTCTTGGAGCGCCATCACCCGATTGCACCACCGTTCCAACGGTTATGGCGTCGTAGCCGAGAATGGCGGGTCTAACTGGCTGACGGTCGGGCTGCGCCGCAGGTTTTAGGTTCTTCGGGCTTTTCCGTCATCCGGGCGAAAAGTCGCGGTATATGAACGACGAACTGTGGTCTAGGCGAATGCCACCTTCGAGAATTTAGACTGGGCGGAGCTTAAGGAACTCGATCGGTGTGAAGATAGCGATCGTGGCGATGCCACGAGTCGTGGCTCATCTCAGTGCGGTGCCTGGCGCTGCTCCGTTCGCCATATCGGATCGCGCAGAGATTGCGGCGGGTACCGTGCAGGACATCGGGCCGCGGTTTGACAAAGCGGCGGAAACAGAGCAGCTTTTTTCAGCTGGCTTTGCCAGAACAGCGTCCAGCAATGCCATACTGGGGGTCTGAAATATGACAACCGTCGCGCATCCGCGGGCGCTGAGTGCCGCCGAGTTCAGGACCGTCGAGGCCATCGCGGAGCGCATCATCCCCACCACCGATACGCCCGGTGCGATTGAGGCTGGCGCCGCCAACTACATCGATGAAGCCTTGGCCGGCCCTTACGGTCGGCTACTCGCTACCTATCAGGACGGTATTGCCGCACTCGACCGCCATTGCAGAGCGGCCTTCGGCCTGACCTTTGCCGACTTGCGCGCCGACCAGCAGGACGGGATTCTCGAGGCTCTCGAAGCCGGAACGATCAAGGATGTAGCCGATGGTCGGAAGTTTTTTGATCTCGTGCTCGCCCATGTGATGGAAGGGGTATTCGGCGATCCGCAATATGGCGGCAACCGTGACCTCATCGGCTGGAAGCTGGTCGGTTTCCCGGGGCAGCGTTACGGCTACCCCGAGGCTTACATCAACAAAGTGGTTGATCTCGAACCGATCGCAGACGACGGGTTACCGCGGAAGTGGGACTGAGCCATGGTTGCTAAGATTGCCGATGTGTGTGTGGTCGGCATGGGAGAAGCCGGCGGCATTCTCGCCAAGGAACTCGGGAGCGCCGGCCTGCAAGTCGTCGCCTTCGAGCGCGGAGACGTGCTCAAGCGCGAGGACTACGGCGTGCGCGATTCGATCAAGTTCACGGTTCGCCTGGGCATGCAGGAATATATGCGTCACGAGCCGACCACACATCGCAGCAGCCCGGACAAGCCCGCCGTCCCGCGCTACTCCACGACCAGCGCGCTCGGCGGGCGGATGTTCACTTGGACCGGGCAATCGGCGCGCTTCTCCCCGGACGTCTTCAAGGTTTACACCGACGAGATTGCCAGCGGCGTCGCTGAACGGGCCGGCGCCGACCTGACCGGCTACGACATTCTCGATTGGCCGATCGGCTACGACGACCTCGAGCCCTACTACGAAAAATTCGAATGGGAATTCGGCGTCTCAGGCGGGGGTGCGCCGAATCCCTTCGCCGGACCGCGCAAGAAGGGCTATCCGATGCCCCCTCTGCGCCGCAACGCCAGAATGGAATTGTTCGAGGCGGCGTGCAAGAAGCTCGGCTATCACCCCTACCAAAACGCCGCTGGCATCAACTCCCGGCCCTACCGCCCGCCGGCACCCTATGACACGCGCATCGAGGAACGGCCGGCGTGCGTCTATTGTGGCCATTGCAACTACTACGGCTGCCATGTCCATGCCAAAACCTGGCCGGCACATACCGTCATTCCGGTGGCCTTGAAGACGGGCAATGTCGATCTCAGGACCAACACCAAGGTCTTCCGCATCGATTCCGACGATGCGGGGCGGGCCACTGGCGTCAGCTATTTCACGCCGGAAGGCGACATCGAGCAGCAGCGCGCCCGCGTCGTAATCCTGAGCGGCTTTACCTTCGAGAACTCGCGCCTGCTCCTGCTTTCCGGCAAAGACGGCGATGCACGGGGTCTCGCGAACTCCAGCGGCACCGTGGGCAAGGGCCTGTGCGGCCACGGCGACGTGCATACCATCGGCCTGTTCGACGATTTCGTGGTCAACGATTTCGTCGGTCCGAACACCGCCGCCATCCGGATGGATGATTTCAACGGCAATAACTTCGACCATACGGGCGTTGGCTTTATTCGCGGCGCCGCCGTTGGGACGAGCGGCAATGGCGCGCCGGTTCAGTGCTACGACGTGGTGCCACCGGACGTCCGCCAGTGGGGCAAGGAATTCAAGGAGTACTTCGCGCGTTATTACACGCGAAACTTCGATATCAATTCGGCGACCGAAGCGCTCCCCCACCGTGACAACTACATCGATCTCGATCCGAGCATGAAGGATAAATGGGGCGTTCCTGTCCCCCGGGTGACTTTCTCGTTTCACCAGAACGAGAAAAGGCTGCAAAGCTTTATCACCGAGATTCAGCAAAAATTGATGCGCGCCGCGGGCGCCAGCAAGGTGTGGTCGAAGCAGCCGCGCGGCGGCCAGCGTTGGATCGGCGGCACCCGCATGGGCGCCGATCCAAAGACCTCGGTGGTCAACGGCTATTGCCAGTCGCACGACATGCCCAATCTGTTCGTGCTGGGCGCCTCGACCTTCACGACCCTGTCAGGCTATCCGGCGACGGCGACCATCGGCGCGCTGTGCTACCGCACCGCGGATTACGTCAAAAGCCAGCGCGACTGGTTTGCGTGAGGCAGTGTGGGGGAAGCAGACAGCGCGTGGGACGTGTCCTCTGCCATCCGATCTCCGCGTGTACAAGCAAGAGGCTGGTCGGCCGGATTGGACCCATCATGCCATGAGTCGGAAATCATTCGATGTGCAACGCACCCCAGATGTCGGTGGGAGTCTGTCTTCGGTGGGTTGGATCAGGCCAAAAAAAATGCCGGACCCGAAGGTCCGGCAAGTTTAACAGGGAGGCTTCACGTCTGGGAGACGTAGGGTCCCGAAGGACCCTTTTCCGGGCCTTGCACCCGGAACTCGGAGGTCAGGCCGGGATTTCTCCAGCGGCATGACCGAAACTTGGACCAAGTATGCTGCAATGCAATATCGCAATGCAACAACTCAGTGAGGTAAACCTACGTTTTTCGCGGCGAGGAGGGTAGCCCTGATTTGGAAGCCCGGCCATGCAGAAACTGCATGGCTTCCGATTCCCTCATTAAATCCACGACCCGGGCGATTGTTCCGGCGGCAATCCTCAAAACTCGGTTTCGGCGATTTTCCGCACCAGGAAATCCCGGAAAACCGCGATTCGCTTGGAATGCCGGAGTTCCTCCGGATAGACGAAATAGGCGTCGAAGCTCGGACCTTCAAGCTCCGGCAGGATACGGACCAGGTTGCTCGAATATTGACGCACCGTGTAGTCGGGCAGCGCGGCGATGCCGACGCCGGTCTGCACTGCGCGATACATCGCATAAATGTTGTTCACTTTGAGAATGCGCGGCTGGAGATCGCGGCTGCGGATGAATTCCAGCAGCCAATTGATATTGGTGATCGGCGGCCGCGTATCTTCGCCGTAGACGATCATCAGATGCTGGGCGAGATCCTCGGGCGTCTGCGGCATGGGATTTTTCTTGAGATAATCCGACGAGGCGTAGACATGAAGATGCATGGTCAGCAGCCGGCGCTGGATCAGGTCTGGCTGGTGCGGGGCATGCAGGCGGATCGCCACATCCGCTTCGCGCATATTGAGATCGACTTCGCCCTCGTTGAGCAGCAGCGACACCGAGATATCGGGATAGAGGTCGAGAAATTCCTTCATGCGCGGCGTCAGCCAGATCGAGCCGAACGCCACCGTGGTGCTGACCTTGAGCGGGCCCTTCGGCCGGTCGGTGCTCTCGGTAAGCAGCGCCTGGGTCGTCGCCAGCTTGGCGAATACCTCGCGCGTGGTCTTGTAGAGCAGCTCGCCTTGCTCGGTGAGGATGAGGCCGCGTGCATGGCGGTGAAAGAGCGGCGCCTTGAGGCTCGCTTCGAGTGCGCTGATTTGCCGGCTGACCGCCGATTGGCTGAGATTCAGCGTTTCGCCCGCATGGGTGAAGCTGCCCGCCTCGGCGACCGCGTGAAAAACCCTAAGCTTGTCCCAATCCATTCCGCTGTGGCGCCTACGCTTGGATTATTCGGCGGCGGTAAGCGTAGCATCGCTGGCGTGATGAACGAGAAATTTCTCGGCCTCGATAGCCGCCATGCAGCCAGTCCCGGCGGCCGTCACGGCTTGGCGGAAAATCTTGTCCTGAACATCGCCGGCGGCGAACACGCCGGGAATATTGGTCGCGGTGCTGTTCGGCTTGGTGACGATGTAGCCGTCCGCATCGATCGTAAGGTCGTCCTTGAACAATTGCGTGTTGGGCGTATGGCCGATGGCGACGAACAGGCCGTCGACGGCGAGCGCACTTTCGGCGCCGGTCTTGATATTGCGCAGCGTCAGGCTGGTGACTTCGGGTGGGTTATTCTTGCCCCGCACTTCTTCGACCACGGTGTCCCAGATCACGCTGATCTTGGGATTGGCGAACAAACGGTCTTGCATGATCTTCTCGGCGCGGAAACTGTCACGGCGATGGATCAGCGTAACCTTGTCCGCATGATTGGTGAGATAGATCGCTTCCTCGACCGCGGTGTTGCCACCGCCGACCACGGCAACGTTCTTGCCGCGGAAGAAGAAACCGTCGCACGTCGCACAGGCGGAGACGCCGAAGCCCTTGAAATGCTGCTCGCTCGGCAAGCCGAGCCAGCGCGCCTGGGCGCCGGTCGCGACAATCAGCGTGTCGCCGATATAGCTGTCGCCGGAATCGCCCCGCGCGACGAACGGCCGGATGGTCAGATCGACGGACGTGACGGTGTCATAGAGGATGCGCGTGCCGACATGCTCGGCCTGCTTGCGCATCTCCTCCATCAGCCACGGACCCTGAATGACCTGGGCGAAGCCCGGGTAATTTTCCACGTCCGTGGTGATCGTCATCTGACCACCGGGCTGCATCCCGGTGACCAGGATCGGCTTGAGGTTTGCGCGGGCCGCATAGATCGCGGCAGTCAGGCCAGCCGGGCCCGAACCGAGGATGAGAACCTTGCTTTTATGTTGCTGAGCCATGCGCCGCTTCGCTCTTCCTGTCGGATGCCGCTGATTTCCGCCGAAATGGCGCAGTTGAGCCGTCGCCACGCCGTTCCGCCTAACATAGAAATGCCGCCGCTCCCAGGCAAGCCGCAAGCAGGCGTACCCAGCATATGCTAACCCCGTCTACATGATTGATTCCATGGCTCTGGAGCCATGATGCGAGGGTAGCCAAGATCCTTCCTGCTCAATGAAATAATATTACCCCCGCTGGGGGAACTCGTTCTATAACTGCCGCGAAATTTTGCCAAACGGCGCGAACTATGCCGGAGCCCCCCATGCAGCGTGTCAAACTCGATCGAATCGATCGCCTCATCCTGCGCGATCTGCAGGACGACGGCCGCATGACCAACGTGGAACTGGCGCGCCGGGCCGGCATCTCGGCGCCGCCCTGCCTGCGCCGCGTGCGCGCCCTGGAAAACTCCGGCTACATCCACGGCTATCATGCCGAAATCGCCGCGCGCGAACTCGGCTACAAGGAAATGTTCTTCGCCCTGGTCGGGCTCGACAGCCAGGCCCAGGAGGTGCTCTCGGGTTTCGAACAGGCCATGGCCGACTGGACCGAGGTGCGCGAGTGCCACATGATCCGCGGCGGCGGCGATTTCCTGCTCAAGGTGGTGGCCAAGGACAAGGAGCATCGCGACGCCCTGACCATGCGCATCACCGCGACGCCCCACGTCAGCCGGGTGACCACCCTGGAGACCATCCGCACCTCGAAGACGCTGCCCGGCGTGCCGGTCGACGTCGACGCGGTGGACGAGGAATAAGACGGAGCCGGCTGCGACTCTCCATAGGGTTGCCGCACGCACAAAAAACGGCGGGAATTGCTTCCGCCGTTTTTGGTTTATGGGCCGATCACATGGCGGCCGATCGCTCTCGCGCTTACTTGAAGCGGACCTTCATCACTTCGTAGGATTTCTGGCCGCCCGGTGTGGTGACCTCGACCGAATCGCCCGGCTCCTTGCCGATCAGCGCCCTGGCCAAGGGGGACGTAACGGACAGCAGGCCCTCGCCGATGTCCGATTCGTCGGTCCCGACAATCGTATAGGTGCTTTGCTCGTCGGTGTCCTCGTCGGCCAGTGTCACGGTCGCGCCGAAGCGGATGACTTTGCCCGATAGCTTCGAGGCGTCGATCACCTCGGCGCGGCTGATCTTGTCCTCGAGCTCGGCGACGCGGCCCTCGATGAAGCTCTGGCGCTCGCGCGCGGCATGATATTCGGCGTTCTCCGAAAGATCGCCGTGGTCGCGCGCTTCGGCGATCGCTTGGATGATCGCCGGACGCTCAATCGTCTTCAGTTGCTTGAGCTCGGCCACCAGTCGTTCGTAGCCGACCGGCGTCATTGGGTTTTTTTCCATTGCAGCTACCATAATCGCGTTTTCTCACCTGACGCGCCAATAAACTTCTGCCCACGGGCCAACAGGAATGCTGGGCCACCGCGGCGCAAAAAGCCATCTGCAAAATGAAAAGCGCCGAACCCGGCCCCTATGCCGACCCCGCCGCTCAGAACGACTTACTAAAATAGGACTGGAGCGGCGCGACTTCAAGGCTACCGGATTTGAGCGCCGCAATGCCCTCCACGGACGCCAGGGCCCCTGCCAGAGTAGTATAATAAGGAATTTTGTTAAGCAATGCGGTACGGCGCAGGTCGAAGCTGTCGGCAATCGCCTGCTTGCCCTCGGTGGTGTTGAAGACCAGTTGGATCTCGCCGTTCTTCATGGCGTCCACGATATGCGGGCGGCCTTCCAGCACCTTGTTGATGACGCCGCACTCGATTCCGGCCTGCTCCAGGAAGCGCGCGGTGCCCCGCGTGCCGACCAGCTTGAAGCCCATGCCGAGCAACTGCCGGCCGGCCTTGACCATGGCCGGCTTGTCGCGGTCCTTGACCGAGATGAAGACGGTGCCCGCGAGCGGCACCTGGGTACCGCCGCCGAGTTGCGACTTGGCCCAGGCGCGGCCGAAATCCATATCGATGCCCATGACCTCGCCGGTCGATTTCATTTCCGGGCCGAGGATGATGTCGACGCCCGGGAAGCGGGCGAACGGGAACACGGCCTCCTTGACCGCCACATGCTTCGCCTTGTGCTCGGTCAGCTTGAAGCTCGCCAGCGACTCGCCGGCCATGACGCGCGCCGCGATCTTGGCCACCGGGACGCCGGTCGCCTTGGCGACGAACGGCACCGTGCGCGAGGCGCGCGGGTTGACCTCCAACAGGTAGATGTCGCCATCCTTGACCGCGAACTGAATGTTCATCAGGCCGACGACGTTGAGCGCCTTGGCGAGGATGACGGTTTGGCGCTTGATCTCGTCGATGACTTTGTTCGACAGCGAGCGCGGCGGCAGCGAGCAGGCGGAATCGCCGGAATGCACGCCGGCTTCCTCGATATGCTCCATGATGCCGGCGACGAAGACATCCTTGCCGTCCGCCAGCGCGTCGACGTCGACCTCGATGGCGTCCTGCAGATAGCTGTCGATCAGCACCGGATTGCCGGCCGAAACCTTCACCGCGTTGACCATGTAGCGCTCGAGCTGCTCGCGTTCATGGACAATCTCCATGGCGCGGCCGCCCAGCACATAGGACGGCCGCACCAGCACCGGGTAGCCGATCTTGTTGGCGATGCGCACGGCGCCCTCGATCGAATGGGCGGTGCCGTTGGCCGGCTGGCGCAGGTCGAGCTTGCGCAACAGCTTCTGGAAGCGTTCGCGGTCTTCGGCGATGTCGATGGCGTCCTGGGAGGTGCCGAGGATCGGCACGCCCGCGTCCTCCAGCGCCTTGGCGAGCTTGAGCGGCGTCTGGCCGCCGAACTGCACGATGACGCCCTTGAGCTTGCCCTTCGACATCTCCTTGCGGCAGATCTCGAGCACGTCCTCCGCGGTCAGCGGCTCGAAATAGAGGCGGTCGGAAGTGTCGTAGTCGGTCGACACGGTCTCCGGGTTGCAATTGACCATGATCGATTCGATGCCGACGTCGCGCAGCGCGTAGGCCGCGTGCACGCAGCAATAGTCGAACTCGATGCCCTGGCCGATGCGGTTGGGGCCGCCGCCCAGGATGATGACCTTGTCGCGTTCGGACGGGTCCGACCTCGCATTCGGCGGGCGACAGGCCGTCGCCCTCGTAACTCGAATACATGTAGGGCGTGCGCGATGGGAATTCGGCGGCGCAGGTGTCGATGCGCTTGTAGACCGGCCGCACGTCGAGCTTGCGGCGCGCTTCGGCAACCTTGGGCTCGGTGCTGCCGGCAAGCTCGGCCAGGCGGGCGTCGGAGAAGCCCATGCGCTTGAGCCGGGCGAAACCCTGGGCCTCCTTGGGCAGGCCGTTCTTGCGCACCGTTTCCTCGACCGCGACCAAGTCGGCGACCTGCGCCAGGAACCAGGGATCGAAATTGCATGCGGCCTGGATTTCGTCGAGCGACAGGCCGAGCCGGAACGCCTGGGCGATGATCAGCAGCCGGTCGGGCGATGGCGTGGCGAGCGCCTTGCGGATGGCGTCCTTGTCGGCCGCACTCGTCGCGTCGGCGATGGTCACCTCGTTGAGGCCGGTCAGGCCGGTCTCCATGGAGCGCAGCGCCTTCTGCAGGCTTTCGGCGAAGGTGCGGCCGATCGCCATGGCCTCGCCGACGGATTTCATCGAGGTGGTGAGCAGGGGCGCCGTGCCGGGAAACTTCTCGAAGGTGAAGCGCGGCATCTTGGTGACGATATAGTCGATGGTCGGCTCGAACGCCGCGGGCGTGACGCCGGTGATGTCGTTCTGCAGTTCGTCGAGCGTGTAGCCGACGGCGAGCTTGGCGGCGACCTTGGCGATCGGAAAGCCGGTTGCCTTCGACGCGAGCGCCGAGGAGCGCGACACGCGCGGATTCATCTCGATGACGACCATGCGGCCGGTCTTCGGATCGACGGCGAACTGCACGTTCGATCCGCCGGTATCGACGCCGATCTCGCGCAGCACCGCGATCGAGGCGTTGCGCATGATCTGGTATTCCTTGTCGGTCAGCGTCAGCGCCGGCGCGACGGTGACCGAATCGCCGGTATGGATGCCCATCGGGTCGACGTTCTCGATGGAGCAGACGATGATGCAATTGTCCGCCTTGGTCGCGGACCACTTCCATCTCGTACTCCTTCCAGCCGAGCACCGATTCCTCGACCAGCACCTCGTGGGTCGGCGAGGCTTCGATGCCGCCGGCGACGATCGCGTCGAATTCGTCGCGGTTGTAGGCGATGCCGCCGCCGGTGCCGGCAAGCGTGAAGGACGGTCGGATGATGGCCGGCAGGCCGGTCACTTTCAGCGCCTCGCGCGCTTCTTCCAGATTGTGGGCGAGCGCGCTCTTCGGCGATTCGAGCCCGATGCGGTCCATCGCCTGGCGGAACAGCAGGCGGTCCTCGGCCTTGTCGATCGCCTCCTTGGTCGCGCCGATCATTTCGACGTTGAATTTCTTGAGCACGCCCTTGCTGGCCAGCGTCAGCGCGGTGTTGAGCGCGGTCTGGCCGCCCATGGTGGGCAGCAGCGCGTCGGGCCGCTCGCGCTCGATGATCTTGGCCACCATGTCGGGCGTGATCGGCTCGACATACGTGGCATCCGCCAGCCCCGGGTCGGTCATGATCGTCGCCGGGTTGGAGTTGACCAGGATGACCCGGTAGCCCTCCGCCTTGAGCGCCTTGCACGCCTGCACGCCGGAATAATCGAACTCGCACGCCTGGCCGATGACGATCGGGCCGGCGCCGATGATGAGGATGGATTTGATATCGGTGCGCTTAGGCATTTGGCACGCTTTCGGAAACAAACGGCAACTCCCTCCCCCCTTGCGGGGGAGGGACGGGGTGGGGGGAAAAGCGTAGCGCGCGCGGGAATGCTATTCCTCGCCTTGCGGTCTGACCGCTTCACAAATCGTTTGCGCGGATGCCTTCCAGATTTCCGAGCACGTCGTTATTCCAGAAGCGCAGAACTTGAAAGTCTTGGGTCTGTAGCCAATCCGTGCGCGCCGCATCTTGCTCCGCTGTGACGGCATGCTGGCCTCCGTCGATTTCAATGACGAGCCGCCGTTCAAGGCAGACGAAATCGACAATGTAAGGGCCGACGGGAACTTGCCGACGAAATTTGAGTCCGCCGAGTTGGCGCGACCGTAGAATAGACCAGAGCTTCTGCTCTGCATCCGTAAGCCGACGGCGTAGTGCGCGGGCCCGCTGGTTCGCCACGGCGAATGACCCCCCACCCCGATGCTCCCCCGCAAGGGGGGAGGGAGTAGGGTGCAGTTCTCGGTTTCGCGAGTCAGCCTCACGAAGATTTTTCCATCAGCTTCACGAAGCGCTCGAACAGGTAGTGGCTGTCCTGCGGCCCGGGTGAGGCTTCCGGGTGATACTGCACCGAGAACATCGGCTTGTCCGTCACCTTGAGGCCTTCGAGCGTGCCGTCGAACAGCGACAGATGGGTCGGCACGACGCCCTTGGGCAGGCTGTCCGTCACCACCTCGAAGCCGTGGTTCTGGCTGGTGATCTCGACCTTGCCGGTCTCCAGGTCCTTGACCGGCTGGTTGGCGCCGCGATGGCCGAGCGCCAGCTTCTTGGTCTTGCCGCCGAGCGCGAGCGCCATGAGCTGGTGGCCGAGGCAGATGCCGAACATCGGCGTGCCGCTGTCCATCAGCTTGCGGATGGTCGGCACGGCATATTCGCCGGTCGCGGCCGGGTCGCCCGGGCCGTTCGACAGGAACACGCCGTCCGGCTTGTGGCGCAGGATGTCTTCGGCCGTGGCGGTCGCCGGCACCACGGTGACCTTGCAGCCGGCGGCGGCGAGGCAGCGCAGGATGTTGCGCTTGGCGCCGTAGTCGACGGCGACCACGTGGAAGCGCGGATCGGTCTGCTTGCCGTAGCCCCGACCGAGGGTCCACAGGGTCTCGTCCCAGGTGTAGGTCTGGCGGCAGCTGACGTCCTTGGCGAGATCCATGCCCTCCAGGCCGGGCCAGGCGCGCGCCTGTTCGAGCAGCTCGTCGACGTTCGAGCGGCGCCGGGTTCTTGATGGCGTCCGGCATATGGCAGATCGCCGCGTTGGGCGCGCCGCCGTCGCGGATGCGGCGGGTCAGCTTGCGCGTGTCGACGCCGGCGATGCCGACGAGATCATGGGATTTGAGCCAGATGTCGAGATGCTGGGCCGCGCGCCAATTGGACGGCTCGGTGATCGACGCCTTGATGACCAGGCCGCGCGCGGCCGGCGTCACGCGTCTCGATATCTTCGATGTTGGTGCCGACATTGCCGATATGGGGGAAGGTGAAGGTGATGATCTGGCCGGCGTAGGAGGGGTCTGTCAGGATCTCCTGGTAGCCGGTGATCGAGGTGTTGAAGCAGACCTCGCCGACGCGGGTGCCGGCGGCGCCGATGCCCTGGCCCCAGAACACGGTGCCGTCGCTCAAGACCAGCGCGGCGGTCGCGCCGTCCGGCCGTGGCGCCTTCAATGGCGTGTCGCCGCCGGTCTGGGCGCGCGGCGCGCCTTTGGTTTCGGCGCGCGGCGCCATGGCCGCCCCGCTCGCAGGCATCTGCGGCGCAGGACGGGCTTTGCGTGGGGTCGGCGGCATAAGCGGGTATCTCCTCGGGGCCGGCAGCCCGCGCCAGTCGGGCGGCGCAGGATGGGCGGTCGGCCAGGTAGGGGGCAAGCTAACGATCACGCTGCGATCGACGCATCGGCGGACGACGAGACTCGCGGCGGGCAAATTGGCGGTTAGATAAGCGCACAGCGCGCCCACGTCAAGGCTGAACGCTGCTAGAAAAACCAATAAATTTCAATGGTTTGATAAATAAACTTCGTTTGCCTCCCGGCGCTTCTTCCTGTAAGTTCAAGGTTTTCCACAATCCCTGTTCGGCTCACCTCATCCCATGCTTCGGGCTACCCTCAACGACGCGCTGAAGACCGCCATGAAGGCGAAGAATCAGCGGGCCATCTCCACCCTCCGCCTGATTCTCGCGGCCCTCAAGGACCGCGATATCGCCGCGCGTGGCACCGGCAGCAGCGAACCCATCTCCGACGCCGCCATCCTCGAAATGCTGCAGAAGATGATCAAGCAGCGCCAGGACAGCATCGAGATGTACCGCAAGGGCGCGCGCGAGGACCTGGTCAAGCAGGAGCAGGAGGAAATCGTCATCATCGAAAGCTTCCTGCCCAAGCAGATGGACGAGGCGGAAATGACCGAGGCGGTCGATGCGGCGATCGCCGCGGTCGGCGCCACGGGTATCAAGGACATGGGCAAGACCATCGCGGCGCTGAAGCAGGATTACGCCGGGCGCATGGATTTCGCCAAGGCGAGCGGCGTGGTCAAGCGCCGGCTGGGAGCCTGAGGGCGGAACAGCGATTTCGGCGACCCTCGCAACCCGCAAGTTTGTTATAGTTACATATTGAGCAGCCCGGGACAGGGACACCGGGGTCGGTTCGTGAACCGGTGCAGGATGCCGCTTCATGATGACTGACATGTGACACGGGGAGCATCGATCTCGTCTGATGGCTTTCGATCCCGCTTTTCTCGATGAACTCCGGATGCGTGTGGCGCTGGCTGAGGTCGTTGGCCGGCGGGTGAAGCTTGTGCGGCGCGGCCGCGAGCATTCCGGCCTGTGCCCCTTCCATAATGAAAAAACGCCGTCCTTCACGGTCAACGAGGACAAAGGCTTCTTCCACTGCTTCGGCTGCGGCGCCCATGGCGACGTCATCGGCTTCGTCATGCGGACCGAGAACCTGGCGTTTCCCGAAGCGATCGAGAAGCTGGCCAACGAGGCCGGCCTGCAACTGCCCAACCTGACCCATGAGGCGCGCGAACAGGGCCGCGTGCGGCAATCGCTGCATGCCGTGCTCGAAGCGGCGGCCCAGTGGTTTGCCGAGGAGTTGCAAGGACCGCGCGGTCGGGCCGGGCAAGAGTATCTGCGCCGGCGCGGCATGACGGACAGTACGATCGCGCGCTTCCGCATCGGCTTCGCGCCCGAAGCGCGCGGCACGCTCAAGGCGGCGCTGACCAAGCGGGGGTTCAGCGAGCACCTGCTGATCGAGGCTGGCCTGCTGCGCCGGCGCGAGGAAGGCGGCGACGTCTACGACCTGTTCCGCAACCGCATCATCTTCCCGATCACCGACCGGCGCGGCCGCATCATCGCGTTCGGCGGCCGCGTGCTCGATCCGGCGCCGGAGGGCGCGCCGAAATATCTGAATTCGCCGGAGACCGACGTCTTCCACAAGGGCCGCACGCTCTATGGCTTGGCGCAGGCGCTCGAAGGCGCGCGCAAGGACGGCCTCCTGGTGGTCACCGAAGGCTATATGGATGCCATTGCGGGCTTGGTGGCGGGCGTGCCGGCCGTGGCACCGCTCGGCACCGCGCTCACCGAAGATCAGATGGCCGAACTGTGGCGTGTGGTACCCGAACCGGTGCTCTGCTTCGACGGCAATTCAGCCGGCCTGCGCGCGGCGTCGCGCGCCGCCGAACGCGCGCTCCCGCTGATCGGTCCCGGCAAGACCCTGCGCTTCGTCAGCCTGCCGGCCGGCGAGGACCCCGACAGCCTGATTGCTTCCCAGGGGCCGGCGGCGTTTCGCAGCTTCCTCGCTGCCGCCCGTCCGCTGTCGCAATTGCTATGGGAACTGGCGGTCGCCGCGGCCGAGCCGATCGATACGCCGGAGCGGGTGGCCCAGGTCGAGAAGACCCTGGCCGATCAAGCGGCGCGCATCGCCGACGCCAGTCTGCGCAAGCATTATCAGGATCATTTCCGCAACCGGGTGCGCTCCGATCTGCGGCCGAATTTCCAACCCCCGTGGGGCGCAAGGGGTAACGGACCGCGCGGCGTGCGCGAAGCGCCAAGCCGTTTCAGGCCGTTTACCGCCCGGTTCGCCCGCCCGGGAATGGCGGCAGGGCGTGGCTTCCCCGGTAGTCCCGGCACGGTCCCGTTCCGTCAACCCGACCCTTTGGGGGCTGGCGAGGGCGGCCGACCGGTGCGGCGGGAACGTTTGTTGATGGCCACGGTCATTAACCATCCCGCGATCCTGCCTGAGATTATTGAGGATTTTGCGCACATTTCCCTGGAATCACCTGGGCTTGACAGTTTACGTCAGGCGATCATAGAACTTGCGGCTCGCTATGGTGCAATGGGGGACGGCTCCGGCCTTGACGTTGCCACCTTGCGAAACCATCTGACAGAACAAGGCTTTCTGCCCTTGATCGAGCGGCTTTGCGGATCCCAGACGGGCATGATCGACCAGTTCGCCCGGCCGGACGCGGATTTGACGGACGCCCTCAAGGGTTGGCGCAGTGTGCTGGAACGCCAGCACAAGGTGGTCGGTTTACGGGCGGAGATCCGGTCTGCGGAATCGGCGTGCGCCCGTGACCCCGACAACCCAGACAACTGGGCGCGCCTCGACGAGCTGGTCCGCGAGGAACAACGCGGCACGAGCGATGAAGCGGAACTGGAGAGATTTGGCTAGCCGCGTGGCGGAGCGATCCGGCCGGGCGGGATGTTATTGACGCTTTTCAGCTGGCCTTGAGCCGGCGCCACATGTGTCCGGCCTTGCCGCCGGCTCCCACGGTGTCCGGGTCCTGCGACCGGCTCTCAATGTGATGTGCGGCAACCTCCGCGCATCGACGCGAAATGGAATCAATGATGGCGACGACCACCAAGCAACAGCAGCAGACCCCGAAGCCCGCGGACGGCGAAGAAGCGGTGGAAACGACGCCGGAGCAACCCGTCCTCGACATGACCGGTGCCAACGTCAAGAAGATGTTGGCGCGCGGCAAGGAGCGCGGCTACGTCACCTATGACGAATTGAACGCCGCCCTGCCGCAGGACCAGTTCACCTCCGAGCAGATCGAAGACACCATGGCGATGCTCAACGAGATGGGCATCAACGTCGTCGAAGCCGAAGAAACCGAAGAGCCGGCTGCCGCGGACGAGGCGGAGAAAGAGCCTGAGACCGCCGAGGAAGCGCCGCGAGGCGCCGGAATACGGCCGCACCGACGATCCGGTGCGCATGTATCTGCGCGAGATGGGTTCGGTCGAGCTGCTGTCGCGCGAGGGCGAAATCGCCATCGCCAAGCGCATCGAGGCCGGCCGCGAGAAGATGATCGGCGGCATCTGCGAAAGCCCGTTGACCATGCGTGCCATCATCGCGTGGCGCGACGCGCTGCGCGACGACAAGATGCTGCTGCGCGACGTCATCGACCTCGACGCGACCTACGGCGGCGTGCCGGAAGACCACACCAAGGACGGTGCCGACGGCCCGCCGCGCCGATGCCGCGCGGCCGCGGCGCCGTGCCGATCGAGCTGAAGAAAGCCGGACGACCTGAAGAAGAAGGCCGCCAATGGCAAGGCGCTCGACGACGAGGGCGTCGAGGTGGCCGAGCCGGCGGGCAGCGACGAAGACGATCTCGACGAAGGCGAGGATGCCGGTCTGTCGCTCGCGGCCATGGAGCTCAAGCTCAAGCCGCAGACGCTGGAAAACTTCGACGCCATCGCCAAGACCTACAAGAAGCTGCACAAGCTGCAGGAAGAGCGGCTCGAGGCGCGGCGCAAGGGCCAGGCCACCCTGCCGGCCTCCGACAAGCGCTATGACAAGCTGCGCACCGAGCTGGTCGAGCTGATGAGCCAGGTGCAGCTCAACAACAACCGCATCGAAGCGCTGATGGACGAGCTCTACGGGCTCAACAAGCGCCTGATGAATCTCGAAGGCCAGCTCCTGCGCACCGCCGAGAAGTGCCGCGTCAAGCGCGAGGACTTCCTCGAGAAATATTTCGGCTCCGAGCTCGACCCCAAATGGATCAGCCGGCTGACCCGGCTGAAATCCAAGCCGTGGGACAACTTCGCCACCAAGCACAAGGACGAGATCAAGGAGATCCGCGGCAAGGTCGCCGAGATCACCGAGCTGTCCGGTCTCGACATCACCGAATTCCGCCGCATCGTCAACACGGTGCAGAAGGGCGAGCGCGAAGCACGCCGGGCGAAGAAGGAAATGGTCGAGGCCAACCTGCGCCTCGTCATCTCGATCGCCAAGAAATACACCAACCGCGGCCTGCAGTTCCTCGACCTGATCCAGGAAGGCAACATCGGCCTGATGAAGGCGGTCGACAAGTTCGAATACCGCCGCGGCTACAAGTTCTCGACCTATGCGACCTGGTGGATTCGCCAGGCGATCACCCGCTCGATCGCCGACCAGGCGCGCACCATCCGCATTCCGGTGCATATGATCGAGACGATCAACAAGCTGGTGCGCACCTCGCGCCAGATGCTGCACGAGTTCGGCCGCGAGCCGACGCCCGAGGAGCTCGCCGAGCGTCTCGGCATGCCGCTCGAGAAGGTGCGCAAGGTGCTCAAGATCGCCAAGGAGCCGATCTCGCTCGAAACGCCGATCGGCGACGAGGAGGACAGCCATCTCGGCGATTTCATCGAGGACAAGAACGCGGTGCTGCCGCTCGACGCGGCGATCCAGTCCAACCTGCGCGAAACCACGACGCGGGTGCTGGCCTCGCTGACGCCGCGCGAGGAGCGCGTGCTGCGCATGCGCTTCGGCATCGGCATGAACACCGACCACACGCTGGAGGAGGTCGGCCAGCAGTTCTCGGTCACCCGCGAGCGTATCCGCCAGATCGAGGCCAAGGCGCTGCGCAAGCTCAAGCATCCGAGCCGCTCGCGCCTGCTGCGCAGCTTCCTCGACACCTAGAGCGTGTGACGCCGGCTCTGCCCGGCGAAACCTTTGGATTTCTGAAACGGCGCCTTCGGGCGCCGTTTTTGTTGTGCGTGGCGTGGCCGAGGGCGGCAAATCCGCGTTTCACAGCCGGCGCGGCCTTTGCGCGTTGCCATCCGGCCCCGCTCATGGCAGCTTGCGGGCCGCCGGCGCGGCGTCTCCAAAACGGGACCGCGCAACGTGGGGGCCCGTAGTTCAGCGGTCAGAACCCGCCGCTCATAACGGTGTTGTCGCAGGTTCGAATCCTGCCGGGCCCACCAAAACTCCCCCAAGGAAATCCGCGTCGGTCCAATGTCCGGCGAAATCCTATACATGCAGCCACGGGCAGCTAACGATCTCTCTGGCGCGCCAGGAGGAGTTGGCTCGGCTGTGGGAGTTGCTGACTTTCAGGACTACTCGAAGCCAAGGTATGACGAGCTCGAGCAGATAAATCCGGAAGGGGTCGTGACGAAGAGGAATATCCTCTGTGACGGGGACATAGTTTTCGTGCGTTCGAATGGTAACCGGGCGTTGATTGGGCGTAGCCTGTTTATTGAACAACCGCCTGAAGACATTACGCACTCAGCGTTTACGATTCGCCTTCGCTTCACTTCTCGCGAGGTAGTCCCGAAGTTTTACGCCTACTGCTTTCGCACAGCGCTGATTAGAAACGCCCTGACTGCTCAAGGCGGAGGGACTAATATTAATAATCTCAACCAAGACATTCTTGGCGCACTTGAGGTCCCGCTTCCCCCCGCTTCCCGTGGCCGCATGAGCCCTCACGCCTACACCGAAGACCAGCGCGTCGAGCAACCCGCCGCGCATCGAGGCTGCTTTGAAACGACGCTAGGCTGGCATTCGAACGGTGCGGCGATGGACGAGATTTTAGGTCAGGAGGGCACGCTCGGTCGCGAGACCAAGGGCGAGGTGGTGCTGGTCGAGCGCCTGCGCGCCGCGTTGGAGAAGTTCAATCCCGCGCTGCCGCCCGAGGCGATCAACATCGCCATCGATGAATTGAGCCGCGACCGCTCGGCGATGAGCCTGGAGGCGGCCAACCGCGAGGTCTACCGGCTGCTCAAGGACGGCATCACGGTCTCCGTGCCCGACCGCGAGCACGGCGGGCAGAAGACCGAGCGGCTGCGCGTGATCGACTGGGAGCACCCGGAGAACAACGACTTCCTGCTGGTCAGCCAGTTCAGCGTCACCGGCGCGCTCTACACCTGCCGGCCCGACCTCGTCGGCTTCGTCAACGGCCTGCCGCTGGTGGTGATCGAGCTGAAGAAGCCCGGCGTGCCGGCGCGCGCGGCGTTCGACGAGAACCTCACGCACTACAAGCAGCGAGATCCCGCAGCTGTTCTGGTACAACGCGCTGCTCATCGCCTCGAACGGCACCGACAGCCGCGTCGGCTCGCTCACCGCGGATTGGGAGCGCTTCTTCGAGTGGAAGCGCATCGAGCGCGAGGACGAGCCGCGCCGGGTGTCGCTGGAGGTGATGCTGCGCGGCACCTGCGACCCGGCGCGCCTGCTCGACCTGGTGGAGAACTTCACGCTGTTCTCCGAGCACAAGGCCGGGCTGGTCAAGATCCTCGGGCAGAACCACCAGTTCCTCGGCGTCAACAACGCCATCGCCTCGATGCTGGAGGCGCGCGCAAGCTGGGCCACGGGCGCGGCGGCGTGTTCTGGCAGACCCAGGGCAGCGGCAAGAGCTTCTCGATGGTCTTCTTCGCGCAGAAGGTGCTGCGCAAGCTCGCCGGGCAACTGGACGTTCGTGGTCGTCACCGACCGCGTGGAGCTGGACGACCAGATCGCCAAGACCTTCAAGGCCACCGGCGCGGTGAGCGAGGCCGAGGGCGACGAGTGCCACGCCGCGAGCGGCGCGCACCTGCGCGAGCTGCTGCGCGGCAATCACCGCTACGTCTTCACGCTGATCCACAAGTTCCAGACGCCGGAGATGCTCTGCGACCGGCCCGACGTGATCGTGCTCACCGACGAGGCGCACCGCAGCCAGTACGACACGCTGGCGCTGAACATGCGCGCGGCGCTGCCGAAGGCGCTGTTCCTCGCCTTCACCGGCACGCCGCTGATCGCCGGC
Organism: uncultured Alphaproteobacteria bacterium; assembly: GCA_963752345.1. Classification (GTDB taxonomy): domain Bacteria; phylum Pseudomonadota; class Alphaproteobacteria; order SMXQ01; family SMXQ01; genus CAVVYA01. The sequence goes on from CAVVYA010000017.1 coordinate 371,443, forward strand.
GAGGAGCGCACCCGGGAGGTCTTCGGCGACTACGTCTCCATCTACGACTTCCAGCAGTCGGTCGAGGACGGCGCCACGGTGCCGCTGTTCTACGAGAACCGCACGCCGGAGCTGCAGCTGGTCAACCCGGACCTGAACGACGACATCTACGAGCTGATCGAAGACGCCGGACCTCGACGAGGAGCAGGAGAGCGAAGCTCGAACGGGAGCTCGGCCGGCAGTACCACCTGATCACCCGCGACGACCGGCTGGAGACGGTCGCGAAGGACATCGTGCGGCACTTCCTCGGGCGCGGGTTTCAGGGCAAGGCGATGGTCGTGTCCATCGACAAGGCCACCGCGCTGCGAGATGCACGACAAGGTGCGGAAGCACTGGGCAGGCGGAGACGCGAGCGGGTCGAGGCAGAGATCTGCACGCGCTCACGACGTACGGGACCGAGTCCGACCCGGACCGCATGCGCGAGCTGCCAGCAGCGGCTGGACGTGCTGACCACGACCGACATGGCGGTCATCGTGTCGCCCGGCCAGAACGAGATCGAGCAGATGAAGAAGCTCGGCCTCGACATCGTGCCGCACCGCAGGCGGATGAACGAGTCGCAGCCGGCCTGGACGAGAAGTTCAAGGACCCCGACGACCCGCTGCGGCTGGTCTTCGTCTGCGCGATGTGGCTGACCGGCTTCGACGCGCCGAGCTGCTCGACGGTCTATCTCGACAAGCCGATGCGGAACCACACGCTGATGCAGACCATCGCGCGCGCGAACCGGGTGTTCCCCGGCAAGCACAGCGGCGTGATCGTGGACTACGCCAACGTCTTCGCGTCGCTGGAGAAGGCGCTGGCGATCTACGGCGCGGGCAAGGGCGGCGCAGAATCCGGTGCAGGGACAAGCAGCAGCTGGTCGAGGAGCTGCGCGAGGCGGTGGCCGACGGCGACGGCGTTCTGCGCCAGCCACGGCGTGGATCTCGCGGCATCGAAGCGCTGCCGGCCGGCAGCACTGGAGCGGCTGCAGGCGATCGACGATGCGATCGACGCGCTGATCTCGCCGGACCCGCTGCGCCGCGAGTTCTTCGGCCACGAGCGGCTGGTCGGCACGCTCTACCGCGCGGTGAAGCCCGACCCGGCGGCGCTGGAGTTCGCCGAGCGCGTGGCGTGCATCGCGGCGATCGCCGCCGCCATCCGCGCCAAGCTGAATCCGAACCCGCCGGACATCTCGGCAGGTCATGGGGCAGATCAACGGGCTGCTCGACGAGTCCATCACCGGCCTGGCGATCCGCGAGGCGGGACCGCCCGCGCATCGACCTGTCCAAGATCGACTTCGAGGCGCTGGCGAAGCGGTTCAAGGAGTCGAAGCACAAGAACACCGACCTGGAGGTGCTCAAGGCCGCGATCCGCGCCAAGCTGGAGAAGCTGATCCGGCTCAACCGCACCCGCGCCGACTTCGCCGAGAAGTTCGAGGCGCTGATCGAGAGCTACAACGCCGGCAGCCGGAACATCGAGGAGCTGTTCGAGGAGCTGCTGAAGCTGTCGCAACAGCCTGAACGAGGAGCAGCAGCGGCACGTCCGCGAGAACCTGACCGAGGAAGAGCTGGTCATCTTCGACATCCTCACGCGGCCGGCGCCCGAGCTCAGCACCGAGGAGCGCGCCGAGGTGAAGAAGGTCGCGCGCGACCTGTTGGACCGGCTCAAGGAATTGCTGGTGCTCAACTGGCGGCAGAAGGCTGCGGCGCGTTCTCAATTGAGATTGACCATCGAGGACGCGCTCGATGACGGGCTGCCGCGAGCCTACACGCCGGAGATGTATCGGGCAGAAGTGCGCCGCTGTTTTCGAGCACGTCTACGAGAGCTTATCCGGACAAGGGCGCGGGGATTTATGCGTGAGCATCGGCTGGGGCCTAGACAAAGGACCGTGGGGGCAAGAATGGGGGCATCTGGCGGCCGAGCAGATCAGAAATGCCCATTAAATCGGCTTTTTTTGAAGCTAACTTGAGGGCTGCCGGGCCCACCATCGCCATCCTTTTCGCAGGCTGTAACCCGTCGATCCGCAGGGAATCCGTGCCAGGGCTAGCCCTTCGTGCGGTTGCGAAACCAGGAAAAGGCATAGAAGTAGGCGAGCCACAGCGGAATGGAGAGGCCATAGAACCCCAGCGCGCGCCACGACCACCAGTCGCCGGATGATCGGATCGCGATCACATTCGGGTGCCAGGAAAAGAGCTGCGAGCGCCAGCGAACCCACATCACCGTGACTTCGGCTTTTCGGTCCTTGGCCGTTATCGCGTCGTTGAAGACCCGCTCGCTGTTGCGCTTGAACCACCACCACGAGTCCTCGTTGACGAGCTCGAGGCCCTTGTCGGCTTTGTTGCGCATGTAGATGTATTGCACGTCTCGGGTGTTGCCACCGGCGTCGGGATCGCTGCGCCGCACCTCGGTGCCGCTGACGATGCCGGTGGTCCAGGTTGGCCGCGCATATTCCCAGCCGAACCAGAGCGGGATGCCCACCGCCAGCGCCGCAATCGCCGCCGCCACACCGCCCGTGCGCCACAGGACCACGGCAAACAGCACGATTGCGATCAGCAGGACATAACCGACCGAGAACCAGATCTCGAGCATAAGCGGCTTACCGTCAGTGGTTGGAAGGCGGGTGTTCGCCGTAGGCCAGTCTGCTGTCCGGGCCGGAAGCCGTCAAGCGCTACACGGGCTCGCAATTGGGAAGCCCTACGGTTCGGAAAGCGCGTCACACACAACGGGCCTTCGGCCGGCCTAGGTTTGTGCGATCTTAAACGATTGGAGAAGCCGAACGGCGCATATTACAGTGCGATGAAACGGCACGCGCCGGGCGGCCGGCCGGAAACCGGCTCGCTCAGCGATGGATCCCTTACGCGGCTGATGACCACACGCACGCCGAAAAAACGCACCAAGCCCCTGGGCGATATCTATTTCGCCTTCGCCAATTGGCGCTCGGAGATTCAGGCGACGACCAAGGTGCGCCGGAGCATTTTCTTTTTTCGCCGTTCGTTCGATCATTCGCTCGTCTGGATGCTCGTCATGCGCGGCTATTACGGCGGCCGCGCGCCGAGCGTGCGGGAATGCCTGGATGCGGCGAACTGCTCGCGCCTGACCACCCGCAAGCTGCTGGCCGATGCGGTGGCCAGGGGCTTTATCGAGATCCGCCCGGCGCCGGACGACCATCGCAAGCGGCTGGTGCATCCGGCACGCATCACCATCGCCGAATACGAGGCGATGGTGCGGCGCTATCTCGGATTGTGGGACACGCTGCTGAAGCAGAACCCGCTTCCGGCCAGGCGTTGACGGGCGCCGCTCCGGCGGCGCGTCAAGGCCGCCGAATCGGTCTATTTCTTGAACTTTTCTTCTCCCGCAAGGGGTGCGAGCCTTGCCGCAACGGCCGCCTCAGGCGGCGCGGTCGTGGCGCGGCAACAAGGAACGCGTTCAAGGGGAGGCGACGATGACGATCCGAATGATGGTGATTCTGGCAACTTTGGCGGCTTTCGCGACCGGGCCGGCCGCGGCTCAGCCGGCCAGCGACATGTTCCGCGGCAAGAACGTCACGGTGTTTATCGGCTTCTCGCCCGGCGGCGGCTACGACGTTTACGCCCGTATGGTGGCGCGCCACATCGGCAAGTATCTGCCCGGCAGTCCCACGGTCGTCCCGCAGAACATGCCTGGCGCCGGCAGCCTGACGCTAGCCAACCATCTTTACAACGTGGCGCCCAAGGACGGCACCGCGTTCGGCAGCGTCGAGGGCGGTATTCTGTTCGAGGCGCTCTACGTCAAGGATTCGCCCATCAAGTTCGACCCGCAGAAATTCACCTGGGTGGGCGGCGTCAACCGCGAGGTCTCGACCTGCCAGGCGTGGAGTGCCTCGCCGGTGACCAAGTTCAGCGACGCCTTCGAAAAGACCATGACCGTCGGCGGCACCGGCCCGGGCGGCGATCCCTACCTGTTTCCCCGAATCCTCAATTCCGTGCTCGACACGAAGTTTAAGCTCGTATCGGGATATCCCGGCACGAACGAGATCTTTCTCGCCATGGAGCAGCGTGAGCTCGACGGTATCTGCGGCTGGTATTGGTCGAGCGTGAAGGCGGTGAAGAACGACTGGCTCGAGCAGAAGAAAATCGTGCCGCTCGTCCAGCTCGCGCTGGAAAAGCACCCAAGTTTCCCGGACGTGCCGCTGGTGCTTGATTTCGCCAGAACGCCGGAGGACCGGCAGGTGCTGGAGATCACCTTCGCGCCGATGGGCATGGGACGGCCTTATCTCGCGCCGCCGGGTCTGCCCGCCGACCGGCGTGACGCGCTACGCGCCGCGTTTGCCAGGACGATGAAAGACACGGCCCTGCTCGCCGAAGCGGAGAAATTGAAGCTCGAAATCAACCCCACGACCGGCGAGGACATCGAACGTGTCGTGGCCAAGATCTATGCCGCCCCGCAATCGGTGATCGACCGAGCCGCCGCCGCGCGAAAGTAGCCGCGGCACGTTGCGCAGGACCGAGAACAAGAAAGCAGGAGACGAGTTCGATGAAGACGATAGACGCCGACGCCCACGTGCTCGAGACGCCTTACACATGGGAGTTCATGGAGGAGGCGGATCGCCGCTACACCCCGATGGTCGTGCGCCAAACCTCCGGCCGCGAGGTCAAGGGCAACGCCGGCAACGTTCATCAGGAATACTGGGTGGTCGATGGCCGGATCCAGCCCAAGGACGACAACGTCGGCATCAACACACCGGAGTCGGCCCGCGAGATGCGCGATATCGACGCCCGGCTCCGGCACATGGACGAGCTTCAGATCGACGTGCAGGTTCTCTACCCGACCTTCTTCCTGCGTCCCATCACGAAGAAGCCCGACGTGGAGCTCGCGCTTTGCAAAGGCTACAATCGTTGGCTCGCCGCGATCTGGCAGAAGGCGCCGGAGCGCATGCGGTGGGTCGCCATGGCGCCGTGCCTGTCCATGGACAAGGTGCGCGACGAGCTGCGCTGGGCCAAGGACCACGGCGCCTGCGGGCTCTACCTGCGGGGCCTGGAGGTCGATCGCCGACTGAGCGACTCCTATTTCCATCCGCTCTATGCCATGGCAGAGGAACTCGACCTGGCGATCTGCATCCATTCGGGAAATGGCAGTCACACGGTGCATGACTTTTTCGATGACGATGCGTTCAACAAGTTCAAGCTCGCCGTGGTTGGCTCATTCCACTCCCTCGTGATGGACGGCACGCCGTCGCTGTTCCCCAAGGCGCGTTGGGGCTTCATCGAAGTGAGTGCCCAGTGGATCCCCTACCTGTTCAATGATCTCGATCTGCGCTTCAAGCGCCGCGGTAAGCGCTTCCCCGCGGATCCGCTCAAGGCCAACAACATGTATGTCGCCTGCCAGGTGACCGACGATTTACGCACCATCCTGCAATGCACCGGAGAGGACAATCTGGTGATCGGCACCGATTACGGCCATTCCGACACCTCGACCCAGATCGAGGCCTTGCGAATGCTGCGCCAGAAGGGCGACATCGGACCCCGCATCATCGACAAAATCCTCGGAGACAACGCCCGCGCCCTTTACGGCCTGTAGCCGCCGGTTACAGACGTTCGGCCGAGTCAGACGCTTCCGATCCGGGTAAGTTCAGCTGGGGGTCGGGTACGCCTGCCGCGTCCACCACCCCCTTTCGGCTCGTCCGATGGAGTCGGGAGGCTCGCCGGACGCGCTACCCTCGTTCCCTGCAAACCCAGCTGAATGACCTGTCGGGCCCGCGAATGTCATTTGGCCCGGAAAGCCCGGCAAGCTACAAAACGTTGGCCACAGGTCTAACGGGGGCAGGGGAAGTCGTGACGGGATTGCCAAGTGCAAGGCGACGGGCATGGTCGATCAAGGCCTTCGTCATTGCCCTCATTGCCCTGAGTTCGATACCGCTGATCGTTTTCATCGGCATCCTGATCTCCAACTTCATCGAGGAAGAGCGTTTGCGCTATCACAGCGCCGCACTCCAACTCGCCATCAGCACCGCGAATTCGCTCGATCGCGATCTCCAGGGGTTAATAGCGACGGGGCAAACCCTGGCCACGTCCCGCATGCTGGCGCTGAAAAACTATGAAGAGTTCTACAGGCAGGCGGCGAGCGTCAAGCAGATCACCGGCGTCGAAATTGTCTATAAGGAGGCCTCAGGCCAGCAGATCGTGAATACGCGGCTGCCCTGGGGCAGCGTCCTTCCAAGCGCGTTGCCGCCCGCTGACCGGCTCGCGCTCGAAACGAAAAAGCCCCAGGTTTCCGACCTTTTCATGGGCGCTTCGGCGGGGCGGCTGATCCTCAGCGTCAATATTCCCGTGATGGACGAGGGCAACGCCATAGGACTGGTCAATCTGGCGATCGAACCGGAGAGGTTTCTGCAGCTTCTCACCGCCGACGCCATACCGCAAGATTGGACATCATCCATCGTGGGACGCGACGACAGAATCATCGCGCGCTCGCTTCAGCACGAACGCTTCCTTGGGTCTCCGGCGTCCGAACAGCTGCGGCGCTTCGCGACGGGCGAGCACGGCATGTATGTCGGCCAGACTTTGGAGGGCACGCGCACTCTTTCCGCCTACGGCCGGTCGGCCCTGTCTGGTTGGCGCGTGGCCATCGGCGTGCCGCTATCCGTGGTCGAGGCGCCGGTGCTCGCACACACGGTCAACCTATTAATTGCGAGTGCCGTGTCGTTCCTGGCGTCCCTGGCATTTGGCGCGTGGTTGGGCGGCCACCTCACGGGTTCCGTTCGCCGCCTCTCGGACTCTGCGCTGAAGATGGGCGATAACAGTTTCGATCCGCCATCACCCTCCCGCATCAAGGAAGTCAACGACGTCGGCGGGGCGCTGGCCGTGGCATCGGCGCAGCTGCGCGAGCGGGAGAATGTGCTGCGGTCATTCAATGAGAAACTCGAGCGGCAAGTCGATGAACGGACAGCCGAACTGGTGGAAAGCCACCGCAAGCTGCTTGCCGAGGTCGCGCACCGCGAGACGGTCGAGGGTCAGCTTCGTCAGGCGCAAAAGATGGAGGCGATCGGCCAGCTCACCGGCGGTATCGCGCATGACTTCAACAATTTCCTGGCGATTATATACGGCAGCCTGGACATGATCCGGCGCCGGATCGAGCGCAGCGAATACGCCTCGCTCCACCGCTATCTCGATGCCGCAAAGGAGGGTAGCCAACGGGCCGCCACTTTCACCCAACGGCTGCTCGCGTTCTCGCGCCAGCAACCGCTCAAGCCCGAACCGATCAACGTCAATACCCTCGTCTCGGGCATGTCCGAGCTGATCGGGCATTCGATCGGCAAGCAGATTCGCATCGAGACCGTTCTGGCCGCCGGCATCTGGCTGACCCATGCCGACCAGAATCAATTGGAGCAGAGCATTGTCAATCTGGCAGTCAACGCCCGTGATGCCATGCCCGACGGCGGAAAACTCACCATCGAAACGGCCAATTTCTACATCGACGAAAAGTACGTGAAGGAAAATCCGGCCGCCACGACCGGCCAGTTCGTCATGATCGCGATCACCGATACGGGAATCGGCATGTCGCCGGAGCAGATGGAAAAGGCTTTCGAGCCTTTCTTCACCACCAAGCCGGTCGGGCACGGCACCGGCCTGGGGCTGAGCCAGGTTTACGGCTTCGTCAGGCAGAGCGGCGGCCATGTGAAGATCTACAGCGAACTCGGGCACGGCAGCACGATCCGGATCTATCTTCCGAGGTTCTCCGGTGTCGTGCCGCATCAGGAACCGGTCGATGCGCCGATCGTCGCGCCGCCAGCCGGCAAAGAAACCATCCTCGTCGTCGAAGATGAGGATGGCGTGCGGAAGCTGACGGTCGAAACAGTCAAGGAACTGGGCTACCGGGTGATCGAGGCGGCGGACGCCAAGGCCGCCTTGCGGGTCATCGATTCCGAGGAGATCGATCTGCTCTTTACCGATGTCGTCATGCCGGAGATCAATGGCCGCAAGCTGGCGGAGGAGGCGCTCCGGCGTAAGCCCAAGCTCAAAGTGCTGTTCACCACCGGTTATACCAGGAACGCCGTGGTGCATAACGGCGTTCTCGATCCTGACGTCGATATGATCGGCAAGCCATTCACCATCGATGATCTCGCGGTCAAGCTGCGCGAGGTGTTGGACCGGGATGGAGAATAGGCGAGACGGATCCCTCTCCGCCGCCGTGATTTTGGGCATGGTCGCGGCTCCGGCGCCGGTTTGCCGTTCCATCTGGCGATTCGGCACGGGCGTTATTTCCGCGAGACCGCCACGCTGGGGTTTCGTTTTTTGGCCTCGCCCATGGTGCCGCGCTTCGCTGGGCGTGCCACGCAACTCAAATGCCGAGAGGTGGATGCGCCTTACGGTGTCTGCTTTGCCTTCGCCGCGGCGTGCTACGCGTCCGCCTCGTCATCCGTGCCGGATTTGACGAATTTGTTGAAGCGGCTTTCCTGTCCACCGGCCGTCCGCTCCCGGTAGAGGAATTCCAGGCCGCGGTCATCGAAGATCTTGAAGAATGCGTCCCCTGAGATGCGCTCCAGCCGCTCGTCTCGTTAGATGATCTCGATCGCGTCCGCACAATCCGCGCATCGGAGCGGTCGTGCATTGACCGCTATCAACGAGTTCTTGGGGATGGCTGAAGATCCTTCGTGACGGCGTCAAGGTTCGCCACGCTGCCGCAATTCGTCTTCCGGCCGTCATCGTGCGCATTCCCTGCGCGGCAACGCCGCGAGCAGGAATTCCATGCGATGCGGACGGCTAGGGCGCGAGATTGAACGCGATGCTGATTCGTTCGTCGTCGACCTTGGAAGGCCGCACGCTGTGGCGCGTCCAACTGCGGAACAGCGTAATCTGCCCGGCGACGGCGGCCACTTCGGCCTGTTGCATGTTGACGGGCCGCTGTTGAGTGACCCGCATGTTGATGAGCGAGTCGGCGAAGGGTGAGTGGATCAGAAGTCCGGGCGCGCCTTCCGGCACCTTGACGTAGTAGGCGCCGCTGATCACGCTGTTGGCATGCACGTGCGGTTCCTGTGAATGACCGCGGCCGTAGACGTTCAGCCAGCATCCCTGGACGGTGAGCGGATGGTTGTCGATGTCGAGTGCCAGTTCACGGGCAAAGGCCGCGCCTTCGCGCGCCACGATGCGGATGAAATCCGCGAAGGCTGGCTCGCGCTCGAGCCGGTTGCGCCCGCGAATCGTGGTGTAGAGCTCGCAGCTCCAATTGAGCGGCGGCGTACCCGGATCTTCGCGCCGGATCGTGTCGATAGCAGTCAGCAGATCCCGGTTCAGCTGCTCGGCTTCCGCAATCACCGTCCGCTTCACGACCGTTGGAAACAACAGCGTGACCTGCGACTCCATCGACATGGCTGGCACCCCCGACCCGCGATCCTCGCCTGACACTAGCCCAAAGGTCCGTTGGGCTCTACCCCCGGTTTTGCGTCGTCCCGCCTGGCGGCGACAGAGCCGCTGACGAACTGTTAAAATCAAAAGCAGGTGGGCGCGCTCGGCGCATGATGCCCGGTGTGGTGTTGCTTCAGGCGTGGCGGAAGATCCGCGTCACGAAACCGGCCGATTCAGCGAGGCAGCGACATATCAATTGGTCGACGGCCACAAGCTCACGCGCCGACCGCGTCCTTCAGAACGCGCTCGTCGAATGCCATTCGTCGCTCTCGTGGCGCTGCGTCCTTCGTGCATCTTTCCAAGTGCGGGGGAAATCATGCGCGATTGTCGGGAACCGCGCGTGTTCCATCGCGTTGCTATGGCATATCTCCCATTTTCAATAGGATGTGCCATGGCTGTGAATGAGCGGCTGCGCGGCGGCCTCGGCGAACTGCTCGTACGCGAATTGCGCGAGCTCTACGACGCCGACAAGCAACTCGTAAAAACTTTCCCGAGGCTGGAAAAGGTGGCGAGTGCGGAACAACTCTCCAACTTGTGCCGTGAAGGTGTCGAATATACCGAGGAGCGTATCGCGCGGCTCGAGCGCATCTTCAAAATGTTGGGCATGGCGCCGCGGGCGAAGCGCTCCTTCGCCATGACCGGCCTGATCCAGCAGGCCATGGACACCGTGGAGGAAGATATGGCTGATGCGGTGAGGGACGCGGCGCTCCTCGCCAATATTCAGAAGATTTCGCACTACGGCATCGCGGCTTATGGCACGGCGCGAGCCTATGCGAACACGCTCGAGTTGGATGAGGTCGCCGATATTCTCGAAGAAAGCCTGCAAGAGAAAAAGGATGCCGATGTTGAAATGACCGCCATGGCTGAGGAGGAAATCAATCCGCGCGCCATGGAAGCTGAAGAGGAGGATGACATGGAACAGGAAGAAACATCTCGCCGCGGTCCAAGCCGCGGACGTGCGTCGCGTGGCGAGGCCCGTGCCGAGACGCGCTCTCAATCCCGATCGGGATCGCGCCGAGGCAGCGCCCAGCAGGCGGCGCAGGAGTCGCGATCGAAATCGTCTTCGGGAGCGCGTCGCGGACGCCCACGAAAGTCCGAAGAGGACAGCAGCGCGCGCGGCGGCCGGGCGCAAATGCGCGCGTCTCAGGGCCGGCGCTCTCAGGCGCAGGGCGCCGAGTCGCGTGGTTCTCGATCCCAGTCACGGGCGTCCCAATCGCGCGGCTCCCAGTCACGGGGATCTCAATCGTCGCGCGGGTCGCAAGCCAGCGGATCTCAGGCGCGTGGCTCTCAGGCCGGCGGCCAGCGCAGCAACGGTCGTTCTTCCGGCCGGAGCCAAGCCAGCGGCACCGGAGGCGGCGCAGCGCAACGCGGCGGTGCTCGCAAGAGCGCATCGAAGTCGGCTTCGAAGACGGGTGGTCAGGCCCGGGGTGCTGGTTCGCGCGGGTCGAGTTCGCGCGGCTCTTCCACCCAACGCTCCGCATCGAATCGCACACAGGCAATGCGTTCGAGCGGCGCGCGCAAAACCTCGTCACGCGGCACGACCGGCGGCAAGGGCAGGGCGCAGAACGGGCGGCGCAAAGCGCGCTGATCGGTCCGTCACGCCACCGGTCTAAGCGCACGAACCGTCGCGTTCGTGCGCTTCGTCTCGCCCTTTGGCATTTTTCAGAAAATATTTTTGATTTTCCGTCGAGCGACCGGTTAAGCTCCGCCCGAGCCGTCACCGGCTTGTAAACTTGTCGCTGTGCCGGGGCATAAGCCTCCGGGACACGGCCATCCTGTCGTCTGCAAGCGGAGAACGTAGCCCATGGAGTCCACCGATAGAGACCAACTGAAGCGCGCGGCCATGGGCGACCTGCGGGTCTTCCTCGACGCAGCGCGCGACAACGGGGAACTCCAGGTGATCCGTGGCGCCGATCCGCACGAGGAAATCGGGGCGCTCTATGAGCTCAGCCTGCAGCATGCCGATCCGCCGGTCCTGCTGTTCGAGGACATCAAGGGCTATCCGCCGAACCACCGGGTGCTGGTCAACGCGCGCTCCGCCAAGCTGTTCAACGAGCACAAGGGGCTCGACCTGGTGCGGGCCTATCGCGAGACGAGCAAGACCAAGATCGAGCCGATTCCGCCGCGCGTGGTGAACGGCGGGCCGGTGCTGGAGAATGTCCAAAGCGGCGCCGACGTCGACGTGCTGAAATTTCCGGCGCCCAAATGGCATGCCGAGGACGGCGGCAACTACATCGGCACCGAATGCATGGTGATCACCAAGGACCCGGACAGCGAATGGGTCAATCTCGGCACCTATCGCATCCAGGTGCAGGACAAGACGACGCTCAGCGTCTCGATCGAGCCCGGCAAGGACGGCGACACCATCCGCCGCAAATATTGGGACAAGGGGCAGCCCTGCCCGATGGTGATCACCGTCGGCCAGGCCCCCGTGCTGGGCGCCGTCGCCGCCGGCACCTTCGCCGCAAACGTCTCCGAGTATGCCATTGCCGGCGGGCGCATCGGCCGGCCACTCGACATCATCAACGGCCAGGTCACCGGCCTGCCGTTCCCGGCCGACGCGGAAATCGCCTTCGAAGGCTACATGCCGCCGCCGGAGGAAAAGAGCCTGCCGGAAGGCCCGTTCGGCGAATGGCCCGGCTATTACGCATCCATGGTGCGCCCGCAGCCGGTGCTCGACGTGAAAACGGTCTACCACCGCAACGATCCGATCGTGGTCGGCCAACCGCCGGCCAAACCGACCCTGCCGGGCACCTATTACGGCACGGCGGGCAGCTCGCTGATGCGTGCCGCCAACCTGTGGGACCAGCTCGAGGCGGCGGGCGTGCCGGGCATCACCGGCGTGTGGAAGATGCCGGGCAGCGGCTCGCGGCTGATCAATGTGATCTCGATCAAGCAGCTCCATCCGGGCCACGCCAAGATGGCCGGCCTGGTCGGCACCGGCTGTGGTTCGGCCGCCTTCTTCGGCCGCATGACGATCATCGTCGACGACGATATCGACATCACCGATCCGGCGGAAGTCATGTGGGCGATGGCGACCCGCTGGGACCCCAAGACCCAGACCGACATCATCGACGACTGCTGGTCGGGCTATATCGACCCGGTGCTGTCGCCCGAGAAGCGCGACGCCGAGAATCCGGTGAACTCGCGCATCATCATTTACGCCGTGCGGCCCTATCACTGGAAGGACCAGTTCCCGAAGGTCAACACGGTATCGAGGGAATATGCCGAAGAAGTGCGCAAGAAATGGGCGGGCAAGCTGAACTTCCTGAAAAGCTGACCCGTCGTAACCGCACCGCGACTGAAATCTAGGGAGAGAAACATGCAGGGAATGCACATCCTGAAGGGCGCTGTGCTTGGCCGCCGCCGGCATCGGCCTGGCGCATGGACGTCAGCACCGTTTCGGCGCAAGGCGTCGAGGCTTTCTACAAGGACAAGATGGTCGACATGATCGTCGGCAGCGACGCCGCGACGGAATACACCCGCGATGCCCGCATGGTGTCCAGTATCTGACCAGAGCACATCCCGGGAAATCCGCGGATCATCGTCAAGAACATGCCTGGTGCCTCGAGCATCAAAGCGGCGAACTATCTCTATCAGATCGCCGCCAAGGACGGGTCCGTGCTCGGCGTGTTCAATAAGGCCATCCCGATGGCGGAGGCGACCAAGCTGCAGGGCGTCGCCTACAAGTCCGCCGAGTTCAACTGGCTGGGCAGCATGAGCCGCACCAATTCGCTGGTGGTGACCTGGAAGACCAGCGGCGTGGAAACCCTCGAAGACGCCAGGAAGCGCGAGATCACAATCGGCGCGCAGGGGCTTTCGGGCACCATGGCGGCTTACCCCTTCCTGTTGAACAGCTCGCAGGGCACCCGATTCAAGGTCGTCGCCGGATATCAGGGGAGCGCGGCGGTCAATCTCGCCATGGAGCGCGGCGAGGTCGGAGGGACGCGGAACCTATTCGTGGGACTTCTTCAAGTCCGACAACCAGGATTGGAAGACCAACAAGAAAATGAATTTCCTGGTACAGATCGGCCTCGAAAAGGAGCCCGACCTGCCCGACGTGCCGCTGCTGATCGATCTGGCCACGGACGAGACCCAGCGGGCGGTCTATCGGTTGCTTTCGGCCGACAGCATGATCGCGCGGCCGTTCCTCACCACCCCAGGCGTGCCCGCCGAGCGCGTCGCCGCTCTGCGCGCGGCCTTCGACAGGACGATGGTCGATCCGCGATTTCCTGCGCGACGCGGCGAAGAGCCACTCGGAGGTCAATCCGGTGTCGGGCGCGCGTGTCGAAGAGATCGTCAAGGCTATCGTCGAGACGCCGCCGGCCGTCGTCGAGCAGGCCAACCGATGGATGAGTCCGCCCAGGTAGTCGGTTCCGAAACGGGTGCTGGCGCCGGTGGAATCGCCATCTTGGGCCGCGCCATGGAGCTTCCACGCGGTTTTGATCGCATTTTGCTTGGCGGATACAGTCTCCCTGGTTAACGTGTGCGCCAGGCTTGGGAGAGAGCCGCAAAACAATCGCGGCCGGGTTCACCATCCGCCAATCTCTGGGAGACTTACCATGCAGAAGCCGTCGAATCTGCTCACGTTGCCGCTCGCCGGATTTGCCGCAGTGCTCCTGTTGTCGACCGCAGCGCAGGCGCAGTCGGTAGAGCAGTTCTATAAGGGCAAGACGGTCGTGGTTTACAGCGGCCATAGCGCATCGGGCGCCTACACGGCCTACGCCCGGATGCTCGAGCGCCACGTCGGCAAATATATGCCGGGCAAGCCGACTCTCGTGATGAAGATCATGGAAGGCGGCACCGGTCTGACGCTGGCCAACTGGCTCTATAATGTGGGGCCGAAGGATGGCACCGCCTTCGGCATCTTCCACGAGCGCATGGGGCTCGAGCCCCTCGTCGCGCCCGCAAGGCACACAGTTCGACGGTCGCCAGTTCACCTGGATCGGCAGCATGGCCAAGCAGACCAGCGTCTGCTTCACCTGGCAGGATTCGAAGGTCAAGACGGTCGAGGACGCCAAGACGATCTCCATCCCGGTGGGCTCGGATGCCGCCGCGGCGTCGGATTCGGTCATGCCACGCATGATGAATGCCATGCTCGGCACCAAGTTCCAGATCATTCGCGGCTATTCCGGCGGCGATCTCATGCTGGCCGTCGAGCGCGGCGAGGTGCAGGGACGGTGTGGCTTCGGCTGGGCGAGCCTGAAGGCGACCAAGCCGGACTGGATCCAGAACAAGAAGATCAACATCCTCGCGCAATTCTCCTTTAAGCCGCATCCCGAATTGCCCGATGTGCCGATCATGATGGATATGGTGAGCAAGCCGGAAGACAAGCGCGCGCTGCAACTCATCTTCGCCACCCAGGAAATGGGCCGGCCGTTCGCCGCGCCTCCGGGCATCCCGGCCGACCGCGCGGCGGCCTTGCGCCAGGCGTTTCAATCGGCGCTCAAGGATTCCGAGCTTCAGGCCGAGGCGAAGAAGCAGAATCTCGAGATCGATCCGATCAGCGGCGAGGAGATCACCAAGCTTCTGGTCGACCTGTACGAGACGCCGAAAGACATCGTCGAGCGTGTCAACGGCTTCCGTCAGGGCAAGGCCGGCGAGAAGGAAATCGCGAAGTAAGAATCGGCGCGCGGGGAAGGGGAGTCGATGAAGACTCTCCTCCCGCGCGGCTAAACAATAGCGGTCCACGGCGCTCGGATCGCAGGTGAGCCGGTGGCTTTAGGGAGGGGCGGCGCCCGCAGCCGCCGTTATGAATCGGTGAATGACGCACGGCCGCTGACCCTTTCCCTGTCCAACATGCGTTACGACGTGACTCTGCCGCTGGTGGACGGCCGCATCACGGCGGACGGCGTGCAGCTAAAACCCGTCAAGACATCGTCCATGGTCACGCGCGACATGCCGCAGTTGCGCCAGGGCGATTTCGGCCTGTGGGACCTCAATGTCGGGTTCTGGCTGCCTGCCATCGAAGCGGGCTGGGATCTGGTGGCGCTGCCTGTCTTTCCCAAGCGCAAATCGGCGCTGCAATTCGTCTTCTGCCGCGCGGACGCGCATATCCATACGCCACGCGACCTCGAGGGCAAGCGCATCGGCACCCGGCAATACCGTACCGCCGTCACCCTGTGGGTGCGCGGACTGCTGCGCGACCATTACCATGTGGACCTGGCCGCCCTGCGCTGGTTCG
This sequence comes from uncultured Alphaproteobacteria bacterium, assembly GCA_963752345.1. Lineage (GTDB taxonomy): Bacteria > Pseudomonadota > Alphaproteobacteria > SMXQ01 > SMXQ01 > CAVVYA01. The sequence continues at coordinate 387,022 of CAVVYA010000017.1, forward strand.
TCCAGGTCAAGGATGTCTTTCCGCATCATGACCCGAAGGCGCACATCACCTACGTCGAGGACAAGCGCACCATGGTCGACGCGCTGCTGGCGGGCGACGTGGACGCGATTGTCACCGATATTTCGGACGCGGCCTTGTTCGACCGGCTGGAAAGCGATCCCGCGATCACGCGGCTGTTTCCCGAATACCCGACGACCGATCTCGCGCTCTATCGCGAGACTGGGATCTATCCGCCCATGCATGTGATGGTGATGAGCGGCAAGCTCGACCGCGAAAATCCCGGGCTTGCCGGGCGCCTCTACGGCGCGTTCGAAAAATCCAAGGCCATGGCCTACGATGAGATCGCCGGCGACCGCGCCGGCTTCTCGGTGGTCTACCTGCGCGAGCGCTTCAAGGAGCAGCAAGAACTGTGGGGTGATCCCTGTGCCTATGGCATCAAGGCGAACCGGGCGATGATTGACGCCTTCCTGCGCTATAGTCACGAGCAGGGCGCCACCCAGTCCCTGCTGCCCTACGAACGGATCTTCGCCACGGGCACGTTGGAGAGCTGAACGAGCGCTCGGCGCTTCAGTTGCGGCGATCAGGAGACCATCATGCTGTCGCGTGAGAACAACGACCTTCTGACCCTGACCGGCCCCGGCTACGCCGATGGGCGATCTGATTCGGCGCTATTGGATTCCCGCGCTGCTGTCGGAGGAAATCGCCGAGCCCGACGGCCCGCCGGTGCGCGTCGGGCTGCTCGGCGAGGAACTGGTGGCATTCCGCGACAGCCAGGGCCGCATCGGCCTGCTCGGCGAGCATTGCCGCCATCGCGGCGTCTCGCTGTTCTTCGGCCGCAATGAAGAGTGCGGCCTGCGCTGCATCTATCACGGCTGGAAGTTCGATGTGGACGGCCACGTGGTGGAGATGCCGGCCGAGCCCGACGATACGCTGGTGCGCCAGGGCGTGACCCATACCGCCTATCCGACCGTGGAAGCGGCCGGCGTGGTCTTCGCCTATCTCGGCCCCCGCGACAAGATGCCGCTGTTTCCCGCCTACGACTGGATCGCAGCGGCCGGCTTCGCACACCTATGTCACGAAGTCGTTCCAGGAGTGCAATTATTTGCAGGGGCTCGAAGGCGAATGCGATTCGTCGCATCTGTCGTTCCTGCACCGGGTGTTGCGCGGACCGGGCAGCAACCGGCCGATCTTCACCAGCGTCAATCCGCGCTACGAGATCGAGAAGACCGACTTCGGCCTGCGCCTGATCGCCACGCGCTCCCTCGGCGACGACGAGGACTACGTGCGCATCTCCAGCTTCGTCATGCCGGTCACCTGCGTGGTGCCGGCACGCAACAAGGAAGCGCATATCTATGTGCCGATCGACGACACCCACAGCTGGCGTTACGATCTCGGCTATCTCGACCGGCCACTCAACGACGACGACCGGGCGAACAGCCGCGCCCACGATCTCGGCCCCGGCTACCGCAAGCTCGCCAATATCGGCAACGATTACCTGCAGGACCGCGCCAAGCAGCGGAGCGAGAATTTCAGCGGCATGGCCAGCTTCCTGACCCACGATTCCTGCGTCACCGAAACCATGGGGCCGCGCTTCGACCGCTCCCAGGAATATCTCGGCTTCAGCGACCAGGGTGTCGTCGCGGTGCGCAACCTGCTGCTGAAGACCGCCAAGGACCTGCAGGCCGGCAAGGCGCCGCCGCACCTGGTCCATGACGCGGCGCGGAATCGTTTCCCGCAGATCGATACGTTCGACATCACGGTACCGCGTGGCCAGGACTGGCGCGCCAGATTTCCGCAGCTTTACGGGTGAGCGAATTGTCCAAGTATCCAGACCACGACCATGGCGACGGCAAGAACCACGGCCACGACCATAGCCATGACCATCTGCACGATCATCGGCATACGCCGCCGAAGGCGCCCGCGCAGTCCCTGAGCACGCTGGAGGCCGATCTCAAGATCGCCTCCACCATTTTGGAATGGGAGTCGGGCGACATCTTCGGTCATGTCGGCGTGCGCATGCCGGGTGGCGAGGGCGTCGCCTGCAAGCTGTTCCGCCCGGCGGGCCAGTACCAGGGCGAGGAAGACTGGCTGGTGCATTTCGACTACCGCGGCAGGAAGATCGGCGGCATCGGCACGCCGCCCTTCGAATCGCCGATCTATACCGAGGTGTTCAAGCGCCGGCCGGACGTCACGGCGATCGCCCATACCCATTCGCCGGCCTGCGTCGCCATGAGCCTGGCCGACAAGACGCTGTGCGCCATCCATATGCAGTCGGCCAAGCTGGACTACGGCGTGCCGGTCTATCCGCGGCCGATCCATATCAAGGACGACGACGAGGGCTCCGAGCTGGCGGAGATGCTGGGCGCGGGAAAAGCGGTGCTGATCAAAGGCCATGGCGTGGTCACGGTCGGCAACAGCATCGACGAGGCCTGCATGAACGCCATGTATCTCGAGCGCACGGCGAAGATCCAGGGCCTCGCCATGACGCTGGGCTTCACCGGCCCGACCAAGGAATTCATGGACGAAATCCTCGAAAGCCGCCGCCGGCTGCTCGCCAAGGAAGACGCCACCGAAAGCCGCGGCGCGCGCGGCGGCTATTCCAACGAATGGGTTTACTACAAGAACAAGATCAAGCGCGGCGAGCTGTGGACGCGCGGCTGGAGCTGAAAAGCCTGACTCAGCGTCCGCGGATGCCGATGCGCAGGCCGAACAGGCGGGCGAGCAGCGCGACGCCGGTGCTGACGACGATGATGATGACCGAGACCACGGCGGCGATCTCGTAGCGTCCGTCCACCATGTAGTCGAGCTGGAGCAGGGCGAGCGTGCGCGTCTCGTTGGTCGAGAGCAGCGCCACGGTGGCGACGTCGCGCGCCGCGGTGACGAAGACCACCACGCCGACCAGGATCAGCACGGGGATGACGATCGGCAGCACGACACGCCAATAGGTCGTCCACCAGGTCGCGCCCAAAACCCGCGCCGCCTCTTCCAACTCGGCGCCGAGCTGGATCATGTTGCTCTTGATGATCTGGGTGCCGAGCGTCATGTGGCTCGCCACCGTGGCGATGATCAGCAGCCAGATGGTGCCGTAGAGCGGATGGAACAGCGAGTGGCCGAGGAAGACATAGAGCAGGCCGATGCCGAGCAGGATGCCCGGGATGGCGAACGGCAGCCACGACAGGAAATCGAGCACGGCGCGGCCGGCGTATTTGCTGCGCACGGTGAAATAGGCGATCAGCGAGAACAGCACGATGGCCACGAGCGCCGCGCCGAACGACATGAGCAGCGTATTGCCGAGCGAGCGCAGGAAAATCTCGTCGTGCAGCACGGCGCCCCAGTGCGCCCAGGTCCACGGCTGGGGGATCTCGAAGAATCCGAACAGCTTCATGAACGTGGCGACGCCGAGAAACACCAGCGGGATGAGCGTGAGTATGACCACCACCAGCACGACGAAGGCGAAAGCGACGTAGCGCCAGGGCCCGAGGCTCGTCGGCTGCACCTGCACGCGGCCGGTGACGGTGGTGTATTGCCGGCGCGAGATCAGCCAACGCTGCATGATGATGAGCGGCAGAATGAGGCAGAGCCCGATGGTGGCGAGCGCCGAGGCCGGCGCGAACTGCGGCGGCTCCTGGGAAACCAGCCCGTAGATCTTGGTGCCATAGACGTAGAAGTGGAAGGGCGGGCCGAGCACCAGTTCGATCTCGAGCGCCTGCATGGAGCGGATCATGACCATGAGCAGCACGACCAGAATGGCCGGAGTCATGATCGGCACCACCACGCGAAACAGCATGGTGGCGCGGCTCGCGCCGGAGATACGCGCGGCTTCTTCCAAGGCCGCATCCATGTTGCGGAAGCCGGGCGTCAGCAGCATGACCTTGACGGCGATCGCGTTGGTGCCGAGGTGGGCCCAGACGATGCCCCAGAACGAATAGATGTTGAACGGCGGCTGGTCGACGAACGGCAGCATCATGGCGAGCTTGTTGAGCACGCCATATTGCGGATCGAGGCACAGGATCCAGCCGAGCGTCACGGACAGTGTCGGCAGGAAGAAGGCGATCCAGAACATGAATTCCAGGAAGTCGCGTCCCGGCATGTCGGTACGCGCCACGAGCCAGGCGATCACGATGGAGGTGGGTAGAGCGATGGCCTGTATGGCGAACAGGAGCTTAATGGAGTTGCCCACCGATGCCATCATGCCGGGCTCGGTGAGGGCGAGTCGCCAGCCCTGCCAGGTGAAACGGAAGGCATCGCCGGGCACGCCGGCCTGGAAGCTGTAAGTGATCAGCAACAGCAGGGGATAGAGCACGAAGAAGGCGACGATGAGCAACACCACGGCGAACAGAATCGCCTGGAACTCCAGCCGCAAGCGGCGCGGCCGTGGTGCGGAGGGCACTGGCACGGCAGTCGGATTGCTGATCGAGATGGACTTAACTCCGCACTGGCATCGTTCCGCGGCGCACGCAGGTCTTACTGTTCACTGCCTTTCGGCATCTCCGCCTCGAATGACTTCCTTGGCAATCTCGATGGCGCGTTCGCGCTTGGGAACCGCAGCTTCGTCCTGGCCCTTGAAGTAATTGGGCCCGGCCTTCTCAAGCGTGGCGCGCGCCTGCTGGCACAGATCGATGCACGGCGCGTCGAGTCGCCGGCTGGTGCGCGGCACCTGCGTCCATTTGGTCTGGCCGTCCTGCGATATCAGCCAGTTGATGTAGAGCGCGGCGGCATTGGGATGGGGCGCGCGGTCGACCAGCGAGACGGAGCCGAAACCCGGCGTCATTTGCACCTTCTCGTCCGGCGGCACGGGAATTGGCGACAGGTTCTTGGCCAGGCCTTGTTCCTTGAAGATCGTGAATTCGTCGAACCCGGTGCCGAACACGATGGGATAGCGCCCGCGCACCAGCCATTCCGCCGCCTGGCGGCGGTTGTCGGTCACGGTGACATTGTGCGCGTAGATCTTGCGCAGGAAGTCCTCGCCGTAGTTGACCAACAGGCCGAGCGAACTGCCGTTGCCCGACCCGCCTCGGCGCGGCTCGTCGAACAGGATCTTGCCGGCGAACTTCGGCTTGAGCAGGTCTTGGACCGATTTGACTTCGTCTTTGGAGACGAAATCCCAGTTGATCCACGCGGTTTCCTGAATGCCGGCATCGAAGGCGTAGTTATATTTCTTCTCGTAATCCATCCAGCCGTCGGCGAAGCCATGCACCCATTTGCTGTCGTCCGTATTCTCGGGCAGCAGGATCGGTGGCAGGGGGGCGAGCACGCCGCGCGGCATCAATTGCGCCAAGATGGTCGCCGGCCCGCCGATCCACACGTCCCACATGAAGAGATTGGCCTCCCGCTCGCGAAACAGCTTGGGGACGGCTGTGCGGTTATTGGCGCCGCTGTACTCGACCCGGATGCCGGGGTGGCTTTCCTCGAAGCCCTTGGAGAGCAGCTTTTCGTACTGCCGGCCGGGCGCGCCGTGGACGATGACGAGGCCTTCGGCCTGGGCGGCTTTGAGCAGCGCCGCCTTGTCGGGCGCCGCTTCGGCCATGGAACTCGCGAGGGCAACGGCCGCGAGCACGGTCAAAAATCGGTGGAACGGCAGTCGAGCCGCAGCGCCTAACAGCAGCCGGAGCATGGTGGGCCTCCCCAATTTTGCGCGGGCCTTTTTTTGTTAATACCTTGAGCCCGCAAGGCTTTTTCGCGGGACGCGCGTGTTCCGCAGAGCCCATTATCAATGATAAAAGTCGCCAAATGTCAATCAGATGCGTCCGGGTACGGGGCGTCGGCGCGGGCCGTCCGTCCGCGTAATTCGCTGCCGTGGTCTGGGGGCCGTGCTATGCTGGAAGCATTATAAAAACCATGGGTTTGGCCGAGTGGATAACCTGGATGACGTGATCGCCTTTGCGCGGGTGGTGGAGCGGCAAAGCTTTGTCGATGCCGCGCGGGAGCTTCGTCTATCCTCCTCGCTGATCAGCAAACGGGTGACCCGGCTCGAAGAGACGCTGGGTGTCCAGTTGATCAACCGCTCGACCCGGCGCTTGTCGCTGACCGATGCGGGGACCGAATTCTACAAAGGCTGCGCCAAGGCCTTTGCCGAGCTGGATGCCGCTCGGCTCGCCGCCGCCCAATACAACGAGCAACTGACGGGGCGGCTCAAGGTCCATGCGACGCGCGGTGCCGGGCAGCGCTTGCTGGCCGAGGGCATGACCGAGTTCATGTCCCAATATCCCGATATGGAGCTCGAGCTCACGATCGAGTCCGGCCCGGTGAACCTGCTGCGCGCCGGCATCGATGTGCTCATCCGCAGCGCTGATCTCACGGACAGCACGCTGGATTTTCGCGACCTCGGACCGATCCGCTACAACCTGTGTGCCGCACCGCAATACCTGAACCGGCATGGCACACCCGAGAGCCCACGCGATCTGACCCAGTTCAATTGCCTGATCCACGCTGGACGCAAACACCCCAACGATTGGTCGTTTACCGGTCCGGACGGCGACTACACGGTGCGGGTCAATGGCAACTTCTACACCAACGATGGCAGCGCGCTTTACCGCGCTACGGTGATGGGGCTCGGTATCGCCCGCATCCCCGATTACATGACGAACCGGCGTGAGGACCTTCAGACGAACCGCCTACGAATGCTGTGTCCGGGCACATTGCGTTCGAACCGCGCGCTGCGCGCCTATTTTCCGCGCTCTCGCCGCATGCCGGTGAAACTCCAGGTTTTCCTCGATTTCATGCAGCAATACTGGGTCGAACGCGCTCACACGCCACGGCGCCTGCGGCGGCCCAATTCCGCGGCCTGAGCAGCGTTGCGATGCCCGGCGGGGCCATCCGGCGTGTCGGCGGATGCGCCGGCACGGTGGCAAATTCGCTATGAAATTCCAATGATTGGGTGAAGAGACTCTTTCCCAATTAGCGGCTAAACACGCCTGTCCGCGATACCTAGAATGTTGAAAACACCGAAACACAAGGCATTGCGCCTCGGGGGGGCCGCGCCGAACTCGAACTAGCATCGCGATCGATCGAGTTCGCAGGTTAAGGCTGCTGACGGCAGCTCATCGATGTTGGCGCCCGGCGATCATACCGTGGCGCGATGTCGCCTCCTGGGTGCCTGCCTGCTGTGGCGTCCGGTGCCGCCAGGATGCGCGGAGGTCATTGCACCCTCCGCGCGAGACACTCAGCAACCAAGACCAGGAGGTTCCATGGATCGCGTCAATTTCCCCTACCGCTCGAGCAGCCATCTCGCCCTGATGCATGTCATTTCGGAGAGCGGTGCCTGGGAGCGCCAGGGCCTCGACGTCGACTACGACAAGGAAATCGATCGTGAGTCGGCCCACAAGCTGGTGATTTCCGGCGAAGTGGAATTCTGCAGCGGCAATCACGTCTCCACCTATGCGGCGCGCGCGCGTGGCGACACCTGGGTTTATCTGGCGCAGACGGTAAGCCGCAACAACATCAAGCTGGTGACGCGCGACGAGACCGGCATCGCCAAGCTCGAGGACGTGCGCAAGCGCAAGTTCGGTTCGCGCGGCCGTCATCCTGGCCTCAACACCTGGCTCTACCTGAAGCAACACGGGCTCGATATCGACAAGGAGGACGTCGAGATCGTGCGCGAGGTGCGCGATGATCAGAAAAAGGCCAATAAGAGCATGCTCGACATGGTGACGGACGGCGATGTCGATGCCTGCTTCCTCAGCCTGCCGCGCACCGAATTCGCCAAACGCCGCGGGCTCAAGGTGATTGAGATCGAGCCGCAGCCGATGATCTTCTTCATGACCATCTCATCGAGCATGGGCTTGGTCGAGAAGCGCCCCGACCTCATCGACAAGATGCTCAAGGGCGTGATCGAGGGCGTGCACTACTTCAAGACCCAGAAGGAAAAATCGATCCAGATTCTGATGAAGCATCACAGCAAGGAAGGCGTGCTCGACCACGACGCCGCCGAAAAGCTCTATGAGGATCTGGCGCCGACGCTCGAGCCCAAGCTCTATCCGTCGCTTGCCGCGATCCACAACGTTTATCAGGAGGCCCTGCGGCAGAGCAAAGAGTCCGCCAAGGTCGATCCTCTGGCGCTGTGGGACCTCCACGCGCTACGCCGTATCGACGACACAGGCTTCATCGACAAGCTCTATGGTCCGCAGAAGTAAAACTGGCCGGAGCGGTCGGCCAAATTGGCTTGGCCGCGTCGCGCAAGATCGGAGAAAGAATCACCTTCGACGCCAGGGCGGATGAGGCTGCGAAGGTCGCATGCGAAAATTGAAGGCTGTAACAGAGAAGGACGGACGAATGACCGACACGCTGAATGAGAAGGTTCCGGACAAGGCCGCCAAGAAGTTCATTCGGCCGCCCGCCTTCTACGATGCCTGGCAGCAGAAAGAGGGCATTCCGATCTATAAGGTCTTCCATGTGGAGAACATGGCGGACGTCGTGCTCGCGCCCTGGGCCCGCTTCGGCGTCGATGCCGCCTTCGTCAATTTGGCCGATCCGTTCATCACCTCATCGATCATCATCGAGCTTCCGCCGGGCGCCAGCTCCAAGCCGATGCGCCATATGTTCGAAACATGGTGCTTCATCGTGTCGGGCGACGGCGAAACCACGATCCAGCAGCCGGGACACCGCAAGGAAACCGTGAAGTGGACCAAGCGCGCCTTGTTCGGTCCACCGCTCAACACCGAATATCAGCATCGCAATCTGGATTCGAAAAAGCCGGCGCGCATCCTGATGGTGACCAACGCGCCGCTGACCTTGAACCTGTATCACAACGAGCAATTACGTCTTCGACAACCCCTTCGTGTTCGACGACCGTTACGCCGGCCAGCAGGGCTTCTTCAATCCCGAGCGCGAATATCTCGGCGGGCGCATCACGCGCACGAACTTCATTCCCGATGCGCTGCAGTTCCAGCTCATGCAGTGGAAGGATCGCGGCGTGGGCGCCACCTCGTTCCACATGTCGATGAGCGGCCATACCATGGCCTGCCATCTGTCGGAGTTCGAGGTCGGCACCTATAAGAAAGGCCATCGTCACGGCCCGGGCGCCCACGTGATCCTGCTGCAGGGTACCGGCTACTCGCTGCTGTGGAAGGAAGGCGAGAAGCCGACCCGGGTGGACTGGCGCGAAGGCAGCCTGTTCGCTCCGCCAGAATGGTGGTTCCACCAGCATTTCAACACGGGCCAGGAACCCGCGCGCTATCTCGCCCTGCGCCGTGGCGGCAGCCCCGAGCATCCCTTGAAGATCGGCATGAGCGGCGAAGGCGGCGGCCCCGATCAGGTCGAATACGAGCAGGAAGACCCGTGGATTTACGACACTTACAAGGCCGAGTTGGAGAAAAACGGCGTGCAAATCCGCCAGGAACGGCCGCAGTATCAGAAAAAGTAAGGCAAAATCCGCGGCCGGCGCGGTCGTTGCCCACGTGCCGGCCGGCATTGACGCCAGGCATTCGAGGCTGCCGATCGCCGCTCATCGGCGATGTTCGGGGCGTGGATCGTCCGTTCGAGGCTGCAGCTTAAGCCGGCAAGCGCGAACTCGAACGGCGCCATATTGCAAAGGATGTCGATAAGTGTGCGCCAGGGTCCGGCGCCTTTTCGGATGTCATTCGCGACCCAAAAAGACAAATCACTGCATTCCGGCGATGACGAGCACGGGTCATCGCGGGCGCAGAACGGATCATTTCACGGCGAAACGATATGTGGAGGTGGCGATGGAGCGGATTATGAGGCCCATTTTCGCAATGGCCTTGATGGCGGTCGGCTGCGGCGGCCCGCAGGCGCGGTCGCGCAGGCTGCGCCGGCGGAGTGGGAAGAATTGGTTGCAGCCGCCAAGAAGCGAGGGCCGGGTCGTCGTCATGGGTCCGCCGTTTGCCGAAGTGCGCGAAAAGGTGCCGGCCGCCTTCCAGAAGCGCTTCGGCATCATCGTGGAATATCTTGGCGGGCGCACCAGCGAAGACGGCGGCCCGGCTGCGTGCCGAGCGCAAGGCCGGCCTCTACACGGTGGATGTGACGATCGGCGGCGTCCAGTCCATGGCGACGATTTTCCATCGTGAGAAAATGCTGGCTCCGCTCCTGCCTGCGCTGGTTTTGCCCGAGGTCACCGACGGATCGAAATGGAAGAAGGGCGAACTGTGGTTCGCCGATCCGGAGGAGCAGTATGTCCTGAGGCTCGCCAACTACGTGTCGCCGGCGATCTTTATCAATACCGACAAGGTCAAGCCTGGCGAGCTGCGCTATGCCCGCGATTTGCTCGACCCCAAATGGAAAGGTAAGATTTCCACACAGGATCCGACCGTTCCCGGCAGCGGCAGCAATCAGGCGTCGCAGTTCTTCGTCGAGCTCGGCGAGGAATTCGTCAAGCAGCTCTATGTCGATCAGAAGCCCATGATCAGCAGCGACGTGCGGCAGCTGACCGACTGGCTGCTGCGCGGTTCCTATCCGATCGCGCTGACGGTCGATACGAGCCAAGTCGAGCAGATGGAAAAGGAAGGCTTGCCGGTCAAAGCCCTGGGCGACTTGGAGGATTGGCGGCAACCGACGACAGCCGGTTTCGGCCTGCTGGCGATGTTTGCCAACGCACCGCATCCCGCCGCCGCCAAGCTGTTCGTAAATTGGCTTGCGTCAAAGGAGGGTAGCGAGGTTTGGTCGCGCGCGACCACGACGGCATCGACGCGCAATGATATCGATGAGGCGAGCTTCTTACCGCCGGAAACGCTCCCTCGCCCGGGAGTGACCTATTTCGACACCTACGATTGGACCTATACCGTGACAAAAAAGGAAGAGGCTCGCCTTCGGATTAAGGAGCTGCTCGGGCGGTAAGCGACAGCGACAAGGACCTTCGTCAACCGCCTAGGACAGCGAGAGCCGGGAACAGACTGGAATCGCGTTTTCGGGTCGGAATTGGCGTGGTTGAATGGTGGTTGTTCGCTGGATAAGATGATCAGCCCCCGAAGATCAGGGAGTTCACAGCGGCCGGTCGCACCGGTTACGGTGCGCGGCCGGGCAAACCGCAGGCGCTGCGCGGGACGCCGCTCGATGGAGAAGCGTTATGTTAAGCCAAGACGAGAATAGGACCTTGACCCAGGTCGGTCCGGGCACCCCGGCCGGCAATCTGCTGCGCCGCTATTGGCATCCGATCTGCCCGGCGAGCGAACTGCCCGAAACCGCGCAGAAGAAGCGCCTGCGAATTCTCGGCGAAGACCTCGTGCTGTTCCGCGACGGCAAAGGCCGCATCGGATTGGTGGCCGAGCAGTGCGCGCACCGCCGCGCGTCGCTCTACTACGGCTTCATCGAAGAAGACGGGCTGCGGTGTCCGTATCACGGCTGGAAGTACGATGTGGCGGGCAAGTGCATCGACCAACCGTTCGAGCCCGCCGGCACGCCTCTCGAAGGGCGAGGCCTGTCAGCCCGCCTACCAGGTGCAGAAGCTCGCCGGCATGTTTTGGGCCTACATGGGGCCGAGCCCCGCGCCGCTCCTGCCGCGCTGGGAGCCGCTGGTCAGCACCAAAGGGCCGCGCAGCATTTATGTGCTGCCGCAGCTGCAGTGCAACTGGCTGCAGATCATGGAAAACTCGGTCGATACCACTCACACCTATTACCTGCACGGCCACATGATGGTCACCCGAGGCCAGGCCGAACAGGCGGCTTACTACTACCGGCCGATCGAGGATTACGATTTCGAAGTGGTCAAGGAAGACACCTGGGCGGGCGTGCGCAAGATCCGCACCTACGGCGGTGAGATGGCGGAAAAAGAACTCGGCCATCCGTTGATCTTCCCGTGCATTCTGTTGTCGCCGCAGCGCGAGCATATCGTCATGCACTTCCGCCTGCCGATCGACGACACGCATACGCAGATCTACCGCATCGAATACACGCCGGGCGGCGACACCAGCGGCATGGATTGGGACAATCCGCCCGTGCGCTATTCCAAGTCGCTCAAGGACGAGAACGGCGAATTCAAGCTCGACACCTTCGCCTCCCAGGACGCCATGGCCTGGGAGACGCAAGGGCCGGTGCTCGACCGCTCGCTGGAGAATCTCGGCACCTCCGACCGCGGCCTGACGCTCTACCGGCGCATGCTCAAGGAGCAGATCGTGGCCGTGCAGGAGGGCAAGGAGCCGCTCGGCGTCGATACGCGATCCGAAGAAGAATCAGATGATCGTCATTCCGGTGTCGGAAGGGCAGGCTCGGATGGCGCGCAAGGAAATGCAGAAAGTCGGCTAGCAAGAAAAAGGGAAAAAGATAGATGGGAAGACGTCAAATCATCGAAGGGCATGGGCTGCCGAAACATCCGCAGCCGTTTCCCACCGCGGTGAAGCTGGGGAACATCGTCTGTTCGTCGGCTGTCGGCGGACAGGATCCGACCACGGGCAAGGCGCCCGAGCAGCCGGAGGCGCAAATCAAGAATGCTTTCGGCCATATCGCCACCATCCTGAAAGTGGCCGGCGGATCACCCGCCGATATTGTCAAGATGACGGTCCATCTCAAGGACAAGGCGCTGCGCGATCTGGTCAATCAGGAATGGATCAAGATGTTTCCCGATGAGAAGGATCGCCCCGTGCGTCACACCCTCACGGCGCCCGATCTGCCAGGCGGGAATATCATTCAACTGGAAATGATGGCGGTGCTGGAGAAGGCCTGACGGCCCTTCGGCGCTTCCGGCTATTATAATTATTCTTTCAGGGAGAAACCCATGATCATCGACGCGCATACCCACTATCACGCCAATGGCGTTCTCGCCGGCGTTTTCACCCAGATGTACGGCCATAACTACGCCACCATCAAACCCGCCAAGGGCGACGACGACGCGCATTTCCACCTGATGGAGGAGCGTGGTTACGACATGCAGATCGTGTCGCAGCCGCCGTTCACCCAGGTGCACGACCTGCCGGCCGCGATCGGCATCGCGCAGGCCAAGGCCTTCAACGATTCGATGGCCAAAGCCGTTGAAGAGAGCAACGGCCGCTTCCTCGCCGTGGCCTCTTTGCCGCTGCAGGACATCCCGGCCTCGGTCAAGGAGATGGATCGGGCGATCAACAAGCTCGGGTGCATCGGCGTCATGCTGAACCCCGACATTTCGCGCCGCGGCACCGGCCCGACCGCCGAGGAAGAGTACTGGTATCCGATCTACGAGGCGGCCTGCAAACTCGACATTCCGCTGTTCATCCATCCCGGCTCGTCCGCTCTGCCGCGCCATCAGCGCTATAGCCTGGCGCTGCATCTCGGCTTCCTGTTCGGCGAGACCGAATTCATCACCACCTTCATCTTCGGCAAGGTGTTCGAGAAGTTCCCCAACCTCAAGATCATGGTGTCGCACGGCGGCGGCGCGATTCCTTATCAGCTCGGCCGTTTCCAGGCTTCGACGGAGCCCGATCTCAAGGGCAAGGGCGGTCCGCGCATTCCGATTGAAGGCACCTTCCTGAGCAACCTCCGCAAGATGTATTTCGACACCTGCCTGTATTCCAAGGAAGGCATCGAATGCCTGATCAAGGTGGTCGGGCCGAGCCAGTGCCTGTTCGGCACCGAATGCCCGGGCATGGGCATGGCCTTGCGGCCGGACGGCCGGTCCTATGACAATGTCGAGGACTACATCCGCGCCATCGACTTCATCACCGAGCAGCAGCGCCAGGACATCTTCGCCAACAACGCGATCAAGCTGTTCAAGATCAAGGATCGGGTGAAAGCCAAGAGCGCGGTCGCCGCTCAGTAACAACACCGGTTCAGTTCGATTTCAGTGAGGGGATAAGCACGATGTCAGATGAACTCGTGGCCAGTCTGGCGCGCTTCGATACCTGCATGGTATCGGACGCGATGGACAAGCTCGGCCTGGCCGGGCGCCACAGTGGGGATCCGGCCCGCCTGGAAGTGCCCGAAGATCTTCGGGCGGGCCGTGACCATGAAGCTCAAGCCGGCCGGGCTCGACAAGCCGACAGCAGCATCTCGGCACCGCCGCGATCGATCTCGCCAAGCCCGGCGAGATCATCGTGATCGAGAACACGGTGCGGCCCGACGCGCCGGGATGGGGCGGCTTGCTCTCGCTCGGCGCCAAAACCAAGGGGCTCGGCGGAGTCGTGACCGACGGGCCGGTGCGCGACGTGGACGAATGCGAACAGCTCGGCTTTCCGCTCTATTCGCGCAGCGTCGTGCCGATCTCCGCGCGCGGCCGCATCGTCCAGGAATTGGTCAATCAGGAGATCCAGTTCGCCGGCGTGCAGGTGAAGCCGGGCGACATCGTCATCGCCGATGGCAGCGGCGTGGTGATCATTCCGCAGGCCAAGCTGGCCGAGGTCGTCGCGGCGGCGACTGAAATCGCCGATCAGGAAGCCAAGATGGCCGAGGAAGTTCGCACCGGCAAATCGATGGTCGAGATATTGGAACGGCGTGGCTACGAAGCCATGCTGCGCAAGGGGTAAGAATGGACAAGGTGGTCGAAGGCTTTCGTGCGTTGTCGGCGGCATCCATATCGGATGCCATGGATCGTCTCGGGCTGCATGGCATGGTCCAGGGCATCGCGCCGCTGAAGTTCGGCTGGCACACGGCGGGCCGCGCCTTCACGGTGAAATACCGCCCGGTAGGCAGTACCAAGGGAACTGTGGGCGATTTCATCGACGACGTCGAGCCAGGCTCGATCGTCGTGCTCGACAACGGCGGCCGGCTCGACTGCACCGTGTGGGGCGATATCCTGACCAACGTGGCGACGCGGCGGAAGATCGGCGGCACGGTAATTCACGGCGTGTGCCGCGACGTCGCCGGCATCCTGGAGTGCAATTACCCGGTGTTCTCGCGCGGCCGCTTCATGCGCACCGGCAAGGACCGGGTCGAGGTCGATGGCTTCAATGTTCCCGTATCGCTCGGCGACGTGTTGTGCAAGCCGCAGGACATCGTTGTCGGCACCGATGACGGCGTGCTGGTGGTGGCGGCCGACCGTGCCGAAGCGGTCCTGGAACTGGCGCAATCCATTTCCGAGACGGAAGATCATATCATCGCCGAGACGAAATCCGGCAGCCGTCTGGACGAGGCGCGCCAGAAGCACGGCTATCATCAATTGCAGACCAAGCGCTGAGTCCAGGGCGGATGGCGGAGACAATGAGCAAAGCGGACAAGTCTTTCATTGAAGCGGTGGCGCGCCAGTCGACGGCGACGGTTCACGAGGCGCTCGGCAAGAAGGGCGCCTTGCCTTCCGGCATCAAGGCGGTGACGCGCGGCATGCGGCTCTGCGGCCCGGCCTTCACGGTCGATTCGCCGCCGGCGAACAACCTTCTGATCCATCAGGCGCTCTATCAGGCGCAGCCGGGCGACGTCCTCGTTGTCAGGGTCGGCGACCATTACGAGGCGGGCTACTGGGGCGAGATCATGGCCGTCGCGGCCGTGGCGCGTGGCATCGCCGGGCTGGTGATCGACGGCTGCGTGCGCGATTCCGCGGAAATGACGCGGATGAAGTTTCCGGCCTTCTCGCGCGGGCTCTGCATTCGCGGCACAGGGAAACAGGCCGGTGGCACCCTCAACAAGCCGCTGACCATCGGCGACGTGACGGTGCAGCCGGGCGACATGGTGCTCGGCGACGACGACGGCGTGGTGGTGATCCCGCAAGAGGATTTCGCCACCATCGTCGAGAAGTCGGAGAAGCGCGTCGCAGTCGAGGATAAGATCATGGCGCGCCTCAGGGGCGGCGAGAGCACGCTGGATATCTACAAATTCTGAGCTGCGTCGTCTGCTAGCGGTGTACCGGTTGAACTTCATCCGGCTTCTGCATGCGTCGTAAGGCCGGGAATAATCCCGCCCAGATGCCGACCATGAGCACGACGGCCGCACCGCCGATCACCACGGAACCGACGGCGCCGAACCAGTCGGCGGCCAAACCGGCGCGGAACTGGCCGAGCTGGCCGCCGGTCAGGACCGACACGGAACTTACCGCGGCGACCCGGCCGCGCATTTCGTCGGGAATGTTCACCTGCACGAAGGTCTGGCGGATAATGGTGTTCACCATGTCCGAAGCGCCGACCAGCACCAGCAGGGCCACGGAAAGCGCCACGTTCTCCGACAGGCCGAAGGCCAGGGTGGCGCAGCCGTAAACGGCGAGAGTGGTGAACAGCATCTTTCCGCCGCCGCGCTGAATCGGATAGTGAGTCAAGACGAAAGCCGTGATGAGACCGCCGACACCGGGCGCGCTGCGCAGGATTCCAAAGCCCATCGGGCCGATCTTCAGGATTTCATCGGCGAAGATCGGCAGCAGAGCGGTAATGCCGCCGAAAAAGGTCGCCACCAGATCGAGCGAAATCGCGCCGAGGATCGGGGGCGAGCGCCAGATGAAGCGGAATCCGTCCAGCACGGCGCCGATCCCGCCCTTGGATGGCCGGAACGGCGTCAGCGGCGGGGGCATCATCAGCATGGCGCACAACGCGATGAAATTGAACAGCAGGCAGCCAAGATAATCGACGCCCGGGCCCCAGATTGCCAGCAGAGCGCCGGCAATCGGCGGGCCGATCAACTGCGACACTTTGTTGGTCGAGGATTGCAGGGCGATGGCGCGGCCCAAAATCTCGCGCGGAACCATGGCCGGGAGCAAGGCCTGCAACGAGGGGCCCTCGAAGGCTCGCGCCATCGAATTGACAGTCAGCACTGTATAGATCGCGGCGATCGGCGGATCGAACAGCGTCAGCAGCAGGAAGCCGACCGCCATGATGGTCTGCAGGATATAGGAGCAGCGCAGGATGATGCGCCGGTCGTAGCGGTCGGCGATCTGCCCGGCGAGCAGGCTCAGCAGGAGCGGCGGCAGGAACTGCGCCAGCCCGACGAGTCCCAGGTGAAGCGGGCTTTCGGTCAGTTTCCAGATCTGCCAGCCGATGGCGATCCCGAGAAAATGATTGCCCATATGGGACGACAAGCGCGTCGCGAACATCAGGCGGAAGGCATGGATGCGTAAAAGCGGCGTCGATTCGGTGATGGCAACCTCGGCGCCGGTCATATCGCAAACCTCATGAGGGTTGTCCCGTGGTCCGCTTGCTCGCGGCGACCAGGCCAACGCAATCATGCCGAGCGAACTGAAACCGGCCAGGGCTCAGAAGACGTGGCTCATGCAAGGCGCGGACGGTCCGCCACAGACAGGGCGTCAGGCCTTTCAGGATGTCGCCGATGATCGGCAGCGCCGGATAACTCAAGGCGCCGCCGGTGACGCTGGTAGCCAGCGCGACAGCCAATGGGCCTCGGCGACCGCGTGCGGTTTGCCGATCCTCGGGTAAGCCCTGTCGCCGATCGTGCAATCGATCATCCGTTTAGCCTGGCCCCGGTGCTTCATCCGGCAGCTAGCGGGCTATCTTTACGGTCTGTCCCAAACTTCCGTAACGCTTCAGTGTGCATTGACGCGATCATTCTGTCATCCCGGAATGACGCCGCCTGGAGAAATATTTCTCAATACTGTTGATCGAGCGGGTTTCATAGATCATCCCATTTCTTCATTTGTAAGAACACTATGCTCAATTTTAGCAGATGGATCAGCCGCGCATTCGTGTGCACGGCACCGTACACGGACGCCGGTGCCGCGATCGCCGAAGATGTCGCCAAAAACCCTCGCCCGCCCCGCCGCCGTCGAACCAGCGCTGTCGCCGCAGACGAGTTACGAGTGCGGCAAGCCGGCGCATGCTCGGTGCCATGCTGGAACATCGCTCAAGGATGGATAGCCCAACCCCGCCAGGATCCCGCTCGGGAACCAATCCATGTTGAGCCGGTTTAGCAAGGCACAGTCATGGCGGAGCGGAGCAATGGACACATCATCACCGAACCAATCATCCAAGCCCGATGCAGCCCCTACGGGAAGTCAAGCAGCAGGCAGCGGCATCGCGGGAGATATCAAGCAACAGGCCGGCGAAATTACCGAGCAGGCGAAGACGACGGCGCGCGAGGCAGTACAATCGGGCCAGTCACTTGCGGCGGACCAGTTGAACGAGTTTGCCGACGGGGTCCGGCGGTCTGCGGAAACGTGGGACGACACCCAGCATGTTTGGGTTAAGCAGGCGCTGACCAGCGCTGCGGACGGCATCGAACGCTTTTCGTCGACCCTGAAAGATCGCGATCTGCCGTCGTTGCTTGGCGAGGTGGAGGGTATAGCCCGCCGAAATCCGGCTTTGTTCGCCGCCGGATGCGGCGTCGTGGGGTTCGCCCTGGTACGCTTCCTTCAGAGCAGCAGCCGCGATCGGTCGTACGCCGGGGCCGAAGCCGGTTCTCGAAGGGAGTCGCAGTCCGCCCGGCAGCCGGACGCCATGGCTGCCGGTGCCGGCCGTTATTCGGACGGTCGGCAGAGCGGCTACGCCTCGACGATCTAGAGGGAACAGGGAAGCAGGAGGTCTGAAATGGCGACCAGACTACGCGACGAGGCGCGTTCGGTAACCGGACTCCTCGGCGACATCGTTCGGGATATTTCCGATCTTGTCCGCCAGGAGATCGCATTGGCCAAGGCTGAGGCGTCGGAAAAGTTGAGCAAGCTGCAAGTGGCTTTAGCCGCTATTGCGATTGGCGGCGCCGTTGCCTTCGCCGGCTTCATCAAGCTGCTCGATGCCGCGGTGTTCGCATTGGGCAACGTCATGGGATCGCTGGTTACGCGCTTTCCCGCCCTGCCGGCGTTGATCGTCGGCGCCATCGTGGTGATCACCGGAATCGTGATGATCAAAATCGGCCTCGATAAGTTCAGCGAGAACAGCCTGAAACTGCCACGGACCATGAAAAACGTCCGACAGGATCAGGCGGTGGTGAAGGAGCATCTGCCATGAGCGTCTCTGAGCGAGCCGACCGTGTTCTCGATCGTGCCACGCGCGGTGAAGCGGATATCGGCGAGATTGAGGCCTCTATCTCGGCCACCCGTGCCGACCTCGATCGCAATCTTTCCGCGATGGAACAGCGACTGTCGCCGGATGAATTGATCAACCAGGCCGTCGACTACCTGAGTTCGAGCCCGACCGAATTCCTGTCGAACTTCGGCCAGGCCGTGAAGGCGAATCCGGTCCCGGCCGCTTTGATGACGGTGAGCCTCGCCTGGCTCATGTTCGGCGGACGGCGCTCCTCGGACAATGGCAGTGCCGCCTATCGCGGCGGCGCCTGGGCACCCGAGGGCGACGACGACGAACAGGTCTATAGCCTCCATGGAGACGCCGGCATGACGGACCGGCGCGATGGTTCGAACCCGGTTCAGCGGGTGACCGAGTCCGTGCGCGAGCGCGCCTCGAAGTTAGGCGATCGTGCATCGCAATTGGCTGATCGGGCGTCCTCCGCGGGCGGCCGTGTTAGTCGCAAGTTCAACGAGGTCGGAGGCAAAATGACCGAAGCGAGTAAACACGCTCAGGAGGTTTTCCAAACCGCGCGTGAACGGATTGCCCAGGCGCGTGAAACACTGGCTCAGCAGCCCAAGCGGCTCCAGGCCGGCTACCGGGACATGGCGGACCATCATCCCTTTGTGCTCGGCGCGCTCGCGTTTGTCGCCGGAGCCGCGGTGGCCGCGAGCCTGCGGCGGACGCAGATCGAAGATAAAATTATGGGTGAATATCGCGATGCGGCGCTCGAAGAAGCCGAGCGGCGCGCCCGCTCGGAACTGCAGCGCGGCGCTGCTGCCGCGAAAGCCGCCTTGATCCCGTCCGGGAAAGAAGAATCGTCCGACGATCAAATGGAAATGGAGGCGGATACATCCGGCCGCGAGCGCGATAGGGATCGCGACTCCCCGTCATCGTCGTCACCTGACACATCGGCTGCCCAGCGTGACAGCCAGGATCGCTTCCATTGAAATGAGGAGATTCGAATGAACAGCATCATCTACTTGGTAGGTCTCATCGTGGTTGTTGTCGCCATTCTTTCGTTTTTGGGCCTGCGGTAACTGGCAACTGTTAATGCCGTCACTCTGCGGCGGCGGTGCCTCGCGCCGTCTCCGCGAGTGACCAACTATATAATTATGCCGTTGGTAATAGAGGTGCCGCGCGGAGGATAGCTTCGAGCGAACCCAACCTGTGCCACAAAAAACTCACAGGCCCCGCCCAAAAAAATCACGGGCCTGCCCAAAAAAGCTCATCTAATCCTACTCAAGCTGACATCAGTCCGTGTGGACGCAGCTCTCGCCGCGACTGTCGTAGTGCCTGAATCGATGCCGGGGGATTTTAGATGAACAATATATCCTTCCCTAGGGGGAACGGTAACGCATCATCTTGTGTGCGTGACAGCGAGCGGCGCCGAGCGCCTCATCGTGCGTGTCACCGACCGGGCCCGATTTCTTTTCCTCTCGTCGACCCACTCGGCGGTTGCCATGCTAAAAAAGGCCGCGCAGGGCCGCGCGGCGAGCCAACTCTTGCTACTGTCAACAGCAGTGGGCAGGATAGTACATGGGATGCGACCGTCGGAAAGGGCCGTCCCTCAGCCGCGAACGAACATCCCGCAATTTATTTCTACTTCGATACGCCGTCAGTTCGCCTCGTCACCGTTCGATAGCGCGTCGGCTGGGACCGGCTGGTCTGCCGCTAGAAAACCAGGAGCACTTCGATGCATCAGGCCGTGAAGCAAGCTGAACCTGTCCAGTCCGAAGCGATTGCACGGCTTGAATCTCGACATCTCCTGAAAGCGTTGCGCGCATTCAAACGCGGCGATTTCTCTATGCGCTTGCCGAGCGACATGCCGGGCATCGATGGCGAGATCGCGGAAGCGTTCAACGACGTGGTCGATCTCAACCAGCGGATGGCGCGCGAGTTCCGTCACCTCAGCCGCGTCGTCGGCAAGGAAGGCAAGATCAACCGACGCGGCAAGCTGATGGGCGCCGAAGGCAGTTGGCAGGATTGCGTCGATTCGGTCAACGCTTTGATCGAGGACATGGTGCAGCCGACCACCGAGGTGGCGCGCGTGATCGGCGGCGTCGCCAAGGGCGACCTGTCGCAGAAGATGATGGTGGAAATCGACGGCCGCCCGCTGCGCGGCGAATTCCTGCGTATCGGCACCATCGTCAATACGATGGTGGACCAGCTCGGTTCGTTCGCTTCGGAAGTGACCCGCGTGGCGCGCGAAGTGGGCACCGAAGGCAAGCTCGGTGGCCAGGCCCAGGTGAAGGGCGTCGCCGGCACCTGGAAAGACTTGACCGACAACGTGAACTTGATGGCGGCGAACCTGACCGCCCAAGTCCGTAACATCGCCGAGGTGACCACCGCCGTGGCCTCGGGCGATCTGTCGAAGAAGATCACGGTCGACGTGAAGGGCGAAATTCTCGAACTGAAGAACACCATCAATACGATGGTGGACCAGCTCAACTCCTTCGCCTCGGAAGTGACGCGCGTGGCGCGCGAAGTGGGCACCGAAGGAAAACTGGGCGGCCAGGCCCGCGTGGAAGGCGTCGCCGGTACCTGGGAAGACTTGACCAAGAGCGTGAACGCCATGGCGACGCACTTGACCGCCCAGGTGCGTAACATCGCCGAGGTGACCACCGCCGTCGCCAAGGGCGACTTGTCGAAGAAGATCACGGTGGACGTGAAGGGCGAAATCCTCGAGCTGAAGAACACCATCAATACGATGGTGGACCAGCTCGGATCGTTCGCCTCGGAAGTGACGCGCGTGGCGCGCGAAGTGGGCACCGAAGGAAAACTCGGCGGCCAGGCCCGCGTGGAAGGCGTCGCCGGCACCTGGAAGGATCTGACCGACAACGTGAACTTGATGGCGGCCAACCTGACCGCCCAGGTGCGTAACATCGCCGACGTGACCACGGCCGTCGCCAAGGGCGACTTGTCGAAGAAGATCACGGTGGACGTGAAGGGCGAAATTCTCGAGCTGAAGAACACCATCAATACGATGGTGGACCAGCTCGGATCGTTCGCCTCGGAAGTGACGCGCGTGGCGCGCGAAGTGGGCACCGAAGGAAAACTGGGCGGCCAGGCCCGGGTGGAAGGCGTCGCCGGCACCTGGAAGGATCTGACCGACAACGTGAACTTGATGGCGGCGAACTTGACCGCCCAGGTGCGAAACATCGCCGACGTGACCACCGCCGTGGCGAAGGGCGACTTGTCGAAGAAGATCACGGTGGACGTGAAGGGCGAAATCCTCGAGCTGAAGAACACCATCAATACGATGGTGGACCAGCTCAACTCCTTCGCCTCGGAAGTGACGCGCGTGGCGCGCGAAGTGGGCACCGAAGGAAAACTGGGCGGCCAGGCCCAGGTGAAGGGCGTCGCCGGCACCTGGAAGGATCTGACCGACAACGTGAACTTCATGGCGGCGAACCTGACCAACCAGGTGCGCAACATCGCCGACGTGACCACCGCCGTCGCGAAGGGCGACTTGTCGAAGAAGATCACGGTGGACGTGAAGGGCGAAATTCTCGAGCTGAAGAACACCATCAATACGATGGTGGACCAGCTCAACTCCTTCGCCTCGGAAGTGACGCGCGTGGCGCGCGAAGTGGGCACCGAAGGAAAACTCGGCGGCCAGGCCCAGGTGAAGGGCGTCGCCGGCACCTGGAAAGACCTGACCGACAACGTCAACCAGCTCGCCAACAACCTGACCAACCAGGTGCGCAACATCGCCGACGTGACGACGGCGGTGGCGCTCGGCGACTTGTCGAAGAAGATCACGGTGGACGTGAAGGGCGAAATTCTCGAGCTCAAGAACACCATCAATACGATGGTGGACCAGCTCAACTCCTTCGCCTCGGAAGTGACGCGCGTGGCGCGCGAAGTGGGCACCGAAGGAAAACTGGGCGGCCAGGCTCGCGTGGAAGGCGTCGCCGGCACCTGGAAGGATCTGACCGACAATACCAACATGATGGCGGCGAACCTGACCAACCAGGTGCGCAATATCGCCGACGTGACCACCGCCGTCGCCTCGGGCGACTTGTCGAAGAAGATCACGGTCGACGTGAAGGGTGAAATTCTCGAGCTGAAGAACACCATCAATACGATGGTGGACCAGCTCAACTCCTTCGCCTCGGAAGTGACGCGCGTGGCGCGCGAAGTGGGTTCGGAAGGCAAGCTCGGCGGTCAGGCCCAGGTGAAGGGCGTCGCCGGCACCTGGAAGGATTTGACCGACAACGTGAACATGATGGCCACGAACCTGACCAACCAGGTGCGCGGTATCGCCGACGTGGTGACCGCGGTGGCGCGCGGCGACCTGAAGCGCAAACTGTCGGTCGATGCGAAGGGCGAAATCGCCTCGCTGGCCAACACCATCAACGGCATGATCGACACGCTCGCCACCTTCGCCGACCAGGTGACCAACGTGGCCCGCGAGGTGGGTATCGAAGGAAAACTGGGCGGTCAGGCGCGCGTGCCCGGCGCCGCCGGCCTGTGGCGCGACTTGACCGACAACGTGAACCAGCTCGCCGCCAACCTGACCACGCAGGTGCGCGCCATCGCCGAGGTGGCCACCGCCGTGACCAAGGGCGACTTGACCCGGTCGATCACGGTGGAAGCCTTGGGCGAAGTGGCGGCGCTGAAAGACAACATCAACGAGATGATCCGCAATCTGAAGGATCAGACGTTGAAGAACACAGAGCAGGACTGGCTCAAGACCAACCTGGCCCGGTTCACCCGCATGCTGCAGGGCGAGCGCGACCTGTTCACGGTGACCAACCTCATCATGTCGGAGCTGGCGCCGCTGGTGAACGCGCAGTACGGCGTGTTCTACGTGGCGGGTAAGGAAGGCGACGATACGATCATCGACCTGGTGGCAAGCTACGGCGCCGAGGGGCGCGACGTTCTGAACCCGCGCTTCCACCTTCGCGAAGGCCTGATCGGCCAGTGCGCCGCCGACCGGCGCAAGATGCTGCTGACCCAGGTGCCCGAGGGCTTCCTCAAGGTGGGCAGCGGTCTGGGTTCGTCGTCGCCGGCCAACGTGATCATCCTGCCGGTGCTGTTCGAGGGCGACATCAAGGCGGTGATCGAGCTCGCCTCGTTCAGCGCCTTCAGCGATACCCACCAGTTGTTCCTCGATCAGCTCATGGAATCAGTCGGTATCGTGCTCAACACGATCGCGGCGACCATGCGCACCGAGGGCCTGCTCGGGAAATCTCAGCAGCTCACCGCCGAACTGCAGGCGCAGCAGGAAGAGCTCAAAAAGAAACAGGAAGAGTTGCGCCAGACCAACGAAGAGCTGCAGGAAAAGGCGCTGCTGCTGTCCAACGAAAAGCGCCAGGTCGAAGCCAAGAACCTCGAAATCGAAATGGCACGCCGCGCGCTGGAAGAAAAGGCCGAACAGCTCGCGCTCACCTCGAAATACAAGTCCGAGTTCCTGGCCAACATGTCGCACGAGCTGCGCACGCCGTTGAACAGTTTGCTGGTGCTCAGCCGCCTGCTGGCGGAAAACGCGCTCGGCAACCTGAGCGAAAAGCAGATGGAATACGCCCGCACGATCCACTCGGCCGGTTCCGACCTGCTCTCGCTCATCAACGATATTCTGGATCTGTCGAAGATCGAGTCGGGCACGGTCACCATCGAAATGGCCGACATGCCGCTGAGCAACCTCAACCAGCACATGGAGCGCACGTTCAACCAGATCGCCACCGACAAGGGGCTGCGCTTCACGATCCGCGTCGATGATGGCGTGCCTGGGGCAATCCGCACCGACGAGAAGCGCCTGCAGCAGGTCGTCCTCAACCTGCTGTCCAACGCCTTCAAATTCACCAAGGAGGGTGGGGTGACCTTGGCGATCTCCACGGCGACGAGCGGCTGGAGCCTCGGTCACCCGGTGCTCAAGGCGACCACTCGCGCCCTGGCAATCTCGGTCAGCGATACCGGCATCGGCATTCCCGAGGAAAAGCAGAAGCTGATCTTCGAGGCATTCCAGCAGGCCGACGGCACCACCAGCCGCAAATACGGTGGCACCGGCCTCGGCTTGTCGATCAGCCGCGAGATCGCCCGCCTGCTTGGGGGCGAAATCCAGGTCACCAGCAAGCCTGGCGCCGGCAGCACCTTCACGCTCTATCTGCCGATTGGCTTTGCCCCGGTCGAGCTGCCCTCGACCGCGACCGGCACCACCGCGCGCTACATCAACGGCGGCGCCGATGTCGGTGTCACCCTGGTTGCGCCGATGGAGATCCGGGACGACCGCGAGTCGATCCGGCTCGGCGATGCCGTGCTCCTGATCGTTGAAGACGACATCAAGTTTGCCAGCCTGCTGCTCGACTTCGCCCGGGAGGCCGGTTTCAAGGGTGTGGTCACCACCTTTGGCGGCAGCATGCTGTCGCTGGCCAAGAAATACCGGCCGGACGCGATCACGCTCGATCTCGGCCTGTCCGACATCGACGGATGGGCGCTGCTCGACTTGCTCAAGCATGACCAGCAGACCCGTCACATTCCGATCCAGATCATCTCCGGCGGCCATGAAAAGCAGCGCATCCTCAATCTGGGCGCGTTCGGCTTCGTGCAGAAGCCGGTCGAAACGCCGGAACTGATGGATGCTCTCAGCGACCTGCGGGCCTTCACCCAGAAACGCGTCAAGCGGCTGCTGCTGCTCGATGCGGACGATATCAAGCGCAAGAAGGTGGCGGAGCTGATCGCGGGCGACGATGTCAACATCGACTCGGTGGGGACGGCCGAGGCCGCCATCGAACTCGTGAAAAAGGACGTCTTCGACTGCATGGTCATCAACATGTCGTCGTCGAGCGGCGAGGGTAAGGCGCTGCTGGCCGCGGTCACGCGCGCGGACCTCGACCGCGTGCCGCCGTCCCTCCTTTATGTGCCGGACAGCGTCGCTGGCTTCGGCTATCGTGACATCGCGCCGGATCTTGTCGTCAAGCTGGCGAGCCTCCCCAGCGAGTTGATCGATTACACGGCGCAATTCCTGCATCGCAATGTGGCGAGCTTGTCGGAGGACCGCCGTCTTCTGCTCAACCAGATGCGGCAGAAGGAGCCGTCGCTCGAGGGCCGCAAGGTTCTGATCGTGGACGACGATATCCGCAACATTTTCTCACTGACCAGCGTGCTCGAGCAGTACAAGATCGAGGTGGTCCATGCCGATAATGGACGCGACGGCATCGCACTGCTGCGCACCATGCCCGACATCGACGTTGGCTTGATCGACATCATGATGCCCGAGATGGACGGCTTCCAGACGATGCGCGAAATTCGCCAGCATGAACACCTGAAAGGCGTGCCGCTGATCGCCGTTACCGCGAAGGCGATGAAGGGGGACCGGCAGAAATGTATCGAGGCGGGCGCGTCGGACTATATCGCCAAGCCGGTCGATCTCGACCTGCTGCTTTCGCTGCTTCGCGTCTGGATCGCGCGCGAGCCGGCTCAGATAACGGGCAGCGTCTCTCCCGTGGCGCCGGCGCAAGTGCCGCTGCAGATCAGTAATTGAGGCGAGTGTGGACAACGGCGATTTGAAGTTATTTCGCAAGGGTCAGGGCGGTGCCGACATGGATGCCAAAAACGGCAGCGCACTCGATGGCTTGTTTGAAAACCAAGCCGCCAGCGGAGGCGCCCCGTCCGAAGAGCTCGCGCGGCCCGCTATTCTCGTCGTCGACGACGACAGCCGGAATCTGTTTGCCATGGAGCGCGCGCTGGAGGATATCGGCACGGTGGTGACGGCCGATTCCGGCGAGGAGGCGCTGCGGCAGCTTCTATCGCGGGACTTCGCGGTCATCCTGCTCGACGTCATCATGCCTGGCATGGACGGCTACGATACGGCGGCGCTGATCCGCGCCCGCGAGCGCACGCGCCAAGTGCCGATCATCTTTCTGACCGCGGTCAACAAAGACGACGCCCATATGCTGAAAGGCTACTCGATGGGCGCTGTCGATTTCGTGTTCAAGCCCGTCGATACCATGGTGCTGCGCTCGAAGGTGCAGGTCTTCGTCGAGCTTTTCGCCAAGACCCAGGAAATCCAGCGCAAGGCCGCCGAAGAGCAGCGGTTGCTCGAGGAGAATTTCCGTGTGCGCACGGAGAAGCTCATGGCCGAGCAGGCGCTTCAGCGCAGCGAGGAGCGGCAGGCCGCGATCATCAAATCGCTGCCGCTCGCGCTTTATTCCAATGAGTTCGACAGGCGCGCCGGCGGCGCGATCGGCGGCCCTCAGTTTTTCAGCGACAATGTGTTCGGCATCTGCGGTTTTCCGACGAGCCGCTTCAAGGATGACCCGGAATTCTGGGTCAACCGAATCCATCCCGATGATCGCGAGCGGGTGAGCAAGGAATTCGAGCGGCTCGGCGAGACGGAATCGATGGCTTGCGAATATCGCTGGCGCTGCGCCGATGACGCCTATCGCTATTTCCTCGACCAGGCTGTGGTGATCCGCGATGAACGGGGTCAGCCGGCGGAGATCGTCGGCTCGCTGACCGACATCACGGAGCGGCGGCAGCTCGAACATCAACTCGTGCAGGCCCAAAAGCTCGATGCCATCGGCAAGCTGACGGGCGGAATCGCTCACGATTTCAATAACATGCTGACGGTCGTCATCGGCTGCCTGGATCGTCTGCGGCGCACCCTGAAGGACGACCCCGCGTCGCTGAAGCGCGTCGAGATGGGCCTGCAGGGCGCGCTGCGCTGCTCCGATCTCACGCGCCGGCTCTTGATGTTCGCGCGCCGCCAGATGCTGCGGGCGGAAAGCGTCGACCTCAATGTGCTCGTCGCCAGCATCGCCGACATGGTCCGACGCGTCATCGGCGACGATATCGAGCTTGTGCTCGATTGCGAACCGGGCCAACTCCTGGTCAAGGTCGACCGCACTCAGGCCGAGTCGGCCTTGCTCAATCTCGTCGTCAATGCGCGCGATGCCATGCCCGAAGGCGGAACCCTGACGATCTCCACCCATACGGTCAGCGCCGCGTCGCTCGGCATTCCCCATGGCGGTTCAGCGGCAGCCAGTGAGCGATATGTCACGCTGACCGTGAAGGATACCGGCGTCGGCATCCCCAAGGACGTCCTGAACCGCGTGTTCGAGCCGTTCTTCACCACCAAGGAGCCTGGCAAGGGCACCGGTCTCGGGCTCAGCATCATCTATGGCTTCGTCAGGGAATCCGGTGGCAACGTCACCCTCGAAAGCGAGGTCGGTTGCGGCACGAGCGTGGTAATCCAACTGCCGCAGGAACTGAGCGAGACAGCGGCTCTGCCGGCGCCCGCGCCAGACCGCCGGGCGATTGCCGGCGCGCGCGAGGGCGAAACGGTGCTCGTCGTCGAGGACGATGACGGCGTGCGCGAGATCGCGGTCGGCATCCTGGAGGACCTCGGCTACCAGGTGGTGGAGGCGCAAGACGGTCGAACGGCGCTGGAGCTGTTCGATCGCACGCCGCAAATCCACCTCGTGTTTACCGACCTGGTGATGCCGGGTATGAGCGGTCGCGATCTGGCCGAAGAACTCACCAAACGGGGAGAGACGCGAGCGAAGGTGCTGTTAACCTCCGCTTATACAGATCGGCTGACGGCGGAGACCACGCCCCACACCATCACCGGCTTCCTGCACAAACCCTATGGCGAGACGGATCTCGCCCATGCGGTGCGTCAGGCTATGGACGGCGCCTGAGTTTTCTCCGGGCAGCCGGCAACCCCTTCACGGCTTGCGCCGCATATTGACCGACGCGATGCCGATGATGATCAGGCTGAACGCCAACAGGCGGATCAGGTAAATCCAGCTCTGCTCCTCGCGGTCCAGATCGAGTAGGCCGAGCAGGGTCTGGCTGATCGCCAGAAGGCAGAACGCGCAGGCAAAAATCAGCAGAAGGGATTCGCGCGTTTTGCTCCAGAAGCGGAGGAAAAACACGCCGGCGATCAAATATCCCGCGGCGATGACGCCATACGCGAAGACGGTCATGGGTCTATTCCGATTCCCAGATGAAGCCGTATAGCAGAACACTCAGGGCACCGATCGCCGTCAGGTGACGGAGCGGCAACAGATCAATCGTAGTCGGGAGCAGGACCACATCGACGAACAGGAGGAAATTGTTGAGCGTGAGGCCGACGAAGCACAGTGCGCTCCACAGCAGCAGCTTTACCCCGCTGCGCTGATAGGCGCGGATGAGCAGCAGGAGGCAGACCATGCTGGTCGCCATGCAAAGCAGATAGACCAGGGATTGCGGGATCGACATCAATCTTTGTCCTTCCTCAGCTTGAAGGCGTCGACGAAGCTGGTCAGCTTGTCATTGGGCGCGGAGATGATTTCCTTGATGACGGCAAGCGGCCGCTCGGCATTGACGGCATCGAGCTGGCGCACGGCGTCATCCAGGTCGGCGGTGCCCGGCGCGTAGCGATAAGACCCGTCTGGCTGTTCGCGCACGAGATCGGCCTTGGCGAGGCCAATCAAAATCGACGCGACGAGCGACGGACTGCTGCGCAACTCCGCCGTCAAGGCATCGATGGTCCACGACCGCGCCGCATGCCGGCGCATCAGGAGCAGCAATTCAAGCGTCCAAGCCGATTTTATCGAGCTATGGATCAGGCGCAGCACGGCTTCTGGAATCAAGCTCGGTCCTACTCGGTTTTATCGGTCGGTCGATTGTTTTTCCGATTGTTTTCATAAACGTTTTATGCCCGGGAGGAAAGCATCGATACCGCGCGTTTCGGCATTAATATTTGCCTTCCGGCGAAAAATAGGGCTGATAGCCATTCGAAATCGAAGGCCCGTGAACGGGCTGGAATTGTGGGGGGAGGAAGTCATGACACGGGCAGGGATTTACAAAACTCTGGCGATCGCCTCATGTTTCGCCGCGGTGATGGTGCAACCGGCGATCGTCGCCGCGGAAGATTTCTACAAGGGCAAGACCGTCCGGCTGATTGTCGGCTCGGCGGCGGGCGGCGGGTACGACGCCTATGCGCGGCTGGTGGCGCGCCATCTTGGCGATCACCTGCCGGGCGTGCCCACTCTCGTGGTGCAGAACATGCCGGGCGCCTCCGGCGTCAAGGCAACCAACTACCTCTATTCCATCGCGCCGAAGGACGGCACGGTGTTCGGCACGTTCAACAGCGCCATGCCGTTCTACCAGGTTCTGGGAAATCCCGGCGTCACGTTCAAGGCGGAAGAATTGTCCTGGGTCGGCAGCTTGAGCCAGGCCGCGAACGTCATTGCGGTGTGGCACGCCACCGGCGTCAGGACCATCGACGACGCCAAGAAACAGGAAATCATCCTCGGCGCGCTCACCGGCGGTGGCACCATGGGCGCCTATCCACGGCTGCTCAATCAAACTCTTGGCACCAAATTCAAGATCGTGACGGGTTACGAGAGCGGCACCCAGGTCACGCTCGCGATCGAGCGCGGCGAAGTGCAGGCACGCGGCACGACGCCGTGGACCACCTGGCGCGCGACGCGGCCCGACTGGGTGCGCGAGGGCAAGATCGTGCCGATCATTCAGTTCGGTCTGAAGAAGGACCCCGATATCCTGCAGGTGCCTATGCTTTCGGAACTCGCGCAGAACGAGGAGCAGCGCCAGATCTTCGATCTGATTTCCGCCAATGTCGCGATCGAGCGCCCGTTCGCGGCGCCGCCCGACGTGCCGCCGGCCGTCTTGTCCGTGTTGCGTCAGGGTTTTGCCGAGATGTCACGGGCGCCCGCCTTGCTGGCCGACGCCGAGCGCCAGAGCATGGATATCGATCCGCTGCTGGGCGACGACCTCGCCAAGGCGGTGAAGGGAATCATTTCGACACCACCGGCGATCGCCAAGAAGGTCAACGAGATCATCGGCGCGGAGTGACGGCCGACAAACGAAAAGCCCCGGGAATCCCCGGGGCTTTTTTCATGTTCGTCGGACGGCGCAACTGCTCGTCGGTCCTGAACCAATGGTCCGATCCGGTCGGATCATGTCTGGTGTGTTTTGGCCACCTCGTGCTTCCACAGGTCCCAGGCGCGCGGCGCCTGGGCATCGGAAACGGCGGCGGCGAGCGACGCTTCCTGCGGCGACAGAAACGTCACCGGTCCGAGACGCAGGGCCTCGGACTGAATTCGCGCGTTGGTCTCCAGATAGACGGCGCGGAACACCGCCAGCGGCAAGGTGGCGCCGACCGTCACCGAACCATGGCCGCGCATCAAGGCTGCAGGCTTGTCGGCCAGACAAGACGCCAGATGCGCGCCGAGGCCCGAATTGCGGATCAGCATATCGGTTTCGCCGGCCACCGTTCGGATGTCAAAGACGGGAACGCCGGGTCCGAGAAACGCACTCATGTGATAAAGCGGCTGCAATGGCACGGCGGTGACGGCGAACGGGATCACAGCCGGCGAATGGCTATGCACGATGGCGTTCACATCGGGGCGTCGACGATAGATTTCGCCGTGGATGAACCGTTCCAGATAAACCGCCGGAGCATTCGGCAGCAGCGGATTGCCGTCGAAATCGAACTCCAGGATATCGCCGGTGGTGACCAAGGCCGGGGCCATGCTGCGCGACAGCAGGAAGCGCGACCGGTCTTTGTCGTGCCGCACGCTGACATGGCCGAAGCCGTCGACCACCTGCTGCGCGGCGAGAATGCGGTTGGCCGCGATCAGGTCGGCGATCAGGGCCATGTCGGCCGGCGACGCCGGGCGCGCACCGCTCGGCTTTGGGCATTGGTCCGCTGCGTGCGCCCCGCCGCAGGAGGGGCAGGCAGCCGAGCTTGCACCTTGATGGCGCGTCGATAGGGTATCCTCAGTCACGCCGGTCCTCTTCTCTCGATGGCCGAACTGGGGCCACTATAGCGGGATCACGGCGCGCGCAGGGTGGAATTGAGATCTCGCGCGCCATCCTCACGCTCATTCGAAATCATCCTCCGCCCTTTTGCTGATCCGCATCCTGGCTTTCGCTCGATAGGCGTTGCGCTTCCCGGTCGATATGGAACAGCGTTTCCAATTCCGCCGCCGCCTGGATCACCGTTTGAATGAGCTGGCCCTCGTCATCATAGAAGGCATGCTGGTCCCGCAACATTTTTTCGTCGTATTCGCGGAAGATTTCGATCGTCCGCCTGACGTCGTGCTCGTCCATGCCGAGCGCCTTGAGCAGTTCTTCAGTCATCCGCAGGCTTGAGTAGAAAACCTCGCGCACGATCACATCGACTTCATAGTCCATGAGCTGGTGCGCATGCCGGCGGTTGCGGGCGCTGGCATAGATGCGGAGGTGAGGAAAGTTGCGCCGCGCGACATCGACGATCTTCAGCGATTTGTCGATGTCGGCCACGGCGACCACGAGAAATCGCGCTTGCTCGGCGCCCGCCGCGCGCAACAGGTCGTAGCGCGCGGGATCGCCGTAATAAACCTTGGCCCCGAAGCGGCGCAGCACTTCGACCTGGGCCGCATTGTCGTCCATCGCGGTGAAGGGAATGTCGCGCATGCGCAGCACGCGGCCAATAACCTGACCAAAGCGGCCGAAGCCGCAGACGATGATCGGCGCAGTTTCCTCTATCTCGTCGTAGTCGAGCGCCGGCTCCGCCGTCAGAATAGGAACCACCCAATGTTCCGTCACGGCGAACAACAGCGGCGCCGCGGCCATGGAAAGCACGGTGATGAGGAACAGGGTCTTGTTTTCCTCTGGTGTCAGGAGGCCGAGCCCGCCGGCGGCGGAGAACAGCACCAGCGCGAATTCGCCGACCTGTGCCAAGGCGATCGCCAGGCGCAGGGCGTTCGTCGCGTCATGGCCGTAGATTCGCGCAAGGCCGAAGAGCACCGCCCCCTTGGCAAGCCAGCACGCCTGCGACGATCAGAAGAATCTGCCCGGGCTGCTGCCAAAACGCCGCCACGTCGATCGACATGCCGATGGAGGCGAAGAACAGGCCGAGGAGCAGCCCCTCGAATGGCTCAAGGTCTGCCTGAATCTCGTGGCGATATTCCGAATTGGACAGGATGACGCCGGCCAGGAACGCGCCGAGCGACATGGAAAGGCCGGCAAAGCCGGCCAGCGTCGCCACCCCGATCACGAGGAGCAGGGTGACGGCGCTGAACAACTCGCGGCTCTTGGCGATATCGACAGCGAAAAACAGCGGCCGTACAAGATAGCGGCCCCCCAGGACGATGATGGCAATGGCGCCCGCGGCGAGCGCCAGCTTTTCCGGCCATTCCTGCGCCAGGCTCGGGCCGCTGATGGCGCCCGGCGCGAACAGCGGCAGGGCCGCCAGGATCGGGATGATCGCGAGATCCTGGAACAGCAGAATGCCGAGCGCGTCACGGCCGGCCGGCGTGCCGAGCAACTGGCGTTCGGCCAGCATGGGCAGGGCGAGCGCCGTCGAGGACATGGCGGCGCCGATACCGAGCAGGATCGCCGTCGGGTCGGATATGCCGAGCAGCCTCGCCGCGCCCCATACCAGCGCCGTGGTGATCGCCGCCTGCGCGCTACCCAAGCCGAAGACGCTGCGGCGCATGACACGCAGCCGGGCGGGCTTGAGTTCGAGCCCGATGAGAAACAGCAGCATCGCCACGCCGAACTCGGACACGTGACGGATGTTGTCGGGATCGGTGAACAGCTCGAAACCGCTCGGACCGGCGATGAGGCCGGCCAGCACATAGCCGACCGGGCCGCCGAGCCCCGCGCGCTTGGCAAGCGGCACCGCGATGACGGCGAGGGCCAGCAAAGCCAACCCGGGGAGCAGAATCCCCGTATTCATGTAGACCTCGCCATGGCGCATCGGAAAGCAGCCGGTCGAACCCACCACCGGCCGCATTACAATCGGTGATTGTCGCGCATCTCGCTGGGCCGCGACAGGAGGGGCGTTAATTTCGCAGAATTGTAAATTGTTGACAATCGACAGTCGCGCTAGCACGATCCCGTCATGGCGACCGAACTCGAAATCCTCAAATCCCAATCGCTCACCACCCTGCTCAAGGCGGAGATCGAGCGGCTGATCCTGCACGGCGGCTTCGGCGCCGGAGAGCGGATCAATGAGAATGCCCTGGCCGCTCGTTTCGGGGTCAGCCGTGGTCCGGTGCGTGAGGCGTGCCGTGCTCTGGCAGAACTCGGGTTGGTCGAATTGATCCCCAACCGAGGCATGTTCATCCGGCGCATCGAGCCGCACGAGGCCCAGGAACTTTACGACGTCCGCGCCGGGTTGTTCGGGCTGGCTGCGCGCCTGCTTGCCCATACAATCACGGACGAGCAACTGGCCGAAATGGAAGCGCTGCTCGACCATATGGACGCGGCGGCCCAGGCGCTCGACGATTATTACCCGCTCAATCTGCGGCTGCACGATCTCATCCTCGAATTCACCGGCAACGAGCGTCTGATCGTCGCCTATCGCCAGTTGGTCAAGGAACTGCACCTGTTCCGCGCCCGCGGGTTGGTGCAGGGCGGCGGCCTTTCCGTCTCGAATGCCGAGCACCGCGACATCGTCGCCGCCTTGCGCGCGCGTGACCCTCTTGCCGCATTCGAAGCGGCATACCGTCACGTGGAAAACGGCAAGAGCCGCATGCTGGCCGTTTTGGAGGGCTGACCAACCGGATGAAATCCGACCAGGCGGATGCAGATCCGCCGGTCAACGACAAGCCAACCGGCGGCACACAACGACCGCCGGGACGCCAACAAGACGTCAACTGGCGCTACAACACAGGAGGATTCAATGAACTGGACAATGGGATGGAAAGGCGTGCATCGAGCCGCCCTGGGCCTTGCATTCGTCATCGCCGCTGCGACCGTGATCGGCTCGGCAGGTCCAGCCGATGCGCAACAGAAATATCCCAAGGACACGGTGCACGCTCGCCACCCATTCGAGTCCGGGCGGCGGCAGCGATATCTTCCTGCGGGAAGATCGCGCCGTATCTGACTCGAGGCTCTCGGGCGTCAATGTCGTCGGTCGAGAATATCCAGGGCGGCAGCGGCGCCAAGGCCATGGCCGAGCTCGCCAAGGCCAAGCCCGACGGCGGCCTGTTCTACGCGACGACGCCGACTTTCATCTATACCTCGCTGCTGAGCAAGCCGTCAGGCGACCTATCGCGATCTCGAGCCCCTGGTCAACGTGTTCTATGATCCGGAAGTGCTCTACACGGCCGCCGATTCGCAAGTTCAAGACGCTGCAGGATGTGCATCGATCATGCGCGCAAAGGCGGCGGCAAGTGGGGTGCCGCCAATCCGGCGTCGCTCGAGCGCCAGGTGATGGAGCGGCTCAAGTCGCTGACCAAGGTGACACCCGCCATCGCCACCTTCGAGGGCGGCGGCGATATGCTGATCAACGTGCTCAACCATACGTCTCGACATGGGCGTCGGCGAAGTGCAGGAGATCCGCGCCCAGCTCGAGGCCGGCAAGCGTCCGCTTGCTTGCCGTCGTCGGCGACAGCCGTCTGACGCAGTTCCCCGATCTGCAAACGGTGAAGGAGCAGGGCATCGATCTGTCGGTGCGCAAGTTCCGCGGCCTCGCCGGTCCGAAGGGCACGCCGAAGGAGGTGATCGCGGCGTGGGAAGCGGCCATCCCCAAGTTGCTCGAGGATCCGAAATACAAGAAGCTTTACACCGACAATAACCTGCAGCCGGGCTTCATTCCCCATGCCGAATACGTCAAGTTCATCGACCAGTTCGGCAAGGAAACCGAGGCATTCCTGAAGGAGTCCGGCGTCATCAAGTAGCGAAGAGACGTCTCCGTGGCCGCCGCTTCGCGGCGGCCGCCGTGACCGCGGCGGCCGTTTCATCGATGCAGCAATCGGGGAAGCCATGGACCGGGATTTTGCTCTTCGGCGAGCGCGATCGCTGGCGCTTCGCCGTGGCGTATTACTGATTGGCCGATGCCATTCCGACCAGCCTCTTGAGCGATGCGGTCGGGCCGGGCGGGCCTGCCCAAGACCTATGCGCTCGATGCTCGGCGGCCTGTCGCTGCTCCTGATGGCTGCGGTCCGTGATGCGCCAGCGCCGGCGGTCGCAGCGCACGTCGGGCGAGCTCGATGGCGAGCGGACGCCGGGCGCAGCTAGGATGTTCTATCGCGCCGCGCGGCATGCTCGGCCATCGGCGTCTTCTATGTCGTCGTGGTGCCCTGGCTCGGCTACGTGCCGACTCTCGCCCTGCTGATCGCGGCGACTGCCTATTACCAGGGCGGGCACCTGAATCGCCAGGTCGGCGTCGTCGCCATTGCGGCGCGCTGTTCTTCTGGGTGCTGTTCGTCTATCGTGCTGCGCATTCCGCAGCCGCCCGGCCTGTGGCCGAATCTGTTCTGAGGGCGGCGCCATGGAGCGAAATCTTCAGCCTACCTGTTCACCACGCCGATCGTGCCGGCGGCCTTCGCCGGGCGTCGCCTGGGGCATCCTGGGCGGCGCGCTGCCGGGCATCTCGCCCTCGATCACCATGGCGCTGCTGCTGCCCTTCACCTACGGCATGGACCCGACGCCGGCCCTGGTCATGCTCGCCTCGACCTATGTCGGCGCCGAATATGGCGGATCGATTCCCGCCATCCTGATCCGCACGCCCGGCACCAATGCGGCGGCCGCGACGGTGATCGACGGCTACATGCATGAAGCAGCAGGGCAAGGCCGGCGAGGCGCTCGGCATATTCGCTCTATCT
The DNA here is from genome assembly GCA_963752345.1 of uncultured Alphaproteobacteria bacterium. Lineage (GTDB taxonomy): Bacteria > Pseudomonadota > Alphaproteobacteria > SMXQ01 > SMXQ01 > CAVVYA01. Next base: position 423,365 of record CAVVYA010000017.1, read on the forward strand.
CCGGCTTCATCGGCGGGCTGGTCGGGCTGATCTGCCTCGTGCTGCATGACCGAGAAGCTGTCGAGCGTGGCGCTCGCGTTCAAGCCGATCGTCCTATTTCGCGCTCGGCGTCCTCGGCCTGTCGGTGATCGCCTCGCTGTCGGGCGATTCGCTGATCAAGGGGCTCATCGCCGGCATACTCGGCCTCATGGTCGCGGCCATCGGCACCGATCCGGTCGCGGGGATGAACCGCTTCACGTTCGACAGTCCGGAATTGCTCTCCGGCATTCCGCCGATCCTCGCGATGGTCGGGCTCTACGCCATCAGCGAGCTGTTCGTGCAAAGCGGCGAGCCGGGCTGGCAGAAGGCGACCAAGGAAGACGCGCGCATCAAATTCCCCAATCTCGAGCATGTGGAAGCGGCTGGCCGTGCCGCAGTTCATCGGCTCGGTCATGGGCATCTTCGAAGGGCTGACGCCGGGCGGCGGCGGCACCATCTCCGCCTTCCTCGCCTACAACGAAGCTCGGCGCTGGTCGCGCCACAAGGAGGAATTCGGCAAGGGCTCGCCCGAGGGCGTGGCGGCGCCGGAGACCGCCAACAACACGGTCGCCTGCACGGCGCTGATCCCGATGCTCAGCCTGGGCATCCCGGGCTCCAACTCCGCCGCCATCCTGCTCGGCGGGTTCCTGATCCACAACCTGATCCCCGGGCCCGATGCTGTTCGTCAAGCACGGCGAACTGGTCGACGATCTCTACACCGGCCTGTTCGTCGCCAACGCGGCGATGATCATCCTCGGCTATTTGATCATGATGCCCTGCATCTGGCTGGTGAACCGGCCGAAGCCCTATCTGATGGCGTTCATCTACGCGCTGGTGCTGTCGGGCCTCTATTCGATCAGCCACAGCCTGTTCCAGATCGGCATCGCGCTCGCCTTCGGCGTGCGTCGGCTATGCCATGCGCTATTTCCGCGTGCCTTTCCTGCCCATGGTGCTGGGCGTCGTGCTCGGCTTCATGGTCGAATCGAATTACCGCCGCTCGCTGGTGCTGTCGAGCGGCGACCACATCACCTTCATCGAAGACCCGATTTCGCTCGGCCTGCTCGCCTCTTCGCTGGTGTTCATCGTCGGCTCGCTGGTGCGCCACGATCTCGACTCTCAAAAAACAGGAACGCCAGGGATTCGTCGCATGACGGTAGTGGATAAGACGCATAAGCCCGCCGTTGCCGAACAGGTCGCCGAATGGCTCGCCACCACCCAGGCCGAAGTCCCTGCTGCCGGACGACCGTGGAGATGGCGCGCAAGCTGTTTCTCGACGTCGCCGGCCTGTGCATCGCCGCGCGCGGCGAGGATTACATCAGCGCGACGCTGGCGGCCGTCGATCGCGGCGGTGCCGCCACGGCACTCGGCCATGCCGGAAGCTGCGATGGATTCGGCGCCGCCCTGATCAACGGCACGGCGGCCCATGGCGAGGATTTCGACGACACGTTCGAGGGCGGCCCGGTGCATTCCGGTGCCGTGATCGTGCCTGCGGTGATGGCGGCGTGCGAGCGCGAGGCACTGGGCGGCGACCGCCTGCTCGTCGGTATCGCCACCGGTGTCGAGCTGATGTGCCGCCTGAGCCTGGTGGCGCCGCAGGCGACCCACAAGGCCGGCTTCCATCCGACGGCGGTGTTCGGCGCTCTGGCCGCCGCCGGCGGGGTGAGCGCGGCGCTGGGCCTGGACGCGCGGCAGGCTGCGTGGGCGCTGGGCATCGCCGGCAGCATGGCCTCGGGCATCATCGAATATCTCGCCGAAGGCACCTGGACCAAGCGCATGCATGCCGGCTGGGCGGCCCAGGCGGGTCTCCGCGCCGCCCTGATGGCGCGCGGCGGCTTCGTCGGACCACGCACTGTGCTTGACGGCGTGCATGGCTTCTATCAGGCCTTCGCGCCCTCGGTGCCGCCCGATTTTTCGCAGCTGCTCGACGGGCTCGGCAAGCGCTGGGTGATCGAGACGGTGGCGTTCAAGCCCTATGCCTGCGGCACCATGACCCAGCCCTTCATCGACTGCGCCATCAGGCTCGCCGAGAGCGGCGTGCGGGCCGAGGACATTACCGACATCCTATGCGAAGTGGGCGAGGGCACGGTGCACCGGTTGTGGGAGCCGCTCGCCGTCAAGCATCACCCGCAGACCCCCTATGCGGCCAAGTTCAGCACCCCCTTCTGCATGGCGGTCGGATTTTTCGACCGGCGCGCCGGCTTCGCGCAATTCACCGAGGCGCGCATCCGCGACGCCGCGGTGCTCGCGCTCGCCGGCAAGATCCGCTACGTGATCAACCCGAACGACGAATATCCGCGCAATTTCACCGGCCATCTGCGCGCGACCTTGAAGGACGGCAGCACGCGCGAGTTCCGCCAGCCCTATATGCGTGGCGGCGCCCATGCGCCGATGAACATGGCCGAGTTCGAGACCAAATTTCTCGACAACGCATTGTACGGCGGATGGGACCGCGCCACGGCGGATCGGTTTGCGCGACTGTCGCGCACGATCTTTGACCAGCCGCGTCTCGATGGTCTGACGGAGTTTCGCCGGTGAGCGGCGTCCTGGAGCTGGATGGCCGCGTCGCCATCGTCACCGGCAGCGCGCGCAACATCGGCCGTGCCATCGCCATCGATCTGGCGCGCGCCGGCGCGGCCGTGGTGGTCAATGCCCGCAGCTCGGCGGCCGAAGCTGAAGCGGTGGCGGCGGAAATCCGCAAAGCGGGCGGCAAGGCCACGGTCAAGCTCGCCGACGTGACCGATCCCGCCGCGGTGACGGGACTGGTCGCCTCGGCCGTCGAAACATTCGGCCGGCTCGATATCCTGGTCAACAATGCCGGCGTGCGCAAGGAAACCGCCTTCGCCGACCTCGGTTATGCCGAATGGAAGCAGATCACCGGCATCATCCTCGATGCGGCGTACCTGTGCGCCCACGAGGCGCTGCCCCATCTGATGACATCGGGCCACGGCGCTATCGTCAACTTGGGTGGTCTTTCGGCCCATACCGGCTCCGCCAGGCGCGCCCATGTGATCGCCGCCAAGATGGGCGTGGTCGGGCTGACGCGCGGCCTGGCTCACGATCTCGCGCCGCACGGCATCACGGTGAATTGCGTCGCGCCCGGCCTGATCGACACCCTGCGTCAGGCGAGCTCGACCGGTGGCGTGCCGGCCCATCACGCCGGCCATATGCCGCTCGTCGGACGCAGGGGCTCACCGGAGGAGATCGCGGCCCTGGTGCGCTTTCTCAGCGGCCCCCAGGCCCGCTATATCACCGGCCAGACGATTCATGCCAATGGCGGCCTCTTCTTCGCTTAGTGCCGCCGCACTTTCATCTGTGAGGAGCGTACCGATGACTGAGATCACCCGGACCTTGGCCCGCTATGTGGTCGGCTCGAAGCTGGCTGACATCCCGGCCGCCGTGCGGCGCGAGGCGACCCGCTCGATCCTCAACTGGATGGGCTGCGCCGTGGGCGGCTCGCAGCACGAGACGGTCGATCGCGCGCTCGCCGCGCTGCGGCCCTTTGCCGGCGCGGAACAGGCCACCGTGCTCGGTCGCCGCGAACGCATCGATATGATGCACGCGGCGCTGCTCAATGGCATCTCGAGCCATGTGTTCGATTTCGACGACACGCATCTCAAGACCATCATCCATCCGGCGGGGCCGGTGGCTTCCGCCATCCTGGCGCTCGCGGAATACCAGCCGGTCGACGGCGCCGACCTGCTGCATGCCTTCATCCTGGGCGTCGAAGTCGAATGCCGCATCGGCAACGCCGTGTATCCGGCGCATTACGATATCGGCTGGCATATCACCGGCACGGCAGGCGTGTTCGGCGCGGCGGCCGCCGCCGGCAAGCTGCTCGGACTGAACGAGCAGCGGATGATCTGGGCGCTCGGCATCGCCGGCACCCAGTCGTCGGGCTTCCGCGAGATGTTCGGCACCATGTGCAAGAGTTTTCATCCCGGACGCGCGGCGCAGAACGGCCTCGCCTCGGCCTTCCTGGCCGAGAGCGACTTCACCAGCTCCAACCAGGTGCTGGAGGCGAAGCGCGGCTTCGCCCACGTGATGTCGACGAAGCAGGACTACGACGAGATCACCCGCGATCTCGGCAAGAGCTTCGAGGTGTCGCTCAATACCTACAAGCCATTCGCCTGCGGCATCGTCATTCATCCGGTGATCGACGGCTGCATCCAACTGCGCAACGAGCACGAGCTGAAGGCCGAAGACATCGAACGCGTCACGGTGCGTGTCCATCCGCTGGTGCTCGAACTGACGGGCAAGAAAACGCCGCAGGTCGGGCTCGAAGGAAAGTTCAGCGTTTATCACTCGGCGGCGGTCGCCATTATTCATGGCGCGGCCGGCGAAACCGAATACAGCGACGCGGCGGTGCGCGACTCCCAGACCGTGGCATTGCGCGATCGGGTCGAGGCGATCGCCGACGCGTCCATCCACGAAGCCGAGGCGCAGGTTTCCATCATGTTGAAAAACAACCAGAGGCTGGAGAAGCACGTGAAACATGCCATCGGCAGCCTGGAGCGGCCGATGAGCGATGCGGATCTCGAAGAGAAATTCCGCGGTCTGGCCGACGGTGTGCTGTCGAAGGCGGAAACCGACCGCCTGATCGATCTCTGCTGGAAGGTCGAAGGGCTGGCCGACGCTTCAGCGCTCGCGCGTGCCGCCGTGCCGGGCGCGGCAATCAAGGCTGCCGCCAAGACCGCGCGCTGAAACGCGACAAATCCCTCTCCTGTCGTCACGCCCCGGCTTGGCCTGGCTTGGCTGGGGCATGGCGATTCTACAGGTCTGCAGGCGGAGATTCCGGCTCACTTCCCATACAGATGCGTCACCAGCACGAAGCGGCGGCCCGTGGTGATTGGCAAGACTTCGTGCAGGATGGCGGCGGAAAAGAGGATCGCGGCGCCGATCGGCAGGTTGTAGGTCTGCTCGCCATATTCGCGGAACCGCAGGGCGCCGCCCTGGAACGTGTCATTGAGCGCGACCGACAGGGTGAAGCGGCGGTGCTGGGTTTCCTGTGACGCGCAGTCGCGGTGCGGTCGCAGCATGCCGCCGTCCGACGCGTCGTAGCACGACAGGGCATAGATCTCGCGCTGCGGGGCGCGGGTATCGAACGCCTTGCTGATCTCGGGCATCAGTCGGCGCGCGAGCTTGGCGTCAAGCGCCTGCTGCAGCCGCGGATCTTCGATCAAATATTGCTTTACCCGGCCGTACTCGTGGAGAAAGTTGACGCATTTCGGATCCACGTCGGAATGGCCGGCGGCGCCGTGCTGCTCATCCATCTGGTGCCAAAGCTGCATCAGGGCGCCGCAATCGGCGCCGCTCAGGGCGCCTGGCACCAGCAGCACCGGCGGATGGGCGCTCAACGGAATGGGCGGCCGGCTGCGCTGAATCTGCCGCAGCAACTCCACAATGCGGCCCGGCTCGGGTGGCAGGGCCCCGCCGCCGACGTAGGCGATCTTCATATTGGCATTGAGCAGAATGGCCACTGTGCCGGTCATGCCGTCCATGCCATAGGCGCGAAAGACGTCGCCTTTGTGATCGGTTAGCAGCGGGAACATGGGCTTGCTCTCGGGCGGACCGGGCATGGCCAGGATGTCGCCGGCGATCTCGGTGCGGGTCAGTCCGAACAGGCTGCAGCCGAGACGCTGGAATTCCTCATGGGCGGCGATGAACGGCCGCAGGACGTCCATGAAGGCGGCCGCGCTCCGGCCGGCAGGGGCAGGGGCGAGAGCATGGAAGAGGAGCAGGAGCGGTTTGCCCGCGATGTCATTATCGAGTGGGCTCCACTGGGTGCCGGCCGGATCGGGTAGAATGAACGGCGTGGCCGGGTCGCCGACCTCCAGCCGGTCGTGCACGAGCAGGCCGGCCGACGCGGCGCTAGGGCCACTGGCCTTCGTTGGCCCCGTTGCCCCGGCGGTGGTCGTGAGATTCGGTCGCGGCTCGGTGGTCATATCCTATCCCCGCAATCCGCGGCGTGGTTGCCTCCAGGAACGACGGTACGCGCCTCAATCAAATCGCGTAACAAAATGACAGCCAACCTATGGCCTGTCCATGGAAAGGGGTGATTATCGGGTCCACCTACAGCCGGTTGTGAGGAACCGCTTGCGCCCGGACTCCGTTATCGCTAATTAACAGGTTGATCTACTTGCCCTTACAGGGATTTTTGAATGGGCTTGGTTAACGGGCAGGGGGCCGTGACCGGCAAGTCGAGGTTCGATCCAACGGACCTCGGCCGTCCGCCGAGCGCGGCGCGTGCCCTGGCAGAACATACCGAGCAGCGGGTCCTCAAGGACCTGCAGGATCAATTGGACCGCCTGCTCCCGCCCGGCGTCGATCTCGGGAGAATTCGCCCGCCCAACGGCCACCATGCCGTCGACCATCTCGCGAGTTTTGCGCGCCGGCTGGAAATGCTTGCCAGCCGCTACAGCCGTCTCGTGCAGGGTTCCGGCTCGAGTACGGTACTCGCCAAACTATGGGAAGCATGGAACGGCTTCGAGGGCTGCCGTTCGCTCGAGGATGTCCATGCCCAGCTCAAGGTGCTGGAGGACAATCTCGCGGAAACCGTTCGCCACATGCGCCAGCGGCTCGAAAGAACGGATCCGGCGAATCCATCCGGACCAAAAATCATTCCCGCGTCGTGCCTGTCGGACTATCAACTGCTGCTCGATATCGTCACCGAACTTTTCGCCATCCGGCGCGTGGCGCTGATCGGCGAGCTCAACGAAATCGAGAGCGAGCTGTGCGACAATTGGTTCGCGCGCGGTTCGGACGCCTGGATATTGCTGGAAAGCAAATGGCAGGAATGGGCGAATGATTGAGCTCGATGTCCCGCGTTATCTCGGCCAGCTCAAATCGATCACCCCGGAATTGGCGCGCGAATTCCGCTTTCCCGCGCTGTTCACGTTCACCGGACCGAAGCTGAAGGAGGCCATGGCCTTCGCCTTCAGCCAGTGGGAAGACGAGAAAAACCCGGCGCCCTACCAGCTCATCTGTTTGCGCACGCTGCGCTACTTGACGGTCATCGAGACCATGCGCAAGCGCGATCCCGATTTCGAATTCTGGGCGCGCGCCTTCGCCACCAGCACGGATAGCGGCTTCCGCCAGGAATGCGTCCTCGCTTGCTACGGCAGCGACGACGACCGCGCGTGGGAGCTGGTGCGCAGCGCGGCGACCGACCGCAACGGCAAGATCCGCGCCTTCGCGCTGCAGATCAACGGCACGATCGTGCGCATGGTGCCGACGCGGCGCGCGGCAGGTATGGCGCTCCTGAAATACAATCTTGAACATGGCAACCCGTGGAACCGCTTGGGCGCGTTGATGGGCTATTCGGTCGCGGGCCTGCGCGGCGACGGGCTGGCCACTCAGCTCACCCGTTTCGTCGATACGGAATGGGACGATACTTTGCGCCATATGGCGATCGGTCTGTTGTCGCGCATCATGGAGAAAGAGGCTTTCGCCAATTTCGCGGCCGAGTTCGCCGCGCGCGCCGCGCCTTTGCCACCCGGGACCCAGGCGGTGCTCTTTCATTTTCTGTCGATCGCCCACCCGACCAAGGCTCAGTCCATTGCGGCGCAGGCCTTCCTCGATCCCAAGTCCGCGGGGCCGCTGGCCGAAGCCGCGGCTCAGAGCCTCTCGGCGCAAGCCACCATCGCGTCCCACGCGTGGGACGACGATTTCAAGCACACCTTGCTTGGATTGCACTGAGCGGTCACCGCCTAATCCAGCGTCGAACCTTCCTTGAGCAAGACGCGGTTTACAGCCGCGAGCAACTGCGCATCCTCGAAGGGTTTGGTGACCACGATCGCATCGGGAAAACGGTCGGCGATGCCGGAGCGGCCGTAACCCGTCAGGAACACAAACGGGATGTTTCGCGCAATCAGCTCGTCGGCCACGGGATCGACCAGCTCGCCGCTCAGGTTCACGTCGAGGATGGCGCCATCCACCGATTCGGTGTCGAGCACCGAGATGGCCGCGTCGACGTTTGGCGCGGCGCAGACAACCATCGCGCCGGCATCGCTGATGATGTCGTGAACCAACATGGCGACGAGAGCTTCGTCTTCGACCAAAAGCAGACGAAGGCCTTTGAGTTTTGTACCGGGATTCATGGTACCGATTATGCTCGGGACAAACGGCAGCGCTGAGGTCCCGCGAGTCGCACGTTGAAGCGTCTGCGACTGTAGGATGGCGAGGCGGTGCGGGCAACGCCGCGCGCGAAGTTATCCCCAACAACGCTGCTATGCGGACTGTTTTCTGGCGTTGCGATGTTGGAAAGTCACACTTGGCCGAGGCGGGACCTTTCTGCTTTCATGCGAATGCCTGACCGCCGCTCAGCAATCTCCGAAAGGCACCGCTCATGCGACTAATTTTATTACTCGCCGCGCTCTGCGGCTTCTTGACCGTGGGTATCGGTGCGTTCGCCGCCCATGGGTTGCGTGGCATGCTCGACGGGCAGCAATTGGCATGGGTGGAAAGCGGTGTGCGCTATCAGGGCTTGCACAGCTTGGCGCTGCTCGCGGTTGCGATCCTCGCGGGCATGAGACCGGCGCGCCTGCTCACGGCAGTTGCCGCCGCGTTCGTCCTTGGAATCGTGCTGTTCTCCGGCGGGCTCTACGGCCTCGCGCTCACCGGTGCGCGCGCTTTTGGGCTGGCCACGCCGCTGGGCGGCAGTCTCTTTCTTCTCGGCTGGATGGTGCTCGGCGTCTACGCCTGGAAACTCGCCGAACGCTAGGCTGTAGCACCACGCGGCATGAGGGTCAGGACATGCGAGCGAGCGAGAGCTTGCGCAGAACGATGCCGCCCAGAGCCGACAACGCGAGAATCGTGAGCAAGGCGCTGCCGTGCCAGATCAGCACCAGCCAACTGGCATTGAGCCCGTGGAATAGGCTGAGGCCCGCCGCGCTCAGCGCGGCGGAGCCAAGCCCGGCGCAGACCATGGACTGGATCGGGCGGATCGGACCGGCGTGGCGAATCATCACCAGCATCACCAGCATCAGCGGAATGCCCATCTCGGTGATGTAGCGGAAACAGACGATGCTGACGCCCCAGGCGAAGGCATGCATGCCGTGCTGGGAGAAATCCTCCAGGCAGCCGAGGGCGATGATGGAGAGCCAAAAGGACGCGGGAATCACGGCCGCGGCGATCCAGCGCGGCGAGCGGTCGGGCAGGCTGAGATGAAAGGCCGCGACGAATGCACCCAAGGCGGTGGCGAGCGAAGCCAGCCATTCCAGGAGATACATCGGCTCGTGGAATTTTTGCGCGAGATCGGGACGAAAACCGTGCCAGGCGACCGAGAGCGCGACAATGGTGCCGGCGACCGTCACGAACCCTGCCGTGCGCCAGGCGGGCGCGCGCAGGCGGCGCACCGGCGCGGCATCGGCGCTCAAGGCGGCGATCAGGTCTTCGCTCTTGTCGAAACGGTCTGGCACGACGCTATCCTTCCAAGCGGAACAAGCGGATCCGCAGGGCCTTCATGGCCCGATGGGTGGTGGTCTTCAGCGAAGCGATGCTCATGCCGGTGATGACGGCAGCCTCCTTCAGCGATTTTTCCTCGATCTTGAGCAGTTCGATAACGCGCCGTTGCTGCTCCGGCAATGCCGCCATGGCGTGGCGCAAGGCATCGGCGCGGTCGATCTGCTCCACATCCCTATTCGCCGCAGGATCGGAAAAGGTTTCAAGGTCCAGGCCGAGATCCTCGACCGCTTCCGGATAGATGCGCCGGCGCCGCAGGTGGTCGATCAGCCGGCGCTTGGCGATGACCGCCAGCCACGGCGTGAAGGGCCGCGCCGGATCGTAGGTCTGGCGGATGCGATGGACGGTCAGCAGCACCTCCTGGACCAGGTCTTCGGCGGCATCCGCGCGGCTCAAGTGGTGATAGGCATAAGCCCGCAGGTAGGGCAGCAGCGCGTCGAGCAGGCGGCGGTAGGCCGCCTGATCGCCGGCTTGAGCGGCGGCCATCCATGAGCCCCACTCCTCCCGCGCCGAATTGCCGACGGCTCTATTCATGACGCCCGCCGTGAACCCCTGAGCAAGCCCGTTGGCGTCGCGGCAAGCCGCGACTCCTACCACTGTAACCTTTTTCGCAGACGAGGCGAACATAGCTTTGACGGCGGCAGAACGTCGCCGGCCCAGACGCAAAATGGAGAGGTTCACATGACGAAATACACAGACCGCGAGCACTGGTTCTCACCGCCGTCTCCGCCCTGGCGTTCGCCGCCGCGGCTCGTCAACACGGCTGCCGCGGCCGGACCCAAGGAAAAGTGCTTCGGCGTGTCCTTGGCGGGACAAAACGACTGCGCCGCCGGCCCCGGCACGACCTGTGCCGGCACGTCCCAGGTCGATTGGCAGGGCAACGCCTGGAAGCTGGTCGACAATGGCATGTGCGCCAAGATGGGCGGCAGCCTCGAGGCCAAGAGCGGCCGCATGATGCCGACACAAACCCAGGAACGGATGCGAATTCTCGGCCGCGAGTAACCGGTCGGACATGCGGTGAGAGCCGGGTTAGTGACGGTCACCGTAAGAGCGAAACCGCATCGGACAAGTGGCAGGGCAGGATGGTTGGTCAAATTCCCCCCCGAGCTGGCGTCAGCCTGAAGCCCTGCCACTTTGCCGAGATTCATGATGGCGCCAGCCCGGACGTCTGGTTCGAGGTGCATGCCGAGAACTACTTCATGGCGGGCGGGCCGCCGCATCGACACCTCACCGCGATTCGCGCGGATCATCCCTTGTCCATTCACGGCGTCGGCCTGTCGCTCGGCGGCCTGCGACGGCCGGAGCGCGACCATCTGACGCGGCTACGCGATCTGGTGCGCCGCTATGAGCCGGGGCTCGTCTCCGAGCATGTCGCGTGGTGCGAGATGGATGGCGTCTATTTCAACGACCTTCTGCCGGTGCCGTATGACGATGCGACCCTGAAACGAGTGGCCCAGCATGTGGCGGAAACCCAGGATGTTCTGGGACGCACCATCCTGATTGAAAACCCGTCGCGCTATGTCAGCCTGCGCGGCACCCTCAACGAAGGCGGATTCCTCAGTGAGCTATGTCGGCGCACCGGCTGCGGACTGCTGCTCGATGTCAACAATGTCTATGTGTCCGCGCGCAATACCGGTGACGACCCCCGCTCGGCGCTCATGGCCATGCCGTTCGACAAGGTGGTGCAGATCCATCTCGCTGGTCATTTCGTCTCGGCCTCGCCCGCCGGCGAGTTCCGTATCGACGACCATGGCTCGCCGGTGTGCGACGAGGTGTGGTCGCTCTACGCCGAGACGCTGGCGAAAACCGGGCCTTTGCCGACCCTGGTCGAATGGGACAATGCCATACCGTCGCTGGCGAGGCTGACCGCCGAGGCGAACCGCGCGCAATCCCACCTCGATTTCCTCACCGGAAAGGTAAGGCATGTCGAGGTCGCCTGAACCCGCGGCGAGCAGCTACGCCGATATGGCGCGAGTCATATGGCACAGCGATGATGCTGCCGCGCTTCGTCTGGCGGCGCTTGCCGAGGCGCCGGCCGGACGCACCCTGGCCGGCTTGCAGATCCATGCCAGCACGACCCGCCACACCCTCGAACGGGCCCTGGCCGAAGCGGCTCCGAGCGTCGCCGCGGCGCTGCCGGCCGAAGACTTCAGCGCCTTGGCGCGCGCCTTCATCACGGCGCATCCGCCGCGGCGGGCTGATCTCTGCGGCTGGGGTGACGCCTTGCCGGGCTTTCTGGCGCACCACGAGGCCGATCCCTGCGTCGTCGCGTGGGCGTTGTTGGACCGGGCATGGCTGGCTGCTCTGTTTGCCCCGGAGGCCGAACCGATCGATGCCGCCCGTCTGGCGGCGCTGCCCCCTGCCGATATACCCCTGACGCGGCTGGCGAGCCATCCTTCGCTCCGCCTGATCCGGCTGGCAGACCCGTGGTTCGGTCCCTGGCTCGATCTCGATGCGGTGGCGCGGGTGGAGGGCACTTGGCGTGTCGCTGCCGATGGCCGCCATATCGCCATGGTGCGGCCTGGCGCTCAGGTACGGGCCGTGGCGCTGTCGCCGGCCGCCTATGGCTTTCTCGATGCGCTGCACCAGCGACGAACCCTGGTGCAGGCCTATGAGACCGCCGAAGCCGAGGATGCGGCCTTCGATCTGCGAGCCAGCCTCGCCAGCCTGTTTGCCGACGGGCTGTTCACCGCTGTCCTGACCGGGAGTCCCACGCCATGACGATGAACGAGATTTGCGCCCGCCTGCAGGCCCTCACAGCACGATTGGACCACATCCCGCACGATGTCATTGCTATCTCCGCCCGGCTCGGCACCGCCGGCGTGTTCTGGCAGTCGGCGCGTACCAAGGTGCAGGGCTTTTCCCTCACCGATACGACGCTTTTCCTGTTTCGCGAGGAGTATCGCATTCCGCTCGTTCCGCCGGAGATCGCCGCCGTCATGGCGACAACGGCCGAGCATCTGTTCTCGGTCTTGCTGCTGCTCGGGCTGGCGACGCGGCTGAGTGCCGCCGCGCTGCTCGGCATGACCTTGGTGATCGAGATCTTCGTCTATCCGTTGGCCTGGCCGACCCATCTGGTGTGGGCAACCTGCTTTCTCTACCTGATCGGGCGCGGCCCCGGGGCCTGGTCGCTCGATGCGCTGATCGCGCGGCAGGCCTGCCGGCGCGCGCGGACCTGACCGGGCGGGACGCGACTATCGCGGCAGACATAAAAAAGGCCGGGAGAACGTCCCGGCCTTTTCGCTGCGATCAGATTGGGGTCAGCCGGTGACGGCGGCGTTGAACTGGCTCGAGTGGCCCTTCACGCGGTCGCGCGATTCGGCGTCGATGCGCTTATCGTTGCCGCGACCCTTGGTGTAGGTCTTGATCTGCATCATCTCGAGGCCTTCCTCGCCGCAGCTCTCGAACCAGTAGCGCGCGCCGCCCGGGATCAGCATGCCCTCATGCGGGCCGAACTCGCCGCGGACTTCGTCGCCGGGGCCATAGAAGCGGGCGCGCCCCTTCAGCACGATCCAAGTGATATCGACATTCGAATGGAAGTGCAGGTTGTTCTCGCCACCGTCGCCCAGGACGTGGACAGCGACGGCCGTGCGCTCGTTGCCGCACAGCTTTACGATCGCCTTGCGGCCCGAATAAGTCTCTGGCGCCTTGAAGCGGAATTTCTGGATGGCCGCCTCGGCCGCCTCGTGATCGATCTCGGGTTTCTGAGTGACGCTACCATCCGACATAATGCGCAAACCTCCTGAACGAAAACTTCCTTGTGAGTCGGGCTCAAACTAATGTCTTAGCCAGACTCTGTCCATCCGCATCATCCCATAGGGAAATGGCTGGGGGACAGTGTAAAGTTCGTTCTAGACCCATCTGCCGCCTTGGCCAGGTTATATAGAAGATCATACGGGCAGGTCGCATGAAGAACCGTGAATATGAACCCGCATCTGCCGCCACGCCGGTGAAAGCGGTGTGCATCGAATGTTTTCCTATTCGCATCCCGCTGCCTAAGCCGGTGCAATGGGCCTCTCTGCGCGAAACGGCGGCCGATTACCTGCTGCTAAAAATCACGGCCGACAATGGATTAGTCGGCGTCGCCGAGGGAACCTGCAAGGTGCCATGGACCGGGGCGACCCTGCGCAGCCTCCAGATCGTTCTCGAGGAGATGTTCGTCCCCTCGCTCAAGGATGTCGACCTGCTCGACGAGGCGGCGGTCGCGCGCGCAATTCGCGTGCCGCGCGAACACACCTTGGCAAAGGCGATGATCGATGTCGCCTGCTGGGACATCCGCAGCCAGTTCGCCGGCCAGCCGCTGTGGCGGTTGTGGGACGGGCCGCAGAGCGTGCCGGTGTGCTGGGTGGTGACGCGCCAGGCGCCGGCGGCCATGGCCCGGGAAGCGGAAGGGATGGTGGCGCGCCATGGATTTCGCACCCTCAAGATCAAGGGCGGACAGGGAATCGAGGCCGATCTGACTGCGCTCGACGCCATCCGGCGCGCGGTGGGCGACACGGTGGAACTGACCGTGGACGCCAACGGCCACTACAGCGCGGCAGAATCGCCGGGCTATGTGGCCAAACTGGCCGAGCGCGGCATCCAATGGGTCGAGGACCCGTGCAAATACGATCCGACGGCCGCCTTCAGTGCGTTGCAGCGGGCCTGCCCGCTGCCGATCCTGGTGGATGGCCCGTGCCGTGACGTGACGATGGCCAAGCTGTTCCTGGAGCGCGGCGCCAAGGGGCTCAGCATCAAGCTCGGCAAGGCCGGCGGCTACACGGAGAATCGCGCGATCATCGATCTGGCCGCGGCGAATGACGTTCCGGTCAATGTCGGCATCCTGGCGGAGACCTCCCTCGGCTCGCTGGCCGCGCTGCAACTGCAGGCGGCGGTGCCACGGCACTTGGCGCGCCTGCCGGCGGAAACCACCTTCTTCCTCACCCTCGAGCGGGAATATGTCCACGCGCCGCTCACGGTATCCGAGGGCCAGGTGCGCCTGCCCGACACGCCGGGCCTGGCGGCCCAGATCGACTGGAAACGGGTTAAGGCATTGGCGCCCTAGTCCTGGCGGGGGGCTTGCCGCCCCTTGTTGCAGTCCCTCGGATAGTCCTACACTTGGACAACAAAAACATGCTGCGGCGCTGTTGCGCGCCCGCGCGAATCCATCAGGGAGACAGCCGTGCATCTGCCCGCACTCGCATCCGTCGTTGTTCTGTTCGGCATTGCGGCCAATGCCGCGTTGGGTCCCGCCCTGGCGGCGAGCCGCACGATTGCCGAGATCGCCACCCTGTCGGGGCCCGACCGTCAGCAGATCCTCGAAGACGGCGCGCGCCAGGAAAAAGAGGTGATGTTCTATACCTCGCTGATCGTCGATCAGGTGGTGCGGCCGCTGGCCGACGGGTTTCGAGAAGAAATACCCCTTCATCAAAGTCAACTTCTTGCGCAACAACTCGACGCAAATTCTTCAGCGCATTCTGGCCGAGGGCAAGGCCCGCGCGGATCCAGGCCGACGTGGTCGCCGCCAGCGTCGGCGCGAGCCTGAAGAAGACCGGTTACATCCAAGCGTTCAATTCGCCGGAGCTCGCCGCCTTTCCGAAGGAGTATCTCGATCCGGACAATCTGCTGGCGCCGACCCGATTCGCCTATCAGGGCATCGGCTACAACACCCGGCATGGTCAAGGCCGAGGAGGCGCCGCAGACCTACGAGGATCTGCTCGACCCCAAATGGCGCGGCAAGATGGTGTGGAGCACCAGCACCGATACCGGCGCGCCGTTCTTCATCAGCCATGTGCGCAGGATCATGGGCGAGGACAAGGCGCTCGACTATCTCAAGAAGCTCAGCGCGCAAAAAATCGCCGTGTCGGGCAGCAGCATCCGGGCGATTCTCGATCAGGTGATCGCCGGCGAGTATGCTATCGGCATTTCCATGGCGCTGCACCATATCGCCATCAGCAAGGAGAAGGGCGCGCCAGTCGGCGGCGGCATTCCGGAGCCGGTGATGGCGCGCGGCGGCGAGATCGTATTCCTCAAAGGCGCGCCGCATCCCCATGCAGGCATGCTGTTCCTCGACTACATCCTGTCGAAGGAGGGCCAGGCGATCTTCGCCGAGGCGCAATATTATCCGGCACGGACCGACGTCCCGGCCATCGCCTCCATGCAGCCCTATACGCCGCGCCTGCTCGGCAAGAGCGAAAGCATCATTGCCGATGAGGATCTCGACGAACTGCGGCCACGCTCGGTCGAAATTTTCCAGCAGCTTTTCCGCTAGCGGTCGCGGCGGTCACCAACAGCAACCAGAAAGGCCGCTCATCTCATGCGTATCCTGTTTCTCAACCAGGCGCCAAAGACTGGCGGCAACAAGAGCAAGCCGCACTACGAATCCGGGGCGATCGAGACGCTGTTGAACAGCTATGCCTCGCCCGGCACCAAAATCGAGCTGGGATTTCCCGACAATTTCGAGGGATCCCAGGTGATGGAGGCGATCGGCAATCAGAGCGCACTGAACGGGCTGCATCACATGATGGAAACGCCGGCGATCGTGCGCAAGATCTTCTGGGCGGCGGAGAACGGCTACGACGCGGTGATCCAGAGCAACACCTTCGATCCCGGCGTCGACGGCGGCCGGCTCGCCGTCGATATCCCCGTCATCGGATTGCTGCGCACGGCGCTGCACGCCGGGGCCACGCTGGCCGACCGCATCGGCGTCACCGTGCCGCTGGCGAGCCATGTGCCCTATACCCGGCGCATCATCCGGTCCTACGGCATGGAGCATTTCGTCAGCGGCATGCTGCCGATCGGGGTTTACGGCAAGGATATCCCGGCGCGCAAACAGGAGATCTTCGACATCACGGTCGGCCTGATCCGCAAGCTGGTCGATGAAACCGGGGCGGAGATCATCCTCCCCTTGGGCGGCGCCCTGATCCCCTATGTGGTCGATACCAAGGACCTGGAGAAGGCCGCCGGGGTGCCGGTGCTCAATACCAAGGCAATCGGCATCCGGTTCGCCGAACTCTGCGTGTCCCAGCGTATGACCCAGAGCCCGCTGACCTACCCTCGCGCGAAGCTGCACTACGAGGATTTCGTCAATAAAATGTGAGGCTGGGCGGCGAAAATCCGCTGAAAAGCCGCTCATTTGGATAGGTGAGTGGCTTGCACCCGAACCCAACGGAGCCTGCATCGTTTGCTACTAGGTTAGGCTGAACAAACCCCAAGGGGGGCAGGAGGCGGCCCTTGCTCATCGAAAGGCTCAAGGCGGCGTTGGAGACGGTGCTCTGGGAAGACCCGGCGAGGGCGCCGCTGTGGCGCCGCGTGCTGCTGCGGCCGGCGCGCATTTTCTATGCGGTGATCCGCGAACTGGCGGAGGGCCAGCTCAATCTGCGGGCCATGAGCCTGGTCTATACCACGCTGCTCTCCCTGGTCCCGCTCCTTGCCATCACCTTCTCGGTGCTCAAGGGCTTCGGGGTGCATAATCAGATCGAGCCGCTGCTGCTGCATGTCTTCGCGCCGTTGGGCGACCAGGCCCAGGACGTCGTCAGCCGCATCGTCGGCTTCGTCAACAACATGCAGGTCGGCGTGCTCGGGTCGGTCGGGCTCGGGTTGCTGCTTTTCACCGTCATCTCGCTGATGCAGAAGATCGAGCGCTCGCTCAACGACATCTGGCAGGTGCCTCAGGACCGGCCGTTCGCCGAGCGCTTCAGCGGTTATCTCAGCATCCTGCTGATCGGTCCGGTGCTGGTGTTTACCTCGCTCGGCGTCACGGCCTCCATTGGCCACTCCTCCGTCGTCCAGTCGATCGCCAGCATCGAGCCGTTCGGCGCCGCGCTGCAGGCGGCCGGACGGGTCGTGCCCTATCTCATGGTCATCGTGGCATTCACCCTGATCTACAAGCTGATGCCCAACACGCGCGTGCGCTGGCTCCCGGCGCTGGTCGGCGGCATCCTCGCCGGCGTGCTGTGGGAGACCGTGGGGTGGGCGTTCGCGGCCTACGTGGTGCGCTCGAGCAATTATCCGGCGATCTATTCGGCCTTTGCCACGCTGCTGCTGTTCATGATCTGGCTCTATGTGTCGTGGTTGATCCTGCTGATCGGCGCGGCGGTGGCGTTTTATTACCAGCATCCGGAATATGTCGGCGCCCGGCGCGCGCAGCTGCTGCTCAGCGTGAGCGCCCAGGAGCGGCTGGCGCTGGCGGTGGCCGCACTGATCGCCCGGCATTTCTGCATCAGCGAACCGCCGTGGACGCTGAACGACCTGGCGCGGCGCTTCCAGGTACCCGAGAAGATCGTCGTCAATCTGCTCGATATACTGCAGCGCTGCCACTACGTGACGGCGACGCGGGACGAGCCGCCCGGTTATCTGCCGGCGCGGCCGCCCGAGACGGTCGGCGCCGCCGAACTGCTCGCCGCCGTGCGCAGCGATGGTCGTGGCGACCGCCGCATGAGCATCGGGCTCGCCGGCCAGCCCGCCGTCATGCGCGCGGCCGAGGAAGCCGAGGCCGCCATGCTGGCGGCGCTCGCCGGCCTGACGCTCAGGGACCTGGCGCTCGACGAGGGCACCGCCGAGGGCACCCCCGAGGACCCCGTCCTGGGGCCGAGGACGGGCCCTGAGGGGCGCCGGCCTGACGCGACCGCTGTCGCGGGTGTGTCGGCGACGCCGGCCACCGAGCCGCTGCAGCCCAGACGACGCCCGGCCGCAGGGCAGGCGCGGGAAGACGAGCAGGCCGCGGCGGCGGCGCGCCCGGCGGATCTCTCACAGGAGGAGCTGGACCGCCGCCTGCAAGGCCGGTCCGCCGACCGCGGGACAACCGAGCAGGACCGCAGGCACGAACCGATCTTCGGCACCGCGGCGCGCAGCGCGGGAGTTCTGATCCGGTGGTTACCTTATCCCTCGGCCGGCCATTGACGGCGCTCAGCGCCCATTCCATGTTTAAGGCGCAGACGCAATGGCTCGGTGTCCGGGCATTTCGGTCGGAGGACAGGACATGACAGCACGGCAGCGGATCACGACGGGCCTCGGAACGGTGGTTCTGGGCGGGATCTTGACCGCCTTCTTCGCATTCGAGTCGATGGCCGGCGCCGGCGAGGCGCGGGCGGGTTCCGGCGCTGCCGCACCGATGCTCGTGCTCGAGCAAGGCGCCGACAACCGCGCCCCCGTGGACCTGGCGCGCGAGGGCATGGCAAAGATGCTGCAAGCCCTCGACAAGCTGGTCGAATCGATTCCGCAGTATCGATTGCCCGAGATCACCGAGAATGGCGACATTATTCTGCGACGGAAGAAGCCCGATGTGCCGCCGCGACCCGGGTTACGGCAACCCCCCAACCGCCTGGAAAACCAAGCCATCTGACATCATCCGACGTCCTGTCGTCGCCGCAAGGTACGCCGAGCGATCGTTCATTGCCAAATTCACGACATGGGTTTGCAAATCGAAACTGACGTGGCGCGCTTGAGAATGCGCCCGGAGGAGAGCATACGAAACATAAGCTGAAGGTTGTTCATGCGGAGATTCTGCCGAATGCAGTTGGTTACGGGGCGGCGAACGAATGAAAGCTGTGTCGGTTCTTCACCGTGAAGATGTCGTCGCCACCATAACCGGCGTGGCGCGCAGGGCCACGGCCGAAAATGCCATAGCCAGCATTAGGGTCGCAAGCCACCAGCTCTGCCAGGCACCGTAGCTCAGGCCGGCGACCACCGTCGCCGCTGTCAGTTGGCCGACCAGAAGTGCTCCTTCGGCGCGATGCGCTGCGATCTTCGGGATCAGGCGAAATAGCCAGAACAGCACGGCGGCGCCGAGCGCCGCGCCCGGCAGACCGAGCTCCAGCCACCATTGCAGGGCCATGTTGTGAGGGTGGAGAGGAAGGCGCTGGACCTCCACCAAGCAGGGTGGCTGGCACATCCGTGTGGTCACCGGCACGGTCGATTTGCCGTCCGGGAAGGAGCGCGCCGCATCGAGGCCCCATCCTTTATACGGCCGCTCCAGGGCCTTGCCGCCGACGAACTCCCAGATCGCCAAGCGGTGAGGCACGGAGATGTTGTAGACCGCGCGCCCCACCGTTTCGAATGTCGCCGGGGTGATGGCTTCGCGCGCTACGAAGGGCGCCGCCATGACAATGGCGGCAACCATCCAGCCGATCAGGCGAATCATCGGTCCACGCCCGATGAAGCTCAGCGCCGCGGCAACGATCCCGCAAGCCAGGGCGACGGCCACCGAGCTCCCATAATAGACGTAGATGATGGCTGCGACGCCGGCGAATAGCCCGATGGCGAGCGGCACGTAGCCGGCGCGGTGCAAGGTGATCAGGGCTGGCACCGACAGCAGCATGAGCACGGCAAGACCGCGGTTGAAGGGCGAATAGATCTGCTCAATTCCTGTTCCGCCCTGGCGGATGAGCGTTTGGATCGGGCTGTTGAGCACCATCTCGACCGCATAAATCACCAAAGCGGCCACGATGCTTATCACCAGAGCTCGGCCAATGCGCGCCGCTTCAGCGCCGTCGAGTAATGACACCCCGCCCATCACCACGGCGCCGCTGGCGAACAGCGCCAGCAGTTGCAGTGCCGTGGTGACCGACCCGATGGGATAGATGCTCCAATTCGCGCTGAGCGCGCCCCACAACACGACAAGGATGAGTAAGACCAGCAGCGGCCGGCCGAGCACGGGAATGCGGCGCCGCTCCAAAACTGCCGGAATGATGACGCCAAGTGCGGCAATCAGAATGAGGGGAGCCATAAACAGAGGCGCATAGATCAACACCAGCGGGGCGACGATGGCCACTCCCTGAAGCAGCCGGGTAATATAGGGTCCAGCACCGGAGATATCCCTGGCATGAGCGGTAGCGGTAAACGGCGCTTGTTCCATCGGGCGATGATTGCTGTGTTATTTGGGAATGGCGCGGTGCTGGTCGCCTGGCCGGCGTTCCATCGCGTGTTGCCCGTGCGTCGCGCTCTGCGACAGCAACTGCTCGACCGCTGCCGCCAGATCCTGGCAAATGACCGCAGGTGCCGAGAATCTCGCGGCTTTTGCTTTCGCTTCGTCTATCACACCATGGCCGGTGCGCACCAGCATAAGCATGGCGCAGCCCGCCGCGGCGCCGGCTTCGAGGTCGCGTAGATTGTCACCGATCATGGCGCTGGCGGGAAGGTCGAGCCCGAGTTCGCGCGCCGCCCGCTGCAGCAGTCCAGGCAGCGGCTTGCGGCAATCGCAGGCGCGGCGGTAAGGCGGCTCGCCGATGTCGGGATGATGCGGACAGTAGTAGACGCCATCGATGTGGGCGCCGGCCGCGGCCAATAGGTCCCGCAAGCGTTGGTTGACCGCCGCGAGGTCCGTCTCGCTCGCCAAGCCGCGGGCCACGGCCGACTGATTTGTGACGATCACGACCGGTATGCGAAGATCGTTCAATCGTCGCAACGCCGCCGCAGCGCCTGGGATCAGGCGGGTCTGTTCCGGATGCACCAAGTAGTCGGCATCTTCGATGATGGTGCCGTCGCGGTCCAGGAAAACGGCGGCTTTGTTGGGGCCGAGAGGCTGCATGGCGGCCGATCCTAACGCAGTCGGCCGCTCCATGCACACGCAATCACCGCTTTGGTCCATCCGGGAATGGTGTGGCCTAATCGCCCAAGATCCAATCGGACAGCAGCTTCAGATTGATGATGACGATGAGGGCGGCGCTGGCCCATCCCAGGACCAGCATCCAGCGCTGCGGGATGAAATCGCCCATGACCTTGCGGCTGCTGACGAACAGCATCAGCGGAACCACTGCGAAGGGCAGCTGCAGGCTGAGAATGACCTGGGAGAGAATGAGCAATTCGGCGGTGCCGGATTGCTGATAAAGCCAGGTCACGACGACGGCGGGCACGATCGCGACGAGCCGCGTGGCCAGGCGCTGCAGCCACATCGGCAGTCGGATCTGCAGAAAGCCCTGCATCACCACCTGGCCGGCCAGCGTCGCCGTCACCGTCGAATTGAGGCCCGAGGCGAGCAGGGCGACGGCGAAGAAGGTCGAGGCGAGGCCGAGGCCGAGCATCGGCGCCAGCAGAAGATAGGCTTCCTGGATCTCGGCCACCTCGGTTCGCCCCGCCTGGTGGAAGGTCGCGGCCGCCAGGATCAGGATCGCGGAGTTGATGAACAGCGCGATGGTCAGCGCGATCGTCGAGTCGATCGAGGCGAAACGAATCGCCTCGCGCTTCTCCGCTACGGTGGGCCCGATCTTGCGGCTCTGCACCACCGCCGTATGGAGATAGAGGTTGTGCGGCATCACGGTCGCGCCGAGGATGCCGATGGCGAGATAGAGCATGTCCGGATTGCCGACGATCTCGGGCGACGGCAAATAACCGGCCAGCACCGCGCCGATCTCCGGCGCCGACAGCGCGATCTCGACCCCGAAGCACACGAGGATGAGCACGATCATCGCGATGATGAAAGCTTCGAGCCAGCGCACGCCCTTGTTCTGCAGCCACAGGATCAGGAAGGCATCGAGCGCGGTCAATATGACGCCGAGCAGCAGGGGAATGCCGAACAGGAGCTGAAGCGCAATGGCGGTGCCGATCAGCTCGGCGAGGTCGGTAGCGATGATCGCGACCTCGGCCAGCACCCAAAGGGCGTAGCCCACAGGACGCGGAAAGCGCTCGCGGCAGAGCTGGGCCAGGTCGCGTCCGGAAACGATGCCGATGCGCGAGCACAGCACTTGGAGCAGCATCGCCATCAGGCTGGAGATCAGCGCCACGGACAGCAAGGTGTAGCCGTATGCCGACCCGCCAGCGAGCGCCGTCGCCCAGTTCCCAGGGTCCATGTAGCCAACGGCCACCAGGTAGCCTGGCCCGGCGAAAGCGGCGAGCTTGCGCAGGAATCCAGCGGCGAGGGCGGGTACGGGTACGCTGCCATGAATCTCCGGCAGGCTTGGCAGAAGGTCCTTTATTCGCTGCGAGCCGTCGGACGCGGGAACTCGTGCGGGCCCGGACTGTCGCTCGACAGGGCTCTTGTCAACCGGACCGTGCATCGTAAAACGTTTCTCCCGCTAAGCCCGCCCCGTCTAGGCGCGAGGCAATAGGCCCGAACATCCGTCGCAATTTCAAGACAGTGTTTAAATTAGCATGGGTACAATTGTCTCCGATTTGCCCCGGCGCGGCTGGCATTGTCAAGGCCGCGAGTGCCGCCGGATAGCGGCCAAGACGACGACGGGAAAGAGTCCGCCGCGCGTTCCCGTCTGCCATCCGCGCAACGGCAAGGCGCCCTGAGCCGCTCCGACGGTTTCGCGCGCGTGATTCGATCTGGGTCGGCCAGCGCCGCGAACTTGTGGCACACACGGGAGGCGCGGCAGAGCGAGGCGACCGCGGACTACGTTGGCTTGATCGACCCCGGCGGCGAGGCGCGCGCGGAGGACCCGGCGCTCATCGCCGAAGCCGGCGGGCAGAAGCAGCAGCGGACGCCGGTCTGCGGCAAGGCGGTGCAGGATCTGGTCGAGGAAGCTGCTCAAGACGCCGAAAAAGATCCTCGCCATCGCCGATCAGGCGACCGCACTGAAGAAGTAACGGGCGCGGCAGCCGATGCGAAGAAGGCCCCGGAGCAAACCCACTGCTGTCCGGTTTAGCTTCAGGTCCATTGCAGCAGCATCTGATCTGGGCAGGTGGGTGGCTTGGGATCGGGTTCGATCAGGCGATCGATGCGACGCCGGAACATGAGGTTGGATCGCACGAGACGGGCGAACGCGAGAGGGCTTTGGATCGTTTTCTGCGCGGATTGGGCCATGCGCAGCAGCAAGAAGGCGATCAGCGCGACGGCGATCTGGATGCGGACGGCGTTTTCGCTGGTCCCAAGAAAGTGGCGGATCCTGAGGGTCTGTTTGACCCAGCGGAAGAACAGTTCGATGGCCCAGCGCCGTTTGTACAAGTCGGCGATTTCCTGAGCGGATGCATCGAGATCGTTGCACAGGATGCGCAGGATCTTGCCCGTTTCGGTCCGCAGCCGCACTTCCCGGACGGGATCGGCGAAGGGATTTTGCCGCCCAAGCGAGCGCCGCGGCGGCAACAAGCCGATCCGGTCGGAGAGGATGGCGCCGCCCTCGGGAACAGGCAGTTCGGCCGTCACTTTCAAGGGAGTGTTGGCTTTGAATCGGGTGACGATCCGACAGCCAGCGGCGTCCATGCGGGCCCACCAGGCGTAATCGTAATAGCCGAGATCGAAGACATAGGTCGCGCCCGCCTCGATCGGCATGGCTTGAGCGGCCGTGATGTCGTTGACCTTGGCTGCCGTGACCGCCGCATAAATCGGCTGGTCGGCATCGGGATCGTAGATCACATGGACCTTGGCGCCGCATGCCATGGCCGAGAAGCGCGCCCATTCGCTGCCCAGCCCGCCCAGTCGTATGCCGGTCGAATCGATCAGATAGACCGCCTCGCCGATCGCCCGGCGCAGACCGCGCTGCGCTTGTCCGATCATCGCCGAGAACAGTTCGCCGAACACCGTGCAAGGCCTCCTGGCATTGGCATCGGCCAGGGTCGAGCGCGATACCGCCCGCCCACGTGATAGAGCCGCAACGCGTGGCTCTCCAGGCCGCCGACGATCTCGCGCAGGCTCGCCGCGCCCGACAGCTGTCCATACAGCAGAGCGATAAACTGGCTCTTGGTCGCCAGTCGCCGCACCCGGCGATCCGCCCCATGCGTCGCCACCAACCGCTCAAATGTCGCCCAAGGAATACGCTTCAGCAGATCATGGAAAACGCTATTCTGATGCCGCACGGTGTTGCCTCCGAGTTCGTGTCCACTCGACGCGTCCAACGTCTGAACACGAGTAGAATCAACACCGTGCAACCCGTCCACAAAATTTAAACCGGACAGCAGTGGA
>CAVVYA010000018.1:0-24271 GCA_963752345.1 uncultured Alphaproteobacteria bacterium
GTTGCGCTAACCGGCGGGATAGCCGGCGCGCTTGCGAGGAAGCTCGCTCATGCCCGATCGGCGACGAGCGGCGGCGGTTACCTCGGGGAGATTTGGTTCGGGAGACTTGGCTGCTAGCGGTATTCGATGATGATGTCATCGACCATTGGATCATTTCTGTAAATTTTCTCGCCCTCTGGAAGTCCGATTTCAATCACTCTCTCGCCGACCCATTTAACGCCCAAGGCGTGCTGTCCATGAAGCGAAAGAAACGACGGATTCTTCTCCGGCGAGAATGGCCTGTCTGAGGGCGCGACACTCACCTGAGTGTTGAAACTATCCGTGGCGCCACATCCCATTTCATAAATGACGGCAGAGCGTTTTCCATTTGGAGACGGAATCGAATCATGAACGGCCAAATCACAGCGCGTCACAATCTCATAAAGGGAATAAAAATTATAGCAACCGGCCGTGACGATGCCGAGGGCGAGAACAAACCGACCGAGATCAGCATGATCTCTCACGAATCTACGGACGTGTTCTCGCAAAATGGGCCGCATCATTTTGGTTTTCGGTACTTCTTATGGTAGTACCAATAGCCTTTCGAAATCTGGTCTTGGTCTTTCGGGTCGTCTCCAAATGGACCTTTCCCACCGATCCCACTATACGCCTCCAACAAACTCGGAACCTCACCCCATTCAGGGCGGCTTCTCTTATCTTTAACCTGCCTCCATCCCGCCATGCGCAACAAGGTAGCTTCCGAATAGCCCCATTGCGGCCCCGGAAGCACCGTAGTTGTAGTTTCCAAAATCTTCGAACTCTGTTGGGTCCTTTGATTGCCGCTTGTAGTCCCAGGGACCGTAGTTAGTGACCTGATTATAGAACCAACGATCTTGTCCCTTATGCCTCAACGCTTGGGCAATATTGGCATTGATATCAACTCCTGGCGGTGCCTTTGGCATGTCGCCGCCGGCGCCCTGGTCCTTCCGATCAGCGGGGGGCGTTCCGTCCGCCGCCGCAACCTGAACGAAATCTGCACCGCGATTGCGGCCGTCTTGCGGCACACCTCCGCGCGTGAATTGCCCGAACGGCATTGCCGGGGAGCCTGCCTGTCCTTCTTGGCTGCTGTCGTTCCCCACCAGCTCCGGGCCGAGCGCCCGATTTAATAGGGTGTTCGCCACGGACTTCACCGCTTCGGCGTCGTATTTGCCGGGCACCCAGGCTTTCATGCCCGGCTGCTCGATGTAGGTCGGATCGCCAAAGATGTCGGAGACGGCGCGGCGCACCGCCTCTTGCGGCTCGGTGGTCTGGACGTAGTGATAGGCAAGCAGCTTCACCAGCTTGGTCCTGTCCGCCAGGGCGGACTTCGGGATCTGGGGGTCCCAGTCGCGGTTGAAGCCCGAGTCGAGGGGCGCCAGGGCGCGGCGCGGGTTAGTGGCCTCGGAATCTTGGTCCGGCGCCGCCGCCAGCTCGTCCGCCAGGCGCGCCACGTTGAAAAAGCGGAAGCCGACGCGCGAGCCGTCGTTGCGCATCACCGGCCTGCCGTCGGCGCCGAGCAGCACCCAGCCATCGAGATGCTCGTCCATCATCCAGGTGCCGCGCCGGGCATTGTCGAGCGCCGCAGCGGCGGGCGACAGCGGCGGTGGTTCGGCGGGCGGTGCCGCGCCGGCGGGAGGCAAATCCGCGGAATCGTCCGGGGAAGCCGGCTGACCGGTGCCGGCCGTCAGCCGCGCATCGGGGGTGGGCGGCGCTGCCCCATCGGCGAGGGGTGGCGCTGCCGCCCGAGACTGCCCCTCACCCGCGCCAAAGCGGGGCTGAACGTCCAACGGCGGTGCCGTCAGGCCTTCGCCCGCTCCCGTCAGGGGTGGCAGGGGCGCGTCGGCTGTCTCGGCGTCCGGCGAGGGCGTGGCCGGCTGGCTCTCGGGCCAATATACGAGGATCCATGGTTATTCGTCCATTATAGTCGAACGGCTTAGCGAATCACGTGTGCAAACTAATATTCAACATCCTGAAATTCGCGCAGCCGCGTTTCGATTTCCAAGAAGCTATTGCGCGAGTCGGTCGGCATCTCCTTCTGATGATCTTTCGAGTTCCAGCCCTTGCTCTCCAGCCACCGAAAGTATCGAATGACACCGGTTGGACCCCGTTTATGCATAGCTGCGACCAAACCGCTTTCCGTCACACTGATGTCTCCTTTGATGCCTGTTATCGTCTTGCCAATTCGGGCCAAATGATTGTTGCGAACTGAGGTTTCGAGTCTCTTTTTCCACCCGCTGAATGCGGCCTCCTGGGCTTGCGGATTGTCCAAAAACTCCTGCCAACTCCGCACTCCGAGGATGCGCAGCCCCGCCGCGATGGCGTCGTCGATGCCGAAGGCCGCTACCGGTAGTCGTCAGCTCAACATCACCTGAATCTTTGCGGCTAGCTAGTGGCGAACCCGCGCCAGATAAAGCGGGGCTTCGAGATCACCGAGGGCTTCAGCACGCTTGAGAAGAGCGATGGCCTTGTCGGTCGGCTCGCCGTTTTCGTCGAAGTAAAAAAACGACTTGAAGGTGAGAGCGAACGGAAACTCACGGGCAACGGCTTGATCGAGCCAATAGTTGGCCTTTTTAAGGTCGATGTCGAACAGCGTGCGGCCTTGACTATCTTCCGCACCCGCTCGGTATTTCATCGACAGTTCAAACATGGCCTCCGGGTGTCCGGAATCCGCGGCGGCGATTAGCCAATATCTGGTGTTCTCATTATCCACGCATGGTCCGCCGAATTCCTCGTCACACTGGTAGTGCTCGTAGAGTTGCCACTGAGCAGCGCCCGGACCCTGCTCGGCTTGCGCGATGGCCTGTTCGAGCCAATATGAGGCGCGGGCCATATCGGTAGTGCGACCCTGCCCAAAACGATAAATCCGATACATGAGCAGCTGCGACGCGATGTCACCCTGTTCGGCCAAGGGGGTCAGCAAGCGCAAGGCTTTCCTATATCGCTTACGGTAATAAGCCGCCCGAGCTTCTTGTCGTGCGGTTGTCAATGGATCGTCGGGTTGCGGCATAGCTGTTATTCAGGGGCACGAAACTGTTTCGCGGCTTTGTTAGCTGACCTTGAGAACTGACCTCTTGCTTTCGCCTTTGACTTCAGGTGACAGCTTCCCCGTCTCAAACATCTCATGAGTGGCTTTGGCGAGATGCTCGCGTGCTTCCGGGGATAAGCGCCGGATTATCTTGTCGTGCTCTCTCGTGTCCTTGTCCTTGTCGTAAGGATGAACTTCGAACGTGTCAGCTAAATATCTTATCTCACGACCGTCATTCAATCTTAGGTGGAAATGGGCAGGCCCATGCTCCACTCGTGGGTTAAAATTTTCAACTGCGCCCGATACCTTAGGGCCCGGGTTTGCGAAAAATGTCCCCGCGCCTTGAAACTCGTGCCAAATATTAGCGACAGGTCGAACGTTCGCCGTGCCGTGACCCTCAGGTTCGATCTCCAATATGATGCTGTCGTCGGCGATTTTCGATTTATTGAGAGCTGCCCCTCGGTTCTGGTGCTGATCTGCTCTGCTAGTGCCGCGCAGCGGGCCACCGCGCATGTAGGCCCCAAATGGTGATATCCGAGTGTCTTGCATCACGCCGGTCACATTGATGCCAGTGCTTTCGTCCGCATGCTCGCGCGCCGCCTTCGGCCCGAGCACTTGGCGCAGCAGGGTGTCCGCCACAGACTTCACCGCCTCAACGTCATACTTGCCCGGCACCCAGGCCTTCATGCCCGGCTGCTCGATGTAGGTCGGATCGCCGAAGATGTCGGAGACGGCGCGGCGCACCGCCTCTTGCGGCTCGGTGGTCTGGACGTAGTGGTAGGCGAGCAGCTTCACCAGCTTGGTCCTGTCCGCCAGGGCGGACTGCGGGATCTGGGGGTCCCAGTCGCGGTTGAAGCCCGAGTCGAGGGGCGCCAGGGCGCGGCGCGGGTTGGTGGCCTCGGAATCTTGGTCCGGCGCCGCCGCCAGCTCGTCCGCCAGGCGCGCCACGTTGAAAAAGCGGAAGCCGACGCGCGAGCCGTCGTTGCGCATCACCGGCCTGCCGTCGGCGCCGAGCAGCACCCAGCCATCGAGATGCTCGTCCATCATCCAGGTGCCGCGCCGGGCGTTGTCGAGCGCCGCAGCGGCGGGCGACAGCGGCGGGCGTTCGCCGGGTGGTGCCGCGCCGGCGGGAGGCAAATCCGCGGAATTGTCCGGGGAAGCCGGCTGACCGGTGCCGGCCGTCAGCCGCGCATCGGGGGTGGGCGGCGCTGCCCCATCGGCGAGGGGTGGCGCTGCCGCCCGAGACTGCCCCTCACCCGCGCCAAAGCGGGGCTGAACGTCCAACGGCGGTGCCGTCAGGCCTTCGCCCGCTCCCGTCAGGGGTGGCAGGGGCGCGTCGGCTGTCTCGGCGTCCGGCGAGGGCGTGGCCGGCTGGCTCTCGGGCCAATCATCGAGTCTCACGGGCGGGCTCCGGGTTCGGGGTGCGGCGGATCGGGGCGGGTTGGCGGATTGACGGCAGGCTCAGGCGAGGCCGAGCATGCCGAGCAGCAGCGAGCCGAGCTCCTTCCAGTCGAGCACCGGCAGGCGCTCGACCGGGAAGGCGGGCTCGAAGATCAACACGGTGGCGATCAGGAAAGGATAGGCGGCGTCGAGCGCGAGGCGCGCGGCGATCGCGTCGGTCAGCAGCGCATCGTAAAGCGACGGGTCTTCGACGCGCGCGATATACAGAATTTCGAGCGGCGCATCCTCGTCGGTCAGGATGCGGCGGCCCTCGATCTTATAGGTCAGGCCGAAATCGACCTCACCGTTGATCGCGAGTGCGCGCAGGCAATAGGCCGGATCGGGCCCTTCCGGCAGCGCATATTGCCGGCCGTAGCCCCAGGCCGGCGCCTGAGCCAGCGCCGCGAGCGAGGCGCGCGCCATGGCGCAATTCCACGGATAGGCGCGCAGCACCGCGTCGCGCACGCGTTCGTAGTTGCGCGCGCAGAAGCGCGCCGCCTTGCTGTCGTCGGCGAGCGAGGCGATCGAATCGCCGCCAAGCAGATCGAGCGCGGTGTTGCAGATCGAAACGACGGAGGTTGTCATGGCAATCGTATCCCGTCCTGGTGCGGCGCGAGGCTAGGTTCTTTTCTTCCCCTCCCCCTCGATGGGGGAGGTTGGGTGGGGGTGATTGTCATTCGGCATCGACGCTCCCCACGGTCATTGCGCCCCCCACCCTGCCCCTCCCCCACAAGGGGGGAGGGAACGAGGCGGCGGGGCTCGTTTTACGCGTGCTCAATCCCTGTGTCGTACGGCCCGTCAGTCGAGCGTGTAGTACGCCCATCAGTCGAGCGTGTCGTACGACCCATCAATCGAGCGTGTAATACACGACCGAACGGATGGTGCCGTTGATGGCGGCGCCGGCCGTGGTGATGATGACGGTGGTCTCGGCCGGCTGTTGGAAGCCGACGCCGGTGGCCTGGCCGTTGGTGCCCGTCATCGTCTGCTTGCCGGCGGAGCCGGTGGCGAACGCGGCGATGTAGCGGTTGGCGGACACCGCGTCGCCGACGGTGAGCGTGGCGGAGGCGTTGAGAGCGTCGTGGAAGATGTGGACGTCCCACACCCTGGCACCTTTCGGCAGGCGCGCGATGTCGATGGTCGAGCCGGCCGCGATGGTGGATGCGGTGAAGGTATCGTAGAACACCCGCACGCGCCCGCCGACCTGGGCCGTATCCGGATAGGCGACCGGAAACGACGTCAGGGCGGCCATGTTGAGGCCTTTTTCAGCAGACATGGTTCAGTTCTCCAATCGGGATATGGCGGTTACGATTCCTGGCAATCGACCTGGACGACCTTTTCCTCCTCCATGCGGCTCGCGCCGCACGACAGCGAGGCATAGGCGTAGACGGAGAAGGATTTGTCCGGCCGCTCGATGACGCGGCCCTTGATGTCGGCGCCGAGCGCGAGCAGAAGGCCCGACTTGGCCCAGGCAATGCACTGCCGCACGTTGCCCACGGCGGTCACCCGCTGAACGCGGATGAACTTGAAGCCGAGGAAGCTGTCGATCTCGCCCTGGGCCAGCGCCTTCACGGTGTTGTAATCGGACGATTTGATTTCCGTCGTGTTCAGCAGGTCGGTGACCTGCTTGGCGGTGACGGCGACGAAGCGCGGGTCGTCCGGATCGACATCGTTCTTGTCGAGCGTCTCCTTGGCGCTGAGCAGCTTGGTCAGGTTGAGCCCGGTCGCCGAGGCCGCGATCTTCTGGCCGGCCGGCAAGGCGACCGACGTGGCCCCGGCCTTGCCGGTCTTCGCCGTGCCGAGCGCCGCGTCGATCAGGATGTCGTCCACCTTGCGTCCGAGCGCCCACATGGCGGATTGCAGGTAGGTGGAAGACGGATCGATCAACAGCCGGACCTTGTCCGGGTTGTCGATGAGATCGCCCCATTCGAAATCGCGCATGGTGACCTGGCGCCGCGAGTGCGGCGTGTTCACCAGGGGCGAATCGGAATGACGGCTGGTGCGTTCGATCGCCGCGGTGGCGCCGATCTGGTCGAAATAGCCGAACTCGCCGTTGACGGCCTCGACCGTCACGGCCTCGCGCAGGCGCGAGCCCTTCTGCTGCACGAGATTGTAGAGCGTGCCCTTGTATTGCTGGACAAAGGCCGCGGTGATCTGGTCGGACATGTGAATGTCCCTCCTGTCAGATGCGGTTGCGTTTGACCGGAGGGGCTGCCCGCATGAAAAAAGCCGCCCTGGCGCCACCGATGCGGTGGTGCCAAAGCGGCTTTCTGCGGACCCGTGCTCCTAGGCGGAACGCCGCCTTCGGCGCCCTGCTTTCAGGGTGTCAACCGGACCTTGCGGCTACCCGGAGTTTAACTGCGACGTCCTATGGTCAGGCCGCCCGGCGGCGCGCCAACGCGAGACCGAGAAGCCCCATGCCGAGCAGAGCCAGGGTGGCCGGCTCCGGAACGGGCACGGTCGGCGACCCGAAAGAGACGTTCTCGTTGCCAAGGCTGACGGTGACAAAGCTCGTGTCGGCGAGGCCCGTCACCTTGAGCTGAGAGGCAAAGTCGAAACCGGGATCGAAATCGAGCGACGAGAAACCGCTAAAGAAATCTTCGATGTGGAACAGATCGCCGAACGCCGGCGCATAATCGAAGATCAGGTTGAGCGTCAGGCCGGTGCCGAACAGCACGTTTCCGGTGACATTCAGCAGATCGGCGATACCCAGGTCGATCTCGAGATCCAATTGGCCGCTCAGCAGCGACAGATCGCCGAGGATTGTCATGGTGCCGGGCGAATTGCCGGGCGACAGGGTGCCGCCGTTCAAGGTGACATCGCCGGTGATCGTGCCGTTGGCACCGTTCAGCAGGCCGTTCTGATTGACGAATACGGTGTTGGCAATGACATTGCCGCCGTTTTTCACCGTCAGCGTGCCCGAATCGAAATTCGTGCCAAAGGCTCCGCCGCCCACCAGCACATTGGCGCCGGCCGCGTTCACCAACCCAGACTGATCGACCAGCAGTGTGCCCTCGCCGAATCCGCCGACGAGAAGTTCTTTGCCGGCGAAGAATTTCGGGCTGGCGATGGCCCCCACCTGCAGGCTGGATCCGGCGCCGGTCACCGTGATCTGCGAACCTGTCTTCGAGCCGACGGAAACGACGCCGTCGAAATTCGACGCTGCGTTGGCCGTCACCGTACCGCCGTTCTGGATCGTGAGGTTTCCGGAATTGACGATCGCACCGGCGACATTGCCGCTGCCGACAATCAATCCATTCGTGGTCAGGGTCGAGCCAGGCCCCGTGACGGTGACCGCGCCGGTGGCGCTATCGCCCGTTCCGATCTCGACCGTGCCATCGGAAAAGCCGACGTCGGTGCCGCTCGTCACATGGCCGCCGTTGGAAACGGTCATGGTTCCGCTGGACGACGTGAAGCCGCCGATCTGGATACGCGCCGCCGAGGTCAGGACGGAGTTTGCGCCATCCACCGTGATCGCGCCGGTCGAGTTGCTGTTGCCGGCCTGCACGATATTGCCGGCGCCGGTGGCCTGCATCAAGCCGCCGTTCTGAACGGTCAAGGTGCCATTGCCGCCGCTCGCGCCGGCGATGATCGATTTCGTCGTCAGGGTCGCCGAGCCCGCGGTGCCGTTACCGATCACCGAAATGGTGCCGACAGCGCCGGCGCCGGAACCGGCGACGACGCCGGTGCTGCCTGAGAAATTGCCTGTGACGGTGGTGAATCCGTTGCCGGCCGCGCTCGCGTCGATCTGCAGGCTGCCGGGCGTCATACCGAAGCCGACGGTGATCTGGTTCGTGGTCGTGGGATTCGTGGTCAGGGTGCCCGGGAAGACCGAGCCCGAGGTGATCACCGTGGCATGGGCCGACAAGGCGAGCAGCGATGTTGCAAGACCCGTGAGGGCGGCGATGCGCGCCGCCTTGGCGATAACATGGCCGTCGAATGGCGAATGAATCTTTACCCGCCGCACCGCATGACGTCCCTCGGCCACCATCGTTTCCTCCCTTGACTGACACAGGCTGCATCTTCGCGGCAGCTCTGCACCTCGCGGATCCGCTGCCGATTGCCGCGGGCCCTTGTGTCGATGCAAAGTCACTGCCGACCGATCCACAGCAGGATCCATGCCAGCCCCGAGAGTCGGCCCTTTCTGCCGCATACGCGCATGCCGAAGCGCCGGCCTGTCAGCCCAGACGACACTATCAAATGCATGAGATCGAGCGGGACTTTCAGTCAAATCATGGGTTTAATGCCCATGTCCCTGACTTATGCGGCACCCGCATTGTAAAGACAGGCGGCATCATGCGAATGGCTGACGCCATACGCCGACGCGGGTCAGCCGCTGGGCGTCGCGGCGGTCAGCAGCAGCTTGATCAGTTCGCCTTGCCGCCTCGTTTCGGTCTTGCGGAAAATCGCGGTGAGCTGCGTGCGCGCGGTGGCATAGCCGATGCCGAGCGTCGCAGCGGCCGATCGCAAATCCTCGCCTGCCGCCAACTGCGCAGCCAACCGGGCCTCGGACCGGGTGAGGCCATACACGGCGCGCAGCCGGTCGAGTGGAATCAGCGCGCGCTTTTCCGGGTCGGCGATCACCACGCACACGGCGGGACGCAGCGTCGTCATCAAAAAGCTGTGCGGTGACAGCGGCGAAACCAGAATTGAAAATGGCCGCTTGCCGGACGGACGCAATGCCGACATCGCCCCGCCAGGGACGGCGCCGCTGTGGCTCGGGGCCTTGATGGCATCGCCGATCATCCGCTGCAACATGGCATCGTCGACCCGCCGGACCAGGGCCAACGAGTTGTCGGTAAGGGTCACCCCTTCCCCGCTCTCGGCCAATTCGCGGGCGGCCTGGTTAGCGACGATCACGCACCCCTTTTCATCGAGCAGGACGATCGCCAAAGGATTGCGATCGAGCAGCGCGAGGGTGATTTGCTGCAGGCTGCCCAAAGTGCCGAGCCGGAAACCGATCTGCAACGCACGCTCAATATGGCGGAACAGCATGGTGAAGCGGCGGAGCAGCTCAGGATCGAAATCGCCCTGCCCGCGCGTGCGGTGGATGGTGACGCCGGATTGGATATCGGGTGCGGGACGGATGATGCCCGCGACGCGATGACGCGTGTCGCTGAACCTGTGGTGCCAATCGAAATAGATGTGGCGGTCCTTCTCCCGTTCGCTGATGAAGCTGCCATCATGGTGAATTTCTGCTCCGGATGAGCGACGATATGTTGGATCGTCGGATCATGCGGAATGATGTAGTCGAGATATTCCTCGATGTGGTCGGGCGCGAAATTGATCTGATGGAAGGTGGCCAGCCGCGGCTGGTCCGAACTGTCGAGAATGCAAAACGACGCGGCACGGCTATCGGTGACCGCGATCAGCCGCCGCATGGTTTCCGGCCACTGGGTCTCGTCAACCGCCGAGTTGTAAATGCTTCCGATCAGAGCGAGGAGATCGTCATCGACAGACATGCGACCTCACTGGTATGCCCCCGTTTATGGCGGCAAGCATACAGCGGCATCGCCTCGTTTTGAAAGCGGGTCGCTCGCGCTTGTCCTGTCGGCGCGTCGACCCGCCCTCTACAGCGGCGTTAGAACCTTATAAAATCGAGATAATTCTTCACGTAGAAGCCGATGACGCAGGCCGCGCTCACCACGCCGAGCACCGGCGCGATCGAGCCGATGGCGGCCACCACCAGCATCCACAGCAGGATCTTGAGCAACCCGGTCCACACGACCTTGGCGGCCTTGTAGGTCTTACCGTCCACCTCGACCGCGGCGATGACCGGCCGCGTCACGACCCCTTGGGTCGCGCCGCGCAAGATCAGCAGCCGCGCGAATTTACCCGGCTCGAGAACCTTCGACAGGTAATCCGCGAGAACGACGCGCTTGAGCTGCCGGTGGCCGACCTCCAGCCCCGACACCGTTGTGCCATTGCCGCCGTCGCCCTTCGCTACCCAGGCTCGGCGGTCGATCTGCCCGATTGTCCCCTCGACAACTTCCATGTTCATTCCCCCTCGTCAGAGAACGCCGTTGCCGCGGCCCTATACGCCCACATACGTACGTACTGCAGAGGCACGATGGCCAATAGTGCTCCGCGAGTTAACATGTCCGGCGAACCGCGAAGACCTGGATTGCCGAAGCGAGGCGGTGTAGGGGGCGCCGCGCGCCCCCGCGTCGGTTTCGCGAGCGCACAAAAGCGGCGGCGTGCGCTAGCCGTTCGCCGCGGCCCTGACGTGCCCGAGCAGCTTGGGCGTAACGTCGATCATCAACCGTTCCGGGGAACCGGTCGCGCCGCGCGCGGGACCGGCGAGCCACGAGGCGGACCAGCGCCGCACCAAGCTGCCGAGCAGGATATTGTTGAAGCTGACCGCCTGCGCATATTGCATCGCAGCCGACGCAAGCGTCGTACGCAGGTCCTGGCGCATGCCATACACGTCGCGCAGGAAGCGGTCGGTCTCCTCGTCGTGTTCGTCGGCCGTGGCATCCGGCAGCCGATTGGCGAGCGCGCGGCGGATCACCAGACGGCCGACCTCCACGCGGGTGATGGTATTGGCGCAGGCTTCGAGCAGCGCGACGATCGAATCCGGAGTCTCCGGGTCGCGCACCAGGGTTTCGGCCGAGGCGAAGAACGAGTTGCGCAGCACGATGGCCGCCTCGATGTTGCGGCGCCAGGCGGCGAACGCCCATTCGCAAAGGAAGAGGCCGCCGACGACCGCGAACGCCACGGTGACTGCGATCATGGCCGCCGCCTGTCGACGACCCTGCCGGCCTCGTCGTTCTTCGCGCCGTCACGCTTGACCAGCGCCATCCGGAACCGCGTCAGATTCAACAGATGGCGGTAGCGGCTCGCGTGCCAGATCTTGCGCAGGTGCCAGATGCCGTCCAGGGCGGGGGGCCGGATCACCAGGAGGGCGAACAGCAGCAGCCAGGGCACGGCCTCGTAGCCGAGAAACCGTTCCACCTGTCCGAAAGCCTGTTGGATATGTGCGACCACTGCGTCCACGGGCGGGGACGTTAACCTTATAGCTTCGGGAAAATCAACAGACTTAATAGGCTCGAATCGCAACAATGGTTAACGACACGCATTTCGGCCGCTGCACTGATTTTCGGACCTCTCTCGCCCTCATAGGGAGCTTTACGGTTCCTTTAATCTTATATAGGAGTATACGCCTAAAGTCATAGGAGCTAGGTTATATGTCAGACATCGATGTTCTGATCGTCGAAGACCACGACACCCTGCGAGCACAACTCGCGGGCCACCTGACGAGCCAGGGTCTCATGGTCCAAACAGCGGTCAATGGGCGGAAGGCGCTCGAGGTGATGCAAACCTACCGCCCCAAGGTCATGGTCACGGACATCTATATGCCGGAGATGGAGGGGCTCGAACTGATCCGCCTCACGCGAAACCTGTGGAGCGACCTCAAGATCATCGCCATGAGCGGCGGCAGCCGGTTGTGCGGCAGCTACTTGCCGGAAGCCGCGCGCTTCGGTGCCGATGCCACCCTGAGCAAGCCCTTCAAGCGCGCCGACCTCGCCGCTCTCGTCAGCGAGATGATCGGGGAGAAGTCTCTGTCAGAAGCGGCGCCTGACTTTTTGACGGTGAGCTGAGCGCCGCGCGTCTCACGCTCACCCGAGACTTCACCCCGGATAAGACGTCATCCCGGATAGGCCGCGGCGAACAGTTGCTCGCGGCGCGCTCCGGATGCAACTCGTCCAGCGCGGGCCTTCTATCGCGCATCGAGATAAGACCGTCCACTCGCATTGGCAGGGACCGGTCATTGGCTAGTCTCGCCAATACCGCCCCTCAAACTCCACTGTTTTCAAAGAGGGAGCAATGGGGGAAGCGATCCATGCAAATGTCGGCATTTCGCTCGACAATCTAGTCCAATAGTCGATGAGGGACGCTGCCATCTCCCGCTTTTTGTCGCAATCCTTCCAAAACACCAAATAGAGTTCTGCTTCGATCTTCATCCAGGGAGAGGATCGTCAGCGGTTGAATTGTGTCAGCCCCTCGGGGACGATCCCACTGATTTGCAATGTCCCAACGGCTGGATTTTACCTGCGACCAGTCGAGGTCGAAACCCGCGATGCACTCACTGCGCGTCGGCTTTGTTGGCTTGTCAGCTGAAACCAGGTAGCCCAATAAGACAATACCAACGAGCGCTAGGCCGCTACAGAGCCTCGTTAGGCGTGAATACCTCGAGCATATTCGAATTAGAAACGACATTCCCATGACTCGATTCTTGCGGAGGCAGCACGATCGTCCATTTAAATTTCTTAGCGCCCGGCGAATTGGCTTGGATGACCCGCTGTCCAGTACTCAGTTTGTACGACAGGCCAGTAAATCCAGACGAATATTCAACCGGCTCAAACCATCTGTGTGTTGCTACCGAAGCCTGCGTAGATTTGTCCTCATTTAGAGGAATGACAAATACTTTAAAGTAAAACTGATTTGTGAGTGGATGAGATATGCTGGACGCCTCGACTGCAATGGCATCACTTGTGGTTATGAAGCTGGCAGTGTTCGAGCGCTCATCGACGTTTTTAATCCAATTCCATTGTTTTCGATCGAAGCGGTTGTCGATTTGCTGATTGTTGAAACCGACTCTTGCAACGGCCTTATCACTTGACGCTTGAGCGAGCTGAGCGGTGCCACCAGTTTGGCTGTCGGAAACCGCACTGATCACGTTGTCCTGACCGAAGTCGCGATTGGCCGGCGCCAATCCCGATGTCTCGACATCGCCCTCTATCGAACGTTCCGACCCAAGCACTTGAATCAGAAGGGTCCTTGCCACGGATTCCACGTCTTCAGTCTTGTATTTGCCCGGCACCCAGAGCTTCGCCCCGAGACGGCGCGGCGCACAGCCTCTTCCGGCTCGGTGGTCTGCGCGTAGTAATAGGCGAGCAGCTTGGTCCATTTGGTCTTGTCCGCGAGCTGGGACCTCGTACGCTGCGGGTCCCAGTCCGCGTTGAAGCCCGAATTCGAGCGGCGCCAACGCGCGGCGATGCGTCCGCCAGGCTTTCGCGCGGCTTTCCGCTTGGGCCTCTTCCTCGGGTGCCGCCGTTGCGAGCACAGCGTCCCGCCCCGACTCGGCCAGTTCTCGCCCAAGGCGCTCCACGTCGTGAAAGAAGAAGCCGACCCGCGACCCGTCGTTGCGCATCACCGGCCTGTCGTCGGCGCCGAGCAATACCCAGCCGCTGAAATGCTCGTTCATCGCCCAATGGCCGTTGTGGGCGTTGTCCCAAGCCGCCTGTTCAGGCGACAGGGGTGTGACGGCGACCGAGGGCGGACTGCCGATCGGCTCGGAACTTGCCGGCGCGAGATCGGACGACGCATCGTCGGACTGATCGCTCGGCGCGAAGCTCATGACAGATCCTTAATGCGGGTAATACGCCGATCTCGTGGGGAGGCTAGGTGGGGTCGTGTTCGCTGGCGGGTGCGTTGTCAGAGGCAGTCGTCGATCACTCCCACTCCAGCCCTCCTCCAGCGAAGGGGAGGAACGGCGGTTGCGCGGCTTAGCCGCTACCCCGGATAGGCCGCGGCGAACAGTTGCTCGCGGCGCCGGACCCAGCCGGCATGCTCCGGATGCAGCTTGTCCATCGCCGGGCTCTTCGGATCGTTCATGGCGGCGTCCATCTTGGCGATTTCCGCCTTGGCCTGCTCCGGCGTCATATTGAAGGATGACGCGCCGCCGCCGATCAGCCCGTCCTCGCGCATGCGTTCGCCGATATTGGCGAACAGCTCCATGAGCGCCGGGCCGCCGATCGCCTGCTCGAGCTGATCGAGCGCTTCGGGCGGCGCGAAGGTCTTGGCCGCGCGCCGGCCGCTCGCCACCATGGCGTCGTATTGCCCGCCCCACTTCTGGCGCAGCGCCTGATCGAGCGCGTCGCCGTCCATGCGCGCCCGTTGGGTCTGGCCCTCCTCCGCCTCGAGCGCCGACTTGACGAACCAGTCGTGCATGCCGGCGGCCTGCTGCGCGGTCAGGCCATTCTTGTGCGCGACGTCGCGATAGGCGTTGGCGAAATCGTCGGAATAGCCGGCGTAGCCCTGGGGCTTCTCGAATTGATAGTGCTCGGGCCGCGCCGGACGGCCGAGCTGGTTGTAGTAGCGCTCCCAGGCTTCCGGCCCGTCCTTGTCGCCCGGCGGCAGCACGCCCTTCTTGCCGATCAGCGCCTGGAGATTGACATGCTCCTTGACCAGCCCGCCGAGATCGAAGCCGTCGCCCTTGCGGTAGGCCTGCAGCGAGGGATGGGATTTGAGCTCGTCGGGCAGCGCGGCGAGCGGATGGCCGGCGCCCGCCGGCCGCGCGCCGCCGTTGAGCGCGGTGCCATCGCGTGCGGTCTTGTGCGCGCCGCTGATCGAAGCGGTGTCGGCTGGGCTGCCCGCGCCCTGGCTTGCCGTCACGGCGGACCCGTTTGCATCAGTCACTGACATCTCCATTCGAAGTGAGTTGCGGGAAATCGTCGGGCCGGATGCCGGCCATCTCGGCGACATGGAGGAACACGTCGCGCGCGCCTTCGTTGAACGCGGTCTGATGCGGATCGCCGGCGATGAAGCTGGAGGCGCCGACCCGGCAATAGGCCGCGAGATCGCGCAGCACCAGCTGGCCTTCCGGAGTCGCCAGCAGCTCGCGATAGGCCGCCGCCACCGGCCTGGCGCGCCGGCCGTGAGCGTTGAACAGCCATTCGACGGCGCGTTTCATGCGGGCCTCCGCCCGACGGCGCGTTTCATGCGGGCCTCCGGCCGACGGCGCGCTTCATCCCGCAAACCTTTCAAGCACGCATTTCATGCGGGACTCCCGGCGCCGGCGCGTTTCATGTGGTGTTCCCTGCGACGGCGCGTTTCACGGTGCGCACGCTTTCCTGTAAGCGCCGGCACGGCGACTGCGCGCGCTGACAACTCCGCACGCTCAGCCGAAAAAAGCCGTCACCCCGGGCTTGACCCGGGGTCCATACGATGTCTCGCGCGCCGATCCGTTTCCAATGGGCCCCGGATCAAGTCCGGGGCGACGATCTATTTTGCTTTTGCCACTGTGCGAGGCCAGCGGGCGATCGCCGATCGAGCGTGCTGGCCACCGCGGCTCATGCGGCTGGCTTGGGCTCATGCGGTTGGCTTCGACTTATGCGGCGGGTTTGCCCGCGTTCAGGCCGATCGCGCCGGCTTGCGTCGCATCCTTCATCGCCTTGCCCAGGCCGGGCGCCGCCTGGGCAAGGGCCGCCATCTGCATGGCTTGGCTCTTCTGCTGGCGCAGTTGGGCGACGCGCTTGGGATCGCGCACGGCGCGCGGCGGCAGGCCGTAGGCGTCGGCCAGCAACTGCGCCACCTGGTCGCCGTCGAAATTGTCGTAGACGTCGGGATTGGCCTGGCCGATCGGCGCGAGCGCCTCGAAGGTGCGCACGATGGCCGCGCCCTCGCTCGCCTTCTGGGCGCGCGCCAGCGGCGAGACGTACTCGACGCGGATCTCCGGATAGCGTTTCAGGATCTCCGGCGGCGCGGGAAACTTGCCGGCGCGGAACATCAGGGCGAAGACGCGGTCGATCAGCGGATCGAGAAACTCCGACTGGATGCGGCCCAAATGCGGCCCCATCAGGCGCAGCTTTTCCTCCTGGCGGCCGAGCCATTCGGCGGCGGTCATGTTGGGCTGCGCCACCATGAGCAGCAGCGAGCCGTAGAACGCCTCCTTGATGGCGGCGCGGCGCTGCTGCTCCATTTCGAGACCGAGGCCGATGTTGGCGTTGGTTTCGAGCGGGCGGTAGCGTGGGTTGCCGAGCTTATCGAGTCCGCTATAGATGAAACCGCCCGGCGTGGTGCGCGCGCCGCGCAACCCGCGCTCGTCGATGGTCAGGATCGGCGGGTCGGCGACCTTCTGGGCGGCAATGATGGTCGTCTTGCTCATGGCGTTGAGCATTTTGATGTCGGGCAGCGCCAGCATGGCCGGCGAATCGCCGTAGGTGCCGCGCGACGCGGTCGACCAGCGCGCCACCTGGTAGGGAAATTCGAAATAGCCGCTCTCGTGGGTGATGCAGCGCTTCTCCACATTCACATAGCAGGAGCGGAACGCCTTGCCGCGGCGGTCGAGCAGCTTGCGCGGATTGTAGTCGTCGCGCGGATAAACGGCGTGGATGAACTCGAACTTGCGCTCGGGCTCCTTGTCATGGGCCTTGACGATGTTTTCGCCCGCCGCCTCGCCCCACAACCCATAGGCCTGGCGCGCGGTGAACAGGAATCGGCGGTAGAGCGTGTCGACCTTCTCGTGGGCGTTCTCCGAAATGTAGCATTCGGCGAGATGGCGGCAGGAGAAGAACAGACCGGAGCCGTCGGGCATCTCGTCGGTGTAGAACACGCCGGTGCCGAAGCTGACCTGGTCGAGATAGAGCTCCATGGCCTTGGCGTAGAACCGCTGGCCATTGGCGGAAAAGGCGTTGCGCATGCGGCGCGACGCCTCGTCGAGCCACAGCTTGACGGACTCCTCGCGGTTGAGTTCCTCGACCGGATGAGCGAGGCCGAACCAATTGTTGGCCGAATTGGTGATCATGCCCCACAGGCCGGCGGCGAGATTGTCCGCCGCCGTGCCCGGCGTGCCGTCGAACACGCGCTGCAGGCGCTTCTCGCCGGGCATGCGCGCGGTCGTGTTCCACGCGCCGTCGCGCGATGTCGTGTTCCACGCGCCTCCGCGCGATACCGTGAAATCGGCGCGCATCGGCCGCACCAGCTCGGCGATCTCCTGCCACTGGCTCTCGATCAGGCTGCGCTCCGCCGCCAGGCCCTCCTGGCGCTGGATGATGGTGTCGGCCTCATGCGACGGCGTGCCTTGTCCGGCGTTTTGCTCGGCCATGGGTCAATACCCCAACAGTTTCTTGTTGCCGACCGTCGCGTCCGATGGATCGCCCGCGCCGCCGGTGAGAATGGTCGAGGCACGGCCGCGCGCCCGGCGCGCCCGCTCGCGCTCGCGCAGCGCGGCGTCCTGCACCTCGGCGTCGGACAGGCTCGGCGGCGGCGGGGGCGGCGGCGGCGACGGAGAACCGAAGAAGCACATGGCTATCACCTATCGTTCGGCCGCGCGGCGGCAGGGCAGGGCGGAGATTTCAGGGACCGAACCAGATTGCAGGACGCCCGTTTGGCGGCCCCCGGCCCGGCATACAGACCGGGCTGCAAGATCCTGAAATTGTTGATGAATTTTACATATGTTACAGGAGCCTTACACTTTGGGCCGGCCACCTGCCCCGCAACTGGTTGAAATCGTTCACGGCTCCGCTTGGCCTGGGTTTTGCACAAAGAATGAGCAAAGCCCCGCACAGGCGGGGTATCGACCCGCACAGGCGGGTAACAAAAGGTGGTCACCATGAAGCGTTCCGTCCTATTTCGTCTTTTGACCGGCACGGCCGTCGCGTTCGGCGTTTGCCAGATCGGCCCGGCACAGGCCGGCATCGTGACCTACGCCAACATGGCGGCGTTTCTCACCGACACGGGCGCGACCGACGCGCTGGGCGGCGGATACCCGAACCTCGGCGTCAATACGCCGACCGGCCAGAAGGTCGGCACGGTCACCTTCAAGGCGCCGGCGCCGAGCGCGATCGTCATGGGTACCGCCGGTATTTCCGGCTTTAGCGACTGGTCGACCCTGCTGCCCGGCACCGATCTCGCCATCAGCGGCCAGGAAGATCTCGATCTCGCGTTCGACACCGACGTCATCGCCGCGGCGATCGCGATTTACCAGCCGGGCGCCGGCGGCACAGGGAACGATACATGCAATGTCGCGACCTGCCAGGACTCGACCTATACCGTCACGGTGAAGAAGGACGGCAGCGTGATCGGCTCGGTCGTCATCACGCCCCCCACGGACTCCCTCGGCGTCATCGCGCTCAAGTCCGACGATCCGTTCGACGAGATCAACATCCGCGAGACCACGGGCGGCATCGATAACGAGTATTTCGGCGCGGTCTTCACCGCCCAGGTGCCGGAACCCGCAACCGCCCTGCTGCTCGGCGCCGGACTGCTGGGGCTCGGCGCCCTGCGCCGGCGCCGCCCGCGCTGAGCTTCGTTCGACACATCCGACGCATCGCGGGCGGCCACGGGCCGCCCGTTCGATTCTGGCGCGGCGGTAAATCCGCTACTCGCCGAGCAGCGTCTGCGCGGCCGATTTCGGCAGCACCGGCAGGGGATTGGTCGGCGTCGGCGGCACCAGGCCGAGGACGCGCAGCGGCGTCGGCGACTTCTTCGTGACCGCGCCGACCGGGTCGATCGCCTTGCTCAATCCGCCGCCACCGAAGAAGCACATGAGGATCACCTATCCGAAACGGGATGATCGGAAAGCCGCCAGGCATATTGGAAGAACGTCTAGTTGGAAGAGGTCTCGCGGCGCTTTAACGCAGTCGGGTAGCACGAAGCCCAACGATTCGAGCCGTGCGCGGAAATATGAGTGGAGGATGGAGCGGCATCGGCATATTGCCACCCGCCACCAGCATGGCCGTCTTTATTGATCGCTGTATGCCGAAGGTTGCTAATTCAGACTGAAATCAGCAAAGAAAAGGGCCGGAGTACGGGATTTTAGTCATCCTCGCGAACTCCGGCCCTCAGCGGTCAAACTGCCGCTTATTCAGAAAACGCGCTTTTAGGACCTGCGTTCCCGGTCGTCAAGGCTTTTCAGTCCCCGTGAACCACTGCAAAATAGCGTTTTACGGGAGGAAAACTAATAAATGACTAATCCGATCATCTACAGGCGCAATATTAATATCGGGGCTGCCGACGCCGAAGCGGATGAATCCTTTCTTAGCCAATGTTTTGTCGATACCGGGGACTTAGGAACCCTGATGTCCTGCGAGAACTCGCAGTGCATCGTTGTTGGTCGGACCGGCGCTGGAAAAACCGCATTGTTGCGAGAATTGGCACGGAAGGCGGAGCACGCTGTGGAACTTTCGCCAGAGGCTATGGCGCTTAGCTATATCGCCAACTCCGCAGCGATCTCTTTCTATGAGACCGCAGGACTCCATATGGAGATGTTCTACAAAGCACTTTGGCAACACGTGCTGGTGATCGAACTTCTTAAACTGAAATACGACGTCCGAAACGAGCGAAGCCAAAGCGATATGTTCTCCCGTTTGTTTGGCCTATTTCGCGATGATCGGAGCAAAACGCAAGCGATGGAATATGTCCAGCAATATGGGGGCATATTTTGGCGGGAGGCCGCCGAACGGACAAAGGGAATCGTCGATCGTGTCGAAACTGAAATGCGCGCATTAGCGAAAGTTGACCTAGCGCAAATTGACCTCGGAGCTGAAGGCGCACGGAAACTGAGTCATGAAGAACGAGGTGATGTCGTCAAAATCGGCGAACGTGCAGTAAGCGATTTGCAATTGGACCAGCTAAACGCGGTTCTGAAGCTGCTTCGTGAAGATGTGTTCGCCGACGACAAGAACCATTATTTTGTAATCATTGACCGCCTAGACGAAGATTGGGTGAAGGAGCCGCTCCGCTTTAAGCTGATCAGAGCATTGATCGAGGCCGTTCGCAGCCTACGGCAGGTCCCCAATGTTAAAGTTGTTTTCTCTTTGCGGGATGATCTGCTCTATTCGGTCTTAGAAAAAACGGCGAGCCCGGGATTCCAACGCGAAAAATTCGCATCGCTTTACCTCCGATTGCGATGGAGTCGGGAGCAGATTATCGACGTTCTCGACCGACGCGTGGGCTTGCTATTCAGACGTCAGTACACCAGAGAGAACGTCATTCTCGAAAACATCCTGCCGGGCAACCAAATGAACCGGCGCACCATGGTCGATTATCTAATCGAGAGGACATTCCTACGCCCACGAGAAGCAATTATGTTTGTCAATGAATGTATAGCTCAGGCTGATGGAACATCAAAAATCACGAAACAAGTTATCCTGCAAGCTGAAGGAGTGTATTCGCCTGGCCGGCTAGATGCTCTTTTCGACGAGTGGGGGCGCGAATATCCGAACCTGCGCCTTTATCTAGAACCCTTACGGCGACAAATCACCCCATTGGAAGTTTCGCAACTGGACGAAGAACTTCTTGAAGCAATGTGTATCAAGCTCGCGGACCTGGATTCGGAAACGGAACCACTGATGGAGTATGTGAATAAATTCTATCTCGAGGGTTCGATGGACAGACTTTCTTTCATTCGGCACTGGCTGAACGTTCTTTATCGCTTTGGAGCAATCGGTATAAAACCCAACGGGTATT
Source organism: uncultured Alphaproteobacteria bacterium (assembly GCA_963752345.1). Taxonomy (GTDB): domain Bacteria; phylum Pseudomonadota; class Alphaproteobacteria; order SMXQ01; family SMXQ01; genus CAVVYA01. The sequence goes on from CAVVYA010000018.1 coordinate 20,675, forward strand.
ATCCAAGAATGTGGTCGTATGTTCACCAACAGACCCTTCCCGTTAACCTACTGGACGATGCATCGTCTATAGAAGTCCACAAAGCGTTCTGGCGGGAACTGGGCGTTCGCGGTCGCCATAACGTCGATGAAATCACAGCGTGACCGGGCCTTGGCACTCTTCCGGAAGAACTCAATCGGCCGGCTATAAACCGCTCACGTTTGATAAGCGCCAAGCATATTGAAAGAAGGTCTCGCGACCCTTGCCGCAGTCGGGCAGCACAGCCTCGCGCACGAAGCCGAGGGATTCGAGCCAGCGGTGCGCGGTCGTATGCGTGGCGACCGACCGGCATTCGGCGCGGTGGCCGCCCGCCGCCAACATGGCGGGCTTCAGCACCAGCAAGCCCCAGCGCGTCAAACCGCGCGCCACCAGGGGCCATTGGTCAGTGGCGAACATGCCGACCTGGTAGGCGCCGGGGTGGATCTCCGCCGCGCTCACCACGGCGGCAGGAACGCCCTCGTCGGTCGCTGCGACGGCGCCGAAACGCGACAGCGCGACCACGCGGTTGGCCAACTCGGCGGCGTCATAGCGCACCATGCAGGCGTCGATTTCCGTGCGGTCCAACTCGCGGATATAGAGCGCCACATGAAGCACGGAGCGCCAGTCGAGCGGCAGGATGACCATGATTTCGATCGCCCTGCGCTCGCCACAAAAAAGCTGTCACCCCGTGACATACCAATCTGCGCGCTGGTAGGCTCGCCCAATAACTGGGGAGGGGGCAATGTACAATTACTGCATTACGTTCCGGATCGCCGATCGCACCGTTAATGGTCAATCGTATGACCAACGACGCCAAAAATTAATAGATAACGTCCGGAGAAAAGACTTCGGGTATTGGGAGGAAACCACGTCGTTCTTCTTGGTGGAGTCCAACCTGGATACCAATGCTCTTGCCAAGCAGGCGTGTAGTGGGTTGAGCGCCGAGCATGACATGGTTGTTGTGTTCGACCCCTCGGACATGTCCGCGTGTTATTTTGGCGCGGTCAAATATTTGGATGTCCTACAAGGGTTCTTCCCGAAATTGAAAAAGGCTCCATGAACGTCCACAGGAACGTCAAGCAACGCGTGAGGCGCATCACGAGCTGGAGCCGCAGCAATTTTAGCGACATGGGCTCTGCCTGACGAGGCCAAGCGGTTGACCTATGGGGCAAGTCCGGGGTGACGACCTTTTGGACGAACATGGCGTGTCCCTGAGCGGCCGGCGGTCGGCGAGAACTCTTGTGCTCCGTCCCGCCCCCCTCACCACACGAAGGGGTCGTACGGATCGCGCGGTCCCTCGACATCGTCGGCCGGATCGCGCTCCGTTTCGGCGAAGCGCAGGCTCATGAGGCCGTAGCGCGTGGCGCTCATCAGGTCGTCGGCGCGCTTGACCACCAGGCCGTCCTTGCGGTGATAGAGGCGGAACTCCTCGAACCACTCCTCGAGATGGGCGAAGACCCGGAGCCGCGCGGTCTGCATGCGGTCGAGCATCGCCATCAGCCCCGCCTCGACGCCGTTCGAGCCATCCTCGAACGCGGCATGGACCGGCAGCATGGCGAGGCCGTGCGCCTCGTACTGGTCCTTGAGCGCCTCGCCGCTGCCCTTGTCGTGGGCGAGGCCGTCGTGCGGCCAGGCCCACGGCAGGCTCGCGCCCCACGGCTTGAGCGCCGCGGCATGAATCAGCGGCGTCGCCTCCTTCTTGCGGTAGGCGTGCGTCACATAGACGCAATCGGCATCGCGGTCCCACGCCAGCCTGACCGCCGCCGTCGGATGATCCCAGCCGAAATCGAGCGCGCCGAGCACCGGCCAATGACCGGCAATGGCGAACGGCGCGACCTTGATCAGCGCCTCGTCGAGCGGAAACACGCGGCCCGAACCGAGCAGCGGCACGCCCTTGGTGCGCGCCTCGCGCTCGTGCGCCGGATAGCTCGCGACGATCGCCGCGCGCTGCTCGGGCGTATAGTGCTCGGCATCCTCGATGGTCATGCGGGTGACGTGGCGCGTGACCGGGCGGGCGACCCGGCGCAAAGCCTGGCGCGTGGTGGCGTTCATGTCATCCCCTTCGCCTCGTCGTCATTCAGGAACATCCGCACCACCTCCGACATGCCGAGCAGCGGCGTGAAGGTGACGATGACGATGCCGCCGTGGCATTGGTGCGGGTCAGGCCCTCGGTATAGATGTCGAGCGGCGGCTCCTCGTCGAACCAGACGCCGTCGAGCGTCTCGCCCTGCCACTTCTCGCGGCCCTTCTCGTAGGACTTGAACAGCAGGGTCGAGGCGCCGCCCGAGCCATGGCGCACCACGATGCTGTCGATGCCGTCGGCCACGCCGCGCGCCGGCGTGGCGCTGACGATCGCGTCGGCGGGAATCGCGCCGCGTGCCCCACTCCTCTTGCTGCTGCGGCGGGCCGAGCAGCATGCGCTGCGGATTGTCGCGCGTGCTTTCCGCCGTCACGCCCGCCGCCCAGAGCTTCACCGGACCGGCGAAGCGCTTGCCGACCCACCAATCCGGATAGCGGCCGGTCAGGTGCATCGCCCATTCCGCGGCGCCGGCCATGGTCTTGCCGAGCTGGTTGCCGGCCATGAACAGCCGCTCGCGATGGACCGCGCCCGCGGCGTGGAACGCCGCCTGCTTGCGGTAGGGCCGGTAGGTCGCCAGCCGGTTGCGCGCCGCCCGCCTCGCCTGCTCCGCCTCCAGACTCCGCAGCGCCTTCCGCAAGCGCGGCGCGCAGGTCGCGAAGCTCGGCAACGAGGGCGGAAAGCTCTTCATCCGACATCTGCTCCACGGAGGTCCGGACCTCCACCTTGTCCTTGAACAGGCCGAAGCTGCGGCCGAGCATTTCCAGGGCGCGCAGCTTGTTGACCAGCCTCACCTTGCGCGTCACGCCGGTCTGCGTCCCGCGTCCGCCACCCGTGTCGAACAGCTCGTCCATGTCGAGCGCCGCCACCGCCCGGGCAATGTCGTCGGGCCATTGATTGACCGGCTTCAGCACGCCGTTCTTGTTGAACAGGCCGCGGATGTCGGCGAAGGCGATGCGGCCCAATTCCGTGATCGTCGCGGCCGCCGTGACCTCGGTGCGCCGCGCGCCCTCCGTCAGGAGCTCCTCGATGCGCGCCGCGATCGGCGGATGATTCTTGAGGCGCGAGATGTTGCAGATGCCGATATAGCCCGCCAGGTAATAGGCCTGTGGCGCGGACGTTCCCTTCGCCATCTCCTGCGCGAAGCGTTCGTGGCGCGGATTGGTCAGCATCGGCATGGTTGGCAATCCTCTCCAAAGTGCGCGACAGGCCGATCAGCCGGCTGACACCGGCGCGCGGACAGCGCCCCGGTGCCGAGACGAGACGAGACCGCCGATCCATCAAGCGTATTAATCCCGGAGTTCGCCGGCGCCGCGCTCGAGCCGCTTCGTACGGGATCGCACAAAGATGCTTAACGCGCCTTTGTGGGTAAGTTACCGCCCGGTAATGCCCCTCAGTTCAACAAGGCAGTCATGCGTGCCGACGACGGCTTTCGCGGCTTCCGGATCATGCTGGTCCTAGCCGCCATCCTCTATACCCTGCTCATTGTTTCATTCTGCTTC
>CAVVYA010000019.1:0-37015 GCA_963752345.1 uncultured Alphaproteobacteria bacterium
GGCGGAAATCCAGCCGTATAGGTCGGTGCTCGGCCGATCCGCGGGCGCGCGACGCCGCGCCACCAGTTACTGCGGGAAAACCTGGCCGCAAACCCTCACGCTTGTCGCGTGCATCAGCGCGCGCAGCGCGCCGGATTGCCGTGGCGGGTTTCGGCCGGCGGGATTTCGGTGCAGAAGTCGCGATAGCGCCCGTTGGACCACGCAGGCCGGGAAAGACCTGAAAACTGTCGGCCGAACCTCGCATCGCATGCGTCGGGCAATCTCAAGACGAATTGGAGGGGTCCATGCTCCGCTGGTGGATCGTTTCCGCCGAGAGGGATCTAGCGTCCTCGGGCCAACGACCGCTTGGAAGCGCGCCCCATTCCTCATGGGTGGCGGGACTTCGATGACACAGCGCGACTGGTCAACCGAAGTGCCGTTCCAAGTACGGAAGCCGGCGCGCACATGCTAGGATAGTTGCCTCCCAGCCAGGTTTCGTCCATGCGCCGACTTCTCACAATTTCGTTCGGAATTCTCCTATATCTCTTTCTCGAACCGGCGATTGTCCTCGGCGCCGGACGTGAGGAGATCGTGCGCGAAGAGATCGGGGCGCACGGCGACTATCGTTTCGTCATGGAGCGTCGTGTGGTTCACTACGACGACGAACCAAACGAACTTCGCAAGACGGAAAGATTGGAAGCCTTTCTAATCGTCTACAAAGACGGCGAAGAAATCTACCGTAGCGAGGAAGGTGATTGGTTCTATTATAACGACCATAACCCCGAGATCGGCACGGACATCACAGGGGATGGATCACCCGATGTCGTCTTGTTAGATGATTCGGGTGGCGCCCACTGCTGCGACACTTATTACATTATCGAGCTACGGAATCCACTGAACGTCATAACATTCGGCCTGGGCGACGGCGGTATTGCCTTCAAAGATCTCGATAATGTTCCTGGGCTGGAGCTCGATATTCGGGATGGCAACTTCGCTTACTGGAAGACGAGTTTTGCCGGCAGTGCATTCCCCCATGTGATACTTCGTTATCAGGATGGCCGATATGTGTTCGACTCCGATCTCACGCGCAAACCACCACTCTCCGAATCGGAATTCCACTGGATTTCCTCCGAGTTGCGCAACGGCAGGTGGCATCCCGATTACTTCCCAACGGACTTTCTGCAATTCACCGTGGATTTGATATTCACGGGAAACCTTTTGCAAGCTTTGGAATTCATTGAAGCGGCTTGGCCCCCGAGCAAGTCGGGCAAAGATGATTTCATCGCCGAACTCTTTCAATGCCGCTTACGAGAAGATCATTGGTGGCCGGAGATCGCGCGTATGAACAATCTGCCGCCCGAAAAACCTCTCGACGATTGTTATAAGCGGTTTGGCGATTAGCTCTCGCCGGGTCCATGACAATGGTCCTTTGGCATTGTCGGCTTATCATTGCATGGGGTAGCGACGCCGGCCATCACCTCGCACGCGTTAAAACTCAACGTCCTGAAACTCGCGCAGCCGGGTCTCGATTTCCAGAAAGCTGTTACGCACGTTGCCAGGTGGAGATCTCCTGGATATGATCTCTTGAGTTCCAGCCCTTGTTTTCCAGCCATTCAAAATATCGAATAACTCCTGCCCTCCCTCTTATATGCATGGCGGCGACAAGCCCGCTTTCAGTCACCGTGATATCCGCTTTGAGTCCGGTTATCGTCTTGCCGAGCCGCTGCAAATGATGGGTCTGGACCGATGTCTCCAATAAGCCCTTCCATTCGCTGAATGCCGCCTCCTGGGCTTGTGGATTCTCCAAAAACTCCTGCCAGCTCCGCACTCCGAATTTCCCGGTCCAGTTTCCCTGAGCATCGATCATCTTCGTATCTGTCAGTGCTCCCGGGCGCATTTGATAGCGGCCATAAGCATAGTTGCCTGCGCCGTAAACATAAGTGCTATAGCCCTCGTTCGGGTTGCGTCCCAATTCCTTCCGCGCGAGGGCCCCGTCAAATGGACTGTAACGATAGCCGCTTAGCGCGCTCGACGTGTCCTGCGTCTGTTGCTGGCGCGGGCTAAGCTGAAGGTTTCTCACTCTTCCATCGCGCTGTGCGCGCGGTGGCTCTTTGTCCCCTGGGATTGTCGTCCGACCTTGTCTTAACGAGCCGCCTTCTGCCTGGGCAAGCTGCCGATCACCGACAGGGGATGTTGTGTTATCCGAGGTGGCGACAACCTTGGAGATATTCGCGCCGAGACCATCCCTGACGCGCGGCAAGCCACGAACGGCGTTTGCCGTCGGTGAAGCACCCGCATCTGGCATCGCACCCACTGCATCGTTCCCGTCGGCCTCCGGTCCGAGCACCTGGCGCAGGAGCATGCCGGCCACGGACTTCACCGCTCCGGCGTCATACTTGGCCGGCACCCAGGCCTTCGTGCCCGGCTGCTCGATATACACCGGGTTGCCGAAGATGTCGGAGACGGCGCGGCGCACCGCCTCTTGCGGCTCGGTGGTCTGGACGTAGCGGTAGGCGAGCAGCTTCACCAGCTTGGTCCTGTCCGCCAGGGCGGACATCGGGATCTGCGGGTCCCAGTCGCGGTTGAAGCCGGAATCGAGCGGCGCCAGGGCGCGGCGCGGGTTGCCTGCCCCATCGGCGTCGTGCGGCGCGGCGGCCAGTTCGTCCGCCAGGCGCGCCACGTTGAAAAAGCGGAAGCCGACGCGCGAGCCGTCGTTGCGCATCACCGGCCTGCCGTCGGCGCCGAGCAGCACCCAGCCGTCGAGATGCTCGTCCATCATCCAGGTGCCGCGCCGGGCGTTGTCTAACGCCGCAGCGGCGGGCGACAGCGGCGGCGGTTCAGCGGGCGGTGCCGCGCCGGCGGGAGGCAAACCCGCGGAATCATCCGGGGAGTCTGGCTGACCAATGCCGGCGCTCAGCCGCGCATCGGCGGTGGGCGGCGCTGGCGCATCGGCAAGGGATGGCGCTTCCGCCGGCGACTGCCCCTCGTCCGCGCCAGGATCGGGCTGAAGGCTCTCCGGCGATGATGCGGCCAGTCCTTCACCCGCTCCCATCAGGGGTGGCAGAAGCGCGTCGGCTGTCTCCGCGTCCGGCGCGGGCGTGGCCGGCTGGCTCTCGGGCCAATCATCGAGTCTCACGGGCGGGCTCCGGGTTCGGGGTGCGGCGGATCGGGGGCGGGTTGGCGATTCGGCGGGACGCTCAGGCGAGGCCGAGCATGCCGAGCAGCGTCGACCAGGGCTCCGCCTTCCATCGAGCACCGGCAGGCGCTGGACCGGAAAGATCGAGCTCGAAGATCGGCACGGTGGCGATCAGAAGGGATCGAGGATGAACTGATGGACCAGGCTCGCCACCAGGACCCAGCCGAGCGCGCAAGCACCACTGGCCGAGCCAGCGACCGAAGTGCCGCCTGGGCTCTTTCGACTCGATCTCGGGCGAGCACCACCCTGCTGCGGGGCTAGCGCATCTCGAGCGCCGCGCGGCGCCTTCGGGGCCAGTCCGGTCAGATGACTCTGGAGAGGATGCGCAGGCCCGCCGCGACAGCATCGTCAATACCGGAGGCCATCACAGCCACCACGGCGACGAGAAGCGCCAGCACGACGCCGGCCGTCGGCGGCCATGGAAGGCGCGGTGCTGCCGGCCGCCAACTCGTCAATAAAGCCGCGCGCAGCAGCGCGGGCGGTCGTTCTGCCGACCGCCAAATCATCGATAGAGCCGCGCGCAGTTGCGCGGGCGGTCGTTCTGCCGACCGCCAAATCATCGATAGAGCCGCGCGCAGTTGCGCGGGCGGTCGTTCTGCCGACCGCCAAATCATCGATAGAGCCGCGCGCAGTTGCGCGGGCGGTCGTTCTGCCGACCGCCAAATCATTAGTAGAGCCGCGCGCAGCAGCGCGGCGCGGGCGAGGGATGTGCGGGGATGAGCCGAGACGAGCGCGAGCAGCCCGCGACGAACAATGGTGAGATGGGGTTCGGCCATGGGACGACCTCTAGAGCTTGTAGAAGGCATGGTTGCGCAGGCGCAGCGTGGGCACGGCGCCCGCCGCCCAGTTCGGCGACAGGGTCTTGGCGTGCCCCGGGGCGTAGTAATGGTTGGCGCCGCCGGTCGGATCGGCGACGTTGCCCGACAGCACGGCGGCCACCGCCATCAGGCACTCGCGGAACATCTCGTCGCGCGCGGTGACGCCGATCAGCTTGGCGCGGTTGGGATCGTCCGCGTTCCAGCACGAGAACTGCCAGGGCTGGCGGCACACCCCGGCGATGCCGTGGCCCCACCAGCCTGGGTGATCGGCGCGGTTGCGGATAACCCAGGCGACGGCGATCTTGCCCTCGAGCGGCTCGCCGCGCGCCTCGCCCCACAGCGTGCGCGCCATCACATCGAGATCGTCGGGCGACATGGCGGACTCCGGACTGTTGCGCTAGGAACGCTCGATGAATGGTTGCCCGGGTGGCGGGGCGCGGCGGTGACGCGGCTGCTGAGGACCCGATCAAGGCCGCGGCTGTGCCGGAATGCAGAGGCTCCGCGGACGGCGGAGGCCGCTTGCCCTGGGCACGGCGTGGCGCCAGATCGGCCGGCGGCGCGGGACAGAGTTCGGACAGGTTGGCCGGCAATGAAGCGCGGGTGCCGCGCCTCAGGCGCTTTTCGGACGCGGCGATTCGGGCCTGCCGCCGGCCCCGTCGTCACCGCCGACCCGCGCCTCGGCCAACGCCGCCCGTGCGCGAGCGGATGCCCACGCCAGGCGTGCGAGACGGGCGCCGTCAGTCGGTCTTCAGCGCGGCGATCTTCGGCTTGGCGCCGCCCGGCCCGCTTCCCGGACCGGGGACCGGCTTGCCCTTGGCCGCCGCATCCTTGAGCCAGGCCTCGAAGCTCGCCGCCTTGGCGAGGATCTCGGCGGCCGGCGTGCGGTCGTCCGCCAGCTCGCAGGCCTTGACCAGGGCGAACACCCGGCGCCCCTCGGCGACGAGCTGCTCGGTGTAGGTGTAGTAATCGTCGCTCATGGCGCCGTCGCCTCCTGTCGGCCGGGGCGGATGCCAGCGGCCGCGCGCGGGATGATGTTCAATTTGATTGCGGCCGGCCGCGCGGTGCGGTCAGCGCGGCAGCAGACCGGCGAAGAAGCCGAGCTTGGTGACCAGCGCGCCCATGGCGCCCGCCACCGCGCCGACCACCACCAGGGTCTTCCAGCCGCCCCTCGCCTGATTGACCAGGGCGAGGATGGCTTTGACGTCGCCTTTGATTTCGCGCAGCTCGGATTCCTGCGCATCGACCCGCGCCTCCAGCCGCCCGACGTCGCGCTGCATGGCATCGCGCTCGGTGTCGGTCATGTATAGCTCTTCCGGTGATGGTGGTAGTGTTGCTACTGAGGGCGCTGATTTTAGGGCGGTGGAAACGATGACATCGATTTCGTGGCCGTCTGAATAGCGCACAAGGGCGCTCGGCTTTTGTTCACCACTGATCGCCAGCTGCGTAAGAGAAAGGAAATGCCATCGTGCCCGCACCGAGGCCGGATTTCTGCATCTGCACCGCTGCCAATTCACCTTATATCGGTCTGCTCCTCGGTTGCTGGCGTGACCGGAGAAACGCCGAGGCGGGGGACGTGTCGTTCTGCGTCCTGGACGTTGGACTTACGCAACGTCAAATTCGGCTGTTGAGAGCGCTGGGCTGCGAGGTGATAAAGCCCGGCTGGGATATACCCGATCTGCCAGAAGCCTTGCTCCCCGAGTAGGCTCGAAAGCGGATGAGTACCTCGCGGGCGTTTCGGAGCGTCCACTGTTTTTTTCCTAAATGTTGACGTGGGTAAAACCGGCAGTGATAGTGCCGGCCATGGGCAAGATCGAAAATGTCGTGAAAGTCAGCATCGCGGACGGTGAAAAGCGACCGGTCGCTGATATCGTTTTGCGCAAGGGAACGGCGGACGAACGCTCGGTTCATTCCGTCATCGGCAAGCGCGAATACAATATTCTCATCTCAGGCGGCGCGATGAACTATGCGCAATGCACCGTCAGATCCTGGCCGCCGGCCAAACGCCACTGATCGTCGACCTCGGGGCCAACATCGGTGTCTCGGCGCTCTATCTCAATCACGTATGGCCCGGGTCGCTGATCGTGGCCGTCGAGCCGGAACCAGAAAACTTCCGCCTCCTGGCCCTGAATACTGAAGGCCGCTCCAACATCGTGCCGGTCCACGCCGGCATCTCATCGACCGCGAGTAGCCTGGCGATCAAGGACAACAACGCGGAAACCGACGGGTACAGGACGATCATGGGTGGCGATATCGCGGCCATATCCATGGCGACGCTCTTGCGCCAGCACGGTGGAGAACCGTTCCTCTCCATCGACATCGAAGGCGCGGAACGTGACCTCTTTTCGAGGGACGTCGATTGGATCGACCGTTTCCCGCTCATCATGATCGAGCTGCCCGATTGGATGCTCTGCGGAGAAGCGGCTTCGCAAACCTTCCTGCAGGCCGTTTTCCAGCGGCGCCGTGATTTCACTTTCTACGGCGATACCGTTTTCTCGATCCGCTGTTCAATATTAACTCGGTGACGATGCAGATGCTGGCAGAGCCAACGCCGGCCGCGCCAAGATCGCCGAAGTCACCGCTGCCGCCGCCGCCATAGCCTGTGCCGGCGTTCGGCGTCGGTCCGCTCGGACATTTTCCGCCACAACCAAAGCCGCCGCCTGAGTCGCCGCCGGCGCCGGAAGCGCGGACGGAAGCGGGATCGGCGCCTTGGTGGCCGGCTTCACCAACGACCGTGACATCGCCCGTGCCCACTACGCCTCCGGTCCCACCGGAGCCGCCGGAGCCGCCGGAGCCGCCCTTGCCGATACAGTGGGCGCCAAACGATGTATTCCCGCCGACGCCACCCGCCGCATTGTGGCTGCTTGTGCCGCCAGAGCCGATAGTCACGGCGACAGACGAAATCGCCTGAACATCGACAATCTTCCGCGCATAGCTGCCCCCACCCCCACCTGCGCCCTAAATCGTCACTGAGGCATTGGACGATTGACCGGCCCCGCCACCACCGACGCACTCGACTATGACGAACTTCACGCCGCTCGGCTTGGTCCACGTGCCGCTGCCGGTGAAAACCTGGACGGACACGCCCGCAATTCCCCCCGCACCCAAATTCGCCGGCTTGGCCTTTTTCACCGCGGCGGCGCTGGTGTCGTAGGTCAGCACGAAGTCCGCCGCCGCGTCGGGGGTGGTGTCCTCGGTCAGCGCGTTGACCACCTTGAGCGCGTCGGCCAGGGTGATCTTGGTCGTGGCGGCGCTGGTGTCGTAGAGCGCGAGCACGTCGTGGGTCGCCGGCGCGGTTTCGGCGGCGAGCGCGTTGAACACCTTGAGCAGGTCGGCGAGCGTGATCTTGCGGTTGGCCGCCGCGAGAGGTCGTAGACCGGCAGCTCGTCGTTGGCCGCGGGCGCGGTCAGCGCCGTCAGGCCGGTGATGTCGAGCCCGGTGCTGCGGACCAAGCGTCGAGCGCGCCGCCGCGGCGTCGGCGTCGTCGAGCAGGGTGGCGGCGAACGGCGACACCGCCAGGCCGTCGGCCGAGCCGGCCGAGACCGTGGGCAGGCCGCCGCCGTCGAAGGTCAGGAACCGGCCCGCGCGCTCGACGCTGCTCGGGATCGTGCCCGACAGCCCGCTCGCGTCGCTCTGGGAAACTTGAGCGCGCGGTCGTTCTCCTCGCCGAGTTCCTGCACGTTCATCTTGAGGCGGTCGAGGCCCTGCTCGTGGGTCTCGGCCGGGAACGGGTCGTTCGTCGTGTAGTCGATCTCCTGGGTGCGCGCGGTCTTGCGCCGCAGCACCCATTGCACGGTCGAGGGCGGCGCGCCGCCGACCGCCGTCACCGTGCCGGTCGCGCCGTTGCCGCCGCTCACCGTGTAGTCGGTGGCGAGCGCCTTCACCGTCTCGGCGCCGCTGGCGGCGACGCGCTCGATCACCTCGATCTCGCCCGCGGTGAAGAACGGAAAGGTGGTGGCGAAGGCGGTGGTGACGCCGTTGCCGCTATAGGTGACGCGCGTCGTGGTCGAACTCACGGTCATGGTTGGTTTCCTTGGCTGATGTCCTTGGCCTGATGTCCTGGGGCTCGCGTCTCCGGCCGGCCTTCCTCGAGCCGGTTTCCTGTGGCGGGAAGGGGATGGCGCGGCGCGCGGGGCGGAGATCGGCGCGCACAATAGAAAAACCCCGCGCGAGCGGGGCTGGAGAGCGTCGATGGTCAGAGGCGGCGGGCGAAGCGTTGCGGCTAATCCCGCGCGGCGCGGCGGGCCTTGGCGGCGCGCCAGGCGCGCACATAGTCGGCGGCGAGCCAGGACGCGGCGGCGAGCACCAGCCCGGCCGCGATATGGGCGGTGAGCGCCTGGGGCGGGATCTGCGCGCCGCCCTGGAACAGCAGGCTGCCGGCGACATCGCGGGCGACGACCCAGGCGAAGGCGACCAGCATCGCCACCTCGAAGCGCTTCAACAGCGCGCCCCACAGCAGGCAGGGCACGGTGATCAGCGGATCGGCGACCGACGCCGCCACGGCGAGAAGAAAGACCAGCACATCCATAGTGATGCCCCGCGCAACGAGCCGCCGTTCACGAGCGCCAGCGCACCTGCGCTGCGCTCACGGGCGACCTGGCCCTCACTCATATGGGGAGCATGGGGTTTGCGGAAAACCATTCGCTATCGGCCTAAGCCGGTCAGTCGATTAGCTTGACGAAGGACGCACGCAAATCCGGCTTGATGTGTCTTCACTCGCTCTTCGCTGCGGCGGCTTCATGCAACTGATCCCAGACCTGCGCGCTCGCCGGTACGCACAGCTCCTCATACTCCTCGCCTTTGGCGCAATAGTATTTTTCGCGCGCTGCTAAACTCGCCGGAACGACCAGAATCTCGGTCGTAACCTTCTCGGCAGCCTGCGTCTTGTCTCGACATACACCTTCTCAGTGATGGTTATTTGAAGGCTGTCGTTACTCGGCCATTCAAGCTTCCCTCCATCCTCCCAACCGCTACCCACCCTGATTACTTCGTCACGCTCGGTCGGCCGCGACACCCGCTCCACGACGACGACCGTGACCCGATGGCTGCTCGCAAAACCGTCTCCACATCCGAACTGCACCGCCTTAGCCTGCCGCAAGTCAGGGAGTCCACTGCGGCGAGTTCTATTTTGTCGCAGCGGGAAACGCCCATTCGCCGCCAAGGTAAAGTGTCTTACCCAGGTGATAAGTCACCAGTAGAAGAACCGCTGAGATGAAGAACAAGGATGGTCGCATGCGTCACTCGGGGGTGGGAATTTTTCCGTCCTTCTGCATATTATAGCCCATTGTAGTATTGAGGACATTCCTCTCCGGTAATGCCTTATACTTTTTGCTATATTTTACCTTGCCGTGACTTGATGCGACCGCAGCAAAAGCGTTCGAAACTGTCAAAATATCATGGAGGTCCCAACCGGCTGCCGCCGCGTAAATCCCGATTGCGATGGATGCGGCATTAACGAAGTCGTCGTCATAAGTGGTCTTGCTCGGAAACCCGTTTCTGGTTTCCCTCACCGGACGTTGCAAATCCCATGGTCCGCTGTGGACGAAATTTCCAAGGCGGGTCAAGATTGCCACCATGCCCTTTTGTTTGTCTTCCTCACCCATTTCAGCGAATACGTGAAAGTTCACACCCTTCGGCGCAAGGACCTGCACGGCGTTGCCCTGCTCATCGACACTCATGACGGGCTTGCCGTCGTTATCGTACATATCAACCGGATCTCGCCGGGGCAGGATTTTGATATTGGCGCGGGATCTGGCGCGCTGTCTTGCACCTTTATCGTGCCAGACATCGGCAATGTCTTCGGCTTCGCTTTTTCCACCGAACCAGCAGTAAGAATAACGTTTCCGAGACATCCCAGATCGCGCGGCGACGGCTTCTTCCGGTTCGGTCGTTTGGCCGTAGTGGTAAGCGAGCAGCTTCGCCAGCTTGGTCTGATCATCAGTCAGAAGCTGACCATCGTCACTGGCCTTATAGCGATAAACCAATTCGTCAATGCCCTCGGCATCGCCAGTCTTGGCTCGCAGCGCGCCACGCTGCAGACTTCTGGTTAAGACCCGGGCGAGTGTGTCCCGTGCAACCGGATTGGTGGTTTCCGCCAGCACTTCGTATTCCGGCGGCAGGCCGGCGCGCTTCAGGTCATCCAACAGGCGCGGGCAGCGGCACCCAGTCGGCGGCGAGATCGCGCAGGCGCTGGTCGGCGTCCGCAGGATCGCCGGCCGCGATGTCGCGAACCGCGTCGTACACCATGTCCTCGGGCAGCACCTGGCGGCGGTCCTCGGGCACGCCGAGGCGCTCCTGCTCGGCGAGCATGCCGTTGGCATAGGCGGCGATCGCGGCGCGGCGGTTCTCGGGCGACAGCATGGGCGGCGGTTCGGCCGGCTGGCCGGTTGCCGCGGGCAGCAGGCCCTGGAGTGCGGCGGGGGCATCGGCCGGTTGCGGCGGCGCGGTGGCCTGCGTCATCGCCGCGTGCAGCTCGGCGACGCGCGGATTGTTCAGCACATAATCGGCCGGCTTGGAGCAGAGCTGCTGGTTGCGCCGTTCCACCGCGCGCCGGAGGAAATCCGTTTCGGAAAGCCCGTCGAGGCTGCCCGGCGCATCCCGCAGGGTCTCAAGCTGCAGCGGACGGTCGCCGCCGCCGGTCAGGCCGGCGATGTCGTCCGGCGTCGCCCATTTGACCTTGGCCATGGCCTGACCGAAGCGCCGCGCCTGCTCGATCTCGGTCCAGCGCTTGCCGCCATCCACCGTGCCCAGGGTGACGGCGAGAGCCTCGCGGCCGAAGCGCATGTCGTCAGGCGGCTCTCCGTCGCGCAGGGCGTCGAGGTAGCCCAGCAAGCGGACCTGGGTGTCACGCCGCACCGCCGCCTGCTCGGTCTGCGCGCGCACGGCCTGCGCCTGCACGGCGCGCTCGGCGTCAGCCGTCAGGCGCGCGCGGGCGTCCCCATCGAGGCCGGCGAAATCCTCGCCGCCCTTCAGGCTGTCGAGGGCGGCTTGCGGGTCGGCCGCGATGGCGCGGCGCGCCTGGCGCCCGGCGAGATCGCCGTAGAACGACTGCGCGATGCGCCCGGCGTCCTCGGCGGTGATGAAGCCGGCGTCGGCCTTGCCCTGGATCTCGCGCAGCGCGAGGGCGACCGCGTCGTCGTGCTCGACCGGATGGCGCGCGCCCGCGGCCACGTCCGCGTAGAGCCCGAGATTGCGCTGAGGTCGCCGCGCCCCTGCTCGGCCAGCCGGCGCAGGCTGTCGCCGTGGAGCAGCGCCGCCTGGACTCGGGCGAGATTGCCGTAATCGGCCTCGACCTGGGCGCGCGCGCCTTTGTCGCGGATGCCGCCGGCGATGTCCTGTCCGATGGTGTCGGCATGCTCCCAATAGCGTCGCATCACGGCATCAGGATTGGTCTCCGCCTCGAATTGCTCGATGGTCTGGCGCAGCGAGGCCATGGCCTTCGCCGTGCCGCCCGCGCGCTGGTTTTCCGCGGCGGCCGCGTGGGCCGCCTTCTCGCGCGCGGCGACGGTATCGGCGATCTTGCCGCCGAACTCGCCGACGGCCTCGCCGAACCTGGCCAGCATGCGGCCCGGCGCGCCGGCGACCTCGACGTCGCCGCGCGGCGGCCGGTAGTCCACGGACGTCTGGTAGACGGGGATCTTCGGCATCGGCGGTTTCCCACGAGCAACAAAAAGCCCCGCGGAGCGGGGCTGGATGAGCACAAGGATGAGCTATGGCGGACTGGCAAGGCGGCGGCTGTTCAGCGACGACGCCTATTTCTGCAACCGCGTTCAGCCTTAACCGTTTTCGTACCTATCCCTCGCCAGCATGCCCTTCAGCGGAGAGGTTTAGGACATCGACATCTCGGGTGCGACAGCAGCACTTCTCAGTGGTCGACCGGCAGGCTGGGATCATACTCGACCTCGATCTCGATGACCCTGTGAAGAGTCTTTAGATCGACCAACTTCACGCCCTTTGGCAGTGTAATGTGCAGCTTTTCATCGCCCTTCCATTCCAGTCGCACGGGCGAGTCATAGATGTTGCCGGCGACTACCACTTCATCCTGTTCAGATGGCTCCTGTCCTGCTTTCGCCACGGCAACGGCTGTCCATACCCCTGCCGCGCCAAATCCGCCGCACGCGAAATCGACGGCCATGGCCTTCCAGGCGCGGCTTGGGGACTGGCAGAAGCTTTGATACTCCTGTCGCAAGAGCTCATCGTCCATGGATTCTCTGACGAACCGCATGGTCCACAGATCGATGTTGCATTGCTTGAGGAGGAAAAATAGAACCCAGAAGGTTACAGTGCCGATAACCGCTATGCGCCATGCACGACTCGGCCTTTGCCGTTCTGGTGAAACGTCCGTTTCCATGCCATTGCCCCATCAGGTGCCGTCACGAACATCGCGGAACATCGTGACGGATTTGTGGTCGCCCACAAATCAATGTTTGCCATCGGCGGCTGTTATTTGACCATTCTTGTATGAATGGTACCCTCTTTTTGTGTTTTCGACATTGCTGTCCGGCAATGGAGCGTAACGCGTGGTGGCCTTCTCTTCCTTCCTAAACGTCGAGAAACCCTTGGCGAACCACTTCTGCATTGCCATGATGACTTCGAAGGGGATACCGGCCGCTGCGGCATACACCCCAATGGCCGCCGACGAAATCGGTCGGAAAAGCTCGTTAATCTTACCTCGAGGCGCATTGATGCGCTGGAGATCCCAAGGCAGTCCGTGCGGGAATAGGAACAAGGGTAGAACTGCCGACAATGACATGTAAGCCTGAGGCTTGCCGGTTTGGTCCATGGCGTGAAGCCGCTCCCCCATAAAGGCGAAATAGCGAAGGTCCCATCCTTGAGGGATTACCGCTGGTACCTCGTTTCCTTCGCCATCAATAAGCTTAAGTCGCTCGCCGGACTTAGTGAACACCGGCTCAGGATTCGGTGGAGGCAGCGGTTGCCACGGTGCTCGTCCGGCGCTCAATTTAGACTGCGTCTGTCGCAGCGCCTCTTTCCGTTGAGCGGCATCCTCCGGCGATACCAGAGGTAATATCCGCTCCCACCAAGACTTGCCCCCGCTTTGCTCCAGGGCCAGCGTTCGCTCTGGCGGGAGGAAAACGCCCATGTCGCGGAGCATGCCGGCAAGTTCGTCGTCGCCTGGCTGTCCGCTCCAACCTGTGGTATTCCCCCGGTCACTTTGGGAACTTTCGCTCGTTGTGTCAGTCCTCTGCCGGAAGAGCATATTATCGCCGATCTCCGCGACAGCGCGGCGCACGGCTTCGCGCGGCTCGGTGAAGGGCGCATGGTGATAGGCGAGCAACCGGACGGCCCGGGTCACGTCGTCGGATAGGGCCTGTCCTTCGCTGCCGGTACCATGGACTTCCGTGATGCGGTCGTGAAGCGGCAGGAGCGTATCGGGCAACAAGCCATCGATCACGTCCGCGTCGGCACCGACCTTGGCGCGCAGGACATCCGGCTCGCTCGCCTGCGCCGCCAGCACCTTGGCGAAGCCCTGGCGGGCAACGGGATCTTCGAAGCCGGCGAGCAGCGCGTATTCGCCGGGCAAGCCCTGGCGCCGCAGATCGGCGCGCGCCCGCAGCCAGTCGGCGCCCCAGTCCACCGCGAGATCGCGCAGCATTTGGTCAGCCTTGGCAGGATCGTTTCCAAGGATGGACTTCACAAACTCCCGCGCCATTGCTGTGGGCAGCACCTGCCGGCGGTCCTCTGGGACGCCGAGCCGCTCCTGCTCGGCGAGCGTCGCGTTGGCATAGGCAGCGATGGAGGGGCGGCGGTCCTCGGACGACAGCATGGGCGGTTCGGCCGGCTGGTCGGCTGCCCCCGGCAGCAGGCCCTGGAGCGCGGCGGCGGCATCGGCCGGTTGCGGCGGCGCGGTGGCCTGCGTCATCGCCGCGTGCAGCTCGGCGACGCGCGGGTTGTTCAGCACGTAATCGGCGGGCTTGGACCAGAGCTGTGCGTTGCGCCGCTCCACCGCGCGCCGGACGAGATCCGTTTCGGAAAGCCCGAGGCTGCCCGGCATGTGCCGCAGGGTCTGAAGCTGCACCGCATGATCGCCGCGGTCGGTCAGGCCGGCGATGTCATCCGGCGTCGCCCATTTGACCTTGACCATGGCGCGTCCGAAGGCTTGCGCCTCCTCGATCTCGGCCCAGCGCTGTGCACCATCCTCGGCGCCCAGGGTGGCGGCGAGAGCTTCGCGGCCGAAGCGCGTGTCGTCGGGCGGCGCGCCGTCCCGCAGGACCTCGAGATAATTCGGTAGGGCGGTGAGCGTGTCGCGCCGCACCGCCGCCTGCTCGGTCTGCGCGCGCACGGCTTGCGCCTGCACGGCGCGCTCGGCCTCGGCGGTCAGGCGCGCGTGGGCGTCCCCATCGAGGCCTGCGAAATCCTCGCCGCCCTTCAGGCTGTCGAGGGCGGCTTGCGGGTCGGCCGCGATGGCGCGGCGCGCCTGGCGCCCGGCGAGATCGCCGTAGAACGACTGCGCGATGCGCCCGGCGTCCTCGGCGGTGATGAAGCCGGCGTCGGCCTTGCCCTGGATCTCGCGCAGCGCCAGCGCGACCGCGTCGTCGTGCTCGACCGGATGGCGCGCGCCCGCGGCCACGTCCGCGTAGAGCCCGAGATTAGCTTGGAGCCCCTGCACCGCGGCGGCATTCTCACGCTTGATCGCCGCGCCGCGCACCAGCAGGGATTTGACCCGGGCGTAGCGGTCGAAGCCGTCGAGAAATTGCCGCCGCGCCGCGCCGTCTGTGATGGTGCCGGCCAGCCTGTCACGCAGTTCGGCCACCTGCCCGTCGAAGCGCTCTCCGACGGTCGTGGGATCCGCGGCCTCGTCGAATCCGCGCCCGAGATCGTCGAGTCCCCCGGCATAGGCTGCGTTTGCCGCCGACACCTGCTGTTCGGTGCGCGCCGCGCCGATGCGCTCGCCGAGCTTGACGAAGGCTCCAGCCGTACCGCCGGCGGCTTCGCCGAACCTGGCCAAAGCGCGGCCTGGCGCACCGGCGGCCTCCACGTCGCCGCGCGGCGGCCGATAGTCTGCGGACGCGAGATACACGGGGATTTTCGGCATCGGCGGGTTCCCACGAACAGCAAAAGCCCCGCGAGGCGGGGCTGGAGGAAGGCGAAGTTGTGGTGTGGCGGACGAGGATGGCGGCGGCTGTTTTCACCGAAGCCGCGTCCGCAATCCTGAAATGCGGAGGCGGATCAGAACATGCCCGACGGGGAAGGCGGCGGCGCGCGGTCGATTCCGCGCTCGCGTTCGAGTTCCGCCCGCACCACCAGGTCCGTCATGTCGTCGCGCATTCGGCGTTCGCTGCGCGTAATGTCGTAATCGGCGCGGTAATAATCGCCCCGCCAGAGATCGAGCATGGCGTTGCGGAAACTGTTGCGCTCGTCCGGACAGGCGCTCATGGCCGCCCGGGCGATCAGCTCTGGCCGCTCGCTCGAATGGGCGTAGGACAAGGCCTGGCGCGCGGCGCATCTGGCATAGGCGAGCTGGGTTTCGGTCAGCACTTGGCCGGCCCTGTCGATGCGATCGTAGGCGCATGCCGGCACCAGTAGCGCGAGCCAGACCGCAGGAAGCGCAAGCAGCCGTCTCATCGAGCCCTCCCGGCCCGTGACGAACGCGAAGGCACATTATAGCAGAGTTCGGCCTCGCCGGCGCGGGGCGTCGCGGTGGCGGAGCGATTCCGCTCACCGCGGGTGGCGCCGCCGGCAAGTGCCGCATCCAAGGCCTTCAGCCAGGGGCGAGGTTGCCGAAGGCGAGCGGCGGCAAGGTGGGTTTGCCGAGGCTGAAGGTTTGCCCGGCGCTGAAAAGGGAGACCGACGGGCCGGCGCCCGCGGGTGCGCCGCCGCCGAACGCGCCCATGGCGCTGCTCGCGCCCTTGAGCAACGCCGTCGCGGCGCCGAAATAGCCGGCGCGCGCCGCCTGGCTGCCCTGGTAGCGGTCCATGGCCGCCTGGGCCGCGCCCTGGCGCAGGATGGCCTGATGGTCGAGCTCGGACTGCATGGCGGAATTGGCCAGCACGTCGAGCGGCGAGCCGCTCGCGGTGACGCCGGATTTATTGATGGCGACACGCGCGCCCGCCATCAGGCGGCGCACCCGGTCCTGCTGGCGCTCGGCCTGATAGCGCGCGGTATCCTCGGCAATGCGCGCGTTGTAGTTCGCCATCTTCTTCTGCGCCTGCCCGGCCTGCAGCTGGCCGACGGCACTGACGACGGCGGTCACGGCCATGACCGCGGCGACGGGATTGCACATGGCGAGTTCTTCCTGGCTTGCGGATGGAGGAGGCAGTCGGCGCCGGGCTAGCCGTCGTTGGTGGTGATGGAGGGCACGATGGCGGTCACCGTGCAGGGCAAGGGCTGGCTCTGGGTCACGCGCACGGTCGCGGCATTGTCCCAGCCGGCGGGAAACTCGACGAACTTGTCGCCGG
This sequence comes from uncultured Alphaproteobacteria bacterium, assembly GCA_963752345.1. Taxonomy (GTDB): domain Bacteria; phylum Pseudomonadota; class Alphaproteobacteria; order SMXQ01; family SMXQ01; genus CAVVYA01. Next base: position 16,407 of record CAVVYA010000019.1, read on the forward strand.
TGAACAGCGGCGGGCTGGCATCCATCGGATCGCCGCCGGCGCGGAACTGGACCTCGTCCATCTGGCCCTCGCGCCCCGCCTTGCAGCCGAGCGTCTCGAGCAGCCGCACCGCGACCTTGTTGATGCGCTTCTTCTTGGTCTGCGAGGTGCCGATCGCCGAGCCGGATTCGAGATCGAGGCTTTCCAGGTCGCTGTCGTAGCCGAGCCCGGCATGGACGATGGACGCCGCGCGCGCGAGCGTGATGGCGCCGCCGCTCACCGTGCGGTCGGGATGGGCCGCGCCGTCGGCCAGCACCTGCACCACCTCGCCCTCGAGATGGTCGAGGCCGGTCATCGTGGTTGCCGGCGCGCCGCTGTAGGTCAAACCGGAATTGACGAAGAAGGCGCCGGCCTTGTCGTCGGCGTCAACGGGCGCGAACTCGTAGCCGAGATATTCGACATAGCGCCGGATCGCGCCGTCGATGGTGCGCTCGACCACCACCCACAACTCGTCCTGGCCGGCGCCGGGGATGCAGGCGAGCGACAGCACCTTGGCGCCCCCGGACAGCGATTGGCCGCCGACCGGATGGGCATGCCAGGCGAGGGCCTGCTGGTCGCGCTCGTAGGTGAAGCCGACCAGCATGCCGTCGTGGCGCGCGCACCACACCACCGACCACGGCGTCGCCTGGTAGGCGAGCTGCTTGAGCATCGGCCGCGTCAGGTGCTGCGCCAGGATCGAGACTTCCTGGGCGGTGTAGCTGTCGCTCTCGAACGAATAGCTCAGCTCGAACAGCTTCTTGGCCGCGCGCTGGATGAACAGGATGGCGCGGTCCAGGCGGACCGGCAAAGCATTGGCGCAGCCGCGCGTGGTCTGGCCCTTGGCGGTGACATTGTCGGGCGTCAGCGCCTCGCCGAGCGTGCTGGCGCTGATCACCTTTTCGCCGCCGACCGTGCCGAGGAACAGCGCGTTGGCCGATTCCATCCAGCGGATGGCATTGACCTTGTTGTCGGAGATGGTGACCGTGATGGCGTCGTCGGCGAGCACCGTGCCGTTGGTCTCGGTCGGCGCGAAATTCTCGTAGTCGCCCGATTTCGACATCCACACGGTCTGCGGCCGCTCGGTCGAGCCGGCGAAGCACAGCCGCTCCTCGTGAAAGGTGACGCAGGACGGATAGCCGCTGGTGTCCGACCAGGCGCCGAGCTGCCAGACCGCCTTGGCGCCGGTGTTGGTCAGCGTCGCTTTGACGTCGACGGTGACCACGGTCGCCGAGCTGCGCGCGGTGATCCGCGCCCAGCCCCAGGTGGCGCCCTCCTTGAAGCGGATGACGCGGCCGACGTCGCTCGCCTGGAAGCCGGTGTTGGCGTTGATGCCGGTGGTGGCGGACGCGGTGACCGTGACGCCGGTACCGGTGGCGGCCGACGGCGTCAGCGTGGTGGCCGTGGTGTTCTCGTCGAGATAGGGCCCGTCGAGGAAATCGATGACGGAGAGCGTCCAACTGGTATGGCCGGTGCGCGACAGCTTGCGCGGCGCATAGGCCGGATGGGTGAGATAGAGCACGTCGGCCGACTGCGCCCATTTCAGATCGGGCACATGGCCGACCAGATAGGGCGAGGCGATTTCGTAAGCCGACGGGCCCGACAGGATCTGGCCGCGGTCCTTGTAGAAGCGGAAATACTGGCCGCCGGCCTCGATGACATAGGCCTGCACCGTGGAGAACTCGAACGGGATCAGGTTGACGATGCCGTCGGCTTTGGTCGCGTTCACGAAATGAAAGCCGGGCCGCCGCGTCGACGGCCCCTGCACCAGCGGGATGAAATTGCGCACGGTCTGGAAGCTGTTCGGATATTTCGCGATATCGACGCGCCCGAACAACGTCGGCGACCACTCGCCGCCATTGGTGTTGGTGATGATGGGAGTGACGCGGGGCATGGTCTGCGCCTCGAGGGTGATGAACGATCACTGGTTTCGCCCCCTCCCCCCTTGTGGGGGAGGGCCGGGGTGGGGGGTGCGCGATTGCCGGTGGCCGGCATCACCCCCACCCGCTCGCTGCGCTCGCCTCCTCCCCCATCGAGGGGGAGGTGAAGAAAGGCGGCCTTAGAACCGGCTCTCCAGCCAGTCGCCGGCGATCAGCGCGTCCGGGGTGCCTTCCTGGGAATCGACCTGGCGCGCCTCGGCGAGCTTTTCCGCATAGGCGTTGCCCATCGCCTGGGCGAGCGACACGGATCCCGACAGCGGATAGGCGGCGTCGAGCGCGAGGCGCGCGGCGATCGCGTCGGTCAGCAGCGCATCGTAAAGCGACGGGTCTTCGACGCGCGCGATATAGAGAATTTCGAGCGGCGCGTCCTCGTCGGTCAGGATGCGGCGGCCCTCGATCTTGTAGGTCAGGCCGAAATCGACCTCGCCGTTGATCGCGAGTGCGCGCAGGCAATAGGCCGGATCGGGCCCTTCGGGCAGCGCATATTGCCGGCCGTAGCCCCAGGCCGGCGCCTGGGCCAGCGCCGCGAGCGAGGCGCGCGCCATGGCGCAATTCCACGGATAGGCGCGCAGCACCGCGTCGCGCACGCGCTCGTAATTGCGCGCGCAGAAGCGCGCCGCCTTGCTGTCGTCGGCGAGCGAGGCGATCAAATCGCCGCCGAGCAGATCGAGCGCGGTGTTGCAGATCGAAACGACCGAGGTTGTCATGGCAATCGTATCCCGTCCTGGTGCGGCGCGAGGCTAGGTTCTTTTCTTCCCCTCCCCCTCGATGGGGGAGGTTGGGTGGGGGTGATTGTCATTCGGCATCGACGCTCCCCACGGTCATCGCGCCCCCCACCCTGCCCCTCCCCCACAAGGGGGAGGGAACGAGGCGGCGGGGCTCGTTTTACGCGTGCTCAATCCCGTGCTGTCCGGCTCGTATCGAGCGTGATGGGTCACTCGATCGTGTCATACGACCCATCAGTCGAGCGTGTAATACACGACCGAGCGGATGGTGCCGTTGATGGCGGCGCCGGCCGTGGTGATGATGACGGTGGTCTCGGCCGGCTGTTGGAAGCCGACGCCGGTGGCCTGGCCGTTGGTGCCCGTCATCGTCTGCTTGCCGGCGGAGCCGGTGGCGAACGCGGCGATGTAGCGGTTGGCGGACACCGCGTCGCCGACGGTGAGCGTGGCGGAGGCGTTGAGAGCGTCGTGGAAGATGTGGACGTCCCACACCCTGGCACCTTTCGGCAGGCGCGCGATGTCGATGGTCGAGCCGGCCGCGATGGCGGATGCGGTGAAGGTATCGTAGAACACCCGCACGCGCCCGCCGACCTGGGCCGTATCCGGATAGGCGACCGGAAACGACGTCAGGGCGGCCATGTTGAGGCCTTTTTCAGCAGACATGGTTCAGTTCTCCAATCGGGATATGGCGGTTACGATTCCTGGCAATCGACCTGGACGACCTTCTCCTCCTCCATGCGGCTCGCGCCGCACGACAGCGAGGCATAGGCGTAGACGGAGAAGGATTTGTCCGGCCGCTCGATGACGCGGCCCTTGATGTCGGCGCCGAGCGCGAGCAGAAGGCCCGACTTGGCCCAGGCGATGCACTGCCGCACGTTGCCCACGGCGGTCACCCGCTGAACGCGGATGAACTTGAAGCCGAGGAAGCTGTCGATCTCGCCCTGGGCCAGCGCCTTCACGGTGTTGTAATCGGACGATTTGATTTCCGTCGTGTTCAGCAGGTCGGTGACCTGCTTGGCGGTGACGGCGACGAAGCGCGGGTCGTCCGGATCGACATCGTTCTTGTCGAGCGTCTCCTTGGCGCTGAGCAGCTTGGTCAGGTTGAGCCCGGTCGCCGAGGCCGCGATCTTCTGGCCGGCCGGCAAGGCGACCGACGTGGCCCCGGCCTTGCCGGTCTTCGCCGTGCCGAGCGCCGCGTCGATCAGGATGTCGTCCACCTTGCGTCCGAGCGCCCACATGGCGGATTGCAGGTAGGTGGAAGACGGATCGATCAGCAGCCGGACCTTGTCCGGGTTGTCGATGAGATCGCCCCATTCGAAATCGCGCATGGTGACCTGGCGCCGCGAGTGCGGCGTGTTCACCAGGGGCGAATCGGAATGACGGCTGGTGCGTTCGATCGCCGCGGTGGCGCCGATCTGGTCGAAATAGCCGAACTCGCCGTTGACGGCCTCGACCGTCACGGCCTCGCGCAGGCGCGAGCCCTTCTGCTGCACGAGATTGTAGAGCGTGCCCTTGTATTGCTGGACAAAGGCCGCGGTGATCTGGTCGGACATGTGAATGTCCCTCCTGTCAGATGCGGTTGCGTTTGACCGGAGGGGCTGCCCGCATGAAAAAAGCCGCCCTGGCGCCACCGATGCGGTGGTGCCAAAGCGGCTTTCTGCGGACCCGTGCTCCTAGGCGGAACGCCGCCTTCGGCGCCCTGCTTTCAGGGTGTCAACCGGACCTTGCGGCTGCCCGGAGTTTAACTGCGACGTCCTATGGTCAGGCCGCCCGGCGGCGCGCCAACGCGAGACCGAGAAGCCCCATGCCGAGCAGAGCCAGGGTGGCCGGCTCCGGAACGGGCACGGTCGGCGACCCGAAAGAGACGTTCTCGTTGCCAAGGCTGACGGTGACAAAGCTCGTGTCGGCGAGGCCCGTCACCTTGAGCTGAGAGGCAAAGTCGAAACCGGGATCGAAATCGAGCGACGAGAAACCGCTAAAGAAATCTTCGATGTGGAACAGATCGCCGAACGCCGGCGCATAATCGAAGATCAGGTTGAGCGTCAGGCCGGTGCCGAACAGCACGTTTCCGGTGACATTCAGCAGATCGGCGATACCCAGGTCGATCTCGAGATCCAATTGGCCGCTCAGCAGCGACAGATCGCCGAGGATTGTCATGGTGCCGGGCGAATTGCCGGGCGACAGGGTGCCGCCGTTCAAGGTGACATCGCCGGTGATCGTGCCGTTGGCACCGTTCAGCAGGCCGTTCTGATTGACGAATACGGTGTTGGCAATGACATTGCCGCCGTTTTTCACCGTCAGCGTGCCCGAATCGAAATTCGTGCCAAAGGCTCCGCCGCCCACCAGCACATTGGCGCCGGCCGCGTTCACCAACCCAGACTGATCGACCAGCAGTGTGCCCTCGCCGAATCCGCCGACGAGAAGTTCTTTGCCGGCGAAGAATTTCGGGCTGGCGATGGCCCCCACCTGCAGGCTGGATCCGGCGCCGGTCACCGTGATCTGCGAACCTGTCTTCGAGCCGACGGAAACGACGCCGTCGAAATTCGACGCTGCGTTGGCCGTCACCGTACCGCCGTTCTGGATCGTGAGGTTTCCGGAATTGACGATCGCACCGGCGACATTGCCGCTGCCGACAATCAATCCATTCGTGGTCAGGGTCGAGCCAGGCCCCGTGACGGTGACCGCGCCGGTGGCGCTATCGCCCGTTCCGATCTCGACCGTGCCATCGGAAAAGCCGACGTCGGTGCCGCTCGTCACATGGCCGCCGTTGGAAACGGTCATGGTTCCGCTGGACGACGTGAAGCCGCCGATCTGGATACGCGCCGCCGAGGTCAGGACGGAGTTTGCGCCATCCACCGTGATCGCGCCGGTCAAGTTGCTGTTGCCGGCCTGCACGATATTGCCGGCGCCGGTGGCCTGCATCAAGCCGCCGTTCTGAACGGTCAAGGTGCCATTGCCGCCGCTCGCGCCGGCGATGATCGATTTCGTCGTCAGGGTCGCCGAGCCCGCGGTGCCGTTACCGATCACCGAAATGGTGCCGACAGCGCCGGCGCCGGAACCGGCGACGACGCCGGTGCTGCCTGAGAAATTGCCTGTGACGGTGGTAAATCCGTTGCCGGCCGCGCTCGCGTCGATCTGCAGGCTGCCGGGCGTCATACCGAAGCCGACGGTGATCTGGTTCGTGGTCGTGGAATTCGTGGTCAGGGTGCCCGGGAAGACCGAGCCCGAGGTGATCACCGTGGCATGGGCCGACAAGGCGAGCAGCGATGTTGCAAGACCCGTGAGGGCGGCGATGCGCGCCGCCTTGGCGATAACATGGCCGTCGAATGGCGAATGAATCTTTACCCGCCGCACCGCATGACGTCCCTCGGCCACCATCGTTTCCTCCCTTGACTGACACAGGCTGCATCTTCGCGGCAGCTCTGCACCTCGCGGATCCGCTGCCGATTGCCGCGGGCCCTTGTGTCGATGCAAAGTCACTGCCGACCGATCCACAGCAGGATCCATGCCAGCCCCGAGAGTCGGCCCTTTCTGCCGCATACGCGCATGCCGAAGCGCCGGCCTGTCAGCCCAGACGACACTATCAAATGCATGAGATCGAGCGGGACTTTCAGTCAAATCATGGGTTTAATGCCCATGTCCCTGACTTATGCGGCACCCGCATTGTAAAGACAGGCGGCATCATGCGAATGGCTGACGCCATACGCCGGCGCGGGTCAGCCGCTGGGCGTCGCGGCGGTCAGCAGCAGCTTGATCAGTTCGCCTTGCCGCCTCGTTTCGGTCTTGCGGAAAATCGCGGTGAGCTGCGTGCGCGCGGTGGCATAGCCGATGCCGAGCGTCGCAGCGGCCGATCGCAAATCCTCGCCTGCCGCCAACTGCGCAGCCAACCGGGCCTCGGACCGGGTGAGGCCATACACGGCGCGCAACCGGTCGAGTGGAATCAGCGCGCGCTTTTCCGGGTCGGCGATCACCACGCACACGGCGGGACGCAGCGTCGTCATCAAAAAGCTGTGCGGTGACAGCGGCGAAACCAGAATTGAAAATGGCCGCTTGCCGGACGGACGCAATGCCGACATCGCCCCGCCAGGAACGGCGCCGCTGTGGCTCGGGGCCTTGATGGCATCGCCGATCATCCGCTGCAACATGGCATCGTCGACCCGCCGGACCAGGGCCAACGAGTCGTCGGCAAGGGTCACCCCTTCGCCGCTCTCGGCCAATTCGCGGGCGGCCTGGTTAGCGACGATCACGCACCCCTTTTCATCGAGCAGGACGATCGCCAAAGGATTGCGATCGAGCAGCGCGAGGGTGATTTGCTGCAGGCTGCCCAAAGTGCCGAGCCGGAAACCGATCTGCAACGCACGCTCGATATGGCGGAACAGCATGGTGAAGCGGCGGAGCAGCTCAGGATCGAAATCGCCCTGCCCGCGCGTGCGGTGGATGGTGACGCCGGATTGGATATCCGGTGCGGGACGGATGATGCCCGCGACGCGATGACGCGTGTCGCTGAACCTGTGGTGCCAATCGAAATAGATGTGGCGGTCCTTCTCCCGTTCGCTGATGAAGCTGCCATCGTGGTGAATCTTCTGCTCCGGATGAGCGACGATATGTTGGATCGTCGGATCATGCGGAGTCATGTAGTCGAGATATTCCTCGATGTGGTCGGGCGCGAAATTGATCTGATGGAAGGTGGCCAGCCGCGGCTGGTCCGAACTGTCGAGAATGCAAAACGACGCGGCACGGCTATCGGTGACCGCGATCAGCCGCCGCATGGTTTCCGGCCACTGGTCTCGTCGACCGCCGAGTCGTAAATGCTTCCGATCAGAGCGAGGAGATCGTCATCGACAGACATGCGACCTCACTGGTATGCCCCCGTTTATGGCGGCAAGCATACAGCGGCATCGCCTCGTTTTGAAAGCGGGTCGCTCGCGCTTGTCCTGTCGGCGCGTCGACCCGCCCTCTACAGCGGCGTTAGAACCTTATAAAATCGAGATAATTCTTCACGTAGAAGCCGATGACGCAGGCCGCGCTCACCACGCCGAGCACCGGCGCGATCGAGCCGATGGCGGCCACCACCAGCATCCACAGCAGGATCTTGAGCAACCCGGTCCACACGACCTTGGCGGCCTTGTAGGTCTTACCGTCCACCTCGACCGCGGCGATGACCGGCCGCGTCACGACCCCTTGGGTCGCGCCGCGCAAGATCAGCAGCCGCGCGAATTTACCCGGCTCGAGAACCTTCGACAGGTAATCCGCGAGAACGACGCGCTTGAGCTGCCGGTGGCCGACCTCCAGCCCCGACACCGTTGTGCCATTGCCGCCGTCGCCCTTCGCTACCCAGGCTCGGCGGTCGATCTGCCCGATTGTCCCCTCGACAACTTCCATGTTCATTCCCCCTCGTCAGAGAACGCCGTTGCCGCGGCCCTATACGCCCACATACGTAGTTCCTGCAGAGGCACGATGGCCAATAGTGCTGCGCAAGTAGACATGTTCCGGCGAACCGCGAAGACCTGGATTGCCGAAGCGAGGCGGTATAGGGGGCGCCGCGCTCGCCCGCGTCGGTTTCGCGAGCGCACAAAAGCGGCGGCGTGCGCTAGACTAGCCGTTCGCCGCGGCCCTGACGTGCCCGAGCAGCTTGGGCGTAACGTCGATCATCAACCGTTCCGGGGAACCGGTCGCGCCGCGCGCGGGACCGGCGAGCCACGTGGCGGACCAGCGCCGCACCAAGCCGCCGAGCAGGATATTGTTGAAGCTGACCGCCTGCGCATATTGCATCGCAGCCGACGCAAGCGTCGTGCGCAGGTCCTGGCGCATGCCATACACGTCGCGCAGGAAGCGGTCGGTCTCCTCGTCATGTTCGTCGGCCGTGGCATCCGGCAGCCGATTGGCGAGCGCGCGGCGGATCACCAGACGGCCGACCTCCACGCGGGTGATGGTATTGGCGCAGGCTTCGAGCAGCGCGACGATTAATCCGGAAGTTGTCCGGGTCGCGCACCAGGGTTTCGGCCGAGGCGAAGAACAAGTCGCGCAGCAGGATGGCCGCCTCGATGTTGCGGCGCCAGGCGGCGAACGCCCATTCGCAAAGGAAGAGGCCGCCGACGACTGCGAACGCCGCAGTGACGTCGATCATGGCCGCCGCCTGTCGACAACCCTGCCGGCCTCGTCGTTCTTCGCGCCGTCACGCTTGACCAGCGCCATGCGGAACCGCGTCAGGTTCAACAGGTGGTGATAGCGGCTCGCGTGCCAGATCTTGCGCAGGTGCCAGATGCCGTCCAGGGCGGGGGTACGGATCACCAGGAGGGCGAACAGCAGCAGCCAGGGCACGGCCTCGTAGCCGAGAAACCGTTCCACCTGTCCGAAAGCCTGTTGGATATGTGCGACCAATGCGTCCACGGGCGGGGACGTTAACCTTATAGCGCCGGGAAAATCAACAACTCAATAGGCTCGAACCGCGACAATGGTTAACGACACGCATTCAGGCCGCCGGGCACTGATATTCGGACCTATCTCGCCCTCATAGGGAGCTTTACGGTTCCTTTAATCTTATATAGGAGTATACGCCTAAAGTGATAGGAGAGAGGTAATATGTCAGACATCGACGTGCTGATCGTCGAAGACCACGACACCCTGCGAGCACAACTCGCGGGCCACCTGACGAGCCAGGGTCTCATGGTCCAAACAGCGATCAATGGGCGGAAGGCGCTCGAGGTGATGCAAACCTACCGCCCCAAGGTCATGGTCACGGACATCTATATGCCGGAGATGGAAGGCCTCGAGCTGATCCGTCTCACGCGCTGCCATGCGGAGCGGGTTGAAGATCATCGCCATGAGCGGCGGCAGCCTGGTGTGCGGCAGCTACTTGCCGGAAGCCGCGCGCTTCGGTGCCGATGCCACCCTGAGCAAGCCCTTCAAGCGCGCCGACCTCGCCGCTCTCGTCAGCGAGATGATCGGGGAGAAGTCTCTGTCAGAAGCGGCGCCTGACCTTTTGCGGTAAGCTGAGCGCCGCGCGTGTCACACTCACCCAAGACTTCAGCTCCACTACTTGTATTCGACCGTGACATCGCCGACGCGCGCATCATTCCCGTAGATTGTTTCAGCCTTTGGAACTTCGATCTCGATCACTTTATCGCTGACCCATCTGACGGCTAAATCATGCTGCCCATGGATCGAAAAAAAAAGATGGATTTCTATCGCGCGAGAAGGTCCGGTCGGCTGGAGCGATGCTGACCTGGGTGTTAAAGCCAACTGTCGCACCGCATCCCATCTCGTGGACCACAGCAAGGCGGCTGGCATCCGGCGATGGGATCGATTTGTGAACGACCACACTACACTTGGAAATCTCTTGAATTAGCGTGTAGACACTTGCGCCGATACCAACGAAGAAGACAATAGCAACGACTCGGATAGCCATCAGAAAAACGAGATCTTTGTTCAAGTTGGAGCGCATTATTGACGTTCCTGGTAGTAGCGGTATCCTTGACGAATCCAGTATTGGTCCTTTGGATCGTCGCCGAACGGAGCCATACCGCCAATTCCCACATACGCTCCGGGCAAGCTCGCAGCCACACCATGCTGTGGTCGTCGCGTATTATTCCTGGCGTGGTTCCAACCTGCCATACGCAACAAAGTGGCTTCCGTATAGCCTAACGCAGCCCCTGTTGCTCCGTAATTGAAGTTACCAAAATCCTCGAACTCGTCTCCTTGCCGCTTATAGTCCCAAGGCCCGTTGTCGTCGACCTGACGATAGAACCAGCGGTTATTTCCCTTATTTTTCAGCGCTTCATCAATATTCGCATCGATGTCGACGCCAGGTGGGGTTTTCGGAGGAGTACTGGTCAAACTCTCGGAGTCTAATCGCTCACGCCGAAGTTTAGCGCCTTTGTTACGCAACGCTCTATTGATTTCCTCGCGTTCGCGAGAATCCACCCCTACCAGAGTGCTGCTGGTTTGGATGGCAGCCGGACGGCGGGGCATGTCCTCGATCTCAGTGCCCAGTGCATCGCCGATCAAGGGATTTGCCATCGACGTGCCATGCCAGATCGAGGCGGCTTCTCTCGCTTCGTACCCGGTCGCTTGGCGCAGTAGCGTGTCGGCGACGGATTTGATCGTCCCGGCATCGTAGTTGCCCGGCACCCAAAGCTTCGTCCCGGACTCGTCGGTGACTGGATTGCCGAAGATGACGGAGACGGCGCGTCGCACCGCCTCTTCCGGCTCGGTGGTCTGAGCGTAGTAATAGGCAAGCAGCTTGGTCCATTTTGTCTTGTCGGCACGTTGGGACTTCGGGCGCTGCGGGTCCCAGTCCGCGTTTAAGCCCGAGTCGAGCGGCGCCAGGGCGCGGCGATGCGCCCGCCAGGCTTTCGCGCGGCCGTCTGCTTCGTCCTCTCCTTCGGGCGAGGCCTCTATGGCGAGCGAGGCGCCTGGTGCCTGAGCGGCCGCCAGCTCCGACGCCAGCCGCGCCGAGTCGTAAAGAAGAAGCCGACCCGCGACCCATCGTTGCGCATCACAGGCTTGCCATCGGCCCCGAGCAACACCCATCCACTGAAATACTCATTCATCGCCCAACGGCCGTTGCGCGCGTTCTCCCGCGCCGCCTCCTCAGGCGACGGGGGCACGGCGACTGCGGGCGACTCCCGACCGGCTCGGAACTCGCGGGCGCGAGATCGGACGACGCATCGTCCGACGGATAGCTCGGCGCGAAACTCATGACGGTTCCTGATGCTAGGGTTCCTCCCCCCTTGTGGGGGAGGCTAGGTGGGGGGTGGTGTTCGCAAGCGCGTGCTTCTTGGGAGGCGGTTGTCGATCACCCCCACCCCGAACCTCCCCCATCGAGGCGGAGGGAGCGGAGACGAGCACGTTCGGCGATCGTCGCCTTACCCCGGATAGGCCGCGGCGAACAGTTGCTCGCGGCGCCGGACCCAGCCGGCATGCTCCGGATGCAGCTTGTCCATCGCCGGGCTCCTCGGATCGTTCATGGCGGCGTCCATCTTGGCGATTTCCGCCTTGGCCTGCTCGGGCGTCATATTGAAAGATGACGCGCCGCCGCCGATCAACCCGTCCTCGCGCATGCGTTCGCCGATATTGGCGAACAGCTCCATGAGCGCCGGACCCCCGATCGCCTGCTCGAGTTGATCGAGCGCGTCCGGCGGCGCGAAGGTCTTGGCCGCGCGCCGCCCGCTCGCCACCATGGCATCATATTGGCCGCCCCACTTCTGGCGCAGCGCCTGATCGAGCGCGTCGCCGTCCATGCGCGCCCGTTGGGTCTGGCCCTGCTCCGCCTCGAGCGCCGCTTTGACGAACCAGTCATGCATGCCGGCGGCCTGCCGCGCGGTCAGGCCATTCTTGTGCGCGACGTCGCGGTAGGCGTTGGCGAACGCGTCGGAATAGCCGGCGTAGCCCTGGGGCTTCTCGAATTGATAGTGCTCGGGCCGCGCCGGACGGCCGAGCTGGTTGTAATAGCGCTCCCAGGCTTCCGGCCCGTCCTTGTCGCCCGGCGGCAGCACGCCTTTCTTGCCGATCAGCGCCTGGAGATTGACATGCTCCTTGACCAGCCCGCCGAGATCGAAGCCGTCGCCCTTGCGGTAGGCCTGCAGCGACGGATGGGATTTGAGATCGTCGGGCAGCGCGGCGAGCGGATTGCCGGCGCCCGGCGCCGGCCGCCGCCGCCGTTGAGCGCGGTGCCATCGCGTGCGTATTGTGCGCGCCGCTGATCGAAGCGGTGTCGGCTGGGCTGCCCGCGCCCTGGCTTGCCGTCACGGCGGACCCGTTTGCATCAGTCACTGACATCTCCATTCGAAGTGAGTTGCGGGAAATCGTCGGGCCGGATGCCGGCCATCTCGGCGACATGGAGGAACACGTCGCGCGCGCCTTCGTTGAACGCGGTCTGATGCGGATCGCCGGCGGTGAAGCTGGAGGCGCCGACCCGGCAATAGGCCGCGAGATCGCGCAGCACCAGCTGGCCTTCCGAAGTCGCCAGCAGCTCGCGATAGGCCGCCGCCACCGGCCTGGCGCGCCGGCCGTGGGCGTTGAACAGCCATTCGATTGCGCGTTTCATGCGGGGCTCCCAGCGACCGTCGTTATGAAGCAAAAATCGTCACCCCGGGCTTGCCCCGGGGGCCATACGATGTCTCGCGCGCCGATCCATTTCCAATGGGCCCCGGGTCAAGCCCGGGGTGACGATAAAAAAAGCTCGACGAGGACGCTCGCTCACGCAACTCATGCGGCGGGCTTGCCCGCGTTCTGGCCGATCGCCCCGGCCTGGGTGGCGTCCTTCATCGCCTTGCCCAAGCCGGGCGCCGCCTGGGCGAGCGCCGCCATCTGCATGGCTTGGCTCTTCTGCTGGCGCAATTGCGCGACGCGCTTGGGATCGCGCACCGCGCGCGGCGGCAGGCCATAGGCGTCGGCGAGAAGTTGCGCCACCTGGTCGCCGTCGAAATTGTCGTAGACGTCGGGGTTGGCCTGGCCGATCGGCGCGAGCGCCTCGAAGGTGCGCACGATGGCGGCGCCCTCGCTCGCCTTCTGGGCACGCGCGAGCGGCGAGACGTACTCGACGCGAATCTCCGGATAGCGCTTGAGGATCTCCGGCGGCGCGGGAAACTTGCCGGCGCGATACATCAGGGCGAAGACGCGGTCGATCAGCGGATCGAGAAACTCCGATTGGATGCGGCCCAGGTGCGGGCCCATCAGGCGCAGCTTTTCCTCCTGGCGGCCGAGCCATTCGGCGGCGGTCATGTTGGGCTGCGCCACCATGAGCAGGAGCGAGCCGTAGAACGCTTCCTTGATGGCGGCGCGCCGCTGCTGCTCCATTTCGAGGCCGAGGCCGATGTTGGCGTTGGTTTCGAGCGGGCGGTAGCGCGGGTTGCCGAGCTTGTCGAGGCCCGAATAGATGAAGCCGCCCGGCGTGGTGCGCGCGCCGCGCAGCCCGCGCTCGTCGATGGTGAGGATCGGCGGGTCGGCCACCTTCTGCGCGGCGATGATGGTCGTCTTGCTCATGGCGTTGAGCATCTTGATGTCGGGCAGCGCCAGCATGGCCGGCGAATCGCCGTAGGTGCCGCGCGACGCGGTCGACCAGCGCGCCACCTGGTAGGGAAATTCGAAATAGCCGCTCTCGTGGGTGATGCAGCGTTTCTCCACGTTGACATAGCAGGAGCGAAACGCCTTGCCGCGCCGGTCGAGCAGCTTGCGCGGGTTGTAGTCGTCGCGCGGATAGACCGCGTGGATGAACTCGAACTTGCGCTCGGGCTCCTTCGCATGGGCCTTGACGATGTTCTCGCCCGCCGCCTCGCCCCACAGCCCGTAGGCCTGGCGCGCGGTGAACAGGAAGCGGCGGTAGAGCGTGTCGACCTTCTCGTGAGCGTTCTCCGAAATGTAGCATTCGGCGAGATGGCGGCAGGAGAAGAACAGGCCGGAGCCGTCGGGCATCTCGTCGGTGTAGAACACGCCGGTGCCGAAGCTGACCTGGTCGAGGTAGAGCTCCATCGCCTTGGCGTAGAACCGCTGGCCGTTGGCGGAAAACGCGGCGCGCATGCGGCGCGACGCCTCGTCGAGCCACAGCTTGACCAAGTCCTCGCGGTTGAGCTCCTCGACCGGATGGGCGAGGCCGAACCAGTTGTTCGCCGAATTGGTGATCATGCCCCACAGGCCGGCGGCGAGATTGTCCGCCGCGGCGCCCGGCGTGCCGTCGAACACGCGCTGCAGGCGCTTCTCGCCGGGCATCCGCGCGGTCATGTTCCACGCGCCTTCGCGCGATGTCGTGTTCCACGCGCCTCCGCGCGATACCGTGAAATCGGCGCGCATCGGCCGCACCAGCTCGGCGATCTCCTGCCACTGGCTCTCGATCAGGCTGCGCTCCGCGGCCAGGCCCTCCTGGCGCTGGATGATCGCGTCGGCTTCCTGCGACGGCGTGCCGCTTCCGGCTTCCTGCGACGGCGTGCCGCTTCCGGCTTCCTGCGAAGACGTGCCGTGTCCCGTAACGAGCTCGGCCATGGGTCAATACCCCAACAGTTTCTTGTTGCCGACCGTCGCGTCCGACGGATCGCCCGCGCCGCCGGTGAGAATGGTCGAGGCACGGCCGCGCGCCCGGCGCGCCCGCTCGCGCTCGCGCAGCGCGGCATCCTGAACCTCCGCGTCGGACAGGCTCGGCGGCGGCGGGGGCGGCGGCGGCGACGGAGAACCGAAGAAGCACATGGCTATCACCTATCGTTCGGACGCGCGGCGGCGGGGCAGAGCGGAAGATTCAGGGACGGAATCGGATTGCAGGGCGCACCAGTTTTGGCGGCCCCCGGCTTGGCATACAGACCGGGCTGCAAGACCATGAAATTGTTGACAAATCTTACATATGTTACGGGAGCCTTACACATCGGGCCGGCCACCTTCCCCGCAACTGTTTGAAATCGTTCAGGGCTCAGCTTGGCCTGGGTTTTGCACAAAGAATGAGCAAAGCCCGCACACGCGGGGTATCAAGAGGTAGTCATAATGAAGCGTTCCGTCGTATTTCGTCTTTTGACCTGCACGGCCGTCGCGTTCGGCGTTTCCCAGATCGGCCAGGCACAGGCCGGCATCGTGACCTACGCCAACATGTCGGCGTTTCTCACCGACACGGGCGCGACCGACGCGCTGGGCGGCGGATACCCGAACCTCGGCGTCAATACGCCGACCGGCCAGAAGGTCGGCACGGTCACCTTCAAGGCGCCGGCGCCGAGCGCGATCGTCATGGGTACCGCCGGTATTTCCGGCTTTAGCGACTGGTCGACCCTGCTGCCCGGCACCGATCTCGCCATCAGCGGCCAGGAAGATCTCGATCTCGTGTTCGACACCGACGTCATCGCCGCGGCGATCGCGATTCACCAGCCGGGCGCGGGCGGCACCGGGAACGATACATGCAATGTCGCGACCTGCCAGGACTCGACCTATACCGTCACGGTGAAGAAGGACGGCAGCGTGATCGGCTCGGTCGTCATCACGCCCCCCAAGGACTCCCTCGGCGTCATCGCGCTCAAGTCGGACGATCCGTTCGACGAGATCAACATCCGCGAGACCACGGGCGGCATCGATAACGAATATTTCGGCGCGGTATTCACCGCCCAGGTGCCGGAACCCGCAACCGCCCTGCTGCTTGGCGCCGGACTGCTTGGGCTCGGCGCCCTGCGCCGGCGCCGCTCGCGCTGAGCTTCGTTCGACACATCCGACGCATCGCGGGCGGCCTCGGGCCGCCCGTTCAATTCTGGGGCGACGGTAAACCCGCTACTCGCCGAGCAGCTTCTGCGCGGCCGATTTCGGCAGCACCGGCAGGGGATTGGTCGGCGTCGGCGGCACCAGGCCGAGGAGACGCACCGGCGTCGGCGCCTTCTTCGTAATCGCGCCGACCGGGTCGATCACCTTGCTCAACCCGCCGCCACCGAAGAAGCACATGAGGGTCACCTGTTCATGTCGCGCGGCGCGTGCCTGCGCACGGCGTCGCGGGGATGCGTGCCGCGCCGATAGTAGGATGCGTGCCGGCGCGGATAATGGGATGCCTGCCTGCGTACGACTTGGAATACGCGCCTGCGCGCAACCTGGAATGCGTGCCTGCGCACGACACGGGCTGGTCCGAGAGCCGCCAGGCATATTGAATGAATGTCTCGCGCGCCTTGCCGCAGTCGGGCAGCGCCGCCTCGCGCACGAAGCCCAAGCTCTCAAGCCAGCGGTGCGCGGCGTGGTAATTCGCGATGCTGCGGCATTCGGCGCGATGGCCGCCCGCCGCCAGCATGGCGGGCTTCAGCACCCGCAGGCCCCAGCGCGTCAGGCCGCGCGCCACCATGGGCCATCGGTCGGTGGCGAACATGCCGACCTGGTAGGCGCCGGGATGGATCTCCGCCGCGCTCACCACGGCGGCAGGAACGCCCTCGTCCGTCGCGGCGACGGCGCCGAAGCGCGACAATGCCACCACACGAGTCGCCAGGTCGGCCGCGTCATAGCGCGCCATGCAGGCGTCGATCTCGGCGCGGTCGCACGCGCGGATGTAGAGCGCCACATGAAGCACGGCGCGCCAGTCGAGCGGCAGGATGATCATGATTTCGATCGCCCCGCGCTCGCCCAAAAAAAGCTGTCGCCCCGGACTTGATCCACCGCGGCGTCATCGGCGGCATCGTCTCTGTGCTGAAATCCGGCGGACGCGGGATCAACGCGCCATCGGTCTATGGCCCGCCTGGTTATGGGGCCAGCCCCTGGTGTCGTTGCTTGACATCAGGCATCCGGAAAAGCAAAACGGCGGCCACCTGGACCGCCGTTTGCCGCTCCTAGATCAAACTTAGGCGGACTTGCGGCGCCGAGCTATGACGCCGAGACCGAGCAGCCCCACGCCCAAGACAGCAAGCGTTGCGGGTTCGGCGACCTGTGTAGCGCGCGCAAAGATGCTGTAGTGCGAGACATCACGGCGCACGACGGCACCCGGAAAATTGAATGGCGGCTCCGTGAAGGGCGTGCTCCAGGTGCCGGTCGCAGCCTCCTCGTTAAACAAGAAGCTGGTCAGGTTCGTGCCTTCTCCCGACTTGAAGGTGATCATGTAATCAAAAGCGGCGAAGTTTGCGCCAGCGATCGTCCAGGTGCCCGTTAGACTATTCACATTGGTTTGCAACACGACCGTCGCGATCCAGTCGGTTTGGCCGAAAAAGGCGTTGGCGTTGACGGTTGCCACATTGGCAACCGTGCTGGGGTCCGCCGGAGTAATGTCTTGGCAATTGCTCGCCGCCGACTGGGTTCCAAGCGAATGCATGACTTTCGCCGTGGCATCAGCCGTAAACGAGGCGGGGCACGCAACCAGAGCGGCATGGCTCGGCGAAGCAAAGCCCATGGACAGGCCGATCGCGGCCAGAGCCATAGTCGGGATGAGTGAAACTTTCATGGGGGTGCCCTCGCCAAATTATATTTCACTCTGAGTTGCAAGAACTGCGCCACAAATTTCTCAGCCCAAATCAATGGCTTGATCATGCCCTATTTGGAACCCTGTAAGCTTAGACTTACAGGCGAGTCGAAGAATTTATCACTCCAGTCGCGCTGACCTAATTCGGGTTCCATCGAACAGGGCTGGCGCGCCGGATGCAGCGGACCAATGGGCCCCGGATCACGTCCGGGGCGACGATCTTTCCGACGAACATGGCATGTCCCTGAGCGCGGCCGGCGGTCGGTGAGACTCTTGCTCTCCGTCCCGCTCCCCTCACCACACGAAGGGATCGTAAGGCGCGCGCGGGGCCTCGGCGTCGTCGGCCGGATCGCGCTCGGTTTCGGCGAAGCGCAGGCTCATGAGGCCGTAGCGCGTGGCGCTCATGAGGTCGTCGGCGAGCTTGACCACCAGTCCGTCCTTGCGGTGATAGAGGCGGAACTCCTCGAACCACTCCTCGAGATGGCCGAAGACCCTGAGCCGCGCGGTCTGCATGCGGTCGAGCATCGCCATCAGCCCGGCCTCGACGCCGTTCGAGCCATCCTCGAACGCGGCATGGACCGGCAGCATGGCGAGGCCATGCGCCTCGGTACTGGTCCTTGAGCGCCTCGCCGCTGCCCTTGTCGTGGGCGAGGCCGTCATGCGGCCAGGCCCACGGCATGCTCTCGCCCCACGGCTTGAGCGCCGCGGCATGAATCAGCGGCGTCGCCTCCTTCTTGCGGTAGGCGTGCGTCACATAGACGCAATCGGCGTCGCGGTCCCATGCCAGCTTGACCGCCGCCGTGGGATGATCCCAGCCGAAATCGAGAGCGCCCAGCACCGGCCAATGACCGGCAATGGCGAACGGCGCGACCTTGATCAGCGCCTCGTCGAGCGGAAACACGCGGCCCGAACCGAGCAGCGGCACGCCCTTGGTGCGCGCTTCGCGCTCGTGCGCGGGATAGCTCGCGACGATCGCCGCGCGCTGCTCCGGCGTGTAGTGTTCCGCATCCTCGATGGTCATGCAGGTGACGTGGCGCGTCATCGGGCGCGCGGCCCGGCGCAAGGCCTGGCGCGTGTTGCCATTCATGTCATCTCCTTCGCCTCGTCGTCGCTCAGGAACATGCGCACCACCTCCGACATGCCGAGCAATGGCGTGAACGTGACGATGACGATGCCGTCGGTGGCGTTGGTCCGCGTCAGCCCCTCGGTATAGATGTCGAGCGGCGGCTCTTCGTCGAACCAGACGCCGTCGAGCGTCTCGCCCTGCCACTTCTCGCGGCCCTTTTCATAGGACTTGAACAGCAGGGTCGAGGCGGCGCCCGAGACATAGCGCACCACGATGCTGTCGATGCCGTCGGCCACGCCGCGCGCCGGCGTTGCGCTGACGACGCAGCCGGCGGGAATGGCGCCGGTGCCCCATTCCTCTTTCTTCTGCGGCGGGCCGAGCAGCATGCGCTGCGGATGTCGCGCGTGCTCTCCGCCGTCACGCCCGCGGCCCAGAATTTCACCGGACCGGCGAAGCGCTTGCCGACCCACCAGTCGGGATAGGGGCCGGTAAGGTCATTGCCCTTTCCGCGGCGCCCGCCATGGTCTTGCCGAGCTGGTTGCCGGCCATGAACAGCCGCTCACGATGAACCGCCCCCGCCGCGTGAAACGCCGCCTGCTTGCGGTAGGGCCGGTAGGTCGCCAGCCGGTTGCGCGCCGCCCGCCTGGCCTGCTGTACTGCAACTCCGCAGCGCCTTCCGCAAGCGCGGAGCGCAGGTCGCGAAGCTCGGCAACGAGGGCGGAAAGCTCTTCATCCGACATCTGCTCCACGGAGGTCCGGACCTCCACCTTGTCCTTGAACAGGCCGAAGCTGCGGCCGAGCATCTCCAGGGCGCGCAGCTTGTTGGCCAGCCTTTCACCTTGCGCGTCACGCCGGTCTGCGTCCGGCGTCCGCCATTCACGTCGAACAGCTCGTCCATGTCGAGCGCCGCCACTGCCCGGGCGAGGTCGTCGGGCCATTGATAGGCCCGGCTTCAGCACGCCGTTCTTGTTGAACAGGCCGCGGAGTTCAGGCGAAGGCGATGCGGCGAAGTTCGTGATCGTCGCGGCCGCCGTGACCTCGGTGCGCCGCGCGCCCTCCGTCAGGAGCTCCTCGATGCGCGCCGCGATCGGCGGATGATTCTTGAGGCGCGAGATGTTGCAGATGCCGACATAGCCCGCCAGGTAATAGGCCTGTGGCGCGGACGTTCCCTTCGCCATCTCCTGCGCGAAGCGCTCATGGCGCGGATTGGCAAGCATCGGCATGGTTGGCAACCCTCTCCAAAGTGTGCGACAGGCCGATCAGCCGGCTGACACCGGCGCGCGGACAGCGCACCGGCGCCGAGGCGGGACCGCCGATCCATCAGGCGTATTAATCCCGGAGTTCGCCGTCGCCGCGCTCGAGCCGCTTCGTACGGCGTCGCACAAAGACGCTTAATTGGGGTAAGTTACCGCCCGGTAATGCCCCTCAGTTCAGCAAGGCAATCATGAGTGCCGACGACGGCTTTCGCGGCTTCCGGATCATGCTGGTCCTAGCCGCCATCCTCTATACCCTGCTCATTGTTTCATTCTGCTTCGACTAGGCCGGAACACCTTGGTGCCTGGGCCCAAATCCTATTTGGTACGGTATGGAACGAAAACGGTCCTTTTGCGTTATGGTACCTTTTTGCAAAAGTCAGAAATTGGGGCAGCAATATGCTGATGTATGCGGAGGTGGTGGACTCCACAGGGGAGGTTCTTGTGCGGCTAGAGGCTGATGTCTCAACCGATAGTGACTTGGCCGCCTTGGTCGCAAGGATCAACCAGCGGTTCGGAGAACGATACCCGCAGCGTTCTGTTATGTTGGCCGCTGGGAAAGCTGGATGCATGATCCGCGTCGGCGCGGCGGTGGCGGCTTCCGATGAAATCCGCCGGAGC
This sequence comes from uncultured Alphaproteobacteria bacterium, assembly GCA_963752345.1. GTDB lineage: Bacteria > Pseudomonadota > Alphaproteobacteria > SMXQ01 > SMXQ01 > CAVVYA01. Next base: position 36,917 of record CAVVYA010000019.1, read on the forward strand.
GAGCTCGCCTGAATGGGCTAGGTGCGTTTGCTACCTATTGCCGCACAGTCGCCGTACCGCCAGTGGCGCGCGCCGCGGCCGCTCGTCGTCGGCTTCGCC
>CAVVYA010000020.1:0-352999 GCA_963752345.1 uncultured Alphaproteobacteria bacterium
CGGCTTCAATGCCGCCGTGCTCGACCTGATCGGCTGCGAATCGACCACCGGCTTGATCGTCGGCGAGATTCCGCCGGGCAAGTCGACCGAACCTGTGAAGCAGATCTTCGACGAGAATATCTACATCGTCTCGGGCACGGGTTCCTGCACCATCGAGATCGGCGGCGATACCACCTCGTTCGAGTGGGGGCCGCGCAGCATGTTCGCGATTCCGCTCAACTGCCGCTACCGCCTGCACAACGGCAGCGGGCGCGACCCGGTGCGCTTCTTCAGCAGCAACATGCTGCCGATCGTCTACAACCTGTTCCGCGACACCAAGTTCATCTTCAACACGCCTTATGAGTTCGGCCGCGTGCCGTCGGAAAAGGAAGCGCTCGACGCCGTGCTCTACAAGCCCGACGACACGCACGAGCACACCGCCGTCAATCTCTACGACACGCTGTTCGTGCCCGACGTGCTCGGCGTGCCGCGCAGCACCTTCAAGGAGCGCGGCGAGGGCGTGAGCTGCGTTTATTTCGAGATGGCCGGCAGCGTCATCTCGGCCCATGTCGCCGAAATCCCCGGCCACAAGTTCTTCCGTCCGCACCGTCACGGCCCCGCCGCCTTCGTGTTCACCCTGGGCGGTCCGGGCTATTCCCTGATGTGGCGCGAGGACGGCGACAAGATCGAGCGCTTCGACTGGCCGGAGGACGACATCGGCGTCGATCGTGCCGCCGAACATGTGGTGGCACGGCCATTTCGCCACGGGCGACAACGTGCTGACGCTGGCGATCAAGCCGCGCTCGCGCTTCGTGCCGCTCAACCACCTCTACGACAAGAGCCACAAGAACGTGAAAGAGGGCGGCACCGTGCGCCGCTATCAGGACTTCGACGAGTCGCTGCGCAAATGGATCTGGCAGACCTTCGTCGACGAGTGCAAGAAGCAGGGCAAGGTGCCGGTCGAGCCGGAGCTCGTCGACGCCTGATCTGCGTTGCAGCGGGAAGCAGAAGCAAGGGGCCGCAAGGCCCCTTGTTTTTTGTGCGCGCGGCTGCCCGCGTCAACGACACCCGTAAACCCTATCTCCGGGCTGAACACCAAGCCGGGCCGTGGGGGTATTCGGTATGGTATCGGGGTAACGCGCCTGCAACAGAAGGACTGTTGGAGATCGAGCCGCTGATGACGGCTGCAAGAGGCGACAGGGCGCGTAAACCCTATCTCCGGGCTGAACACCAAGCCGGGCCGTGGGGGTATTGGATGGTAAAAAGCACAGTGCTGCGTCAGCGGCCGAGCATTTGAATCCGCGTCTTGCGGTTGAGCACGAAGGCGGCGACGCCGAAGATGAGGCACAGAGCTGCGCCGGTGCCGACGATCAGCAGCACCGGCCCGGGCGTGCCGTCGGCGAGAAAGCCGTAGGCCTGCGAGGACAGCCCGCCGCAGAACAGCTGCGAGAACACGCCGATGCCCGCGGCGGTGCCGGCGAGCTCCGGCACGGTGCGGATGGCGCCGGCCTGGGCGTTGGGCATGGCAATGCCCTGGGACATGCTGACGAACAGGCCGGGCACGAACAGGGTGATCGGCGTCACGATGCCGGCCAGGATGAAGCCGCTGAGTACCCGCGACGGCGACCACCAGGATGGTCGAGCCGGCAAGCACCATATGGTCGATGGCGACCCGGCCGCTGAGCCGGCTGGAGATCCAGTTGCCGAAGCAATAGCCAGCGGCGAACAGCAGGAAATAAAAGCCGTATTCCGTCGCCGGCCGGCCCAGGTAATCCATCATCAGGAAGGCGGAGCCCGACGCCAGGCCGAAGAACGCGCCGGAGGACAGGCCGGACTGCAGCACGTAGGCCATGAACAGCGGCCGCTGCAGCAACTGGCCGAAGCCGCGCAGGATGGCCGGTCCTTGGGTGGCGCGTTTGTCGCGCCCGTGGGTCTCGTGCAGCGTGACATAGGCTGCCACGAGAATGACGATGCCGGCCGCGAAGGCGAATCCGAAGACGGCGCGCCAGCTCAGGGTATCGGCCAGGAAACCGCCGAGCGGCGGCGCGATCATCGGCCCCAGCGTGTAAGCCATGGTGAGATAGGCGATCGCCTGGACCAGCCGTTCCGGGCCGTAGGCGTCGCGCGCGATGGCGCGTGCCAGGGCGATGCCGCAGCCGGCGCCGACCGCCTGGATCAGTCGGCCGAGAACGAGCAATTCGATGGTGGGTGCCAGGGCGGCCAGGGCGATGCCGACCAGGAACAGCACAAGTCCGGTGAGCAGCACCGGGCGGCGGCCGTAGCGATCGGACAGCGCGCCATAGACCAGGGTGGTGAAGGCCATGGTCAGCAGGGTGACGCTGAAAGTGAACTGCGCCAGCGCGTCGGAAATGCCGAACGCCGCCTTGACCTGAGGCATCGAGGGCAGGAACAGGTGAACCGAAAGCGGACCGACCAGCGTGATCGCGGCGAGCGCAACGGCAAACAACGTGCTGGGCGGCTTGGGCATGTCACCGGGAAGGGCGGGATATGAAGGCTTGATCCGTTCAATAGCGTCACGGCATGATGAATGAAAGGAAATAGCACCGGGCCTGTCGAAACGGTCACAGGCGCTCAGGGAGCGAGATATGCGCGATGCGGCGGGAATGGAAGTGTTCATCCGGGTGGTCGAGAAGGGCAGCTTCTCGGCCGCCGCGGTCGAGCTCAACCTGACGCCGTCGGCGGTCAGCAAGCAGGTCAGCCGGCTCGAATCCGAGCTCGGCGTGCGCCTGATCAACCGCTCGACCCACGAATTCAACCTGACCGAGGCGGGCAAGATCTACCACGGCCGCTGCCTCAAGATACTGCATGACATCGAACAGGCGCGCGATGCGGTGCAGGAGGCCAACGCCACCCTGTCGGGCACCCTCAAGCTGCATGTCACGCCGGGCACCGGGCAGTTGATGATCCTGCCTCATCTCAACCGCTTCCTGCGCGAACATCCCGGTCTGTCGGTCGATCTGCAGGTCGAGCCGGACTATGTGGACGTGCTGCAGGGCGGCCTCGATCTCTCAATTCGCAGCGGTACCGACGACGATTCGAACCTGCGCTACACCAGCATCGAATGCCGGCCGCTGGCGCCGGTGAAATACCTGATCTGCGCCGCGCCGGATTATTTCCGGCGCAAGGGCAAGCCCGAGGAGCCGCGCGACCTGGTGCGTCACGACTGCGTCATCTATGCGAGCCAGCCATCGGCGGACCGTTGGTGGTTCAGCGATGGTCCCAAGCGTTACGCGATCAACGTCACCGGCCGTTTCCGCGCCGATGACTGGTCGGCTGTCCACAATGCCGCGGTCGAGGGCGTCGGCATCGCCAGGCTGCTGGCTCTCGAGGCGACGCCCAGCCTGCTGCGCAACCAGCTCGAGGTGATTTTCGAGCAGCAGACGGTGTGCGATCGCCGTTTATGGGCCTTTTACCCGCGCAGCCGCCATATGCCGCGCAAGGTCGCGGCCTTTCTCGAATGCCTGACCAGCGCCTTTGGTGCGGTGCCGCAAAACCGTGTTTCCGCAGCGGGTATTGACTTTCCGGCACAATAAGTTTCCCCTTCCAAGACTTCACCAACCAGGCCGCCGCGCTCTATCGTGATCCCGGATTCGGGTCGCAGGCGCGTCCCGGCACTCCTGGCGTACGCGCCCATCATCGAAATACGAGGAGTTCGTCCCTTGGATACACCCGCGACCACATCGAAATTTCTGCTCGACCCCTATATGGACTGGGTCAAGGGCGAAGGCATTCCCATCGTCGAGGATTTCGGCGTCGACCTGCTGGCGGTGAAGACGGCCAAATGGGCGCGCTTCGGCGTCGACGGCGCGGCCATCCATATGAAGGGCCGCGGCGACTTCATGCAGATGTTCGTCATCGACCTGCCGGCCGGCGGCAAGACCGAGCCGCAGAAGCATCTGTTCGAAGAAGTGATCTATGTGCTCGATGGTCACGGCTCGACCACGGTCGAAGCCGCGGACGGCCGCAAGCACACCTTCGAATGGGGCCCCAAGAGCCTGTTCGCCCTGCCGCTCAATGCCCGCTACCAGCATTTCAACGGCTCGGGCAGCGAGAGGGCGCGGCTCTGCTCGGCGACCAATCTGCCGATGATGCTGAACATCTTCCACAACGAGGGATTCGTCTTCGACAATCCCTACCAGTTTCCCGAGCGCGAAGGCGAAGGCCGTTTCTTCTCTGGCGAAGGTGAATTCCTTCCGGTCCGTCCCGGCCGCCACATGTGGGAGACCAATTTCATCCCCGACCTATCGTCGTTCGAGCTGCGCGGCTGGAAGGAGCGCGGCGCCGGCGGCAGTTCGATCGTGTTCAGCTTCGCCGATGGCCTGATGCACTCGCACAGCTCGGAGATGCCGGTCGGCACCTATAAGAAGGGCCATCGTCACGGCGCCGACTTCCACGTCTTCTGCGTGCATGGCACCGGTTATTCCCTGCTGTGGTATCCGGACAACAAGGATTACGTGCGCGTCGACTGGAAGCATGGCGTCGTCTTCGCGCCGCCCGACGGCATGTTCCACCAGCACTTCAACACCAACCCGACGCCGGCGCGCTACCTCGCCATCGCGGTCGGCAGCCAGCGCTATCCCTTCGTCGAATCCAAGCGCCGCCTGTTCGACTTCGGCGTCGACACTTCGGTGAAGGACGGCGGCAACCAGATCGAATACGAGGACCAGGATCCCCGTATCCACGAGATCTACCTGAAGGAACTCGCCAAGACCGGCGTGCAGTCCAAGATGGGCCAGTTCATCAAGGAACCCGCGTAAAACATGCGCCGCGCGGGGCACCGAGAAGCTTCCCCGCGCGGCGATACCCACAATCGAGAAGCCGACTAAGGCTTCCGCGACGTCACAGGCAAACAGGCTTCACAAGGGAGCGAACAATGGCAGCCAACACATACGCACGGGCGGCTCTGATCGGGGCCGCCGCCGTCCTGATGACCGCCGGTGCGGCAGCGGCCCAATCGGTCGCCGATTTCTACAAGGGCAAGACGGTGACCCTCACCATCGGCACCGATGCCGGCGGTGGTTACGACCAATACGCCCGCACGCTCGCCCGCCACATGGGCCGGCACATCCCCGGCAATCCCAGCTTCGTCGCCAAGAACATGCCGGGCGCCGGCGGACTGATGGCCAACAACCGCATTTATAAGATCGCGCCGAAGGACGGCACCGAATTCGGCACCGCGCACCGCGGCATTCCGATCCTGCCGCTGCTCGGCCAGGCCGACGATTACGACGCATCGAAATTCACCTGGATCGGCAGCATGAACCAGGAAATCTCGGTCTGTTATTCCTGGCATACCAACCCCGTGAAGACCTTCGAGGATCTGCGGAACACCCAGCTCATCGTCGGCACCACCGGCAAGGGCGCCGATCTCAGCAGCTTCGAGCAGCCGCTGATCAACCTGCTCGGCGCCAAGCTCAAGGTCATCCACGGCTACGAAGGCGGCCAGAACATCGACCGCGCGGTCGAACAGGGCGAGATCCAGGGACGCTGCGGCGTGTCGTGGTCGAGCATGAAGGCGCGCAACACCCAGTGGATCAGGGACAAGAAGGTCAACATTCTGGTGCAGCTCGGCATCGGCAAGCACGAAGACCTGCCGAACGTCCCGACGTCGCAGGACTTCGCCAAGTCGCCGGAGGACAAGATCATCCTCGACCTGCTGCTGACGCCGCAACTGATCGGCCGGCCCTATTTCGCGCCGCCGGGCATTCCGGCCGATCGCGCCCGCGCCTTGCGCGACGCCTTCAACGCGACGCTGGCAGACCCCGAGCTGTTGGCCGAAGCCGCCAAGCAGAAGCTCGAGATCGAGCTGATCAAGGGCGAGCAGATCGAGAAGTTGATCAACCAAGCGTACGCGGCCCCAGCGCCGGTCATCGCCAAGGCGCGCGAAGCCATCAAATAAGTGAGCGTAACAAGATCAATGAGTGAGCGTAGCAAACCACGACGCAGCGCGCCGGCACCCTCGAACTTCAAGTCGAGGATGTCGGCGCGCGAATTCTGACCGATCCCTATCTCGAATGGTCGGCGCGCGAGGGCGTGCCGATCTACGAGGATTTCGGATTGGACCTGCTGGCCCTGGAACTGCGGCCCTGGGCACGCTTCGGCCTCGATGGCGCCATCGCCCATGTCAAAGGCCGCGGCGACTTCCTCACGCTGTTCGTGCTGGAGATCCCGCCAGGCGGCCGCAGCGCCGAGCAGCAGCACCTGTTCGAAGCGGTGGCCTACGGCCTGTCCGGTTCCGGCACCACGGTTGTCGAGACGGCCGATGGCGAGGAGCGGACCTTCGAATGGGGCGAGAAGAGTCTGTTCGCCGTGCCGCTCAATGCCAAATACCGCCACTTCAACGCCTCGGGCCGCGAACCCGCGCGTTTCGTCGTCGCCTGCAACTTCCCGGCGGTGATGAACCTGTTCCACGACGAAGACTTCGTCTTCGCCAACCGCCACCGCTTTCCTCAGCGCGAAGGCGAAGCCCGACACTTCTCGGGCGACGGTGAGTTCGTGCCCGTGCGTTCCGGCCGCCACTATTGGGAAACCAATTTCGTGCCGGACCTCGAAGGGCTGCATCTCGAACCCTATACCGGGCGCGGCGCCGGCGGCACCAACGTCAAGCTCATCCTGGCCGACGGCACCATGCATGCGCACGTCTCCGAAGTGCCGGCGGGTCGCTACAAGAAGGGCCACCGGCACGGGCCGGACGTGCATGTGTTCTGCGTCTGCGGCACCGGCTATTCGCTGCTGTGGTACGATGGTGAACCGGATTTCGTGCGCGTTGACTGGCGCCATGGCGTGGTCTACGCGCCGCCCGACCAGATGTTCCATCAGCACTTCCCGACCAGCCGGATTGCCGCGCGCTATCTCGCACTTGGCCATGGCAGCCTGCGCTATCCGTTCACTCAGGCGGTCAAGCAGATCTTCCTCGGCTCGGATGTCGACGTGAAGCGCGGCGGCAATCAGATCGAATACGGCGATCAGGACCCGCGCATTCACCAGATCTATCTCGAAGAACTCGCCAAGAGCGGCGTCGCGTGCCGGATGGAGGATTATCTCCCGGCGTGAGTTTCGCGGCTCGCATGCGCGCAAGCGCTCGGATGATTAGCGGAGGACGGCGATGAGCGAAGTCGGTATCAAGAACATCAAATCCCTGCCGGAATTCGACAAGGACCTGGCCGCCATGCATATGCGCGGCCAGTGGCAGTATGACGCGCTGCTGGAGCGGCTGATCGGCGGCCCGCCGCCGGCCGGCAAGCCGCACATCTGGCACTGGCAGGCGGTTTACGAGAAGCTGCTCGAAGCCTGCGACGTCATGCCGGAGAGCCTGACGGCGCGGCGCAATTTCTCCTTCCTCAATCCCGGCATCGAGCGCGGCGGTACGACCCAGACCCTGCTGATGGGCATGCAGATCGTCAAGCCGGGCGAGGTGGCCTGGGCCCATCGCCACACCATCGGCGCGCTGCGCCTCGTCATCCAGGGCGATTCCAAGCTCTACACCGCGGTCGACGGCGAGCCGATGATCATGGAGCCGAACGATCTGGTCCTGACGCCGAGCTGGGCCTGGCACGATCATCACAACGACAGCGCGCAGGATGCCATCTGGCTCGATGTGCTCGACGTGCCGCTGGTGCTGGGCCTCAATCAGGCGTTCTACGAGCCGTTCGGCCAGAGCACCCAGCCGTTGCGCGAGAGCACGGCGGAGTCGATCTCGGAGCGCGCCTCGCTGGTGCGCCCGGTGTGGGAGCGGCAGAAGACGAAGAACTTCCCGTTCCGCTATGCCTGGAAGGACGTCCTGCCGCACCTGGAGAGGATGGCCGGCGCGGAGGGCACACCCTATGACGGCGTGGTGCTCGAATATGTCAATCCGATCACCGGCGGTTCGGCGCTCCCGACCATGGGCGTCTGGCTGCATCACCTGAAGGCCGGCTTCGAGGGCAAGCAGCACCGCCGCACCTCGAGCGCCGTCTATTACGTCATCGAGGGCGAAGGCACCCTGATCGCCGGCGACCAGGAAATCCAGTGGGGCCCCCGTGATTCCTTCGTGGTGCCCAACTGGATGAATCACCGCATCCTCAACCGCTCCAAGGGCAATCGCGCCATCCTGTTCGCGGTCAACGACATCCCGCTGCTCGAGCCGCTCGGGCTGTTCCGCGAAGATCCGGAAAGCACCTTGCGCATGGCACCGCCGCCGGTCGTGCCCGGCGAACGGCCGGGCGTCCGCGTCCACAAATAACAATCGATGAATTCGCGGCCGATCGCGCCGCCACCACACCAGGAGACAGTTTTATGCACGGCACCAATCTTCAAGCGACGCTCGATTCCACCATCAAGGCGGTGATGGACGACATTCGCTGGTTCGACTATTCGGCCAACCGCCTGACCAAGAAAGGTGCGGCGATCTATGTGCAGCAGCATGGCGTCTTCACCCGCCATAGCCGCCAGGCGTGGGCCTACGTCGTCGGCAATTGCCCCGAAGTGGACGTGCGGCGCTTCATCGTGCGCGAGAACCTGTTCGAGGAAGAGGGCTCCGACGAGAAGTCGCATTACCTGAAGCTCGTGCGCCTCGGCGTCCGCCTTGGCCTGACCGCCGAGCAAGTGCACAAGGCGCCCGCGCTGCCGACCACGCGGGCCGCCCTGCTGATCTGGGAGACTCTGACCAAGGACCGCCATTGGATCATCGGCTGCGCCGCCAAGGCGACGCTGGAGCAGGTCAATCAGACTCAGTGCGGCGACATGTCCAACGTGGAAGGCCATCGCTGGATGAAGAAGCTCGGCCTGACCAGGGAAGAGGTCGAATTCTGGCTCATGCACGACGAGCTCGACAAGGAGCATGGCTCGGGCGCGTTCGCCGGGGTGCATCGCCACCTGCCCAACGCCCCTGGGCTCACCGAGAGCGACGTGATCCAGGCCGTGGAGGATTCCATCACCGCCTGGAAGATTTTCCTCGATGGCGTCGCCGACGAAGCGGAGAAGAACGGCTAGAGCGTTTTCCGCCGAAGGGGAAGCCGGTTCGGCGTAACCGCGATTCGATCAAGACTCGAGAGCATGGTCCGATTCCAGGGAAGCGGACCATGCACTAGTCTGAAGACCGACAGGAAGCGACCGAGAAGAGTCGAGACAAAGGACCAGGGATGATTCGCAACAGCGACGTGAAAGCCGCCTTCACCTACACCGGCCTGCGCGACTGGATCGCGCAGGCCGACGCCATGGGCGAGGTCGAGCATATCACCGGCGCCGGCTGGGAGGAGGAGATCGGCATGGCGACGGAGCTGGTCAACCGCTCCGAGACCGCGCCGTCCATCCTGTTCGACGAGATCCCGGGTTTCCCCAAGGGCTTTCGCGTTCTGACCAATGTCTATGGCGGGCTGCGCAGCCGCATGACGCTCGGTTTCCCGGCGCATCTCACCAAATACGAGATGAGCGAAGCCTATATGGAAAACTTTCTCAAGCAGCGCAGGACGATTCCGGCCAACATCGTCGAGAGCGGGCCGGTGTTCGAGAACGTGATGACGGGCGACGCGGTCGACCTGCTCAAGTTCCCGACGCCGAAATGGCACGAGGAGGACGGTGGCCGCTACATTGGCACGGCTGGCTACAACGTCACCAAGGATCCCGACGAGGATTGGGTGAATATCGGCACCTACCGGGTCATGCTGCACGGCAGGAACACGGTCGGCTTCTATATCTCGCCCGGCAAGCACGGCCGCATCCACCGCGACAAATACATGGCGCGCGGCGAGAAGATGCCGGTGGTCATCGTGTGCGGCGGCGATCCGCTGGTGTTCCTCAATTCCTCCACCGAGAGCCCCTACGGCATCTCCGAATACGACATCGTCGGCGGCTTGCGCGGCAAGGCGATGGATTTGGTGCGCGGGCCGATCACCGGCCTGCCGTTCCCGGCCGACGCGGAGATCGTGCTCGAAGGCTGGATGGATCCCAACGTGCAGCAGCTCGAAGGGCCGTTCGGCGAATGGACGGGCTATTACGCCTCCGACGTGCGGCCCGAGCCGGTGGTCACGGTGGAAGCGGTCTATCACCGCAACGATCCGATCCTGGTCGGCTGCCCGCCGCAGAAGCCGCCGGAGGAATCGGCGCGCTACCGCTCGGTCATCCGCTCGGCCCTGCTGCGCGAGAATATCGCCAAGGCCGGCGTGCCCGACGTCACCGCCGTGTGGGGCCATGAGGTCGGCAACACGCGCATGCTGGTCGGCGTCGCGATCAAGCAGCGTTACGCCGGACACGCGGCGCAAGCCGGCCACGTCGCCGCCATGTGCCATCTCGGCGCCTACGCCGGCAAATACATCGTGGTGTGCGACGACGATATCGACGTCACCGATCTGCAGGACCTGATCTGGGCGATGATCTTCCGCTCCGATCCCGCGACCTCGATCGACATCATCAAGGAAGCCTGGTCGACGCCGCTCGATCCGCGCATCGAGCCGGAGCAGCGCGAGCAGAAGAACTACACGAATTCGCGCGCCATCATCAACGCGTGCAAGCCCTATCACTGGCGCGACGAGTTTCCCAAGACCAATCAGCCGAGCCCGGAACGGGTGCGCCGCACCATGGACAAATATGGATATCTCTTGCGGGGCGGCCGAGGCTGATCGGCCAGAACACCGCAAATCTGGGGAGGCACGAATGAGCAGGTCATGGGTGAGTGTCCTCGGCGCGTTGGGCGTAATGGCGGGGATCGCCGCGCCGGCGGCGGCGCAGGATTTTTACGCGGGCAAGACGGTGAACCTCTACATCGGGTTCGGCGCGGGCGGCGGCTACGATCTCTACAGCCGGCTGATCGCGCGCAACATCGGCGCGCACCTGCCGGGCAAGCCGAACGTGGTGCCGAACAACATGCCGGGCGCCGGCGGGCTCAAGGTGGTCAGCTATATGGCGACCATCGCGCCCAAGGACGGCACGGCGCTCGCCATGCCGTCGGACGGCGTGGCGCTCGAACAAGTACTGGCGGCCAAGGCGCCGGACTACGACGCGGGCAAGCTGCACTGGATCGGCCGTGTCGCCTCGGCCACGACGATCTATGTCACCTGGCACACATCTCCCACCAAGACCTTCGAGGACGCGCGCAAGCGCGAGACCATCCTGGGATCGAGCGGCGCCGGCATCACGGTCTATATGCCGCGCGCGCTCAACGCGCTGTCGGGGGCCAAGTTCAAGCTGATCACCGGATACCAGGGCTCGACCGAGGTGCTGCTCGCCATGGAGCGCGGCGAGGTCGAGGGCGCCTATTCGCTGCTGTCGGACTTTCGCGCGCGCAAGGGCGAGTGGCTGCGCGACAAGACGGTCAACGTGCTGTTCTTCATCGGCAGCGAGCGGGTGGCGGATTATCCCAACGTGCCGCTCGCCCATGAGACCGCCGCCACCGAGGACGACCGCCAGATCCTCAGGCTGCTCTCGGCGGGCGACATCGGCCGTGCCATCTTCACCACGCCCGGCGTTCCCGCGGATCGCGTGGCGGCGCTGCGCAAGGGCTTCGACGCCATGCTGCAGGATCCGGCGTTCAAGGCGGACGCCGAAAAAGCCAAGCTCGACCTCGAGCCGATGGGCGGGGCGCGGCTGCAGACCATCGTCGAGGAGATGACGAAATTTCCCGCGCATCTCGTGGAACGGGCGCGGGCTGCGCGCGACGCACAATAACGCGTTCAACCGGCGGCGCCAATCCACCGCCGCAACAGGACAGGGACGGATCATGAAGACCATGTTGAAAACGCTGATCGCCTCAGCCGCCGTCGTCGCGGCCTTTGCATCGCCGGCGCTCGCTCAGTCGGCCGACAAGGCGCCGATCAATTACACCATCACCGGGGCAACCGTTCAGGGCTTCTATAAAGTCGTCGTCGATGCGCTGAATGGCATCGTGCGCGAGGCCTACCCGAATTCGGCCGCCAACTTCAAGCCGTCGTCGCCCGCCGGCGGACTGCAGATGATCGGCACCCAGCAGGCCGATTTCGGCATCGCTGTCAGCGCGCCCGAGATCGAATATGCGGTCGGAGGTAAGGGGCCGTTCAAGGAATCCCTGCAAGGCAAGTTCGCCCACGTCCTCCTGCTCAACGACCAGCAGGCCTTCCATCCGATCATGACCAAGGAATTCGCCGACCGCCACGGCGTGAAGAGCTTCGCCGACCTCGCGGCCAAGAAGCCGCGCATGCGGGTGCATATCAACACGCTGGCGAACATCCAGGCCTCCATCGGGTTCGCCGAGCTCGCCATGTTCGTCGAGGGCTTCTCGTCGGCCGACATCGAAATGTGGGGCGGCAGCATTCATCGCGGCAACAGCGGCGAGGGGCTCGAGGCGCTCGCCGACGGCAAGGTGGATCTCTATCTCAATGGCGGCTTCCTGCTCGATTCGCGCCTGCGGGACCTGGCGCGCAAGAAGGACCTGGTGTGGATCGACAGCGACGAGGTCAAACTCGCCAAAGCGCTGGAGAGATGGAATTTCAAGGTCGGCAAGGCGCCGAAGGAATTCTATACGTTTCTCGATCGCGACATGCCGACCATCCTGCAATGGTCGAACATCAACGCCGGCACCCATGTGCCGGACGAGGTGGTCTACAAATTCGTCACGGCGCTCTACGACGCCCAGGACAAGGTTCAGTCCATCCACCCGTCGCTCAAGAGTTTCACCGGCGCCTTCATGGCGCAAAATCCGACGGGTTTGCCGTTCCACCCCGGGGCCGAGCGCTTCTATCGGGAAAAAGGCCTGCTGAAATAAGTCGCCGGGGTCGATCCGGCTCATCCTTCATCGAAGAGGTGGTCATGAATACTGCAGTCGCCATGACGAAACTGCCCTTGGGCCAGCGCAAGATGCTGATCGGCGGCGAGATGGTCGCCAGCGCGGGCGGCCAGTGGCTCGAGTCGATCAATCCCGCCACCGAGGAGGTGATCGGCGCGGTGCCGCGCGGCAACAAGGAAGACATCGAGCGGGCCTACCAGGCTGCGGCGAAAGCGCAGCCGGCCTGGGAGGGCCTGTCGCCCGCCAAGCGCGGCGACTATCTCAACAAGCTCGCCGACGCGGTGCTGAAGCGCGGCGAGGAGATCCTCAAGGTCGAGGTGATGGACACCGGCAATACCATCGCCAAGATGCGCTTCGACGTCGGGCTCGGCTGCGACGCGCTGCGTTATTACGCGGGCCTGGCCTACGAACTGAAGGGCGCCACGGTGCCCGCGACGCCGGGCAACCTGCATTTCACCGTGCGCGAGGCCTATGGCGTGGTCGGGCGCATCATCCCGTTCAACCATCCGGTGATGTTCGCCATCGCCAAGATGGCGGCGCCGCTGATGGCCGGCAACACCATCATCATCAAACCCTCCGAGCAGAGCCCATTGTCCGCCGCCATCCTCGGCGAGGAATGCGCCCGCGTGCTGCCGCCGGGCGTGGTCAATATCGTCACCGGGCTCGGTGCCGAGGCCGGCGATCCGCTGGTACGCCATCCGCAGATCAAGCGGCTCGCCTTCATCGGCTCGGTCAAGACCGGCATGGCGATCCAGCGCGCCGCCGCCGAAGTCGCGGTCAAGGTGGTCTCGCTTGAACTGGGCGGCAAGAACCCGATGATCGTGTTCCCCGACGTCGACCTCGACAAGGCGACCAACGGTGCCATCGCCGGCATGAACTTCGCCTGGCAGGGCCAGTCCTGCGGCTCGACCAGCCGGCTGTTCCTCCACGAGGCGATTCACGACAAGTTTCTCGACCTGCTGGTCAAGAAGGTCGCGCGCGCTCAAGGTCGGCGATCCGCTCGACGAATCCTCGCAGATGGGCCCGATCAATTCCAAGGCTCAGTACGAGAAGGTGCTGGGCTACATCAAGGCGGGCCAGGACGACGGCGCGCGGCTGATGACCGGCGGCAAGCGGCCGGCCGGCAAGGGTTTCGAGAAGGGCTTCTGGGTCGAGCCCACGGTGTTCGCCGACGTCAAGCCGACCCACCGCATCGCGCGCGAGGAAATCTTCGGCCCGGTGCTGTCGGTCTTCAAATGGAGCGACCTCGACCAGGTGATCGAGACCGCCAATTCGGTGGAATACGGCCTGACCGGCGCGATCTGGACCAACCAGCTCAATACCGCGCTCAAGACCGCCATGCGGGTCAAGTCGGGCTACGTCTGGATCAACGGCACTTCGGCCCACTACATGGCCATGCCGTTCGGCGGCTACCGCAACTCCGGCACCGGCCGCGAGGAAGGGTTGGAGGAGTTGCTCGCTTATACCGAGGAGAAGTCGGTCCATGTGATCCTGGGTGGTTAGGCCCCGGATCGCAATCGGCCGGCCGGGCCTGGCGCGGGTTTCATCGCGATTCCCGCGCCCATGGAATGATGCTAGGATTTGGGCAACATTGATTCGCGTTTAACGAACAATCACGACAGGGATAGGGCAATGAAATATCGCACATGGCAATCCGCCACATTTGCGTTCGGCGTCAGCACGCTGGTGCTGGCAATCGGCGTCGCGGACGCCGCGGCCCAGGGCATGGTCTCGTTCAAGGACAAGACCGTCACCATGATCATCGGCTATCCGCCCGGCGGCGGCACCGACGCCTCGGGCCGCCTGATCGCCCAGTTCATGACCAAGCATCTGCCGGGCAATCCGACTCTCGTCGTGCGCAACATGCCGGGCGCCGAAGGCCTCACCTCGCTCAACTATTTCGTCGATCAGGTCAAGCCGGACGGGCTCACCATCACCATGGGATCGAGCGTGCAGGTCGACCCGCTGAGCTACCGCGTGCCCCAGGTCCACTACGATCCGCTGAAATTCCACTACATCGGCGGGGTCGGCCGCGGCGGCTCGATGATCATCATCGACAACGAGGGCCTGAAGAAGATCAACGACCCCAAGTGCGAACCCGCGGTGGTCGGCTCGATCGGCGGCGTGCCGCGCTCGGCCATGCAGACGGTGGCATGGGGCATCGAGCATCTCGGCTGGAACGCCAAGTGGGTGGTCGGCTACCGCGGCACCAGCGACGTGATGATCGCGCTCGAACGCGGCGAGATCAACCTGACTTCGACCGGCAACATGTTCCAGCTCGCCAAGCTGCTCGACACCGGCAAGTTCAAGATCCTGGCCCAGACCGGCACGCTGCAGGGCGGCAAGGTCCTGCCGCGCCCGGAATTCGCCGATGCGCCGCTGTTTCCCGAATTGATGAAGGGCAAGATCAAGGACCCGGTCGCGCAGAAGGCCTTCGATTATTGGCAGAGCATCGTCGCCACGGACAAGTGGCTGGCGCTGCCGCCGGGCACGCCGGCCAATGTCATCGCCACCTACAACAAGTCTTTCGAAGCGCTCGCGAAGGACGCCGAATTCACCGAAATGGGCAAGAAGATCAGCGAGGATTTCGAGCCGATGTCGCGCCAGGATGTCGAGATCCTGATCAAGACCCTGGCTGAGACGCCCAACGAGGCGCTCGGCTATATGAAGGTCATGCTCAACAAGCAGGGCCTCAACGTCCAGTAACGAGCGGCTGCCCCCCGGGGCATTTTGCGCTAACATGGAGCCAGGCACCCTCGGGTGCCTGGCTTTTTTGTGTTGCGGCGCGATTGCCGACCCGCTGGTCCAGGCCAATTTATAGGCCGTGGCGCCCCCGGGGATGGTCCGCCGCGAACCCCAACCCTCGAGTTCGCAATGTTCAGCCTCGTCTTCACGCGCCGCTTCAGCATGGCGCACCGGTTGCTGTCGGACCAGTCGCCCAAATGCGCCATTCCGCACGGCCATAACGAGATCGTCACGGCGCGTATCGCCGCGCCGGCGCCGGAGCGGCTCGACGGACGCGCCAACATGGTGGCGCCGTTCGAAAGCACCAAGGCGCAGTGGCATGCCTGGATCGACAATGCGGTCGATCATGCCCTGCAACTCGGCGAGCACGATCCGCTGATCGACTATTTCCGCCGCTCCGAGCCGGAAAAGCTCGAACGCCTGCTGATCATGCCGGGCGATCCCACGACGGAGCTGCTCGCCGCCTGCTTCATGGCCAAGCTCAACACGTTCCTCGAGGACCAGGGAGAGCGGCTGCGCTGCGTCGAGCTCACCATCGAGGAAACGCCGACCAATGCCGTGATCTTCGCCGGCGATCCGGCGGATGCGCTGCCCGCGCAGAGCGGCGCCAAGCGCACGCCGTGGTGGCGCCGGCCTGACATGAGCATCAACGATTTCGCCGGCTGACCCGATGTCCGCCACGCGGGAGCGGCCACGCCCGTCATGCCGGCAAAGCCGATCCGGGTGTCCGAGATCTTCGGCCCGACGGTGCAGGGCGAGGGCTTGCTGATCGGCCGCCCGACCGTCTTCGTGCGTACCGGCGGCTGCGACTTCCGCTGCAGCTGGTGCGACACGCTTTATGCGGTGCTTCCCGAGTATCGCGACGAATGGCACGCCATGTCGGCGGACGCCATCCTGGCCGAGGTGGCGCGGCTGTCGGGCGGACGGCCCATTTTGGTAACCCTGTCGGGCGGCAATCCCGCACTCCAGCCACTGCAGCCGCTGATTGCGCTCGGCCACGACCGGGGCTACCGCTTCGCCATGGAAACCCAGGGCTCGGTGGCGCAACCCTGGTTTGCCGATCTCGACTGGCTGATCCTCAGTCCCAAGCCGCCGTCGTCGGGCATGACCATGGATTGGGCGCTGTTCGACGACTGCCTGGCCCAGGCTTCGCGGCGCCCGGCCATCGTCCTCAAGTTCATCGTTTTCGATCAGGCCGACTACGAATTCGCGCGGGCCACCGCGGCGCGCTATCCCGGCCTGCCCGTCTGCCTGCAGGTCGGCAATCACACCCCGGCCGAGCCCAATCCCGCGGGCGCGGGCGGCGTCGACCACGCCGGGCTGATGGCCCGATTCCGCTGGCTGGTCGACCGGGTGGCGGCCGACCATTGGCATGAGGCGACTGTCTTGCCGCAGCTTCATGTGCTGGCCTGGGGCAACCAGCGCGGCGTTTAGCATTTCGCTAAGTCACTGTCAGTTTGACCATAATGGGCGACCGGCTCCTCGGCGCCACTGTGCAGCGGAATTTTTTTTGCTACAGTTTCCGGGTTCGATATTCGGGGGGCAATCGATGAAAAAAATGCTCGTGGTCGTTTTTGCGGCCGCTCTGCTGGCAGCCTGTTCCAACCTGCCGATCTATGAGGTCGACAAACATCCGATGCCGCCGGTCGCGCGGTCCATGTCGTCGGGTCAAATCGAAAAGGCCGTTGTGACCGCCGCGCAGAGGCGCGGCTGGGCCACCGAGCCGATCGCGCCCGGTGTGATCCGGGCAACATTGAAAAAAGCCGCCCACTCGGCGACGGTCGATGTGATATTCGATCAGGCAAGCTACAGCATCAAATACGTCACCTCCGTGAATATGAGAGAAAAGGAGGATGGGACGATTCACGGCCGCGTGGTGAACTGGGTGCGGCTGTTGGAGAAGGATATCAGCAAGAACGTCCAGCTCGCGTCGACTCGGCCCGCGCCGGTTTCCTGATCACTGTCGGATGAACGGCGGCACCATGAAAAAAATTATCGCAATTGTTCTGCTCGCCGGACTCGTCGCAGGCTGCATCACAAAACCGATCTATCAGGTGTCGAATCGCCCGATGCCGTACGGCGCGCAAAACCTGTCCATGGATCAGGTCCAGCGCGCGATCGTCGCCGGGGTGCAAAACCGCGGCTGGCGTGTGGAACCGTTGGCTCCCGGCCGGCTCCGCGCGACTCAGCGACAGGAGAAGCTCTCGGCGGTGGTCGATGTCGTGTTCGACCAGCAGACATTCAGCATTATTCCGGTGTCGTCGAGCGGTTTCCGCGAAGGAGACGGGACCACGATCCATACGCGCTACAACCTGTGGATCCGCAATCTGGAGCGCGATATCAATAGCGCGGTGAATGCGGCGGCCTTCGCCAACCAAAGCTAGGACCGCGGACTGTTCGCCTCGGCTGCGCCAGCCAGATCGGCGATCGCGCCGGCCATGCAGTCGAGCTGGAGGGATAAGTTCCCGCGAGGAGCCAACCACGCCACGGCGATATGGAACGCCGCCAGGCCGAGTTGGCCGACGACATAATCCCGCCTGTCGATCGATCGAGCGCTGACCCGGCCGCGCGCCGTGGCCAACTCGGCGCCGTCGAGCGCAAGCGCATCGAGCACGGTGCCGCCGCCCGCTTTCGCGATAGCCTCGCGCAGCGTCCAGAAATCGAGGAACGCGGCTTCGCCCTCGCGCGCCACAGCCGTGCGCTCGGGGCCCGACAGGAACGTTGCCATAGCGTTTGCGTCTCGCCGCCCATTTGGAACCTCGATGTCAATTCCGATCGCACCGGTCGAGGCGACAGCGCACGCGGTCCATAGGCCGGAATGGGCCAGCGATAGGTCCGGTCCGGCCGCGCCACTCGGATGTCGTGCGAAAGGCCGACCGCGGGCATCGCGGCCCAAGCGCCACTGCGCGCCGTCCACTCCGGTGGC
Organism: uncultured Alphaproteobacteria bacterium; assembly: GCA_963752345.1. Lineage (GTDB taxonomy): Bacteria > Pseudomonadota > Alphaproteobacteria > SMXQ01 > SMXQ01 > CAVVYA01. The sequence continues at coordinate 18,405 of CAVVYA010000020.1, forward strand.
CTCCGCCAGCAGCCGACGCAAGCTGGCGCGCCCGATGAGCGTCTGATTGCGCCGCAGCAGGCGTGCGTGTTTATCGGCTTCGGCGCGGTCGCCCTCGGTGGCGTGGCGATTCAGCAACGTATCCGCTTCTTCGCCCTCTATGGCGGCGACCGCGAGACGGACAAATACTTCCCCCATGGTGAGCAGCATGATACTTATAAAACACCGATAGAGGGGCTAGGACAGCATCGGAATCTGGTCCGTTGGGGGGATCAACATGAGGGCTGACCGGCGGGCTCCGGCGGGTTCCCGTGCGAGGGGACTGCCGAGCGAGCCTTGCGATTTCACCGACCTTAAGGGCGACCCTGCTGGCGAGTTCCTTGCGAAGGACAGCCGACCGGGACCTGTGCGGGTGTGGTGACGCGCACCATGGCGGATATTGCCTTTCGCGTGCTGGACTTGGCGGCTTGGCCGGCACCCACCGGCCCGCGCGTCTCGCGGCCCACGGCCACGCCCGTGCCAGCCGCGCTGCGCCGCCGCGTGACCCCGATTGGCCGCGAGGCGCTCGAGGCCGCGTGGAGCGTCCTGCCACCGGCCCGCCAGATCCGCATGGTCTTCGCCTCGCGCCACGGCGAGTATCAAAGGACGCTCCAGCTGTTGTCGGCCTTGACCGAAGAGGGCGCCGTCTCGCCCGCCGACTTCAGCATGTCGGTTCATCATGCCCTTGCCGGGTTGCTATCCATTGTGACTGGTAATCGCGCCGGCCATACGGCGGTGGCGGCTGGACTCGACTCGTTCGGCTATGGGCTGCTCGAGGCCATAACCTGTTTCGCAGACGACGCGGCGCCTGTGCTGTTCGTCTATTTCGACGAACCGCTGCCGGACATCTACGGCGCGTCTTTCGCCGGTGGCGATGTCGCGCCGATCGCGCTGGCCTTGATCCTCGCCCCGGCATCGGACAGCGACAATGACCGCGTCGTGCTGTCCATGCCGGCCAAAGCGAGCGGCCGGCCGGCGAGCCTGGCTCAGGCGCGCGCCTTCCTTGATTTCCTCGCCTCGGGCCGATCCGAATTGCGGCTCTCGGGCGAGCGTCATGATTGGTGGTGGCGTCGTGCTGCCTGACCCGCTTCGCAGAATCGGCCGTGCCTTCGGGGTCGGCTTATTCCTGGTGCTGATCGGGGTCGGCGGATCGCTGCTCGCCATGACCGTGTTTCCCTTGGTGGTGGTGACGACGGCGGACCCGCAATCGCGTCGGCGGCGCATTCAAAAGATCATGCAGTTGAGCGTGAAGAGCTATTGCTGGTGCATTCACGCGCTGGGTATTGCCGGACTGGAATTTATCGATGCCGAACGCATGCGTGGCCTTAGGGGTGTTTTAATCGTTGCCAATCATCCTTCCCTGCTGGACGTGGTGCTGATCATGACGCTGATCCCCAGCGTCCAGTGCGTGGTGAAAGGAGCCTTGTGGCGCAATCCGTTCTTTCGCCTGACGGTGAGCGGCGCCGGCTACATCCGCAACGATTTGGAACCCGAGGCTTTGGTGAATGCTTGCGTGGCGACGCTGCAGGCCGGCAACAATCTGATTATATTTCCCGAGGGGACGCGGTCGGTTTCGGGCCAACCGATGCATTTGCGCCGCGGCTTCGCCAACATCGCGACATTGGCGCAGGCGGATCTCCAGCCGTTGACGATTACGTGCTGGCCACCGTTTCTCGAGAAGGGCATACCGTGGTGGCGGGTGCCGGCCGAACGCCCTCGTTTCCGAGTCACGGTCGGCGAGCGTTTGAGTATCGCGCCGTTCTTGACAGCTGTTTCCCGGCCGCTGGCGACGCGGCGACTGACCGCCTATCTGCACAATTACTATTTGGAAAATTTGGCCAATGGACGAGTTGGAGTTGGATCTCAAGAGGTTGCTGGTAACAGCCTTGAAGTTGGAAGATCTGTCGCCTGAAGAAATCGACTCGGACGAACGCCTGTTTGGCGATTCGGGTCTGGGATTGGATTCCATTGATGCGCTCGAACTGGGCGTGGCCATTCGCAAGACCTACGGGATCAAGATCGAAACCGTTTCGGAAGAGGTGCGCGCCCATTTCGCGTCCGTGCGGAGTCTGGCTGCCTTCATCCGCACGCAGCGGGAGGCGAACGAATGACCCGCGACGAGATCTTTGCAACCCTGTCCAATTATCTGCAGGAAATTTTCGAGGTTCCGGCAGACAAGATCACGCTTCACGCCAGACTGTTCGAGGATCTTGATCTCGACAGCATCGACGCGGTCGAGCTTATGGTGAAGCTGCAGAATCTGACGGGCAAGAAGATGAAGCCCGAACAATTCAAATCCGTGCGAACGGTGGGCGACGTCGTCGACCGTGTCCATGAGCTCCTCTCGCACTAAGCGTCAGCCCGTCTTTTTCCTGGTGGCCGCGCTCGGCGCAGCGTACCCCCTGGTGGTCTATGCCACTCTGGGCAGCGTGCCGGCCGGCGCGCTGGTGCTGATGGCGATCGCCTTGACGGTGGCCCGCGCGGCCTTTTTCAAGGACCGCGCCACCGCGCGACCTGTCACGTATGCGCTGATCGGCGTCGCCGTTGTCACCGGCTCGCTCGCCCTGCTCGACGCGACGACAGCGGCCAAGGCCTATCCAGTGCTGATGAGCCTGGGCTTTGCCGCCGCTTTCGGGCTCTCGCTGCTTTATCCGCCGTCGCTGATCGAGATCATGGCGGCGCGCCGTCATCCGGCGCCGAATGCCGACGCCACGCTCTACATGCGCCGAGTCAGCTTGATCTGGTGCGTATTCCTGATCGTCAACGGCGCGGTCTCCGCGGTCACCGTGATGGGCGAGCTGTGGCTGTGGACACTCTACAACGGATTGATTTCCTATCTGTTGATGGGCGTGCTGCTGACCGGCGAATGGCTGGTGCGCCGCCGCGTGCTGGCGCGTGAGGCGCGCCTATGAGCTTTGTTCCGTTGTCGCAGATTTTCCCGGCTGCCTATCGCGACGACCATGTTGTGGCGCTCCGGCATGGCCAACCGCTGACGTTCGCGGCGTTGCGCGCCGATGTCGCCGCCGCGGCGCGGCGGCTGAAACAGGCGGGATGCAAACGGGGTGCGCTGGTTTGCCGTGACAGCTACTGGTTCACCGTCGGCATGCTTGCGCTGATGCAAGCGCAAGCCGACATCGTGTTTCCCGCCAATGCTCAGCCGGGGACGCTGTCGGCGCTCAGCGGCTCTCACGACGGGCTGGTCACCGACGATCCGTCTTTGCCGGGACGCCTGCTTTTTCTGCCGGCGTCCGAACAAGGCTCCACGGCGGGGCTCGCGCCGGTCGCGGCTGCCGCGTGCCGCCTGGAATTCTTCACCTCGGGCTCGACCGGACAGTCCAAGAAGATCGTGCGCACCATGGCGCAGCTCGAGATCGAGGCGCAGACCTTCCATCGCTTGTGGGCGGCGACGGTGGGCGACGCGGCTGCCTTCACGACGGTGTCGCACCAGCACATCTATGGCATCAGCTTCAAGCTGCTGTGGCCCATAATGACCGGCCGCCCCTTCTGCGCGGCGACCCACGAATATTGGGAGTCGTTGTTGGCGGAGCTTTCGCCGGGCGCGGTGGTGGTGTCGAGTCCGGCCCATCTCACGCGGTTGGGTGGGCTCGCGCCGCTCGCGGCCGAGCGCCGGCCACGCATGGTACTATCCGCGGGGGCGCCGTTACCGCTGGCTGCGGCACAGGATGCCGAGCGGGTATTGGGCGTGCTGCCGACGGAGATTTACGGCAGCACCGAAACCGGTGCCATTGCCACGCGCCGCCCGGCATCTGCCGAGGTGCTATGGCAGCCGTTGCCCGGCAATCGCATCCGTCTCGGTGAGGACGAACGGCTCGAGTTGCAATCTCCCTACGTCGATCCCGGCGGCTGGTTCGCCACCGCTGACCGCATCGATCTGCGTGCCGACGGCCGCTTCGCCTTGTGCGGGCGGCTCGACGGCGTTGCCAAGATCGAAGGCAAGCGGATCGGCCTTGCCGCCATCGCCCGGGCGCTCGAGACCTTGCCCTTCGTCGAGGCAGCGGAGGTCACCGTGGTGCGCGAGGACCGCGACCAATTGGCGGCGATCGTCGTGCTGAGCGCGCTAGGGCGCGCGGCGCTGTCGGACAAAGGCGCGTTCCGCTTGACGCGTCTTCTGCGGCGTCAGCTCGCAGCCACTCAGGAAGCCGCGGGATTGCCGCAGGCGCTGGCGCTTTGTCGAGGCTATGCCCACCGGTCCGATGGGCAAGCGGGCGACCGGCGCGCTGGCGGCTTTGTTCCGTGAGAATTGCGATGGCTGACCGTTTGCCGCAGGTGCTGGCGGTCCGCTCTCGGCAGGACGGCGTCGAGCTCGACCTCGTTGTGCAGCCCGAGCTGCTGTGGTTTCAAGGGCATTTCCCCGAACTGCCGATATTGCCCGGCGTGGTGCAACTCGACTGGGCCGTCCATTTCGCCCATGAACAGGGCGTGATCGATAAGCCGGCCGCGCGGGCGTTTCAGGTCAAGTTCCGCTCCATCGTGACGCCGCGTGACGCGCTCACCTTGGTGCTGCGCCGCCAGGCTCGTGGTGGCCGCGTCGCCTTCGAGTTCCGCCGCGCCGATGAGATCTGTTCCTCAGGGCAGCTCGTCGCCGGTGACTCGTGATGGCGCCCTATGACGGTCGCAGCGTGACATTCGCGCCCTGCGTCGTGATCCCGACCTTCAACCATATGGAAGCGCTGCCGGCCATCACCGCGAGCCTGCGCGCGCAGGGCCTGCCTGTGATCATCGTCGATGACGGAAACAGCGAGCCGGTGGCATCGGCGATCGCCGCGCTGCACGATCCGGACAATCAGGTCATCGTCCATCGCCATGCCGCGAATCTCGGCAAGGGCGTTGCTGTGTGCGACGGGTTCCGGCTGGCTTGCGAACTCGGCTACACCCACGCGATGCAGGTCGACGCGGATGGACAGCACGACCTTTCGGTTGTGCCCGACCTGCTGGCGCGCGCCGAGGCGCATCCCGACGCCTTGATCAGCGGCGCGCCGGTTTATGACGAGAGCGCGCCGCTGGGCCGCAAGATCGGCCGCTGGGTCACCCATCTCTGGGTCTTTATCGAGACCCTGTCGTTTCGGATCACCGACAGCATGTGCGGATTGCGGGTCTATCCATTGGCGGCTGTCCAGCGCCTGTTGTCGAAGGAACGCGTCGGCGCGCGCATGGACTTCGATACCGACATCATGGTGCGCTTGTTCTGGCGCGGGGTGCCTCCCATCATGATGCCGGTCAAGGTCGTCTATCCGCCCGGCAACCGCTCCAATTTCGATCTGCTGCACGACAATTTGCGCATCAGTGGCATGCACGCGCGGCTCGTGCTGACCATGATGCTGCGGTTGCCGTCGATTCTCGCCAATCGGCCGCGGCCTATCGCCAGGGATGCGCGCCACTGGGCCGGCCTGATGGAGCGCGGCGCGGTCTGGGGCGTGGCGTTCATCGCGGCCGCTTACCGGCTGCTCGGCGGTCGGCTCTGTTCGGCGGTCATGCTGCCGATCGTCGGCTATTTCTATCTGACCGGCGCCGAACAGCGCCGGGCCTCGCGAAACTATTTGCGCCGCGTGCTGCCCCGGGCGCCCGGTCATTCCGACGGCATCCGTCACGCCATGGATTTCGCCAACCGGGCGGTTGAATCCTTCGGGGCCTGGGCCGGCGCCATCAAGCCTTCGTCGCTGACTTATGATAACCCCAGCGAGTTTTCCCGCATGAACGCCGAGCGGCGTGGCGCGCTCATTGTCGTTTCCCACCACGGCAATGCCGAGATAGCGCAGGCGCTGCTCGCGCCGGAGATGCGCGCCCGCCTCACCGTCCTGGTGCATACGCGTCATTCGGAAAACTACAATCGCATATTGGGCGAATTCCGTCCGAACGCCGGCAGCCGAATTTTGCAGGTCACCGAGTTCGATCCGCAGACAGCCATCCTGCTCAAGGAGCGGATTGAAGCGGGCGAGTGGGTGGCGATCGCCGGCGACAGGGTGCCCGTGCTGTCCGAGGGACGCGTGAGCCGAGTGCCGTTTCTCGGCGAGCCGGCTGACTTCTCGCAAGGCCCGTGGGTCATTGCGGCCGTGCTCGAATGCCCGGTCTACCTGCTATTCTGCCGGCGCGAAGGCGGCGGCCGCTGGCGCCTGTTCATCGAGCGGTTTGCCGAAAACGTCGCGCTGCCGCGCGACCGGCGTCAGGAAGCACTCGCCGATTATGCGGCGGCCTATGCGCGGCGGCTCGAACGCGAGTGCCGCGAGGCGCCGTGGCAATGGTACAATTTCTTCGATTTCTGGGCGGTTAGGAACAAGGGATGATTTCGGCCGAGGTCACGGTTCGCGTGCAGTTCTACGATCTCGATCCGATGCAGGTGGTGTGGCACGGCAATTACGCGCGCTATCTCGAGGAGGCGCGTTGCGCGCTGCTCGATCGCATCGGCTACAATTATGTGGAAATGGAGGCCAGCGGCTATCTCTGGCCGATCGTCGATTTGCGCGTCAAATACGTGCAGCCGGCGCGGTTCGCCCAGCAGATCCGCGTCGTCGCCACGCTCGTCGAATATGAGAACCGGGTGTGCATCGACTATCGCATCTTCGATGCGGTGTCCGGCGCGGTGCTGACCAAGGCCTCGACCACCCAGGTCGCCGTCCATGCCGAGAGCCGGGAACTCTGCCTGGAAAGCCCGGCTCTCTTTATCGACAAGGTCAAGGCCCTGCTGCCATGAGACTCCTCCTCGCCGCCGCGATTCTGCTGGTCACGTTGGCGGGCGGGCTGCGCGCCGAACCCGCCATCCTGAAAAAGGGCGAGGTTCTGCGCGGACATTTCGTGCAGGACCGCCACCTGAGCGGTTTCGCCAAGCCGATCCGCTCGGCGGGCAGCTTCGTGCTGGTGCCCGGCTCGGGCCTGATCTGGAAATCGGAAACGCCGTTTCCGGTGACCACGGTCATCACCCCGTCGGGCCTCGTGCAGAATGTCGGCGGGTCGGAAACCATGCGCCTGTCGGCCTCGCGCCTGCCATTCTTGAGCCGCCTCTACCATATGCTGGGCGGCGCGATGGCCGGCGAGACGGGCGCGCTCGAAGCGGATTTCGCGGTGCGGCGCGAGACGGTCGCCGGCGGCGGCGAGCGTGTCACCATGACGCCGCGCCGGACGGACGATCCGATGGCGCAACAGATCAAGGCCATCGTGGTCGGCGTGAGCCGCTTCGTCGACGAGGTCGAAATCCGCCGCGCCAACGAGGATTTCGATCATCTGACCTTCAGTGGCCAGACCTTGTCGGCTGGCCCCCTCGATCCGGCCGAGGCCGCGGCGCTCCACACGGGAACGCGATGACCCGGTTTGGCCGCCGCGCGGCCCTCGCGGTCGTCTGGCTCGTTCTCGTAGCTGCGGCGGCCATCCATGTCGGCCTCACGGTTCACCGTGGCTTGCCGCTGCAGACCGATTTCATGGCGCTGCTGCCACGCGAGGATCGCGATCCCACCGTGCAGCAGGCCAAGGATGCGATGCTCGAGGCGATCTCCCAGCGCATCGTGATCCTGGTCGGCCACAGCGACCCCGCTGCCGCCCGCGCCGCCGCCGACAGTGTCGAGCAAGCTCTGGCGGGGGCCGGCTTGATCACGGCCAACCGGGATATTCCCGATGCGGAGGCGATGCGGCGCATGGGGGCGCTGTATTTCGCCCACCGCGCCGGTTTGCTGGCCGATGGCGATCGCCGCTTGCTGCTGGAGGGCCGCGGCGCGGATTTGCTGACCCGCGCCTTGTCTCAGATCTATGGCTTTGTCGGCATCGCCGACAGCCGCCTGCTGACGCAGGACCCGTTTCAACTGTTTCCGGCCTTCCTCGCCAGCCTGCCGGTGCCGGCCAATCGCCTGTCGTTCGACGACGGCCGGATGGTGACGCGCGATGGCGCCACGACCTGGGCGCTGGTCACCGGCCAACTCACCGGCAAGGCGACGGCGCTGGCGTTCGAGCGCCGCTTCGTGGATGTGTTCACGACGGCTGCGGCTGCCGCGCGCCAACGCGCGCCGGATCTGCAGATCCTGCGCCTCGGCGCGGTGTTTTTTGCCCACGAGGGCGCCCAGCAGGGCATGGCCGAGACCTCGCTGATCGGTGGCCTGTCGCTCGCCGGCGCCGTGCTGCTGTTCCTGCTGGTGTTTCGCCGCATGCAGCCGCTGCTGCTCGGCGTCACCGCCATCGCCGTCGGCCTGACCGTGGCGCTGTCGGTCAGTCTCGCGCTGTTCGGCGAATTGCACGTGGCCGCGCAGTTGTTCGGGGCCGAGCCTGATCGGCATCGCCGCCGACTACAGTCTGGTCTATTTCGGCCAGACCTTCTCGCCGACGGTGCGGCCGGCCGAGCGCATTCATCGCGTCCTGCCGGCCATCGCGCTCGCCATGTTCACCGCGGTGGTGGGCTACCTGACCCTTCTGGCCTCGCCTCTGCCGGGATTACACCAGGTCGCGGTGTTTTCGGCGGCCGGATTGTGCGCGGCATTCTGCACGGTGGCCTTGTGGTTTCCCGTGCTCGACCGCACCCCGCCGCGCCCCATGGCAGCGGCGCTCGCCCGCTCGGCCGATGCTTGGTGGGGCTGGTGGCATGAGCCCAAGTTTCGCCGCCCGCGCGTCGCCGCTCTATCGCTTCTCGTGGTGATCGGCGCAGTCGGGCTGGCGCGGCTCGAAGCCGAAGACGACGTGCGCCGCCAGCAGGCCCTGTCGCCCACCTTGCTGCTGGAACAGGCGGCGGTGCTGCGCCTGACCGGCTTCGACCAATCCACCCAGTTCTACACCGTCGAGGCGGAGAACACCGATCAGGCGCTCCATCGCGAGGAAGCGCTCGGCGAGCGCTTGTCGGCCCTGGTGGCACAGAATGCGCTCGCCGGCTGGCGGTCGCCCGCGCGTTTCGTGCCATCGGCCGCGCGCCAGGCGGACAATCGCGACCTGGTGGAACGGACTCTGACAGCACCTCATCTCGCCGCGTTGCGCGACCAGATCGGCATGCCCGCTGGCGCGAGCGCATCACCCGTTGGGCCGCTCGATCTGACGGATCTGCTGTCGACCGAGGCCATTTCGCTGCTGCCTCTGCTGATTCTCGACGATGGGCCGGGACGGGCGGTGCACCTCGTCATGCTCGAGGGGGTGCGCGATCCGGCGGCGCTGCGTGGCGCGGCGGATGGGCTGCCGGGTGTGCGTTTCGTCGATCCGACGGCAGACATCACCGACTTGTTCCGGGTCTATCGCCAGCGCGCGATCGCCCTTTTGGCGGCGTCCGCCGCGCTCATGCTGCTGCCGCTCGCCTGGCGCTACGGATTGCGCGGCGGGCTCCGCGTGCTGGGTCCACCCGCGACGGTGGCGGCTTTGACGCCGGGGCTCCTGGCGCTCGCCGGCGTGCCGTTCACGTTCTTTGGCGCCATGGCGCTCATGCTGGTGCTGTCCATGGGCATCGACTACGCGATCTTCTGCGCCGAGGGCCGCGGCCAGCGTAACGCGGTGACCCTCGTGTCGGTGGTATTGGCGATGCTGACCACATTGTTGTCGTTCGGCCTGCTGGCATTCAGCGCGTTGGCTGCCGTGCGCTCCTTCGGCCTGACCATGGCGATTGGATTGCCGCTCGCCTTCCTGCTCGCGCCCCTGGCGGCATCGGCCGAAAGCCGCCGAACCAATGAGCCGGACCGCCGCGGAAACGATGCGTCGGCGGATCCGGCCCGACAGCGGAATTCATGAGTAGGTGTTTCTACCTCGCCCGCGCGCGTGGCCCGCGGCGGCCAACCTGCTATAAAGTTGGCGTCTATGAGGGGGCTGTCTGCGGGATGCGCGTTTTCTTCGTTTTGGTTTTTGGTCTGCTGCTGGGTGCATGCGTCGCGCCCGTGCGCTCGTTCGACACTGTCGCGGTGGCGCCGGACATCCTGCTGGTGATGCCGTCGCCCGGCGACCTCGGCCGCTTGGTCGATGTGATGCAACTCATCACCGCGCGGCGCGGCAGCGACGTCTATGTCTTCGAGGGCCGGCTTTCCGCGACGGCGGAAAGCCTCCTGCTGGTCGGCATGGATGGCATGGGCCAGCGCATCCTCACCATTCGATGGACCGAAGGCCGCATGGAGGTCGAGCGCGCTTCCTGGCTGCCCAAGTCGGTGCGCCCCGAAAACGTATTGGCCGATATCATTCTGGTCTATTGGCCGGAGGACTCCCTGCGCCGCGCCCTGGCGCCGAGCGGCGCATCGCTCGAGAGCAGCGCCGGGTCGCGCGTGATCCGCCAGCACGGCGACGACATCATCGACGTGCGCTATGAAGGCGAGCCGTGGTCCGGCGTGGCGCGGCTGAGGAACCTTGCGTGGCAGTTACGAAATCGAGGTGCGTTCCGTGAGCGTGCCGCCGTGAGTCCACCGCTGTATCTGCCTGCCATGTCCGTCGTCACCTGCATGGGGGCAGGCAAGGCGGCGCATGTGAGCCCGCTGTTCGCCGGCAGCCGCGCGGGATTGAAAGCGAACGATGTCTTTCCGGTGGCGGGCGACAGGCCGGTGGGCGCCGTGCCTATCGAACTGCCGTCGCTGGCTGACGACATGGACGATCTCGACAGCCGTAACAATCGCATTCTGTCGCTGCTGGCGTCGGAGATCGCCGGGGAGCTGCACGCGGCAATCGCACGCTTTGGGGCGGATCGCGTCGCGGTCGTGCTCGGCACCAGCACCTCGGGGATCGCCGAGGGCGAGGCGGCCGTCGCCCACCATCGGCGCCACGACGTCTGGCCAAACGAATTTCGCTATGCGCAGCAGGAGACCGGCAGTCCGGCCGCCTTCGTCGCGCGTCTGCTCGGCCTGTCCGGTCCGGCCTATGTCGTGGCCACGGCCTGCTCGTCGAGCGCCAAAGTTTTTGCCTCGGCGCGGCGTCTGATCCGCGCGGGTCTGGCCGATGCCGCCGTGGTGGGCGGTGCCGACAGCCTGTGCGGCCTGACCATCGCCGGATTTTCCTCGCTCGAATCCCTGTCGCGCCAGCCATGCAACCCGTTCAGCGCCAACCGTGACGGCATCACCATCGGCGAGGGCGGCGCGCTGTTTCTGCTGACGCGTGAGCAGGCGCCGATCGCGCTGCTCGGCATCGGCGAAAGTTCCGATGCGCATCATGTCAGCGCACCCGATCCCGAAGGCCATGGCGCCATGCAGGCGATGCGGGCTGCGCTGGCCGATGCCGGGCTCGGCGCGGCGGATATCGGCTATATCAATCTGCACGGCACGGCGACACGGCTCAACGACGCGATGGAAAGCAAGGCGGTCCACGCGCTGTTCGGTCCGGCGGTGCCATGCAGTTCGACCAAGGCGATGACCGGTCACACCCTGGGTGCCGCCGGCGCGGTCGAGGCCGCCTTGGTCTGGCTCACCCTGTCGAGCGAGTGGAATAAGGCTGGCCTGCTGCCGCCGCAATTGTGGGATGGGGTGTCCGATCCGGAACTGCCGTCGATCGCGCTGATCGCGCCCGGCGAGCGGCTGATGGCGAATGGCCGTGCCGCCGCGCTGAGCAATTCCTTCGCCTTCGGGGGCAACAATTGCAGCCTGGTTCTCGGACGGGGGTGGCCATGAGCTTGCACCCGTGTCCCTGGCCGATTATTCAACTGCTGCTGCATCGCCCACCGATGCTGCTGTTGGACGAGGCGATCGGTTATAACGATGAGGAAGCCGTTACCCGCGCCGTGATCCGACCCGATCATCCGTTTGCCGAGACGTGGGGCGTGCCGGCCCACGTCGGCATCGAATTGATGGCGCAATCCTGCGCCGTGTTCGTCGGCGCCCACGCGCAGGCATCGGGCGAAGCCGTGAAGCTCGGCTTTCTGCTCGGTACCCGGCGATACGAGGCATATGAGCAAGGCTTTCGAATCGGCGACGACCTGAGGATCACCGCACGGGTGGTGTTTCGCGAAGACGAGATGGGCGTGTTCGACTGCCACATCGAGCGTGACGACGTTCGCATCGCGGCAGCGCAGCTCACCGTCTTCCAGCCCCATGATGTGCAGAAGATATTGACGAAGAAGAACGGCGCTCATGGCTAGAACCATCCTGGTCACCGGCGCGAGCAAGGGTATCGGACGCGCCATCGCCGTCAGGCTGGCGCAAGACGGCTTCACCATCGCCGCGCATTGCCATGCCGACCGCGCCGGCGCCGCGGCGACGCTGGACGCAGTCCAGGCGCGGGGGAGCGCCGGCCGCCTACTGCAATTCGACATTTCCGACCGCGCCGGCGCGCGGGCCGCGCTCGAACAGGATATGGAAGCCAACGGGCCCTACTGGGGCATCGTGCTCAACGCCGGCATCGCGCGCGACAATGCCTTTCCGGCGATGGGCGACGATGAGTGGGATGCCGTGATCGGCACCAATCTGGATGGCTTCTACAATGTGCTGCGGCCCGCGGTCATGCCCATGGCCATGGCGCGCCAGGGCGGTCGCATCGTCACGCTGTCGTCGGTGTCGGGACTGGTCGGCAATCGCGGCCAGGTGAACTATTCCGCCGCCAAGGCCGGCATCATGGGCGCCACCAAGGCGCTCGCGCTCGAACTCGCCAAGCGCGGCATCACCGTCAACTGCGTCGCGCCGGGTATCATCGAGACCCAGATGATCGAAAATCTGCCGCGCGACGAGATCGTCAAGCTCGTGCCCCTGGGCCGTATCGGCAAGCCGGAGGATGTCGCGGGGTTGGTCGCTTTCCTCTGTTCGGAGGAGGCGGGCTACGTCACGCGCCAGGTCATTTCGGTCAACGGGGGCATGGTATGACGCGGCGTGTCGTGATCACCGGCATGGGCGGCGTCACCGCGCTCGGCAACGATTGGCCGACCATCCGCGCGCATCTGGTCAAAGGCGAAACCGCGATCCGGCGCATGGATTGGGACCGGTTCGAGGGCGTGAACACGCGCCTGGCGGCGCCGATCACCGGATTCTCAGTGGACGAACGCTGGCCGCGCAAGAAAACCCGCACCATGGGGCTTGTCGCCAAGATGGCGGTGTTCGCCACCGAGACGGCGCTCGCCGATGCCGGGCTGAGCGGCGACCCAATCGTCAAATCCGGCCGCATGGGCATCGCCTACGGCTCGTCGTTCGGCAGCCCTGGCCCGGTACTCGGCTTCGCCGAGCTGATGAGCAGCGGCTCGTCGAAGAATCTCACCGCCAGCAGCTATATCCAGATGATGAGCCATACCGCGGCGGTGAATATCGGGCTGTTCTTCGGCGTCACGGGCCGCGTGATCCCGACCTCGAGCGCCTGCACCTCGGGCTCCCAGGCCATCGGCTACGCGACCGAGGCGATCCGCTGGGGCAAGGCCGATGCCATGATCGCAGGCGGCGCCGACGAACTGGACGTCACCGAATTCGGCGGTGTTCGACACGCTCTATGCCACCTCGACCCAGAACGACACGCCGCATCTGACGCCACGGCCTTACGATCGCGACCGCGACGGCTTGGTGATCGGCGAGGGCGCCGGCACCTTCATCCTCGAGGAATACGAACGGGCCAAGGCGCGCGGCGCCAAGATCCATGCCGAGGTCGTCGGTTTCGGCACCAATTCCGACGGCAACCATGTGACGCAGCCCCAGGCCGAGACCATGGAGGTGGCGCTGCGCATGGCGCTGGCGGAAGCTGCGTTGGCGCCCGAGGCGATCGGCTTCGTCAATGGCCATGGTACCGCAACCGAGCACGGCGACATCGCGGAGACCAAGGCGACGCACGCGGTGTTCGGGCCGCGCATGCCGATCCATTCGCTGAAGAGCTTCTTCGGCCATTCGCTCGGCGCGTGCGGCATGATCGAGGCTTGGCTCGGCATCGAGATGATGCGCGACGGCTGGTTCTGTCCGACCGTCAACCTGCGCAATGTGGACGCGCGTTGCGCCGAACTGGACTACATCATGGGCGAGGGCCGCCGGCTCGAGATCGAGCATCTGATGACCAACAATTTCGCCTTCGGCGGCATCAACACGTCACTGATCCTGCGGCGTTTCTAAGGGATTGCAGCCGCAGGATCGCGCGTGTGTGGCGGTGCGCGCATCGCAGGGCCTACAGCAAACCATGCGCGGCGAGATAGGCGATCGCGGCGGTGGCGCTCAGCCCCAAGGCGACCGACGCGGGTGCCAGCAACACCATGATCGCCGCATGCTTGCCTTCGACGGGCCCGCTCGCGGTGATGAAGTCGTGCTCGGCCCAATCGCGCAGCAGCGGCGGCGGCGCGGTCGGCGTTTCCTCGGCGCGCGGCATGCGGGACAGCCAGAAGGGCACCAGAGCGAACATGATGGACAGGAAGGTCGCGATGGCGAGTTGCAGCGCGGTATAGCGGTCCGCGCCGAAGGCGAGCCAGACGACCGCCGTCAGCCACACCAGGCAGCCGAGGAGGCCGCCGTAGACGGCTGGATGCAGGCCGGTTTCGAGCGGGCTGTTGCGCCGGGCGTGAATGGACATGGGACCCTCCAATACCGCTATTGCTTAGGTATCGAATGATCCCGTATGGACATCGCCCCGGCATTGATCTGAATCAACCGCCGTGCCGCACGGAATTTCGTGGTGCAGGCCAACCGGTGGGGCCGCGGCTAGAGCGTGATCCATTCAGATTGACGTGTATCCGGCATTGCGAAGGTAGTTGGCACATTCGGCGGGTGTGAAGCGGTCGAGCAAGGTACCGATGCGGCGCCAGGTTGCTTCGACGGAGCGTTCGTCGGCTTTGCGCAGGAGGGTCTTGAGTTTGGCGAAGACCTGCTCGATCGGGTTGAGGTCGGGACTGTAGGGTGGCAGGAAGAAGAGCTTGGCGCCGGCGGTCCGGATGGCGCGCCGCACGGACTGTCCCTTGTGGCTGCCGAGGTTGTCCATGATGACGATGTCGCCGGCCGACAGCGTCGGCACCAGGATCTGCTCGACGTAGGCGAGGAAGCTCTTGCCATTGATCGGGCCGTCGAGAACGCAGGGTGCGTCGATCCGATCTACGCGCAGGGCCGCCAAGAAGGTCAACGTCCGCCAGTGTCCGTGCGGCACCTTGGCGATCAGCCGCTGGCCGCGCGCGCACCGGCCATGGGTGCGCGTCATGTTAGTCTTGGCCCAGGTCTCGTCGATGAAGACCAGCCGGGCGGCGTCGAGCTTCCCCTGATGGGTCTTCCAACGGACGCGTCGCCGGGCGACGTCAGGCCGGTCTTGTTCGCTGGCGTGCAGGCTTTTTTTTGAAGCTGACACCTTCGTCGTTCAGCAGCCGCCACACCGAACCGTAGCTCGCCCTCACCGCGCGGGCGTTCAGTTCGTTGACCAACGCGCGCAACGTTACGTCCGGCTTCGCCGCGAGCCGCGCCAGCATCCAGTCCCGCTGCGCCGCCAGCAACCGCGCCTGCCGGCTGCCCATCGGCTTGGCCGCCACGCTGCCGGTCTGACGCTTGCGCTGCGACCACTTCACCACGCTCGAAACGCTCACCCCGAACGTCTCGGCCACCTCCCGTACCGAGTGCCCGGCCTCGACCCGCCGAACCACCCGAATGCGCAAATCCTCCGAATACGGCTTCACCATCGGATGCTGACCTCCTATCCAGCCAGCATCTTGAATCATAACAGCGCCCCCAAGGGAATCCCTCGAATTCAATTAAGACGATTATGCTCTAAGGCTCGTAGGAGGGCCCCCAGCCGCCCCAGGCGCCCCGCCGCATGCGCTCGCCGATGTCGCAGCCCTTTTCGTAACCGGGCCGCGCGGGCGACGCGCCTGCCTGGGCCGTCACGATGCCCGCCGGCGCGGCGGTGCGCTGGATGAAGGGCGGTGTTGCCCTGCCGGGCACCAGGCCGGCGATCTCCAGGATCAGTTTCTGGCGAATGGCGCGGGCGAAATCCTGAAAGTCGCTCGCGACGATGACGAACGATCCCGGTCCGCCGATGACGCAGCCCTCGAAATAGCGGTCGAGGTCCTCGAGGAAGTAGCGCGAATTCCAGCGGTCCGCCTGGTTGATGATGGTCAGGCCGTTGATCGTGATGCCCTTGGCGACGGTATCGTCGCGCACATCGTCGACGCGCCGCCCGGTGTTGTTCGGTCCGTCGCCCGATACGTCGATGACCCGCCGCATGCCGTCGAACTGGTTGCTCTCGATCAATTGGGAGGCGAGCTCGATGGCGTCGCTGATCGAGGTGTTCTGGCCACGGTTCGGCGGCGCCTGAACCAGCCTGTCGGCGAAGGCATGGGCGCTCGCCTCGTCCTGAATGACCTGCCAGTCGATGACGACCTTGTTGAACGGCCGGCCCGAGAAATCGATGTAGGCGACGGCGATGCGGCCGAGCGCGCCCGTCTGGATGGCACGGATGACCTCGCGGCTGCGAAACGCGCCGATGATGCCCTCGCGCTGCAGCCGCGCCTCTTCGGCGTCGATGCTGTAGGACACGTCGGTGGCGATCACCAGCTCGAGATCGACCGGCTCGGCCGCCGACACCGGCGGCGTCGCGGTCAGCGCCAGAGTGATCAGTGCCGCCGCAGACAATGTGGTCGGCCCGTCGCTCGTTCATGTCCGGGGCTCCATCGCTGTCGCCATCGGCCAAGGAGCCGTGCGCTCCGGCGAATATTCCTTCAGCCGGCCGAACAAATATTTGATGAAGATACGCATGCGCATCGGCTGGTAACGGTCCTTCTGATAGACCACGTAGAGCTTGCGCTCTTCGATCTCGTGGCCCTCCAGGATGCGCGCCAGCGATCCATCCTTCAAGCGCTCGCGCACCAGATATTCGCGCAGCATGGCGATGCCAAGTCCCTTCAGCGCGGCCTCGCGCACCACGGCGCTGCTGTTGGCGCGCGGCGAGCCCGACACCTGGATGATCGAGCGTCCGGCCGGATCGAGGAATTCCCAGCTCGAATGGGCCATGCCGCTGGGATCGAGGCAATTGTGCGCGGTGAGTTGCGCGGGCGTGCGCGGCGTGCCCCAGCGCGCGAGATAGTCCGGCGTGGCGACGAGAATGCGCGGCAGTGCCAGCAGCGGGCGGGCGATCAGCGAGGATTCGGCGAGGGGCAGGGTGCGGATCGCCAGATCGAATCCGCCCGACACCAGGTCCATGCCGTCCGGCGCCATGTCGCGGTCCATCAGCGCAATGTGAACCGAGATGTTGGGATAGAGTTTGCAAAAGTCGGCGACCACCGGCGCCAGCAGCATTTCGCCGAAGGTGCGGGTCGACAGGATGTGGATGTCGCCGCGCGGCGTGGCGCGCCGGGCCTGAATGCGCTCCTCCAGCGCATGCAGATCGGCCAGCATGGCGACGCAGCTGTCGTAATAGTCCGCGCCGGTGGCGGTGACGCTGAGGCGGTGGGTGTTGCGGTTGAGCAGCTTGGCATTGAGCGCCGCTTCGAGATCCTGCACCCGTTTGCTGACCATGGCGCGGGTGACGCCGAGATCCTTGGCCGCCCGGGTGTAGCTTCTCAGCTTCACCACGGCGACATAGGTCTCCATCAGCTTGAAACGGTCCATCGCCGGCTCCTGCGGGTCACCCTGTCAAATCTTACTTGACACCGTGGCAAGCGAAAAGGCCGTTGTCGCCCCGCCCGAGGGGGCGCATCCTGGCCGCCAGATCAAGCAAAACATTGGGAGAACTGGGATGACGCGCACGCCGGAGCAATTCCAAGAGGCCATCCTCGATCTGCTGCAGCAGTTCCGCTGGGGCACGCCGACCCTCCTCGAACAGTACAACAGGAATCACCTGTCGCGCGAAGGCGCCCGGGTCTATGCGCTCGAACATTGCGTGTTCGCCGCGAACTTCCCGCGCTGGCTCGCCAACATCACCGGCAACTGCCCGCACCTGGAAGTGCGCAAATACCTGATCGAAAACATGTATGTGGAAGAGGTGAAGGATCCGACGATCCCCACCGGCCATTACGAGAGCCTGGTCGATTTCGCCGTGGCGCTCGGCGTCGACCGCGACTACGTCCACGGCTACGGCGGTGCGCCGATCACCAAGATGCGCATCACCTACTGCGATTGGGTGAGCCGCAACAAGCCGTGGCTCGAAGCCTTTGCGGCGATCGCCGGCAACGAGGTGGCGCGCGGCAAGGAAATGATCAAGCGGGTCGGCGAGCGCGCGCGCACGTCACGCAATATGTGGGCCAGCTTGGGCCTGTCCGACGAGGCGCTCGCCCATTGGGACGCGGCCGACGCGGCGGATTCCGCCGAGGAGGGCCATGGCGACGCACCGCTCACGATTCTCAAGAAATACGCGGTGACCGGCGAGCAGCAGGATGCCTGCCTCGAGGCCATGCGGGAACGCCAGCAGGTCAACCGCATCTGGTCCGACCAGCTCGGCGTGTGGGCCTACGAGGCCTCGGGCCTCAAGCCGCCGTCGCTCGAAAGCCGCCAGCCACATCCCGTGCCGCGGCTCGTCGCCTGAGCCGCGACTCCTCTTGCTGAGGAGGCGGGAAGGCGTCAGGCTGTGAAGGAGAGCGGTGCGCAAGCCGCCGACAGGGAAAGGGCGCAGGTTGGCTGAATCGCGACGGGTCGCTGTGGTTACCGGTGCCGCCACCGGGATCGGATTGGGCATTGCACGGCATCTCGCGGCGGAAGGCATGGCCGTCGTCGTGGTCGATCGCGAATCAGGGCGCCTGCGCCGCGGCGCGGGAGACGTTGTCGGCGTTCGGCGATCGGGTGCGCGTCGTCACCGCCGACATCGGCACTCCCGCCGGGGCGCAACTGGCGATCGACACCGCGATCGAGAGCTTCGGCCGTATCGACCTGCTGTGCAACAACGCCGCGGTGCATCCGATGGAGGAGATCGCCGATCATGCGCTCGAAAGCTGGCGGGAGACATTCCGGGTGAACGTGGACGGCACCATGCTGTGTTGCCAGAAGGCGTTGCCCCATATGAAAAGCCAGGGCAGCGGCGCGATCGTCAATATCGGCTCGGTGAGCGGTCATTCGCCTTATGCCGGCGGCGGTGCCTATGCGACGTCGAAGGCGGCGATCGCCATGCTGACCCGCGTGCTCGCGCTCGAAGCGGGGCCGCATGGCATCCGGGTCAACTGCATCGCGCCAGGTTCGATCCAGCACCAGGACGACGGCCGCGATGTGCCGCCGACGATTCCGATCGGCCGTAATGGCAGGCTCGACGACGTGGCGCAACTCGTGTCCTATCTCGCGTCCGATGCGGCGGGCTACATGAACGGCGCGATCATCACGCTCGACGGCGGCGCCACCGCGGGGCGCGTGCGTGCCACCAAACGGCAGCCGCGGCCGTGAACGGCGCTCTAAGAATGAAGAGGGCCATGACGGCCCCACTATGCAAGACAGTTCGGGAGGTCACGCCGTGAGTTCGATGCCCTTGATGCCGCCGGAAGCCGCGCTGTCGGTCAACGACCTGCTCGATCATTGCGCGCAGATCAAGCCGGGCCAGAATGTGCTGATCCTGGCCGCCAACGACGGGCTCTACGGCGGCCGCAACCTGGTGGATCAGGCCTGCATCGCCTGGATCCAGGCCGGCGTGCAGGCGCGCGGCGCCCATCCGTCCGTGCTGTGGACCGACATGCCGGTGCGCCGCAACGTGATATGGCCCGACATACCGACGCGCGACACGGTGTGGCGCATTCCGCCGATCGTGAAGTCCGCCATGAAGGGCGCCGATATCCTGATCAGCCATGTGCTCGATCTCTCCTCGGAAGAAGAACTCAAGGAGCTGTCGGAGACGCTGTCGGAGTTCAAGCTGCCCATGGTACGCAACATGGCGACGACGGCGCCCCTGCTGATGAGCGCCTGGGCGCGCACGCCCTACGAACTGATCTCGGAGATCCGCTTTCGGGTGGCCGAGCAGATTCGCGAGGGCGAGCGCTGGGTGCTCAGCCATCCGAACGGCACCCATCTGGAAGGCACCGTGGGCGCGCCCCAGCGCAAGGGCGACGGCTATGCTTATTGGCGGGTCAACGGTTTCCACCGTCCGTTCCCCGAGGGTATCTATCCCGCCGTCAATCCGGTGGGCACGCGCGGCACCTTTATCTTCGACCGCATGATGCCGGTATGGGCGCGTCATATCGGCGTGCCGACCAAGTTCAGCCAGCCCGTGCGCGTGACGGTGGAGAACAACCGGGTGACGCGCTTCGAGGGCGGGCCGGAAGCCGAAACGCTGACCGCGTTCCATAAGGAGCTGGCCAAGATCGTCGGCGACGAGGCGGCCCATGCGATCCGCGCGCCGCATGGCGGCGTCCATCCGGCGGCCATCGTCTCGGCGGCGCAATGCCCGGACGAGGATTACCGCGAATTCATCGCCTCGTTCCATCCGAGCAGCATTCACATGCATTTCGGCAAGGCCGGGCAGAGCAAGGAATTCCCCTACAACCTGCACACCTCGGCCGAACTGCGCGGCGCGACGCTGACGGTCGGCAACCAGACATTGCATGACAACGGCAAGCTCAGCGTCATGGACCATCCGAGCGTGAAAGAGGTGGCGGCGCGCTACCCGGATCGTCCCGGGTTCGACGGTGAGCGCTGGCTATGGGGCTAAGCGGCGGAACAGCCGCGCGACGTTGACGAACGGCGCCGTTCAACACGGCGCCCATAAATACTGCGCAGCGACAGGCTGCGGGACGGGCGCGCAACGACGCGCCGGAGGCACGGAAGCACGGATCAGACCGGTAACGGGGAGATGAACATGGCGACGAGCACACGAATTGCAGCGGCGGCTCTGGTGAGTAGCGGGATGTTGATCGCGGCCGGTTTACCGGCCGCGGCTCAATCGTCGTTCTACGAAGGCAAGCGCATCAATGTCATCATCGGCTTCGCCGCGGGCGGCACCGCCGATGCCGACGGCCGCCTCATCGCGCTGCACCTGGGCAGGCATATTCCGGGCAAGCCGACGATGATCGCGCAGAACGAGCCCGGTGCCGGCGGCGTCAAATCCATCAACATGGCTTACAACGTCGCGCCGCCGGATGGCCTCAATATCTATCAGCTCGCCAGCGGCCACTATCTGCAGCAGCTCGCCGGCTCGAGCGTGGTCAAATTCGATCTCAGCAAGATGCCGATCCTCGGCGCCTGGACGCGCAGCACCTACGCGCTCGCCGTGCGGTCCGATAAATTCAAGAGCATCGAAGATATGCGTAACGCGAAGGAGCCGCCGCTCATCGGTTCCCAGGGCATCGGCACGGGGACGTATCTTTATACGGTCGGCTGGCAGAGCGCGCTCGGCATCAAGTTCAAGGTCATCACGGGCTACGAAAGCGCCGCGCAGGATCTCGCGATCGAGCGCGGTGAAATCGACGGCCGGACCAATTCCACCGAAAGCCTGATGAGCGCCCGTCCCCAATGGGTGAGCGAGGGCACCGTGCCGATCCTGGTGGTCTCCGGCACGAAGCGTGACCCGCTGGTTCCGAACGTGCCGACGGTCTACGAGCTCAATCCCAATCCGGGCGCGTATTTCGAAACCATCAACGAGGGCTTGGCGGTGGCGCGGCCCTACGCCCTGCCGCCGGGCACGCCGCCCGAGCGGGTGGCTGAATTGCGCAAGGCGTGGCAGGCTATGCTGGCGGACCCGGACTTCCAGACCGATATCAAGAAGCGCAAGTTCAACTTCGTGCCGACCTCCGGCGAGAGCCTGGAAGCTTTCTACAAGAAAGTCATCACCAGCACGCCGCCGGACGTTATCGCCTTCCTTAAGGAGATGTTCCCGTGATGTTCGTAGCGGCGGAACCCGTTTCATCGGCCCCGCGGAAGCGCTAAACTGGCGCCAGCCAGAATATAAGCTGTGGAGGAAAATTATGGATGGACATGCCGCCGTCGAGGAAAGGCGCGAGCAGGCCGCGAAAGCCGCCTCGACTCACCCGACATCCTACAAGGGCACCTCGCCGATCAAGATCAACAAGCTCGGCCATTTGGTCTACGAGGTGACGGACATCGAACGCTCGGTGAAATTCTGGACCGAGGTCATGGGATTCCATGAAACCGACCGCAACGAGATCGGCATGGTGTTCTTCCGCTGCGCGAAAGACCATCACGCCATCGGCCTGAAGCCTTCCAAGGCGAAGCGCCGGCCCGAACCGGGCACGGCATTGCGCGTCGAGCATCTGGCCATGGAAGTCGATAGCCCTGAGATCCTGCTCAAGGCGCGCGACTTCCTGAAAGCCAACAACATCCCGATCGTGTTCGAGGGCCGCAAGGGTGCCGGCTGCAACCTCAGCATCAACTTCCTCGATCCGGATGGCTACGAGTTCGAGATCTATTGCATGATGGATCAGATCGACCAGAGCGGAAGGTTGCGGCCGAAGGAGCAGTTCCACCGGACCAGCACGCTGGACGACGCCATCGCCCACCCGGTACCGAAAACCTGGTAACCGCTCAGAGCCGCGCCGAGAGAGAGAGTTTCGCTAGGGGGCCGGCGCTGCCCGCCGCTGGACGCGGCGGGCAGCACCCGAATTCAGCGCTTGCCGCTGCCTGCGGCCTTGGCCGTGAGCGCCGACCCATCCGGACTGCGCCTGGCATTGAGCAGTTTGACGGAGCTTGCCTGGGGGCCCATGGGGCCCTCGCCGGTCGCCCGGGTGATTTCCACCATGGTGCCGATCTGCAGGTCGTCGAAGCTGCCGCTGACCACGGCATTGCGCGTGAAATAAAGATCCCCCGTTCCGCGCACCTCGATAAAGCCGTAGTTCTGCTCGGGAAACAGCCGCACGATGCGGCCGGTATCGCGTTCGCCCTCGTGATGCTTCACGTCGCCGCGTTTGAAGTCCGCATCGCTCTTGAGCTGCCGTTCCACCGCGTCGAACGCCCGGCTGACCACCGCATACTGGTCGTTCTTGACCTCATGCCGCTGCTGTTCGTCCTTGCCGACCAGCAAGGATTTACGGCCTGGCACCTCGACCTCGACGGCAACGCCGATGGTCGGCTTGCCGCTTTCGGGACTGCGATGGGGCACCTCGACCACGACGCGACAACTGATGATGTTGGGGTGTAGGCGCTCCATGCGTGCGGCGCGCTCGCGGATCAGGTTTTCGATGAATTCAGAACTGTCCAAATCCTTGAACGCGATCTGCAGCGGTACTTCCATGCTTAACCTCCGCGATGGAACTCGTGTTGGCCGGGCGCGCGGCTGCACCGCTGCGTCCGGTATGGATTAAATGACGGCGCAGCGCATCTTGTTCCGGTTCCTCGTCGTACGGCAATTGCGTTGACGATGCACGGCTCGCCGCAGCCGGCCGCGACTGCGCCGGGCGAGCCCGGTGCGAACTCATGCTGGGGCGGGTGCCGTCAGGTCAGTCGGCGACCCAGTGTGACACGATAGATCGCGAGAATAATAATAGAACCGATCACGGCGCCAATGAATCCGGCCGCCTCGCCTTCGCCATACCAGCCGAGCTGTCGGCCGAGCCATGTCGCGAAAAAGGCGCCGATCACGCCGAGCACGATGGTGATGATGAAGCCTTTGGGATCGCGGCCCGGCATCAGCAGCTTGGCGATGAGGCCGGCGAAAAAGCCGATGACCAGCGTTCCAATGATCGACATGCGGATTCTCCGATTGGATCTGTCTATAAACCGCCTACGGGGTCCTGGAGTTCCACCGATGGCGCGCCGGCACTCAAGCTTTGCCGCGTGGGATCAATACCTTGGGCCCCGGCCGGGCAAGCCGGATCGTGGCTTTGTGGGTGGCCTGCGGCTCCGGCATGCCGGTTTCCGGCCAATATTCGTCGCCGATACGGAACCGCGCGTTCTGCCAGGTCAGTTCGACGGTTCGGCTGCGATGCAGTATCACCGGCGCTTCGGCGAAGGGCAAGGCGCCATCCGACAACCATTCGCAAAAGTCATTATAGCGCTCTTCGAGCGTGTAGCCGATCTCCAGCAAGCCATCGGACGGGTCCGCCGACCAGGCCAGGGGCAGGCGCGGGCCGACGGCGCCGAAGTTCAGCATCTCGATCAGCAGGAAGCGGTCTTCCACGACGCCGCCATCCAGAGTAAGCCGCGCCGGCACCGGCTTGCTGTGGTTCAGGGTGTCGCGCAGGGCGGCGCGCGCCATGGAGATTTCGTGGTCCGGAGAATGGCCAGCGATCTCCTTGTCGTCCATCTGGTGGGCGGCGCGCGTCAGGGCGCCGATTCCGCAGCCCTCGATGAATGGGCGCTCGCCCCACGGGCCCTGGGCCAGCCAGATGTCGATCGGCTTGGCGAAGGCGGACGTCCAGCCGGCGATGATCTCCTCCGGACGGCCGGCGATGCCCAGCGAGTTGGCGATGTTGTTGGCCGTGCCGAGCGGGATGATGCCGACGCGCGCCCCGGTCGGCGCCGCGAGCACCACCTTGGTCACCGTGCCGTCGCCGCCGGCGGCGACGACCAGATCGGCGCCCTGGCGAATCAAGGCCGTCGCTGTCGGGATCGTTCGGCGCGCGGATTTCGACGTCATGGCCGGCCTCCTTGAGCATGCGCATCAGGTCGTCCGCCGTGGTTCCTTGGTCGCCCGCGGATGGGCTGTGAATGAGCAGGGCGCGCATGCGACTGGGGATGGCGGTCTCCTATGCGTCTTTCGTCAGGATGCTGATACGGCCGCTGCGTTCGAGCCGCGCTTCGGCGACTTTGTCGAGGCTCGCCACATTGTGGTGGCGCAACTCCTCTTCGAGGTCGCGAATGCTGAGATGACTGTCGCGCAGTGCCTGTTCGTCGATCTTTCCGTCACGCACGATGACCCGCGCATTGCCCTTGATGAGGCTGCCGAGGGCGTGTGACTCCACCGCCGCGAGCGAGAAGATCCAATGGAGTGCGACCAAAACCACGCAGGCGGCGAGCGATGGCACCACCGGGGCGCCGCCCGAAATGGCGCGGCCGGCGACGGCGCCCAGCGTGACGCCCAGGATGATGTCGAAAGCGCTGCCTTTGCCCAGGAAGCGCTTCTTGCCGTAGCGGACGATGACGATGACCGCGATGTAGACCACCACAGCGCGCGTCGCCATCTGGGCGCTGGTGATCTGGCTGCCGTCGATGGCGCCGAACCACTCGTGCAGGAAGTCACCCAGGCTGTCCATCGCCGCCTAGCGTTTCCGTGTCCACGGCGCGCTGCCGTCGCTCTGGCCGATCTTATAGCGGTAGGCCAGTTCACCGCCCATCCAGCCCGTCACGAAGAGGATAAGCGTAGTGACTCCCGAGAAGATGATGCCGAGCGGCAGTACCGGCGCTCGCGGGGTCGCCGAGCCGCTGCAGCACATTCCACAGGGTCAGCAGCAGAACCGCCGCGTTGCCCAGGAAATGAACCCATCCGACCTGCCCCTCGCGGGCGCGCGGGATCGACAGGAAATCGATCAGGCCGGTGACGGCTGCGGCGAGGCCGGTTACCAGGCCGGCGCCCGCCAGCCAGAGCGCGGCGCGCGCCCAGAATGCGTCGCCGGTGCACCAGAAATTCAAATCGCTGGCGAAGGCGCCGACCAGGAAGGCGATGGGAAAGGGCACCAGCATGGGATGAATCGGGTGCCCGGCAATCGCTGCTCGGCTCCGCACGCCGGACTGTGGATCCGCCATAATCCTCTCCTGCCGCGTAGCCCGCCGTGCTCATGCCCACCCCGTTTCGAACGTATCGCGAAGCGGAACGTTCCTCCTTTGGCGCCATCGGCCGACTGCCGCCGGGGCGTGTTCTTTTTTCAGGAGCGGACATGGCGGCGGACGTCCAGACGGCCATTGTGACCGGCGGATCCCACGGCATAGGCCGGGCCATCGCCGAGGCGTTGGCGCGCCGGTATTACACGGTCGCAGTGTTGGATCGAAGCAAGCCCGAGCCCTGGACGGGCGATCTGGCCGACCGCATCGCCTTTCACAAGTGCGACGTCGGCAATGAGACGCAGCTCCGCAAAGCCATCCGGAATTTCGCCCGCAACCATCGCCGGCTCGATGCCCTGGTCAACAATGCCGGCATCATGATCCGCAAGCCGCTGCAGAAACTCACCATGGCGGAGTGGAACCGGGTGATCGCCACCAACCTGACCGCGGCCTTCGCCGGCACGCGCGCCGCGGCCGATGCGCTGCGCAGGAGTGGCGGTGCCGTCGTCAATATGGCCTCGACCCGCGCGCTGATGTCCGAGCCGGACACCGAGGCCTATGCGGCAACCAAGGGCGGTCTGGTCGCGCTCACCCATGCGCTCGCCATCTCGCTCGCGCCCGAGGTGCGGGTCAACTGCATCAGTCCGGGATGGATTGACGTGACGGGTGAGCCGCTGTCGCGTCAGGATCACGCGCAGCATCCCGCCGGCCGGGTCGGCAAGCCGGAAGACGTGGCGGAACTCGCCGCTTATCTGCTGAGCCCGGCCGCGCGCTTCATCACCGGCGCCAACTTCGTCATCGATGGCGGCATGACCCGCAAGATGATCTATGTGGAATAGCCTGACGCCGCTCAGCCGTGCGCCGGCTTGCGCTGCTCGCTCGGCTTGATATCGCGGATACGGCTGTAGATCGCGATCACCACCGCGCTCGCCAAAGTCATAAAGCCGAACATCAGCCGATAAGCTTCCGGCGGCGCACCGCCGTCCGGCCGGGCGAAGTGCCCGACGATCAACCCCGAGATGATTTGCATCAGGGCCAGGCCGAGGAAGGTGAACAGATTAATCAAGGTCATGCCGCGCCCGACCAGCGCGTCGGGAAACAAGGCGCGGCCCAGAGCCAGGTTGGCGACATGGTAGGAGCTGACGAAGCCGAGCACGAAGAACAGCACGGCGACCTGGACGTAGGTTAGCTCCGGCACGGCGGCGAGAATCGCCAGCAGCGCGATATTGACGACGCCGCCCGTCAGGATGACGCGCTTGCGCGTATCGAGGATGCGGTCGAGCGGGCCATAGACCAGAAAGCCGATGATATTGCCGATGGCGAGCAGCGCCAGCACGTTGCCGCGGTCGACCGCGTCGAGCCCGTGCACATCGTGCAGGTAGGGTCCGCCCCATACGCCGAGAATGGTCATCAGCACCGAGAAGCCGATGGTCGTCAGCATCAGCACATAGGGCAGTTGCGGCAGGCGGATGACCTCGACGAGGCCGGCGAGGCTCTCGCGCACGCCCTCGATGCGCCGCTGGTGATAGGGATGGCCTTCCGGCGCATCGACCACGAAGAAATAGACCGCCATGGTGCTGAGCATGGTGACGCCGGCGAAGGACGTAGAAAGTGCCGCGCCAGCCGAGCCAGTCGGCGAGCAGCGCCATGGGCGTCGCCGCGAGCAGGCTGCCGACGCCGCCCGCGCCGGCCAGCACCAGGGCGGAGATCAGGGCGAAGCGATCGGCCGGAAACCAGCGCGCAGCCACCACCATGGTGCCCATCAGCGAGGCGGAGAAGCCGAGCCCGGTGGCGAAGCGCGCCACGAACATCAGCCCGACGCTGTCGGCCGCGGCGAAGATCAAGGTGCTGACCACGGCGAGAAGCTGCATCGCCGATGTGGTCTTGCGCGCACCGTAGCGGTCGAGCAGCAGGCCGACGGGAATCTGCCCGGCCAGCACGCCGAGGAAGATGCCGCTCGCGACCAGGCCGTAGCCCTCGGGCGTCAGCCCGACCTCCGACATCAGATCGGGCGCGATCACCGACAGCGATGCACGCTGGAACTGGCTCAGAAGGAAGGCGAAGCAGAGGGTGATGAGGACGCGGACAGCCAGAGCCAAGGCGGCAGGACTCCTGAAGGCGAGGGCGGAGGAACGCGGGGACACGGCGGACTGCCGGTCGAACGTCCAGGGACAGCGGCACTATGCCTGTCACGGCTGGCTTCCCACAACCCAATAGATGCGGGCCGGCGGGGCGGCGGACAGACCCACCCGCCGGCGCGAACGGCAAGACTGCGCTTGGGGGATTGTCCGCCCCGGCGATCTGGTGCAGCGTGGTGAAAACCGTTCCGTGGAGAGATCCGATGCAGACCAAAGCCGCCGTCGCCTGGGAGCCGGGCAAGCCCTTGTCGATCGAAACCGTCGAGCTCGACGGGCCCAAGGCGGGCGAGGCGCTGATCGAGATCATGGCGACCGGCGTGTGCCACACCGACGCCTACACCCTGTCAGGCCAGGATTCCGAGGGCATCTTCCCGTCCATCCTCGGCCATGAAGGCGCCGGCATCGTGCGCGAGGTCGGGCCGGGTGTCACCTGGGTCAAGCCCGGCGATCACGTGATTCCGCTCTATACGCCGGAATGCCGCCAGTGCAAGACCTGCCTGTCGCGCCGCTCCAACCTGTGCACGGCGATCCGCGCGACCCAGGGCAAGGGCGTCATGCCCGACGGCACCAGCCGGTTCCGCATCGGCAAGCAGACGATCCATCACTACATGGGCTGCTCGACCTTCTCCAACTTCACGGTGATGCCGGAGATCGCGCTCGCCAAGGTGCGCGCGGACGCGCCGTTCGACAAGATCTGCTACGTCGGATGCGGCGTCACCACGGGCATCGGCGCGGTGATCTACACGGCGAAGGTGTGGCCGGGCGCCAATGTCGCCGTCTTCGGACTCGGCGGCATCGGCCTCAACGTGATACAGGGCGCCAGGCTGGTCGGCGCCGACAAGATCATCGGCGTCGATGTCAATCCGGCGAAGCGCGCCATGGCCGAGAAGTTCGGCATGACCCACTTCATCAATCCCGACGAGGTCGGCCGCGACAAGGTGGTGAGCGCCATCGTCGAACTGACCGACGGCGGCGCCGATTTCAGCTTCGATGCGACCGGCAATACCCAGGTCATGCGCCAGGCGCTCGAATGCTGCCACCGCGGCTGGGGCGAAAGCATCATCATCGGCGTCGCCGCCGCCGGGCAGGAGATCGCGACGCGGCCGTTCCAGCTCGTCACCGGGCGGGTGTGGCGCGGCACGGCGTTCGGCGGCGCGCGCGGCCGCACCGACACGCCGAAGATCGTCGAGTGGTACATGGACAAGAAGATCCGCATCGACGAGCTGATCACCCACAAGATGCCGCTCGAGAAGATCAACGACGCGTTCGATCTCATGCACGAAGGCAAATCGATCCGCTCGGTGATCGTCTATTGAGGCCCGGGGATCGTCTTTTGAGGATCAAGTCGTGACGCTGGAGATCGTTTCCCAGTCGCGTTGCTTCGAGGGCAGCCAGATCACCTATCGCCATGCTTCGGCGGCGACCGGCACATCCATGCGTTTCGCCGCCTACCTGCCGCCGCAGGCCGAGAACGGCAAGTGCCCGGTGGTCTGGTTCCTGTCGGGCCTGACCTGCAGCGAGGAGAATTTCACCACCAAGGCGGGCGCCCAGCGCGTCGCGGCCGAGCTCGGCCTCATCCTGATCGCACCCGACACCAGTCCGCGCGGCCCCGATGTGCCGGGCGATCCGGACAGGGCTTACGATTTCGGCATCGGCGCCGGCTACTATCTCGACGCCACCCAGCCGCCGTGGGATCGGCATTACAAGATGGCGCGCTACATCGGCGAGGAACTCCCCGCCCTGATCGCGGCGAACCTGCCGGCCGACATGGGCCGCCAAGGCATCACCGGCCATTCCATGGGCGGCCATGGCGCGCTCACCATGGCGCTCAAACATCCCGGCCGCTACGCCGCCGTGTCGGCCTTCGCGCCGATCGCCTCGCCGATGAACGCGCCGTGGGGCCAGAAAGCCTTCGCGCGCTATCTCGGCGAGGACCGCGCCGCTGTGGCGGCAGTATGACGCCTGCGCCCTGATCGAGGATGGCGCGCGCGTTTCCGATCTGCTGGTGGACCAGGGCACCAGGATCAGTTCCTGGCCACCCAGTTGAAGCCCGAGCGGCTGGTCGAGGCCTGCGCCAAGGCCGGCATTCCGCTGACTTTGCGCATGCAGCAAGGCTACGACCATTCCTACTTCTTCATCGCCACCTTCATCGAAGATCATCTGCGCTGGCACGCCGCGCGCTTGCGCCGCGCCTGACGAACGTCGCGCCGCAAAGCCTCGCGGCCGACGCCACGACTCTCAACATTTCTTGATGAAAAGCGCGGCGGCGCCCCTGAATGACCGCGGCGGCCCAGCGTTAGCAAGAGGATCGTCCCGACCCACTGGATTGGCCACTTATGCGGCGCTGGTTGCGCTTCGTTGCCTTGATCGTCCCCGCGTTCGCGGTTTTCCTGCTATGGCCGGGCACGATCCGGATTCCGGATCGCTGGAATCCATGGGCGCCGCTCGATCTGGCGCAGCCGCCGAATCTGCTGACCTCCTACAAGCTTGGCCGGTTGCAGGACGATCCCGCAGCCTGCCGCGCGGTCCTCGCCACCTCCGACTTCGTCTATCGGCCGGTGCCGGATCGCGTGCTCGGCGAGGGTTGCCGGTTCGACAACGTGGTGCAGGTCTCGCGGTCGGCGATCGCCTACGGCAGCGGTTTTGCGGCGACCTGCCCGCTCGCCGTGGCACTGGCGCTGTTCGAACGCCAAGCCCTGCAGCCCTCCGCGCAAGGCATCCTGGGGCAGCCGGTGACCGGCATCGAGCATTACGGCACCTACGCCTGCCGCAACGTAAACAATGCCGAAGGCGGCCGGCGCAGCCAGCACGCGGTCGCCAACGCCATCGACATCGCCGGCTTCCGCCTGAAGGATGGCCGCCGTGTCACCGTGCGCGGCGATTGGGACGACGCCGGCGCGAAGGGCGAATTCCTTCGCGCGCTCCAGGCCGCCTCGTGTCGGATTTTCCGCGCGGGTCTCGGGCCCCGCTACAACTCGGCCCACCGCGACCACTTCCATTTCGACATGGGACGCTATTCGATCTGCCGCTGACTGACCGTCTCGCGATGACAGTGCGTCAGATCTCGCGCACCTGATTAGGCAGCTCGTCCTTCTGGCCGGGGCGCGCCGGAAAATGGTGCTCGAGAACCGCGGCGCAGGCGGCGATCAGGCCGAGCAGGCTGTCGCTGAGCGGGCCGTGCTTGGCCTTCTGCTGAAACTGGCTGACCAACTGTTGCCAGCGTTCGGGCGGAATCACCACGGCGACAGCGTCGTCGGCAATGATCTCGATGTAATGTTCGGCCAGGGAGACGAACAGCAGCACGCCGTTTCTTTGGCGCGTGCGGTCATTCACCAGGGTGGCGAATTCCAACCGCGCGAGCATCGCCGCGCGCGCCTGCTTGACGGCCGCCGGCACGAACTTGATGCCGAGCGGCGTCAGGTAGAACAGGGCGGCCGCGACAATGAGCGCGGCACCTTGCACGAACACCAGGTGCGAGGCAGGGAGCGCGGGGTCGATCAGCGCCGCGACCCAGCCGGCCAATAACGCGCTGCAGGCTGCCCATAGGGCAGAGTAGGACGCATAACTGGCGGCACGCTGGGCGATGACGACGACGATCTCCGCGGCGCTGCGCCGCTCTAGATCGGCGATCGCCGCGTCGATGCGTGCGTCGTCTTCGGGCCGCAGCCGGTTGCGCAAAGGTCTTACCATCGGCCCGACGCACCGCCACCGCCGAAGGATCCGCCGCCGCCGCCGAAGCCGCCGCCACCGAAACCCCGGCCACCTCGACCACCAAACCCGCCACTGCCGAGACCACCGAGCAGGAAGGGGCCGCCCCGGCGATAGATGCCGCCGCGGCCGCGCCGTTGCCGATTGGCCAGGAACAGGAACAGGAAGAAGATGCCGAACGGCAGCAGGAAGCTGGCCAAAGAATTCTGCTGGGAGGCCGGTTGGGCGCGCTGCGGCGCGGGTCCGGCGCCTTGCCAGCCGAGCGCGCGCAGGATGGCAAGGGTGCCGGTGGTCACCCCGGCATCGAAATCCCCGGCGCGGAAATGGGGCAGGATGGTCTGCTCGATGATCTGGCGCGACTTCGCATCGGTCAGTTCGCCCTCGAGCCCATAGCCCACCTCGATGCGCACCTCACGCTGCTTCGGTGCCACGAGCAAAATGGCGCCGGTATTCTTGCCCTTCTCGCCGATGCCCCAGGCGCGGCCCAGCCGATAGCCGAAATCCGCGATCGGGTAGCCCTGCAGATCGGGCACGGTGGCGATCACCACCTGCCGCTTGGTGTCGCGCTCGAAATCCCCCAGCGCACGCGTCAGCCGGGCTTCGGTGCCTTCCGACAAGATACCGGCCTGATCGACCACGCGGCCGGTGAGTGGCGGAAACTTCGGTTCACTGGCGGCGTGCGCCGAGCCGGCGTGCAGGATCGGCTGCGGCGACGACCAGCGCGACGAGAAACCGACGGCATGCTGCGCGCCACACGGACATCAGAATTTCACCTTTGGCGCCTGCTGGTTTTCCTGCGGGATGTCGAATGTCGCCTTGGGCTTGGCGTCGGGGTAGAGAACGGCGGCGATCCAGCGTCCGGGAATGGTGCGCAGCTCCGTGTTGTAAGCCTGAACGGTGACGATGTAGTCGCGCCGGGCTACCGCGATGCGGTTCTCGGTGCCTTCCAATTGCGACTGCAGCGACAGGAAGTTCTGATTCGATTTCAGGTCGGGATAATTCTCGACCACCGCGAGCAGACGGGCCAGGCTGCTGCCGAGCTGCTGCTGACTGTCCTGAAACCGTTTGAAGGCTTCCGGGTCGCTGAGCGCTTCCGGCGGCAGTTGGACCTGGGTCGCCCTGGCACGCGCCTCGACCACGGCGGTCAGGGTTTCGCGCTCCTGCTTGGCGTAGCCCGCCACGGTCTCGACCAGATTGGGTACCAAATCGGCGCGCCGCTGGTATTGGTTGAGCACCTGGCTCCAGGCGGCCTTGGACTCTTCGTCGAGCCGCGGCACATTATTGACGCCACAGGCCGAGAGGCCGAATGCGAACGCCACCAGCAAGAAGGTGGTGACAAAACGGGCCATGAGAACCTCCGCAGGATTGAGCGGGACCTCCCGCACACACAGCTATATAGCCCTGCCCGGGCGGTTTGCCAGCCCCGGCTCAGCCTGGCCGAGGGGACGACGGTGGCGACCGGCACATGGCGGTGGAACCTGCAGCCCTGCGGTCCGTTTCCTTCCCGATGATTTCCGTCGCAATTCTCCCCTCCAGCATCCGTGACACTTGATCAGGGTTTGGTCTTCGCCATTCTGGCGGGGGCCGTGGCGCTGTTTATCTGGGACCGGCTGCGCTATGACCTGGTGGCGCTGACGGCGCTGCTCGTCGCCGTGGTGGCGGGCGTGGTGTCGCCCGAGGAGGCCTTCCGCGGGTTCAGCGACGACATCGTCATCATCGTTGGTTCGGCGCTCATCGTCAGCGCCGCTGTCGCGCGCTCGGGCATCGCCGAGATGCTGATGCGCCGCGTGATGCCGTGGCTGACCCGGACCGAGCTGCAGATCTTCGTGCTGGCCATCCTGGTCGCCTTCATGTCGGCCTTCATGAAGAACATCGGGGCGCTCGCCATCCTGATGCCGATCGCCTTCCAGATTTCCCGGCGCACCGGCCAGCCGGTGTCGCGGCTGCTGATGCCCATGTCGTTCGCGGCACTGCTCGGCGGGCTGATGACCCTGATCGGCACCTCGCCCAATATCATCGCCTCGCGCATGCGCGAGGAAATTCTCGGCGAGCCGTTCCGCATGTTCGATTTCATGCCGGTCGGGCTGACGCTGACCGTTGTCGGGATCGCCTTCCTGTCGTTCGGCTACCGCCTGCTGCCCAAGCCGCAGAAGGCCGCCCCGGCGCCCGACGAGCTGTTCTCGGTCGAAGGCTATCAGGCCGAGGTCCGCGTTCCGTCCGGTTCGCCCTTCATCAACAAGACGGTGCAAGCGCTCGAGGAGGCGGGTGAGGGCGAGGTGACCGTCGCCGCCATCATCCGCGAGGGTGGCCGGCGCTACGTGCCGTCGGGCCATTGGTGGATATTCGAGGACGACGTGCTGGTGCTGCTGTGCGACGCCCACGCGCTGGGGCGCATCGTCAAGGAAGCCAAGCTCGAGCTCAAGCATGACA
Organism: uncultured Alphaproteobacteria bacterium; assembly: GCA_963752345.1. Taxonomy (GTDB): domain Bacteria; phylum Pseudomonadota; class Alphaproteobacteria; order SMXQ01; family SMXQ01; genus CAVVYA01. The sequence goes on from CAVVYA010000020.1 coordinate 52,135, forward strand.
AAGATGTCGCCGGCAAGACGCCGGAGGACGAAGACGTCACCGTGGTCGAGGCGGTGATCAAGCCCAATTCGACGATGATCGGCCGCACCGCGGAGCAGATGCGGCTGCGCGACTGGTACGGCGTCAACCTCCTGGCGCTCAGCCAGCACGGTCGGTCTGCTTCATCGCCGCTCGGCCGTGCCCGCTTCCGCGCCGGCGATCTGGTGGTGGTGCGGGTGCGTGCCGACGAGTTGAGCGAACGGCTGGCCACCCTCGGGCTGCTGCCGCTGGCGGAGCGACGGGTCAGGCTCGGGCCGTCGCCACGTCCGTGGCTCGCGCCGACGATCCTCGCCGTCGCCATGACCGTGGCGGCGACCGGCACCACAACCGTCGCGGTCGCATTTTTCGGCGCGGCGGTGGCATTGCTTCTGTTCAAGGCCCTCACGCTCAAGGAGGCCTATGACGCGATCGAGTGGCCGATCCTGATTCTGCTGGGTGCGCTGATCCCGGTGAGCGAATCTCTCCGCACCACCGGCGGCAGCGAACTGGTCGCCGAGTGGCTCGCGGTCGGCACGCAGTATCTGCCGCCCATGGGTTCGGTCGCGCTGATCATGGTGGCGGCCATGGCCGTCACGCCCTTTCTCAACAATGCGGCAACCGTGCTGCTGATGGCGCCGATCGGCGCCAGCCTGGCCGCAAATCTCGGCCTCAACCCGGATCCCTTCCTGATGGCCGTGGCGGTCGGCGCGGCCTGCGATTTCCTCACGCCGATCGGCCATCAGTGCAACACGCTGGTCATGGGCCCGGGCGGCTATCGCTTCACCGATTACTGGCGGCTCGGTCTGCCCCTGTCGATCCTGGTGCTGGCGCTCGGCACGCCGCTGATCGCCATGGTCTGGCCATTGACCAACTGAGCGCCGCACATGCGGGCGGGCCGCTTTGCTTGCCTGCCGCTCCCCGGGACGATATAGAGGACCATCACTCAAACCGCCGCTAGCAGCGCCGGCGTTTGTTCCGTGACGGAGGTCGCTTGAAAATCCTGGTTGCCGTGAAGCGCGTGGTCGACGCCAACATCAAAGTGCGTGTCAAGGGCGACCGCACCGGCGTCGAGCTCGCCAATGTGAAGATGGCGATGAATCCGTTCTGCGAAATCGCCGTGGAAGAGGCGGTACGCCTGCGCGAGGCGGGCGTCGCATCGGAAATCGTCGTCGTTTCCGCCGGTCCCCAGGGCTGCCAGGAAACCATTCGCACCGCGCTCGCCATGGGCGCCGACCGCGGCATCCATATTCCCGCCGACGCCACGCTCGAACCGCTTGCCGTCGCCAAGCTGCTCAAGGCGGTCGCGGTGAAGGAGCAGCCGCGGCTGATCATCCTCGGCAAGCAGGCGATCGACGACGACAGCAACCAGACCGGCCAGATGGTGGCGGCGTTGCTCGGCTGGCCGCAAGGCACCTTCATTTCCAAGCTGGCGGTTACCGGCGACAAGGTGGAGGTCACCCGCGAAGTGGACGGCGGGCTGGAAAAGCTGTCGCTGACACTGCCGGCGGTCGTGACCACCGATCTGCGGCTCAACGAGCCGCGCTATGCGTCGCTGCCCAACATCATGAAGGCCAAGAAGAAGACCATCGAGGCCATGACCGCCGAGTCCCTCGGTGTCGATCTGTCGCCGCGTTTGACGATCGTGAAGGTCGACGAACCGGCCAAGCGCCAGGCCGGCGTCAAGGTCGCCACGGCCGCCGAGCTGGTCGCCAAGCTGCGCGACGAAGCGGGAGTGATCTGATGACCGTTCTCGTGATTGCCGAACATGCGGAGGGCGCGCTCGCGCCGGCGACGCTCGCCACCGTGACGGCCGCGAAAGCGCTGGCGGGCCATGGTGCCGGTGAGGTGACGGTGCTGGTGGCCGGACAGGGCGCGCGCGCCGTCGCCGAGGCCGCCGCGAAAATTCCCGGTGTCGCCGGGGTGCTGCTCGCCGAGGCGGCGCATTATGCCAATCCGATTGCCGAAACCATGGCGGAGCTCGTGCTGACGATTGCGCGCGGTTTCAGCCATATCCTGGCGCCCGCCACCACGTTCGGCAAGAATCTCGCGCCGCGCGTCGCCGCCCTGCTCGACGTGCAGCAGGTCTCCGAGATCACGCAGGTTGTGTCGGACGATACGTTCGTGCGGCCGATCTACGCCGGCAACGCGCTCGCCACCGTGCAGTCGAAGGACCCGATCAAGGTCGTCACCGTGCGCGGCACCGCCTTCGAGCGCGCGGCCACCGAGGGCGGCAACGCCACCGTTGCCGATCTCGCCGCGGCCCCGGCCAGCGATCTGGCGAGCTATGTCGGCGCCGAGCTGTCGCATTCCGAGCGGCCCGAGCTGACCGCCGCCCGTGTCGTGATTTCCGGCGGCCGCGGCATGCAATCGGGCGACAACTTCAAGCTGCTCGAAGCGATCGCCGATAAGCTCGGCGCAGCGGTCGGCGCGTCGCGCGCGGCGGTCGACGCGGGCTTCGTGCCGAACGACTTCCAGGTCGGCCAAACCGGCAAGATCGTGGCGCCTGAGCTCTATATCGCCGTCGGCATCTCCGGCGCCATCCAGCATCTCGCCGGCATGAAGGACAGCAAGGTGATCGTCGCCATCAACAAGGACGAGGAGGCGCCGATCTTCCAGGTGGCCGACTACGGCATGGTCGGCGACCTGTTCAAGATCCTGCCCGAACTCGCGGCGGAGTTGGCCAAGGCGAAGGGTTAGACCGCCACAACGCGCGGGCGCTCGAGGATTCACGGACATCAAGCGACGCGCGATAGGACGGCGCGCCGGAACATATCGATCAGGGGAAATACCATGGGTGTGGCTGTTCTTTGTCGCTCGATCATCGGTGGGATGATTCTCGGCATGCTTGCGGTTTTGCCGGTCGCCGCCGATCCGGTGGAGGATTTCTACAAAGGTAAGAACCTGCGGCTCACGGTCGGCTCGGGGCCGGGCAGCGGCTTCACCATCTATGCTCGCCTGATGTCGCGGCATTTCGCGCGTCATATGCCGGGCAAGCCGACCATACTGGTGGAAAATATTCCGGGGGCGGGCGGCCTGCGCCAGATGGACTATCTGGTGGCGGCTGCGCCCAAGGACGGCTCGACGATCGGACTGATGAACCCGAACGTCGCGACCGCGAACCTGCTGACGCCCGACATCGCCAAGCACGGCCCGGAGAAGCTCGCCTGGATCGGCAGCGCCAATGCCGAGGTCAGCACCTGCCTGTTCTGGCCGCGCGCCAAGGTCAACGACGTGGCGGAGCTCAAGACGCGCGAGCTCGCGATGGGTGCGGCCGGTCCGCTGAGCAGCTCGAGCCACGGCACGCTCGCGCTCTCCAAGCTGTTCGGCTATCCGTGGAAGGTCGTTTCCGGCTACACGGATTCGTCCGAGGTCATGCTGGCCGGCGCGCGCGGCGAGATCGACGGCGCCTGCATCCTGCTCGTTTCCGCGATGCAGGCGCAATATTGGGAGTCGTTCCAGCGCGGCGACTTCAAGGTGCTGCTGCAGATGCCGCCGGGCAACCATCCGAGCCTGCCGAAGGCGGTGAACGCCACCGACCTGGCGAGCAGTGATGAGCAACGCCAGGTGATCGAGATGATTTACGGCCATTGGGCCTTCGGCCGGCCATTCGCGGCGCCCGCCGGCATTCCGCAGGACCGGCTGGCGGCGCTGCGCACGGCGCTCAAGGCCACGCTCGCCGATCCGGAATTCCTCGCCGAGGGCAAGAAGCTGGGGCTCGACGTCGATTATATGACGGCCGAGCAGATCGAGGCGTGGATCGCCAAGACCCAGGCGACGCCGGCGTCCGTGGTCAACCAGGTCAAGGCGCTGATGCCGGGCGCCAAGTGATCGAGGCGGGCGCCGGGCGACTATCGCGCGGCGTTGGCCTGGTCCAAAACACCCTTTCCCCGGCTTTCGTTTAAGGCCTATCCTGGCTTTAGACGGACCACGGCTCGCGCCGCAGGTCCGCACGCGCCGCAGGACGGTTTATCCCGAGCCGCTCGGAGCGCCAAGAACGGGGAAGGCCATGGGTCAGGGATTTTCGCGCCCGCGCGCCGCGTGGGCATCGCTTGCCGTTGCCGTCGCATCCATCACCGCCGTGTCGGCCCATGGCCAGACAGCCGAGGCGCTGTTCCGCGGCAAGACGATCAACATGTCGTCGTCGAGTGCGCCGTCGGGCGGGTTCGACATTTACGTGCGGTTGCTCGCCCGTCACTTCGGCGCCCAGATCGCGGGCAATCCGACGGTCGTGGCGCAGAATCGGCCGGGCGGCGGCGGGCTGGTGCTTGCCAATTTCCTTTATAACTCCGCCGCCAAGGATGGCACGCAGATCGCGCTGATTCCGGCCTATGTGCTGCTCGATGCCATTTTCAACAGCCCGCAGGCGAAATTCGAGCCGACCAAATTCATCTGGATCGGCAATATAAATCAGGAGGTCGACCACTGCTCGGTGTGGCAGAATTCCGGCGTGACCAAGCCGGAGGATTTTTTCGCTCGCGAGGTGATCCTCGGCGCGTCGGGCGCCAGCGCCGGCTCCTTCACCATCCCGATGGTCATGAACGCCGAGCTCGGCACCAAATTCAAGGTCATCCTGGGCTATTCCTCCTCGGCGGTGCGTAACAAGGCAATGGAGCAGGGCGAGATCCATGGCCAGTGCGGCACCTACCTGTCGTCGATCAAGGCGACATCGATGCCCGATGTGCAGGCCGGCCGGCTGCGCGTCATCTGGCAGATGGGGCTGGAGAAGCATCCGGACTTCGCCGAGGTGCCGCTCGCCATCGACTATGCCAAGACGGACGAAGCGCGTCAGATGATGCAGATGTTCTTCGCCTCCATGACGCTCGGCCGCTCCTTCGCGCTGCCGCCGGACACGCCGCCCGACCGTGTCGCGGCGTTGCGCGCGGCCTTCGCTGCGACCATGGCTGCGCCCGACTTCCGCGGCGAGGCGGACAAGCTCAAGGTCGAGCTGCGGCCGATGAATGCGGCGGAGATGCAGCCGGCGCTCGACAAGCTGCTGGGAGCGCCTCCGGCCGTGGTGGAACGGGCTGCCGCCATCCTCGAGACTGCGCGAGGCTATGGCCGCAAGCAGGAGGAGGAGCTCAAGGCCAAAGGCATCAAGATCGCCGAGTGAGCCAGGCTGAGCACTGTTCGGTAACCGTCCCGGACAGGCTGAACCGATAGACCCATCGTTCGTTGAGTCCCGTGCATCGGCATGACGGAGCGCCCATCCGGCCGCTCCCATTTTCAAACGACAGGAGAGACAGGATGGGCATCGGCAACTCCGATCCGATCAACATCGTCGGCATTTCCGGCAGCTTGCGGCAGAAGTCGTTCAACAGCGCGCTGCTCAGGGCCGCCGTGTCGCTCGTTCCGGCCGGCATGTCGATCACGACGGCATCGTTCGCGGCCTTCCCGGTCTATAACGCGGACGTGCAGGCGGTCGGAATTCCCGAGCCGGTCACCACGCTCGGGAAACAAATCCGCGAGGCCGACGCGGTGCTCATCGTCTCGCCGGAATACAACTATTCGATTCCGGGCGGCCTCAAGAACGCCATCGACTGGATTTCGCGGCTCGAAAACCAGCCGTTCAACGGCAAGCTCGTCGCCATCATGGGCGCCAGCCCCGGCCGCCTCGGCACGGCGCGCATGCAGTATCACCTCCGCCAGAGTTTCGTATTCCTCAATGGCATCGTGCTCAACAGGCCCGAGGTCATGGTCGGCGGCGCCGGCTCGGTGTTCGACGATACAGGCAATCTGACCGACGAACCGACGCGCAAGATCGTCCGCGATCTGCTGACAGCGCTCGCCAAGGCTGTTGCCGATCAGCGTCGGCTCAAGGCTGCCGCAGGCTAAGTGGTTAACGCGCAACCCGTACGTGGTTGGAGGCCGATCCCTTTCTCGTCCGGGAAAACCGCAGAAGCACTGGCGCCAGCCAGCTTCGTTGCTGCACAGCAGAGTCTGTACAGGGGCTCGGCACCCCAGGGGTGAGACGCATCGCGCGGCGGTGTACGACCTCGAGCGATCCGCCTTGGCGGCGCCGCGTGATGCGCCTGAGCATCGAGCGGCTTTCTAAACGCACCCTTAACAACTCCACTCTACTTTCGGCGTAGGTGAGATGCGTGACGATCGCATGCGGTACAGCCGGCGTCGTGCCGACGCGCGCGCGATCCTCTTCGCTAAAAGTTGAGCAAATTTACGGATTAGGAACCTGTTATGCGTAGTTTGAAAATCCGCGGCCGACTGATTGCGGGCTTCGCGGTGATGGTGGTTTTTCTGGTGTCGGCCGTGGCGATGACTCTCTGGAAAGTGAGCGGCTTGCGTACAGTGAACGAGCAAATCTCGCAGCGCGGGCTGCCGGTCATGGTGGCCGCGCTTCGCATTGAAGGTCATCTGCACGAGGCCGGCCTGGCAATTCGCGGATGGCTGCTCACCGGCGAAGACCGCTACAAGATCGAGCGCGCCGCCGCCTGGCGGGGGATCGAGCAGGCTGCGGCGGTGATCGACCATCAGGCATTCGAGACGCCGGAAGCGGCCGCCGACTTGGAAGAAAGCGCGCCAGACCATCGCCGAGCTGCGCGAGGTCCAGGCCAGGGTCGAAGCGATGAACCGTCTCGGCAGCGACGGCGAAGAGGCGCAGGGCCTGCTCTATACCGACGATGCGCCGCGCGTCGACGCCATCATGGATATCGTGTCGGGCAATCAGCAGGCCGGCGGCGTCCGCAAGGGCGGCCTGTCCGACCAGCGCATCGCCAGCATGACCCACGACACGGCCCGGGCCGTGGAAGACATCAACGCGCTGTTTGTTGTGGAGTGGGGCATCCTCGGCGCCGGCATGGTGATCGCCGTGGTCGTCGTGCTCTTCCTCGGCCGAGCCATCGTAACGCCGGTCAATACCATGACGGCGGCAATGAACAAGCTCGCCAAGGGCGACAAGACCGTCGAGATCCCCGCGGTCGAACGCCAGGACGAGATGGGTGAAATGGCCCGTGCCGTTCTGATCTTCAAAGAGAACATGATCCGCGCCGAGCAACTGGCCGACGAACAGCTCAAGGAGCATGAGGCTCGCAGCAAGCGGGCCGAACTCGTCGCCGCTCTGACCAAGACCTTCGACAACCAGGTCGGCGGCGTCTTGAGCGCCGTGACCTCCGCCTCGACGCAGCTTCAGGCGACCGCCGGCAGCATGTCGGCGACCGCCGAGCAGACCAGCAAGCAGTCGGTGGCGGTGTCTTCGGCTTCCGAGCAGGCGGCGGCGAACGTGCAGACCGTCGCGTCGGCGGCCGAGGAGCTCTCCAGTTCGATCGCGGAAATCGGCCGTCAGGTCCAGCAGTCGAGCGAGATCGCCTCGAAGGCCGTCGCCGAAGCCCAGCGCGCCAACAGCATGGTGCAGGGCCTGGTGTCCGCGTCCCACAAGATCGGCGCCGTGGTCGCGTTGATCACCGACATCGCCAATCAGACCAATTTGCTGGCGCTCAATGCGACCATCGAGGCCGCCCGCGCCGGCGAGGCCGGCAAGGGTTTCGCCGTGGTCGCCGCCGAAGTCAAGAACCTGGCCAATCAGACGGCCCGGGCGACCGAGGAAATCGGCGACCAGATCTCCGGTATCCAGGCCGCCACCGACGAGGCGGTCCAGACGATCGAAGCGATCGGCAAGACTATCGTCAACATCCATGAGATTTCAGCCGGCGTGGCCGCGGCGGTCAACCAGCAGGGCGTCGCCACCCAAGAAATCGCCCGCAACGTGGAGCAGGCGGCGGCGGTGACCCAGGACGTGACGTCGAATATCGCCCTGGTCAACACGGCCGCCAACGATACCGGGGCCGCCGCCGCGCAGGTGCTCGACGCGGCTCAGGACCTGTCGCGTCAGTCCGATGATCTGAAGACGATCGTGCAGGGCTTCCTGGGCGAGATGAGAGCCGCAGATATGCAAGACGTTTTAAGTGAGATGAGAGCCGCATAAGGCGGAAACGACGAATGGCGCGCGCGTGACGGCGTGCCCGCGCACGCGACGAAGGAGAGAAGAATGGCAACGGCCAGCGCAGCCTCGCCTGCACCGAGGACCACACCCGCCGTCGAGGCGGCGACCACGGATTACGTGACCTTCACGGTCGCCGACCAGCTGTTCGGCATTCCTGTGCTCAAGGTGCAGGACATCCTGGTGCCGGACAAGATTGCGCATGTTCCGTTGGCGCCGCCGGAGGTGCGCGGCTCCATCAATCTGCGCGGCCGGATCGTCACGGTGGTCGATGTGCGTACCCGGCTCGGACTGCCTCTCAAGGACGGCGAGACCGTGCGCGGCATGGGGGTGACGGTCGAGAACGGCCATGATCTCTATACGCTGCTCGTCGACGATGTCGGCGACGTGATCAGTCTCGCGCACGATCTCCACGAGTCCAATCCGAGCACCTTGGATCAGAGCTGGATGGAATTCGCCGACGGCGTATTCCGGCTCGAAGGCCGACTGATGATCGTGCTCAACACCGAGCATCTCCTCGATGTCCGCAACCGCCACTGAGTCGAGGGAACGAGACCATGGATGACCTGATCCGCGAGTTCCTGACCGAAACCTCGGAGAATCTCGCCGTTCTCGATGTCGAGCTGGTGCGTTTCGAGCAGGATCCCAGCGATGCCGCGATGCTCGGCAACATCTTTCGTCTGGTTCATACCATCAAGGGGACCTGCGGCTTTCTCGGCCTCGGCCGGCTTGAAGCCGTCGCCCACGCGGGCGAAAATATCCTCGGCAAGTTCCGCGATCGCGAGCTTCCCGTGACCCAGGAGGCGGTCAGCCTCATCCTGAAGTGCATCGACCGCGTCCGCTATATTCTGGGCGAGCTCGAAGCCGCCGGGGTCGAACCCGCAGGGCGATGATTCCGAGCTGATCGCCGAACTGAATGCCCATGCCGAAGGCCGCGCCGCGCCTGGCCCGGCACCCGCCTCGGCCGTGGCGCCGCAAGCCGCCGATGAATGGACGCCGGTTTTCAGCGACGACGGCTTCCCTGTCGCGGCCGAACTGTTGGCGGAAATCGCCAACGCGGTGGCTGGCGAGTCGGAGCCGGAGCCGGTGAACGCGCCGCCGCCGGTGGCTGCCGCTGCCCATCGCGGCCAACGAGCCTCCGGCATCGTCGTCCGATGGCAAGGAGACGAAGGAAACCGCCGTCTCCAATGCGTCGATCCGCGTCAATGTCGATGTTCTCGAAGACCTGATGACCCTGGTCAGCGAACTCGTGCTGACACGCAATCAATTGCTGCAGATGGTGCGTGGCGCGGACGACAGCGCCTTCAAGGTGCCGCTGCAGCGCCTCAGCCACATCACCTCCGATCTGCAGGAAGGCGTGATGAAGACCCGCATGCAGCCGATCGGCAATGCCTGGGCCAAGCTGCCGCGCATCGTGCGCGATCTCAGCCTGGAGATGGGCAAGAAGATCGAGCTCGTCACGCAGGGCGCCGAGACCGAGCTGGACCGCCAGGTGCTCGAGCTGATCAAGGATCCGCTCACCCATATGGTGCGCAACTCGGCCGATCACGGACTGGAAAATCCGCAGGACCGGCGCGCCGCCGGTAAGCCCGAAACCGGCCGGATCACGCTCAAGGCCTATCACGAGGGCGGCCAGATCATCATCGTGGTGGCCGACGACGGCCGCGGACTGAATGGCGCGAAGATCCGCGCCAAGGCTCTGGCGAACAAGATGGCGACCGCCGCCGAGCTCGAAAGCATGAGCGACCAGCAGGTCATGCAGTTCATCTTCCGGCCCGGCTTCTCGACCGCCGAGAAGGTGACGAACGTGTCGGGCCGTGGCGTCGGCATGGACGTGGTGCGCAACAATATCGAGCGCATCGGCGGCGCGATCGAGCTGAATTCGAAACAGGGCGCCGGCACCTCCTTTACCATCAAAATCCCGCTGACCTTGGCCATTGTTTCCGCGTTGATCGTCTGCGCGGGAAGCGACCGCTTCGCCATTCCTCAGCTCAACGTGCTCGAATTGGTGCGCGTGTCGCCGAAATCGGACACCCGCATCGAAATGGTGCACGAATCGCCGGTTCTGCGGCTGCGCGAGCGGCTTCTTCCGCTTGTGTCGTTGCGTAAGCTGCTGAAGCTCGGCGGCGCGGAAGATGTCGCCAAGCAAGAGCTGTTCATCGTCGTCGCCCAGGTCGGCGCGCACCAGTTCGGCGTCATTGTCGACCAGGTTTTCGATACCGAGGAAATCGTGGTCAAGCCGGTATCGCCCCTGTTGCGCGACGTGCCGTTCTACTCGGGCAACACCATTCTCGGCGACGGCAGCGTGATCATGATCCTCGATCCGAACGGCATCGCCGGCGCGGCCGGCCAGACCCGCGTCGGATCGGGCGACGAAGACCATGACGCCGAGGCCGAGGCCGAAGAGGGCCGCGCGAAGATGTCCTTCCTGCTGTTCCGCGCCGGCAGCGACGAGCTCAAGGCCGTGCCGCTGGCTTTGGTCGCCCGCCTCGAGCAGATCGATCTGGCCATGACCGAACGGGTCCATGGCCGCCACGTGGTGCAGTATCGCGAGCGCCTGATGCCGTTGGTGCCCTTCGACCCCGACCATCAATGGAAATCCCAAGGCCGCCAGCCGATTCTGGTCTTTACCGAATCGGAACGCTCGATCGGCATGGTGGTCGATCAAATCGTCGACATCGTCGAGGACCACATGTCCGTCGAACTGTCTTCCTCCACGCCCGGTCTCGTGGGCAGCGCCATCATCGCCGGCAAGGCCACCGATATCGTCGACGTCGGCTATTACCTGACCAAAGGGCTGAGCGAATGGTTCGGTTCGACGAACGGCGCGGCGGCGGCGGCCTCGGCGTCACGCAACGTGCTGCTGGTCGACGACAGCGCCTTCTTCCGCAATCTGCTGACGCCGGTCCTGTCGGTCGCAGGGTGGCACGTGAGCGCTGTCGAGAGCCCGGAAGAGGCGCTCAAGCTGCGCGAGGCTGGCCGGATGTTCGATATCATCATCAGCGACGTCGAAATGCCGCGCATGGATGGACTGGCCTTCGCAACCGAAGTGCGGTCCGACCCGCGCTGGAAGGACGTTCCCATGGTGGCGCTGTCGACCCGCATCGCCAAGGAAGACATCGCGCAGGCACTGAAGGCCGGCTTCGACACCTATGTGGCCAAAGCGAGCCGCGACACCCTGCTCAACGTCTTGTCCGGCATCGCGGCGGCGCGGCAGCCTGAGCCGGCTGAGCCCGCGAAGGGCGCCGCCAGCGCCGATCAAAACTTCCGCGCCGCGTGATACGGGAAAGGTTTCTCATGAAAACGTGCCTTCTCGTTGACGATTCAAAGGCGATCCGAGCGATCGTCCGGCCGATTCTCGCCAATCTCGGATTCGAGGTTCTTGAGGCGGGCGACGGCGCCGAGGCGCTGAAGATCTGCCAGGCAAAGTTCCCGACGGCGGTGCTGCTCGACTGGAATATGCCGGTCATGAACGGCCTCGAATTTCTCAAAGCCCTGCGCGCGACGCCGGGCGGCGATCAGCCGATCGTGATTTTCTGCACCACGGAGAATCGGCCTCAGCAGATCGAGGAAGGAATTCTCGCCGGGGCGAACGAATACATCATGAAGCCCTTCGATCAGGAAATCCTGCAGAGCAAATTCGCTCAAGTCGGCTTGCTGTAATTGCATCGATGACCGCTGAACTATCCCTGTCGGCACCGGCACAGCCCAACAGCGACAATCCGATTCGCGTGATGCTGGTCGACAATTCGGCGGTCATCCGCAGTCTGATGTACCGCATCCTGTCGACCGATCCGGCAATTCGCGTCTCCGCATCGGCGGCGAACGGCTACACGGCCGTCCAGCTATTCCGCCAGGCGGATATCCAGGTCATCGTGCTCGATATCGAAATGCCGGTGATGGATGGCCTGAGCGCGATTCCCAAGCTGCTCGAGATCGACCCGGACGTCCGCATCATCATCGCTTCCACACTGACGGTGCGCAACGCCGAGATCAGCTTGAAGGCCCTCGAACTCGGCGCGCTCGACTATATCCCCAAGCCGACCACCCGCAAGGAAATCGGCGACGAAGGCGACTTCAAACGCGAGCTCCTGGCCAAGGTCAGGTCCCATGGCGCCCGTCCGCGCTTGCGGCCGCGCGCCGTGCCGTCGGCCAACGTCCCGCTGCGCCCGCCACCGGCCGTACTGAAGCAAGCGCCGCGCGCGATCGTGTTGCGCAAACCCGGATTGCAGCGGCCGCAAATTGTCGCCATCGGCAGCTCGACCGGGGGTCCGCAGGCGCTTTTCACATTGTTGCGCGGATTGCCGCCGACATTGTCCGTTCCGATCGTGGTAACCCAACATATGCCGCCGACCTTCACGGCGGTCCTTGCTCAACATGTCGAGCGCGTGTGCGGCCGCCCCTGCCAGGAGGCTGTCGATGGTGAGGTTCTCAATAACGACACTATCTATATCGCGCCGGGCGACCATCATCTTCTGATCGAGGGCACTCCAACGCGGCTCGTCGGCCGTGTGGTCGACGATCCGCCGGAGAACTATTGCCGGCCGTCGGTCGATCCGATGTTCCGCAGCCTGGTACAAACCCTCGGCAGCCGCGTGTTCGGCATCATGCTCACCGGCATGGGAAGCGACGGGCTATCGGGCGCCGCCAAGGTGATCGAGGCGGGCGGCACCATGATCGCCCAGGACGAGGCGACGAGCGTCGTCTGGGGCATGCCCGGCGCTGTGGCGACCGCGGGCTTGTGTTCCGCCGTTCTGCCCTTGCCGCAAATCGCTCCCTTCGTAACGCAGCTGTTCGAAAAGGCTGCGTCATGAACAAGGCCGATTTCGAATTCATTGCCGGCTTGATCAAGGAAAGCTCGGGGCTCGTGCTGACCACCGAAAAAGGCTATCTGCTGGAAAGCCGGCTCGCTCCGGTCGCCCAGCGCCATGGTCACGCCAGCATCGAAGCCCTGATCGCGGCGCTGCGGATCAGCCGGCTGGGTCCGCTCTTGCCCGACGTGGTCGAAGCGATGACCACCAACGAATCGTTCTTCTTCCGCGACGGCAAGCCGTTCGACATCTTTCGCTCGAAGTTCCTGCCGGAAATCCTGGAGCGGCGGGCGTCCGTCAAGTCCTTGCGGATCTGGTGCGCGGCGGCCTCGACCGGCCAGGAGCCCTACAGTCTGGCGATGCTGCTGCAGGAGGAAGCCGACAAGCTGCAAGGCTGGAATATCCAGATCCTGGGAACCGATCTATCGAATGAGGCGCTCGAACGGGCGCGCTCCGGCATCTACACCCATTTCGAGGTGCAGCGCGGCCTGTCCATCCAGCGGTTGATCCGCTTTTTCGAGAAGCAGGGCGAGCTGTGGCAGATCAAGCCCGATATCCGCAACATGGTGCAATACCGCAATTTCAATCTGCTGCAGGATCCGCGCCCGCTCGGCCGGTTCGACGTGGTGTTCTGCCGCAACGTGCTGATCTATTTCGATCAGCCGACCAAAACCCGGGTCCTGAAGTCCATTGCAACCACCATGGATCGCGACGGCATCCTGGTGCTCGGCGGCGCCGAGACCGTATTCGGGGTCAGCAATGCTTTTTGCCCGATCGCCGATCACTTCGGCGTCTATGCGCTGGCGACCGAACCGATGGCCAAAGGGGCTTTGAAACCTGAAATCCCCATAAAATCAGCGATATGAGCGTTTGGCTTTGTAACTTTTTTTAAAGATATTGCGGCAAAAATAGGCATGTCGGGCTGTCGGGCGCAACCAGCGCGCCCGTAACACAGCCGCATTTTTCTCAGTCGTTAATCGAAGCGTGGAGTCGTAGATGGCCGTCGACAAGAATATGAAGATCATGATCGTCGACGACTACAGCACGATGTTGCGGATTCTGCGCAATCTGCTGCGCCAACTCGAGTTCAACAACGTCGAGGAAGCGAACAACGGCGGCGACGCACTCCAGAAGCTGCGCGAAAATCCGTACCACCTGATCATTTCCGACTGGAACATGCAGCCCATGACCGGGCTCGAGCTGCTCAAGGAAGTGCGCGCCGATGCCAAGCTGAAGCACATCCCGTTCATCATGGTTACGGCCGAAAGCAAGACCGACAACGTCATTGCCGCCAAACAGGCCGGTGTGTCCAACTACATCGTGAAGCCGTTCAACGCGGAAACTCTGAAGACCAAGATGGCCAGCGTGCTTGGCCCGATCTGATCAAGGCATGCGACACAAAACGGGGGGAGGCGGAGGTGCCGTCAAAAACCATGGGCCTTGACGACGCACACAACTATCTGGAAAAAATCATCTCCTCCCTCCATATGTTGGACCGCAGGGAAAAGGGACCGCTGATCGCCGTGCTCGAGCATCTGTCGCTCTATGTCAAGAGCACGAAGATGGATATCGCCGCGCTGCGCAATGCAGAGGGCAGTCAGAACTCCTTCTCCACCGCCGCCTTCGAGCTGGAAGAGATCGTCGTCGAGTCCTCAAAGGCGACGCATGGAATCATGAACGCCGCGGAAACCATCGAACGGGCCGTCGCGGGTCTCGACAAGGCCGCCGCCGCCGCCGTCAAGGACGCGGTCACCAGCATCTACGAGTCCTGCGCTTTCCAGGACATCACCGGACAGCGCATCGCCAAGGTCATCGCCACCTTGCACAGCATCGAGACCAAGGTCGTCGGCCTCGCTCGGGCTTGCGGCGGCGAAGTCGAGACCCAGGCGATCGAGGTCCGCACGCCGACCCCCGAGAGCGCCCTGCTCAATGGCCCGCAGCTTGCGCTCAATGCGAAGAGCCAGGAAGAAATCGACCGCCTCTTCGAAAGCGCGAGCTGAGCATGTCGGCGCCTGGGAATGCTGCAACGGATGCTGGTGAGCCAGGGCCCAGTCAAACCGTGGCGATTGCGGATGCGGACCGCAATTCGCTCCATATCCTGCCGCTCGCCAGTCGTCAATCTCAAGACTCCGGCGTTGCGCCGCGCGCGGCTCATCAAGAACGCCCAGTTGAATACCGTCGTCGAGATGTTCGACAGCCTCGATACCGGCAGCGGGCAAATGGAGATATCCCAGATCGGCCGCGAATTCGATTGGCCCGAGGTTCCCGTCCATCCGGATCTCGTCATGCTGCGCAAACTCGCTCTGCTGCCCAGCTTCGACGTCTACAGCCTGCGCATCCTGTTTCGCCAGAACGACATTCCGCTCGCGGCGGACGATGCGCTCCAGCTCTCCGCCGCGAAGGTCGCCGAGCTGACCACTTACATGATGAGCTTCACCCGGCCGCTGATCCGCGAGATCTACCAGGACGCCGACGTCAACGTGCAGACATTCGACGACGTCTTGGGACTGTTTCGCACGCCCGACCGCAAGAAGGCCCATGAGCGGCTCGACTTCATGGCAAATAAGCTCGGCATCGATATCCTGGAGATCCCGAGGTTCCTCGAGGACTACGGCGATATTTTCCTGTCCTTCTCCTACTACCGCCAGTGCCTCGACAGCATCGCGCCGGCGATCGATGACTTTTTTGCCGCCATGGCCGATTTCAAAAACAACTACCAGCTCCGCAACGACGCGAACCTGATGAAGACCTGCGAGTTCATGCAGTCCACCATCAACGAGCTGATGGCCGGCATCACCGGCCGATTCGAGAACTTCGACCGCAGCACGAACCTCATGTGGAACAACCTGTCCGCGGAGCGCTTCCAGAAGGTGCGCACGCTGATCCGCGACTATCACACCACCATCGGCGGCGTGTTGTGCGCGCTCAGCGTGAAAATGAACGCTTGGGCCAAGCTGTTCCCCGATCGCAAGAGCGGCGGCCCGGTGCGCCGCGCCGAGTTCATCATGTCGGAAATGAAGCAGGGTATCGACCGCATCGGCAAGATCGAGGATTCCGCGCCCATGTTGGCGGCGATCGGTTAAATCGCGGCCGACGGACAGGCCCGCGCGCGCTTTACCCGTTTGATGTCCGGCCCTGACGCTCCCGCGGGCCGCAGCGAACCCTTTCCCGGCGGCCCGCCTTCTCCTATGATTTCGCGTCCGGCGCACGTCTGCCGGTCAAAAATCGCCGCAAGAAAATTGCGTGGTCTGGATCGGGCCCCCGTCCGGCCGCCAAGGGAGAGTGGAGATGCCGTTTCGTACCGTCGATGCCGATGCTCATGTCATCGAGACGCCCTTCACCTTCGAGTTTCTGCAAAAGGACGAGGAGAAGTTCAAGCCGCTGGTGACCACCCAGACGGCGGGTGCCGCGCAGCTCTCCAACGAGGGCAATCTGCGCAAGGAATTCTGGATCGTCGACAACAACGCCTACGCCAAGGATCGCAACGTCGATTCGACCACCGACCAGAGCTGGCGCGAGATGACCGACATTTCCGGCCGGGTCAACCACATGGACCAGCTCAATATCGACGTGCAGGTGCTGTTCCCCACCTTGTTCCTGCGCCCCTGCACCGACAATTTCCAGGTCGAATACGCGCTGTTCCGCTCCTACAACCGCTGGCTCGCGGAAATCTGGAAGAAGTCCAACGGCCGGCTGCGCTGGGTGGCGATGGCGCCGCTGCGCTCGATGAACCGGGTCGAGGAGGAGCTGCGCTGGTGCAAGGAGCATGGCGCCTGCGGCATCTTCCTGCGCCCGTTCGAGTGCGAATCCAACGTCAGCGATCCGTATTTCTTTCCGCTCTACGAATTGGCCGCCAAGCTCGACATGCCGCTGTGCTGGCACGCCGGCAACGGCAGCTTCCAGATCCATGACTACTTCTTCCCGATCAACCTGCCGATCCATAAGCTCTCGATGGTGGCGACGTTCCACGAGATCCTGATGGCGGAACTGCCGAAGAAGTTTCCCGACACCAAATGGGCCTTCATCGAGGCAAGCGCCCAGTGGATCCCCTACGCCATCAACGACCTGATGATCCGCAAGCGCAAGCAGGGCAAGCGCATCGCCGCCGACCCGCTGAAGGACAACAACATCTGGGTCGCCGTGCAGGTGCATGACGATTTCGAGTGGGTGCTGAAATACGCCAGCGAGGATCGCCTGGTCGTCGGTACCGATTACGGCCACACGGACACGTCGTCGGAGATCGAGGCGCTGCGTCTGCTCAAGGAAAACGGCAAGCTCTCGGCCCAGGCCGCCGACAAGATTCTCGGCCCCAACGCGGTGGAGCTCTACAGCCTGTAAATCAAGTCGTTCGTCCAAAAACAAAAACGCATTTCGTCGAGGGTGGAAATCTCATGAGCAATGACGGCATTACGCGCGACGGCATCCGCCGTGGCGAACTGGTGGTCGTGACCGGTGGCGGCGGTGGATTCGGCCGCGCCTTCGCCCGCCGCTTCGCCCGCGACGGCGCCAGGGTCGCCGTGTGGGAGATCAACGCCGAGGCCGGCAACGAAACCGTCAAGCAGGTCAAGGAGGCCGGTGGCGAGGCGCGCTTCTTTGCGGTCGACCTGTCTCAGCCGGGGCAGATCGACGCGGCGGTCAAGGGCACGCTCGATGCCTACGGCTCGCCCTATTGCCTGGTCAACAACGCCAGCATCTACCCGCGCCACAGCGCGCTCGAAATGCCGCTCGAGGTCTGGGAGAAGACGCTCAAGATCAATATCACGGCGCCGTTTCTGATCGCCAAGGCCTTCGCGCCGCTGATGATCGCGCAGAAGCGCGGCGTGATCATCAACATCGCCTCGGGCCGCGCGCTCGAAGGCACGCCGCGCGGCGCCAACTATGCCTGCTCCAAGGCGGCGCTCGTCTCCCTGACCAAGACCCTGGCGCTCGAATGGGCCCGATACAACATCCGGGTGAACGCCATCGTGCCGGGCGTCTCCTTCACCGCCCAGCCCCTCGAGGACACCACGCCCGAAGAGTTGATCGAGCGCGGTAAGACACTCCATCCCCCTCGGCCGGGTCGGCTATCCCGACGATATGGCGGGATTGGCCGCGTTTTTGGTGAGCCCTGATGCCTCATACATGACAGGTCAGGCGGTCGCCATGAATGGCGGAAAAGTCATGATCTCCTGAACGGAGGCACAAAGCGCCACGGCCAGCGGGCGATTGCCACGGCCCGGCCTGCCACCTAGAATAACGAAAAAATCGTTCAGTATCTGGGATCGCCATGCCCACCATCGACTCCGACGCGCACGTCATCGAATCCGAACGGACCTGGAGCTACCTCGGCGAATCCGAGAAGCGCTTCGCGCCCATGGTGCTGCAGCAATTGTCCGGCGACTTCGGGCGCGACAACCGCGGCAACCTGGCCAAGGAATTCTGGATGTTCAACGTCCAGCCGCAGCCCAAGGACCGCAACATCGACACCGACGGGGCGAGCGCCGAGTCGCGCGAAATGGCCAATGTGAAGTCGCGCATCAAGCACATGGACGAGCTCGAGATCGACGTCCAGGTGCTCTATCCGACGATTTTCCTCGCTCCCTGCACGCGCGAGCAGGATGGCGAGCTCGCCCTGGTGCGCGCCTACAACCGCTGGCTCGCCGATATCTGGAAAGTTTCGGACAACCGCCTGCGCTGGGCCGCCATGGTGCCGTTCTTCACCATGGACAAGGTGCGCGAGGAGCTCGAGTTCGCCAAGGCGCACGGCGCCGTCTCGGTGTTCGTGCGGCCGTTCGAGGGCGAGCGCAACGTGCAGGAATCCTATTTCAATCCGCTGTGGCAGGCGGCGAACGATCTCGATCTCGCCATCACCTTCCATGCCGGCAATGGCAGTTTCGTCAATCATGGCTTCCACGCCGGGCACAATTTCGCGGTCTTCAAGCTGTCGATGATCGCCACCTTCCACGGCCTGCTGGAGTACGAGGTGCCGAAGCGCTTCCCCAATGTGCGCTGGGCGTTCATCGAAGCCTGTGCGGGCTGGGTGCCCTACGCGCTGGTCGACGCGGAGAAGCGCCTCAAGCGCAAGGGCCGGCGCCTCGCCGCCAACCCGCTCAAGGACAACAACATCTGGGTGACGGTGGAGACCACCGACGACATCCCCTACATCATCGACCGCGTCGGCGACGACAACCTGGTCATCGGCACCGATTACGGCCATACCGACACCTCGGCGCAGATCGAGGCGCTGCGGCTGCTCAAGGAAAACGGCAAGGTGCCGCGCGCCAGCGTCGATAAGATCCTCGGGCCCAACGCCACGAAGCTTTACGGGTTGAACGGCGCGTCCGCGGGCCATGCCTGATCGTTGCCGGCTCCAGCGTATCGGGGCCGATTTCAAGAAGACCGGGTCTCACGACCACGGTGAATACGCGTGAGGCGGCACCGAGCCTGATCGGCCGGAATTGCCGCCTAGGGAGGATCGAGCGTCAACCGGTGTTCGCGGCTGGCGTTTCCAGGTGCGTCAATGGCGCCGACGGACAGGCTGCGTCCGGGAGGAAGAGAACATGCGAATTCCATTTTGGGCTACCGCCATCGTGGCCGGCCTCGCAGCGGCGCCGTTCGCGACGGCGCCCGCGGGCGCTCAGGATCTGACGGGCGTCTACAAGGGCCAGCAGGTGAAGCTGGTTATCTCCTCGCCGCCGGGCGGCGGTTACGACGCCTACGCACGGACCATCGCGCGCCACATGGGCAACCATCTGCCCGGCAATCCGACGATCGTCGCGCAGAACATGCCCGGCGCCGGCGGCGTCAAGGCGGCCAATTTCCTCTATACCGTGGCGCCGAAGGACGGGCTCACCATCGGCAACCTGCAGAACACCGTGCCGTTCGAGCCGATGTACGACAACAAGCAGGCGACCTTCGACACCGCCAGGTTCAACTGGCTCGGCAGCCCGAGCAAGGAAGTGGCGATGCTGACCGTGTGGCATACCGTGCCGGTCAATTCCATCGAGGAGGCGGTGAAGAAGGACCACACCTTCATCCTCGGCGCCTCCGGCGTCAATTCGACGCCAGCCTTTTATGCCCGCGTGTTGAGGGCGGTGTTCGGCATCAAGGTCAAGCTGATCGTCGGCTATCCCGGCCAGACCGAATCCCTCCTCGCCATGGAGAAGGGCGAGAACGAGGGCTATTCCTCGGTGTTCTGGTCGAGCATCAAGGCGACCAAGCCGGATTGGATCCGCGACAAGCAGATCAAGTTTCTCGTCCAGATGGCGCTCGAGCCGCATCCCGAGCTGAAAGACGTGCCGTTCGCGCTCGATATGATCAAGAACCCGGACGACAAGCTGTTGATGGAATTGGCCTCCGCGCAGCTTGCCATCGGCCGGCCCATGGTCGCGCCGCCGGATGTGGCGCCCGACCGCGTCGCGGCGCTGCGCAGATCGCTCGATGCAACCTTCCAGGACAAGGCCTTCCTCGCGGAATGCGACAAGCAGCGGCTGGAGTGCGATTCGCCGCTCAGCGGCGAGAAGATGCAGGACATCCTCAAGCGCATGTATGC
The DNA here is from genome assembly GCA_963752345.1 of uncultured Alphaproteobacteria bacterium. Taxonomy (GTDB): domain Bacteria; phylum Pseudomonadota; class Alphaproteobacteria; order SMXQ01; family SMXQ01; genus CAVVYA01. Next base: position 72,446 of record CAVVYA010000020.1, read on the forward strand.
GTCGCCCAAATCGGTCGTGGCGCGCTTGCGCGTGATCTATGAGGGTAAGGAAGGCGCCAATTGAGCAGGAACGATAACGGCCAGCCGCAATAAGGCCGCTCGAACGACATTAACATGGATGCATTCATGAGAAGGGAAACGCTATGAGAATATTGAACTGGGCATGGTTGCCGCTGCTCGCCGGCTCCGTCGCATTGACCACACCGGTGGTGGCACAGGACGCCAACAGCTATTTCAAGGGCAAGCAGATTCGCCTGACCGTCGGCTTCACGCCGGGCGGCGGCTACGACGCCTATACGCGCCTGCTGCAGCGTCACTATGGCCGCAACATTCCGGGCAATCCCGAAATGATCACCGTCAACATGCCGGGCGCGTCATCCTTCAAGTCGGTGCAGTATCTCAATTCCGGCGCGCCCAAGGATGGCACGGCGATCACCGCCTTCAATCCCGGACTGATCACCCAGTCGATGACGATTCCCGACAAGGTCAACGTGAAGTTCACCGAATTCGCCTGGATCGGCAGCATCAGCGAGGATCTCCGCGTCTGCTACATGTGGCATCAGACGGGCGTCAAGACCTGGGAGGAGATGCTCAAGCGCAACCCGGTGATCATGGGCGACACCGGCGCCGGTTCGTCGTCCTACGTCAACCAGAAGATGCTGCAGGAAGTCTTCGACGTGAAGCTGAAGCAGATTCTGGGCTATCCGGGCAGCGCCGAAAAACGCCTCGCGATCGAGCGCGGCGAGCTCGATGGCGATTGCGGTTCATGGACCAGCATCGGCGAGGACTGGATCCGCGACAAGAAAATCAACCTGGTGATCCGATTCTCGAAAAATGTCGCGCTCGGCTTGCCGGAAAGCGTGCCCTACGCCGGCGATATGCTCAAGGATCCCAAGAAGAAGCAGGTCTTCCAGCTTCTCACATCCTCGGCGGACATCGGCCGTCCGTTCATCGCGCCCAAGGATATCCCCGCGGCCAATCTCAAGGTGCTGCGCGCCGCCTTCAACGCGACCATGAAGGACCCGCTGTTCCTGGCCGATGCGGACAAGCTCAAGCTCCTGGTCACGCCGATGACCGGCGAGGAGGTCGAGAAAGTGCTTGCCGAGATCTACAGGGCGCCGTCCGACGTCATCGCGATGGCCAAGGAGATTTCCGGCGACAACTAGACCGTATCGCACATTGCGGCTGCACCACGGCCGGGCCTCGTGCCCGGCCGTTTTTTTATCTGATCATGGTCGAGGGGCGCGGGGTGGCGGTGAGGCGACTCACTCCTTGAGTGTGGCGCTGTCGTGCCAGCGGCGCAGCAGCCGCCGCGACACCAGTCCAGCGCCAGATAGATCGCGATGCCGGTCAGCGCCGAGCAGCACCAGCGCGGCGAACAGGCGCGGAATCTGCAGCCGGTAGCCGGCCTCCAGAATGCGGAAGGCGAGCCCGGTTTCGGCACCGCCGGTGCCGGCGACGAATTCCGCCACCACCGCGCCGACCAGGGCGAGCCCGCCGCTGATGCGCAGGCCGGCGAGGAAATAGCGGCAGGGCGGCGGGAAAGCGCAGCCGCCACAGCATCTGCCAGCGGTTCGCGCCGTAGAGCCGGAACAGGTCGACCAGATTGCGGTCGACGCTGTTCAGGCCGGTCATGGTGTTCGACACGATGGGAAAGAAGGCGACGATCCAGGCGCACAGCACGAGGGCGAGCGTCGTGTCGTTGGCCCAGATGATGATGAGCGGCGCGATGGCGACGATCGGCGTCACCTGCAGGATCACCGCATAAGGAAACAGGCTGCGCTCGATCAGCCGCGACTGCGCCATCATCACCGCGAGCAGCGTGCCGCCGAGCGCCGCGGCGATCAGCGCCAGCACGGTGATGCGCAGGGTCACCCACAGGGAAGCCGAGCAGGCTCGGCCCATCGGTCCACAGGGTCTGCAGCACCAGCAGCGGGCCGGGCAGGACATAGGCCGGAATGCCGCCGAGCCGCACGGCGGCTTCCCAGGCGATCAGGGCGGCGATGCCCAGGATGAACGGCGCGATGCGCAGAACTCCCGTTCTCCTCATGGCGTCTTTCTCATGGCGTCCCTGCCGTCGCGGCCGGATCGCGCGTCATGGCGTAGGCCAAGGCGTCGGACACCAGGCGGCATTGCGCGCCATAGGCGGGTTCGGTGCGCAAGGCGGAGCGCGCGGGATAGGGCAAGCGCGACATCCTGGTCGTAGATGATGCGGCCCGGCCGCGCGCGACATCACCGCGATGTGCTGCGACAGGAACACCGCTTCGAACACGCTGTGGGTAACGAAGACGACCGAGCAGCGCAGGGTCTGCCAGATGCGCAGCAGATCCTCGTTGAGCTTGAAGCGGGTGATCTCGTCGAGGGCCGCGAAAGGCTCGTCGAGCAGCAGCAGCTTGGGCTCGGTGACCAGCGCGCGGGCGAGCGACACGCGCATCTTCATGCCGCCCGAAAGCTGGCGCGGATAGCTGTGGGCGAACTCCTTCAGTCCCACCAGGTCGAGCGCGGCGATCACGGCGTCGGGCCAGTCCCGCTTGCGGCCCGTGAGGTTGAGCGGCAGGCTGACGTTGTCGATCACGGTCGCCCAGGGCAGCAGCGTCGGTTCCTGGAACACGACGCCGATCTCGCCTGGCTTGGGACGGCCGAAGGGCCACTCGATGGTGCCGCGGGTCGGCGCGTCGAGCCCGGCGATCAGGCGCAGAAAGGTCGATTTGCCGCAGCCCGACGGCCCGACCAGGCTCACGAAGATCGCCGCCCATCACGGTGAGCGACATGTCATCGAGCGCGCGCAGGCCGTTGGCGAAATCGCGGCCGACCGAACGCGTAATGAACAGGGGGCCTTCGTTCATGCGGTGACGCTGCGGCCGATCAACGCGCCGGGCCCTCGCCGGCGCGCTTGTTGACGAACTGCAGCGTGTAGGCGCGCCGCCAATCCATGTCCGCCGGATAGAGGCCCTGGCCCGACATGGTGGAGAAGAATTCCTGCCAGCGCGCGTCGGTCATGGCGCCGATGCCCAGCGTCTTGGCGTCGCCCGATTCGACCACGCCGTACTCCTTCATCTTGGCGCGGCCGTAGGCCAGCAGCTCGTCGGTCATCTCCGCATTGGCTTGCTTGATGAGCGCGTGGGCGGGCGCCGGGTCGCCGTTGAGATAATCCTGCCAGCCGGCGATCGAGGCGTCGACGAAGGCCTGCACCACGGCGGGCTTGGCGTCGACCAGCTTGCGCGAGGTCTGCAGCAGCGCGCCATAGCTCGAATAACCGCCATCGGCGAGCAGCAGCACCACCGGCTTGATGCCCTGCTGCTCGATCAGGAACGGCTCGCTGCCGAGATAGCCCTGCTGGATGGCGGCGGGATTGACCAGAAACGGCGCGATATTGAAGGTATAGGGGCGGATCTGGCTGTCGCTGTAGCCGTAGCGCGCCTTCAGGAACAGCCAGGAGCCGACGCGCGTGTCCGAGCCGATGAAGATCGGCTTGCCCTTCAGCGCTGCGAGGCTGTCGTTGCCTTGTCCCGGGTGGGCGATGAGGACCTGCGGGTCCTTCTGGAACAGCGCCGCGACCGCCACCATCGGAATGGTCTCGCGCGCGTAGTTCAGCACGATGAAGGAATTCGACGACAGGCTGAAATCGACGCGGCCGGCGGCGAGCAGTTGAGCGTGATTGATCTGCGGCCCGCCCTGGCGGATTTCGACCGTCAGGCCCTTCGCCCCATAGAGGCCCTTGGCCAGGGCCTGATAGAACCCGCCATGCTCGGCCTGGGCGCGCCAATCGGTGCCGAACAGCAGTTTCTCCGCCGGCTGGGCAAATACTGCATGGCTTGAGAAGACGAGGGCGAAAGCGGCGCCGGCCACGGCGCGGAATAGTCGAATGGTCATGGGCGCCAGGATACAGCGCCGCCCAGGAATTGAAAGCCGCGAGGCGGGCCGCTGCCTGACGCCGTCCCCGCCGCCCCGGAACGCCCCGGAGCGGCGGGTCGTGGGTCTCGCTTAGCGCACGACGACGAACAGAGCGCCCTCGCCACGCCGGACATTGAGCAGCAGCGGCTTGTCGCCGATCTCCTTGGCGACCCGCTGCAGGTCCTCAGGGGTCTTCACCGGCTTCTGGTTGGCGCTGACGATGATGTCGCCCGCCTGAATACCGGCCTTGGCCACGGCGCTGTTGGGCGCCACGGCCTGCACGAACACGCCCTCGGCCTTGCCGGCGAGCGGGTGCTCCTTGGGGATGGCGGCGAGAGTCGCGCCGGCCAGGCGGCCTCCTGCTTCCGCTTTGGCCTCCGGCTTGGTCTTCTCGGTTTCCGCGGCCTCCGCCTCGCCGAGTGTCGTGGTGACCTTGATCTCCTTGCCGTCGCGCAACACGGTAAGCTCGACCTTGGAACCCGGCGCCTTCAGGCCGACGCGGTTGCGCAGGTCTGCGCCATTGACCACCGGCTTGCCGTCGAGTGCGATGATCACATCGCTGGGCCGCAGCCCGGCCTTTTCAGCCGACGAACCAGGAGCGACGCGGGAAACCAGGGCGCCGCCCACGGTCTTGAGGCCCATCGCCTCGGCGATATCGGGCGTCACGTCCTGGATGAAGACGCCGAGCCGGCCGCGTTGGACCTTGCCGTTCTCGGCGAGCTGTTTGGTGACGTATTGCACCATGTCGATGGGAATGGCGAAACCGATGCCGACATTGCCGCCGCTACGGCTGAGGATCGCGGTGTTGATGCCGATCAGCTTGCCATCCTGGGTGACCAGCGCGCCGCCGGAGTTGCCCGGGTTGATCGAGGCGTCGGTCTGGATGAAGTTCTCATAGCTCTCGATGCCGAGCCCGGTGCGGCCGAGCGCGCTGACGATGCCCAGTGTGGCGGTCTGGCCGAGGCCGAATGGATTGCCCAACGCCACGACGAAATCGCCGATCTTGAGCTGACTGGAATCGCCCATCGCGACCTCGGTCAGGTTGTTGCCCTGGACCCTGAGCAAGGCGAGGTCGGAATCCGGGTCCGTGCCGACGATCGTCGCCGGAAGCTGGCGGCGATCCGTCAGGATGACCATGATCTCCTTGCTGTTCTGCACCACATGGTTGTTGGTCACGACATAGCCGCGCTGCGCGTCGATGATGACGCCCGAACCGACGGCCGAGGTTTCCCGCTCGCGCGGCTGCTCCCGCTGCCCTCCTGGTTGATCCGGATCGCCGAAGAATCGGCGGAACATCGGATCCTCGAAAAACCGCCGGAAATTCGGATCCTGCATCAGCGGGTTCTGTTCGACCGGCACGCTGCCTTTGACCGAGATGTTGACCACGCCGGCCGACACGCGCTCGAGCATCGGCGCGAGCGACGGCAGCATGGCGGCGCTGGCAGCCGATTGGGCGGGGGCGGGCTGGCCGACGGCGACAGGGCTTAGGCCGGCGGCGGCGCCGATGGTGAGCAGGCAGGTCAGGGCGAGCTTGGCGAGGGAATTCTTCTGCATGATTTTCTCTGCTGTCAGGATTCAGGAAAAGGCGGGCGGCAGCGTCCGCCAGGACGTGACGGAAACGAGGCCTCAGCCGGAACGGTGCGGCAGATCAGGGAAGAGACTGGAAAGATGGGCTGTGGTTAGACGTCGCGTAGCGATCGTGGCGAATGCGCCAGGGGCGCACCGGCTAGGAACGCAGTATCGCGCCTCCGGATGAAGGCAGGATTCGCGGCTGGACATGTCGCCTCCCATATCGGCGTGTCCCCCCGGCTTCTACATAGGTCACGCCCCGTCAGTCGCAAGTGGGCCCCTCGCAAATGATCGCAAAACGCCATAGATCTCCATGACGGACGTCAAGGAGGCGGGTTATGCAGCGGCAGGTCGGCACCGTGGCCGTGGAGTGCATCCGGGGCAATATCGCGGCGCAGCCGGACATGGCTGCCGTGGTCAATGCCGCCAACGCGGAATTGATGCCGGGCGGCGGCGTCGCGGGCGCCATTCACCGCGCGGCAGGGCCAGAATTGGCGAGGGAATGCAGGGCCTTAGCGCCGATCCGACCGGGTCAGGCGGTGATCACGCGGGCGTACGGTCTGCCCAACCGCCAGGTCATCCACTGCCTCGGTCCGGTCTATGGCCGCGATGAGCCGGCGGCGGACCTGCTCGCCGACTGCTACCGCAATGCCCTCGATCTGGCCGACGAGAATGGCGTGGCGTCCGTCGCCTTTCCGGCGATTTCGACCGGCGTGTTCGGCTACCCGCCGGCGGAAGCGGCTGCGGTGGCTCTGCGCGCCGTCGTCGACCACGCGGCCAAGCTCAAGGCCGTGCGCCATGTTCGATTCGTGCTGTTCGACGATGCCAGCTTGGCGCTGCACACGACCGCGCTCGAACGACTGGCCGGCCCGCGCTGAAGGACTGAAATCGGGGTGCGCTAAGTTCCGCCGCCGCTGCGCTGGCCGGGCAGCAGCGGTACGTCCTCGATCGCCGCGCCCTGGAGCGCGCCGCCCGTGCCGGCGATCGGCGCCAGCTGCGGCCGCGCCGCGGCGGGCAGGGTCGCGGTTCGCTGCTCAAGCCGGCGAATGAAATCGCGGATGATGATCTTATAGAGCTCGTCCTTGAGCACCACGTCCTCGACGCCCGCGTCGATGTTCGGGTTGTCGTTGACCTCGACCACGTAGATGCCCTTGGCGGTCTGCTTGAGATCGACGCCGTAGAGTCCGTCGCCGATCAGGCCGGCAGCCTTGGTGGCGATCGCGACCACTTCGGGCGGCGCCTCTTCAACCGGCAGGGCTCGGTCGTCGCCTTCCGAATATTTGTCGCTGCCGTTGCCGTGATATTTCACGACCTGCCAGTGGCCCTTGGCCATGTAGTATTGGCAGACATAGATCGGCTTGCGGTTGAGCACGCCGACGCGCCAGTCGAATTCGGTCTGGACGAATTCCTGCGCCAGGATCAGGTCCGACTCCTCGAACAGCTTGTCGGCCAGAGCGTCGAGTTCGGCGCGCTTCTCCACCTTGTGGACGCCGCGCGAGAACGAACCGTCGGGGATCTTCAGCACCGCCGGATAGCCGAGCTCGGTCTCGACGCGGCTCACCTGGCGGCGGTCCAGCGTCAGCGTCTTGATCGTCGGCACATTGTTGGCCTGCAGCAGCTCGGCCAGATAGATCTTGTTGGTGCATTTCAGGATCGACTGCGGGCTGTCGATCACCGCCATGCCCTCGGCCTCCGCCTTCTTGGCGAAGCGATAGGTGTGATCGTCGAGATCGGTCGTCTCGCGGATGAACAGCGCATCGAATTCCGGCAGGCGCGAGTAATCCTTGCGCGTGATGAGCTCCATCTCGACGCCCATGGATTCGCCGATACGGATGAATTTCTTGAGCGCGCGCTCGTTCGACGGCGGGTGCTGTTCCGCCGGGTTGTGCAGGATGGCGATGTAATAGACCGCGGTCGGGCCGGTTTTCGTCGTGCGCCAGGTCGAGCGGGTGTAGCGGTCGAGCGCCTGGGCGAACAGCGGCTCCTGGCTCGGCGGCAGATCGTTGATCGAAATCGGCCGGATGGCGATCACTTCCCAGCCTTCCTTGCCGTTGCGCAGGTCGATGCCGAGGATCGGACAGCGGAACAATTCGAAGATGCGGCGCGCGATTTCGCGCAAGCGCTGGTCATCGGGCGCGCCGAAGTACATGTGCATGGTGAAAGCCACGGGATCGTCGGGCAAGCCGGTGAAGGTCTTGCGCAGCAGGTCGTTGATCTCGGGCAGCTCGGTCTGGTAGATGCGCTTCCAATTGAGGTCGAGCAGCGTTTCGACCGACGGGATCACCTTCTGGCCGCGCGCTTCGGCGAGCAGCGACGAGTAATAGCCGAGCGAAAGGTAGCTGTAGTCCCGGCACAGGTTGATGACGCGGGACGAGGCGGCGGACTTCTTGATCGGTTCCTTGACGAAGTCCTTGGCGGTGAGAACCTGCCGGTTGGGACCCGGCCACTTAAAATCCTCTTCGCGATCGACGACGATCAAATGCTGGGTCATGAGCCTGCTGGATTATCCGGAGGGGGGCGTTTTTTGATGATGAGCGTCGCCTTGCGGTTCTGCTTGCCGTATCGCGCCATCCGGTCGAAGGCGCGCTGGGGAACGGGGATATGCATCCGGTCCGTTTGGCTCTTGGCTTCGGCGTCGTCCACATAGGGATCGTGGACGTAAACATACTTCTCGTCGAAGCCGGTCACAACCACCCAATGCAATTCTTTTCGCCGGTCGAACTGGTAGGACGACACCAGCACGATGGGGATGGCGCCCTCCTCGAACTTGCGGCGCATTTCGGCCAGCGTCAGGCGGCGATAGGACACCGAGATCGGCGTCTTGTCGAGTTGGTCGAGGAAGTCCTTGTGGACGTGACGGATAACCTCGCGCTTGGTCTCGCTGCGGACGGTCTCGACGAAGGGAACGTCGCGGTCGCTCATATAGAGTTCCACGTCGAAGCCGCGGTTGAAGCCGGCCAGGGCCAGCCCATAGGGGCTGCAACCGCCATGACCCGAGGTCATGAAGACCGTGGTGGATTCGCGCCAGATGCGCAACTCGTCGATGGCGGTCATCGGCAGTTTGCGCTCGAGCGCATGCATGGCCATCATCAAGGCCGCCGGGCCGCAGGTGAAATCGAGCCGCTGTCGATAGTAAGGCACCCGCGTGACGTTCGGCGCGAGACCGGGCGCGATGATCTTGTCCATGCGGACGGCGTCGGTGTCGTCCTCGTAGTAATGGCTATGAATGCCGAACGGCCGGTAGCCCAGCCGTCTGTAGAATTCCTGGGTTTCCTTGTCGTCGGCGCGGACCTCGAGCCGCATATAGGCGGCGTCGCGCTCGCGCGCCGCCTCCTCGGCGGCCCGCATCAGCACGCGGCCGATGCCCTTGGCGCGCCAGCGTGGCGCCACGGCGATCGAATAGAGCCGCGCGAGCGGCGTGCCGCGGTGAAACAGCACCATGGCATAGCCGCGGATCTCGCCATCGCGGTCGGTTTCGACGACGGTGACCGCCTTGCCCTTGGACAGCATGTAGCGGAAGTTGCGCGACGACAGCCGGTCCGTCGGGAAAGACTGGTTTTCCAGCCGCACCAGGGTCGGGATATCCTCGGGCGTGGCCAGTCGGACGCTACGCGGCGGCGCCGGCGGGCGCGCGGCGCGCGGGGTCGCATTCCGCCCGGGGGCGTTGCGTTTGCCGTGTGCTATCGCGCTCTCAGCCACTCGCTTTGTCTTTCAAAAGGGCTTGATACAACGCCAGGGTATCCCGGATCACCGCCGCCTCGCCGAATTCCCGCTCCGCCAAGGCTCGCGCCGCTTGACCCATCCGGCGGCGCAGGGCGCCATCCCCCGCGAGCCGCTGTAGCGCATCGGCCAGGGCCACCGGATCGCGTGGCGGAACCAGCAGGCCGGTTTGGCCATTATGGACCACTTCACGCAGTCCCGGGCCATCGACGGCCACCATCGGCCGACCGCTGGCGGCTGCCTCGAGCAGGCTCTTCGGCACGCCTTCGCCGTACCACGAGGGTAGCACCGCGATATGGCTATCGGCCCAAAGCTTTGCCACATCGTCGCAAAAACCGGCCCATTCAACAATGCCTTCATCGTGCCAGGCGCGGAGCTGTTCTTCCGGGATGGAGGCCGGATTTTCGGGGTCCGGCTTGCCGGCCAAGACAACGCGCAAGGGCGTGCCGCGCGCCTTGAGAAGGCGGGCTGCCTCGACCAGCACGCCGACGCCTTTGTCCCAGATCATGCGCGAGACCAGGGCCGCAACCGGCGGCCGGGCGGAACCGACCTCAGGCTCGGGCAGCAGATGAAAATGCGCGAGATCGACACCCGAACCCTTGATCAGGGTCAAACGGTCGCGCTTCACCAGACCGCCGGCGACCAACAGCCGCTCATCGTCCGGGTTCTGAACGATGACCCGGCTTTGCGCCCGGTTGAACAGCCCGCGGAATCCGAGGCGGATGAAGGGGCGCAGGACCGTGGCCTTGAACGAATTGGACGCGAACACGTAGCCGAGCCCGGCGATCGCATTGACGACGCGCGGAACGCCTGCGATCCAGGCGGCGACCGATCCGACCAGCGCGGGTTTGACCGCCACGTGATGAATGATATCGGGGTGCATGCGGTGATAGACGTGGACCAGCTCGATCAGGCTGCCGATCTCGCGGAACGGATTGCTGTTGCGCCGCTCCATGCCGAGCGGCACCAGATCGAAGCCCTCGGCGCAGATCGCATCGCCATGGTCGGTCACGCGCGTGGCCACGGTGACCGCGAATCCCGCGTCGCGCGCCGCGCGCGCGATCGGCAGCCGGTGCGAACAGAAGTACCAGTCCTCGGTGACGAGAAAGAGCAGCTTCGGCCGGCGTGCGGGCCTGTCAGACGCCATGCTTCCTCGCGATCAGCGCCGCGCCGCTGGTCTGCAGATCGCCGTCCGACAAATGCTGGAACTGGCGCGCGAGAGCGCCGCGCGCGAGCGGAGGCGTATCCCATGCGCGGCGCTCCGCGATTTCGGTGGCGAAACCGGCGCCGCGGAGCGCCGCGACGACCTCGGAAAAGCGCAGCCGGTTGGTATAGAAGCCGCTCCTCCGGGCGAACCACGGTCGTTCCCACAGTCCGTCGGAAAATCGCAGATTGTGCAAACCGCCGCCCAGGTGATCCTTGAAATCGACCTGATGGGAGGCGACGGCGCCGGGCTTCATCGCGCGATGGAGCTCGCGCATGGTGGCGTCGAATTCGCCGCGCGGAACATGCTCCAGGGTGGCCTGGGACAGCACCAGATCGATACTGTCGGCCGGCACGGCACGCAACCCCGCCAAGCCATCCTCGCGATAGGCGCAGTGCGTCATGGCGAGGAGTTCATCGACCGAAGCGCAGGCCGCGAGGTCCTGGGCATCGCGCGGCAGGCTGAGCGCCTGCCGGCGCGCGGCAAGCGCGGCGAACAACGGGCGATACGCGGCAATGTCGCGCGCCGCATAGGCTCCGGCATCGACCAGCCAGCCGGCGGCGGCGCCATGGGCCCAGGCGACCGCCGCCGTCGCCAGGGAATCGCCGGGCCCGAGCTCGAGAAACGTGAAGCCCGCCGCGGGCCGGCCGGCGCGTTCGAAGTGGCGCCGGAAAACCGTGATGGCATAGTCCGCATCCAACATGAAGCCGGGCGAAAACACGCCGAGCTTTTGCCAGATGCGTCCGCTGACCGGCAGGCGGCTGAGCACCATCTTGGCCAAGATTTTTGCCCACCAGGGCAGCGCGTCGCGCCAGCCCTTTGAGCTCGTGATATCGCCGCCACCCGCCTCGTTCAAGGCATCCATCTCTCGCGCCAGGCCTGGAACATCAATACCACCCACAGATCGTACTGCCAGTTTCGCTCGCCCGAAAGATGCTGGGCCCACTTGCGGCGAATCGGCGCCGGATTGAGGATGCCTTCGCGCCGCAAACGGTTCTCGTCGAGCAGGCCTTCGGCCCAGTCCCTCAGCGGGCCGCGCAGCCACGAATCGATCGGCACGCCAAAACCCATCTTGGGCCGCTCGACCAGCTCCCGCGGCACATAGCGGTACAGCACCTGGCGCAGCAGCCATTTGCCGACACCATCGCGCACCTTGAACTGGCGGGGCAGGCGCCAGGCGAACTCCGCGATGCGATGATCGAGCAAGGGTTCGCGCGCTTCGAGGCTGACCGCCATGCTCGTGCGGTCGACCTTGGTCAGGATGTCGTCGGTCAGGTAGGACACGCAATCGAGATATTGCATCCGGCTGGTGAGATCCGGGATATCGCCCGTCAATGTCGGATCCCATAGCTCGCCGTCCGGCTCGGGCGCGTCCGCCATCAATTCCGAGGGGTCATCCCAAAAGGTGGTGAGACGGCGGTAGATCCCATCGTCGGAAGGCTCCAGAAAAAGATCGGCCATCTTGTGGATCTTATGGCCCAGCAATGGCGGTCGGTAGCGGTCCGGAATGACATGCGAGAGCGTATTCCAGGCACCGGCGGGCACCTTTTGAAGACCGCTGCCGAGCGCATGGCGCATGGCAGGAGACAGCACATTGCGCCAGCGCGCAAATCGTTCGCCCCAGGAATAGCGGAAATAGCCAGCGAACATTTCATCGCCGCCGTCTCCGGAGAGCGCCACGGTGACGTGCCGGCGGGTCAGATGGGACACCAGATATGTCGGCAGTTGCGAGGCATCCGCGAACGGCTCGTCGAACCATTCGGGAATGTGCGGCACCAGCCCCAGTGCGTCATCCGGCTGGAGATAGAGCTCGGTATGCTCGGTCCGCAGGTGGGCGGCGACGTTGCGGGCATGAACGGCTTCGTTATAGCCGCTCTCATGGAAGCCGATCGTGAAGGTCCGCACCGGGCGATCGGACTGCGCCTGCATGAGCGCGACGACGGTGGATGAATCAATGCCGCCCGACAGGAACGCGCCGAGCGGGACGTCGGAAATCATCCGCCGTCCCACCGCGTCCAGTAACAGACTCTCGAGTTCTGCCGTCGCCTGCCCGGGATCGATCTTGTTCGAGAGGCCATGCCGCACGCCCTCGGCGGCGATGCGGCGCAGATTCCAATAGGGCTCGATGGCGATGTGGCCGTCGGCCGACCGCGTCAGGATGTGCCCCGGGCGGAGCTTGTGGGCGCCGCGGTAGATGCTGCGTGGCGAGGGGACATAGGCATGGCGCAGGTAGCCGGCGAGCGCCGCCGGATCCATTTCAGCGCGAAAATCCGGGTGCGCGCGGAACGCCTTCAGTTCGGATCCGAAAAGAAACTGGCCGTTGACCTGCGCCCAGTAGAGCGGTTTGACCCCGAAGCGGTCGCGCACCAGGGTGAGATTGCGCGAAGTACGGTCCCACAGGGCGAAGGCAAACATGCCGATAAGCCGTTCGACCGCCGCCGCGACGCCGAAATGGGCGCAGGCCTGCAGCAGCACTTCCGTATCGGAATGGCCGCGCCATCCGCCCAGCGGCGCGCCGCCGCTCTGGTTCAGTTCCTTGCGGATGTCTTCCGCGTTGTAAATCTCGCCATTGAACACGATCACGTAACGGCCATCGGCCGAGAGCATCGGCTGATGTCCGGCGGGGGTCAGGTCGATGATCGACAGCCTCTGGAAGCCGAGCGCGATGCCTGCGGGGGCTTCGCTCCAGGCGCCGCCGTCATCGGGACCGCGATGCAGCAGGGTGCCCGCCATGCGAGTCGCAATGTCGGCCAGCGCCGCGTCCGGCCGACGCGCCGCTGGGTCGAGAAATCCGGCGATGCCACACATGGTTCAGTTCGTCCCGGCCAGAGTGGCGCGGTAGAGCGCCGAATACCGGGCGGTCACGGCATCGATGCTGTAGTGTTCCACGACACGTTCCCGTGCCCGCTCGCCGAGTGCGCGCCGCTCGCCGCCCGACAACGCCAGGATGTCGCGCAGCGCCGCCGCCAGCGCCGGCGGGTCGCGCGGCGGCACGACGCGGCCGGTGTCCCCGACGATCAAGGCCGAATCGCCGACGTCGGTTGCGACGCAGGGCGTGCCTGCCGCCATGGCTTCGCCGAGCACATTGGGAAAACCCTCGCCGAAGGCGGACGACGAAACCATGACATCGCAGCCGGCCATGATCCGCGCCATGTCGGTTCGTGGACCAAGCAGATGCGTTGCGCCGCCGATGCCTTGATCGGCGGTCCATCCGGCTAACGTCGTGTTGTGCCGATCGATGCCATCACCGCATAGGACGAAATGCGCGTTGGGATTCTGCCGGTGAAGAATACCGGCGGCGGCGAGGAAGCTGCCGTGGTCTTTTTGCGGATCGCAGCGCGCGGCGAGTCCGACGAGCAAAGCCGTATCGGGCAGGCCGAGCTCGCCATGCAAGGCCCGCCTGGCTTCGGCGTCTGGCTTAAACCGATCGAGGTCGAAACCGTTCGGGATGACGAGCATGCGTTCCGGCGCATATCCCATGGCCTCATGCACAACGCGGGCATTCTCGGCGCAGCAGACGATTTTTTGCGGCAGCCACCGTGAGTAGCGCGCGCCCATCTTGGCCACGGCTATGGTCGAAGGCTTGCTGATGCGCGGGTCGAGATCACTCTGGCGGATACCCCATATCACGGGCGGCCGTCTTGCAAATTGCGCCGCCAAACCGGCTAACAGATTGGCGTGATACATCCAGGATTGCACCAGGTCAGGCTTATGCCGGCGCATCGCCCGCACCAGACGAACGAAGCCCGACGCGGAGCGGCCACCGCGCGGCATGTCGAGCAGCGTCACAGGAATTCCCAATGCGGCGATGCTCTCGGCGAGAGGGCCACCCTTGGTGAGGGAGATAACGGCGCTTTCAGCGTGCCCGAGAGCCATTCGTTCGACGAGCTTGGCGAGCATCATCTCGGCGCCGCCGGTATAAAGGCCGGTGATCACATGCAGAATTTTCACGAAATCGGGGTGCTTTCGCCGCGGGAATGTGGTTCGCGGTTGGTATAGCCTCCACCTTAAGTGGATGGCCAATCAATCGCAAGGGCGCCACCACCAACTGAAATCAGACGGTGAGATCGACCTGTTCATATCCCGGCAGCAGTCGGATATGAGCATCGCGCATCCGCACATAGGCGGCATTTGCTTGTCGATGCAGCGCAAGCGCTGATCGGTCAAATTCGGCATCCCGTGGCGACCGCTGGGTCAGGGTGAGGACGGTCTCGGCGGCAAGCCGCACGCCTTTGCCGCCGGGCTCGCGGCGGGTCAATTCGAGGCGGGTCAGGGCGCTCGCCTGGTGCCGGGGCAATTCCTCGAGGGATTGGCGCGCCAGGGTCGACAGGCGTGCGCCGTCAGGCGGTGCTACCAGCGGCGTTGCCGGGTAACCCCTCGGAAGCGTGGCTCTGGGCGCGATGATCGCGGTCACCTGACCCTCCTTAGGGAGAATATGATGCCGCTTGGCGAAATAGGCCAGTGGTCAAGGGAATCGTGGGCAACCCCTAAGGATATGCGCGAGCCAGGTATTTCGAGCCGGCGGCGGCAGGAACCCCTTTTGTCTCCTTGCAACCGATTGATTAAAGGGAAATTAACCATTCGGCTCTACGTTTCCCGGGACCACTCCGTCTCCAAGGTCTCTACCGCCCATGCTGCACGACCACCTTTCCGGTACCTACGATTCACGTCTCGTTCTGCTTGCGGTCGCCATCGCCGTGCTCGCGTCTTACACGGCTCTGGATATCGGAAATCGAATCAGGGCGGTGCGCGGCCGGGCGCAGACATGGTGGCTCTTGGCTGGCGCCGCCGCGATGGGCGGCGGCATCTGGTCGATGCATTTCATCGCCATGCTCGCCTTCCGCATGCCGATTCCGATCGCCTACGACGTCGGTCTGACCCTTGCCTCCCTGTTCATCGCGATCGTGGTGACCGGCCCCGCCCTGCTCATCGCCAGCCGCAGCGAAGGCAACTATTACCGCATTGCGGCGGCCGGAACTTTCATGGGGCTCGGGGTCGCGGCCATGCATTATATCGGCATGGCGGCCATGCGCATGGACGCGGTCGTCCATTATGTGCCGAGCTTATTCGCGCTCTCCGTCGTGATTGCCGTGGTCGCGGCGAGCGTCGCCTTGTGGCTCGCATTCACGGCTGAGACGAACTGGCACAAGCTGGCCGGCGCGGCCGTGATGGGTGTCGCGATCTCGGGCATGCACTTCACCGGGATGAGCGCGGCGCACTACGAGCCGATGCAATTGCTGGCCATGCAGGGCGACGCGGGCCTGTCACCGCCACTCCTGGCGCTGGGCGTCGCCACCCTGACTTTTTACGTGCTGTGCCTCGGTTTGCTCTCCTCCATCGCCGACCGCCGTTTGTCCGCCACGGCGGCCCAGGGCGCGATGGCCTTGCAGCAACGCGAGCGGCGGCATCACTCCCTGGTGCAGAACAGCTCCGACATCATTGCCATTCTCGACGATCATGGCGCGTTTACCTATTGCAGCAAGTCGTCCTACCGCATCCTCGGCTATTCGGCCGCTTGGCTGGTCGGGCATGCCTTGATCGAATTTCTCCAGGCCGACGATGCCGAACGATGGAACGATTTTCTCGCTCGGGTTCATAGAGCGCAGGGCGGCACCGTGACCGAGGAAATCGAGCTGCGCAGCGCCAACGGAACCTGGCTGACGTGCGAAGTGACCTGCAGCAATATGAAAGACGATCCCGCGATTGGCGGCATCGTCGTCAACCTGCGCGATATTAGCGACCGCAAGCGCGTCATGGATGAACTGCGCGCCGCGAAGAATCAGGCCGAACTGGCCAATCGCACGAAGTCCGAATTTCTCGCGGCGATGAGTCACGAACTGCGCACGCCGCTGAACGCGGTGATCGGCTTTTCGGAAGTGATCAAGTCAGGCATGCTGGGTGAGGATGCCGGACCGCGCTGCATCGACTACGCCGGCCATATTCATGACAGCGCACGCCATCTGCTGAGCGTCATCAATGATATTCTCGATCTGTCGAAGGCCGAAAGCGGCCAGATGACGCTGACCGAGGATTATTGCCGGCCCGACGCGATCGTCGCGGATTGCGTGCAGATGCTGCAGGCTCAGGCGGATGGCGCGGAGGTCACGATCGAGGTCGTGCTACCGCCGCGCCTGCCTTATCTCTACGGCGACAAACGCCGCATTCAGCAGGCGGTGATCAATGTTCTATCCAACGCCGTGAAGTTCACCAAAGCCGGCGGCCACGTCAAGATCGGCGCCGCGCTCGACGAATCGGTCGGTTTGGTGCTGAGCGTCAGCGATACCGGCATCGGCATGGCGCCCGAGGAGATTGTCATGGCGCTCGAGCCATTCCGCCAACTCGACAGCCGGCTCAGCCGCCGTTACGAGGGAACCGGCCTCGGCCTGCCGCTGACCAAGCACCTGATCGAGTTGCACGGCGGCGCGCTCCGCATCGACAGCACGCCCGATGTGGGTACCTCCGTCTCTCTGAGTTTCCCGCCGGAACGCGTGATCTGGACGGGCCAGGGAGACGATCAGCGGATGGCTGCCAGCTAGGCTCGGAAATTCCGAAGCGCTACTTGGTCTGGTCGGGCTTGCTGTTCTTGAGCAGCCGGTCGAGTTGCTCCTGCAGCAGATCCAGCTTGGCGCGCAGTTCGCGCATCTCAGCCGTTTCCGCGCCCCGGCGCGCCGTCTGATCGGACTCCGGCGCGGTTTCCCCATCGCGCGACGGCTGGGGAAATGGCGCGAAGATGCGCATGGCATCCTCGAACATCGCCATGTTGCGCTTTCCCATCTCGTTCAGCTTGTCGCCGAACGGAAACAGTCCCGTGAAGGTCTCTTCCATATACTGGCGGATCTGCTGCTGATTGCGCGAGAAGGATTCCATGCTGAGGTCGAGATAGCGCGGCACCATGCCCTGCATGCCCTGGCCATAAAGGCCGATGATCTGGCGCAGAAATTTGATCGGCAGCAGGTTCTCGCCCTTGTTCTCTTCCTCGATGATGATCTGGGTCAGGACCTGACGTGTCAGGTCCTCGTTGGTCTTGGCGTCGAGCACGATGAACTCGACCCCGTCCTTGACCATGCGCGATAGATGCTCGAGCGTCACGTAGCTCGAGGTGGCGGTATTGTAGAGACGCCGATTGGCGTATTTCTTGATGGTGACCACGCCCTCGGGGGCGCCACTGGTATCGGCCATTTACAGCTGCCCTTAGATTACCGCGAGTCCCGCAATCGGGTTGCCTCACGCTCCCAATTTAGCAGGTATCGCTCAGAAATGCTGCACCGCGCAAGCATTGTTGCAGTGCGGCCAGACTCTGGCGAAGACGCCAGCGCGTCGATATACTGGTGCAATGACGGGCGGAGCAAAGATCGACCGGTGGGCCGAAGCCATGTTCGATCTTTGGGAGCGGCAGTTCGCCGAACGGGTGGCCGATCCAAGCGGCGCCAAGACCCTCGCGGCTTTGCTGGCGAATAACCCCCATGCGGCGCGGCTCATGGCGGGCCAGGACGCCGCAGCAGACGTGTTCAAGCTGTGGCTGGTGGCTCTCACGGGTCATGCCATGACCGCGAGTTGGAATGCCTACGGCCAGGGCGGAACCCGGGGCGGGGCCAAGCCGGGAAATAGCGATGGCAGGCCGCCGGGCGAGCAGCAGCGTGAGCAAGACCAGCAAGCCGATGCGGCGCAACACAGGCGGCGCAAGCGCGCGAAAAAGCCCACGGCAAAACCCGGAGCCGGCTCCCGGGCAGGCTCCGATGGAACGCCGCGGTCCGCGTCCGCTCGCGCTGCATCTGCTGACCGCGGAAGTGACGTGGGGCAGCCTGCGCGCCGCGCTTCCAGCTCTCGCGGCGGGGGAACTGCCGTGGCCGGAGCCGCTGGCCAGTCAGCTCAAAAGCCTGCGCGCCGAATTCCGCGCCGGCGGCGGGCCGCGCGAAAGCCAAAATCCCGCTGAATCTCTGCCTCAGCTCACGGCGGCCATCGAGCGCGCCGGCGAGCGCCGCATGCTCGACTTCACCGCCGGCGTGCGGGCATATCGCGAACATCCCTATCGCCGCGATCTCGCCGAGCCGCCCGCCATATGGCGCGACGGCACCACGCGGCTGCTCGACTATGGCGCGCCGGGTGCGTCCCGCGCGAGCGCGCGGCGCACGCCGCGCGCAAACTCGCGGGGCGCGGTGCTTGGTGGTGCCGTCGCTGGTCAACCGCGCCTATGTGCTCGACCTGACCGAGAAGACCAGCTTGATGCGCCATCTCGCGCGTCAGGGTTTCCGCCCCTTCCTGGTGGATTGGGACGCGCCGGGGCCGCGCGAAAAATCCTTCGGGCTCGACGACTACATCGCGGGCCGGCTCGAGGGCGCGCTCGATGCGGCCGTGGCGGCGCATGGCGGCCCGGTCGCGGTGCTCGGGTATTGTATGGGCGGCAACCTCGCGCTCGCTCTGGCGCTGCGCCGGCCGCGCGGCGTCACCGGTCTGGCCTGTCTGGCGACGCCGTGGGACTTTCACGCGGACGGGCCGATCTCGGCGCCGCTCGAGCCCATGGCGGCGGCCAATCTGTCCGCCGCCATCGCGGCTTTGCCCGAATTCCCCGTCGACCTGCTGCAGGCGATGTTCGCCAGCCTCGATCCCTTCCTGGTCAACCGGAAATATCGCGCGTTCGGCGCGACTCAGAAACAGCGCGCGGGCTTGGGCGCCAATCCCGACAAACGCAAGAGTCCCGGAACGAAAGCCGAGAGCGCCGACACGTTGTTCGTCGCCATCGAGGATTGGGTGAACGATGCCGTGCCGCTCGCATCCAGGGTTGCCAGCGAGTGTTTGGTTGGCTGGTACGGCGAGAACGCGCCGCTGCACGGCCGATGGCTCGTTGCCGGCCAAGCGGTGCGTCCGGCCGACCTGCAATGTCCCGCCCTGGTGATCATCCCGGCGCGCGACCGCATCGTGCCCCCGGCCTCCGCTATGGCCCTCGCCGCAGCCATGCCTCAGGCCCAGGTGGTGACCGTGCCGAGTGGCCATGTCGCCATGGTTGTCGGCGAGCAAGGGCCGCGACTGACCTGGGAGCCGCTGACCGCGTGGCTCGGTTCCCTGGAGGAACCAGCGCGTCACGCCGAGACGCGGGCTAAGGCGGGAGCGACTCGCAAGCGCGGCCCGAAACCGCGCAAGCCCGTCAAAAAACGGTCACGGTCTGGTGGCTAGAACAATGGCTGCCCAAAGCTTGGGCGGATTCCCATGCGGCGGTTATCCTTGTGCCGGTCGGATGCGGTTCTTACACTGACGGTCCAAATCACTCATCTCTCCTGGGGAGATTACCATGGCTGACATCGTGATCGCCGGCGCCGTGCGTACGCCCATCGGCGCCTTTAACGGCAAGCTGAGCGGCGTGACCGCGCACGAACTGGGAGCGCTCGTGATCCAGGAGGCGATGGCGCGCGCCAAGGTGTCCGCCGACGAGGTCTCCGAGGTCGTCATGGGCCAGGTGCTGACGGCCGGCCAGGGTCAGAATCCGGCGCGTCAGGCGGCGATCAAGGCCGGCGTGCCGAAGGAGGTCGCGGCCTACGGGGTCAACCTGGTGTGCGGCTCAGGCGTCAAGTCGGTGGTGCTCGGCTACCAGGCGCTGCGCAATGGCGACAGCACCATCGTGATTGCCGGCGGGCAGGAGAGCATGAGCCTGGCACCGCATTGCGCCCATCTGCGCAACGGCCAGAAGATGGGCGACCTGTCGTTCACCGATACCATGATCAAGGACGGGCTGTGGGATGCCTTCAACGGCTATCACATGGGCACCACCGCGGAGAACGTGGCGTCGAACTGGCAGATCACCCGCGCCCAGCAGGATGCGCTGGCCGCCGCGTCGCAGCAGAAGGCGGAAGCGGCGCAGAAATCCGGCCGTTTCAAGGATGAAATCATTCCGGTGGTGATCAAGACGCGCAAGGGCGACGAGACCGTCGACACGGACGAATTCCCGCGTCACGGCACCACCATCGAGACTCTGGCCAAGCTGCGGCCGGCGTTCAGCAAGGACGGCACCGTGACGGCGGGCAATGCATCGGGCATCAACGACGGCGCCGCCGCGGTGGTGCTGATGACCGACGCCGACGCCGCCAGGCGCGGCATCGCGCCGCTCGCCATCATCCGCGCGTGGGCCCAGGCCGGCGTCGATCCGGCCGTGATGGGCAGCGGGCCGATTCCCGCCAGCCGCATGGCGTTGAAAAAGGCCGGCTGGTCGGTCGACGATCTCGACCTCATCGAGGCCAACGAGGCGTTCGCCGCCCAGGCCTGCGCGGTCAACAAGGACCTCGGCTTCGATCCGGCCAAGGTCAACGTCAATGGCGGCGCCATCGCGCTCGGCCACCCGATCGGCGCCTCGGGCACGCGCATCCTGGTGACGTTGCTGCACGAGATGCAGAAGCGCGACGCGAAGAAGGGCTTGGCGACATTGTGCATCGGCGGCGGCATGGGCATCGCGCTCTGCGTCGAGCGGCCCTAGAGCGATTTCCGCCGAAGTGGATAGCGGTTCGGCTTAGAGAACGCGACTCAATCCGCACTCGAAAGCAGGATCCGGTTCCACGGAAGCAAATCATGCTCTGGACACGACGTGCGTTAAAAAAGTAACAAACGGCAACAGGGAAAGGGAGATCGGCCATGGCGCGCACAGCACTGGTGACGGGCGGCACGCGCGGGATCGGCGCGGCAATCGCAACCGCGCTCAAGGAGGCAGGCTACACGGTGGCGGCCTGTTACGGCTCGAACGACGAGAGCGCGAAGGCGTTCAACCAGAAAACCGGCATCCCGATCTACAAGTGGGATGTCTCCAAGTTCAAGGAATGCGAAGCGGGCGTTGCCAAGGTGGCGGCCGACCATGGCCCGGTCGAGGTGCTCGTCAACAATGCCGGCATCACGCGCGATTCCACCATGGTGCGCATGACGCCCGAGCAATGGACGGCGGTGATCGAGACCAATCTCACCTCCTGCTTCAACATGTCGCGCTGCGTCATCGATGCGATGCGCGAGCGCAACTTCGGGCGCATCGTCAATATCGGCTCGATCAACGGCCAGGCCGGGCAATACGGCCAGGTCAATTACGCGGCGGCCAAGTCGGGCATTCACGGCTTCACCAAGGCGCTGGCCCAGGAAGGCGCATCGAAGGGCGTCACGGTGAACGCCGTGGCGCCGGGCTATATCGACAGCGAGATGGTGCGCGCCGTGCCGCCCCCGGTGCTCGAGAAGATCGTCGCGCGTATTCCCGTCGGCCGCCTGGGCCGCGCCGACGAGATCGCCCGCGCCGTGCTCTTCCTGGTCGCCGACGACGCCGGCTTCATCACCGGCTCGACGCTGTCGATCAACGGCGGCCAGCATATGTATTGAAGCCTCCGCTCGCGCGAGCGGAGGCAGGGAACGGCTATAGCGGTCTGTGCTGCGTCGTTGGTTTAGCCTACGCCGGCACCGGGTCGGCCGCCTTCATGCAGGGCTGCTTGATGAAGCCGTCGTACCACTTGGCGAGCTTCGCGTGGCTGTCGCGCCAGCCGGCGAGCACGTTGTTCCGGTCAAGGAAGCCGAGCGTCACCGCGAAGGTGATATGGGCCGGCGTCACGGTGGCGCCGAGTTCGTCGAGCGCCTGTTCCATGACGGCGAGCCCGCGCTTCAGCTTCTTCTGCTGACGCTCGATCCATTCGGGCGAGATCTGCTCGGGCTTGTGCATGCGCGCTTCCATGCGGCACAGCACGCCGGCATCCAGCACACCGTGGCCGACCGCTTCGAGCTGCAGCATGCGGCGGCGCGCCTTGCCCGATTCCGGGTAGAGTCTGCGGCCTTTGCCGATCTCGTCGAGATACTGGCAGATCAGCGCCGATTCGATCAGCACCTCGCCGTCGTCGGTCACCAGCGTCGGGATCTTGTCGAGCGGGTTCATGCGGTCGAGGTTCACGCCGGGTTCGCGCGCGGCGAGCTTCTCGAGCTTGGCGTCGAGGCCCTTTTCATGGGCCACGGCGAGCACCTTGCAGGCATAAGGCGAGGTCGGCGAGTAATAGAGCTTCATCGGGGTCTCCCTGGATCGTCGTTTATTGAACTCAGAAATTATCCTTGCGGCGGCGGATCTCGGCGAACACCGCGACCGGGTCGCCCGGCGCCAGCCCGACCGATTGCGCGAGCGCCGGCTGGTCGGCGCGCAGGAATGGATTGGTGGCGCGCTCCTCGGCCAGGGTCGAGGGCACCGTCGGCTCGCCGCGCGCGCGTTTCTCGTCGACGTCGCGGGCGCGCGCGACCAGGGCGGGGTTGCCGCCGTCCACGGTCAGCGCGAAGCGCGCGTTGGACTGGGTGTATTCGTGGGCGCAATAGACCCGCGTCGGCGTCGGGCAGAGGCCTGAGCTTGCCGATGGAATGCCACATCTGGCCGGGCGTGCCCTCGAACAGGCGGCCGCAGCCCAGCGCGAAAATCGTGTCACCGCAGAACAGCGCGTCGCTCCCGGGAAACCAGAATGCGATATGGCCGCGGGTGTGGCCGGGAATGTCGAACACCTCGGCGGTCTCGGCGCCGAACGCGGTAGGTGTCGCCCTCGCCGACCTCGATATCGATGCCCGGGATGCGGTCGCGGTCGGCGCGCGGGCCGACGACGGTCGCTCCCCAGCGCGCCTTGAGGGCCAGGTTGCCGCCGGTATGGTCCTTGTGGTGATGGGTATTGAGGATATGGGTCAGCCGCCAGCCGAGCGCTGCGAGCTTGGCCTCGACCGGCTCGGCCTCCGCCGGATCGACCACGGCAACGACGTTCGCCTCGGGCTCGCGCACGAGCCAGAGGTAATTGTCCTTGAGCGCGGGAATGCGATGGATTTCGAGTTTTGCCATCCCTGGAAGGATAGCACGCCCAATGGTTTGTGCCACAGCACGATCCCGCAAAGGCGCTGCGTTTTCGGACCAGATCGTCAGACCGGGCAACCACCTCGACCGAGATCGGGATTCAAAGCGACGCGGTTTCGGTTTAACCTCGCCGCCCATGTGGACCGATGTGGTGGACCTGCGCGACTTCTATGCGACCAGCCTGGGTCAAGTTGCCTCCCGCATGTTGCGCCGCCGTATTCGCCTGATCTGGCCCGATCTGACCGGCCAGCGCGTGCTCGGCCTGGGTTATGCCATTCCCTACCTCCGGCCCTTCCTCGACGAGGCCGAGCGGGTGATCGCCGTGATGGCGGCGCAGCAGGGGGTGCTGCCCTGGCCGGCCCACGGCGCCAACCATGTGGCGCTGGCCGATGAGGCGGACCTGCCGCTGCCTGACTTGTCGGTCGACCGCGTGCTGCTGGTCCATGCGGTGGAATGCAGCGAGCAGCTGCGCCCCATGTTGCGCGAGGTATGGCGCGTGCTGGCCGATGGCGGCCGCATCCTGGTGGTGGTGCCGAACCGGCGCGGCATCTGGGCGCGCTTCGAACGCACGCCGTTCGGCTTCGGCCATCCCTACACGGTGACCCAGCTCTCGCGCCTGCTGCGCGACTGCTTGTTCACGCCGGTGTCGGCCGCCGGCGCGCTGTTCGTGCCGCCGAGTTCGTCGCGCATGGCGCTGACCACGGCGCCTGCCTGGGAAAAGCTCGGCGACCGCTGGTTTCCGCGCTTCGCCGGCGTGGCGATGATCGAGGCGACCAAGCAGATCTATGCCGCCGCGCCGGCGGCGACACGCGCCGAACGGCGGCCGGTCTATGTCCCGGCGCGCCACAGCAACCGCACGACGCTGCGCGAGACTACTTCAGAAGAAACACGGCCTGGCGGCCGGTGAGATTGGCGAGCTTGCCGTGGGTCGGCACCTCGCGGGTGCGGCCCCCCGATTGCACGACGAAGCAGCGCTCCGGCGCGATCGACAAATCGCGGCACAGCACTAGGAAATCGTGAATGGTGCAGGGCCGGATATTGGCGCTGTCGTACCAGGTGTGGCGCGGCGCGTCGGCGACCGGCATGCGGCCGCCAAAAAAGAGCCCGAGACGCGCCCGCCAGAAGCCGAAATTGTCGAACGACACGATGGCGTGCTTGCCGATGCGCAGCAGCTCGCGCAGCGTCTTGCGCGGATCGTGCATCGCCTGCAGGGTCTGGCTCAGGATGACGTAGTCGAAGCCGTCCGACGGATAGTCCTCAAGGTCGGTTTCGGCGTTGCCCTGGACCACTGAAAGGCCCTGCTGGACGCAGGCGTTGACGCCCTCCTGGCGAATCTCGATGCCGCGTGCGTCGACGCCTTTGTGGTGCGCCAGGTACTGCAGCAGGGCGCCTTCGCCGCAGCCGACGTCGAGCACGCGCGTGCCCGACGGCACCAGATCGGCGACGAGCTGGAGGTCGGCGCGGATACGGCCGTTCACATGCGGAAGCGTTGGAGCGTTCATGCTGTCGTCAGACCGCGGTGGGCCGCCGCGCCGTTGAGGAAGCCGGTCAACGTGCGGTGATAGTCGGGAATGTCGAGCAGGAACGAATCATGGCCCTGGTCGGTCTTGATCTCGACGAAGCTGACATTGGCCGCCGCCGCGTTCAAGCCATGGACGATGGCGCGGCTTTCGTAGGTCGGGAACATCCAGTCGCTCGAGAACGACAGCACGCAGAAGCGCACCTTGGTGTGCTTGAAGGCGTCGGGCAACGAGCCGCCGTACTCCTCGGCCAGGTCGAAGTAGTCGATGGCGCGGGTGATGTAGAGATAGGAATTGGCGTCGAACCGGTCGACGAAGGTGATGCCCTGGTGGCGCAGATAGCTCTCGACCTGGAAATCCGCGTCGAAGCCGTAGGTCACCGCCTTGCGGTCCTGCAGGGCGCGGCCGAACTTGCGGTGCAGCGCCGCTTCCGAGAGATAGGTGATATGCGCGCCCATGCGCGCCACCGCGAGGCCGCGATGAGGTCGCGTGTTGTGTTCCAGATAGGCGCCGCCGCACCAGTCGGGGTCGGCCATGATCGCCTGGCGGCCGACCTCGTGGAAGGCGATGTTCTGGGCCGAGCAGCGCGCCGCCGAGGCGATCGGCACGGCGGAGAACACCCGCTCCGGGATAGCGCGCGGCCCAGTCGAGCACCTGCATGCCGCCCATCGAGCCGCCGATGACGCAGAACAGCTGGTCGATGCCGAGATGGTCGATCAGCAGCTTCTGCGCCTTGACCATGTCGCCGATGGTGATGACCGGGAAATGCAGCCCGTAGGGCTTGCCGGTCGCCGGATTGATCTCCTTGGGGCCGATGGTGCCCATGCAGCCGCCCAGGAGGTTCGAGCAGATGATGAAATATTTGTCGGTGTCGAGCGGCTTGCCAGGCCCGACGATATTGTCCCACCAGCCGCGCTTCCCGGTCAGCGGGTGGATGCCGGCGAGGAATTGATCGCCGGTCAGGGCATGGCACACCAGGATGGCGTTGGATTTATCGCCATTGAGCCGGCCATAGGTCTGATAGGCCAGGGTAAAGGGCCCGAGATCGAGCCCGGAATCGAGCTTGAGCGGCGTCGGGGTGCCGAGCGACACCGTCAATCCGGTCTGACTCTGCAGACTTGATACTATCCTGGCTGTGGGGAATGCTCATGTCCTGTTCCCAAGCCGAGCCGGCGGTCTGTGCTCGGCCGGTCACTGCCGCTGCCGGCCGCCGGAACGGGTGTTCAGCGGCGGTCCGGATGACGGCGCGGTGGCGTTTCGCTGGCTGTGATAGCTAGGGTCCAAGCCCTGGACTGTCAACGTTTTCTTTGATTTTGCAACCAGCTAGGACTATGACTTGTCGCCCTTAATCCGCAGTCTTTCCATAAGCATGATGAACGCCAACGCGACCCTCGACGATCTGCGTGGGGAAATCGACGAGATCGACGGCGCCATCCACGAGCTGTTGATGCGGCGCGCCCTGCTGGCCGAGCGAATCGGCGCCGTAAAGGACGATTCCGCGCGCAGCGACGGCGCCGTCGGGATGGCTGCCTATCTGCGCCCCGGGCGCGAGGCCGCCGTGTTGCGGCGGTTGGTGCGGCGCCACAGCGGGTCCTTTCCGCTGCTGTCCTTGGTGCGGCTTTGGCGCGAGATCATATCGTCGCTGCTGCGCCTTCAGGGGCCGTTCTCGGTCGCCGTGCTCAGCGTGGCGGATAATCCCGGCTTCTGGGACCTGGCGCGCGACCATTACGGCTCGACGACGCCGATGACACCGTGTCAGAGCCCGATCCAGGTGCTGCGCGAAGTGGCCGAGGGCCGCGCCACGGTCGGCGTTCTGCCCTTCCCGGAGGAAGGCGAAGCGGCGCCATGGTGGCCGCTCGTGGCGAGCACCCGCGCCAACGAGCCCAAGGTCATTGCCCGCCTGCCGTTCGTCGCATTGGCGAGCGCCGGCGGCAGCCGGGCCCCGGTCTCGGCCGTCGCCATCGCCTGCCTCGCGCCCGAGGAGACCGGCGACGACCGGTCGCTGCTGACCCTGGAAATCGCCGAGGAATTGAGCCGCGCCCGGCTGACCCATGCGCTGGCCGTCGGTCGGTCTGCCCGCCCTGCTGCAGGTCGCCGGACCGGCCGCACGGCGGCCGGACCGGCGGGCTCTATCTGATCGAGACCGAAGGCTTCGTCGACCTTCGATGACCCCCGCCTGGCCAAGCTCGCCGACGCGCTGGGCAGCGCGCTCAGCCGCGTCACCGTGCTCGGCGTCTATCCGGCCCCGATCGTCTCGCTCGACGAGCCAGTGCGCAAGCTCGGTGCCGCCGCGGGCGCCGGCCGGTCATGAGCGCGCCGCCGAACCACAAGCCACCCAGCCACCGGGCGCCGCTCGGGCTCAGTCCGCGGCCCGGCATCCTCGAGATCGAGGCCTATGTCGGCGGCAAGTCGAAGATCGCCGGGCGCGACAAGGTCGATCAAGCTGTCCTCCAACGAAAGCGCGCTGGGCCCGAGCCCGCGCGCGCTGGCGGCCTATCAGAAGGCCGCCGCCGACATGCACCGCTATCCCGACGGCGGCAGCATCGCCTTGCGCGAGGCGATCGGCACGCGCTTCGGCTTCGATCCCGACCGTATCGTGTGCGGCGCCGGCTCCGACGAATTGCTCGGCCTGCTCGGCCGCGCCTATGCCGGGCCAGGCGACGAGGTGGTCTATTCCGAGCACGGCTTCCTGATCTATCCGATCGTCGCGCATTCGGTCGGCGCCACGCCGGTCAAGGCGGGCGAGACCAACCTGACGAGCGACGTCGACAAGCTGCTCGCCAAGGTGACGCCGCGCACGCGCCTGCTCTACATCGCCAATCCGAACAATCCGACCGGCAGCTACATCTCCGGCCACCGCGCTCGCGCGCCTGCGCCGCGAGCTGCCGGCCGGCGTGCTGCTGGTGATCGACGCGGCCTACGCCGAATTCGTCACCGCCAACGACTACGAGGCGGGTGCCGCACTGGTCGACGCCGCGGTCGATGCCGGCGACAATGTGGTGATGACGCGCACCTTCTCGAAAATCTTCGCCATGGGCGGCATGCGGCTGGGCTGGGCCTATTGCCCGCCGACGGTCGCCGACCTGCTCAACCGGTTGCGCATGCCGTTCAATGTGTCCGCCGCGGCCCAGGCCGCCGGCATCGCGGCGCTCGAGGATGTCGCCTTCGCCAGCGAGGCGCGCGATCACAACGAAAAATGGCGCGGCTGGCTGACGGCGGAATTGCACAACCTCGGCTATCGCGTGCATCCGAGCGTCGCCAATTTCGTGCTCGTGCAGTTCGCCGGCGGCGCGCCAGCAGGCGCGAGGCGGCCGACAACTTCCTGGCCGCGCGCGGCATCATCGCCCGCCAGGTCGACAAATACGGCCTGCCCGACTGCCTGCGCATCACCATCGGACTCGAGCACGAGATGCGCGCCGTGGCCGAGGCGCTGGCCGCCTTTCGAAAGGCCGGCTGATGGCGAAACCGAAACGCACCGCCAAGAAAGCGCCGGCCGCGAAGCGCGCTGCGAAAAAGGCCGCCCGCGCGAAGGCGGCTGTCAAAAACTCCGCCGCGAAGGCGACGAGCAAAACGTCGTCCGCGGCAAAATCGCGCACGCGCGCGTCGGCGAAGAAACCGATTGCCAGGCGCGCCAAGGCGCCGCCGATGTTCAACCGCCTGGCGTTGATCGGGCTTGGCCTGATCGGTTCGTCGATCGCCTGGGCGGCGAAGAAGCAGGGGTTGGTCGGCAGCGTCGTCGGCACGGCGCGCACGCCGGCGACCCGGCGCACCGCGCAGCGGCTCGGCTTCGTCGACGAAACGGTCGCCACGGCGGCCGAAGCGGTCGCCGGGCGCCGACCTGGTCATCATCTGCACGCCGGTCGGCACCTACAAGCAGATCGCCGAGGAGATCGCGCCCCATCTGGCGCCCGGCGCCATCCTGTCGGACGTCGGCTCGGTCAAGCAGACCGTGGTGCGCGACGTCTCGCCGTTCTTGCCCGAAGGCGTGCAGTTCGTGCCCGGCCACCCGATCGCCGGCACCGAGCATTCCGGCCCCGAGTCCGGCTTCGCCGAACTGTTCGAGGGGCGCTGGTGCATTCTCACGCCCGTCGCCGACACGGACGCCAAGGCTGTGGCCAAGCTGCGCAGGTTCTGGGAGCGCATCGGCTCCAAGGTCGACATCATGGACGCGGCGCACCACGACAAGGTGCTGGCCATCACGTCGCATCTGCCGCACCTGATCGCCTACACCATCGTCGGCACGGCGACCGATCTGGAAAATCATCTCAAGGGCGAGGTGATCAAGTTCGCCGCCAGCGGCTTTCGCGATTTCACGCGCATCGCCGCGTCCGATCCGGTGATGTGGCGCGACATCTTCCTCAACAACAAGGATGCCGTGCTCGAGATGATCGGCCGGCTGTCCGAGGATCTCGCCGCGATGCAGCGCGCCATCCGGTGGGGCGAGGGCGACAAGCTGCAGGAGCTGTTCACCCGCACCCGCGCCATCCGCCGCAGCATCGTCAAGGCCGGCCAGGCCTGACGCTTCCTCCATCTTAAATCGTCATCGCCCGGCTTGAATCCGGGCCATCCACGACACCGACTTGATCGGCGCCATCAACCGTGCGGGCGTGCCGCAACGGCGGCAACACTTCGATCGTCATCCTCAGACTTGATCCGATCGGGCCATCTCGTGCGGGCGGCGGCAACACTTCGAATCGTTATCCTCGAACTTGATCCGAGGATCCATGCACAGGTCTATGGGTTGACTCATGGATACCTCGGGTCAAGCCCGAGGACGACGAACAGAAATGGTAAAACACGACGGCGGAACGCCGGCCTAATAGAAGAATTCGTCGATCAAGTGCCAGGCGCCGACGACAATGGCGCCGACGATGAGGAGCGAGCCGAGCGTGGCGCCCAGGCCCATCAGGGTGAAGAAGCCGTCGCGCTCCAGCATGCCCAACGCGAACAGGCAGCAGGCCATGGCGGGCAGCCAGTTGCCGCCGGGAATCGGCAGGAACAGGATGAAGCCGAGCAGCAGCACGAGGGCGCCGATGACGTTTTCCATCGGCGGCACGGTAAAGAGGATGAGCCGCGGCTTGACCAGTTTCTCGAACTTCTGGACCCAGGGAATCGCCAAGGTGACGACCGCGGCGACCTTGCCGGTCGGCAGCTTGATATTGGCGAGGTAGGACGGCAGCCACATCCGGCGCAGCCCGAGCACGAGCTGCATCGCGGGCAGCATGATCAGCAGGCCGAAGATCGTCGACATGCCGGGAATTTGCGGAATGATGTTGGGCAGGGCCATCAGCAGGATGATGGCGCCGAACGCGCGCGAGCCGAGGCGGTCGACCACCCAGCCGAACGACACCTTTTCGCCGTCCAGCCCGTCGAGCAGATGACGCAGCAGATCGGACGTCTTCGGGTGCGCCTGCTGATGAGGCGGCTCGTTGTCCCCGGGTTGCGACATGATTCCCGCCTAGTCCGGCCACGCGATGGGCGGCAGCATCATCAGGGCGACAGGCCCGAGCGACAGGCGCTGATTCTGGATGGTGATGGGGACGGCGATCTCGGGAGGCCCGCCGAGCAGGCGCGGCGGCTTGGCCAGCAACGTGAGCAGCGCCTTGGCCGAATCGGCTTCGTTCTTCTGGATCGTGCCGGCGGCGGTCAGTGCGTCGATGGTCTCGTTGAAGCCGGTGATGGTCGCGGTCAGCGCGGCGAGCGGCTGCAGGTTCTCGTCGAGCGCCACGGTTCCGACGGCGACCACATTGAGCGGCCCCCAGCGCAGTTCCAGTGCGGTGATCTCCACGGTGCCGCCCGTGTCGCGCCAGGCGGTCGCCGAGGCGCGCGTGAAGGAGCGCTCGAACGGTCCCATGATTTCGCCCTCGAGGCGAGCGACATCGATCTTCCGGCTGCGGAATTGCTCGGGCAGGCTGCCCTGAGGCAGCATGACGTCGTCGAGCTCGAAGGCGAACCGGGCGGAGGCTTTCAGATGATCGACCACGTCGCGCAGATGCACGACTTCGAAGTCGAGGGCATGGACGGTCAGCGGCGGCTCATTGTTCACCCGTACGCTCAGCGCCTCGCCGTGCACCGCATAGAGGGTTTCGCCGCGGCTGCTGCGGTAGCGCGCTTCGGCGTCCTTGGCGGCGACCAGCAGCGCGACCGGAACGCCGACGATCGTGATGTCGAGCTTGTGCTCGCCCGGAAACCGCGCGCGGCCGCGCGGCACGAAGGGCGACATGCGCAGCCGCACGCTCGGCCCTTCCCAGCGCCAGGGCGATTTCGACTGGGGCCGCCCCAGGACGGGCCGGTCGACTTGCACCCGGAACCACAGGGGGAACCCGCTGAGCTGAAAATTCTGATAGGACACCTCGCCGCCCTGGGCGCGCCACTGGGCTTCCCAGATCGCGACCGTGGCCTTCAGCCGCTCGGCCCCGTAGAGCCAGAACATCGAGACGCCGCCAGCCACCAGGGCGAGGATGACGCAGGCGAGGATGGTAAGCCGTCGGGCGACGTTGGCCATGATGGTGCAATACATCCGATCCGGGTCAAGAGGGTTACTTGTATAGTCTGACGGCTGCAACCGGTCGAGAGGGCGATGGCAGAGCAAAAGAATTCAGGCGCGGCGCGAGGCACCGGGGTGTGGCTGTTCGCCTATGGCTCGATCATGTGGAACCCGGCGTTCGCCTTCGCCGAAAGCGCGCCCGCCCTGCTGCGCGGCTGGCACCGGGCCTTCTGCATCTATTCCTATCGCTACCGCGGCACGCCGGAAAAGCCGGGGCTGGTGCTCGGGCTCGACCGCGGCGGCTCGTGCCGGGGCGTGGTCTTCCGCCTGCCCGACGAACAGGCGGCGGCCATCGTCGAGCAGTGCGATACGCGCGAGCTGGTGACCGGGGTCTATATCCGCCGCCAGGTGACGGTCGAGACCGACGGCGGGCCGGTGACCGGCTGGGCCTATGTCACCGACCGCAAGCACAAGCAATATGCCGGCAAGCTCGACGAGGCGGAAAAGGCCCGGCTGATCGCGCAGGGGATCAATCCTCAGGGCGCGACGAACATCGAATATCTCGAAAATACCGTGCGGCATCTAGCCGACCTCGGCATTGATGATCCATACTTGCGCAGACTGTGGAACAGGGTGGAGAAGAACAAATGAGCTACGAAGGGATGATCGCCGAAACCGTGCGCGTGCGCGGCGACAAGGGTGATTTGATCGACGGCTATGCGGCGCGGCCGTTGGGCCAGGGGCCGCTGGCCGGCGTCATCGTCGTCCATCACATGCCCGGCTTCGACGAATGGACGCGCGAGGTGGTGCGCCGGATCGCCCATCACGGCTACAACGCGGTCGCGCCCGACCTGCACTTCCGCCAGGGACCCGGCACGCCGACGGAAAAGGCCGACCGGGTGCGCGAGATGGGCGGTCAGATCGACACGCAGGTGATCGCGGATCTCGGCGGCGGCGAGCGCTATCTGCGCGACCTGCCGACCAGCAACGGCAAGGTCGGCCTGATCGGCTTCTGCTCGGGCGGCCGCGTCGCCTACATGGCCTCGGCCAAGATGCCGACGCTGGCCTGCGCGGTCGACTGCTGGGGCGGCAACGTCGCCTCGCCGCCCGCCAAGCCGAGCAAGAACCAGCCGGTGGCGCCGATCGACATGACCGCGGACATCGCCATGCCGCTGCTCGGCCTGTTCGGCAACGAGGACAAGAATCCGGCCCCCGAGCAGGTCGACCGCATCGAGGCCGCGCTGAAGCAGCACAACAAGACATACGAATTCCACCGCTACGACGGCGTCGGCCACGCCTTCTTCAACTGGTTCGGCGAGCGTTACTCCGCCGAGCAGGCCCAGGACGGCTGGAGCAAGGTGTTCGGCTTCTTCGAGAAACATCTGCGCTGAGGTTCGAAGGCGGCGTAGCTCACGCTTTCGGGCTGATGAGGTGGTCGCTGATCGTCCGCATCGGCAGGATCAAGCGGCGCGTATCGGGCAGCTTGATGAAGCCGTGAGCGCGATAGAAACTTTCGGCGGCGTCATCGATCGCATCGACAATGACCATGCATGAGCCGACCTGGGCGGCGTTCTCCCAGGCCTTGCGAAGCGCGCGAGCGAGCATCAGCGAACCCAGTCCCCGGCCTTGTTCGTCTTGCGCGACAGCCAGCCGTCCGATGAGGGTGGCGCTGACCACGGGATGGCGGGGAAGATGTCGGCGCGCCGTTTCGGGGACGGCGGTTTGGTTTAGGCTGAAGGCACAGAGAGTGAAATAGCCAAGGATCCTGCGCGGCGCTTCGGCTGCCGTAAGCACGAACACCGCATTGGCTTTCCGCCGCATGTCTTGAGTGGCGAGCGTCTTGAGGTAGAGATCGATGAGACTCGATGCCGCAGACGAATGCACTGCGGTCATGGCGGTTGACGTCGAGCGGTTCGAGCCTGTAGTCAAAACCGGCAGGCTTGACCACTAGGATGCTAGCCGCGTGCGTTCCTTCTTGAAGGCGCGTTTGAGCCGCGCATTGACCTTCGGCGGATTTACCAGGGCGTCGAAGAAGGCTTGCTGGTCACGCACCGATAGGACGAGTGTTTCATGGCTTGCGATCGTCCGGCGCGCGGCTTCGGTCATCGCCGTCAGGCAAAAATCGGTCACATTGCGCCGCTCCAGCGTGGCGGCCCGTTCGACCAGCGCCTTGGTTTGCTTATCCACGCGGAAAGCCAGCCGCGCCTCGCGGGTGCGATTGTCGCGGCTATTGGGCTTGCGGTCGGGCATGGCTGCGCTCCTGGTGTCTCACCACAGTGTATGGCCAGCGGACGTACAAAACAAGCGCAGCTCCATTGCGAGAAAACTCGTCAGTTTTCGTCCTTCGCGGTTCCCTCGCGATAGATGGTTCACCCGGCGGTGGCTTGCAAACGGGGGCGGCTATACGCTCCGTCGTTTTCACCCGCACTTCGAATAGGCGCAGCTCACGCAGACGTCGCAGCCTTCCTGGCGCACCAGGCTGGCCTGGGCGCATTTCGGGCATTGGCGGAAGCGCGCGTCGGCGCGCACGTCGTGCAGGTTGACGACCTGCTTTTCCATGTCGCGCTGGCCCTCGCGGCGCTCCTTCGGATTGGGCAGCACGCCGATCTCGATCATGTGATGCTCGATGACCTCGCCGATGGCGGCGAGCAGCGAGGGCACGTAGCGGCCCTCCATCCACTGGCCGCCGCGCGGATCGAACACCGCCTTCAATTCCTCGACGACGAACGACACGTCGCCGCCGCGGCGGAACACCGCCGAGATCATGCGCGTCAGCGCCGACCGTCCAGGCGTAATGCTCCATGTTCTTCGAGTTGATGAAGATCTCGAAGGGCCGCACGCGGCCGTCCTGCACGATGTCGTTGATGGTGATGTAGATCGCGTGCTCGGATTCCGGCCAGCGCAGCTTGTAGGTGCGGCCGGGCAGCTCCTCGGGCCGGCTCGAGCGGCTGGGTCATGTAGACGACGCCGCCCGCCTCGTAGCGGTCCTCGGCGCGCAGCTCGGGCGATTCGAGCGGCAGCTCCTGCTGGCCTTCCTCGGCGTCCTTCTTGACCTCGAGCACCGAGCCGGTGATCGCGTTCGGGCGATAGGTCGTGCAGCCCTTGCAGCCGAGCTCGTAGGCCTGGACAGTAGACGTCCTTGAAGTCCTCGAAGTCGATGTCGGCCGGCAGTTGATGGTCTTGGAGATCGAGCTGTCGATGTATTTCTGCACCGACCGCCTGCATCACCACATGCTCCGACGGGCGCAGGGTCTGGGCGTCGACGAAATAGTCGGGCAGCGGCGTGTTCTCGCCCTTCAGGCGGCGGAACAGGCGGAAGGCGTAGTCGCTGACCTCTTCCTCCTTGCGCGTGCCGTCGGGCAGCAGGACGTTGCGCGTATAGGTGAAGCTGAACACCGGCTCGAGACCCGACGAGACATTGTCGGCGAACAGCGAGATCGTGCCGGTCGGCGCGATCGAGGTGAGCAGCGCGTTGCGGATGCCGTGCTCGGCGATGGCCTCGCGCACGTCGGCGTCCATCTCGCGGATGGTCTCGCCGGCGAGATAAGCGTCGCGGTCGAACAGCGGGAACGGCGCCCTTCTCGCGCGCCAGATCGGCCGAGGCGAGATAGGCCGCTGCGCGAGATCTCGCGCATCCACTGCTCGGTCAGCGCGATGGCCGCCTTCGAGCCGTAGCGCGCGCGGCACATGATCAGCGCGTCGGCCAGGCCGGTGACGCCGAGCCCGATGCGGCGCTTGGCCGCGCGCCTCGTGGGTCTGCGCCTCGAGCGGGAAGCGCGACACGTCGATCACGTTGTCCATCATGCGCACGGCGGTGGCGACCAGCTCGCGCAGCCGGGCGAGGTCGAGCGTGGCGTTCTCCTCGAACGGGTTGCTCACCAGGCGCGCCAGATTGATCGAGCCGAGCAGGCAGGCGCCATAGGGCGGCAGCGGCTGCTCGCCGCACGGGTTGGTGGCGCTGATCGTCTCGCAGTAGTGCAGATTGTTGCGCCGGTTGATGCGGTCGATGAAGATCACGCCCGGCTCGGCGAAGGCGTAGGTCGCGCGCATGATGCTGTCCCACAGGCGCGCGCGCGTTGACCGTGCGGAACACGGTGCCGTCGAACGACAGATCCCACGGCGCGTCCTCCTTCACCGCCTGCCATGAAGGCGTCGGTGACCAGGACCGACAGGTTGAACATGCGCAGCCGGCCCGGCTCGCGCTTGGCCTCGATGAAGGCCTCGATGTCGGGGTGGTCGCAGCGCATGGTCGCCATCATGGCGCCGCGGCGCGAGCCCGCGCTCATGATGGTGCGGCACATGGCGTCCCACACGTCCATGAAGCACAGGGGGCCCGAGGCGTCGGCGCCGACGCCCTTCACCGGCGCGCCCTTGGGCCGCAGGGTCGAGAAATCGTAGCCGATGCCGCCGCCCTGCTGCATGGTCAGCGCGGCTTCCTTGCAGATGCTCGAAGATGCCGCCCATGTCGTCCGGGATGGTGCCCATGACGAAGCAGTTGAACAGGGTCACGTTGCGCCCCGTGCCGGCGCCGGCGATGATCCGGCCGGCGGGCAGAAAGGCGAAATCCTCCAGGGCCTTGGTGAAGCGGTCGGTCCACAGGGCCTGGTCCGTTTCGGGCTCGGCCAGGGCCGTGGCGATGCGCCGCCAGGTGTCCTCGATGGTTTTGTCCACAGGGGCGCCGGACTCGTTTTTCAGACGGTATTTCATGTCCCAGATCTGCTGGGAAATCGCTGCGACGCCGGCCATGCCGATCCCTTATGTTCGCCCCACTGTGGATAACTGCCCCGTCCCGCGTCAAGTGGGCCGACAGCCGGTCCACCCTTCGCTCCATCGCGCGAAGGGGAGATTAGCTTGATATTGTTACTAAAAATTGTTTCGACCAAGCTTTGTTGATTCGGCTGGTCGGCGGCCAGTTTAGGAACCCGCTGTCCCAGGGTCAAGAAATGTTCTCGTTATGTTTCCACACTGACGCCCCGGTGTAAGTCCCTCTCCGGCCAAGCATTTTCGAACTTATACCCGCTTTGCGGCGGCGAACGGTTTTCCGCTATCCACGAGGTTATCCACCGCTTTGAAACGCGTTCGCCCGATCCCCGCGTGCCGGCTAACCCTGGGCTTGGCGGGTGCGCCGTTCCAGGAAGGCCTTGAGCACCAGCGTGACGAGGGCCAGCAGGGTCAGCACGGTGGCCGCGGCGAAGGCGCCGGTGGCGTTGTAATCCTGGTAGAGCAGCTGGATCTGCAACGGCAGGGTATTGGTCTCGCCGCGCACGTTGCCCGAGACCACGGATACCGCGCCGAATTCGCCCATGACGCGCGCGTTGCACAGCACCGCGCCGTAGAGCAGCGCCCATTTGATGTTGGGCAGGGTGACGCGGCGGAAGATCTGCCAGCCCGAGGCGCCCAGGGTCGCCGCGGCTTCTTCCTGGTCGCGGCCCTGCACCTGCATCAGGGAAATCAGCTCGCGCGCGACGAACGGGCTGGTGACGAACAGGCTCACCAGCATGATCGCCGGCACGCTGAACATGACGCGGATGTCATGCTCGGCGAGCCATGGGCCGAGCAGGCCCTGTCCGCCGTAAAGCAGCAGGTAGCACACGCCGGCGACGATCGGCGACACCGAGAACGGAATGTCGATGGTGGTGAGCAGCAGCTTCTTGCCGGGAAATTCGAACTTGGTGATCGCCCAGGCGGCGGTCACGCCGAACAGCATGTTGACCGGCACCACGACGAGCGCCGTCAGCACGGTCAGCCAGATCGCATGCAGGGTTTCGCCATACGCCAGCGAGGCGCGGTAATAGGCGAAGCCCTTGCTGAACGCCTGGTCGAAGATCACCAGCAGCGGCGCCAGGATCAAGACCAGGGTCAGCGCCACGCCGACGACGACCAGCACGGTCGGCGCCTTGGTGCTGGCGGTGGCGTGCGGCGCGAGGGATTCGATGGGGCTGTCGGCCATCGCGTCAGTCCTTGACCACGCGCTTCAGGCGCCACGACTGGATCGCGTTGGTGACGAACAGGGTGAGGAAGGCGACGAACAGCAGCACGCTGGCGATCGCGGCGGCCGCCGGATAATCGTATTCCTCGAGCCGGATGAAGATCAGCAGCGGCGCGATCTCGGTTTCGAACGGCAGGTTGCCGGCGATGAAGATGACGGCGCCGAATTCGCCCATGCTGCGCGCGAAGGCCATGGCGCTGCCGGCGAGATGGGCCGGGAAAATCGTCGGATAGATGACATGGCGGAAGGTCTGCCAGTTCCAGGCGCCGAGCGTGGCGGCGGCTTCTTCGATCTCCGGCCGCAGTTCCTCGATCACCGGCTGCACGGTGCGGATGACGAAGGGCACGCTGGTGAAGGCCATGGCGAGCGCGACGCCGGTGATGGTGTAGGCGACCTTGACGCCGGTCGGCTCGATGAATTGGCCGAACCAGCCATTGCCGGCGAACAGCGCGGCGAGCGCGATGCCGGCGACCGCGGTGGGCAGGGCGAACGGCAGGTCGACGAGAGCGTCGAGCAGGCGGCGGCCGGGGAAGCGGTAGCGCGCCAGGATCCAGGCCATCAGCAGACCATAGACCGCGTTGAAGGCGGTCGCCGCCAGGGCGGCGATCAGCGTCACCTGGAACGAGGCGAGCGCGCGCGGACTCGTCACCACCTCCCAGAAGCGCAGCCAGCCGCCGTCGGCGGTCTTGAGAATCAGGGCGGCGACCGGCAGCAGCACGAAGAGCGCGAGATAGAGCAGCGTTGCGCCCATGGTCAGGCCGAAGCCGGGCAGGACGCGCCGACGCGCCCGGCCGGGGGCCGGACGCGTCGGTTGCGGGTTCAGTGTGGCGACCGAGGTCACGGTCGATTGCTCGAATCGGTCCCGGGTCAGCGCTTGGTGAAGACCTTGTCGAGGATGCCGCCCTCGCCGAAGTGCTCCTTGTTGGCCTTCTCCCAGCCGCCGAACACGTCTTCGACGGTGACCAGCTTGACCGGCGGATAGTTGTTCTTGTGGCGCTCGACCACCGCGGGATGGTGCACGCGGTTGGCGAAGCTGGCGATGATCTCCTGGCCTTCCTCGCTGTAGAGGTAGTCGAGGTAGGCCGAGGCGAGCGCGCGGGTGCCCTTGCGGTCGACGTTGCGGTCGATCAGCGTGACCGGGAATTCCGCCAGAATGCTCTGCGGCGGGACGACGATCTGGAAGCCCTTGTCGCCGTATTCGCGCTTCACCGCGTTGACCTCGGCCTCGAAGGTGATCAGCACGTCGCCGATATTGCGCTCGACGAAGGTGGTGGTCGAGCCGCGTCCGCCGGTGTCGAACACCGGCACGTTGGCGAGGACCTTCTTGACGAACTCCTGGGCCTGCGCCTGGTCGCCCTTGTATTTGTCGAGCGCGAAGGCATAGGCGGCGAGATAGGTGTAGCGCGCGTTGCCCGAGGTCTTCGGGTTGGGGAACACGGCCTTGACGTCGGGCCGGATCAGGTCGTCCCAGTCCTTGACGTTCTTCGGATTGCCCGGACGCACCAGGAACGCCGGCAGCGAATAGTAGGGCGAGCTGTTGTTGGGCAGGCGCTTCTGCCAGTCGGCCGGGATCAGCTTGCCCCTGTCGTGCAGCACCTGCACGTCGATGAACTGGTTGAACGTCACCACGTCGGCCGGCAGGCCTTCCATGATGGCGCGCGCCTGGGTCGAGGTGCCGGCGTGGGACTGCTTCACGGTGACCGCCTGGCCGGTCTTCTTCTGCCAGTCGGCGGTGAAGGCCTCGTTGATCTTGACGTAGAGCTCGCGGGCGATGTCGTAGGAGACGTTGAGGAGTTCGTTCGGGCCTTTGGCCTGAGCATGAGCATGGCCGGTGCCGCCGAGCACGAGGGCGGCGCCGACAGCGGCGAGAGCGAGAGACTTCTTGAGCGTGTTCATCGTTGAACCTTCCAGACAGACAGGCGGATTGGAGCGAATGGAAATCGAGGCGGGGCGGCTCAGGGCCGCGCGCTACAGCGCGCTTTGTCGGCCGCCGGGGCGGCGGCCGGAACGGCATGCGGCGGCGCGAACAGGCGGCCGTGCAAGGCCTTGAGATGGACACGTTGGCCGACCTTGAGGCCGCGCGTCCGTACCACGTCGCGCCGCATCTCCGCGGCAAGCGCGGAGCCGTCGAGCTTGAGATCGAGCTGGGCCTGGGAGCCCGACAGGCTGACCGGCCTGAATCAAGGCGTCGCCGTCCTCGGCCGGCGTGATGTCGATGTCCTGCGGCCGGATGAACAGGATGGCGCTGCCGTCGCCGGTGCCGATGCGCTCGAGCGCGCTGGTGTCGATACCGTCGATCTCGATGCGGCCCGCGGTGCACACGGCCCGGCAGCTCGTTGACGCCGCCGAGGAAGCGCAGCACATAGGGCGTCGCCGGATGGTCGTAGATCTCTTCCGGCGTGCCGATCTGCTCGATGCGGCCTTCGTTGAGGATGACCACGCGGTCGGCGAGCTCGAGCGCCTCTTCCTGATCGTGGGTGACGAATACGGTGGTGGTGCCGAGCTGCTCGTGAATGGCGCGCAGCCAGCGCCGCAGATCCTTGCGCACGCGGGCGTCGAGCGCGCCGAACGGCTCGTCGAGCAGCAGCACCTGGGGTTCGATGGCAAGCGCCCGGGCGAGCGCCACGCGCTGGCGTTGGCCGCCGGACAGTTGCGCCGGATAGCGGTGGCCGAGTCCGTCGAGCTGCATCAGGCCGAGCAGTTGCTCGACCTTGGCCGTGATGGCGGCCTCGGACGGGCGGCTGTTGCGGTCGCGCACGCGCAGGCCGAAGGCGATGTTCTCGGCGACCGTCATATGGCCGAACAGGGCGTACTGCTGGAACACGAAACCGACGCGGCGCTGCTGGGTCGGCTTGGCCAGCCAGCTTTCGCCGTCGACCTGGATGTCGCCGCCGTTGGGATAATCGAGACCGGCGAGAATGCGCAGCAGGGTGGTCTTGCCCGAACCCGAAGCGCCGAGCAAGGCGATGAGCTCGCCGTCGGCGATGTCGAGATCGACACCGCGGAGCACCGGTTGCTTGCCGAACTGCTTGTGGAGGGCTTCGATCTGGATGGTCACGCGGCTACCCGAACTGTGGACTGCCGGAAAATAGGCGCGGCCCTCACCACAATCAACAAGAAAAGTTTGTTTTTTCGAATAATTAACGCAGCATATTTGTACATTAGACCTGCTGGGAACGCATGGCTGTGGCGGACTCCGGCGTTTCGAGGCGCGCGGTCGCGGTTTCGATGACCGTTTCGAGCCGCGCCAGGAAATCGCGCTTGGCCAGGCCCGGCGCGATGGGCGGCAGGAATTCGACGATGATGCGGCCCGGCTGCTTGCGGAACGCGCGGCGGCGCCAGAACAGGCCGGAGTTGAGCGCCACCGGCACCACGGGCACGCCGAGTTCGCCATAGAGCGCGGCGACGCCCGGCTGATAGGGCTTGGGCGCGCCGCCCTGGCTCGCCGGCAGGGTGCGGGTGCCCTGCGGGAAAATGACCAGGGGCCGGCCCTTGGCGATCGCCGCCTGGGCGGCGCGCAGCATGCGGCGCAACGCCGCCGCGCCGGCGCCGCGGTCGATGGCGATCATGCCGGCGCGCTTGGCGTACCAGCCGTAGAACGGCACCCAGAACAGCTCGCGCTTGAGCACCACCACGGGCTGCGGCAGCAGGCTGGCGACCGCCAGGGTGTCCCACGCCGACTGGTGCTTGATGGCGAACAGCGCCGGTCCGTTCGGAATATTTTCTTGGCCGCGCACCGCGTAATCGAGCCCGACGACGGCGTCCGCCAGACCCAGCATGAGGCGCGACCACCAGGTGCCCGCCGCCATCATGACGCGCTCGCCGGTGCGTCCGGGGATCAGCAGCAGCGGCAGGTAGAGCACGCCGAGCACGGCGAAGATCAGCCAGGACAGCAGATTGAACAGCGATGGCGCGCAGCAGGACCATGGCGATGCCGGATTACAGGCCGTGGAGGCTGTCGGGCCGGGCGGCGCGCTGACCGCCGCCGTCGGACGAGCGCGCCGGCGCTGCCGGTTGCTTGCCGCCGGGAACCGCGGCGGGCGGCTGGATGCCACCGGCGCCGACGGCATGCCTGACGGTGGCGCCGAGGAATTTGGTGTATTCGCTGATCAGCAGATTGAGCGTGCCGGGCCAGCGCCACCAATCACCGGCGCGGAAACCTTCGGGAAACACCGGATGGGGTATCATCGCGACGCGCGGCATGGCGCGGCGGAATTCGAGCAGGCTGCGCCGCATGTGATAGCTCGCCGTCACCAGGCGCAGCGAGGCAAAACCCTCCTCGGCCACCCACTGGGCCGTTTCGCGCGCGTTGCCGGCGGTGTCGCCGGCATTGTGGCCGATCGCGACGCAGCAGCGGAATTCGTCGGCGCGGCCGTGGCCGTAGAGCCGCATGAGCTCCTCGGCATTCACTTCGCGGGCCACGCCCGAAATGAACAGCTTCTTGGCGCGGCCATCGGCGAGAAGCTGGAAGCCGACGTCGAGCCGGCCGCTGCCGCCGGTCAGCACGATCACCGCGTCGGTCTTGCTGGCGGCGTCGTCCACCGCGCGGGGGATGTCTTCGGCATACCAGACCAGACCGCCGAGCCACAGCATGAGCAGCGCGAGCGGCACGGCGACGATGCGCCGCGTGCGCGGTCTCGGTTGTCGTCTCGGGTGTCTGGGCGCGTGCAGGTCGTCATTCACATCAGCCTTGCCAGGGATCGCAGCACGATGACGCGGGCCGTGACCATGCCGATCAGCGCCACCACCACCGGCACCGCGGCCAGGATGAGCCACTGGACGGGCGACATGTCGACCGGTGGCAGGATTTGCGAGCCGAGCCGGCCGATCAGGGCGCCGATGGCGAACAGGGTGACCGTGGCCAGCACGAAACCGGCGACGCCGCCCTTGAGGCAAAGGGCGAGCGCCTGGGATTCGAACTGGCGCGCGACATATTCATCCTGGGCGCCGATGACATGGAGGAGCTGGATAACCTCGTGGTGCAGGGACAGACCGGTGCGGGTGATGAAGATCACCGTCGCCACGGCCGCGGCGCCGACCAGCAAGACGATCGCGGCGGCGATCGCCTTGATCGACTGCGCGAGCAGAATGAGCCGGTCGAGCCATTTCTTGTGGTCGTCGATGGTGGCGCCCGGCACGGCGGCCGACAGCACGGACGACAAGCCCTCGACGTTGACGCCGCCGTCTTCCTTGAGCCGCACGTCGATCAGGCTGGGCAGCGGCAGTTCGCTGACCAGATCGCCGCTGCCGAGCCAGGGCTCCATCAGCAAGGCCAGTTCGCGGCGCTCGAGCGGCCGCGCGCTGGCGATGCCGGGCGTCGCGCGCAACACCTCGAGCGCGCGCTTGACGCGGGCCTCGGTCGCCGCTTCGCGATCCGGCTGTTCACTGGTGATGGGCGGAATTTGCACGGTCAGGGTGCCGCTCAAGCCGCGGTCCCATTGCGACGCCGCGTCGCCGATCACCATCAGGCCGGCGAGCGCCAGGGCGGCAAGATAGACATTGAGCGCCACCAGCCAGGGCAGATACCGGCGCGAGGCATCTTGCTCGAGCGGGAAGTCGCTGCGGCGCTGGAGCAGATGGGCGAGCATCAGCGGATCCTCATTTCGCGGGGATATCCGCGCCGGCCGCGCCTGGCGCCGAGCGCACGAACAGCTCGCCGCCTTCGAGATGGAGCTGGGGATGGCCGAACCGCGAGATCAGCGCCTCGTTGTGGGTCGCGATCACGATGGTGGTTCCCAGCTTGTTCATCTCCTCGAACAGATAGAGCAGGCGGAGCGCGATCTTGTCATCCACGTTGCCGGTCGGCTCGTCGGCCAGCAGCAGCTTCGGGCGGCGGATGACCGCGCGCGCAATGGCGACCCGCTGTTTCTGGCCGCCCGACAGGGTGGCGGGCCTGGCCTGCATGTGATCGGCGAGACCGACCCAGGCGAGCAGCTCCTCGGCATAGTCGATCACCTGGCGCTCCGGGACGCCGGCCACCCGCAGGGGCAGTGCCACATTATCGAGCACGCTGAGATGCTCGAGCAGGCGGAAGTCCTGAAATACCACGCCGATCCTGCGGCGCAGCTCCGCCAGTTGCGCCCGCGGCGCGGTCGCCGTGTCGCAGTCGAACAGGTTGATCAAGCCACGCGACGGCCGGTGGGCGAGATACATCAGCCGCAGCAGCGAGGATTTGCCGGCGCCGCTCGGCCCCACGAGGAAGTGGAACGAGCCCGGCGCCAATGCAAAGTTCACGTCGTGGAGAACTTCCGGCCCGACGCCGTAGCGCATGCCGACATTCTGAAACCGGACCACTTAGGACGCTGCCTCGCACTTGAACGCCTGTGCCCGCCTGCCGTTGCCGCCATGGCGCCGTCATCGGGCGGGGCGAGAATTGCATAGGGGCCTGTTGACGTCCAGCTATGGTGTCCGCGCGGCCCGCGCGATTCGGTCGCTTGGCGCAAAGCGGTG
Source organism: uncultured Alphaproteobacteria bacterium (assembly GCA_963752345.1). Taxonomy (GTDB): domain Bacteria; phylum Pseudomonadota; class Alphaproteobacteria; order SMXQ01; family SMXQ01; genus CAVVYA01. The sequence goes on from CAVVYA010000020.1 coordinate 116,105, forward strand.
CGGTGCTTGCCAGGGCGCGGGCAACCGCCTATAAAAAAAGCCGAATTTTCCCCTTTGCGCGATGCAATGATCCTCTCCTGCTCGGCATGCTCCACGCGCTACCTGGTCGACCCCGCCCTCCTCGGCCCGGAGGGGCGAGAGGTGCGCTGTGCCAAGTGCGGGCATCAATGGATTCAAAAACCGCCGGAGGATGAGCCGCAGCCGGCCGACCTGCCGCCGCTCGAGCCCGAGATCCGCGCCATCCCGGGCGGCGAGTCCGCCACCGTCGAGACCGCGTCGCCGTTCGCCAGCGCGAACCTGCCGGGTTTTCCGCGGCCCGCGCCGCAGCGCAGCAGCGCCTTGGCCTGGCTGGTGCTGCTGCTTCTGGTCGGTATCGCGGCGGGCAGTTTCGTGGCGCGCAACGAGATCGTCGCGGCTTGGCCGCCCGCCGCACGGCTGTTTGATGCGCTCGGCGTGCCGGCCGCGAGCAATCTCGGCGCCGGGATCGAGCTGCGCAATGTCAGCTCGGCGCGCCAGGAGGAAGACGGCGCGCCGGTGCTGGTCATTCAGGGCGAGGTCGCCAACACCTCGACCTCGGTGCGCGCGGTGCCCAAGATGCGCGGCAGCCTGCGCGAGCAGGGCCGCGAAATCCAGAGCTGGACGTTCCAGGCGGCGCAGTCCCGCCTGCTGCCGGGTGAAGCGGCATCCTTCGTCACCCGGTTCAAGAATCCCGCGCCCCAGGCGACGGACCTGACCATCACCTTCACCGACGAAAAGTAGCGCGCCATGGCCCGCATTCTGCTGGCCGAGGACGATCAGGCAGTGCGTGAATTCGTGACGCGCGCCTTGCAGCATCGCGGCCACGACGTGGTCGCGGTCGAAGACGGTCTGCAGGCGCTCGACGTGCTGCAGCACCAGGACTTCGACATGCTGGTGACCGACATCGTCATGCCCGGCATGGACGGCATCGCGCTCGCGCTCAAGCTGACGAAAGACAAGCCGGATCTGAGAATCCTGATGATGTCGGGCTACAGCGCCGAGCGCCAGCGCGCGCACAATCTCGAAGAACTGATCCACAAGGTGCTGCCCAAGCCCTTCACGCTGGAAGAGATCTGCCGCGCCGTCGACGGCGTGCTCAAGCAGCCGAACTGATGATACGGCTGGCGTTGCGTCCGTATCATCATGGCTCGCCGTGATCGGGCCATCTCATGCAGAAGGCGCAGGCTCCTCACCACCAAAAAATCGTCATGCCGGACTTGATCCGGCAGCCATCGAACAGGGCAAGCGCTTGAGCGCCGGCGGACAACCAATGGACCCCGGATCACGTCCGGGGTGACGGTATTTTCTGTGGCGAGAGATGGCCGGTCGTGCCGGGCCATGACGACGCGAGAGCGGTCGGTGTGGTGACGACCGGCTCGGCGTTTCGAATCGCCGTGGCCGACTCAGAACCGGCGCAGCAGCCGGTCGATGTAATCGCGCTCGATCTGCGGACGCTCGATCTCGCCGGCGCGGCGGCGCAGCTCCTGGAGGATCTCGCGCGCGCGCTGCATGTCGATATCGTCGGGAATGCGCACGTCCTCGCTGTTGGCGTTGCCCGTCGAGGGCAGCGGCCGGCCGAGCGGATCGAACTGGCGCTGGCCGGGGCGCGGCGCGCGCGCGGTGGGATCGCCCGGCGACGGCATGCCCTGGCCGAACTGCTGCATGAGCTGTTCCATCATCTGGCCGGCGCCCTGCATCAGCTGATCGAGCGCGTTGCCCTGCGGCCCGACGGCCTGGCCCGGCTGGCCCTGCTGCAGCGCGTCGGTGGCGTCGCGCATGGAGCGCTCGGCGCGGCCGAAGTTGCCCGGGATCTGGCCGCCGGCCTCGCCGAGCCGGCGCATCAGTTCGCCCAGCTGGCGCCGCAGCGCCTCCTGCATGTCCGCGCCGCTCATGCCCTGGCCGTCCTGGCCGCCTTGTCCCTGCTGGCCCGGCTGCCCGCGCTGGCCTTGCTGGGCGTCGCGATGGGTCTGTTCCATGAGCTCGCGCTGTTTCTTCAGCAGGTCCTGGAGCATCTTCATCATCTCGGAGGCCTGGCTCTGGCCCTGCTGGCCGCCCTGCTGCATGGCGAAGTTGCCGCTGCGCAGGCTCTCCAGCAGCTCCTGCAGCATGGCGAGCATCTCGCGTGCCGCGTCCATCGAGCCCGACTGCGCCAGCTCGCGCGCGCGGTCGAGCATGTTCTGCAGGTCCTGCGGCGTCAGATATTGCGCGTTGGGATCGAACGGCATCGGCGTCTGCGGCATCGCCTGCATGTTCTGCATGATGGATTCGAGGAACTTGTTGAGCGCCTGCTGCAGCTCGGCCATCAGCTTTTCGATTTCCTTGCTGTCGGCATTGCGCGACAGCGCGTCCTGCAGGGCGCGCTGGATGTCGCGCAGCTCGCGCTCGGCGAGCGACAGCCGGCCATCCTCGATGCGCAGCGCGGTGTCCCACAGCAGCGCCTGAACCGCGGCGATCGCTTCCGGTGTCTTGTCGAGGCGCAGCCGCGCGATGGCCGTGCGCAAGGCCAGGAACACGACCGTGTCGTTGTTGTAGGTCTGAGGCGAGCGTGAAATATCCGACAGCCGCTCGCGCACGCCGTCGCGGCTCAGCGGATTGAGCGTCAACTGCTTGCGCTGCTCGACGATGGCCCGCGCCACCGGATGGCGGAACTGGCGCTCGGGCAGCACCATGGGCAGGGTGGCGCTGATGCCGACCTGCTCGATCGCGTCCTTGGCCAGCAGTTGGATATTGACCGGCAGACCGGCCCAGGGATGCGCCGTCAGATCGTGGTAGCTCGTCTCCTTCGCGCTTCTGGTGTTGCCGCCGGGCAGCGCGAGATCGAACGAGATCGGACCGCCCGCCATCTCGGCGCCCTCGCCGGTGCGCCGGATGAAGGCCGTGGCCCCGACCACGCCGTAGTCATCCTTGGCCTCGTAGGTCAGGCGCAGCGCGCCACGCTCGGTCTTGGCCGGCGGGCCGCTGAACGCGATGGCCGGTTCGTGATCGGGCACGATTGCGATGGTCCAGCCGGCGATCTCGCGGCCGTTCTGCTCGACGGCGAGCGTCATCGGCTCGTCGGCGAACTCATCGATGCTGGTGGTGAGCTTGAAATTGGCGGAATCGACGGCGCTGAAGGTTTGGCTCGATTTACCGAGGCGCAGATTGGGGGTGCCGCGCTTGCCGTGAAATTGGGCGAGCACGCTGGAACCCACCGGCACGGCGATCGGCTCGCCGGCGCCGGATGCGACCGGCTTCGCGCCGTTCGCCGCGATCGCCGCCTTTGCGCCATTCGGCGACGACTGGCCTTCGCGGCTGAGATAGATCGGCGCGAGGCCGGTGTAGCTCGGCGGCGTGATCCAGATGTCGAGCGCCATCTGCGCGCCGGCGGCGCCACCGCCGATCGCCGGCATGAGGGCGCGCAGGATGCGGTTGCCGGAATCGCTCCACGACAGCACGACGCCGATGGTGAGCAGCAGGAGCAGGGCCGCGCGAAGGGCATAGGGATCGCGCCGCGCCAGGCCCGGCGCCGGCGTGCCGACCTTGAGCGCGTTCAGGCTGTCGCGCATGCGGCGCTGGTGCAGCTCCCACAGGGCGCGGCTGCCCGGATCGTCCGAGCCGGCGACCAGCCGGTCGTCCAGGGCGTTGAGCGGCCGATGCGCCAACTCGCTGTGCTGTTCGATGCGCCGGCGCGCGTGGAGGAGGTCGGGGAAGCCGAGGTCCTTGAGACCGCGCCACAGCGTGAGCGCCAGGGCGACGGCGAACAGCGCCAGGGTCGCGGCATGGATCCACACCGGCAGATCTGGCAGCACATCGAACAGGGCGAGGGTGAGGAACAGGCCGAGCAGCCCGACCGTCGGCCACAGGGCGGGCCACAGCCGCTCCCACCACAGGGCGAAGCGGGCGAGCCACAATTGCCGGCGCAGGCCGGGCAGACCATGCATGGCCGCCCGGCCGGCAGCCGCCTTGGTCTCCGTGTGTTGCGCCAACTCGGGTCCGCGCGCCATCAACGCCTCACTTCGTGGACCGCCAAGGCGGTCCCGGTTGTCACGTCCCCCTGCGCTGGCTTTCTCTCTGCCTGTCAGGCTGAGGTTAGCCTATTTCCCTCGTCTTTGTCGCGCCCCCGCCGACGGAGGGCCGGCCATGGTACTAACGGCGTCCCTTGGTCGGCAGCACCGCAACCTTGCGCTGGGCCGCCGGTTCCCCGGCTGTCCCGAGCCAGCCCGGCAGCCGGTCGCGATCCAGCATATCTTCATAGGTTTGGCGCGGTCGGACAATGGCGAATTCACCGCCCTTAACCATGACTTCGGCGACCAGCGGCCGGCTGTTGTAGTCGGAGGCCATGACCGCGCCATAGGCGCCGGCCGATTCGATGGCCAGCAGGTCGTCCGCCCCGACCACGGGCAGGCGGCGCGCCTTGGCGAAAATATCCGTCGTCTCGCACACCGGGCCGACCACGTCGGCCACGAATTCGTCCTTCGTGCGCGGCTGGCGCACCGGCTTCATGGTGTGCCAAGCGTCGTACAACGCCGGCCGGATCAGGTCGTTCATGGCGGCATCGACGATGACGAAGCGGCGTTCGGCGCTTTCCTTCACATAGAGCACGCGGGTGACCAGCACGCCGGCATTGCCGACCAGCAGGCGGCCCGGCTCGAACACCAGCTCGCAGCCGAGGTGCCCGACCGTCTCGCGCACCATGGCGGCATAGGCCGACGGCAGCGGCGGTGTTTCGTCGCGGTAGGGAATGCCGAGTCCGCCGCCGAGGTCGAGCCGGCGGATGTCGTGGCCGTCGGCGCGCAGGGTCTCGACCAGTTCGGCGATGCGCGCGAACGCGTCGCGGAACGGCGTCAGGTCGGTGAGCTGCGAGCCGATATGGACCGCCACGCCGTGGGCGCGGATGCCCTTCAGGCCGGCCGCCTCCCGGTAGATCGCGCGGGCATCGTCGTATTCGATGCCGAATTTGTTTTCCTTCCGGCCGGTCGTGATCTTCTCGTGGGTCTTGGCGTCGACGTCGGGATTGACCCGCACGGCAATCTCGGCGGTGGTGCCCAGAGCGCTCGCGACCTCGCTCAGGGCACGCAGCTCCGGTCGGGATTCCACATTGATCTGGCCGACGCCGGACTGCAGCGCGAAGCGCATCTCGTCGCGCGACTTGCCGACGCCGGAGAACACGATTTTGCCGGCCGGCACGCCGGCGGCGAGCGCGCGGCGCAGCTCGCCTTCCGACAGCACGTCCGCGCCGGCGCCCAGCGCGGCGAGGGTGCGGATCACGGCCTGGTTGGAATTGGCCTTCACCGCATAGCAGATCGTCGCATTCTGCCCGACGAAAGCCTCGGAGAAGACGCGATAGTGATGCTCCAGGGTGGCGCTGGAGTAGCAATAGAACGGCGTACCGGCGGCTTCCGCGATGCGCGTCAGGGCGACGCCTTCGCAGAACAGCTCGCCATCGCGATACTCGAAATGGTTCATCGGATCGACTTCACTGGGTCGGATATTGGCGCGGGAACCGGTTGTCTTCGGCACCCGGCGGCGCATCGAGCGGGCTCTTCTTGCCGCAGGCGGCGAGCGGCAAGGCGAGTGCCGCGAACAGGGCGACGACCGTTATGCGCCGCACCCAATCTCCGAAGCTGTTTTGCATCGTGTTCATGGCATGTCCTCAAAAAGCAAGCGTCACAGGAAGCGTTTGCGGGCGGCCTTGGCGGCCGCGCGCACGCGCGACGGCGCCGTGCCGCCGAAGCTGGTGCGGCTGGCGACCGAGCGCTCGACCGAGAGCACGTCGAACACGCCATTGGTGATCGTCCGGCTCGATTTTCTTCATGTCCGCGAGCTTGAGCTGCGCCAGGCCGATGCCGTGCGCCTCCGCCAGCTTGACGAGCTGGCCGGTGACATGGTGGGCGCGGCGAAACGGCAAGCCGGCCTCGCGCACCAGCCAATCGGCCAGATCGGTCGCGGTGCTGAAGCCGGCGCTGGCCGAGGCGGACATCGCCTTGGCATTGACCGTGAGGTCGCGCACCATGCCGGCCATGGCATGCAGGCAGAGCGTCAGCGAGTCCGCGGCATCGAACAGCGGCTCCTTGTCCTCCTGCATATCCTTGCTGTAGGCGAGCGGCAGGCCCTTCATCACCGTGAGCAGCGCGACCAGCGCGCCGTTGATGCGCCCGGTCTTGGCGCGCACCAGTTCGGCGGCGTCCGGATTGCGCTTCTGCGGCATGATCGACGAGCCCGTGGTGAAGGCGTCCGACATCTTGACGAAGCCGAACTGCGGCGAGGACCACACCACGAGTTCCTCCGCGAGGCGCGACAGATGCATGGCGCAGATCGCCGCGGCGGCGATGAATTCGATGGCGAAGTCGCGCGCCGACACGGCGTCGAGCGAATTGGCCATGGGCCGCGCGAAGCCGAGCGCCTTGGCCGTCATGTCGCGGTCGATCGGATAAGGCGTGCCGGCGAGCGCCGCGGCGCCGAGCGGCGATTCGTTCAGGCGCGCGCGCGCGTCGGCGAAGCGGCCGCGGTCGCGCCCGGTCATTTCCACATAGGCCAGCATGTGATGGCCGAAGGTGACCGGCTGGGCGCTCTGCAGATGGGTGAAGCCCGGCATCACCGTGCCGGCATGGGCCTCGGCCTTGTCGATCAGGGCGGCCTGCAGGTCGGCGAGCGCGCGGTCGAACCCGTCGCAGGCATCGCGCACCCACAGGCGAAAATCGGTCGCCACCTGGTCGTTGCGCGAGCGCGCGGTATGGAGCCGGCCGCCGGCCTCGCCGATGTCCTCGGTGAGCCGCGCCTCGACATTCATGTGAATATCCTCGAGCGCGGCGCTGAACTCGAAAGCGCCACCGTCGATACGCTTGAGAATTTTCCCTAGACCGGCGGCGATCGCCTCGCCATCTTTGGCCGAGATGATGCCCTGCTTGGCCAGCATGGCGGCATGGGCGAGCGATGCGCGGATATCCTGGGCATAGAGCCGCTTGTCGAAATCGATGGAGGCATTGATCCGCGCCATGACCGCATCGGGGCCGGATTCGAACCGGCCGCCCCACAGGCTATTGGCCTGCTTGCCTTTGGCTGGCTTCGCGGCGCGGTTCGGCTTCTGGGCGCGGTGGTGCGCGCCGTCCTGCCGCGCAAGGGTGCTGCGGACGGGTGGCGTGTCTTGACGGCTTTTGTCGGGAAAGGTTTGCGTGGCGGCATGGACGGCAATTCGATGTGTTTCACTGTGACAATTCAGGCCGCGACAAGCGGACCCTTACGATGACCACCAAGCCGATGAACCAAAATCCTCAGGCCGGCTTCACCCGCTGGGGTGTCTGGCTGGCCGCATTCGCGCTGGTCGGCGGCATGGCGATCCTGCTGTGGATATGGAGCAAATCGGATCCAGCGTCCACGGCGGATCGGCAGCCGCCCGCATTCAGCGGCGAATTTCAGCAGTTTATCCCGTCGCGCGAGCCCCGGCCAGCACCGCAAGCGCCGTTTGGCGACGCGGCGGGCCGCACGCTGACCCTGGCCGATTTCCGCGGCCAGGTGGCGCTCGTCAATTTCTGGGCCACCTGGTGCATTCCCTGCGTTCAGGAAATGCCGGCGCTCGACCGCCTGCAGACGGCGCTCGGCGGCGAAGGGCTGGCGGTGGTGGCGCTGTCCCAGGACCGCGCCGGACTGGAGGTGGCGCGGCCGTTCTACGTCAAGCTCGGGCTGAACGCGCTGCCGATCTATCTCGATCCCAAGGGGGCCGCCGCGCGCGAGCTGGGCGTCAAGGTTTTGCCGGAAACCATCGTCATCGACCGCCAGGGCCGCGAGGTCGGCCGCCTGAGCGGTCCAGCGGCGTGGGATTCGCCGGAGGCCATCGCGCTCCTGCGCCACTATCTGCAAGCGCCATGAGCCATGCGACGCCGGCGGGGCGAGCCACGCCTCTGCCTTCGAACTCTGTCGAAAGGATCGCGCCATGATCGAACTGCGGGCGTGTATCGATGTGGATGATCTGGATCGGGCCGTGGCGTTTTACCGCGACGCCATGGGCCTCACGCCCGGCCGCCGCCTGGGTGCCGGGTGGGTCGAAATGCTCGGCGCATCGAGCCCCATCGACCTGCTCGCCAATCCGCCCGGCAGTGGGTGCTGCGGCGTGGGGTCGCAGCAGCGCGATTACGGCCGGCATTGGACACCGGTGCATCTCGATTTCGCGGTCGCCGACGTCGACGCGGCGATCGCGCGGGTGCGCGCCGGCGGCGGCACCCTCGACCGCCCGATTCAGGAACGCGCCTGGGGGCGGATGGCGAATGTCGCCGATCCGTTCGGCAACGGGTTTTGCCTGCTGGAATTCCGCGGCCGCGGCTACGACGCGATGCTCGAGGCCGAGGCGGCGTCGGCCCCGGTCTAGCGCGTCGGCACCGGCTGGTCGCCGGTATAATCGTAGAAGCCACGGCCCGTCTTGCGGCCGAGCCAGCCGGCTTCGACATATTTCACCAGCAGCGGGCAGGGCCGGTATTTGCTGTCCGCCAGGCCGTTGTGCAGCACCTGCATGATGCTGAGGCAGGTGTCGAGGCCGATGAAATCGGCGAGCTCGAGCGGTCCCATCGGATGATTGGCGCCGAGCTTCATGGCGGTGTCGATCGACTGCACGGTGCCGACGCCCTCATAGAGCGCGTAGATGCCCTCGTTGATCATCGGCAGCAGGATGCGGTTGACGATGAAGGCCGGCGAATCCTCGGCGTTGACCGGGATCTTGCCGAGCTTTTCGGCCAATGCGCGCACCGTCTGGATGGTGTCTTTCGCGGTGGCGATGCCGGGGATCACCTCGACCAGCTTCATCACCGGCACCGGCTTCATGAAGTGCATGCCGATGAACTTCTCGGGACGGTCGGTGACCGAGGCCAGCCGGGTGACCGAAATCGACGAGGTGTTGGTGGCGAGAATTGCGTTGGCCTTGAGATGGGGCACCAGCGCGCGCAGGATTTCGGTCTTGACCTTCTCGTTCTCGGTCGCCGCCTCGATGATCAGGTCGCATTCGCCGAGCGTGGTGAAATCGTCGGTGGTGTCGATGCGGCCGAGCGTCGCCTTGACATCCTCGGCCTTGATCGTGCCCTTGGCGACCAGCCGCTCCATGCCGCGCTTGATCTCGGCCAGGGCCTTTTCGAGCTGCTTCTGGCTGACGTCGGCGAGCTTCACGCGGAACTCGTGCTGGGCGAAGACCTGAGCGATACCGCCGCCCATCTGCCCGGCGCCGATGACACCGATTTTCTCGATCATTGCTGCCCCTTGGGTATGTCGCCCGGCTGCCCGCGGGCGTGCTGTTGAACGCGACTGTCAGATCAGATCGGCAGGTTTGGCGAGCCCGCGCGGCCCTGGCGCGCTATGTTGCAGCGCAGCATAAGCCTCCCGCGGGGCGTCGTCAATCGCGGCAATTCACTGATAAATAAGCCGTTTATTAACGATTGGCGCCCGGCCGCCACAGCACATCGGCCTTGCCGTCGTCGTTCAGCACGCGCGCCAGGACGAAGAGATGGTCCGACAGCCGGTTGATATAGGCGATGGCCAGGGGGTTGACCGTCTCCTGCTGGGCGAGCTTGGTCATCAGGCGTTCGGCGCGCCGGGTCACGGTACGCGCCAGATGAAGATGGGCGGCGGCCGGCCGGCCGCCCGGCAGGACGAAGGATTCGAGCGGCGTGAGCCGCGCATTCATGTCGTCGATTTCGCGTTCGAGCCGGTCGACCTGGGTTTGCACGATGCGCAAGGCGCCTTCCTGGCGCGCGCCGCCCCCCCGTTCTCCGCCGTCTGGCACGCAGAGATCGGCGCCGAGATCGAACAGATCGTCCTGGATCCGGCGCAGCATGGCGTCGGCATCCTCTTCGACCGGGTCGGCGGCGGTATAGATGCGCGCCACGCCGATCGCCGCATTCGCTTCGTCCACGGTGCCGTAGGCGGCGACGCGCAGATCGTGCTTGGGCACGCGGGTGCCGCTGCCGAGCGAGGTTTCGCCTTTGTCGCCGCCGCGGGTGTAGATGCGAGTCAGTTTGACCATGACGGTTCGGCCCTTCGGCTGGCGCGGTCGGTGCGTCGACCGGCGGCGCTCGGTGTGTCGCGCCGATGGCGCGCTCAGTGCTTTGTGAGCCACAGCACCATGAAGATCAAGGCCACGGCCGCTGCCTGCAGGATAACGCGCCAGCGCATCAGCTTGTTGGACTTGACCGGATCGTGGCCTTTTTTCATCAGGTTGAAAATGCCGAGGAGGAGCACGACGAGCGTGGCGCCGATGGCCAGGACGATCAGGATGACGAGGGCCGTGCTCATCGCTAATTCCTTCCCTCCAGGATGCCGCGCGCGATGACCTGCGCCTGGATTTCGGCGGCCCCCTCGAAGATGTTGAGGATGCGCGCGTCGCACAGCACGCGGCTGATCGGGTACTCGAGCGCGTAGCCGTTGCCGCCATGGACCTGCACCGCGTTGTCGGCATTGGCCCAGGCGACGCGCGCGGCGAGCAGCTTGGCCATGCCGGCCTCGCGGTCGCAGCGCCGGCCCGAGTCCTTCTCGCGGGCGGCGAAGTAGCTCAACTGCCGCGCGACCATGGTTTCCACCGCCATCCAGCCGATCTTGCCGCCGACGCGGGGGAATTCGAGGATGGATTTGCCGAATTGCTGGCGGTCCCTGGCATAGTTCAGCGCCAGCTCGAGCGCGTTCTGGGCGACGCCGACGGCGCGTGCCGCGGTCTGGATGCGCGCCGATTCGAAGGTCTGCATCAATTGTTTGAAGCCTTCGCCCGCGATGCCGCCGAGCAGGTTCTCGGCCGGCACCACGAAATCGTCGAACGCGATCTCGTATTCCTTCATGCCACGATAGCCCAGGACCTCGATCTCGCTGCCGCTCATGCCCGGCGCGGGAAAGGGATCGGTGTCGCTGCCGCGCGGCTTCTCGGCCAGGAACATGCTGAGGCCGCGCCAGCCTGCCTCGTTGGGGTCGGTGCGCGCCATGAGCGTCATCAAATCGGAGCGCGCGCCGTGGGTGATCCAGGTCTTGCTGCCGGAGATCAGGTAGACGTCGCGGCCGTCGCGTTGCGCGCGCACCGCGCGGGTGCGCAAGGCACCCAGGTCGGAGCCGGTGTTGGGCTCGGTGAACACCGCGGTCGGCAGGATTTCGCCCGACGCGATGCGTGGCAGGAAATTCCGCTTCTGCGCCTCGGTGCCGCCGGCGCGGATCAGCTCGCCGGCGATTTCCGAGCGGGTGCCCAGCGAACCGACGCCGAGGAAGCCGCGCGACAATTCCTCGGTCACGACGCACAGCGCGATGCGGTTCATGGCGAGGCCGCCGAATTCCTCCGGCACGGTGAGGCCGAACACGCCGAGCTCGGCGAGTTCGTTCACCACTTCGAGCGGGATGAGCGCGTTGGCGAGGTGCCAGTCATGGGCGGCGGGAACGATCTTTTCCTCGGTGAAGCGCCGGAATTCGGCCTGCACCAGGCTGAGCGTCTCGTCGTCCAGCCCGGCATCGCCGAACCGCCCGTCGCCGATCAGCGCCGCGATCCGGCAGCGCACCGCGGCGCTCGCGCCGTGGGCCACCAGGTCGCGGCTGGCCGGCACGAACAGCAGGCGAAGCGCGTCATGGGGCAGGCCGAGGTCGCCATGGCGGACGATCTCGCCCTGGCTCATGGCGATGCCGCCCGCCAGTTGGGCGAGGTATTCGCCGAACGCCGCCTGCAGGATCAACGCCTCCAGTTCGGCAAGCTGGCCGGCGCCGTCGAGCCGCTCCGCCCAGGCCAGCATCTGCGCCAAGGCTTCGGCATAGGTGGCGGTCCAGGCGAGGCCGTGGGCGGCCACCTGGTGGCGTTCGAGGGCGGCCGGGTCGAGCCGGCCGCCGCCCGCGACAAGGGCGGCGACCGATTGCCGCGCGGCGTCCTCGTAGACGCGCGCGGCATCGAGCGCGCGGCGGCACTGGCCGAGCAAATCCGGCAAAACGAGCGACGATGCCGCGCGCGGCGGCTGCTTTTCAGAAGACGAGAGCGGGGCCGTCATGATGAGTGTGGATACCTGGTGCGAGCCGGGAGCGGCAAATTGCGGCCCGGACGGTGCGATGGAAGAGGCGAGGAACGGCGTCAGGCTGGCAATCTGCCGCCGCGGCGCACTTGCGTCAAGGCAAGCTGCCGGGGTATGCGATGGTCTCGCGTTCCGCCCAAGTCGCCCGGATTCGCCCTTGGCCGCGCCCAAGGCCCCCCGGGGAACCCCCAAGGATCCCGATTGTGAGCTTTCTCGATCATATCCGCGTGTGCAACGAGCGTGACCTGTCCAAATTCCTGCCGTTTCACGCGGCGGGACAGCGGGTCGGCTGGGTCGAGAAGCGTTTCGCCGAAACCCTGCGGGAATTCGCCGATGTGCTGGTGGTGTCCGCCGAAGGTGTCTCGCTCGATTCGCGCCTGGGGGATTTCGACTCGCGCACCCAGGCCATGGCCAAGGTGGCGCACACCCTCCATGAGCGCAAGCTGGTGCCCGGATGGCACGACGAGGACGTGGCGGTGGCGCCGCGCTTCGGCGCCGCGCCCTTGTTCAAGATCGAACGCTCGGCCGCGCCGCTGTTCGGCATCACCGTGCTCGGCGTCCACGTCAATGGCATCGTGCGCGGACGCGACGGACTCAAGATGTGGATCGGCCGGCGCAGTCCGAACAAGCCGACCTATCCCGGATTGCTCGACAATCTGTGCGCCGGTGGCATTATTTACGGCCATGGTGTGCGCGAGACGCTGGTCAAGGAAGCCGGCGAAGAGGCCAGCATCCCGAAAGCGCTGGCCGAGCGCGCCGTGCCGACCGGCGCCATCACCTATTGCTGCGAACGGGACGGCGGGTTGCGGCCCGACATCCTGCTGGTTTACGACCTGGAACTGCCGGCCGATTTCGTGCCATCGCCCGGCGACGACGAGATCGAGAGCTTCAGCCTGCGGCCGATCGACGAGGTGATCGAGGTGGTGCGCGACACGTTCGATTTCAAATTCAACTGCAATCTGGTGATCATCGATTTCCTGGTGCGCCACGGCTTCATCACGCCGGACCAGCCGGACTACATCGAGATCGTCAAAGGGCTGCGCCAATGAGCGCGGCCGGCGCGACGAGCTTCCCGATGCTCGACGGACCGCGCGTGGGCCCGGCAGCCGGCGGCCCGGCGCGCCAGTTGGTGGTGCTGCTGCATGGTGTCGGCGCCGACGGCAACGATCTGATCGGGCTGGCGCCCTACGTCGCGCGCGCGCTGCCCCATGCCGCGTTCGTCGCACCGCACGCGCCGTTTCCCTACGACATGGCGCCCTCCGGCCGCCAGTGGTTCAGCCTGATGGACCGCGCGCCCGCGCGCGTGCTGGAAGGATGCCGCGTGGCGGGGCCAATGCTCGACCGCTTCCTCGATCTCGAGCTTAAGAAACACGGGTCTGACCGACGCGCAGCTCGCCCTCGTCGGATTTTCCCAGGGCACCATGATGGCGCTCCATGCCGGCCTGCGCCGGGTCTCGCCGCCCGCCGGCATCCTCGGCTATTCCGGGGTGATCGTCGGGGCCGAGACATTGGCCAGCGATTTGCGGGTGCGCCCGCCGGTCATGCTCATCCATGGCGAGGAGGATCCGGTGGTGCCGTTCAACCTGCATGGCCTGACCGCGGCCACCCTCGAAGCGCACGACGTCCCGGTCGAGGCCCATGCGCGTCCCGGCCTCGGCCATAGCATCGACGAGCAGGGCCTGAGCCTCGGAGTGGCATTTCTGCGGCGGATTTTCGGGCTCGTCGCCTAGGCATCCGTGGTATTCAGCTTGCGGTATGGTCGCCACGGGACACCAGGGCTTGGGGGTAAGCGCTTTCGGGTCTTGAAACGGTAACAGGCCTGTTGTTTGATATCGCCGCGTGTCCAGGGATTCACTAAGGAGTGAGTGGTGCTTGCCTCACCGGAGAGTTGTCCCGCTTTAGTGCTGAACGCCGATTTTCGGCCGCTGTCCTATTTCCCCTTGTCCATCTGGCCCTGGCAGGAAGCCGTCAAGGCGGTGTTCCTCGGGCGGGTCAATATCGTTTCCGAATACGACCGCCAGGTCCATTCGCCGACCCTGACCATGCGGCTGCCGTCGGTGGTTTCGCTCAAGGAATATATCCCGAGCGCGCGCCGCCCGGCCTTCACCCGGTTCAACGTCTTCCTGCGCGACCGCTTCACCTGCCAGTATTGCAGCCACCGCAGCGGCGCCGAGGGCCTGACCTTCGACCACGTCGTTCCGAAGTCGCGCGGCGGCAAGACGACCTGGTCCAACGTGGTGGCCGCGTGCGAACCGTGCAACCTGCGCAAGGGCGGCATGATGCCGGCCGAGGCGCACATGTTCCCGCGCTCCCGCCCGCGCCAGCCCACCACCCACGAATTGCAGGAGAACGGGCGCGCCTATCCGCCCAACTATCTGCACGAGAGCTGGCGCGACTTCCTCTATTGGGACAGCGAGCTGGATCCGGTGTGATCCGATCCGCGCGCCCGGCCGGAGGCGCGGACCTGAATGGATTCACGCAGAAACGGTTTCCACTTCGGCGGAAAACACTTTCGCGAGCCGCAGCTCGTTCTGAACTAACGGCTGTGCGAAGGTTTGGCTAACATTGCCGTGGCCGTCAACGCGCTGGCAAGGTCTTCCAATGCGTAGGGTTTCGGCAACAATGGACGCCTTCGGCTGCGGCGGCGCGTTTCGCGGCTTCCGCGTAGCCGCTTGTCAGCAGGACCGGCAGGCCGGGCCGGCGGGTGCGGATTTCTCGCGCGAGGTCGATGCCGTCCATCCTGCCCGGCATCATGACGTCCGAAAATACGATGTCTATGCCCCGGCGGTTTGCAAGTGCCCCGAGCGCGGACTCCGCGCTGGCCGCCCGCGTCACTTCGTAGCCGATCTCGTGGAGCATTTCCGCCACAAGGGCGGCGACCTCGTCGTCATCTTCGACAAGCAGCACGAACCGGACGATCCGGGGGCCAGTTTCGAGGTTTTCGCGATCACGTGATCAGCTAGGCGTGGTTGTCGACCGCGGCAACACACCGTCCCGCAGGTTCCTTGGTCGACCACGCTGTCGATCAACACTGTTCCGCCAGACTGGCGCGCAAAGCCATAAACTGCGCCAGGCCCAAACCGGATCTTGCCGATTTCCTTCGTCGTGAAGAACGGTTCGAAGGCGCGGGTTTTCACTTCCGGCGCCATGCCGATCCCGAAATCGATCACGGACAGGCGCACGTAATCACCCGGACGACCTTCGATGCGCTCACCAGGCGCATTTTCGGCTCTCAGGACGATGGTGCCGCCGGTCGGCATCGCATCGCGCGCATTCACGGCGAGGTTGAGGAGCGCAAGCTCCAGCTCCGCAGGATCGACCCTCACTGGCCAAAGGTCGTCGGCGAAATCCAGCTGCACGTCGACGTCTCCGCGCAGGCTACGCCGGAGCAGCTCGCGCATCCCGCCGATCTGGGCCGCGAGGTCCACTGACTCGGGTTTGAGTGCCTGGCGGCGCGAGAACGCCAGAAGTTGCCGGGTGAGACTGGCCCCGCGCTGCGACGCCTGACGCATACGGTCCATGACCCTCTGCCGCCGGGTCGTGGTCGGTATGCCTCGCGAGAAGATCCAAGCCGCTGGAGATGACCATCAACAGATTGTTGAAGTCATGCGCTATTCCACCGGTGAGCTGCCCGACCGCTTCCATTTTCTGAGCTTGGTGCAGCGTCTCTTCCACGCGCGCGCGTTCCGCGATCTGATGTCGCAGCTCGATATTGCTGTTGCCAGTTCACGGGTTCTCGCCTCGACCAGTGCCTCGAGTTCGGCCGCCGCGCGCGCCCTGTCTTCGAGCAAGGTTCGTGTCTCGTATTGGCGCAGGCGAGCCCGGACCGCGGCCTGCACCGTGCTGGTCAGCGTGACGGCCTGTAGCGGGCGCTCGAGCAGGGAGACGTTGCCGACAGCGTGGCACAGTTTCTGGCGCCATGCGACCACCGCCGGGTGTTCATGACGGCTGGTGATGACGATGAACGGCAGGTCCGACAGGGTGGCTGACTTTCTACCCGGGACGATAGCGCCGATACGTCTTTGGCGAACAGCGCCTCCTCAGCGATAAAAACAGCCGCTGCGCCTGCCTCGATGCCGCGTAAGACCTCCTCAAGGTGGCGATAGACTCGACGGCAATCCCGCCACGAGGAGCAATCCGCCGTCGCAGGGCCATCTCGCCCGATCGGTGCGAGGACCAGAACCCGCGCGCTACGAACGTCAGGTGTCGCCATGCCCATCGTCCGGCATGAGCGGCGCACCGCCGCCCGTGTACGGGGGGTTCCGGAGAAAATGCCGCTGAATTCGGTCAACGGCGGTCCGAGTGAGACGCCTTGGCCGCTGAGGCGAAATTCTCGAATGGTATGTTCGTGGTCCCCGCTGCGCTTCTTCACCACCGAAAGCGCCCTTCGCACCGTTCCGGCATATTCGAAGTAGCGCAGCATCAGAACGGAATCGCTGAGATAGCTGATATCGAGCGGGGTCTCTATGGGGCCGACGAGGCCATGCTGCGCGAGCACAAGATGGTCACGATGCCCTGCTGGTTGAGGTAGCTCAGAAGCTCATGCATCTGCAGGATCAGAAAGCGTTCGTCCGGCATCGCGTTCAGGTAGCCGTTGAGGCTGTCGATGAGAATGATGCGCGCGTGCCGTCTCGACGCTCGCCGTACGGTGGCGGCAAACTCGCCCGGCGACAACTCGGCAGGATCGATCTGCTGGACACGGATCTTGCCGGATGCCGTCAGTTCGTCCAGCGGAAATCCAAGGGCGCGCGCGCGCGCTTCCAGTGTGCCCCGTCCTTCGTCGAAGGCAAAGAAGACCGCGCATTCACCGCGCTGTGCCGCGGCGATGGCATAGGTCAGCGCGAGGGAGGACTTGCCCACGCCCGCAGCGCCGATCACGAGCGCATTGGTGCCGCGCTCGATCCCGCCGCCCAGCAGCTTGTCGATCTCGGGATTTCCACTCGAGAGCGTACTCGCCCAGGAAAGAGGTATGGTGCTCGGCCGCGACAAGGCGGGGGTAGATTTCAAGCCCGCCTTTCTTGATCGTGAAGTCGTGGTATCCCCCGCGAAATTCGATGCCGCGCATCTTCACGACCCGCAGCCGCCGCCGCTCCGCGCCGTAGTCGAGGGCCAGTTGCTCCAGGAGCACGACTCCATGCGAGATTGAATGCAGCTGCAGATCGTTCGTCTTCGACGTGAGGTCGTCGAGCAAGATCACGGTGCATTGCCGACTGGTGAAGAAATGCTTCAGGGCGAGGACCTGACGGCGATAGCGCAAGGGGCTCTGCGCCAACAGCCGCAACTCGGAAAGGCTGTCGAATACGACGCGACTTGGGTTGAGTTCCGCGACCTTGTCGAACACGAGCTTGGTCGTTTCGCTCAGCTCCATTTCGGCGGGATGCAGGATGGTCAGCTCACGGGCCGGGTCCAGAGAGGTTTCCGGCGGCACGAGTTCGAATATATCGATGCCAGCAAGGGACCAGCCGTGGCGCTTGGCGACCAGGCGCAGCTCTCGCTCGGTCTCGGAAAGAGTAATGTAGAGAACCCGCTCGCCGCGGCGCGCACCTTCGAGAAGAAATTGAAGTGCTATTGTCGTCTTGCCGGTGCCTGGACGCCCTTCATAGAGGTACATGCGATTGGCATCGAGGCCGCCACTCAGGATGTCGTCTAAACCTGTGCTGCCTGTCGAAACGCGCGGCAGCTCTAAATCCTCGGCGTGTCGTGCTTCAGAATGTTCGGCCATGATCTCCTCTTTGTGCGCAGGCCTTTCTCACAACGTGGGAATTGCCTGCGAGTTCAATTCCAGCGTGATGTGCACGCTATCGAGTGGAACTCACCAGAGCAAAGCATCGTCGCCGTAGGCGGGAGAAACTGGTCCGAAGGTTCCACTGGAACTCAGAGGATTGGTCGGGCAACGTACAAAGGACGTCGTGGCGCGCCGGCTAGATCCGCGTCGAGAGCCAGATCGCGAGGCGCGAGCCGGCTTTGACCACGGCGGAGATCCCCTCATAGAGTGGCGCATCGAGCGCGCCATGGGCCTTGGCGGTGGCGCCATGCTCGATCTCGTCGTGGCGGAATTCCTCGATCCGGGCGGCGAGTTGCGGGTCGTCGGCCGCGAGTTCCTCGGCCTGGGCGCGGTAATGCTCGTCGATCACTTCCTCGACGGCGACCGTGCAGGCCATGGCGGCGCGCGGGCCGAGCAGGGCGGAGGCGGCGCCGAGCGCGAAGCCCGCCACATGCCAGACGGGCGACAGGGCGGTGGGCCGCACGCGGCGCTCGATGACCAGCTTGTCGAAGGCGGCGAGATGATCTTTTTCCTTGGCCGCCATGGCGCGGATGGCGCGCGTCGCCGGGCCACGCCGGAGCACCGCGAGCTGGCCGTCATAGATGCGCACCGCACCGTATTCGCCGGCATGGTCGACGCGGATCATGCGCTCGATCAGCTTGCCGCGCGGCAGGTCGCCGGGCAGTCGGCGGCGGACGGGGCGCACGAATGGACTGGTCATGGCTGCTGCCTCCGGTTCGATGGCGGCGCGGCAGGGGTCGTCGTCAGCTTGCGGGCGAAGGCGAAGCTGGCGATGCCGAGCGCCAGGGCGAGCAACGCATTATAGCCGGCCATGGAAATGCCGAACAGCGTCCAGGCCGGCTCGTCGCAGCGCACCATCGGAGCCGCCAGCAAGCGCTGCCGCAGTTCGTCCGCGCTGGTGGCGCCGGACAAGTGGCCGACACAGGCACTGGTGCCCTCCCACCATTTCTGTTCGACGCCGACATGGAACACGGCGATGCCGGCGCCGATCAGCAAGGTCAGGCCGCACAGCGCGAGCAGGACCGCGAGCAGGCGCCGTTCCACGCCGGCGCGCGCCAGGCCGAAGCCGATGCCGGCCAGCCCGATGGTGATGGCGTAGGGGTAACGCTGCCACAGGCAGAGCTCGCAGGGCTGCAATCCGCCGAGGAACTGGAAGGCGAAGGCGCCGCCGAGGATCAGCACGCTGGCGGCCAGGACCGCGAGGAAGACGAGGCGGGCTTCGAAATCCTGCGGATGGGCGATGTCGGGGCGCATGAAGCCTCGGAGTCGGTGAGAGCGGCTATTTTAGCAGATCGGCGCGGGCATGCCGCGAGTCAAAGACGTGGCCGACGGAACCGCTCAGAACAGGTATTTGATCGCGACGAAACCGCCGATCAGCAGCACCAGGCAGAGCGTGGTGACGAGCGCCAGGCGCTTCTCGACGAAGGCCCGGATCGGCGGGCCGAAGGCCCACAGCAGCCCGGCGACCAGAAAAAACCGCACGCCGCGCGACAGCATCGAGGCGACGGTGAAGGTGAACAGGTCGAAGTGCAAGGCGCCGCTGGTGATGGTGAGGAACTTGTAGGGGATCGGCGTCATGCCCTTGGCGATGATGATCCAGGCGCCCCATTCGTCGAACGACTGCTTGAGCGCGTCGTATTTGTCCATCACGTGGTAAAATTCGAGGATCGGCTTGCCGACCGTCTCGAACAGGAAGTAGCCGATGGCATAGCCGAGAAAGCCGCCGATCACAGACGAGATCGTGGCAATGGTGGCGAGCCGCCAGGCGCGCCGGCGGTCCGCCAAAACCATGGGCGCGAGCAGCACGTCGGGCGGAATGGGAAAGACGGAGCTTTCGATAAAGGAGACGATGGCGAGCGCCCATTCGGCGCGCTTGTGCGCGGCGAGCCGCAGAGTCCAGTCGTAAGCGGCGCGTAGCACGGTCAGATTTTCCAGTCGGGGGCCGGCATCTCCTGGAAGGCGAAGCGCAGCGCGTCACCCCAATAGCTGCGCACGCTCTGGAAATAGTCGTTCGTCTCGTCCACCCGCAAGGTCAGGCCCCGCTTGAAGGTATCCTTGCGGTAGCACAACAGGTCGATCGGCAGGCCGACCGAGATATTGCTGCGCATGGTCGAATCGAACGACAGCAGGCAGGCCTTGACGGCTTCGACCATGGTCGATTCGTGCGTGATGGTGCGATCGATGATCGGCTTGCCGTATTTGTTCTCGCCGATCTGGAAATAGGGACTGTCGGGCGAGGCCTCGATGAAATTGCCGGCGGCATAGATGAAGAACAGCCGCGGCGGCTCGCCCCTGATCTGGCCGCCGAAGATCAGGCCGATGCGGAACTCCTCGTTGTGCTCGCGCAGCGCCTCATTGTCGCGGCGGTAGACTTCGCGCACGGCGTCGCCCACCACTTCGGCGGCGGCAAACATGTCCTTGGCGGTCATCAGGTTGGTCGCGCCCTTCTTCTTTTTGGTTCCTTGGCGCAGCAGTTCGGTGATCGCCTGGGTGACGGCGAGGTTGCCCGAGGCGAGCAGGGTCATGAGCCGCTCACCGGGCTTTTCGAAGGTGGTGAGCTTGCGATAGGTCGAGACGTCGTCCACGCCGGCGTTGGTGCGGGAATCGGCGGCGAAGACCAGGCCGGACTCGAGATAGAAGGCGACTGCGTATGTCATTCTTATCAGGGGGTTGTCTATGCGACGGGCGCGGCAGCATATCGGAGCGACCCGCCCCTCACCACCCTGAATTTTGCCGGGCCGGCCTTAAGAATTCATTGCTGGTCGTCGCTTTGCTGCCAGGCGGCGGGCGGCTGTTTGAGTCGGCCCTGGTCGACCGACACGGTGACCGCCATATCCTCGCCGCCGCCGCCATGGCGAATGCCGCGCACCGGCGCGCAGGCCAGGTAGTCGAGGCCGACGGCCAGGCGCAGGTGGGCTTCGGTCGGGCAGAGTTCGTTGGCCACGTCGAATCCCACCCAGCCCAGGGATTCGACCCAGGCCTCGCCCCAGGCATGGGAGGCGTCCTCGCCCGTCGCCGTGCTGCCGGCATGGACGTATCCCGAGACATAGCGCGCCGGCACGCCGAGCGCGCGCGCCGCGGCGATGAAGACATGAGTCTGGTCCTGGCACACGCCCGTCCCCTGGGCGAGGGCCTGGCCCGCGGTGCTGTCGGCCCGGGTTTCGCCCTGGCGGTATTTGACCGCCTTGGCCACCCGTCCGCTGAGCTCGTGCAACCCTTCCAGGCGATTCTTCGCAAAGAGGGCGCGCAGCGGCGCCACCATGTCGCGCAGCGCGTCATCGGGGGCCGTCAGCGTGGTATCGCGCAGATAGATGCCGACCGGCAGCGGTTCGCCCTCGCCCGACACGACGCCGGCGGTATCGACCGTTTCCGCTTCGCCGAGCACGCGGATGGCGATTTCCTGGTGCGGCGTGTCGACCACCAGCACATGCATGATGTTGCCGTAGGGGTCGGTCATCTCCTGCGCCTGGCCGGGCGTTTCGATACGCCAGCGCAGCACGTTCTGGCAGGTCGCCGGGCGCGGCGTGAGGCGGAGATATTGAATGGTGTAATTGGCCGGCGCGTCGTAGCGGTAGGTCGTGCTGTGCTGGATGGCGAGCTTCATGGTCAGGCCGCGAGATGGAAGCTGTCTTCGATTTCGCGCGACAGGGCGTTGTTGCGCCGCAGAAAGGTCGTCAGGAATTCGTGCAGGCCATTGCGGTAGATATCGTCGATCTTGCCGAAGTGCAGCGAGGCATGAATCTCGCCCGCCAGGCGGTTGGCTTCGGTCGGGCGATCGCCGCTGATCGCATTGAGGATGCCGACCGTTGCGTCGATGCAGGAATGCAGCGAGCGCGGCATGGAGGCGTTCAGGGTCAGCAACTCGGTCACGCGCCATGGCGTGATGATGTCGTGATACACCCGGTGGTAGGCGCGGAAGCCGCTCACCGAGCGCAGCAGCGCGCCCCATTGGAAGTGATCCACCGCGCCGCCGACCTCGGTGTCGGAGGGCAGCAGCACATGGTATTTCACGTCCAGGATGCGGGCGACGTCGTCGGCACGCTCGACGAAGGTGCCGAGCCGCAGGAAGTTGTAGGCCTCGTCGCGCAGCATGGTGCCGAAGGTGATGCCGCGGAACAGATGGGAGCGCTCTTTCATCCAGTCGAAGAAGTTGCGCTGGCCCTGCTCGGCGAGCCGGTCCGGCGTCAGATCCTGCACCTCGAGCCAGGTGGCATTGAGGCTTTCCCACATCTCCGAGGTGATCGACACGCGTTCCGCATTGGCGTTGTCGCGCGCCGCGCGGATGGCGGACCAGATGCTCGAGCTGTTCTCGCGGTCGAGCGTCAGATAGGTCGTGACGTTGGCCTGGGTGATCTCGCCATAGCGCTTCACGTAGTCGCCCGCGCCGCCGACGATCTGCAGCAAGGCCTGCCATTCGCTGGCGCCTTTCTTGGCGACGTGGGGCAGGAGCGACATGCGCTGGCTGATCTCGAGCAGCCGGGCGGTGTTCTCCGCGCGCTCGATGTAACGCGACATCCAATAGAGGTGGCTGGCGGCGCGGCTCAGCATGTCGGCCTCCATCAGCTTTCCACGATCCAGGTGTCCTTGGTGCCGCCGCCTTGCGACGAATTCACCACCAGCGAACCCTTGACCAGCGCCACCCGGGTCAGGCAGCCGGGCACCAGGGTCTGCGTCTTGCCGGAAATCACGAAAGGCCGCATGTCGACGTGGCGCGGCGCGATGCCGTTGCCGACGAAGGTCGGGCAGGTGGAGAGCGCCAGCGTCGGCTGAGCGATATAGTTGCCCGGGTTGGCGAGGATGCGCGCGCGGAAGTCGCGCAGCTCGCCGCGGCTCGCCGCGGGGCCGATCAGCATGCCGTAGCCGCCCGAGCCGTGCACCTCCTTGACCACGAGTTCCGCGAGATGGTCGAGCACATAGGCGCGGTCGTCCGCGTCGCGCAGCACGTAGGTCGGCACGTTGGCCAGAATCGGCTCCTCGCCGAGATAGAAGCGGATCATCTCCGGCACGTGCACATACATCGATTTGTCGTCGGCGACGCCGGTGCCGATGGCGTTGGCCAGGGTCACGGCGCCGGCGCGGTAGACCGACAGCAGGCCCGGCACGCCGAGCATGGAATCGCGGTTGAAGGCGAGCGGGTCGAGGAAGCTGTCGTCGACCCGGCGGTAGATGACATCGACCCGCTGCGGTCCGCGCGTGGTGCGCATGAACACATGACCGCCCTTGACGAACATGTCCTGGCCCTCGACGAGATCGATGCCCATCTGGTCGGCGAGGAAGACATGTTCGAAATAAGCGCTGTTGTGGCTGCCCGGGGTCAAAAGCACGACCGTCGGATCGCTCACCCCGGCGGGCGCCACCGCGCGCAGGTTCTCGATCAGCTGGGCCGGGTAATTGTCGACCGGCGCGATCTTGTGGGCGGCGAACAGGTCGGGAAACAGCCGCATCATCACATTGCGGTTTTCCAGCATGTAGGAGACGCCGGACGGGGTGCGCAGGTTGTCCTCGAGCACGTAGATGTCGCGCTCGCCGGTGCGCACCAGATCGAGGCCGGCAATATGCACATAGGTGCCGCCCGGCACGTTGAGACCCTGCATCTCGAGCCGGTATTGATCGTTGCGCAGCACGTCTTCGGCCGGGATGCGCCCGGCGCGCAGGATCTCCTGGCCGTGATAGATATCGTTGAGGAAGGCGTTGATGGCGCGCACGCGCTGGCGGCAGCCGGCGTCGATCAACCGCCATTCCTCGGCGGCGATGATGCGCGGGATGACGTCGAACGGGATCAGCCGCTCGGTCGAGCTTTCCTTGCCATAGACCAGGAAGGTGATGCCGAGCCGGCGGAACAGGAGCTCGGCCTCTTTGCGCTTACGCTCGAGCTCCTTCGGCGCAATCGTGGATTGCCATTCGGCGAAGGCCTGGTAGACCGCCCGCACCCCGCCGTCGGGCAAGCGCATCTCGTCGAAGGGTGCGCGCCGCGTCGAGCGGGATGTCCGCAGACTACCCCGTATCTTTTCTTCGAGGTTCGCAGGCACTGTGGTCATGGGGGAAGTCTGCGGCGGAATCTCGCCGTGTTTCAAGCGAAACCCCGCAGACCGGTACGATTTGACGTTTTTTCCGTCACGTGGCGTATTTTTTCGGCGCCTGAGCCGGCTCCCGCAATGAACGGAAAAAGGGGTGGGCCGTCTCCTGTTCCGATCCTCTGTCGGGAGGGCCGGGGGTGAGGGCTTGCGCCGCTCACCCCAACCGCTCGCTCTGTTCGCAGCCCTCCCCCATCGACGGGGGAGGGCGTTATCGGCAGTCGCGGCAACCGAGCCAATTCTCCGTGCTCGCGCGCGGTTACTTCATCCCCTTGGTCGCTTTCTCGTAATAGCTCGTGTCGATGTATTTCGCGGGATCGCTGAGATTCATCTTCGGCTGACCGTATTGGCTGCGCAGCGCCAACACGTTCTTCACGCCTTCCACGCTGATCTCCGCCTTGCGGCTGAGGCCGCCACCGCCCTCCGTCAACTCGGCGTACATCGCTTCGATTTCCTGCGGCTTGGCGTCCTTGATGCGGTTCTGCAGCACTTCCTTGGCGCCCGCCTTATTGGTGAAGATGTAGTCATGGGCCGCGACCACGCCGCGGATCATGGAGACAATCTCCTTCTCGTGCTGCTTGGCCCAGGAGCGGCGGACGATATAGGCGCTGCCCTGATAGGCGCCGACGGTGGCGGCGGCATCGCCCAAAAAGGTGTAGCCGAGCGCCTTCGCTTCGAGATTGGTGGGCGCCGACAAGAGGGCGATGACGGCCTTGTTCTCCTTCAAAGCCTTCATGCGGGAGTCGGTGCCGCCGACCGACACGAGCTGATAGTCCTGGTCACGCTTGAGGCCGTTCTGCTCGAGCACACGGTAGGCCAGCAGGGCGTAGCCGCTATTGGGGGAATCGACCGCCAACGATTTGCCTTTCACCTCGGCGTAGCTCTTGATCTCGGGACGGGCGACGACGGCCTGGAGGCCGCCATGCACGCCCAGAATTGCGACGATGTCGAAGTTGTCGTATTTCACGTCGCCCTGGCCTTCGGTATAGGCGACGGTGTTGTCGAACGCGGCGCTGCCGATCGGATATTTGTTCGCCATCATGTCGGCGTAGAGCTCCTTGGAGCCCTTGGTGCGGTCGAGCGTGACCTCGAGGCCTTCCTTGGCGAACATCCCGCGGTCGATCGCGACCCACAGCGGCAGGTTACCCGAGCCGCCGAAGGCGATCATGTCGATCTTCGTTTGTGCCATGGCGGGCGTTGTCATCCCGATCGCGGCGGTCATCAGGAAACCGGCGGCAGCGCGGGCAAGCGTTTTGGCTGACATGGAATTCTCCCTGAGCGTGAAACGCGTTTTTTGGAACTGTACCCTTGCGGGGTCGTCCGCATCCCTGCCTTTTCCGCCATTATGGGAAGCCACGGTCGCCGCCGTCAACGCCCAGCGGCCGGAACGGTCCGGTCATCGCGGAAAGTTGGGGTGACGGGGGCCTGTGACGGTCCGCCCGGGCGCAAAAAAGCCGGACAGTCGCGCGTCCGGCGGTTTGCACGAAAGACCGATAGGATTGCTGCATCCCTTTGGTGGCCTTGTCGTATTGGCTGAGATCGATGGAGTTGTCCGGGCCGGCGAGGGCCTTCCTCGGTGCGGCATTATCGCCGGCGAAACTCCAGCACCGTGCTGGCGCCCGCGATTTTGATCTCCGCCTTGCGGTTCATTCCGCCTTTGCCGCCGGGGGGCAATCCGCCGCGCGGCCGGGGGTTGACCCCGGGACTTTGCCCGCTATGATCGCCGCCCACCGCCGGGGCGCGACCGCGCCAAGGCGGCTGCGCTTCGGGGCCCCTGTGGCGGAATTGGTAGACGCGGCAAACTCAAAATCTGTTGTCCAAAAGACGTGCTGGTTCGAGTCCGGCCAGGGGCACCACACCAAAACGAGCGCGCGATGCGCTAATTCGACACAGCGGTCCCGAGTGAGTCGAGCGAGCCGCTGTTTGGTTGTGGCCATATCTTTTCTCTCATCGACGGCGGCAATAGATCGGCCGGATTGCCCGGCATGCCGCCCACCTCCTTGAAGAAAAAGTCGCAAATGCCCTGTATCTTCTGAAGAAAGGTCTTCAGTTCCGTTTCCGTCCTGACATAGGGCGTGTAACCGGGCACCAGCGAGGGACTATGATAGTGCAGAGTGAATGTGCGGTAGCCGCGGCGAAGCATCGAGCGGATCAGTTGCATTTGCTCCGCCAAGCTGACGCCCTCTGGAGTCAATGTCACGGTGTTCGCCAACCCCAGATGTGACAGGAGGCCAGGCACGTGTAGTTCAGTAGCCATCTGGTTCTGCAGGGCGCTTTGTATGCGCGGCATCAGCGGCGCCAATATTCCCAGATGCGCGCGAGTCATCGGCACGCTCAGGATTTCGTTGTTGGCCACGCGGTATGGCAACGCGTCAGCGGATCTGAAGTCCACACCGCCTTTGATCGCCAAGTTGGCCTTGGGCAGAATGCTGAAATCGACCATAAAGCCGAGCCGGTGCAGGGTCTCCATGGTGTGTGGCCCCAGGCCATAACGGCCGGCTTTGAAGAAGACCGGCGAAACCTGGAAGTTCTTTCAAATCATGGTGGTGAGCGTCTGAAGCTTCCGCTCTTCCAACTCGCGCGGCAAATTTCCGCCGAAAGAATTGAAAGCCGAGATGATTTCCTCGAACGGCGGATTGATCCATGGATGAAGATGCGCGCCGATCGCGCAGGCATGCCGATCGAGAAAGCCGCGCAGCGGCTCATATCCTTCCGGTTGGGAAGCAACGGCGTAGTCGATGACGTAGATCGGGCGTAGGCCGAAACTATCAAAAATAGCTTGCGCTTTATCCTGTGCCGCGACAGACGTAACTTTCGTCAGGGAGCGGTCGAAAGGCTTGTTCCAGTCGAATTCCGCTTCTGTGTCGACGACGACATAGAGGCTGGGTGGATCGTAGCGCCGCACCGGTACGCTCTCGAACGGTATGCCCTTGAGCGTCATTTGTTTCGTGACCGGCTGATTTGCGCCACTCTTTGCCCGCTGCCGTAAGCGCTCGTGGCCTATCAATCGAGATGATACGGAGCGGACCAAGCCGGACGACGCGGATCTTGCGATGCGATAGGCTGAAGGACAGTTGGTCTGGCTCCATCGGAAGTAATTGCGGCAGAGGATCGTGGGAATTATCGCGCCTGCTCGCAGTGACGACTGCAGAATTGCCCACCACAGGCCGTTGGCGGAACTGATGATGCGTTTGGCGCTGGCTTCACTGACTTTGCTGGTCTCCAGATACGCGGTCACAAGCCGATTGAGCAGGTCGCCAATCTGTTCAAGCACCGCGGCGGTTTTCACCGGGGTTGCGCCCATCAGGTATTCCGCGGCGAGTTGAGCGTCCGTCGTGGCATTCATGCCCGGTAAGGTGCCGTAACTATTGGTCAGTACAGCCGCGCCGCGCGCGATCATGTCAGATCGCTGCGTGCGCGTAAGATTCTGATCGTGCAGGCGATAGATAGCGAGTTGTTCGGGCAAAACCGCAATCTCACCGATCTGCAGAATACGGTGGGAAAAATCAAAATCCTCGGCGTATTTGTATTCTTCACGGAGATAAGCGCCGAGCTTGGACACGATATCGGCGCGGAACATCATCGACGGATGGCCGATAGGATTGCTTATGTAAAATTGCCAGCGCAGCACAGCCGGGTCGGGATCGGCGGATTGGCGGCTCGGCCTGATACGCCCGTCCTCAAGAATGAACATCTCTGATCCGACAAGCTGGACCTCCGGATTGAGATCCAGGAACTGTTTTTGTTTAGCGAACCGAGTGGGGAGGCAAAAATCGTCTGCGTCGATCCGCGCGATGTAGCGGCCCCGAGCTTCTGTCAGGGCACGATTGAGTGCTCCGACGACGCCCAGATTGCACTCATTGTGGATCACGCGCAGCCGCCGGTCCTGAACCGACGATAGAATGTCTGCCGTTCCATCCGTCGACTTGTCGTTGACGACCAGAAGTTCAAAATCCTCGAACGTCTGTGCCAACACGCTTTGAACGCTTTGCAGGATGTAGCGCTCTGCGTTGTAAGCAGGCAGTAGGACACTGATGCATGCTTTTTCAGACACGTGGGATATCCATTGTTAAAAATCCCATCTCCGCTTAGCGCCGAGCATCACTAGCGGTCTTGATGGTCGTTTCTGCCTTTTGTAAACGTAGCCAAATAATCGCATGATTGCGATCACGTCATCACGTACCGGGTGTCGCACCTTGAACAGCGAAATGAGCCACGCAAGCCCCCAAGATGACCGATGCGGCTAACGCTGTGATTCCCATTCAGCCGGAGAACTGAAGAATATATATGCTCCTAGAAGTGGTGACTGATACAGCCGTAATAATTGCGCTTCTAACATAAAGTATTAACAAAGGCTTCCAACCAACCCGCTTGTTACCGATGCATCGAAAGTGTGAGAGCGGAGGGATCGCCTACCACCCTCAACCACAAGCTCACGGCGCATGACGACAGCGGGGCGGCTCATAAGCGGGTGTTGGATTTCGATAGCGCCTAAGAATGCATCGTGGTCTGTTGGATAGTGAATGGGTCCGTTTAGTATTGCGCCATTAGAATCCATAAACGAAGACTGAGAACCATGCGCGTCTCTTTAATCGCACGATTGACACTGGCGATGAAACCAAGGTTGGCTTGGTGGATTGGTCTTATCCGGGTATCGGACGAGGCATAACGATCGATGACGGCGTTCGAGCCATCGGTAAAGCCGTCGTTGACGATTAGAAATTCGAAATCAGTGAAACTTTGACCAAGGATGCTCTCGATTGCTTCCGGGAGATAAGGTACGTTGTTGTAAACGTACATAATTACGCTGATTTTTGGGTGGCGTCATTGAGTATCCGATGGAGCCAAGATCAACGCATCATCCGGGTGCCTTTCTGTTTAGGTCCTAACTTTATAATAAATAATTAAGATTCGGCTAGATGCATGACGCCGGCCCTCAAGTGACGCCATGTCTGAGCGCATCAACGTGGATTTGGCTGGCCTTCATCCTTCTACAAATTCCTCATTCTATCTTGAGCCCAATAATCGCCGTCTGTAAATTCTAAAACGCTCGGTGCAAGCGCCCTGCTGATCTGCGGAACAAGCCGACGTTTAACTTTTCAGCGTGAAAACTTCAGAGCGAGTATCACGCGCGGCGCCCCCAAGATCTGGTTCACTCGAGCTTTTGTAAGAAAGGCTGATGCCATGAAGGCCTTGCGCAAACGGATTCTCGTGACGGGCGGCGCCGGTTTTCTCGGTTCGCATCTTTGCGAACGGTTGGTCAGCGACGGTCATGACGTTTTGTGCGTTGATAACTATTTCACCGGCACGCGCGACAACATCGTTCACCTCTTCGGCAATCCGTATTTCGAAGCAATGCGTCACGACGTGACATTTCCGCTCTATTTGGAGGTGGACGAGATCTACAATCTCGCGTGCCCGGCATCTCCTATTCATTATCAATTCGATCCGGTGCAGACCACGAAGACGTCGGTCCACGGCGCAATCAATGTTCTGGGCCTCGCCAAGCGGCTGAGAGCGAAGATTTTCCAGGCTTCGACGTCCGAGGTCTATGGCGATCCCACCGTGCATCCGCAAACCGAGGACTATCGCGGAAATGTGAATCCGATCGGTCCGCGCGCCTGCTACGACGAAGGCAAGCGGTGCGCCGAAACGCTGTTTTTCGATTACCATCGCCAGCATCAATTGCGTATCCGCGTGGCGCGCATCTTCAATACCTACGGACCGCGGATGCATCCCAACGACGGACGCGTGGTTTCCAATTTCATCGTTCAAGCCTTGCGCAATGAGCCGATATCGGTGTTCGGCGCCGGCACCCAGACCAGGTCGTTTTGCTATGTCGACGACCTCATCGATGGATTTCTCCGGCTGATGGATGCGCCAGACGACGTAACCGGCCCGATCAATCTCGGAAACCCGGTCGAGTTCACTATCGTGGAATTGGCCAAGAAGGTGATCGAATTGACCGGGTCGCGTTCGAAGCTGATCTATGAAAAGTTGCCGGCCGACGATCCGCTGCAGCGGCGTCCCGACATCACCCTGGCGAGATCGAAACTCGGCTGGGAGCCGAAGGTGCCTCTCGAGGCCGGCCTCAAGCGCACCATCGCCTATTTCGAGGCGCTGCTCAAAACCGGTGCCCATCCGAGCCTGAAAACGCTGAAGACGGCGACGGCGCCACAATAAAGCGGCCGGTCATGGAAAGCGGGCAGCCAATAATGATGCTGACGGTCTCGCGCATGGAAAATAATTTGCCTCGAGAGGCTAGTCGCTACGTCTATGAAGTCGCAAGTCGTCCTGCCGAGGGTTGCTGTCGCGTCATCGGGCCTGGGTCATGTCGCGAGAGGTATCGAAGCTTGGGCTCAGGACGTGTCGTCTGCCTTGCAGCGAAAGGGCGTGCCGGTCAAGCTATTCGGCGCGGTCGCGGGACCGGATATCACGGGCGTGCCTTGTTTCTTACGCCACGTCGCGCTCGGCACGCCGCGTGAAGCATTTTTTCAAGGCGTTTAGCGGCTGGCGATATGGCATGGGATCGGGTTACGAGATCGAGCAAACCACGTTTGCGCTAAATCTGTGGCTGAGAATCCGGAACGACTGGGACATTCTGCACGTGCAGGATCCCCTAATTGCCAAGATCATGGACCGCCTTAACCGGGCCAAGCTGTCGCGTCCGCGGGTCATCCTCGGCAATGGGACAGGAGAAGGAATCGAAAGCGTGGCGCGCCTGTCGAGGGTGCAAGAACTTCTGCCGCCCGCGTTGAAAAAATGGGAAGCGCTAGAGGGATCCGGACCTCAACTCTTCGTCGCGCCCAACTTTATCGACATGAGCAAATTCACCCCGGGTGGCCGGTCGGAGGCGCGCCTGCGACTGGATCTGCCGCAAGACGCCTTCATTGTCTTTTGCTCCGCCGCCATACGCCGGTTCCACAAGCGGATGGATTACCTTTTGCGGGAGTTCACCAAGTTCTCCGATGCGTTCGCCCGGCCTTCTCTTCTGGTAATCGCGGGCGGTAGAGAATCCGACACTGAGGAAATCCTGGCCCTGGGCCGCACTCTTCTGGGAAACCGTGTGCGGTTCATCGTGGACGCCCCGCGTAGCGAGATGCCCTGGGTCTATAAAGCGGCCGACGTCTTCACGATCACATCCTTGTATGAGACTGGCAGCATCGCGGTGATTGAAGCCCTGGCGACCGGTCTTCCGGTCATTTGTCATGACGAGCCGAACTTTCACGCGCTCGGCGGTCCGTCGAATAGCTACGTCGACATGACCCGGGCCGATGCCTTGGCCGATGCCCTGCACGCCATGACGTCAGCCTCCCGCCGCGCGGACCTCGGGCGCCAGTCACGAGTCTATGCGGAGGCGACCTTTTCCGAGACCGTGGTCATCGACCGCATCCTGGCGATGTACCGGGAGGTTATGTCGGAGGCGAGCTAGGTTATCTGTCTGCCGAGCAGTCAGCCTTTACCGGGCGCTTTATCCGCCGAGCGACTGGAAAGCTTTTCCAAACCCAATACGCGCAGCTTTGAGGATCTGGGCCTCAGGCCCGGCCGGAGAGCCCGAAATCCGCCACAGCGCGAACAGAATGGATAGATAAATCGCGGCACCGAAGCCGCTGATCGCGAAGAGGCGAAGCCATGCTGAGAACGTATCGGTGGAACTCGCCCACACCGCACTCAACCACCAGACACAGGCAGCCATGATTGCGACGGCGGCGACGGAACGCCAGATTCCGCGCGCGAAATCGCCGATGCCGAGCCCGATCAGCTTGGCGACATGGGTATTTAGAAATACCGCATTGAACGCGGCGCTGATCAGAAGGCCTACAATCGCGCCTTCGACGCCACCCATGTAGGCGCCGATAAGGATCGCGGGTAACCGGACAGCGATGGCTTGCGTATAAAGCCATGTGAACCGCGCTTGTCGATGCAGCGCGATAAACACATCATTCGTGTAATGGCTCGCGGATTCGAACAATCCAAGAAGCGCGCAAAGGGCGAGGATTGGTCGCGCATCGGTCCATTTATCGCCGAGAAAGAGATGAGTGATCGGTTCCGACATCAGAACGAGGCCGGCCGATGCAGGAAGCAGTAGGGCCAAGGTTAAAACCAAGCCGTCGAGATATTGCCGTCGGAACGCCGGCATGTCGTTCATGTAGCGCGTATAGCCGACATAGAGCGGTTGGCGAATTGGCGCCGCGACCTCGCTCGACGGCAAATTGCCGATTTCGTTCGCCACCTGGTACAGGCCGATGGCCGTCGGCCCGCCGATCCGGCCCAAAACCAGAACCATGCTGTAGCTCTCGATCACCGACTGAAGATTGCTGACGAGGAGCCATTTGGAAAAGTTGAAGAGGTCTTTCCACATCTTGAGGCTGAATTTCGGACGGTACGGATGCATGGCGTAGCTCAGCGGCACCAGCACGAGCTTCGCCGCGGCCGTTCCAATGACGAGCGCCCAGAAATTTTGCAGGATGAACGCGGCCGAAACCGTTGCGACGAATCCGACGAGCTTCGCGGCGAGCTGGAACTTGAATATCTGGTCGAAACGGAACTCGCGCTGGTAGTTGACCATTCCGTTGTTCTGAAAACTTTGGCCGATCGCTATGATCGCGATGGCGTAGCAGATTGGACGTCACGTTCGGCTCATCGACGAACGCCGCGAGTAATGGCCCCGCAGCCACCAGAATCAGCGCCATCAGCAATCCTCTGAAGATGCCGAGGGTCCAGGCGGTGTCGAAATGGACCGGCTGAGGATTGGGCATGCGGATCAGCGCTTTCTCGAACGATAAATCGCTTACCGTTTCGAGGATGGCGAAGGTAACCATTGCCAGGCCGACGATGCCGAATTCGGTCGGGCCCAACAGGCGCACCAGAATGAGGGTACTGATCAGCCCGATACCGCGAAACGCCAGTCTGAGCGCAATCATGAAGGCGGCGCTGACCGCGAGTTGCCGAGCGAAGCCGGGTACGGGGTTGGTGGTCATGCCATCTGTCTTAAAAGGTCGTCCTGACGTAGCGCCGCTGAGATTTTGGCGGAGCTTTGGGTTCGCTCCACGATGGCGAGGCGACCTTCATGCTGATTCGGGAGGAGAACGCATGCTCATGTCGTCGAATGCGGAACATCGTTATCATAAGTCCCTCTCGTCTCCCTCGTGTATTCGACCTTAGTCGGCGCCGGGTGTTGCGTCCACTGGCCCCATGGAGGGTTGACCGTGCCATCGGCAGAATAACGTGCGTGCCATGAACAGGATGCGAGTGGTCGATCGCCATCTAGGCGAATACGACAAGGGTGCGGCCGGTTCGCTGAACCAAGCCGAGCAAAATATCAGGATAACCTTGCCAAGCCGTAAATGCTGACGATAGCGTTTCCCGGGCGCCCCGGTACCAATGCGTGCCAGCTTGGGTTCCCTGGGTTGGCGCCTGCGCGGCGGCGGGGCCTCTCGAGCGTTTTCAGCCGAAGTGGCAACCGGTTCGGCGTAGAAAACGCGATTCAATCGAGACTCGAGAGCAGGGTCCGATTCGCCGGAAGCGGATCATGCTCCAAGCGGGCAATCCCGGTCAGTCGCGCTCTGAATTCGCAAGATACGGTCGAAATGTACAAGAGATCTGGCCCGTGCGACGGAAAGCACGTGTCAGGTGCCGGAAGTGTCGCCGCTAGCCCGATAGGGCGGGCTGATGCTCAGGAGCTTCTTTGGCCCTGCAGGCTGCTGGTGATCGCGGCCTTGCGCTCGTCCTCGGTGGCTTCCGGATAAGCGCGCTGCAGCATCATCATGGCAACCGACGGAGAGCGCGCGCCGGATTGAGCAAGGAACGAGCGCATGATCATGATGCGCGTCGCGTTGTCGGGTTCCTCAGCCATAGCCTTCACCATTGCCAATCGCCGAACCATGTCCCTGTCGCGGACAGTTTGCGTAACGCTTTGCGCGTCATCTCTATCCGGGCCCGAGGCGGGCCGGCGATCAGTATAGTCGGAAAGCTCAGGGCGTGCCCAGAGGGGAGCGGCCGTAGGGCCGATTGCCCGGTCTTGGGCGCTTGCGGGCGCACCGGGCTGATCTGGCGCGAGGTTGGTGTGCCGCCCCGTATACGTAGGGCAGCGAAATTTTTCGGGGACGCTCGCCGTCTATCGCGCCGCCCGACGCTTCGCGCGGCGGCGCGCCAGGACAAGGGCCAGGCCACCGACCAGCAGGAGAGACAATGGGGCGGGTTCGCCGATCGCGATCGGCGGCGTCTCTGTCAGGTTGGTATCAACGATTGGGCGTTCGTCCCCGTTCGTGTCGCCTGGGTTGCCGTTGTGGGTTCCCGCCGTTCTTGCCACCATCCCCGCCACCGGCGCTACCGCCAGCACTGCCGCCATGCCGCCACTATTGCCGGTCGTCGGGCCCTGCCCGGTCAGGGTTCTCATTGGACGCGGCCACAGTGACCCCTCCGCCAGTGCCACCGAAGGCCGCGGAATATCCACCGCCCGGTAGTATGGAGTCAATAGATCGCCGTCCGTCGTCCCATTGGTGGATTTCGGCGCCTGCGGATTTCGGTGCCGCGCCTTTCGCCGTGTGCAGGCCGCCAACCGGTTCGGATGCCGGGTCCTCGCTGACCGGGTCATCGTTGAAATCCGCCACATAGATCTTCGTGGTATCGATCGGAAGGTCGATGGCGCCGAACGGATCTCTCTGACTGGTGGGCGGATTCCGCGGCGGCCCGCCGGGATTGCCGGACAGGGGTTGCCCATTGCCAGACAGCGACCACAATTCGGTCGGCAGGAACGACAGTTTGTCTCGGAGATCGGCGCCATTCTGCGGCAGAATGGCGACAGCTGCCGCCGCACTCAGAACGATAAGCGCGAAGCCGATTGCTAAATGTTTACGCCGCATACGCAGATCCTTTGGCTACTGCGATGACAATATGCGCTTGTCTGTGCCGCACGAAAGGTTAGTCAGAACTAGCCCGGAATTGCCATCTCCGCGCGCGGGTGTACGTAATTTCCCGCACGAGCGCGATACGTGTATTCACGTATGCGCCGCGCCGCGCCCGCGTTGCCTCGTCGCAGGCATGCCGCAGCGTAAAACCGGAATGTGCAAAAGTTGGTTAACTATTCCCCGGCAGAGGGGAAAATATTCGCATGGCGAAGGCCGCCGACCTGCGCGCGCCGCTGCCGCGAAACCTGTCCGTCCAATGTGGCGCGCAAACCGTCGACCAGAGAATAGGTCGCGGAAACGCCCAGCAGCTTCGATGCGACGCTGGGATCGCCGACCGAGACCTTGATATCACCGGCCCGCGGCGCAGCGTAATTGATCTCGGGCCGGCTGCCGATCAGATTGCCCATGGCGAGAGCCAGGGTCGCAACGCTCGTCGCTTTACCGGTGCAGACGTTGAACACCTCGGCGCCACGCTGGCAACGATCCATGGCGGCCACGAGATGGCCGACCACGTCGGTGACGAAGATGAAATCGCGCACTTGGCGGCCGTCGCCGAAAATCGTCACAGGCTGGCGGGTGGCAATGCGGTCGGCGAAAATCGAGATCACGCCCGAGTAGGGCGAACTCGGATCCTGTCGAGGTCCGTAGACATTAAAGAAGCGCATGCCGACGGTCGGCACCGCATGGACGTGCCAGGCAACGTTGGCATGCAACTCGCAGCCGAGCTTGTCGGCGCCGTAAGCCGTCAGCGGCCGGCGTTCGGCGGTTTCCGAAAGTGGCGTATTGGGGTTGTCGCCGTAGACCGCGGCTGACGAGGCATAGACCACGGGTATACGCCGATGCGCGCTCTGGCGCGCGGCATCGAATACCGCGATGGTGCCGGTCAGGTTGGTGCGGTGGGCACCGAGCCAATCGTCCACCGACCGCTGCACCGAGGCGATAGCGGCCAAGTGGAAGCAA
Organism: uncultured Alphaproteobacteria bacterium; assembly: GCA_963752345.1. GTDB lineage: Bacteria > Pseudomonadota > Alphaproteobacteria > SMXQ01 > SMXQ01 > CAVVYA01. Next base: position 151,839 of record CAVVYA010000020.1, read on the forward strand.
CCGTCCACGGTCGACATGATGGATCGGACCAGCGCCGCATCGGCGACGTCGCCGACGATGAGCGCGGCGGATGCCGGGGCGTTTTCGCGCTTCCCGGTCGATAGGTCATCGAGAATGCTCACGGTATGGCCGCGCGCGAGAAGCGCGTCCGCCAGATGCGAACCAATGAAACCACAACCGCCGGTGATCAGGAATTTCGACATGATTTCATTAATGCAAAAAAAACATTAACGCTTGATGAAAGGCTGTCGATCCAATCGAAGACCTTCGCTTCATAATTAAATCCGACGAATGTCGCTATCGAGTTAGTGCCGTACGGGTCCGTCCGCGGTGGGTCGCAGCCGTCTCTCGGCATTGATAATGGCGAAGCTCTGGTTAGCTTATTATGCTATGCCTTCGGCCCCTCGCCAACAGATCAGGTTTTGACGCCTCGCCATGTTGCCTTCATTCAACATGCTTGTTGGAACGCTGACCGCGCCAAGCACCCTTCTATGTCTCATGATCGTGACGGGTTGCCTATGGCTCCTCGCCAGCCGGCGGCGGCACGGCTTGTCGCTGATCGTGGCGGCCTCCGTGGCGCTTGTTGCCATTGGCGGATTGCCGATTTCATCGTTAATCGTCATCCCGCTCGAAGACCGCTTCCCGGCTCCGGCCCTGCCATCCCATGTGGATGGCATCGTGGTGCTCGGCGGCAGCATTTCGCCCAAACTCAGCGTAGCCCGCGGACGGCCCGCCGTCCGCGATGCGTCGGACCGCCTGTTTGGCGCAGCCGCATTGGCGCGCCAATTCCCGGACGCGCGCCTGATCCTATGTGGCGGTATCGTGACATCCTATCCCCACGCCGTGCCGGAAGCGGCGGTCATGCGCGAACTCCTGGTGTCGATCGGCGTGCAACCCGAGCGGCTCGAAATTGAAAACAAGTCGCGCAACACCCACGAAAATGCCGTTTACGCGATGGAACTGGCGCAGCCAAAGGCGGGTGAAACCTGGCTCCTCGTTACCTCCGGCACGCATATGCCGCGTGCCATCGGCAGCTTCCGCAAAGCGGGCTGGAGCGTGATGCCCTATCCCGTCGACTATTTGACCGATGGCACAGCGTCTCTGGGGTTCAGTTTCGAGCTGTCCAAAGAATTGCGGCGCATGGATACCGCCGCGCATGAGTGGGTCGGCTTGCTCGGGTATTTCCTGCTCGGGTGGAGCGACGAGATCTATCCACGACCATAGGTTGCAATCGCACGCTGTCCGCGCGGCACGGCAGCATCATGGATGCGCGCCGCGCCCGTGCGGAGCAGTCAGAGAGATTCGATCGAGAATGCCGCGCGAAGGCCGTTCGGCTTTATTGGCCCATCCAAGGCAGAGCGACAAGGTAGAATGCGCCGCTCACGCCAATAGCCGTCAGCAGGTAGCCGAAGAAAAAGCGGCCGAAAAGTTCGTGCATGTGGTTCCCCCGGTGCTAGCGTTCTGCATCAGCTATGACAGGGGAAGACTCGACCGGCCAGATAGCAGGGGGATTACCCCGTTTGCGCTGAATGCCCGCGTAACAGTCACTCGTGGCGCCCCACGTCACGGTTCAGAATCAGTTGAAAAACAACCAAGATTTCTTGCGTAGACAAATATTCTATGGAGCCTATGCCAAATAACAATGCGTTTCACAATTACGAGTACACTTGACCACTATCTTTCGGCATAGCCGCCCTCACCGAGTTCTTTGCCGAACGCAAAGCCCGCATCAGGGTGGAATGCCATCCGACGCGTTCCACTGTAATCCAGACCAACGTATCGCCTGGCGCCGCGAATGACGCCTTGAACTGACTATGGCCCGCGAGCAGGTCATAGGTCGTGGTGCCCTGCCGCCGGTTTTCCTCGATCGCCAGATAGTGGCAAACCCAGCCCGGCTTCGATCGTGGCAACAACTGGTAATTGAATCCGCTCTGATAGGCATAGACGTGGCGGCCGCGTTTGACATTGTAGAGATAGCCGATGACCGATGGCCCGGCCATGCAGCGGAAGAATTGGATGCAGCCCTTGTCGTGGCCATCCTCGATCAGCGTGCGATGGAATTCCACGAAGCGTGGATCGGCGAAGGCGCCGACGCCATCTCTCCCTTCCCAGTAGCCTTGGTGCAGGGGGATCATTTCGCTCAGCATGTCCTGCGCTTCATTGGCGGAATGGGCTTCGATGACACGCAGTTCGCCGAGCGCTTCATATTGCCGCATGGCGCGGCGTAGCTGGCCGCGCGTGTTGCTGCTGATGGTTTGCAGGAATTCCCTCCCATCCGTCGGGGGCGACGCCAAATTGATCGGATAAACGGACTTGATATCGCGAATATGAGTGCTGAACCGGCGCCGGTCGAAGGAGTCCAGGACCGAGGCGGAAACGCCGGATAAGCTCAGTTCGTCGGCATGGCCTTCGCTCAGCAGCCATTCGATCGCGCGCCGGGTCGCGTCTGCCGTGTGACGGCGGGTGGTCAGGATTCCGTTGTATTCGATCGTCAGCGCATCGCGCGCCGCGTCGCCCGTTTCATGCAAATGTAAGCTACGGCACGGAATAAGCCCCAGGCGGCGCTTGCTCGCGGGAATCAGCAGGGCAAGCCCCGCGAGCTCGCCGCCGGCTTGGATGCGCAACACGGCGGGTTTCAGCGCGGCCGGCAGGTTCTTCAACCAGCATCCGATCCAGTCCCAGCTCAGAAAGAAGGGTGTCGCGTCCTGGGTCTCCAGCGACCGCCACTCCCTTTCGAGCTGTCCAATGCCGTCGATCGGCGACAGAGAGAAGTGGAAGCCCTTCAATTCCGGCGAGCCGTGAGATGTCGCAGGTGGAGCATCAGGGTGGGCTGGTATGGACATTCTCTAGGCCGGGTAGTGACAGGAGAACGGGATTTACGTAGCCTGCGCCCGCGCTGCACAGAGTTGACGCCTCCCTGGGAGGAGCAACGAAGCCTTTACCAATCTACAGAATAACCTGAGCAATCTTTATGAGTTTATGCGCGCGAACCAATATCGGTTTCTGACACAGATGAAGTCGGCGTTTACCCGGAAGGTCGTGAACCATGCGTAAAATAGCCCTCGTCGGGGCAGGATACATTTCGCACATCCATGCGGAAGCGCTGCGGACTATTCCCAATGTGCAACTGCAGGCCGTGGTCGACGTCAGCGAAGCGGCGGCAGGCGATCTGGCAAAGACGTGGAATATCCCCAGAGCCTTCACCTCCGTGACGGAGGCGATCGCTTCGGGAGAAATCGATTGCGCCCATGTCCTCACGCCGCCGCCGCTCCATCTGAGGACGGCCTTGCCGTTCCTCGAGGCGGGGATCCCGGTTCTGCTCGAAAAGCCTCTCGCGGTGAGCGTCGAGGAATGCCGCGCACTGAGGTCCGCCGCCGATGAGCATGGCGTCACGCTTGGGGTCAATCAGAACTTTGTGCATCACCCGATGTTCGTCCGTTTACGCCAGACGTTGAACGAGCGCCGTCTCGGGAATCCGAACTTCGTCACTTGCCTGTACAACGTCGCGTTGCGTCAAATGGCGGCACGCCAGTTCGGCCACTGGATGTTTGCGGCGCCGGCCAACATTCTGCTGGAGCAGGCAGTACATCCCTTGTCGCAACTGGTCGCGCTCACGGGCAATGTCCGGGAGGTGCGCGCGCTGGCGGACTCTGCAATGGAAATCTCGCCGGGCGTCCCGTTCCACAAGTCTCTCACCGCGGTTCTCGGCGGCGACCTGCCGTCCCAGCTTCGCTTTGCCGTGGGACAGAACTTCCCATTTTGGCAAGTGGCGGCGATTTGCGACGACGGCGTCGCCGTGGCCGATATTTTGAACAACCGCTTTTTCACTTACGAGCGCACCCGGTGGCTGGAGTTTTACGACACGTTCCTATCGGGCATGCTGACGGCAGGCGCTCTTGCCAAGCACAGCGCACGGGGCGCGGCCGACTACGTTCTCTCGACGGCCAAGGTAAAAAACCGCAGCGACAGCTTTTTTCTCAGCATGAAGGGAAGCATCGCGGCCTTTCATCATGCCTTGGACGAGCGCAAGACTCCCGAGTTGAACGGGGCGTTTGGTTCCCACCTCGTCGAGCTATGCGAAAAAATCGCGAGTTCGGCGGGTTTTGCGCAGGCCGCACCGCGGCTGGTCCAGAGCGAGGGAACCTACGACGTCGCGGTATTGGGGGGCACCGGCTTCATCGGCAGCCATGTGGTCCGCAAGTTGCTGTCCGAGGGCCTCCGCGTCGGCGTCATGGCGCGCAACGTCAACAATCTTGATCGCGTGTTCTTCGATGATCGTGTGGTCATTATCTCCGGCGACGTGCGGCGCCAGGAAGACGTGAATCGCGCCATAGGAAATGCGAAGCTCGTGGTCAATCTCGCTCATGGCGGCGGCGGGAAAACCTTCGAGGAAATTCGCGCCGCCATGGTCGGCAGTGCCGCTGCCGTGGCACGCGCCTGTCTCGAGCGCAACGTGGAAAGGCTGGTGCACGTCGGTTCAATAGCCAGCCTCTATTTGGGTCCCCAAGAGAGAGATATTTTCGATTCCACACCGCCCGACGAACAACCGCAGCTGCGGGCCGATTATGCGCGCGCCAAAGCGGAATGCGACACGATGCTGATGAAAATGCACAAAGAGGAAAACCTGCCGGTTTGTATATTGCGGCCCGGGCTGGTCGTCGGCGAGGGCGGAATTCCCACCCACAGCGGTCTCGGCTTCTTCAACAATGACCAGCATTGCGTGGGCTGGAATGCGGGGCGCAACCCGTTGCCGTTCGTCCTTGCCGAGGATGTCGCCGATGCCGTATGGCGGGCGTCTCGTGCGCCCGAAGCGGTCGGCCGCTGCTACAACCTCGTGGGTGATGTGCGCTTGACGGCCAGGGAATATGTCAGGGAACTGTCGTCGGCTCTGCAGCGGCCGCTGCGTTATTTCCCAAAGAACACCACCGCCTTATGGCTCCAGGAAGTGGGAAAGTGGCTTGTTAAAACGGTCACTGGGCGGAGATCTCCCATGCCCTCCAAGCGCGACTTTTTATCGCGCGGCCTGGAAGCGCGATTCGACTGCAGCGGCGTGAAGCGGGATCTGGGGTGGCAACCGGTCTCGGATCGCGAGCAGTTCATCGAGCGGGCCATCCGCGTGTATGGCCGGGGAGGCTGACACATTGCCGACTCTGTTGCACGCGTGCGCCACGTTCGAAATCGGCGGCCCGCAGATGCGTTTCGTCCAGTTGGCCAATCATTTCGGCAGCCGCTACCGGCATCTGATTGTCGCCATGGATGGCAAGACCGGCGCGTACGGACTGATCGCGCCGACTGTGGACGCTCAGCTTCTCGCCGTCGAGAACCAGCGCGGCCGTACATTTGTTAACGTGAAAAATTTTCGCCGTGTTCTGACCCGGACCCGACCTGATTTGCTGGTGACGTACAATTGGGGCGCGATCGAGTGGGCCATGGCCAACCTTTTGGTCGGCCGGCCGCATCTGCATATGGAAGATGGCTTCGGTCCTGAAGAAGCGGACCGCCAGATTCCCCGCCGGGTTTGGACGCGCCGGCTCACCTTGCGACGGTCTACCGTGCTTTTGCCGTCACAAACGCTGGTCAACATCGCCCGGTCCCGGTGGCGTATTCCTGAAGCAAATTTGATCCATGTCCCGAACGGTATCGATTGTGCTCGGTTCGCGGCAGCGCCCGATTGGGATTTTGCCCGTACTGCCGGCATTCCGCGCGGTGACGCGATCGTCGGGACAGTTGCCGGGTTGCGTGCCGAGAAGAATTTGCGCCGGCTGATCGACGCCTTCGCGCTTGTCGCGCAACGGCGTCCAGCCCGGCTGGTCCTCGTGGGCGATGGCGCGGAGCGCGCCGATCTCGAGCGGCGCGCGGCGGAACTGGGCATCGGCGAGCGCGTCATCTTCACGGGCAATTGTGCCCTGCCGGAAAAGCTGCTGCCATGTTTCGAGGTGTTCGCGCTGTCTTCGGATACCGAACAGATGCCGCTGTCGATTCTCGAGGCCATGGCGGCGGGCAGGCCGATCGCTTCGACCGCCGTCGGCGATGTGGCCGGCATGGTCGCGGAGGAAAATCGGCCCTATGTGGTGCCCCGCGGCGTCGAGCCGCTGGCCGACGCGATTGTCGCTCTCTTGGAAAATCCCGCGCGTGCGGCCGAGATCGGCGCGGCCAATGCACGGCGTGCCCGCGCGCAGTTCGCGCAGCAGCGCATGTTCGACGTTTATGAAGGCCTATTTGACGGCGGTGTCGTCCGGCGCGGAGGCGGTGCTCGTGGCTTGCTGCCGTGAAGGACGGTTTTCAGGCAGCAGTTCGCGCGCCAAGTGCTCCACGCGAGCGGCATTGCGTGCCCAGGTAAATCCATCCTGCACGATGGTGTGGCGCGCGGCGGCACCGAGAGTCTGGCGCAGGGCGGCGTCGGCGCAAAGCCGCGCAAGCGCGGCGCGGAAGGTGTCCTCCCGCGCCGGATCGAACAGCAGCGCGTTCTCGCCCTGTTTGATGACCTCGCGGATGTTGGCGGTGTCCGGCGCGATGATCGCCCGGCCGAGCGCCATATATTCGAACAGCTTGAGCGGCGAGGCGTAGCTCACCACGTCGGGCTGCAGCGCGATGTCGAAGGCGGCGATATGGTCGATGATGCGATCCCGCGCGACCACGCCGGTGAATGTCACCTGGTTGGCAACACCGCGCGCCCGCGCCTGACGTTCCAGGTCCGCACGCGCGGGCCCGTCGCCGATCAGCAGCAGATGCAAGCCGGCCTCGGGTCCGGCATCGGCGATGAAATCGACGACGCGGTCGAGCCCATGCCAGGGCCGCATGAAACCGACAAAGCCGAGTACCACCCTGGCATCGATTCCAAGCCGGCTGCTGGGCGCTTCTGGTGTCGGGCGCGGGGGCTAGAAATTCCGGCCCGATACCGTTCGGCACCACCGTCAATCGTGCCGCGGGCACCCCTTTGGCCCTGAGATGGCCGGCCAGCACGCCGGTCACGGGCAGCGCCCGGTCGGCACCCCGCCACACCCATTTCTCGGCGAGATCGGCGAGTGCCTTGAGGCGGAGACTGTCGAACCGACGGCGTTCATCGGCGAGCGGCGCGTTGACCTCCAGCAGCATGGGCAGCTTGTAGAGCCGGTGCAGCCACAGGCCGGCCAGCAGGAACAGGCTGTAGCGCTCATAGAGAATATCCGGCCTGAGCGTCCGATAGGCTCTGGCCAAGCCGCCAGAAGGCTGGAATATTATAAGCAAGTTCAAGGACTTCGTAGATGCTTCCCGGGATCGCCTGTTTGAGCCAGGCAACCAGGCCGGCGTCGCTGCCGAAGCTCGCATTCGCGTGCTGGGTGGGGCCAACCACCAGCACGTCATGACCGAGATCCCGCAGCGCGCGCACGAGTTCGTCGATATGGACGCTCTGGCCGTCACGGGACAGGGTGCGATGATGATAGAGGATCTTCATTTGGCGGTCGGCTCGGCGGTTGGTTCAACTGAAGGGTGACCGGCCTGAAGCCGAATATATTTCAGTCCGCAATGGTGATCGGCCTCGCAAACCGCGGGCGGCCACGGAACATCGACCACGCACGCCAGATGCGGCACCGCCGCCACACAAGGGAAAAACCTGAGGGACGGATTTATTAACGGAATCAAATATTACTGCAAGCATGGTTAAGAAGATGTAATGTCACGGGAATATGGTCGGTCATCTTGTCGCGGGGTGCGATTGGCTGTCGGTTAGGGGAATTTTCACTAATTTCTCAGTATTTGACAGGAGTTGCCGCCCGTGGTTGACGCGTCCTGGGTGCGCTTCTAGAACTTGCGGGACGACCACATCGGGGGGTGGGGGCCGGGCTTACTCCTCCTGAAAGAACGACAAAACGAGGGTCCTGAATGGGGATCCTGAAGTGGAGATCTTGAGATGCCCTTGGGAACGACTATGCCGCGCGCGCGGCGCCTGATGTTGCTGGTCGGTTTGGCCGTGTCACTGATTTCTTGTGGATCGTCTTCGGCGCCGCCGCCGGTGAGCGCGACCGCGCCCGTCTCGCCCGAATACCGCATCGGTCCCGGCGACAACCTGGAAGTCTTCGTTTGGCGTAACCCGGAGCTGTCGGTCACACTTCCCGTGCGGCCCGATGGCCGTATCTCCACGCCGCTGATCGAGGATCTCGTGGCGACGGATAAGACGCCGACCCAGCTGGCGCGCGACATCGAAAACGCGCTCAAGAACTACGTTCAGCAGCCGGTCGTCACCGTCATGGTGACAGGGTTCGTCGGTCCCTATTCCCGGCAGATCCGGGTGATCGGCGAGGCCGCCAATCCGCAGGCGATCCCGTTCAGCGATAACATGAGCCTGCTCGATGTCATGATCGGCGTGGGCGGCTTGACGAAATTTGCCGCCGGCAATCGCGCCGTGATCGTGCGCCGGACCGGCAGCACCACGGAACAGTATGGCGTGCAGATCGATCGTCTGCTCAAGGACGGCGATGTGTCGGCCAATGTGCCGATGATGCCGGGCGACGTGCTGATCATTCCGCAAAGCTTCTTCTGACGCTTGACGGTTTCTGGGCCTTTGGATCCTCGGCAGGGATTTCCGGCCCGATAGTTGGAGAGGCTAATGTCGTCGCCCCTAGCATTCCAGGTCTGAACGATGGAAAACATCGCTCTCAAAGCGCTGCATATTGGTCTGATGATCTGGGGACGGCGGTGGTACGTCCTGTTCGCGGCGCTCGGGATTTGCGTTCTCGGCTGGACGGCGGTCTTCATGATCCCCAGCCAATATCAGGCTTCGACGCGCATCTACGTCGATACCGACTCGCTGCTCGCTCCGCTGCTGCGCGGCATGACCGCGGACGTCAACCTGGGTCAGCAGGTCGACATGATGCAGCGCACTCTTCTAAGCCGGCCCAATCTCGAAAACGTTCTGCGCATGACCGATCTCGATCTGCGCGCGAATACTTCCAGGGAGAAGGACGACCTCATCGGCTCGGTCGGCGACCGGGTTGCCATTCGCTCCGGCGGACGCAACCTGTTCACCGTCAATTTCATCGATCCGGATCCCGAGATGGCCAAGAAGGTCGTCCAGGCGCTGTTGACCATCTTCATCGAAAGCAATCTGGGTGCGAGCCGCCAGGACATCCAGAAGGCGCGCCGCTTCATCGATGATCAGGTCACCGAATACGAGAACCAGCTCAAGGTGATGGAAGCGCGCATGGCGGAGTTCAAGCGCGAGCATCCCGGCATGCTGGCGCAGGCAGGCACCGTTGCCATGCGGCTCGAGGTCGCGCGTGATCGCGTGATCCAGACCGAAAACGAGATCGAGGATGCCGTTGCCAAGCGCGACTCGATCGCCAAGGAAATGAAGAACACGCCGCAGTATCTTGAGGTGGACGGCGTTCCGTTGGTGGTCGACCGCAATGGCGATCCCGCCGCCGTTCTCGACAAAGACATCAACGAGGCGCGTCAGCGCCTCACCCTGCTGCGGTTCAGGTTCACCGACCAGCATCCGGATGTGACGGAAGCCCAACGGTATCTCGACGAGTTGGTCGAGCAGAAGCGCGCGCAAGGTCCGGCCCCCGCCGGTGCGCGTCGATCGGGCGCGGTGGCGCAGCGTGTCGCCGAACCCGCTCTATGACCAGATCCGGTTGAAGCTGATTGACGCGGAAAGCCAGGTCCAGACCTTGGAGCGCCGCCGTAGCAGCCAGAACGTGGAACTCGCGCGCCTCGAGGATCTGGCGCGTACCTCGCCGCAGATCGAAGCACAAGCGCTTGGCTTGGATCGCGATTACAATGTGATCAAGAAGAACTACGAAGAGCTTTTGAGCCGCCGCGAGTCCGCCAAGCTGTCGCAGGATGTCGATGCCAAGGCAGACAAGGTCCAATTCCGCGTCATCGATCCGCCATTCGTACCCGCCGAGCCGAACTTCCCCAATCGGCCGCTCCTGTTGACCGGCGTCCTGCTGGCCGGCTTGGCGGGCGGTATCGTCGTCGCATTCGCCCACGCGCAGATGGCCGATGCATTCTCGAGCGCTCAGCAATTGTGCGACGCGTTGCGCCTCTCGGTCATCGGCAGCGTGTCGTGGGTCGGCAGCGCCTCGCCCCGCCATCAGGTGCGAGAGGTGATGACCTTCAGCGGCGCGATCGTCGGGTTTGCTGATGCTCTACGGCCTGTTGATGATCGCCATCGCAATGCCGAACCCGCGGTCGCTGTTGTCGCTCAACGCGCGGAACATTCGTCTCGATGATCTGGCGAACGGTGTTCAGCGTGCCTTCGATCTTCTCCGGTCAGCATTTTAGCGGTCATCATGTCGATTGATCTCATCAAACGTGCCACCGAGCGGTTGGCGAAAACCGGCCAAGCGCGCACAGGTGCAGCCTGCGCCGGCGGCGGACCAGCAGCGCAGCATCCGTCTGTTCCGCCGGCGCAGACCCATGGTTTTATGCCGGGGCCCGGCGACTTTCCCACTGTGCCGCTTCCGCCGACGCCCGCGCCGAGGACCAGCAAGCAGGTCGCGATCGATCTCGATCGCCTCCGTCGGCTCGGGGTAATCACGCCGAAGACACCCGAGACCACACAGATCGCCGAAGAATTCCGTATCATCAAGCGGCCGCTCCTGCTCAAGGCGTTCGGCGAAGCGGTCGGCTTCGCGCAGGGCAACAACCACCTGATCATGGTGACGAGCGCCCGTCCGGGCGAAGGCAAGACTTTCGTGTCGCTGAATCTGGCCATGAGCATGGCCACGGAGCAGAACCTGAACGTGCTGCTGATCGATGCGGATGTGAAGAATCCATCGCTGCCGCGCCTGCTCGGCATCGAAACCGGGAAAGGACTGATCGACGTCCTGACCGACGACGACCTCGATATGTCCGACGTCATCCTGCGCACCGAAATCGAGAACCTGTCGTTCATCCCGGCCGGCCGGCCGCATATGCAATCGACGGAACTGTTCGCCAGCCGCAAGATGGCCGGGCTGGTCCAGGACATTGCCCGGCGTTACAACGACCGGGTGGTGATCTTCGATGCGCCGCCGATCCTCGCCAGTTCGGAGCCTGGGGTGCTGGCGCTCCATGTCGGCCAGATGGTGTTTGTCGTCGAATCCGAAGTGACCAGCCGCCGCGCCGTGGAAGAGGCCCTAACGCACGTCAAAGGTTGCGAGAACATCAATCTCGTCCTGAATAAGAGCCGTCCATGGCTCGGCAGAGCGCAGTTCGGCACCTACTACGGGTATCCAGGACGATGAGGCGATCGGTTTCCGACTCACCTAAGCCGTCCAGCACTTTTCACGATTACGTGCAAGCCACCACCCATCTATCCGGCGCGTCCCTGTTAGTCGGCCTCGTGGCCCAGACGGTGTTCGGTCTTGCGGCGCCCGCAGCGGCCGAGAACTGGGTGATCGTTCCGAGCCTCACTGCCAGGCAGTCATTCACCGACAACGTTCGGCACGCGCCGCCGGGTAGCGAAAGGGCCGACACGTTTACGTCGCTGACCCCCGCAATCTCGGTCTCGGCGGAAGGCGACCGGCTCAATCTGAATTTTGACTACGCGGTCACCGGAACCCACTACTTCGACAATTCCGACCTCGACGGCCTTCAGCACAGCTTGCTGGGCGGCGGCACCGCCGAGCTGATTCCGGACCTGTTGTTTTTCGATGCGCGCGCGGCGATTTTCCAGGCGACCGTGGATCCGACAGGCCCGCAGTCAGCGACAGCCGAAGGCAACACGTCGAATACCAATGCACGCACCGTCAAGACGTACAGCCTTAGTCCCTATCTCAGGAACCGCTTCGCGAATTTCGCGGAATCGGAACTGCGGTACAGCTTCAATCAGACGATCTCGGGTGGCGCTGCCGGCAGCACGACGACGAACTCGATCTCGGAAAGCTTGACCAGCGGCAGCGATTTTACGCGCTTTCGCTGGACCGCGGCGCTCAACGCGTCTGAAACGAAGGCGTCCAACAATTCCTCGGCGACGCCGGCCAATACCGCTCAATTCGGCGGCCCGGCGCGCGACAGCTCGCGCCGCCTCGCGGCGTTCTCTCCAGAATACGCAGTGAGTCGCCACCTCATCCTGCTCGGCAGCATCGGCTATGAGGAAATCGAGGACCAGACCCTGCGCGACGAGCCGAGCGGCGTCATGGGCAATGCCGGCGTGCGGGTCAATCCGGGGCCGCGCTCGACGTTTCGGGTGTTGTGGAATCACCGCTACAACTCGAATTATTTTACCGGCGACGCCGCTTATCTCGTTGGTCCATCCTCGCGCCTGGATTTCGCCTATACGCGCGATATTCAGACGTCGCAATCGCTCTATTCGAACAACCTGTCCTATCTCGGAACAGACCAGTACGGCAACTTTATCGACACCCGCTCCAATCAAGGATTTCAGCCGGAAAATTCGGCATTCGGCTTGTCCAACGCGGCGTTCCTGCAGGAGCGTTACACGCTGCGGTTCAGCACGGAGTTGTACCGCAATACGTTCTCTGCCGAAGCCTATCGCGAAATGCGTGAATCGCAGAATTCTCTCGCCACCCAGACGACGAATGGACTTGTGTTCGGTTGGGGACGCGAACTGACGCCGCTGCTCGGGTTCAATTTCGGCCTGAGTTACACCGACAGCGAGTTCGGTTCCCTCGTCGTGGACGGCGAGCCGCGTGAAGACCATACGTTCCGGGGGGGGCCTGGTCTTCGCTATTCCTTTAACGAAACTTTGACGGGTTTCTTGGATTATAATTTTATCTATCGCAATTCCAATGCAGCCCAAGGTGACTTGCGGGAGAATGTCGTCACGGTAGGCGTGCGCAAGATCTTTTAGGTCCCCCAATGTACACCGAATTCTACCGGCTTCGCCGTCTGCCCTTTCAGCTCGGGCCTGACCCCAGCTTCTTCTTCGGCAGCACAGGCCATCAAAAGGCGATGGCCTATCTCACCTACGGCCTCACCCAGGGCGAGGGCTTTATCGTCATCACCGGCGAAGTCGGCGCCGGCAAGACGACGTTGGTCGGCAAGCTGTTCGAGACGCTCAATCCGAAGCAGCTGGTTTCCGGCAAAATCGTCACCACCCAAATGGATGCGGATGACACCGTGCGCTTGGTCGCCGGCGCGTTCGGCATTCCGTCCGAAGGGGTGGAGAAAGCCACCCTGCTGCAACGCATCGAGGCATTCCTGCGCAACGTCCATGCCAGCGGCCGGCGCGCGCTGCTCGTCGTCGACGAGGTGCAGAATCTTTCCGTGCGGTCGCTCGAAGAGCTGCGCATGCTGTCCAATTTCCAGATCGGCACGCAGACCCTGCTGCAGAGCTTCCTGATCGGCCAGCCGCAGTTCCGCCCGATCATGTCGAGCCCGGACCTCGAGCAACTGCGCCAGCGAGTGATCGCCTCCTATCACCTGGGGCCGCTCAATCAGGAAGAGACCAAGGCTTATATCGAGCATCGTCTCATGACCGCGGGCTGGCAGCACGATCCGGCGTTCGCGCCGGGCACCATGGAGGCGATCTTCCAGCGCACCGACGGCGTGCCGCGCAAGATCAACACATTGGCCTCCCGCCTGCTGCTGTTCGGCTGCCTGGAGAGCCGCCACACGATAGAGCCGGTCATGGTCGACCAGGTTGCCGAGGAACTGGCGCAGGAGTTGTACAACTCCGGCGACAGCGCGAATGCCCCACTACCCAAAATGGATCTCTCGAGCCGGCCGACAGCCGCGTCGGCGCGCGGCGCGGATCCCAGGCAAGTTGAGGATCTCACCCGCCGCCTCGATACGCTCGAGGCGCAATTCGGCGATCACGACCGCAAGCTGCAGCAGACCGTCAATATCATGAGCAAGCTGATCGAGAGGCTTTGATATGAGCGCCCAGCCTCTTGCCGAAAAGCCTGGCGAACAAGGGGCGATGCGTGATCCATCGCCCGCGCGCGGCTTGGTCAATGCCATGAGCATCGACGTCGAGGATTATTTCCAGGTTCAGGCCTTGGCCGGCGTGTTCAGCCGCGACAGCTGGGCCGGACAGGAGTGCCGCATCGAGCGCAATGTCGATGCCATTCTGGCCATGCTCTCGGACACCGGCCAGAACGCGACGTTCTTCACCCTGGGCTGGATCGCCGATCGTTACAAGCCGATGGTGCGGCGGATCGTCGCCGAGGGCCATGAACTTGCCAGTCACGGCATGGCCCATTTCCGCGCCGACTCGCAAACACCGGCGCAGTTCCGCGACGACGTGTCGCGCACCAAGCGCCTGCTCGAGGACATCGGCGGCGTCGAAGTGACCGGCTACCGGGCCGCGAGCTTTTCGATCGGGGCCACGAACCTATGGGCCCACAAGGAGCTGGCCGAGTCCGGTTATCGCTACAGCTCGAGCATCTATCCGATACGCCATGACCTGTATGGCATGCCGGACGCGCCACGCTTTGCCTACCAGCCTGATGGTCTCGCCGGCTTCTTGGAATGCCCGGTCACCACGGTACGCCTGTTCGGCCAGAATCTTCCCTGCGGCGGCGGCGGCTACTTCCGCCTGCTGCCCTATGGCGTGTCGCGCTGGCAATTGCGCCAAGTGAACAAGACCGACCGGCGGCCCTGCATCTTCTATTTCCACCCGTGGGAAATCGATCCCGATCAGCCACGCCAGACGCAAGTTTCCTGGCGCACCCGGTTCCGCCACTACACCAACCTCGGAAGCATGGCCCCGCGCCTGGCGCGCCTGCTGTCCGACTTCCGCTGGGACCGCATGGATCGGGTCTTCCTCGGCCAGAAGGCAGCCCTGTGAACGCCGATGCCGCACAGCATGCTATCCGCGAGCTGACGGCGGGCGATCAGGCCCGGTGGGACAGCTATGTCGCGAAGCATCCGGCGGCGACCTTCTTCCACCGCGTCGGCTGGAAGACGGTGATCGAGGACAGTTTCGCCCATAAGACCTATTACGCCTTCGTCGAGCGTGCCGGAGACATCACCGGCGTTCTTCCGCTCGTCCATATGAAGAGCCGGCTGTTCGGCAGCGCACTGGTTTCGATCCCGTTCGGCGTTTATGGCGGGCCCGTTGCCGATGATCTCGCGAGCCACGATCTGCTCGACGCCTATGCCATCGCGCTGAGCGACCGGCTCGATGTGGAATATCTCGAATACCGCAGCCGTGAACCGGCGCGCGCAGACTGGCCATGCAAGGACGATCTTTACTTCACCTTTCGGCGCGCGATCGAGCAAGACCCCGAAAGCAATCTCAAGGCGATTCCGCGCAAGCAGCGCGCGGTTGTCCGCCAAAGCCTCGGCAACGGCTTGGACGCGGTGGTCGAAGATTCGGTGGATGGCGTCTACCGCGTCTATTCCGAAAGCGTGCGCAACCTGGGCACGCCGGTCTTCTCGAAGCGCTATTTTCGCAATCTCAAGCAGGTGTTCGGCAAGGATTGCGAACTGCTGTGCATCCGCAAGGATGGCCGGGCGGTATCGGGTGTTCTGAGCTTCTACTTTCGCGACGAAGTGGTGCCGTACTACGGCGGCGGCACCTTCGAGGCGCGCAAGCTCGGCGCCAACGACCTGATGTATTGGGATCTCATGAGCCGGGCCGGGCAGGCGGGCTGCCGCGTATTCGATTTCGGCCGCAGCAAGAAGGGCACCGGCGCGTTCTCCTTCAAGAAGAACTGGGGCTTCACGCCAGCCCCGCTGCACTACGAGTACCGGCTGCGGCGCACCGACAGCATTCCCGACCACAATCCGCTCAATCCCAAATACCGGCTGATGATCGCCGCCTGGAAGCGGCTTCCACTCTCCATCGCCAACTACACTGGGTCCCTACATCGTCCGCAATCTCGGCTGACGACATGCAGGACCTCCTCTTCCTCGCCCATCGCCTGCCTTATCCGCCCAACAAGGGCGACAAGATCCGGTCCTGGCATATCTTTCAGCATCTCGCCCGGCACTACCGCGTGCATCTCGGCTGTTTCATCGACGACGACCACGATCGGCAATATATCGAGACCGTGGCGGCTCACTGCGCCAGCCATCGCGTCATCCGGCTCGACAAGCGGGCGGCAATGCTGCGCGGCGGCGTGAGCCTGCTGCGCGGCGGCGCGCTGTCGATTGCCTATTTCCATCACCGCCAGCTGCAATCCTGGGTCGATGACACGCTCGCCCGATACAGTCCCGCGGTGGCTTTCGCCTATTGTTCGGCCATGGCGCCGTATGTCATGACCCCGGCGGCCGGCATGCGCCGGATCGTCGACATGGTCGACGTCAATTCCGACAAATGGCGGCAGTATGCCGCCAAGCGGCGCTGGCCGTTGAACATGGCCTATGCGCGCGAAGCCGCCGCGTTGCTGTCGGCGGAACGCAGGATCGCACGCGCCTTCGACGCGACGTTGTTCGTTTCTGACGCGGAGGCGGACCTGTTCCGCCGGCTCGCGCCCGAAAGTGCCGGCCGGGTTCACGCCGTGGCCAACGGCGTCGATTGCGATTACTTCGACTCGCGCCGGACCTACGACAATCCTTATGCCGCCGGCGACCTGCCGATCGTCTTCACCGGCGCCATGGACTATTGGCCCAATGTGGATGCGGTGACGTGGTTCGCCGAGCAGGTCATGCCGCTGCTCGGCGGCAACCAGCGGCTGCGGTTCTTCATCGTCGGCTCCAATCCCTCGCCGTTGGTCGAGGCGCTCGGTCGGGACTCTCGCATTACCGTGACCGGACGGGTCCCTGACATCAGGCCCTATCTCGCCCATGCCGCGGTTGCCGTGGCGCCGCTGCGGATTGCCCGCGGTATTCAGAACAAGGTGCTGGAAGCCATGGCGATGGGGCGGCCGATCGTCGCCTCGCCGGCGGCGCTCGAGGGCATCGGCCCGAAAACCGCCAGATACTTGGTGCAGGCTGATTCGCCCGCGGAGTTCGCCGCTGCCATTGGGCAGATTGTGGCAGGCAACGGCGCGGCGGCGCTGGGCGCCGCCGTCTCGGCCTGTGCGCGGGAAAGCTACGGCTGGGAACGCAGCTTTGCCCGTCTCGATGCGCTCTTGAGCGGTGCCTTGCCGGATGCCGACCTGGCGAACGCATCCTTGGCGAAGGCGTCCGGAGAGTGACAAATGCCCAGCGGTGTGGACGGCGAGGAGCGAATCATGGCGGATAGTGCGCGCGGCCTCGACAGTGCGGCGCATGACGCTTCGGCGTCACCGCATGCTCGTGCCATCAGCGCCGAGTGGCGAAAAACCGCGCTGCTACTCGCAATCGGCCTCGCGGCGATCGTCGCGATCTATTGGCCGATCTGCGTCGCGGCGGTGACGGTCTGGTACATATCCCCGTCCTACATGCACTGCTTCCTCATCCCGCTGATCGTCGCCTACCTCCTGTGGGAAAGGCGCGATGTCTTGCGCGAGATGAGGCCGCAGCCGACGGCCCTGCCGCTGGTGGCGATTTTTGGATTGAGTGCCCTGGCGCTGTTCGGCAACGCGATGAGCATCCTCGAAGTCCAGCAGTTCGCGCTGGTGGCGATGATACAAGCGCTGGTGCTCGCGTTGGTGGGCTGGCGGATTTTCCTGAAGATACTATTTCCGATGATCTATCTGTTTTTCATGGTGCCGACGGGCGAATTCCTGGTGCCCAAGCTGCAGGATTTCACGGCCGCGTTCGTGGTCGTCGGCCTGCAAATCGTCAATATTCCCGTTTTTTCAGACGGCATCTTCATCCGTATTCCCGACCAGTGGTTCGAGGTCGCCGAGGCTTGCGCGGGTCTGCGTTTCCTCATCGCGAACGTCGCCTTCGGTTCGCTGTTCGCCTACCTGATGTATAGCGGTTGGCGCAAGCGCACCATTTTCATCGTGCTCTCTTTCATCGTGCCGATCATCGCCAACGGTTTCCGGGCGTTCGGCATCGTGATGATCGCCTATGCCAGCGATGGCAGGCTGGCGGCCGGCGTGGACCACATCGTCTATGGCTGGGGGTTCTTCGTCGTCATCATGTTCGGCATGATGTGGGTCGGCCTCAAGTTCCGCGATAGCGATGAAGCAAGGCCGGGGCATGCCACGCGGCGTGAAACCGCGCCACCATGGAGCGGCAGGACCGCCCTGATCGTCGCCATTGGCGCCGTCGTCGTCTCGGCCGCCGGTCCGGCCTACGGCTATTGGCTCGAAGTTCGCAATCCAGCCCACCCTGTAGCGCTGCCCGCCTTGGCCATCGACGGCGGCTGGCAGGCGAGCGCGGCCCCCGGCAATGGCTGGCGTCCGACGTTCGGTGGCGCTGACGGAGAGTTGCGCCAGACCTATGTCGGGCCGCAGGGCCAGGTTGATCTCTATATCGCCTATTTCACCGCGCAGCGGCACGGCGGAAAGATCATCAGTTCGCAAAACCGCATCGAGGATGAAGACCGCTGGAAGCGGGCTTCCACCGGCAATGCCATGGCGACCGTCGACGGCCAGGTCATGATGGTCTCCAAGCAGATCCTGGCCGCGGGGAACGACCGCCGCATCGCTTGGTATTTCTATTGGGTCGACCGACATCTCACCGCGAGCGCACTGGGCGCTAAGCTGCTCGGCGCGCGCGGCACCCTGCTGACCGGTCATCCACAGGCTGCGGTGGTGGTGATCGCCGCCGATGTCCATGGCACGGAACAGGAAGCGGAAGCGCGAATCCAGGACCTGCTGCGCCATGTCAAGTTGGGAACCTATCTGAGCCAAGCGGCCGCGCGCTGACAGGACACACCGGATGTGCGGGATAGCCGGCATTTTTGATACGCGTGAGCAACGTATGGTCGATCGTTCGCTGCTCGAACGCATGACGACGGCGCTGGCCCACCGCGGCCCGGACGGCGCCGGCTTCCACACGGCGCCGGGCGTCGGGTTGGGTCATCGGCGTCTTGCCATCATCGATCTCGCCGGCGGCTATCAGCCGATGTTCAACGAGGACGAGACCGTCGCCATCGTCTTCAACGGCGAGATCTACAATTTCCATGAACTCGTCCGCGAATTGACCGATCATGGTCACCGCTTCCGTACGCATTGCGACACCGAAGTGATCGTTCATGCGTGGGAGGAATGGGGCGAAGCCTGCCTGCAGCGGCTGCGCGGCATGTTTGCCTTCGCCATCTACGACGAGCGCCAACAAACCCTTTTTGTGGCGCGCGACCGGCTCGGTGAAAAGCCGCTCTATTACACGATGCTGGACGACGGGCTGTTCCTCTTTGCCTCCGAACTCAAAGGCCTGCTGGTCAACCCGGCGATCCGCCGCGCGCTCGACCCAAGGGCGGTGGAGGATTATTTCGCCTATGGCTATGTGCCCGACCCAGGTTCGATCTACCGCAATATCAAAAAGCTCCCGGCGGCCCACTCTCTGCGTCTCGTGCGCGGCCGCGCAGACCGCGTCGCGCCGCAATCCTATTGGGACGTACGCTTCGCGCCGCGAGCGAATGTGACCGAAGAAAGCGCGGGCGAAGAGCTCATCGCGCTGCTCCGCGATTCGGTTAAGGGCCAGACCATCGCCGATGTGCCGCTCGGCGCCTTCCTGTCGGGTGGCGTCGATTCGAGCGGCGTCGTCGCGATGATGGCCGGGGTGGCGCCCGATCAGGTGAATACCTTCTCGATTTCGTTCGGCGAGCGCGATCACGACGAATCGCCCTACGCAACGGCCATGGCCACCCGCTACAATACCAAACACAGGTCGCGCGAGGTGAATCCGGAGTCCTTCGATCTGGTCGATCGGCTGGGCGGGATTTACGACGAGCCGTTCGGCGACAGCTCCGCCCTGCCGACGTTGCAGCTCTGCGCCATGACGCGGGACTATGTGACCGTCGCGCTATCGGGCGACGCGGGCGATGAGCTGTTCGCGGGTTACCGGCGCTATCTGTGGCATTCCCGGGAGGAGCGCATCCGCCGGTTGGTGCCGAGCGCCATCCGTTCGCCGCTGTTCGGCGCCCTCGCCAAGATCTATCCCAAACTCGACTGGGCGCCGCGCTTCCTGCGCGCCAAGACGACCTTCCAGGAACTGGCCCTTGACCCGGTTGCCGGGTTCTTTTCCAGTGTCTCCGTGGTGGGCGATGGGCTTCGGCGGCATCTCTACAGCGACAGCATGCGGCGGGATCTCCAGGACTACCATCCGTCGATCCACCTCGCCGAGGCCTTTGCCCGATCCGCGACCGACGACCCGCTGTCGCAAGCGCAGTATGCCGATCTCAAGACCTATCTGCCGGGCGATATCCTGACCAAGGTGGATCGCGCGAGCATGGCCTGTTCGCTGGAAGTGCGCGTGCCGCTGCTCGACCACCGCATCGTCGAATGGGCCGCGGGCCTGCCGTCCGAGTTCCGACTGAACGGCGCGACCGGCAAGCATATTTTCAAGCGCGCCCTGCGGCCCTATGTGTCGGACGATATTCTCTATCGGCCGAAGCAGGGCTTCTCCATGCCGATCGCGCGCTGGTTCCGTGGACCGCTCTACCCGCGCATTCACGCCGCGCTGACCGACCCGGCGCTCGCCGACACCGGCATCTTCGACATGGACTATATCGCGAACCTGTTGGCGCAACACCGCTCGGGCCTGCGCGACCATGCGCCCGTTCTTTGGAGTCTGCTGTGCTTTTCCGGCTTCTTGCGGGCGAGTCATTGGGCGGCGCCGGCGGAACCGTCGCTCGCGCTTCGGCCTGCCGGCGGCACGGCTCGAGCCCACTGACGCTCTAGCCCGGATTACCGGCCCGACGCAGGTGCGCCAGCTTCCGGCGGACGGCTGCACCGCCCAGGTGACGCAACGCCGCGAGCTGGCCGCGGATGGTGCGCGGATTGAATGCCATGATTCCCCAGCGCTCGCGTCGCTTCGGCAGCCAGGACTGTTTGTATGGATCGTCGCCACGGCCGAAATCAACCTCGCGAATGTTGCCCTCGTCGAGCACGCGCTCCATCACATGCCGGGTCAGCAGGGAGCCGGGGGAAAACGCGGTGAATTGCTCATCGTGCGCCAGCTTGAAAATCGTCGCCGTGCCGTGCCACACGATCCAGAGCTGCGCCGCGGCGGGTACGTTGTCGATCAGCAGGACGCCGAGGCGCAGGCATCCCAGGGCGGCGGTTTCGCGCATCAGGGCCGCTGCGAACGACGGAAACGGCTCGGATTGCTTCCAGCTCCGGGCATAAACCTGCTCATAGAGCGCAATGCCCTCTTCGATGTCGGTCAAACTGTCGAACATGCGATAGCACGGCGACGCGGTCTTCTTCAGCTTGGCGGCATGGCGCTTGAGCGTGCTGCGCAGATTGCCGGGGCGGGCGGCGAAATACTCGGCCGCGGTCATGCCGGCGGTGGTTTCATACCAATTGCCGAAATGGAAATAGCGCTGCACCGGCCAGCCATGCCGGGCGAAGGCGTCGGCCAGGGTGCCGAACGCCGGGCCGTCATGATCGAGCGAATCGAGATTGACCACGTCCCAACGGGGCCGTTGCGTCACGATTGTGTCAATGAGGGGAGTCAGCGCCTCGGGGCTGTCGTGATTTTCGAGCAGGGGCGCGAAGCGGCACGAATAGAAATTGGTAAGGCTTCGAAGTGTGCGCGCGCCCAGACCGCTTCCCCGTTGCGGCGCCCATTGCGTCACCAAGCCGGCGCGGTCGCCGGGATGTCCCGCGCTGTAAAACTGGGCGACACTCCCGGGTGGCGTGCCATAGCTTGCCAGCGTGCGGAACCAGGGCAGCGAGACAAAGAAATTCTCCCGCGCGGCGGCATGGAACAAGGGGTCCGCACCGAAAGCACTGATGTCGGCCAACATTGAGACGCGCGCGGCTGGTCCAGTCGAAGAGGAAGCGTCGGTCGGCGTCATCCCTACCGTTTGGCTAGAGAAGGGGGGGAGAGGTCGCCTACTCATAGCGGAGCGCGGCCGTGAAGGCGACGTCCCTCAGGCCATCAGGCGTGGGTTTCCGCCATATTAATTGAAAACGCAGGCTGGTCTTATCGGGTCAGTTTGGCCTGTTCCGCGTCAGTGTAAAAATCCGGCGAAAGGCACGTCGGCCGGCTTTACAAAAATTGCGTATCAATATGGTTAATATTTTCTAAGCCATTGTTTTAGATCGCTGGCATGAACCTTGCTTCCCTTCTAGTGAAATACCTGTGGATAGTCCCAGGATAGAGGAGAGGAAACCGGTGATGACAATGCGTTCAGCGCTCATGGCTTCAGTTTTTGGCGCCGGCATGATCTTTGGGGCTAGCCAAGCGTCGGCCGTTCAGATCATCGGCTTCAGTGTCTCGACCTTTACCGATATCGACAATTGCTCGCCCTCCAGCGATTGCGGGATCTTCAACAGCGGCAAGCAGCTTCGCTGGGGCAGCACCAATAGCCCTACGAACCTCGTCAATCCGAGCACCTTGACGATCACCGACCAGACCTGGAACACCCCCACGTTTGCCGACGACGTGGTTCTGGCCCAGTTGACCTGGTTCAACAACGCCACGCGCGACAACCAGACGGACGATAACTTCTTCGCCGATTGGGATCTGGACATCACCTTTACCAATCCGAACAACCCGGATCCTTTCGCGACCGAAGTGTTCCGGCTGAATATCTTGAATACCACCAATGATACCGGCGACACGATCGGCGGCTTCACACTGGCCTCTCTGAATGGGCTCGAATTCTCGCTCAACGGCGTGACCGTCAGCGATTTCCGCTACAAGGTCACTGACCTCGGCGGCAATGCGACGAACACCGGTTGCAATGGCAACATCGGGTCGAATGGCGACACCGGCCTCAGCGGCAACAACTGGTTTAACTGCGAATTCAACACTGCGGTCCTGCAGATCGTGGCAGACTTCAGTGCCCCGACCCAGGTGCCCGAGCCCGCGTCTCTCGCTCTGCTCGGCGCCGGCCTCCTCGGTCTCGGTGCTCTCCGCCGCCGCAAGGCTGCGTAAACCCAGACGCTTGCCTATATCAGCGTAAAAAACGGCGACCGTCAGGTCGCCGTTTTTCTTTTGCGGGTGGCACCAACGCGCTTGTCAAGGTCACACGCGCATGCTGATGTGAGGCGATGGGGAGACCAGCAGTATAGTGACACCGGGCATTAACAATCCGGGTGTGGCGTTTCACACAGCGCGGGCCCATATGGCGGCCGGCCGCTTGGCGGATGCGGAGACGATTTGCCGCGCCATTTTGACAGGGGCTCCCAATAATGTTCAAGTTTGGGACCTCCTCGGCAGCATTGCCATGCAGCGCGGCGACGCCGAGTCCGCTGTAGAGCATTATCGCCGCGCTGTTTCGGCCGCGCCACGGCGGCCCGAACCCTACAGCAACCTCGCGTCCGCCTTGATCGCCAAGGGCCGCGTGAAAGAAGCGATTTCCGCTCTCAAGAGCGCGATAAAGATCAATCCAAACTACGGATTCGCTTACGTCAATCTCGGCGATGCCTTGATAAAGGTGAACCGGCTGGTCGAGGCAGCCGTGGCGCTCGAACGTGGGGTGACTTTGCTTCCCACGGATGCGAAGGCCTATACCAATCTTGGTGCGGCGCTGACACGCCTGCAGCGCCTGGACGAGGCAGTCAAGGCCTTGGATACAGCCATCCACCTCAGCCCGAGGCTTGCGCAAGCCCATTTCAATCTCGGTGGCGCCTATAGCGCTATGGGGTGCTATGACCAGGCCATCGCCTGCTTCGACAAGGCCCTCGAACTGCAGCCCGGCTTTCAAAATGCGGCGTTCTTCCGATCGCAAGTGTTTTTGGCGCGCGGCAGATTCGCCGAGGGATGGCGCGATTATCTGGAGCGGCCCTCCGTACGGACAGTGACGCAGCTACTGCATCGCGAGCCGCTCGGGCCGGACCTGACCGGTGTTCGGGTTCTGCTCGGAAGAGATCAAGGCCTGGGCGACGAGGTGTTCTTTCTGCGCTTTGCCGCGGAACTGAAGCGCCGCGGCGCCCATCTCACCTATCACGGGGGCAGCAAGGTCGTGTCGCTGTTGCGCAGGCTGCCGTTCCTCGATGACGTGATCGAGGAGAGCACGGTGCTCGCGCCGTCGGATTGGGATATGGCAGTCTTGGTCAGCGACCTTCCATTTCTGCTCGGGATGACCAAGGTCGACCAAATTCCGCCATCGCTGACGATTCCGGCGTTGCCGGATTTGCTGGAAAATCATAAGGCGGCGCTCGCCGCTCTGGGGCCACCGCCTTA
The DNA here is from genome assembly GCA_963752345.1 of uncultured Alphaproteobacteria bacterium. Lineage (GTDB taxonomy): Bacteria > Pseudomonadota > Alphaproteobacteria > SMXQ01 > SMXQ01 > CAVVYA01. The sequence continues at coordinate 175,893 of CAVVYA010000020.1, forward strand.
CATTGGTGTCACGTGGCGGGCGGGTTCCGATCAGGCCGACTCCTTGTCCAAGATCGCGCCGCTGGAAAGTATAGGCGCCATGCTCCGCACCGCGGACGGCACCCTGGTCGCTTTACAGCGGCTGCCCCAGAAAGGCGAGATTGGTCGATTGGCCAAAGCGGCGGGACGAGCGGTCCACGATCTGACGGCGCTCAACGACCGACTCGAGGACATGCTGGCGGTTCTGTCCTTGCTCGATGACTATGTCACGGTGAGCAACACCAATGTGCACCTCAGAGCCATGGTGAGACGTGGCAGCCGCATCCTTGTCCCGTGGCCCCCCGAATTTCGTTGGATGTGGGCGGGCTCCGCCTCACCATGGTTTCCCGACTGCGTTGTTTATCGGCAAACTGCCGAGGGGTCTTGGAATGAGGCGCTGCAGGGTCTGGCGGCCGATTTCGCCGCAGGGCGTCAGGCTGGAGGATCCCAGCCCAGCGACAGTTCGCAGCAGGAAGCGGTGTTTTGACCGAAACGGGTCTCCGGGTCTACGTTGGATGGGACGGTCGCGAGGATATCGCCTACCAAGTCTGTCGTCATTCGCTGCTCCGGCATGCGTCCATTCCGGTCACGGTCCTACCTTTGCGGCAAAACGAACTGCGCGACCAAGGGCTTTATAGCCGTCCGGCCGATCCGTTGGCGGCGACGGAATTCACATATACGCGCTTTCTCGTGCCCTGCCTCGCCGGCTATGAAGGCTGGGCTCTCTATTGCGATTGCGATTTCCTGTGGCGGGCTGACGTAGCTGCATTGCTCGCCCTGGCGGATAATCGGCTACGGCGCGATGTGCGTTCACCACGATCATCGACCTTCCGAGACGACGAAGATGGACGGGAAGACGCAAAGCGTCTATCCACGCAAGAACTGGTCGAGCCTTATTCTCTACAATTGTGCGCATGCGGCGACACGCCGATTGACGCCGGAGGTGGTCAACCGCGAGACTGGCGCTTATCTCCATCGCTTCCAGTGGCTCAGGGATGCGGAGATCGGCGCCCTGTCGGAAACCTGGAACTGGTTGGAAGGCTGGAGCGCTCGTCCCTTGGCAGGGCAGGGGCATCCGAACGTGATCCACTATACCCGCGGCGGACCCTGGTTCGATAAATGGCGCTCCGTGGACTATGCTGATCTCTGGTTATCCGAGGCGGCTCAGATAGTGGCGACATAGCCGAACTGCCGCAGCTGAAGAAATTTGCGCTCTCGAACCGGTGAGCGCACAGGCCGCTCTGCGCCCATCGATACGCGTTTGTTCCTTCGATATTTCACCAACGTCCCGCGCCAATGAAACGGCACGTTCTACTGCCAGCAGACCACGCGGACGGTAAACTGCCTGGCTTTGGCCAGCAGGTCCTCGCCAATCCCAAGTATCGCCGTGGCTTCCGCCCGGGACGGTTTGACGCCGTTGCGCGTCAGGAATTCCAGCACCGGATCCGTGGCGATGGCAAAGCCGACATTGCCGACCGTCTGACCCGTGCGCTGATAGACGCGCACCGTGTCGATCTTGGCGTTCACCACGCCCACGACCTGGCCACGCTCATCCAGCACGGGACCACCACTGTTGCCGGGGCGAACGTCGGCCCGAATGATGAAGCGGGACGGGCCATCGGTACGGTCCGCCGCTGCCATGGTGCCGACGGTGAGAAACGGCTCGATCCGCGGCAGCCCCTGATCCGGATAGCCGATCGTCGCCACCGCTTCGCCGGCGTGCGTGGAGGCTGTGGGACGAAACGACGCGACAGCTACGGCAACTGCATCGGTGCTGAGGAGCGCGAGGTCGCGCGCCTTCTCGTCGGCGACGATCTGCGCTGTGACGGTCTTGCCGTCGATGCCTCGGACGGTGAGCGCCGCGCATCGCTCCACCACATGGTGGTTGGTCAACACACGGCCCAGCGCGACGAAAAATCCCGTGCCGTTGCCGATGACGCGTCGCCCCGGAACGGGCGGAGGCTCGCCTTTCAATGCTTTCTGAATATATTCGATGCGCGCCCGCTCGGCATCGGATGGCGCCGGCGTATCGGCCAGAGTCGCAGCGGTCGTCAAAAATATCGCGCTGCCGACCAGGCAGGCTCGCCACATGCTAAGGTTTCGCGCCAATTTTGCCCCCCCAACGCCGTTCGATGATCGGCAGGCCGAGTTGCAGGTCGTTCCACCTGGCTCGATCCGATGTGTGTTGCGCTAAAGGCCCAGCTCTTTGTCCTCGGACGGGATATGGGCCTTCACCGCGATCTTGGCGACGCACTCGACCCGAAGTGAAATTTTATCCGAAACTTAACCCGTTTGGGCACGCTAATCTCACCGGCCGATCCAAGGTCAATCCAAAACATATCCGGATTTACCTAAGGATTTATAACTGCCGCGGTGGCAACCAACCAAATTCCGGCCGCTGTCAAAAGAAACAGGTGTCGACAGTGCCCAGGATCGACGCGCAATTCAACATTCGAAGATCTCTACGCGATCATTCACGGTTGCGGCCAATTCGCAGACGCCTATTCTCAGAGAGAGACCAACACTTCTCAAACGATTGCCCAAGGCTGGATGATGGGTCGCAAGATGCAAATCGCCAGGGTCTTGCGAGGCGCCGCCGCAGCCGGATGCGCCTTCCTGATTTCGGCCGCCGCGGGGGCGAAAACCTTAGAGTTCGGTCCCGACCACCCGCTCAAGCAGCCGAGCCTGGCGGCCGCGGTTGCGCGCGATGGCGACGTGATCGAAGTCGAACCCGGTACCTATGTGGATTGTGCTGTCTGGGTTGCGAATGGGCTGACGATCGTGGGTCGAGGCGCAGGGGTCGTCATCACCACCAAGCCTTGCGAGGGAAAGGCGCTGTTTGTCGTGCGCGGGCCACGATATCACCATTCGTAACCTGACGTTCACGGGCGCCCGCGTGCCCGATGCGAATGGCGCCGGTATTCGTGCCGAAGGCCGCAATCTCACCGTGGAAAACAGCCGCTTCATAGACAACGAAAACGGTATCCTGGCGGGCAGCTTGCGGGGAAGCACCATTCGAATCCTCGACAGCCAGTTCTCGCGCAACGGCAGTTGCGAGAAGGCCTGCGCTCACGGAATCTATGTAAACCGGATCGATCGCCTGCGCGTCGAGCGGTCGCAATTTCTGGAAACCCGGATTGGTCATCACATCAAATCGCGCGCGTTGGCGACGGAGTTGATCGGCAACGACATCCGCGATGGCGCCGCCGGCACGTCGAGTTATCTGGTGGACATCCCCAATGGCGGATCCTTGCTGATGGAGGGCAACGTCCTGGAAAAAGGCCCGATGACGGACAATCCTCTGGGGGCAATCGTGATCGGCGCCGAAGGCGTGACCCAGCCGACCGGACCATTGCTCCTGACCCGGAACACATTCACCAGCCGGCTCGAGCGTGAGACCGCATTCCTGGTGAATATGTCCGATGTGCGCGCTGTGCTGGAAGGCAATCGGCTGAACGGCAAAATCACCGCGCTGGTCGGCAGCGGCGCTGTCGATTAGGCACGGCATGAGGTCACGGATTCGACGCGCGTAGCCTCGGAACGTACCGTAGGTTCCATGGAACTCGCAGCCAGCTCTCTTCGGCGAGGGGGCCAGCCCTGAAATCGCATTGATTTCGGTACCCAGAATCGATTAATTGGTTAACGCCTTCACCAAGGAACCCGGCGAACTGCAGGGCAGGCGCAGGCGACACCTCCGATGGCCGATTTCGTGCTTTGAATGACGGAGGACTCCTCGTGCATGGATGGCCGAGGGCATCACGGTCCTGGTGGGCCCACAAGCGCTTCGCTCTGGCTTGGCACAAGGAAACGAAACGTTAACCTATAGTTATTAACCTTTCCATGGCCGAAGCAGACTTCACGCTCAGCATTTTTGACGCGATAGCCAGTCGTTGCCGGTTGAGGGACCTGCAGCAGCGGCAGGCACTTGCTGGGGTAATGCTACAATCGGGCTAGACGGGACGGAGGGGTACGATGCGGATTTTCCGGCACTATGTTTCGGCGCCGGCGGTTGCGATGCTTCTTGTTGAAGTATTGCTGATCGGTATCATCCTTTTTGCCTTCGTCACGGCTGGCCGGCCCGTCACTCTGCCCAGCTCGGATTATTTCGCCGATGCTCGCGTCGCGGGCGGGCTCGCAGTGGCCATCGCCTTGATCATGTGTTCGACCGGGGCCTACGATAAATCCTCCCTCTCAGATTATCGCCACCTCTTCAGCCGGCTCTTCGTCTGCCTGGTGATCTGCCTCTTGAGCTTGTTGGCTGTGGCTTACCTTGATGCGAAAAACGAAACGCAAATTCTCGGCGCCAATGAGCACATGCTGATATTCGCGCTGTTTGCCGTGTTTCCGGCGATCTTCATCACCCGTGTCATGTATTTCGCCGCCATCCGTGGTCGCGCGGCCGAGCGGCGCATTCTGGTTGTCGGTGCGGGGCCGGTGGCGGACCGCATCGAACGTTTTGCCCGAAGTCATTTGGACTTCAACGCCGACGTGGTGGGTTACACGCCGGTCGCCAACGAGGCGATCGCCGTGCCGCAGGATAAAGTGGTGGCAATGGAAGACTCCCTTGCCGCCGTGGCGACGAGGCTGGGCGCCACGGAAATCGTCGTCGCCATCACCGAGCGGCGCGGCTTCCCGACGACGCCTCTGCTCGAATGCCGTCTGCGCGGCTTCGTCGTGACCAATTTTCTGAATTTCTGGGAACGCGAAACGCGCCAGGTCATGTTGGACATGCTGGACCCGAGCTGGCTCATTTATTCCGATGGGTTCCAGCTTGCCGGCGCGCTGAACGCGGCATTGAAGCGGACCTTCGACGTGCTGGTCAGCCTGTTGATCCTCGTCACGACCTCGCCGATTCTCGCTTTGGCCGCCATCGCCGTGAAATTGGATAGTTCCGGGCCGATTTTCTACAAGCAGGAGCGCGTCGGCCGCAACGGCAAGGTCTTCAACATCTTCAAGTTGAGGACGATGCAAAGCGATGCGGAAAAGGGCGGCGTGCCGCGTGTGGGCCGGCGCGCGGGATCCGCGGGTCACCCGGATCGGCGGCTTCCTGCGGCTCACGCGGATCGACGAAATTCCTCAGATCTTCAACGTGTTCCGGGGCGATATGAGCTTCGTCGGTCCGCGTCCCGAACGGCCGTTTTTCGTCGAGACCCTGGCGCGCGACATCCCGTATTATCGGGAACGGCTGCGCATGCGCCCGGGAATTACCGGTTGGGCACAGATCAATTATCCGTATGGCGCTTCGATCGAGGACGCCAAAGCGAAACTGTCCTACGACCTTTATTACATCAAGAATTACAGCATTTTCTTTGATTTGATTATCGCTATTGGCACGGTCCAGGTTGTGCTCTGGAATAAGGGCGCCCGCTAAGGCGCCAAGGCGAATGGGTGATGATGGGGGTCTTCTTTATTTTCGCAGGTTGTGCGGCCGTCTATCTCGGCTTCACCGCCATCCTCATCATTCGCGGCGGCCGCAAGCGCGCTGACGCTTATCTGATCGGCGCTGCCGCCCTGTCAGGCCTTTGGTCGGCGGCGATGGCCTTTCAGCTTTCATCCTCCGGCGGCGGATCGACTGTGCTTCTCTTTGCGGCGCGGCCGCTGGAGGTGGCGGCGAGCGTCGCCTGGATTCTGCTGGTCCTCGAACTCGCGCTTCCCAAGCTTGCGACCGTTGGACCGCTGTCACGGACGGGCGTCATGTTCGCCGGTGCCGGCATCGCTGCGGTGGTTTTGTCGTTTCTCGAGGTGGAGCATGTTTCGGCCCTGGCGGGCCCATCGCCGGCTTTGAGCTCGGCTTTGTTCGCCGGCCGCATCTGTTTGGCGCTGATCGGGTTGGCGGCGATCGAAAACCTGATCCGGAATACCACGGACGAAGCTTTCTGGTCGGTGAAATACCTCGGGATCGGCCTTGGCGGGTTGTTCGCCTACGATTTCTTCGTCTATGCCGATGCTCTGCTTTTCCGCCGCCTGAGCGAGGAACTGCTCGAGCTGAGAGGCGCAGTTCTGCTCTTTGTGCTGCCGCTGATCGTGATCGGTGCGCGGCGCAGTCTCCTGCCGGATCGCCCGATCGCGCTGTCTCACAGGATGGCTTTCCACAGCGCCGCGATCCTCGGTGGCGGGATCTATCTCCTCCTCATGGGTGGTGCGGGATATTACATCCGCCAATTCGGTGGCACTTTCAGCAGCCTGTTCACGGGCCTGTTCCTGTTCGGCGCCCTGCTGCTGCTGGCGGTGATCCTGGCGTCGGGCAGTATTCGTGCCTGGCTCAAGGTTTGGCTCTACAAGAACCTGTTTCTTTACAAATACGATTACCGGCAGGAGTGGCTGCGGTTCATCAATACGGTGGCAACCGATCAGTCAGGCACCAATCTTCGCATGCGTGTGATAAAGTCCATCGCGAATATCGTCGACAGCACGGGCGGCGCGTTGTGGGAATGGCAGGATGGCGATCAAAGCTACGAGCTGACCGAAAGGTGGAATTACCGGGCCCTGCCGCACGATCGTGCCCTGGACCATCAACTCGTCGCCTTCATCGCGAAAAAGGGTTGGATAATCAATCTCAATGACTGGCGGACGCAGTCTGGCAGCTATGAGCAGCTGGCGGTGCCAGATTGGCTGCGCGACCAGGCCGATGCCTGGATTCTCGTTCCCCTGTTACACCGCTCGCATGTGCTGGGCGTCGTGCTCCTGAAACAGCCGCGCACCGACCGCTTGCTGAATTGGGAGGACTTCGATCTGCTGAAGACGTGTGGGCGCCAGGCGGCAAGCTATCTTTCCGAAAGCGCCGCCGTTCAAGCCTTGTCGGCCGCGCGCGAATTGGAGATCTTCAACCGTCGGTTCGCGTTCGTTATTCATGACATCAAGACGACGATCAGCCAACTGTCGCTGATGCTGAAAAACGCGGAAAAACACGGTGAAAATCCCGCCTTCCAAAAGGATCTGCTCGCGAGCGTGCGCGATTCCGTGGCGGCAATGAGCCGCATTCTTGAACAGATCAACGCGGAGCGCAAACGTACGCCCGCGGTGGCGGCCGTCGACCTTGCCGGACTGGTGGAGAGGGTTGCCGGACAGCGTGCGAAAGGCGTCGGCACTGCCATCCAAATCGATTGCGAGTCCAGGCCTCTGAACGTCATGGGCGACGACTACCGCCTGACGGCGATCGTCAGCCATCTTATTCAAAACGCGGTCGACGCGGCGGGCGATAACGGACAAGTCGGTATCAGTGTCCACCGGGCGGAGGGGATGGTCGTGCTCGATGTCGTCGACAACGGTAGCGGCATGGATCCTGAGTTCGTGCGCGATCAGCTGTTTCAGCCATTCCAAACCACCAAGGGTTCGGGCTATGGAATAGGGGCGTATCAATGCCGCGAATTGATACGCGAACTGGGAGGTCGGCTGGTTGTCCATAGTGTGCCCGGAGAGGGAACAACCATGTCAGTGGTGTTGCCCCTGGCAGCGATCGGCTCAGAGTCTCAGACGGTGAGGGTGCAATGAGCGCGGCTGCGGACAAGCTACTTTTTGTCGAGGACGATTCCGGTCTGCGCCGTCAGCTTGCTTGGAGTTTCTCGGACTATGAGGTGCAAACGGGCGAAAATCGCTCCTCTGGGCTTCAACTGCTGAAACAATTCAAGCCGGCCGTCGTGGTCATCGACCTCGGCCTGCCGCCGGACGCGCAAGGGGCGACGGAAGGATTGGCACTGCTCGAGTCGATCCGTATGGAAGAACCCGATACCAAGGTTATCGTTCTGACCGGCAGCGAGGATCGTTCCCACGCATTGCGGGCCATCGAACTAGGCGCGTTCGACTTCTGCAGCAAGCCCATGGATATCGACGTGCTGCGCACGATCGTCCAGCGCGCACTCCATCTCGCCCGACTCGAGGGAGAGTTGCGGCGTACGTCCAAAACTTCGCCGTCGCCCCTGAAAGGAGTCGTGACCGGTGCGCCGATCATGCTCGATATCTGCCGTCTGATCGAGAAAATCGCTGTCAACGACATCTCCGTGATGCTGAGCGGCGAAAGCGGCACCGGGAAGGAAGTCTTTGCCCGCGCGATCCACGATCTGAGTGCCCGCCGTGATGGTCCGTTTGTCGCCATCAACTGCGGCGCGATCCCGGAAAACCTCTTGGAAAGCGAATTGTTCGGCCATGAGAAGGGGTCATTTACCGGCGCGGTCAAGCAAAGCATCGGCAAATTCGAACTCGCCAACAAGGGGACGCTCTTGCTGGACGAGATCGGCGACGTGCCTCTTCCGCTTCAAGTCAAGTTATTGCGATTCTTACAGGAGCGGGTGATTGAACGGATCGGCGGGCGCCAGCTTATCCCGGTCGATGTGAGGATTATCTGCGCCACCCACCGAAATGTGCCGGAACTCATTGCCGAGCAACGGTTTCGTGAAGACCTTTATTACCGGCTTAATGAGTTTTCGATCAAGATTCCCGCGTTGCGCGAAAGAGCCGGCGACGCGGTTCTATTGGCCCATTATTTCTTGAACGAGTATAATGCTGCGCAACGCCGCAACTTGAAGGGGTTTACCAGTAACGCCCGGAGCGCCCTTGCCGCGCACAACTGGCCGGGAAACGTCCGGGAACTGCAGAACCGGATAAGACGCGCCGTGGTGATAGCCGACGGTGACCTGGTCACAGCGGAAAATCTCGAGCTGGGCGAAGGTCTGGCGAGCGGCGGCGAGGCGGATTTGGCGGATGGCGAGCAGCGGCTGCTGACCTTGAAGGAGATCCGGCAAAATGCCGACCGCAAGGCGCTCGAAGAAGTGCTCGCTCAAGTGAACGGCAACGTGTCGCAAGCGGCAAAAATTCTCGGTATCAGCCGGCCGACTCTTTACGACCTGATGCGGCTTCACAAGGTAAAGTTTTGAGTTGAGGGCAGTCTTTTTCAGTGATTGAGATATTGCCGTAATCGGCGAGGGGTGAAACGTGACGAAGACATCAGATACGCAACGTTCGAAGCGTTGGATCATCGTGGCCGGTGCGGTCGGCATCGTCGGCATCGGCGGCATCGCGGCCGTCGCTTTGACCTCGCAGAAGAGTGCGCAAGGCTATCTGGCCGACGCGCAGGTGCAAGTCGAAAAGGGCGAGCTTTCCGCGGCACTCATTCAACTGAGAAATGCGGTTCAGAAGGAGCCGGCCAACGCCACCGCCCGGTATCAATTGGCCGTCGTCTCGCTGCGTGCGGGCGATCCGGTCTCCGCGGAGAAGGAAGCCAAGGTCGCCCTCGAGCGCGGTTTCTCGGAAGATTTGGTCCTGCCCGTTCTGGCGGCGGCGTATCTCGATCAAGGCAAATTCCAGATCCTGCTGGAGACTATTCCCGAAGGCAGCCGGTCGCGCGAAACCGAAGGCGAAATTCGCACGCAGCGCGGAATGGCTTTTCTCGGACTGCGCGACATCGCGGCGGCGGAACGGAGCTTTCAATCGGTACTCGCGATCGATCCGCGCAAGCTTCGCGCCGAGATCGGTTTGGCGCGCGTCGAGTCCGTGCGTCAGGATTTCAAATCCGCCGAGGCGCGGCTTGACAAGGTTCTGACGCAACAGCCGTCGGCGGAGATAGCCGGCGAGGCCTACATGCTCAAGGGCCAGTTGCGTCGGATGGACAAGGATATCCAAGGCGCGCTGCAGGCCTACAGCAAGATTATCGAGATCACCCCCGGAAATCTGCGGGCGCGTATCGAGCGTGCACAAATTCTGGCTGAGCAGAACCAGGTGGATAGCGCTGCGACGGACATCCGTTACGTTCTCGACCGTGTTCCCAACCATCCCGTTGCCGTCTATCTCCAAGCTTGGACTTTTCTGCAGAAGAAAGACGAAACCGCAGCTTATGAAGTCTTGCAGCGCCAAGGTACCGGGCTTGCTCGCTATGCGCCAAGCCTGCTGTTGATGGGTCGGCTGCAGATCAACCGCAATCAGCCGGAAGCCGCTCAAACCAACCTCGCGCAATATCTCCAGGCGGCGCCCAATCATATCGAAGTCAGGCTGTTCCTGGCCAACCTGCTCCTCCGCAAGGATCTGCCGGATCAGGCGATCACGATCTTGCGCGGCGCCCCGGCCCAGTCTGCGGGCGATGTGCGCATCCTTCGCATGCTGGCGAGCGCTTCGCTTCGAGCTGGAAGGGTCAATGAAGCCGGCGCCTGGCTGGATAAGGCGGCTGTGGCTTCGACCGACGCCCGGACGCGCACCCAGGTCGCGATCGACCGGGTTTCGCTCGGCCAGACCGACGCGGCGATCAAGGACCTCGACAGCGCCCTCGAAATGGATCCGAAGGCCAGCGACGCCAAGACTCTCTTGGTGGTGACGTATTTACGTCAGGGCCAAATCGACGAAGCCGAGCGCGTGGCCAAGAGCCTGCAGGCCGATGACCCAACCAATCCGATCCCGGACAATCTGTTGGGTGGAATCAGCATGGCGCGCGGCGATAGGGAAGCGGCGCGTAAGAGTTTCGAAGCCGCCCTCGGAAAGAAAAGCGATTTTCTCCCGGCTCTGACCAATCTCGCCAAGCTCGATATCGCTGATCGAAATTTCAATGGCGCGGTTCGTCGCTATACGACGATTCACGAGCAGAATCCGCAGAACCTCGATGCCATGGTTGCACTGGCCGAATTGGAGCAGCGTCTCGGCCACCCGGAGCAGGGGATGGCTTGGCTGACGAAGGCCATTTCAGTGGACCCGAAAGCGGTGGCGCCGCGGCTCACGATGATCAACCTTCTGCTCTTGCAGCGCGACAATGCAAAGGCGATGGCCGTCGCGCGCGAATTGCGCAAGCTCGAACCGGACAACCTTGAGGCTATGGATGCCTTGGCGCGCGTCCAGATACTGAGCGGTGAGGCGGCCCAGGCAGCCGACACCTATCGCTCGCTCGTAGAGGCCGCGCCGACGCCGAACAATCACGAGCGGCTGGCGCAGATTCTGATTGCCGCGGGCAATCCCGCGAACGCAAAGACTGCATTGCGCAATGGCCTGACGGCCAATCCGGAAGCCGCCAGTCTGGTAGCCGAGCTGACAAGTCTTTTGCAGCGTACCGGTGAGGGCGACGAAGCCCTGAAGGTCGCCAAGGAATGGAAGGCGAAACATCCGCAGTCGGTCGCCGGTGATCTGATCATTGCCAACATTCTGGCGATGCAGGGGAACTATAAAGACGCCGTGAACGCCGCAGAGCAAGCCTATGGCAAGGAACAGTCCTCCATGACGGCCATAGCGCTCGCCAGGACCCGCGTGGCTCTCGGCGACGGCGCAGGCGCTGCAAGCGGCCTGCAGGAATTTCTGAAGAGCGCGCCAAAGGACGCGGCCGCCCGCGAGCTCTTGGCATCCCTGCATCTCTCGGCTCGGCAGTACGACAGCGCCCTCACCGAAAGCGAGGAAGTGCTGAAGGTGCAGCCGACCAACCCGATCGTCTTGAACAATCTCGCGTGGCTCTATAGCCAGAAAGGCGATGCGCGGGCACTCGAGTATGCCGAGCGCGCCAATGCGCTGGCGCCCAATGCGCCGGCTATCATGGATACCCTCGGCTATATCCTGGTGCGCAAGGGCGACGTCAATCGCGGCGTGCCGCTTCTCAGGCAGGCCTACGAGATGAGCAAGAAGTCGCCGGAGATCGGCTATCATCTTGCTGTCGGGTTGGAAAAATCCGGCCAAGCTGCTGAAGCGCGCGCGGTGCTTGAGGCCGTTCTCAACGACGCGACATCGTTCGACGACAAAGCGGAAGCGAAAAAGTTGTTTGATTCGATGCCCGTACGTTGAGGTCGCTCCGGTAAACTCTGTCAGTCGCAGGATGCGCGCCAGATGGACGGCTCTCGAGGTCTTGACATGACGGCGACTGTGCCCGCCGGGAGGCCGTCGCAAAAACACGCGCGGATTCGCATCCTGACCTTTTCGACGTTGTATCCGAATGCGTCACGGCCGCAGCATGGTGTGTTTGTGGAAAACCGCTTGCGGCATCTCGTGGCAAGCGGGCAGGTCGAGGCGACCGTGATGGCGCCCTCGCCGTGGTTTCCCAGCGCCAATCCCGCCTTCGGCGGCTACGCGCGCTATGCCCGCGTGCCACGCTATGAAAACCGCCATGGATTGGAAATTTTTCATCCGCCCTATCTTCTGGTGCCGAAGATCGGCATGTCGATTGCGCCATTGCTGCTCTATGCCGCGGCACGTTCGGCGTTTCGAGCGTTGACGGCGAGCGGACGCCATTTCGATCTGATCGACGCCCACTATTTCTATCCGGACGGTGTTTCCGCGGTCATGCTGGGCCGCGAGTTCGGGCTGCCGGTTGTCATCACCGGCCGCGGTGCCGATCTCAATCAGATCCCGGAGCACAGCCTTCCCCGCCGTCAGATACTGTGGGCTGCCAGGCACGCGGCGGGGCTCGTCACCGTATGTCAGTCGCTCAAGGAGAGTCTGGTCGCGTTGGGCGGCGATGCCGACAACATCCGAGTGTTGCGCAACGGCGTCGACCTCGGCCAATTCCGGCCAATGGATCGCGAAGCGATCCGGCGCGAATTCGGGCTGACGGGGCCGACGCTCGTCTCCGTGGGCGCGCTAATTCCGCGCAAGGGTCACGATCTCGTCATCCAGGCATTGACCGAGTTGCCGAATGTGACGCTGCTGATCGCCGGAGAAGGGCCCGGAGCGGGCAAATCTCGAACGTCTGACCTCGCGACTGGGTTTGGCCGACCGCGTTCGGTTTCTCGGGCAGGTCGCCCACGAGCAACTGGCGTCGCTCTACAATGCGGCGGATATCTCCGTGCTCGCCTCGAGCAGCGAGGGCTGGGCCAATGTTCTGCTTGAGGCGATGGCATGCGGCACCCCGGTTGTCGCCACAAATGTGAGCGGCACACCGGAGGTGGTGCGGGGGCGCGCGGCCGGCATTCTGATCGAGAAAAGGACGTCGGCTGAAATTGCGGCAGCTATCCGCCGGCTGCTCGTATCGGCCGTCGTCCGGAACGAGCCGCGACGAGCGCTTATGCGGAGGGGTTCAGCTGGGACGATACGACCAGGGGACAGTTGGAGCTGTTTTTCTCGCAACTGAAAGCGCAAGCTTCTGATTGAAATGTGGCCGGCTCACGCTACTGCCGCATGGCGTTGTTGAGGACGCGGCCGATCGGGCCCATCAGATATTCGAAGAACGTGCGCGAGCCTTTGTCGATCATGACCTCGGCGGGCATGCCGGGGACCAGTTGGATATCTTTCAGCTGCGCAACCTCCTCCGGGTTGGTCTCGATCCGAACCGTATAGTAGGAATTCGCCGTGCGCGAATCAGTCAGCCGGTCGGCGGATACATAGGCCACCGTGCCGTGCAGGGGGGGCATGGTGTAGCTGTTCAGGGTGGTGAGGCGGATTTCCGCCAGCTGGCCGGGAACGACGCCGTCGATATCGGTCGGCTTCATCTGCGCCTCGACCACCAATTTATCGTCCTTGGGAACGATATCCATCACGCGCTGGCCAGGAGGCAAGACGCCGCCGACCGTATGGACGGCCATATCGACCACGGTGCCGGCAACCGGCGCACGCACCACGAGGCGCGATACCTGGTCTCTGGCCGCAAGCATCTGCTGGCTCAAGTCGAAGACCAGGGTCTGGTTGTCGCGCAAGCTGCTCTCGACATTTTCGATGAAGGTCTTTCGGATCTGCAAGATCTGCAAACGTCCTTCGCCGATCTCCTGCTGAACGCCGGCGATGTTGCTTTGAATGGTGCCGAGTTCGGCATCGAGCTGAGCGACCTCGCGCTGGAAGGCGAGGATCTTGTTGGTGGGGGCGAAACCTTTTTCGTTCAATGACTGCAGGCCCACTAGTTCGCGCTTGAAGAGCGCGTTCTGCCGTTCCTTCGCGGCCTGCTGCAGCCGAAGGCCGCTGATCTGCAGTTCTGACTGAGCGATTCGGTTGTCGTAGATCGATGTTTGTCCGACGATCATCTTATGGCGCGCTTCGAACAGATTGCGTTGGCCTTCGAGGATCAGCGCGGTTTCCTCGTTGACCGCCGCTTTTTGCAGCAGATCCTCCGGGAACATGAGGGTCTCCAACCCGGCGCGTTCGGCGAAGAAACGTGCCTGCTCGGCGCGAGCCGCATCGAAACGGCCCTCGAGCAGGCTCAGCAACGCCTGGCCCTGGGTGCCGTCCATGGTCAGCAACGCCTGCCCCTTCTCGACCCGATCGCCGTCGCGCACGCTTAGCGCCTTGATGATGCCGCCCTCGAGATGCTGGATGGTTTGGCGGTTCGAGTTGACCACGACCGTACCGGGCGCCACGGCCGCGGAATTCAACGGCGCCAGCAAGGCCCAGGCCGTGAATCCGGCGACCAGGCCAGCGATGATCAGCCAGCCCAACACGATCAGGGAGCGATAGCTGTCATTCAATCGCGGTGAAATCCCGACCCTTGAATAAGTTGCCGTGTCGATATTGGCGACGGAGGTCATGTACGCGTCCCTTTGACGTGAATTTGCTTAACTGACGGACTGGAGCGCCGGGCGGCCGGTGGCGACGGCGGCATTGGGCAATTGCACCAGCCGGTGCAGAATGTCCTTGCGGGGGCCGACCGCGAGAAGCTTGCCTTCGTTGAGTACGATGAGGCGGTCCGCGACCTCGAGGATTCCCGCCTTGTGGGAAATGATGATGACCGTCGTGCCGGCGTCGCGCAACGTGGTGATGGCCTCCATGAGCGCGCGCTCGCCGTCCTGGTCGAGATTGGCATTGGGCTCGTCGAGAACCACGAGCGAGGGGTTGCCATACATCGCCCGGGCGAGCCCGATGCGCTGGCGCTGGCCGCCGGACAACACGGCGCCGCCGGATCCGATCGCCGTCTCGTAACCCTGAGGCAAGCGGACGATCATGTTGTGGGCGCCGGCGCGCTGGGCGGCCGCCACCACCAGCTCGGAGTCGGTGTTGCCGAAACGGGCGATGTTCTCGGCGACCGTGCCTTCGAATAGTTCGATGTCCTGCGGCAGATAGCCGATGAAGGGGCCGAGCTCGTCGCGATTCCAGATGTGGATGTCGGCGCCATCCAATCGCACCTTACCCGCGGTCGGTTCCCACGCACCGACGAGCAGGCGGGCCAGCGTAGACTTGCCCGCGCCGCTGGCCCCGACGATGCCCACCACGGAGCCTGGCTCGATGGTGAAGTTGAGGTTCTGCAGGATTGGGGTCACACCGGACGGAGCCTTGGCACTGAGGCCTTCGACATCGATCAGGCCATGGGGCGCCGGGAGGGAGGTGCGGCGCGCCGGCGCGGGGATGTCTTTCAGCAAGCTGCGCAAACGCTGGAACGCGTCGGTGGCCGACACAAACTGTTTCCAGGTTCCGATCGTCAGCTCGAGGGGCGCCAGGGCGCGACCGGCGATCAGGGAAGCCGCGATGATTTCGCCGCCGGTGATTTGGCTATGCACCGCGAGGTAAGCACCGACACCGAGCAGGGCGATCTGCAGAACCTGACGGAATGCCTTGCTCACCGCCGTGAGCAGGCTTGCGCGATTGCTGGCGATGGTCTGGAGATAGAGAACGTCATCCTGTTGCGGCGCGCGGTGGCGGCGGAGGTTGTTGAACATGCCCATGGCATGCAGCGCTTCGGCGTTTCGCAACGAACCGCCGATAAAGCCGATGACGCCGGTGGAACGGCGGTTGGACTCTTCCAAAGGATAGCGCGTGGCGAACTCGTTGATCGCCGCGAGCAGGAAGAGAATCACGGCGCCGATGGTGGTCAGGATACCCAGCACAGGATGGCAGACATAGATGACCGCGATCAGGATCGGCGTCCATGGCATATCGAAGAAGACCAAAGTGCCGTTGCCGCCGACGAACTGGCGCACGGTGTCCAGGTCGCGCATGGGTTGGGCGCTGTTCGGACGCGACCCGGTCAACGTCCCCATGAAGGTCGCATGGAGAACGCGATCATTCATGGCCTTGTCGAGACGGACGCTGACCTGGATCAGGATGCGCGAACGGATGAACTCAAGGATCGCCATGACCGCCACCAGGAAGCAAGCGAGGCCGGTCAGGGCATACAGGGTGGGCGTGCTCTGAGTGGGCAGCACGCGGTTGTAAATCTGCATCATGTAAATGGGGGAAACGAGCAGACCCAGATTCATAATGAAGCTGAAGCAACCGATGGCGGCAAACGCGTCGAAACTCGACATCAATGCTTTGGACAGTTCAGACTTCTCGCGCATGCTGCCTACTCAGGCTGGAGGTTGGTTTCTAGGCGATGGTAAAAATGTCTTGCGTCACATTGCCGAGCAACACGCCCTGCAACACGATGTCGTGCGATGAGCCGAGATGCAGCACCGCGTTACCGTTGGCATCCGCCGTCGCCTGAGCAACGAGATCTGCCGCGGTGAAGCCACCGCCTTTGATCTCGATGCGATCGACGCCTTTGGTGAAGTCATCGATGATGTCACGGCCGGTGGTGCCGGTGTTGAAGGCGAAGACATCCGCGCCGGCGCCGCCCTTGAAGTAGTTGTCACCGGCGCCGTCGACGAGTCGGTCGTTTCCGTCGCCGCCGTAGAGGTATGAGTTACCGGATCCGGCGGTGATGGTATCGTTTCCGTCCATGCCGAAGAGCATTCCGATGCCGCTGCCGCCGACGATGGTGTCGTTTCCGAGATTGCCGATGAGCATGGCCTCGGCGCTGCCGGCGGTCAGGGTGGCGGCGGTGGTGGCGGTATGGACGTGGATCTCGTCATTGGTCAGGTACTGGCCGTTGGCGAGCGTCGGGGCGATGTTCCAGGTCGGGTCCTTGGCGTAGTCGGCGATCATCGCGGTGGTCTGGCTCTGCAGCCAGCCATAGGCTTCGATGGCGTCGGGCGACTGGGTGGAGGAGATCACGCTGGCCAGAGCTGGCCTTGGCGTTTGCGGCATAGCCGGCGGCCCAGCTGGGCCATCCGTCCATTTCGGTTGCCGGGCGCGCTGCCGTAAGGTCGCCTGATAGACCTCCTGCCAGGTCTGATAGAGCTGGCCGGTGGCCGGGTTATAGACCTGATGTTGTAGGTCGCGCCATGGAGCGGGTCGAAGCCGTTGGCCTCGTTGAGTGAAGCGGCCGGAGAGGAAGTTGTCCATCCAGCCGAGCATCGTGTCGGCCTTGGTAAAGCCCTTCTCGGAGAGGTCCTGGAGCGAGGTTGCCAGATAGTCCTGCTGCCAGGGCGATATCGAATTGGCGTAGTCATAGCCCTGACTGATCCAGCCCTCGAGCTGGCCCTCCTTATCACCCAGCGGTCCGTTGACGTAGTTGTTGATCAGGGCGTCGAGGTTGTTGTCGAGGATGGTGGTGAAGTAGCTCTTCATGGCGTCGGCATCGGGGGTGATGTAGGCCGCGTTGGAGATGTCGCGCAGGCCCCAGGCCAAGGCGCGGATCTGCATGACGGCATCGGAAATAACGCCGTCATCGTAGCCGCGGTAGCCGGCGCGACGGCGGCGATGGTATAGGCGGCCTGGGCCTGCAGCTCATCGAGGTAGTAGTGGGTGCCGCTGAGGAGATAGGGGACATAGGTCAGTGACGGCTGGTGGGCGACATCGAGACCCCAGCCTGTCGCATCGGTTTCGAACGCGACCGGCAAGGCGTCTGCGCCGTAATTGCCGCCGGTGCCGCGGCCGTCGAGCCCACAGGTTGGGGCGCAGGTCGACGCGGACGGGATCGCCGTTGGTGTCGGTCAGATGCCACGGCACGCTGCCCGAGGCATCGGCATTGGCGAACATGACCTTGGCGGCATCGGCGTTCTGGCTCGTCAGATAGGTCGCCGTCCAGGCGGTCTCGGGCCCGATGTCGGGGCGGCTGCCGGTGCCCGGTATCCATTGCATCACCAGGGCATTGCCCATCGGGCCGGTATTGGCCTGCGACAGCTGCTGGGTCAGGCCGGCGATCGCCGTGGGTGAAATGGTGGTGGTGAGGTCGTAGGCGGGGATGGCGCCGGTGTTGATCAGATACTGCATGTCGTAGACGACATGGGGCTCGATCGCGCCCGGGCTGCTGACCTCGTGGTGCCAGGTCGAGATAGTTGTGCTGCTGGATGTTGGCCTGGCTGAAGGCGGTGGCACCGTCCTGGGTGATCTTGACGTCGTAGTTCAGGGTGCCGAGGTTGGTGGTGTAGGCGTCGTCGCGCGCGAAGATGACGTCGGTGTGCAGCTTGCCCAGGGCGTCCATGCGGATGTCGAGCTTGACGTCGAGATTGGGCGCGATGGTGGTCTCGACGCGGTATTCGCTGGCCTGGGCGCCCTTCATCCAGGTCTCGACGGTGCCGGCGTTGATCGCCTGCTGCAGCAGCTGGGCGGCATCGACGGTCTTCACCGTGGTCGAGCCGTCCGGATTGTGCAGGGTGACCTGGACTTTGACGTCGAGGCCGTGGCTGACGATGTCCTGGGCCTGGATGGCGGCGCCGGCGGGCGCCGGGGCGACCTTGGCGAGCATGCCGTTGACGCTGCCGTCGGCCGCCAGGGCGGGGGCCTTGAGGGTGAGCAGGGCATGGCCGACCGAGCCGTCGGCGTTGGTCGTCTTGACGTCCATCTGGACGGCGACGTCCTGGCCATTGATCTTGGCGACCAGGGTGGTGCCGGGCATCACGGCGCCCTTGGCGAAGACCTGGCCGAAGGTGACATAGCCGGTGCCTTCGGCGGCGCCCGAGGTGTTCTGCAGGCTGAAGCCGACCACGTCGCCCGGCGCCGAAGGCGCGGGTGAGGCCGGCGTCGGCGCGTTCTGCGTCGGAGCCGACGGTGCCGGTGCCGGGGCGGACGGCGTCGGCGTGCTCGGCGCCGGCTGCTGCGGCAAGGGGCTGCTCGACACCGGCTCGGCAACCACCGGTCCGGCAGCAGGCGGCGGCTCAACAGGCGCCGGCTGCTGCGGCAGGCCGGCGACCGGCGGCGGCTCAACAGGCGCCGGCTGCTGCGGCAGGCTCTCGACCGGTGGCGGCTCACGGGCGCCGGCTGCTGCGGCAAGCTGGCGACCGGCGGCGGCTCAACAGGCGCAGGCGCCCGCGTGCTCTGCGGCGGGGTCACAATAGGATCGGCCGGCGGCTGTGGCAGGTTATCGACAGGCGGAAGTTCGACCGGGGCCGGAGCCGGGGTGCTGGGAGTGTTCGTCGCTGGCAGGCTGTCGGCCGGCGGCGTTTCGACCACAGGCGGAGGGGCTGGCGGCGGAACTGGCTTGTTCGCCAGGCTGTCGGTTGGCGGCGGTTCGACAATAGGCGTTGGCGCCGGCTGCGTGGGCGGAACGGGGATGGTGGCGGGGGTCTGCGAAATCAGGGTCAGAAGGGCCGGCGCGCCATTATGTGTCGGCTGCACTTTATACAGCTCGCCACCGAAGGAGAGTTGCGTGACGTTCTTGAGAACGTCAGTCCCTTCTGGTACCTGTCAACGCTTTGACAGTGATGCTGCCGTCGCGGCCGGTCGTGATCTTGTACTTGTCGATGGAGTTGGCGTAAATCGCGAGATTGAGCGCTTTTGCGCTGCCGACAATCATGTCGTTGCCGCCGCCGCCGAAAAAGACATTTTTCGCCGCGCTGCCGAGAAGGAGATTTGATTTTTGGTCACCAATCAGCGCTTGTCCCAAAAACTCCGCTGGGACGATGGCGGCAGATGACGGGGGCAACGTGCCCGCAGGCTTCTGAACGGTGGTCTGAGAGTGGCTGGTACGAAAGAACTTGAAACTGGGCATTTGATACTCCGCGGCAATAGGGCCGGACGAGGGGCTGTTGCGGAGAATATCTAAAGGGGCGCCTTTTAAAAAATGGTAAATTCTAAGAAGAACGGCAAGGTAGATAAATTTTTTCTAGAAATTAGTGCAACAAATAGAAGGATGCAAAATACTATAAAAGCGCAATGTTCATCACTGACAGTATCTATGGGGGTGTGCGCGTATCTCGAGGAAGAATAAAGAGACTGATAGCGGTATTTGAGGGAAAATATAAAGTAAGTGCTGTACTATTATTGTCATCAAATTTTACTTGTATTGCGAGACAGGGCTTTGATGACCGATCCTCAACGGGAAACACGCTGTATTGACCGTTCTTTCGAGCTATCGGGGAAGATAAGTCTGTGACAAAAATCGGGCATTCGGTCCTTTCTTTTGTCGGCTAAGGTGGAGGGCCGGTCAAAACACGGAATGGCTATGGCTGTAGAAGCCGCGAGCATTCGATGCTGCGGCGCTCACCTAGAGTTCGTTGGAGGCAAGATGAACTGGACGCGCCGACAAATCTTCCACCAGATGGCGATGTTGGCGGCGGCCGTTGCATCAGCACGAGGCGGATACGCTTTCGCGGCGTCCGGGCCGGGGGCCAGCATTGTCGATCTGGGAATCTATCGGCGTGGTCGTACAGGTCCATTTCCCAAGATCGTCAAGACGCCAGCCGAATTGGTTACGGCGCGGCTGGTTCTGCCGTATGACCGGGCGAACGCGCTGCGTCCGGACTCGTATCCGACCTATAGCTACAAGCCCGGCGAATACGCGAGCGTTGGTCTCACGGCATACATGGGCCAGACCGGCGACCGTGGCGATATCGGGCTGGTGACGGAAGCCGTCGCCGACTGGCTCGCTGGCGGATCGCCGAACAACATGCTGGCCCAGGCCGAGGCGCACGGCTCGGTGCCGGTCCACCAAACCATCGACAGGCGCGTCATCGACGTGTTCAAGCATCCGCTGGCGTCGGTCGATATCCGGGGCGCGAAGCCGCACTTCGACATCTCGGCGGCCGAGGTGAAGCCCGACACGCCGCATTATCCGGCGCTGTCGTATGTTCCGTTCCTCGCGACCAACGACCTCTACTACCTGGCCGAACTGCAATTCGCCGCGACCTACCACATCTGCGGAACGGCCGTGGGTTATGCGCAGGGCAAAGGCATCCTGTTCCCGTGGCAGCAGCGCGGTCTCGCCTGGGGCCTGCGCGACGTGATCGCCGCCTATATCGCGACCATGGAGGCCGAGAAGGCCGGGCCGCTGCCCGAGCCGCTGCTGCCATCGTCTCACTGGAAGCAGATCATCGACAACAACGTCGCCTTCCTGACGAAGGAGTTCGTCAACAGCCCGAACCCGCTGATTCAGGAAATGGGTTTCGTCGGCTGCTTCCCCGGCGAACTGCAATATGTCGCGCCGTGGCAGCAGGACTATCTCAGCATGGTCCTGGGCTGGGCGGTATGGACAGGCAAGGTGCCGCAACTGCGGGCGCTCTACGATTTCCAGATCCGTCAGGCGGTCAAGCGCGCGACCGGGCCGCTGCGCTCGCAGGCCATCCAATACAATTGGCCGAACGGCATTGGTGCGACCTGGGCGGAAAGCCTCGCCAAGAACGGCAAGGCCGCGACGGCGGACGGGCATTATCCGGCGGCGTTCGTGAGCGGGGTTCCGGTGTATCCCGCCTACCTTCGCGCCGCGCTCAGGGTCGCCGTGAGGAACAGGGTGCAGGGCTCGGATGAGGCCTTCGCCTATGCAGACGCCGAGGCCAAGCCGTTCAATTACATTCCTTTGCGCTGGGCTCTATAGCTTGTGCGCGCCATTGCTAATCGAGCCACGTTGAAACACGAGCGCCATTTCGCTGCCGTTCGGGGAGTGCTGGTGTCGATTCCATTCCCGTCGCGTCAGCCCATCGACGATCTGATCGACTAACCAAGCTATCGGATAAGCCGACAAAGCAATACTACCCTTGGCTAGAGGGATGGCGGATCGTGCAACTGACCTTAAGTCAAGTCCACTGAACTTGTCACGAATACGCATTTTACGCGCATACCGCAGCAGAAAGACCGATTGGCACAGCATTCGGTAGAAAATCAGTTTAGCTTTTTGGGACTTGGTGCGTTTGTGATCGAAGACCTGGCGTATAAAGCCGGGTGATGATTCGGTGAGCCAATTCAGGCTTCCCCAATACTGGTTCATAAAAAATCGCTTCTCTACCGAAAAATCGAAGTCTTGAAACAAATCGATCAAAGCTTGCGAAGATAACCGGCGAAGATGACTCGGGTCTTCGCAAAAAAATCTATCGCCATGTCTCGAGTTCTATTCCGTCCTCGTACAGCGAGCATATCTCAAACTCGAAGCTGCCAGGATTCGAGCAGGGCAATATGTGAAGCATGCGGCTATTTAAAGCGGCAAACGATGCAATGTCCGCAGCCACTTCATTCAAATCAAAAACATGTTCAAGGACATGATGGGAAAATATCAAGTCAAAACTTTGCTTCATCCCTTCAAGGTCGGGATCTTCGTGGACGAAGTAGGAGGCTCTGGTATCCCGCTCCTTCGCCAATTCAATAGCGTGCGGACTTAGATCGATACCTACCAGTTCGGCCTCGGGAAACAATTCGCCCAAAAAACGGGTGAAAAAGCCACTTCCACAGCCATAGTCAAGCACACGAAAATTTTTCGACAGGGGGATGCTCGCAAGGATGTCGCGCACGCATTGTTGCTTGATTTCATTCCAGACGTCCATGTATCCGCCGGAGTATCTATCGTCGTAGTACGACACCAGATCGCGGTCGGTTTTGAATGATAGAGGATCCATGGCAGACCTTCGTTCCTCCTGGTGAGCGCGTCATGTAATTGGATAGCTAGGTTGGGTGGGTGTATCGTGTCACTAAGCGCATATGGGGCTACTGTTATAGCGATCTACGCTGTTTGTGGGGCGAGAGCCGAATTAGTTCAGCTATCAGCTCGAAGTTCGGATAGCCCTAGCTTTTGGCACGCCTGTCTCAAATCAAAATTATCCTCGAGTTCTTGCTTCATCGAACGCTGCGAGCCCGGCGTATTGCGTCCATGAGCGGTCTTGTAATCTTTCTTTCCTATCTTCGTGAAGTGTCCTTCATGGATGGCTTTATCACGAAGCACGACGACATCTCCATCACACGCCTTGTTCCAGTAGTAGATGCCCGTACCATGGTCCCAATAATATCTTCGCCGCCGCGCCCTTTCCGCATCGGGGCAATTGGGGTGTTCCCAAATTTCCATCCACCAGCCGCAGCCTTTTTCGAATTGGTCGCGGCTCGCCGCCCTCGTGGTACATCCGATGAGCTCCCAATATCGTTGGCGATTGAGAGTGAATGTATAGCGCAATCCTGGATCACATCGTGTTGCGGCTGTCTGGCCGTCCCGCAAAGACGCGAACAAATCAGCCATGCTCTTCATGAGCGGCAGCCGGAGCAGTAAGTCAGAATGCCAAAATGCCAGCCGGTCTGCGAACAGGAACATGAACTCCAAAGGAAAGTGCGGGTAAAGCACGGGAAGGCCGATTCCTTCATTAAAATCGACGACTACAGCGCCATCCACGAGGTGTTTGGGGGGGCCCACCCGTGGATCAAAGCCGATGATCGGGCGTCCATCCCGCGCGCGTCGCTAATTGCTGCTGAACGAAACACCACTGCTCGTCGACATTCCAGCAAAGCCAAGGTCGCTCGATACCCTCGAGTTGCCGAGCCCAGTGCTTGGCAGCATCAAAACAATTGCCAGGTCCAGCCCCGCCGTGCGGAATGCGCCCCAGTTCCCGGATCCTGCCAAGTGCAATATTTCCGCCATCGTTGGCGAAGTTTCCAAGTTTCGGTTGTTTTCGGTCAAGGCGGTTCCTTACGTTTACGATCGGCAAAGCCCGGAGGTCGCCTATTTTTGATCGTCAACGAATGGCGGCGTAATGCAAAAATGCACGTCGGTCGCCACTCTAGCGAATATCGAGGTCAATTCCGACGATTAGCGTCATGAGGCGGAGACGTTTTGTTCCTTCGCCGGCGGCTTGATCGCGAACCAGCCGTCATGACCACCGTTGGGATCGCGCTTTTCGTTTACCAACGTCCAATACAGCAAGTATCCCACCGCACAGCAAAACAGGAGAAAGACGAGTGCTTCCATTAGTTCGCCCTCCGGAATGAGCGGATTGTCTCTGGTGTCCCTTGAATGGAACCCGGCGCAAATTCGGGCTCTTGAAGGACATGTTGCTGCCCAGCTTGCCTTAAAACCAGCGTATATACCGCCGCCATCGCGATCGGAATACTGTACCAGCCGTCATAGTAACCGAGCGACAGGAACGTTGCCCCGGCGACATAACCCAACAACGACGTCTGCATCATGGAGGCGAGATGGAAGGCCCAGGTCATGTCAGGGCGGTCTCGGGTCATCCGCCGCACGCGCGAGCCATAGATCCAGGTCGCCACTATGAGAATGATATGAAAAGAAAAGCCGATAATGCCATTTTCGATGAGAATTTCCAGGTGACTGTTGTGTACCGCACGAGCCTGTTTTCCGGGCGCATAGCGATCAACAACCGGCTGCGAATAGGTGGCGCGAAAGCCGCCTCCTAAGATGGGGTTGTTTGCGAAAATCGTAAGTCCCACCTTCCAGATCGTGATGCGCTGCATCGCCGAAGCATCTTCCTCATAGGTCTCGATCGTCTGCATCCGATCGAACCATTTTTGCGGGGCCAGAAAATAAACCGCGCCGGCGACACTGAGAAGAAGCAGCCCCAGGCTCATCTTTTTCGGGCTGCGCCACCAGAAAACACATCCCATGACCAAAAGTCCCAAGAAAACTTCCGCGTGAATAGGAAGCGAGAGCGGCGACCAGCGAGCAGAGTTGCATTGCCACAAGGCCGAGCCGTATCCAGAGATGCTTGGACTGCAATTGCAGGAAATGCATGAAGGGGATTGCGATAACAAGCGCCAGAGCGATGTGGTTATTATCGGCGATATAACTCGAAGCCCGGACCCCAGACTTTATAGTTGCCGCCCGTCACGATCGCGAAAATGCCGCCCTTGATCCCGTAGTAGCCCAACGACAGCGCCATGACCCAGATGAAGGCATGGATGCGGACTTTGTTGGTTAGCAATGCGAGCGTGAGAACGCACATGATCAGGGTTTTGAAGACCCGGTCCCACTTCTCAAACGCCAGGTCGGGCGCAAGCGCGAAAACGGTCGAGATTGAAACCGTAATGGTCAGCCCGATCAGAGCGGCCGATATCGCATTGTTCGGAGGCGTTTTTGGTTCGCGCGATACCAGCCATGCGACCAGGGTCGCAGCGCCGATGATGAACGCATAGGGAATACTTTCGCCGATACCCCACACGAGCCTGTGCGGATTCATGATGGAAAACCACGTCCACAGCAGGATGCCGCAAAAAGGCTGCAGGAAAATGGGCGGTAGATACATCAGAAAACACGTCAGAAGCGCAAGGCTTCGCATCAGCACCACTCCCGACGCGGTATTGTTCGAGTGTTGGGTTGCCCGACATCGCCGCCGAGGAAAATAAGCGGAATTCTGGCCTGTCGGGAACCTGCCAGCAATTGGTTAACAGTTTGCTGCTAAATGCCAAACTGAAACAGTGGATATCACGCCCTTGCGGGCGGCGTAAACTCATGCAGCAGAGTTGCCGCTCAACGGGGCAGCCCTCGCGGCTCGGTCAATGGTGAAAAATCTAAGGGATTACCCCCTTATGCAATGCCGTCCGATTCGCGTCGAGGGACGGTGATCAGCTATACTGATGACAAGCCCCGTACGGCCCGACAAGGCCTTCATTGAGGCCCCGATCAGGGGTAAGCCGAGGATGGAATGCAGCACTCTCCTAAGACTCCGGGAAAGCGAATAATCCTAATCGAATACAATGAGCTATGCATGCCGTTGTTACACGCCTGGATGGCCCAGGGGTTACTGCCCAATTTCAAGTCGTTCTATGATGCTTCGGTTGTTTTCGAGACGGAATCGGACGCCGTCGACGGCCCCACGCTGAACCCGTGGGTTCAGTGGTATTCCCTGCATTCAGGTCTGCCGTATCGCACGCACGGCGTGTATCAGCTGACCGATGGCCCGACAAAGGATTTCACGGATATCTGGTCGGCATTGATCCGCGCCGGCAAACGCGTTGCGAACTTCTCCAGCATGAATGCCAAGAGGTTCTCGGCGGAGGAGTCGATCTTTCTTCCGGATCCATGGTGCGGGACGCAGAAGGCAAGTCCTTCGACGCTGGATGACTATTACGAATTTGTCGCTCAGCAGGTGCGGGAATACACCAATACATCCCGTCAAAGCCAGTTCAGGTCGGCGGCTCGGTTCATCCGCTTTCTCCTGAACTCATGGCCTTAGAATGCGCACGGTTGCCAACATCGCTCAGCAACTCATGCTCGAGCTTCGCGATCGAAAGGAACGCTGGCGCAGGGCGGTGCTGCTCGACCAGATGCAATTCGATGTTTTCCGATATGCCTGGCAGAAGAACCGTTTCGATTTCTCCACCTTTTTCACGAACAGCACGGCCCATTTCCAGCATTGCTATTGGCGCCACATGCAGCCTGAGGCTTTTACCGTAAAGCCCGACATCGATGATATTCGGCGATACGGCAACGCGATCCAATTTGGCTACGAGAGCATGGATCGCCAACTGGGTGATTTCCTCCGCCTCGACGACGGCCAGACGTTATTCGTTTTGGCCACCGCGCTAAGCCAGGAACCTCAGCTTGAATACCAGGATGTCGGCGGGTGGCATTTCTACCGACCGTATGACGCAGTTGCCCTCCTGCGTGACCTCGGTATCCGCTATGCTCGCCTGCAGTCGATCATGGCGCAGCAGTATGTTCTTGATCTTTCCAGCCCTGCCGAGACCGAGTTTGCCTCGCGGAGGCTGAGAGCGCTCACCTGCGATGGACAACCACTTTTTCACATCATCGACAAGGGGCCGCTCAGCCTCGGCTTCGGGAGCAATATCAAGCACCAGATTCCCGAGCACGCGGTTCTTTCGATCTCCACGGATGAGGTGACGTGGTCTAAACGCTTCTACGATCTGTTCTATATGATCGACGGGACCAAGAGCGGTGGCCACAATCCGAGGGGGTTGCTGTGGTTTAAAACCGGCCATCATCATGTTTATTCCGAGCCGGTAGAGCTGATGGATGTATTTCCCACCCTGCTCGAAGAGTTGGGGGTGCAGCCGCCCGGCGATACCGCCTTGCCCGGGAGGTCTCTGAGCAAGCAGATTAATTCGCGGTCCAACGCAAAATCGCGTGCCGCCGCATAAAGCTACGCTACATGAGCGGCCGCACGATGGGTTGGCGAGGCGCTACTTCGCCGGCTTCGGCGCTGCCGTGACGTTGTCATCGGAGTCGGATCGGTCCTTGCGTACCGAGGTCTGCGGGGTAAAGGACGGGGGGTCGCTCGCTGGAAAGGATTCCTCCGAGGCGCGTTCGACGGCGTCGTGCGCCTGCAGCCGGTCGGCGCTTTCTTCCTGCCATTCGTCGATGCGGCGGTTGGCCTCGCCCTTTTCGAATCCGTAGCGCGCACCCAGGCGCTCGACCAGACGGTTGCGGTCGCCGTTGATCACCTCGATATCGCCGGCGGTCAGCTTATCCCAGCGGCGCTGCAGCCGGCCTTTTTCCAGCGTCCAGTTTTTGCTTATCTGTTGCCAACTCATGATGATCCTCATTGGGAATTGGTCGGAGGGGCCGCCCGGATCGGCGCGCCCGCGCGGATAGTTCAGCGCGGCAGTGACATCAGTTTGTCGTTCGCCGGCGCGCTGCGTTCCTGGAGGTGAATATCGGTTGCGCCATTGCGCTGCAGAATCTCGCGGGCCTTGGACTCCTCGCCGGGATCGCGGAGCAATACCCAGAGCAAAATGCCGCCATGCTTGAGCTGCTCGCGCAACGCGCGCTCCCGCCGTTCGTCCGCATTGTGGCCGAGCGCTTCCATGGCCCCGGCCGCACCGCCGCCAGCGGCCGCCGCGCCGATCACCGCGGCAAGCGCGGCGCCGCCGCTCATGATAGTGGCGCCGGCCGCCAGGAAGGCAGCGACGACGCCCGCCATCCCCGTCGTCAAGGTACGCATCTGGCGCACGTCGTCCTTGGATACCACGGGGCTGTGCGGAACATCGGGGCGCTGCGCGATCTTTTCGACCGCATCGGCGTCGAGACGGTTCTCGAGCAATTCGGGAGCACCCAACAGGCTCATTTCCGCGCGGTCCCAGCCGGCGCTCGCCAACTCGGTGATGGCCTTTTCCAGCGCATCGGGTGAATGGAAGAGTCCGACGATTTCCATATAGGTCTCGGCGGTGTTGGTCATGCCGCAACGACTCCAGAGCTGATGACGAAAGCTGCGATACCGGACTAACGCACGGGTTTTCCTTGCGGTTCCCGAAACCGGCGCGCGCTCCTCATGTCGGCTGAAATCATCACGCAATGTGCCGCGGTGGGAGCTGATGGTTTCGGTACCATCGAGGCGCGCCAGCGCTGCCGTTTTGGCAGCGGACGCGCGACTGGCCGATGGACCCACGCCCGGCCCCGGAGCGGCCAGAACTCCGCCCTTGAGGTTTAAACTTTAGTGGTAGGGAGGGGGCAAATTAACCATTCGACCCTGCGCTTTCTCCTTAATAATCTCAGTGCGATCGAGGCGATTGGCTTAAAACAGGCATCAGCGAAGCGGCCTGCCTGATTTTCCGGCACGGCATCCCACCACCCTCTTGCTCCCCGAAATTAACCACCCGTTAAGGTCTTGCGACCATCCTGGACGCTCTGGGAAAACTCATATGACGATAGCCGAAGAACGCAGCGCCTGGGTGACACCCCTTCAATGGAATGGGGAGTGCTGGTCCTATTCGTGGGGCAGCTTCCAGGAGTTGGAATGGGCGCGGCGGGACGAAACCGACCGCGGCGAGGCGTTCGCCAAGCGGGCCAGCCTGGTGCAGCGTCTCCTCAAACACAATGACCGGGTGGTCACGGTGGGTGATGACACCAGCATTCTGGTCTACCGCCGGGTCAAATCCCTCGATTGCGTCGTCGTCGATTCCTATCCGCCGATCATGGTGGATCACCAGGATTGGGCCGTTGCCACCGTTTCCCGCGCATAAAGCGCCGATCCGATAGCGGAACCGAGGGCCGACTGACGTCAATCCGTCGGCCGCCATCGCGCTTGGCCGCATGCCGGCAACGCGATATTTCTCCGACTATTTACCTGTCTTTAACAAGATATTGCCAGCCTGAGAGGCGCGGCGGCTCGGCTCCTTGCGCGAGCCGGGAGGAGGGACCACGACTTGCCGCGCACATATCCAAGCCTAAGTATATAGGAATATGTATATATCTATAGTTGATGCGTTCAGGACCGGAAGGGCGGCCTTCGAGCCACGCCCGGTCACGATCAACGTGCCGAAAGGGGGCTCCAGTCTGCTGCCTCTGCTCGACAGGCGAAAGGTGGCGCGGCGCACGGAGCGCCGTCCAGCGACACGGGTACAGGTTTCGCGGACGTTTAGCCGCCAGATAGGCGGGAGGATGCCATGAGCGAGTTTTCCAACGTAATCGTGATCGCCGACGACTTGTCCATGCGCATCTCCTTGGTGGAAATGATGCAGCATGCCGGCTTTCAAACGCGCGCTTATGGCGCGGCGGAAGCCTTCCTCCTCGGCGGCGGCGCCCGGTCGCCCAGTTGTTTTCTGCTCGATTTGTCGATGCCCGGAATCAACAACGCCGATTTCCAAAGCCATCTGCGCGCGAACTGGCCGGATGCGCCGGTGATCTTTCTCAGCCAGCAGACCACAGTGGCCATGGTCGTCCAGGCGGTGAAGAACGGTGCCTATGACGTCGTCGAATTTCCGTTCAAGCCTGACGAGTTGGTCGGCAAGGTCAAGGCCGCCATGGCGCAGTACTCGAGCCAATCGGCGCGTCGAGTTCGAGCAGCAGGCCCTGCAGGAACGCATCGGCACGCTGACCGCCCGCGAGCGCGAAATTCTCGATCTTGTGATCGAGGGCATGTCGACCAAGGAAATGGCGCGGCGACTCGAAATCAGCCCGCGCACCGTCGAGGTGCATCGTTCGCGCATCATGCGAAAGATGGATATGAAGACGCTCCGCGATACATTGCGCATCGTGCTGGTGCTGCGCAGCGGCAACGGCTCGATACCAACCGCCATAGCGCCGAAAGGCGGCGCCACTCCCATCCTTCAGGCCCGTTGAGGGCAGCGCGACACGGCGCAACGACTCGCCGTCGCTATCCTGCCATGTACCACAGCATTCGACGCTGACGTTTCGCACGACGCATGCCGCGTCGGCGATCGTGCCGGTACTCGCCACGCACCGGATTAAGAGAATAGCGTTGCCAGATGCTGGCTGAAGGTGCTGGCCCTGCCGGCGCACATCGGTCACGCCGAGCGGCTGCGAATCGGCAATGACATCGCGGGCGAACACCGCGGCCTGGGTGCGGTTCTGCAAATGCAGCTTCTTGAAAACCGAGCGGATGAGGTATTTGGTCCGGCCTTCATCGAGACGGAGAGCTTCGCTGATCGCGCGATTGGGTGAGCCGCGGCCGAGCATGGTCAACACGCGATGCTCGAGGGGATTGAGCGATAGCACCAACTCGCGACGCAAGCCCCGGTTCATCAATTGTCCAGCCAACGCCGATGGAAAGGCGAGGTAGCCGGATTCGGCGAGCTCCGCGATCATTGCCAGGCGGTCGAAGTTGATGTCGCGGAACACCAGCCCATCGGCCAACCGGATCGCTTCGAGGATCTTGCCGGCTTCTTGCTGCTGCACGACGACGACCAGGCAAGCGCGCTTTTTGAGGAAGATCAGGCGTGCCGGGCTGCGCGCCTTGTAGCGCGACAATTCTTGCGAGCTGAGGATGACCAGGCGTCGGCGCGACTTGGGCGCGGCCGGCCCCCCGGCCTGGCGCGCGGTGGTCGAAACCGCGGCTGGGCGCGGCGTCCATCGCAAGCGCGATCTGTCGCTTCAGCTGGCGATCTCCAACGGCGACCAGCGCTCTCGTTCCATACATCGACTGTGCGCCTGCGCGCTTGGTTATTGATCGGGCAGTGCCTGACGGCCAAAGCAAAACGGTTCTTTGCGGTTGCCGGCATAGCAACACGACTGACCCTATCCGCAGGCATGTCGCCCGAGGTACTGCGCAGATGGAACGGCGCGGGGCTCAGATGGTTACCTCGAAAGTGCAAGGCTAGGCTCCAATTTGGAACCTTTTTGCCCAAGCTGCCCAAATTTCCAACGTGAAGACTGGGTCTGAAGGCGATGATTGAAATGGGTAAAAATAATTGCGGCGACGCCTGCACGGGAGCCGTGATAATCTTCGCGTGTTCGGTATCTCAACGGCCATTCCATTAACCGGCATTAAAGTTTCTGGCTGCAAAATCCGTGTGCGCCTCACGCGGACGTGCATACGTGGCATCACGTAAGCAGCCGAACACAGTTGCGTATCGCTGCAATTTTCTTAAAATTCTATGTATTGAAGTTTCACCGTCGCTACCGGAACTTCACGAGACAGACATACGATTCATACCGGGGGGAAACGATGATCTGCGTCAAGGCTGCGGCCTGCTCATCTCACCCTTTCGGAATCGACAGCACGCGGGGATCGTGCCGTTGAGTTTGGTGTCGGCATTCTGTCATCGAACGGCGTTAGTGTAAGGGTGGGGAAGATGGATAAGAGCACTTTGTCAGGTCGTGTCCTGGCGTTGATCGTCGAGGACAGCCGGCTGTTTCGCGAGGGGATGAAACGGATCCTTGCGGATTCGCCCTACGACATCCAGGGCGAAGCCGACTGCCTGGAGGACGCCGTCGCGATCGTCAACGAAGGCTTCACCCCATCCCTGCTGCTGCTTGATTTCCGCGAGAACGACGTCGAGGACTTCGATTATATCCGCCGGCTGCGCGCTCACTCGCAGGCCGCGCGCATCGTGGTCCTGACCAACGACGTCTCCACCAGCAAGCTGACCAAGGCTCTCGAACTCGGCTGCGACGCCTATCTGCTCAAGGACATGTCGCCCGAAGCCCTGATCCAATCGCTGACACTGACGATGCTCGGAGAGAAAGTATTTCCGACCAACCTCGCGCAGCTTCTCATCGAGGGCCGGCTTGGCGCGACGGCAGCGCCCAGCGTCCGCCCATTCTCCGCCAGCGGGTTGTCGGAGCGTGAGATGCAGATCCTGCGCTGCCTGGTGAACGGCGATCCGAACAAGGTGATCGCCAACCGCCTGAAGATCACCGAGGCGACGGTGAAGGTCCACCTCAAGGGCCTGCTGCGCAAGATCAGCGTGTCCAACCGCACGCAGGCCGCGATCTGGGCGGTTGAACGTGGCATCGACAAATATCCGCTGTCGGCGTCGATCCCATCTCCCGCATTCCTGCCGCGCAGCGCCTGATCGCGCCGCTGCAAGCGCTGAAATCGCCCGCCGGGATTGGCGGGCGATCTGCGTTGCGGACCTGGCCGCGTCGTTTCGGTCTTGGAAATCTCCCGCCGGAACCGAGCACGCATCCTGCTAGGATGGTTGCTGTCATGCTCCGCGCTACAGTCTTGCCGAGTTTCCCGTGCGCCGCCGCTCACGCCGCCGGCTAGGCGGCCGCCTCGCCGCTGCGTTGCCGGCCTGGCGCTGACGGCCGTGCTCGTCGCCGTCGTCGCGCGCGTCACAATTCTGACCGCCGTGATCGATGGCGCGCTCGCGGCCAGCGGCTTTGTCGATGCGCGCTACCGCATCGCCTCTGTCGGGATCACGGCGACGCGCATCGTCGATATTCAATTGGGCGCGGAACTCACCGCCAGGGAACTGACGCTGCGCTATCGTCCGCTGCAGTTGCTGGGTCTCGACTTAGACGAGATCGCCGTCGCGGGGCTGCATGTGGACGTGACCGGCGACGAGCCCGGGCCGCTCGCCCGGCTTTTGGCGGGTGATGATGCGGCGAAGGATGAAGCGCAGCCGCCACTGCTTACCGCGCTTGCGGATTGCCGATGGTAGCGCGCGTCTGCCGGGCGGCGTCGGCGTGGCGATTGACGGGGTGACAATCGACGCGGCGGCGGACGGAACGGGCTATTCGCTCGCGGCGGCGAAGCTGGCGGTGACGCGCGGCAGCGTCCGGGTCGCCATGAGCGAGACTGACCACGACCGTCGATATGACCGGCGGTTTCACCAAACCCGGGGTTCGTTTTGCGCTGGCATCGCTCGCCCACGACGTCGACGAGCCGCTCGTCGCGCCCGTGGCACTGGCCGGCAGCGTGGAACGGCAGGGCGGGGCTTGGGTGCTGGCGGCGACGGCGACCGCGGCGCTCGCGACGAAGATCGACCTGCAGGGGTCTTATGTAATCGGCGACGGAACGATCCGCGGCCGTCTCACCTTGCCATCGATCCGCTTTCACGCCGGAGGGGCTCCAGCCTGGCGACGTGTTGCCGCCGCTTGGCGCGATGCAGTCTGTCGCCGGAACGGTTGCCGGACATCTGGCCGCGCGTTGGCAAACCGGCCATCCGATCGTGACCGAGGGGGCATTGCGGATCGACGATCTGAGCTTCGAGGCCGGCGGGCTGCCCGTCGAATCGCTGACGGCAAGGATCGCGCTGGTGGGCGACGGCGCGTCGGCCGAGCCGGTTCTCCGCATCGACGAGGCGCATCTGGCTCTGGCCGGCGGCCGCATCGCCGCGCGCGGAACGATCTTCAAACCGCTCGCCGAGCGCAACCGTCTCACGCTGCAAATACGTGATCTGGACCTCTCCGTCCTGCTCGCCGCCCTCGACGTGGAAGGCGTCAGCGGCGAGGGTCAGTTCGCCGGCGCGCTGCCGTTGCTGGTGGCGGGCGACGATGTGGCGATCGAAGGCGGGCAAGCTCGAAGCGCAGGGCCCGGGCATATTGCGCATGGCATCGCCGGAAACGGCGGCGGCGCTTGCCCAGGGCGGTCAGGACACAAATTTGCTGCTCCAGGCCCTGGCCGACTTTCACTACGAGCGATTGGCCTTGAGCCTGGACAAGCCGCTGAGCGGCGAATCCCGCCTCACGCTCAACATGCTCGGCCATAATCCTGCCGTTCTTGACGGGCATCCTTTCCAGATCAACGTGACCGTGACGACGAACTTGGACAAGATCCTCGGCATCGTCGCGCAGGGTGGCCGGTTGTCGCAGGACTTGATCCGTGCCATGGTCGGCGCCCGTCACTAACAGATGACGTGAGACAAGGAAGCATGACGACGATGACGCGATCTCAAACCCGCCGCCGAGGCACGAGCTTCGGGCACCTGGCGGGAATTCTTCTGACCGCTGGAACGTTGATCGCATGCCAGCCCAGGGTCGCGCTCGAAGCTCCGAAGGAGCCGATCACGATCAACCTCAACATCAAGCTGGATGCGGATGTCCGCGTCAAACTCGAAGAGCGGGCCAAGGAAGACATTCAACACAACCCGGATATTTTCCGATGACTCGCACGTCACGCCGCCAAATATTCAAGACCTCTCGCCGCCGTTGCGCTGACCGGTGCTTTTTTCCTCGCGGCCGTGGCCCATCCGGTGTGGGCGCAATCGCTCGAAGCCCTGCGCCTGTCGGGTGCTTTGGGCGAGCGCTACGACGGCCTGGCGGTGGTCCGCCAACCCAGCCCCGAAGCGAATCGAGTGGCGGCCGAAATCAATGCTCAGCGCCAGGGCATCTACCAGAAGCGGGCAGCCGAGCAGGGCGTTCCCGTGGATCAGGTCGGGCGCGTCTATGCCCGCCAGATCTTCGACCAGGCGCCCAAAGGGCACCTGGTTCCTGACCGAACGGGGCTGGGTCCAGAAATAAAACCCGGAACATAAGGCCCGGCTTGCCTTTACAGACCGCACGCCGGGCTTTATCAATCGATCAGCATCTCGATTATCCACTCCCTGGCCTCATTCATGGATCGCCTGCTGTCGCCCATTTCGCCAATGTCATTCGCCGCGCCCGCCTCTGATCGGCCGGCGGGATTTTCTGAAACGTTGCGGGGTCGCGGGCGCGGCCATGCTCGGCGCCGGCGTTGTCGCGGGCTGCGAGAGCCGGCAGCATACCGAGCAGATCGAGCCGGTGCCGGGCGGTTTCTTCGCCGACGGCACAGACTTCGCCGACTGAGTCCTTCATGACCAACATGTTTTCGCTTTTTCCCCAGGACGCGCCTGTCAGCAAGGACCTGCTGCGCAAGCATCTGGTCGGCCCGGTTGCCAATGTGCAGGGCTTCGGCGCGCGCGGCGACGGTCTCGTCGACGACACCGCCAGCATCCAGGCCGCCATCGATTTCGTCTCGAGCAGCGGCGGCGGCACCGTCTACCTGCCGGCCGGCACCTACAAGATCAAGCCGCAAACCAGCATCGCAGTCGACCGCGTCCGCGCCAATGCGCTGACCATCGCCGCCGACAATATCGTGTTGACCGGCGACGGTCCTGCCTTGAGCAAGCTCACGTTCCGCGTGTTCGGCGACCGTGATCCGACCAACAGCTTCGAGTTGTTTCCCTGGTATTCCAGCGACGGCACGGCCAATGTGTGGCGCGGCAGCGCCATCTTCATCGCCGGCGGCGTCGATCCGTCGCAGCCGCGCCGCAATATCGTGATTGAAAACATCGAGATCGACGGCGGCGCGCGGCCGGGCAACACCCTGGATCGCAGCCCGCCTGGTACCCAGGCGCGCGAGGGCTGGGACATCAGCCATAAGGGCATCAATCTGCAGGAAGACCGGCACCACCGGCGCATCGTCATCCGCAATGTCGATGCCCATGATTTCCGCGGCGAGATCGTGTTCGGCGGCGGCGCCTTCATCGATGACGTGCTGATCGAGGATTGCGAGCTGCATGGCACCAGCGCCGATTGCCTGTCGCTTGGCGGCGCCCATGTGGTGCGTGGCTGCCGGTTCTACGATGCGGCGCACGCCTGCGTCGAAAGCGCCTCTTTCGCCAAGCCGGCGCGCTATATCGA
The DNA here is from genome assembly GCA_963752345.1 of uncultured Alphaproteobacteria bacterium. Lineage (GTDB taxonomy): Bacteria > Pseudomonadota > Alphaproteobacteria > SMXQ01 > SMXQ01 > CAVVYA01. The sequence continues at coordinate 211,504 of CAVVYA010000020.1, forward strand.
CAACCAGTTCTCCGCGGCGCGCATGGGCCTCAGCATCCAGAGCGCGTGGGACAGCCCGCACCCGGCCGAAATCCTGGGCAATAGCTTCACCGAATGCGCCGATTACGGCATCCTTCTCAATATGGAGAGCGGCGCCACCCTCATCTCCAACAACACCTTCGTCGATTGCGGCCATAGCCAGGCGCAGCACGCGGCACTGGCGCTCGAGCCGGGGCGCGGTCAGACCGTGCCCGCGGTCGGCAGCGTCATCGTCAGGGACAATCATTTCCTGCGCCACAATCGCGATGGCGGCATCGGCATCTCGCTGACCTGTCGCGCGGGGCGCAAACTGAAGTCGGTGGTGATCTCGGGCAACTTCATCGGCTCGAGCGGCGCTGGCGCGGAGCGCAACAAGCGCTTCGTGACGCCAGTCGCCTATGGCTTGGCGGCGGGCGCCGACGTCGACGCAATCCATATCACCAAGAACATTTACTACCGCACCCAACGCCTTGCGGAGAATCTGCTCGCCAGGCAGGGCGACAGTGCCCCGATGCCCGCCATGCGGGACAATCAGGCGCTCGGCTTCGAAGAGGCCGCGAACAACGTCATGCCGGTCGACGGGCGCGCGCCCGTGCGGCTGCACAACGAAGGGCCGGTGAGCCCTGCTGCCGGCCGGCGAGGGCGACCCGGTCATACCGCGCCTCAACCCGGCGGACTACGCTCAAGGCCAGCGGCTGGTGCTGACCAACGGCAGCGCCACGCGCAAAATCTATCTGCCGCAGACCTCCGATATTTTCGAATGCCGCGAGGGCCGTCATCTCAGCCCCGGCGTCTTCATCACCTTGATCCGCGACGGCGACAGGCTGCGCGAGGTGAACTTCGACGACCGCCGCTCGCGCCACTATGCCGAGGTGGTGGAGGGCACTGACATCGCCGCCGACGGCTTCGCGGATATCTATATCTCAGTGCCGACCGAGCGCCGCTTCGTAAGCTTCTCGGGCATCGGCCACGGCGCGCGCATCCGGGTGATCGCCACCAACCGCAACGTGACGATCGCCAACAACGAGAATATTCAGCTTCACTCCAACGCCGATTACGAGATGGTCGAGAACGAAGTGAAGAACTTCATGCGAACGCGGGACGGCATGCTGCGCGAGATATGACCGGTGTCGGCGCGCCGATTCCGCTCGCGCTCGTTGCGCACGATACTGACGCTTCAATGAAGCGCCGATTTGCATAACGGCGCCAGCAACAGGGAGGAGTTGGTCTCGGTCCGATGGTGACGGAGCTCCATCATTTTATCGACGGCCGCAAGGTCGCCGGCCGGCGGCCGGTTTGGCGAGATCTTCAATCCGGCGACGGGCAATCTCGCGGCGCGCGTGCCGCTGGCCTCGGCGGCCGAGGTGGACGATGCCGTCGCGGCCGCGACGCGCGCTCTGCCGGCGTGGGCCGCGACACCGCCACTGCGCCGCGCCCGCGTCATGTTCCGCTTCAAGGAACTGGTCGAAGCACACATCGATGAGCTCGCCCGCCTGATCACCGCCGAGCACGGCAAGGTGCTGTCGGACGCCAAGGGCTCGATCCAGCGCGGGCTCGAGGTGGTCGAGTTCGCCTGCGGCATCCCCCATCTGCTCAAGGGCGAATACGCCGAGAACGTCGGCACCGGGATCGACAGCTATTCGTTGCGCCAGCCGGTCGGCGTCTGCGCCGGCATCACGCCGTTCAATTTTCCGGCCATGGTGCCGCTGTGGATGTTTCCGCTGGCGCATCGCCTGCGGCAATAGCTTCATCCTCAAGCCGTCGGAGAAGGTGCCGAGCTGCTCGCTGCGACTGGCCGAGCTGCTGACCGAGGCCGGCCTGCCCAAGGGCGTGCTCAATGTCGTCAATGGCGGCGCGGAGGCGGTCGACGCCATCCTGGCCCATCCCGGCATCGGCGCGGTCAGCTTCGTCGGCTCGACCGCCGTGGCCGAGCATGTCTACCGCACCGGCACGGCGCGCTGGAAAACGCGTCCAGGCCCTGGGCGGCGCGAAGAACCACATGGTGGTCATGCCCGACGCCGATATCGGCCAGGCGGCCGACGGCGCTGATGGGTGCCGCCTACGGCTCGGCCGGCGAGCGCTGCATGGCGGTGTCGGTCGCCGTCGCCGTCGGTGCCGCCGCCGATCCGCTGATCGCCGAGCTGGCGCCGCGCGTGCGCGCGCTCAAGATCGGGCCGGGCACCGATCCGGATGCCGAGATGGGGCCGCTGATCACCCGCGCGCACCGCGACAAGGTCGCCGGCTACATCGACACCGGCGTGGCGGAAGGCGCCAAGCTGGTGGTCGACGGCCGCGGCCTGTCGCTGCAGGGCTACGAGAACGGCTATTTCCTCGGCGCCTCGCTGTTCGACCAGGTGCGTCCGACCATGCGCATCTACCAGGACGAGATTTTCGGCCCGGTGCTCTGCGTCGTGCGCGCCAAGGATTTCGACGAGGCGCTGGCCGTCGTGAACGGCCACCAATACGCCAACGGCACCGCGATCTTCACCCGCGACGGCGATGCGGCGCGCGCCTTCACCGCGCGGGTCACGGCGGGCATGGTCGGCGTCAATGTGCCGATTCCCGTGCCGATGGCCTTCATGAGCTTCGGCGGCTGGAAGCGCTCGCTGTTCGGCGATCACCATATCCACGGCATGGAAGGGGTGCGGTTCTATACCCGCCTGAAGACCGTGACCTCGCGCTGGCCGATCGGGCTCGCGCGGCGGCGCCGACTTCGTCATGCCGACCATGCGCTGACCGGGCCGCGAGAGCCCGGCGTAAGGAGGAACCATGAGCCAACATCCGCTGACCGCCGCCGAGATCCTGGCGTCGAAGACCGCGACCGCCATGCCGTCAGCCGCGCCGCTGCCGCCCACCGAGCTGCGCCACTATTTCCAGGCGGTCGACAATATGATCAAGGTCTTCGCCATCCGGCCCGATGACGAGGTGCTGTTCCTGACCGATCCCTTGCTCGACCGCCGGGTGGTCGACGCGATCACCGGCATCGCGCGCTCGCGCGGCGCGCGGGTCCGCGAATTCATGGGCGAATCGAGCCAGCTCACCGCGATCCCCGACGAGGTCAAGCCGATCCTGGAAAAGGCCACCTTCGTCGTCTCCACCTGGTTCTGCTCGACCTCCAGCCCGTTCGCCAACAAGCTGCGCCAGGAAACCGGCCAGCGCTGGATCAAGATCACCTATTTCCGCAACCTCGACCTGCTGAATTCGCCGCAGGCGCGCTTTCCGGTCGACCTGGTCGGCGAGATCGTGCGCGCCACGGCGCGCATGTTCCCGCGCGACAACGACTTCGACATGACCTTCGCCGATGCGCGCGGCACCGATCTCACCATCCATTTCACGCCCGAGATGGTGAGCAACCTGCTCGACCACAACCGCTGGCGCGGCGAGAACACCGGCGACGTGCCGGGCTGCTACGTGCATTATCTGCCGACCCACGGGCCGAACATCTATGCTCATACCTGCTTCAAGCGCGATCCCAATGCCAAGCCGCGCATGCAGGGCGTGATCTTTCCGCAATGGGCGATCGGCTTCGCCAAGCCGTTCGAGGAGAAGATCGGCATCGAATACAAGGACGGCTATGTGCACAAGGTGCACGGCCGCTCGCTCGACGCCGAGATCCTGCGCGACATGCTGGTCGGCGTCGACGCCTTCCTGCACGAGCTCGGCTGCGGCCACAATCCCAAGGCGCCGCGCTACGCGGTCTATCCGGCGGGGTCGAATTCGCCGGGCGCCCTGCACTTCGGCACCGACAGCAATCGGCCGAGCGAATATCTGCGGCGCGTCGTGCCCCATTGGGAGGAGCCCCATGTGCACCAGGATTGCGTGATCTTCGACGCCACCGTGAAGGCTGGCAACACCACGCTGATCGACAACGGCTTCCTCATGTCGCTGCGCGATCCCCAAGTGGTGGCGGCCGCCAGCCGCTACGGCGATCCCGTGGAACTGCTCGAAACGTTCGTGGAGTGAGCGGCGCGCGCCCAACGCGATTTCTCGCAAGGAGCGGTCACGCCCCAGCCTGACCGACGTGTTCGGGGCATCATGATCGGCGCCCGCCGACGGTCTCCGCCTTGACCGGTCAAGCCGGGCCCTGACGGTCAGTTGGCCGCAGGCCGGTCTGCCGTTCATTCGGCCGCCGGCGCTTCCGCGAACTGGCGGTCGGAGGGCGTGTAATCCAGCCCGGCGATTTCACGGATCAGCTTCGACTGGATCGCGGTGGCGAAGGTGTCGAAGCTTTCCGCCGGCACCATGAAGGCGCCTTGGCCGCCGATCACGAAGTTCTGGTAGTAGGTGTCGAGATCGGGGTCCGAGGGGAAGCCGCGCACGCCGCCGAAGGCGCCCTGGCGGCTGTTGAGGATCGGCAAGCCATTGATGGTGATGCCGGCGGCCACCGCCGCGTCGCGCGCGCTGACCACGTCGCGCCCATTGTTGTTCTTGCCGTCGCCGGAAATATCGATGACGCGCCGCTGGCTTTCGAACGGGCTCGTCTTGAACAGGGCCACGGAATAGTCGATCGCCGCGCTGATCGAGGTCCAGCGTATCGCCATGTAGGGGGATGATGCGATCTTGTTGACCACCGCATTGGCCGACGCCTGGTCTTCGATGATCGTCCAGCCGACGATGGTGCGCTGGTAGCTTTCGCCAGCCCATTCGACATAGGCGACGCCGATGCGGCGGTTCTCGCCCGAGCGGATGGCATTGAGTACCCGGTCGCTGGTCAGCGCCTTGATATAGCCTTCGCGCTGCAGTTGCGCTTCGACCTCGTCGACACTGCCGGAACAGTCGATGGCCAGGATGAGCTCGAGATCGACGGGGATGCCCTGGGCGCGCGGCGCCGGAGCGCCGGCGAGAACCACACCGCCAGCCGCCAGGATAGCCAGCAGCAGGACGCGACGGAGCAACGCGAGAGACATGGCGAACTCCTCAATCCAGAACCCGAGTATCGCGCAGCGTCTCGACCGTGAAAAGAGCCGAGTCGCGTCACGCCGGCACAACCACGCGGCGCGCTAGGAGTTCCCGCCCTCGAGCGCCTGACCCAGCCCGGCTTCCCGCGCCTTGCGGGCGAGCATGGCCGAGGCGCCCATGTATTCGAGCGCCGTGCCGCCCGACAGGAACATGGTGATATCGGTGTCGTTGCGCCGCGGTTCGACCTTGCCGGTGATGACGGACCCGAGATCGCCGAGCACGATCTCGCGCCCAATCTCGCCGGCCTCGAGCGGAATCAGGATTTCGCCTTTCTCGTGAAACGCCTGATCGAGGTCGTCGACGACGATGCGGCCGCGCTGGAGGGTGGCGCCATCCACCTCGCGCTGCTCGGGGTAGTGGGCGCCGATGAAGTTGCAATGGGCGCCGGGCGCGATCCAGCCGGCTTCGATGACGGGCACCTTGGAATTGGTCGCGGTGACCACGATATCGGCGCCCTGGACCGCGGCCTGGGCCGAGCTGGTGGCCTGAACGGTCAGGCCGGGAAACGTCCGGCGCGCCCAGGCGGCGAAAGCCTCGCGGTTGTCCGGCTTGCGGCTGAACACGCGCACCTCAGTGAGCGGGCGGACGGCCATCAGGCCGCTGAGCTGGGTCGTCGCCTGGTCGCCGGCGCCGATCAGGGCCGCGACCGAGGCCTCGGGCTGGGCCATGTATTTGGCCGCCACGGCGGCGGTGGCGCCGGTCTTCATCTTGCTGATCACGCCGCCATGGATGATCGCTTCGACATTGCCGCTGACGGCGGAGAACAGCGTGACCCACAGGTTCATGCCGCCGCCATAGCCGGTGGAATACATCGAGCATCCCATGACCCCGACATTCTTGAGCAACCCGCCGCCGACCTTGAGCGAACCCGGACGGGACGCGCCGGGCCGCTCGATCCAGAAATTCTGCCGCGGCAGAATCTGGAAATCGCCGAGCCCCTGGTCGCGGTAAGCGGCCTCCACCGCCTCCACATAGTCGGCCATGGTGACGGCGCCGCTCGCGTGCAGCGCCTCGATATGCGATTGGTCGAGGAAGATCGTCATGGTCCCCTTCGCGCCTTTGCGGCGGCGTTTCTCGGCGGAGCCGGCGGCAACGGGCGTCCGGCGTTCGCCCATGTTCATAGTGCGGGACTCGGCTTGGCGCCGCAAAGAAAAACGCCGCCCGGCCGGGGCGGCGTCTCTCATCGGTCGTCGCGTATCGGGTCCAGCGTTGGGTTAGCCCTGCTGCTTGCCCTTGCCTTTGGTGTGCAGGGCGGGGTCTTCCATTTTTGCCGCCATCTGGCCGCGGCGTTCGGCATCGCGCAGATCCTCGCCCTCGGCGCCTTCCAGGGCATCCTTCGCCTCGCGCGCCTTCTGCTCGACCTGGCCCGATTTCACGGTTCTTTCGACGCCCTTCTGGTAGTCGCGCGTGGCGCTATAGCTGCCCTCGCCCTCGACGCCCGGGGCCTTGGCGAGCGACGGGTCGACCTGCTCCGCGTAACCGGCCTCGCGGCCCTGGGGTGCCGCCTTGGCGCGCTTCAGCTTGTCGTCGCGGATCTTGCCGGATGCGACGCCGCCGGCCGCATCGCGGCCCATCTCCTCGTTCGAGCCGGTCGTGCGGTCACTGTCTTTGTCTGCGGTCATGGAGGCTCCTCCTTGTCTGCTCAGTTGATCTTTCGCGAAACGCCAATTGGCGAGTTTGGCCAGAAACACTTGGACGAACCCGGCGCGATCGTTCTGATAGTCGAGATAGTAGGCATGCTCCCACACATCGCAGGTAAGCAGAGCCTTCTGTCCGTGCGCGAGCGGCAGATCGGCATCGTGGGTCGTGGTGATCGCCAGCTTGCCGCCGTCCTCCACCAGCCAGGCCCAGCCACTGCCGAATTGCCCCTCGGCTGCCGCGGTGAATTCCTTTTGGAACGACTCGTCGCTGCCGAAGTCGCGTTCGATGCGCGTCTTCATGTCGCCATCGGGCGAACCGCCGGTTCCCGCCGGCGCCATGCACTGCCAGAAGAACGTATGGTTCCAGTGCTGCGCCGCGTTGTTGAAGATCTTTGTCTTCGAGTTGTCCTGCGCCGTGGCGCGGATGATGTCTTCGAGCGGCTGATTTGCCAGATCGGTGCCGGCGATCAACTCGTTCAACGTATCGACATACTTCTTGTGATGTTTGCCATGATGGAATTGCAGGGTGCGCGCCGAGATATGCGGCTCGAGCGCACTCTCCGGCATAAGGCAGCGGCGGCAGTTGGAACGCCATCGGCTCTCCTCCTATGCTTCCGAATGAGCAGCGCCATGCGCTTTCCGCCGGGGGCGGAACTCGCGGGCTGCGCTGCAAAGTCTGATAAGAAAACGGTCTGTGGCGGGGGCGGTTCCGGTCGAATCGCTGAAGATCATTCGCGAGTCGATACATTACGCGGTTGAAATCGCGGCGTGGCGACCTAGCGCGGTTGCGTCGCTTGTTGAGCGTACAATGTTCTCTCCGTCATGCCCCGTTTTGTTGGAAAGCATCCAAGTCTGGCCAATGTGACAGACGAGAACGCGGGGTGGCTCGTCCGCGTGGCCGCCCCGACTCAGCCTGTCCGCGGGCCGCGCGAAACGCGCACCCCAAATTCGGCCATGACGCGCTGACCGAACTCGTCGGGTGTGGCGTCTAAGCGCGAGCGGCAGCTATGGATTGGCACCGCCGGCGGGCTTCGGCTTTTCCGTCTGCAGGTCGCGCACCACGTCGCGGATGACGAGCGCTTCGGCGAGCTTCTTCGCCACCGGCTTAGGTGCCGCGACGATCTCCTGGACGATTTCCTGCAGCTTCTCGCCGGCCACGGGGTTGAGGTCGAGTTGGGCCTTCTCCGCCTCGGCGAGGAAGCCCGGATCCGTCATGGTGGCGTCGAACGCGCGGCGCAGCGCGGTGAGGCGGTCCATCGGCACGTTGGGCGTGGTGAAAATCGGTCGGCCGACCGCGGTCGGCGCCGAGAGCAGGCGCAGCACCGCGCGGTCCTCGGGGTTCTTCGCCAGGTCCATGAGCAGCGGCACATCCGGCAGGTCGGGCGCCTTCTCCAGGCCGATCTGCACCAGGATGTTGATCTTCTTCTCCTTGAGCCAGTCGGCCTTGGTCGATTTCCACGACGCCCAGGCGTTCGAGCCGCGTCCCGCCACCTCGCCACGCTCCATGGCGAGATTGATGTCGGCGCCGCCAGGATAGCCGCTAATGATCTTGAACTTGGTGCCGAGCAGATTGTTCATCACCTGGGGATATTGCGCCGAGGTGTTGGGGCCGGTGGCGCCGAGCACGATCTCGCGCGTCTTGGCCTGCTCGATCGACGTGACGCCATGGGTGTGCCACAGCGCGGTGGTATTGATGTCGGCGTTCACGTTGCCGATCCACAGGAGCTTGGTGGCGTCGAACTGCAGGCCGGGCTCCTCGAGCGCCTGCTGCAGCGGCAGCGACTGGTCGGCGGTGGCGATCGTGGTGCCGTCCTGCGCCGCCACGGTGTAGACATAGCCCGCTGCTTTGCGACTGCCCGCGCCCGTCATCTGCTTCGGAATGATCTTGGGCTGGCCCGGGATGTGTTTTTCCATGTGGCGCCCGACCACCCGGGCATAGACGTCGTAGCCGCCGCCCTGGGTGAAACCGATGATCAGGTCGATGTTTTTGCCCTTGTAGAACTCGGCCGGCGATTGCGCCGCGGCCGCGCTCGTCAGGCCGCCCATGGCCAGTGCCAGGCAGAATCCGGACAGAATTGATTTCGGCATCTCAGGCTCCCTGTTTTGTGGGCGCCGGCCCGGTGGCGCGGCGCCTGTTTCTGGCCTCCGACTGTAACCGGGCGCCGGGCCCCGTCAAGGCGCGCAATTCAGCCGCTTAGATCTCGCCACGATGAAAGGCCCGGTCGAGCCAGGCGGCGCGCGCCACGAGCTGATGATCGCCATCGACGAAACCGGCCATCTGGAGGCCGAACGGCAGACCGCGCACCGCCATGAAAGGCAGGGTGAAAACCGGCGCGCCGAGCAGCGAGAAGGGCAGTTGGCAGATCGAATCGCCGGTGCCCTCCTCGACCGTGGGGGCCGGTCCGGGCGAGGGGATGGCGACGACGCCGTCGGCCAGCGCGGCGAGCTTCGCGAAGGCCTCGCGGAATTTGAGCCGCCAGGCGAGCCCGGCCTGGTATTGCGCCAGGGTGACGGTCTCGCCCCGCATGATGCGCTGGCGCGCGCGGGCGCCGACCTTGCCCTCGTTCTCCAGCACCACGGGCAGCAGCGGCCAGCGCATCTCGTAGCCGGTGACGGTGACGAGCATCTCGTTGACCGGCGGAATCAACGCGTCGAACGCGGCGATGTCGGGGTGATCGTCGCGCGTCAGGATGGCGATGCCGGCCCGCTTCAGCCGCGCGAGGAGATCCTCGAAGATGGCGCGCGATTCACTGTCGGTGTCTTTCCAGCCGAGCGTGTCGATGCGCACGAGGGCCTTGGGCTTGACCGGCGCGGGCAGGACAGCTTCGCCGTCGAGCGGCCGGAAGCCGGGATGCGGTCCGGCGACCGTCGAAATGGTATGGGCCAGCATCCAGGTATCCTGCAGGCTGGCGGCCATGGTGCCGAGATGGTTGGTGGTGTGGGAGCCGCCGTCGTCGCCGGCGCGGGTCAGCGCGCCGTGGGTCGGCTTGAAACCGTAGTTGGCGCAGTAGTTCGCCGGGCGGATGAGCGAGCCTTTGACCTGGGTACCGAGCGCCGCGGGCACGATGCCGGCGCCGACCGACGCGGCCGAGCCGGACGAGGTGCCGCCGGCGGTGTGCGCCTCGTTGAACGGGTTGCGCGTCAGGATCGGATCGCCCATGGCGAATTCCGGCGTCGTCGTCTTGCCGAGGATCGCCGCGCCGCAACGCCTCAGCCAATAGACGCAGGCGGCGTCGCGGTGGGTGTGATGGCCCTCGAACAGCCGGCTGCCAAGCTGCGTCGGCATGTCCTTGGTCTCGTAGAGGTCCTTGACGCCGATCGCCATGCCGTCGACCGGCGAGAGCGGCTTGCCGGCCCTGTAGCGCACGCTCGCCTCGTCGGTCGCCCGGCGCGCGCCTTCGATGTTGAGCGCGGCAAAGGCCTGCAGCACCGGTTCGCGCGCTTCCAGAATCTCCAGTCCGCGCTCGAGGAAGGCGCGCGGCGTATCGCCGCCGTCGCGGAATTTCGCGACCGCCTCATGGAACGCGGGCAGGCGCGTGCGCCGCGGATCGTAGTCGTAGACGGCCGTCTTGATGTTGGGGAACGCCGGCTTGGCGCCCACGAAAAAACTCATCCGAACCTCCCTCAGAATACTGTTCTATCGGCTTTGTCCCAGTTCAACCCAAAGCGCCGAGCCGCGCAAGCCCGCACGCGCCGCCATCAGGAACCGGCCGGCGCAGGCGCCGTTCATCCCTGGGAGGTGGAGATGGACAGATCTGTGATCGCCATACCGGCATCGGCCAGGATCGTCGGCTGCCTGATTGTCGGGAAGGCACACCGCCCGGCGTTCACCCGGCCATGAAAAAGGAAAATGCCCGCGAGGCGGTGATCGCCGAATGGTCGCGCTGGGCGCTGCAGCACCTCAAGGGCAAGGACGCGGCGTCCGCCAGGGACGTCGACCGATTCCTCCGCCACCTGCGCGATCAGCGCCCGACCTTTCTGATGTTCCGCTCCAAGGAAGGCCCCGAGCAGACGGTGCGCGCCTGGCTGCGCGACGCGGGCGTGACGGGGCAATGAGCATCGTTACTTGCTAACCGACCCCGCATCCTTCGGTGCGTTGTTGACTTCGCCCACTCGCAGTCGAAAGACCACCGCAGGATGTAGCGACACGCATCGCTCCATTTGGTCGATCGACGCCGTCGAAGCGTTTTAAGCCGGCACCTTGGCGAACATCGGGCCGTGCACCAGCTTGTTGAGCGGCTTGCCGGCCTGGAACAGCTTCAGGTTGTCGGCGATGATGTTGACGATCGGGTCGATCTTGTCGCCGCCCGAGCCGGCTGAGTGGGGCGTCATGACCACGTTGGGCATGTCCCACAGCGGGCTTTCCGGATTGAGCGGCTCGACATGCATGACATCGAGCCCGGCGCCGTAGATCCTGTTGGTCTGGAGGGCCGCGATCATCGCCGGCTCGTCGATCAGCAGGCCGCGCGCGATATTGACGATGACCGAATTCGGCTTGAGCGCGGCAATCGCCTGGGCGCCGAGAATATTGTGGGTCGACTCGTCGTAGGTCGCGGCCACCATCACCACGTCGGCTTCGCGCATGGTTTCGACCAGGCGGCCACGCGGCCGTATCTCGTCGATGTTCGCGATCGGATCGCTGCTGCGGCTGATGCCGATGACACGCATGTCGAAGGCCTTGGCCTTGCGGGCGATGGACTGGCCGATCGAGCCCACTCCGATGATCACCATGGTGGCCTTCTCGAGCGTGAGAATGACCGGCGAGATCTCGTCGCGCACCCAGGCGCGCTTCGGCCTGGCAGCGAGCGCATCCATGTGCCGCCGCGTGACGGCGAGCAGCAGCGACATGGCATGCTCGGCCACCTTGTTGGCATGGAACCCGGCCGCGTTGGTCACCGGGATGCCGTCGGGCAATCCGCTGGCCACCGCTTTGTCGATACCCGAGGTGGTGAACTGGATCCATCGCAGCCGCTTGGCGCCGTCGCGAATAATCTTTGCGGGTTCCGGCACATAGACCCGGTTGGACGTGACCAGGATCTCGGTCTCGGGAATCGCCTTGCGCAACTCCTCGTCGGTGTTGGCGGTGAGGATATTCACATCGGGGAAGGCTTTGGCCAACCGGTCGATGATTTCCTTTTCCTTGGCGGTATAGAACAGCATGTTCATGGGTATCGGTCTCCCTGAGGCCCGCCGGGGTGGCCGGAATTGTCATTTCTTTTGGCTTATATTGGGCTGCTACTGTCTCATAAGTCCGGCTGGATTGTCCCTGGTGATTTCCCAACGGATCGCCAACCAGAAACACAGAAAGGCACGTCTTTTACATGACCGAGACCGGGAAACTGCACGGCCGCACGGCCATCGTCACGGGGGGCGGCGGAGCCATCGGCGGCGCCATCGCCAGGATCTTCGGACGCGAGGGGGCCACTGTGCTGTGCGCCGATCTCAAGGGCGAGAACGCCGAGGCGGTCGCCGCCGAGATCACCGCGGCCGGCGGCACAGCGATCGGCGTCCAGGTCGATGTCGCGCAGCCGGCCGATGCGGAGCGGGTGGCGGAACTCGCCGCGAAAAAATTCGGCAATCTGCGCATCCTGGTCAATGTCGCCGCCGCGGTGACGCCTGACGGCACGGTGGTCGATCTCTCGCTCGAGGATTGGAACAAGGCGCTCGCGGTCAATCTCACCGGCGCGTTCCTGATGTGCAAGCATGTGATCCCGCATATCGCGGCGGCGGGCGGCGGCAGCATCATCAACATCGCCTCCCAGCTCGGCCAGATGGCGGTGCCCAAGCGCTCGCCCTATTGCACCAGCAAGGCGGCGCTCATTCACTTCTCCAAGGCGCTCGCCATCGATCACGCCGGCGACAATATCCGGGTGAATTCGCTGTCGCCCGGCGCCATCGACACGCCGCGCGCGCTATGGCGCTACGGCGGCAATCTGGCGGAGGCACGCAAGGCGCGTGGGCCGCTCTATCTGACGGGGCGGCCGGGGACGGTCGACGAAATCGCCAATGGCGCCTTGTTTCTGGCGTCGGACGATTCTTCGTTCATGACGGCCGCCGACCTCCTGATCGACGGCGGCTATGTCGCCTTCAAGACCCTGGACTCGAAAACCCTGCCGGGGGCGCGCCCGGACTGACGGACACGGATGCCATGCTGAGGCGAAGCTCGTGACAACGCCTGCGCTCGAAACGAAGCGGCTTCTCTTGCCGCCGGTTGCGCTGCGCGACGCTGGCGAGGTTCAGAAGCATTTCAGCAATTGGAATGTCATCCAGCATATCGGCGGCGGCGTTCCGTGGCCCTATCCCGCGGATGGCGCGACGGTCTTCCTGCGCGACAATCTGCTGCCGCGCATGGCCCAGGGCATCGCTCACGCCTGGACGCTGCGTCTGCGCGGCGCTGCCGGCAGCGTGATCGGCATGGTGGAGTTCCGTCTGCCACCGGGCGCGGAGCCCGATCGCGGCTTCTGGCTGGCGGAGCCCTGGTGGGGACAGGGCCTGATGACCGAGGCGGTCGAGGCGGTGAACCGATTCGCCTTCGAGGTGCTCCGCCTGGACAGCTTCATCGAGGAAAACGCCGCCGACAATCCCGCCTCCCGCCGCCTGAAGGAGCGCTCCGGCGCGGTCTATGTCGGCGAGAGACATAGTCCGTATCTGAGCGGCGAGACGCGGTCCGAGATCTGGCGCATCACCGCCGCCGGCTGGCGCGCGGCGCAGGGTCAGCGGGGCGGCCGGCGTTAGCGGGCGACCGGCGGTTCCTCAGTTGCCGCTTGGCTTGGCGCCGGAAGCTCCTTGGCATCGCGCGACGTGGTCACGTGGCGCACCTTCTCCAGCAGGTCTTTCGGGGCGTCGATCAGATCGGCGATGAGTTGCTGCAACTCGGCGCCGGACATCGGATTGATCTCCATTTTCTGCTTGGCGGCTTCCGCCTTGAACTCGGCATCGTTCAGCGTGGCGTCGAACGCCGCGCGCAGGGCCGCGATCCGGTCGTTCGGCACGCCCGGCGTGGTGCCGACCGGGCGTCCGACCGAAACGGCCTTCGAGACATAATCGAGGATTGCCTGATCCTGCGGAGTCTTGGCCAGGTCGCGCATCAGCGGCACGTTCGGCAGGTCGCGGTCCTTGCGCACGCCGACCTGCACCAGCAGGTTGATCTTCTTCTCGCTGATGAAGTGCGGCGTGGTCGCGACATAGCTCGCCCACGGATTGGTGGCGCGGCCCTCGACCTCGCCGCGCTCCATGGCGAGGTTGACGTCGGTGCCGCCGGGATAGCCGAAGATCACCTTGAACTTGGTGCCGATCACGTTGTTCAGCACGGCGGGGATCTGGGTCGAGATCGAGCCCGCCCCGGTGGCGCCGATCACCGTCTCGCGCTTCATCGCGTCATCGATCGTCTTGGTCGGCGAGGTGTGCCAGGTCACGGTGACCTGGTTCGAATTGCTCATGTTGCCGATCCAGTTGAAGGTCTTCATGTCGGCCTGCAGACCTTTGTTGAGGCCGAGCGCCTGGTCCATCGGCAGGCCCTGGCTGACCATCGTCAGATGGGTGCCATCCTTGGGCGCCGCCATGGCAATGAAGTTGGCGGCCTGGATGCCGCCGCCGCCCGGCATGTTGATCGCGAGCATGGTCGGATTGCCCGGGATGTGCTTGACGATGTGGCGGCCGAGCAGGCGCGAATACTGGTCGTAACCGCCGCCGACATTGGAGCGGATGATGAACTGCATCTGCTTGCCCTTGTAGAAATCGGCGACCGGATCGGCCAATGCGCCACCCGAAGCGAGGATGGCCGGAACGATGACGAAATAAAGCGATGCCTTCATTGCGTCTCTCCCTAGCTGGCGCGTTTATCCGGCGCGCAACGCAGTCAATCGTCCACGCTCTGATGGCGTGGCCGAATTCCGCGGTGCCAGCTTGAGCGCGCCGGCTCGATCGTTTCCCAGACGCCGTTTTGGCGTGTTTGTTGCCATTCTTATAGCATGGGCGCCGCGTTCCGCCGATGCGAAAGCGCGGCGGCACGGCACGGCGAGATCGCCCGCGCGAGCCACGGCTCCGGGTCGCCGGCACAGGCGCAGGCGGCGTCGGGCAGGGCAGCCGGGTTGGCCCACGGCTCGGCAGAGTCGGCCCAGGAACAGCGCTATTCGGTGTTAAGCTCGCCCAGCGCCACGCGCGGCGTGAGCGAAGCACCGGCGTGCCGCAAATGGGAACGCATCGTTGACGGACCGTGACACGGCTGCTTGAATGCGCGCCGCTCAAAAAACAAGGGGAAATCAGGGATGAAACTCCAGAATCAGGTGGCGATCGTCACCGGCGCTGGCCGCAACATCGGCGAAGAAGTCGCCGCCCTGCTGGCCGCCGAAGGCGCCAAGGTCGCGGTCGTCGATATGGACCAGGGCCGCGGCGCCAAGGTCGCCGACGCCATCAAGGCGAAGGGCGGCCAGGCGGCGGCCTTCGTCGCCAACGTCGCGGACGAGGCCCAGGTCGAGAAAATGGTCAAGGACGTGGTCGCAACCTTCGGCGGCGTCGATATCCTGGTCAACAACGCGGCGATCTCCGACAACAAACACATGCTCGAGATTACCAAGGAGGAGTGGGACCGGGTCATCGCCGTGACCCTGACCGGTCCGTTCCTGGTCGGCCGCGCGGCGGCCAGGCAGATGGTCGCGCAAGGGCGCGGCGGCAAGATCGTCAATGTCGGCTCGACCTCGGGCTTTCGCGGCCGGTCCCGCGCGCTGGCCTATACGGCGGCCAAGGGCGGCGTCGCCAACCTGACGCGCTCCATGGCGGTGCAGCTCGCGCCCCACAATATCCGGGTCAATTGCGTGGCGCCCAACAAGATCGGTTCGCCGGTCGGCAAGGCGGAATTCGATCCGACGCGTCCCGTGGTCAACCTGCGCAACCGGACTGGCCTGCCGGCCGACCTGGCCAAGGCGGTGCTGTTCCTGGTGTCCGACGATTCCGACTTCATCGTCGGCGACATTCTGTTCGTCGATGGCGGCGTCATGGCCATGGAGCTGACCTGAACGCGCCGGACAAGCCCCGACAGCGCGAGCCGGGCCGCTAAGGGGTTAACTTGGTTAAGAAAGTCTCACGAAATCACCACGCCGGGGGTGGCTCCGCCCCTTGTGGCTGGCAAGCGGAACCGCTATATTGCGTTGCAGCATAATTTGATGCATCGCAAAATGCCCGGCTCGGAAACGAGCCTTGGCCGCAGAGTGGAGCCAGCATGGTCGTCACCGGCATTTCTCGTAAAAGCGAGTTTCAGGGCTACATGATCGAAGAGCTGACGGTGGGCATGACCGCGGCTTACGCCCGCACCGTCACGGAAACCGACATCGTCATGTTCGCCGGTGTGTCGGGCGACATGAACCCGGTCCATATGAACAAGGAATATGCCGAACATACGATCTTCAAGGGGCAGATTGCCCACGGCATGCTGACGGCGAGCTTCATTTCGACCGTGCTGGGCACCAAGCTGCCCGGGCCGGGCTGTATCTATGTCAGCCAGGACCTGCGCTTTCGCGCCCCGGTGCGGATTGGCGACACGGTACGCGCCGAGGTCACGGTGAGCGAGGTGCTGCGCGACAAGAAGCGCGTGGTGCTGACCACCAAATGCACCGTCGGCGACAAGGTGGTGCTCGATGGCACCGCCGTGATGATGGTGCCGTCGCGCACCGACTTCGCCCCCGACCCGCTGCCCCAGGCCTCTTCCTTCGTCGCCTAACCGACAAATCCCGCCAAGTTCCGTCTTCCCCGCCGCGTGCCGCCGGCCGGCGCCAGCCGCCGCCCGTGATAAGTTTTCCCTCCCAGTCCGCGGCGCGCAGGCTATAACTCTGCGCCATTGCGGCACGCGGCTTTCGCGCATTTTCAGCCAGGAATTCGAGGCAAAATCACCCGCCGATGCATCTCTTTCGTCACTACGAAGGACTGCCGGCCGAGGCGACGGGCGGCGCCGTCGCGATCGGCAATTTCGATGGCGTCCACCTCGGTCACCGCGCGGTCATCGAGAAGACCGCCGCGCTGGCGCGCGCCCAGGCCATGCCGCTCGGCGTATTGACCTTCGAGCCGCATCCGCGCCAGGTGTTCCAACCGTTCATTCCGCCGTTCCGGCTGAGTTCGCTGCGCACCAAAGCGCATCTGCTCGAAGAGCTTGGCGTGGACAGCCTCTATGCCCAGCACTTCGACCTGGATTTCGCCAAGCGCAGCGCCGAAGACTTCGTCCGCGACGTGCTGGTCAACGGGCTCAAGGTGCGCCATGTGGTGGTCGGCGAGGATTTCGTGTTCGGCTACCGCCGGCTCGGCAACGTCAACCTGCTGCGCGAGCTCGGCCGGCAAGGCGGCTTCGCGGTCACCTGCCTGCCGCCGGTGCACGACCGCGACGGCGCGGTCATCGCCTCGCGCCGCATTCGCGAATTGCTGACCGAGGGCAAGCCGCGCGAGGCCGCGCGCCTGCTCGGCCGGTTCTGGGAAATCGAGGGCCGGGTCGAGAAGGGCGATCAGCTCGGCCGGACCCTGGGCTTTCCCACCGCCAATGTGGCGCTCGGCGAATACCAGCGGCCCAAGCCGGGCATCTATGCGGTGCGCGCCGGGGTCGACAAGGGCGCCGCCACGGTGTGGCACGATGGCGTCGCCTCGCTCGGTTGGCGCCCGACCTTCAATGGCCAGGACCTGCGCTTCGAGGTGCATCTGTTCGACTTCACCGGCGATCTATACGGCCGCCATTTGCGCGTCACCATGATCGACTATCTGCGCGAGGAGCTGAAATTCGACGGCGCCGAGGCGCTGATTGCCCAGATGCACAAGGATGCCGCCGAGGCGCGGGCGGTGCTTGCCGAGGTTGACGCGCGCGCCCCGATGGAGAACAGTGCGGCCCGCGACTGATTCGGCGCGTTGACGCGTATCATTTCCGTAAAGACCCGTGAAGAAATCGAGCCATGGCCGTTGACTACAAATCCACCGTGTTCCTGCCGCGCACCGGCTTTCCCATGAAAGCCGGGCTGGCGCAGCGCGAGCCCGAATTGCTCGCCCGCTGGCAGCGGCTCGGGCTCTACGAAAAGTTGCGCCAGGCCGGCGCCGGCAAGCCGAAATTCGTGCTGCACGACGGCCCGCCCTATGCCAACGGCAACATCCACATCGGCCATGCGCTCAACAAGATCCTCAAGGACGTGATCAACCGCTCGCGCCAGATGCTCGGCAACGACGCGCCCTACGTGCCGGGCTGGGACTGCCACGGCCTGCCCATCGAATGGAAGATCGAGGAAAAATACCGCGAGAAGGGCAAGGACAAGGACGCGGTGCCGATCATCGACTTCCGCGCCGAATGCCGCGCCTTCGCCGCCCACTGGGTCCAGGTGCAGGCCGAGGAATTCAAGCGCCTCGGCGTCGAGGGCGACTGGGCGAACCCTTACACCACCATGGCGAACGATGCCGAGGCCACGATCGTGCGCGAGCTCGGCAAATTCCTGCTCAACGGCGGGCTCTACAAGGGCGTCAAGCCGGTGATGTGGTCGGTGGTCGAGAAGACCGCGCTGGCCGAAGCCGAGGTCGAATATCACGACCACACCTCGACCACCGTGTGGGTGCGCTTCCCGGTGATCAAGGCATCCGTGCCGGACTTGCGGAATGCCGCGGTGGTGATCTGGACCACGACACCCTGGACCCTGCCGGGCAACCGCGCCGTCGCCTATGGCGACAAGTTCGATTACCTGGTGGTCGAAGTGACGGAGGCCGCCGAGGGCAGTTTGGCGCGCGCGGGCGAGCGCGTGCTCGTGGTGCGCGAGCTGCTCGAGAGCCTGCTGCAATCGGCCAAGATCACCGGCCACAAGATCGTCGCCACTCTCGCGGGCGAGCAGTTGTCCGGCACCGTGCTGGCGCATCCCTTGCGGGGCCAGGATGCCGCCGGCGGCTACGATTTCGACGTGCCGCTGCTCGCCGGCGACCATGTCACCACGGAAGCCGGCACGGGCTTCGTGCATATCGCGCCCGGCCATGGCGCCGACGACTTCGTGCTCGGCCAGAAACACGGCCTGCCGGTGCCCGAAACCGTCGACGACGACGGCACCTATTACAAGCATGTGCCGCTGTTCGCCGGGCTGCATGTGTTCAAGGCCGACAAGCCGGTGCTCGAGGCGCTGAGCAAGGCGGGCGCGCTGCTCGCCCACGGCAAGCTGGTGCACTCCTATCCCCATTCCTGGCGCTCGCGCGCGCCGCTGATCTTCCGCACCACGCCGCAATGGTTCATCTCCATGGAGGAGAACGGGCTGCGCGAGAAGGCGCTCAAGGCGATCGACGAGACGCGCTGGGTGCCGCTGTCGGGCATGAACCGCATCAAATCCATGGTCGAGTCGCGGCCCGACTGGTGCGTGTCGCGCCAGCGCGCCTGGGGCGTGCCGATCACCGTGTTCGTCTCCAAGCAGAGCGGCGAGCCGCTGCGCGATCCCAAGGTGATGGCGCGCATCGTCGCCGCCGTCGAGAAGGGCGGCACCGACGTATGGTTCACGGCGGATGCCAAGGAATTCCTCGCGCCCGACTACGACGCGGCCAACTACCACAAGGTCACCGACATTCTCGACGTGTGGTTCGATTCCGGCTGCACCCACGCCTTCGTGCTGGAGAAGCGCGCCGAGCTGAAATGGCCGGCGTCGCTCTATCTCGAAGGCTCCGACCAGCATCGCGGCTGGTTCCAGTCCTCCCTGCTCGAATCCTGCGGCACGCGCGGCCGCGCGCCTTATGACGCCGTGCTGACCCACGGCTTCATCAACGACGAGCAGGGCCGCAAGATGTCGAAGTCGCTCGGCAACACGGTGGCGCCGCAGCAGGTCATCCAGCAGTTCGGCGCCGACATCCTGCGCCTGTGGGTCGCCTCGTCGGATTATTCCGACGACCTGCGGATCGGGCCGGAGATCCTCAAATACCAGGCCGACACCTACCGCCGCCTGCGCAACACGCTGCGCTATCTGCTCGGCGCGCTCGACGGCTTCACCGAGGACGAACGCCTGCCGGTCGCCGAGATGCCCGAGCTCGAACGCTACGTGCTGCACCAGGTGGCCGCGATGGACGAGCAGTTGCGCGCCGCCTGCGAAGGCTTCCAGTTCCACGGCTTCTTCTCGGCCCTGCACAATTTCTGCGCGGTCGACCTGTCGGCGTTCTATTTCGACGTGCGCAAGGACGCGCTCTATTGCGACGTGAAGGACTCGCTGCGCCGGCGCGCCGCGCGCACCGTGATGGATAAGATTTTCACCTGCCTGACCGCGTGGCTCGCGCCGGTGCTGGTGTTCACCGCCGAGGAAGCCTGGCTCGCGCGCTATCCGAGCGAGACCGACAGCGTCCACCTGCGCAGCTTCCCGGAGATTCCGGCGGCGTGGCGCGACGACGCGCTGGCGCAGAAATGGGACACCATCCGCAAGCTGCGCCGCGTGGTCACCGGCGCGCTCGAGATCGAGCGGGCCAACGGTGTGATCGGATCCGGCCTGCAGGCGGCGCCCACGGTCTATGCCACGCGCGATTACCTCGATGCCTTGTCGGGTCTGAGCCTGGCGGAGATCGCCATCACCTCGGGCGCCACGCTGATCGAAGGCGAGGGGCCCGCCGAGGCCTTCCGTCTGACCGATGTGCCGGGTGTCGCCGTGGTGCCGGCCGTCGCGGGCGGCGCCAAATGCCAGCGCTGCTGGCAGGTGCTGCCCGAAGTCGGCAGCAACCCGCGGCACGACGACATCTGCAACCGCTGCGCCGACGCGGTCGGTCCCTCCCTGGCTTCGGTCGGCTGATGGGCATGTCCGACAACGCCGTCCGGGCGGCGATCCTCGACCGGCGGCGGGCGCTGACCATCGGCTTCGCCGTCGCCGCGCTCGATTCTCGTGCTCGACCAGGTGACCAAATGGTGGATCGTCGGCCAGGTCATGGACCCGCCGCGCGTCATCGAGGTGACGCCATTCTTCAATCTGGTCATGGTGTGGAACCGGGGCATCACGTTCGGGTTGTTCGGCGACGCCGAATGGGGCCGCTGGGCCTTCGCGGCGCTCGCCCTGGCCATCGTCGTGGTGCTGATCACCTGGCTGGCACGGGCCGACCGGCGCTGGGTGGCGGCGGCCCTGGGCCTCATCATCGGCGGCGCCATCGGCAATGTCATCGACCGTATCCGCTGGGGCGCGGTGGCGGATTTCCTCGATTTTCACGTGGCCGGCTGGCATTGGCCGGCGTTCAATGTGGCCGATTCCGCGATCGTCGTGGGGGTCGGGCTACTTCTCCTTGACGCTTTGTTCGGCCGCAAGGAATCGTTACATTAGGCGTCCATCGAGGCGTAGCGTTTGCGAGGTTGCCATGCGCACAAAACTTCTCACCGTCGTTATCGCCGGCCTGGCTCTCTCGGCCACCGGTTGCTCGAGCCTGCGCGGCTGGATGGGCGCCGACAAGGTCCCGCCCGATGAGTTCCGCGTCGTCACCCGGGCGCCCTTGAGCATGCCGCCGGATTACGGCCTGGTGGCGCCGCAGCCCGGCGCGCCGCGGCCCCAGGAAACCGACGTGCGCCAATCGGCGCGCCAGATCGTGGTCGACCGCGAAGGCGGCCGCGGGGTGCAAAAGCAGGAGAGTGCGGCGCTGCAGGGACGCGATCCCGGCGAAGCGGCGATCCTGCGCCGCGCCGGCGTCGCCGACACCGACCCGAACATCCGTAGCACCATCAATCGCGAGAGCGCCAAGATCGCCGAAGCGGACAACACCTTCGTCAATAGCCTGATGTTCTGGCGCGACAAGGAAGAGCCCGGCGTCATCGTCGACGCCGATAAGGAAGCCCGCCGCCTGCGCGAGAATGCGGCGCTCGGGCGCGCCGCGACCACCGGTGAGACGCCGACCATCTCACGCAAAGGTGAAGGCCGCGGTCTGTTCGGAAGTCTCTGACGAATCCCGGGGCAATCGGGCATCGGGCTGGGGCTGACCGGTCGGGCTGCGCTTGCGGATCGTTGCGCTCGTCCCATATAGCTGCTTGAACAGACTCCGGCCCGACCCTCCAGAGACGGTTCGTCGTCGCGCGACTGTAAAGCCCTTCCGAGCGGAGGGAATGGAGGTTCGAGAATGCCGCCTGCTTCCTATCGCTCCCCGGCCGCCGCGGTTTCTCTCGCCGCCCTGCGGCGCACCGCCGCCGTGATCTTGCTGGCATTCAGCCTGTGGCTGCCGAAGCCGGCCGAGGCGGGCGTTTTCAATCCCGAAAGCTTCACCCTCGCCAACGGCCTGCAAGTCGTGGTGCTGACCAATAACCGTCTGCCGGTCGTCACCCAGATGGTCTGGTACAAGGTGGGCGCGGCGGACGATCCGCTCGGCAAATCAGGTCTCGCCCATTTCCTCGAGCATTTGATGTTCCGCGGCAGCGGCAAGACCGCGCCCGGCGAATTCTCGCGCATCATTTCGCGCAACGGCGGCATCGACAACGCCTTCACCAGTTCCGATACCACCGCCTATTACCAGACCGTGGCCGCCGACCGGCTCGAACTCGTCATGGAGCTCGAGGCCGACCGCATGGCCAATCTGACGCTCGGCGAGGAGGAAGTTCTGCCCGAGCGCCAGGTGATCATCGAGGAGCGCCGCTCGCGGACCGAAAACAATCCGGCGGCGCTGCTGCGCGAGCAGATGAATGCCACGCTGTTCCTGCATCATCCCTATCGCATCCCGATCATCGGCTGGCGTCACGAGATGGAGGGCCTCGGCCACGACGACGTGGTGGCCTTCTACAAGCGGTGGTATGCGCCGAACAACGCCATCCTGATCGTGTCGGGCGACGTCACCGTCGAGAAGGTGCGCGCGCTGGCGGAAAAATATTACGGGCCGATCAAGCCGCGCGAGGTCGCGCCGCGGTCGAGAGTGAAGGAGCCGCCCCATATCGCCGCCCGGCGGGTGACGCTCGAAAGCGACCGGGTGCCCGATCCGCGGGTGACGCGCACCTACCTCGCGCCGAGCTACACCACGGGCGCCACCGAGCATGCCTACGCGCTGCAGGTGCTCGACAATGTGCTGAGCGGCGGCGCGACCAGCCGGCTTTACGGCAAGCTCGTGGTCAAGGACGAAGCGGCGGTCTCGATCTTCGCGTCCTACGACGTCAGCAATTACGACTGGGGGACCTTCTCGGTCGGCGGCCAGCCGCGCGGCGACGTCTCGATCTCGAAGCTCGAAGCCGACATCGACGGCGAGATCGCGCGGCTGCTCAAGGATGGCGTGACCCAGGCCGAAGTCGATCATGCCAAGAAGCAGCTCATCGCCAGCTCGGTCTATGCCCGCGATTCACTGCGCCAGGGCGCGCAGGTGATCGGTACCGCCCTGACCACCGGACAGACCATCGCCGACTCGGAGGCTTGGCCGGAGCGCATCCAGGCGGTCACCGTCGAGCAGGTCAATGCGGCGGCGCGTCATGTCTTCGACATCAACAAGTCGGTCACCGGCATTCTGCTGCCCGCCAACGTCGAAAAGCGGAGTTGAGATCATGGCACGCCTCCATACCGTGCTCCGCGCCATGCACCTTAGCGCTGTGCACCGTCGCTCCGCACGATGTTCCGTACCGTGCGTGGTCCGCACGCCTTCGCACGACGTTCGTACCGTGCTTTGCACGAGGCGCGGTTCGGCGCGCGCCGGCCTGGCCACGGCGGCGGTCCTCGTCGCGCTGCTGCTGATCCCGGCGACCGCCCAGGCGATCGACATTCAGCGCGTCATCAGCCCGCGCGGCATCGAGGCCTGGCTGGTGGAAGATCACCGGGTGCCGGTGATCTCGCTGCAGATGGCGTTCCGCGGCGGTTCCGCGCTCGATCCGGCCGGCAAGGAAGGGTTGAGCCAGATGGTCGCCGGACTGCTCGACGAAGGCGCCGGCAGCCTCGATTCCCAGGAATTCCAGCGCAAGCTCGAGGAGTATTCGATTCGCCTCGGCTTCAGCGCCAGCACCGACAGCTTCGGCGGCAGCCTGACCACGCTGAGCGACAACCGCGCCATCGCCTTCGACATGCTGCGGCTCGCCATCACCCTGCCGCGCTTCGACCAGGGACCGCGCGACCGGGTGGAAAGCCAGATGCTCGCGAACATCCAGGCGGCAGCGGAAAATCCGCGCCGGATCGCCAACGACACCTGGTTCCGCGCCGCGTTCCCCGATCATCCCTACGGCAGGCCGGCGCACGGCACGCGCGCCAGCATCAAGCGCATTTCGAAGGACGATCTGGAGACATTCCCGTCACAGCGCTTCGGGCGCGACCGCCTGTTCGTCGCCGTCGTCGGCGCTGTGACGGCGGAGGAACTCAAGCCATTGATCGATGTCGCCTTCGCCGACCTGCGCGGCAAGGCCAGCCAGCCGCTCGACGTGCCGTTCACCGAGCCCAAGGTCAAAGGCGACGTCTATGTGATCGACAAGAAGATTCCGCAGAGCGTCGTGACGTTCGGCCATGGCGGCATCATGCGCAAGGATCCCGACTACTACACCGCCTATGTGCTCAACAGCATCCTCGGCGGCGGCGGGCTGACCTCGAAGCTGATGGAAGAGGTGCGCGAGAAGCGCGGCCTGGTCTACTCGATCTACAGCTCCCTGGTGCCGTACGACCGCGCGGCGGTCATGCTCGGCGGCGCCGCCACGCGCAACGAGAAGGTCGGCGAAACGGTCGAGATCGTGCGCCGGGAATGGGCGCGCTACCGCGAGGAGGGCGTCAGCGAGAAAGATCTGGCCGACGCCAAGACCTTCCTGACCGGCTCGTTCCTCACCCAGGTCAGTTCGTCCGGCCGCATGGCCAGCCTGCTGCTCGGCATTCAGCTCGAGGAGCTCGGCATCGATTACATCGACAAGCGCAACAGCTACATCGAAGCCGTGACCCAGGCGGATATCAGACGGGTCGCCAAGCGCCTGCTGGAACCCGAAAAGCTGACCTTCGTTATTGTCGGGGCGCCGGAAGGCGTGAAGCCCACCGCCAAGGCACCCGAGGGCGGCAGCTAGACGACGCCCGCCCGATTTCCTTCGCCGGGCAGGTTCACGGCTCCTACCGCACGATCGTCACCCCGCGGCAGATGAGCGCAACGCTCAAATCCCGCCGCGGGCTGGTCCCTTCCTTTCCTCTCTGCTAGTCTCGGAACCCATGATCTTCTCCCACGACATCGACAACTGCTTTGCCGACAAGATCGGCGAGGGCGGCCTCGACCGCCGCGCATTCGACACGACCCTCGCGGCGACGAGCCGCGCGCTCGACCGTCTGCGCGACCAGGCCAAGAGCGGCGCATTGCCGCTGCTTTCGGTGCCCGGCAAGGCCGACGATCTCGCCGGCCTGGAGCCCATCGTCCGTCGCTTCCGCGAGCGCTTCGACGACGTGGTGGTGCTCGGCACCGGCGGCTCCTCGCTCGGCGGCCAGACGCTGGCGGCGCTCACCCATTGGCCGCCCTCGGCGCCGCGCCGCAAGGGCGCCGCGCCACGCACCCATTTCATGGACAACATCGACCCGGTGAGCTTCGAGACGCTGTTCGCCGCCGTCGACTTCGCGCGCACCGGATTCATCGTCATCTCCAAATCCGGCTCGACCGCCGAAACCGCCACCCAGTTCTTCCATTGCGTGGCCGAGATCATCAAGCGCGTGGGCGACAAGGCGGTCGCCGAGCAGGTGGTGGCGATCACCGAGCCGGCGGTCGGCGGCAAGGAAAATCCGCTGCGCCGCGCCGCGAAACGCTGGAACATCCCGGTGCTCGATCATGACCCCGGCATCGGCGGGCGCTATTCGGTGCTGACCAACGTCGGATTGCTGCCGGCGATGATCGCCGGTGTCGACGGCCGCAAGGTGCGCGCCGGCGCCAAGGCCTCGCTCGACCAGGCGCTCCATGCCAAAACCCCGGCGGAGTCCGATGCCGCTGTCGGCGCCGCGCTCAGTGTCGCGCTGCTGCGCCAGAAGGGCATCCAGCAGACCGTGCTGATGCCCTATGTCGACCGGCTGTTTCCCTTCGCCTTCTGGTATCGCCAGCTATGGGCGGAAAGCCTGGGCAAGAACGGCAACGGCACGACGCCGATCAATGCGCTCGGCACGGTCGATCAGCACAGCCAGTTGCAGCTCTATCTCGGCGGCCCGAACGACAAGTTCTTCACGCTGATCTTCGGTCCGGCCGCGGGGCTCGGGCCGGTGATCGATCCCAAGCTCGCGACCGAGCCGGAATTCTCCTATCTCGTCGGCCGCACCATGGGCGACCTGCTCGACGCCGAGCAGCGCGCCACCGCGGCCACCCTCGTGCGCAACGGCCGGCCCGTGCGCATCCTGCACCTGCCCAAGGTGGACGAGACGGCGCTCGGCGCCATGATGATGCACTACATGCTGGAGACGATCGTCACCGCCGACCTGCTCGGCGTCGATCCGTTCGACCAGCCGGCGGTCGAGGAAGGCAAGGTGCTGGCGCGCCAGTATCTTGGCGAGATGGCCGCGCAATCGGCGAAGGGGACGCGAACCGCGTGACCATCCGGCTGCTGCCCGAGGGCCTGGTCAACCGCATCGCCGCCGGCGAGGTGGTCGAACGGCCGGCGGCCTGCATCAAGGAACTGGTCGAGAACGCCATCGACGCGGGCGCCTCGCGCATCGACATCGAGCTGCGCGACGGCGGCTTGAGCTTCATCGCGGTCTCGGACGACGGCATCGGCATGGGCGCCGACGAAATCGCCTTGGCGGTCGAACGCCACGCCACCTCGAAGCTGCCCGACGACGATCTCACCCATATCGGCACGCTCGGCTTCCGCGGCGAGGCATTGCCCTCGATCGGCGCGGTGAGCCGTCTCGCCATCACCTCGCGGGCGCGCGGCTCCGAATCGGCCTGGCGCATCGCGGTCGACGCCGGACGCAAAAGCGCGCCGCAGCCGGCCGCCCATCCCAAGGGCACCCGCGTCGAGGTGCGCGACCTGTTCTTCGCCACCCCGGCGCGGCTCAAGTTCATGAAGGCGCCGCGCACCGAGCTGATGCATGCGCAGGACGCGGTCAACCGCCTCGCCATGGCCCATCCGGAGATCGCCTTCCATCTCACCGCCGACGGCGAGAGCAAGATCGCGCTCGGCGTCGCGTCTTTGCCGCTCGACGGCGGCGACGCGACGGCCGGCCGGCTGCAGCGGCTCGCCGCCGTCATGGGCCGCGAATTCGGCGACAATGCCTTGGCCATCGAGGCGGAGCGCGAGGGCCTGACGCTGACCGGCTTCGCCGCCCTGCCGACCTATTCGCGCGGCACCGCGCAATATCAGTATCTCTTCGTCAACGGCCGCCCGGTGCGCGACCGGCTGCTGCAGGGCGCCGTGCGCGGCGCCTATCAGGATTTCCTGGCGCGCGACCGCCATCCCGTGGTGGCGCTGTTCCTCGAGGTGCCGCCCGAGCTGGTCGACGTCAATGTCCATCCGGCGAAGACCGAGGTGCGCTTCCGCGACGCCGGCCTGGTGCGCGGGCTGATCGTCGGCGCGCTCAAGCATGCGCTGGCCGCCGCCGGCCATCGCTCCTCGACCACCACGTCGGAAGCAGCGCTCGGCGCGTTCCGGCCGAGCCCCAATCCCTTGCCCTACGGCGCGCCGCACGCGCACGGCACCGGCGGGCGCGGCTTCGCCGAAGCCATGGCGGCCTGGCAGGCGCCGCTCGCGCCGCACGGCACCGGCGGCCTCGCCGTCGCCACGCCGCCCCTGGCGCGCCCCGCGGCGCCGGCCGGCGAGGCGCAGTCCGAGGCGGCGATCGACTATCCGCTCGGCGTCGCGCGCGGCCAGCTGCACGAGACCTATATCGTCGCCCAGACGCGCGACGGCATCGTCATCGTCGACCAGCATGCGGCGCACGAGCGGCTGGTCTATGAGCGCATGAAGCAGGCGCTCGTCGGCGCGCGGCGTGGCGCGCCAGATGCTGCTGATCCCCGAGGTGGTCGAGCTCGACGAAGCGCAAGCCGATCGCCTGGCGGCGCGCGCCGAGGAATTGGCGGAACTCGGACTGATCCTCGAGCCGTTCGGCAAGGGCGCGCTGGTGGTGCGCGAGACCCCGGCGCTGCTCGGCGAGATGAACATCCAGGGCCTGCTGCGCGATCTCGCCGACGAGCTCACCGAGATGGACCAGGCGCTGTCGCTCAAGGAGAAGCTGGAGGACGTCTGCGGCACGCTCGCCTGCCATTCCAGCGTGCGCGCCGGGCGCGCGCTCAACGCCGCCGAGATGAACGCGCTGTTGCGCGAGATGGAAGCGACGCCCCACTCCGGCCAATGCAACCACGGCCGCCCGACCTACGTCGAACTCAAGCTCGCCGACATCGAAAAGCTGTTCGGCCGGCGCTGATCTCGCCGCTGAGATCGACCGGCCGCAACCAATCGAGAGTGGTCCGCTAAATTTTCCAACTCGTCATCGCGCGGCTTGACCGGGCCAGCCCTCTTTGTCCTTGGCCCGATTCCTGACCGCAGCGAAAAACGCTGTCATCCCGGACTTGATCGGACTGATCCGGATCCATCGAACAGGCGAGCGCGCGGGCGCCAGCTAACGACCCATGGGCCCCGGATCAAGTCCGGGGTGACGCGATCTTTTTGAAAGAGCATCGTACCGACGCCGGCAAATCCGGGGTGACGGATTTCTTTGAATAGAGCATCGAGCAGGCCCCCATGTGATGGCCCGGTCAAGCCGGGCCAGGACGAGTAGACCTGTGCTCTTATGTCGCCAATTTCAGGAACACGAACTTGGCCGGGCCATAGCGGCGCTCGTCGAGCACCGTGAAGCCGTCCGGCGTGGCGAGATCCTCCTTGGCGGCGATCTCGACGATGGCGAGCGTGTCGGGGCCGATCCAGCCCGCCGCCGTCAGCGCGGCGAGCGCCTTGCCGCCGAGACCGCTGCGATAGGGCGGGTCGAGGAACACCAGGTCCTGCGGTCCGCCGCTCGGCGGCCGGGTCGCATCGCCGCCGATGATGCGCACTGGTCTTGCTCTCGCCGAGCAAGTCGCGCGTTGCGCCGCTGCGCGTCTTGCGCGGCACGGCTGCTGTCCATCAGGGTGGCGAAGGCCGCGCCGCGCGACAGCGCCTCGAAGCCGAAGGCGCCGCTGCCGGCGAAGCCTCGAGCACGTTGGCGCCGGGCAGCAGGCTCTCGCCGGTGGCCGAGAATTTGCCGTGCTCCAGGATGTCGAACAGGCTCTGGCGCGCGCGCCCGAGCGTCGGGCGCGTGTCGTCGCCGGTCGGCGCGATCGAGCGCGCGGCCCTTATGTTTTCCGGCGACGATCCGCATTCGGCCGTGGCTTGTTGGGGGCGCGGGCCGGGCGCCGCGTGGCCCGGCTGACGACGGTTTGCCGGGGTGCGCTGCCGCGCGCGCCACGTCGGGTGAACGCGTCACGGCGAACCGCGTCCGCTCGACGGTTCGCGGCGCTGCAGCTTCGCCTTGGGCAGAGTCCCTTGCTGCGGACGCGGCATCGCGCGCACCGCGCGGGCGTTCGGCCGCGGAACGTTTCGACCACGGTTTGCGCGACTCGCTGTCGCCCGCCAACGCGTCCTCGTCGGAGCGCGGCCGCGCCGTCACATGGCCGCCGCTGCGCGCCGCGCGTTTCGCCGCGGCGGATGGCGCCGTGGCCTGGGTCGCCGCGGCCGAGCTGGTCGGCAAGCACCTTGCCCGGCACCTCCTCGATCTCGCCGGGCTCGAGCCGGCCGAGCTGGAACGGGCCATAGGCGACGCGGATCAGGCGGCTGACCTTGAGGCCGAGCGCCTCGAGCACCTTGCGGATCTCGCGGTTCTTGCCCTCGCGCAGGCCCATGGTGAGCCAGACATTGTCGCCCTGCTGGCGGTCGAGCTGGGCCTCGATCGCGCCGTAGCGGATGCCGGAGATCGTCATGCCGCTTGGCGAGCTTGCGCGATCTCGGCCGGGCCGATGCGGCCGAAGGCGCGCACGCGGTAGCGCCGCACCCAGGCGGTGTCGGGCAGCTCGAGCTCGCGCGCCAGCGCGCCGTCGTTGGTCAGCAGCAGCAGCCCTTCGGAATTGTAGTCGAGCCGGCCGACGGAGATGACGCGCGGAATGCCCGGCGGCAGGTCGTCATAGATGGTCGCGCGGCCTTGCGGGTCGCGGTTGGTGGTGAGCGTGCCGCGCGCCTTGTGATAGCGCCACACCCGCGTGCGTTCGGGCGCGCCGACCACCTTGCCGTCGACGCTGATGATGGCGGCGTCGGTGACCAGCGTGGCGGGCGTGTCGAGCACATGGCCGTCGACCGAGACGCGGCCTTCGGCGATCAGCTTCTCCGCGTCGCGCCGCGAGCAAACGCCGGCCCGCGCCAGCCGCTTGGCAATGCGTTCGCCTTTGTCGGAATTGTCGCTACTCATGGTGCTCTAACAATTCAATCAAAAATATCGTCACCCTCGGACTTGATCCGAGGGTCCATATCCGGTGTGGAAGATATTAGCATGGAGCTCGGCTGGCAGAGCATGGCGACTTAACGCGTTTCGATGGTCACGCTATTTTCATCGAATGGCCTGGCATGACCGGGCCGTCCACGTGCTCATTTGTTGTGGGCGTTTCGCCATGGACCCTCGGGTCAAGCCCGAGGGGACGATAACGGGACCTGTCCTATATCCGCCCCGCTGGGTTGTGACCCTTCGGCGATCCGGTTATGGTCCGCCACGAAAGAGGCGTCGAGTAGAGTGGGGGTATTTGCGTTGAAGCGTTCAGGTGGATGGCCGCCGTGGTTCTCGGCCATGGCGGTGTTGGCGGGTGCGTGCTGTCTATGCACGCTGTCTCAACCGGCGGTCGCCGATGGCGGTGCCGGCGGGTCCGGGCCATCCGGTACCGGCGGCGCTGCTGGGACAAGCAATGCGACCAGCGCCGGCGGTACCGGTGGCAGCAGCCCCGTCGCCAATTCTGGCACGGTTGGTGGCGGTGGCGGCGGCGGCGGTGGTGCTGGTGCGACGGGCGGCGCCGGTGGTGAGGGGGCCGCAAGTGGCGCCGCTGGGGCGGCTGGCGCGGGTGGCTCTTCCCCCGGAGCATCGGGCCAGCCCGGCGTCAACGGCGGCACGTCCGGTGCAGGCGGTGGCGGAGGCGGTGCGCACGGCGCCGTCAGCGCCAGCCTTCCAACCGGCAACCTGACAGGCGGCAGCGGTGGCTTGGGCGGCTCGAGCACGGGCGGTGGCGGGGGCGGTGGCGCCGGCGGCTACGGCGCGGTCCTCACCGGCAACGGTCTCACAGGCATGATCGGCTCGGTCATCGCCGGTGGCAATGGCGGCAATGGCGGCAACGGCGGTGGCCTGGCCGGACGGTTCCCTGGCAACGGCGGCGATGGTGGCATTGGCCTTGTCTTCACCGGGCACCGGCAACGAAGTGGAATTGCTGTCCTCCGCCGTGATCTCCGGCGGCAGCGGCGGAACGCCTGGGAGTGCGATCAGCCCCGGCTCACCTGGCGCAGGCGGCGCCGGCATCACTGGGCAGAACCTGACGCTCATCGTTGGCGGCTCGGTGAGCGGCGGTCTCTCGGGAAATGGCAGCACACGGGCAAACGCCGTCACCTTTACCGGCGGCACCAATCGGCTCGAGTTGCGCACCGGCTACGCGTTCACCGGCAATGTGGCGGGTGGCGGAAGCGATACTCTGAGCTTGGGCGGCAGTACGAACGGCAGCTTTGACAGCAGCGTGATCGGCGGCCAGTTCACGGGATTCGCCGTCTACGATAAGCGCGGCAGCGGAACCTGGACTCTGACCGGCACCGGTAGTCAGGACTGGACGGTGCAAGAAGGCACCTTGCAAGTGGATGGCTCAACTGGAGCGATCACCGCTCAATCCGGTGGCGCTGCGACAGTAAACGGCACGGCGGGCAACATCACGGTGCAGTCCGGTGGCCTGCTCGGCGGCATCGGCATTGTCGGTGACGTCACAGTCGCGGGCAGCGGCGTCCATGCGCCTGGAAATTCGATCGGCACGCAGACGATCAACGGCAACTACACCAACAGCGGCATGCTGCGAATCGAGGCGAGTCCCAGCGCCGCCGACAAGCTGATCGTCAACGGCACGGTCAACATTACCGGCGCCGCGCTCGATCTTGTGCTGTCGCCGGCCACGAACGCGAGCTGGAGCGCCACCAACGGCCCCTTCGTCATCATCGAGAACAACAGCGTTAGCGCGGTGACCGGCACCTTCTCGCCGATCACCAAGAACCTGCTCTTCCTTGACGAGACGCTGGACTATGCCGGCGGCGACGGCAACGACGTCACCCTCCTGCTGTCACGCAACGACGTCAGTCTCGCGACGTGTCGCCCAGACTCCGAACCAAACCGCGACCGCCACCGCCGTGGAGGCTCTGGGCACCGGCAATCCGATCAGCGACGCAATCGCGCTCTCGACCGATCCGGATGTCGTGCGCGCCAACTACGACGCGCTGTCCGGCGAAGCCCACGCCTCGGCCAAGACCGCGTTGATCGGCAGCAGCCATTTCCTGCGCGACGCGATGACCGATCGGTTGCGTTCGGCGTTCAACGGTGTGGCCTCGACCTCGACCGCGTTGCTCGCCTATTCCGGCGACGGCGTGCCCGACTATGCGCCGACCCCGACTGAGCGCTTCGTCATCTGGGGCACGGCGATGGGATCCTGGGGCTCGACCAAGGGCGATGGCAATAGCGCGCGCATGGATACGAGCAGCGGCGGATTCCTGGGGGGCGCCGACGGCCGGATCGAAAACTGGCGATTGGGTTTGATGGCCGGCGTCAGCCGAACGGATTTCGACAGCGACGAACGCCAATCCTCTGGCGACAGCGACAACTATCACATTGGTGTTTATGCCGGCAGCCAATGGGGCGGATTCGCGCTGCGCACCGGGGTGGCCTATACCTGGCACGACATCGACAGCGCGCGCTCGGTCTCAATTCCCGGCTTCGCCGATCATCTGGAGGCCGACTACGACGCACGCACGATCCAGGCCTGGGGCGAACTGGGCTATCGCCTGGATTTCGGCACGATCGGCGTCGAGCCTTTCGCCAACGTCGCCTACGTGAATTTCGACGCCGACGGCTTCATGGAGCGTGGCGGCGCGGCGGCGCTGACCAGCAGCGGCCAGGCGACCGATACGACTTTCACCACGCTGGGGGCGAGGGCATCGACGAAGCTCATGACTGGCGCACTCGATGCCACGGTTCGTGGCTCGCTCGGCTGGCAGCATGCGTTCGGCGATACGGCGCCCGTATCGCGAGTCGCCTTCGCCGGTGGCAGCCCGTTTACGATTTCCGGTGTTCCGATCGCCGAGGACGCGGCTGTGATGGAGGCGGGCCTCGACTTCAACCTGTCGCCGACCGTCGTTCTCGGCATTGCCTATGGCGGGCAGTTCGGTTCCGACACGAGCGACCAGAGCGTCAACGCCAACCTCAGCATCAAGTTCTGATCGGAGGAGAAGCCCCGCGGCGTTTCGGCCGCGGACCTCACCGGCACGCCGCGATCAGGGCGCGGAAGATCGCCGCGTCGCCGTCGCTCAGGGTGAATTCCGGGTGCCATTCGACGCCGAGACAGAAGCGCTGGCGCGGATCCTCGATGCCTTCGATGACGCCGTCGGGCGCCGTGGCATTGACGACGATCCCGGCGCCGACGGTCTTGACCGCCTGATGATGCGCCGAATTGACCGCCAGCGTGGCGGCCCCCACGATGCGGTGGAGCTGGGTGCCCGGCACGATGGTAACCTCGTGGCCCGGCTCGTCGCGCGGATTGGGCTGCTCGTGGGCGAGCGGGTTCTTCACCTCGTCGGGGATATGCTGGATCAGCGTGCCGCCGAGCACCACGTTGAGCAGTTGCTCGCCGCCGCAGATGCCGAGCACCGGCATGTCGCGCTCGAGCGCGCCGCGGGTCATCGCGAGCTCGAAGGCGGTGCGCTTGTCCTTGGTGGTGACCGTGGCGTGGCGCGTATTGGCGCCGAACAGCGCCGGATCGACGTCGAACGCGCCGCCGGTGATGACCAGGGCGTCCAGCCGGTCGAGGTAGTAGCTGGCGAGCTCCGGCTCGTGCGGCAGCATCATCGGCAGGCCGCCCGCCTGACTCACGGCGCCGCCGTAATTCTCGCGCACGGCATACCAGGGAAACTTGGAATAACCGCCGGGCTTTTCCGCGTCGAGCGTGATGCCGACGATCGGCATGGTGCGGTGGGAGGCTTGCGTCATGGCGCGCAGCATAGGGGGCGATCGGGCGCCGCGAAAGGGCCATGGTTCGGGCGATGGGAGCGAGCGCGTCGCGGCCGAGCGGGCCGGACCCAGCGGCACACGGCGGCTTGACCGGCGGCGGCGCCGAGGCGGCAAGGTGGCGCCATGCTGGAACCCAATCCCTACATGGTCCGCGCCATGATCGAGGCCGAGGCGGCGGCCGCGCGCGGCGAGGTGCCGGTCGGCGCGGTGATCGTCGATCCCGACACGGGCGAGATCCTGGCGGCGGCGGGCAACCGCACCGAGGAGCTCAACGATCCGACGGCGCACGCCGAGACGCTGGCGATCCGCGCGGCGGCCGGTGAGCGCGGCACGGCGCGCCTGCTGCTGTGCGACATCTACGTCACCCTGGAACCCTGCGCCATGTGCGCCGCGGCGATCTCGTTCGCGCGCCTGCGCCGGCTCTACTACGGCGCGGCCGATCCCAAGGGCGGCGGCGTCGACCACGGCCCGCGCTTCTTCGCCCAGCCGACCTGCCACCACCGGCCCGAGGTCTACGGCGGCATCGGCGAGACCGCGGCGGGCGAGCTGCTGAAACGATTCTTCCGCGCGCGGCGAGGGTAAAGCGGCGTGTCCAAAGCAATTTTCACCACACGTTCGGACACGACGTACAAGGACGTGAGGGAAGAGCGATATCACTTCCCAAGAACCTATTTGAGGCAGGCAGAACAGGCAGTCGGCGACTGGATCATTTACTATGAACCGCGCCGAGGAGAGGGAAGGCAGGCCTACTTTGCAACGGCGCGAGTTGATCGAATTGAAGCTGACACCGATCTTCCAGATCATTTCTACGCTTATCTTTCAGATTACCTGGAATTTGTGTCTCCCGTCCCCTATCGCGAAACGGCGGGCTTTTATGAAACAGCGCTGCTCGGAACCGACGGGCAACCCAATTTAGGATCGTTTCAGAGGGCCGTTCGGCTCCTGCCAGAGTACGAGTATGAAGCTATCCTTCGCGCCGGGTTCGGAAATGTCCTCTCGGCAATCTCTCAGAATGGCACGCAGACAGGTACTGGCCTGGCCGACGTTGTCTCGGAATTTGAACGGCCTGTCGTGGAAAGCATCGTACGAAGGCCAGTAAGAGACGAAGCTTTCCGGCGGACAGTGGAAAGGGCATACGACGCCACATGTGCAATGACAGGTCTTCGCATCATTAATGGCGGCGGCCGCGCCGAGATCGAAGCTGCGCATATAAAACCTGTAGCAGGGGGACATAAAGGCCCGGACTCGGTCCGTAACGGAATTGCCTTGTCGCGAACATTCCATTGGTTGTTCGACCGCGGATTAGTCTCGCTCAGTGACAAGTGCGAGATTCTTGTGGCGGAAGAGGTTGTTCCTCCACAGGTCACGCGAATGATCAATTCCGACCGGCAACTTTTAGCGCCAATTCAATCCGACTTGCGGCCTCACCCCGTATTCGTCCGATACCATCGTGAGCGCATTTTCAAAGGCTGATCGTTCACAAATCGGAGGCTCGCCGTGGCAGGGAAAACTTACGTCGGCATCGGCGGCTGGACCTTCGAGCCGTGGCGCGGCACGTTCTATCCCGACGGGCTGGTGCAGCGGCGCGAGTTGGAATATGCCAGCCGGCACGTCACCTCGATCGAGATCAACGGCACCTATTATTCGACCTTCAAGCCGCCGACCTGGGCCAAATGGCGCGACGAGACGCCGGATGGTTTCGTCTTCGCGGTCAAGGCCTCGCGCTTTTGCACCAACCGGCGCAGGCTCGCCGAGGCGGGCGATTCCATCGCGAAGTTCATGGGCCAGGGCCTGGACGAGCTCGGCGACAAGCTCGGGCCGATCAACTGGCAGTTCATGGGCACGAAAAAATTCGACGCCGAGGACATCGCGGCCTTCCTCGCAGCTGCTGCCGCGCGAGATCGGCGGGCGGCCGCTGCGCCATGCGCTCGAGGTGCGCCATGCCGAGCTTCCAGGACCCGCGCTTCACCGATCTGGCGCGCCAACACAACGTCGCCGTCGTCTTCGCCGACCACGACGAATTTCCCCGCATCGCCGAGCCGACGGCGGATTTCACCTATGCGCGGCTGATGCGCACGGACGGAGAAGAACAAGACCGGCTACAAGCCAGCCGAACTCGACCATTGGGCCAAGCAGAGCCAGGCATGGGCCAGGCGCGGCGACGCCTTCGTCTATTTCATCGCCGGCGCCAAAGTGCGCGCGCCCGCCGCGGCGCAGGCGCTGATCGAGCGAGTGGGTGACAAGCGTGCGGCGGACTGAATTGCTGTTTCCGTGAAAAGCGCCGGAACGTTTCGCTCGTCATGGCCCGAATGATCGGCCATCTCACCGGCATCATCTCAATTCGTCACCCCGGACTTGATCCGGGGTCCATTGGTCGTTTGCTGGCGCTCCGGCACTGGCGCTTTTGATGCGATCCGATCAAGTCCGCCATGACGAACTGTTGTGAGCTCAGAGTTTCGCGTCGCCCGCGGAGATCCCGATGAGCCGGGCCATGACGTAAAGAGGAGCTGCGGCGGAAGGACGAGCGGTGGGACGTGCAGCCCGAACCGCCTACTTCCCCGCCTCGACCGCGCGCCAGCCGATGTCGCGGCGGCAGAAGCCGCCCGGCCAGTCGATCATATCGACCGCCTGATAGGCGCGCTTTTGCGCCTCGGCGACGGTCTTGCCGGTGGCGGTGACGTTGAGCACGCGGCCGCCGGTCGCCACGATCTTGCCGTCCTGGTTCGCGGTGCCGGCGTGGAACACGGTGACGCCGGGCAGCGTCGCCGCCTGGTCGAGCCCGCGGATCTCGCTGCCCTTGTCG
The DNA here is from genome assembly GCA_963752345.1 of uncultured Alphaproteobacteria bacterium. Lineage (GTDB taxonomy): Bacteria > Pseudomonadota > Alphaproteobacteria > SMXQ01 > SMXQ01 > CAVVYA01. The sequence continues at coordinate 248,025 of CAVVYA010000020.1, forward strand.
TAGGCGCCGGGATAACCGCGCGCCGCCATGACCACGGTGAGCGCCGCCTCGTCGTGCCAGCGCAGGTCGAAATGCTCGAGCGCGCCGTCGCGCGCCGCGATCAGCGCCGGCAGCAGGTCGGATTTGAGCCGCGTCATCAGCACCTGGCATTCCGGATCGCCGAAGCGCGTGTTGTATTCGAGCAGCTTGGGCCCGTCCTTGTCGATCATCAGGCCGGCGAACAGCACGCCCTTGAACGGGCGGCCCATCTCGGCCATGGCGGCGACCGTCGGGCGGATGATGGTCTGCATGATGGTCTCGGCCATGGCCGGCGTGACGATGGGCGCCGGCGAATAGGCCCCCATGCCGCCGGTGTTGGGGCCGGTGTCGCCGTCGCCGACGCGCTTGTGGTCCTGCGCCGAGGCGAGCGGCAGGGCGGTCTTGCCGTCGACGATGGCGAAGAAGCTCGCCTCCTCGCCGTCGAGGAATTCCTCGATCACCAGCTCGGCGCCGGCCTGGCCGAACGCGCCGCCGAGCATCTCTTCGGCGGCGGCCTCGGCCTCCTCGACCGTGCTGGCGATGACCACGCCCTTGCCGGCGGCGAGCCCGTCGGCCTTGACGACGATCGGCGCGCCGTGCTTGCGGATGAAATCCTTGGCCGGGCCGATCGCGCGGAAGCGGCCGTAGGCGGCGGTCGGGATGCCGTATTGGGCGCAGAGGTCCTTGGTGAAGCCCTTGGAGCCTTCGAGGGCGGCGGCCGCGGCGGTCGGCCCGAAGGCGGCGATGCCGGCGGCCTCGAGCTGGTCGACCAGGCCCTTGACCAGGGGCACCTCGGGGCCGACCACGACGAAGTCGATCGCCTGGTCGCGCGCGAACTTCACCACGCGCGTCGACATCCTCGGCGGCGACCGGCACGCAGTCGGCGACTTCGGCGATGCCGGCGTTGCCCGGCGCGCAATAGAGCTTGTCGCACAAGGCGGAGGCGGAAATCGCCCAGCACAGGGCGTGCTCGCGGCCGCCGCTGCCCACCACCAGAATCTTCATGATGCCACTGCCTGCCTAGGAATCGTCGAAGAGGATGCGGCCTTTGCCGCAGCAGGGCGACTTGATACCATAGACGGCGACCGCCGGACCACCAAAGTTCCGCCTTCCACAGCAGGATATCCTTCGTTTTGGCTCAACTGCCGCTGACACCGCCGCCCGACTCCCGAAGCGCCCGCCGCCGCAAGGGACTCGGCAATCTGCCGATCCTCACCGTGAGCGAGCTGTCCTTCGCGCTCAAGCGCACGGTCGAGGAAGCCTATCGGCCGCGTGCGGGTGCGCGGCGAGATTTCCAGCTTCAAGCGCGCCGCCTCCGGGCCATCTCTATCTCTGCCTCAAGGACACCGACGCGGTGATCGACGGCGTGGTGTGGCGCGCCACGGCCGGCGGCCTGCCGATCCGCCCGGAGGACGGCATGGAGGTCATCGCCACCGGCCGGCTGACCACCTATCCCGGCCGCTCGCGCTACCAGATCGTCATCGAATCCCTCGAGCTGGCCGGCCAGGGCGCGCTGCTGAAGCTGATCGAGGAGCGGCGCAAGCGGCTCGAGGCGGAAGGGCTGTTCGATGCGGCGCGCAAGCGGCCGCTGCCCTTCCTGCCGACGGTGATCGGCGTGGTCACCTCGCCGACCGGCGCGGTGATCCGCGACATCCTCCACCGCCTGGCCGACCGCTTCCCGCGCCATGTGCTGGTGTGGCCGGTGCTGGTGCAGGGCGAGGGCGCCGCCGCAGCAGATCGCCGCCGCCATCGCCGGCTTCAACCGGCTGACGCCCGATGGCGCGGTGCCGCGGCCCGACCTGCTGATCGTCGCGCGCGGCGGCGGCAGCCTGGAAGACCTGATGGCCTTCAACGAGGAGATCGTGGTGCGCGCCGCCGCCGCCTCGCTCATCCCGCTGATCTCCGCGGTCGGCCACGAGACCGACACCACGCTGATCGATTTCGCGTCCGACCGCCGCGCGCCGACGCCCACCGCGGCCGCCGAGATGGCGGTGCCGGTGCGCGCCGAGCTGCTTGGCGCGCAGCCTGGAATGCGGCGCGCGCCTGGTCGGCGCCTACGACCGGCTGCTCGGCGAGCGGCGCGACCGCCTGGCCGGGCTCGCCCGGGTGATGGGCGATCCGCGCCGCCTGATGGAGGATTTCTCGCAGCGCCTCGACGACCGCTGGGAGCGCATGCGGCTCGCCGGCGACGGCATGTTCTCGCGCTACCGCACCGAGCTCGCCCATGCCGGCGCGGCGCTGCGGCCCAAGCGGCTGCGAAGCGATGGTCGAGGACCGCGGAGACCGGGTGCGCGAGATCGGCGCGCGGCTCGACGGCACCTATGGGCGAGCCGTGGAAGATGCGGCGCGCCGCTACAAGCATGTCTGCCAATTGCTCGACAGCTATTCCTACGAAAATATTCTCAAGCGCGGCTACGCCATGGTGACCGACAGCGCCGGTCATCTGGTCGCTTCGGCTGCCGAAGCGAAACCGGGCGATGCGGTGGACCTGCGCTTCCATGACGGCAGCCGTGGCGCGGTCATCGCCGGCGCCGGTGGCGCGGCGCGCCCGCCCCAAGCCGCTCAGACGCCAGCCGCTCAGGCGCACGCCCCGCAGACCGCTGCCGCGCGACCTGCGAAGCGCGATGGCGGGTCGCGTGGCTCCTCGGGCGGCGCGTCGGGCAATCAGGGCAGCCTGCTGTGAAGGCGTGCGGGCTGTCTCTCGCGTTGGCCCTGTCGCTCGCGACGCCGCTCGCGGCGGCGGAGCCGCTGCCGGCCAATCCGTTCGCCAGCGCGCCGCTGTTCTACGAATTGCGCGGCGAGGTGACCCAGGGCGGGCTGCTGATCGGCCGCGCCGGGCCGCACAGCGAAGTCACGCTCGACGGCAAGCCGGTTCCGGTGACGCCGGACGGCGCCTTCGTCGTCGGCTTCGGCCGCGACCATGGGCTCACGGCGCAACTCGAAGTGTCGATCAATCGCGGACCGCGCGAGCGCCGCACGCTGATCGTCATGCCGCGCATCTTCGATATCCAGCGCATCACCGGGGTCGCCGAGAAATACGTCTCGCCGTCGCCCGCGGACATGAAGCGCATCGAGGAGGAGCGCCGGCTGATCCGCCAGGCACGCGAGCGCATGACCGTGGCGGGCGATTTCGCCGGCGGCTTCATCTGGCCGGTGAGCGGCTCGATCAGCGGCGTCTACGGCAGCCAGCGGGTGTTCAACGGCCAGCCGCGCGCGCCCCACCTGGGCGTCGATATCGCGGCGCCAAGCGGCACGCCGGTCCTTGCGGCGGCCGACGGACTCGTGGCGCTCGCCGGTCCCGACCTGTTCTTCAACGGCAATGTGATGGTGCTCGACCATGGGCTCGGGTTCAGCACGATCTACGCCCACTTGAGCGAATTCGCCGTCAAGCAGGGCGAGCGGGTCAAGCAGGGCCAGGTGATCGGCAAGATCGGCGCGACCGGCCGCGTCACCGGGCCGCATCTGCATTGGGGGGCCAACTGGTCCGGCGTCGGCGTCGATCCGCAGCTTCTCGTCGGACCGATGCCGACGGCGGCGCCGTAAACGCGGCCGGTCGCCGCCGGAACCGGAGTCAACCGGACGGTAGTCGAACGCAGGCGCTAATCCGGCCAGCGGCGATGGACCCAGAGCCACTGGGCCGGGTGCTCGCGGATCCAGCCTTCGATCACCCGATTGATCGTCGTGGTGAGCGCGACGACATCGGCCTGCCGATCGCCGCTGTTCGGCAATTCGAGGGGCGGATCGAGGATCACGCGGAACCGCGCGCCGCGGGTGCGGATCACGCGGCCGGTCAGGACGGCGCAGCCGTATTTGAAGGCGAGCTGGGCGACGGCTGGCGCGGTCATGGCGGGCCGGCCGAAAAACGGCACGGCGATGCCGTCGTTCATCTTCTGGTCGGGCAGTATGCCGATATGACCGCCGTTGCGCAGAATCTCGACGATGCGGCGCGCGCCCTGCGCACCCTTCGGCACCAACTCGGCCCCGAGCGACTTGCGGCCGACCCTCAGGAGCCATTCCGCCGCGGGATCGTTCGGTGCCCGATAGACCGTGGCCATCGACGCGAAGGGCCCGCGCTGGACCACCGTGCAGACCGAGAGCTCCCAATTGCCGAGGTGGGCGGTGACGAAGATGCCGGGCCGCGCGTCATCGCGCATCTGGTCGATGTGTTCGGCGCCCTGCACCTCGACGCGCGAGCCGTGGTAGATGTCGATCTTGCCGATGTGGGGAAATTCCCCCCAGACCCGCCCGAGATTGTCCCACATCTCCTGCAGAATCCGATCGATCTCGCTCGGCGCTCTTCTCGGGGAACGCGCGTTCGAGATTGCGCCGGGCGAGGCGCTGCACACGCAGGCGCGGGCCGATGGCGCGGGCCAGCCAGCTGCCGAGGGCCGACGCGGCGTCGATCGGCAGCGCCGCGAAGACTCCGTAGACGGCGAGATAGAGACCGCGCCGCGCATATTCGCCGATCTTCGACACCATCGTCATGACGCCAGCATGGTGAGCCGCTCGGCGAACCAGCGGTCGAGCGCGCCTTCGTCGTCCCACACGAGTCTCACGTCGAGCACGACGACGGGGCGGCGCAAATCGGCCGGCAGGCGCGCGGCATCCTTGGCGGTGGTCACCGGCAAGGCGTCGAGCCGGGCCGCGTCGGCCAGCAGCCCTTCGAATTCCGCCCGGCTGTAAGCATGGTGATCGGCGAACGGCCGCTCGGCGACGAGCTCGCAATCGAGCTCGCGCAGCGAGGCGAAGAATTTTTCCGGGCGGCCGATGCCGGCGAAGGCGAGAACGCGGCGTCCGGCGATCCGCGCGGCCGACTCCGCAGTCGGCACCAGCCGCGCGCGCAGCAGCGGACGTCCGGCGGCCTGCGCGGCGATGCCGGCGCGGTCCGCGCCGATCAGCACCAGCGCGTCGGCGCGCGACAATCCGTCGCTCGCCGGCTCGCGCAGCGGTCCAGCGGGAATGACCCGGCCGTTGCCGAAGCCGAAGGCGCCGTCGATCACCAGCAGGGAGACATCCTTGTGCAGCGTCGGATTCTGGAAGCCGTCGTCCATGATCAGCAGCTTGGCGCCGGATCCTCGCGCCGCCCGGGCGCCCGCCACCCGGTCGCGGGCGATCCATGTCGGCGCGGCCGCGGCGAGCAGCAGCGCCTCGTCGCCGACCTGGCTGGACTCGTGAACGCGCGGGGTCGACGCGCAGCGGGCCACGCTCGCTGCCGCCGTAGCCGCGGGTGAGAATATGCGCCGGCCCGCGCACATCCTTGAGGCGCGTGGCGAGCGACAGGGCGACCGGCGTCTTGCCGGCGCCGCCCGCCACTAGATTGCCGACGCAGATCACCGGAATGCCGGCGCGCTTGGCTATGGTCGTCATCCGGCGCAGGCGCCCGGCCGCCGCGTAGAGACAAGCCAGCGGCGCCAGCAGTTTCGCCGGCAGGCTGTCGCGGTCGGCCCAGAAGTCAGGTGCCCGCAAGGCGCGTGCGCTCCCCGCCGTCCTGCTCGCCGTCCCCCTTGGGCGCGCCGGGCAGCATGGCCGCGATCTCCGCCACGACGCGCTCGAGCACGTCCTCCTTGGTGGCGACCAGCCCGCGCGCCGCCTCGATCGTCGCGTGGCGCGCCGCCGGGTTGTCGAATAGCTGGCCGACGGCGGAGGCCAGCATATCGGCATGCGCGATGCGGCGCATGCCGCCGGCCGCCGTGAGCTCATCGGCGATCGACTGGAAATTTTCCATATGCGGGCCGGCGAGCACCGCCGCGCCGAGCCGCGCCGCCTCGAGCACATTCTGGCCGCCGCGCGGCACCAGCGAGCCGCCGATGAAGGCGACCGGCGCCAGGCGATAGAACAAGCCGAGCTCGCCCAAGGTGTCGGCGAGATAGATCTCGGTGCGCGGCGTGACCGGCTCGCGCAGGCTGCGCCGCGCGACGTTCAAGCCGTTGCTGCGCAGCATCTCCGCGATGGTGTCGGCGCGTCCGGGATGGCGTGGCACGATGATGGTGAGCAGGCCTGGATGACGCGGCCGGAGCGCGCGGTGCGCGGTGCCGGCCGCGGCTTCCTCGCCGTCATGGGTGCTGGCCGCGACCCACACCGGCCGGCTGCCGAGCACGGCGCGCAGGTTGGCCAGTTGCGTGTCGTCGACCGGCAGCGGGCTCGCCGCATGCTTGAGATTGCCGGCTGTCTTGACGTTGCGCGCCCCGAGTTCACGCAGACGATGCGCCTCCGCCTCGTCCTGGGCGAGACAGAGCGAAAAGCCGCCGATCAGCGGCTGGAACACCGGCTTGAAGCGCAGCCAGCGGGCGTAGCTGCCGGGCGACATGCGGGCGTTGAGCAGCACCATGGGAATGCCGCGCGCCACGGTTTCGGTGATCAGGTTGGGCCAGAATTCGGACTCGACCCAGACCGCGAGGTCGGGCCGCCAATGATCGAGGAAGCGGCGCACCCAGGGCAGCCGATCGACCGGCGCATACTGGTGAAAGGCGCCGGCCGGCAGCCGCTCGGCCATCAAGGCGGCCGACGTGACCGTGCCGGTGGTCACCAGAACCGTCAGGTTCGTCCGCTCCGCGAGCAGCCGTTCGATCAGGCGCAGCACGGAAAAGGATTCGCCGATGCTGGCGGCATGGATCCAGACCAGGGTTTCGAGCGGGCGCGGCCGGCCGGGGTGGCCCATGCGCTCGGCGAAGCGCAAGCGGTCCTCCTTGCCGCGCGATTGGCGCCGCTGAAGGTAAAGTCGAATGGCCGGTGCGGCCAGCGTGGTGGCGATGCGATAGAGCGCGAGCGCGGCCTTGCCGAGCATGCGGTCACCCGCCGATGGCGCCGGATCGCCGTTCACGGCCGGCCCGCCATGGCGCCGGCGGCGCCCTCGTCGCGTTCGGCGCGGTGCTCGGCCGGTAGCTCGGCGGGCAACACCGGCTCGCTGCCGACCAGCCGGTCGGCCTCCGCGGTGATGGCGTTCAACCGATCCTCGACCAGTTGGCGGGCGGCTTCGATGTCGCTTTCGGCGGCATCGCGCGCCACGCTGATCGGCTGGTCCCAGATGAACACGCCGCGGGTGAAGGGCAGCGCGAGGATGAAACGGTCCCAGCTGCCGAGCACGAACCGACGCTGGGCCGCGAAGGCGCAGGGCAGGATCGGCACGCCGGCCAGCCGCGCCGCCTGGACGACGCCGGCGCTCGCCCGCATGCGCGGCCCGCGCGGCCCGTCCGGCGTGAAGCCGACGCTGGCGCCGGCTTGCAGCGATTTGAGCAGGGCGCGCATCGCGGCGCTGCCGCCGCGCGAACTCGACCCCGCCACGGTATCGAGGCCGAAATGGCGGATGGTATGGGAAATGAACAGGCCGTCGGAATGCTGCGAGATGAGCATGCGGATCGGCACGCCCTTGCGCCAGCAATAGGGCATCATCAGCAGCCTGCCATGCCAGAAGGCGATAATGAAGGGACGGCCCTCGTCCCAGAAGCGCGCCGGGATGTCGCCGCCTTGAATCTGCCAGCGGCCGGTGACGATGGACCAGGCGGATATAGGCGGCGAGCACCCGGCACAGCATGGCGCGCATCCAGTCGCGGCGCAGAAGCTGCTTCACGCTCATGTCAGGGACGCTACCGCGCGGGCCTGCGCGCAGGGTGACGGACCGCCGAAATGGCCGCCGGTCCGCGATGTCCAATTGGTTCGAGCGCCCATGGCTCCAGTGTTTCTGCCGTCGGCTCCCACCATCGGTTGTGGGGTCCCGAATTCGCGCTCAAACTATAGCATGGCGGCGGTGGAGCCAACCAGCGCTGCTGGCCCCGGCCATGGCGCGTTGACTTGCCGCCACGATCGCCCGCGCGACCCGCGCGCTGCTATTTGCCGGCCACGGTCATGCCGTCGATGCGCACGGTCGGCGCGTCGGTGCCGTAGCGGAATTCCAGGTCGCTCGCCGGGACCAGCCGCGCGAACATGTCCTTGAGGTTGCCGGCCACGGTCACTTCGCTGACCGGGTAGGCGATCTCGCCGTTCTCGATCCAGAATCCGGCGGCGCCGCGCGAATAGTCGCCGGTCACCAGATTGGTGCCCATGCCGATCAGCTCGGTGACGTAGAAGCCCTGCTTGATGTCGCCGATCAGCTCGGCGGCGGTCAGCGCGCCGGCCGCGAGATAGAGGTTGGTCGGCGCCGGGCGAGGGCGGCGCGCCGGTGCCGCGCGAGGCATTGCCCGTGCTGGTCAGGCGCAACTGCCGCGCCGTGGCGAGATCGAGGAACCAGCCGGTCAGCACGCCGTCCTCGATCACGGCGCGGCGCCGGGTCGGCAGCCCCTCGCCGTCGAACGGCTTGGAGCGCAGGCCCTTGCGGCGCAGCGGATCGTCGATGATCTCGATGCCCGGCGCGAACACCCGCTGGCCCATGCGGTCCTTCAGGAAGCTGGTGCCGCGCGCGATCGATGCGCCATTCACCGCGCCGGCGAAGCTGCCGATCAGGCCGCCCGAGACGCGCGGATCATAGACCACCGGCACCTGGGCGGTGGCGACCTTGCGCGGGTGGAGACGGCGCACGGCGCGCTCGCCGGCGCTGCGGCCGAGAGCGGCGGGATCCTTCAGGTCGGCGCCGGAGATCGCGCTGGTGAAATCATAGTCGCGTTCCATTTCCGTGCCGCTGCCGGCGAGCACCGAGACCGAGAAGCTGTGGCGCGACACCGCATAGCCGCCGGAGAAGCCGTTGCTCGCGGCGAGATGAACACGGCTCGACGACCAGCCGGATTCGGCGCCTTCGGAATTGGTCACGCCGGGCACCGCGCGGGCGGCATCCTCGGCGACCGCCGCGCGCTGCTCGAGCACCTCGGGCGAGGGTTCCGCCGGGTCGTAGATGTCGAGTTCGGGAATCGAGCGCGCGATATCCGCCGGATCGGCGATGCCGCAATAGGGATCCTCGGGCGCCGCCGTGGCCATGGCGACGGCCCGGTTGACCATCTCCTGCAGGGCGTCGGACGAGAAATCGGTCGAGGAGACCACCGCCTGGCGCTGGCCCATCAGCACGCGCAGGCCGAGATCGCGGCCCTCGGCGCGCTCGATGCCCTCCGACTTGCCGAGCCGGCGGGCGAGCGACAGCGAGGTTCCCTCCACCAGCAGGGCATCGGCCGCCTGGGCGCCGGCCTTGCGGGCGCGCGTCAGCAGATCGGCCAAGAGCAGTTCGGGATCGAGGGCGGACGTGGTGGCATTCATCAGGGTTGCTCCGTGTTTCGACGGTTATAGGCAGCCGGGCGGGACCCTGCCAGTTGAAAGCGCGGGGCGCGCAGCTTTGATCCAGCGCAAGCGGCCGGCGCCATGTTCATATAGGGTTCAGCCGGAGGGATCGCACCGTATGACCACGCAAACCGGCACTTTGAGCAAAGGCCAGGCGGCGCCCGGCGCACTCAAACGCGCGCTCGGGCTGTGGCTGCTGGTGTTCTACGGGCTGGGCACCATCATCGGCGCCGGCATCTACGTGCTGGTCGGCGAAGTGGCGGGCAAAGCCGGCATGTCGGCGCCGATCGCCTTCCTTCTCGCGGGCCTGCTTGCGGCCCTGACCGGCCTGAGCTACGCCGAACTGGCGGCGCGCTTTCCCGAGGCGGCCGGGGCGGCGGCCTATGTCGGCGAAGGGCTGAATTCGCCACTGCTGTCGCGGCTGACCGGTTTCGCCGTGTTGATCGTCGGCATTGTGGTCGCCGCCTCGCTGGCACGCGGCGCCGCCGGCTATCTCGAGACCTTCATCAGCGTGCCGACGCCGATCGCCTCCGGCCTGTTCATCGTGGTGTTCACGGCAATCGCCTGTCTCGGCGTGCGCGAGAGCGTCGGCGTCGCCAGCCTGATGACGGTCCTCGAGCTGCTCGGGCTCCTGCTGGTCGTGGCGGCGGGCGGGTCGCAGCTCGCCGGTTTCGCCGGCCGGCTGGACGAGATCGTTCCCGACGAAACCGCCGAATGGGTCGGTGTCGGCGCCGGCGGCTTCCTCGCCTTCTTCGCCTTCATCGGCTTCGAGAGCCTCGCCAACATGGGCGAGGAGGCGAAGGACGCCGAACGCACCCTGCCGCGCGCCATCTTGCTGTCCGTCATCATCTCCACCGTCGTCTACGTGCTGGTCAGCCTGGTCGCGGTGCTCGCCGTCGATCCGGCGGCGCTGGCCCGGTCCAATGCGCCGCTTGCCCTGGTGCTGGAGACATCCGGCTGGTCGTTCCCCAGGTTGCTGGCCCTCATCGCGCTCGTCGCGGTGCCGGGCGGCATCTTGATCGACATGGTGATGACCTCGCGTCTGCTCTACGGCATGGCGCGGCGCGGTCTCGTGCCCGCCTGGCTCGGCCATGTCGAGCAGCGCACCCGCGCTCCGATGGTCGCGACGCTCGTCGCGGGCGCGGCCGCGCTCGTGCTCGCCGTCGGCGTGCCGTTCGGCGGGCTGGTGACCGCCACATCGAGCCTGACGCTGCTGGTGTTTCTGGCCGTCAACCTGGCGCTGTGGCGCCTGCAGCGGACCGAGACGAAGCGCCATCGCGGTTTTCATGCGCCGCACTGGGCCGCGCCGACCGCGGCTGTGCTGTGTTTCGGTTTGATCGTCGCCGAGTTCGCCGTGCGGTTCCTGGCCGGCTAGAAACCGGTCACGCGCCATGCCCAGAGCCACGCCACGGCAAGCGCCATGGAGATCAGCGTCACCGGCACGCCGGCCTTGGCGTGATCGCGGAAGCCGAGATGCACGCCGACGGAGGCGGCGCGCTCGACGGTGATGATGTTGGCCAGGCTGCCGACGATCAGCAAATTGCCCGCCAGCGTCGACAGCAGGGCCAGCGCGTAGAGCGCGCCGGCCGGCGGCTCGTTCCAGACCTGGAGCAGCAGGATGACCGCCGGCACATTGCCGATGGTGTTGGACAGCACCAAAGCGAGCGGCGCCAGCACGGCGAGGCGGTCGGGCAGGAGCCCGGCCTGCGCGAGCGCGGCGAAGGCCTGTTCGGCAAACGGCGTCGCGGCGAAGGCGCCGGTCACCACGAAGAGCCCGATGAACAGCAGCAGCAGGTTGAAGTCGACGCCGCCGACGATGTCGCGGCTCGCGATCCTGCGGCTGGCGAGCAACGCGCCGGCGATGGCGAGCGCCGAGATTTCGCGCGGCACGTCGGTCAGGAACAGCACGAGCAGGATAGCGGTGGCGCCGACGGCTTTGGCGAACTGCACGCGGTCGCGGACGAGCGGCACGGCGATCGACGATGCGGGCAGGCTCGCCGCGCCGGGCGGCTGGTCGAGCTGCCAGCGGCCGCGCCACTGCCAGGCGACGATGGCGAAGGTGACGGCCATGGCGGCGAGGGCCGGCACGGCGCAATAGGCGACGAACAGCGCGAAATCGAGCCGGCCGACCTGGCCGATCAGGATGTTCTGCGGATTGCCGATGATGGTCGCCGCCGATCCCGCGTTGGCGGCGCAGGCGAGCGCGATCAGGAACGGCACGGGGTTCATGCCGCGCCGCTGCAGCCCGACGCAGAGCAGCGGCGTCATGGCGAAGACGACGATGTCGTTGGCGAGCAGCGCCGAGAGGCCGCCGGCGGTGAGAATGGTGACCGCGAGCAGATGCCAGGGCTTGCCGGTGACGCGCGCGATGGCCGCGGAGACGCCGTCGTAGAAGCCCGACGCGCCGTATTGCGCCGACACGATCATCAGGCCGAACAGCAGCAGGATGGTCGGCAGGTCGACCAAGCGCGCCGTGCTGCCGAGCTCGACCGCGCCGGCGGCCACCAGCACGATGGCGCCGAGCAACGCGATGCCGGTGCGGTCGATGCGCAGGCCCGGGAAGCGCCCGACGGCCATGCCGATATAGGTGAGAACGAAGACCGCGAGGATCAGGTCGCCGTCGAACCCGTTCGTGCTCATCGCCGCTGCCCGCTCCTCCGCCCGCCGCTCACGCGCGCGGCTTCTTCCAGATCGGCGCGCCGGATCCCGGCAGGCCGAGCTCGGGCCATTTGCGGCTCACCAGATCGACCACCTCGTCGCTCATGCGGATCGGCGTGCCCCATTCGCGGTTGGTTTCCGCGCCGATCTTGTTGGTGGCGTCGAGCCCGATCTTGCCGCCGAGCTCGGGCTTGGGCGAGGCGAAGTCGAGATAATCGATCGGCGTGTTGTCGATCACGGTGACGTCGCGCGACGGATCGAAGCGCGTGGCGAGCGCCCACATCACGTCCTTCCAGTCGCGCGCGTCGATGTCGTCGTCGACCACGACGATCATCTTGGTGTAGAGGAACTGGCGCAGGTAGGACCAGATGCCCATCATCACGCGCTTGGCATGGCCCGGGTATGCCTTGCGGATGGCGACCACGGCGACGCGGTAGGAGCAGGCCTCCGGCGGCAGATAGAAATCGACGATCTCGGGGAACTGCCGCCTCAGCATCGGCAGGAACACCTCGTTGAGCGCCTGGCCGAGCACCGAGGGTTCGTCCGGCGGCCGGCCGGTGAAGGTGGTGAGATAGATCGGATCGCGCCGCATGGTGATGGCGCTGACCGTGAACACCGGAAAGCGCTCGACCGCATTGTAATAGCCGGTGTGATCGCCGTAGGGCCCCTCGGCGCCGGTCTCGCTGAGCGACACATGGCCCTCGAGCACGATCTCGGCCGAGGCCGGCACCTGCAGCGGCACGGTGACGCATTCGGTCACGGCCACGCGCTTGCCGCGCAGGATGCCGGCGAATTCGCATTCCGACAGGCCCTCGGGCACCGGCGTCACGGCGGCGATCATCACCGCCGGGTCGCAGCCGATCACGCAGGCGGCCGGCATCGGATCGGACCGCCTGGCTTTCCATTCGGCGAAATGCAGCGCGCCGCCGCGGGTGTGCAGCCAGCGCATCAGCGTGGTGTTCCTGCCGGTCACCTGCATGCGGTAGATGCCCATGTTGGCGGCGCCGCCGTCGGGTCCGCGCGTGGTCACCAGCGGCCAGGTGATGAGCGGCGCCGGCTCGCCCGGCCAGCAGGTCTGGATCGGCAGGCGGGCGAGGTCGATGTCGGCGCCGCGCAGCACCACCTCGTGGCACGGCGCCTTGCCGATCAGCTTGGGCTTGCGCGCCAGCGCCGATTTGAGCAGCGGCAGCATGGCGAGCGCCTCGCGCAACGAATCGGGCGGCTGGGGATGGTCGAGGAAGGCGAGCATCTCGCCCAGCTTGCGCAGCTCGCCGGGCTCGCGGTCCATCGCCCAGGCGACGCGCTCGACGGTGCCGAACAGGTTGGTCAGCACGGGCATGGCGGCGGGATTGCCCGCCTGGTCGGTGACCTTCTCGAACAGCACCGCCGGGCCCTGATCGCGCAGCAGGCGGGTCTGGATCTCGGTGATCTCGAGGGCCGCGGAAACCGGGGTGGTGACCCGCGCCAACCGGCTGTGGCTTTCGAGGCGCGCGAGAAACTCCCGCAGGGAGGCATAAGGCATGGCCGAGCAATGCCATGGCCAAGGTTGGCCGGCAAGGGAAGCTTGCGCCGGCCGGGAGAGCCCGGTCGGCTTCACCGTTTTGTAACGCGGGTCAGCTATGAGGGATCGTCTGTGGTCGGCGCGCCGTGCCCGACCTAAACTCCTGACCGAGCGTGCCTTGATTCCCGCGGTTTCGGCCCTAGATTGAAGCGTAACGTCGTTTGGAGGAGCACACGCGATGGCGAATTTTTGGGTCGTCGGCGGCGAATACGCCTCGACGGACTTCCGCGACATGGCCCATGGCGGAGAGCCGCAGAAATACGGTCCGTTCAAGACCTATGAAGAGGCGCGCGCGGCGTGGCTCGCCCATTCCTGGGCCAATGTGGACAATTGCCACGTCCGCTTCACGATCACCCGCGACGACGCCGCCAAACCCGCCGCCGCCGGTTCCTCCGCCGCCGGTTCCTCCGCCGCCAAGTCTTCCGCCGCCGCCTGATTCCCCTTTCCGGCCACGCGGCCGGCCGTCGCCCGCGGCGTCCCCGGACCGTCCCACGCAGGCCGCTCCCGCCCGCGGCATCGCCGGACTGTCGGGGCGCTTTACATCCCATGGCCCCCGCGCCAGGGACTTATCCCCTTGATCCACATGAAGAATACGCGACGCCATGCCCGGCCGCGGCGTCGTTAAACTTTACACTGCGTCTGTCGCGACGGCGGGGTCCCGCGTCAAGCCATTGACATTGCTATAATCTTTGGCCGTGGCACGGGGATTGCGAGAAAATGGACGAACTGCCTACCATTTCAATGGTCAAATGGGTTGGATCATGAAAGTTTTCGCACTGGCGATCGGCACGCTCGCACTCCTCGCGCCCCTCAACGCGGTCCTTGCGGGCGCCGAAAACGGGGTCGTTATCCAAATTCCGGAGCCCGCCACACTCAGCCTGATGGCGATTGGCGTAGCCGGTGCTTTCGTTGCGGCGCGCTTTCGTAAAAAGAAGTAGCCAGGCTTGACCGTGCAGACCCGGCTACGGCGCGTGACGCGTCGGCCGGGCTTTGCGCTGGGACACCAGCATGCTCGAGACCCTGCGGGATAACCACAGAGAGTTTCTCGCGACGCTTTTTGCCGTTTCGGTTGTCGCGATCGCTTGGCTGGAGGTTTTCTTTCCACGCCGGCCGGCCGGTCCTTCGCGGTTGCGACGTTGGATATCCAACCTGTCGATCGGCACGTTCAACACCGTGATTTTCGCGCTCACCGTAACCCTCGGTGGAGTCGTAGGTGCGATCATCGCCGAGGAGCATGGATGGGGCATGCTTCGGTTGATCTCCGCGCCAGATTGGCTTGCGATCCTGCTTGGAATCTTGGCCATCGACGTATTCGGGTACGCGATTCACCGGGTCCTGCATGTGGTGCCAGCCTTGTGGCGGCTGCATCATGTGCATCATTCCGATATCGACATCGATTTCACGACGACGGTTCGGCACCATCCGCTGGAGATGGTGTTCGGTGAAACCGTGATCTTCGCGGCGACCGTCGCTCTAGGCGTTCCGCTGGAAAGTATTCTGCTCCGACAGATCGTCGCCACCGTGCTCGAATTTGCGAACCACAGCAACGTGCAGTTCCCGAAAAAATTGGACGAATGGATTCGCTGGGTATTCGTCACTCCGGACATGCATGTGGTGCACCACTCGGCGGTCAAACGCGAGACCGACAGCAATTACGGCTCGATCTTGTCGCTGTGGGACCGGTTGTTCGGCACCTATGTGGCGGCCCCCGCGCGCGGCATAGCCGGTATGACGATCGGCCTCGACTACCGTCGTGAGCCGCAGGATCAGCGCCTCGACCAAGTCCTGATCGCGCCGTTCGTCGAACCGCGGCGCGTCCATGCCGCGGGCAGGCCAGCGGCGCTGGCGACCGACTAGCTCCGCTGCCAATCCCGTCGGACCGCGATGGCGATCCTGACAGCCTTGCCGCGCCTCCTGCTTCCGCCCAGAATGACGCGATGATGGGCCCGCTGCTCGGCGCCTGTGATTCCGCGGGGGCACTCATGACATATCGCGTTTGGCTCGGGTTGCTGGTCATTGTGCCGTTGCTCGGTCTGTTCGCCTGCACGCCCGAATCGCGCAACAGCCTGCCCGACGAAATGCGCGTGGCCGGCGACAGCCGGCTGCTCGGCCTATGGCGCGCCGAACCGGACAGCGACGATTTCCGCGTCCAGGTCAGCCAGCGCGATCCGCGGGAGTTTCTCGCGGTGACCACCGAGACGGCCAAGACCGAGCAAGGCAGCCGCGTCCATCGCGTCGAATACCGCCTGCGCTTCTTCGACGTGGGCGGCCGCTCCATCGTCGCGATTCAGGAACTCGGCGGGAGTCCCGGCCGCGAGCCGTCCTGGCTGCTGGCGGCCTACGGGTTCGATGGGAATAGCGCCGCGTTGCTGTTCATGGACGAGGAGCGCATCCGCCTGCTCGTGCAGGGCGGACGTTTGGCCGGCACCGTTCGCGAGGCCGACACGCAGTTTCGCGAACTGCTCATCACGGCGCCGCCGGCCGCGCTCGCCGAACTGATCCAGGGCAATGATCCCGCGCGCCTGTTCACAGCGCGCGTCGGTCCCTTTATCCGCTTGGGCCCATAGAGAAGGCACTTCGGCTGCGCCGCGGCGGCGCCGGTGCTGCCTTTTGGCTTGGCCTCGATACGCGTAATCGCGACGTTGGGCCGTCGTTCTATTCGAAGAATTTGCCTGCAATGAGGTGCGGCGGTACGGCGCCTTCTTTCTGTGCGCGGCCGGGAATGAACTTGCCATTGGGGTCGAGCCGCCGGCCCGTGCCGGTGCCGGGCGCGCTGGCGCCGAACCGGGCGAGCACGAGATTCTCCCGGCCCTCGTTGGAGAACGAGTAGTAGGCGCCCTTGGGCAGGAACAACGCCTGGTGCTTCTTCACCACGGGCAACGGGCCGTCCGGCGTGAAGAACTGCGCTTCGCCTTGCAGCACGAGGAAGACGTGATCCTCCTCCATGTGGGCATGCATGCCATTCTCGCCGCCCTTGGGCGCGTAGCAATGGACGTTGAACGACGTCATGTCGGTTTTGGCCAGCACATGTTTGTGATGGCCCGCACTGACGAGCTGGATCTTGAGATCGAGAATCTCGGCCTTTGGCGCTGCGTCCTGATGTTTGACGGTCGATGCCATGTGACCTCCCTGATCGGTTTTGCGCCGAGCATACCCCCTAAATCAACTGCCCCGCCAGGATCGCCGCGAGCACGAGCCAGCCGAACAGCCGGTTGGACCGGAACTTGCGCAAACAATCGGCCGGGTCGTTCGGGTTGAGCGTCACCGCCTGCCAGATCAGTTGGGCCGCCGCGGCGGCGAGCAAGGCCGTAGAACGGCCAGGACAGCCCGGCCGAGAGGCCGGCCAGCGCGAACAACAGGATGGCCGCGCCGTAGAAGGCGAACAACCACGGCCGGGTCCGCGATCCCAGGCGCAAGGCGAGCGACTTGACGCCGATCAGCGCGTCGTCCTCCTTGTCCTGATGGGCGTAGATGGTGTCGTAGCCGAGCGTCCAGCAGATGCCGCCGGCATAAAGTGCGAGCGCCGCAGGACCGAGCGTGCCGCTCGCCGCCGCGTAGCCCATCAGCGCCCCCCAGTTGAAGGCCAGGCCGAGGAAGGCCTGCGGCCAATAGGTCACGCGCTTCATGAACGGATAGATGAAGACGAGCAGCAGCGAGGCGACGCCCAGCAGGATGGCGTAGCGGTTGAGCGCGAGCAGAATGACGAACCCAACCAGCAGCTGGATGACCAGGAAGGTCCAGGCGGCGCGCACCGAAACGGCGCCTGACGGAATCGGCCGCGCCCGGGTGCGCGCGACCTGGGAATCGAAATCGCGGTCGGCGATGTCGTTGAAGGTGCAGCCGGCGCCGCGCATGACGATGGCGCCGAGCGCGAACAGCAGGCCGAGCCGCAGCGCCTCGCGCGGATCGGCGATCGGCAAGCCGGTGATGGCGATGCCCCACCAGCAGGGAAACAGCAGGAGCCAGGTGCCGATCGGCCGGTCGAGCCGCGCCAGCGCCGCGTAGGGCCGCAACCTTGCCGGCAGGATGCGCATGACGATCGGCGCCGTGCTGTCAGGCGGCAGATTGTCGAGGGATGCTGTGGGCGAATCGGTGACCGGCATCGGCGTCATGGTATAGGGTATTCGGATTGTTCAGGCGGGATCATGCCAGAAAAAGCGCGACACGACGACAACGGCCCATCGGCCGCAACATTAACTGCCGACGACGGCAGCTACCGGCCGCGCACGCGGCTGTTCACCGGGCAGGATCTCAGCCCGGCGGCAATTGTCGATCTCGACTCCGGCCAAGCGCACTATCTCGCCAATGTATTGCGTCTGAAGCCCGGTGCCGCGGTCTCGCTGTTCAACGGCAGCGATGGCGAATGGCGCGGCCGCATCGAAACGCTGGCGCGCGGGCGCGGCACGGTGGTGCTGCAGGACCAGACGCGGCCGCAGCGCGCCGAGCCCGATCTCTGGCTGCTGTTCGCGCCGCTCAAGAAGGCACGCACCGATTATCTGGCGGAAAAGGCGACGGAGATCGGCGCCTCGCTGCTATGGCCGGTGTTCACCCGCCGCACCCAGGCCGAGCGCGTCAATCTCGACCGCCTGCGCGCCAATGCGATCGAGGCCGCCGAGCAGAGCGAGCGCCTGTCGGTGCCCGAACTGCGCGAGCCGGCCCGGCTGACCGACGTTCTGGCGGGCTGGCCGGCCGACCGCCGGCTGCTGTTCTGCGACGAGTCGGGCGCCGGCCGGCCGATCGCCGAAGCGCTTGCGCGCGCCTCCGATGAGAATTCCGCAGCGCAAAAATGGGCGGTGCTGATCGGCCCCGAGGGCGGCTTCGCGCGCGACGAGCTTGACGCTCTGCATAAACTACCGTTTGTTACCGCCGCCGGCCTGGGGCCGCGTATTCTGCGCGCCGACACGGCAGCGCTGGCGGCCTTGGTCGCGGTCCAGGCGCTCGTCGGCGATTGGAAGGCCGGTCCACGCGGCTGACCTTCGCCCTGTTCCAAGTTACCGCCCCGTAACGTGCCTGTCATTTTCCAACTTCCCCGAGTTTCACTCCAGCATGTCCGGACCCTCGCAACCTTCGGCCGAGCCGATCACCGACAAGCGCCAGCTCGTCGCCTATCTCGAGTCCGGCAGCAAGCCGCGCGAGCAATGGCGCATCGGCACCGAGCACGAGAAATTCGCCTACGATCTCGAGACGCTTCGCCGGTTGCCCTATGAGGGTGCGACGGGCATCCGCGCTCTGCTAGAGGGCCTCACCCGATTCGGCTGGCAGCCGGTCGAGGAGAACGGCCACGTCATCGCGCTGCTCAAGGGCGAGGCGTCGGTCACGCTGGAACCCGGCGGCCAGGTCGAACTGTCCGGCGCGCCGCTCGATAACGTGCATCAGACCTGTTTCGAAACCCACGAGCACCTCGACCAGGTCAAGGAAGTGGGCTCCGAGCTCGGCATCGGCATGATCGGGCTCGGCTTCGATCCGAAGTGGCGGCGCGAGGATATCCCGTGGATGCCCAAGGGACGCTACGGCATCATGCGGAACTACATGCCGAAGCGCGGCAAGCTCGGCCTCGACATGATGCTGCGCACCTGCACCATCCAGGTCAATCTGGATTTCGAATCCGAAGCCTGCATGGCGAAGAAGTTCCGTGTCGGCCTGGCGCTGCAGCCCCTCGCCACCGCCATGTTCGCCAACTCGCCGTTCGTCGAGGGCAAGCCATCGGGCTTCCTCTCCACCCGCAGCCATATCTGGACCGACACCGATCCGGACCGCACCGGCGATCTGCCCTTTGTCTTCGAGCAGGGCTTCGGCTTCGAGCGCTATGTCGATTACATGCTCGATGTGCCGATGTATTTCGTTTACCGCCAGGGCCGCTATATCGACGCGTCCGGCCAATCGTTCCGCGACTTCATGGCGGGCAAGCTCGCGGCATTGCCCGGCGAGCGGCCGACCATGAGCGACTGGGCGGATCATCTCACCACCGCGTTTCCCGAGGTGCGTCTCAAGCGCTTCCTCGAGATGCGCGGCGCCGACGGCGGCCCGTGGCGCCGCATCTGCGCCTTGCCGGCGCTGTGGACCGGCTTGCTTTACGACTCCTCCGCGCTCGATGCCGCATGGGACCTGGTGAAGGATTGGACGACCGAAGAGCGCGCCTATCTGCGCGCGGCGGTGGCGAAGCAAGGCCTCGCCACGCCATTCCGCGGCGCGCCCCTGCGCGACACCGCCGAGCGGATGCTCGCCATCTCGAAGGCCGGGCTCGAGGCGCGCCGCCGTTTCGACTACATGGGCCGCGACGAAAGCCGCTTCCTCGAAGTGCTCGGCGAGATCGTCGAGCGCGGCCGCACCCGGGCCGAGGACCTGCTGGTCAAATACCGCGACGACTGGCACGGCAATATCGATCCGATCTTCACCGAATACGCCTACTGAGCTGGAGCGCGCAGAGAGCCATGGCAGACCGTTCGTCCGATACGCCGCCGCGAAAATCGCCCGCCGCCTGCGCCGACATGAGCGACTTGCGGGTCGAGATCGACCGGCTCGACCGCCAGATCGTCGCCTTGCTGGCGGAGCGTTCGGGCTATGTGGCACGCGCCGCCCAGATCAAGAAGGATCGCGCGGCGATCGTCGACGAGGCGCGCATCGCGCAAGTCATTTCCGGTGCGCGCTCGCAGGCGGCCGAGCGCGGCGCCGACCCCGACCTCATCGAATCGATCTACCGCGCGATGATCGCCGCCTTCATCGCATTCGAAGAACGCGCGTTCGACAAAAACCTCTGACGCGCTGGCGGCAAGAAGGCCTGACGCCCGTCAGAATTCCCAGAGCCAATGTGCCACGGCGAATGCGACGGCCGCCCACACCGCGACGATGATGACGAGACCGGCCCAGCGCAGCCAGCCCGGCAAAGGCAGGGGAGCTTCGGCACGCGCGCGGCAGTCGGCCATCACGGTTGCCGGAATCAGCCGCATGGCGGCGGCGATCAGCAGCGGCAGCACAATCAATTCGTCGAGCAGGCCGAGCACCGGAATGGCATCGGGAATGAGATCGATCGGACTGAGCGTATAGGCGACGATGAAAAGCGCGAGCGCCTTGGCGTGCCACGGCGTGCGCGGATCGGCGAGCGCCAGGCCGAGCACCTTGATGTCGCGCTTGAGCCGCAGAGCCCATGCTTTGAAGCGGTGCCACCATGCCATGAGCGGCACTTTAGAGCATGATCCGTTCCGGCTGAATCGGATCATGCGCGATTCTTGATTGAATGCGCCTTTTCCACGCCGAACCGGCTTTCACTTCGGCGTAAAACGCTCGGGCGAAAAACGCCAGACTGTTAAAAACGCCTGGCGGTCAATAGGGCAGCGTGATGCTGCCGTCCATGCCGACATGCCATTCCGGATTCCACGCCACTTCCCAGATATGGCCGTCGGGATCGGCGAAATAGCCGGTGTAGCCGCCCCACGCCGCGTCGCGCGCCGCATTCATGATGGTGCCGCCGGCCGCCGCGGCCTGGGCGAGCACCGTATCGACCTCGTCGCGGCCGCGCGTGTTGTAGGACAGGATCATGCCGCCGAACCCGTTGGGCTTGCCGGCCGCGGGTGGCAGTCCGGCGTCGGCCGCCTGCATGGTGCGCGCGAACAGAGCGACGACGATGCTGCCGGCTTGATAGAACGCGACCTCGCCGTGCTGATTGCCGCGCTTCCAGCCCATGGCTTCGTAGAAGCTTTCGGCGCGCGCCAGATCCGCCACGCCGAGAGTGACCACGCTCAGCCGCTGCTCCATGGCTTCGTTCCCCGCGACCCTCGTGTCGGCCTGTCGCGCGCTCCGGATCGCGGCGGCGACCGCCCCGCCTGCTGGACAACGCCCCGCGTTTACGACCCGGTGCCGCCGACCGTCAGGCCGTTGATCTTCAGCGTCGGCTGGCCGACGCCGACCGGCACGCCCTGGCCATCCTTGCCGCAGGTGCCGATGCCGAGGTCGAGCTGCAGGTCGTTGCCGATCATCGAGACCTTGGTGAGCACATCGGGGCCGTTGCCGATCAGGGTCGCGCCCTTCACGGCCGGTCCGATCTTGCCGTCCTCGATGAGATAGGCCTCGGAAGCGGAGAACACGAACTTGCCCGAGGTGATGTCGACCTGGCCGCCGCCGAACTGCACGGCATAGAGGCCCTTCTTGACCGAGCGCAGGATCTCGTCCGGCGAATTCTGGCCGCCGAGCATGATGGTATTGGTCATGCGCGGCATCGGCCGATGGGCGTAGCTCTGGCGGCGGCCGTTGCCGGTCGAGCTGGCGCCCATCAGGCGCGCGTTCATGCGGTCCTGGAGGAAGCCCTTGAGGATGCCATCCTCGATCAGGACGGTGCGGCGCGATGGCGTGCCCTCGTCGTCGACGGTGAGCGAGCCGCGCCGGTTCTCGATGGTGCCGTCGTCGATCACGGTGACGCCCGGGGCGGCGATGCGCTGGCCCATCAGGCCGGCGAAGGCCGAGGTCTGCTTGCGGTTGAAGTCGCCCTCGAGCCCGTGGCCGATCGCCTCATGCAGCAGGATGCCGGGCCAGCCCGGCCCGAGCACCACATCCATCTCGCCCGCCGGGGCGGGGACCGAACCCAGATTGACCAGGGCTTGGCGCAAAGCCTCGTCGACCTGAGCCTGCCAGCGTTCCGGCTGGATAAAGACGTCGTAGCGCTCGCGACCGCCGACCCCCGCGCTGCCGGTCTCCTGGCGGTCGCCGTCGCCGACCACGACGGAGACATTGAGCCGCACCAGGGGCCGCACGTCGGCGATGCGCTCGCCGCCGGCGCGGATGATCTCGACGACGCGCCACTCGCCGGTCAGCGACACCGAGACTTGGCGGACGCGCGGGTCCTTGGCCCGGGCATAGGCGTCGATGTCGGCCAGCAGCTTGACCTTGTCGGCGAAGTCCTGGCCGGACAGGGGATTGGCATCGGTATAGAGCATCCGGTTCGTGCCGGAGGGCGGCGCGGCGATGGTGCCGCCATGGCCGCGCGCCACGGATTGGACCGTTTCGGCGGCCCGCGCGATGGCCGCTTCGCTCAACTCGCTGGCATGGGCATAGCCGGTGGCCTCACCGGCGATGGCGCGCAGCCCGAAGCCTTGGGACGTATCGAAATTGGCGGTCTTGAGACGGCCGTCGTCGAAGCCGAACGCTTCCGAGACGCTATATTCGAGGAACAACTCGCCGTCGTCGGCGCCCTTCAGCGCGGCATCGGTCAGGGATTCGACGCGGGGACGCGACAGTCCGGCGCGGTTGAAGAACAGATCGTCGGCAGTGATCAGCGCGGACATGGCGGCTCCCAATTCATAAATACGTACTTGAAAGATAGGGGGCGTGCGGTGCGCAATCCAGTCGGGATCGCGAATGGCTTGCAAATCTGTAGAGATCGCCCGCGGTTCGGCCTCGCCTGTGGGCATGCGCGCGCAGGCTGCGAGCCAGTCGCATGGGATCTATGCATTTTTGCCTTCCGGGGCGGGCCGAAAACGCTTCACAAGAACGGGGCTGGGCATTAGATAAAGGGGCTGGGCTTCCGGCACCCTTCCCATTGCGGACTCAGGCCTTCTTCGAGTTTTCCCCCGAGTGGGGCTTCCCGCATAACGATGCAGGATCGCCTCCGCAGCGATGGCCAGGACCCCCGCGCCGGGACCCTGATATCGCCGCCCTCTGGCAAAGGTTTAAAATCTGGCGCAGGGCCCCAGCGTGGTCTATAAGGCCGCGCGGATGGCCCTGTGAAACGACTGTAGGATCATGAGGATGAGGTTGAGTCACGTTCCCGCCTTGGTTCTCGCCGGATTGCGCGTTGCGATCGGCTTCATCGTCCCGATCGCCGCGCTCACGGGTGCCGCCCACGCCGCCGAACCCGTGGATTGGCAGCTTGGCTTTCAGCCGGCCGTCACGCCGGTCGCCCACCTGCAGCATCAGTTGCACGATCTGCTGATGATCATCATCACGGCCATCACGCTCTTCGTGCTGGTCCTGCTGGTCTATGTCTCCGTGCGGTTCAGCGCCAAGCGCAATCCCAATCCGACGAAGACGTCGCACAACACGGTCATCGAAGTGCTGTGGACGGTACTGCCGGTCATGATCCTGGTGGTCATCGCCATCCCGTCATTCAAGCTGCTCTATTTCATGGACAAGACCGAAAATCCGGAACTGACCCTCAAGGTTACCGGACACCAGTGGTATTGGAGCTACACCTATCAGGACAACGGCAACTTCACCTTCGACAGCCTGATCATTCCGGCCGACCAGATCGACACGAGCAAGGGTCAGAAGCGCCTGCTCGAGGTCGACAATCGCGTCATCGTGCCGGTCGACACCAACATCCGCGTCCTGCTCACCTCCGAGGATGTCCTCCATGCCTGGGCCGTGCCGGCCTTCGGCGTCAAGCTCGACACCGTTCCCGGCAGGCTCAACGAGACTTGGATGCGCATCGAGAAGGAAGGCGTCTATTACGGCCAGTGCTCGGAGCTCTGCGGCATCAACCACGCCTTCATGCCGATCGCGGTGCAGGCCGTCTCGAAGGCCGAATTCGCCAAGTGGGTCGCCGAGGCCCAGAAGAAGTATGCCGCCGTCGATACGCCGGCGCCGTCCCAAGATCTTCGCGTCGCCGCGTCGGCTCAGTAAGCCGCGCGCCAGCGGATAAAGCGTTAGCAAGAGGTTGGTCATGAGTCACGACACGCACACTCACGCTCAGGGGCACGCTGACGGCGAGGCTCATGGCGACCATGGATATGTCGGCGGTTGGAAGCGGTGGTTGTATTCGACCAACCACAAGGACATCGGCACCATGTACCTCATCTTCGCGATCGTCGCGGGGCTGATCGGCGGTGCCTTCTCGGTCGTGATGCGCATGGAGCTGCAGCATCCGGGCGACCAGATCTTCCACGACCACCAGTTCTTCAACGTCATCGTCACCGCCCACGCGCTGCTGATGATCTTCTTCATGGTCATGCCGGCGATGATCGGCGGCTTCGGAAACTGGTTCGTGCCGCTCATGATCGGCGCGCCGGACATGGCGTTTCCGCGCATGAACAACATCAGCTTCTGGCTGCTGATTCCCTCCATTCTGCTGCTGCTCGGCTCGGCTTTCGTCGGCTCGGGCGTCGGCACCGGCTGGACGATCTATCCGCCGCTGTCGGGCGTGCTCGGCCACCCCGGCGCGGCCGTCGATATGGCCATCCTCAGCCTGCACCTGGCCGGCGCCTCGTCCATTCTCGGCGCCATCAACTTCATCACCACGATCTTCAACATGCGCGCGCCGGGCATGACCCTGCACCGTATGCCGCTGTTCGTCTGGTCGGTTCTGGTCACCGCGTTCCTGCTGCTGCTGTCGCTGCCGGTGCTCGCCGGCGCAATCACCATGCTGCTGACCGACCGCAACTTCGGCACCGCCTTCTTCGAGGCGTCCAAGGGCGGCGATCCGGTGTTGTTTCAGCACCTGTTCTGGTTCTTCGGCCACCCGGAAGTGTACATTCTGATCCTGCCGGGCTTCGGCATCATCAGCCAGATTGTCTCGACCTTCTCGCGCAAGCCGGTGTTCGGCTATCTCGGCATGGCCTACGCCATGGTGGCAATCGGCGTCGTCGGCTTCGTCGTCTGGGCGCACCACATGTTCACCGTCGGCATGAGCGTCGACACGCGCGCCTATTTCGTCGCCGCGACCATGGTCATCGCGGTGCCGACCGGCATCAAGATCTTCAGTTGGATCGCCACCATGTGGGGCGGCTCGATCGAGTTCAAGACGCCGATGCTGTTCGCCATCGGCTTCATCTTCCTGTTCACCGTGGGCGGCGTGACCGGCGTCGTGCTGGCCAATGCCGGCGTCGATATCGTGCTGCACGACACCTACTACGTGGTCGCGCACTTCCATTACGTGCTCAGCCTCGGCGCGGTGTTCGCCATCTTCGCCGGCTTCTACTACTGGTTCGGCAAGATGAGCGGACGGCAGTATCCGGAGCGGCTCGGCCAGATCCATTTTTGGATGATGTTCGTCGGCGTCAACCTGACCTTCTTCCCGATGCATTTCCTGGGCCTCGCGGGCATGCCGCGCCGGATCGCCGACTACCCGGACGCCTTTGAAGGCTGGAACTACGTGGCGTCGATCGGGTCCTATATCTCGGCGGCGAGCGTCGTCCTGTTCATCTTCATTGTCATCCGCACCCTGGTTGCCGGACAGCGCATCGGCGCCAATCCGTGGGGCGCCGGTGCGACGACGCTGGAATGGACCGTCAGTTCGCCGCCGCCGTTCCACTCCTTCGACGAACTGCCCAAGGTGCAATAGGATCGCACCCGGGGCTTGGGCGGTTTACCGGGTATGCGGGCGAAGCGCGCCTGTCCGGTGCCGTATGTTGGAAGTCCGTTGTTGCAAGACCTAAGGACGAGAGTTTGAGCGACGCAGCCCTCAAATTGCAGAGTGCGGAAGTCGCCGCCCCGGCATCGCCGCGGGTGGAAGACTTCATTGCGTTGCTCAAGCCGCGCGTCATGTCGCTCGTGGTCTTCAGCGGGCTCGCCGGCCTGCTGGTCGCGCCGGGGCATCTGCATCCGGTGCTCGCCGCCGTCGCCATGCTGTGCATTGCCGTCGGCGCTGGGGCGTCGGGCGCCATCAACATGTGGTATGAGCGCGATATCGATGCGTTGATGAAGCGCACGATGTGGCGCCCCCTGCCGGCGGGCCGCATGGATCCGGGCACGGCGCTCGGCTTCGGCGGTACTCTGGCCGTGGCGGCGGTGCTGGTCATGGGTCTCGCGGTCAACTGGACGGCGGCCGTTCTGCTGGCTCTCGCGACCGCTTTCTATGTCTTCGTCTATACCGTCTGGCTCAAGCGCCGCACGCCGCAGAACATCGTGATCGGCGGCGCCGCCGGCGCTTTCCCGCCGATGATCGGCTGGGCGGCGGTGACCGGCGATGTCAGCCTGATGCCGATCCTGCTGTTCACCATCATCTTCATGTGGACGCCGCCGCATTTCTGGGCGCTGGCACTCTACCGCTCGGGCGACTATGCGCGGGCCGGCGTGCCGATGCTGCCGGTGGTGTCGGGCGCGCGCGAGACCAAGCGTCAGATCCTGCTCTACTCTCTGCTGCTCGTGCCGTTGACGATCGCGCCGTGGCCGCTTGGCTTTACCGGCGCCTTTTACGGTGTCGTTGCCGCGGCGCTCGGCGCCGTGTTCGTGGCCTGCGCGGTCGCCGTGTGGCGAGATGCCACTGAGCAGGCGGAACGTCCGGCGCGCCGGCTGTTCGCGTTCTCGATCCTCTATCTCTTCCTGCTGTTTGCGGTTCTCGTGGCGGACAAGCTGCTCGGCTTCGCGCCGGTTGCCGCAATGGCCGCGAAAGGCGGGTTGTGATGGCGATCGACCGTGACCGTCGCCGGCGCAACATCGCGCTGCTGATCGCGCTCCTGGCCCTGGTCGGCCTGTTCTATCTGATCACCCTGGTCAAGATCGCCGGAGGCTCCTGGTGAGCAAGCCCGTCCCCGAACGCCGCGCGTCCTCTCGCCGCCACGGCGTCACGGCGCTGCTGCTGTCGGGCATGGTGGTTGCCATGGTGGGCTTGAGCTTCGCCTCTGTGCCGCTCTATCGCCTGTTCTGCCAGGTCACCGGCTACGGCGGGACGACCCAGGTCGCCACCATCGCGCCGAACGAGGTGCTGGGGCAGACGGTCACCGTGCGGTTCAACGCCGATGTCGCACCCGGCATGCCGTGGACGTTCGAGCCGGTGCAGCGCGACATGACGGTGCAGGTCGGCGAGACCGGCCTCGCCTTCTACCGGGCGCGCAACAATACCGACCGGCCGATCACCGGCATGGCGTCGTTCAACGTCACGCCCGACAAGGCCGGCCAATATTTCAATAAGATCGCCTGCTTCTGCTTCGATCTGCAGCGGCTCGAGCCGGGTCAGACCATCGACATGCCGGTAACCTTCTTTGTCGATCCTGCCATGGTCAAGGACCGCAGCACCCGGGACCTGACCCACATCACGCTCTCTTATACCTTCTTCCTCGCCGACGATGGCGGACAGCAAAACCGCACCGCTGCCGCCGCCGATCCGGCGGGCAGGACGGTGAACTAATCATCGCTGAACATCTGCGTTTGGAAAGCCAAGAGGCAGCCACATCATGAGCACCACGCAAGTACATGGCCACGCTGACAGCCACGGTGCGGGCCACCAGGCCAAGCATCCCTACCATCTGGTGGACCCCAGCCCGTGGCCGGTCTTCGGCGCGCTGTCGTCTTTCGTGCTGGCGATCGGCGCCGTACTCTACATGCATCAGGAAGGCCCCTGGGTGATGGTCGCCGGCTTCGCCATGGTGCTGTTCACCATGTTCATGTGGTGGCGCGCCGTGGTCAACGAAGGCGAGCATCAGGGGCACCACACGCCGGTGGTGCGCGTCGGCCTGCGCTACGGCATGGCGCTGTTCATCGCTTCCGAGGTGATGTTCTTCTCGGCCTTCTTCTGGGCCTACTTCAACGCGGCGCTGTTCCCGACCGAAGTGACCGGCGGCACCTGGCCGCCCCAGGGCGTGGATACCTTCAATCCGTGGGATCTGCCGTTCCTCAACACCCTCATCCTGCTGACCTCCGGCGTCACCGTGACCTGGGCCCACCATGCGCTGCTCGAGAACAACCGGCGCGACGTGATCCGCGGCCTGGCGCTCACCGTGCTGCTCGGCCTGATCTTCACCGCCGTGCAGGCTTACGAATACAGCCACGCGGCGTTCGGCTTCGCCGACGGCATCTATGCCTCGACCTTCTATATGGCGACTGGCTTCCATGGCTTTCACGTCATCGTCGGCACCATCTTCCTGATCGTCTGCCTGGTGCGCGCCATGAAGGGCCACTTCACGCCCGACCATC
This sequence comes from uncultured Alphaproteobacteria bacterium, assembly GCA_963752345.1. GTDB lineage: Bacteria > Pseudomonadota > Alphaproteobacteria > SMXQ01 > SMXQ01 > CAVVYA01. Next base: position 276,298 of record CAVVYA010000020.1, read on the forward strand.
ACGTCGGTTTCGAGGCGGCCGCCTGGTACTGGCACTTCGTCGACGTGGTCTGGCTGTTCCTGTTCGCCTGCATCTACTGGTGGGGCTCCGGTCCGTCGGCCGGCGGCCACTGATCGGCATTGAGCGCGGGCCGCAGCGCGTCCCCGTCGCCCTACAAGACCGGGCTGCTCTGCCGTTGTCCGCGCTGCGGCGAAGGCCGCCTCTATCGCGGCGTGCTGATGATTGCCGAGCGCTGCGCGGTTTGCGGCTTCGATCTTAGCGCGCAGGACAGCGGCGACGGCCCGGCGGTCTTCGTCATTTTCATTCTCGGCGCGGTCGTGGTCGCGCTGGCGCTGATCACCGAAAGTGCTCTCGCGCCGCCGCTCTGGGTTCATGCGGTGCTGTGGCCGCCGGTCATTCTCGGCGGCGCCTTCGTCATGCTGCGCATCTTCAAATCGGTGCTGATTTCCATGCAATACCGCCACCGGGTTGCCGGCTTCGGAGAAAGAGGCGACGGCGGCCGTGACTGAAGCGCCGCGCAGCCGCTGGCGCGGTCCGTGCGCCACTCTGTTTTTCGTTCTCATCGGCTGTGGTGTGCTCATCGGTCTCGGCACCTGGCAGGTCGAACGGCGCGTCAGGAAAGCCGACCTCATCGCCACCATGGATGCGCGGCTCGCCCTGCCGCCGGCCAGCCTGTCGGCGCTGCTTGCTGGCGGCGAGCCCGAGGATTTTCGCCCGGTGCGCGCCACCGGGATTTTCCTGCACGACCACGAACTGTATCTCGTCGCGCGCAGCTATCAGTCGCAGATCGGCTATCACGTGGTGACGCCGCTGCTGCTCGACGATGGCGCTCCCGGAGGGCAGGCGGTGCTGGTCGACCGCGGCTGGGTGCCGGTCGACCGCCTGGCGCCCGAAAGCCGGGCGGCCGGCCAAGTGCCGGGCAAGGTGACGGTCGAAGGCATCCTGCGCCGGCCGCCGAAGCCCGGCGCCTTCACGCCGGACAACCGGCCCGACCAGAATCGATGGTATTGGCCCGACTTGCCGGCCATGGCCGCCCATGCCGGCCTGACCCAGGTCGCGCCGGTGCTGATCGAGGCCGGGCCGGCGGCGAACCCCGGCGGCCTGCCGATCGGCGGCCAGACCCGCGTGACCCTGCCCAACAACCATCTGCAGTATGCGATCACCTGGTACGCCCTGGCCGCGGCGCTTGTCGTCCTCTATCTTGTATCGCGCCGTCGCCGCGCCGCCGGTCCCCCCATCCAACGCTGAGTTCCATCTTGTCCCTCGCCATGTCCGCCCCCGCCTATCGCGATCTCGAGCGCCGGTTCGCGCAGCTTTCCCGCCTGCAGGACATCGCCGCCATGCTGCAGTGGGATTCCGCGGCCATGATGCCGCCGGGCGGCGCCGAGCCGCGCGCCGAGCAGCTCGCCATGATCAAGGTCATGGCCCATGAAATGCTGACCGACGCCCGGACCGGTGATCTCATCGCTGGCGCGGCGGCGGAGACGGGCACGCTCGACGCATGGCAGCAGGCCAATCTCGCCGAGATCCGCCGCAGCCGTCTGCGCGCCACAGCGGTGCCCGCCGATCTGGTCTCGGCCATCTCGCTCGCCTGCTCGCGCTGCGAGACCGTGTGGCGCCAGGCGCGCGCAACGTCCGACTTCGCCATGGTGCTGCCGTTCGCCGAGGAGCAGTTGCGGCTGATTCGCGAACAGGCCCAGGCGCTCGGTGCCGCGCTCGACCTGTCGCCCTACGACGCGCTGCTCGACGGCTACGAGCCGGACGGCCGTTCGGCCGAAATCGACGTGATCTTCGACGATCTGGCACAGTTCCTGCCCGGGTTCATCGACCAGGCGCTCGCTCATCAGGCCAGGAAGCCGGTGCCGATCAAGCCGGCCGGGCCGTTTCCGGTCGAAGCCCAGCGCCAGCTCGGCCTCAAGCTGATGGCCACGCTCGGCTTCGATTTCGATCGCGGCCGGCTCGATACCAGCCTGCATCCGTTCTGCGGCGGCATACCCGACGATGTGCGCATCACCACGCGCTACGACGAGGCGGATTTCATGCGGGCACTGATGGGCGTGGTCCACGAAACCGGCCATGCGCTCTACGAGCAGGGCCTGCCCGCGGCCTGGCGCCAGCAGCCGGTCGGCCAGGCGCGCGGCATGAGCGTCCACGAAAGCCAGTCTCTGCTGGCCGAGATGCAGGCGGGCCGCTCGCGCGAATTCCTATCCTTCGCCGCGCCCCTGATGCGCGCGGCGTTTGGCGGTGCGGGACCGGCTTGGGAGCTCGACAATATCCAGCGCGTCTATACCCGCGTGGAGCGTGGCTATATCCGGGTCGACGCCGACGAGGCCACCTATCCGGCCCATGTCATCCTGCGCTACCGGCTGGAGCGGGCGCTGATCGCCGGCGACATGGCGCTCAAGGACCTGCCGGGCGCCTGGAACGAGGGCATGAAGCAATTGCTCGGCATCGTGCCGCGTAACGACGCGGAAGGCTGCCTGCAGGATATCCACTGGTACGACGGGGCCTGGGGCTATTTCCCGACCTACACGCTCGGCGCCATGACCGCGGCGCAATTGTTCGCCGCTGCCGAGAAAGCCCATCCCGCGCTGCGTGGCGAACTCGCCCAGGGCGATTTCAGCGCCCTGGTTGGCTGGCTGCGCGCCAACATCCACGGCAAGGCGTCGTCCCGCTCGACGCGCCAGCTCTTGACCGAAGCGACCGGCCGGCCCCTTGACGCGGCCGTCTTCAAGGCCCATCTAAGTCACCGGTACCTTTCTTAAACACCCTTAAAATTCAAGCCGTTAGGGCTGCCCTTGCCCTGCCGGACAGGGGGTCTTAGTCTCCCCCTTCATCTCAGGAGTCCCTGGCCCGTGCGTTATATCAGCACCCGGGGGGCGGCCCCCGCCCTTGCATTCGACGATGTCTTGCTGACCGGGCTGGCCCGCGATGGCGGGTTGTACGTGCCGGAATCCTGGCCGCGTTTCTCGCCGGGCGAACTGCGCGAGTTTTCCGGGCTGCCCTATCACGAGGTCGCTTATCGGGTGATGGCGCCGTTCGTCCAGGGCGCGATCGACCTCGACGTCTTCCAGCGCATTGTCACCGAGACCTATCGCGGCTTCGGCCATGCCGCCGTGGCGCCGCTCACGCAAGTCAGCGCCAATGAATGGGTGATGGAGCTGTTCCACGGCCCGACCCTGGCATTCAAAGACTACGCCATGCAGCTGCTCGGCCGGCTGTTCGATCATGTGCTGGCCGCGCGCGGCGAGCGGGTGACCATCGTCGGCGCCACCTCGGGCGATACCGGGTCGGCGGCGATCGAGGCGTTCCGCGGCCGCAAGGCGGTGCAGATCGTGATCCTGCATCCCAAGGGCCGCGTGTCCGAAGTGCAGCGCCGGCAGATGACGACGGTGCTGGCCGACAATGTCCATAACATCGCCGTCGAGGGCACGTTCGACGATTGCCAGGATCTGCTGAAGGGTCTGTTCAACGACCAGAACTTCCGCGACGAGGTCAAGCTGTCGGGCATCAACTCGATCAACTGGGCGCGCATCCTCGGCCAGATCCCTATTACTTCGTGGCGGGGGCCGCGCTCGGCGCGCCCGACCGCAAGCTCGCCTTCGCCGTGCCGACCGGCAATTTCGGCAATATTTATGCCGGCTATGCGGCGCGCCTGATCGGCCTGCCGATCGAACGGCTCATCCTGGTGACGAACCGCAACGACATCCTGGCCCGCCTGCTCGCCACCGGCGAAATGCGCGTCGATGCGGTGCATCCGACGCTCAGCCCCTCGATGGATATCCAAGTCGCGAGCAATTTCGAGCGGCTGCTGTTCGATCTTTACGGTCGCGACGGCAAGGCCCTGGCGGCCGACATGCAAAGCTTCCGCGAGACCGGCGTGATGAACCTCGGCGACAACCGCTGGCGCCAGGCGCGGGAGATCTTCGCCGGCCACCGGGTCGATGACGAGGAGACGATCGCCACCATCGCCGAGGTCTACCGTGCGACGGGCGAGGTGCTCGATCCCCATTCGGCGGTCGGCGTCGCCGGCGCGCGCGCCGTGGCGCGCCCGGCCACCATGCCGGTCGTCACGCTGGCGACCGCCCATCCCGCCAAGTTTCCCGAAGCGGTGGCACGCGCGACGGGCATCAGTCCGGCGCTGCCGCCGCAACTCGCCGATCTGCTGGATCGGCCGGAGCGGGTCTCGGCCCTGCCCAACGATATCGAGCAGCTCAAGGCGTTCGTCCGCGATCGCGTTTTGGAACGGAGACCCGCATGACCATCACCGTCACGACGCTTGCCAATGGCATGAAGGTTGTCACCGACACTATCGAGTCGGTGGAGTCGGCGTCGCTCGGCATCTGGGTCGGAGTCGGCGCGCGCCACGAGCACGAGGACGTCAACGGCGTCGCTCATATGCTTGAGCACATGGCGTTCAAGGGCACCCAGCGGCGCTCGGCCCGCAGCATAGCCGAGGAAATCGAGGCGGTCGGCGGCTCGCTCAATGCCTATACGTCGCGCGAGAACACCGCCTACTTCGCCCGCGTGCTGAAAAGCGACGTGCCGCTCGCCGTCGATATCCTGGCCGACATCCTGCAGCACTCGACGTTCGACAACGAGGAGCTCAGCCGCGAGCGCGCCGTGGTGATCCAGGAGATCGGCCAGTCGTTCGACACGCCCGACGATCTGGTGTTCGATCATTTCCAGGAGATCGCCTATCCCGACCAGCCGATCGGCCGTTCGATCCTCGGCTCCGCGGAGCGCATCGGCGGCATGTCGCGCGACACCATCGCCGGCTATATGAACCGCAACTATACGGCGCCGGGCATGATTCTCGCCGCCGCCGGGCGCGTCGATCACGAAGCGCTCGTCGCCCAGGCCGAAGGCCTGTTCAGCAGCCTCGGCAATGGCAACGGGCCGCCCGCCGCGCCCGCCATCTACAAAGGCGGCGAGCGGATCGAGCATCGCGAGCTCGAGCAGATCCATCTCGTGCTCGGGTTCGACGGGGTGGCCTACGGCGATCCCGATTACTACGCGGTCAGCCTGTTGTCCTACCTGCTCGGCGGCGGCATGTCGTCGCGCCTGTTCCAGGAGATTCGCGAGAAGCGCGGACTGGTCTACAGCATCTACGGCTTCACCTCGTCCTATGTCGACGGCGGGTCGTTCGGCGTCTACGCCGGCACCGGCGAGCAGGAAGCGGCGGAACTTATCCCTGTGCTGTGCGATGAGATCAACAAGGTCACGGTATCCGTGACCGAAGAGGAACTGGAACGCACCAAGGCGCAGATCAAGGCAGGCATTCTGATGTCGCTCGAAAGCACGTCGGCGCGCTGCGAGCGGTTGGCCCAGCACATGTTCGTCTATGGCCGGCCGCTGACCACCGAAGAGATCGTCGCCAAGATCGACGCCGTCGATGTGGCGGCCGTGGTGCGCGCGGCGAAGCGGGTGACCTCGACACCGCCGACCTTCGCGGCTCTCGGGCCGAGCGCGGGCCTGCGCCGCCTGGCGCCGGTTGCCGCGCGGTTTTCCTGATCGGGCAGGGTATATGCTGGGGCTCTTCAAAGGACTCGTTCCGCCACCGGATCTGCGCGTGCCCGGCGCGACCATCTACCTTCGCCCGCCGGCCGAAAGCGATTTTGCCGAATGGGCTGCGCTGCGCCAAAAGTCGCGCGATTTCCTGATCCCGTGGGAGCCGACTTGGCCGCGCGATGCGCTGACCAAGGCGTCGTGGCGCCGCCGCCTGCGTCACTACGGCGAAGAATGGCATGATGGCACGAGCTACAGTTTCCTGCTGTTCCGCAATCGGGACGATGCGCTGCTCGGCGGCATCACGCTCAGCAACGTGCGGCGCGGTGTCGCGCAGACTGGCACGATCGGCTATTGGGTCGGCGCGTCCTATGCGCGCCAAGGCGTCATGACCGAGGGCGTTCAAGTGGTGCTGGGTTTCTCGTTCAGCGATCTCGGCCTGCATCGCATCGAAGCGGCCTGCTTACCCGGCAATACGGCGAGCCGGAGCCTGCTGGCCAAATGTGGGTTTCGCGAAGAGGGATATGCGCCGCAATATCTTAAGATCAACGGCGCGTGGGAAGACCATATACTGTTCGCGCTGCTGGCGTCGGAAATGAAACAGCGCGGCGCTCAGGCGTGCCCGGCTTCGACCGACAAGGTGGAGAGATCGACGCCGAGCTTGGCCAATGCCTTGTCCCATTTGGTTTCGAGGTCGTGATCGAAGATCAGCGCCTCGTCGGCGGCCGTGTTGAGCCAGCCGTTGGCCTGGATTTCCGCATCGAGCTGTCCCGGCCCCCAGCCGGCGTAGCCGAGCATCAATAGGCTGCGGCGCGGACCATGGCCGGCCGCGATGTCCTTGAGGATGTCGAGAGTCGCCGTCAGGCCGACCTCGTGATCGACCAGCAGTGTCGCATCGCGCACATAGTCGGACGAGTGCAGCACGAAGCCACGGCCTGTCTCCACCGGACCGCCGAACAGAATCGGATCGGGCGGACTCGGATGACCGGGCGTAATGTTGAGCTGACGCAGCAGATCGGGAAAGGTGACGTTGTCGACGGCGCGATTGACGACCAGACCCATGGCGCCTTCGGCGGTATGGGCGCAGACGTAAATCAACGAGCGGGCAAAGCGCGAATCCTCCATCTGCGGCATGGCGATGAGGAGTTGCCCGGTCATATAGCCGGCTTCCATATTCTGGCTCAGAGTGGCCATGTTCCTCACTTACGACGAGTGGCGCCCGATCTCAATGGTCTGACTCACACAAGGCTGTGATGTCCCGTGAACCGTGCCGTTCTTATCGCAGGTTATACTATCGACAGAGCATAATGGCGCGGATGTCCAGGTTGGCAAATCTTTCTAAACAAATGGCGACCGCTTTTTACGCTGGTGTGGCCGCCGTGCTCACCATGCTCGGCACCGTATCGCCGCCGGCTTTGGCGGATTCGGAGTTCGGCCTGGGCCGCCAACGATCATGCCCGCGTGCGCCTGATTTCGGCGGTCGACGCTACCGGAACAGCAGAAACGCTTCGCCTCGGGGTGGAGTTCCGTCTTGCGCCCCAGTGGAAGATCTACTGGCGCGCGCCGGGTGACGCGGGCTATCCGCCGACCTTCGATTGGAAGGACTCCGCGAACCTGGCCCAGGCGGAAATCGCATGGCCCACGCCGCAGCGCTACAGCATCTTCGGGCTCAATACTTACGTCTATCAGGATACGGTGGTGCTGCCGCTCACCGTCAAGCCGCAGCAGCCCGGCATGCCGCTCGCGCTGCGCGCGCATCTCAATTATCTGCTGTGCGATCAGATCTGCATTCCCTACGAAGCCGATCTGAGCCTCGACTTGCCGAATGGCGAGGCGAAACCGACCGAGCTTGCCCATGTGATCGATCGCTTCCAGGCGCAGGTGCCGCGCAAGGCGAGCGGACCCGAGGGCGCCCTTGGGCTCACTGTGGAGCGCGCGGTTCTGACGCCGCAGCCGCGCACGCCGCCGGCCGGCGTGGATCGCGCGACGCTCGAAGTTCTGGCGCGCTCGGCGACGCCGTTCGCCAAGCCCGATCTGTTGGTCGAAGGTCCCGATCAACTGACCTTCGGCGTTCCTCAGGTCGACCTGTCCGACGGCGGCAAGCTTGCGTTGCTGCGCGTTCCAGTCGGCGTCGCACCGAAGGCCGCCCTGCCGCAGGATCCGGCCCTGACGGTGACCCTGATCGACGGCGCGCGCGCCATCGAACAGGGTGTCACGGCGGCGACGGGCGCCGGCAGCGCTGCCGCGAAGACCACGACGCTGCCCGGCATCCTGGCGCTGGCGCTGCTCGGCGGCTTCATCCTCAACTTCATGCCCTGCGTGCTGCCCGTGCTGTCGATCAAGCTGATGAGTGCGGTGGCTCAGTCGGGCCGCGGCGCGGCACCAGGTGCGCGCCAGCTTCCTTGCCACCGCGGCGGGAATCGTGGCTTCGATCCTGGCGCTCGGTGGTGTGGTGGCCGCGCTCAAGGTGGCCGGCATGGCGGTCGGTTGGGGGGTGCAATTCCAGCAGCCGGTGTTCCTCGCGGCCATGGCGCTCGTCGTCACGCTGTTTGCCGCCAATCTCTGGGGCTTGTTCACCATCGGCCTGCCGCGCGCGATCGGCGACGCGGCGGGCAGACCCCATGACGGCAAGCGCTTGTCGGGCGATTTCGCCACCGGCGTGTTCGCCACCTTGCTGGCCACGCCGTGCTCGGCGCCGTTTCTCGGCACGGCGGTCGGCTTTGCGCTGACCCGCGGCGCGGGCGAGATTTTCGCCGTGTTCGCGGCGCTCGGCATCGGCCTTGCGCTGCCCTATCTCGTGGTCGCCGCCGTGCCGGCTGTGGCCCGTCTGCTGCCGCGGCCCGGCGCCTGGATGATCGGACTGCGCACCATCCTCGGCGTCGTGCTCGCCGCCACCGCCGCCTGGCTGATCTCCGTGCTGAGCGTGCAGGTCGGCTGGGCTGTCGCACTGGGCATCGCCGCGATCCTCGTCGCTGTGATCCTGGTGTTGGCGGTCAGCCACCGCGCGCCACCGCTGCGTGGCCTGCGCGCGGCGACGCTGGCAACTGTCTGCGTGCTCGCCGGCGCGGCGCTCGTGCTTTCGGGCTATGCCGGCATCGCGCCACATGGCGAGGCGCAGCCGACGGCGAGCGCCGCCTGGCGCCCGTTCGACCGGGTGCAGATCTTCAATGCCGTCGCTCAGGGCAAGGTGGTGCTGGTCGATGTCACCGCTGACTGGTGCATCACCTGCCAGGCCAACAAGGCGCTGGTGCTCGATCGCGGCGTGCTGCGCAAGCGGATCGAATCGGGCGAGGTGCTGGCCTTGCGCGCCGACTGGACGCGGCCCGACCAAGCGATCGCCGCATACCTGGCGAGCTTCGGCCGCTACGGCATCCCGTTCAACGCGGTCTATGGGCCGGGCGCCCCCGCCGGCATTGCGCTGCCCGAGCTGTTGCGTGCCGACGATGTTCTGGCCGCGCTGGACCGGGCCGCCAAGCCGCCGCCCGACTCGACCGCCGGCCGCTAGGGCGTGATCCACTTCCGGAACGCACCATGCTCCCGAGTCTTGATTTAATCGCGTTTTCTACCCCGAACCGGTTTCCGCTTCGGCGGAAAACGCTCTCGGCGCGGAGCGAGCTGTCTGATCCGGGAGACTGGATTTCCGCCCCTTGCCGGCTTGCCGCCTCCAGTTGACCTGTCCTGCGCCAACTGGCAGGCTTGTCGGACAAAATGGGGAGGAGGCTCGAATGACCAAGGCAGGGCAGATCGTCACCGCCATCGGCGCGGCGTTGTTGGCAAGCGCGGCGCTCAGCGCAACGGCGTCGGCGCAGCAGCCGTTCTATCAGGGTAAGCAGCTGACCATGGTGGTCGGCTCGGCGCCGAGCGGCGGCTATGATCTCTATGCCCGCCTGCTGGCGCGCCATTGGCCGCAACTCATCCCGGGCAATCCGAATATCGTCGTGCAGAACATGGATGGCGCCGGCAGCCTGGTCGCCACGAACTTCCTGGCCAATACCGCGCCGAAGGATGGTACCACGATCGGTGGCGTGCAAAATCATATGGGCTTCGAGCCGTTGCTCGGCATGACCGGCCCGCGCGACAACATTCGCTTCAAGGCCCAGGAGCTGAACTGGATCGGCAGCGCCGCCAAGGAAGTGCCGGTCGTCGTGGTGTGGCATGAGACGCCGATCAAGACGTTCGACGACACCTTCAAGCAGGAGGTGCTGATGGGATCGAGCGGCATCGCCACCGCCGACAGCGTCTACGCCAATGTGCTGAATGCGATCCTCGGCACCAAGTTCAAGATCATCGCCGGCTACAAGAGCCAGGGCGAGCTCGGCGCCGCCATGGAGCGCGGCGAGGTTGCCGGCCGCGCCGGCTGGTTCACTTCGAGCCTGCTGTCGACACGCTCCGACTGGGTGCGCGACAACAAGGTGCGCGTGCTGGTCCAGGTCGCCTTGGAAAAGCATCCCGACTTTCCCGACGTGCCGCTCGTGCTCGATTGGGCGAAGAGCGAGGAAGCCAAGCCGCAGCTCGAATTCTCGCTCGCCTGGCTGCTCATGGGCCGGCCCTTCCTCGCCCCGCCGGGCGTGCCCGCCGAACGCGTCAAGCTGCTGCGCGACACGTTCATGCAGGCGCTCGCCAGTCCCGGACTGCAGGAAGAAGCGAAGAAGCTCAAGCTCGAGATTTCGCCGATGACCGGCGCGGAAATCGACGCGCTGCTCGCCAAATACTACAAGACGCCGCCCGAGATCGTCGAAAAAGTGCGCAAGATCGTCGCGCCGGCGCGCTCGTAACGCCGCGGGCGCAAGGCCTCCCGGCGCGATTGGGCGAGCGGCGGGCTTCGGCCGCGTGGACGCGTGACCGATCGCTCATTTGACCGGTTCGCCGTAGCCGCCTATCTATAGGACATCGCTGTGGCGCGTCCGCGCCGCCGCTTCCGTCTCCATCAACGCCACAACCATCAGAAATGAGGGAGAGACCATGACAATCAAGGTGGGCGACAAGATTCCCAGCATCGTGCTGCAGCAGAAGACCGCCGACGGCGTGCAGCCGATCAAGACGGACGATCTGTTCAAGGGCAAGCGCGTGGTGCTGTTCGCCGTGCCCGGCGCCTTCACCCCGACCTGCTCGGCCAAGCATCTGCCGGGCTTCGTGCAGAACTCCGACGCGCTCAAGAAGAAGGGCGTCGATGCCGTGGCCTGCGTCGCGGTCAACGATGCCTTCGTCATGGATGCCTGGGGTAAGTCGCAGAACGCCGACGGCAAGGTCCTCATGCTGGCCGACGGCTCGGCCCAGTTCGCCAAGGCGGTCGGCCTCGACCTCGACCTCATGGACAAGGGCCTCGGCATGCGCTCCCAGCGCTACGCCATGGTGGTCAACGACGGCAAGGTCGAGAAGCTGTATGTCGAGCAGGGCGGCAAGTTCGAGGTCTCCAGCGCCGAGCACGTGCTGAGCGAGCTATAGGCGATGACCGGCCGCTGTGCTCAGGCGGTCACGGCCTCGCGAATCACAACGGGAGCCTCGCGGCTCCCGTTTTTTGCGCATGAACCGCCGAACGGATCGCGCGCAACACGATCCTATGGGTGTCGGATTACGTTACATGCTGCGCCCCACTGCCACGTCTCTGTTTTGCCGGTAAATTTCGGCGGGTAGGCCGCGGCAGCGCGTTCGGCTGCGGTAAACCTGTCGGGGGAGTTTACAATGCGCTCGTCCCACGAGAATCGCCGAACCGAGTAAGCCTTTGACCCGCTGGACTAAGCGTTTTGTGGTGCCATTCTTGCATTAAATAAAGTGGCACTCGGGACATACAACGAATAAGTGAGTGCTCTGGCGAAGACATTGGCCGACGTTGCGTTCTGTTTCAGCGCACGAGTGAAGCCGGATTTCGCTATCCAGATCATCGGACGGTGCGTGATGGTGCAGTAGGGCCCATTCCCGCCTGACATTGACGCCCATCGTGCGCGTGGGGTCTTCCTGCGCCCCGGCATTCGATCGCCGGCGTAGTTTTGCATGGCCTCTAACCAAGAGGGGGACATACGATGTCTACAATCAATCGGCTTTTCATCGCATTACCCGTTCTCATCGGCTGCGCGATGGCCGCGGCCACATCTGCTCTGGCTCAAGGCAAGAGGCAGTTCGAGGTTCCGTTCGCCGCGGATACGAGGGACCTGCACATTCAGATTTCAACTCCCATAACAGGAACCTCGGTAACGCCAGCGCCAAACAACGAGCAAATGCATGGAACGAATCAAATATCGCTAGGCTGGAACGTGGCTCCTGGCGCCGGGAACCGCACGGTTGAGGTAAGACGCGACGGCTCGGGCAGCTGGAACCTCAAATACTGGCTCACGACGGACGGCGTTGTGAGCACGTTCCCATCCTCAGCTCCGACGAAACAATTGGCCGGGCTGTTCATCGGAGTCGACAGTGGATTGGTATCGCTGTTCGGCGACAACGACACGCCGAACCCTGTGCAGGTTACCAACCTGGCCGCCACGCTCGTCTTGGACCTCGGTACTTTCTTTGATCCAAACTGGGCTGGGGCCACGGGTTCGATCATATCCCTGTCCGATGCGATCATCCCGGCGGGTGCAGACGATCTCTTGTTGGGCAGTTTCGCACTCGGTGCTGCCGCTTGGGTCAAGATCAATGCCGACCTCGACGGGGAATGGCACATCTTTGCGGAAGTCGCCGTTCCCGAACCGTCCACTCTCGCGCTTCTCGGAGTCGGCGTTCTCAGCCTGCTCGGGTATGGCGCGCGATATCGCAGGCGGACGGCGGCCTGAGGATCGGAGTCGCGGCTGGTGATCGGGACCGGGTTGATCGTGTGGCGGGCCGGTGATGTCGTGATGGATACGGCGCTGATCTATGATGTCCACCCTGCCGACCGCACATGCTGAGCAGGGCGAAGGTCTGGAACGCTGATTCCTATGCGGTCAGCGCTCGCCCTGCCGCATCTCCACGATCGCGCGCCGCGCCAGTTCGTCGGCGCGTTCGTTTTCCGGATGACCGGAATGGCCGCGCACCCAGTGCCACTTCACATCGTGGCGTGACGCCGCTTCATCGAGCCTGCGCCACAGCTCGGCGTTCTTCACCGGCTTTTTGTCGGATGTCTTCCAGCCATTGCGCTTCCACTTGCTCAACCACTCGGTGATGCCCTGGCGGACATACTGGCTGTCGGTGTAGAGGTCGACGGGCAGCGCGCGCTTGAGGGTTTCGAGCGCCATGATCGCCGCCATCAGCTCCATGCGGTTGTTGGTGGTGAGCGGCTCGCCGCCGTAGAGCTCGCGCTCCTCGCCGCGCCAGCGCAGGATGGCGCCCCAGCCGCCCGGCCCGGGATTGCCGCTGCACGCGCCGTCGGTGAAAATTTCGACGCGGGTCTCGGCTTCGGCGGAATCGGGCGGCGGGTTCGCGGGAGTCACGGCACCTCTACGGATGAGATCGGAAGGGCCGGGCTATTTGCCCGGCGCGACCGCGGTTTTGTATTTTTCGACGATGTCGGGCGGCGAGGTCATCATGGTCTTCACCATGTCCTGCAGCTTCTCGCCCGTGGTCGGGCCGATTTCAAGGCCGGCCTTATCGGCTTCGGCGACGAACGCCTTGTCCTTCATGGTGGCGTCGAACGAGCGGCGCAGCAGTTGCGCGCGCTCGGCGGGAATGCCCGGCGGCGCGGCGAGCGGCCGGCCGATCGCTTCCGTCGTGGTGAGGATCAGGATGATCTTCTTCTGCTCGTCGGTTTCGCCGAGCTCCATCAGCGTCGGCACGTTGGGCAGGCTCGGATCGCGCTCGAAGGTGACCTGATAAAGCGGCACGATCTTGTTGTCGCGCACCCACTCGGCGTTCTGGAACTGATAGGACACCCAGGAATTCGCGCCGTGGCCCTGGACCTCGCCGCGCTCGACCGCGAGATTGATCTCGGCGCCCCCGAGGTAGCCGTTGATAACGCGGAATTTCGTACCGAGCAGCCGGTTGGCGAGCAGCGGGAACATTTCCTTGGTGGTGCCGGTGTTGGTCGAGCCGATGGTGACTTCCTTGGTCTTGGCATCGGCCACGGTCTTGACGCCGGTGGTGTGCCACACCGCCAGCACATTGGCGGGGCTCGCCACGCTGCCGATCCAGACGAAATCCTCGATCTTCATGGGAAACTTGCCGGGTTCGAGCAGCAGGGTGACCGGCACGGTGTTGAGCATGGCGGCGAGCTCGGTGCCGTCCTTGGCGCCGACGCTATAAACCTGCTGGGCCGCCTTGATGCCGCCGGCGCCTGGCAGGTTCTTGACCACGACCGAGGGATTGCCGGGAACGTTGCGGCCGAAGTGGCGCGCCACCAGGCGGGCGTAGGCGTCGTAGCTGCCGCCGGTGGTCGAGCCGACGGTAAAGTTGATGGTTTTGCCGGCGAAAAAATCCTGCGCCGCGGCGCCGGGAACGGCTGCGAACGCGCCGAGAATTGCCGACATGGCCAACGTCGAAAAGAGAGCTTTCATGGTCGTTTCCCTATCGCCAGGGCGGCTGAACCACCGCACGGGTGGCGCGCCGCCGAGAGTTGTTGGTGGGTGAACCTAGCTTGGGCACGGATGGTAAGAAATCGAATTTTTCACGGCAAGCCTCAGCCGAGTCCGTAGGCGCCCGGGCCTTTGACGGTCTGGTGAAAATTCAGCTTCTTCAGGTATTCGAGCGGGTTCTTCGGTTTGACCCAGGCGCCTTCCGGCCGGTTGAGCCAGTCGAAAGTGCGGGTCAGCAGGAACCGCAACGCGGCGCCGCGGGCGAGCCAGGGCAGGGCGGCGAGTTCGTCATCGGTGATCGGCCGTACCTCGCGATAGGCCGACAGCATCTGGCGTGCCTTGGTGATGTTGAAATCGCCGTCCGGCTCGAAGCACCAGGCGTTGAGGCAGATCGCCAAGTCGTAGGCGAGCGCGTCGTTGCAGGCGAAATAGAAATCGATGATGCCGGAGACCTTGTCGCCCAGGAAGAACACGTTGTCGGGGAACAAGTCGCCATGAATGATGCCGTTGGGCAGGTCCACGGGCCAATGGGCGGTCAGCGCATCGATCTCGCTGGCGATCTTGTTCGTGAGGCCGGGCGCCACTTCATCGGCCCGTCCACGCACCTGTTCGTGCAGCCGGCGCCAACCGCCGAGCGACAGGGCATTGGTGCGCTGGCGCGGATAATCGCGCCCTGCCAGGTGAAACAAGGCCATGGCGCGCCCGAGGCCGGCGCAATGCACCGCCGTGACGCGGCGCGGCCAGACTCCGGCGAGATAGCTGACGATGGCGGCAGGCCGCCCGGCGAGCGAGCGCAGCGCCTTGCCGTCGCGGCCATGAATCGGCGTCGGGCAGGCGATGCCCTTGGCGGCGAGATGGTCCATGAAGCCGAGAAAGAATGGCAAGTCGGCCGGCGCCACGCGCTTCTCGTAGAGCGTCAGGATGTAGCTGCCCTTGGTGGTCTGCAGCAGGAAATTGGAATTCTCAACGCCCTCGGCGATGCCCTTGTAGGACAAAAGTTCGCCCAGGTCATAGCCGGTCAGGAAAGATTGCAGATCGTCGTCGCTGACTTCCGTATAGACCGCCATGCGCCCCCGCTTGTTTCTTATCGTTATCCGGCCAGCGCCTTGGGCAGGCTGAAGACGACATCCTCGCGCACCGTGCCGACGTCCTCGACCGTCGCATCGAAGCGCGCCTGGATGGCAGAGATCACCTCGCGCACCAGCACGTCCGGGGCCGAGGCCCCGGCGGTGACGCCCACCGTGCGCGCGCTCTCGATCGTCGCCCAATCGATTTCGGCGGCCCGTTGCACCAGCATGGAGCGCGGGCAGCCGTTGAGCGCCGCGACCTCGACCAGGCGGAGCGAATTCGACGAGTTGGGCGCGCCGACCACGAGCAGCACGTCGCAGCGCGGCGCGATCGCCTTCACCGCGTGCTGGCGGTTGGTGGTGGCATAGCAGATGTCGCCCTTGTTGGGGCCGCGGATCGTGGGGAACCGGCGCTGCAGCACCGCGACGATCTCGGCCGTGTCGTCGACCGACAGGGTGGTTTGGGTGGCGTAGGCGAGATTCAGCGCGTCGCGCACGGTCACGGTTTCGGCGTCGCTGGACGTTCTGGATGAGCGTGATGGCACCCGCCGGCGCCTGGCCCATGGTGCCCTCGACCTCGGGATGGCCGGCGTGGCCGATCAGCAGCACCTCCCGGCCCTGAGCATGGTGGCGCACCGTTTCGCTATGCACCTTGCTGACCAGCGGGCAGGTGGCGTCGAGCGCGGCCAGGCCGCGCCGGCCGGCTTCGCTCGTCACCGCCTTGGCGACGCCATGGGCCGAGAAGATGACATGGGCGCCGTCCGGGACCTCGTCGAGTTCATCGACGAACACCGCGCCCTTGGCCGCCAACTCGTCCACCACATGCCGGTTATGGACAATCTCATGGCGCACATAGACCGGGGCGCCGAACCGCGCCAGGGCGGCCTCGACGATCTGGATGGCGCGGTCGACCCCGGCGCAGAAGCCGCGCGGGTTGGCCAGGAGGATCGTAAGCGGCGCTTTGGTCATGCTTCCCGTGGTTCGATTGGGCATGCCCCATGGCCAAGCTCGGGTGGGCCATCGGACGGCAAATCCTACTGTATATATAGGCCGGTACGGGCAAGAGGCGTATTGCTTGTTCCCGACCGACAAGGTAGTAACCCAGCGGACGCCAACAAGCAATTCCAGCCACCGAACCGTCAAGAGACCGCGTATGGCCGAGCCGGCGATGCCCAAGCAGAATTACTATGCCGTCGATCTCGATGCGGGGACGGAATACTGGTGGTGTTCCTGCGGGCTCAGCAAGTCGCAGCCCTTCTGCGACGGCTCCCACAAGGGCTCCGAGTTCCGCCCGAAAAGGGTCAGCGTCGGCGAGGCCATGACCCTCTATCTGTGCGGCTGCAAGCGCACCAAGGACGCGCCCTATTGTGACGGTACCCATGGCCTCATCTGAGAACCCGATGGTGGGCCGCCGGAGGGCGCGGGCGCTGGCGCCTCTGGCCGCGGTTGCGGCTTTGGCCGGTCTCGCCGGCTGCGGCATGTTTGGTCCCAAGCCGCCGCAATACGACTGCCCTTCGACCGGCGCGGTCGGTGACGCCACCGTGCTCAGCAAATTCCGCGCGGGCCCCGGCCGCGACCTGACCGACGTGCAGTACCAGGTGCGTCTGGTCGACGTAAGCAGCCAGTGCCGCTACGACAGCAAAGGCGTCGACGTGCAGATGCGCGCCGGTTTCGCCCTCGAGCTCGGCCCCGCCAATCCGGACCGCAACGCGAGCTACGAATTCTTCGTGGCCATCACCGATCCCAACAACGAAATCATCGCCAAGCGCAACTTCACCACGCCGCTCACCTTTCCGACCAATGTCGGATTCGTCGAGCATCTCGAAGAGCTGCAGCAGCGCATTCCGTTGCCCAAGGGCGGCTCGGCGGCGGACTACCGGGTCATCATCGGGCTGCAGCTCACGCCCGACGAACTCGAATTCAACCGCAAATACGAGCGGCGCTGAGTTCACCCCGCTTCGCGAAGGCTGCGCCTCGAGTCACAGAACAAAGATAAGGATCGCCACCCGCGGGCTTGACACCGGGGCGCCACTGGCAACATCAGGCGGTGGTTTTCATCGCACGGATGCTTGAACAAGCCCGAGCATGACGGTTGATGAACGGTGACGTCCTGCCGTTTCCTCGGCCGAGAGGACGGAATTCCGTGGATAAGGCCGATTCCGCCGACCGCCGCCATTGACCCGGCCGGGTGGCAGGGTAAGATGCTTCGGAAGGCCGGGGTTCCGGCCTTTTTGTCAGCCGATCCCTGTGGGAGAGACCGCCGGCCAGCCTGAAAGGGCAGGTGCGGGCGGCGCCGAAGGAGCAACCGCCCCGGAAACTCTCAGGCCAATGGACCGCAGGGGGATGACGCTCTGGAAAGCAGGCGCGGCCTGCCGTTCTTCGGAACGGACAGGCGGCGTCTCACCGACGAGGTAAATCCGCGCCGCGCGCCGTCATCAGGCGCCGCGAGCGGACCAATCTTTCAGGTCCGAGGACAGAGGGGGCTGCCGGTGCGAGTGCGCCGCGCGGCTCGACTCTGTTGGAGGAACCTGTTTGAACGCCTCGCCTGACACCAGTGCTCTCCCGGATACATCCGCGCCGCTCCAGCGCACCGCCCTGCATGCGCTGCATCGCGCGCTCGGCGCCAAGATGGTGCCGTTCGCCGGCTATGACATGCCGGTGCAGTATCCCGACGGCATCATCACCGAGCATCAGCACACCCGCTCGCAAGCCTCGCTGTTCGACGTCTCCCACATGGGCCAGGTGCGGCTCACCGGCGCCGATGCGGCGGGGGCGCTCGAGGCGCTGGTGCCGGGCGACCTGCGCGCGCTCAAACCCGGCGAGATGCGCTACACGCTGTTCACCAACGACGTCGGCGGCATTCTCGACGATCTGATCGTCACCCACGCCGGCGATCATCTGTTCGTCGTGGTCAATGCCGCGTGCAAGGACGCCGATATCGCGCATCTGCGCGCGCACCTGCCGGCAAGCGTGACCATCGAGCCGCTTGACCGACCGCGCTTTGCTCGCCCTACAGGGACCGGCAGCCGCGAGCCGTGCTGGCGCGCCTGGCACCCGCGAGCGCCTCGCTCAGGTTCATGACCGCCGCGGCAATGGACGTGGCGGGCGTGCGCTGCTTCGTCACCCGCTCGGGCTATACCGGCGAGGACGGGTTCGAGATCTCCGTGCCGAACGATCGCGCCGAGGAGATCGCCAAGCGCCTGCTCGACGAAGCCGAAGTCAGCCCCGCCGGTCTCGGCGCCCGCGACACCTTGCGGCTCGAAGCCGGGCTCTGTCTCTACGGCCACGACATCGACGGCACCACGACGCCGGTCGAGGCCGGTCTGGCCTGGACCATCGGCAAGCGCCGCCGCGCGGAAGGCGGCTTCCCCGGCGCCGAGATCATTCTCGCGCAATTGCGCGCCGGGCCCGCGCGCAAGCGCGTCGGGCTCAAGCCCGAAGGCCGCGCGCCGGCGCGCGAGCACACGGAAATCCAGGACGCGGGCGGCAACACGATCGGCGAGGTGACCTCGGGCGGCTTCGGGCCCACCGAGGGCGGGCCGATCGCCATGGGCTATGTGACAGCGGCCTTCGCCGCGCCCGGCACGGCCGTCAACCTCATGGTGCGCGGCACCGCGCGACCGGCGCAGATCGTGCCGCTGCCCTTCCTGCCGTCCCGCTATTTCAAGCCGAACTGAACCAACGCCCGAGCCAGGTGAGCAATGAGCGAAACCAAATTTACCGAAGACCATGAATGGATCCGCATCGACGGCGACGTCGGCACCATCGGCATCACCGACTACGCCCAGGGCCAGCTCGGCGACGTGGTCTATGTCGAGCTGCCGCCCAAGGGCAAGACGGTGAGCCAGGGCGGCGACATGGCGGTGGTCGAATCCGTCAAGGCGGCGAGCGAGGTCTACGCGCCGGTGTCAGGCGAGGTGGTCGAGGCCAACGACACGCTGTCCGACAAGCCGGAATGCATCAATGGCGATCCCATGGGCGCCGGCTGGTTCGTCAAGCTCCGGCTCAAGGACAAGGGCGAACTCGCCAAGCTGATGGACGAAGACCAGTACAAGACATTCCTCGCGGGTCTCGCCTGATGCGCTACCTGCCGCTCACCGCCGACGACCGCCGCGACATGCTGCGCGCCATCGGCGCCGCGAATGTCGACGAGTTGTTCCGCGACGTGCCGCAATCGGCGCGCCTGACCAAGCTGCTCGACCTGCCGCCGCACGCGGGCGAGCTCGAGGTCGAGCGCGAGCTGGCGGCATTGGCGGCGAAGAACCTGCCGGCGGGCCAGGCCCAGGCGAGCTTCATCGGCGCCGGCGCCTATCGCCATCACGTGCCGGCCGCGGTCGATCATCTGATCCAGCGCGGCGAGTTCCTCACCGCCTACACGCCCTACCAGCCGGAAATCTCCCAGGGCACGCTGCAGTATCTGTTCGAATTCCAGACCCAGGTGGCGCTGATCACCGGCATGGATGTGGCCAATGCCTCGATGTACGACGGCGCCACCGCGACCGCCGAAGCGGTGGCCATGGCGCGCCGCGTCACCAAGCGCGACAAGGTGGTGCTGTCGGGCTCGCTGCATCCGCATTACCGCGACACGGTGCGCACCTTCACGCGCTACACCGGCGCCGAGGTGGTGAGCAACAAGCCCGATCCGGACAAGCAAGGCGATCTGGCATCCCTGGTCGATGAGAAGACCGCCTGCCTGGTGGTGCAGAACCCCGACGTGTTCGGTCGCTTGCGCGACCTGACGCCATTGGCGGCCGCGTGCCGCGCCAAGGGCGCGCTGCTGGTTGCCGTGGTGACCGAGACCGTGTCGCTCGGCGCGGTGACGCCGCCGGGCGAGATGGGCGCCGACATCGTCGCCGCGGAAGGACAGTCGATCGGCAACGGGCTGAACTTCGGGGGGCCTTATGTCGGGCTGTTCGCCACCAGCGAGAAATACGTGCGTCAGATGCCGGGCCGGCTCGCCGGCCAGACGGTGGACGCGGACGGCAAGCGCGGCTTCGTGCTGACGCTGTCGACCCGCGAGCAGCATATCCGGCGTGAGAAGGCGACGAGCAACATCTGCACCAACTCCGGCCTGTGCGCGCTCGCCTTCACCATCCATATGGCGCTGCTCGGCTCGGACGGCTTCCGCAAGCTGGCGCGTCTCAACCATGCGCACGCGGTGCAACTTGCCGACCGTTTGGCGGCGGTGAAGGGCGTGACGGTGCTCAACGACAGTTTCTTCAACGAATTCACCCTGCGCCTGCCGCGCCCGGCCGCCGAGGTGGTCGAGGCTCTGGCGGCGCAGCAGATACTCGCCGGCGTGCCGGCGTCTAGGCTCTATCCCGAGGACCCGGCCATGGCCAATCTGCTGCTGGTGGCGGCGACCGAAACCACCACCGAGGACCACATGGCCGCGCTCGTGGCGGGCTTGAAAGAGGTTTTGTGAGCATGGACGCGCGCAACAGGCATATCGAGCCGCCGGCCGCCGCGTCGGCGCCGTCGGGCACCATCACCGGCAACCGCGCCCTCATGATCGAGGAGCCCCTGCTGTTCGAGCAGGGCGAGGCGTCGCGCTCGGGCGTCGATCTGCCCGACGTGCCGAAGACCGCCGACCGGCTCGGCGGGCTCGCGCGCACCAGCGACCTCGGCCTGCCCGGCCTGTCGGAGCCCCAGGTGATCCGCCACTTCACCCGCCTGTCGCAGAAGAATTATTCGATCGACACCGGCCTGTTCCCGCTCGGCTCCTGCACCATGAAGCACAATCCGCGGCTGAACGAAAAACTGGCGCGCCTGCCGGGCTTCGCCGACCTCCATCCGCTGCAGCCGGTCTCCACCGTGCAGGGCGCGCTCGAACTGATCGACAAGCTCGCCCACTGGCTCAAGACGCTGACCGGCATGCCGGCCGTGGCAATGACGCCGGCCGCCGGCGCGCACGGCGAATTCTGCGGGCTGCTCGCCATCCGCGCGGCGCAAGAGGCCAAGGGCGATGCGCGCAAGCGCGTGCTGGTGCCCGAATCGGCCCATGGCACCAATCCGGCGACCGCGGCGGCCTGCGGCTACGAGGTCGAGAGCATTCCAGGCGACGGCAACGGCCGGGTCAGCCTGCAGAAGCTCAAGGAAAAGCTCGGGCCCGACGTCGCCGCCATCATGGTGACCAATCCCAACACCTGCGGGCTGTTCGAGAACGAGGTCGTCGAGATCGCCAAGGCGGCGCACGAGGTCGGCGCCTATTTCTACTGCGACGGCGCCAACTTCAACGCCATCGTCGGCAAGGTGCGCCCGGCCGATCTCGGCATCGACGTGATGCATATCAACCTGCACAAGACCTTCTCGACGCCGCACGGCGGCGGCGGGCCGGGCGCCGGTCCCGGTGGTGATGACCGCCGAACTCGC
Source organism: uncultured Alphaproteobacteria bacterium (assembly GCA_963752345.1). Lineage (GTDB taxonomy): Bacteria > Pseudomonadota > Alphaproteobacteria > SMXQ01 > SMXQ01 > CAVVYA01. Next base: position 297,725 of record CAVVYA010000020.1, read on the forward strand.
GGCCTATGCGCCGCTGCCCTGGGTGGTGCATGGCGCCAACGGCTTCGCGCTGCAGGAAGCGGCGAGCGGCGCCGCCAAGGCGACGGTCGGGCGGCTCAAGGCCTTCCACGGCCAGATGGGCATGTTCGTGCGCGCCCTCGCCTATATGCGGAGCCACGGCGCCGACGGCTTGCGCCAGGTGGCGGAGGACGCGGTGCTCAACGCCAACTATCTTCTCGCCCGTCTCAAGGACGTGATGAGCGCGCCCTACGGCGACGGGCCCTGCATGCACGAGGCGCTGTTCGACGACCGCTTCCTCGAAGGCACCGGCGTCACCACGCTCGATTTCGCCAAGGCGATCATCGACGAGGGTTTCCACCCGACGACGATCTATTTCCCGCTGGTGATCCACGGCGCCATGCTGATGGAGCCGACCGAGACCGAGAGCAAGGACAGCCTCGATCAGTTCATCGTCGCCCTGCGCGGCCTGGCCGAACGCGCCAAGGCGGGCGACGCCGCCTATTTCCAGGCAGCACCGCGCCACACGCCGCGCCGCCGCCTCGACGAAACCACGGCGGCGAGGAAGCCCGTGCTGCGCTGGCGCCCACCGGCCCCGGCGCAAGCGGCGGAATAGGCTAGGCCTATGGCGGACAGCCGTGCGCCGTAGGTCATCCATCTTTGGTCGGTCGTGGGCCGGTGACTGCCGTCCTACTGAAGGAACCGAAGGGCGGCTATTCCGTATCCAATCGTTAACCCCGAGCGGCGACCGGTTCCGCCAAGCCATTACGGTCATTGGGCGATCATCCAGCCGACGCTGGAGGACGTCGCCGCTGACAAAAAGCTGTGTCATGATTCGGCATGCGCCACGATTTCCGTAGCCCCGATTGACAGGGGACGTCAACAGGCCGACCATGCCCGAAATATAAAAATTGGCGGGGCGACAGTGGAGGCCACCATGACATACACATCCGAACAGACGGGATCGCAGCGGCGCGGCTCCCAAGGGCCGGGCAAGGACGACCACGACTGGCATTCCCAGGACTATGTCAGCTTCTGGATCACGAAGGATCGCGGCCGCGAGGAGAAGCGTCGGCCGCTGTTGCAGCGCATGGTCGCCGCGGCGCCGTTCGCCAAGGATGCAACGCTGCGCGTGCTCGACGTCGGCGGCGGTTATGGCGCGGTGAGCAATCACGTGCTCGCCACATTCCCACGCGCGGAAGTCACGGTTCAGGATTTTTCCCCGGTCATGCTCGAGGAAGCGCGCGAACATCTCGCGCCTCATGGCGATCGCGTTCGCTATGCCTTCGGCGATCTGCGCGACCGGCTGTGGACGCAAGCGTTCGACCAGCCGTTCGATCTGGCGGTCTCGGCGATCGCCATCCACAACCTGATGGACATGCCGACGATTGCCGCCTGCTACGGCGAGATTCGCGAGATCCTCAAGCCGGGCGGCTATTTCCTCGATTGCGACCACTTCGACCATGTCGAGGACATCGAGGCCCATATCAAGGCATTCAAGAAGGCGGGCTACGCCCAGGTCGAATGTCTGTGGTACGAGTCGCCGACGGGAATCATCCGCGCGCGGGCTTAAACGGGCGCGCGCAACCGCTGGTGTCAGGCTAGCGGATCCGGATGGCTGCGTGCGTCAGCACAATTCTGAGTTCGTCTCCTCCCTTGATGGGGGATCGGGTGGGGTGCCCGCTTTTCCAACATGCCTCCACCAAACCTTCCCCACCGGGGAGGCAAAGGACCAGCGAAGGGGGGTCAATGACGCCGATATCCGGTGCGCCCGACGCCGCAACCGCGCTGACAAAGCCGCGCTGCAAGCATGAAAATGACTGGCATTCAGCCGACTCCGTGCGCGAGTGGCGGGCGCGCGACGCCCGCCGGGCGGACGAGCGCGAGCGCTGGCTCGCCCGCCTGATCGCAGCGGTGCCCTTCGCGACTGACGATGTGCTGCGCGTGCTCGACGTGGGCGGCGGCTACGGCGCCGTGAGCGAGCGGGTGCTGGAGGCATTTCCGGGTTCGGAAGTCACGTTGCACGACTACTCGGACGTGATGTTCGGCCAGGCGCGCGAGACCTTGTCCGCCTTCGCAGGCCGCGTGCGCTATGCGCGCGCCGACTTGCGCGATGCGGCATGGATCGGGCAGGTGGGTGGCCGATTCGACCTCGTGGTCTCGGCGCTGTGCATCCACAACACGTTGGACATGGCGGTCATAGCCCGCTGCTATCGCGACATCGCCACGCTGCTCAAGCCGGGCGGCTGCTTCCTCGACTACGATCATTTCGACCATATCGGGACGATCGAGACTCATCGGGAGTTGTTCGCGCGCGGTGCCTACGCTCGGGTCGAGACTCTCTGCTACGAACCGCCGACCGCGATCATCCGCGCTTGGGCGTGAGCGGCAGGCATTGCGGCAGCGTTTCAAACCGTCATGGCCGCGCGTCGTGCCTTGCAGGTGTTGGCGACCTGCGGCCATCGCCACGTTCTTTCCCAGCGTTCAAACTCGCGGATGCCGACCCAGTCGGCCATGACGAAACAAAAAGATTTCAGTGCACGGCAGCCATCCGCCGGTTCAATAAAAAACCCCGCCGGTTGGCGGGGTTTTTTCTGAGAGCTTGTCCGACTCGGCTCAGTGCAGCCGTTTCGGCAGTTCCTTGATGGCATCCTCGACCAGGGCCTTGGACTTGTCCGCATCGAGGTTCTTCTCGATCAACTCGCGGGTCGCCGCCAGCGCCACGTCGACGGCGGCATTGCGCACATCCTCAACGGCGCGCGCTTCAGCCTGAGCGATCTTTTCCATGGCGAGCTGTTCGCGGCGCTTGAGCGCGGCTTCGAGCTGGGCGGCGGCGTCCTCGCGGATGCGCCGCGCCTCGGCCTCGGCATTGGCCAGGATCTGTTCGGCTTCCTTGAGCGCATCGCGGCTCTTGCGCTGGTAGGAGGCGAGCAGGGCCTGAGCCTCGTCGCGCAGCTTGCCGGCTTCCTCGAGTTCCCGCGCAATCGCATTGGCGCGGCTGTCGAGCGCGGCGGCGATCTTGCCGCCGAGCGGCTTGGCCATCGCGGCGACGAAGACCACGAAGGCGATGGCGAGCCAGAATTCCGGCTGGGCCAGCAGGGACTGGGACTGCTCGTCGGTGCCGGAGGCGGCGAGAGCGGCGGAAATCAGCATGACCGGATGTTCTCCAAGAGCCTTGGGCTCAATGAGCCTTGGCGATGACGGACTTCACCGCGGCTTCGGCCGCACCAGCGTCGACGTCGCGCCCGAGCAGCTTGCGCACGGCTTCGCGCGCCACCTCTGCGGCGATGGTATGGGTGCTTTCCAGCGCCTTGGCGCGGGCGGCGGCGATCTTCTGCTCGACCTCGCGGCCCTGCTCGGCGAGGGTGGCGGCCAGGGCGTGCTGCCGTTCGGCCGCTTCCTTGGCGGCGCGGTCAGCCGCCTGGCTGGTGAGCATGCTGGCTTTGGCGCGCGATTCGGCGATGGCCGTCTCGTAAGCCTCGCGGGCGGATTGGGCTTCCCGCTTCAGGGTCTCGGCCTTCTCCAGATTGCCCTCGATGCGCTTCGTGCGCTCGTCGAGCACGTCCGCCACGCGCGGCAGGGCGACCTTCGCCATGAGGACGTAGAGAAGTACGAAGCTGATGGCCAGCCAGATGAGCTGGGGCGCGAAAGTGGCTATGTCTAACTGCGGCACAGTTCGATCCTCGGAGTGTCTCGGGCGTGAGACGGAAAACCGGGCCCGGAAGGTTCCAGGCCCGGTTGACGCGTTTAGCCGAACAGGACGAGGAAGGCGATCAGCAAGGCGTAGAGCGCGACGGCCTCGACCAGCGCGAAGCCCAGGAAGGTATAGGGCAGCACGATCGGACGGGCGGCCGGGTTGCGACCCACCGCCGAGATAAACGAAGCGAACACGTTGCCGATACCGATGCCGACGCCGGACAAGCCGATGACCGCGAGACCGGCACCGATGAGCTTAGCGGCTGCAACTTCCATGATTCTGTTCCTTAAGTCTGCTGTTGTAGGTCGGTTGGAAAACCCTTCTCCCGTCTGCGCGGCTCAATGCAGATGCAGCGCGTCGTGGAGATAGAGACTGGTGAGAATGGCGAAGACATAGGCCTGCAGGAGGGCGACCAGCAGCTCTAGGCCGTAAAGCGCGACGATCACCACCATGGGCGCGACGCCGAACACGCCGAGCAGCACGACGAAGCCCGCGAACACCTTGAGCATGGTGTGGCCGGCGGTCATGTTGGCGAACAGGCGCAGCGCGAGGGTGACCGGACGCGCGAGGTAGGAGATCACCTCGATCGGCACCAGCAGGGGCATCATAACAACGGGCGTGCCATGCGGCACGAAATAGCTGAAAAACTTCAGGCCATGCTTGAGCAGGGCGATGATGGTGACGCCGACAAACACCACGCCGGCCAGCGCGAAAGTGACGATGATATGGCTCGTCACCGTGAAGCTGTACGGCACCAGGCCGATCAGGTTGGCGAACAGGATGAACATGAAGAGCGAGAAGATGAAGGGGAAATAAGCGCGCCCTTCATTGCCGACGTTTTCTCGCACCATCCCCGCGACGAACTGATACATCAGCTCGGTCATCGACTGCCAGCGGCCTGGCACCAGCTCGCGTTTGCGCATGCCGAGGGTCAGGAACAGCGTCACCGCGGCGACCGCCACGACCATGAACAGAGATGCGTTGGTGAAGGAGGCGTCGACGCCGCCGATCTGGATCGGCACCAGCGTCTTGACTTCAAATTGCTCCAGGGGTCCGGCCACTGCTCACTCTCGGTCGTTGCGCGCGGAAGCATCCGCGTTTTGTTGGCGCTTCGCCGTTTCGCCCTTTGGCGGCGACGGGTCGCTCACCGCGCCGGGCCCGTAGGCGAGGCGGCCGGTGGCGCGATAGACCCCGAGGATGCCTGCTGCCGCGCCCATGAAGAAGAACACCACCATGAGCCACGGCTTGGTGCCCAACCAGAGGTCGAGCAGCCAACCAATCCCCACGCCGACGGCAACCGCCGAGACCATCTCGATGCCGATGCGCAACATCGCGCCGGCACCGCCCATCCCCGATAGAAGGCCCGCACCCTTCCCGTCCTGGCCCGCGCTGTAGATCTCGTCGCCACGAGCCTTGCGCAGGCGGGCATCGAGATCCTCTAGCGTCGGACCTTGCTGGGTCGAGTCGTCCGGAGAAGGCGGAGATTGACGCTCGGTCATGGAGAAAATACGCCAGCGTCCTCGCTGCCCTACCGCAGCAAAGCGTGGCGCACCATAAAAGCCGGACCTACCCCTGTCAATCCGGAAAAGGCCGCGATTTCCGCCGGTCAGCTATTTGAAAACGCAGTAAAAGCAGCGGTTTTCCCGAGGGTGCACGAACGGTCTGCCGTGGTCTTCGAAGCTAAACCGGCATCCGATCGACATGCTCGGGATCGAGGATGCTGTCGGTGACCGGCGTGGCCTCGCCGTTTTCCTCGGAAAACGGGATCGGGCGCAGCGAGCGGCCGTCGTCGCGGCGCAGCCGTTCGACCGCCTGGAGCCACGAGCCGCAGGCCGCGGCCATGGCCGCCAATCGACCAGGCTCGACCCCGAGATGCTCGGCCAGCACCTTGTTGCGCACCGTCACGATGCCGCGCCGCTTGCTGTCGTCGGCCGGACCCGTCGCCTCGATCGCCAAGTCGCATTCCTTATCGAAGCCCATGGAGCGGTTGTTGAAGTTGGACGAGCCGACGCGCAGGTAATGGTCGTCGATCACCAGGAACTTGCTGTGGATATAGACCGGCGTGCCGTCCGTGCCGTGGGGGGTATAGATGCGGAAGCGGTTCCAGCGGTCGGCGCGATGGAGCTGGTTGATGATCTGGGTACGCGCCTCGCCCATGACGAATTCCTCGACCCAGCCCGGGCATTTGTCTGGATTGACCACGAGGATCTCCGGCCCATCGGGCTTCTGCAGCATCTCGAGCACCGCTTCGTAAATGATGCGCGACGCGAAATGCTGGTTCTCGATGTAAACGAACTCGCGCGCCGAGGCGAGAGCGGCGAGATTGAGCGCCTCGATCTCGCGCACGCCGGGCCGTCCGTCCCATTCCGGTTCCGTGCGCGCGATGGCGACGTCGACCTCGGTGAAGTCCGGCTGAACCGTGGGCGGCCAGGGCGCCACCGACGGCGGCGCCGGTCGCACCGTCTTGCCGGTGGCATTTTTCCAGCGCTGGCGCGCCAGTTCGCCAAGCGCGCGCGCCACGTCGCCCTCGACCATCATGGCCATGTCATGGACCGGCGTGTAGGCCTCGCCGCCCGGCGTCAGCCGGCGCGGATCGGGGCTCTGATGGTCGGCGCAGTCCCACCGGGAGTCGGTCAGATCGATGCCGCCGCAGAAGGCGAGCGCGTCGTCGATGACGACGATCTTCTGATGCTGGCTGCCGGTCGGCGGATGATCGCTGTCGAGCCGGAACTGCAGGCGGCGCGAGGTGATGCGGTTGAGCCAGAAGAACGGAATCGTGCGGCGGCGGAATTCGAACAGAAAGGGCGTGTTCCACTTCAGCACATTGATGCGCAGACCCTTGGTGCGCCGCACCAGGCGATTGAGATAGCGCGACAGGATCGGCGCGCCGGACACGCCGGGGCGCAGCCGGATACGGTGATTGAAGTCCCAGCCGATGATGAAGACGGAGTGGCGCGCACCTTCCAAGGCGATGTTCAGCGCCGAGAAGTATTCCGCGGCGTCGACCAGCACGGCGGCGCGGCCGGCCTTCTCGATGCGCCAGCAGGTCTTGCCCGGCTCGAAAAGAGAGCGCGGTTGAGGAGTGGCGCCGGGTGCCGGTTCAGCCGATCCGGCGGCGGAATGAGGATGGGAATTGTGCACGCAGGGCCCATTTGGAAACACCGTCATAGCCTAAACGCCAGCCCCCCGGCCGGGTTCCGCAGGGGGCCGGGGTGGGCGCAGGCCTGGCTGACGCCCGCCCGCGCGGGCAAAAAGAAAGGGCCGCCGAAGCGGCCCCGAAGGGGTCATCCATGCCCGGAGGATGACGAAGCGATGACACGTCCGCGTCAGGCGATGGCGCGTAGATGGCCGACACCCTGGAGGTCGACGGACACCAGCTGGGAAACGCCGCGCTCCGGCATGGTGACGCCGAACAGCCGGTCCATGCGCGCCATCGTGATGCGATGGTGCGTCACCACCAGGAAGCGGGTCGAAGCGCGGTGGGCGATCTCCTCCACCAGGTTGCAGAACCGGGTAATATTGGAATCGTCCAGCGGTGCGTCCACTTCGTCCAGCACGCAAATCGGCGCCGGGTTGGTCATGAACACGGCGAACAGCAGGGCCGTGGTGGTCAGCGCCTTTTCGCCGCCCGACAGCAGCGACAGGATCTGCAGCTTCTTGCCGGGCGGGCTCGCCATGATCTCAAGCCCGGCCTCGAGCGGGTCTTCCGCCTCTGTCAGCGCCAGGTGGGCGCGGCCGCCGCCGAACAGCCGGGTGAACAGCTCCTGGAAGTGGATGTTGACGGCTTCGAAGGCGGCGAGGAAACGCTCGCGCCCTTCGCGGTTGAGCTCGTTGATGCCCTGGCGCAGGCGCGCGATGGCCTTGACCAGGTCCTCGCGCTCGGCCTGCATGGCGCCGATCTTTTCCTCGAGCTCCTGGGCCTCCACGTCGGCGCGCAGGTTGACCGGGCCCATGGTGTCGCGCTCGCGCACCAGCCGCTCGAACTTCTGCTCGACCGCCGCCTGCTCGGGCAGATCCTCTTCGGCGACGCCGGCGATGTCGAGCAGGTTCTCCGGCGCGCATTGCAGCTTTTCCGTGATGCGCTCGATCAGATCGGTGCGCAGCTGCTGGGTCTGGCCGACGATGCCTTCGCTGCGCACCCGTTCCTCGCGCGCCTCGCCGAGCTTGTGCTCGATGCCGCGCAGCGCGCGGTCGGCGGTGGCCTGCGCGGTTTCTCCGGCGGCCAGCGCATCGGCCGCCTGACGGCGCGTCCCCTGCGCCTCTTCGATGTGAGTCTCGAGCACCATGCGCTCGTCATGGATCTGCTGCGGCCGCGCCGCGAGTTCGGCAATCTCGGCCTCGACCGCTTGCTTGCGGCCGGTCAGTTCGTCGAGCTGTTTGACCGCATGATCGGCGCGCGCCTGCCAGCTCTGACGCTCGTGGGCGATGGTGGCGACCCGGTTGCGCCGGGTCTCGGCTTCACGCTCGAGCAAGTCGCGGGCGCGCTGCCGTTCGGCGAGGGTGGCGCGCAGCTCCGCGAGCTGGGCGCGCAGCTCGGCGACCCGTTCGCGGCCGGCCTGGTCGTCGGGCAGTGCGGCCTGGGCGGCGCGCGCGTCGTCCAGCGCGGCCGAGGCTTCCGCCAGATCGCTGGCGAGGCCGGTGAGGGTTTCTTCCAGAGCGGCGAGCTTGGAGGACGCCGCGGCGTCCGCCTGGCTCAGCTTGGCGTGGGTGTCGCGCGCGGTTTCCAGGGTGCGCTCGGTGGCGCGCGCCGCCTCGCGCAGCTGGCGCTCGCGCTCGGTCGCGGTTTCGACCGCCGCGCGCAGCGCGCGGTTCTTCTCGCGTACCTCGTTCAGCTTGCTTTCGGCGCCTTCGAACTCGCCGCGCAGCGCTTCCAGCCGGTTGCGCTGGGCGAGACGAACGGCGGCCGCGGTCGGCGTGCCGGCCGCGATGGTGAATCCGTCCCAGCGCCACAGGGCGCCCGATTTGCTGACCAGGCGCTGGCCCTGCTGCAGATCGCGGGCGAGGCGGGCGCCTTGCGCGTCGTCCTCGACCAGGCCGATCTGGGTCAGGCGGCGGGTCAGCGCGGCCGGCGCGCCGACCACCTCCGACAGCGGCCGCGCGCCGTCCGGCAGCGCCAGGATCTGGTCGAGCGGCGGCAGGGTGCGCCAGTGGATCGGCGCGGCCTCGTCGGCCGGCGCGGTGAGATCGTCGCCCAGCGCGGTGCCGAGCGCGGTTTCGTAGCCGCGTTCGACGGTCAGCGAATCGATGAGCGACGGCCACAGGTCGCTGTCGCTGACGGCGAGCAGGTCGCGCAGCGCCTTTTCCTCGGCGCGCAGCCGTGCCGCCTCCGATTCCGCGGCCTGCAGCTCGTCGCGCATGGCGCGCACCGCGGCATCCGCCTCGGCGCGCTCGGTTTCGCCGCTGGCCAATGCGGCGCGCGCGGCATCGAGGGCGGCGCGCGCCGCGTCGAGCTCCGCGATGGCGGCGGCGAGCGCCGCCTGGTCGATGGCTTCCGCCGCGGCGGTTTCGCGCTCGCGGGTCGCCTCGGTCAGGCGCTGGGTGAGGCGGTCGTGGCGGCTCTCGGATTCGCCGAGACGGCGGGCGATTTCCTTGCGCCGCGCCTCGATGGCGGCGACCTCCTCGGTCGCCTGGGCGAGATGCATTTCCGCGTCGGCGGCGGCGACGCGCGCGGCGTCATAATTGGTCTGCGCCTCTTCGATCTGCGCGGTCTCGCTGGCGCGCGCTTCTTCGAGGGTCTCGAGCTCGGCGTCGAGCCGCGCGATCGCCTCGTCGGCGTCCTGCGCGCGCAGGCGCTCGCGCTCGGTGTCGCTGGAGATCTGGCGCAGGCGCTGCTCGGCGGCCTGGCGCGCCGCGTTGATGCGGGCTTCCTCGGCGGCGAGCTGGTCGCGCGCCACCAGCAGTCGCTGCAGCTTGGCGGCCGCCTCCGACTCGGCCTCGCGCAGCGCCGGCAGGCTGGCGGCGGCTTCCGCCTGGGCGGTCGCAGCGACGCCGGCCTCGCGGGTCAAATCGGCGACCAGGGTCTCGGCGGCGGCATGGCGCGCGGTGGCTTCGTCCAAGGCCTTCGCGGCGGCGGCCCAGCGCAGGTGCAGGAGCTGGGCTTCCGCCTTGCGGATATGGTCCGACAGGTTGCGATAGCGCGAAGCCTGGCGCGCCTGCTTCTTCAGGCTCTGATACTGCGCCTCCATGGCGGCGATCACGTCGTCGAGCCGGGTCAGGTTGGCTTCCGCGGCGCGCAGCCGTAGCTCGGCCTCGTGGCGCCGCGAATAAAGACCGGTGATGCCGGCGGCTTCTTCCAGGATGAGGCGCCGTTCGGTCGGCTTGGCGGCGATCAGCTGGCCGACCTGGCCCTGGCTGACCAGCGCGGTCGAACGCGAGCCGGTGGCGGCGTCGGCGAACAGCAGCTGGACGTCGCGGGCGCGCGTCTCCGAGCCGTTGATGCGGTAGCTCGAGCCCTGGCCGCGCTCGATCCGCCGGGTGATCTCGAGCTCGTCATAGTCGTTGAACACCGCCGGCGCCTTGCGGTCGGAATTGTCGAGCACGATGGCGACTTCCGCCATGTTGCGCGCCGGCCGGTTGGCGGTGCCGCCGAAAATGACGTCGTCCATCTCGCCGCCGCGCAATTGGCGCGCCGAGTGTTCGCCCATCGCCCATTTCAGCGCGTCCACCAGATTGGACTTGCCGCAGCCGTTCGGTCCGACGACGCCGGTCAATCCGGGCTCGATCAGGAGCTCGGTCGGATCGACGAAGGACTTGAAGCCGGAGAGCCTGAGCTTGTTGAACTGAACCAACGCGACCTCGTGAAATGGTTAGTTGGTGGCGCCGACCAGGGGATCGACGATCGACTTGATCTGTTCGGGTGTCAGCCCGCCGGAATATTTCGTGCCGTTGATGAAGAAGGTCGGCGTGGAGTTGACGCCCAGGCTCTTGTCGGCCTCGAGCGCGCTGTCCAGCACGGTCTTCTCGACCGCCTTGTTGGCCAGGCAGGCCTTGAAGTCGTCCTCGCTCATGCCGGCCTGGCGCGCGATGGCGGCGAGCGCCAGCAGCGGATCCTGGGCGGCCGCCCACTGCTGCTGGCGCGCGAACAGGGTGCCGAGCAGGCCGAAATAGCGCATCGGTCCGGCGCAGTGCGGCAGCATGGCGGCGCGCAGCGCCAGCCCGTCGAGCGGGAAATCGCGGAACACGAGCTTGACCGTGCCCTTGTCGATATAGTTTTCCTTGAGCATCGGCAGGCTGGTGGCATGGAAGGCCGCGCAGTGCGGACAGGTCAGCGAGGCATACTCGATGACCGTGACCTTGGCCTCCGGGTTGCCCATGATCATGTCGCCGGGCCGCGCCTGGGTCGCCGCCGCGATCGAGCCCGCAGCCGGGCTGGCCGGCGCGCCGCCCGACGTCGAGCTCAGCACCGGGCCGCTCGGCACCTTGGGCTTGGCGAGCTGCTCATAGGCCGCCGCGCCGATCACGGCGACGACGGCCAAAACTGCTAAACCAACCAATATGTTCTTCATTTCCAACTCCGGGCCACAAGATATAGCGTGTGGACCGCCCCTGTCCAGCCGGGCGGCACATGATCTGGGCAATTGATTGTGGATAACCGATCTTACGATCCGCTCGCCCGGCCGGGGCCCTTGCGGATGCGCACGGCCCGGCCGAGCCGCTCCAGGGCGGCGCGCAGGGGTTCGTCGGGCACGCCCTCGGTCACCTGGCGCACGGCCGCGTTGGCCGACTCGTCTGTCTCGCCGCCATACATAGGTGTGGCCCGGCGCCCTGGCAAGCTTCGCGCGGCTTGGTCGCGCGCGGCGTCGAGCGGCGCGCGCACCACGCGGCCATGCTGGATGCGCAGCCGGCCGACCGCGTAATAGCCGAAGTAGCCGTTGATGCGCTCGATGACCTGGGGCTCGAGATGCTGCAGCTCCGGCGCGAAGGCGCTTTCGGTCACCACATGAAGCACGCCGGCGGTGCGCGCGCCGCGCGCGAAGGCGATCTTCTCGGGCATGGTGTGGCGCGCCAGATGCTCGCCGACGATGGCCGGCCAGTCGGTCAGGATGCCGGCCTCGGCGAAGCCGCGTTTCTGGAAGATCGGCTTCGTCACCCGCGGCAGCATGCTGGCCAGGGCGTGGATTCCGCGGCGCTGCTGGTGGTCCATGCGGGGTCGGCTCCGAAGGCGGGTTGCGGCGATGCGGGGTTGCGTTATCGTAGCCGCCGATGGCCGGCAAGACAATCGACAGTCTCAACACGAGCGCGCGACGAACGCGCGATTCGGCGCCGCGCGCTTTACCAAACGAGCGCGCGAAAACCCCCGTGGCAGCGGCATCGGAGCCGCCTGCTGAGGAGATCGTGCTTAACCGGGCGCGTGGTTGCGGGATGAAACGATCGGGCGGCGCCGAGGCGGCGAAAGTGGAACCTACGGTGACTCGTTCGCCCCGCCGCCGGCCCGCCGCGCCAGCGTCGCCCGGCACGCCGGCACGGCCTGCGGACCTCGGCGGCCCATCATCCGCTCTGCGCGAACCCGGCGCGGTCTCGTCGCCGCTGCTGATCCCAGAGGCGGTTTCCGCGCCGCTGTTGCGATGGTACGACCGGCACCGCCGGGTGCTGCCGTGGCGCGCCCTGCCCGGCGAGGCGGCCGACCCCTATAAGGTGTGGCTGTCGGAGATCATGCTGCAGCAGACCACGGTCGCCGCGGTCGGGCCCTATTTCCAGGCCTTTCTCGCGCGCTGGCCGACGGTGCGCGACCTCGCCGCCGCGCCGATCGAGGAGCTGCTCGCCGCCTGGGCCGGGCTCGGCTATTACGCCCGCGCGCGCAACCTGCACAAATGCGCCGAGGCCATCGTGCGCGACCATGGCGGGCGCTTCCCCGACAGCGAGGACGGCTTGCGCGCGCTGCCCGGCATCGGCGGCTATACGGCGGGCGCCATCGCCGCCATCGCCTTCGACCGCAAGGCCGCCGCCGTCGACGGCAATGTCGAGCGCGTGGTGGCGCGGCTGTTCGCCGTGACCACGCCCTTGCCCGCCGCCAAGCCCGCGCTGCGCGCGCTCACCGCCGAACTGGTGCCCGACCGGCGCGCCGGCGATTTCGCCCAGGCCATGATGGATCTCGGCGCCACCATCTGCACGCCGCGCAAGCCGGCCTGCGTGCTCTGCCCGCTGAACGAGGGCTGTGAAGCGCGCCGGCTCGGCATCGCCGCCGATCTGCCCAAGCGCGCGGAGAAAAGAAGCGCCCGCTGCGCAAGGCGCTCGCCTTCTGGATCGAGCGCGCGGGCGCGGACGGCGCGATCGAGGTGATGCTGCGCCGCCGCCCGCCCAGAGGACTGCTCGGCGGCATGCTGGAAATTCCGGTGACCGACTGGAAACACGACGCCGATGCGGGCGAGGCGGCCGCGCTCGCCCAGGCGCCGGCCTTCGCGCCGAAGCTCGCGGCGCGAGCCTGGCGCGTGCTGCCCGGCATCGTGCGCCACGGCTTCACCCATTTCGAGCTCGAGACCACCGTGTTGGCCGCGCGCGTCGGCGAAAGACGCGACGGCGCCCACGGACGCCATCTGGTGGCCGCGCGACAGGCTCGATTCCGCCGGCCTGCCGACGGTGATGTGGAAGGTCGCCAAGCATATGGCGGAGCGGGGCTGACACTCGCTCTCACACGATGTGTTCGTCCACGATCTGTTCGGCATGGCCGACAAATAGGCCGCCGACACAGAGGTCCGCCGACAAATAGGCCGCCGACAAATAGATGCTCATGGCCAGCGTCTAGATCCTATGGCCAGCGTCGCACCGACTCGAAGCAAAATAGATCGTCACCCCCGACTTGGTCCGGGCCCATTGGTCGATGGCGGGCGCTCGGGCGCTTGCACCTATCGTATGGACCCCGGATCAAGTCCGGGGTGACGGCTTTTATGCAGGCTTCATTCGTTCTGGGCATGTCGATGACGGCTTTTATGCCGGCTTCGTTCGTTCTGGCATGTCGATGACGGCTTTTTACACAGAACCGTCCGCTATCCGGTTCCGCTTCGCTCGGACCTCTGCCGCGCGTGGATGGTTTTAAGGCGAAGGTGCGCCGCAGCTTGCGACGGCTGGCGGGACGCGCGCCATCATCCTGGCGAGGCGAGATGACCCCCGGACCTGACGAGACGGGAGACTGGAGCCGGCCCGGCGAGCCGGAGCGCGGGCATGGGGAGCCGGAGCGCGCGCGCCATCCCGCGGCTGCCGGTAGTCCGGGGGCGCGGAGGACGCGGCGCAGCGCGCCGGCTCCGCTCATGCTCTACGAGCCGCCCCGCATCACCACCCTCATGGCTTTGCCGAGCCGGCCCGCGTCGCCACCTCCGCCGTGCTCGAAGATCTGCTGCGCCGCGCGCCGCCCGACCGGGTGACGCTGGAATGGATCATCGCCAACCTGCGCGAGCGCTCGTTCGGCGTCGTCATCCTGATGCTGGCGCTGATCGGGCTGCTGCCCGGCGCCTCGCTGCCGATCGCGATCCTGCTGCCGGTGCCGGCGGTGCAGCTCATCCTGGCGCGGCCCGAGCCCCGGCTGCCGCGCTTCATCGCCAACCGCCGCGTCGCGGTGGCGCGCCTCGCCCGCCTTGTCGCGCGCGTGGCGCCCGTGCTGCGCCGGCTCGAGCGCGTGGTGCGGCCGCGCTGGCTCGCCGAGTTCGCCGCCACCGAGCGCATCGTCGGCGTCACCATCCTGCTGATGGCGGCCTCGATGTTCTCGCCGTTCCCGTTCAGCCATGTCATCCCGCTGCTCGTCACCATGCTGATCGCGGTCGCCTATCTCGAGGACGACGGCCTGCTGCTCTGCATCGCGCTGGTCGCGGCCGTGGTGTCGCTGGCGATCACCGCCGCCGCGCTGTGGGGCACGGTCGCGGCCTGGATGCTGATCGAGGGCTGATATCGAAGGGTGGGCTGGCAAGAGGCGCGCGTCACGCGGTGGAGACTATCGTCGCGCTTCTCAGCCGGCATCACCACGGTTTCGAGATAGGTGGCCAGGCGTTCGTAATTGGCGGCGACGCCGTACAGCCAGCGGCGGGCATCGGGCGCCTGCATGCCGTCGGCGATGGTGCGGGCTTCCTCGGCGCGCAGCCGAAGCTGACCGATGCGGTCTTCGATGGGACGGGAACTCGCCATCCACGCGCCTTGCGATATCGGGGCGGGAGCGCGGGCAACTCCTCTTCGGGGAGCAGGCGGGTCTCTCAGCCGCCGGCGCCCAGGGAGAGGGTCGGGCCGGCGATGGCCATGGCTTAGCCCCGCCGGCCGGCCGGCCGCAAAGGACAATATTGTGTCAGTGGCATTCTTGTGTCACAGCCAGCCGCGCCTCGGCCGTGGGACGGTGCCATTGTCGGGCGCGCCGGCTCTACGATGTCTAGTCTAATCTAGAACTAACCGCGCGTGCCGCCGGACCGCCTGCGCGGGTGACCGGACGGCGGGACGGGTCCAGGCGGCACTGTCTGTCACGACGGCCTGACCACCGCTGGCCGATATCCGTGACCGCTGTCCGACGGCGGGCGGCCCCGGGTGCCCGGCCGCCACGCCGTCGCCGGATTGGCCGGCTTCTCGCTCCACTCGCGGCCGTCGAGCGTGCGCCCGTTCGATTTCGGCCGCGGCCCGCCCCATTGCTTGAAGAACAGCCTGGTGCCGGCGGCGACGCACTGGTCGCGGATGTCGCGCACCCAGGCGGGATCGAGCGGCCGGGCGCGCGGCCCGCTCTCGCCGCCGACGATCGCCCAGTGGATGCCGCTGAGGTCGAGATTGGGAATCGGCCCGAGCAGCGGCTCGATGGAGAGGAAGCGGATGGCGGCGGGTGCGGCGCGCAGATGCGCCACGCGCGACAGTTGCTGCGCATTCTCGAGCGACACGCCGCACCAGATGTTGCCCGGCGCCGGGCTGACGCCGTTGACCGCCGCGCCGTAACGCCGGCGCATGAAATCGCGCATCAGGCTGCTGCGCTTGGTCAGCACCTGGAAGGTGTGCCAGTGGGCGCGCTCCATGGTCTCGAACACCTGCTCGATGAAGCGCACGGGGATGTCCTTGTGGAACAGGTCGCTCATGGAATTGACGAAGATCGAGCGCGGCCGCTTCCAGGCGAGCGGCTGGGCCAGGCGCTCGGGCCGCAGCGTCAGGTCGAATCCGGTGATGAAGGGATGGTCGGGCACGCCGCGGAAGCGCTCGGAGAAGCGCTCGGCATAGCAATTGTCGCAGCCCGGGCTGATCTTGGTGCAGCCGGTGACCGGATTCCAGGTCGCATCGGTCCATTCGATCGCGGTGGCGTCGGCCATGGCGGTGTGCGTGTCCCTGCGAGGGATTGGGAGAGAGCGGCGGGATGAAACGCCACGGAACGCACGCGCAAACGCTCGATCCACCGGCTAGATGGGGAGAGCACATGCAGCAGCGTTCCGTGACGAGAGATAGATGGTGCGGATGAGGCGGAATTCAAGAGACGGTCTCGGACGATGCGCCACCCTTCCCCTCAACCGTCATGGCCCGACTTGGTGGGCCATCTCAGGCGGGCGTCGGGCCACTCCCACATCACCACGATTCGTCATGGCCCGATTTAGTCGGGCCATCCACGTTCTGTTGCGGCGTCGGTCAAAGACAAGTCGTGGATGGCCGCAACAAGTGCGGCCATGACGAGAGGGCAAATGCAGCGCCCCTACAAATGCGTCACCGCCAGCGCGCCATCCCACTTCTCGTTGAGATAGTCGCACACCAGCTTGCGGTGGCAGTGGTGCGGCAGATGCTCGGAGCACAGCAGGCACGCGCCGTCGAACAGCGCGCGCGGCAGCCGCTCCTCGATGCGGCGCTCCGCCATCAGCGCGAGAAAGTGCTGCGCATAATCCTCCCACTTGCCCTTGCCGCTCTTGTAGGGCCGCAGGATCTCGTCGGTCGGCGCGAGCAGCGGCTCGTGCACGTAATCCATGCCGCCGATGACGCGCAGGAACCAGGCGAGATTGTCGGCCTTGGCGAACCCGGCGAGCTGCGAGGTGTTATGCAGCCGCACATCGACCACCCGCTTCACCTGCGCGGCGCGCAGCCGCTCGAAGAAATGCTCGGCGGTGGTTTTGGTGAAGCCGATGGTGGCGACGGGGAGGACGGGCATCGAATGCATGTGGACGCAAACATTCGGCTGTTCAAGATATCTGAAATATGGGTAGGCGGTCTAGGAGACCATCCTACGGCCGTTGGCACTCGGAATCCCGGAGGAACGCGCTCACCAAGTCGGAAAGAGCAGCATTTCCGGCATCTTCGAAAAGTCGTTCCGACATTGTCAGCGCCTCGCATTCCTTTGCGGAATCGCCGCTCGCCCGGAAGACATGCGCGAGGGACAAGTAGTCAGATGCGACTTCTTCCTTAAGCCCCAACTCCTCCCCAATTTTCACAGCTTTTTTGAGTAGGTCAGCAGCCTTGGCATGGTTTCCTTCGTCTGCATGGAGGGAACCGAGAGCGCTGGAGGTCATTGCCATGCCGCTCCTGTTGCTCACTTCTTCATAGATTGTCAGCGCCTTCTCGTAGAAGGCCTCTCCTGCCTCAAAGTTGCCCCAAGTCACATGAAGCTTGCCCAGATTGTAGTAATTTGCGGCTAGTCCTATCTTCCGATTCATCTCCTCGTTCAGCGCGAGGGCTTTGCGATAGAAGGCCTCCGCGTTGCTCCAATCGTTTCGCGATTCTGCCACATAGCCAAGGCGGCCATTCGCGATAGCCGTCCCGATCTTGTCTCCAAGCTCTTCGCTTAGTGTCAGGGATTTTACAAACAGAGCTTCAGCTTCTGCGAGAGTGCGGATTCCTTCGTCCATTGTTTGGGTATCGACGGAAGCGATTGGGATGCCTTTCTCCGGATCCTGTGGTTCGCTGGTTGCGTTGAATGCGACCTGGAATGCATTTCGCTGCGCCATATCGCTTCGGTCTAAGTAGACATCGCCCAAAGCCGCGCAAGTGCTTGCTATTCTCGCCTTGTCGCCCTGAGCCTCATCGATTGCCAAAGCTTTTCTGAGCAAGTCTTCGGCGTGATTTAGGTTGCCGCGCGAGCGAAAGAGGATGCCGAGGTAGCGGGACTGGACTGCAATCCCTGCGTTGTGCCCAATCTCCTCGCTCAGCGCCAGGGACCTTTCATGCAGTTCCTGAGCCTTAGCGTGCTCGTCACGCGCTCGATAAAGAGCGCCGAGCTCACCGTAAGCTTCCGCCAGCGCGATGTTGTTGGACGTTTTCTGAGCGAGAAGGATCGCGCGTTCGAGCGCATCCTTCGCACCCGCTATGTCACCGATACGGCGCAGGAGAAGCGCGAGCTGAGTCCACGCTATCGGTTCGTCGGGATCGAGCTCGGTCGCCTCACGATAAAATTTCAGTGCCTTTGTCGTATCGGAGTGAAAGGCCGCAGCGCCGGTCTGACGGGCAGTGACCGCGGCCGCCCGGTCCGTGGAGCCCTGGATTGCGCAGTTGGTAAGCAAGGAAAGAATCCAAACGGTCGTAGCTGCGAACATGGCGGCCGCGGCCGAGCGTTTCTGCCATACAGAAAGCGAGCGTTTTCTCAAGGCAGCCCGCCACCTCATGCTCACCTCCCCAGCGTGCGCCGCACAGGGCTCATACTACAGCATGAACGCAGACGCTCATGGGGTACCCCCGGTTGTCCTACCGCCCCAACCCGATCTGCCCCTCATAGAGCAGCCCCGACTGCGCCAGCTCGGCGCGGATCTGCTGGCGCAGCACGTCGATCGGCACCGGCTTTTTGTCGGCCTCGAAATGCCAGAACTGCCAGCCGTTGCACGAGGGCGCGCGCTGCACATGGGCGCCCGCCTGGTGGATCGAGCCGGTGAAATCGGCGGTGTTGAGGCGGCCGTCGGCGCGCACCTTCGCGGTCCACCGCTTGCGCTCGTCGAACAGCACGGCGCCCGGCGTGAGCAGCCCGCGCTCGATGACATAGCCGAACGGGATGCGCGGCTCGGCGCGCTTGTTGGGCGCCTTGAGCAGCTCGAGGTCGGTCGGGCCGGCGATCGATTGGATGCGGCTCTGGGCGAGCGTGGCGTATTCCACGTTGGCCTCGATGCCGATGAAGCCGCGGCCGAGCTTCTTCGCCACGGCGCCCGTGGTGCCGGTGCCGAAGAACGGGTCGAGCACCACGTCGCCCGATTGGGTCGAGGCCATGATGACGCGGTGGAGCAGGCCCTCGGGCTTCTGCGTCGGGTGCGCCTTGGCGCCGTCGCGCTTGAGCCGCTCCTGGCCGGTGCACAGCGGGATGAGCCAGTCGCTGCGCATCTGCAGATCGTCGTTGAGCGCCTTCATGGCTTCGTAGTTGAAGGTGTATTTCGCGGCCTCGCTCTTCGCCGCCCAGATCAGCGTCTCGTGCGCGTTGGTGAAGCGCTTGCCGCGGAAGTTCGGCATCGGGTTGGTCTTGCGCCAGATCACGTCGTTGAGGATCCAGAAGCCGAGGTCCTGCAGGATGGCGCCGACGCGGAAGATGTTGTGGTAGCTGCCGATCACCCAGAGCGAGCCGTCGTCGCGCAACACGCGGCGCGCCGCCTTGAGCCAGTTGCGGGTGAAGCGGTCGTATTCCTCGAAGGTGGCGAAGCGGTCCCAGTCCTCGTCGACGCCGTCGACCTTGGAATTGTTGGGCCGCCGCAGGTCGCCCTTGAGCTGCAGGTTATAGGGCGGGTCGGCGAACACCATATGGACCGAGCGCTCGGCCAGGCAATTCATCGCCTCGACGCAATCGCCCGTCAGAATTTCCTGCGTATTCACCGGCTCCCCCATGGGGAGGAAGATGATTCACCGCAGACTCGCCGTCAATTGGTATTTCGAATCAAGCACTTAGCCAGAGTTGTCCACACAAGGGGTGGGAGTCCGCCGAGTCGCCGAACTCAAGATGTAGCGCGGGCGCGTGGCGCCATGCTGTGTGCCTCGCACGCTCTCTCAATAAGAGACTTCTCTTTCCTTCCGTCATGGCCGGACTTGGTCCGGCCATCCACGACTTCTCTTTGCAGGTTTCGCAACAGATCGTGGATGCCCGGACCAAGTCCGGGCATGACGATTGTGTAGAGCGTGCCGTTCGGGCGATTGGTCATGATGTAAAATCCAACCGCGCTGTATCCGTCCCTCGCTCCCTTCTTCCCGTCATGGCCGGACTTGGTCCGGCCATCCACGACTCATTCTTTGGAGGTGTCGCTACAGATCGTGGATGCCCGGACTTAGTGCTTCAGCACGCGGAGCATGACGTCCGGGCATGACGATTGGACCAGATCCGGGCATGACGATTGCGTACTAAATCAGCGTTTCGTACAGGTCGCGCCAGTCGGGATTGTCCGCGACCACGAGCCGCACCTTCCATGCGCGCGGCCAATGCTTGACGGTGGTCTCGCGCTGGATCGCCAGCTCAATAGTGTCGTGGCGCTCGGCATAGACGAGCGTCTTCAGGCTATAGCGTTTTGTGAAACCATCGACCAAACCTTCGCGATGTTCGTGGATTCTGCGCGGCAGGTCGGACGTCACGCCGACGTAGAGCGTGCCATTCGGGCGATTGGTCATGATGTAAACCCAACCGCCGTGCATCCGGCCTCGCTTCCCTTTTCCCGTCATGGCCGTGCGCCGCACGCATTCGCATGACGCCGGCCATCCACGTTCTGTTGCTGTCGTTACAAAAACAAAGTCGTGGATGGCCGCAACAAGTGCGGCCATGACGAAGAAAGACTGGGCGGGGAGGGACTAGAGCACCTCGCGGGCGCCTACAGCACCTCGTTCGCCGCGGCGAGGGGCATCGTCAGTTGCGCGACGGGGGCGAAGGAGCGGCGGTGGTGGGGGGTGACGCCGAGGCGGGCGAGGCCGTCGAGATGCTCGGGCGTGCCGTAGCCGACATTGGTCTCCCAGCCGTAGCCGGGGAAGTCGCGCGCCAGCTCGATCATCTGGCGGTCGCGCGTCACCTTGGCGAGGATCGAGGCGGCGGCGATCGACAGGCACTTGGCGTCGCCGTCGATCACCGTGGTCACCTTGCACGGCAGTTGCTTGGGCGCGCGGTTGCCGTCGATCAGCGCCGAGTCGGGCACGCCGCCGAGCACGGCGACCATGCCGTCGAGCGCGCGCGTCATGGCGGCGAAGGTCGCCTGCAGGATGTTGATGCGGTCGATCTCCGCGACGGAGGCCGAGGCGATGCCGAACCACAGGCCGTCGCCCGCGAAGCTTATCAGCTTCTCGTAGACCTCCTCGCGCGCCTCGCGATGCATCTGCTTGGAATCGTCGATCTTGCGCACCAGGCGGCGCGGCAGGCGAGTCGGATCGAGCACCACCGCGGCGGCGAACACCGGGCCGGCGAGCGGCCCGCGCCCGGCCTCGTCGATCCCGGCGACGCGGCCCCCCAGGGCGCTCTCCATCTTGAAATTCGGCATCCGCCTCTACGCCCCTGCACATGCGACCGCGACTCTGAAATTGCGAGTGGCCGCGCCGGCCGCCGATGACACTGCAATCGTCACCACGCACTTGATGATCGCGGCAGCATCGTACCGCCGCTACTCTTCAATCGTCACCCCGGACTCGACGATCGCGGCAGCATCGTACCGCAGATACTCTTTAATCGTCACCCCGGACTTGACGATCGCGGCAGCATCGTACCGCCGCTACTCTTTAATCGTCACCCCGGACTTGATCCGGGGTCCATACGATCATGGCAGTGCTCGAGCGCCTGGAATCGACCCATGGACCCCGGATCAGGTCCGGGGTGACGGTTGGTGGACGTTGGTAACGTCCGCCAACCGTCACTTTTGCTGCGATTTTCGTTGGCGGGCAAGCTGGGATCGGCGGCCGGCGCGGCGTCGGGCAGATTTGTTGTGGATGGTTCTGGGGACGATTGTGGATGAGCCCCGGCATCGGGTTCCCGCGCGTCGCCTGGCGGCGCGAAATCCGGGGCGTCGGTTGTCTGGTACACCGTGGATGCGCCGAAGGTGAATCAGATCCTCGGGACCGCCTTTCAGAAAAATATCCGTCGCGCCGCTCGGCGAAATCCTGAGCGTCGTGCGGCCCGACAGGCGACGACAGGTGCATATCCGCCGATATCGCGGTGCCGCGCCTGCGCCGATGTCCATACAAAAACCGTCACCCCGGACTTGATCCGGGGTCCATTGGCCGTCGGCCAGCGCTCGAGCGCCGCGTTGTGCAATGGATGCCGGATCAAGTCCGGCATGACGATTTTTAAGGGGGGCTTGCCGGCACGTCACCCGCAAGTGTTCCAACCGCCCTCACTGGACGATCTCGGCAAACAGGTCGCGCCACTCAGGATTGCCTTTTTCGACCAAGGCCAGCGTCCATGACCGGCGCCAGCGTTTGAGCGTCTTCTCGCGCCCGATGGCAATCCGGATGTCGTCGAACGCCTCGAAATACACGAGTTGCTTGACGCCATACTCCGAAGTGAATCCCTCCACCGCGCCCTGGCGATGCTCGTGGGTCCGACGCACCAAGTCATTGGTGACGCCGACGTAGAGGGTGCCTCTTTTGCTGCTGGCGAGGATGTAGACGTACGCCGTCATCGCTGCCTTCGCTCATGGACCCCGGATCAAGTCCGGGGTGACGATCAAAATGCGGCCCGGTCAATCCCCGATCAAGTCGGGGAGGGCCATCGGGTTCTTTTTTAGGGCGTCCCCGGCCTTTGCGGCTGCCCTACAGCAGCCTCAACTGATCGCCGGCTTTCGGCGGCGGCGCGAATTTGCTCGTGTCGAGAGGGAAGCGCTGCTTGTTGAAGCCGATCTTGCGGCAGGCGAGCTCGAAGCGGGTCTTGATCAGTTCGGCATAGTGGCCCTCGCCGCGCATGCGCGAGCCCCAGCGCGAATCGTAGAGCTTGCCGGCGCGGGTGTCGCGGATCAGGCTCTGCACATGCTTGGCCTTCATCGGGTAATAGGCCTCGAGCCATTCGGCGAACAGGTCCTTGATCTCGTGCGGCATGCGCAGCAGCACATAGCCGGCACGCCGCGCGCCGGCGTCCCACGCCGCGGCGAGCAGGTCCTCCATCTCGGCATCGTTGAGCCCGGGGATGATCGGCGCGGTCATCACGCCGGTCGGAATGCCCGCGTCGGCCAGCGCCTTGATGGTCGCGAGCTTGCGGTGCGGGGCGGCGGCGCGCGGCTCCATGTTGCGCGCGAGCTGCGGATCGAGCGTGGTGAGCGACAGATGGACGGTGGCGAGCTGGCGCTCGGCCATGCTCGCCAGAATGTCGATGTCGCGCGCCACCAGGGCCGATTTGGTGACGATGCCGGTCGGCTGGTTGAAGGCGCTCATCACCGCGAGGATGCCGCGGGTGATCTTGTGCTCGCGCTCGATCGGCTGATAGGGATCGGTGTTGGTCCCCATGGCGATGATCTCGCATTGGTAGCGCGGGTTGCGCAGCTCGCTGCTCGAGCAGTTGCGCCGCGTCGAACTTGGCGACCAGCTTGGTCTCGAAATCGAGCCCGGGCGAGAAGCCGAGATAGGCGTGGGTCGGCCGCGCGAAGCAATAGATGCAGCCGTGCTCGCAGCCGCGATAGGCGTTGATCGACTGGCCGAACCCGATGTCGGGCGAGTCGTTGGTGGTGATGATGCGCTTGGTGGTGTCGGCCATCACCGTGGTGCGCAGGGTCGGCAGTTCGTCGGTCTCCTGCCACGAGTTGCCCAAGCGCTCATAGCCGTCGACCCCAGCCGTCGTCGACGCGCACGCGCTGTTCGGGCTCGAAGCGGCCGGTGGCGTTGCTGACGGCGCCGCGGCCCTTGCGGTGCTTTTCCGGGATAATATCGACCATGGCACGAGGCTATCGCGGGCAATGAGAACATTTCAAGAACAAGAACCGCCGGAACCGCCCGGCCCAGCCGCCGTTGAGTCATGGCAAGCGCAGCTGTGCTAAGGATAAACCGCTGAAATCGGGGGAACTTTGCGGCTCACCATCGTCATACCGACGTTCAACGCCAACGCCCACCTGCCGGGCGCCCTCAGGGCCCTGGCCGCGCCGCCGGAAAACCCGGCGGCATCGCCGCTGTCGGGCGCGGATGCCGTTCCGGCGGAGATCATCGTGGCGGACGGCGGCTCGAGCGACGGCACGCCGGAACTCGCGGTGGCGGGCGGCGCGCGGCTGATCAAATCGCCGCGCGGCCGCGGCGCGCAGCTCGAAGCCGGCGCCCATGCGGCGCGCGGCGACTGGTTGCTCTTCCTCCATGCCGACACGCGGCTGGGCGACGGCTGGCGCGCGGCGGTGGCCGCCTTCGCCGCCGATCCGGCGAACGCCAAACGCGCCGCCTATTTCGGCTTCGCGCTCGACGACGGCAAGCCGGCGGCGCGGCGGCTCGAGGCCATGGTGG
This sequence comes from uncultured Alphaproteobacteria bacterium, assembly GCA_963752345.1. GTDB lineage: Bacteria > Pseudomonadota > Alphaproteobacteria > SMXQ01 > SMXQ01 > CAVVYA01. The sequence continues at coordinate 321,699 of CAVVYA010000020.1, forward strand.
CTTGGCGCTGCCGCACCCTCGCGCTGCCCTACGGCGACCAGGGGTTGCTGATCGCGCGCGAGTTCTACGAAGAACTCGGGCGCTATCGCGACTGGCCGCTGATGGAAGACGTGGAATTCGTCCGCCGCATCGGTCGCGAGCGGCTGGTGGCCTTGCCGATCGCTGCCGTGACCTCGGCGCAGCGCTACCGCCGCTCGGGCTATGTCGCCCAGAGCCTGCGCAATCTCGTGCTGCTGTCGCTGTTCTTCCTCGGAGTGCCGCCACGCGCGCTCGCCCGGCTCTACCGCTGATCGCCGGCGCCGCGCTTCCGTCAAGCGGGTCGCGCAGGCCGTCGCGAGCGTCGGCGGCGCCGGCCACGTTGCGGCGACGCGGGAGTTCTTGACGGGCCGGGCGGCGCGGCGGAAGGTCACGCCATGATCCGCGCCGCCGCCTTGCGTCCATGACCCGTCTCATCGGCCATGTGGTGATTTTCGCCAAGGCACCGCGCATCGGCGCGGTGAAGCGCCGGCTCGCCGCCGGCATCGGACAACTCGCCGCCTGGCGGTGCTACGGCGATATCACGCGCACGCTGATCGGGCGCCTCGCGCGCGAGCCGCGCTGGCGCCTGTGGCTCGCGGTGACGCCGGATGCGGCCGCGCGCGCGACGCGCTTCTGGCCACGCGCCCGGCATCGGCGCGCCATCGCGCGCATCGGCCAGGGCGCCGGCGATCTCGGCCCGCGCATGGGCCGCGTGCTGCGCGGTCTGCCGCCGGGGCCCGCGGTCATCGTCGGCAGCGACATCCCGGAGATCGACGCCGCCGCGATCCATGCCGCGTTCCGCGCGCTGCGATCGGCGGACGCCGTGTTCGGCCCGGCGGGCGACGGCGGCTATTGGCTGGTCGGCCTGCGCCGCCGCCCGCGCCCGCGCGGTCATCTGCCGGGCACGCTGTTCCGCGACGTGCGCTGGTCGAGCGAGCACGCGCTCGCCGACACGCTGGCGGGCCTGCCCAAGCGCATGCGCGTCGCCCAGCTTCACCGCCTCGACGACGTGGACGACATCCGCCATTGGCGCGCATGGCGCGCGCGTGGAATGCAGCTCATCCGTGCGCAAGTGATGGCTGAAGCCACCCTCCCACCCGTGGGCGACGAGCGCAGCGGGCAGGTGTCGGTGCGCGAAGTTGTTATAGCCTCCACCCACCCAGCCCTTGCCCGTCGCGGGGAGGCGTTCGAGAACACTGAAATCCGCAAGTCCGGCGATGTCGAAGGGCAGCAACGGCTCAACCGCTGAGGTGACAGCGGCGGCGCCGCCGCTATAGTGCTGCGCCAATTCTTTCCTTCAATACAGGATATCGAGATCATGAGCGACCAACGGTCGAGCCAGCCGGGCGGCCACGGATTCCTCGCGCGCCTCGCGGATGTCGCCGAGAGCGCGCGGGTGCAGAAATTCATCGCGGCGCTGATCGTGATCAATGCGGTGACTCTCGGGCTGGAGACCTCCGACACGGCGATGGCGTTGGCCGGCCCGGTGCTCGATGTGCTCGACCGCGCCATTCTCGCGGTCTTCGTGCTCGAGCTGTTGGCCAAGATGCTCGGCCGTCGCCTCGCCTTCTTCCGCAGCGGCTGGAACATCTTCGACCTGCTCGTGGTCGGCGTCGCCATCATTCCGGCGGCCGGCGCGCTGTCCGTGCTGCGCGCGCTGCGCATCCTGCGCGTGCTGCGGATGATCTCGGTGGTGCCGCAGATGCGCGCCGTGGTCGAGTCGCTGATCTTCGCGCTGCCCGGCCTGGGCTCCATCATGGGCGTGTTGCTGCTGCTGTTCTATGTTTCCGCCGTGCTCGCCACCAAGCTGTTCAGCGAGGGCGCGCCGGACCTGTTCGGCACCATGGGTGCCTCGCTCTTCACCCTGTTCCAGATCATGACCCTGGAGGGCTGGGCCGACATCGTGCGCGACATGGAGACGAAATATCCCTGGGCCTGGATGTTCTTCGTGCCCTACATTCTGGTGACCACCTTCACCATGCTCAACCTGTTCATCGCCGTCATCGTCAACGCGATGCAGAGCCGGGTCGAGGCCGAGCAGAAGAAGGCGCTGGCTGAGATCGAGCGGGTCGCCGAAGAAGAGCTGGAAGAGGTCGAGGCCGATTTCGCCGTGATTCGCCGCGAACTGGCGGAAATCCGCGCGCTACTGGAAAAGCGCGGTTAGCTAGCGCTTCATATGCTCCTGCAGCCGGGGCATGAGCTGCACCAGGTTGCACGGGCGATTACGCGAATCGAGCTGGGTCTTGAGCACCTCGTCCCACGCGTCCTTGCAGGCCGACGGCGAGCCGGGCACGGCGAACAGATAGGTGCCGCCGGCGACGCCGCCGGTGGCGCGTGACTGGATCGTCGAGCTGCCGATTTTCTGGAAGCTGATCAGGCGAAAGATTTCGCCGAAGCCGTCGATCTTCTTCTCGAAGATCGATTCGAAGGCTTCGGGCGTGACATCGCGCCCGGTCAGACCGGTACCGCCCGTGCCGATCACCACATCCACAGTGGGATCGGCGATCCATGTCTTGAGCTGCGCGGTGATTTCGCCGACGTCGTCGCGCACGATGGCGCGCGCGGCGAGGGTGTGCCCCGCCTCCTTGAGGCGCGCCTCGAGCACGTTACCCGATTCGTCGTCCTTCGGCCGCCGGGTGTCCGAGATGGTCAGGACGGCGATGTTGACGGGGATGAAGGTCCTGGTTTCGTCAATGCCCGGCATCGGTGGCTTCGGCGCTGCTTTTCTGTGGGGCGGCCGCGATGGCGCGGTCGCTTCTGTCCTGCGCCACGTACATCGGCCAGCGCCCGGATGCAAGAGCGGCAAGGGACTCGGTCTTCTGGCCGAGCCGCATCCGGTAGATCCAAAGATCGGTGAGCACGGTTTCGATGAAGATCCGGGTCTCGCGCGACGGCAGGCTCTCGATGAAGAGAAGCGGGTCGTCGGCGGAGAGCTGGCGCTGCCATTTGGCCATATTGCCCGGGCCCGCGTTGTAGGCGGCGGCCAGGCGGATGAGATTGCCGGCGACCGCCGGATCGGCCAGCAGGCGGCTGATGTATTTCTGGCCGAGCGCCATATTGGTTTCCGGTTCGGCGATCTTGCTGATCGGCATCGCCCGGCCGGCGACGGCCTTGGCGGTCGCCGGCATCAGCTGCATCAGGCCGCTGGCGCCGGAGGCATTGTTGCGCGCGTCGGGATTGAACGAGGATTCGCGCCGCATGATGGCGTAGAGCAACGCGCGGTCGACCTGAAAGCCGCCCGACGGACTCCAGGATGGAATTGGATAGATCGCCGCATCGCGCTCGGCACTGTCGAGCCCGATCGAGCGGTTGCCGATCCGCAAAGAGAGCGCCGGCATGTTGCCGTAGTTGGCCAAGGCCACGACCGCGCGGGCCAGCGACGATGAGGCGCCGATGGTGACGCTCGCCAGTTCGGGTTCGGCCCGGCGCGGCTCGTTGACCTGGAGCAGGGCAATGGCCCGCGCGCCCGCCGGCTGGGCGATCAGCGCCCGGGCGTCGGCTTGATGCAGGTAGGGTTCGCGCAGATCCAGATTGCCTTCGATGCCGAGGGTCTCGCGCGCCAGCAGGCCATAGAATGTCAGCGGATTTTGCGCCGCCCGGTGCAGCCATTCGGTGACCTGCTGCGGCCGGCCGCCGAGCAGATGGGAGCGCGCCGCCCAATATGCCGCGGCCGAGATCACCCAGGGCGAGGCCTTGGGCGTGCGCGCGATTGCCTCGAACTGGCGCGCGGCGCTGCTGTAGCGTTTCAGGCGAAAGGCTTCGATCGCCGGGTTCCAGCGTTCGGGCGGCGCTTCGGTCGCGGCGGTCTTGATGCCGGCAGCCGGCGGCTTGCCGCCGCCATCGGGAATGGCCGGCGCCGTCGCCTGGGCCGGCCGGCGCCGCATGGCCAGGTCATGGATGCGCTTGGCGTCCGGATGATCGCCGTAGTGCGACAGCCAGATGGTCAGTTCCTGGTAGCGCGACCGGTAGCGTGGATGAAGATAGCGCTGAGCCTGGGCATGGCCGAGCAGCAGCTTGTTCTCGGTTGCCGCGATCAGGCGGTCGGCTTCGGGCCAGCGGCCTTCCGCCTGCAGGGCGAAAATCTGCCGGTAGCGCACCACATCGGGGGCCTTGAGGACCGAGGGCAGATGGATCAACGGCCGGTTGGGAATGTCCGGCCGCGCCGGATCGCCGAGCGAGGCCGCCTGGGGAACGTCGGCCAAAGCCGGCGCGGAATGGGGAAATAGGGACAAAAGGCCGGCGACCAGCGCAGCCTTGAGCAAGGAGCTGACGTCGCCGGGGTGCTTGTTCTTCTTGGAAAGTTCGGCCCGACGCCGTTGGCTGGGGTGGTGGGTATCCGCCTCAGTCATTCCATTGGTCTTAAACGATGGCTCCCGGTCCGGCAAGCTTGGCCATGGTGGACCTGATTAGCCCTCAGGATCAGGCTTGGGAGATTGTGGCGGAACGCCGGACTGCTAAACTCCCTGCGCCGGGCTTAGGTTCCGCGGGCGGCCGTTTCCTTGATTTTTCCTTGTAATTCAATGAGGTCGCGCCAAGCTTCGCGCTTCTGGCCGGGGCTGCGCAACAGGTAGGCTGGGTGAAAGGTAGCAATCACCGGAATCGGCCGCGACATGCGCGGGGTTTCATAGGTAAACCAGCGGCCGCGCAGCCTCATGATGCCTTCCTGGCGGGCCAGCATGGTCTTCGCGGCGATGCCGCCGACCAGCACCAGGACGGCGGGATCGACCAGCTCGATATGGCGCTCGACGAAGGGCAGGCAGGCGGCGATTTCCGCCGGGGGTCGGGCTACGGTTGCCCGGTGGGCGCCAGAACAGCACGTTGGAAATATAGGCGTTGGTTTTGCGGCTGAGCCCGATGGCGCCCAGCATGCGGTCGAGCAATTGGCCGCTGGCCCCGACGAAGGGCAGACCCTGGCGGTCCTCGTCGGCGCCCGGCGCCTCGCCGATGAACATGACGCGCGCCTGCGGGGTTGCCGTCGGCGAACACCAGGTTGGTCGCCGTGCGTTTCAGTCCACATCCCTCGAAACCGGCCAGGGCGGCGCGGAGTTCCTCCAGCGTGTTGGCCGCTGCGGCGAGGGCGTGGGCGGATGCGCCTTCGCCTGGCGAATTCGCCGAGCTCGCCGCTGGCGCCAAGGGCGGCGGGACATAGGGACCGGCGACCTGAATGCGGTCGGTGACGCCGGCTGGTGCCGGTGCCGTGGCCGATGCGACCGGCCGGATTGCCGCCGCCATTTCGGGCGCCGGCGGCGCGGCGAAGCGGTCGATCGGCGTGTCCATAATCGCCTCGTCCGCACCGGCTTCGATCTGCCAGCGCAGGGCCGCCAGCATTTCGGCGCGGTCGGCGGAATTCGCGGAGGGTGCGTCGGACGTCATGGCCAAAACCTATCATCCGCGGACTGGCGGCGACAGAGGGTTGCGCCGGGCGTTCGCCGTCGGTGTGCTCCCGAGGGTTGTCCGGCGCGCCTGATCCACTAAACTCCGCGCTCCGCCGCGCTCGGCGGTTGTCAGGAGAGCCTATGGCTGAGGAAACGAAACAGCGCGAGTCGATGGAATTCGATGTGGTGATCGTCGGCGCCGGCCCGTCGGGCCTGGCCGCGGCGATTCGCTTCAAGCAGCGCGCGGCCGAGGCCGGCTCCGCGTTGTCGGTCTGCGTCATCGACAAAGGGTCCGAGGTCGGCGCCCATATCCTGGGCGGCGCCGTGCTGGAGCCGCGCGCGCTCGACGAACTGATTCCGGACTGGCGCGAGGGGGGTGCGCCGCTCGTAACCGCGGCCAAGGAAGACCGTTTCCTGCTGCTCACGCCCAAGCACGCCGTTCGCCTGCCGGCGCCGCCGCAAATGCACAACAAAGGCAATTACATCATCAGCGCCGGCAACCTGTGCCGCTGGCTCGCCAGTCAGGCGGAAGCGCTCGGCGTCGAGATTTTCCCCGGTTTCGCCGCCGCCGAGGTGCTGTATGACGAGGCCGGCGCGGTGCGCGGCGTGGCGACCGGCGACATGGGGATCGGCAAGGATGGACAGCCGACGGAGAACTACCAGCCGGGGGTCGAACTGCTGGCGCGCCAGACCTTCTTCGCCGAGGGTTGCCGCGGCTCGCTGACTCAAGACTCTGTTCGCGCGTTTCGCGCTGAATGCCGAAAGCGATCCGCAGACCTACGGCATCGGCATCAAGGAATTGTGGGAAGTCGATCCGGCGCGGCACCGCCAGGGCCTGGTGATCCACACGGTGGGCTGGCCGCTCGATTCGGCGACCTACGGCGGCTCGTTCCTCTATCACCTGGAAGACAACCAGGTGTCTGTGGGATTCGTCATCGGGCTCGATTATGAAAATCCGTATCTGAATCCGTTCGAGGAGTTTCAGCGCTTCAAGACCCATCCGGCGATCCGCCCGACATTCGAAGGCGGTCGCCGCATCGCCTATGGCGCCCGCGCGCTCAATGAAGGCGGCCTGCAGTCGATTCCGCGGCTGGTCTTTCCCGGCGGGGCACTGATCGGCGATACGGCCGGCTTCCTCAATGTGCCCAAGATCAAGGGCATCCACACGGCGATGAAGTCGGGCATGACGGCGGCCGATGCCGCGTTCGACGCGCTGACCCTCGCCGATGCGGCAAGCGTGATCGAACTGGTGGATTACCCGGCGCGGCTCAAACGCACCTGGCTGTGGGACGAGCTACATCGGTCGCGCAACATCCGGCCCGGCTTCCGCAGCGGATTGGTGGCCGGCCTGGTCCATGCCGCAATCGATACCTATCTGTTGCGCGGCCGGGCGCCGTGGACGTTCCATCATCGGCCCGACCATACGACGCTCAAAAAGGCGGCCGAGGCCAAGCCCATCGCCTATCCCAGGCCCGATGGCAAGCTGACTTTCGACCGGCTGAGTTCGGTGTTCCTGTCCAACACCATGCACGAGGAAAACCAGCCCAGCCATCTGCGGCTGCGCGACCCAGTGCGTGCCATCACGGTCAATCTGGCCGACTATGATTCACCGGAGACCCGGTATTGCCCGGCCGGAGTCTATGAAATTGTACGTACCCAGAATGGCGAGCCTGCTTTGCAGATCAACGCCGCCAACTGCGTCCACTGCAAGACATGCGACATCAAGGACCCGACGCAAAACATCGAGTGGGTCGTGCCGGAAGGTGGCGGCGGGCCGAACTATCCCAATATGTAGGGATGCGGGGCGGCCCTTGTTCGGTCTATGCTAGCGGTTCGCCCGAACAGGGATTCACGAGGTAAAGCCTCTTCATGTCAGCATACCGTATCGTCATCACCTTGGGGCTTGGTCTCGCCTTGGCCGCTTGCGCGGCGAACGGCCCCGAGCGACGTGTCTCCGCCAGTCCGGAAAGAGCCCTCGGCATCACGCCCTCGGGCGCCTATCTCGCGGCGCGCCATGCCCAGGTCGAGCGCGACAACGCGCGCGCCGCCGATCTCTACGCCCGGGCGCTCGCCTTCGCGCCGGAGAATCCCGAATTGCTGCGCCGCACGTTCAGCCTGATGGCGAGCGAGGGACGCATCGCCGAGGCCGCGACGCTGGCCGAGCGGCTCAAGGAGCAGCAGATCAATATCCAGATGGCGACCCTCGTGACGGCGGTGCATGCCGCCAAGAGCGGCCAATACGCCCGCACCGAGGCCGAACTCGCGACACTGCCCGACAGCGGCTTCAACAATTTCATCACGCCGCTGCTGATCGCCTGGTCGAAGGCGGCGCGCGGCGACACGGCGGCGGCGATCCAGGCGCTGAAGCCCATGGAGGAGACGCGTGGCTTCGAAGCCTTCGCCAATCTGCACGCGGCGCTGATTCTCGACCTGGCGAATGACAAACCGGCGGCTGCGGCGCGCTACCAGAAGGTGCTGCAGACCAGCAGCGGCGGTTTCGTGCGTGCGGTGCAGGCCGTTGCGTCGTTCTACGCGCGCAACGGTCAGGCGGCGCTTGCCCAGCGAGGTTTATCAGAGCTTCGAGGCCGACAATCCGGAGAGCGGTCTGGGACGCGTCGGCATGGTGGAAATCGCCGGCGTGCCGGCGGAGCGCTTGGTCAACAATGCCCATCAGGGCATGGCGGAGGCGCTGTTCGACCTGGCGAGCCTGCTGCATCAGCAGAATCTCGACGAGGTCGCCCTGGTGCTCACCCGTCTCTCGCTCTATCTGCAGCCCGATCTCGACATCGCCGAGTTGCTCGTCGCCGACATCATGGAAAATACCGGCCAGGGCGAGCGCGCCGTGGCGATTTACGAAGGCCTGCCGAAGGGCTCGCCGTTCGATTGGCCGTCGCGCCTGCGCGCGGCCACGGTGCTCGACGATCTCGGCCGCACCGACGACGCCATTGCCCGCCTGTCGGCGATGGGCGACGAACAGCCGCAGCGCACCGACGCTTTGATCGCCATGGGCGATATCCTGCGCGTGCGCGAACGCTTCGCCGAGGCGGTCGGCGCTTACGACAAAGCGCTGGCGCGGGTCGCCCGGCTCGACAAGCGTCACTGGGGGGTGCTCTACGCGCGCGGCATATCGCTCGAGCGCACCAAGCAGTGGGAGCGCGCCGAAGCCGATTTCCTCAAGGCACTCGAATTCAATCCGGACCAGCCGTACGTGCTCAACTACCTCGGCTATTCCTGGGTCGAGCGCGGAATGAATCTCGATCGGGCGCTGCCGCTGATCGAAAAGGCGGTCAAGCTGCGGCCGGAAGACGGCTACATCGTCGATAGCATGGGCTGGGTACTCTATATGCTGGGCCAGTACGAAGGCGCGGTGTCCAATCTGGAGCGCGCCGCGGAACTGCGTCCGCAGGATCCGGTTATCAACGATCACCTGGGCGACGCCTATTGGCGCGTCGGCCGCCAGATGGAGGCGCGGTTCCAGTGGCGCAGGGCTTTGAGTCTCAAACCGGAAGCGGAACTGTCGCGGTCGCTCGAGGCCAAGCTGGCGCGCGGCCTGAGCGACGAGCGGACGCCGCGCGGCAACGCGCAGGAGACCACGGCCGCGCCCAACGCCAGCGCGGGACAGGGCATTTGATTGCACCGGTCATTATCGGTGCGCCGGCCAAAATCAATCTCTACCTCCATGTTCTCGGCCGCCGGCCCGACGGCTATCACGATCTCGATTCATTGGTTGCTTTCGCGACGCTGCACGACGTGATCACCGCGTCGCCGTCGGATGAATTGAGCCTGATGGTCGAGGGCGCCTTCGCCGCCGAGCTGTCGCATTCCGCCGGCGGCTCGGACAATCTGGTGTTGCGCGCGGCGCGCCTGCTGGCCGAGCATCTCGGGCAGGATGCCGCCGCGGCGGTTCGGTTGCACAAGATGATTCCCGTGGCCGCCGGATTGGGCGGCGGCTCGGCCGATGGTGCCGCGACGCTGCTTGCGCTGTGCCGCTTGTGGCATGTCGAAATTCCATTTCCGCTGCTCACGGAATTGGCGCTCCGGCTTGGCGCCGATCTGCCGGTCTGCCTGGCCAGCCGCACGGCCTTCATGAGCGGTGTCGGCGAAACTCTGACGCCGGCGCCCGAAGTGCCGCCGCTCGGCGTTGTGTTGGTCAATCCCCGTGTGGCGCTGCCTACCGGCGACGTGTTCCGCGCGCTCGAACGGCGCGCCCGGCCCGCGTCGCGGCCAAGCTATCAGCCGGGCGATACGGCATCGCTGATCGCTGGGCTGCGCCATACACGCAATGATCTCACCGGGCCGGCCATCAGGCTGGCGCCGGTGGTGCGCGACGTGCTGGCGGCCCTCGAAGCCGCTCCCGGCGTGTCGATCGCGCGCCTGTCGGGCAGCGGCGCCACCTGCTTCGGCCTGTTCGCCGACAGCATCGCCGCGCAGATCGCGGCTGAGCAAATCGCCGGCGCGCAGCCGGCGTGGTGGGTGCGGGCATGCCGGCTGATCCGCGGCCGCGAGGAATTGATCGAAGGTTAGCGCGTCGCCGCGCGCGGACAGGCGCAGGCCTTGGTCAGCGGCCGCCGCGCATCCTGTTCGTCACCGGGCACAGACGAGTTGGCACGGCCGGCGACGGCTCGCGGTTCACCGGCAATGCCGCGACGGGCCGCGATCAACGGCCACCGCCGCGCATCATGTTCGTCACCTGGCGCAGATGCGTGAGCAAGGCCTGCGACGGCTCGCCGTTCACCGGCAACCCCGCGACCTGCTGGTATTGCCGGATCGCCTCGCGTGTCGCCTTGCCGGGCTTGCCGTCGGCGGGGCCCGGGTTGAACGACAGTTGGCTGAGCAGCCGCTGGATTTCGGTGATATCGGCGACCGTCGGGTTGGCCCCGCGCGGGCCCGGTGTCGGCTCGGCGGGCGCCCGCGCGATGCGGCCCTCGATCGCAGCGAGCCGTGCCACGGCGGCTTCGCTTCCCAAGGATGCGGCTCTGCGGTACCAGCCGTAGGCGGTCTGTTCGTCGGGCGGACCGGCGAGCCCCTTTTCATAGATCATGCCAAGATTGAATTGCGCCGAGGCGATGCCCTGATCGGCGGCGCGGCGGAACCATAGCACCGCCGCGCGATAGTCGCGCGATGTGCCGCGGCCCTGGGCGTACGCCACGGCCAGATTGTGCTGCGCCGGCGCGAAGCCCTGCTCGGCCGCGGCGCCGTAGAGCGTGAAGGCGCGCTCGAGATCCCCGGGCACGCCGAGCGCGTTCTCGTAGAGCACAGCGAGATTGAATTGCGCGCGTTCGAGGCCGGCTTCGGCCGCCTTTTCGAACCATTCCGCGGCGGTCTGGTAATTCTGCGCCACGCCGCGCCCGTTCAGATAGGCGAGCGCCAGATCATGCTGCGCCATGGCATCGCCGTTCTCCGCATCGCGCCGCAGCTCCTCGACGATCTCGGCCAGCGATGGCGGCGGCGGAGCCTGGGTGGCGGGCGATTTCGGCCGGTGCCTGCGGCGGGCGTGACGATTGCTCCGCACCGGCAGCCTGTTGCGCATCGCGCGATCCGGCCGGCGTCTGCGGCGGGCGTGACGATTGTCCCGCACCCGCAGCCTGCTGCGCATCGCGCGTCGCGGGCGGGAAATTCCACAGCGTGATCGCGCCGAGGATGGCGACGATGGCGATGATTGCCGCCGCCGCCGCGAGTTTTGCACGCCGACTCGGCAATATAGACGAGAAACCGCGGAATTTTCCCGGCGCTGGTCGGGCGAGATCATGGCCACCAGCGTCATGATCCGCGACACCGCGCGCCGATGCATCGTCATCGGCGAGGTCATCGCCGCCGGTGGCACGGCGCGCCGGGCGGCGCGCCAGTGCATCGTCATCGGCAAGCTCGCGCGCGTTACTGACGGCGGGCGGTTGGATTTCAGACGGCGCGTTACCCAGGGTCGGAACTGCAGCAAGGATGGGTGCGTCGGCGCGAGGAACCGCGGGCGAGTCACCGCGGGCCCGCAGGATGGCGCGCGTCAGCCATGGGCCGAGCGGCATCCCAGCGGCCTTGGCGGCGTCCCGCGCGGCCTTGCGCTCATCGGCGGGGATATTTTTGACGCGCCAGCGCATGGCCGGATCCTAACGCGACCGGCGCAAACGAACATGCCGCGCCGGAACGAGCGGGCGGGCGCACGATGGCGCAGAAAGTTTCATCCGGGCTAAACTCATCAATCTGGAGCGGCGCGATGGCGCGTCTGGTCCGGCTCCAGGGCGGCGCTCGCCGGGTTCCGTTCGGCGCGTTCGCGGCCGGCGGTATCGCGGATCAGGCGGCCGAGCCAGGCGGACAGGGCGACACCTTCGCTGGCCGCGGCCTGCTCGGCGGCGGCGACGGCCTCGGGCGAAATGCCGTCGATCCGCCAAGCGGTGTCCTTGCGGTGGGGGTGGTGGCCGGATTTCTGGGCCATGGCGCCTCGGCGTGGGATCGGTTTTGTCGTGGAAACACCCGAGTTTAGGCCAGTCCCCCGGTTGCCGTCATCGTCCAATACGGTTATGGTGCCGGCCCTCGGTTGGGGCGTCGCCAAGCGGTAAGGCACCGGTTTTTGGTACCGGCATTCCCAGGTTCGAATCCTGGCGCCCCAGCCAGCCAGTCCGGTCTCCACCGCGAATTCCGGCAATCTTCCGAGACGCCGGGAAAAATGCGGCCAAATGGCGCGTTTTCCGCTCGCTCCTCAGCTCACCTTTGACCCCGAGACGGTCTCCTGCCAGGCGCATCGGGCCATTTCTGGCCTATCGTCTCTTTTCGCAATTTCGGGGGTCAAAGGTCACCATCGGCGGGCGGCTATGAATCGCGCGCGTATTCCCGAGTTCGAATCCATCTGCATCAGCCAGCCAGTCCGTCTCCGCACGAATTCCGGCGAGATCGCGAAGATGCGGCGAAATGGCGCGTTTTGCGCGCGCTCCTCAGCTCACCTTTGACCCCCAGACGGTCTTCTGCGGCGCGTATGGGCCATTTCTGGCCTATCGTCTCTTTTCGCAATTTCGGGGGTCAAAGGTCACCATCAGCGAGCGACTACCATAGCCTGCATTCCCGAGTTCGAATCCATCTGCATCAGCCAGCCAGTCCAGTCTCCGCACCACACTTCGGCGATCTGCGAGGTGCCGCGAAAAACGCGGCCAATCGGCGCGTTTTCCGCGCGCTCCTTAGCTCACCTTTGACCCAGACGGTCTTCCGACGCGTATGGGCCATTTTCTGGCCTATCGTCTCTTTTCGCAAATTCGGGGGTCAAAGGTCAGCATCAAGAGATCGCCCAATTCGATATCGCGCATACTGGCCGCCATTCGGACGCATCTCGGGATGGACGTGGCGTTCATTCTCAATTCGTTGATGGTCGGCGCTTCTTCCGGCACATAGAGTCCGGCGCTTGTGCGGGCCGATGAACGTGGGTGATTCGGATCCGCTGGAAGACAGCTATTGCCAGCGGGTGATCGATGGTCGGCTGCCCGAACTCATTCAGGACGCTTCATTGATTCCAGAAGCCGCGGGCCTGCCGTGGGAAAGCCAACCGTAGTCGGACCGAATGTACCCGTTGAGCGCGTAGCCAATTGCGAGCCGCATATGATGCGACCATGACAGATCGCGAATTCCTGAACTAGGCCGAGAAGCTCGGCATTCCCATCAGCCCCGTTTCCGGCGAAGTCCTGGCGTCCCTGACCAAGAGCATCTTCAAGACCTCGGATCATATCGTGTAACGAGCACGCAACTCAGTTAACGAGTGATCACGTCCAATCGGGATTCGCTGTTCGCACCTAGCATAATGGGTTTGATAGCCACAGATTGCCGTTCGGCGCGCATTGTTAAACACCCGGATTTCTTACTACCGGAGCTCCCTCATTTTAGCTTTAGCCGCGTTTTCATGTCGCGCACCACCTCGTCCCTGTTCGCGGTTGTGCGCGCGAGCTCTTCGTAAATTTCGCTCGCCTTGCGCGGGTTGAGTTCCATATTGTGCGTTTTCATATATTCAATGAAACCCGAGTCCTGCATCGTCTTGTCAAACGCCGTTTGTAAGGTTGCCAATCTGGCTGGCGGCAAATCTGGCGGCGCGAAGACGGAACGACCTATGTGCTGAGCAATCTCAAGAAGGTCGACGATGGCCTTATCCTTGGGATCGTTCACAAGCTCGCGGAGAGTTGGGACGTCGGCTGGAAGGCTGGCATCCTTCTCTCTTGGGCCGTATTGCACGAGATAGCTCAACCGGTTTTCCGTGATCCATGCCGGGCGCATCACTTTCCAACTTGCCCACTGATTTGTGCGACCCTCGATCTCACCGCGCTCCATTGCGAGATTCACATTATCTCCGCCTGGATAGCCATTAACGATACGAAACTTGGTCCCAAGGAGGGCATTCGTGACCGCCGGCTGTAGCGAGCCTAGCGCGAAGGTCCCTCCGGCCCCAATCATCACCTCTTTTTGCCGGGCGTCTTCGAGTGTGTTTACTCCCGTCGACTTGAATACGGCTAGAACATCGGTCGTGGTCGCGACGGTTCCAATCCATCCAAACTTCTGCGAGTTAAAGCGCACCTGAGACGGGTTCAAGGCCTCCGCAAGTAACATGCTGGAAGGAGATGTGGCGATGACTGTGCCATCCTTCGCCGCGATATTGTAAATGTGGCTAGCTGCGGTCGTGCCATTCGCGCCAGGCATGGTTTGCACGACAATGACGGGCTTCCCGGTAATGTGCGCCGGCATAAATTGCGCCAGCACGCGGGCATAAAGGTCGTTTGTTCCGCCCGGCTCCGTCCCGACAATGAGTTTAATCTGTTTGCCCGCATAAAAGCTGGTGTCATCCGCCCGTGCGGTGATTGCTGTGGCAATAATTGCTGAAAAAAAGATGGTCGATAAGAACTTTGCGTCGGTCATGCTTTCTCCGATCTAAGGCGGGCGCTTTATGACTGGGCGCACGCGCGAGTCGTTGTAGCTACAGAAACGACGTTCAATTAAGACCCAAGAACGTCATGGCATTGCGCGACAAGATCCTTTCCTTCACCTCAGCGGACAAGAAGTTGCACTGATTGATCCAGCGCACCGCGCCCCCAGGAATGTCGCCGCCCGCGGGATAGTCCGTGCCGATCACGACATGGTCGCTCCCCGCTCTCCTGACGAGCAGATCCAAAGAGTCCAGGTCGTGCACTAAGCAGTCAAGTACATACGTGCCAGATAATCAGCAGGTGGACTGGCCATTGGACGAGCGTTCGCGTGCTGTTGGTAACGGAGGTCCAAGCGGCCAACGCCAAACTCGATCCAGCCCCCTCCTTGCGTGAACAAGATCCGAGTGTCGGGATAGCGGTCGAGAAGACCGCTATAGACGACCGACATCGCCGCTAGACTGGATTCGAGCGGAGCGCCGAACGAATTCCAGAAATGTACCGCGGAAAGCGACCGCCCTGCTCAACGATCGTGGGATGGACGCAGATCGCCACGTCCATGGCAGCAGCAGCCTCCAGGATCGGAAGAACAGACGGCTCGTCCAGGTTAAGCCCGCGCACGTTGGAAAGAGTCGCCACAGCCCTCAGACCCAACCGACCAGTCGCGTATTCCAATTCGTTCAGCGCGACCTTTTGGTGCGCCATCGGCAAAATCGCTATGCCACGAAATCGATCGGGGTGCGCTGTTTGGACCTCTGCCAGCTCTTCATTAATCTCGCGGCAAAACCTAGCCGCATCGGCTTCATCCAGCTCGTAATTGTAGAAGCTTCCATTTAGCAGGAGAGCTTCAAAGTTGATGGCGTCCTTTGCTTCTCTTGCGGCCGCACGCGCGGACGGATCCTTCAGCGTTGATTTGGAGACTGCTCGGTTGACCGTGTGGCTGCTCGATGCAGCGAATTCACGTCCATACTGATCGCAAAGCACTCGCCACCCGTACCAATCGCGTCCGGCTGCCAATTCAGCAATGAGGCCGCGAGGTGTCCAGTGCGCGTGCATGTCGATCGCCATTTCTCAACTCCCTCGCTTGGCCAACTTTTAGACCAGGGGTTAGAGCCACCACCACTGAACCGGTCTATTCAACCTTGTATTAGGGAATTGCGATAACAAACAAATATAGTTTTGTCCGAAACTCATAGCTAAGCATTATGGCCTGACAGACATGGGCATTTGCTTCGTGGAAGCGGCGTGCCATTGAGTAGCGGATTGCGACCAATCAAGCAGACTGCTGAAGAGGGCGCACTCGGTGTACTCCGGGTTCGACTGCTGGACCGCTCGTCATAGGAAGTCGTGAATGGAGCAAATCGTGTAAGGATGGTCCGAGCGCGACGAGAGATTAGGTGTTCTTCAACTTGGAAACTCGCCGGTAGACATTCGCCTGCAACGCGGGCCTACCAGCGACACCCAAGTGGGATAGTCTGTGCCCACCAGCCTTACGTCGATGTTTTCATTCTCCACCGACGAATGGCGATGAGACATTGAAGCTGAGGTGCTGTTGCGGCAGAGTATGTCCGCTCAAGCTTAATTTTAGCGACTGTACCGCGGCTTTCCGGAGTTCATTCGCAAGTGGACCTACGCAATCTGCGGAACATGATCGCCGTCTTGGAGACGGGCAGTTTGGGCAAGGCTGCGGAGCGGTTGCATATTTCTCAGCCGGCTCTTACCAAAAGCATCCAGCGCCTCGAACAGGAATTGGGCGTTCGCCTCTTTGAGCGGGAACCGCGGGGCATGCGGCCCACCCTTTATGCAGAAAGCTTGCGAGGATATGCGAAAGCCACCTCGGTGGGGATGGCTCAGGCGATAGCACACATCAATGCCCTCAAAAACGGCACCGAGGGCATGATTACGGTTGCGGCCCCGAGCATCATCGCGTCCACGCTGTTCCTGAAGTCGTGGCCCGGCTTTCACGCGAACGGCCGCACCTGTTAACCCGCGTCTTGTCGCAGAGCCAGGATCTCTATTCATCGCTCCTCGATGGCAGGGACAATTTGGTCGTGGGGATGTTTTACAACGAAATCCCGAAAGCCGGCCTGGCACGTGAGTGGCTGTTTGATGACCAACTGGTCGTCATTACGCGTCCGGACCATCCTCTGACACGTCTGCGCAAGGTCACAGCTTTAGATCTACAGAAGTGTACCTGGGTGGTCGCGGAGTCGGATACCAGGCACCGCCGACGTCTGGAGCAGTATTTTGAGGAGGCCGGCCTCGACTTGCCGCATGCGGCGGTTGAATGCAGCCTCCCATCGATTCTGAAGCGCGTGGTGATGCAAACGGATTATGTAGCCTTGATCGCAAGAATGGGCGTCGACGCCGACGTGAAAAACAATCTCCTGCAGGTCATCGAAATCAACTCGCCGTTCATGGCGCGGCCCATCGCGCTTGTCTGGCGTGAGAACGAGATACTTACGCCAGCCGTGAAGTCCTTCATCCAGATCCTCAAGGAAGTCTGCCACGCGCGGACTGCCGTGCGCTCCGCGTCAGGCCGGTGAGGTCATCTCATAACCTTAAGCTATGAGTTCAGGACAAATCGATATTTGTCCGTTATGAGCCGTTCCTAATAGAACCATTACAGCAGTGAACTGCCTCGCCCGTGGGCCGAATAGCCCGGTCGCAGGCGGTATGCACAGGTTGGCCCTGCGGCTTATGGGCGGTGCGACCTATCGATCGCGCGAAACGGGAGAGATGCCATGGCGGATAAGGAATACGAAGCGGTCAAAATCGAGCGGGAAGATGGCATCACGTTCCTCATCATGAACCGGCCCGAAAAGCGCAATGCCATGAGCCCGCAGCTCCATTTCGATATGGAGGATGCGATGGACCGTCTGGCCCACGATGAGCAGACGAAGGTGCTGGTCATCACCGGCGCCGGCGACGCGTTCTGCGCGGGGCAGGACCTGAAGCTCTATTTCCGCGCCAACGAGCAGGATCCCGTCAGCTGGGCAAAGGCGCACGACGCCTCCGACAACTGGCGCTGGCTAAAGCTCACTAAGTTTCCCAAGCCGACGATCGCGATGGTGAACGGCTACTGCTTTGGCGGCGGACTCACGCAAATGGCGGGCTGCGACATGGCCATCGCGGCAGACGACGCCATGTTCGGCGTGTGCGAGATCAACTGGGGCATTCTTCCCGGCGGCAACGTGGCGTGGATCGTCACCCAGCTGATGAACTACCGCGATGCGCTGCATTATTCCATGACGGGAGAGCCGTTTAACGGAAAGCGCGCCCTGGAGCTCGGTTGCGTTAACTACTCCGTTCCCCGCAAAGACCTTCGCGCCGAAACCATCAAGCTGGCGAAGCTGCTGATGGGCAAGATCCGACGGCGCTGCGCTATACCAAGGAGTGCATCCGCACGGTCCGCGACATGAACGAGGCCGACGCCCGGGAATATCTGCGCGCCAAGATGGATGCCCTCAAGCACAACGATCCCGAAAAGGGCCGGCAGAACGGCATGAAGCAGTTCCTCGACGACAAGTCGTTCCGTCCCGGGCTCGGGCAGGACCATCGCCAGAAGGCTGCGAAGGAAGCAAAGAAGTAAACAGCGGCACTGCGGCGCGCAGCTTCGGCATAGCGCGGTTTTGCGGGTCACCGGTGGATCCGCGTGGGGGCGATATGAATACGGCAGTAGACGACGAGCAGGGCAGACTTCAGCAGGCAGACGCGGCCCGCAAGGTCGACGCGCTGCTTTCCCCACGCAACATCGCCATCGTCGGCGCCAGCGACAATCCGAGCGGCTGGTTGATCCGGGTGTGGCGCAATTTGGAGCGCTACGCCTTTCCGGGCGCTGTCTACCCAGTCAACGGGTCCCGCGACGTGGTGTGGGGACGACGGTGCTTCCGCAGCCTCAAGGATCTGCCGGAGGCACCGGACCACGTCGTTGTGATCGTGCCGGCATCTCACGTGGCCGGTGTTCTCGAAGAAGCGGCGGCGGCTGGCGCGCGTAGCGCCACCGTCTTCAGCTCCGGCTTTGACGAGGCGCGACATGCCGCCGGCCGCGCCCTGGGCCAGACGTTGCGTGAAACCATCGCCCGCACGGGTCTAGCGGTATCCGGCCCCAATTGCCTGGGCAACTTCGTCGCGAAATCCCAACTCATGACCATGACCGACGACCGGGGGCATGAGATGCGTCCGGGACCGGTCGCCATCGTGGGGCAGAGCGGCGGCGTCGTCACCGCCATCAAGCGGTCGCTGAGCGACCGGGGCGTTGGCGTCGGCTACATGATCACCAGCGGCAACCAGTCGGGTCTGACCGCAGCCGACTATATCTTCTACTTCGTCACCGAGCCGGCGGTGAAGGTGATCGTCTGCTACCTCGAGGCGATTCCCGCGGGCGAGGCCTTTCTGACGGCCTGCCGCGCGGCCCGCGCCGCCGGCAAGCCGGTCATCGTCATGAAGCTTGGCGGCTCCGAGGCCGGCCGCGAGGCCGCCATGGCGCACACCGGCACTCTCGCCGGCGCCACTGACGCCTTCGACGCGATCGCCGGCGCGGCCGGTGCCATGCGCGCCAAGACGACCGACGACGTCATCGAAGCGGTCGAGTTCTTCCTCCATGCGCGCCTGCCAAAAGGCCGGGGCGTGGGGGCCGTGACATTTTCGGGCGGGCTCCGCGGCCTCCAACTCGATCGGCGGAAGCCAACAGCGTGTCGTTTCCGGAGCTCCACCTGAGACCCGGGCGAAACTGGAAAAGATCCTCGGCGTCGGCACGATCATCGGCAATCCGCTGGATGCTGGCTTCGCGGCGCTGTCGAGCCAGGAAAATTACCTGAACGCTATCCGCGCCATGCTCGAGGATCCGTCATTGATCTTCTCCTCTTGCAGGAGGAGATCCCGCGTGAGCCCGGCATCCCGAAAGAAGACAATCTCCACAAGGTGAACGCCCTGGTGGCCACAAGCCAGGCCAAGCCGGTCTCCTTCCTCAGCACGGCGTCCTTCGCGTCACGGACTACGGCCGCGCGCTGCGGCCAAACCTGGCGCATGTGCCGTTTCTGCAGGAGCCGGACAAGGCACTGCGGGTGATCGGGTCCGTGATCGATTACGCCGAGCACGCGCGGCTAGCGCGCTCTGCGTCCTCCCGCGGCATGAAGCTGAACGAAACTCCCGCTTTGCGGACGCTTCGCGATGTCGCGAAGGGCGGGTCCGCGCCCATCTTGACGAAATCGCATCGAAGGCTTTGCTGCGCGATTGCGGTCTGCCTGTGCCGCAGGAAGTCTGCGCGATTTCCCGTGACGCGGTGGTGGAAGCGGCCAACGCACTGGGCTATCCGGTTGTCCTAAAGATCGTCAGCAGCGATATCGCGCACAAAAGCGATATCGGGGGCGTGAAGCTCGACCTGCGCACGGAAAGCGCAGTAAGTCAGGCCTATGACGAGATTCTCCGTAACGCCACGGTCCATAAGCCCGACGCAAAAATGAAGGCGTTCTGGTCACGCCAATCGCGGCGGCCTCGAGCTGGTGCTCGGAATTAAGTATGACGCCGATATGGGATGCGTCGTCATGTTTGGCTTGGGCGGGATCTGGTTGGAACTGGTCAAAGATGTCGCGTTCGGTCCTCCAGGCCTGAATGCGGAGCAGGCCGAAGGCATGATCGACCGCACGCGCGCCGGAAAACTGCTCTTCGGTTATCGTGGCGCGCCGCCCTACGACCGCGAGGCGGTCGTCTCGGCGCTCGTGAGCCTGGGCAAGCTGGCGGCCGACTACGGCCCATTTATCGAGGCAATCGATATCAACCCGTTTGTGGCCTTGCCGAAGGGGCAGGGCGCGGTCGCGCTGGACGGTCTCGTCGTCGCGCGCCCGGTTCACAAGGGCTGAGCGGATTTGAGTGACGTGGGTAAGTGGCAGAAAGCCACTCAAAGGGGAAGGAACGCGCATCATGTTTAAAAAGGCTAGTGCTATCCATCGGGCCGCCGCTGTGCTGACCTTGGGCTCCGCACTGCTGGTCGCCCAGAACGACGCGGCTCATGCCCAGGCCCCACAGGACAACTTCAGATGGCGGCAAATGACGATTACGGTCGCGTTCTCCGCGGGCGGGAACTACGACGTCTACGCGCGCCTGTTGTCGCGCCACATCAACAGGCACCTGCCCGGCAATCCCAACGTGGTGGTGAGCAACATGCCCGGCGCCGGAGGGCTGAAGATGGCGAACCACATGTACAACACGGCGCCAAAGGACGGCAGCGAGATCGGCGTGATTCCACGGGCCCTGCCGACGGAGCCCTTGCTGCGCAAGGAGACCAACGCCCGGTTCGAGCCGGACAAGTTCAACTGGATTGGCAGCATGAATAAGGAGGTGGCCGTTCTGGTCTTCTGGCACAGCCGCCCGTCAGCCTGCAGGATGTGCTGTCCGGAAAGGAAATCCGGTCGGCGCGACCGGCGCGACCAGCGACGGGGCGATGTTCTCCCAGACCGTGAACCGACTGCTCGGTTCGCGGCTCAAGGTCATTCCGGCGTATCCGGGCGTGCTGGAAACTCTCCTCGCCATGGAAAAGGGTGAGATCTCGGGCACCGCGGCGGTCACCTGGGCATCCCTGCAGACGAACAAGCCGGACTGGATCAGCGGCAACAAGGCGAAGGTGGCGCTGCAAATGAGCATTGAGAGGGCGCCGGAGCTGCCCGACGTGCCGGCGATCAAGGAGTTGGTGCAATCCGAGCGTGACCGCCGGGTCATCGACCTGATCTTCTCGTGCCAGGATCTCGGGCGCCCGTTCCTTGCGCCTCCGGGCCTTCCCGCCACGCGCGTCGCGACTCTGCGCCAAGCCTTCGTCGCCAGCATGAACGATCCGGCGATGATCGCAGAAGCGAAGAAAGGGCAGATGGACCTTAACATCATCACCGGCGAACAGGCGCAGGAGATCATGGCCAACCTCGTCAAGACGCCGGAAGACGTTCTGCAGCGTGCGCGCGAGATCTACGCCAACTAGACGCCATCGACCGGCGGGGCAGGCGCAATCTGAACCTGCCGGTCGTAAGCGCGACGGCATGATTTGCCACGATTATCGCCCCGAAGCCTTGCGGGATTAAACGCGCTAGACGCTCTTTATGCTCATCCGGCCTCATTGGCGTTGATCTGTAAGCCGGAACGCCCTAACGCATTATGACGCGCATTGCGCCCTGCGGCGTCTCAGGGGCAACGTGTAAAAAAGAGTGCGCGATTTCCGGGGGTAGCAGTGCAATATTCCCGGGTTCGACCCTGCCTGCCCAGCCAGCTAGCCCCGTCTTTCCCCGGGGGCTCTAGCGATCCTCCGTAGTGCGCCCGAAAACGCGGCCAATTGGCGCGTGTTTCGAGGGCATCGCGGGCGACCTTCGACCCCGAGACCGCATACTGAGACGCATTTAGGCCATTTGTGGCCTATCGTCTCTTTCGCAATTTCGGGGGGTCAAAGGTCACCATCGGCGAGAGCGACTACCATCGCGCCGTATTCCCGAGTTCGAATCCATCAGCATCAGCCAGCCAGTCTGGTCTCCGCTTGAGATTCCTGCGATCTTGCGACGTGCCGCGAAAAAGGCGGCCAGTTGGCGCGTTTTCCGCGCGCTTCTCAGCTCATCTTTGACCCCGAGACGCGTTGCTGAGCCGCGATTAGGCCAATTTTGGCCTATCGTCTCTTTTCGCAATTTCGGGGGTCAAAGGTCATCATCGGCGGGTGGCTACCATCGCGCCGTATTCCCGAGCTCGAATCCATCAGCATCTCTAAGTTATTCCTCGCGATCGGAAGTGGCTGGAGAACTAGGACCCAAAATTTTGGGCCGAGAAACGTAGAAGTGTCGCCAACTAAGGCGTTTCTGCCTTTCTGCTTACCCATTCTGCGCAGCTATTGTCTGTCCCCGTTTTATCATGCCAGGAAAGTAGCCTCGCGTTGCCGATCGCGGATATGTTGTGCTCGTAGATAAGGAGGACTTTTGGATGTCGATTTTCGACCAAATTTTGAATGCTCAGTTTATCGAGGCGGTCGCTGCGCTTCTTTGGCCGATTGGCACCTTCATCATCGCGTTGGCTACCAAGAACAGATTAAGCTCTTGCTGAAGCGCATAACGGGGCCAGTGTTGCTTGGCAACGAGCTAAAGTTTGCGGTGGATGAACTGAAACAGAAAATTGACGAAACGGTTGGGCAGCAAGGATGGAAGATGGCCACGATCACGTCGAGTCCGCAAGCGGCTGCTGCCCGCGATGTAGAATCCAATGTTGAGCGGGGTGCAGCGTCAATCGCGAAACGGCAGAGCGAGCAGCCAATGGAAAACTGTGATTACTGGTGGCGCCCGGTCCAAGAGCGTCGAGCCCTTGTCCCAAACATACCGTCAAGAAGTTTGCTCTCGCATCCACTATCTGTCACCGGGCTGGAAGCGATCTACAGAACCCTAAATAGGCCAAAGGACGCCATTTTCGCGGCGGCGAAATATCTCGAAGATGCAATGGTTTCATTATTAGCGGCAGAAGGGAAGCTTCCATCAAAGGGGCTAAGAAATCCGAGATACTTGGCGCGTAAAATCGAAGGCGGGAAATATTTACCCAAGGAATTTCACGAGGCAGTTGAGAAATTTGTGACATTTGAAACTGCCATAGCGGCAGATTTGGCATCTTTTTCTCAAGCTGATCTGACCGAGGTCGCTCGACTGGGCGCTGAATTGGTCGAACTAGTTGAGCGCGTCTACCGTGACATAATTTTTGTTGAGAACGCTCGCTTGCCCGTCTTCTCGGACGAGGAATGCCGCGTCCAGGTTCCCAAGTATGAGGCCGTGGCACTTCTGTTTGCCGCGACGCCTGGAAGCACGGGCGCGAATGTGCTCCGGATAACTAACAAGATTGGTTACTATCAGCAGGGCCGCCAGGTATCTTCAGAATGGGAGGATAACCTAAAGGACGCGGGGTGGGTCTGGTTGAGACGAGATGAACATTCGAAGCCAGTAAGACTGCCCTCGGACAAGCTGTTCGTTGGAAGGCATCTCGAAGAAATTGTCGGCTGACGCTGTTAGCGCGCATGTCGTAAATGAAGATTGCCTCATCCCGCTATTTGGTGCGGCGGACAGAATGCCCGCCACCGTGCCCACAGTAGCCCCGCAAGTGCCCGGCAAGATCGCGCCGTCTTCCGAATTGAAGCCGACGGCTAAGGCGTCTTGAGTGCGCGCTAAGTTGAAGTGTGGCGGCAGTTTGGCGGTGCGCCCTTGGTGCGGATATTCGCGCCACTTCTTGGGGTGAGGTTCTAACGTTGGAGCGCCCGCACATCACGTTCAATACAACCGCAGGGCATCAGGACTCAAGCCCTGCCAGCTAACCCGTAGCTTGGAATCGCTCAGAATGTGATCCGGTGAACTCAGTCCGTTACGGCGAGCTATCAAGGCAGCAGTTTCTCCAAAGTTTTCTGGCGCCTTACCTGCATGCAGCTTCTTTAAAATCGTCCACAATGTTTCGCCCGGCGCGACCTTATACAGAATGTCGGTGCTCTTTAAGAAACTGTCGGTGAAAATAAACACGCCAACTCGGTCGGCCAGGCTTGATGATCGTTCTCTATCAATATGGCCGGCCCCAATTATCCGTTTGATTTCTGGATCGCTTTCATTCCTGAGAGTTGTCTCAACAAATTCGCGCCTGAGCAACGCTGGTCCCTCGCTACATCCGAATGGAACATTTGTGATGAACCAGAAAAGGTCAGACTCGTGGCGCTTATTGTCACAGCAAACTACATAGGCTTTGGCAAGGAATCGTCTGTATTCGGCCAACAGATTGGAGCCCAAGCTGTATCCTTTGCATTCGCCGAACACCTCTCTAGCGTGCCAAGGGTGACGATAGAGGCCTACGAAGTCGAAGGAAAATGAGCGACCATCCCGACCCACGAACGAGGTTTTCGCGGGCGCATCGTGCACGTGAAACTGAACGGAAAAGGGAGGGACCGTGGCCTCTAATGCGCCAGTAAAAACGTATTGATATGCGTGGCCTATGGCCTGGTTTATTTCCCCAGGTGCGACCATACCGAACCCTCCTCGCCATAAACGTAATTGTATAGGTGGGCTATTTCTTGCTCCGTTGTTCCATAGCGGCCCAGGCACTCACAAAGAGCCGGTCGATTGAGCAGAACTCGTATCCTCGCCAAAGAAACACGATTTGGGGAGGCGAGCCGCTCGGCCAGAAAGAATGAGTGAGCTGTGGTCAGTTGCTCTGGATAGAGGCCGAAGTAGCCTTTCGCAGCGGCGTGCAGGCCGTAATAGCTGCGTCCCCAATAGACTGTGTCGAGGTATTCCCTCAAAAGATTAGTTTTGGCAGCTTCACCTATCGCGAATTGGCGAAACGCCCATGCGAGTTGCCGAACTTTGCGGCTGAGCGTCCTTGAGCGTTTTTCTCCAAGGCGTGCGCGGCGGATATCGAAAATTTGCTGGACTAAAGTACTTGCTCCTTGAAGAGTTGAGCCTCGTGCGTTCTGCTGTGCAGCTCGAAGAATAGCAATCGGATCTATTCCGAAATGAATTGGAAACCTCTTATCCTCGACAAGAAGAAGCAATTCGATGGTGTGTTGAGGAACAGCAAGAGCTGCTGAATATCGCTTTGCCGCCGGTCCGACAAAGGGGGCAAAAACTTTATCAGAGCAGACACTAAGTCCGTCAGCCCACCAACCAATTTTGGCACGGTTTGAAGATGAGAGTTGATCAAACTGGCCAACGAAATCCCGCTCCATTTTGCCCCCGAGTAGTTGCCCCAGCATAGCAGGATTTTGGATCATAGTAGTAAGGTTGGAAACCTCGCCGCCACTATGGTGACATTGGGCAATCGGGGCGCGTCATCCGCACCGCCTGCGCCGCCGGCCATCCCGGCGCCGTGCTAGGCCCTCAGCTGTAAGTGTCTGACTAACGCGTCTACCGTTGCGCTCGATGACGCGGAGCTTACGACCATATTGATCTTCATCGCGGTTGCAGACGCGGACCACTGTGAAAGGCCCCGCGTTCATCAGCTCCAATAATCGTATCGTGCTTTCTTGCCCAGTGCCGCCTCAGAGGCGCACTTCGGCTCGCTAACTTCTGGCGTGTCGATATCAGCGAGCCTCGCGGGGGCTATCTTCGATGGCTTTGATGAGATGAAGCACGGGATGACCCTGTCCCGGTTTGAGGCCAACATTACGGAACTGATGCGGCTTGATCGTGGACAATCTAAAGTTCTTATCCTTGGTCGAGATACTGCATTCCACGATGACCTGGAGTTCCGAGCAATTATCCACGGTCGCCAAATCACTGCCGGAGGTCAGGATGTGCAGGCGCGTGATCGCAGAGCATTCAGAGAAATACAGGTAAGAGACTTCACTCTGGAAGAGGCGCGGACTTTCGTTGAGCGGTATTTTCCGATTGCTGCGCAAGAGGCGACGCGCGGAGCGGAAAATCCTGATCCGCATTGGATTGAGGCCCGACGTGAGGAATTGCTCGATGGTTCCTTTGACCACCATTACGTCAATCGGGATGAGAACCTGGCGCTTTGGACATTTCTGCACTCGGCAAGAATTTCCCAGGATCAGCATGGGCAAATTGTTGTCGGACTGGACCTGCGTGAGGCAACTCGACGACTAACGCCAGTGTTGCGGATCGGCTTCGCCGAAGATTCGGAAGATGGTGCCCCCGCTCAGTTGGTGGCGGCACCCGTGCAGACGATATATCGGGCTTGGGGCGTGCGAGAGGCTGAACTGGAGAGGGTTCGCCCGTTCTTCGGCGAAGAGAAGCTTCGGGACAAGATCAGACCTCTGGAGGTGGAGTTCAAGGCGTCTGGCAGGTCCGAGACGTCGGAGAGAGAAACCAAACCGAGCCAGCCAGCGAACAAGCTTACCCTACGACAGAAACCCCGAATCCCGGGAAATCACTAGGTACACAACCAGCGCCTAGCGAAATTGACATCGTTGTCTATCCCATTCGCGCGGCAGCACCTCGTGCAAGATGAGCCTTTTAGCCATAACTTCGGGTGCTTGGCGTCCTTCCACGATGGCTTCCTGGATGTCGGGCGCGATAAACGCCAGCCGTAGCACGCGACCGACATAAGAGCTTGCCTTCCTCTCGGATGCAGCAATCTTGTTAATGGACCGAGCTCTACCATCCAGGATCCGCTCAAGCCAATCATGGGCCTGTGCAAGCGCCTTGATTAGCGCGGGATCCGTCTTGCCATTCGCGCGACTTTCCGCGCCGACAATAAGCTTCATTTGGCTGCCACGCATTCCCATCCGTACCCGTACCGTGATGGCGTATTCGCCGGCACTCCGCTGGCGTTTGGATTGGCTCGGCGGAGTTTGCCGACCTGGCGACAGAGCCAGCCGGAGAGCTTCCACGTTTACGCGGATTTCGAGAGTGCCATCTCCAATAGTCACCCGATGGAGAAGGGGGCGCACCTGGGCCATCCATACTGTGGGCGCTATCTGCCGTAAACGATGGCTCAGTCGCTCGCTGGCGCCGATTGCCTGGTTTACGGCCGATGCATCCAAAACGCTTCCGAGCGCTTCAAGAAGTCGAGGAGGAAAGGCCAGAAACTGGATTAGCCCATCCCGGACTGCGGTCTCGATCTCGTTGGCTGGTATCCGGCGGAGCTGGCTCTTAGCCGCCTTCTCGCCGGTAATGAGAGAATGCTCGACATAGTAGCGGTAGCGGCGTCCGTTCTTTACTGAGTGCGACGGCGTAAATCGGTTGCCCTTGGCATCGAAGAGCAGGCCGATGAGGAGGTTGCGTTCGTCCCGCGCGCCTGATCGGATCCATTTGCCCTGGCGGTTGGCTGCTAGCCGGTCTTGAACCGCGCGCCACATCGTTTCCGTGACGAGCGGAGGATGTGATGCCGGGTAGCTCTGCCCGCCATGGGGAATACGGCCGACATAAATCGGATTTCGGAGGACGGCATAGATGTGCCCTCGTCTGAGAGCATTGCCGCCCGTCCGTCGGTTCGGAGCATTAATACGGACCTTTGTACGTAAGCCGAGACGGGCTGCTTCGGTGACCACTGCCCTGACATTGCCGTGCTTGAGATACAGGCGGAAGAGGATGCGGATCGTTCCGGCTTCAGCCGGATTAATGACGAGGGCTCGATCCTTCCAGTCGTATCCGAGGGGCACCGTACCGCCCATCCACATGCCTTTCTTTTTCGAGGCGGCGATTTTGTCGCGGATGCGCTCGCCGGTGATCTCCCGCTCGAACTGGGCGAAGGAGAGCAGGACGTTGAGCATCAGCCGGCCCATGGAGGTCGTTGTGTTGAACTGTTGGGTGACCGAGACGAACGATACGCCATACTTGTCGAATTTCTCGGCGAGCTTGGCGAAGTCGGTGAGGGAGCGAGTGAGTCGGTCGATTTTGTAGATGACGATGACATCGATGCGCCGAGCCCGGACCCGCTCAAGCAGCCGCCGCATGGCTGGCCGTTCGAGTGTGCCGCCCGAATGGCCGCCATCGTCAAATCGTTCCGGGATGACGCGCCAGCCCTCATGGGCCTGGCTCTTGATATAGGCCTCGCAGGCTTCACGCTGAGCTTCGAGCGTGTTGAATTCCTGCTCCAGACCCTCGTCGGTCGACTTGCGGGTGTAGATGGCGCAGCGAATGATCTTCTTGGTCGTCATCGGACAGAGCCTGCGGCGCTTTTGGCGTCGCGGACCTTCCGGTTGTCGAGCAGGCCGAAGAAGCGCGGACCCGACCATCGGGCGCCCGTGATCGCCTGGGCCACGGCGGACAGCGAAGGGTAGTGTTGCCGGCTTAACCGGGCCATGACCGCCGCTGCTTCTGCGATCGTCGCTACGTCAGCGCCGACCAGCCGCAGTTCGCGTGCATAGCGCTCGCAGGTTTTCTCGGTCAGCTTTGCCGACTGTCCCGCGGCGGCGACAATCGTCGCATCCTCGAGAATCGCTGTAGCAACCGTGAACAGCCGCCGGGCCAGTTCGTGCAGATTCTTGTCCATGTCTGCCCCATAGTGCTCGGACATTCATGCTTCCTATGCCAAGGAAGTCCAGTCCGTCTGCGACGATCGACAAATGAGGGCCGCATTCGTGTGAATGCGGCCCCGGATCATTTTATATCCAAGACTAGTTCAGTTTCTTCGGATCGCTCGCATTTGGCCTCGCGCAGTCAGGTGCTGGCGCCTCTCGGTACTTGCGTTGATTGTCCGCGAGTCTTTTTTCTACTTCTTCCTGCGAAGGCCTGGGCCCAAGCAGTAGTACGCCGCCGATCCTCCTCTTGTCCTCAGGAGGTATATCGAGTTGACCGGTCAGCCTCGCCATCGAAACCAACACGCGCCGCGCCTGATTATCGCTCTTCAAAGAATCGTTGAGAACGGTCTCGACGAAGGCTTCGCCCTTGGAAATTCGCCGAACCTTATCGCCATCGCGAACGACGACCTTCTTGCTCAGTGCCTCCTTTAGGATCGTTGCTATGTTCTTGCTACCTTTGGGCCTTCCGTTCTTGTTACCAGACTGACATGGCTTAAACTGCGTGAGCGTTGGCGGCTTAGCGTAGCCGACCTCGTAATCATCAGACATCGCTATCTCCTTAGGCGAACAAGTCGCGCATGTCGTTGAACGTAACCGCGGAAGCGGCATGCATCGCCTCATCGCCGGTCAGTTGCTGAAAACGCTCGATGATGGTGTCGACGTATTTGGGGTCGACTTCCATCAGGTAGGCGCACCTGCCTACGCGCTCGGCCGCGATCAGCGTTGTTCCGCTACCCCCGAAGCAATCGAGCACGATTCCGCCTCGGGTCGAGCAATCGAGCATGGCGTCGGCAACCAGCGAGACCGGTTTTACGGTCGGATGCATCGCGAGCGCTTCCGAGCGTTCGGCGCCGAGCGTGTTCACGCCGGCATAGTCCCAAACGTTGGTCCTGTAGCGACCGTGTTTGCCGAGTTCGACGTTGTTGACGTGAGACGCCGAGCCGTGTTTGAAGACGAAGACGAGTTCGTGCTTGGATCGGTAGAGCGAGCCCATGCCTCCGTTCGTCTTGTTCCATATGCAGAGGTTCTTGAAGTCGCTGTACGTGGCACGCGCAGCGCTCAGGAGTTCGAAGCTGTGTCGCCAATCCATACATATGAAGTGGATCGAGCCCTCAGAGCTGTAGTTCGTCAAGTGCCCGAACACGGTCTGCAGGAAGCTGACGAACTCGGCTTCACTCATTTCGCCCGAAGCCATGGCGAATTCTGCGTGCTTAACCTTGCCTAATCCGCAGACGTGACCATCGATCGGGACGTTGTAGGGCGGGTCAGTGAAGACCATCTGTGCCCTTCCGTCGCCCAAGAGTGCCGCGAAGGATGCTGCCTTGGTCGCATTTCCGTAGAGCAGCCTGTGGCGACCGAGCAACCATAGGTCCCCGAGCTGGGAAACTGGCGGTCGATTGTCCAACTTGGGCACTCGATCGGCTCGATCGTTCTCTTCAGGCATGAGGCTGTTGAGCAGGATGTCGATTTCAGGCAGTTCGAAGCCTGTGAGCGTCAAATCGATCTGGAGATCTGATAGGTACTGGAATTCGAGCGCCAGCAGAGGCCGGTCCCATCCGGCGTTTTCCGCGAGCTTGTTGTCGGCGATGACATAGGCTCGTATGTCGGCTTCGCTCAGGTCCGATAGGTAGATGACGGGCATGGCATCGAGTCCGAGCGCCTTGGCGGCCTCGACCCGTCCGTGGCCGGCTATGATCGTGCCACCGCTATCTATCAGGACCGGGTTGGTGAATCCGAAGCGCTTGATGCTGTCGGCGATTTGCCGGATTTGCGTCTTTGTATGTGTCCGCGGGTTCGTTTTGCGGACCAATAGGGCGGAGATCGGTCGATATTCGACCGTCAGGTGACGTAGAGCCAGATCGAGGCGATCTGGAATTGTGCTGGTGGGGTTCATGGTGGGAGTCCGATGCTTGCGGAGTCGCCAAAAAAATTAGGCGCGACGTCCGCGATGGAATTTGCTGGCTTTGCTGGATCACCCAGCAAAATCAGCACCCATCGGGCGTCACGCCCTCACATTGAAGCTACACCAAATGCGTTACGCCTATGCATAACAGAAACGCCTCGCTTCAGGCACTCAAAATCTAGCACATTGGGTGACCGGGATTGGAGTCAAAAAGCGGGCGATCCCCGCGCCACCATCAGCCTCTTGCACGTTTTCGTGATCTGTCGGGCTTCATCAGCTCAAGATAGTTAACATCGAGGGCCTGAGCCAATTCATAGACGGAGACGACTGTCGGGTTGCGCAGGCCCCGTTCGAGATCGCTGATGTACTGCTGGCTGAAGCCGGAGGCCGCCGACAGCTGCTCTTGCGTCAGGCCGCCTTGTAGCCTAAACCGCCGCACATTCCGCCCCACCAGCTTGCGCATATCCATGCGCGAAGATCAGCGGAATACACACAATAAGTTTATCACCTTTAATATGTATTTAACCGCCCAATGGCAGGGTTTCCCTGGACTTCCTCGACCCGGCAAGTGATCAGTCGGGCGGCGTTAACGGCTCGCGGAGAATACGAAATGCAGCTTGATCCACCGCTCAAGAACAATCACACCGGTACAGTCCAGCCGACGGGAAAAGGTCCTGGATCACCTCTTCATTGGGGATTTGCTGCGCTATCTCTGGCGCACCCGCGACTGCAATGTGGAGGTGCTGCGCTCCGAGGTGGACAACGGCGGCTATGACGTCGTGCTGGAATGCGGCGGCATCATTCGGCATGTCCAGTTCAAGTCCAGCCACCGGGAATCAACGACACGCCAAATCGATGTCAATGTCGCGCTATCCCTGAAGCCGAGTGGATGTGTCATCTGGATCATCTTTGATCAGATGACGGTAGAATTGGGGCCCTATCTCTGGTTCGGCGGTGAGCCCGGGAAGCCGCTGCCGGCGCTTGGTGAACGGGTCTCCAAACATTCGAAAGGCGACGGCAACGGGCATAAGGCGCAACGGCCCCATATGCGGGAGGTCCGCCGCAGTCAATTCAAGGTTTTGAAAACCATGGAGGATGTCGCCGCTGCTCTCTTTGGCGAGCAGATCGTCTAACATCCGCCGCGGCTTTCC
>CAVVYA010000021.1:0-29316 GCA_963752345.1 uncultured Alphaproteobacteria bacterium
AATACGTTGGGCTGATCTTTGCCTATCTCGGTGGCGGCGAGCCGCCTCCCTTTCGCCGATATCCGGATTTCGACCGCCCCGGCGTCATCGTTACGGATCCACCGGAGATCCTGCAATGTACCTTTTGGAACAAATTGGATAATGACGTTTCCCATGTTCCGTGGGTGCATCGCGCCACCGCCCTGCGCCTTAACCGTCCAGAACACCTGCTCCTGCGTAAAGAGACGACGCAGGAAACCGAATTCGGCTTCATCAGTTCGCGAGCGGAAAGGGGCGAGCCGGCTAACTTCAAAAAATCACTACTTCTTCATGCCCAACGCGCGGCTCTTCTGGACGCCGACACGAGCCAAAGGGTTCAAAGGGCGCAATATCGGCGACACCAAGATGACCTGGATGGTCCCCATAAATGATTCAAAATTCGTCTCCTTCGACGTGACGCATACACCGTTGGAGGGCGATGAGGCGAAGGCTTACAGGGAGAGTCGTCTGGGTGAACAGGAAAAGGAAGTGGATACACGCTGGGAGATCGCGGAAAAGGTCTTGGCGGGCGAAATGACGCTCGAAGACATTCCCGCGGAGATCGATGCCTATACGAGCTTCGCCATCGAGGACTATGTCACTCAGGTTGGTGTGGGGCCCATCGCGGGCCGCATCAAAGAGCACCTGGGAATGACAGACGTCAAAGTCACTCTGTTGCGGAGGCTCTGGCTGCGGGAAGTCGGCAAGATGCTCGAAAACAAGCCGCTAGCAGATTGGCAGATACCGGCGGAGCCCTTTGTCGATCTGACGGCCGTCGGTAGCCTGTAAAAATGAGATGCGAGCGCTGCATCAAATAGAGGGAGGCAATCATGCGGAGAAGGGGTTGCTACGCGTTCGTTCTAACGTTCGGAATGCTATTCGCATGGGCAGCCGCGTCAGCCGCTCAAGAAGCGGATGGCTTTTACAAGGGCCGGCAGATTAAGTTTGTGGTTGGCGCCAATGCCGGCTCGACCTACGACGCCGTCGCGCGCTTGATATCGCGCCACATGACCCGCCACATTCCGGGCCAGCCGTCGGCTATCGCCGAGAATATGCCGGGCGCCTCCAGCAGAGCCGCGGCGAATTTCGCATATAACGTGGCTCCCCAGGACGGCACCGTGATCGTCGCGGTCTTGCGGGTGTTGCCCGAAAGTCAGCTATTCGACCAGGAAAACGTCCGGTTCGACATCGGCAAATTTCACTGGATTGGCAACCCAAGTTCTTCTGTGATCGCTTTCGCGGTCTGGCATACATCTCCCGCCAACTCCTTCGAGGATCTGAAGCGAGCCGAAGTCATCTTCGGCGCGTCCGGCGCTGTGGGCAGTGACGCAATTCTGCCGCTGGTCATGAACTCGGTATTGGGTACCAAGATCAAGGTCGTCACCGGTTATGCCGGTAGCCCGGCGATCGACTTGGCGATGATCCGCGGGGAGGTCGAAGGTCGCGGCGGACGGGGATTTGGCGACTGGCAGGCGGCGCAACCCGATTGGATGAAAGAGGGTAAGATCAAGTTTCTGCTTCAGGTCGGTCTGCAGCGCGATCCAGAGCTGCCGAACGTGCCCCTTGCATTGGAGCTCGCCCAGAACGACGAGCAGCGGCAGATTTGAGACTGTTCTCGACGACGCCTGCTCTCGGTAACCCGCTTCTCGTCGGCCAGA
Source organism: uncultured Alphaproteobacteria bacterium (assembly GCA_963752345.1). GTDB lineage: Bacteria > Pseudomonadota > Alphaproteobacteria > SMXQ01 > SMXQ01 > CAVVYA01. Next base: position 1,677 of record CAVVYA010000021.1, read on the forward strand.
ATGTGCGGCTCGAACGGGTGAAGATCCTGCGCGACGCCTTCCGGCTGACAATGAGCGATCCGGTTTTCATCAAGGATGCGGAGACAGCTCGGATAGTGGTCACGCCCATATTTGGCGAGGAATTGCAAAAGATGATCGTGGAATTCTTGAATTACTCTCCGGCCGTCGTAGAGAAGGCAAAGAAAGCAATGACGCGGTGAGTAGATCAGTCAGACCAATCGCTTAGCGATGCGCAACAGCGAGAGTTCTGATGCTGTTCCCGCAATACGCGGACCCAAAATGTCTCTATGGAATGTAAGAAATGACTAAGAGGCAAAAGACGGGGGAAGGCATTCCTGACCAGAACGATCGTACAGCGGATTGACGTTCTACTGAAGATATTTGGAGGGCTCAGATGTCCCAAAAACTTCCATTCGGTATGGCTGCGGTTGTTGCGTTCACCATGAACATGCATGTTGCGTTCTCTGCGGCGACTGAAGGTATTCCAAACACTGTATCCGAATCTTCGGTTGAATGGGACGCCCTCGTGCAGGCAGCGCGCGCGGAGGGAAGAGTCGAGGTGATCTTGTCCGGCCAGGTGCCGGAGACGCTGCGCGTGGTAATGCCCGAGTTCGAAAGGAAGTACGGCGTCAAGGTCAATTTCCAGACCGGCAGCGGCGGCCAACATGCCGCGCGCATTCTCGCCGAGCGTCGCTTCGGTCGGTATACACTAGATGCGTGGTTAGGAGGCTCGAGCACGCCAATCGCTCAACTGCTTCCCAACGGTGCGTTGGCCCCCATAGATGAGTTACTGCTCGACCCGGATGTTAAAGATCCGTCCAAATGGTTTCAGGGCAAGCACCCCTATATGGATCCAGAGCGCCGCTATATCTTCACCTGGGGTGCTTCTCGAACTCAGAGCGTCAGCTTCAACACAAAGTTGGTGAACCCGGAGGAAATCAAATCTTACGCCGACCTGCTCAATCCCAAGTGGAAAGGCAAGATCGTTGCGTGGTCGACCGGCGCCCAGGGGACTGCGGCATCCGTGGACACCCTGGTCCTCCATCCCAAGCTCGGTTACGAATGGTTCCGCCGTCTGGTGAACGAGATGCAGATGACGATCGTTGAGGATGCGCGCCAGGGCGCGGAGTGGGTGGCACTGGGCCGCTTTCCAATCGGACTATTCGGTTTGGACAAGGAAGCTACGGAGCTCGCAGACCAGGGCTTTCCAATTCAGGGCTGGTTGCCGCATCCGATGAGCGAAGTGAATATCCTATCCGGCTCGTCGACGAATTTCATGGCCATCGATCGCGCGCCCCATCCCAATGCCGTAAAGCTATTCGTGAACTGGGCATTGAGCCAAGAAGCTCAGCAGATGTTTATGAAAGTCGGCCAGAGACAAAACTCGCTGCGGGTTGATGTCGATAATAGCGTAATTCCAATGCAGAATAGGATAGAGCCGGACGCCGAATACTACATTGCGTTCGAAGATCCTGAGGCTGTTAAGAGTCACGCCAAAATTATCGAGAATCTCCGAAAGATCATGAGAGACGCGGGTTATCGATAGAACATCGCGAAGACGGTCGGGGCCGACGCTTCATTACTTGGCGGCACTCTTCAAGGAGAGGACCATGACGACAGCACTGATCTTAGCGACCAATCAAGGTGTCGTTGTCTTGGGAGGTGCGCCTGACGGTGACTGGAACATTGACGGCCGCGGATTGGTCTGGGGATCCGAACAATGGGAGGTCAGTCGCCTCGCTCTGGTCCATTCGGATCCGCGGAAAGTGCTGGCAGGCACCCGCGGCGATGGTGTCTGGCTGAGCGAGGACCAAGGGAAGACTTGGCACAAGCCGAGCCGCGGTAACAGGGGGCCCGGCAAGGTTCGGTCCATTACCATCGACCCTCATAACTCCTATCGCTTATACGCCGGCTGTGAGCCCATCGATATTTTCGTCAGTGAAGATCTGGGTAAAAGCTGGGTTCGTCTAGACAGCGTTCGTGATGGAGCAGCAGTCGACACGGTCGATTACCCGTCGCCGCGCATCGAGCCCCACATCCGAGACATTGCCGTCAGTCCGAGTGATCCAAACATGCTCTACGCTTCTGTTCAAGTCGGTCATATGCTGAAGAGCGTCGATCGGGGGCGGTCCTGGAAGCTTCTGCGCGAGGGCCTTGACGCTGATGTCCATGTCATTGCTGTCCATCCGGAGAGACCCAACCAGATTGTTGTGACGACTGGCGGCGGTGAATTGCGGCGTGGGGTCGCCGCGGGTCGCGCGCTCTATCAGAGTTTGGATGGCGGCGAAACCTGGAAACCGATAGCCATGAACTTTGCGCAGACGTTCTCGGAGCCTTTGGCGGTCCACCCAGCGGACCCGGACGTCCTGTATTGTCCACTGGCTAAAGGGCCTCCGACCCTCAGGAAGGGTTCGGACGGCGCGAGCGGGGTGCTTGTCCGCAGCCACGACGGAGGGACCACGTGGGAGCAAGTCGACAAGGGCCTCGACGGAATGGGGAAGTTCTTCGCGACCGCAATCGCGTTCGATGAGGATGAACCGAGCACGCTGTATGCTGCCTTTGGCGACGGCTCCTTATTCAGCAGTCAAGACAGCGGCGACTCGTGGCGCAATCTCGGCGTGCGGGTTGCAGATGTGAACGACATGAAGGTTCTTAGGAAGTGAGCTCTAGCCCGACGGACGCGAGGACGGGGAGGTAAGGCCATGCTGAGCAGAGAAGAGAACGCGCTACTCACACAAACGGGCCCTGGAACGCCGTGCGGCGAGTTGCTGCGGCGGTACTGGCAGCCGGCTGCCTTGAGCGAGGAACTGCCAGCCGGCGGGCCACCCATCCCGCTGCGTTTGTTCGGCGAAGATCTGGTGATGTTCCGGGACGATCAGGGACGCGTAGGCTTGTTGGGGCTTCATTGCGCGCACCGAGGGATGGATCTCAGCTATGGGCGTGCCGAGGATGGCGGGCTGCGGTGCCTTTACCATGGCTGGCTTTACGACGTGCACGGCAACTGCCTGGAAACGCCGGGAGAACCTTCGGGAAGCCGGCTGTGTGAGGGCGTTCGCCAACGGGCGTATCCGTGCCGCGAGGTCGGTGACGTGATCTTCATGTATATGGGCCCCGGGGAACCGCCTCTGCTGCCCAACTATGAACTTTTTCAGGCCCCTTCTCAGAATCGCTTCGCGACTAAGATCTTCCTTGAATGCAACTACCTTCAGGCGCTCGAGGGAAATATGGACAGCGTGCACGTCCAGTTTCTCCATCGCCGGCTCCGGAAAAAAGGCGACCAGGATGAGCGATCGCGTTGGCGTCCCCACGACAACTATGTCGGTCCGCGGCGCACAGAGGAAACCGATTTCGGGATTTGGTCTTACAGGCCGGACCAGGAAGGCAAGCTATTCGGCGGGCCAGATTTTATCTTTCCGAGTTTCTGCCTCACCGGCGGTGGGTTCGCGGCGCCTGGGGACGGGTACGCTATTAATTGGCGCGTACCCATCGATGATACCCACCATTGGCTTTTTAGGCTTCGCTTCATACGCTCCAGGCCTGTTTCTCAGAAAGATCGCGATGACTATGCGACACTCCTCACCGCGGATTACAAACTCACCCGCAATCGCTCGAACCGATACATGCAAGACCGGGAGGAGCAGCGGACCAGCACCTATGCAGGCATGGGGCGCCTGAACGTCGTGGACGATGCTGCGGCAAACGAAACTCAAGGCTCGATTCAAGACAGAACTCAGGAGTATTTAGGCGCCGGTGACAGATCCATCATCGCTGCCAGGAAGATGTTGTTGCGGGCCATACAAACGGTTCAAGAAGGTGGAGAGCCCCCGGGAATTCTTCGTGACCCGAACGTCAACAAGTTCGACCCCATTTTCCTGAAGCGAAACGCTCCTCCGACTGAACAAGAGGCGGAAGAGATATTCGCTGAGACAGGGCAAAGATGGGTAAGCAGTGTGGTGAAGAGTTAGACAGAACATCTGATCTGCGAAAATTTTCCTTTTTTCGGGGGACGAAATGAGTGGACAGGACCAACCCCTGCTCATCGCGACGACCGGTTTTCATGTGGGTCACCAGCGGTCAATACGCGCGGCTGAAGAGCAGGGGTACTTTCAGGAAGAGGGCTTCACCAACTACGTCTACGACTATCGAGGCCTTATTCCAGAGATCGTCGAGCGGGAGGGTCTCGCGGCGGCCATGGAGGAGCATGGAGTCGATATCGCGGCAGGGGCGTCGATTCGAAGCGTCATCTATCAGCGCGCCAAAGGCGCGGATATGTATGTCATCGGAGGCTGGCGGGCCGCTCTTGGTTCGAAGTTGATCGGCGCGAAAGGCATCACGAGCCTGGAGCTATTGCGGGGAAAACGAATTGCCCGCGAGCCAGGCCATCCTGGGCGGCGCTTGAGCGAAAGCTCAGAGGGTATGGCCTTGTTGAAGGCCGGCATAGATCCGGAAACCGAGGTGACATGGGTCGAGATGGACCGTGCAGCCTTTGCCTACAACGACAATCCTGCGCGCGCTGATCTGCTTCGTTCTGGAAAGGTGGATGCAATCCGAAGTGCCCGTAGCGAAGCGCAGACGTTGATACGCGAAGGTTATACCGTGCTTATGGACGAAGAATCCCGACAGAGACGCCCATGGAGGGTCATCGTCGCTACGGCGCAAACGATCGAAAAAAGACCAGATGAGATTCGTGCTTTCCTGCGGGGAAACCTTCGTGGCTTCTGGTTCTGTAACGATTCCGACTTCTTTCAGAAAGCTTACGAAATGGAGACGCGGATGCGTGAGCGGTTCACCCATAACGAGGTCGAGCGTGGGCTCCGCATCGCGGGAAAACCGAGGAAACTAGAGCAAGCGGTGATGCCGATCGACGGCGGGGTGTCCAGCGAAGGTGTTGCCTCGATCATTGAGGACATGGTCCTCGCTGGAGAAATCCAAACTCCGATCAAGGTAGAGGATGTCATGCGGGACTACTTGAGCAAGCAGGCTTTTGAGGAGCTATGCCAGCGGCCTGCACTTGAGCCGATTGTCAAAAAGGTGCAATTGGCGCTCGCCGCTTTAGCAGCATGAGAAGCGTCGGTCGCCGTGTATAACGTAAGATATGACGTAGCGACCCGCGAGAGAGATTTAGATTACCAAGAACAGGAGCACCAAATGCCAAAGGAAACGCGGCCGGCCGGTGACCTTGACACTAGCCTCAAGGTCGGGGTCGTGGGCATCGGGCGCATGGGTCGCGCATTGGCCGCGAATGCTATGGATGCGGGGTTTCAGATCGGCGTCTATGACACCGCTGCCGAACGCGTCGAGCAACTGGTGAAGGCGGGGGCGCAACGGTTGGATTCGCCGAAAGCGGCCGGAGAATGGGCCAATATCGTGGAGGTGGTTGTTGTCGACGACGCCCAGGTTGAAGAGGTAATCCTTGGCGAGCACGGCATCCTTGCGGGCGCTAGGCCGGGACTAGTGATAGCGCTGCATAGCACAGTAAAAATTGAGACAGTGGAGCGGCTCGGGGATATTTCCAGAAAGAACGGAGTGGGATTCCTCGATGTCGCGATGAGTGGCGGGGAGGTTGGCGCGGGGGCTGCCCGGCTCTGCTTCATGGTCGGAGGCGACCAGCGCTCCTTTGATGTCTGTAGGCCGGTGTTCGATGCCAGTGGAAATACCATCGTGCACCTTGGGCCATTGGGCGCTGGGATGCAGGCAAAACTGATTCAACAGGCCATACTGGGCGCAACCAAGCAAGCCGTGTACGAAGGGTTGTTCTTGGGTCTTGCCACAGGCCTGGACATTGCGCTGCTTGGCCAGGCGCTGCGTGGTAGTGGCGCCCAAAGCCGCGCGGCCGATGACGTATTCGAAAGGGCCGCTCAGGGCCTCCAGGCCGTGGCGAAATGGGGTGGCCCCGCGGTACGGTCGCTGGATTTGGCCATTGAACTCGCCCAGCAATATGGCCTAGAGCTATCGGCTATCACGAGCGCGCGTTCGTTTGCGCGTTCATTCCCGCCCTCATTTCCCACAAAACGGCGCCGCCAGAGTCATCAGGCTTCCTAAAACGCACGAACGTTGCTGGTGACCTGACCCCCCTGATCTATTCCCAATTCCCTGTCCAAATTCTCTGTTTAGGAATTAAAATTCCCTGATCTGATTTGAGGGAATTACGTAGAATCCGTGGGGAACTTAGAGATTTACGGGCGGATAGCTGGCCGTTGCGATCAAATTCCCTGTATTTTTCCCTGTTAACGGGAATTTGCACCTGGAGACGAGTTCGCGAAAGACTGGCTGCACAGCCAGCCAGAATAACGTCGATATGGGCGAAGGCGTCGATGTTGTCCATTGTCGTCTGGGCGATGTTGGTCATCGCATCGGTGGTAAAGAACCCCTGGTGGCCGGTAATCAGCACATTGGGAAAGGTCAGCAGGCGCGCAAAACACGTCATCCTGGAGAACCTTCCCGGAAAGATCCTCGAAGAACAGATCCGCTTCTTGCTCGTAGACGTCGAGCCCCAAAGCCCCGATCCGAGCTGATTTTAGCTCGTCGATGATAGCCCATGTCTCGATCACGGCACCCCAACTCGTGTTGATGATCATGGTGCCTGGCCGTATCGTGGCAATCGCCTGACGGTCGATCAGGTGGTGGGTGACCGGCGTTGGCCCGGCCGAGGAAGACCCGATCATAAGGCTTGGCGCCGAATCCGGTCACACGCATGGGGGGTCTACACCGCAGTCATCGCCCGGCCGCCGACGAGGGCGAGAATCGCCAAGACGCTTGCCGCGATCACGATCAGACCGATTCTCTGGCCCCCTACGATGAGCGTGATGGCGCCTTTTGCCGCAGTATTGACGCCGGCACACAGGAGAACGGCATCGGCGGCGATCGCGACCCCTATGTCGGACGGAGCTTGGCGCGCCATGGACAATGTCAGAGCATCGACATCGACCAGGCCGGACAGCGCGGCCAGTGGCAGGACGCCCGAACCGCCGAAGTGCCTGGCAAGTACTTCTGCGAGGATCATGACGATGGCGATCAGAGCAGCCAGCTTCAAGGCCGTGAGAAGCTCGAAGGGATTGCGAAGGGCAACGGACAGGTTCGCGGCCCGGTCGCTGGCCCGCCGGAGCAGAAGCGAGGTCGCGGCCAGCAACACGAGGGCTCCCGCTGCAAGAGCGACGAAGATCGCCTCCAGCAGCGCGCGGTTGAACAATGCGGCGATGATCGCGATCCGTGCCATCATCGTCACGCCCGCCAGGAGGATGCCGGCAGCGAGCAACCGGCTCGCCTCGTGCTCGCGCGCCATGCGTGCGAGCGACAGCGTGGTTGCTGTCGATGAGGCGAGGCCGCCCGCGAGCCCGGCCAGGATCACGCCCGCATGATCGCCCGTCAGCCGGATCGCCACATAGCCCGTGAAGGACATGGCGGCGACCAGGATGGCCATCAGCCAGATTTCTGCCGGGTTGACCGTGCCCCACGGATCGATCGGCGTGTCCGGCAGGACGGGCAGCAACAGAAATGTCATGGCCAGGAGGACGAGGACCGCGCGCAGCTCGGCCCAGGACAGGCGCTTGATCCAGCTATGCAGCGGCTGCTTGAGCGCGAGCAGAACCGCCATGGCCACCGCCGCGGCGACGGCGATAATCGGTTCGCCGAGAACGGCGTAGGCGCCGAGCGTGAAGGTCAGGATGCCGGCGACCACGCCGGTCACGCTGAAGTTGCGGTCGACCGTCGCCTCGTACCAGCTGAACAGGGTAAAGGTGCAGGAAAATGCGAGGAACGAAGCCGCCAGGAACACAGGGCTGCTGACCATGCCGACGGCGGCGCTCGCTCCGCCTAAGAGACCGGCCAGGGCATGGGTGCGCAGTCCAGCGGTTCGCTCCCCCTCGGCCTCCTCACGCAGTTGCCAGCCACGTTCGAGGCCGATCAGAAGGCCGATCGCCAGGGCTATGCCAAGGCGGCTAAACAGCTCGCTTTGTTCCATCGGTTACGGGTTCCTCTCCGCTGGCTCGATGCGATGTTGCACATCGTCCGCCGCAATAATGCGCCGCGGCCTCGGCTATAAGGCCATTTCCGGCGCCGGGCGCGCGTCCCTGGCGGATTCCTCAACCTCGGTCATGGTGGCCTCGGTGAGCAGAAGCACGCTGGCGACAGAGACCGCGTTCTCCAACCCCACGCGGACGACTTTCGTGGGATCGACGATGCCCGCCGCGATCAGGTCCACATACTCCTTCCGTGCGGCGTCGAATCCGATACTGCCGGTGCTTTCCAGCATGCGCGCCACGACAACGCCTCCGTCCACCGCGGAATTCTCGGCGATCTGACGCGCCGGGGCTTCCAGGGCGCGCTTGAGAATCTGGATCCCGGTGCGCTCGTCGCTTTCCGCCTTGGCCTCTTCGGCCGCGACCGCTGCAATGCATCGGAGCAGTGCGAGGCCGCCGCCTGGCACGATACCCTCAGCGACGGCCGCCTTGGTGGCGCTGATGGCATCATCCAGCGCATCCTTTCGCGACTTCATCTCGGCTTCCGACGGAGCGCCGACCCGAATGACGGCGACACCACCTGAAAGCTTTCCGAGGCGCTCTCGCAGCTTTTCCTTGTCGTAGTCGCTGGTGGCCTTTTCCATTTCGTGTCTGATGAGCTGGACGCGCTCGTTGATCGCCCCGCGCGCCCCGGCGCCTCCGATGATCACCGTCTCGTCCTTATTGACAGTTATCCGTTTGGCACGCCCAAGTTGATCGAGCGTGACGTTCTCCACCTTGAGGCCGAGGTCCTCCGATATGACCTGGCCGCCGGTCAGGATCGCGACGTCCTGCAGGATGGCCTTGCGGCGGTCGCCAAACCCAGGCGCCTTGACCGCGCAGCTCTTGAGCAGGCTGCGTAGGTGATTGACAATCAACGTGGCGAGCGCCTCGGCTTCGACATCCTCGGCAATCACCAGCAGCGGACGGCCCGACTTGGCGATCTGCTCGAGCACGCCAAGAAGGTCCTTCAACGCCGCGATCTTTCGGTCGACCAGCAGAATGAAGGCGTCTTCGAGGACGGCTTCCATCTTTTCCGGGTCGGTCACGAAATAGGGCGATATGAATCCGCGATCGAGCTGCATCCCTTCCACGACGTCGAGCGTCGTCTCGGTCGTCTTGGATTCGTCCACCGTGATCACACCGTCGCCGCCAACCTTTTCCATGGCGTCCGCGACGAGCTGGCCAATGCTCTCGTCATTGTGGGCGGAGATCGTCGCAACCTGGGCTTTCTCACGCGCCGTGGTCACCAGCCTGGACATGCGCCCGAGCTCGGCGACTGCCGCCCTGGTGGCGCGGTCCAGCCCCCGTTTCAAGTCTATGGCGCTGGCACCTGCGACGACGTTCCGCAGCCCATCGGCGAGGATCGCATAAGCCAGAATCGTCGAGGTGCTGGTGCCGTCACCCACGGCCTCGCTGGTCTTCTCCGCCGCCTGTCTCAACATACGCGCGCCGAGGTCTTCTTCAGCGTCCTTCAGCGCAAACTCCTTCGCGATAGTCACGCCATCATTGCACACGATTGGCGCGCCCCATTTCCGCTGAATGAGCACTGATTTCGATTTGGGGCCCAGGGTGACGCGGATCGCATCGGCAATCTGAGAAGCGCCCCGCAAGATCTTTTCCCGCGCGGCCGACCGGAACGTCACAGTCTTGTAAGTCATCGGCGCATCTCCCGTACCTCACGAAGCTTCAAGCCATCCGCGGATTATGGGTTTGCAGACCCAGACGGGGGCTGATCTAGGTCAACAAGGGATGAGTTCCGACCCGTTGAGGCAAATCAACACCAGGGCCCGGGAAATCAGTAGGGTGGAATCCAGGGACATTTATCGCTTGCCCGAGAGATCCATATGACCGGCAGCCCTTCCGCCATTCGTGACGCGATCTTGTTCAGGGAAGTCGGTGCCTTACCGGACCGATTGGTCGGATTGATGGCGCCGATCTTCCTCGATCAGCACCTCGTCCAGGCTATCAAAGCGCAATGGATCGACGATGGTGAAGTGCTCGAGGAACTGTTCCGCGAGGGCGGCGCGATCGGGAGCTTCGGAACGCGCATCCGGGTCGGGTTCGCGGTCGGCCTCTACAGCGAGGAGGCATACCACGACCTGATCCGCATCAACAAAATTCGCAATCTTTTCGCCCACAAGCTGGACGCTGCGACCTTCGGTCATCAGCAGGCGCATGATCTTGCCCTGGCGATGACTTCGCCCTCGCGCTTTCCGGCGGGCGAGCGTAACGGAGAACGTCGCGCTGCTCGTACAACGGCAGAATTCTGGCGCAGCGCCAGGCGTAGCACTGAGGTTGCAGACACGGCCAGCGCCAGGGGACACTTCTTGAGGGCCGCCGAGTTGCTGGACGCCTATCTGGTCTCGCGAGCGACGGCCTCGGAAGGGCAGCAGGAATCACCGTCGTTTTAGGTTCTAGCTATGGCGAGCGAAGAGATCAACGTCGTGTTGCCGTCGGGAGGCCGGTATCGTGCCGAGCAGGGTGTCGGTCTGATCGAGGTCCGGCTGAACACGTTGCAGCAGCTGTTCAACTCGTTGGATCCGGCGCCGTTCCGCGAGAAGGATCTCGATCAGGACGCTGAAACCTACATCGTGGAATCGGCTCGGGAATTTCCGCCGGCTGCTCCGGTCAAACTGGTGCTGCATGTGCCGCCTTCGGAAGCACAGATGCCGCACGCTGACGTCGAGGCCGCGATACGGCGCTACTTTGCCTACCGCCTGTGGGTGGAGCGCACCGCCCTTCGTCGGGAACTTTCCTATGGGCGCCTGGCATTGATCATCGGCCTCGCCTTCCTGTTCGTCTGCATCGCGCTCAGGCAGGCCGTGCTCTCTCTCGGCGAGGGCACGGTCAATCAGATAGCGGCCGAGGGGCTTCTGATATCGGGCTGGGTCGCGATGTGGCGGCCGCTTCAGGTGTTTCTCTACGAATGGTGGCCGATCCGGCGCAATTGCCGGGTGTATGAGAAGCTCGCGGCGGTTCCCGTCGAAGTCCGCTCGCAGCCTTAAACGAGATTGGCCGCGCAGCTTGATTCAGGTCAAGCGAAGATGACTTGCCTTCGTCAAGAATAACAGAGTGGCGTGTCGCCGCTCAATCCAACCTGACGAGGTGCAACCATGACGAACCAGCAAGTGACGACCGAGCGCAGCCAGCGCAGCGAACCCGCCCGCTCGTTTCTCCAGCACCCTCTGACGTCGCTGCAAAGTGAGATCGATCGCGTATTCGGCGAGTTCATGCAGAATTTCGACACCACGAAGTTCCCGTTCCTGAACGGCTCCCTTTTGCCGAAGGCTGATTTCAGCGAGAGCGAGACCGCTTATGAGCTGGCCGTCGAGGTGCCGGGCGTCGCGGAGAAGGATATGGAGGTCAGCGTCAAGAACGGCGTGCTGACTGTGAAGGGCGATAAGAAGAGCGAGAAGGAAGACAAGAAGAAGGACTACCTGCGCACCGAGCGGAGCTGCGGTTCCTATTACCGCGCCATGACCCTTCCGGATGACGCGGACGAGCCGAAGATCACCGCCCGCTATACCGATGGCGTCCTGCGCATCGCCATTCCGAAGCTGGCCGACTCTCAGGCGAAGTCGCAGAAGATCGCCATCCAGAAGAGTTAGGCGCTTTGCGTCATCCCGGCAGGTCCCTCGCCCTCCCGGGGACCTGCCGACTGCCATGAAAGGAGCTCGATTATGGCTGTGCCCCATGTATTCCGGTTCTATCGCACGATCATGAACGACAAAGGTCGGCCGTTTGAAAGCACGGTCGAACTCATCACGATCAGTCGGGCGAAAACCGAGGAGCGGGCCCGGCGGGCCGCGGTTCTCCGGTTCGTGCGCCACCAGCAACTGTCGCGTTGGGATTGCCTGGCCACGGGTTACGAGCAGTTGCGGCCGCAAATGCAAACGGCGACGTGAAGCGTGGCGAACTCGTCGAACACCGCAACGGTTTGCTGGCGCTCGCGGCTGCCAGTGGCGAGCGGTAATAAGAAACCGCATCTCCAGGACAGTGGGACATAGCGTTGCGTACTTTTGAAAATAGGCCTCGCTTCCAGCACCCGATGCGCTAAGTTCGCCAGATAGGCCTATCTGGCCTAACTGGGTTGAGCGCCATGGCCAAGGAATCGGGAAAAGCGCGCGGGACGCGGAGGGCCAAGAGCCAATCCAAGGCGCGCCGCGGCGTTGGTGAGAAGCCGATCCGCCCCAGTGCCAAAACCTCGACCGAGCAAAGGGGCACGGCCAAACCCGCCGATCAAGCCCATGGCGCGTCGCGAAAATCCTCCGCTACAGGTTCGCTCGCCGCCCTGAAAGGCGAACTCGCGCAGAGCGAGGCCCGCTTTCGCTCTCTCCTCGAAACCGCGGCGGCACCGATTCTGCTCTTGTCATCCGATCTGTCGGTTCGCGAGATGAACTCGGAGGCGGAACGACTCTACGGCATGGACCGCGCGGAGACGGTCGGCAAAGACTATTTCCTGGCTCTCGACCCCGATCAGACGGGAGGCATGCCGCGAGAGGAGCTGGAGCAGGTCCTTCACGGCAATCCTATTCGGAGCGGTGAAGGGCGTGTGCGCCGGCGCGACGGAATCGAGCGGGTTCTTATATGGAACGCGTCGTGCCTCTCCGACGAGAATACGGGCTACCTCGGCATCATCGCGGTCGCGCAGGACATCACGGAGCGGCAGAAGGCGGAGGAGGCGCTGCGAGAGCGCGAGGCGCGCCTGAGCTCGATCATCGACACCGCGCCCGATGCGGTCATCACGATCGACGAGGGCGGAATCGTGCAGTCGTTCAGCGTCGCCGCGGAAAAATTGTTCGGCTACGAGGCGGGCGAGGTGATTGGGCGCAACGTCAGCATGCTGATGCCCTCGCCGCACCAGGAAAACCACGATTCCTACCTGGCGCGCTATCTCGCGACCGGCGAGAAACGCATCATCGGCATCGGGCGCCGCGTCGAGGCCATGCGCAAGGACGGCAGCATTTTCCCGATGGAGCTTGCCGTCGGCGAGGCGAAGTTCGGCACGACCCGCATCTTTACGGGCTTCATTCGCGATACCACCGCCCGCGCCAGAATCGAAGAACAATTACGCCAGTCGCAGAAGATGGAGGCCGTCGGACAACTGACGGGCGGGCTCGCCCACGACTTCAACAACCTGCTGACGGTGATCAGCGGCAATCTGGAAATGCTCGAGCCGCGATTGCAGGATCCCGACCAGCTGGATATCCTGCGCGAGGCGCAGGAAGCCACCGAGCTCGGAGCGAAACTCGCCAACCGCCTTCTGGCCTTCGGTCGCCGCCAAGCCCTCAATCCGAAGGCGATCGAGCTGAGCCAGCTCGTCGCCGGCATGAGCGACCTGTTGCGCCGCAGCCTCGGTGAGACGATCCGGATCGACGCGAGGCTGTCACCCAATCTGACCACCACGCTGGCCGATCCCGGTCAGGTCGAAAATGTGCTGCTCAATCTCGCCATCAATGCCCGGGACGCCATGCCGAACGGCGGCCAGCTCATCATCGAGACAGCGCCAGCCCGGATCGCAGCGGGAGATTTGCAGGTGTTTCCCGACCTGCCGCCGGGCGATTACGTGATGCTGGCCGTGACGGACAACGGCGTCGGCATGCCGCCCGAAGTACGGCAGAAGGCGTTCGAGCCATTTTTCACCACCAAGTCACCTGGGCAGGGAACCGGCCTCGGCCTCAGTATGGTCTATGGCTTCGTCAAGCAGTCCGGCGGCCATGTACATCTCTACAGCGAGCATGGCGCCGGCACGACTGTCCGGATCTACCTGCCGGCTGCCAATGGGGCAAAAGCTGCACACTATGGCCGCGAAGCCGCTTCAGTGGCTGCTCGCGGCGAAACCATTCTGGTGGTCGAGGACGACGATCGCGTGCGCCGAGTTTCGCTGCGGCGGCTAAAAGAGCTTGGCTATTCCGTCATCGAGGAAAGCAGTGCCGCCGCGGCACTGCAGCGCATCAATAGGGGCGAAGCAATCGACCTGCTGTTCACGGACGTGGTGATGCCGGAGATGAACGGCATCGATCTGGCGCGCGCGGCGCGCCGGCATCGCCCGGACCTCAAGGTCCTTTTCACCTCCGGATATGCCGAACCGGCGCTGACGCAAAGGGAGTTGCCCACAGAGAACGCCGAGTGGCTCGGCAAGCCCTACACAACAGCCGACCTCGCGGTGAAGCTGAAGCGCCTGCTGGGCGTTTAGCGCGGGCGGACTTCCGCGGCGAAAAGATAGCCCGCGCCGCGCACCGTTTTGATCAGGTTCGGATGAACTCGGGTCCTGCTCGATCTTCTTGCGCAGCCGCACCACCTGGGCATCGATAGAACGGTCATAGGCCGCCCATTCGCGCCCCTTGACGATATCCATCAGCATGTCGCGGTCCAGCACCCGGTTGGGATTCTCGGCGAATGCCCGCAGGAGATCGAATTCGCCGGTGGTCAGCGAGACTGGCTTGCCGTCTGGCGCGGTCAGTTCCCGCTTGCCCAGATCGAGACGCCAGCCTTCGAATGCGAGGTTTCGGCGGCGGCTTTCCGCGCGCGACGCATCAGCTCCGGCCGGAGGCGGCACGGATTGCGCGCGCCGCAGCACGGTACGGATGCGGGCCAGGACCTCGCGCAGGTGGAACGGTTTGGGAATGTAATCGTCCGCACCGGCCTCGAGCCCGGCGACCTTGTCGATGATATCCCCCTTGCCGGTCAGCATGATGATGGGGGTTCTGCCGCGTTGTCGGATGTAGTAGGCCAGCGTGAAGCCGTCCTCGCCGGGCAGCACGAGATCGAGCAGAACGAGATCGGCCCGCTTACTGTCCAGCGCCGCGCGCATCGCGGTTCCGTCCGCGGCCTCGCTGACCTGGAAGCCCTCGTCATTCAAGTAACGACGCAGCATCGTTCGGATGCGCGCATCGTCATCCACGACGAGGATATGCACTTGCGAGGTCATTTCAGGAGACCTGTCCGCCTGTATGCGGCCGAGCCGCTGTTACACATTGTTACACAAGATACCAAATTGTCACCGGTTGGGCATCACCCGGTTACAGCCTCCCCTTAAACCTCGTGGGGCCGCAGAGGCGCGGCCAGCCAAAGGGAGTGGGCAATGCAAAGTCAGACAGCGGTCACTGGAACGCACAATTTCCACGCGCAAGCCCATCTTAAGGCCTACGAACCCGGCGCTGCGACCAGACCCTACCTGTCGCCAGTCGGCGCGACTCAGAAGATCAAGGCCGGCAGGATTCTCTTCGGAGAAGGGGACGATGCCGAAACGGTGTTCGAGATCGTCCAGGGCATCCTTAAGCTCTACAAGCTGCTCCCCGATGGTCGGCGGCAGATCATGGGGTTCGTCTCGACCGACAAGCTGATCGGGTGTTCAGACGATGACACCTACGCCTATACTGCTGAGGCGGTGACTGACGTCGTGCTGTGCCGCTATTCGCACACGCAATTCGACAGACTCCTGGACGAGGTTCCGGGCTTTGCCCGGCGAGTCCTGGCCGCGCGCTCGCGCGATCTCCAGTCCGCCCAGGACCAGATGCTGTTGCTCGGGCGCAAGACCGCGGTCGAGCGCATCGCCACCTTTCTGCTTGGCCTGGGTAAGCTGCAGGTGTCTGCAGGCGGCGCCTCTCTGCACGTGCCCATGACCCGGGCGGACATCGCCGACTACCTCGGCCTCACGATCGAGACTGTCAGCCGCACGCTGAGCAAACTCAAGCGCGACCGCGTGATCACGCTGCCAGAGGCGGTGCGCGTCATGGTCGTGGATCGCGAGCACCTCGAGGAGCTGGCGGCCGGCGAGACGTTGGAAGCGGCCTGAGCACGACCGGTCGGGATCATTGTCATGATGTCGCCTCACGACGGTGACCCGGAGGACGGCGAAGCCGAGCCAAACGAGGCAAAGCGGCGCATGGCGCTGGTCGTGGATTCGGACAGCGAGAGTGCGCAAGTGATCATGGGCTTTCTGAGGGATCTCGGCTTCGAGGTGACCGCGGTGCAATCCGGCGTCGCCGCGGTCATCGCGGCGCGCAACACGCCGCCCGTGGTCATCTTACTGGCCGCCCAGCTTTCGGACGTGACCAGCGCCGAGCTGGTCATCTGGCTGAGATCCAACCCGGCTCTTGTCCGGGTGCCCATCGTCGCCTTGCATTCCTCGGGCGAGACGGATGCCGATCTCATGGCCGCCGGATTCAACGCGCGGCTGCGCAAGCCGACGACTGCTTCCAAGGTGGCGCAAGCCCTCGAGCGAGCCTGCGCGAGCCCGGCATGACCGCTCACAGGCAGAAGATTGCGCGCTCAAACTCCTTTCGCATTGAGCTCCGCAGCGCGCCTCGCTACACGCTTCATGACGAAACCTTCCAGCGCTCGGACAGCAATAGCCCGGTCCATCGGCATCAGGGCAAGCTCTTCGCCTTCGTGTCACATTATTTGCCAGTCGGCCACAGCTATCGGCGGGTCGGGGGCCAGGGTCTAAAATTTTATTCAGGGCTGGAGCCGGTGCGCATCCTAAATGACCCTGAGCCCTCGGTCGGCAAGTGGATCGAGTTCCACCTGGCGCGATCCGACCGGGCGACTCTACGGCTGGTATCACGCCGAAACGTCGGCCCCCTGTGCGAGACGGCTCTTCATCCCGCATATCGGGACCATGCAGTCCGACGACGACGGCGCGACCTGGCGCCTCGGTGAGGTCCTGCTACGGGCGCCCACAGACCTGTTCGATTGCGGCTATCGGAACGGATTTCTCGCCGGCGGATACGGCGATTTCACGGTGATCCCCGACCGCGACGGCCGCTACTTCTATCTGCATCATTCGAGTTATGTCCCGATGGAGCGGTCGCAGGGTATAGCCGTCGCGCGCTATCCCATCGCGGCCAGTGGCAACCCGGCGGGAGCCCTGGAGATCTGGCGCGATGGGTCATGGGAGAGGGGCGACGCAGATTTGCCGAGTCCGGTCTTTCCGGCCGTGCGCGGCTGGGGTCACCCGGACCCCGATGCGTTCTGGGGGCCCGCGGTGCATCACAACCGTCACCTGCGCACTTACGTCATGTTGCTCAACCATACGCAACACGGCGAGGGCGATATCCGGCAGGAGGGCATCTATTGCTCGTTCAACGAGGATCTCTCGGATCCCACGGGCTGGAGCGTTCCGGTCTGCATCGTCAAGGGCGGCGGATGGTATCCGCAGGTGATTGGTCTCGGTCTTGAGGACGGCGACACCAGCGCCGGTGCCACCGCGCGCTTCTTCATGACCGGCTTCTCGGCCTGGGAAATCCAGTTCAGCCGAAGCCGCAAGGTGCCGGCAGCACCCGTCGAAATCAGTTGGTCCTCGATGCTCGAGCAATTCTCCCGTGGCCCCCACGGTATCCAGCCGGTGGTGGCTCAACAGCGGAAAAGCCGGTGAGCACCGGGCATCAGCTCCCGCGGGCCGCCGATAGCGGGGTTTTGCCGCCACATGGCTGGCTCGACCTGTTCCGGCATTTTTTCCGGATGGCCGGCGGATTCTGGGGCGGGGCAAATTGGCTGGCGCGTGGCCTGGTCGCGGCCTTGGTGGTGCTGACCGCGGCGCAGGTCACCGTTCAGGTAGCGCTCAATCTCTGGATCGAGAAACTGTTCGACGCGTTCGGGACGAAATCCATGAGCGGTTTCATGCTCCTGGCTGGGGTATTCGCGCTCATCCTCGTGGTCAATCTCGGCGTTACGACATCGCATCTGCAGATGCGCCGTAAACTTCAGATCCGCTGGCGCAAGTGGATGACCCATCGGCTGGCCGGCGAATGGATGTCGTCAGGCCGCCATTACCGTATGGCCTACATCCCGGGCGACCACGATAATCCGGATGGACGGATATCCGAAGATGTCCGCATCGCTTGCGAAGCGGCGATCGATCTTGGCCATTCGCTCCTCTACTGCCTCATGCTGTTGGCGAGTTTCATCCATATCCTGTGGTCGCTGTCGGGACGACTGTCATTCGCGGTCGGTGACGTCGAACTCGATATTCCGGGCCATCTGGTATGGGTCGCGTTGGCCTATTCGGCGTTGGGCGTGTCGATCGCGCTGCTTCTCGGCCCACCGCTGGTTACCACGGCTGAGGCACGACAGACCTACGAGGCCAACTTCCGCTTCGAATTGGTCCACGCGCGGGAGAATTCTTCCGCCATCGCCCTGGTTCGGGGCGAGGCCGGAGAACGCCGGCGATTCGAGGGACTGCTTCAAGATGCGATACAGGCCTGGAACCGGCAAACCGCCGCGCTCTTCCGATTTACGCTTTTTTCCTCAAGCTGGTCCGTGCTGTCTCCGATTTTTCCAGTGCTGATCGCGGCGCCCCGCTATATCGCCGGGACGATCACGCTGGGTGTCCTGATGCAGATCGCCCAGGCCTTCCAGCAGACGATCAGCGCGCTGACATGGCCGATCGACAATCTCTCTCATGCCGCCGAATGGCGGGCGTCGGTGGAACGTATCCTCGGGCTTCGGGCCGGCATCGAACGTGCGAAGCAGGCGGATTGGTGCGTGGACTGCGGCAGGATCGGCATCTCGGGTGCCGCGAATCGCACGCTTGCGTTTCATAACGTGACGATCGTCAATCCGGCCGGCGAAGTTACCGTCGAGGGCCTGAACTTGAAGGTTACACGTGGGCAGCAGGTTTGGCTGTGCGGCGAGCCCTCCGCCACGACCGCATTGATCAAGGTTCTCGCTGGCTTGTGGACCTCCGGCCGCGGCCGGATCGAACTGCCGAATGATGGTCCGCTCTACTTCATGCCGCAACGGCCTTATCTACCGCAGGCGCCGCTCAGGGAGGTGGTGACCTACCCCGCTGTGTTCGGCGAGGAAAAGGATACGCCTATCCGTGTCTGCCTGAGTCGGGTCGGGCTCGGGCATTTGGCCGGGCGATTGCAGGATGCCGAGATCTGGGAGACGACTCTCTCGCTGGGCGAACAGCAGCGACTCGGATTCGCCCGGCTGCTCTTCCATCGGCCCAATTGGATCATTCTCGAAGAGCCGGTCGATGCGCTGAGCGCGGCAGGCGAACGCGAGATCATGCGGCTGCTGCAGGCTGAATTTTCTGATGCCACCCTGATCATCGTCGGCGATACCGCGCCGGCGGGTATCGATTGGAAGCGGATTCCCTTGCCGGCCGCGCTTTGCGCCACGCCCGCGGCCGTCGGCTGATCGCGCGACCCTAGGCCGGCGCGCCGAAGATTACCTTGGATTTCCCAAGCCGGGACTGCCTGATCAACGCCGCGTACCAATGTCCGGAGGCCTTGATCCGACGCTGACCGGTGGCGAAATCGACGGAGACGATGCCGAAGCGATTGGCATATCCGGATCCCCATTCGAAGTTGTCGAGCAGGGACCAGACGAAATAGCCGCGCACATCGGCGCCTTCCCTGATTGCCGTGTGCATGGCGTCGATATACTGCCGCAGATAGCCGATCCGACGCTCGTCATTGAGATCGCCCTGATCGCGCGGCTCGTCGCGGCCGCCGCAACCGTTCTCGGTGACATAGATCGGCAAACGGTAGCGCCTGGTCAGGTCGATCAACTCGTCCCGGAACATGTCCGGATAGATCGGCCAGCCGATATCAGAGACCGGCGCATCGGCCGGCGCGCTTCCCCATCCGAAGCCCCAGGCTGCCGACGAGTCGGATTTGGCGAAAATTGGCCCATAGTGGTTGAGCCCGAACCAATCCAAGGGGCGGCAAATCCGCGCCATGTCGCCCGGCTGTTGATAAGGCGCGACGATCTCGGCGAGTTCGGCCGGGTATTCGCCGACAATCTGCGGTTCCGGAAAGGCCTCGTTCCAGAGCTGATGCAGCAGGTGCGCGGCGTGCCGATCTGCGGGGTCATCATGTTCCGGGAGTAGTCGCTGCCGGTTATGGATGCAGCCGATCAACGCGGCCGGGGCCAGCGCGCGGATCACATCGACCGCCGCGCCGTGGGCCAAGTTTACATGATGGATCGCTTTGGCATGCGCCACCCGGTCCAAGAGCCCGGGCGCGCCCCAATCCATGGCATAGCCGAACAGCGTGAAGACACCGGGCTCATTGAAGGTGGCGAAACGGCTTACCCGGTCGCCATAGCGCTTCACCACAAGCGCCGTGTAGTCGGCGAACCAGCCGGCGCTATCGCGCTGAGTCCATCCGCCGAGGTCGCTCAGCTCCTGGGGCAGGTCCCAATGATACAGGCAGAGCCAGGGTTCGATCCCGGCTTCCAGCAGTCCGTCGATGACGCGGTCGTAGAACGCCAAGCCGCGCTCATTGGCGGCGCCGCGTCCCCGCGGCTGCACGCGTGGCCATGACACGGAGAAGCGGTAGGCATCGACCCCCAAAACCTTCATCAGCGCGATATCCTCGCGCCAGCGGTGGTAATGGTCGCAGGCTACGTCGCCGGTATCGCCATTGTCGATGCGTCCGAGATAGCTGCGCACATCCCAGATGCTGGGGCCGCGGCCATCTTCCTTGGCGGCTCCCTCAACCTGATAGCTGGATGTCGAGACGCCCCAGATGAATGTTTTCGGCCAGGCTCGGCCCGATGGCGCTCTTGGAGCGGTGGTCTTACTCATGTTCCCCCTCGTGCCGACGGTCAGGCGTGCTGCGGCCGCATCCGGTCGGCGGCGTGGAAATAGCGCCGTGCGTAGGCGACGATCTGAGGGTCCGTAGGATGGTCGACGGTCTCCACGCCGACGATTTTTAGCTCCAGCGCCGGATCATGCCGGTGCAGATAGCGAATCAGGTCGAGCTTTGCCGTGCCTGGCCCCACGATGAGAGCCTCGCCTGCCTTGTCGAGAGCGGCGGTGATGCCCTGGAAGAATTCTCTGTCTTCCTCGGCCTTGCCGGCTCCGATCGAGCCCGCCTTGTGGTGCACCTGGTGGTGCGCCGGGTGGGAAAGGAGGCGGGTGGCTTCGATATCGTCCGGGTTGAAGGAGAGAATGCGGGCCTGGGCATGGTCGAGCCAGACGACGGCATGATAGTGGGACACAGGTGGCCTCCAATTGCAGCGGGATACTCTCATGGAAAGTGCCGAGATGCGCTTGGCAGGGCATTGACCTGGGTCAAGCGTGCGCAATGCCAGCGCCTTGACCTGCATCAACACGGTTACCCGCGACGGTGAAATACTGGCGCCAATCGAACAGAGCCCGTTCTCGAATCCGGACAAACGGGCCATGCCACCGCAATCTCGGAGGTGCTGCCATGAACGTCAAACACGCTGTATCGGCTGTGCTCGCCGCTAACCTCATGTTGGGCTCGTCGCTGGTTTGTGCGCAGGACGAACATCATCCCGAGACGCCTGCCGCTCAACAGGCCACGCCGTCAGCGCCGTCGTCAGCCGGACAACGGCCGCAAAGTCCAGGGCCCGGTATGGGCATGCCAAGCATGGTTATGCCGGGACAGGGGCAGCGGCCGATGGCCAAAATGGGCCAGCAGGGCATGGCGCCGATGGCTCAGCCAATCGGCCAGGGAGCGATGCCCATGGCCGCCATGATGGATCAGTGCCTGGGCGCTATGGGAATGTCCAACGCCAGTGAATTCGCCGAAGCCTTCCCCGGTACGGGGATGATGGGTCGGGTCGAAGGGCGCATCGCCTTTTTGCGCGCCGAACTCAAGATCGACGATTCGCAAAACACGGCATGGGGCGAGTTCGCCCAGGCGTTGCGCGACAATGCGAAGACGCTCGGCGACACGCACGCCAGGGCCATGAAGCGGCAGGAATCGGCGAACGCGCCAGTGCCGTTGGCGGAGCGTCTGGCCGCCCAGGAGGACTGGTTCGCGGCCCGCGCCGCAGGTATTGGCGCCCTGCGCCGCGGGCTCGATGGGCTCTATGCCGTCCTGTCGGAGACACAGAAGCAGACCGCCGATGGCTTGCTGGCCCCGCATCTCGGCATGGGCAGCGGCGGCCGGCCAATGATGGGCATGATGTCCATCGGTGGGATGCCGATGCCGGCACCCGCAGGCGGCGATATTCATTGATCGGATGGGTCGGTCCACAGCTTGATTTTCGCCTGAACGTCGCATGACGACGCGGAACCTCAATTGGATGTTTGAGCCGCGTTCCGTCGCCTTGATCGGTGCGAGCGCACGGCAAGGCTCCGTGGGAGCTGTTCTGGCGCGTAACCTAGCCAGCAGCGACTATGCCGGGCGCGTAATGATGGTCAATCCTCGTCGCAGTACAGTCGCCAGCATGCCCTGCTTCGCCGACATCGCGGCATTGCCGGAAACGCCCGATCTCGCCGTGATCGCCACGCCACCCCACACCGTGCCCGCTCTGATCGCTGCTCTTGCGGCCCGAGGGGGGCGTGCTGCGGTGGTGATCACGGCTGGCTTCTCTGAAACCGGACAAAGTGGCGGCCATGCCTTGCAGCGAGCGATGCTCGATGCAGCGAGACCCCAATTGCTGCGCATTATCGGTCCCAACTGTCTCGGGATCCTCAATCCGCAGATCGGACTCAATGCGTCCTTCGCCCATATCCAGCCGCGCCGCGGCCATCTCGCTTTCATTGCCCAGTCGGGGGCGGTGATCACCTCCGTCCTGGACTGGGCAACGCCGCGCGGCATCGGCTTCAGTCATCTGGTTGCACTCGGCGACATGGCGGACGTGGATTTCGGCGACATGCTGGACTACCTGGTGCAGGACGAGGCCACGCGCGCCATCCTGCTCTATGTCGAGATGATCACGAGCCCGCGAAAGTTCATGTCTGCGGCTCGCGCCGCCGCACGCCTCAAACCGGTCATCGTGGTCAAGGCCGGGCGGCATGAGGAGAGCGCGCGGGCGGCCGCCTCGCACACCGGTGCCTTGGCCGGCGCCGACCTGGTTTACGACGCCGCCTTCCGGCGCGCCGGCATGCTGCGGGTCCATGAGCTGGCGGACCTCTTCGCGGCGGCGGAGACGCTGTCCCACGGCACGCCGATCCGTGGCGACCGGTTGGCCATCATCACGAACGGCGGCGGCATGGGCGTACTGGCGACCGATCGACTGGTCGATGAGGGAGGCAGGCTGGCCGATCTGGCGCCAGCGACGCTCGCCAAGCTCGATAAGATTCTTCCACCGACATGGTCGCACGGCAATCCCGTGGACATCGTAGGAGATGCCGACGGCGCGCGGTATGGCGCGGCCTTGGATGTCGTGCTCGACGATCCGGGCGCCGATGCCGTCCTGGTGCTGAACTGCCCGACGGCGGTCGCCTCGAGCAGCGATGCGGCACGGGCGGTCGCTGCCAAAGCCAGCGCGCGGCAGGATCGTGCCGTGCTGACGAGCTGGGTCGGCGACCTCGCGGTCGCGGAGGGGCGAGAGATTCTCACGGATAACGGACTGCCGACCTATGAAACGCCCGAATCCGCCGCTCGCGCTTTCATGCAAATTGCGACCTACCGAAGAAATCAGCGCGCCCTGCTGGAAGTGCCCAGCGCTTATGGAAAGGCGTTCCTGCCGGATCGAGCACGTGTCCATAGCTTGATCGGCGCGGCCTTGGCCTCAGGCCAGCAGTGGCTTTCATTGCCGGATGCGCTGAAATGCCTGACAGCCTATGGCATACCGACGGTGCCCACGCGCGTTGCGTGTCGTCTTGACACCGTAAGCGCGATCGCCGCGGACTTGGAGCCGCCGTTTGCGCTGAAAATCCTGTCACCGGACATCATTCACAAATCCGACGTCGGCGGTGTCCTGCTCAATTTACCGAGTCCGCAGGCGGCGGGCGAGGCGGCGCTGGCGCTGATGACGCGGATTTCCGCCGCTCATCCCAAGTCGCGGATCGACGGCATAGCCGTGCAGAGCATGATCCGGAAGCCTCATGGCCATGAACTGCTTCTTGGACTCGTGGAGGATCGGCAATTTGGTCCTGTGGTTCTGTTCGGCCAAGGGGGCACCGCCACGGAAGTGATCGCCGATCGTGCGGTGGCTCTCCCGCCGCTCAATCGACTGCTCGCGGACGATCTCATGTGCCGCACTCGGATTTACCGCTTGCTGCAGGGCTATCGCGACCGTCCAGCTGCCGATGTCGACGCGATTGCCACTGCCGTCGTGCAAATATCCAGGCTGGCAATCGACCATCCGGAGATCGTTGAGTTGGATGTGAATCCGCTTTTGGCCGATGAGAACGGCATCATGGCGCTCGACGCGCGGATCCGCGTCGCATGGCCGGCCACGCCCGGAGATTCGCGTCTGGCCATTCGACCCTATCCGCGCGAGCTTGAAACGACGGCAACACTTCGTGATGGCCGGACGGCCGTGGTGAGACCGATCCGACCCGAAGATGCGGCGGCATTGCGCGAGATGTTCAGCCGCACCACACAAGATGATCTCTATTTCCGATTTTTTCAGGCTCTCCGGGAACTGGCGCCGGAATTGGCAGCGCGGCTGACCCAGATCGACTACGACCGCGAAATGGCCTTCGCCGTCTTCCTGCCCTGGCCGGCCGGGTCCAAGTTCAGTACGCCGCCGGATGGTGAAATGGTTGGCATCGTCCACCTTGTCATGACGCCCGACCGCGACAGCGCCGAGTTTGCGGTGATCGTGCGCAGCGACATGAAAGGCAAAGGCCTCGGCTATTTCATGATGCGCCATATCCTCGCCTATGCCGAGCGGCAAGGTGTCCAGGAAACCTACGGCCATGTGCATCGGGACAATAAGACGATGCTCACCATGAGCCGCGAGCTCGGTCTCGAGACGGCAAAGCAGCATGAAGACGAGACCTTCGTCCGTGTCTTTCGGAAGCGCAAAGCCCTGGGGGTTGAAGTTTAACGGTCGCTGACAGGTGCGAGCACCGGATCGTCGCTCAGGATGTCGAAGATCTGCGCCGCCTTTCCGGCGAGCGGACCGAGCTGGCCCTCCTGCCGGTCGCTATCGCCCATCAGGCAGAAATAGGCGATCTCCAGATCGGCGCAGGATCCGCCAGTTTCCACAATCCGTTCCACGGTCGTCGCGCTCACATCGCCGAGCAGACGAACGACATCGACTAAACCCAGTTTCTCCAGGTTTGCCATATAAACTCTCCTCTTGCGAGCGAACCAGGGGGCGGATCGCAGGCTTGGCCTATGCGGCCAGGGGCGTGATCCGCGCAATCCGGAACGGCCTGGTGACACCGTCATGTTCCGTGACCGACACATAGTCTCCGGCCTTGAACGTATGACGGTCGAACTTGAAAAGAGGCTCATCGTCATCATCACCAGGAGCGTAGGAAAATACCCACTTGCGTCCACGCGTATGGACCAAGGCGCCATGCTCGTCTTCGGCGTTCTGCCAAAAGCGTCGGACGATGCATGAACTCGCGGTGCTTGCGCCAGGCGTCCTCGTCGAAATGGCCTGCGGAGTCGAGCGGCGCAATGAACTCGTAGCCACAGTTCGGATCGCCCGCGGGGGTTTCCTTCGTGCGGGCCAGTTCCAGGCGGATTTTATTCAAGGTCATCGTGTGCTCGCTTCCTTAATGCGCCATCAGGACGGGAATTGTGGCGTGGCTGAAGACATGACGAGTCACGCCGCCGAACAACAGTTCCTTGAGGCGGCTGTGGGTATAGGCGCCCATGACCAACAGGCTCGCCTTCGTCTTCTTCACGGCTGTCAGCAGAGCGTCTTCGATGGAATTCGCTTTGCCGGTTTCGTCCTTCAGGACAGACGCGTTCACGCCATGCCATTTGAGATAAGCGACCAGGTCATGGGCCATGGTCGGCTCGACATCGCTCTCGCCGGAGGTGAACACCAGGACCTCCTGGGCATTGGCGAGGATCGGCATTGCGGCAGTGACCGCGCGGGACGCTTCCACACTGCCGTTCCACGCGATGACGACCTTACCCTGGGTGAGATCGGCGTGATGATTCGCCGGCATCAGGAGCACCGGGTGACCGGTTTCGAGAAGAGCCGCCTCGAAACTCAGATCGTAGGTGGATTCCAGGCGGCGCGACGGCATCGCCGTGATGATCACGTCCGAGATGCGTCCTTTCCGGCCGATCGTTTCCGTTTCCGTGCCCATGACGTCACGCCATTCGACGGACGGGGTGCTGGCGCCGTCTGGCTCACTCAACGTGCGTACCTGATTCGTGGTGCGCCATTTTTCGAAATTCTTGAGAGCCTTGTTGGCGACGTCGGTCCATTGGCGTTCCATGGCCGAAACCATTTCGTCATAGAAGCCCGGGTAGACGCCTTCGTCGATCGCTGCGACGGTCAGGCGGGGGTCCGGTCTGGCGAATAAGGCATCGATATGTCCGCCGAACGTTTTTGAAAGCGAAAGAGCGCCGTTCAAGACGGCTCCATCGCTGGGCGAACCATTGAGACGGGCAGTGATGACGCGCAGAGCCATGATGGCCTCCTTCAGTTTTCGACGCGCCCAGTTTGTCCAGCCCGCAATCGGCCCGGTTGACCCAGGTCAACCGGAAAGGTGCTTTTTTACGGTTGACCCAGATCAACCCCGTTCGGCTGAATTGACCGGACTATGGGCGTGAGCAGGCGGGTTGTATCGCGAAACGGCTCGGCAGGCTGGCAGGCTCTTGGCGCTCCGTATGGCGGAGATTTCTCATGCCCTTCCAAGCGATACTCGCGGTGGTGACCGGCAATGACGGCGATGCGGCCGTTCTGGAGGCGGCCCATGCTGTCGCACGCCACTTCCGATCGCACGTGGACGTGTTCTTCGTAGGCGAACTGCCACGCCCTTTGCCCTGTGTGAACGCCGGTGTGGCGCCGGATTTCGTCGCTACGGTCATCAAAGACGCCAATTCGGCGGTCCGCCTGAAGCGCGACGCGGCCTACAACACTTTCAGCCGGTGGATGAGCCGCAAGGGCTTGCGCGTCCGCGACTACAGCCAGTTCGGCGCGCAGTTCGGTTCGACTTCGGCGCTCCTGACCACATCGTGGGTCGAATGGGCCGGCAGCCGAAAACAGATCGGCGTACAGGCACGATATGCCGACCTCATCGTCATGGGGCGTCCGGCTTCTTCTCCCGTTGCGAGCAGCGGCCTGATGCTCGGCGGGGATATCGAATCCGTTTTGTTCGACAGCGCGCGGCCGGTCCTCTTCGTTCCGGCCGATCTGGCTGTGTTTCCGCACCCGCAAGACTGGGCGGCCTTAGTGGCGTGGAACGGCAGCGAGCAAGCGGCTCGAGCGGTAGGCTGTGGCTTGCCGTTCCTCATTGCCGCCAGGAGTGTGACGGTCCTCTCCGCCGCGGAACCGGACAAGTCAGCTGAGGGTGGTTCACCGGATCTCAACCAGATCCGCCGGTACCTGTCGCTGCAGGCGATCCATGCCGCTTTGCGGCAGGCGACGATACGTTCCCGCGATGTCGGAAAGGTGATCCTCGCCGAAGCGGCCGCGTGTGAGGCCGAGTTGATCATCATGGGGGCGTTCACGCACTCGCGGATGCGCGAACTGATTTTGGGGGGTGCAACTCAGCACGTGCTGTCCCATGCCCATGTGCCAGTCCTGATGGCTCACTAGACTAGCCTGACAGCCGAGCGCTTCGTAGGTGTGCGACCGGGTAGGTGTGCGACCGGCGGCGTCGACGTCAGGGTTCGCTTGATTCCCGGCTCGCGGCCTGTTGCTTCCCGGCTCGCAGTAACAAAATTCCCTGTTCTGTTTCTAGGGAATTCTCCAAGAATTTATGAGAAATCAGCAAATTAACGTGGCCCAGTTCGGGAGAAGTGGCGCCCTTCGACGAAATTCCCCACCGCATTCCCGAGTTC
>CAVVYA010000022.1:0-11549 GCA_963752345.1 uncultured Alphaproteobacteria bacterium
ACGTCCGGGGATGACAATGAGAGAGATTGCCGACGGCGAACTCGTGCGTGCTCTGCACGACGGCCGGGCCATGCGTGTCGACAGAAAGAAAAAGGATCGTCACCCCGGACTTGATCCGGGGCCCATTGAACACCGCAAGCGCTCGAGCGCCGGCAGGCCATGAATGGATCCCGGATGTCATGCTCCGCGTGCCCTGCACGACGTCCGGGATGACAATGAGAGAGAATGCCGGCGGGCGCCGGGTCAGGCCGCGGCGCGCGCCTTGCGGCCGGACTGCATGCCGGCTTCCTTGAACGACACCAGGCGGCGCTGGGTTTCGTCCCACAGCGCCAGGCGGACGCAGCGGAAGCTTTCCCACAGGGTCAGCCGGCCGACGTGATTGAGCTCCGGATGGTCGCGCAGCACGCGGCGCAGCCGGTAGGACGGAATGCGGCAATAGAGGTGATGCACATGGTGCACGCCGATATTGGCGGTGAACCAGCGCAGCAATCCCGGCAGGTCGTAATGCGAGCTGCCGTGCAGCGCCGCGTCGTGGAAATCCCAGCCCTGGTCGTCGTCCCAGGTGGTGCGCTCGAACTGGTGCTGCACGTAGAACAGCCAGACGCCGATCGAGGCGGCCAGCATGATGATCGGCAGATGGACCAGCAGGAAGGCCTTGAGCCCGATGGCCCAGATCAGCGCGCCGGCGATGCCGCCGGCCGCCAGGTTGGTCGCCATGGTGCTGAGCCACGGCTTCCACCCGTCGCGCCACATGCCCATCGGCACG
Organism: uncultured Alphaproteobacteria bacterium; assembly: GCA_963752345.1. Classification (GTDB taxonomy): domain Bacteria; phylum Pseudomonadota; class Alphaproteobacteria; order SMXQ01; family SMXQ01; genus CAVVYA01. Next base: position 767 of record CAVVYA010000022.1, read on the forward strand.
CGGTGCAGCACGATGAACTGCACCGCCGGGCCGATCACGAACAGCACCAGCGGGTTGCGGTAGAGCCGGTAGCGCAGGCGGCCGAGCAGCGGCAGCGCGCGGTATTCCGCGATGGTCAGCGTATCGATGTCGCCCATGCCGCGGCGTTCGAGATTGCCGCAGGTCGCGTGGTGCGTGCTGTGGCTCTTGCGCCAGAAGTGGAACGGCGTCAGCGTCAGCACGCCGGCGACGCGGCCGACCCACTCGTTGGCCCGCTTGCTGTGGAAGAAGGAGCCGTGGCTGCAATCGTGCTGGATCATGAACAGGCGCACCAGGAAGCCCGCCGCGACGACGGCGAGCGGCAGCGCCAGCCAATAGCCGATATCGAGCGTCGCCCAGGCGAGCGCCCAGAGCGCGGCCAGCGGCACCACGGTGATGAGGATTTCGACGATGCCGCGCGCGGTGCTCGGCTGGTAATAGCGGGCGAGAATCCGCGCCCAGGTGCGGGCGTCGGGCGCGGCCACGTCGCGGCACCCGGTATCCTGACTATGACTTAATTGGAATAACTTTCGTTCTGAATGACGATGCGGCCCCTCGGCCCGCTGGCGCCTTCGGCAAATCCATGCACCGATGACGGCGCCACTCCCAATTGGCAAGTCTCCCGGCGCGGACTTTACCGGTTAATGGTCAGACTGGCAATCAGCGAGACAGACCGGGGCAGCACGCCGGATATTGGGGTGGAGGTGGGGGTTTTCAAGGACCTGTCAATCGCAGTTGATCATGAAATTGCGGGGCAATGAGTTCTTCAAACGACCGCGCTTATATTGCATAACCTACATAACTAGGCGCCGAAAAAAGCTGACTGTGCCAACAGACGCTCTAAGATAGTTCCAACAAAGGGGTGCTACTTGATCGCGCGCTTGCATTCTACTCCCAAGCTCAAGGCTCCCATCACAGATGTCGATGAGCTTCGAACAGAAAGCGACGTCGAACAGAAACTCCTTTTGCCTTTCCTCCTGCATTCGAGCTTTCTCGCATTACCTAGCAGATGGGTTCGCACTAAAGAGTACATGACCCCGACTGAAATCGATAAAGCAGCGGGCAAGAAATATGGCTACGTTCCCGACTATTCTATCTGGCTAGGCGGACTGCCTCTTTTGATCGTAGAGGCGAAATCCCCTGACGTCGCAATCGAAGTCGGTCTCCGGGAAGCGCTCCTGTACGCAGGCCAAATTAACAAAAGATATCCACCCAATGTAAATCCGATCGGATTTGTACTTGCCTCGAATGGGGTGCAATTCGCGCTATCGGAGTGGGATAGCGAGACTACTGCGTTAATTGCTCCTTGCGAAGACACTGTGCCGGGCTCATCGGTTCTTCGAGCAATTCAAAATGCTATCGGTAAAGCTGAACTAGAAGGACAGGCGAAGAAGCTCGCCGCACATTTTCAGTCTCGCCCTGTTATTGGAAGCGCGTTTTTCATGGGCGGGCGAAGCCAGCTTGACCAACAGCTCGGCGTGAACGAATTTGCACAACCCCTGTTTCCAACCCTGACAAAATACTTCGCTAGCAATTCTGACGAAACACCTGACGAGGTCGTGGATAGAGCCTACGTAGCCTCCGACGAAATTGGAACATACGAAGGGGTACTCGAAACCTACCTAAAGGATAGATCGTCAAAACTCGCGGGCAATCAGCTGCAACCAATTTTTATCAGTCGTAATACCGCTAGCGGGATATCCACAGAGGTTCAAAAATTTGTTGCCAACCCAACATTCTACAGCAGGGTTCAACTGATAGTAGGAGCAGTTGGTGCGGGGAAGAGCACGTTTATCCGCCGTTATTATCGAAAATTAATGTCGGATGAAGTGGCGAAACGAACTCGATGGGCTTTCTTGAACTTCAACGTCATGCCTCCCGGCGGGGACAAGCTCCAGGATTGGATAGCTGAAAAATTTATAACTTCATTCGCGGAGGTAAATGACATCCCCGTTTATGATCTCAACTATATGGAAAAGATCTTTTCCGTGGAACTCAATCAGTTTGAGCGCGGACCTGCGAAATTGCTGAAAAAATCAGACGGGATAGAATACCTCAGGCGGCGTACTTCTCGACTAGATGAACTGGCTGAGGATGCTCCACGGTTTGCGCTTGCAATCGCGCGCCATTTTTCGGGAGAGCAAGGGCTGGGAATAGTTGTTGTTTTCGACAACGTTGACAAGCGGTCACGCGATCAGCAGCTTTTGATTTTCGAAGCAGCCCAGTGGTTCAAGGAGATAACCCACGCCCTCGTATTAGTGAATTTAAGAGATTTTACTTTTGAGGCGCATAGGGACGAACCCCCGCTAGACGCATTTATAAATGCTATTAATTTTTACATCCGCCCACCGCGGTTTGCGCAAGTTATTCGGAAGCGTTTGGAATTGGTATTGGAAACGTTGCCTAACGAAGTTGAACGGCGACAGGAGTATTCTTTAGCATCGGGATACAAGGTGAAATACCCCTCGAGTTGGCTGGGGGAATTTTTATTGAGCATATACCTTTCCCTATTCGACCGAAAAAGCGCCCAGATAGGTTCAGCACTCGAAGCGCTGGTAGCTAAAGATGTTCGACGTGCACTCGGAATGTTTGGGGATATTATCGTATCGCCACATGTTCCAACCAACCAAATCACTGGAGCAGCGTTAACCTCCGGCGAAAACCGTATTCAAGAGAGCCCCATAATTCGATCCTTAATGCGCGGCAGGTATAAATATTTTAATGGAAAGTCTCTTTACGTCCGCAACGTTCTGAATGCCGATCCCGGGCATAACCGTCCAAGTAATCTCTTGAATGCCGACATTCTGGAGTTCCTTATTCGAAACAGGAAATCGAAAATCGATTTCACTCAGGAAGGTTACGCCACTATAGCCACATTGATTAAGCAATTGGGACATCTTGGCTATGATGAGGAAGACACTTTTGGAGCTATAAAGACGCTAGTCGCGTGGGGCCTAATCGAACCAGAAAGTTTAGTAATCGACGACCTTAGTGAACAGGACGCCGTTCGCGTTCATGCGTCTGGTTTTATACATATGAGGTTTTTCATTGAGCGGAGCGAGTATCTGATCGGCATCACGCCAGATGTAAATTTTGCGTCTCGTGAAGTCGCCGAGAGTATTGGCGAGACGTGGGTCAGCCAGTCACACGCTTCCGACCTAACCCTTCCCGCTAAGAAAAAATTACTCAGACTATTGAATAATTACATCAACTTCGAGTACGGCCGACGGTGCAAGCGCCACGCCTTTTATGAAGAATCAAATTTGGGCGGCCGAGCGCTTGTTGCAGCTCTGCAGCGTGCATCTGCGCACCTAAATAATCCCCGGCCCGATGTAAATCGCAACCGGCGTTTGTTATAGACGTCACACCCGCTCGATCAGCAGCGAAATTCCCTGCCCCACGCCGATGCACATCGTCGCGATCGCGCGCCGCGCCTTGCGCTCCTGTAGCTCCTGAGTCGCGGTCAGCGCGAGGCGCGCGCCGGACATGCCGAGCGGGTGGCCGAGCGCGATGGCGCCGCCGTTCGGGTTGACGTGCTCGGCGTCGTCGGCCACGCCGAGGCGGCGCAGCACGGCGAGGCCCTGGCTGGCGAAGGCCTCGTTGAGCTCGATCACGTCGATGTCGCCGATCTTCAGGCCGGTGCGCGCCAGCAGCTTCTCGGTCGCCGGCGCCGGGCCGATGCCCATGATGCGCGGCGGCACGCCGGCGGTCGCCATGGCGACGATGCGGGCGCGCGGCGTCAGGCCGTGCTGCTTGGCCGCCGCCTCGCTGGCGACGATGAGCGCCGCGGCGCCGTCGTTGACGCCCGAGGCATTGCCCGCCGTCACGGTGCCCTGGTCGAACAGCGGCCGCAGCTTGGCGAGCCCGTCCATCGTGGTGTCGCCGCGCGGATGCTCGTCCTTGTCGACCACCTTGGGATCGCCCTTCTTCTGGGCGATGGTGACGGCGACGATTTCCTTGGCGAGCCGGCCGTTGGCCTGCGCCCGCGCCGCGCGCTGCTGCGAGCGCAGCGCCATGGCGTCCTGGTCGGCGCGGCTGACCTGGAATTCGCGCGCCACGTTCTCGCCGGTCTCCGGCATGGCATCGACGCCATACTGCTTCTTCATCTGCGGATTGACGAAGCGCCAGCCGATCGTCGTGTCGAACACCTCCGCGTTGCGCGCGAAGGCGGTGTCCGCCTTGCCCATGACGAAGGGCGCGCGCGACATGCTCTCGACGCCGCCGGCGATCATCAGGTCGGTCTGGCCCGACTGGATGGCGCGCGCCGCGGTGCCGACCGCGTCGAGCCCCGAGCCGCACAGGCGGTTCATGGTGGTGCCCGGGATGCTGTCGGGCAGGCCGGCGAGCAGGGCCGCCATGCGCGCCACGTTGCGGTTGTCCTCGCCCGCCTGGTTGGCGCAGCCGAGGATCACGTCGTCGATGGCGCGCTTGTCCATCTTGGGGTTGCGCTCGACCAGCGCGCGGATGACCAGCGCGGCCATGTCGTCGGGCCGCACGGAAGACAGGGCGCCGGCATAGCGGCCGATCGGCGTGCGCACGGCATCACAAATAAAAGCGTCCACGATCACCTTCTTATGGGTTTGTGTTCAAGGTTTACGCTGCTGCGTCACTTCAAGTTACGTCACTCCGAGCCTGTTGCAGTGTCGTTCACGGTATGGCTGTGTTGACAGTGGTTTCTTGGCTGCAGCTGCACGTAACTATTCATTACGTAACCATCATAACGTAAGGATTCGTTGGTTTGATGTCACGCTTCCGTTCGCATTGATTGACATTCGTGCGTTGTCACGGACGCATGGCGGATTTGTGCGGAATTCGCTTGAACAACCCTCCCCCCTTGCGGGGGAGGGTGCGAGCGTAGCGAGCGGGTGGGGGGTGCCCCGCGAAGATTCACCCCCACCCCGTCCCTCCCCCGTCAAGGGGGAGGGTGAAGCGGCGGACCAGAAGGCTGCCGTGGGTCCGGTCCGCCAAAACGCCGATCGCATATTAAAAATCGTCATCCTCGGGCTTGACCCACTGCTGTCCGGCTAAGCATAGACGATCTCGAACTGAGCGGGGTGGAGGGGCGCTGGCGCGGGGTCTGGAGGCTTGAGCAGATCGGTGATGCAGCGTCGGGAGAGCAGCGTCGTCGGCATCAGGCGGGCGATAGCCTGGAGGCCGATGGTGGCGGCATGGCGGATGGTGGCGATCCGGAGCAGGAGGAAGCCGACGAGGGCCGCCATGATCTGGATGGTGACGGCGTTGCGGCTGGTGCCGAGGAAGTGGGCGAGCTTGAGGTTCTGCTTGATCCACTTGAAGAACAGCTCGATCTGCCAGCGCGTTTTGTAGAGGTCGGCGATCTCGGCAGCGGGTGCTTCCAAGTCATTGGTGATGAGAGTGAGCTCGCGTCCGCTGTCGATACGCACGCCGACCAGGCGCACGGGGGCGCTGTAGGGATTGCGGCGCTGGCTCGAGAGCCGCTGCGACAGGGTGACGATGCGGTCGAACAGGATGGCGCCGCCCTGGGTGAGATGATCTTCGATGAGATGGGTCGGCGAGTTGGTCTTCAGGCGCGTGACGAAGCGGCAAGAGGCCGCGTCGAGCCTGGCCCAGAAGGCGAAGTCGTAATAGCCTTTATCGAACACGTAGGTGGCGCCGTTCTCGATCGGCATGGCCTTGGCCGCCGTGATGTCGTTGACCCGCTCCGGCGTCACCGCGAAGCAGGTCGGATGCTCGGCGCCTGGATCGTAGACCACGTGCAGCTTCACGCCGCCGCCGCCGCCCGTCCATTCCTCCACCTTGCGGCCGGCGAAGATCCGCGTCGCGTTGATCAGCCGCACCGCTTCGGCGCGGCGGCCCCGTCCTCCGATGCCCGTCGTCAGCTTGCGCGCAACCGCCTCGAACAGAACCGCCGGCCGCGTCGCATTGGCATCGGCCAGCGTCGCGCGGCGCACCGTGTCGAGACCGAGATGGGCCAGCACACCCGGATGGCGCTCCAGCATCCGTTCCAGATCGCGCAGGCTGCGCGTGCCCGAGATCTGCGCCAGAACCATCGTCACCAGATGACCCCAGGGCGACAAGACCCGCTTCGCGCGCCCCGCCCGATGCCGCTCGGCCTCACGCTCGAACCAACCGCGCGGGACCGCTTTCAGCAATTGGCCAAACACCGTAGACTGATACCGCATGGCTTGGGGCTCTCCGAGCTTCATTCAACCGCGTCTTCGCAAAACACAGTTGAATCCAAGCCATGCACCCTGTCCACAGATCCCTTAACCGGACAGCAGTGGGCTTGACCCGAGGATCCATCTGCCCACGAATCCAGTGCCCCACCAGTTCGTCCCTCAAAAACCCATCGAGTGCGCCCGCCCATGTTCTCCAAGCCCACATCCCGCTCCCGCCATGACTGAAAAGCTCGTTTCGCTCGGGGAGGCCATTCGTGTTCATGTGCATGACGGCGATTCCGTCGTGCTCGGCGCGGCGCTGGAGAACGATATTCCGTTCGCCGCGGCGCATGAGCTGATCCGCCAGGGCAAGCGCGGGCTGACGATCATCGCGCCGATCTCCGACATGGCCAGTGACCTGCTGATCGGCGCCGGCTGCGCCGGCGCGGTGCGCGGCGCCTGGGTCGGCAATATGATGGGCGGCACCGGCTACAATTACCGGCGCGCCTGCGAGCAGGGCATTCCCCATCCCATCACCGTGCACGATTACACCAACCTCGCGCTCGGCATGGCGCTGTTCGCCGGCGCCTCGGGCGTGCCCTATGTGCCGATGCGCTCGCTGCTCGGCTCCGACATCGCCAAGACCAACGTGGAATTCAAACGCGCGGAAAATCCGTTCGCCCGGGCGGACGCCACGACCGGCGCCGTGACGCCCGAGCCGGTGGTGCTGGTGCCGGCGCTGATCCCCGACGTCGCCATCCTCTGCGTGCCGCGCGCCGACGCGTCGGGCACCTGCCATCACTGGGGCAGCCGCGGGCTCGCCCAGGAGGCGGCGCTCGCGGCCCGGCGCGTCATCGTGCTCGCCGACGAGATCGTCGCGGAGTCCGTCATCCGCTCCGACCCGTCGCGCGTGCTGGTGCCGGGCTACAGGGTGAGCGCGGTCTGCGACGTGCCCGCCGGCCAGCATCCCGCGCCGATGACGGGCCGCTGGCAGCGCGACAACGCGTTCTTTTCCGACTACCTGGCGCGCTCGAAGACGCGCGAGGGATTTTTGCAGTGGCTCGACGAATGGGTGCTGAACGTCCCCGACCACGCCGCCTACCGCGCCAGGCTCGCGGCGCGGCTCGACGAACTGCGCATCACGGGCGAAGCCCTCGCCGCCCCGACCAACTACGCCGCGGAGTGACGAACCCAGTACCGATAATCGTCATACCGGACTCGATCCGGTATCCATTGAACATCGCAAGCGCTCGAGCGCCAGCAAACGGCCAATGGACCCCCGATCAAGTCGGGGGTGACGATTGAGGAACGGCGAATTGCAGACCCCGTAGACTCGGCTGCCGTCGCACCCTTATTCTCACCGGCCATTTCAGGGAATTTAGGCAAGAGCCGGCGCTTCGCCGCGCACAGGCGCGTGGGGCCTCACGCAGCCTTGCTTTTCTTCCGTGCCGATTTTTGCTTCGCGAGTCGCAGCAAGGCATCGTTGATCCGACGCTGCCAGCCAGGCCCCGCCGCTTTGAAATGTGCGACGACGAGCGGGCTCAGCCGAATCGAAACAGGCACTTTCTTCGGCTCTTTCTGCGGACCGCGATACTTCTTGAACGATGCCAGGGCCGCACGCGGCAGAATTTCCCGCAACGGCTTCGCCCGGGCGAAATCCTTCCTGGTCCACTCGGGATTTTCGTCTTCTGTCGGGTTCACTTTGCGCTTACGGGACATAACGCTTGATCTCCTTTGCACGCGCGCGCCGAAGGCTGATCATCCTCACATCGTTTCCTCTGGCCGTGAAAACGAGACAGTAAGGCTTGCCATCGATATACCCGAAGGCGCGAATCCGGGTCTCTCCATAGGATCTTCGGTTGTCTTCGATGGCGACCGCCTGCTCCAGATCCACCGCTCTCGCCAAAGAAATGCCGTGCTTCTCCAGGTTCGCACGGCTCTTCTCGGGATCGAAGATGATCGCCATGATTTTATTGTATATACAATCAGACCAGGCGCGTCAAGTTTTTTGCCTATCATCCAAGCCGACCGGCACACCCCTCGCATGCTCCGCCAGATGGGCGGCCAGTCATGGGCGGTTTCGGTTGCGCGGCGGATGCCGTTCGGACGGTGGACTCCCCCGCCACCGGCCCCTTATTCTCACCGGCCGTTTTGAAATGATGCAACAGCCGGCTTCGCGGCGCACAGGAGAACAAGAAGATGAAGGCAGTGGTGTTGGAGAAGCGCGGCAAGGACGGCATCCGGGTCGGCGATTTTCCCGATCCGCAGCGGCCCGCCGGCAACGCCGTCATGCGGGTGCGCGCCGCGGCGCTCAACCATGTCGACCTCTATATGCGCGACAGCGGCAAGGGCATCACCCACGAGCTGCCCATGGTGCTCGGGCTCGACGGCGCCGGCGAGATCGCCGAGTGCGACGCGGACTCGGAACTCAAGGTCGGCCAGCGCGTCGTCGCCTTCCCGTCGGAATTCTGCGGCCGCTGCGAATGGTGCCTGGCCGGCGAGCAGCCGTTCTGCAACAAGATCGCCATTCTCGGCGAGCAGCGCCACGGCGCCATGGCGCAATACCTTTCCATGAAGGCGCATTGCTTCCTGCCGCTGCCCGATGCGGTGAGCTTCCGCGACGCCGCCGCCATGTCGGTGGCCTATATCACCGCCTGGCGCCAGGTCTTCGCCAAGGGCAACGGCGTGCCGGGCGAGACGGCGGTGATCCAGGGCATCGGCGGCGGCGTGGCGCTCGCCACCTTGCAGATGACCAAGATCGCCGGCGCGCGGGTCATCGTCACCTCGTCGTCGGACGACAAGCTCGCCAAGGCGCGCGAGCTCGGCGCCGACGAGACGATCAACTACAAGCGCGACAGCATCGCCAAGCGCGTCATCGAGCTCACCGGCGGGCGCGGCGCCGACGTGGTCTACGACAATGTCGGCGAGGCGACCTGGGCCGAGTTGCTGCGCGCGGTGCGCAAGGGCGGCCGCGTCGTGGTGATCGGCGCCACCACCGGCGGCTATCCGCCGGCCGACCTGCAGCGCATCTTCATCCGCCAGCTCAGCATCTTCGGCTCGACCACCGGCAGCATGACCGAATACCGCGACCTCTACCGCCTCGCCGGCCAGGGCAAGCTCAAGCCGGTGATCGACAGCGTCTGGCCGCTGGACAAGGCGACCGAGGCGCTGGCCAAGCTCGAACGCGCCGAACAGTTCGGCAAGATCGTGCTCGACGTGCCATAGCCCCCGCCCCACCTAATACTCGTCACCTTTACTCGTCACCCGGACATGATCCGGGGTCCATTGGTCGCTGGCTAGCGCTCGCGCGCTTTCCCTGTTCTATGGAGTGCGGGGTGACGGCTTTTTGGATTGGTGAGAGATGGCCCGATCAAGTCCACTGCTGTCCGGTTAAGGGATCTGTGGACAGGGTGCATGGCTTGGATTCAACTGTGTTTTGCGAAGACGCGGTTGAATGAAGCTCGGAGAGCCCCAAGCCATGCGGTATCAGTCTACGGTGTTTGGCCAATTGCTGAAAGCGGTCCCGCGCGGTTGGTTCGAGCGTGAGGCCGAGCGGCATCGGGCGGGGCGCGCGAAGCGGGTCTTGTCGCCCTGGGGTCATCTGGTGACGATGGTTCTGGCGCAGATCTCGGGCACGCGCAGCCTGCGCGATCTGGAACGGATGCTGGAGCGCCATCCGGGTGTGCTGGCCCATCTCGGTCTCGACACGGTGCGCCGCGCGACGCTGGCCGATGCCAATGCGACGCGGCCGGCGGTTCTGTTCGAGGCGGTTGCGCGCAAGCTGACGACGGGCATCGGAGGACGGGGCCGCCGCGCCGAAGCGGTGCGGCTGATCGACGCGACGCGGATCTTCGCCGGCCGCAAGGTGGAGGAATGGACGGGCGGCGGCGGCGTGAAGCTGCACGTGGTCTACGATCCAGGCGCCGAGCATCCGACCTGCTTCGCGGTGACGCCGGAGCGGGTCAACGACATCACGGCGGCCAAGGCCATGCCGATCGAGAACGGCGCCACCTACGTGTTCGATAAAGGCTATTACGACTTCGCCTTCTGGGCCAGGCTCGACGCGGCCTCTTGCCGCTTCGTCACGCGCCTGAAGACCAACTCGCCGACCCATCTCATCGAAGATCATCTCACCCAGGGCGGCGCCATCCTGTTCGACCGCATCGTCACCCTGTCGCAGCGGCTCTCGAGCCAGCGCCGCAATCCCTACAGCGCCCCCGTGCGCCTGGTCGGCGTGCGTATCGACAGCGGACGCGAGCTCACTCTCATCACCAATGACTTGGAAGCACCCGCTGCCGAGATCGCCGACCTCTACAAAACGCGCTGGCAGATCGAGCTGTTCTTCAAGTGGATCAAGCAGAACCTCAAGCTCGCCCACTTCCTCGGCACCAGCCGCAACGCCGTCACCATCCAGATCATGGCGGCCCTCGTCGGCTTCCTCCTGCTCCGGATCGCCACCATCCGCCATGCCGCCACCATCGGCCTCCAGGCTATCGCCCGCCTGATGCCGACGACGCTGCTCTCCCGACGCTGCATCACCGATCTGCTCAAGCCTCCAGACCCCGCGCCAGCGCCCCTCCACCCCGCTCAGTTCGAGATCGTCTATGCTTAGCCGGACAGCAGTGGAT
>CAVVYA010000023.1:0-70208 GCA_963752345.1 uncultured Alphaproteobacteria bacterium
GAGAAATGACGTAGGTGGCGGTTCGCTCCCCATTTTAGTATAGATTGCAAATTCAGTCTTGCCTGGCTTGCGAAAAGCAAAGCCGACCTGTCCATGGAATGATCCTCCGAATTAAACGAAATTGGTTCGTCGTTCATGGCTGCGGCGCTGTTGGTCGCAAGGCAATCGAGTACCGTTGCGGCAGCCGAACAGAGAGCTGCCGGACATAGGGAGGAAGAACATGGCCAAGAAGCGCGACACAGGGCGGAAAGAACCAAGAAGCACTCAGGACGAGAAGGCTCTCAGCAGGCGCGACTTCTTCAAGAGCGGCGCTGCCGCCGGCGTGGGTGCGGCCGTTCTGACAGGGCGCCCGGCGCAAGGCGTCGGCGCGCAAGGCATCGAATGGAATTATGAAGCCGATGTCGTTGTCCTTGGCTCGGGCTGCGTGGGGCTGCATGCCGCCGTCAGGGCGCGCGACCTCGGCGCATCCGTGCTCGTGATCGACCAGAACTTCGACGTCGGCGGCAAGCTGGTCCACAGCGGCGGCTGGACGTCGCTTGGCGGCGGGGACGCGATACAGGAACGGGACCGGGCGGCGGCCGACCCCGACGGCTTGGGGCTGACGGCGCCTCTGCTCAAGCCGGCGGATCTGGAAGACGACCCCGACCTTCTCTTCAGGGACATGACCGACTGGTCGGTCGTCGATGCCACGGGCGTGGCCCGTTACCGCTACAACGATCGCGAGCTCCATCGCGCCTGGGCCGACAACGCTCCCAAGACCCGGCAATTCATGATGGACAATCACATCCGCTTCGCGCGCATCGACGGCACCCATCAGGGCGGAGGGATGTCCCGCGCGCAGGGCGGCCAGGGCCATGATGAAGATCGGCGGACAAGACCGACATCAAGGCGGGCACGCTGTCGCCGGAGGACAGAGGCGATCCCGAAGGGGAGCGGCATTCGCCCTTCAATCCGATGCGATCAAGCCCGGGCGTGCCGGCGGACTCGCTTGGCGCGCCAGGATGGGTCTATGGCGGCTTCGCCATCGCGAGGTCGCTGGAGTTCAGCGCCCGGGAGAAGGGCGTTCAGTTCATTCTCAACCGCCATATGGATGAGCTCATCCGCGAGCAGCAGTTCTCCGGCAGGGTTCTGGGAGTCAAGGCGAGCTACACGCCGAGGATGCACCCCGAAACCGGCGCGCGGCTGGAAAGCTTCTGGCAGAACGGCAACATCGACGAGCGCGCGGACATGATTCACATCCGGGCGCAGGAAGGCCGTCATCGTCGCCACCGGCGGCATGCAGGGCAGCGTGCCGCTGCGCACCATGATCGATCCGAGGCTGGTCGAGCCGTCGATCGAGTACGGGCCGAGCGCCCTGATGGGGCCGCTCCACATGGACGGCAGCGGGATTGTCGCCGGCATGAAGATCGGCGCGAACCTTGCGGGCATGATGCAGAACTACCAGCACTCGTCCGGCTCTCCCACGATCAGCAGCGTGCTCGGGACCCGCGATACGGTGGGCAGCATCTTCCCCGGCACCCCTCGATTCCTGTTCGCGCGGGCCAAGGGAATCAATATCGGCGGTGCCGGATGGGAACATGTGATCGCGGTGAACCAGGTGGGGCAGCGATTCTACAATGAGAGCGCGATCAACAACGTACAGCGATGCCAAGTATCCGCCGGGGACGGACGGCACCCGCAAGCCGTTCGTGCCGCTGGATTGGCGCAACGCCAGCACCGCGCAGGTCAAGGCGCAATACAAGAGGTCGGCTGCCACCGATGCTGCGCTCGCGATCAACGAGGGCTCGCGCGCTCCCGATTTTGCGTCCGGGCCGGTGTGGGCGATCTTCGATTCCGCCGCGGTCGCGCGGCGGCGCTGGCAGATCCGTTACCCCTACATCGCCGACCCGCCCGACGGGTACTTCCACAAAGCCGATACGCTTGCCGAGCTCGCCAAGAAGGTCATGGAGCATCCGCATCAGAAGATGCCCCTGAAATATCTGGAGGAGACGGTGGCGAGGTACAACGCGCTGGCGGACAAGGGCATGGACGAGGACTTCGAGAAGCCCGTCATGCACAAGATCGACACGCCGCCCTTCTATGCGGCTGCGGCAGGGATTCGGGTGCTCAATTCCTACGGCGGTCTTCGGATCAACGGGAAGGCGCAGGTCCTGGACACGCACGGCCAGGTGATCCCCGGCCTCTACGCCGGCGGCGAGGCGAGCGGTGGCGGCGCGCAGCATGGCATCGGCAGAGCCTCGGTCCACGGTTACATCGCGGGGACGAACGCGGCCCGAGAGCTTTCGGTCTGAGCGTCTATAAGGCCTGCGGGAACGTTCTCACGGCAAGCGGGATGATGATCCGATCGTATCGGATCATGGTCCAATCATTTTCATCCTTCGTCCGATGGATCAGGGCTGGTTGATTTTGAAATCGGTTGCGATGCTGCATGCGTTTCCAGGCGCCGACCAGCAGGATGATCGTGCAACCGGCCGCATTGCCGAGGAACATCGTGGCCATCGTCCAATCCGCCATGTTCACCAACGCATAGGCGATTGCCGAAATGTTCGACAACAGGAACAGGCCCCACGTCGAGAACGAGATGGCTGCCACACCACCATGGTCCATGGCGGCTTTGGCAAAATCCGCGGTCCGTAAGCCAGCACACGCAAGCTGTTGCATAGCGTGAACATGACAAGCGTGACGTCGGCTAGTGTCATCTTTCAACCTCGCTCGCGTTTGATGTCCTGGTCGGTGATCGTCATCGACATGCACTCCCGGAATTCAAAAGGAGCGATCCCGCCGATGGGTCACTAGCGTAAGTGGCGCTGCCATTCTTGGATTGTCGCGACAAAAATTTCGACTGGAACGACGATTTGCCGCGGGCAACTCCCGCGGTATTGCGAATGTTTCTTCGCTTGCGATGCGAGGAAACACAATCAACCGAAGGACGAAATGAGGGTCCGTGCTACGACATCAAACGGAAATGTCGGCAACCTAGGTTGACGCCGATTTTTGCGAGCAGCCCGCCAAGCGCAAAGAGAACGGGCCTGACTAGCGGAGGCGTCAGCCATGTCGATTCTCAGCCCAATCCTCGCCACCCCTTTCCGACCTGCCTCTCGGCATGCAGCTTCTCGGATCGGGTTCGGTCCGTTTCACACTCGAAAATATTCCCGAGCACGAACGGCTGCCGGTATATCGCGAGGTCTTCGGACGCACGGTGCTGAAATACGATCTCGAGCCATTGCCCGACATTCCATTCGATGTCGACGTCAAGTTCCAGGCGCTGCCCGGTCTTCTGATGATGTCAGGTCGGGTGTACGGATCGCGCAATCAACGGACGCATGAGACGCTCGCCGCCGATCCAACGGATGATGTCGGCATGATCGTCAACCTGAAAGGAGCGCATCGAATGGCGATCCACGGCCGAAAAGAGCTCGTGCTGGGCGACGGTGATGCCACGTTGGTGTCCTTAAACGAGGTTTCGGGCTTCACCCACCTGCCGCCGGGCGACATCCTGGCCTTGCGCGACCCGCGGAAGCAGTTCGCTCCCCTGGTGAACGATCTGGACGACCGCTATCTCCGTGCCGCATTCCGAATGGCACGCCGGCGCTCAAATTATTGACCGACTACATCAAGCTGGTTCAGGACGACCAGAAGGTCATCGGTCCAGACTTGCAGCATCTGGTCGTCGGGCACGTTCATGAGCTGCGCATGGCGGTCATGGTCGGCGCTACGCGGGGACGCCGTGGAGACGGCGGGAAGGCTGCGGGACTGCGCGCGGCGCGGCTCCACGCGATCAAGCAGGACATTGCCCGGAATATTGATCGGGCCGACCTGTCAGTGGCAACCATCGCGGCCCGCCACAGCTGCACGCCGCGCTTCATCCAGCGGCTGTTCGAGAGCAGAAAACACCACTTTTACCGATTATGTGCTGGCGCGCAACGGCTCGCGCGCGCGTACCGCCTGCTGACCGATCCGCGGCGCGCCGGCGACAAGATCAGCTCGATTGCGTTCGATGCCGGCTTTGCCGAGCGTCTCCTACTTCAATCGCGCCTTCCGCCATTGTTATGGTGACACGCCGTCGGGCATCCGTGCTGGTCGGACGATGAACTGAGCCCGGCTTCCGACAGGTCACAACTTGTCCATCCGGCGCTTCGAGTATTACACTGACGCTATGGCGGCAAAGGCAGTCAGAACGCATGGGCGAGCGCATATGCGCAGTCGAGGTTGCTCCGGGCGAAGTCGATGCCGGAGCCGAGCTGAGCGTTACCGTCCGGGTCTCCTGCCCTGAAAGGATGCGACCTGACCTGGCCAGAGCGTTTCGTTCCGCAATCAGGACGCCACCGTCTTCAACTCCGTCTTTCTGTACGGAACTCAACGCATGTGACGACGGCGCTCACATTACCACCGAGCATATTGCGGGTGCCGATCCAGGTCGGGCGAGCAACACTACCGGGCCGTCCTACCCGCCGAGGAGAAGGACGGGATTTTACACGAAGAGACGCTAGCCGCGTTCTCCTTCACGGTTCAGGCGCACGGAGCCAGCCTGAATGTCTGGGACTTGCCGTCCGCCATAGCGGCGGGTGACGATTTCAAGTTCAAGGTCGGCATCAAATGCTCGGCCGGGTGCAATCTGAGTGGCCGGCCGCTGCGCGTCTTCGACGACGAGGGCACTGAGGTTGGCGCCGGACAGCTGCTCGATATTTGGCCAGGCACCAGCGCGCTCTATTTTGCCGAGGTAGAAGCCAAAGCGCCGCACATGACCGGAGAAATATACGTGGCAGGTCATGACGCCTGAGACCGAAACCGGCGCGCCCCATGCGGCCGGCTCATGCACGCTCGGCCCATGGCTTCACCGGCAGCTTGCCGAGCGGGCCAAACGCATAGCCGCGATGGAGGTCGAGCTTGAGATCGTCTTCGACCCAGCGCTCGTAGGGCGTGCGGCGGTCCGCCGGCACCCCAACAATGGTCTTCTTCACGTCAAACATGGGAACTCCTTCTTACTTTAAAACGCCTTGGCGGCGCTTTAAGCACCGCAAACTCACATCCGAGCCTTGCTTGCTGTCGCGGGCGAGGGCTTCGGCGTCGCTATTTCTTGTGGGCGTCGAGCACCGCACGAATCTTGGCGACCACGTCGGGCGGCAGGCTGCTGGTGTCCTGCACCAGCTTCTGCAGCGCGGCGCCATCCATCGGGCCGATGTCGACCTTCATCTTTTCCGCGGCGGCGAGCGCCTCCGGATCCTTGAGCGCGGCGCTCATGGCTGCGCGCAGGGCATCGACGCGGTCCTTGGGCAGCGACGGCGGGGCCAGGATCGAACGGCCGATGATGTCGGACGAGGCAATCGCCTCAAGGATCTGCTTGTCCTGCGGATTGGTGGCAAGCTCCGAGAACAGCGGCACGTCCTTCAGGGTCGGATCGCGTTCGGTGCCGATCTGGACCAGGATGTTGATCTTCTTTTCAGCGATCCAATGCGGATAGCCCGAGGCCAGGTTCGTCCACAGGATGCTGGACGAGCCGTCGATCTCGCGGCGCTCCATGGCGAGCATGGCTTCGCGCGAGCCGTAGCCCGCGATGCTGCGCATCTTGGTGCCGGTCAGCGCGTTGAGGAACATCACATAGAGCGTGGAACCGGAAATCGGGCCGCCGACGGCGATCGTGGTCTCCTTGTTCTTGGCGTCCTCGATCGTCTTCACGCCCGACTCGTGCCACACGCCGATCAGGCTGCGCACGTCCGAGATGCGGCCGATCCAGTTGAACTTGTCGGCCTCGAACTGGATGCCGGGCTGGGCGAGAATCTCCATCTGCGGCACGCTCTGGCCGATCGTGCCGATCACCGTGCCGTCCTTGGGCGCCACGTTGTAGAGGTAGTTGGCGGCTTTCAGGCTTCCCGCGCCCGGCATGTTCTGCACGATGATGCGCGGATTGTTCGGCAGATGCTTGGTAAGGTAGGGCGCGAGGAAGCGCGCGTAGATGTCGTAACCGCCGCCGGCCTCGTAGCCGACGATCAGATTGATACGGTCATCCTTCTGATAGGCGGCGAGCGCCGGCTGGGTTGCCATCGCAGCGACGGCGAGACCCGCGAGGACGCTGACCAGCGAACGCGACCAAATCGCCTTCATGAATTCCTCCTAGGATTTATCATTTAGTGGAAAATATTTACGAATTTTTTCTGAGAGCGAATTACACCGAGAACTGGCGTAATTCAATGCCTGTTTAAAAACCGAGCAATCACAAAGGCTTTCACGCGACGCTGCGGGCGCAAACGAGCTTAGCGGGCGTAGAGGCCCGCATGGCTTTCGCGCAGCAGATTCTTCTGCACCTTGCCCATGGTGTTGCGCGGAAGTTCGTCGACGAACAGCACGCGCTTGGGCTGCTTGTATTTCGCCAGCCGCTCGGCGAGCGCGCAAATCACCGCGCGTTCGTCGATCGCCGCGTCGGACTCGCGCACCACCAGCGCCGTGACGCCTTCGCCGAAATCCGGATGGGGCACGCCGATCACCGCCGATTCGATCACGCCGGGCAGGCTGTCGATGGCATCCTCGACTTCTTTCGGGTAGACGTTGAAGCCGCCGGAAATCACCAGATCCTTGTCGCGCCCGACGATCCGCACATAGCCGTCCTCGTCGATCTTGCCGAGATCGCCGGTGATGAAGAAGCCGTCGGCGCGGAATTCGGCGCGCGTCTTGTCCGGCATGCGCCAATAGCCGTGAAAGATGTTGGGACCCTTGAGCTCGATCATGCCGATGGATCCCGCGGGCAGCGGCTTGCCGGTCTCCGGATCGGCGATGCGCAGCTGCACGCCCGGCAGCGGCAGTCCGACTGTCCCCGGCTTGCGCGCGCCGTCGTATGGGTTGGAGGTATTCATGTTGGTCTCGGTCATGCCGTAGCGTTCCAGGATGCGGTGACCGGTGCGCTGCTCCCACGCCACATGGGTTTCCGCCAGCAGCGGCGCCGAGCCGGAGACGAACAGCCGCATATGGGCGGTGGCCTGGCGCGTCAGACCCGGATGCTGCAACAGGCGGACATAGAAGGTCGGCACGCCCATCATCACGGTGGCGCGCGGCATCAGGCGCAGCAGCTCGTCGCCGTCGAATTTACAAAAGATCATCGCCGAGCCGGCCATCAGCGTGACATTGGTCGCCACGAACAGGCCATGGGTATGGAAGATCGGCAGAGCATGCAGCAGCACGTCGTCCTGGCTGAAGCGCCACGCCGCCGCCAAAGTCGCCGCGTTCGACGCCAGATTGCCGTGCGAGATCATGGCCCCCTTGGAACGCCCGGTGGTGCCGGAGGTATAGAGGATCGAGGCGAGATCGTCGGGGCCGCGCGCCACGTCGGCGAAGGCGGCGCCATTTTTGCGCGCGGCATCCATCAGCGATCCGTCTCCGGCAGCACCAAGGGTAGCCAGCGCGACGCCATGTTTCCCGGCGAGCGGCAGCAGCGCCGCTCAGTTTCGCCGGCGCGCAGACGAACAGGCGCGGCTCCGCGTCGCCGATGAAGTAATCGAGCTCGGCGAGGGTATAGGCAGTATTCAACGGCAGATAGATGGCGCCGGCACGCAGGCAGGCAAGATAGAGAATGATGGCTTCGGGGCTCTTGTCGGTCTGCACGGCGACCCGGTCGCCGGGCGTCACGCCCCACGCGACCAGCGCGTTCGCCATGCGGGCCGAGAGATCGAGTGCATCGCCGTAGCTGAAGCGGCGACCGCCGCTGGTTTCGATCAGCGTGCGCTCGACGGCCGGCATTTTGGCGCGAATCAGATCGAAGAGATGATTGCTCATCGCATTCTAAAAGCGCTGGCGGATGGCCTTGATGCTGAACGGCGGCTCTTCCGACGCCAGTTCCCTGCGAACCTCCGCAGTCGTCACGACCTCGCCCTTGGACAGGAACAGCTCATGGTTCTGCTCGATGTCGGCGAGCTTGTAAAGATAGTTGACCATCAATCCATAGGACTGGCGCAACCCGTTGGGTGAAGGATCGGCGAGGAAGTTCAACCGCTGCAATCGCGCGCCGTTGCCGAGATGGAAGCGCGCCACGGCATTCAAATGGCGTCCCGACGGCCCACGCGCCTTGAGGAAGTAATGGGCGGCCGCGGCGAGCAACGGGCGGCGCACGGCTTCGCGCGCCGCCGCATCGTCATGCCAGCCCGCGACGTCGAGCGCGGCCAGCGCGGTCTTGTCCTCGGCCGTCAGCACCGTCGAGCTTTCGTCGGCGCGTTCGCGGTCGAGCCAGGCGGCGAAACCGGGCACCGGCGACAGGGTGACGAAGGTGGAAAGCCTCGGCAGCTCGCGCTGCAGATCCTCGACCACCTGCTTGATCAGAAAATTGCCGAACGAGATGCCCTGCAGCCCGACCTGGCACTTCGACAGGGAATAAAATACCGCCGTGGTGGCTTCGGACGCCGGCATCGGTGCGCGGTCCGGATCGAGCACGGCGGCGACATGGTCGGGAATCTCGTCCATCAGGGCGACCTCGACGAAGATCAGCGGATCGTCGATCAGTTGCGGATGGAAGAAGCCGAAGCAGCGCCGGTCGGGCGGCTGCAGGCGGCGGCGCAGCTCGTCCCAATCGTTGATGGCGTGAATCGCCTCGTAGCGGATGATCTTCTCGAGGATCGACGCGGGCGTCGCCCAATCGATCCGGTGCAGCATGAGGAAGCCGCGGTTGAACCACGACGAAAACAAGTGGAAGAAATCGGCATCGAGCGCGCGCAGGGCCGGCGAGGCTTTCTTGTGCTTGAGCAAATCCTCGCGCATCAGCACCAGAGCTTCGGTGCCGCCCGGCGCCAGATTGATGCGACGGATCAGCTCCTGGCGGCGCGGCTCGGCCGCCTCGTGAAGGTCGGTCATGACGGCCAGATCGTCGGGCTGTTCCCGGTAGGCCTGCACGGCGGCGCCGAGACGGGCCCGATCGGGGCCGAAGCGTTCCGCCAGCGCGATCAGAAAATCGCGTCGCCGATCGGGCGCCAAAGCCCGCCAGGCGGCGAGGACCTCGTCGGCCATGACCGCGCCCGAGGCCTCGCCGCGCGACGACAACAGCGCCTCGCAGAGCCCGATCAGGCTCTCCAGATCGTCCTGATGACTGGCCTCGTCACGGTGAGATTGGCCGGCGAGGGCCAGACCCCGCTTCGCAACGCCATGCAACCAACCGCCGAAGAACGACAGGTTCATTTTTGCACAGGTCCCATCAACCTATCTGGCAACCATGTGGCGATTTCGGGAAAGATGCACAAGATGACGATCGCCACCACCATGCAGAAGCCGAACGGCAGGGCGCCGCGCAGCATCACCGGCAGCCGGACATCCGGCACAATGCCATTGATCACGAACAGATTGAGGCCGACCGGCGGCGTGATTAGGCCAAGTTCCATGTTGATGGTCAGGATGACGCCGAACCAGATCGGATCGAAGCCCGCATTGAGAATGATCGGCGCGATGATCGGCGTGGTCATCAGGATGATCGCGGCGGGCGGCAGGAAACAGCCGGCGAACCAGCAGCAGCAGGTTGATGTAGAGCATCAACACCCATCGGTTGACCTCCAGAGTCACCGATCCACTGGGCGACCGATCTGGGTGACGTAGAGACTCGACATCATGTAGCCGAACAGGATCGAGGTCGCGATGATCATCAGCAGCATGCCGGATTCACGCATGCCGTCGCTCAGGATCGACCATAGCTTGCGCGGATCCCAATGCCGGTAGATCACAATCACCATGATCAGGCAAAGCAGCGCGCCGACGCCCGCCGCTTCCGATGGCGTCGCGATGCCGCCATAGAGCGCGTAGACCACGCCGACGATGACGATGATCAGCGGGATGATCTTCGGCAGCAGCTCGAGTTTTTCCTTGAGCGAATAGATCCGGTCGCTGTCGATCAGCTTCGTGCCGCGCCTCCATGTGATGATAGAAGGCCCACAGCATGAACAGGCCGGTTAGCAGCAGCCCGGGGAACACGCCGGCCAGGAACAGCCGGCCGATCGAGGTTTCCGAGGCGATGCCGTAGAGGATCATGGTCAGGCTCGGCGGGATCAGGATGCCGAGCGTGCCGCCCGCGGCGATGGCGCCGGTCGCCAGATCCGCGGGATAGCCGCGCCGCCGCATCTCGGGGATGCCCATCTTGCCGATCGCCGCGGAGGTCGCCGGCGACGAGCCGGTGAGGGCCGCGAAGATGGCGCAGGCACCGAGATTGGAGATGACCAGCGAGCCCGGCACCTGATGCAGCCAGCGGTTCAGCGCCTCGTAGAGATCGCCGCCGGCGCGCGACGAGGCCACGGCCGCGCCCATGATGACGAACATCGGGATGGAGACGAGGGTGAAATCGTCGAGACCCGAGAACATGGTCTGGGCCAGGTAAGTCCACGCTGCGCCAGCCATCGAAGGCGATCAGGAAACCCAGCGAGACCACGCCGAGCCCGAAGGCGATGGGAATGCCCGTGGCGAGCACGAGGAGAGTCACGACGCAAATCAGCAGGCCGATCTCAAGCGGACTCATAACGGTCCTCCGGCTTGAGGCCGAACGGCATTTCGCGGCCGGTGAGCAGGGCCCAGGATGTCGGCGATATATTGCAGGGAGAGCAGGCCCATGCCTACCGGCACGGAAAGTAGGGAATCCACAAGCGGGCGCGCCACATGGAGCTTGTCAGATAGCCCCTCGTCGAAGGCGTCCTGCCACCAATAGAACGAATTCCACAGCACGATCAGGCAGAAGCCAAGCGCCAACAGGGACGCGATCAGGGCCAGAGCGACGCGCGCCTTGTGCCCGACCAGCAGGGGCACAAGATCGACATTGACATGGCCCTTGGTCAGCAGCACGTAGGGCGCGCCGATGAAGGTGGCGGCGATCAGCGAGAAGGTGACGAACTCGGTCTGCCAGATCGAGGATCGCCCAGCACCTCACGCACGAAGATCATCTGGCAGATGACCACCAGCGCCGCGAGGATGAGCAGAATGGCCGCCACTCCGCTCATCCGCGAGAGCAGACGCACCGCACCGAAGAAGCCGATCCATGTTCGGCGGGCCGGCCTATTGAACCGCCAAAGCCTTGTCGATCAGCGATTTTCCGCCAGGCACTTTCTCCGAGAAGGTCTTGTAGGAGGTCCGGCTGGCCAGGTCGCGCCACATCTTGAACTGCGCGTCCGTCATGGTCGCGACCTTGACGTTGGCTTTTTTGAACGCCGCGACCATTTCCTCGTCGAGCTTCTTCGATTCGGCGTTGAAATATTCCTCGGACTTCTTGCCCGCGGCCATCAGCGCCGCCTTTTGCTTGTCGTTCATCTTGTCGAACACGGCCTTGGAGATCAGCACCGGCTCATACATGAACCACAGCGCGTTGTTGCCCGGCGCCGTGATGCACTGGAGTTGCTCGTAGAGCCGGAAGGAGACGAAGCTGCCGCTCGAGGTATCGGTCGCGTCGGCCACCCCGGTCTGCAGCGCGTTGTAGACCTCGTTCGACGGCACCGACAGCAGCGAGGCGCCCGCGCCAGCCCACATCTCGGCGAAGGTGGCGCCCGCCGAGCGCACCTTGAGGCCCTTGGCGTCCGTGGGCTCGACGATGCAGCTTTTCTTCGAACCGAAGGCGCCCGCGAGCCAGGCATCGGCCACCACCTTGATGCCGCCGTCTTCGATCACCTTCTTGATGTCCTGCATGAACGGCGAGCCGTTGAGGCGCTTGGCGCGCTCGTGGTTCTGCACCAGGCCCGGCATCAACGTGGCGCCGAACTGCGGATGGCGGCCCGAGGCGTAATCGAGCGGCAACGCCGTCATGTCGATCTGGCCTTTGAGCATGGCGTCCCACTGGTCGAACGGCTTGACCAGGCTGGAGCCCGGAAAGATGCGGATCTCGACGCCGACCTTCGCGGCCGCCATGTCGCGCGCGATGATCTGCACCATCTCGTCGCGCACGTCGCCTTTGCCGCCGGGGAATTGGTGCGAGGCCTTGAGGCTCATCTGCTGGGCATTCGCCGCGCCGGTCGCGAGGCCGATCGCCGAAAACGCCAGAATGGTAGCGCCCGCAAGCGCCGTGTTGAGCTTTTGCACGATGGCACTCCCTGTTTTGAAGCGTTTGGGATTTTGCGATTTTTTAAGCAGCGCGGCTCTTGTCCCAGAGCGAGCCGGCAAACGACAATTCCGTCTTGCCGTGAGGATTACACAGTTGCACGGTGAGTCAAGCTTCTCGTATACAATAGAAACGATCCTGCATACGAAGGTGTCTATGAGCAAACCGCTGGGCAACATCTCCGCCGACCTGCGGGCGGCGATCGAAAACGACATCCTGACCGGCGCGATCGCACCTGACGCACGCCTGGACGAGGCCACGCTCGCCAAGCGTTTTGGCGTATCAAGAACGCCGATTCGCGAGGCTCTTCAGGCACTTGCCGCATCAGGTCTGATCGAGCTCCGGCCGCGCCGCGGCGCCGTGGTCAGCGCGCCCGATTTTCGCCGCCTGATCGAGATGTTCGAATTGATGGCCGAACTCGAGGCGCTGTGCGCGCGCCAGGCGGCGCGGCGCCTGCGCCCGGCCGACCGCGAGGCGCTTGCCGCGGCCCTCGAAGCCTGCCGCGCCGCCGTCACGCGGGGCGATACGGACTCCTATTATTACGAGAACGAGCGCTTTCATCAGGCGATCTACGCGGCGAGCCAGAACGGCTTCGTCGCCGAGCAGGCACTCGCCTTGCAGCGCCGCCTCGCGTCCTACCGCCGCCTGCAGTTGCGCGTGCGCAACCGGATGCTGACCTCCCTTGCCGAGCACGAGGCGATCATCGCGGCCATTTTGGCCGGCGATGAGGACCTCGCGAGTCAAAGGCTGCGCGGTCATGTCATGGTGCAGAGCGAGCGGTTCGGCGATCTGCTCGCCGGATTGAGCGCACCCGGCGCCGCCGCCTAACCTGTACGCAACGCAGCATTCGCGCTATCGCAGGCAACGGGCCGCTTGACGCACGGCCGGCTCTGGTGAGGATAGGCGCGCGAATAACGATAAAGATAACGGGAGCTGGGTCGATGCGTGCGCTGGTCTGCGATCATTGGTGTGACTACGACGAACTGACCGTGCAGGACATGCCCGAGCCGGCGCTGCGTCCCGGAACGGTGCGCATCCGCGTTGAGGCGGCCGGCGTCAGCTTCTCGACCCAGATCGTGGTCGCCGGCAAATATCAGCGCAAACCGCCGCTGCCGTTCGCGCCCGGTACCGACATCGCCGGTATCGTGCTGGAGGTGGCGAGCAATGTCACGGACATCGAACCGGGCATGCGCGTCTTCGCGCCAGTCGATTGGGGCGGCTCGGCCGAGCAGGTGGTGGTCGATGCCATTCATGTCATGCCGCTACCCGAACCGCTCGACCTGCACGCCTCGATCGCGCTCGCCGTGAGCTATCCGACGGCGGCCGGCGCGCTGATCTGGCGCGCCAAGGTGCAACCGGGCGAGTGGGTTCTGGTGCACGGCGCGGGCGGCGGCGTCGGACTGGCGGCGGTGGAAATCGCCCGGGCGCTGGGCGCCCGCGTCATCGCGCGCGCCGGCACGGCCAAGCACGCGATCCTGAAGGCGCGCGGCGCCGACATCGTGCTCGACAGCACGCTGCCGTTTCGCGACGAGGTGCTGCGCATCACGGGCAGCGGCGTGCAGGCGGTGCTCGATCCGCTCGGCGGAGCGGTGTTCGACGAGAGCCTGCGCTGCCTGGGCGACGGCGGCATGGTGGTGAGCATCGGCTATGTCACGGGCACGATCCCGCAGGTCGGCGCCAATATCCTGATGCTGAAGAACATCAGCGTCGGCGGCTTCAACTGGGGCACCTATATCGGCTGGTCGCCCGGCGACAACCGCCAGTTCCACGCGCCGCGCGTGCGGGCGTTATGGACGCAACTCATCCGCTTCTGGCAGGCCGGCAAGATCGCGCCCACCGTGCATGCGCAATACCCCTTAAGCGAATTCCGCGCCGCGATGGCCGACGTGCGCGAGCGCCGCGCCATCGGCCGCGTCGTGCTGCTGCCCCAGAAATAGTTTCCGCGCGAGCTGATCCGATGAGCAGGCGTCACTGAGCGGCCTCTTGACGCCAGACTAGTGGGCGATGAGCAGCGGCACCGGCGCCGTGTGCAGGACCTCGCGGGTCACACCGCCGAGCAGGATCTCGCGCAGGCGGGAATGGCCATAGCCGCCCATGACGATGAGGTCGGCGTTGGTACGCCGCGCTTCGCCCACGATGGTGGCGCCGGCCTCGCGGCTACTGCCGACCACATGATGAAGCGCCGCATTGATGCCGTGGTGCTTGAGATGAGAGACCGCGTCCTGGCCGAGCAACGCCCGATCCTCGACCGGCGGTTCGTCGTCGACCACCACCACGGTGACGGACCGGGCCGCATGGATGTAGGGCATGGCTTCCGCCATGGCGCGCGCCGCCTCGCGGCTGCCATTCCACGCGATCAGGATATGCTCGAAGCTGTGCCGGTGCCCCTCGCCGTCGGGCAACAACATGAGATGGCGCCCACTGCCGAACAAGACGGCTTCGACCATGCGCTCCGGTTCGCTCGGCGCGCCATTGGGGCGAATGCCGACAAATTCGTCGGCCGAACGCGCCTCACGGGTGGCGATGTCGGGCAGGGTGTCGCTGAACACGTCGAACCGGCGGAGTTCGACGGGAAATTGCAGCCGGCTCAGTTTTCGCGCCAAGGCGGCTTCCGTCTTGTCGCCGGCCCTGCGCGCCATCTCGAGCAACTCGACCGTGTGGATGGCGGCAAGGTCCTCGCCCTCGCTGGGAATGATCAGCGGCAGGATATTGAAGTAGAGCGCGATCACGTGGCTTTCGAAGCGCGTGGCGATGGTTTTGACCGCCGCCAAACGGACCTCGTCGCCAGCGCCGCCGTCGAGACGGACTATCACATCCTTGATCATCATCGGGTTCTCCGGCCGTAGCCTGGGCATGTCCCGAGCATGCACGGCCACGACTGGCTGTCATTGACGGCAATCAAGGGCGAGGCTTGACGGCGCTGAGCGGTCGGCTATCGTTGGCAAAACGCGGGGCCATGCCCGCGAACAGGCGCACGCTCGAAAGGTGCGCGATACAGGGAGGACGGCGATGGGTATCAGGGGACATGCGCGCCTGCGCATCGGACTTGCGGTCGTGCTCGTCGCGGCCGGCCTGGCCGGTGGGGCGCAGGCTCAGTCCGTCGAGCAATTCTATGCCGGCCGCTCGATCGACCTTTACGTCGGCGCCGGTGCCGGCGGCGGCTACGACCTCTATGCCCGCCTGCTGGCGCGCCACATGGGCAGCCACATGCCGGGCAATGCCAGCTTCGTGGTCAAGAACATGCAGGGCGCGGCCGGCTTGAAGTCCGCCAACAACCTGTGGTCGATCGCGCCGAAGGACGGCTCGGCGATCGGACTCATCATGTACACTCTGACGATCAATCAGCTCGCCGGCGGCCGCAACGTCGAATTCGACATGCGCCAGTTCCGCTGGATCGGCAGCATGAACACGGTTTCGACCGTCTGCGCCTTCACCGCCAAGGCCGGCGTCAAGTCGGTCGACGATCTGCTCGGCCGGGAAATCGTCATCGGCGCGGCGACCGGCGGCGGCTCGACGGCGATCTTCCCGCAGCTGCTCAACCGGCTGGTCGGCACCAAGTTCAAGGTCATCAAGGGCTACGACGCGACATCGGGCGTGACGCTCGCCATGGAGAAGGGCGAGGTCGACGGCTTGTGCGGCTGGGGCTGGGATGTCGCCGCGAGTCAGGCGAGCCAGCAATTCGCCAACAAGACCTTCGTGCCCTGGCTCAACGTCGCGGTATCGCGCCATCCCGGACTCGATGCCCAGGGCGTGCCCTTCGTCATGGATCTGGTGAAGGACGGCGAGAACAAGCAGATTCTCGAGATGGTGCTGAGCCCGCAATATTACGGCCGGCCCTATGCCGCACCGCCGGGCATCCCCGACGACCGGCTGGCGGCGCTGCGCAAGGCTTTCGCCGCGACCATGGCGGACGCCAAGCTGCTGGAAGAGGCCGACAAGGCGCAGATCGAGATCCAGTATCTCGAACCGGAGAAAATCGAGGCAGAAATCGCCAAGAGCTTCGCCGCGCCCGAGGCGGTCAAAAAGCGCGCCATCGAGGAACTGACCAGCGCCGGATGGAGCGGGTTGAACTGATAGCGTGGGTCGTCATGACGCCGCGCGCGCACGCCTGCATGGGTCGTCGATCGCGCGGTCATTTCCATTTGCCTTCGAGCAGCGGCTCGCGCGCGATCTCGCGCGGCAGCTTGAGATCCTTGAACACGTCCGCCGTGTGCTCGGTCTCCTTGTCGCGGCTCGAACGCGATGCCGAGCTCCGCCTCGGCATTCTCCTCGGCGCCGATCAGCACGAGTTCGGCCCCTTCGTAATCGAGGAACTCCGGCGGATCGACGGCTGAGAATTTTCGCCCGGCGAATTTCTCCCGGAGCTTGTTCGGAAAGCGCGCCTCACGGTCGGGATCGAGCCCGGCCGCCGGCGGACTGCCGCTCTCCGGATTCTTCACCGCGATGATATAGCTCGCTTCGCGCCTGATATTGAGCTCGCGTTCGGCCGGCCCCTCGACCTCGGGCAGCTCCAACGCATAAGCGAGATGGGTGTGGTTGCCGTGCCGCACCAGGGCGTAGATGCCTTCCGCCGCGGGACGCACCGGCGCCACATGGCGCTCGCCGCGCGTCTTGGTCTCATAAAACTTCTCGCCGAGTTCCCTGTTGAGCGCCTCGCGGTCCCGGAAGACGCGCCATACAAAAGCCCAAAAACGATCGTGTTCTTTTGGATCGGGCAGCTTTTTGCGGCCGACCACGATGAGGCGATAGAGATGGCGCCGCGCCGGTTTCAGGAGGATGAACAGCCGCTCCACGTCGCGCAGGCCATCCACCGCATCCGCCTCGACCCGCGGCCGATAGAGAAAATAGATATCGCCGCGCTCGAGCACGGGCTGTTCATGGGACTTCACCTGCGCCATGGCGCATCGTGGCACGGATCGGCGGTACGGCATTGATATCGATCAGGAGCCAGAACGAACCGGAACTTACCCGTGACTGGCCTGTTACCTAAAATCCCCCACGCGAGGTTGACCTGATGGAAGACCGTTCGAGGTTCAGGATGCCGCAAGCCGCAACGATCAAGGCGTGGATGATTGGCGCGGCCATGGCGATAAATCTGGCCGGCTGCGCCGTCAATCGCTCCGTGGTCGATGTATCCGTGCTGCCGGCCCACGCCACCGAGGCGAAACAGGTCGTCACCATCATCGAGATCCGCGACCTGCGCCAGTTCACGGCGGATCCCGACGATCCGGCGATGCCGTCGCTCGCCAGCGAAACGGACGCGCACGACCCCGCGGTGAAGGCGCGCAGCGTGGGCCGCAAACGCACCAGTTACGGCACGCACGCCGGCGACCTGCTGCTGCCGCAAGGCAAGACCGTCACCGACCTGGTGCGCAATGCCGCGACGACTGCGCTGCGCGAGAAGGGCTACGTGGTGGTCGACGACCCGTCGCTGCCCGGTGTCGTGCCGCTGTCGATCGACATCGAGCAGTTCTGGGCGTGGTTCACGCCCGGCCTGCTGCATGTCACCGTCGAATTCGATTCTCGCCTGCGCATCTACGGCGGCAATATGCACGATGACGCACCGGCGGTGGTGCGCGGGCGCGCCCGGGTCGCCGACATCGTCGCCTCCGACGCGACATATGCGCGGGCCGTCCAGCGCGGCCTGGACGATCTGATGCTCGGCATGAAGGCAGAGTTCGAGCCGGCCGGCGGAGCGCGCAATCTGGCGACGACCGCGCCGGAACCGATCGCGCCGCTGCAATGATGGGCCGTCATCGAGCGTGGCCCGGAGCGGCGGCGAATGCCCCACGAGCCGGAGCTCGCGGGGATGCAGGTCAAATCGGTGTTTACTTCACCGGGCGCGCGGCGAGCGCCTGGACTTCGCACAGCAGCTTGGGGTTGGCCAAGCCGGAGATATAGAGCTTGGTGCAGGCCGGGCGGGCGACCGGGCCGAGCCATTTCATGCGCGCCTTGTCGAAGCCGGCATTGTCGTCGCGGTTGACCAGATAGACGGTGACCTCGAACAGATCCGTCATGTCCATGCCCGCTTCCTTGACCACGTCCGCGAGATTGCGCCAGGCGATCTCGGCCTGCGCCTCGATGCCGTCGGGGATCGAGCCGTCCGTATCGCGGCCGACCTGACCGGCGATGGCAAGCCAGCGCAACGGACCGACCGCCTCCACGCCGTGCGTGTAGGAGGCATTGGCCATGATCGATTTCGGATTGTGATATTTGTGCATAGGAACTTTCCTCGGTGACGATGCGGCGCGGTTACTTCCGCGCCGATTTATAATGGGCGACGATCTCGCTGCCCGTGGCGAACCAGACATCCTCGTGGCGGCAGATATATTCGAGGCCGCGGTCGAGCGAATCGATGCGGTGGGGCACGCCGGTGATATAGGGATGCAGCGACAGCGGCATGACGCGGCCGGAGTTCCGCGCCCTCGCGGTAGAGCACGTCGAACGTGTCGGTCATCATCTTGGTGAAGACTTCCGGCGGATAGGCGAGATGCTCGGCGGTCTTGTCGCCCATGTCGTGGCCATAGGGAATCGACACCAGCGTCTTGGGTGAGGTTTCCAAGCACGTAGGGCTGATCGTCGATCGTCCAGTCGCCGATATAGTCGATGCCGGCCTCGCTCAACAGATCGACGGTATTCCAGCTTTCCTGCAGGCCAGGGCCAAGCCAGCCTTTCGGGCGCTTGCCCGTCGCCGTCTCGATGCGGTCCAGCGTGCGCTTGATCAACGCGCGCTCTTCCTCGATCGATTTGGTTTCGCTGAGCCGGCGCGTGTTGCTTTCGCCATGGCCCATCCATTCCCAACCCAGCCGCTGGCCTTCCTCGATCACCGCGGGCGCGGCGTCGCACACCTCGCTGTTGAGCGCGACGGTGGCGCGGATGCCGTAGCGCTCCAGCACCTTCATGATGCGGAACACGCCGACGCGGTTGCCGTATTCGCGCTTGGCCCACGAGAACACGTTCGGGATATTCGGCCCGTCCGGCATCTTTTCGTTGAGCGCGAAGGTTTCGATGTTGGGGATCACCCAGAACGCCAGGCGCTTGCCGTTCGGCCATTCGAGCTTCGGGCGGTGGATGATCGGGCTATAGGGAAACGGACCGGTGCGGCCGGGCTGCATGCAAACCTCGCGGAAGATGGACAGAAATTCTCCGGCCGCGACGGCCGCGGCCGGAGACAGTGTACGAACAAATCAACGGCGGATCGAATCGCTCAACGCCGCGGCGGCGCGATCGAAGCCGCCAGACGGTCGGTCAGTTCTTTCGGCGTGGCGACGATGCGCTTGACCACCGCCTCGACCTCCTCGCCCGACGACAGATTGACCTCGAGCTTGGATTTCTCCACGTCCGCCAGGAATTCGGCATCCTTGGCGAGCGTCACGAAGGCGTTGCGAATGGCCGCAACGCGATCCTTGGGAAGGTCGGGCGGCGCGACGACCGGGCGCGCAACCGTCTTCTGGGCCAGGAACAGCTCCATGATCTGACGGTCCTCGGCGTTCTTGACGTAGTCGAGCACGAGGGGGACGTCGGGCAGGTCGCGGTCCTTCTGGAGCGCCGCCTGCATCAGGATGCGGATCTTCTTGTCGCGCAGATATTCCGGCTTGCGCGTGCGCACATTCGACCAGGACCAGTCGCCCAGGCCCATCACTTCGCCCTGCTCCATCGCGAGCGTGACCTCGGTGGTGCCGGGATAGCCCGACACGATGCGGAATTTCGTGCCGATCAGCGCATTGAGCAGGCGCGGCGAGGTTTCCGTATCGATCGTCGGCCCTGTGCCGCCGATGATCATCTCGGTCTTGAACAGATCTTCGGTTGTTTGAATGGGCGAGGTATGCCAGGCGACGATCACCGCCGTCTCGGACGCCATATTGCCGACCCAGTTGAACTTCTCCACGTCGAAGCGCACGCCCTGCGGCATGGTCAGCTTCGCAGTCAGCATGTCGCGCTGCACCAGACCGAAGTAGGTGCCGTCCTTGGGCGCCAGATTGTAGAGGTGGTTGGTTGCCTGAAGGCTGCCGGCGCCCGGCATGTTCTGCACCACCAGAGACGGATTGCCTGGAATATGGCGTCCGATGTGACGCGCCAAGCAGGCGGCCCTGGGCGTCGTAACCACCGCCCGGGCTCGAGCCGATGATCAGCGTCAGGTTCTTGCCTTTGTAGAAATCGGCGACCGGCTGTGCCAACGCCGGCACAGCCATCACGGATGCCAGCAGCGCGCATGCCGCCGGCAGACTTTGGTGCATACTCATACTCATAACCCTTCCTTTTATAAAAACGGCGAACGACCATCACTCGGCGATGCGTGTCGTCCCTCCCGAGCGATCGCAATTTTCGTGCCATATGATTTGCAACCATGGCACGAGCAACTCGCAGAATTGGCGACATATGAGAAGCATGGCGATCCGCTGTCAAGAACGCGCGGGCGACTGACTGGTCTGAGAGCGGAGGCCAATTCGCGCCCTGCCATTCAAAGAGGCGCGCGACGATATCCGGCGGCGTCATCGAAGTTCGGTGAGGCGCTGCATACCTCACCCGCCGGCTACCGCGTCGCCTTCCAAGGTCTCCGATCTGGCGCCCGTGAAAATCTCACATCCTTATTATCTCGCAGAATGCCCTCCGCGTGGACCGCGATGCGGTCGGCGGTCTTTCGGCGGCGACTTCGGACGCCCTTGAATTGGGGACAGAATAGCAGTGCTTCGCTTTGCAGGGGGGCTCATTCTTCGCAGAGCCCGTATTGCCTGAAAAGGCTGGAAACATCACGCAGGTATTATCTTCCGCCCCCCGGCACACCGTGATTATTTATCCTGCGGCAGGCGGCATTCGGTTTAAGTTGACATAGGCTCACAGCAACAGTGCGAGGCGCAATGGCAGCCCGATTTGCTCCCGGCTCGAAGGCTTACACCAAGGACGGCCGGTCCTACACCGTGGATGACATCGAGGACGGCGTGGTCTATTGCACCGCCTCGGGCGGCGGCCAGACGGAGTTCGCCGAAGCGGCCCTGTTCAACGAATCGGAATGGGCGGCCAAGTCCGACGGGCGGCGTGACCTGTTCTATACCCGCTTGAAGCAGGCACGGCCCTACACCGAGCAGGCGGGACGCATGGCCACGGCGAAGCTCGACGGCGCGACCGCGGAACAGTTGCTCGGCAAGATCGAGCGGCTGTCGCCCGGCATCCTGGATTTCGCCGCCTTCACCACGGCGGAGCGGGTCATGATCGAGAATGGCGACGCACAACTCGTCTCCGGCCTGTCGATCACGAAAAGCCGCACGGTGTTCGACGAGGCGCGACCGGAAACGCGAATCAGCCTGGTCGCCGCCATGCTCGGCATCAACGCCGACGCGCTGCTCGATGCCGGCCGGCTCGGCGACAACCTGATGCGCGCGCTGATCCAAAAAGGCCTCGCCGAGCATGGCGAAGCGTTCGAGGAATTCCTCGACCGCCCGCGGCGGTGAAGGTGACGCGACTGGCGCGATCGGTCACGCGCGGGTAGCAACCACGATCTACTCCGCCGCCGCAACCTTATCGCCCGCGCGCGCGGGCCGGTTCGCGCCGCCGCCGAGCTCGCGGTGGAGGAATTCGAAGCTGCGCTGGTAGGACAGGTCGGTGGCCGCGCGGCGCGCCGGCGCCACCTCGGCGTCGGGCGTGATCTGCGCGAAGCTGTGCGGCATGCCTTCGTACCAATAGAGCTCGTAAGGCTTGCCGAGCCGGTCCATCGCCTTGGTGAAGGCGTCGACCTCCTCCTTCGGCGTCGAATGGTCCTCGGTGCCGTAATGGCACTGCAGGTTGCAGGCGATGCCTTCGAGCTCGCGCATGTCGGGAAACAGGCTCTGATGATAGACCACGCCGGCGTCGAACGCGGCAGTGCGGCCGCAGGCCAGCAGCACCAGGCCGCCACCGAGGCAGAAGCCCATGATGCCGACCTTGCCCTGGGGTCCGACCCACGGCAGGCTGCGCAGGAAGGCCGCCCCACCGGCAAGTGCCTCGACCACCGGGCCGACATCGAGTGAATTCTTGGCGAGCAGCGCGTCGGTGCGGCTCTCCGGCAATTGGCCGCCCATGTAGTCGGGCGACAATGCGACGAAGCCGGCGCGCGCATACATGCGAGTGATCTCGCGCTGGGTCCAGCTTAGACCGTGCATGCCGGACAGCAGCACGACGCCGGGCCGTCCCGTCCGCGAACCGGCGGGCCGCGCCAGGAAGGCGTTGGTATAGACGCCATTGGTCTCATAGCCGGCGTGCAGCGAGATGATGGTTTCGCCGTCGCCCCCGTTCTTGCCCTTGCTGTCGTCGTCCCCCATGGCGTCTGTGCGCCCCTTGCGTGCGTCTGTCACGGCTGGCCTCCCTGAATGCGTAGGCGGCCACTGTGCCCTACACGATCATGAGCGTCAAATCGCGGGACGCCGTGCCGAGCGGTGGGTAACGGCGCTCAAAGGCGCGGTGGCGGAGTCACCGTAAGCTCGGCCAGGCCCTTGCGGATGAGCGAGATACCCTTGACCGACACGCCGGGCAAAGCGGCCCACGCCTCGAGGATTTTCATCTCGTTGTCGCGCAACGCGTCGTCGAGGATCACCGTGGTCGGCCGCGTCAGATAGGGCAGGATTCGCGGCAGCACGGGCCCTCGCACCGGGCCCATGCCGAAGGGCCCGTCGATGAAGATCAGCGATGGCTGAATGGCCGAGAACACCCGCCCGAGGATTTCGTCACCCAGGTCGTAGGACGAAACAGGCTCGCCTTCGAAGGCCTGGTGCGCCATACCGGGGAACTCGAATTGCACCGTCTTTCGCGATCCGGCGCGCGCGAGCAAGGTTTCGGTCCGGGCGGCGAAGTCCGCGTTTTGTTCGACCGAAATCACCCGCACGGCATCATCGGCGAAATGCTGGCGCAGCAGATAGGAGAAGACGACCGTACTGACGCCGCTGCCGAATTCCAGCACGCTGTCGGGCCGAATCTGCAGAACGCGCTGGCGCAGCAGATTGATCGCTTCGTGATTGAGCGACCATTCGTCGAACGCCTCGCCCTCGAACGCGCGCCGCATCCCGACGTCGTCGATCAGCCGCGGGTCGAGGACCGCGATGCCCTTGCGTGGGGTCAGGGCATTGTCGAACGGCGCGATGGAGCGTCCGAAGCGGAGCAGCGGCAGCGGCACCGGTTTGTCGCGAAACACCGAAGCGGCCACCGTCATGGCCGCCACATAGCCGCTGCGGGCGACTTCATGCCTGATCGCGTGCAATTTCATGAGATCTCCCGGCGACGACTCGCTCTTCGTATTTCAATGGGCTCAAGGGGGAGTTTGCCGGCTAATCCACAGTTTCGGCAAGCGTTTCCCGCCATCGCACCCCGCCAAAAAGGGGAATTTGTTTTTGTCGGCAAGCGGAACTTTACGGTGGGAGGCGGGTTACATTGGGACCGACGAACTCTAAAGAGGGTTCCATGCCGCGTATTCCGTCGCTCAAGCGCCCCGTTGCATCCCGCGCAAAACGCGCCCGTAAGACCTCCGCTAACCGCCAGCCGCGGCTTCCCGCACCCTGGGAGACCGCCCTCGCCCGGGTCAAGCGGCACATCCAGACCGAAAGCCGGCATCGGGGCTCCACAGGCTAGACTTCCCCGCCGGCTCGAAGTCTGGGAGCCGCACTCAGCTCCTACATCCGTCAGGCTATGCACCGATCGGTCCCGGCGACCCTCCGTGCCTGGAATCTTTCGCCGCACCCGGCACCGTGATATGGAACCGGCTCGGCCTTGATGACAGTCACCCCAGGAGAGTCACGGATGGAAATTCGGCGCCTGCAGCCCGGCAAGCGGATGAGCCAAGCGGTCGTTCATAACAACACCGTCTATCTCGCGGGCCAAGTGGCCGACGACACCCGCCAGGACGTGGCGGGACAGACGCGCCAGGTACTGTCCGCGATCGATGGGCTTCTCGCCCAGGCGGGCACCGACAAGACGAAGATCCTGACCGCGACCATCGTGCTCGCCGACATGGCGACCTTCGCCGACATGAATGCGGTATGGGACACCTGGGTCGCCCAAGGCAACACCCCGGCGCGCGCCACCATCGAAGCCAAACTCGCCGCGCCGCAATACAAGGTGGAGATCATCGTCACCGCGGCGGTCTGACGGCGCGCGATCACGGCTATGAAAACGGAGCCCGAAGGATTCCGTTTCAGTTTTCGCGCCAAGCGGCGCCCTCGGCGTCAGCCAGCCGTCGATAGTGTTCGGCCGCGCGACGGATTCAATTAGTCTAGGCGCGCTATTCCGCCGCGACGCTCATGCCTTGCCCGGAAGGTAGGATGAATTGGTCGGCGGGATACCGACCGAGGAAGGCCATGACATCGTCGCTGCCGACCACGTCGGCATATTTAGCGTTCATATCGAACAGGCTCATGGCATGGGAGGACTGAAAACGATCGAAGCAGGCGTCCTCGGCGACGGTCACGCGATAGTTCAGCGCGAACGCGTCGAGCACTGTGGCGCGCACGCAGCCCGATGTCGTTGTGCCGGTGACGATCAGCGAATCGCAACCCAGTTGCACTAAGTGGCTGAGCAACGCGGTGCCCGCAAATCCGCTCGGCTTCAACTTTTTGATCACGAGGTCCTTGGGGCCGGGCGCGATCTCGGGGACGATCGTGTCGCCATCGACATTTGTCTCGCGCTTGACCGACGCGCCTTGGCCGTTGGCGCTCTTCTTCCAGCCCCAACTGCCGGCGTCCCAATTATCGGCGCGACGGCCACCTGTGGTATAGATCACCGGGACGCCCTTGGACCGAGCGGCGTCGACGAGCCGCCTGATTACTCGAATGCCGTCCCAGGGAGTTTTCGCCGCAGGACGTGCGCCATTTCTTGATGCTTTCGAGAATCGGTTCCGGCTTCTCTCCGGTAAAGGCATAGCTAACGTCGATGACGATGAGGGCCGGGCGCTTTCCATAGCCCTGACGTGTGGCGCCGTAGCCGGAGACCGCGAGAACCTGCTTGTCGCGCGCGGTGAGGTATTTGTCCCAGATGTGTTCGGTCATATTGAACCTCCTTCGATAGACCGCAGGCTAAGGCCTACGGAACGGCGGGCCGGATCCATTGCATCGCGCTGAGGCCTGGTTTCGTCCAGTTATTTTGCCTCTGTTCGTCCTTGCGCCGCCATGGCGCGCTCAATCACCGCTTTAGGGGTGTCATAGGCGCGGGCGATGAATTGCTCCATCTGCTGCGGTGTAATCGGGCTGATCTCCACCCGCATCTTTTCCGCCTCGGCGAGGAAGACGGGGTCCTTCATGGTTGTCTGGAATGCGTTACGCAGGGTCTCGACCCGCTTAGCTGGCAGGTCGGGCGGCGCCGCGAGCGGTCGCCCCATGATCTGCCAGCCGAAGATCAGTTCGACGGCCTGCTTGGTTTCCGCGTCCTTCGCGAGATCCGCTACCGTCGGCACGTCGGGAAGCTCGGGGTGACGGCGGGTCGCTTCCTGTAGGATGATATTGATCTGCTTCTTCTCGAGCCACTCGGGTCGAGCCGTTCGTAAAGTGGCCAACGGCATGCCGCACATGCCATGGACCTCGCCGCGCTCGAGCGCGAGCATGACGCCATTGGATCCGGAATAACCTGAGATCAATTTGAATTTGGTCCCCAGAAGACCATTGGATGAAGTTGGGAAATCAACCGCTGTTCCAGTCGAGCTTGACGTGCCGATCATGAATTCCCGTTCGAAAACCTGGTCGATCGATTTGACCCCGGAGTTCGCCGAAGACAGGCACAAGCTCGTCTCTTCGTTCATGCTTCCGATCCACGTCCACTTGCGGCTGTCGAAAAGCGCCTTGGGTGCGCCCAGCAGCGGGGTCAGCGCCATCCCGCCGGCAAACATGCCGAAGACCGTGCCGTCCTTAGGCGCACGGTTGTAGAGGTAGTTGGCCGTAATCATGCTGCCGGCGCCCGGCATGTTATTGGCGATCATCGATGGCTCGCCTGGAATATTGCGTCCCATATGGCGCGCCAGCAGCCGCGCATACACATCGTAACCACCGCCTGGCGGGTAGCCGACGACAATGGAAACTTGCTTGCCGCGATAGAAAGCCTCGTCGTCACTTGCGGCACTCAATTCCGCCCGTACCGACAAGGCCGAGGCACAACCCCGCTGCAGCCGCTCTGATGGCGGATTTTCCGTGCATACTCGTCTCCTGTTCCTGAATTTCCGCAGCCATCATCTTTGATGGCGAGCTTCCTGTGTTTTATATACAAATCAGTTGTTTGATTATTATACAAAATGGATGAGGAGTTCGTTATCGTCAAGAGGACCCGCAGACCGATGACGATCGAGCCTGCATGGCCCTCGGAACGAGGCGGCACAAGAGATCCGTAACCATAAACTCAATAGACAACTCACATATCAAAAAGGGACCACGAAGCTCCCTCTTTATGCGTTGCGCCTCTCAGTTCTTGCGCGGTCGCCAACGTGTGTCGGAAGGTGAAGCAGGACAAGAACGCGGCGAAGGTGCATCCGCTGGCCCTGGGTATCTTCGCGCTGCAGCTTGAAGAAGCTCCGTCAGCGCGATTTCGATGCGCGCTTGGGGAGTTTTTTGCGCTTCACGCTGGCCATTTTTCCAGTTCGTCCTCGCTCATGGACTGCGCCATCTGCTTGGACGCGCCACGCAGGCTCGATTTCGGTTTCTCGCCGCGCTTGGCGGAAAGAGCGGCGGTCGCCGCCATTTGCTGCTTGTTCGATTTCGCCGGCATGCCGTCCTCCATGCTTGCTGACCCGTCGGCCCGACCGGCGTCCAGGCTATCCGCTCACCGGACAATCGGCAGGCCGGTTCCGCAATCGGAGCCCCGGCGGGATGCAAGCTGTCAGCGTCGCAACGAGGGCGAATGGGCGAGGGCTACCATCAGCGCCACACCGAGCGTGAGCAGAATGAGCGCCCATGACGATGAAACCGTCTGCGAT
The DNA here is from genome assembly GCA_963752345.1 of uncultured Alphaproteobacteria bacterium. Lineage (GTDB taxonomy): Bacteria > Pseudomonadota > Alphaproteobacteria > SMXQ01 > SMXQ01 > CAVVYA01. The sequence continues at coordinate 26,955 of CAVVYA010000023.1, forward strand.
GCCGAAGTGGTCGACGATCACGCCCATCATGATGGGCGTGATGATCGATGACAGCCGGTTGTTGGTGACGCGCAGGCCGACCACGGACCCCTGCAGGTGGCGTGGCACGGCGCGCGCTTGAAGGGAGAACATCAGCGGCTGCACCAGCCCCTCGGAGGCGCGCCGCAGACTGTGCGTAATCGCCAGCAGCACAAAGGCGCCGCCGAGGAACGGGGTGATCATCAGCAGCATGATCGCCAGCATGGTGAAGCCCACCATGATCCACGGAATTGGCATCCATCTCGCAACCCGGCCCGAGGCGAGCGACGCCAGGCCGTTGACGACTTCGGCGATCGAAAACAGCGCGCCGATCATGGTGCCGGCGTATCCGATGTCGCTGAGATAGACGATGAAGAAAGAGCTTTCCACGCCGTTGGTCGCATGCCGCATGAACGAAATGCCCAAGGTAAAAGCCACGGCGGGAATCACGATCAGGCTGAGCGAGCCGGTATAGTCGGACAGCCGCGGCAGGACGTCGCGCCAGGCGAAACGGCCGGTCGCCGCCTCAATGGCCTGCGGATTGCGGATCCGCGAGACCACCAGGAACAACAGCAGCGACCACGCCGATATGCCGAGGAACGACAGCATCGGCCCCGCGTGATCCCACAGGAGGCCCATGAGCAGCGGCGCGATCACGTTGCCGATGCGCGCGAAGAAGCTGAACCGGCCGATACGGCCGGGATCGCCGCCGGTCACCTGGGCGATGATGGTCTGCGCGCCGATCCATCCCATGTTGCTGGCGAACCCGATCAGCATCTGCAGCGCGATCATGACCGGCAGCCAGGGCAGGAATGGATAGAGTCCGGCGAGCGCCCCGGTTGCCAGCGCGAAGAACATCATGACGCGGCGCGTGCCGAGCCGGTCCATCAACGCGCCCCCGTGAATCGCCAGGAAGAAGGTGAGCAGCGACCGGGCACCGATCAGAGTGCCGATCTCGGTCGGCGAAGCGCCCTGGAGCACGGCCCACAAGGGGATCACCATGGTCAGCAGCTCGGACTGACCCATGCTGAACAGCCCGGCGGCATAAGACGCATGGAGGCTGCGCCGGTCCGCCGCGCGGGACGGCTCTATTTCGGAACTTGGGGACAAGGCGACGAAGACTCCGGCAAGACGCGAACTGATATCACAACAGGGAAGTCCTGATAGCACGTTTCGTCACAGTGCGATCGAGGGCTGCCCGACAGGTCAAGCTGTAAAGTCTAACGGCCTGTCGGGACCCTTGATGCATCGTGGATCGGCCGGGCCTCGGTATTCAGGGAAGCGGCCTTCAGTTCGGCGGTCAGCCGCCGTGGCGCTGCAGATGGCTCGGATCGTCCTTGTAGAGCGCATCGATGAAGCCCGCATCGTCGATGTTGCGCAGGAAATGCAAATTCCACAGGGCGAGCGGATGCACTTTCGCGGCATCCTTATCCTGCTTCACCGCCTCCTGGTAGACATTCGCGACGGCATCCATGCTGGGATAGAGCCGCGGATCCAGGTTGGGCGCCAGGCTGTTGTAAATTTTCTCCACGGTACTGCGGTCCAGCTTGCCGTCCTCGAGCCGCCTTTGCATGATCTTGAGCGTCTCTTCGCGGCGCAGCTTGAAGAAGGCGATTCCGTCGATGATGCCCTTAAGCGTCCGCTCGATGATGTCGGGCCGCTCGTCCACCAGCTTCTTGCTGGTCGACATGGTCATGTAGTTGATCATCGACTGCGGCGCGACTTCGATGACCTTGAGTTCCCCGCGTCTGGCCTCCTCGAGGCTGGGCTCCGCCATGAAACAGGCGTCGATGTCCTTGTCCTTCACCATGTCGAGCAGGCCCTTGCGGTTGCGCTTGCTGTCGGCGGCGTCGGGCTGGTTGGTGCGCACGATCTCGACCTGGCCGAGATCGGGATCGAGCCCGTTCTGCTTGAGATAGAGCCAGGTGTTGAGCGCCGGGTGCCGGCCGCGCGATCCGAACTTGCGATAGCGCACATCCTTCAGCCGGTCGATTCCCGCATCGGGGCGCGTCACCAGGCCGATGTTGTTCTCGCTCATGCTCTGGCCGACATAGACCCACTTGTCGCCGCGCGCGCGCGCCGCGTAAGTCGAGACATGGTTGCCGGAGACGAATTCGACCTCGCCAGTCGGAACCAGCTTGTGCGCCTCGTCACGACTGATCTGGCGCTCGTATTCGACCTCGAGCCCCTGGCGCTCCCATGCTCCTGTCTCCGCGATAACATGCATGAGGGCGAGATGGCTCGGGGCCCGATATGGAAATTGGATGCGATCCATGGAAATCCCTGCTCCTTCTTTTTTGGTGGTTTGAATTCACTAGCCGACGCCGATGCCGCCCGCGCCGTTCGGCCGCGAAGCCGCATGGTCTTTCCAGAAGATCGCGCAACTTTCACCGTAGAGCGGTGGCCGGGCGGAAATTCCAACCCATCGCTCGAGGAGCCATCGTGGTCCCTTCGGTGATCGAACTCGAACTACGGGCGTCCTGGACTTCGCTCGAACCGAGCCCGCGGACCGGCAGCACAATATATCCGCAATCGCGGTTTACACCAGCGCCCGCGGAGGAATTCGGACCAGGGCCCCGGCCATACCGCTGCGCCGTTCGAGAAGGTTCGAAAGCGCAGGATCGGCGGAGCGTTGCTCGCAAGAAAGGTTCGAAGCCGAAGAGCCGCCGCAAGCCCTGGCCGACGACTTACATGGCCAAAATAATATTGGCCGGCGCGTGCTGCCGCCGGGCAGCCGAGCGACGATCGGCGTGCGCACCGACCATGTGAAAGCCTTCGCCCGTCGCGGCGACACGGCGAACAGCTCGCGGCGCGCGAAGCCGTGTGAGATATTGCATCGCGCCCAACCGGCACGGCGCGCATTCTGATCCAGTGGTCTTGGAGGGTTCTTTCCGTGGATTGTCATGTGTGGCTTCGACTGGGGCGCGACCTGCCGCAGGGCGAAGCCGACGCGCTGCGTCACCAGTTTTCCAATGTCAAATTTTCCGCCGATCCGAAGCCGGAAGATTTTCCCTCCATCCAGGTCGTCTTCACCAATTCGCGGCTGGCGGACGAGCAGGCCGCGCAATTGCCCGCCCTGAAGTGGATCCACACGACCTATGGCGGCGGGCTGAACTATCTCACCCCCTCGGTGGTCACGCGCGACATACCCGTGACGAGCAGCCGCGGCGTCCAGGCGGAACCGCTCTCGGAGTTCACCGAAGCCTGCGTCCTGGCCCTGGGCAAGAGATTTCCTTCCTTGTGGCAGGCCAAGCAGGAACGGCGTTGGGACGAAACCGTCCGCCCCGACACGGTCGCCGGCAAGGTGGCCCTGCTGCTCGGCCTCGGCGCCGTCGGTTCGGCCGTGGCGCAGCGGCTGCAAAAGCAGGGCATGAGCGTGCGCGCGATCCGCCGCAAGATCCACGACGTGCCGCCCTACGTCGACGCCGTCTATGGCATGGACCGGCTGCCCGACCTGCTGCGGGACTGCGATGTCCTTGTCATCAGCCTGCCCGGGAGCGACGCCATGCGCGGGCTGATCGGCGAGCGCGAGCTGCAGTCGATGAAGAAGACCAGTTATCTCGTCAATCTGGTTACGCGAGAAATCGTGCCCGACGCGGCGCTGTTTCGCGCGCTGCAGAACGGCTGGATCGCGGGTGCCGCGTGCAACGCCTTCGAGGTCAATCCCCTGCCCGCCGAATCGCCCTTGTGGGACGCGCCCAACCTGATCATCAGCCCGGGCGTCGCGTCGGCCGACCCGCAGCGCTGGCAAAAGCTCGCCAAGGTTTTCAGCGGCAATCTGGGGCGATATCTGGCGCGACAGCCGCTGGCGAATATCGTCCGCGAAACGGATGGCTGACGACGGCGACGCGCTCTCCCGTGAGCGAACCGCCGGGTCTGGAGTGGAAGATCCACGCGCTTGATCCAGATCAAGGCCACGAGACGGCGCGGGACTATTCTTGGCCCCGCATCCGCCCGCTCCACACTCGTCACGACCGGCACCCGAGGCCCATGACCCTCAACGAAAGCGCAGTTGAAGCCCCGCGGGAAGACACGCCCTATGACATGATCGGCGGAGAAGCGACCGTTCGCCGAATTGTCGATCGTTTCTACGACCTGATGGACAGCGCGCCCGAGGCCGCGCGCATTCGCGCCCTGCACGCCGCGGACCTTTCCCCCATGCGCGAGCGCCTGTTCGAATTTCTGAGCGGCTGGCTCGGCGGACCGCCGCTCTACTATCAGCGGCCCGACGCGAAATGCATCGTATCCGCGCACCGGCCGTTCAGCATCGGCGAGGCCGAGCGCGATGCGTGGATGACGTGTATGCGCCAAGCCATGGAAGACTGCGGTGTTCCGGCGGATGTGCGAACGCTGCTCGACCCGGCCCTCCTGCGCATGGCTGACGCATTCCGAAACCGCTGACGCGCCGCCTTTGCCCGGGATGACGCCGCCGATGCAACTGGCAATCTGACCGTGCGCCGGTGCATAAGAGGGCCGTGGAAAACGCCGCCTTTCAAATTTACCGCGTCGCCGTCATCGGTGGCGGCCCCGCCGGGCTGATGGCCGCCGAGGTCATCGCCCGTGCCGGCATGGCCGTGACCGTGTTCGAACGGATGCCGAGCGTCGGGCGCAAGCTGCTGATGGCCGGGCGCGGCGGTCTGAACCTCACCCATTCCGAGCCCGCCGATCTCTTCCGCGCGCGCTACGGCGCGGCGGCGGATTGGATGGCGCCGCTGCTCGCGGCGTTTCCGCCCCGCGCGTTGACCGACTGGTGCGAAGCGCTGGGACAACCGACCTTCATCGGCAGCAGCGGGCGCGTCTTTCCGCGCGCGATGAAGGCGAGCCCCTTGCTGCGCGCCTGGCTCCGGCGGCTGGATGGCTTGGGCGTTCATATCACAACGCGCGCGCAATGGACCGGCTGGAACGCGAATGGCGCCTTGACCTTCGCCAACGGCACGACCGACGCCGCGGACGCGGTGGTGCTCGCGCTCGGCGGCGCCTCCTGGCCGCGGCTGGGCGCGGATGGCGGCTGGACCGGGCTGTTGCCAGATATTGAAATCGCGCCGTTGCGGCCGGCGAACTGCGGCTTCGCGGTCGGTTGGTCAGAGATGTTCCGAAGCCGCCATGCCGGCGCGCCGCTGAAGCGCATTGCCCTGTCGTTCGCCGGACTGACGGTGCGCGGCGAGGCCGTGATCACCGCGGCGGGTATCGAGGGCGGCGCGGTCTATGCGCTGGCGGCGCCCGTGCGTGACGCCATCGCATCGGACGGCTCGGCCCTGCTGCACGTCGACCTGCGCCCGGACATGGCGATGGCCTCGCTCGCCGAACGGCTCGGCGCGGCGCGCGGCAGTGACTCTCTATCCAATTTCCTGCGCAAGCGCGCGGGCCTGCCGCCGGTCGCCATAGGCCTGGTGCAGGAGGCCCTGCACGCCGGCGAAACCCAACCCTTGGCCGCGCTGATCAAGGCCGTGCCGCTGCGGCTGACGGCGCCCTTCGGATTGGCCCGTGCGATCTCCACCGCCGGTGGCATCGCGCTCACCGAGTTGGACGAACGGCTGATGCTGCGCCGCCGCCCCGGTGTGTTCGCCGCCGGCGAGATGCTGGACTGGGAGGCGCCCACCGGGGGCTATCTGCTGCAGGGCTGCATGGCGTCCGGCGCCGCCGCCGGGCAAGGCGTGCTGGAGTGGCTGCGGGAGAAAAAATCGTAATGGCCGAAATGACCTGCTGACCGCGCCCGCCGAGGGCACAACGGTCCACCTAAAAACGGCGGCCTGACCGGCGACGCGATGATTGGATGGGCAACAGCCCTCGAAGAAAGATGCGGCTGGAGCGCCCCGCGCGACCGTCATGCCCGATGCACGCGGCGCGGATGACCGCTCTGTCTGCGGCGACGATCGGGCTTTTTTCGAGGGTTTGTCGCGCGGGCTTTTTCCAGCAGGAGCCGGAAGGGCGGCAGAATTTTATCGGCGAGCGCCTTGTCCTCATCCAGCACCGCGAGCGTATAGGCAGCGGCTTCCAGTGTGGAAACGCTTTCCGCTCTGGGTTCCTTGCGCAAATTGCCATAGAGGGAGACGCGCGGCGGCTGCAGCACGAGGCGCCGGCATTTCAGCATCCAGGCATTGCGCCACCATAGCGCCTTCGCCTGTTGCCAATTGCCGTCGAGCAGGATGATGCCTTCCAGCGCCTTGAGACTGTCATCCTGGTCCGGCGCCGCTTCACCGTTTTTATTCACGACCGTCAAAATGCGCGGCGCCAAAGGCGCGGATGTTCTGGCGGTGCCCAGATACAAAACGCCCCAGTGCTTGGGATCGGCCGGGCGGCCGATGATTTTGGCAAGGCTCGGCCAGGACAGGCCGGTTTTCAGCATGGCATTCTTCAATTGCAGAATGGCAATACGGGCCGTGCCCAGCACGCGATCCTGTTCCTGCGGGTGCCGCAGGATGACAACGGACACGCGATTGTCGACCGGCGCCAGCGCGGCGCAGACGCACAGATCGAGCGGCTTCTCGCAATTTTTACAAATCTCGCTCTGATCCATGGCTGTCGCCCGCGGGCCTCGAAGACGTCACAGTTGAACGGTGCTGCGCCTAAGATAGCGCAACCTCCGCCGCATATCATGGATGATCGAGGAAAAGGTCTTCTCTTCGGGCCCTCAAAGACCTGAACCGCGAACAGAGACTTTAGTGGCGGCGATGTAACGCCGCCCCGGAGGCGGCGGACGTGCTGGCGAAACGATTGAGATCGGGCGCCTTCTTGGTGGGATGCCCTCTGAACATTTCCTCATATACGATTTGCTTAGCGGCGGCCTCATTTTGGCATCCTGCTTGCGAGCGGTGAGGATGCCAGCAGACCGCCCTGGCGGCCCTAGCGGGATAGTCGCGCAACTCCGACGAACTGCGCGACCTCACATCCGGCGCTATTTCTGATTCTCGAAGTCTTTGACGCGCTGCACGATCTCGGGCGAGGTCGCATAGACTTGCGCAAGCCGCTTCTCGATTTCCTCTCCCGATGCCGGATCGATGTCGTAGCCCCGCGCATTGGCCTCGGCAAGGAGAGCCGGATCCTTCAACGTGTCTAAAAAGGCCTTGCGCAGGATCGCGACACGGTCGGCCGGAATGTCGGGCGGCGCCACATAAGGCCGACCCATGACCTGCGTGCCGAACAGCAGGTTGAGCGCCTTGCGGTCGTCCTCGGATTTCGCCAGATCCATGATCAGGGGAACATCGGGGAGCTCCGGGTTCTTCGTCGTGGCCATTTGAACAAGCACATTGATCTTCTTCTGCTCGAGCCACTGTGGCACGGCTGTCTTCAGGCCTGCCCAGCCCATGCACCGGCCTTCGACTTCACCGCGCTCCATGGCGAGGAACACATCCATGCCGTCCGTCGTGCTGTATCCCGCGATGATCTTCAGCTTGGTGCCGAGCACGGCATTGAGCACGCGCGGTCCGACAAAGCTTGTTCCGGAGACGCCCGACGCTCCCATGATGAGTTCGGTCGTCATGGTGTCCTGCAGCGTTTTGACCTTCGCCTCATGCCAGGCGATACACACCATCGTCTGGCTGTGGATGCTGCCGATCCAATTGAACTTCAGCGGATCGAAGCGCGCGCTCGGGTTGCCGTACAACGGCTCGATTCCGACGCGTTCGTGAATGCTGCCGAACACCGTGCCGTCTTTCGGCGCGACAGCGTAGAGATAGTTGGTGAGGGTGAGCGTGGCCGCGCCCGGCATCGCCCTGACGATTATCCCAGGCTTGCCGGGGACGTGCGCGGGAAGATAGCGGGCAAGAAGCCGGCCGTAGTTATCGAAGGCGCCTGGGCCGTAGCCGATATAGAGGTTGAGCGTCTTTCCCTCGTAGAAATCTTCGCCAAGGGCGGCCGGCGTGGCCATCGAGACCATGGTAACGCCTGCGACGGCGACGAGCGCGGTAGCTATGGTTTTCATGGATTTAGTCTCCCCTACGGGCGGCCGGAACTCCGGCCAGGTGTATTCGTCTCGGCGATCGCCGCGGCGTTCAATTCCCCGCTTCGCCGGTGGCGGCAGCGGCTTTGGCGATCACATCGGGCGGCACCTGATAGAGCCGCTCGATCATCGCGTGGATATCCGGTCCGGTCATGGGATTATTCAGTTCGAGCTGCTGCTTGGCAGCCTGCGCATGCAGCTCGGGATCGCGCATCAGCGCGTCGAAGCCCGTGCGAAAGACCGTGACAATGTTCGCCGGCGTGTCGGGCGGCAGCATGAAGGGCCGCCCGATTTCCTGGCGCGCGAAGACCAAGTCGAGGACCTGCCGCTGTTCCTCCGTCTTGGCCAGGTCCGTCACCAGCGGCACGTCGGGAAAATCGGGATGGCGCCGCAACGACAATTGCAGCAGCACCTTGACCTGCTTATCCGCGAGCCAGGCTGGGTTGCGCGTCGCGATATTGGAATAGAAATAGCCGGCCGCGCCCTGGACCTCGCCATTCTCGAGCGCCAAGGCGATGGCGCCGGTGCTCTTGTAACCGGAGATGACCTTGAACTTGGTTCCGAGCACGCGGTTGAGCACATTGGGGAACACGACGTTGCCCGAGGTCGGCCCGCCGCCGCCGACGATCAAGTCGTTCGTAAAGACGTCCTGGATGGTTTGGATCGGCTGGGTGTGCCAGACGATCACCAAGGCGACCTCGCTCGTCATGCTGCCGATCCAGGCATAGCGCCGCGGATCGAAGCGAACTCCCTGGGACCCGAACATCTGCGCCGTGGCATTACCGCCGCCGATCGTGCCGATGGCGCTGCCGTCCTTCGGCGCCACCTCGTACATATAGTTGGCGGCGCGCAGGGTGCCTGCGCCCGGCATGTTCTTGACGACGAACGCGGGATTGCCCGGCAGGTGTTGGCCATAGACCTGCGCCAGCAGACGGGCGTAGATGTTGTAACCGCCGGTGTCGCCGCCAGCGTAAATCGTGACCTGCCGTTCCTTGAAATCCTGGGCGGCCACCGTGCCGACCGGCACGGCCAAAGCGGCCGTGAGAACCGCACAACTCAGGATCCGCGCGCGAATGGCTTTCATCGCCCCCTCCAGATCGGTTTGATGCCGCGCCAAACAGCAGCACGGCCAACGCACGACGTTTCGAACGCTACGCTTACCGCGAATTCAGGTCAGCGAACTCTTCAACGCACTCAGGTGTTCAGCGTGGAGGGATGGAACAGGTCCTCCGGCTGATAAGATCGTGGGATCAGCCCATAACGCAGGGCGTATTCCAACCACTTCTCGATCTCGAAGCGGGTGTCCCTGAAGCCCCAGCGGTAGAAATCCTCGCCGCCGGCCGCGACCTCCTCCTCGCGCAGGCCGCGGTACCACAGGCCCGTCTGATGAACTCGCTGCCACTCCAGCTCCTCGTAGCAGGCCTTCTTCGATTCCATCCAGGCGTTGAACAGGCTCATGGCGACCCATGGCTCCTTCTCCAGGAGCTCGGTGCGGATCAGCAGGGTGTGCATGATCGGGAAGAAGCGTGTGCGCTTGTAGTAGTCGCGCTCGACCTGGGGATAGTTGGGAAACAGGAACTCAATGTCCGGATGAATGTTCGGCGCCCATACGTCGGTGCAGATGGCGGCCTGGGTCTCGCCCGCTGCCAGCATGCCGAACTGTTTGGCGCCTTTCACCGCGTGCTCCAGCTTGAGCCAGGACGGCGGCCGCCAAGCGCTATTGCCGTCCTTGTGCTGCGCCACCCAGGTCACCGACTTCACGTCGAGACCCCATTCGTCCTCGAGCACGCCGCGGCCCCATATACCGGCCGAGGTGAACCAATTCTGGATGCCGACGCGCCGGCCGTTGAGATCCGACGGCTTGGTGATCCCCGCCTTCTTGTTCACGTAGATGTAGGAGTGGCGGAACATCCGTTTCACGAAAATCGGGATCGCCGTGTAGCCAAGAGTTTTATTCGGCTGATCCGCGATGTACTGGCCGGTGTAGAACTCGATGATGTTGTACTGCCCATGCGGCCCCTTCCAGCGATAGCCCGGGTTCTCCATATTGACGTCGACCTGAAGGTCGATGCCCTCCGGCTTCACTCTGCCGTCGATCAAGGCGCGGGCCCGATCATAAGGCCCGCAGGTCATGGTCAGCTTCAACATGTTCGCATAAACCTTATCGCTGTGGGACCGCCCGACGGCGTCCCCTTCCCTAACAGCAGGCCGTCTACTCCGCCCCGGTACGCCCCTGGGCTTCCTTGGCGCGTGTCACGAGATGCTTCGGCGTTTCGTACGCCCGCGCGATATATTGCTCGATCTCCTTTGCGCCGATCGAGCTGATGTCTACGCGCTGCTTCTCTGCCTCGGCGAGAAACACCGGGTCCTTCATGGTGGCATCGAATGCGGCGCGCAACGCGGCCAGGCGCGCGGCGGGAACGTCGGGCGGCGCGGTGAACGGCCGTCCCATGATCTGCCAGCCGTAGATCAGCTCGACGACGCGCTTGGTGTCCTCGGTCTTGGCCAAGTCCATCACGGTCGGCACGTTGGGCAGATCGGGGTGGCGGCGCGTCGCTTCCTGAACCAGGATATTGATCTGCTTCTTTTCGAGCCACTGGGCGCGCACGGTTTGCAAGGTGGCGAGCGGCATGCCGCACATGCCCTGCACCTCGCCGCGTTCGACCGCCAGCATCACGCCGCTCGATCCAGGGTAGCCCGAGACCAGCTTGAATTTGGTGCCGAGCAGGTTGTTGGACGAGGTCGGGAAGGCGTAGCTGGTGCCAGTCGAGCTCGCCGTGCCGATGGTGAATTCACGCTCGAGCACATCTTCGATCGTCTTGAACCCGGAGGTGGCCCATGCCAGGCATAGGCTGGTTTCCTCATTCATGCTGCCGAGCCAGGACAGCTTGCGGCTGTCGAACAGCGCGTTGGTGTCCCCGAGCAGCGGGGCCAGCGCCATACCGCCCGCAAACATGCCGAACACCGTGCCGTCCTTGGGGGCGCGATTGTAGATATAGTTGGCGGCGATCATGCTGCCGGCGCCGGGCATATTGTTGGGCACCATGGAGGGCTGGCCCGGCATGTTGCGGCCCATGTGGCGCGCCAGCAGCCGGGCGTAGACGTCGTATCCGCCGCCTGGCGGATAGCCGACGACGACCGTGACTTGCTTGCCTTGATAAAAGGCGGCCGCGTCTCCGTTTTGGGCGTTCACATCCGCCGCGCCCAAGACGCAGCACCCGCCCAACACTGCCGCAGCTACGGCCATCTCTGCTCGCATGGTCATGCCCTCCTCAATGTCCTGATCACGTGACGCGGTACGCGTCGTGCTCGTGCAACTCTCATGCCGTCGGCTCTCGACCTGATCGGACCCAGTCGCGTGCCCCGGTTTCTTAATGTCCGCCGCCCGGCGCTTCCTTCTGACGGCGGGTCTTGCCGTCGAGGCCGCCGTCGATCGCCCATTCGGCGAACAAGTCGGGCTCGGCGTGAAATCGCGCGGCTGCCAGTCGGCGGTCAGCAGGTCTTCGTCGGCGTAGTACTCCACGACACCGCCGGCCGGATTCTTGAAGTACCAGAAGTAGGCCGACGAGATCGGATGGCGTCCGGGCCCGAGCTGGGTATCCCAGCCGCAGCGCGAGACGTGCATGCCGCCGCCGAACACCTCGTGGATGTCGCGCACCGTGAAGGCGACGTGGTTCAGGCCGCGGTTGGCCTGCGGCGTCTGCAGCAGGAACAGGTCGTGGTGGCCGCCACGGTCCGCGGTGCGCAGGAAGGCGCCGCGGCCCGGGTAGCGGTCCGACGTCTGAAGCCGAAGTACTCTCATAGAATGCAGTGGTCTTTGTGACGATCGTCGGTGAAGAACACGACATGGCCGACCTCGATCGGCTGGCCGCGCTCGTAGATCGGGCTTGCCGCATCGAGACGCGCGACCTCGGTCCCAGGTGTTGGTCGGCGCGCCTTTGACATCGACCGCGCGCTTCTGGGTGACGCGAAAGCGGACGCCGAGGCCGTTGGGATCGGTGCAGGAGACCGTGGCTCCGGTCGCCGAGAACAAGGGTGCCGAGGCGAGGGTTTTGCGCAGCGTGTCGAGATCGGCTTGCGATTCCACGCCCCACACCACTTCGCGCAGAGTCGGTCCTGTTTCCAACGCCGGCGGCAGGTTGACATCGCCGGTGCGCCTGACCGACCTGGCAGCCATTGAGCGTTTCAAAAACGAGTGACGCCGAGGTTTCGCTGACGAGCTTGAGGCCCCAGTCGAGAAAAAACTGGCGTGATTTGGTGAGGTCATCGGCGCCGTAGGTGATGTGGTCGATACCCAGAACACTCATGTCACTCTCCGTATCTCACAACCGGCCACGGCGCGCGACGCGCGCCCGGTGAATTTTGCTACGCGCTCCAGGGATGCGGACGGTCGTACAAATCCCAGTACAGGCTCTTCTGATCCATGTACGGCCCGGATGCCGAGCCGGCCCTTTTCGCGGCCCAGGCCGCTTTCGCTGCCAGCCGCCGAACGGCGTTGCGATGGAAAACTGCTTGTAGGTGTTGATCCAGACCGTGCCCGTTCGTAGTTGCCGGGCGATGCGCCAAATTTGCGATAGTCGGGCGTCCAGATGCCGGCGGCCAGCCCAAACACGCTTTCGTTGGCCTGGCGCAGCAGATCGTCCTCGTCGTCGAAGGGCATCGCGACGAGCACCGGGCCGAAGATCTCTTCCTGGCAGGTCCGCGCACTGTTGGGCAGGCCGCTAAGGATGGTCGGCAAGTAGTAGTTGCCGTGGGCGTAGGACTCGCCCTCCGGCGCCCGGCCGCCGCACAGCACCTCGCCCCCTTCCGAGCGCGCGAGGTCCACATAGGCGGCCACCTCGTCGCGGTGCTTCACGTGGATCAGCGGAGCCATCTGGGTATCCGGCGCTTCCGGATCGCCAACGCGCAGCGCCTTGGTGCGCGCCACCAGCTTCTCCATGAAGCCGTCGTAGATCGAGCGCTGCACGAAAAGCCGCGAGCCGGCGATGCAGGACTCGCCCGCTGGAGCTGAAGATGCCGTACAGCACGCCGGCGATCGCCGCGTCGAGGTCGGCGTCGGCCAGGACCATGGTCGGCGACTTGCCGCCGAGCTCGAGCGAGACCGGCATCATCTTGTCGGCGGCGATGTGCGCGATGTGCTGCCTGTCGTCGTGCCGCCGGTGAAGGATACGCGCTTGGCATAGCGGGGCTGGCGACATCGCATCGCCAATGACCGAGCCCGGCCCGGGCACGCCGACGAACAGCCCTTTCGGCAGCGCCGGCTTCCTCGCAGACCTTGGCCAGTTCCAGCGCGATCAGCGGCGACCATTCGGCAGGCTTGAGGACCACCGCATTGCCCGCCGCCAGCGCGGGCGCGAGCTTCTGCGCCTCGCTGGCGATCGGCGAGTTCCACGGCGTGATCGCGGCGATGACGCCCATCGGCTCGTGCACGCTCATGGTGAGGAAGTCGCCGCGCGAGGGCGTTAGTTCATCCTCCATCGTCTCCAGCGCGGCTGCGAAGTACTGGAAGGTGCCGGCTGCGCTTGCGACCAGCGCGCGCGTTTCGGCCAAGGTCTTGCCGGTGTCGCGGGTCTGTACGCCGGCGATGTGATCGGCTTTTTTCGTGAGATTGGCCGCGATTGTGTAGAGATAAGTCGCGCGCTCGTGCGGGCGCAGATCACGCCAGGCCGAATCGTTGGCGGCACGCTTCCCGCCTTCGACCGCCGCCAGCGCATCATCCACCGATGCCGCGCGAAGCTCGGCGTTCACCGTCCCGTCCGCCGGAAACTGCGAGACGATCCTGTCGCCCGAGCCGAGGCGCCATTCGCCTGCGATATAGATTGGCCTGATCGCTTCACTCATGCTTCGCCTCAAATCGGTAGCGCGGCATCGGCATTCATCAAGGCATTGGCGACGCTGAACGCCGTTAACACGGAACTGCGCGGATTGTCGGGAAAGGCATAACCTTCCATCCGAAGGGTGATGCGCCCGCTGACCCCCGCAGCTTCGATCTCGTGAATATTGCAGGACACGGTCGGATCGGCGACGAGTTCGACTTGAGTTCGCATCCATTCCCATCCCGGCCAACGCGACGGTCGCCGCAACATTGGCGTTCTTGGGATATTGGCTCGCCGCTTCGCGCGCGCTGCCGCAATAGAACGTCGAGGGTGTGCGGAGCTCGCCCAGATCCAGGAGTGCCTCGGCAGCGGAGCCTTTCCAGGCCATTGGCGGCTTTCTGGAGCGGTACGTGACGCTCGACAGGCCTGCTCTGCGCATGGCGGCCAATGCATCGATGCCCCCGACCGCGCCTGCTGGCAGCAGAACCTTGCGTCCAGCCTTCGCCGCCTTGTCGCGGATGCGCTGCAGAAAGGCATCGTCGGCCAGCACCCCGATGGAGGTGATCAGCAAGTCGCAGCCAGCATCCAGAATCGCATCGGCGTGTTGGCGGACGGCTTCTTGGCCGGCGGTTTCCGCGACGATGTCGGGATACCGCGCGAGCAGATCGTTCAGACAATCGACCGCCGGTACACCGTTTCTGGCGAGTTCGGCGGCCTTTCCGTTGCGCACCAAGATAACGACGATTTCATTCTGACGGGCCGACGTCCGAAACGTCTCGCAAACCGCGCGGGCGATGCTGCCGTAGCCTATGAGACCGATCCTATACAATTTTCGCCTTCTCCGGAGGACCGGCAAAATTGATTCCGAAGCCGCCCACAGCCGTCATGTCCACTTCCACCAGCACGGGCCCCGACAGGGCCACCGCATCGGCGAGAGTCGGCGCAAAATCCTTGGCCGCGGCAATGCGCCGATAGGGCAGGCCGTAAGCCTCGGCGAGCTTCTCGAAATTCGGTGTCTGGAGATCGGTATACATCCGGCGGCCGCCATAGGCCGCGTCCTGAATGTTGCGAATGACGCCATAGCCGCAATCGTTCATGACGATCAGCACCAGATCGACCGCGGTTTCCGCCAGGGTACCGAGTTCGCCCAAGCACAGCGCCAGTCCGCCATCGCCGACCAGCGTCATCGTCTTGCGGCCGGTGGCGATTGCCGCGCCGATGCCATGCGGCAGACCCTGGCCGATGCCACCGCCCGCGGCGTGCACAGCGTGGCGCGGGGCAGGCAAGGCAGGCGTCCGATTGCCCCAGATGCTGTTCGAAAGGGTGACGTCCCTCACCCACAGCCCATCATCAGGAAGCGTGGCGGCAATGGCGTCGCGCAGCGCTGTATAGACGCCCATGCTCTTGTCCAATTCCGCTTCGGCCTTGGCGCGTGCAGCCACAACCTCCTTGCGAAAGCCGGGCTCGGTCGAATAAGTCTTGCCAAGGCGGTCAGCCAGGCCGTCAAGCACGAGCGTGGCATCGCCGGCGATGAATTCGATTCCGGGATAGCCGCGGCCATCGGCAAGCGGATCCACATCGACGCGGATCAGCCGTTCAGGCAACGGCGCGCTATAGGTGGTCGTTTCGTTGCTGCGCAAATGCGAGCCGACCACGACCATCAGGTCGCAGCGCCCATAGAGCTCGAGTACCGGGCCGGCGGTGGTGAAGGCGGCGAGACTCATGGGGTGAGTTTCGGGAAGAATGCCGCGGCCGCACACGCTGGTCACCACACCGATGCCGAGATCTGCGAGACGCCGGACGGCGTCCGTGGCACCGGTCGCGCCACCGCCGAGCCATAGCAGCGGCCGCTTCGTCGCACGCACAAATTCAGCCAGGCGATCAAGGCTGTCGGAATCGGGCACGGCGCGGAACGGCAATTCGAGCCGTATCGGCCGCTCCACGTGCAACATGGCTTTCTGCACGTCGATGGGGATTTCGATGCTCACCGGGCCGGTCGGCGCGGTCAATGCGGTCTGGATCGCCGCCTGGATGATGGGCTCGGCGTCTTCCGGACGCACGATGCGGTAGCTCGCCTTGGATACCGACGCGAGCGTCGCCGCCTGGTTCGGCGCTTCGTGAATGAAACCCCAGCCGCGATCGAGGTAGGGACGATCGATCTGGCCGGTTAGATGAATCATCGGCGTGCCGGCAGTCAAAGCCTCGACCAGGGCGCCGCAGGCATTGCCCGCGCCGGTGCCGGTGCTGGTTACCGCCACGGACAGGCGCCCCGACACGCGGGCGGCCGCGTCGGCCATGTTCACCGCCCCCGCTTCGCCCCGGCTGGTGATGAACTGGATGGTTTTCCGTCGCCCGATTGCGTCGAGGATCGGCATATTGTGAATGCTGATGACGCCGAAGGCCTCTCGCACGCCAGCAGCTTCGAGCGCGACAACGACAAGATCGCCCACGGTCATGCTGCGTTCGTCGCCCGTCGGCTTTTCAAATTGTTCCCGTGCCAAAGCCATATTCAAACTCGATCACTAATATCGTCAATGAACGCGTGGATCGGCGCCACGTATGCCCGAGGATCTTCGACGTAGCCCGCATGGCCCACACCCGCAATCTCGCGATAGCGCGCGCCTGGCCATTGCGCGGCCAGGTCTTTTGCCCGCGCCGCCGGCACAACCTTGTCTTGAGCACTGCCCACGACCAGACCAGGGACGGCGGTCTTCCGCACCGCCGCCGCCAGATTGCCTTGTGCCAGCATCCAGCATGCTTGGCCGTAGCCCGGCAGCCGCACCTGCGCCATCGCCTCCTCGACCGCCCGCACCGCAGACGGCGGCGGCGTCTCGCCGCACAGGTTTGCGGCGCGCTTTTTAGCAAAGGCCGCGGGGCCGTAAGCCGAAAGATCGGTGATGCGCTGCTGGATCGCGGCCGGCATCGGCATGCCGACAGGCAAGTCATTGCCGACCGCCGGGCTGACCACCATCAGCGAACGGACCATCTCAGGCTGGGCGACGGCCAATTCCGCCGCGACCAACGCGCCCAGGGAATGGCCGAGCAGATGAGCAAACTCGACATTCAAGCTCTTCAGCAATGCGGCGAGCACCGCGCCATAGGACGCGGCCGTGGGCCGTGGCTCGACGAGCGGCGCCGATACGCCGTAGCCCGGCATATCCCAGGCGATCACGCGATGACGGTCGACAAGCAGCGGTATGGTGGGCAACCAAGAATCGGCGCATGAGCCGATACCGTGCAGCAAAATTAGCGGCGCGCCGGTTCCCGCTTCCAGGTAGCTCACGGGACTGCCGCCCACAATCAGGCACAAGCGCCGGATGCCAGCCGACAGGCCGCCACAACCAGCAATGGGCGCACCCATAGCGCGAACCGTGCGCGGCTCATTCGCTGTTTGCTGACGGGGGCGATCGTCTTGCGGCATCATGGGGTCGACGGGGCCAACTAGCCCGCGTCCTTCGCCTTGTTGCGGGCCGCCTTGGCAATCGAAACAGGGTGATCGGCGGGGTAGTCGGGAAGATCCGGCGTATTCGCGCCGAGCATGATGCACATCAGCGCTTCCTCTTTGCCCTCGTTGCGCAGGCCGCGATAAACTCCTGGCGGAACGGAGATGACGTCGCGCTCATTGAGCACAGTTTCCCAGGTCTCTCCGAGATATTCGAAGAACAGCCGGATGTTGCGGCCGCGCAGGATGAAGAACGCCTCTTCGGTGTCGTGATGCACATGCAGCGGGCCCTCGCAGCCCGCCGGCAAAATCATCGTCGAAAAAGTGAAATGTTCGGCCGGAACGGTATTCGCGTCGTCGCGCACGCCGGCGGCGCCGGTGCCGATATAGCGAGTCTGCGCGCGCTTATAGGCCGGGTCGACCTCCGCCTGCCAGGCAAGCGCTTTCCAGTCGGTACTCGCGGGTCTCGTGGCGCGCGGTGCGCTTTTCGAGCCAATCGCCGAGGCTGCCCTCCTTCGGCTTCTTCCAGGTGGCAAAAAGCGGATTGTCCTGGGACGGGATCGGTCGATTGTCCGTTGGACGCTTTGCTTCGCTCATCTCGGTGTCTCCGCGACGTTTGGCAAAATACTGAACCTACAATGTTCATATATGAAATATTTTTTCTTATATAAATCATGATAGAAATTCGGCACACCAACGTCAAGAGGCACAAAACCTCGAAAGGAAGGGCTTTAAACCATGGATCTCGGATTAAAGGGACGTCGGGCGATCGTCTGCGCCGCCAGCAGCGGTTTGGGGCGGGCGTGCGCCGAACAACTCGCGCTCGAGGGCGCAAAGGTAACCATCGTGGCCCGCACGGAGCCGAAGCTGAAACAAGCCGCCGCGGAGATCGGCGAGCTCAGCGGCACCCATATCGACTGGATTACCGCCGACGTGAGCAGCGACGAGGGGATTGCGACAATCGCCGGCGCGTGCCCGGAGCCCGACATCCTGGTCAACAATGCCGGCGGACCGCCGACCGGAAACTTCCGCAAGTGGGATCGCGCGGCCTGGTATCAGGCGCTGGACACCAACATGCTATCCGCGATCTTCCTGACGCGCGCGTTCATCGACGGCATGATGGCGCGCCGCTTCGGCCGCATCGTCAACCTCACTTCATCGACGCTACGCTCGCCTTTGCCGATCCTGGGCCTTTCGATGGGCGCGCGCGCGGGTCTGACTGGGTTCTTCGCAGGGCTGGCACGCGAAGTCGCCGAACATGGCGTGACGGTCAACAACATTCTGCCTGGGCCATTCGACACCGAGCGGCTGCATGCCAATTTTGTCGCCCGCGCGGCGCAGCTTGGTATCGACGCGGGCGACATGACGGAGGCCTCGCGCAAAGCCAATCCGACGCGGCGCTTCGGCCGGCCGGAGGAACTCGGCGCCATGTGCGCCTTCCTCTGCAGCGCACGCGCCGCCTATGTGAACGGGCAAAACATCCTGATCGACGGCGGTCAGCACAGTTCACTGATCTAGCCGCGCGGCAGGAGTCCTGCGATCCTGCAACTACCGCGCGGCGCGAGCGGACGCCCGGTGGCCTTGATGCGCCGCCTGGCGATAGTCCAATTGGTGGGAGAGGTTTTTTCCAGCCGCGACTACCTTCGCGGCGATTGCGCCATGCAATTCCTGGGACGTGGCGCTGCCCTCGGGAATGGTGACGTGGACCGCGGCCACGACGCTGCCGTCCGTGTCGAACACGGGCGCGGCGATGGCGGAAATGCCGCGCTCGAAGAAATTCTCGCTGATGGCATAGCCGCGAGCGCGGTCCTCGATCAAAATCTTTTTCAACTGCTCGAGCGAGGTCGGTGTTTGCGGCGAGTAACTTTCCAGCTTCCCCTTCGGGTACAGACTACGCAATTGTGCGTCATCCATGTACGCCAGGAACACGCGACCAAGAACCGTGGCATGCGCCGGCAGACGCGTGCCGACCGTGACGCTGCCGACGAAGCTCGATGGTGCGCTCACTTTGAGCACGAACACGATATCGCGGCCGTCGCGAATCACCAGATGAGAGTTGAACCCGGTCTCGCCCCGCAGCTTTTCCAAAATCGGACGCGCGCGCTCGGTGATCTCGAGCGACGCCAGATATTCGAAACCGAGGGTCAGCACGGCGACGCCGAGACGGTAATCGCGGCCATCGCGCGAGCGTTCGAGAAAGCCGAGATATTCGAGAAGTCGTCATCAGCCGAAACACGGTCGAGCGCGGGATACCCAGCTCCTTGGCGATTTCCGCTGCGGTGATCTCGGTGCGGTCGCGGCTGAAGCAGCGGAGGATCTCGAGCCCCCTCTGCAGACCAGGCACCAGGTAACGTTCCATACTCTGAGCTTCCAACTTTCCGGTCATCGTCCCAACGTGTTGTCCGTTTGCGATCAGCAACTTATAGCATGTTGCTTTATATATGAAACCAGAAAGTCGCGGGCAGCAACCAGCGATCGCCGTCGCCGGCCTATGTCATCGCCTGGACGGAGATGAATGCCTGGAGGAGCAGCGGCAGAGCTGCGAATACCTGTTCACACCGACCAACGGGCCGTCGGCACTCACGCCGGCCGCCGGCCCACCGAGGTCCGAGGATTTACTTGCCGGGTTAGTTCTTTGTCATCCACTGTTCCGCGCCGTTGATCACATCCGGCGGTGCATTGACGATACTCTTTACCAGGTTTTCCAGCTGCGCCCCGCTCAATGGCGTCACGGTGACGCCGACCTTCTTGGCGTCCTCCAGGAATTCCCGATCGGTCATCGTGTCATCGAACGCCTTACGGAACGCTGCCATCCGGTCGGCCGGCACCTTGGGCGGCATATAGAACGGCCGCGCCATGTTGTTGTCGGCGGCGACGAAGCTCAGGATCTTGCGCTCCTGCTCGTTTCGCGCCAGATCGACGATGAGCGGCACATCGGGCAGGTCGGGCTCCTTCTCGAGGCCGAACTGCACTAAGATGTTGAGCTTGCCTTCCTTGAGCCATTCGCTGCGCACGCGCTTCAGATCCGCCCAGGAATAGCTGGCGCGACCATCGACCTCGCCGCGCTCCATCGCCAGATCGATGAGCTGGGCGCCGGCGTACCCGAGCACCACCTTGAACTTGGTGCCGGCAACGGCGTTCAGGATCGCCGGATAGGTCGCCAGCGTGCCGCCGGCGCCCAGCGCGCCGACCACAATCTCCGTCTTTGTCGCGTCCTCGAGCGTTTTTACGCCCTTGGTATGCCACACCACCGCGAGATTGTTCGACCGTGTCATATTGCCGATCCAACTGAAGTCTGCCGATTTGTAGTTGGTGTTCTCCATCTTCGCCGCCTCGAACATGGCGATGCCTTTGTTCGGCAGGGAAATTACAGAGCCGTCCTTCGGCGCGACGGCATACATGTAGTTGGCGGATTTGATGCTCGACGCGCCCGGCATGAATTGCACGATAACGGGCGGATTTCCGGGAAGATGCCGCTGAATGTGTTTCGCCAACAAGCGGCCACCGACCGCATATTCGCCGCTCGCATCGGTGCCGACGATCAACGTCGGGTTCTTGCTATTGTAGAACTGTTCAACCGACTGAGCAGTCGCGGCATCGCTGTACGCCAGCACGGCGATCATCGCGCTGACAATGACGGCACTCGAGCCGTTGAATGTAACGCAAACGCGCATCCTGTCCTCCCGTTCGATAATGGCGACGTCACTTCTGGGCTGCATGTTCTCCGGTCTGGGCGCAAAACGCGGCGCTTCGTCCTGCCTAGAGCGACAAGAACGGAAGCTCCTTCCCCCACTTGCGCTTGATTTCTTCGGCGTAGTTCGGATCCACGATGTTCACCTTCGGGAACTGATCTTTCGTGTGATACGGCCGCACTGCATAGATCACGATGCGGCTGTTGGTGATGTCGCCGGATTCGCGCTTTTCGGCCGACAACAACGGGTCGATATAGCCGGTCCAGCAGCCGTCAAAGATGTCGGTCTGGGTCTTCGGATCCCAGCGGGTCGAGACGGCCCACATCACCTCGGCCGGATTGGTGATGTCGATGTCGTCATCGACGATGATGACGATGCGGCCGAGATAGGCATTCGATCCGGCACCGACCGCGACCAGGCCCGCCATCTTGGCGTGGCCCGGATGCAACTGCTGCAGCGAGATCACATGGATGAAGCGGGCGCCCCCGCCCGGCAGTTTGTAGACGCCCTTCACACCGGCGATGCCGGCCGCCTCCAGCTCATCCCACAAAGCTGCGGCGCGGAACAGGGCGGAACCTGCCGTCCCGAAATAAGTCGCCGGATAGGTTGGCTTCACCGGCGGCGCGCCGACGATGATCGGATTGTTGCGGTGATAGACCGCCTCCACCTTCAATGCTGGTTCCGGACGATGACCCGAGGCGTAATAGCCCGGCCATTCGCCGAACGGGCCTTCGGGAATTGCGAATTCCTCCGGCGGCGGCATGGTGCCTTCGAACACCAGTTCAGCGTCGGCAGGAAATGGAATGCCGGTAATCGGCCCCTGGATCAGCGAGATCGGCTTGCCGATCGTCCCACCGGCAACGGCGAATTCCGACACGCCAGGGCCCGGCGTCGCGGCTGCGGCAGCACCCAGCACCGGCGCCTGGCCGACGCTGATCACCATCGGGCAGGCCTTGCCCTTTTCCCACCATTTGCGGCGAATGACGTCGCCATGTTTGCCGGGCTCTATGAACACCGCCATGGTCTTCTTGTCATGCACCATGACGCGGTAGGTACCGACATTGACCCAGTCGCTGTCAGGATCCTTGGTGATCACCAGACATTCGGTGCCGATGTAACGGCCGCCGTCATCCTTGTGCCATTTAGGCGCCGGGAACGACAGGACGTCCACCGCATCGCCGGTCTGGCTGTTTTCCATCACCGGGCCGGTATTGACGAACACTGGCGGAAGCGGTTCGGCGCTCTTGCGCCGGTGCTTGCGATAGCTCTGCACCACTTCGAGGCCGACGCCGTTCGACAGAATCTTCGACGAGCGGATGTTCACCGCCACGCGATGGCCGGGGGGAAAGCCTTTGATATTCTGGAAGACGAGGACCTGGGGATCCTGCTGCTTGAGGCTGAGCTCGTACAGCGCACCGATCTCGTGATCCACGTCGGCACCGTTGATCACATGGAGATTGCCGAGTTGCTCGGAATACTCCAGGCATTTGCGCAGGTCCGCGAGAGCTTCGCCACGCCGGCTGTCTTCATTGCTCACGTAATATCTCCCCTTCAGCATGGATTTCGGTCGGACCGAGACCGGGCGCCTCCGCTCCTCGTTGACGCAAAGAGACTGGGCGCATGTTTATTAGTAAAAC
The DNA here is from genome assembly GCA_963752345.1 of uncultured Alphaproteobacteria bacterium. Lineage (GTDB taxonomy): Bacteria > Pseudomonadota > Alphaproteobacteria > SMXQ01 > SMXQ01 > CAVVYA01. Next base: position 49,499 of record CAVVYA010000023.1, read on the forward strand.
TACGTTCTACTTTTAAACAGCGTATCTCCGTGCCGCGGGGCCGTCAACGGCAACCCGCAGCGTGCGCTTCGAATCAGTTTTTCTTGGGCTGAGCAGACGACTGATTGCCGAGCGCCAGAATATCCATGGCACCGCGGCCGTCTCGCACGGCGGCGCGTAAATCGGCGCGCATCAGTTCGTAGAGACGCAGCAGATGTGGGTCGAGGTCCGCCGGCAGCTCCAGACAGTCGAGATCCTTGAGGCAGCGCTGAATCGAGAAGCCTGCCTGAAAATCGCTGCCGATGACCGTCGGCAATCGATCGTTGATCAGTGGATGCGCCGGGGCGCCTTTCGTCAACAGGCTCATGACAGCGTCTTCGGGAAGCCCGAGTTGCCGCCCCAGACCGAGACCTTGCGCAAAGGCGAAGTTGTAGGCGAGATAGACATACTGATTGATCGCCTTCAGCAGGCTGGCCGAGCCGCTCTCGCCCGCGTAGTGGACATCGCGCCCGATCTGCTGAAGCAGCGGGTGCACGGTATCGAACGCCGTACGCGCGCCGCTCACCACGACGACAAGATCGCCGGTCTCGGCGCCGCGCTCCCCGCCGCTCACCGGCGCGTCGAGATAAAAGCCGCCAGCGGCGCTAGTTTTGTCCGCCCAGGACTTGGCGGTGCTCGGCGGCATGGTGGTCAGGTCCAAGACGACCGCGCCCTTGCGGATGCCCCCCGCGAGCCAGCGATCGAGCACATTCGCGACAACCGCCGGCGTCGGCAGGCAGAGAACCGCCTGCGCGTGATCGAGTCGAGCCATATCGTCGCTGCTGACGGCCACCGCGCCGAGGGCCACAAGGGTCTCCATGGCCGCGGCGTTTTCATCGTAGACGTGGATGTTCAGCTCTGCCGCAAGCAGCCGCTTGACGATGCGCTCACCCATCTTTCCGACGCCGACGAACAGAACCGGTTCGCGCTGCACGACCGAGAATCCTGTTCAGGTCGCCGCTGTCTGCAATCCGACGGGCGGCCGCTGCGCGTGGCGTTCGTTGATGCGCCGGGCCTGCTTCTCCGCCTCCTGCGCATAGAGCCGCCGGATGCGCGCCACGCCCACGTCGGTCTGGATCAGCGATTCGCGCAGGTCGGTGTCGAGGCAGATACCCTCGAGCATGGCGCGGTCCTGTTCGACCACATGGCGGTGCCGCTCTTCGAGTCGGTTCTTATAGAGGAACCGCCACATGTTGCGGCGCCAGCCCTGCGATTCCTGATAGCGCATGAACCACACCAGCGTGTGGTTCTCGTCAATCGGAGTTCTGGTGACTGATGATGGTGAAGAAGTTTCCGCCCGCCGCCTTCGGATAGGGAATGCTGGTGAACACCCAGTAATTGTTGCCTTCCTTGTGGATCACTTCCGTGCGGTCGATGTTCACGCCGCGCTGGTTGTCGCGTTCGATGAAGAAGCCGGTTGGCGTATCGTTGATCTTGATGACGCTCTGTTTCACGCCGTAGGCCAAGGTAAAGGATTCCGCGTGGAGATAGATGGCGTGCATCGGATCGAGCCGGTTGTCCAACGACATCCGATAGTTGCACTGCCATTCCTCGGCATAGATGAAGCCCGACCATTTGTTGGAGATGAGCTGCTGCGGCAGTTCGAGCTCCGGCACGTAATCGTCGAGACCGTCGGAGAAATAGACGAAGATCGCATCGGCCGCCTCGCGCACCGGATAGCCGGTGATCATCTTGCGTCCGACCAGCGGACAGTCATGAACCGGCGGGACTGCGGTCACCGTCCCGGTGCCATCCACAGTCAACCCGTGATAGGCGCAGGACAGGCCCTCGGGCACGACACGCCCCATGGAAAGCGGCGCGCGGCGATGCGGGCAGACATCTTCCACGCAATGGACCGCACCATCGGCGGCGCGCCACAAGGCGAGCTTGCGATTGAGGCGTTTCAGCCCGATCGGTTTGCTGCCGACCTCGCTGGCGCGGCACACCAGATACCACTGATTGAGAAGGCCGGTCTTCAGGATGTCTTCGGCAGTCACTTGAGAAGTCATGGGGCGCTCCAGCAGAACCTGATCAAAAACGCACAGCCTATTTGCCGAGTTGCGCAAATTCGGCTTCAAGACTTCTCCGCAGTCCACATTTGATCGTTCAGGGGCTTGACGCCGAGAGAATTCAGGCCGGATGCCAGGCCTTCGAGATTGTCGACGCCACGGCCGAGCAATTCCTCGACTCCATCCCCAAGCTTGTTTTCGTAGGCCAAATGGCCGTTTTCAGACGCACTCGTTCCGCTCATCGTGTTTCTCCGTAGTCACAGGCGTCGCCCGGTCGTGACGCACACTCCGTCATTCGCCTAATTCCGTCCCATCATGCCCATCGCCTTGCGAATGATCGGCTGCGGCGTGCGGTAGAATTCGGCAAACTGCTCGGCGACTTTCTGTCCGTCCTGCGGTTGAATTTGCATCTGCGCCTTGGCCGCGTGGGCCAGCAGGGCAGGATCGTTCATCGCGTCCATAAATGCCTTGCGCAATGCCGCAGCGATATCGCCCGGCACATCGGGTGGCGCCATGATCGGACGAGTGAGTTCGATCTGCCCAAAGATCAGGCGGGCGATGGCGCGTTCTTCGTCGCTCTTCAGCCGGTCATAGATATTGATCGCATCGCCGAAGAACGGCTCGTTCTCGTTACCGAACTGGACGAGGATCTTAAGGTTTCCCGCCTTAATGTCGTCGCCGAAGGCGGCCTTGGCCGACGACACGAACAAGCCGCAGGCGGCGTTGACCTCGCCACGGCGCATGGCGAGATTGATGTCGCCGGCGCCCTGGTAGCCATTGATGATCTTGACCTTGGCACCGAGCAGCTCTTTCAGCACCATCGGCTGCTGGAAGAGATAGCTCGCGGTGCCGCCGGTCGCTCCGAACGTGACCTCGCGCTTGAACAGATCGTCGAAATGCGTGATTCCCGATGTGTGCCAGGCGGCGCATCCCGCCTTGTCGACATCCATGTTGCCAAGCCAGGTGAACTTCATGGTGTCGAACTGCGCGGCCTTGTTGCCGAACAACGGTTCCAGCGCGGCCGCTGGCGTCGTGATGCCGATATAGGAGCCGTCTTTCGGCAGGACGTTATAAAGCTCATTCAGAACTTTGACGCCGGCGGCCCCGGGCGCGTTGCGCGGCACGACCGTCGGGTTTCCCGGCACATGCTTGCCGAGATGGAGAGCGAGCAGGCGACCATAGGTGTCGTAACCGCCGCCCGGGCCAGTGCCGATCAGGAGGTTCAGGGATTTTCCGCGATAGAAATCCTGAACGGTATCCGCTTGTGCCCCAGTCGCCACCATGCCGGCGAGCGTGGCAGCCAAGAAGGCCGGATGGAACCGGCGCCGGGTGTTTCTCTCCAAACTTTTTTTCATCGTAGGTACCTCATCCTTTGAATTCCGGTGATACCTCGGTCTGTTGCAAGTCAGATGCCAAGTGCTCGATGATGGGGATGTTGATGAAGGCGACCCACTTGGACGGTTTGTCCGGGTCCAGGTTGAAGTGCACGTGCTCGACACCCTCGGGCTTCATCGGAAGCAGAACAAGATCGCCCTTCTCCCAGTCGACCCGCTCGTCATCGACGAGCGAATAGCCCTTGCCCTCCAACACATAGATCACCAGGCCGCCCTGATGGCGGTGCTTGCCGGAGCGCGTGCGAATCTCGTGTGTAAACACGCGCCAAGTCTGCAAGGGCGTGTCCTTGTGCGACAGCGGATCGAGATAATATTGCAGGCGACCCTGGCGCGTCAGCGCGACCTCGCGGTCGCTCGATTTCACGACCACCGGGCCGGTAAGATTGCGCGCGGCAAGCTCTTTGCGATAGGCCAGGACCTTCTCGTAATTGTTATTCTGGATCGGCGGACGTTCCCGCTCTCTTGTACGCTCGGTCTCAGCCATTCACTTTGCTCCTTCCTGGTAAGCACGCTGCTCGGCTTCGAGTGCCTCCAACATATGGCTCAGTTGCGGCGCGGCGGCGCGCGTGAAATTGACGCTGCGAATGGCGGCTCGCTTTGCCTCGTCGCACAGATGCCGCAGCCTGGCGCCCGAAAAGCCATCGGTCGCACGGGCGATATGCTCGACGATATCCCCGAGTTCGGCCGAAGCCTCGCCCCACAGGCCGGAAAGATTGATGGCGAGAATTCTCGCGCCGGGCGGCCTCGTCCGGCATCGGCACATGGATATGCATGCCGAAGCGGCCCGGGCGCAGGACCGAGGGATCGATCAAATCGATGCGGTTAGTGGCGCCGAGCACGACGATGCCGGACAACTGCTCCATGCCGTCCATCTCGGCAAGCAGTTGGCTGACCACGCGATCGGTGGTCATCGACCCGCTATGCTCGCCACGCCGCGGCGCAATGGCGTCGAGCTGATCGAAGAACACCACGGTGGGCGCAACCTGGCGCGCGATGCGGAAAATATGTCGCACGCCCTCTTCCGACTCGCCCAGCCACTTGGTGAACAGCTCGGGCCCATCGACCGCGATGAAATTGACACCGCATTCCTTGGCGATGGCCTTGGCGAGCAGCGTCTTGCCGGTGCCGGAGGGCCCGTGCAGCAGAGCGCCGATATGCTGCGCCAGACCTGTCTTGCGCAGTAGCTGCGGATTGCGCAGCGGATGCTCGACGGCCTCCTGCAGACGACGCTTCACGGTGTCCAGTCCGCCGATGTCCTTCCAACTGACGTCCGGCACGCTGATCAGGGTTTCGCGCAAGGCCGAAGGGCGCACCTGGGCCAACGCGCTTTCGAAATCCTCCTGCTCGACCAGCAAGGATTGCAGCGGAACTTTGAAGGCCGCCCGATGGTCGCTCAGACTCGCGGTGCTGCGCCGTAGCGCGCTTAATCCCGCGTCTCGGCAAAGCTCCATCAGATCGGCGCCGACGAAGCCATGGGTTCTCTTGGCCACCTCATCGAGAAATTTCTGCGCGCCGTCCGACAAGGGCATCTCGCGGGCATGAATTTCGAGAATTTCCCGGCGGCCGGCTTCATCCGGCGGACCGACGAAGATTTCGCGGTCGAAACGACCCGGGCGGCGGAATGCGGGGTCGACGGAATCGACCCGGTTCGTGGTGCCGATGACGATCACGGAATTCGACGCGCTTCAAGCCGTCCATCAAGGATAGCAGTTGCGTCACGGACCGGATGTCGGCATGGGCGCCGGTCTCGCCGCGCTTGGGCGCCATGGCATCCAATTCGTCGATGAAGATGATCGACGGCGCATGATGGCCAGCCTCGCTGAAGATGCGACGCAGGTTGGCTTCCGTTTCGCCGGTGTAAGTGCCGATGATGTCGGGGCCGTTAATATAATAGAAATGCGCCTCGACCTCGTTGGCGATGGCGCGCGCGAGGTGGGTCTTACCGGCACCCGGCGGCCCATACAGGATGATGCCGCGCGGCGGGTTGATGCCAAGATGGCGATAGACTTGGGGAAACTTCAGCGGCAGCTGGATCAATTCGCGAACCAGCTTGATCTGGCGCCCCATGCCGCCGACATCCTCGAACGTCACCTCGAAGGCGCCGTCGGGCACGTGGGAGTTGCCGTGATGGAGGACGATCTCGGTGTCCTCGGTGACATAACCGGAGCCGTCCGCGACCTGATGGATTTCGTAGGTCGTGCCGGCCTGCGAATTGGCAAACGGTATGTAGAGCACGGCGCCGCGGCTCGCCGGCGTGCGGCTTTCGACCAAGGCGCGCTTGAGGTGCGGCAACAGATCATGGGCGGTCGAAACATCGACTGCAGGAAGCAATTCCACCTTCTTCGCCGGCGCGAGCGCTGCCGGCTCCACTTCCAATGTCTCGTTGAGATGGGCCTTGAGCGTCTGCCGGGCAAAGCGATCAATGCGGATCACGCCGGTGCCCCTGTCCGACTCGCGCGGCGCGCTGAGGCGCGCGAGCATGCTGCGTCCCCGCTCGGTCGCCAGCCGCACCACGTCGTCCGCCACGACGTTCATTGCCTCCATCAAGTCGCCGTCAAGGGTGGCGAGCAGACGGCTGCTGGTCGCGAACTCGCTCGCCAGATGGTCGACCGTCGCATGGCAATGCGCTTTCGCACCATGGGCATGAACGGGCTTCGGAAACTGGGTAGCCATGGTGTACGTTACCGTTTGTAGTCGGGCGAATCTTCCAGCAGCTCGAACCCGCATCCGCGATCCACGCCGACGCTTTCGAACCAATTTGGTTCGGTGACGAGAAACTTCGCGGTCACCTCCGAATCGGTATTGAAGTGCTGGACCACGATACCATCGCTGCGCAGGGGCAGATTGAGCAGGTCGGCGGCTTGCCAATTGTGTTTCACGCCGTCGATCAGCGTGTAGCCGCGACCTTCAAGAATCAGCATCACCTGACCACCCTGAAACTTGAGGCGCCCCGAGCGGCTGCCCGGCGGAATTTCCTGAGCGAAAAACAGGAAGCTCGACAGAACCGTGTCGGTGATCTCCGGATGGAGATACCAGCGAATCAACCCCAATGGACTGTTCTCGAGCGGCAGATCGCGTTCCTTGACGACCTGAATTCCGTTCTTTCTCTGGGCGCGCTGCTTGTCGCGCAGGGCGATCAAGGCGTCCCAGTAATTCTTTTCCGCCAAACGGATCTTGCGCTCACTATCCACTGGTGGTCTCCCCTAAGCACCATCGCGCCGCATATCCCAATATCATAGGGCGCGGCCACGTCAAAACTACGTCTCATATTTAAAACGTTGTTTCTTATACAGGAAGGATGGCGGAGTTGCCGGCCTGAGTTAAGCGCGTGACACGGCAGGTGCGGGGACAGCCGTGGAGCAGGGCATGCGGTACCAGTGCATGCCGTTGCGACACGAACGTCGAGAGCGGCTCGAGCAGCGCAACCGACGAGCGTCTCCATCACGCTCCAATACGACCAATGCACTGTCCGACGGGTCTGGCGCCCATGAAAAAGCCGAGCCGAAAGTTTCCTCGGCTCGGCTTTTCCTCCGCGCAACCGACCGCGATCACTGCAGGTTGAGCGTCTTCTTGATGTCCTTCACGACTTCGTCGCGGTTGACCATAACCCGCTCGAGTTCGGCCTGAATTCGCTGCCCTTGCGGGGATAGACTTCGAGATTGAGCTTCTTCATCTGCGCGAGATAAGCAGGATCCGCCATCGTCTTATCGAATGCCGCCTGAAGCAGCGCCAGCCGGTCTTTCGGCACACCGGGCGGCGCGAAGACGGATCGGCCGGTGCGCTGGGTGATCTCCAACAACGCGACCATGGCTTTTTCTCGCGGCTCCGTGACCAAGTCCGAAATAGCCGGCACGCCAGGGGGCAGATCCGGGTCTTTGGGACCGAATTGCAGCAGGTAGCTCAACTGGCCTTCGTTGACCCAATGGGGGCGCAAGACCTTCCAACTCGCCCATTGGTTGGTGCGCCCGTCGATCTCCTTGCGCTCCATGGCGAAGGTGAGCGCCTCGCCGCCGCCGGCATAGCCTTTGACGATCTTGAACTTGGTGCCGAGCAGGGCATTGGCCAGCGCGGGCTGCAGCGAATTCGACGCGATGGTCGCCGTCGCGCCGACGACGGTTTCTTTCTTTCTTCGCGTCCTCGAGCGTCAGAACGCCGGTCGACTTGAAGACCGCGAGGACGTCGGTCATGGTCGCGATGGTGCCGATCCAGCCAAACTTGCTCGAATCGAATCGCACCTGTTCCGGGTCGAGGGATTCGGCGAGCAGTATCTCCGCCGGGCAGATCGCGATGACCGTGCCGTCCTTGGCCGCCAGATTATAAACATGGCTGGCCGCTGTGACGCCTGCCGATCCTGGCATGTTTTGGATGATGATGTTGGGACGCCCGGGGATCTGCTGTTGCAGGAAAGGCATTGTGGCGCGCGCATAAAGGTCATAGCCGCCACCGGCACCCGTGCCGACGATCAGGGTGATGGATTTCCCGGCATAGAAATTGTTCGCCGCGTCGTCCGCTGCCTGGGCGAACGTTGCCGCGCTCAGGGCAAGTCCCGTGACCGCACCCGCCAGCGCCGTCAAACCGCTTTTCCGCATCACCCTCTCCCGCTTTCATTGACTCTCATATCGATGTCATGGCCCGATCGTTTAGCGAGCGGCAACCGCAAGCCCGGTCGCCCTGCCCGTGCGCTCGTCTCAGATCTTGGAGAGCTGCATGGTCGACGGCGAGAACAACTCCTCCACGCTCACCTTGCGCTTCGTCATGCCCTGCTCATGCGCGTATCGGGTGAAGGTTTCCAGCACATGCCGGTTGGGTTCGACGTGGTAGCTCCAATAATCCTCGCCCATCAGCGCGCGCATCTTGTCGTATTCGGCGGTCGCCCATGGCAACATGGTCGTGTTGCGCTCCTTGACCATCTGCTTGGCGGCAATGAAGGCCTTGAACACGCTCACCGGCAGCCAGGGATATTTCTCGGCGAGCGTCCGGCGCACCCCGATGAGATGCATGATGGGGAAAATCTTGGTCTTCCTGAAATAGGCCTGCTCGGCCGAAACATAGTCAGGAAACAAGCGGCCGATGTTCGGCGCGCCACGCAGGGCGCAGGATGGCGGACGCGGCACCCAGATGGCATCCAGATCGCCTTTCTCCAACATCTCCGACAGGGTGCGATCATTCGGGATCGGCTGGAAATCGACGTCGGCCGGCACGGTGATCGGTGCGCGTTCGCCGCGGCCCGGCTCCTCGATGCCGCCGCTGCGCCACTTAATGTCTTTCGGCACGACACCGTATTCGTCCTGGAAAATGCCGCGTAGCCACACATTGGCGGTCAGTTGATACTCCGGCAGGCCGACGAGACGACCCTTCAAATCGGCCGGGCTGGTGATTCCCCGATCAGTGCGAATGTAGATGTAGGAGTGCCGGAAAACTCGCAGCACAAATGCCGGCACGCCGACATAGGCGCTTTCGCCGCGCCCAGTCATCACCGCATGGCTACCCAGCGAAATTTCCGAGATGTCGAATTCCTGAAATTTGAACGCGCGATGAAAGGCTTCTTCCGGCTCGACCGACACGCAATGGGTTTCACATCCCTCGATACGAACACGGCCATCCAAGATAGCGCGCGTCCGGTCATATTCCCCAACCGCCAAACTGAGTTCGAGCATCGCGTCCTTCTGTCTTGAGACGTTTATTAATGGTACGTCGTCTCGTATATAAACAACGCTACTTCACGCGGCTGGGCGGGTCAAGATGTTACGGCGCAGGCTCACTGCGCCCTGAGAGGGGCGCGCCGCAGGCGCTGCTGCATCAGGGGGAATATCCCTAGGTTCGTCTTGACATCTGCCACCCTTATGAGATGATTATATATAGAACATCGTTTTATATATAAACTACGCTTGCGGGAAAGGCGGCAGAAGGGCGGCTCAATGCCAAGGGGGATCGAGATGAAAACACGCGCAGCCATAACATTTCTGCTGGCCGGCATCGCCGCCACCGCGATCGCCGTCCCGGCCCGCGCCGACGAAGAGTTCTACAAGGGCAAAACGATCAACCTCTACATCGGCTACGGTCCCGGCGCCTTCGATAACTATGGTCGTTTGCTGGCGCGTCACTACACCAAGCATGTGCCCGGCCATCCCGCGATCATCGTGCGCACCATGCCCGGCGCCGCGACCCTGACCCTGGCCAATCATCTGTACAATGTGGCGCCCAAGGATGGGACCGTGTTCGGCAGCGTCCATGAGCGCATCGGCATCGAGCCGCTCTACGGCGAATATCCGACAAAATACGACAGCCTGAAGTTCAACTGGATCGGCAGCATTCATAGCCAGACGCTGACCTGCGTCGCCTGGCACACCGCCAAGGTGAAATCTTTGCAGGATGCGATGACCACCGAAATCGTAATGGGCGCTTCCGGCGTGTCGGGCGACAGCCATATCGGCCCGCACGTGCTCAACAGCCTGCTCGGCACCAAGATGAAGATCATCAGCGGCTACAGCACCACGGACGGGACAGATGTCTTCCTCGCCATGGAGCGTGGCGAGGTGGACGGCCGCTGCATCGGCTGGGCGGGACTGAAAACCACCGTGCCGCAATGGGTGCCGGAGAAGAAGATCAACGTGCTGGTGCAACTCGCGACGAAGAGGAATCCTGATCTTCCCGACGTACCGATGGTTACCGACCTGGTGACCGACGAGGGCGCGAAAAAGGCGCTCACCCTGCTGTTCGGCACCCAGGCCATGGGCCGCCCTTATGTGGCACCGCCCGATATTCCAGCCGACCGCGTCGCCACGATGCGCAAAGCTTTCGACGACACCATGAAGGACCCGGAATTCCTTGCCGAGGCGGATGCCAGGAAATTTGAAATCGACCCCCTTTCCGGCCAAGATATCCATAAGCTCTTGAAGGAGCTGTTCGCATCGCCGAAGGACGTCGTCGACCGCGTAGCGGCGTTCCGCAATGCCGGTCAAAAGAAGTAGCCGTTCGTACCGGGCGTAGTCCGCTGCGCCTTCGTTGCTCCCGCCTGACGGCGGGCCCAACCAGCTTGATGTGAGTGTCGAACATGAGCAAAGGCAGCCAGCCCACCACAACCCGCCGGACTCGCAATGCGGTGCCGGAGATCGTCAAAGGTGTTCCGCGGGAACTCGAGACGGGTCTGCGGAATTATTGGTACCCCGTTTTGGAGTCGGAAAAGCTGCCGTCCAACTCCCCGGTCGCCTTCAAAGTTCTCGGCGAACATCTGGTGGCCTGGCGCGATGCCGACGGCAACCCGCAGATCGCACGTGACAAATGCCCGCACCGCGCCGCCAAGCTATCCCAAGGCCGTGTCATCGCTGGCGCCTTGCAATGCCCATGGCATGGCGTGCGCTTCGGCACCAATGGCCAATGCATCTTCATTCCCTGGGAGAGCGACGACAGTCCGCTGCTCAAGGAAATCCGCGCCAAATTCTACCCGTGCGAGGAACTCGGTGGATTCATCTGGGGCTACATCGGCGACACCGAGAATTTTCCGGCACCGCCGCTGGCGGATTGCATCCCCGAAGAATTCTCGCGTCCCGACACCTTTGTCATCTTCCGCCATCCGAGCGAGGTGTGGGATTGCAACTGGCTGCAGACCCTGGACGGGGTCGACGGCTTTCATGCCATCATCCTGCACGGCAACTCGCAGGCGGTGGCGAACGAAAAGTGGGAAGGCGGGCGACCCAAGGCAGCCGTTCCCATCGAAAATCGTCGCATGCAGATCATCGAGACCAGCAAAGGCTTCCGCGGCATCGCGCTCGATCAGGACGGCAACCGCATCCATCACGGCCACCTTCTCGAAGGCTGGCGCGGCGATAAATTCATCCTGCCCGGCCTGCATTCCCTGTTGCTCGTGCCGGCGCCGGGCGCCGTACCTTTCGCGTCTCGCCATTATCAGATCGCGGTCGATGCGACCCATACCCTCTCCGTCCGTTTCGTCGCGATGCGCGCCGAGACTGCGGAACAGCGCGCGGCTTGCGAAAAGCTATGGCATGACGTCGTGGCGCCGCGTCAGCTCAAGGTCTCCAATGAGGACCGGGTCATTCTCGAGAATCTCGGCACGCTGGAAGAGTCGCGGGAAGACGAATTCCTCTTCCAGCCAGACATCGACATCGTCAAGATCCGTCGCCAGGTCGCCGAGGCCTTCATTGCGCAACTCGACGGCGAACATATGATGCCGACCAAGGAAGGTCTGGTCTGCCCTGCCTAGAGGGACGACGCGCGCTTTCGCGCGCCACGAATAGACGCCCGACACACAATAAGAACGAGACGAAATGACCAACCGATTGGCCGGCAAGGTCGCCATCATCACTGGCGGCGGACGGGGAATAGGACTCACTACAGCGGAGCTTTTCATCGGCGAGGGGGCGAAGGTCGTCCTCGTCGACCGTGACAAGTCCATGCTGGACGGTGCGGCGCGAGAAGTTCGGGCAAAGATTCGGGGCGCCGAGTTCGCCACGGCCGTTGCGGACGTCAGCAAGGAAAGCGACACGGCATCAGCCGTCGCCAAGACACTGACCACGTTTGGCCAGCTCGACATCCTCGTCAACAATGCGGCGATCCGTGACGTGAGCCCGGTCAAGGATTCCAAGCAGGAAAATTGGGAGCGGCTCGTTTCGGTCAACGTCATCGGCGCGGTCAATTTCTACAAGGCCGCCGCCGGGAGCCTGCGCAAGAGCGGCAAAGGCAGCGTGATCAACGTGTCTTCGATCGGTGCCGTCTTCGGACGCAAGGACTGGGGAATTTACGACGCGACCAAGGCCGCCCTCCTCGCCCTGACCCGCACGCTGGCCCATGAGGAAGCCGAATTCGGCGTGCGCGTCAATGCGGTCTGTGCGGCAGGAACGGTGACACCCTTTACCGCTGGTCGCGCCAAGGAACGCGGTCAAACGGCGGAAGATCTGCGGAACGAGGTGCGAGGCGACAATCTGCTGGGCCGTTGGGCACGGCCGATCGAAATGGCTTATCCGATCCTCTGGCTCGCCTCGGACGAAGCCTCCTTCATCACCGGCTCTACCTTGATGGTCGACGGCGGCCGCAAATAGGCGGAAGACGGCCGCGCTCCTGCGAAGGGGCCGCCGCCGCGTGAGGCGGTTTGCCGCCTATCGGCCGACCGGAACGAAGACCTCGTCCAGGCTCATCGGACGGTCGAGATAGCCGTCGTCGACCAGGGCCTGGTTGAAAGCCTCGAGCGACGGCCGGTTTGAACTCGATGCCATAGGGCCAGAAGTCGTCACCGAAGACTTCTTCGATTTCCTCGAGATCCTCGATCATCCAGGGCAGCATGAAACGCAGGCTTCCCGTGAAGCGCGTCTGCGCCAGCGCGATTTTCTTGGCCTCGTCGAACGCCTGATAGATCTTGCGCGCTAGATCCGGGTTCTCGCGATGCAGTTCCTCGCGCATGACCAGCCCATGCATAATCGGGAAAACCTTTGTGCGCTGATAGTAGTCACGCTCCATCTCGTGATAGTTTGGAAACATGCGCCGGACGTGATCGTGGGTCCGCAGCGAATCGGGACGCACGGCCCCGATGATGGCATCGAGTTCGTCGGCTGCGAGCATGTCGCTCAGCGTCCGCTCGTTCCCGATATTCTGAATCTTGAGCTGCTTACCGCCCGGCCGCATGCTCGTCTGATCCCCGCCGATCACGCCGCGCTCGTTGACGCCGCCTTCGAACCAGCTCACGTCCTCGAGATCGACACCGAAATCACGGCGCAAAAGACCGCGGATCCATACCGCCGCCGTCATCTGGTAGCCCTGCACACCGATGCGCTTGCCTTCGAGATCCTTCGGCATGGCGACGCCGGTGCGCGTATTGGCGAAGATGAACGCATGACGGAACATGCGAGAGGGAAAAACCGGCAGCGTGACGAACTTCGCCTTGCCCTGGGCACGCAGGGTAAAGCAGTGGGTGAGCGACATCTCGGCAATGTCGAACTTGCCCCGCAGCATGCCACCGAAGATTTCGGTCGGCTGCTGTAGAACGATCGGATTGAGCTTCACGCCATCGAGTTGAACTGTCCCATCATAAAGGGGATAGGCCCGGTCGTAGGGTCCGCAGGCCAGAGACAGTGACAGCATGGAAACCGCTTCCGTGGTGAGGGGAAATTCGGACAGACAGCCAGCGGTGAGACGCCGATATTAGGCCGAGCGCGCGACGTTGTCCGGGAAAAGATGGCGGCTGGCGACACCGAATGAGGATGCCGCCAGCCTTGCGCCCTACTCGATGCGAAGGCCTTGCTTGCGCATGAGGACCTTTATGTATTCCGCCGCTTCCGGCGACGTGCTGACCAGCGTTTTCACCAGACCTTCCACATCCTGATAACGCACCGGGGCAAACTCAGCGCTGATGCGTTCACCCAGCTTAAGAAACTCCGGATCGGCCGCGATCTTGCGGAAGGTCTCACGATAAGTGTCGATGATGTCCTTGGGCGTGTCGGGCGGCAAAGCCAACCACTTGTCGAGCGCGTTGATGGCTTCCCAATAGGCGAAGGCCTCCTTCGCGACCGGTTCGGTAATTTTGCCGGCCATCTGCTCGGTAAACAGCGGCGCGTCGCCGAAGTCCGGACGGGGCGTGATCTTGCCACCTTCCATCGCACCCGACTGATTGAGAATCTTGAATTTGCCGCGCGAGACGATGTCCTTAATCAGGAAGATGTTGCCGGTGGCCGTCATATCGACTTCGCCGCTTTCCAGCGCGAGCATGACCTCGTTGGTGCCCGGATAACCCACCACCCACTTGGCGTTCCAGCCGAGATATTCGATAGCCCACAGGGTGATCTGGTTGCCCGAGCGCGGCACTGCGGCGATCGATCCCATCACCACCGGCGGCAGGCTCTTGTCATACAACCGTTTCTCCGCCTCGGCGTTGATCAGCATGACCGTGCCGCCGCGCCACATGCCGCCGATATAGTGGAATTTCGACAGGTCGTAGGTGACGTTGGCGTTGCGGTAGTTGAGCGGATCGACCGGTGTGTTCGGCGCATTGAGGATCGTGAGGCCATCTGGCTTGCTCTGGCGCACGAATCCGTTCAAGGCCGTCATGCCGCTGGCGCCCGGCATATTTCGTGGAACCACCGACGGCGCGCCGGGTAGATGCTTGCCGAGGAAGACCGCAGCGAGGCGGCCGGTGGCGTCGGTGCCGCCGCCCGGCGCGTCGGCAATGATCATCGTCACGGTTTTGTCCTTGAACGAGACCGCGTCAGCGGCGATCGCATCGTGCTGGACCGCAGCCGTCAGCATCCCGCCGGCCAATACCATCGCAGCGGCACAGTGCCGCCGCCCTTTTTTCGTGACCATCATTTTGCGTTCCCTCATTTCAAGTTCTTGTTCGGTGGTTTCGAACTCGCCTTGCGCCAGTCGAGGCCGTTAGGAATTGCGGATCGTCAGACGGGGTGCACGAGCGCCGCCTTCTCCGGCAACGGGCGGCGGCCCTCCATCTGCGCAAAAAAAGCGTCGGCGATCATCTTGCGCACGGCGATGACGTCCCGATCGGGATGCAGCAGAAATTCGCGCGCCCTCGATTCGGTGAGATCGCCCAAGGATTCCACCATGGCCTTGTCCTCGCTGGCGATGGAGCTCAGCCGCGGCCGGATGATGTCGTCCCACATCTTCTTCGCGCGCACCTGGTCCTCGCCCCTGGCGGCGCGCATGGTGGTGACTCGCACGGTCCGCGTGGATGTTGCGTTGATCGGAAACTGGTAAAGCCGCGTGACATAGGTCCCCATGCCAGGCGTCGGCTGCAGCGGGATGGTGAACATGCCAGGTAGCGTCCAGCGTTCGCCCTTCCAGCCGCCCAGGAAATGTCCGTGCTGAATCTGCTCGCCGTCGCGGTCGATCGCGATGCCACGAAAGCCCTGGGGGGTCGAGGCAATTTTCACGCGGCGGTCTTCGAGGGGGACTGCGGGCTTGGCCAGTGTACCTGTCCACACGTCGGTCTTGACCACCGCCTGGGATATGCTGTGCAGCACGACGGCGTGATAACCGTCACTGCCGTCCAGCGCCTGCAGCCAGTTACACGCCCAGATATCGGTGGTGTTGCGAAAAGCAACGAATTCATCGGAATTGGTGAATTCTTCCGGCACGCAGGATGCGAGCGGTGGGACGGGAAACGCCTTGCCGTCGCCGAGATAAGCCCAGACGTAGCCGATGAGCTCTTCCGTCGGATAGGCCGTGATGGAAAGATCTTGCAGGATCTTGCTGTCTTCCGGCTCCCACGGGATCAGGGTGCATTTCCCCTCACCATTGAAGCGCAGACCATGCCAAGCGCACTGGATGTCTCCGGCCAGCACGCGGCCCATCGACAGTTTGGCGGACCGATGCGGGCAGCGGTCCTGCGCCACGTGTGGCTTGCCGTCGCGGTCACGCCACGCCACCAGATGCTCACCCAGCACCTCGAATCCCACTGGCTTGCCGAGCGGGATATCTTCGACATCGAGCACCGGGTACCAATAATTGCGCAGCCCGAGTTCGAGCCCCTTCGGCACGCCCCGCGCCACTTCCGGAAACTTAGCCCGACAGTCCTGCACTAGGTTGCTCACCTCGCATCCTTTGTTTATATATTAAACGCTATTCCAAATATAATATTCAGGGCATACTGAGGGTGTCAAGTCGTCAACGTGCGATGTTCTGCGTTGCCTAATTTGAAACCCGATTTGGCCTCGCGTCTTTCTGACGCCGCAAGGCGAGGGCTGGTGGCACCGTTCCTGGCACAATCGTGGACCCTCGGTTTGTCGATCTTTGCGCTGGCTTTGGGAATGCACAGACAACAAGCAGGAATTGGCCGGAAGCCGCGAATAGGACGTGGCGGGCGCCTTGTTCTCGATCATCATCTTGAGGTTATCGTGGTCGGCGCTCAGTTGTCGCGAAGGTCCAATACGCATTCCCGCCATGCGGACAGCCAGTTTGCACCTTGATCCATGTCGTATTCCGCTTCGAATTCATCGCAGGCATCACGGCCCATCTTTCCAACGGAATGCAGTGTCGTCGAGCGCCCGATATTCGTTCTGCTCGCCATCACGAATTTAACCCCCCGGTTCAGGCCTCTGGCTCCCGGATAAACATCGTTGGGTGCAAAAGCCCACTCAGTTTCTGCTTTGGAGGAATTCTCGAATGTTTCGACTTACCGTCGCCGACCTGGGCTCGCCCTCTTATTTTGTCGCCACGGCTGCGGTCACTCTTGGTTTCTTCGCGGAGGAAGGCATTGAGATGCAACCCGTCGAAGGGAGCGACAACTTCACCGAAGGGCTCAAAGACGGGACGACGCACTTCTTTGGCGGCGCAGCCTATGCGCCACTCCAAACATTCCCCAACTTCGAGGGCGTAAGGCTGCTGTGTGCCCTTGCACAGTATTCCTACTGGTTCATGGGAATCCGGTCCGACCTCGATGTAAAGCGCGGCGACATCCATGCGTTGAAGGGACTGCGCATATCGTCATCGCCGAGTTCGCCGGGTCTTGGCCTGCGTCGCATGTTGATCGAATCGAATCTCGACCTTGAACGAGACAATGTGAAGATCGTCAACAGCCCCTCGGTCGGACGCAATCAGTTGTTCAGAGCGAGCGATGGCTTGGTGGCTCTTAAGCAAGGAATCTCGGACGCGTTCTGGGGCAACGGCATGCGACTTGAGATGGCCGTTCGTTCTGGAGTTGCCAAACTGCACATTGATCTCCGTCGCGGCGATGGTCCTCCAGGCGCGCGTTTCTACAACTTTCCGGCTTTGGCTGCTTCGGAGAAGTTTATTCAAGAGCGCCCGGAGATTGCCGCAGGCGCGGTGCGCGCTATCGTAAAAGCGCAGAAGGCACTCAAGGCCGACCCCTCGCTCGCCGCAAAGGTGGGGAAAAAGGTTTTTCCGGAAGAAGAAGCGGACATGATTACCACCTTGGTAGAGCGCGACGCGCCATTCTATTCAGCAGGCATTTCGCAAGAAGCTGTGGATGGTTTAAACAAATTTTGCATGGCGGCCGGCGAGCTCTCCAGGCCGGTTCCCTATGAGAAAATGGTGGCGGTACAGTTTTGCGAACTATGGGCGAGTTGAGTCCTCCCATATGGGCGCCATCATGACGTCAATATGTCCGGGCGTGATAGCGGATCGCGACCTCACTCGACCGCGAGTTGTCCGAACTCAAATTCGCCTGAACTCGCCGCATGCTATTCCTCCGGCCCCGACACTAGTCTAGCTGCAAGCACTCTTCGCGAAGGCTTCGAAGCCGCCGTCATAGTTCCCCAACGAGCGCCCGCACCAAGCGCTTGGAACGCAGTCGCCGGCGTAGCGCTATCGGCCCTCGGCGCGGCGATACAAAGGCCTGCCCGATCTCAGCTATCCCTTCCACGTGCTACCCATGTCTCCGGAATAGTCCGTAAACTGATTAGACGTGGCGAGATCGCGATAGAGAGACGATGCCTCCAATGGGGCTGGTGGGCGCCTGACCTCAGAGTCCCATGGCCGTCCTCAGTTCAGCCGCTGTCTTCACGCCGGACGCTGGTCCTGGCAATTCGAACTTGGCAGACCCGCTTAAGCCCCCGCCCACCTGGACCGCATCGAAGCCGAGGTCGGTGATCAGCTGGACACCGGCGGCCATGGCGGCGGGATCGTTCGCCGCAACGGGAATGCCCATTTTCACGCCGGGACGGCCGGCATGCCTGGCGAAGTTGGCATAGCTGGTGGTGTTGAAGGCGCGCACCAGCCGGACGCCCGGCAAATAGCCCGCGACCGCGTCGCCTGTGTTGCCCGCCTTTTTGACGGCTGCTTCGACCACAGCGCCATCGCGCTGGACGCTCAGATTTGTCGGGTCGAGCACGATCTTGCCGCGCAGCGCTGTCCCATACTGCCGCGTCAAGGCGGGCCACGCCCCGAATGGCGTGGCGATGACCACCACATTACCGAAGGCGATGGCTTCTTCACCCGTGCCGGTTCGTGTTCCCGGCACGCGCGTCGCCTGCGCCTGCGCCAAGGCCGGATCGCGGTCGGAAAACATCACCTGATGGCCGGCTTTGGCCCACAATTCGCCCAGTGTCCCGCCAATATTGCCCGAACCGATCACGCCAATCTGCATCGGCTGGCTGGTACGCGGAATCGGATGGGGAATTGGTGCAGCGACGAAGGGCCGGGCCGGGATCGCGGTTTCCTGGGCAGTGCCCGTCGATGCGATGAACAACACCCCCACTGCCAGACCGAAGGCAAGCAAACGACGGCGACCAAGAGGCATCAAGCGGGACATGGGCGTTCCTCCGCTGGGATGTTTGATCCTTGAGAACCTTAGGGTGCCATAGTTTGCGCACCTACCAAAGGCCTGCACAAGCGTCGGAGCCATTCGCCGCGGAGACTGCTGGCGGAGGGGGCGGGAGAAGGCCCCACCTTCTCCATTAAGGGAAAGGTGCCCTATTCCACAGTGACGCCGCTTACCTATGTAGCCAGCGATGGATCTACTGGCGAGCGATCCACCGGTGGGCGACGGACGGCGCGATTGCGTCGCGCGTCCATAAGGGACTCATCAAATCCCAAACAGAGACGGTGGCCCGGCTGCTGTAACCGATACTGCCTCCTCTGCAGCCAGAATCTTGAATCACAAAATGCCAAAAGGGGAATTCCTCCAGATCCCCTAACCCGTGAGACGCTCTAACCCTAAGTTTTTCCGCAAAATCTTTGCGCCGCGAATCATTTTCTCTATAAACTTGCCGATCGACGCACCGCCGTCTGGCGCGGGCGTCTTCTGTGTACACCCCTACACTGGAGCGGCTTCGAGTGGCTGACGCACGACCCCCGGGTGTCCTGTCTCGACAACTCGTCCTCTCGCTCTATCTGCCGGCCACCCTGCTGGCGCTCGGCCAGAGCATGGTCGCGCCCGTCATCCCAGGGCTCACCAAATCCTTCGGGATCGGGGTCGATGCGGCCTCCCTCGTCTTCGTGGCGTTCAGCGTGGGCGCGCTTGTCGCCACCTTCCCGGCGGGCTACCTGATGGACAAGATCGGCCGCCGCCCGGTGCTGCTGGCCGGTCCCTTGCTGACGGCGGTCGGCTCGTTCATGACCCCGTTCTCGCATACCTTTCTTGAGCTGCTGTTCTGGCGCTTCGTGGTCGGCGCCGCCAGCCAGATCTGGCAGCAAGGGCGCGTGCTTGTCATCGCCGATACGGCGCCTCAGGACCAGCGGGCGCGGCAGATGCAATGGATGATGGGGATGACCCGCGCTGGCCAGCTCTTCGGGCCTTCCATGGGTGGTTTCCTGGCGGCGGGGTTCGGCCTGTGGATTCCGTTCGCCGTCCATGCCGCGCTGACCATCGTGGCCATGATCCCCGCCTACACCATGATCCAGGAGACGGCCCCGCGCCGGGATCGCAAACACGACAAGTCCGAAGAGGCCAAGTCTGAAGAGGCCAAGACGCAGGGATGGGGGCCGGTGATCACCTACATGCTCACCTTCCAAATCGTCGTCTTCCTGTGCATCCAGGTCTTGGCCCAGTTCTGTCGGGGCGGCCAGGATCAAGGCTCGCTGAACCTATATGCGGTGTATGCGTATGACATGGGCCCAGGCGAGCTTGGACTTTTGAATACCATTGCCATCCTGTTCGGAATCCCGGTGCCGTTCCTCACCGGCTGGCTCATGGATAAGTTCGGACGCCGCGCGGTCATCGCGCCCGGCTTTGCCGCCTACGGGATCGCGGTGGCGCTCATGTCGCTGACTGCCTTCTATCCGCTGCCGATGAGCTACTTCCTCGCGACCTATGTCCTGGTCCAGGCGACGGCGGGCACCACCGGCGGCACCATGCAGGTGCTGGGCGCAGACCTTTCCCCGCAGGAAAATCGCGGACGATTCTTCGCGATTTGGCGCACCATCGCCAACATCGGGGCGGCGGTCTCCCCGGCGATCTACGGCTTGATTGCCGAGCACGCGGGCTTTGGCATCGCCTTTTTGTACCTCTCGCTCTGCGCCGTCGGCGTCGTCCTTGGGTTGAGCCGGGTCCTGGGCGACACCCAGGCTAAGCGCTAGGTCTTGTGGATTCTTCGGATTCCAAAAGTCGGTGAAGCGGGTTTCAGACTGCTTTTTTGAAGGCGGTCTTGGCGGTGATGGATCGGTTGGTTCTGAACGATGAGCAATGGGGGCGGATCGCACCATTGATCAGGACCGCGACAACTGGATGTTCGTCGAAGGCGTGCTGTGGGTGGTGCGCACGGGCGCGCTGTGGACGCGATCTCCAAGTTCTATCCGGCTACCGGCTCGCGGGTTTTTGGGCCATGCCGGACGGAGACTGGGTTCCGTCCGGAAACGGCAGACTTGCTGGCG